>NZ_CP010075.1:0-3708888 GCF_000800825.1 Bacillus sp. WP8
TGTAATTTGTCGAAAAGACGTTTTTCTACTATATTAATTGTTTTCAACAATGTATGTGCACGAATGGTGATGACCATTTGGTCTTTTTCGTGTTCTATAACAGTTTGATACTGGTCATTTTAATAAAGAAAAGGAGGGGGGAGAGGCCTTATGGAAAATATTTTGGATCTGTGGAATAAAGCACTTCAAAAAATAGAGACAAAATTGAGCAAACCCAGTTTTGAGACATGGATGAAATCGACAAAAGCCCATTCTCTTCAGGGAGATACGCTTACAATTACGGCACCAAATGAATTTGCTAGAGATTGGCTCGAGTCAAGATATCTTCACTTAATTGCTGATACCATCTATGAACTAACAGGTGAAGAGCTCAGCATTAAATTTATTATTCCTCAAAATCAGGACGAAGAGGAAGCCATGCCAAAGTCTCCAATCAAAAAAATGTCTAAAGAAGAGCCTGTTGACATTCCACAAAATATGCTGAATCCAAAATATACATTTGATACTTTTGTTATTGGTTCAGGCAACCGTTTTGCTCATGCCGCTTCACTTGCAGTCGCGGAAGCACCAGCAAAAGCATATAACCCGCTTTTTATTTATGGGGGCGTTGGTTTAGGAAAGACTCACTTGATGCATGCGATTGGTCATTATGTAATCGACCATAATCCATCAGCCAAAGTGGTCTATCTATCATCTGAAAAATTTACTAATGAATTTATCAACTCAATCCGAGATAACAAAGCTGTCGACTTCCGTAACCGTTATCGGAATGTAGACGTGCTTTTGATAGATGATATTCAATTTTTAGCAGGAAAAGAACAAACTCAAGAAGAGTTTTTCCATACATTCAACACACTTCACGAAGAAAGTAAGCAAATCGTCATTTCTAGTGATCGGCCTCCGAAAGAAATTCCGACACTTGAAGACAGATTGCGCTCTCGATTTGAATGGGGCTTAATTACAGACATTACCCCGCCAGATCTAGAAACACGTATCGCAATTCTGCGCAAAAAAGCAAAAGCAGAAGGCTTAGATATTCCAAATGAAGTCATGCTTTATATTGCCAATCAAATCGACAGCAATATTCGTGAGCTGGAGGGTGCTTTAATTCGTGTCGTTGCTTACTCATCTTTAATTAATAAAGACATTAACGCAGATCTAGCGGCTGAGGCACTAAAGGACATCATTCCTTCATCGAAGCCAAAGGTCATTACAATTAAAGATATTCAAAGAATCGTAGGGCAGCAATTTAATATTCGATTAGAGGATTTCAAAGCGAAGAAACGTACGAAGTCAGTTGCTTATCCAAGACAAATTGCCATGTACCTCTCTAGAGAAATGACCGATTCCTCTCTGCCTAAAATCGGAGAAGAATTTGGCGGTCGTGATCATACGACTGTCATTCATGCTCATGAGAAGATTTCGAAATTAATCGTTGAAGATGAACAGCTTCAGCAGCATGTCAAAGAGATCAAAGAACAATTAAAATAACCAAGCTGATATAATGAGTACGGGAAAATGTGAATAACTAGAGCATAGTCATACACAGTCTGTCCACATGTGGATAGGCTGTCTTTCCTTTCTTTTTCTCGACTTATCCACATATTCACAAGCCCTACTATTACTTCTACGATTTTTATTAATAAAATATATATACATGTCATTAAGAAAATTTAGGAGGACCACTATGAAATTCACGATTCAAAAAGATCGTCTTGTCCAAAGTGTCCAAGATGTATTAAAGGCCGTATCCTCTAGAACAACGATTCCTATTTTGACAGGGATTAAAATTGTTGCGTCTGATGAAGGGGTTTCTCTAACAGGAAGCGATTCTGATATCTCAATTGAATCTTTCATTCCTCAAAGAGATGGAGATTTAGAGGTTATCACCATTGATCGTCCGGGAAGTATTGTGCTTCAAGCCCGCTTCTTTAGTGAAATTGTAAAGAAACTGCCTATGGCTACTGTCGAAATTGAAGTAGAACAAAATCACCTGACCATCATCCGCTCTGGCTCAGCAGAATTTAACTTAAACGGCTTAGATGCTGAAGAATATCCGCATCTTCCACAAATTGAAGAGCATCATGCATTTCAAATTCCGACAGATCTGCTTAAAAACTTGATTCGTCAAACTGTTTTTGCAGTGTCCACCTCAGAAACACGACCTATCTTGACAGGTGTAAACTGGAAAGTTGAAAAAGGTGAATTAATATGCACGGCGACGGATAGCCACCGTCTTGCTTTAAGAAAAGCGAAGTTAGATATTAACGAGGAAAGTTCGTATAATGTCGTCATTCCAGGGAAGAGTTTAACAGAGCTAAGTAAAATTCTTGATGATGGACAAGATCTTGTGAGCATCGTCATTACAGAAACACAAGTTCTTTTTAAAGCACAAAACGTCTTGTTCTTCTCAAGATTGCTGGATGGTAATTATCCAGATACAGCTCGTCTGATCCCGCAAGAAAGTAAAACGGATGTCGTGGTCAACACGAAAGAGTTCCTTCAAGCTATTGATCGTGCATCACTTTTGGCAAGAGAAGGACGTAATAATGTCGTGAAACTGTCGGCTGATCCTGAACAAAGCCTTGAAATCTCTTCTAATTCACCTGAGATCGGTAAAGTGGTGGAGACGGTTCAAGCAGATGATATTAAAGGGGAAGATCTTAAAATCTCCTTCAGTCCAAAATATATGCTGGATGCGTTAAAAGTATTAGAGGGAACCGATATTCATGTAAGCTTCACTGGTGCAATGAGACCGTTCCTGCTGCGTACGCCGAATGATGATTCTATCCTGCAATTGATTCTTCCGGTAAGAACGTATTAATTCAATCTAAAATGGCTGCTGTGTGAGTGCACAGCAGCTTTTCTTCTCGTTTTCCATGCTTTCTTTCATCCCAGTTCGCTTTCCCCCTTTCCTTCTTGTCTTGTTTTTTAGTACAATTAGATATTAGTGATATTGAAAGAGGTCGATACAATGCCTAATCTTATAACCATTGAAACAGAAATGATTACATTAGGGCAGTTTTTGAAATTAGCCGAAGTCATCCAATCTGGCGGAATGGCGAAATGGTTTTTAAGTGAACATGAGGTGTTCATTAATCAAGAGCCAGATAATAGACGGGGACGCAAACTATACCCAGGAGATGTTGTCGAGATTGAAGGTTACGGCACATTTCAAGTTGTGAATTAGAAACGGGTGACAATACATGTACATTCAAAGTCTGGCGTTAACTTCATACCGAAATTATGAACACACCGAGCTTCAATTCGACAATAAGGTGAATGTCATGATCGGTGAGAATGCCCAAGGTAAAACGAACTTGATGGAAGCGATCTATGTATTGTCGATGGCAAAGTCTCATCGTACGTCAAATGATAAAGAACTTATCCGATGGGACCAAGACTATGCTAAAATAGAAGGTAGAGTCATTAAAAAAAATGGTCCACTCCCAATGCAGCTCGTGATCTCAAAAAAAGGGAAAAAGGGTAAGGTCAATCACATTGAACAACAGAAGCTCAGTCATTATGTTGGTGCGTTAAACACCATCATGTTTGCGCCAGAGGACTTAAGTCTTGTGAAGGGCAGCCCGCAAATCCGCAGAAGATTCCTCGACATGGAGATTGGACAAGTTTCTGCTGTCTACTTGCATGATTTATCGCTCTATCAAAAAATCCTCTCTCAGCGTAATCATTACTTGAAACAATTGCAGACAAGAAAGCAAACGGATCAAGCGATGCTGGAGATTTTAACAGAGCAGTTGATTGATGCGGCAGCGAAAGTTGTCAAAAGACGACTGACTTTTACGAAACAGCTCGAAAAATGGGCGCAGCCGCTGCATTTTGGGATTTCTAGAGAGCTAGAAACACTCACGCTCCAATACCAGACGGCAATAGAGGTATCAGAAGCGTCAGACTTGTCGAAAATAAAGAATAGCTATGAAGAATCGTTTCAGAAACTAAGAGAGAGAGAAATAGACCGAGGGGTGACACTGTGGGGACCTCACAGAGATGACCTGCTTTTCTTTGTAAATGGTCGGGATGTTCAGACATATGGCTCTCAAGGGCAGCAAAGAACAACAGCTCTTTCACTAAAGCTGGCAGAAATTGATCTGATACATGAAGAAATCGGAGAATATCCTATTCTTCTACTTGATGATGTGTTATCTGAACTTGATGATTACAGACAGTCTCATTTGCTCCATACCATTCAGGGACGTGTCCAGACCTTCGTCACCACAACAAGTGTTGAAGGTATCGATCACGCTACCCTGAAAGAAGCGGAAATTTTCAGAGTAGCCAGTGGAAAAGTAATTGACTGATAAATGAGGTGTGAGTCTTGTATATTCATTTAGGTGATGATTGTGTTGTTTCTACACGAGAGATTGTCGCAATTGTTGATTACAAAATGAGGTCGTCTTCTGTTGTAGAAGAGTTTCTACAAAAACAAGAGAAACAGATCATTTCGTTATCCCAAGGGACACCCAAATCCATTGTCGTCACAACTGAATCTGTTTATTACTCTCCTCTTTCCTCAAGCACGCTCAAAAAACGTGCTTCGTTTGTGATTGAAATTGAAGTCTAAAAGCTCAATTCATATAAATATATCGTTTAAGAAAAGTGTAGGTGAATGTACGTGGCAATGGAACAGCAACATAATAGTTATGATGAAAATCAGATACAGGTGCTTGAAGGACTAGAAGCTGTTAGAAAACGTCCAGGAATGTACATTGGGTCAACCAATGCAAAAGGACTTCACCATCTTGTATGGGAAATTGTCGACAACAGTATTGATGAGGCATTAGCTGGTTATTGTACAGACATTACAGTGCAAATTGAAAAAGATAACAGCATTACAGTAAAAGATAATGGCCGCGGGATTCCTGTTGGGATTCATGAGAAAATGGGGCGTCCTGCCGTAGAGGTCATTATGACTGTTCTTCACGCTGGTGGTAAATTCGACGGCAGCGGTTATAAAGTATCAGGCGGTCTGCATGGTGTAGGGGCATCTGTTGTAAATGCATTATCTACTACCTTAGACGTGACTGTATACCGTGACGGAAAAATTCATTATCAGCAGTTCAAACGCGGCGTTCCAGTGGGAGATTTAGAGGTTATTGGTGAAACAGATGTAACCGGGACAACCACTCACTTTGTGCCAGACCCAGAAATTTTCAATGAAACCATTGAATTTGATTATGATACACTTGCCAACCGTGTACGTGAGTTAGCTTTCTTAACAAAAGGTGTAAACATCATCATTGAAGACTTGCGTGAAGGCAAAGAGCGGAGAAATGAATACTGCTACGAAGGCGGTATTAAGAGTTATGTAGAACATTTAAACCGCTCAAAAGAAGTTGTTCACGAAGAACCTGTTTATATCGAAGGTGAGAAAGACGGAATCACGGTTGAAGTGGCATTACAATACAACGATTCCTATACAAGCAATATCTATTCCTTCGCCAACAATATCAATACGTATGAAGGCGGAACACACGAAGCTGGCTTTAAAACCGGTCTAACGCGTGTCATCAATGATTATGCTCGTAAAAATGGCGTATTCAAAGATGGGGATGCGAATTTGAGCGGTGAAGATGTGCGAGAAGGCTTAACAGCCATTATCTCCATCAAACATCCAGACCCTCAATTCGAAGGACAAACGAAGACAAAGCTTGGGAACTCAGAAGCGAGAACCATCACTGACTCCCTTTTCTCTGAAGCACTTGAGAAATTCTTGCTTGAAAATCCTGATTCTGCGAAGAAAATTGTGGAAAAGGGACTGATGGCGGCTCGTGCAAGAATGGCGGCCAAAAAGGCTCGTGAGCTGACAAGACGTAAAAGTGCGCTGGAAGTCTCCAGCTTACCTGGGAAACTGGCAGACTGTTCTTCTAAAGATCCTTCCATCTCTGAACTCTATATTGTAGAGGGAGATTCTGCGGGCGGGTCTGCTAAACAAGGCCGTGATCGTCACTTCCAAGCGATTTTACCGTTAAGAGGGAAAATCCTAAACGTAGAAAAAGCTCGTTTAGATAAAATTTTATCGAACAACGAGGTTCGTTCAATGATTACAGCGTTAGGAACTGGAATCGGAGAAGACTTTACTTTAGAGAAAGCACGCTATCACAAAATTGTGATCATGACAGATGCCGATGTGGATGGTGCACATATTCGAACGCTGCTCTTAACATTCTTCTATCGCTACATGCGTGAAATTATTGAAAACGGTTATGTGTATATTGCGCAGCCGCCTTTATATAAAGTGCAGCAAGGAAAACGTGTGGAGTACGTGTATAACGATAAACAGCTGGATGAGCTGTTAAAATCACTTCCTCAAACACCAAAGCCTGGACTTCAGCGTTATAAAGGTCTTGGAGAAATGAATGCTGCTCAGCTTTGGGAAACAACAATGGACCCTGATGCGAGAACACTTCTTCAAGTCACACTTGAGGATGCGATCGATGCTGATGAGACATTTGAAATGCTGATGGGAGATAAAGTAGAGCCGAGACGAAACTTTATCGAAGAAAATGCACAATACGTGAAAAACCTTGATATTTAGATAGATCCCTCCTGAGAACAACCTTATTTCTTGTTTGGAATAAGGTTGTTTTTCAAGAAATAGGGGCGTGTAACGAATGTCCTGGTTTTCCGTGTTTTCGTTGATTTTCTAGTAAATAAATGTGTATAAAGCCGAGATTATTGATATAATGGAGAATAGTCTTGTGAAGATAAATACATATTTTACTCCCACATAATTTATTTCATGTGATACGTAAAGGGAGGTTCTTATAGTGAGTGAACAACATACACCAAATGTACGCGAAGTAAATATTAGTCAAGAAATGCGTACGTCCTTTTTAGATTATGCAATGAGTGTTATTGTTTCGCGTGCATTACCAGATGTGCGAGATGGATTGAAGCCCGTGCATCGAAGAATTTTGTATGCGATGAATGACCTAGGTATGACAAGTGATAAACCATTTAAGAAATCTGCACGTATCGTTGGGGAAGTTATCGGTAAGTACCACCCTCACGGTGACAGCGCTGTATACGAAGCGATGGTTCGGATGGCGCAAGATTTCAACTATCGTAATATGCTGGTTGAAGGTCATGGAAACTTTGGTTCTGTCGATGGAGACGGTGCAGCGGCAATGCGTTATACTGAGGCGCGTCTATCTAAAATTTCAATGGAAATCCTGCGTGATATCACCAAGGATACGATTGATTATCAAGATAACTACGATGGCAGTGAAAGAGAACCAATCGTTATGCCTGCTCGATTCCCGAACTTATTAGTCAACGGGGCAACAGGTATCGCTGTAGGAATGGCCACCAACATTCCCCCTCACCAGCTAGGTGAAGTGATTGATGGGGTACTTGCGATTAGTCAAAACCCAGAAATGACAACACAGGAACTAATGGAGATCATTCCAGGGCCAGATTTCCCAACCGCGGGACAAATCATAGGCCGAAGCGGAATTCGCAAAGCATATGAAACAGGCCGGGGCTCTATTACATTACGTGCAAATTCTATTATCGAAGAAACATCCAGCGGTAAGCAGCGGATTGTCATCAATGAAATTCCATATCAGGTCAACAAAGCCCGTTTGATCGAAAAAATCGCTGATCTTGTGCGCGATAAAAAGATTGATGGCATTACAGATCTGCGTGACGAGTCTGATCGTAATGGAATGCGGATTGTAATTGAACTGCGAAGAGACGCGAACGCCCACGTTCTATTAAACAATCTTTATAAACAAACGACACTCCAAACGTCATTTGGGATCAACTTATTGGCACTAGTTGATGGACAGCCGAAAGTCTTGTCCCTCAAACAATGTCTTGAATATTATCTAGAGCATCAAAAAGTGATCATTCGCAGAAGAACAGCATATGAACTTCGTAAAGCTGAAGCAAGAGCTCATATTCTAGAAGGTTTAAGAATCGCTCTTGACCATTTAGATGAAGTCATTGCATTAATTAGAAGCTCTCAAACTGCTGAAATTGCGAGAAATGGCTTAATGGAGAACTATAGCTTGTCCGAAAAACAAGCACAGGCCATTCTTGATATGCGTCTTCAGCGCTTAACTGGTTTGGAAAGAGAAAAGATAGAAGAAGAATACAAAGGACTTGTTGATTTGATTGCTGAGTTGAAAGCCATTTTAGCAGACAATGAGAAAGTTCTTGAAATCATTAGAGAAGAATTAACAGAAATCAAAGAACGTTTCAATGATACGCGCCGTACTGAAATTGTGACGGCAGGTATTGAAACAATTGAAGACGAAGATTTGATCCCTGTTGAGAATATTGTGATTACGCTGACTCATAATGGTTATATCAAGCGTCTGCCTGCATCAACATACCGCAGCCAAAAAAGAGGCGGTAAAGGTGTTCAGGGCATGGGAACCAATGAGGATGATTTCGTAGAACAGCTGATTTCAACATCTACCCATGATACGATCCTCTTCTTCTCTAATAAAGGGAAGGTCTATCGTGCGAAGGGATATGAAATTCCTGAATTCGGACGAACGGCGAAAGGGATTCCGATTATTAACCTGCTTGAAGTAGAAAAGGGAGAGTGGATTAATGCCATTATTCCAGTAAGCGAATTTGATGAAGATTCGTATCTCTTCTTTACAACAAGACACGGCGTATCAAAACGAACATCATTATCTCAGTTTGCCAACATTCGAAACAATGGACTTATCGCATTAAGTCTTCGTGACGAAGATGAACTGATGGCTGTCCGTTTAACCAATGGAGAAAAACAAATCATCATTGGTACGAAAAAAGGTATGCTGATTCGTTTTGACGAGACAGACGTTCGTGAAATGGGACGTACGGCGGCTGGCGTGAAAGGAATTACGCTTTCAGAGGATGACATCGTCGTTGGGATGGAAATCCTTGAGCCAGATGCAAACGTATTGATCGTAACCGAAAAAGGATATGGTAAGTTAACACCTGAAAAAGAATACCGTGTTCAAAGCCGGGGCGGTAAAGGTCTTAAAACATGTAAAATCACTGATAACAATGGTCCGCTTGTCGCAGTGAAGGCAACAAATGCTGAAGCTGAAGAGGACTTGATGATTATTACAGGAAGCGGCGTGATCATTCGTATGGCCGTTTCAGACATTTCAACAACAGGTCGAGTCACTCAAGGTGTCCGCCTGATTCGTCTTGGTGATGATGAACATGTCGCTACAGTGGCATTAGTTGAACAATCACAAGAAGATGATGAAGAGAATAGTGAAGAAAACGTAGAAACTATAGAGTCAGATCAAGAGCAATCTGAGTAAAAATAAAGCCGGTTCTTCACCGGCTTTATTTTTTTCTAAAAAAACATGAGTTTTTTTGAAATTTATAATGCTTTTTTCATAGATATGTGTTAATCTTTCAAAGGAGCAAAAAGAGGCTCTATTTTTTATCTCTTCTACAGTGGAAACTTCTTAAAAAAATAAAATGTTTTTTAAGAAAAATGTTGACTGTTGATAGAGATATATGATATATTTAAGTGGTCGCTTTGAGAGAGTGACACACAAGTTCTTTGAAAACTAAACAAGACAAAACGTACCTGTTAATTCGAGTTTTTATAAAAAAATCCTATGATACTTCATAGGTAGTCAGTCAAACGCTGACGAAAAACAAAACTTCGGTTTTGTACTTTTTCGGAGAGTTTGATCCTGGCTCAGGACGAACGCTGGCGGCGTGCCTAATACATGCAAGTCGAGCGGACAGAAGGGAGCTTGCTCCCGGATGTTAGCGGCGGACGGGTGAGTAACACGTGGGTAACCTGCCTGTAAGACTGGGATAACTCCGGGAAACCGGAGCTAATACCGGATAGTTCCTTGAACCGCATGGTTCAAGGATGAAAGACGGTTTCGGCTGTCACTTACAGATGGACCCGCGGCGCATTAGCTAGTTGGTGGGGTAATGGCTCACCAAGGCGACGATGCGTAGCCGACCTGAGAGGGTGATCGGCCACACTGGGACTGAGACACGGCCCAGACTCCTACGGGAGGCAGCAGTAGGGAATCTTCCGCAATGGACGAAAGTCTGACGGAGCAACGCCGCGTGAGTGATGAAGGTTTTCGGATCGTAAAGCTCTGTTGTTAGGGAAGAACAAGTGCGAGAGTAACTGCTCGCACCTTGACGGTACCTAACCAGAAAGCCACGGCTAACTACGTGCCAGCAGCCGCGGTAATACGTAGGTGGCAAGCGTTGTCCGGAATTATTGGGCGTAAAGGGCTCGCAGGCGGTTTCTTAAGTCTGATGTGAAAGCCCCCGGCTCAACCGGGGAGGGTCATTGGAAACTGGGAAACTTGAGTGCAGAAGAGGAGAGTGGAATTCCACGTGTAGCGGTGAAATGCGTAGAGATGTGGAGGAACACCAGTGGCGAAGGCGACTCTCTGGTCTGTAACTGACGCTGAGGAGCGAAAGCGTGGGGAGCGAACAGGATTAGATACCCTGGTAGTCCACGCCGTAAACGATGAGTGCTAAGTGTTAGGGGGTTTCCGCCCCTTAGTGCTGCAGCTAACGCATTAAGCACTCCGCCTGGGGAGTACGGTCGCAAGACTGAAACTCAAAGGAATTGACGGGGGCCCGCACAAGCGGTGGAGCATGTGGTTTAATTCGAAGCAACGCGAAGAACCTTACCAGGTCTTGACATCCTCTGACAACCCTAGAGATAGGGCTTTCCCTTCGGGGACAGAGTGACAGGTGGTGCATGGTTGTCGTCAGCTCGTGTCGTGAGATGTTGGGTTAAGTCCCGCAACGAGCGCAACCCTTGATCTTAGTTGCCAGCATTTAGTTGGGCACTCTAAGGTGACTGCCGGTGACAAACCGGAGGAAGGTGGGGATGACGTCAAATCATCATGCCCCTTATGACCTGGGCTACACACGTGCTACAATGGACAGAACAAAGGGCTGCAAGACCGCAAGGTTTAGCCAATCCCATAAATCTGTTCTCAGTTCGGATCGCAGTCTGCAACTCGACTGCGTGAAGCTGGAATCGCTAGTAATCGCGGATCAGCATGCCGCGGTGAATACGTTCCCGGGCCTTGTACACACCGCCCGTCACACCACGAGAGTTTGCAACACCCGAAGTCGGTGAGGTAACCTTTATGGAGCCAGCCGCCGAAGGTGGGGCAGATGATTGGGGTGAAGTCGTAACAAGGTAGCCGTATCGGAAGGTGCGGCTGGATCACCTCCTTTCTAAGGATATATGGAGCAGCGTGCGTTTTCGTCTTGTTTAGTTTTGAAGGAACTTGCAAAAGATCCTACAACATCATATCTTCGATATGAAAGATGGGCCTGTAGCTCAGCTGGTTAGAGCGCACGCCTGATAAGCGTGAGGTCGGTGGTTCGAGTCCACTCAGGCCCACCATCTTCTATTAAATCGGGGCCTTAGCTCAGCTGGGAGAGCGCCTGCCTTGCACGCAGGAGGTCAGCGGTTCGATCCCGCTAGGCTCCACCAACGTGTTCTTTGAAAACTAGATAACAATAAGTAATACATTCACATTGAATGCAATGCAAAGTTCATCACACATAGTGATTCTTTCTAAAGTAAGAAATGGTTAAGTTAGAAAGGGCGCACGGTGGATGCCTTGGCACTAGGAGCCGATGAAGGACGGGACGAACACCGATATGCTTCGGGGAGCTGTAAGCAAGCTTTGATCCGGAGATTTCCGAATGGGGAAACCCACTGCTCGTAATGGAGTAGTATCCATACTTGAATACATAGAGTATGAGAAGGCATACCCGGGGAACTGAAACATCTAAGTACCCGGAGGAAGAGAAAGCAAATGCGATTCCCTGAGTAGCGGCGAGCGAAACGGGAACAGCCCAAACCAAGAGGCTTGCCTCTTGGGGTTGTAGGACACTCTATACGGAGTTACAAAGGAACGATATAAGCGAAGAGGTCTGGAAAGGCCCGCCAAAGAAGGTAACAGCCCTGTAACTGAAATGTTGTTCTCTCCAGAGTGGATCCTGAGTACGGCGGAACACGTGAAATTCCGTCGGAATCCGGGAGGACCATCTCCCAAGGCTAAATACTCCCTAGTGACCGATAGTGAACCAGTACCGTGAGGGAAAGGTGAAAAGCACCCCGGAAGGGGAGTGAAATAGATCCTGAAACCGTGTGCCTACAAGTAGTCAGAGCCCGTTAACGGGTGATGGCGTGCCTTTTGTAGAATGAACCGGCGAGTTACGATCCCGTGCAAGGTTAAGCAGAAGATGCGGAGCCGCAGCGAAAGCGAGTCTGAATAGGGCGCATGAGTACGTGGTCGTAGACCCGAAACCAGGTGATCTACCCATGTCCAGGGTGAAGTTCAGGTAACACTGAATGGAGGCCCGAACCCACGCACGTTGAAAAGTGCGGGGATGAGGTGTGGGTAGGGGTGAAATGCCAATCGAACCTGGAGATAGCTGGTTCTCTCCGAAATAGCTTTAGGGCTAGCCTCAAGGTAAGAGTCTCGGAGGTAGAGCACTGATTGGACTAGGGGCCCCTACCGGGTTACCGAATTCAGTCAAACTCCGAATGCCGATGACTTATCCTTGGGAGTCAGACTGCGAGTGATAAGATCCGTAGTCGAAAGGGAAACAGCCCAGACCGCCAGCTAAGGTCCCAAAGTATACGTTAAGTGGAAAAGGATGTGGAGTTGCTTAGACAACCAGGATGTTGGCTTAGAAGCAGCCACCATTTAAAGAGTGCGTAATAGCTCACTGGTCGAGTGACTCTGCGCCGAAAATGTACCGGGGCTAAACGTATCACCGAAGCTGCGGACTGTTCTTACGAACAGTGGTAGGAGAGCGTTCTAAGGGCTGTGAAGCCAGACCGGAAGGACTGGTGGAGCGCTTAGAAGTGAGAATGCCGGTATGAGTAGCGAAAGACGGGTGAGAATCCCGTCCACCGAATGCCTAAGGTTTCCTGAGGAAGGCTCGTCCGCTCAGGGTTAGTCGGGACCTAAGCCGAGGCCGAAAGGCGTAGGCGATGGACAACAGGTTGATATTCCTGTACCACCTCCTCACCATTTGAGCAATGGGGGGACGCAGGAGGATAGGGTAAGCGCGGTATTGGATATCCGCGTCCAAGCAGTTAGGCTGGGAAATAGGCAAATCCGTTTCCCATAAAGGCTGAGCTGTGATGGCGAGCGAAATTTAGTAGCGAAGTTCCTGATTCCACACTGCCAAGAAAAGCCTCTAGCGAGGTGAGAGGTGCCCGTACCGCAAACCGACACAGGTAGGCGAGGAGAGAATCCTAAGGTGATCGAGAGAACTCTCGTTAAGGAACTCGGCAAAATGACCCCGTAACTTCGGGAGAAGGGGTGCTTCTTAGGGTGTTAAAGCCCCGAGAAGCCGCAGTGAATAGGCCCAGGCGACTGTTTAGCAAAAACACAGGTCTCTGCGAAGCCGTAAGGCGAAGTATAGGGGCTGACGCCTGCCCGGTGCTGGAAGGTTAAGAGGAGCGCTTAGCGTAAGCGAAGGTGCGAATTGAAGCCCCAGTAAACGGCGGCCGTAACTATAACGGTCCTAAGGTAGCGAAATTCCTTGTCGGGTAAGTTCCGACCCGCACGAAAGGCGCAACGATCTGGGCACTGTCTCAACGAGAGACTCGGTGAAATTATAGTACCTGTGAAGATGCAGGTTACCCGCGACAGGACGGAAAGACCCCGTGGAGCTTTACTGCAGCCTGATATTGAATGTTGGTACAGCTTGTACAGGATAGGTAGGAGCCTTGGAAACCGGAGCGCTAGCTTCGGTGGAGGCATCGGTGGGATACTACCCTGGCTGTATTGACCTTCTAACCCGCTGCCCTTATCGGGCAGGGAGACAGTGTCAGGTGGGCAGTTTGACTGGGGCGGTCGCCTCCTAAAATGTAACGGAGGCGCCCAAAGGTTCCCTCAGAATGGTTGGAAATCATTCGCAGAGTGTAAAGGCACAAGGGAGCTTGACTGCGAGACCTACAAGTCGAGCAGGGACGAAAGTCGGGCTTAGTGATCCGGTGGTTCCGCATGGAAGGGCCATCGCTCAACGGATAAAAGCTACCCCGGGGATAACAGGCTTATCTCCCCCAAGAGTCCACATCGACGGGGAGGTTTGGCACCTCGATGTCGGCTCATCGCATCCTGGGGCTGTAGTCGGTCCCAAGGGTTGGGCTGTTCGCCCATTAAAGCGGTACGCGAGCTGGGTTCAGAACGTCGTGAGACAGTTCGGTCCCTATCCGTCGCGGGCGCAGGAAATTTGAGAGGAGCTGTCCTTAGTACGAGAGGACCGGGATGGACGCACCGCTGGTGTACCAGTTGTTCTGCCAAGGGCATCGCTGGGTAGCTATGTGCGGACGGGATAAGTGCTGAAAGCATCTAAGCATGAAGCCCCCCTCAAGATGAGATTTCCCATTCCGCAAGGAAGTAAGATCCCTGAAAGATGATCAGGTTGATAGGTCTGAGGTGGAAGCGTGGTGACACGTGGAGCTGACAGATACTAATAGATCGAGGACTTAACCTATATTCTAATGTGAAACATGAACATTGTTATCTAGTTTTGAGAGAACATTCTCTCCATCAGGTTTGGTGGCGATAGCGAAGAGGTCACACCCGTTCCCATACCGAACACGGAAGTTAAGCTCTTCAGCGCCGATGGTAGTTGGGGGTTTCCCCCTGTGAGAGTAGGACGCCGCCAAGCTTCTATCAGGATCAGTTCCATTTGGAACTGGTCTTTTTTGTTTTTTCTTCTAACAGCATCATGATGTAAGCTGGGAACTTCTCTTCTGCAATCTCCATGTAGCGTTCAATCATGACGTAATCGTCGCTAATGTATTGAGACAGCAGCTCGTACCACCATTCTGTTTCGTAGCGGGCAATCATACTAAGGTTATACATCAATAAGTAATGGCTGATGATCTCAGGAATCCCTAGAAAAGCATCTCGTGTTGACGGTATAAACCATTGATCCATTTCTAAATCATAATGAAGATGAGTAGCGAGTGCTGGGTTTTCTTCAAGAAATACATCAAACGTCAATTTCTTAGCCTCTCTCTGTTTGAGTTTCCAGCTTGTATGGAACTCAAAGTATTCAATAAAGCGTTCAGCAGACATGTTATAAAGTAATGGAATATGATCTTGAATCATCATTCCATTCGCCTTTTCCACTTTAACTAATGTCGCGGGCTGCTTTTGAAACTCAAGAATATGACTCATTTCAGGTATTTTGGACAGGAGATGGATCATTGTAAATCGCTCATCTTCAAGACCCTTTAAATGAAATAGATGCTTTAACACATGCATACATAGCCCGTTTCTTTGGATTTTCACTTCATCTTCGCTAAAGCGGTAATGCTGTTTCTTTCTCTTTCTCGATGTTACGCCATGGGCTAAAACAGAGGTTTGAGAAGGATAATGGGGATCAACTGTCAGCAAACATGCTTTTAATAGCTGTGCCATTCCATAAAACAATAAAATGGGTTTAAGTTCTAAAGGTGCATTCGCAGCCTGTTCATAAAACGTATGGCCATGTTTTAGAAAGTAAATAAATCGTTCACAGTTTTTATAGGCTTGCTGATTTGCATCTGGAATGTTCCGTTTCTCATATTGTTGAAATAGAAACTTTTGGGAAGTTTCTAGCGAGTAAAAACGTTTTAAATCCTTCCATCCTGAACTTTTCATCTTCTTCCTCAACTCTCTTTATATTTTCTAAAAATTGCAACTGTTTGTTGCTTCCTTGACATGCTGTTTGCTAGTTGATAATCTACATATAATATTTTGCCGAAAAGAGGGGGATTTACTAATGTGGGAAAGTAAATTTTCAAAAGAAGGTTTGACGTTTGACGATGTTTTGCTTGTTCCAGCAAAGTCTGAAGTACTTCCGCGTGATGTCGATTTATCAGTGGAGCTAACAAGTACATTAAAGCTAAACATTCCAATTATCAGTGCTGGAATGGATACAGTGACGGAATCACAAATGGCGATTGCAATGGCACGTCAAGGTGGTCTTGGTATTATTCATAAGAACATGTCCATTGAACAGCAAGCAGAACAGGTGGATAAAGTAAAACGTTCAGAGCGCGGCGTTATTACAAATCCATTCTTCTTAACACCAGAGCATCAAGTATTTGATGCAGAGCATTTAATGGGTAAATACCGTATTTCAGGTGTGCCGATTGTCAACAACGAACAAGACCAAAAGCTTGTTGGTATTATTACGAACCGTGACCTTCGTTTTATTTCGGATTATTCAATGAAGATTAGCGACGTGATGACAAAAGAGGAACTTGTGACAGCTTCTGTTGGTACAACGTTAGAAGAAGCTGAAAAAATCCTACAGCAATACAAGATTGAAAAATTACCTCTTTTAGATGACGAAGGAACGTTAAAAGGTCTTATCACAATCAAAGATATTGAAAAAGTGATTGAATTCCCTAACTCCTCTAAAGATGCACATGGCCGTTTAATTGTTGGTGCCGCTGTTGGTGTCACTGGCGATACAATGACACGTGTGAAAAAATTAGTCGAAGCCAATGTGGATGTTATTGTCATTGATACAGCACACGGTCATTCTCAAGGTGTTCTAAACACTGTATCGAAAATCCGTGAAACGTATCCTTCTCTTAACATCATTGCTGGTAATGTTGCAACGGCTGAAGCAACAAAAGCATTGTTTGAAGCAGGAGCAGATATTGTGAAAGTCGGTATCGGACCAGGATCTATTTGTACAACACGTGTTGTTGCAGGTGTTGGTGTACCACAAATCACAGCGATCTATGACTGTGCAACAGAAGCAAGAAAACATGGTAAAGCTATTATTGCAGATGGTGGAATTAAATATTCAGGTGATATCGTGAAAGCACTAGCATCTGGCGGACATGCTGTTATGCTGGGAAGCCTTCTAGCTGGTACATCTGAAAGCCCAGGAGAAACAGAAATTTTCCAAGGTAGACGCTTCAAAGTTTATCGTGGTATGGGTTCTGTTGCTGCAATGGAAAAAGGAAGTAAAGATCGTTACTTCCAAGAAGATAATAAAAAATTCGTTCCTGAAGGAATCGAAGGTCGTACACCATACAAAGGGCCAGTCGTTGATACAGTGTATCAACTAGTTGGTGGTATCCGTTCTGGTATGGGCTATTGTGGAACACAGGATTTACGCACTCTTAGAGAAGAAGCACAGTTTATTCGTATGACAGGTGCAGGACTTCGTGAGAGTCATCCACATGATGTACAAATTACGAAAGAATCACCAAACTACACAATTTCTTGATAAATTGTGACAATCAAATTACATTTGACAGGGTCTATGACTCTGTCTATTTTTTTTGTCTTTATTGTGATAAAATTTATACTGTTGTGTTGAAATAAGCCCTTGTGGATTACATATATATGAAAAACGTCGAAAAAAGATGAATACGGAGGTATGACGATTGAACAGCAAGATGTTGAAACAGCTTATGGTCTCTATCCTTGCATTGGCATTGATTGTTACAGCATTTACACCAATGTCCAAAGCAAAGGCTGCTGAAGATCCATTCAGTGTGAATGCGAAAGCAGCGATCCTTATTGAAGCTTCTACAGGTAAAATTCTTTATAGTAAAAACGCAGATCAAAGACTGCCTATTGCAAGTATGGCAAAAATGATGACCGAGTATCTATTACTAGAGGCGATTGCTGAAGGTAAAGTGAAATGGGATCAAAAGTATACGCCAGATGATTATGTATACGAAATTTCTCAGGACCGCAGTTTATCTAACGTTCCTTTGAGAAAAGATGGTTCGTATACAGTAAAAGAACTTTATCAAGCAACGGCTATTTATTCGGCAAATGCAGCAGCGATCGGTTTAGCAGAAGTGATCGCTGGATCAGAATCGAAGTTTGTTGAAAAAATGAACGCAAAAGCAAAAGAACTTGGTTTAACAAACTACAAATTCGTGAATGCAACTGGTCTTGAAAATAAAGACTTACATGGGCAACAGCCAAAAGGTACAGGTCCTGATGAAGAAAGTGAAGTATCGGCAAAAGATATGGCATTGCTTGCACAGCATCTCATCAAAGACCATCCAGAAATTCTTGAAACAGCAAGTATTGCGAAAACGAAGTTCAGAGAAGGCACTGACGATGAAATGGACATGCCTAACTGGAACTTCATGCTTAAAGGACTTGTGAAGGAATATAAAGGTGTAGACGGTCTGAAAACAGGATCAACAGATTCAGCCGGTTCTAGCTTCACAGGTACGGCAAAACAAGGTGACATGCGCGTCATTGCCGTCATCCTAAATGCAAAAGGTAATCTTCATACAGCACGTTTCGACGTGGCGAAAAAACTGTTCGACTATGCGTTTAAAAACTTCACGATGAAAGAAATGTACAAAAAAGGTCAACAAATCAAAGGACATGAAAACATCGCAGTTGATAAAGGCAAAGATAAAGAAGTACCTGTTGTGACGAAAGAAGCATTTTCTGTGCCAGTAAAAAATGGTGACGAAAAGAGCTATAAAGCAAAAGTAAATATCGAGAAAAAGAACCTAGAAGCTCCTATTAAAAAAGGAACGAAGGTTGGCATGCTGACGACTTCTTATTCTGGTGATGAGAAGGACTACGGCTATTTAAATAAAGACCAATCTGGTGTTGAGCTTGTGACGAAAACAGGCGATGAAAAAGCAAACTGGTTCATCCTAGCAATGCGCGGTGTAGGTGGATTCTTCGCTGGCATTTGGGGCGGAATCGTTGACACAGTAAAAGGTTGGTTCTAATAAAAAAAACTGCTCTCTATACATGAGAGCAGTTTTTTTATCGTTAAAAGAAGAGCGATTGCTTCTGATTTTGAGGAGTGGATAAAGCTTGCTGAAAAATATCACATAACTTTTCCACGCCTTCGGTCAGTGCTTTTTCATTCACATAGGAAAAGCTGAGGCGGATATAATTCTGCTTCGGCTCACCAGGGTAGCAGACAGAGCCAGGCAGAAAGGTGATTTGCTGCTTACGTGCCTCATGCAACAGTGCTCGTGTATCGACCCAGGAAGGAAAGCTAAGCCATAAATTGAGCCCGCCCTGTGGAATTTGCCACGTTACATCTTTCGGTGCGTGTTTCGTTAACACATCCATCATCAAATCGCGTCTCACTTTCAAGGCGGTTCTTAGCTTCTTCGTATGATCAATCATTTTCTTCGATGTCAGAAACGGCAATATGGCCTTTTGTGTGAGGAGAGGGCTGCCTAAGTCATTATTGGCCTTTGCAGCTAATAAACGGTTAAATATCGAGCCTGAGGCTGTGATAATCCCGATTCTGCATCCTGGCGCCAGTGTTTTACTTAATCCTCGTAAATAAATGACGTGTCCATCATGATCCAAGCTTTTAATAGGTGCTGGCGGCTTCTTTTCAAAATAAAGCTCACGATAAGGGTCATCTTCTACAATGAGACAATCAATGCTTTGAGCCAGTAAGAGAAGCTGTTTTCTACGCTTCATCGACATACTGGCCCCTGTTGGACTGTGGAAAGTAGGAATCGTATAGATGAGTTTCGGTTTATATTTATCACAAATGCTTTGAAGCTGTTTCATGTTCATCCCTTCATGATCGACAGGGACAGTAATGATTCTTGCTCCTCTGCCCATAAAGACATCAATGGCTCCGGGGTATGTCGGTGCTTCCATGACCACCACATCATCCGGCCCAATAAACGTACGTGCCACCAAATCAAGCCCTTGCTGAGAACCACTTGTTACTAGGATATTTTCAGGTGTAGACGGCACATCCAACTTTTCTAAAAATGATTGAATGACTTGTCGCAGCTGAAGGTCACCTTGTATCTCACCATACTTCGACATGATTTGGGGATGCCTGGCTAGTACATGCTGCATCTCTTTTTCTAAATACCGGTTGGGCAAAAGCCCTGGATCGATCATAGAGGAAGAAAGGTTAATGGCTTCTTCGACATAGTGATACTGAGCGAATTGAGACCGTGGTAAATAATCTGGAATCGACAACTGCCAATCGAAAGAAGTAGATGATGGAACCGGAATCTCTGCCTGCTCTTGCTGCTCATCCACAAAAGTTCCTTTACCTTGCACCGTCTTTAAATATCCGTCATCCTTTAATCGGGTGTATGCCTTTGCTGCCGTGACAAGACTCACATTGAGCTGCTTAGCTAAATCACGTACAGTTGGCAGCTTTTCTCCTTGCTGAAGCAAACCTGATTGAATGTGGTCAATGATTGAAAAGTAAATTTGATTTGAAAGAGATGTATCAGAGTGTCGATGGATATCAATATGCATGAAACCCCTCCATAGAATGCAACATTGTTATACATGAATTTTAATTGTTATAGTTGCATTATAGCATGTAAATCACACTTGAAAGAGAAAATGACATGTTTTTAGCTGGAAACCCTTTATATACAAGGGTTTATTCTTTTTTATCGGCTGTTTGAATTGTTATACTATTCTCTTTATTGTTATACTTTCTCGCTTGTATGATAAAGATGTTGAATGAATCGAATAGACAAATGGGAGGAAACTATTGTGAGCAATAAGGGAACTGAACGAGTGAAACGTGGAATGGCAGAAATGCAAAAGGGTGGCGTCATTATGGATGTCGTCAATGCGGAGCAGGCAAAAATTGCAGAAGAAGCAGGTGCGGTGGCAGTCATGGCACTAGAACGAGTACCAGCTGATATCCGTGCAGCAGGCGGTGTTGCCCGTATGGCAGACCCAAGAATCGTAGAGGAAGTACAAAATGCCGTAACGATTCCAGTCATGGCAAAAGCACGTATCGGCCACATCGTCGAGGCTCGTGTTCTTGAAGCACTTGGTGTTGATTATATCGATGAGAGTGAAGTGCTGACGCCCGCAGATGAAGAATTCCATTTAAATAAAAATGAATACACAGTACCTTTTGTCTGTGGATGCCGCGACTTAGGTGAGGCAACCCGCCGTATCGCAGAAGGCGCTTCTATGCTTCGTACAAAAGGAGAGCCTGGGACAGGCAACATTGTAGAAGCTGTTCGTCATATGAGAAAGGTCAATGCTCAGATTCGTAAAGTATCAGCCATGAGTGAAGATGAACTGATGACAGAAGCCAAGAATCTTGGCGCGCCTTATGAATTATTGCTGCAAATCAAAAGAGATGGCAAGCTGCCAGTTGTGAACTTTGCAGCTGGAGGCGTTGCAACACCAGCAGATGCTGCGTTAATGATGCAGCTTGGAGCAGACGGTGTATTTGTCGGATCTGGTATCTTCAAATCAGACAATCCAGCTAAATTCGCAAAAGCGATTGTTGAAGCAACAACTCATTACACTGATTATCGTCTCATTGCAGAACTTTCAAAAGAGCTTGGAACAGCTATGAAAGGAATTGAAATTTCAAATCTACTGCCAGAAGAACGTATGCAAGAGCGTGGCTGGTAATTAAGGGAGCGCAAACGAACATGCTGACAATTGGTGTACTAGGGCTTCAAGGAGCGGTGAGAGAGCATATTCAATCGATTGAAGCCTGTGGAGCAGAAGGAAAGATCATCAAACGAGTAGAAGAGCTAGAATCCGTTGATGGTTTGATTATCCCTGGTGGAGAAAGTACGACGATGAGAAGACTCATGGATACGTACCAATTCATTGATCCGATCAAAGCGTTCGCTGCTCAAGGGAAACCGATTTTCGGTACATGTGCCGGTTTGATTATGCTGGCAAAGCATATCGAGGATCGAGAAGATGCTCATCTTGGATTGTTAAATGTATCTGTTGCTCGGAACTCTTTTGGCAGACAGGTAGACAGCTTTGAAGCAGATTTAGAAGTAAAAGGGCTGGATGCACCGTTTACAGGGGTGTTCATCCGTGCGCCTCATATCATCAGCGCAGATGATCACGTAGAAATTATGGCTGAATATGATGGCAGGATTGTGATGGCGAAAGAAAACAATATCCTAGGCTGCTCTTTTCATCCAGAGCTGACAGACGATCACCGGTTAACGCAGCTGTTTGTTGATATGGTGAAGTCCTACAAAACGAAGCTTGCTGTATAAAACGGTTGAAAAGAGATAAAACTTATAGTACATTAAAAACACAATCAAAGATCGAAAAAGCGTTGACGGGAAATAGTAAGAAGCCCCTCTTTCTCAGAGAGCCGATGGTTGGTGAGAATCGGTGAAAGATGCATTCTGAATCCATCCTTGAGCGAAATGCTGAAACAAGAGAAGTAAGCATTTACGGTGATACCGTTACAGAGGAAAGAGGAAAGCATGCTTCTGCATGTTTTCAATCAGGGTGGCAACGCGAGAGCTCTCGTCCCTTTCATGGGATGAGGGCTCTTTTTATTTTTCGATAAAAAAAGGAGTGTTATACATGCTGGATATTAAACAACTGCGCACGGACTTTGATCAAATCAAAGAAAAATTAGCACACCGAGGCGAAGATTTAGCGGATTTTGATAAGTTTGGTGAGCTAGATCAAAAAAGAAGAGAATTAATCGGGAAAACAGAAGAATTAAAGAGCCGAAGAAATGAAGTATCACAGCAAGTAGCTGTTCTAAAAAGAGAAAAGAAAGACGCCGATCACATTATTCAAGAAATGCGTGAGGTAGGAGATGAGATCAAGAAGCTGGATGATGAGCTAAGAACAGTAGAAGAAAGCCTGCAGCACATCCTGTTCTCAATTCCAAATATCCCTCATGACTCTGTACCAGTTGGTGAAACAGAAGACGACAACGTGGAAGTGAGAAAATGGGGCGAACAGCCAGCCTTCTCATTTGAACCAAAACCACATTGGGACGTAGCTGATGAGCTCAACATCCTTGATTTTGAACGTGCAGGAAAAGTGACAGGAAGCCGTTTCGTTTTTTATAAAGGGCTTGGCGCGCGCTTAGAGCGCGCATTGTATAATTTTATGCTTGATTTACATGTGGACGAGTTTGGTTTTACTGAAGTGCTTCCACCTTATATGGTCAACAGAGCGAGCATGACAGGAACTGGTCAGCTTCCAAAATTCGAAGAGGATGCCTTTAAAATTCGCGAAGAAGATTACTTCCTCATTCCAACAGCCGAAGTCCCGATTACCAACATGCATCGTGACGAAATCCTCGATGGTGAACAGCTGCCAATTAACTATGCAGCATTCAGTGCTTGCTTCAGATCAGAAGCTGGATCTGCCGGCAGAGATACACGTGGACTTATCCGTCAGCATCAATTTAACAAAGTAGAGCTCGTGAAATTTGTCAGACCAGAAGATTCTTATGAAGAATTAGAGAAATTAACAAATCAAGCAGAAAAAGTGCTTCAGCTATTGAACCTGCCATACCGTGTCATGAGCATGTGTACGGGAGATTTAGGCTTCACAGCTGCAAAGAAATACGATATCGAAGTATGGATTCCGAGCCAGAATACGTACCGTGAAATTTCTTCTTGCAGTAACTTCGAAGCATTCCAAGCAAGACGCGCAAACATTCGTTTCCGTCCGGAGCCTAAAGCGAAGCCAGAACATGTCCACACATTAAATGGATCTGGATTAGCGGTAGGAAGAACCGTAGCGGCTATTTTAGAAAACTATCAACAAGAGGATGGAACAGTAATCATTCCTGAAGTGCTGCGTCCTTACATGGGAAATAAAGAAGTGATGAAATAAGATGCCGCCAAGGCATCTTATTCTTTTTACCAAAAGTCCTACAGTTTTCCTGAATTTAGCCGATAAAAAGAGTAAAAGCTTCTAGGAAAGAAGGAATAATCTTGAATAGGCTTGACTATTATGTTGAAATGGCTCAATTACTTAGAAAGGTACTAGATGAAAGTATTCTTTTCGGTATCACGGATACAGAGAAGGTACTTTGTTATTACCCGTCTAACACAATAGATTTTGGTATGAAAGTTGGGGACCCATTGAACCCAGAAGACCAAAATGTGGCGACGACATTAAGAGGACAAGAATATGACGGTTACTTACCAGAAACACTATATGGTTATGAAGTTGCTGTAAAAGGTTACCCGATTTTTGATGAAGATAGAAAAGTAATTGGCTCTTTTTTAGTGGCATTTACATATCATCGTGAAAAAAAATTAAGCGGTTATATGGAGCAAATCAATAAAGTAGCGAAAGAACTCCAAGGTGGAATTGAGCAAATTGCTGCACATTCACAAGAGCTGGCTGCCACAAGTTTAGAAATAAGCGAACAGGCAGGAAGAGCGGAAGAGAAATCTGCGAATATTGAAGAAGTCGTAAAAACCATTGGCGGGATTGCCAGACAAACAAATCTGCTAGGTTTAAATGCTGCAATTGAAGCCGCAAGAGCAGGTGAGAATGGAAAAGGGTTCGCTGTCGTGGCTGATGAAGTGCGTAAATTATCAGATGGCTCGAAGGAAGCGGCTGAAACCATTAATACATTTTTAAAAGAAATCCAAGACAGCATTGGCACTTTGTCTGAAAACATCTCACAAATCAGCAGCTCAACAAATGAACAAGCCGAACAAGTGACAGACTTTACGAAGATTATCGAATCATTAAATGAGTTTAAAGTAGAGATGAATCAGTTTATTGAAGAAATGAGACAGGATACGAAATAGATCAAGAGCAGCCATCAATGGCTGCTTTTTTATAGGCAAATATCATGCCGAAATCACAAATTGAAATTTTTTTCGAAAAGATGTTGACTTCAAATAAAATGATATGGTATATTAATTCTTGTCGATACGGAGGAATACCCAAGTCCGGCTGAAGGGATCGGTCTTGAAAACCGACAGGGGTGTCAAAGCCCGCGGGGGTTCGAATCCCTCTTCCTCCGCCATATTGATTTTTTACCTTAGTTGAATTAAACGCAAGCATAAAAATTGGAAATTGTCAAACCGCTGCATTTCGCGAATGCAGCGGTTTTTTTTATTTTGTTTTAGAGCGATTTTTTTGAATAACAGAAGCTATTTCATGAAGAATGGGATCAAGTGAACTTTCATCATGAAGTAGGTCGTAATCTTCAATATTAATTTTAATCACTGGGCATAAATCAAATTGTTCGATCCACTCTGTGTATCGAGTGTACATTTCTTCCCAATAAGCACGGTCAGTTTGAGTTTCCATTTCTCTGCCGCGTTCTTCAATACGATGTAAAATATGATCTAAATCCCCGTGCAGATAGATGAGGACATCAGGGTGAGGGAAGTAAGGTGTCATCACCATCGCCTCAAATAGGCTTGTATATGTTTCATAATCGACCTCAGACATCGTACCTTTGTCCGCATGCATTTTTGCAAAAATGCCAGTGTCCTCATAAATGGAACGATCTTGTACATATCCTCCGCCAGATTCAAAAATCCGCTTTTGCTCCTTAAAACGCTCAGCCAGGAAATAGACCTGTAAGTGGAAGCTCCATCTTTGGAAATCTGAATAAAAAGGCTCTAAATATGGGTTATCATCTACTTTTTCAAGAGACGTTTGAAACCCTAGCTTGTCTGCTATTGTTTTGGTCATAGTGGATTTGCCGACACCAACAGTCCCGGCAATTGTGATGACTGCGTCCTTTGGTATTTCGATCTTGTTCATAGCACTTGCTCCTTTATGTTCTGTACAATTTGCTGGTAATCTTGCTGTGAGGAAACGAAGTCTGTATGATCTCCTTCAATTGTAATGATAGGAAGCCCTGGCTCAGTCTGTTTTAAATGTTCAATGGCTAGCTCATAATCTTCAATGAGTGTTTTTAAATAAGCTGGGTCAATGTCTTCTTCAAAAGAGCGTCCTCTCATCTGTATTCTTTCAAGTAAGGTGGGAAGGCTGGCTTTTATATAGATCATGGCATTTGGTTTAGGAAGATCATCTGTTAGCAGGTGATAGATCTTTCTGTATTTATCCATGTGCTTTTTTGATAATGTTCTTTCTGCAAATATCATATTTTTATAGACATGATAATCAGTGACAACCGGCTGCTGTTTATTCACATAGTTTTCTTCAATTAATTCTAACTGTTTGAACCGATTGCATAAAAAGAACATCTCAAGCTGAAAGCTCCATTGTTCCATATCTTCATAAAATTTATCTAAGAATGGATTTTCTTCTACAATCTCTTTTACTAAAGGAAATTGAAATTCCTTTGCAAGCATTGTAGCCAAAGTTGTTTTTCCGGCTCCAATTGGGCCTTCCACTGCAATAAAAGGGGCAGGATACATAGGCGTTCTCCTCTATCTATAAAGTTAAAGTTGTCAAACCAATGTATATTGTACCATACCCCTTCTAATAGATAGAGCGAATGGATTACGATGTCGTTCTTTTTTCAATATTAAATTGATCTGATAATAAGAGCCAATTTTGTGGGAAAGATAGACCTAATTTCCAATAAGCAATTCCGTTTAATTTTAGCTCTTTGATGAGGTTGAATTTTGCTTGAATCGACCTAGCGTCTTCGAACCAGACTTCATGCTCTTTGTTATTGGCATCTGTATAACGAAAATGAGGTGCTTGTGCTGTTTCGTCGTATAGGATAGAGACATTGTGCTGTCTAGCAAGTGCAATTGCTTGTTGAGGACTGACGGCTTTGGCGATCGGGCCGCCCTGGACGAAAGGAAGTGTCCAATCATAGCCATATAAATTCTGTCCCATTACAATTTTATTTGCCGGTATGACAGTTAGTGCATATTCAATTACTTGGCGGACAGGTCCAATTGGAGAGACAGCCTGTGCAGGTCCGCCGCTGTACCCCCATTCATAGGTCATCAACACAACATGATCGACGATCTTACCGATCGCTTCATAGTCATGGGCTTCATACCATTTGCCCTTTTGCTGACTACTTGTTTTTGGTGCAAGTGCAACAGATATTGTCCATCCTTCTTGATGGAAACGAGCTGTTGCCTCTCTTAAAAATTGAATATAAGCATCTTTATCAACAGGGCGTAAATATTCAAAATCAAAATGGATTTCCTTGAATTGATACTTCTTGGCAACACGAACAATTTCATTTAAAAATGCCGTTTTGACAGATTGATTAGTTAAAAGAATACGGCCAAGTTCATCACTGAATTTTTCATTCTCTAGATTCGTCACCACCATGGTTAATACAGTTCTGTTCTGAACGGCAATCTGGGGTAGTTGGTCTAAAGGTGGTTCTCGTAGCGTCCCATCTCTTTGTGCTTGAAAACTAAAGACGTCTAAATGGGTTAAGTATGGGGAGGCCTCTCTGGCTGCCTGCTTTAAGTTTTCACTGACTTGATTTCCACGTGGTTCAATATAAGCATTGGAATTAATGTTCCTTTTCGGTCTTTGTGGAATATAGAGCAAGAAGCGAATAGGTAGTATCGCTTCAGGTCGAATTCTGTTCACACGTGCCAACTCTTCCACTGAGATTTGAAACCGTCTACCAATTTGATATAGTGTGTCATTTTGTTTGACCCCATAAAATTGACCTCTAATTGGAATGACAATTGTTTGTCCAATGACGAGTTGATTTGGTGTTTCGATTTCGTTAGTACGGATGATTTCATTGACTGTCGTTTTAAAACGCATGGCAATATCGTTTAAAGTATCTCCTCTTTTGACAACATAAATTTGAATAGTCAACGCCCCCTTTGTTATTGCTAACAATTTATGAGGGTTATGGCTAAATCATGTTTGATTTTCATTCGTGATTTCCTTAGCGGTGGTGATTTTTGCTAGAAGGACGTTCTCCATCATCGTTAAAGCGTAGTCGTTATCCCTGTCGTCGTTTGAAGCGATACAATCTTTAGGTACAATTAGATTGTATTCTCGCATGTACGCGTCATTTGCAGTGAACAAAACGCATATGTTCCCGGCAATTCCAGTTAGAATAATGTCCTCAACACCTAATTCATTTAAGAGTGTCTCTAGTGCAGTACCGTAGAAGGCAGAATGCTTAGGTTTAATTAAGAAGTAATTATCTTTAGATGGTGTCATTTTCTCTAAAATAGGAGCGCTTCTTTCGTTTTTGCATGTTTCCAGAACAGCTTGGATATCAGCCTTCCAAAGTCCGTAGTGATCGTTGATATAAATGATTGGCCAATTTTCCTTGAAAGCATGTTCTTTAAGAGCTAAAATTTTATTGGTCATTTGCTCTGTTTTTTCTGCAAGCACATGTCCCATTTCAAAATCAAAATTATTAATCATATCGATAATAAGCAGCGCCTTTTGGTGCTTTGACAAATTAAGACCCCCTTTAAAAGATTGTGATAATATGTTAACCTCAATTTCCTTTTAAAAAACATGAAAAGAGAGCCGTGCCATGACGAAAGATGAACAGTTTATGCAAGAAGCCATTTCCGAAGCCTTAAAAGCAGAACAAATAGGAGAAGTGCCGATTGGTGCCATCATAGTTGTTGATGACCAAATCGTGAGCCGGGCTCATAATTTAAGGGAAAGTGAGCAGCGTTCAATTGCACATGCAGAATTACTTGCTATTGATGAAGCATGTAAAGCGACAGGGAGCTGGCGTTTAGAAGATGCTGTTCTTTACGTTACGCTTGAACCATGCCCAATGTGTGCAGGTGCTATTGTTCTTTCTAGAGTGAAAAAGGTTGTTTTTGGTGCATACGATCCAAAAGGTGGATGTGCAGGTACTTTAATGAATTTATTGGATGATGAACGGTTTAATCATCAGTCTGAGGTCATCGGTGGTGTACTTGAAAATGAGTGTGGTGAGCTGTTAAGTCAGTTCTTCCGAAACCTCCGTCAGCGAAAGAAACAAGCCAAAAGTAAATGAATGGATGTCGTTTGCAATTTGAGCTATAAGAAGGTATACTTATGTCTGCGTCACTAACAATTTAATATTCATTTTGCCGTGCTAAGCGGGGAGGTAGCGGTGCCCTGTACTCGCAATCCGCTCTAGCGAGGCCGAATCCCTTCTCGAGGTTCGTTTACTTCAAGGTCTGCCTTAAATAAGTGGTGTTGACGTCTGGGTCCTGCGCAATGGGAATTCATGAACCATGTCAGGTCCGGAAGGAAGCAGCATTAAGTGAAACCTCTCATGTGCCGCAGGGTTGCCTGGGCCGAGCTAACTGTTTAAGTAACGCTTGGGGTAGCGAATCGACAGAAGGTGCACGGTAAATCAATATTAAATGTAACTCATCTAGTTTATCTAGGTGAGTTTTTTGTTGCTGTTCAAAGGATAGCTCAACTGCTTTAGTTATACAAATAGATAAAAAGTCTTTTTGGCGCCATTTGTTTTTTTCACTAATTGTAACAGGAACTGGTGTTCTTTTTGGGGTTTCGGGTCTTTTCACAAAGCTAGAAAATACGTTTTTAATGCATGAAAAGTAGAAACTCTATAATTGAAATCATCTTTTTGGCATATTAGAAAATAAAGGTGTGCTTTTGAATTGATCGGTGCATCATGTATAATGAAAAGGATGATAAATGGAGGAGGGCGTATTTGTGAGTTATCAAGCTTTATATCGAGTGTTCAGACCTCAAGTTTTTGAGGATGTTGTTGGACAAGAACACATCACAAAAACGTTGCAAAATGCCCTTTTGCAGAAAAAGTTTTCTCATGCTTACTTATTTTCAGGTCCTAGAGGAACAGGTAAAACAAGTGCTGCCAAAATCTTTGCAAAGGCAGTGAACTGTGAAAAGTCACCTGTTAGTGAGCCGTGTAATGAATGTGATGCCTGTAAAGGAATTACAAATGGTTCAATTTCAGACGTGATTGAAATAGATGCTGCCTCGAATAACGGGGTAGATGAAATCCGAGATATACGTGATAAAGTGAAATTTGCTCCTTCGGCGGTTACATATAAGGTTTATATTATAGACGAAGTACATATGCTCTCTATCGGTGCATTTAATGCCCTCCTTAAAACGCTGGAAGAACCGCCTGCTCATTGTATCTTTATTTTGGCTACCACAGAGCCTCATAAGATTCCTCTTACCATCATATCTCGTTGTCAGCGATTTGATTTTAAACGAATCACGACCAAAGATATTGTTGGAAGAATGGAGAAAATTGTAGATGCAGAAGGCCTGAACGTACAGGAGGGCTCGCTCGAGATTATTGCTAGTGCAGCTGATGGCGGTATGCGTGATGCACTAAGTCTCTTAGATCAAGCGATCTCATTTAGTGGTGATCAATTGACAATTGATGATGCGCTGCTCATTACAGGTGCTGTATCTCAGCATTTCATTAGTCAGCTTGCTGAAGCAATTTTTGATCAAAATATTGCCACAGCGTTAGATACATTAAATGAATTGCTTCAGCAGGGGAAAGATGCTGCTAAATTAATAGAGGATATGATTTTTTACTTTAGAGATATGCTGCTTTATAAAACGGCACCAGATCTCGAGGGTGTTCTTGAAAAGGTAAAGGTCGACGAAAGTTTCGTGGCGCTGTCAGATCGTGTGACACCTCAGTTTCTGTATGAAACAATTGAAGTCCTTAATAAAAGCCACCAAGAAATGAAATGGACAAATCATCCTAGGATTTTCTTTGAGGTAGCGGTTGTAAAGCTGTGTCAGTCAACAGCAGGGTTGACACAAGGTCATGCTGACGCTGATTTAACGGCGCTAACAGATAAAATAAACAGGCTGGAACAGGAACTCTCAAGGCTAAGAGCCGAAGGGGTACCAATGTCTCCATCTCATAGCCCTCAAGAAAAAAAGGAAGCGCCTCGACCACAAACGAGTAACAAAAATGGCTATCGTGCTCCTGTCGGCCGAATTCATGAGATTCTAAAAGAAGCGAAACGGCCTGAGTTAGAAAAAATTAAAGGCAAATGGGGAGAGCTCCTTGCCCAGTTGAAACAGCAGAATAAAGTGTCTCACGCTGCGTTATTAACGGACAGTGAGCCAGTTGCGGCTGCTTCGCATGCCTTTGTTTTAAAATTCAAGTTTGAAATACATTGTAAAATGGTTGCTGAAGATAAAAGCGGTGTTCGAACCAATCTTGAACAACTGCTAGAGTCTATGTTAGGAAAAAGAGTGGAATTAGTTGGCGTTCCTGACGCTCAATGGGGTAAAATAAGAGAAGAATTTTTAAGAGATCATCAGCCGGATGAACAAGCAGATGGTCAGGGAACTTCTACTGAAGAGGATCCATTGATTGCGGAAGCAAAGAAATTAGTAGGAACCGATTTAATTGAAATTAAAGATTAATAAAAATGAAAGAGAGTGGTGTTCATATGCGCGGTGGAATGGGAAATATGCAAAAAATGATGAAACAAATGCAAAAAATGCAAAAGGATATGGCAAAGGCTCAAGAAGAGCTTGCAGAAAAAGTTCTTGAAGGTACAGCTGGTGGCGGTATGGTCACTGTAAAAGTAAATGGACAAAAAGAAGTCGTTGATGTAGCAATTAATGAAGAAGTTGTTGATCCAGAAGATATCGATATGCTTCAAGATCTTGTTCTTGCTGCGACAAACGATGCATTGAAAAAAGTCGATGAGCTAACGAATGAAACGATGGGTCAATTCACAAAAGGAATGAACATGCCAGGTTTATTCTAGGAGGAATAACTGAAGATGCAATATCCTGAACCAATATCAAAGCTGATTGACAGCTTTATGAAATTGCCAGGAATCGGACCAAAAACTGCGGTCCGTCTGGCTTTTTTTGTTCTTAGTATGCAGGAAGATGTCGTACTAGATTTTGCGAAGGCGCTTGTAAATGCAAAGCGTAATTTAACTTATTGTTCTGTATGCGGTCATATTACAGACCAAGATCCTTGCTATATTTGTGAAGATACAAGAAGAGATCAATCTGTTATCTGTGTAGTGCAGGATCCAAAAGATGTAATCGCAATGGAAAAAATGAAAGAATACAACGGCTTATATCATGTGCTTCATGGTGCCATTTCGCCAATGGACGGAATTGGTCCAGAGGATATTAAAATTCCTGACCTATTAAAAAGACTGCAAGACGATCAAGTGACAGAGGTGATCCTTGCAACCAATCCAAACATTGAAGGAGAAGCAACAGCCATGTATATCTCCAGATTGTTAAAACCATCAGGAATTAAACTCTCTCGCATTGCTCACGGACTTCCAGTAGGCGGAGATTTAGAGTATGCGGATGAAGTCACACTGTCTAAGGCTCTAGAAGGCAGACGTGAGATGTAGGAAGGAGAAGTACGGTACATGGGTTTTCTTCGCAGAAAATCAATTCGAAAAGAATTCGATGAGAAATTAATTCAACAGCTTTTTAAGCAAAAAGAAGAATGGAACAGACAAAAAAAGCTTGTCGCAAATAGCGTTGAGCCTTCACCGGACATTCTATTCGAATTAAAGCTTGCTCAAGCGAAGTACTTTTTCTATCTGAGAGAAGCGAAAAAGAGGAATTTACGTCTAAACAACTGGAAATAGCAGGTCTATTGTACATAATCTTCTCATATGCTTGTACTATTCATATGAAGAGGGGATGAGAGGATTATGGAACCTGTTATTGTGATTGGGTCAATTTTGCTGGCTGTGCTATTGTTGTTTATGTCAGGTGTGCAGGCGAATCCATTCAAATGGTTAGGGCTTATCGGAGTGAAGTTTGTGGCAGGCGCTCTTTTTTTATTTTGCCTCAACCTATTTGGCGAGAGTCTAGGATTACATGTCTCTATTAATCCTGTAACGAGTGGAATTAGTGGTTTATTGGGTATTCCAGGCGTAGCAGCTTTAATTGTAATTGAAAAGTTTATTATTTAATGAAAAATATTGTTGACTTTGATTCGGTAGGATGGTAAATTAGTATACGTCGCTGATGACGAAGAAACGAAAAAACATACTAACAAAAAAAGTTGTTGACACTAACAACTTTGATGTGATAAGATTTTCTAGTCGCTTCTGAAGCGGTAAACAAGTTCTTTGAAAACTAAACAAGACAAAACGTACCTGTTAATTCGAGTTTTTATAAAAAAATCCTATGATACTTCATAGGTAGTCAGTCAAACGCTGACGAAAAACAAAACTTCGGTTTTGTACTTTTTCGGAGAGTTTGATCCTGGCTCAGGACGAACGCTGGCGGCGTGCCTAATACATGCAAGTCGAGCGGACAGAAGGGAGCTTGCTCCCGGATGTTAGCGGCGGACGGGTGAGTAACACGTGGGTAACCTGCCTGTAAGACTGGGATAACTCCGGGAAACCGGAGCTAATACCGGATAGTTCCTTGAACCGCATGGTTCAAGGATGAAAGACGGTTTCGGCTGTCACTTACAGATGGACCCGCGGCGCATTAGCTAGTTGGTGGGGTAATGGCTCACCAAGGCGACGATGCGTAGCCGACCTGAGAGGGTGATCGGCCACACTGGGACTGAGACACGGCCCAGACTCCTACGGGAGGCAGCAGTAGGGAATCTTCCGCAATGGACGAAAGTCTGACGGAGCAACGCCGCGTGAGTGATGAAGGTTTTCGGATCGTAAAGCTCTGTTGTTAGGGAAGAACAAGTGCGAGAGTAACTGCTCGCACCTTGACGGTACCTAACCAGAAAGCCACGGCTAACTACGTGCCAGCAGCCGCGGTAATACGTAGGTGGCAAGCGTTGTCCGGAATTATTGGGCGTAAAGGGCTCGCAGGCGGTTTCTTAAGTCTGATGTGAAAGCCCCCGGCTCAACCGGGGAGGGTCATTGGAAACTGGGAAACTTGAGTGCAGAAGAGGAGAGTGGAATTCCACGTGTAGCGGTGAAATGCGTAGAGATGTGGAGGAACACCAGTGGCGAAGGCGACTCTCTGGTCTGTAACTGACGCTGAGGAGCGAAAGCGTGGGGAGCGAACAGGATTAGATACCCTGGTAGTCCACGCCGTAAACGATGAGTGCTAAGTGTTAGGGGGTTTCCGCCCCTTAGTGCTGCAGCTAACGCATTAAGCACTCCGCCTGGGGAGTACGGTCGCAAGACTGAAACTCAAAGGAATTGACGGGGGCCCGCACAAGCGGTGGAGCATGTGGTTTAATTCGAAGCAACGCGAAGAACCTTACCAGGTCTTGACATCCTCTGACAACCCTAGAGATAGGGCTTTCCCTTCGGGGACAGAGTGACAGGTGGTGCATGGTTGTCGTCAGCTCGTGTCGTGAGATGTTGGGTTAAGTCCCGCAACGAGCGCAACCCTTGATCTTAGTTGCCAGCATTTAGTTGGGCACTCTAAGGTGACTGCCGGTGACAAACCGGAGGAAGGTGGGGATGACGTCAAATCATCATGCCCCTTATGACCTGGGCTACACACGTGCTACAATGGACAGAACAAAGGGCTGCAAGACCGCAAGGTTTAGCCAATCCCATAAATCTGTTCTCAGTTCGGATCGCAGTCTGCAACTCGACTGCGTGAAGCTGGAATCGCTAGTAATCGCGGATCAGCATGCCGCGGTGAATACGTTCCCGGGCCTTGTACACACCGCCCGTCACACCACGAGAGTTTGCAACACCCGAAGTCGGTGAGGTAACCTTTATGGAGCCAGCCGCCGAAGGTGGGGCAGATGATTGGGGTGAAGTCGTAACAAGGTAGCCGTATCGGAAGGTGCGGCTGGATCACCTCCTTTCTAAGGATATATGGAGCAGCGTGCGTTTTCGTCTTGTTTAGTTTTGAAGGAACTTGCAAAAGATCCTACAACATCATATCTTCGATATGAAAGATGGGCCTGTAGCTCAGCTGGTTAGAGCGCACGCCTGATAAGCGTGAGGTCGGTGGTTCGAGTCCACTCAGGCCCACCATCTTCTATTAAATCGGGGCCTTAGCTCAGCTGGGAGAGCGCCTGCCTTGCACGCAGGAGGTCAGCGGTTCGATCCCGCTAGGCTCCACCAACGTGTTCTTTGAAAACTAGATAACAATAAGTAATACATTCACATTGAATGCAATGCAAAGTTCATCACACATAGTGATTCTTTCTAAAGTAAGAAATGGTTAAGTTAGAAAGGGCGCACGGTGGATGCCTTGGCACTAGGAGCCGATGAAGGACGGGACGAACACCGATATGCTTCGGGGAGCTGTAAGCAAGCTTTGATCCGGAGATTTCCGAATGGGGAAACCCACTGCTCGTAATGGAGTAGTATCCATACTTGAATACATAGAGTATGAGAAGGCATACCCGGGGAACTGAAACATCTAAGTACCCGGAGGAAGAGAAAGCAAATGCGATTCCCTGAGTAGCGGCGAGCGAAACGGGAACAGCCCAAACCAAGAGGCTTGCCTCTTGGGGTTGTAGGACACTCTATACGGAGTTACAAAGGAACGATATAAGCGAAGAGGTCTGGAAAGGCCCGCCAAAGAAGGTAACAGCCCTGTAACTGAAATGTTGTTCTCTCCAGAGTGGATCCTGAGTACGGCGGAACACGTGAAATTCCGTCGGAATCCGGGAGGACCATCTCCCAAGGCTAAATACTCCCTAGTGACCGATAGTGAACCAGTACCGTGAGGGAAAGGTGAAAAGCACCCCGGAAGGGGAGTGAAATAGATCCTGAAACCGTGTGCCTACAAGTAGTCAGAGCCCGTTAACGGGTGATGGCGTGCCTTTTGTAGAATGAACCGGCGAGTTACGATCCCGTGCAAGGTTAAGCAGAAGATGCGGAGCCGCAGCGAAAGCGAGTCTGAATAGGGCGCATGAGTACGTGGTCGTAGACCCGAAACCAGGTGATCTACCCATGTCCAGGGTGAAGTTCAGGTAACACTGAATGGAGGCCCGAACCCACGCACGTTGAAAAGTGCGGGGATGAGGTGTGGGTAGGGGTGAAATGCCAATCGAACCTGGAGATAGCTGGTTCTCTCCGAAATAGCTTTAGGGCTAGCCTCAAGGTAAGAGTCTCGGAGGTAGAGCACTGATTGGACTAGGGGCCCCTACCGGGTTACCGAATTCAGTCAAACTCCGAATGCCGATGACTTATCCTTGGGAGTCAGACTGCGAGTGATAAGATCCGTAGTCGAAAGGGAAACAGCCCAGACCGCCAGCTAAGGTCCCAAAGTATACGTTAAGTGGAAAAGGATGTGGAGTTGCTTAGACAACCAGGATGTTGGCTTAGAAGCAGCCACCATTTAAAGAGTGCGTAATAGCTCACTGGTCGAGTGACTCTGCGCCGAAAATGTACCGGGGCTAAACGTATCACCGAAGCTGCGGACTGTTCTTACGAACAGTGGTAGGAGAGCGTTCTAAGGGCTGTGAAGCCAGACCGGAAGGACTGGTGGAGCGCTTAGAAGTGAGAATGCCGGTATGAGTAGCGAAAGACGGGTGAGAATCCCGTCCACCGAATGCCTAAGGTTTCCTGAGGAAGGCTCGTCCGCTCAGGGTTAGTCGGGACCTAAGCCGAGGCCGAAAGGCGTAGGCGATGGACAACAGGTTGATATTCCTGTACCACCTCCTCACCATTTGAGCAATGGGGGGACGCAGGAGGATAGGGTAAGCGCGGTATTGGATATCCGCGTCCAAGCAGTTAGGCTGGGAAATAGGCAAATCCGTTTCCCATAAAGGCTGAGCTGTGATGGCGAGCGAAATTTAGTAGCGAAGTTCCTGATTCCACACTGCCAAGAAAAGCCTCTAGCGAGGTGAGAGGTGCCCGTACCGCAAACCGACACAGGTAGGCGAGGAGAGAATCCTAAGGTGATCGAGAGAACTCTCGTTAAGGAACTCGGCAAAATGACCCCGTAACTTCGGGAGAAGGGGTGCTTCTTAGGGTGTTAAAGCCCCGAGAAGCCGCAGTGAATAGGCCCAGGCGACTGTTTAGCAAAAACACAGGTCTCTGCGAAGCCGTAAGGCGAAGTATAGGGGCTGACGCCTGCCCGGTGCTGGAAGGTTAAGAGGAGCGCTTAGCGTAAGCGAAGGTGCGAATTGAAGCCCCAGTAAACGGCGGCCGTAACTATAACGGTCCTAAGGTAGCGAAATTCCTTGTCGGGTAAGTTCCGACCCGCACGAAAGGCGCAACGATCTGGGCACTGTCTCAACGAGAGACTCGGTGAAATTATAGTACCTGTGAAGATGCAGGTTACCCGCGACAGGACGGAAAGACCCCGTGGAGCTTTACTGCAGCCTGATATTGAATGTTGGTACAGCTTGTACAGGATAGGTAGGAGCCTTGGAAACCGGAGCGCTAGCTTCGGTGGAGGCATCGGTGGGATACTACCCTGGCTGTATTGACCTTCTAACCCGCTGCCCTTATCGGGCAGGGAGACAGTGTCAGGTGGGCAGTTTGACTGGGGCGGTCGCCTCCTAAAATGTAACGGAGGCGCCCAAAGGTTCCCTCAGAATGGTTGGAAATCATTCGCAGAGTGTAAAGGCACAAGGGAGCTTGACTGCGAGACCTACAAGTCGAGCAGGGACGAAAGTCGGGCTTAGTGATCCGGTGGTTCCGCATGGAAGGGCCATCGCTCAACGGATAAAAGCTACCCCGGGGATAACAGGCTTATCTCCCCCAAGAGTCCACATCGACGGGGAGGTTTGGCACCTCGATGTCGGCTCATCGCATCCTGGGGCTGTAGTCGGTCCCAAGGGTTGGGCTGTTCGCCCATTAAAGCGGTACGCGAGCTGGGTTCAGAACGTCGTGAGACAGTTCGGTCCCTATCCGTCGCGGGCGCAGGAAATTTGAGAGGAGCTGTCCTTAGTACGAGAGGACCGGGATGGACGCACCGCTGGTGTACCAGTTGTTCTGCCAAGGGCATCGCTGGGTAGCTATGTGCGGACGGGATAAGTGCTGAAAGCATCTAAGCATGAAGCCCCCCTCAAGATGAGATTTCCCATTCCGCAAGGAAGTAAGATCCCTGAAAGATGATCAGGTTGATAGGTCTGAGGTGGAAGCGTGGTGACACGTGGAGCTGACAGATACTAATAGATCGAGGACTTAACCTATATTCTATTGTGAAGCATGAACATTGTTATCTAGTTTTGAGAGAACATTCTCTCCATCAGGTTTGGTGGCGATAGCGAAGAGGTCACACCCGTTCCCATACCGAACACGGAAGTTAAGCTCTTCAGCGCCGATGGTAGTTGGGGGTTTCCCCCTGTGAGAGTAGGACGCCGCCAAGCTTCTATCAGGATCAGTTCCATTTGGAACTGGTCTTTTTTGTTTTTTAAGAAAAGGAACAAACACTCGATCTGACATGGATACATATACTAAACTACCATCTAAAACATTCTTAATTTTGTATACAATTGAAAGCACTAGGGCATACTGAAGCTATAAGTGGAGGTGTCACAATGAGCAAAAAAGAGCGAGAAGCGATTTGTTTGATTTGTGAAGAGAAAAAAACAAAGGGAATTTATTTATATCATCAGTTTTTGTGCCGAGAATGTGAGCGAAAGTTAATTTCTACATCGACCTCGGATCCCAGCTATGCCGATTATGTTAGAAAGCTTAAAAATCTTCATACGCCGCCTTTGTATTCATAGACCATTAGATGGTCTTTTTTTATGAGCCATGAAGGATTGGGCCTGTTTTTTGGAACTTAGTTTGGACATCATCCGTAATTAATAATAAGATAAACAGAGAGCCTGATTATTCATAGGAGTCGATGAACATGAAATCAATTTTTTATACATTTATATGGGCCATCCTCTCTACTTTTTTTTCGCTTGTGATTTTAACCGTCAGTATTGGGGTTTTCCATCATCATGTTGGATTATCGATACTGTATGCGATGATAGGGTGGGGCGTGATGTTTGCAGGGAGCAGATGGGTTGCTTTCCAGTTGTTTTTAAAGAAACACGGACTGTCTCGTAGTGATTATGTATATATCAAACAGCATTTAAAAGAAGCAGGACAAAAGCTTGTACGTTTAAAGAAAGCTTTATTTGCTGTGAAAAACGTACAAACGATCAAACATAATTATGAAATTCTCAGACTTGCACGACGAATCTATACGATTACAAAAAAAGAGCCGAACCGGTTTTATGATGCACAGCGTTTTTATTTCGAAAGCTTGGATTCTGTTGTTGAACTAACTGAAAAATATGCACTATTGTATAATCAGCCTGATCGCAGTCATGAGCTGGAAATGACACTTAGCCAAACTCGAGTGACGCTGACAGAGCTGCAAAAGCAATTGACGAATGATTTGCAGCAAGTATTAGGAAGAGACATAGAAGCTCTTCATATTGAGCTTGAAGTGGCAGATAAAATGATAAAGAAATAATGAAAGGAGTCAAACGCAATGAAACCAGAAGATCACATCCGATCATCAACTGCTTCCACTACAGATCTTCAGTTTCGGGTGTTTGATACCTTATCTGATGAGGAGAAACAAGAAGCCATACAGCGTGCCGAGCAGATCCCTGACAATCCGCAAAAGCTGCTTTTCTATGGTACACGTGTTCAGGAACGATTATTGGAACAATCACAACAAATGATGAAATATGTTGAGAAAAAAGATATCGATCAAATAGGAGATGTGCTTGAGGCCTTTTTGCACCAGCTGCATATAGTAGAACCTGAGGATTTACTGCCAAAGAAGCAGGGCTTTTTTTTGAAATTGTTTCAGCGGGAGAAGCGTTCTACTCAGGAAATCATATCGCGTTTTCAACATGCAAAATCACAGATCGAGAGATTATCAGCAAGACTTCGTTATGCAAAAGGCGGATTAATCTCGGATCATATGTTATTAGAGCGTTTATTTGAAGAAAATCAAACTTATTTCCAAGAGATGACGATGCAGGTTGCAGCAGTTGAAGCGAAAATGACAACTTTAGAAAAGCAGATCATATCAGAAACGCAGCATATTGGTAATCGGACTATAGAGGAGAAATTGATGAGTCAGGAATTCAATGCAGAAGAGTATATGGAGAGGTTGAAGGAACGGAAATATGATTTGCTGTTAAGCCGGCAAATTGCGTTGCAATGTAATGCCCAAATTCGAATGATCCAGCATACGAATCATACATTGGCCAATCACATTCAATCAACTGTTTCTGCATCCATTCCTCTATGGATCAACCAAATGTCGATTGCGTTAACGCATATTCAGCAGCGTGCCAATTCAGCTCTTCAGAATCGTATCCAAAAAACATACGAAAAGGTATCAAAGCAACAGGGAGAACTTCTTGAAGAAGCAGCTTTTGCACCTATAGATACGTTGAAAAAGGTTCAACGCCAATTAGCAGAAACCTTACAGGAAACGTTACAGGTGAAAGAGCATGGAAGCCAAGAGCGTGCTCAATTGAAAAACAGCATGTATGAGGCAGAACAGAAGCTGACAAATCACCAGCCAATAAAGGAATGAGAATCCATCTTTCGGTTCCCTTGTATGAACGTTATAATAGACATAAGATATCGAAAGTGAAAAGGATCGATTTGTTTGAAAACACCTTTATATACAGCATTAGTACAACATGCGGAAAAGAAACCTTATTCTTTCCACGTTCCAGGACATCACAATGGAGATGTCTTTTTTGATGAGGCACGGACTTATTATGACTCAATTCTTCAGCTGGATGTAACAGAGCTTGAAGGATTAGATGATCTTCATCATCCAACTGGTGTGATTCAAGAGGCTGAACATTTATTGGCAAAGCTATATGGATCAGATCAAAGCTTTTTCCTTGTGAATGGGACAACTGTCGGAAATTTAGCGATGGTGATGACAGCCTGTCGTGCGGGAGATGAGATTTTTGTCCAGCGAAATTGTCATAAGTCTGTTTACCATGCGATTGAGCTTGCAGGAGCAATGCCTATTATGGTAGAAGCTGAGATAGATCAACATCTACATGTTCCAACACATGTGACAGATGAAACAGTCAAAAAAGCCATAGCCAAACATCCTAATTGCCGGGCGATCGTTTTGACTTATCCGAACTACTATGGTCATGCAGCTGATTTATCAAAACTGATTCACATGTGCCACGAAGCAGGCATGATCGTTTTGGTTGATGAGGCACATGGTGCACATTTTGTATTAGGCGGCGCTTTTCCTCCATCTGCTCTTTCCTATGGAGCTGACGTGGTGGTACAATCAGCACATAAAACCCTTCCAGCCATGACGATGGGTTCCTACCTTCATCTTCAGGGGGGACGAATGGATGCAAAACGTTTGAAAACATTCCTCACGATGCTTCAAAGCAGCTCTCCATCCTATCCAATTATGGCCTCATTAGATGTGGCAAGGGCCTATGTCGAGGAGATCAAGAAAAAAGAGATCCTGGATGGAATGATGAAAGGGCTGGCAGAGCTGAAAAATGAGTTCAACCGTATACCTCAGCTTGAAGTAGTCCAGTCTGAATTGCTTTTTAACGATCCATTAAAATGTGTGATTCGATCAACAAAAGGGCTGACGGGTTATGAACTAAAACGAGTGCTTGAATCAGTGGAGGTTCACCCAGAGCTTGCGGACGAACATCAGGTTTTACTTGTCTTTGGTTTAGAACAGAAGAAGGATATTCCTTTTAACCGAATAGAGCAGGCCCTTAATCAAAGCAATTCATTTCTCAAAGGAAAAGGTCATATCCAAAGAGAGGCACTGGCTATTGAGAACAATGAGCATAGACAGGATATAGAAGCCGTCCCATTTGAACATGCAGCAGGCCGGATTAGTGCAGAATCGGTTATACCATATCCACCGGGTATTCCTTTGATCGTTAAGGGAGAACGTATTGAAATCGATCAAATCGCGGCTTTAAGCCGTTTACTTGGACATCAGGTTCATGTTCAAGCGAGTCAGGTGATTCATCAGAGAAAATTATATGTTTATATAGAAGAGGAGACACTATGAGCGGTATGTTTATTACGTTTGAAGGGCCAGAGGGTGCCGGAAAAACGACAGTGATTCGAAAAGTGTATGAAGAAATGGAACGCCAAGGATATGCAGTGATGGCGACACGTGAGCCTGGCGGCATTGACATTGCAGAGCAGATTCGTGAAGTCATTTTAAATGAAAAAAACACAAAAATGGACGCGAAAACAGAAGCTTTGCTATATGCAGCGGCGAGAAGGCAGCATTTGGCTGAGAAGGTAGAACCGGCATTACAGCGCGGGCAGACAGTTTTATGTGATCGTTTTGTTGATAGCTCCCTTGCTTATCAAGGCTATGCGAGAGGGCTTGGGATTGAAGCAGTAAAATCAATTAATGATTTTGCTATCAATGGCACGATGCCGCAAATGACCATTTATTTTTCTATTACACCTGAGGAAGGGCTAAAGCGAATTGATGCCAACCAGGGAAGAGAAAAGAATCGATTAGACATGGAGACGCTGAATTTCCACCAGCTGGTCAGAGAAGGCTATGAACTGCTTATTGCACAATCACCAGAACGATTCCGTGTAGTGGATGCATCTCAGCCGATGCAGGCTGTCTATGAAGAAGTCCTTCAATTGATTCAGGACACATTAAAGCAAAATCAAATATGACCTAATTCCCAATCGTTGTTATAATATAGAGGAAGACATCGGCATGTCATCTGTGCCTAAAATAAAGGAGGCCAATCAAATGAAATTAATTGTTGCCGTTGTACAGGACCAAGATAGCAGCAAGTTGTTGAAAATATTGACTGAACATCATTTCGGCGTGACAAAATTAGCTTCAACTGGTGGGTTTTTAAAGTCTGGGAATACGACTTTTATTATTGGTTGTGATGATGTCCGAGTGGATAAAGCATTACAGCTTATAAAAGAAAATTGCCGTAAACGTGATCAAATGATTGCGCCTGTATCCCCAATGGGTGGAAATGCAGATTCATACGTACCATACCCTGTTGAGGTTGAAGTTGGCGGAGCTACTGTTTTTATTCTGCCAGTTGAACAATTTCATCAATTTTAAGGATGGGTTGCTGTGAAAATTAATCAAGATATGCGGCTGCGTCTAGAAAAGCGTGAACTTCAAGCATTGAAAGGAAACCAAACATCTGCTTCCTTTAAAGCTTCGATGGAGACGCAAAGCGGCAAACTGCGCTTAGAACAGCTGACGGTCATGCTCAGTGATATCGAAGTGTTCGGTAAAAAGCTAGCGAAGTCACGAAACCTAAAGGATTTGGCTAGGTTTAAAGGACTGGTGAAGCGCTTTGTGAAAGAGACAGTCGATAATGGATTAAATATAGAAACATCAAGGAGCTTTGACATTTATGGCAACACACGTACACTTGCTTTAGTCAAAGCCTTAGATGAGAAGCTGATTGAATTAACCGAGGAAATGATGGACCAAGAGAAACCATCTATTGATTTGCTTGAACGTATTGGAGAAATAAAAGGTTTATTGATTAACCTTTACACATAGAGAGTGATAACATGGCAATTAGCTGGGATGACATGAATGATTTGCAGCCGCGCGTCATGCGGCTGATTTTTAATAGTATTGAAAAAGACCGACTTGCGCATGCCTACTTATTTGAAGGGAAAAAAGGAACCGGTAAGCTGGATGCAGCGATGCTGATGGCTAAGAGCTTTTTTTGTTTGGAATCAGGAGTGAAACCATGTGAATCCTGTCAAAACTGCAAAAGGATTGCATCAGGAAACCATCCCGATTTACATCTTGTGCAGCCTGACGGACAATCAATTAAGAAGGCACAAGTGCAGGCACTGCAGGAGGAATTTACAAAAGCGGGTGTAGAATCTCACCGGAAAATGTATATTATTCTTCATGCGGACAAAATGACGGTCAATGCCGCGAACAGTTTATTGAAGTTCCTAGAGGAGCCCAATCGGGAAACGATGGCGGTTTTAATCACTGAGCAATCGCATAAAATGCTGGATACGATTATTTCAAGATGTCAGATGCTCAGCTTTCAGCCGCTGCAGCCACAATCCTTGGAGCAGCAGCTTTTACAAGAAGGCGTATCTCAGCATCTCGCAAGGCTTTTGTCGAATTTAACCAATAATTTAGCAGAAGCACTCGAATTAAGTCGAAATGATCAGTTTGCAGAGTCTAGAGCGAAAGTGATAAAATTGTATGAAGTCTTACACCAGCGAAAAGAACATGCATTTTTTTATATACAGGATCAATGGATGCCTTTTTTCAAAGAGAAAGACCTTCAAGAAACAGGTCTGGATATGCTTTTATTTATATATCGTGATGTATTGTCGATTCAAATAGGAAATGAAGATAAAGTCATTTATCAAGACTTATTCCAGACAATGAAGCAGCATGCGCTGCATTCCACACAGCAGATGGTGACCAGCCAGATCCTTGCTGTATTAGAAGCGAAAAAGAGACTTCAATCCAACGTGAATGCCCAAGGGCTGATGGAGCAATTGGTGTTGATGTTGCAGGAGGGATAAGCTTGTACAACGTAATTGGTGTTCGCTTTAAAAAAGCGGGCAAAATCTATTATTTCGATCCTAATGGATTTCATATAGAAAATGATAGTTGTGTCATTGTAGAAACAGTCAGAGGGGTTGAGTACGGACAAGTGGTCATCGCCAACAAAAAAGTAGATGAACACGATGTGGTTCTCCCTCTGCGTAAAGTCATTCGTGTAGCAGACGAACGAGACCGGCTCATCGTTGAGGAAAACAAAGAAGCAGCGATGACAGCCTTTGATACATGTCTTCAGAAGGTAAGTGAACATGGGCTGGAAATGAAACTGGTCGATGTTGAGTTTACATTTGACCGCAACAAGGTCATCTTCTACTTCACAGCAGATGGCAGAGTTGATTTCCGTGAGCTAGTGAAGGATCTTGCATCAATCTTCAAAACGAGAATTGAACTTCGCCAGATTGGTGTAAGAGACGAGGCAAAAATGCTTGGAGGCATTGGTCCTTGCGGGCGAATGCTCTGCTGTTCGACATTCTTAGGAGATTTTGAACCAGTGTCGATTAAGATGGCAAAGGATCAAAATCTATCGTTAAATCCTACAAAAATTTCAGGACTATGCGGCCGTTTGATGTGCTGCTTGAAATATGAGAATGATGAGTATGAAACAGCGAAGGAACAATTACCGGATATCGGCGAAACGATTCAGACGTCTAATGGCTCTGCAAAGGTAGTAGGGCTCAATATTTTAGAACGAATTTTGCAAGTTGAATTAACCGGGCAAGAAAAAGTGATAGAATATACATGGGAAGAATTATTACAAGAAGGCGTTGTATCTGCACAAACAACTGAGTAACGAGGTGTGCCACCTTGGATAAAAAGGAACTATTTGATACGGTAATTAATTTAGAAGAACAAATCGGTTCTCTTTATCGCCAGTTAGGTGATTTGAAAAATCATATCGGTGAAGTGATTGAAGAAAATCATCAGCTGCAGATGGAGAATCAGCACTTGCGTGAACGTCTGGATCAGTCCGATCGAGACAAATCGTCTGAGGCAGAGAATGATTCTGCCCAGAAGGCAAGTCATTCTGATATAGGAGAAGGTCATGATAACCTGGCCCGATTATATCAGGAGGGCTTCCATATTTGTAATGTACATTATGGGAGCATTCGTAAAGAGGGAGACTGTTTGTTCTGTCTGTCATTTTTAAATAAAAAATGAGAAAAGGCTTCCGCTGAATCGGAAGCCTTTTTCACAGGAAAAGAAAGGATACATCATGGTTTCGTTAAGAGAAGATGAACGTTTAGATTACCTGCTCGCCGAAGATATGAAGATTATTCAAAGTAAAACTGTGTTTGCCTTTTCATTGGACGCAGTGTTATTAGCTAAATTTGCTTATGTGCCAATCCAAAAAGGGGAAATCATTGACCTTTGTACCGGAAATGGCATTGTGCCATTGCTGCTTTCGACTCGATCTAAGGCCTCGATTACGGGTGTTGAAATTCAAGAACGGCTGTTTGATATGGCCAAAAGAAGTGTGGAGTATAATCAACTTGCGCACCAGATCGAATTGATTCATGGTGACTTGAATGATATGCCGGAACGCTACGGCAACCATAAAGTTGATGTGATTACATGTAACCCGCCATATTTTAAAACACCTTCTAAGGATGAAATCAATGAAAATGAATACTTGGCGATTGCCCGGCATGAAATTCATTGTACATTAGAAGATGTTATTCGTGTTTCTTCCACGCTGCTAAAGCAAGGGGGGAAACTGGCGATGGTTCATCGACCAGGACGGCTGCTTGAGATTGTGGAATTAATGAAGAAATACCGAATTGAGCCAAAACGTATTCAATTTGTTTATCCCAAACAAGGGAAAGAAGCCAATACCATCTTGGTAGAGGGCATAAAAGATGGAAAACCAGATCTGAAAATTCTCCCGCCTCTTTTTGTTTATAGAGAAGACCAGGAGTATACAGATGAAATCAGGACGATACTGTATGGAGAAGCATAATCATTACTTCTATGTATTAAAATGTGCAGATGGCAGCCTGTATGCGGGTTATACAAATGATTTACAAAAAAGATTGATGACCCACAATAGTGGAAAAGGAGCAAAGTATACAAGAGCGAGACGGCCGGTTGAGCTTTTTTATCATGAATGTTTTGCAACCAAAAGAGAAGCCATGCAGCAAGAATATCGTTTCAAAACGTGGACACGGAAAAAGAAAGACATGTATATAGAAGAAATGCGAATGGAAAAGGAGGCGGCACATGAAAAAGACACAGAAAAGCTTTGATGGTCAATCTGACATGGGCATTCTTTATCTCGTCCCAACCCCGATTGGAAATCTAGAAGATATGACGTTCCGAGCGATACAAACGTTAAAAGATGTAGACTATATTGCCGCAGAAGATACAAGGCAAACGAAAAAGCTTTGTCATGTATACGAAATTGATACACCCTTAACGAGTTATCATGAGCATAACAAAGACAGCAGCGGCCACAAGTTAATCGAATGGCTAAAAGAAGGGAAAAATATCGCACTCGTGAGTGATGCCGGTTTACCGACGATTTCAGATCCGGGGGCTGAAGTGGTTCGAGATTTTACTAGCATCGGAGGCTATGTTATTCCGTTACCTGGCGCAAATGCTGCACTAACGGCACTCATTGCATCAGGAATCGCGCCTCAGCCATTTTTCTTTTACGGTTTTCTCGACCGTCAAAAAAAAGAAAAGAAAAAGCAGCTTGAAGCCTTGAAGAAACGCCAAGAAACGGTCATTTTCTATGAAGCGCCCCATCGGTTAAAAGAAACGCTGACTTTGATGAAGGAAGTGTGGGGAAATCGGAACATCGCCATTACGAGAGAACTAACGAAAAAATTCGAAGAGTTTATTCGTGGGGATTTAGAATCTGTGCTGACATGGGCTGCGGAGAATCAAATTCGAGGTGAGTTCTGTCTTGTAGTGCAAGGAAATGATCAAGCTGAAGAAGAGCTGAATGAAGAAGCATGGTGGACGTCCTTATCTGAAAAAGAACATGTGATTCATTACATAGAGGAAGGATTAACGTCGAAGGAAGCCATTAAACGTACAGCTGTCGAACGTGGTGTGCCAAAGCGCACGATATACGATGCCTATCATATTGAACAATAAAGAAAGGTTCTTGCAAACGGTGCAAGAACCTTTTTTATATGAAACTTATTTTTGTGATTGAAGTTGGTTTTGGATTTCGTTAATGATTTGCTCTGCACCTTCACGGCTAAGAACTAATTTACCATTAGCAAGTTTAAGGTTATCGTCTGATACTTCACCTGTTACTTGGCAAGTCATGTTTGGTTTATATTTTTTTAGGATAATTTTTTCATCATCAACATAAATTTCCAAAGCGTCTTTTTCAGCGATTCCTAGCGTACGGCGAAGTTCGATTGGAATCACCACGCGTCCTAATTCGTCAACTTTACGTACAATACCTGTAGATTTCATCTTCATTCTCCTCCCAAAAAGTTCTTATTACTAAAATAATATTATCTTCGTCATTATTCGACAAATTCCTTACATTCCTAGCATAACAAGGTTTCCATAAATCGTCAATCATTTTGTTTACTATTGTTTGTAAAATATGACTCTTAAAGTCAAAAGACCTTGAAACTACTGATGTATAAGGATTTTGTAGGCTTTTTCTATGAAAATATAAGAAATGACGAGTTCAGATTAACAAGACTTTTGCCCTAATTTAGCCAATTGTAAATCTGGAAATAGATTTCATACGACAATATTCGACAAAATGTCGACGGGTTTGTCGTTTTTTTCGAAAAACTCATCTTTTTCGATCATTTCATCTCGTTCTATGTATATATGCTTGATCTTAAAGGCTAAGATGGTATCATAGAGAAAGCACAAGTGCAAAATTAAATGAATTGATCTGACACATTTTCATGTAATGATGATAACCGCTCTCGTCCATTGGGCGGGAGTTTTTGACATTTACACACACGCAGGAGGTTCCGACATGCCAGAAAAGAAAAAAACGTTTTATCTGACAACACCTATTTACTATCCGAGCGGAAAATTACATATTGGACATGCTTATACGACAGTAGCGGGAGATGCTATGGCTCGTTATAAACGTCTTCAAGGCTATGATGTGATGTATTTAACGGGTACAGATGAACACGGACAAAAAATTCAGCAAAAAGCTGAAGAACAAAATATCACACCAATCGAGTATTTAGATCCAGTCGTTGAAGACATTAAATCATTATGGAAGAAACTCGACATTTCGAATGACGACTTCATCCGTACAACAGAAAAAAGACATACGAAAATCATCGAGCAGGTATTCCAAAAACTTCTTGATCAAGGCGATATTTATTTAGATCAATATGAGGGCTGGTACAGTATTCCTGATGAGACATTCTATACGGAAACACAGCTTGTTGATGTTGAGCGTAATGAGAAAGGGGAAGTCATTGGCGGGAAAAGCCCTGACAGCGGACACCCTGTTGAATTAATTAAAGAGGAATCATATTTCTTCCGTATGAGTAAGTATGCGGATCGTTTGCTCGATTATTACGAAAAGAATCCATCGTTTATTCAGCCTGAATCAAGAAAGAATGAAATGATTAATAACTTCATTAAACCAGGTTTAGAGGATTTAGCCGTATCAAGAACAACCTTTGATTGGGGAATTAAAGTTCCTAACAATCCAAAACACGTCATTTATGTATGGATTGATGCGTTATTCAACTATTTAACTGCGATTGGCTATGGAACTGATCAAGATGAGAAATATAAAAAATATTGGCCTGCCAACGTACATCTCGTAGGAAAAGAAATTGTACGCTTCCATACGATTTATTGGCCGATTATGTTGATGGCATTAGATCTGCCTCTACCGAAGCAAATTTTCGCACACGGCTGGCTGCTCATGAAAGATGGCAAAATGTCTAAATCAAAAGGGAATGTGGTAGATCCGGTCACATTAATTGATCGCTATGGCCTCGATGCCCTCCGTTATTATCTGCTTCGCGAAGTACCATTTGGTGCGGATGGTGTGTTTACACCAGAAGGATTCGTGGAACGTGTAAACTATGACCTTGCCAATGATTTAGGTAACTTGCTTAATCGTACAGTTGCGATGGTCCAAAAATATTTTGACGGCACTTTAAGCAGCTATAAGGGCCCTGTTAATGAGTTTGATGAAGAGCTGAAAGCAGTCGCTGAGCAAACCGTCAAAGCCTATGAAGAGGCGATGGAAAACCTTGAATTCTCTGTGGCTCTTTCAAATGTTTGGACATTAATCAGCAGAACCAATAAATATATTGATCAAACAGCTCCATGGGTGCTGGCAAAGGATGAAACAAAACGAAAAGAATTGCATTCTGTTATGTATCATTTAGCAGAATCACTTCGAATCACAGCAGTCCTCTTAACGCCATTCCTAACGAAAACACCTGAGAAAATCTTCTTCCAACTTGGAATTGAAGAAGAGAAGCTCAAAAACTGGGATAGTATCCTATCATTTGGTGCAATTCAACATGCGACGGTACAAAAAGGCGAGCCTTTGTTCCCGCGTTTAGAGGTTGAAGAAGAAGTAGCCTACATTAAAGAAAAAATGCAGGGAAGTGCACCTAAGGTAGAAGAAGAGAAAGTGGAAATCGAAGAAACGGAATTACCTGAGCTGGGAGCAGAAATTGCATTTGATGATTTCTCAAAAGTCGATCTTCGAGTTGCACAGGTATTGGAAGTAGCCCCAGTGAAGAAAGCGGATCGTCTCTTAAAGCTTCAGCTTGATTTTGGATTTGAAAAAAGACAAATAGTCTCAGGGATTGCCAAGCACTATCAACCAGAGGAATTAGTAGGGAAAAAGCTCGTTTGCGTAGCGAATCTTACACCAGTTAAACTCAGAGGGGAAATTTCCCAGGGAATGATTTTAACTGGGGAAACAGGCGGGAAATTGCAGGTTCTTGAAGTAGATCAATCTCTAGCAAATGGAACAAAAATTTTATAAATCAACAAAGGTGTTCCACGTGTAACATTTCGTCGAACACCTTTTGTTTTTTAGAAGAATTGTCGAAAGGAGCAATCAACAATGTTATTTGATACACATGCCCACTTAAATGCAGAACAATACAATGAAGACTTAGAGCAGGTGATCGAAAGAGCGAAAAGTGAAAAAGTTGAAAAAATCGTGGTGGTGGGGTTTGACCGTCCGACAATTACGAGAGCGATGGAATTAATTGAAGAGTATGATTTCATATATGCAGCTATCGGCTGGCATCCAGTCGATGCTATTGATATGACAGATGAAGATTTGGCTTGGATTAAAGATTTATCTCAACACGAAAAAGTGGTTGCGATTGGAGAAATGGGTCTGGATTACTATTGGGACAAGTCACCAAAAGATGTACAAAAGGAAGTCTTTAGACGCCAAATTGCTCTTGCGAAGGAAGTGAATCTTCCAATTGTTATTCATAACCGTGACGCAACGGAAGATGTCGTGACGATTTTAAAGGAAGAGGGAGCAGCTGAGGTTGGAGGTATTATGCACTGCTTTACGGGCAGCTTAGAAACTGCAAAAGTGTGTATGGATATGAATTTTTACATCTCATTCGGTGGACCCGTGACATTTAAAAATGCCAAAAAGCCAAAAGAAGTTGTAAAAGAGATACCAAGTGACCGGCTTTTGATTGAAACAGACTGCCCATACTTAACGCCAGTGCCATTTAGGGGGAAACGTAACGAGCCAAGTTATGTCAAATATATCGCAGAACAGATTGCGGAGCTGAGAGAAATCAGCTTTGAAGAGCTTGCCGAATTGACAACAAAAAATGCAAAAAAAGTTTTCCGTATAAACTGACAGTATATGATGTCAATCCTTGTTTAAGCTTGTCCAATTGTGAAACATAACGAAAAAGTTCTACACGTTTGCGCCTCCTCATAGGATAAGTTGTCGATAAGTCTTTCTTCCCTTCTTTCCATAAATCTCCCATAATAGGTTTACAATCGAGCATTTTTGTACAGTGGGTGGAAGGGTTGACAGGTTTTGAGATACTCTATATAATCTCTCCGAGGAGAAGGAGGCGTTTTTCATCGTACAAAAAATGAAAAATCTGTTTTCTGTTAAGCTAGGAAAAGGCAAGGTTTTATTACTAGTTGTTTGCTTGCTTTTAGCTGGAACTGGGACGGCTTACGGTGCGCATGAGCTCACTAAGCAGTCTATTACCATTTCAATCAATGGTAAAGAGAAGACAATTCGTACACATGAAGAGACAGTAGCACAGCTGCTTTCAGACCTTGGCATAAGGACCAAGGCGGAGGATCATATCTCTCCAAGTCTAAATACAAAGATTCAAGACAATATGAACATTGTGTATGATGCGGCTATACCGGTTCATCTGACCCTAGATGGGAAAGAGAAAACGATATGGACAACAGATCAGACGGTTGGAGCATTATTGAAGAATGAGAAGATAGATATCGGGAAGCACGATCAAGTCACTCCAGGAAAGAATGACAAGTTAACAAAGGATATGAAGCTTGTGGTTCAGCAGGCCTTCCAGGTCAGCTTAAATGATGGAGGAAAAGATAAAAAAGTGTGGACCACTTCGACTACGGTCGCTGACTTTTTAAAGCAACAAGAGCTGAAGCTCAAGAAGCACGATAAGATCAAGCCTGCGTTACATAGTAACCTTTCTAAAAAGAGCGCAGATATAAAGATCACTCGGGTGGAAAAAGTCACCGATGTAGTGGAAGAGAAAATTGCTTTTGATACCAAACATAAAAAGGACCATTCTCTTGAAAAAGGGAAAGAGAAGGTACTTAAAAAAGGTGAAGAAGGTAAATTGAAGAAGCACTATGCCATTGTGAAAGAAAACGGCAAAGTGGTGTCTAAAGAATTGATTAAAGAAGTGACCGAAAAAGATAGTAAGGACCGTTTAGTGGCTATTGGTACACAAGTGACCAAAAAGGAGCCTACAGCATCCCCTGTGGTTTCACGAAGCAATGAGTCTTCAGGAAAAGAATTTTATGTGGCGTCAACAGCCTATACAGCGAGCTGTGCTGGATGTACGGGCAGAACGTCTACAGGTTTTGATTTAAAAGCGAATCCGGGTGCAAAGGTCATAGCAGTTGATCCGAGTGTCATTCCGCTGGGCTCAAAAGTATATGTGGAAGGCTATGGTTATGCCGTTGCATCAGACACTGGATCTGCTATAAAAGGGAATAAAATTGATGTGTTCGTCCCAAGTAAGTCGGCAGCTTATCAATGGGGAAATAAACGAGTGAAAATTAGAGTGCTCAAATAAACACATCAAATCATTTATATGAACAGAGGGCTTTGCGCACCCTCTGTTTTTTTGGTTATAATAGAAGCACTGTTTTCTAATTAATTAGACGCAAAAACAGCATGAAAGGTTTCGTTTTTTTAACCAAAAAATGTAGATTGTTTTTGCAAGCGGAGGAATACATGAAAATCAAAGAAATCATTGTGGTGGAGGGTCGTGATGACACTGCCAGAGTGAAGATGGCGGTGGATGCAGACACGATCGAAACAAACGGATCTGCCATTGGCGATACAGTCATACAACAAGTGCGTCTTGCTCAGGAGACGAGAGGGGTCATTATTTTAACAGATCCTGATTTTCCTGGTGAGAAGATCCGTAAAACCATCGCAGAGGCGGTGCCTGGCTGTAAGCACGCTTTTTTGCCAAAGCATCTTGCGAAGGCGAAGCGGGATAAAGGAATTGGTGTCGAGCATGCTTCCTTGGACAGTATTCGGGAATGTCTTGCCCATGTCCATGAAGAAATGGAAGAATCGGAAAGTGACATTACATTAGACGACTTATTTGACGCAGGCCTTATCGGAGGCGAAGCATCGAAACGCCGCCGCGAACGACTAGGAGTGCTTTTAAATATAGGATATACCAATGCGAAGCAGCTGCAAAAGCGCCTTCACATGTTCCAAATAACCAAACATGATTTTATTGCGGCCTTAAAGACCGTCATGCAGGAGGAAGCCGATGAATAAAGATATTGCGACACCCGTCAGAACGAAGGAAATACTGAAGAAGTACGGTTTCTCTTTTAAAAAGAGCTTAGGGCAGAACTTCTTAATTGATACAAATATTTTAGATCGCATTGTCGATCACGCAGAGGTTACAGATGAGACCGGCGTCATTGAAATTGGGCCTGGTATCGGCGCATTGACAGAGCAGCTCGCTAAACGTGCAAAGAAAGTCACCGCTTTTGAAATCGATCAGCGTTTATTGCCTATTTTAAACGATACGCTTTCTCCATATGATAATGTCACGATTATTCATCAAGATGTATTAAAGGCGGATGTGAGAAAGGTCATCGAAGAAAATTTTGCTGACTGTAAAGAAGTGATGGTCGTAGCCAACCTTCCGTATTACGTGACAACACCGATTATTATGAAATTGCTTGAAGAAAACCTTCCATTGAAAGGGATCGTGGTCATGCTGCAAAAAGAAGTAGCAGATCGTATGGCAGCTGTCCCTTCATCAAAGGAATACAATTCATTGTCTATCGCAGTTCAATTTTATACGGAAGCAAAAACGGTGATGGTTGTGCCTAAAACGGTTTTTGTTCCTCAGCCAAATGTTGATTCGGCTGTGATTAAGCTGACTGTTCGTGAAACGCCTGCTGTCTCAGTAGAAAATGATGCGTTTTTCTTTCAATTGATCCGAGCGAGCTTTGGCCAGCGCCGGAAAACATTGATGAATAATTTGATGAACAATTTTCCTGATGGAAAAAAACATAAAGCGATCATCGAGGAAGCTCTTCAAACAGCAGATATTGATGGAAAGCGCCGCGGAGAATCATTATCCATTGAGGAATTTGCCAGATTGTCGAATGTTTTACAAAAAGCCCTATCGTAAGGGCTTTTTTCTTTTGTTCTTCACCACTTCAACTGTTCAGGCATAGGCTAGAAAGAACAGCACATATGAAAGATGAATATGTTTAGTGCAAGACGATACCAACAGGATATGAGCCTGATTGTGGAGTGAAAAGCATGCAATTTCAAATAGGAGATATGGTGACGAGGGCATCCTATCAAATGGATATTATGTTTCGAATCATTCGAATTGATGAGACAGATCAGCACGAAGCCACTGCCATATTGCATGGGAATGAAGTGAGGCTGATTGCTGATGCTAAGATGTCGGATCTCGTCTTGATTCAAAAAGAGGAGCAGCTGACAAGGGAGAAGGACGACGAACGGAAGATTAATGAATCGCTCGACTTACTAAGACAGGATTATCAGCTGCTGCGTGAAAAACAAGAGTATTATACTTCTGGACAATATCAGCATCAGGAGCAGTATTTTCACATGCCTGGAAAGGTCCTTCATTTAGATGGAGATGCTTCATACTTAAAGAAATGCTTAGATGTATATGAACGAATTGGTGTGCCTGTATACGGAGTGCATTGTCATGAGAAGAAAATGCCAAGCGTGATCGACTCGTTACTTGATCAATATCGGCCTGATATTTTGGTCATTACAGGGCATGATGCGTATTCCAAGCAAAAAGGCGGCGTAAATGATATCGGTGCTTATCGCCATTCTCGTCATTTCGTTGAAACGGTTCAAAAAGCAAGAAAGAAAATTCCTCATTTAGATCAGCTTGTGATCTTTGCTGGTGCCTGTCAATCTCATTTCGAATCATTGATCCAAGCAGGTGCCAATTTTGCAAGCTCACCTTCACGTGTGAACATTCATGCGCTCGACCCCGTCTATATCGTTGCGAAGATCAGCTTCACTCCATTTGTAGATCGAATCAATGTGTGGGATGTACTTCGTAATACATTAACAAGAGAAAAAGGTCTCGGAGGCATCGAGACGAAGGGTGTTTTAAGGGTAGGTATGCCATATAAAAAAGACCATGAATCGACATAACCCGACTGATTTCAGTCAGGTTTTTTTTATGTTCAAAAAGAAATTTCAAATGGATACATAATTCACCGGAATTTGAGGAAAATAGGGAGGAGAAAAGGTAGAAGTTTGTCAAAATTATTTTGTTGACAATGGCTCGTGTTGGTTGATATAATTTAATTTTTATTTGACAAAAATGGGCCGTTGTTGTATAATTATCTCAGTGAGGTGGATGCAATGGCGAAGACTTTGTCCGACATCAAAAGATCGCTTGATGGTAACTTAGGTAAACGTTTGACGTTAAAGGCTAACGGAGGCCGCCGTAAAACAATTGAGCGTTCGGGCATTTTAGCTGAAACGTACCCTTCTGTATTTGTGATTCAATTAGATCAAGATGAGAATTCGTTTGAAAGAGTTTCTTACAGTTATGCAGATATACTGACTGAGACGGTCGAATTAACGTTCGATGATGCCGCTAGCTCAGTCGCCTATTAATGGGCAGTGAACTTTTTGTTTACTGCTTTTTGTTTTGCCTTTTTTTCTGAATGGGAGTCTGTCCATTTTTTGAAAGGGGTAAAAGAAAGGATTCGATACAAAATAAGAAAGCCACAGAAGCAGTGGCACTGATTCGAATTCTCGACTAAAGGGGCTGTTTCGTTTGGGTAGACGCCGAGGCATTATGTCAGATGAGTTCAAATACGAGCTGGCGAAGGATCTTGGATTTTATGATACCGTCAAAAATGGAGGCTGGGGAGAAATTCGTGCACGTGACGCAGGTAATATGGTCAAACGTGCCATCGAATTAGCTCAGCAGCACATGGCTCAGGATGAGAATCAACGATAGAAAAATGGTCAGGGATACCTCGGGTGTCTCTGGCTTTTTTTGTTGAAAAAGTCAGTGTGCTGGGCGTAAAAGCCAATATTCATCAGATCCATCAAATGTGATACAATATTGATACTTATGTTTAGATGGAGAAGTAGGTGAAATGTTTGCGTATTTTAGAAAAAGCACCGGCAAAAATTAATCTCTCACTTGATGTTCATGGAAAAAGACCGGATGGATATCACGAAGTGGAGATGGTGATGACAACAATAGACCTTGCAGATCGACTTGAGCTGACGGAGCTGGACAAAGATGAAATCCGTGTATCATCTCATAATCGATTTGTGCCAGATGATCAGCGTAACTTGGCTTATCAGGCGGCTAAATTACTCAAAACAAGGTTCGGTATTCAAAAAGGGGTATCGATTGTCATCACAAAAGCAATTCCTGTGGCAGCAGGTTTAGCTGGAGGCAGCAGTGATGCTGCAGCAGCGCTTCGCGGGTTAAACCGTTTGTGGAAGTTAAATCTCACGTTAGATGAACTAGCTGAGCTTGGAGCGGAGATCGGCTCAGATGTGTCTTTTTGTGTACACGGAGGCACAGCACTAGCGACAGGACGTGGAGAAAAACTGAAGCATATCGCGACACCGCCGCATTGCTGGGTGATTTTAGCGAAGCCGGTGATTGGGGTATCTACAGCTGAAGTTTATAGACAATATGACGCAAGCAAAGTAGAACACCCAAATGTACAGCGTATGATTGAAGCCATTGAAGCGAAAGATTATAAAGAGATGTGCGGCTCACTCGGTAACGTTCTGGAGTCTGTGACATTAAAGATGTATCCGGAAGTAGATATGATCAAAAGACAGATGAAGCGTTTCGGTGCTGATGCTGTATTAATGAGTGGAAGCGGCCCAACTGTATTTGGCCTGATTCAATATGAATCGAAGGTACAAAGAATATATAACGGATTGAGAGGATTTTGTGATCAAGTATACGCTGTCCGCATGATCGGCGAACAAAATGCCCTTGATTAAATCCGTATATTAAGTTATATTATTCATAAATTATTCGGGTTCTGGGGGTAAGTTCATGAAGTTTCGTCGAAGCGGCAGATTGGTGGACTTAACAAATTATTTGTTAGCCCACCCGCACGTACTAGTACCTTTAACTTTTTTTGCAGAGCGATATCAATCTGCAAAGTCCTCCATTAGTGAAGACTTAACGATTATCAAACAGACCTTCGAACAGCAGGGAATCGGCACATTGCTTACTGTACCTGGCGCTGCTGGCGGAGTGAAATATATTCCAAAAATTCACCTAAAAGAAGCAGATGACGTAGTAAACGATATCGGAGAGGCATTATCAACTCCTGAACGTGTACTTCCTGGCGGTTATTTATATTTAACCGATGTTTTAGGCAATCCATCGATTCTTGCGAAAATCGGTAAGCTGTTTGCGACCATCTTTGCGGACCGTGCGATTGATGTCGTCATGACCGTTGCGACAAAGGGGATTCCAATTGCCTATTCTGTTGCGGGTTATTTAAATGTGCCTGTTGTGATCGTTAGAAAAGATAATAAGGTAACCGAAGGATCAACTGTTAGTATTAATTATGCGTCAGGTTCTTCCAACCGAATTCAAACCATGTCCCTTGCAAAGCGCAGTTTAGATAAAGGCTCCAATGTGTTGATCATTGATGACTTTATGAAAGCGGGCGGAACCATTAACGGCATGATGAATTTGCTTGAGGAATTTAATGCAAATGTTGCAGGAATCGGTGTTCTTTTAGAAGATGAAGGCGTAGATGAACGTCTTGTCGATGAATATGTCTCGTTGTTAAAGCTTTCAACTATTGATATGAAACAAAAAATTATTGAGATCAATGAAGGCAATTTCCACGAGTTTTTTCATTCGAAAGCGTAAGCTTTAATTAAACATGTATTTGAATGGGAGAGATTGATATGACAAAAGTTGTTCAAACCAAACATGCACCAGCAGCCATTGGTCCTTACTCTCAAGGAATTATTGTCAATAACATGTTTTACAGCTCAGGGCAGATTCCATTAACCCCAGCTGGAGATTTTGTTAATGGAGATATTAAAGAACAAACACATCAAGTATTCCGTAATCTTGAGGCTGTACTTGAAGCAGCAGGTGCTTCCTTTGAAACAGTCGTGAAAGCAACTGTTTTCATCAAAGATATGGAACAATTCGCTGAAGTGAATGAAGTGTACGGTGAGTATTTCCATACACACAAGCCAGCTCGTTCATGCGTGGAAGTGGCAAGACTTCCAAAAGATGCGCTTGTAGAAATAGAAGTAGTTGCACTAGTAAAATAAACAGGCACTCTCGATGAAAGCCGTTTGGTTTCATCATATGCAGGGAAAGACATCATCATGATGTCTTTTTTTATGCTGATTATGTAAGCGTCGTCACGAATATGACAAATAATGTATAAATATCCCGATATTTCAAAAAAAGTTTAAAAAAAGAGCAGGAGAATCACCACGATCGTTGAATACCTAAGTAATGCTTTTATATTGGGAAAAGGTGGTGAACTACTGTGGAAGTTACTGACGTAAGATTACGCCGCGTGAATACCGATGGTCGCATGAGGGCGATTGCATCCATCACGCTGGACCACGAATTTGTTGTTCATGATATTCGTGTGATTGATGGAAACAATGGGTTGTTTGTTGCAATGCCTAGCAAACGCACGCCTGATGGAGAGTTTCGCGATATTGCACATCCAATTAATTCAAGCACTCGGGGTAAAATCCAAGATGCTGTATTAAATGAATATCATCGCTTAGGCGAAGAGGAAGAGACAATTGAATATGAAGAAGCTGGAGCTTCTTAATCATACTTAAACCTAAAAAGACGGCTTTAAGAGAAAATGAATGTTTTCTTTTAAATGCTGTCTTTTTTGCGTTCTTTCTCTTGTTTCTTAAGTCTTTCATCTGTTAGAAAATTATTGTACTTCCTTTTGTATCCTTGAAATCAGTCTTTATTTAGGATATATTTTTCTATGGATAATAGGGATATTGGAGGCCAATCAATGGATAAGCGGTTCGCAGTGATTTTAGCAGCGGGAAAAGGAACGAGAATGAAGTCGAAGCTATATAAAGTACTTCATCCAGTTTGCGGAAAGCCAATGGTCGAGCATGTGGCAGATGAAGCGTTAAAGCTTTCTTTAGCCAAGCTAGTGACGATTGTCGGTCATGGAGCAGAGGACGTCAAAGAGCAGCTTGGAGACAGAAGTGAGTATGCACTTCAAGAAGAACAGCTGGGAACTGCCCATGCCGTTAAACAAGCAAAGTCGTTCCTCGCGCAGGAAAAGGGAACAACCATTGTCATTTGTGGTGATACGCCATTATTGACAGCGGAAACAATGGAAGCCATGTTAAGCGAGCATCAAAAACATCAAGCGAAAGTCACTATTTTAACAGCACATGCGGATGATCCGACAGGCTATGGCCGAATTATTCGTGACGAAACAGGTGCTGTCGTAAAAATTGTGGAGCATAAAGATGCGAACGATGCAGAGCGTCAAGTGAATGAAATTAATACAGGGACTTATTGCTTTTCAAATGAAGATCTCTTCCGTGTGATTGAGCAAGTGTCGAATGAAAATGCACAGGGTGAATACTACTTGCCAGACGTCATTGAAATTTTAAAAAATGAAGGGCAAACAGTTGCAGCTTATCAAACACCGCATTTTGAAGAAACACTTGGAGTTAATGACCGTATCGCTCTATCACAAGCAGAGCAATTCATGAAGCGACGTATTAATCATCAGCATATGAAGAATGGTGTGACCTTGATTGATCCTGAGAACACGTATATTTCGCCAGATGCTGTCATCGGTGAAGATACAGTTATTTATCCTGGGACGGTCATCAAAGGGAATGTAAAAATCGGTGCAGACGCCACTATTGGGCCAAACACTGAAATTGTTGACAGCATCATCGGAGATCGAACAGTTATTAAGCAATCTGTCGTCTGCGATAGTGAGGTTGGAGTTGATGTGACAATTGGACCGTTTGCTCATATTCGCCCGTTGTCGAAAATTGGCGATGAAGTGAAAATCGGGAATTTCGTCGAAATCAAGAAAACAGTTTTCGGAGACCGCAGCAAAGCATCTCATTTAAGCTACATTGGAGACGCAGAGGTCGGAACTGATGTAAACCTTGGCTGTGGTTCCATTACAGTCAACTATGATGGGAAAAACAAATTCTTAACGAAGATTGAAGACGGCGCCTTTATTGGCTGTAATTCAAATCTCGTTGCACCAGTCACTATCGGAAAAGGGGCATATGTTGCAGCCGGTTCAACGGTTACAGAAGATGTACCGCAGGATGCATTGTCTATTGCTAGAGCAAGACAAGTCAATAAAGAAGATTATGTGAAAAATATTCATAAAAAATAATCCAAATACCCGGAGGTTTACCATGTCTAATCGTTATGCTGATGCGAATTTAAAGATATTCTCTTTGAATTCAAACCCTGAACTTGCCAAAGAAATTGCCGATCGTATCGGAGTTGATGTAGGAAAGAGCTCTGTTAAACGCTTTAGTGACGGTGAAGTCCAAATCAATATTGAAGAAAGTATCCGCGGCTGTGATTGTTATGTTATTCAATCAACAAGTGCGCCAGTCAATGAGCATATTATGGAACTGCTCATTATGGTGGATGCGCTAAAACGCGCTTCTGCGAAAACTGTCAATATTGTAATCCCTTATTACGGATATGCACGTCAAGATCGTAAGGCAAAACCTCGTGAGCCAATCACTGCGAAGCTTTTTGCAAACTTGCTTGAAACAGCAGGTGCTACACGTGTGATTGCACTTGATCTTCATGCACCGCAAATCCAAGGTTTCTTTGATATTCCAATCGATAACTTAATGGCTGTGCCAATCTTAACAAACTATTTCGAACAGAAGAACTTGAATGATATCGTTGTTGTGTCTCCTGACCATGGTGGTGTGACACGTGCGCGTAAAATGGCAGACCGCCTGAAAGCGCCAATCGCAATTATCGACAAACGCCGTCCAAAGCCAAACGTTGCTGAAGTCATGAACATTATTGGTAACATTGAAGGCAAAACGGCTATTCTGATCGATGATATCATTGATACAGCTGGTACCATTACACTTGCAGCAAATGCACTTGTGGAAAATGGAGCGGCTGAAGTCTATGCTTGCTGTACGCACCCAGTATTGTCTGGACCAGCAGTAGAACGCATCACAAACTCTAAAATCAAAGAATTGGTTGTGACAAACAGTATTCAATTAACTGATGACAAGAAAGTTGGAAAATTCATTCCGCTTTCAGTTGGGCCTTTGCTTGCAGAAGCCATCATCCGTGTACATGAAGAAGAATCTGTGAGCTATCTTTTCAGCTAATTTTATTATGGAAAAAGGCCCTAGGCATCAGCTTAGGGTCTTTTTGCTTTCATCAATCACAGGCAAACATGTTTAAAATGATTCGGTTATGGGTAATTATGAGAGTAGTGACAAAAAAGAAATAGGATGGTGCTGAATATGGCAACTTTAAAAGCAAATAAAAGAACTGATTTCAAACGTTCCACACTGCAAAAAATCCGTCATTCAGGACACGTTCCTGGTGTCATATACGGAAAAAATACAGACAGCCTGGCTGTTTCATTAGACAGCATCGATTTATTAAAAACCTTACGTGATGAAGGGAAGAATACAATCATTACCTTAGACGTGGGTGGTGAAACGAAATCTGTGATGGTGACAGAGTTACAAACAGACCCGCTGAAAAACGAACTTGTCCATGCTGATTTCCAAGTCGTTGACTTACAGCGTGAAATTGACGCGGATGTACCAGTGCAGCTGATTGGCGAGTCTAAAGGGGTAAAAGATGGCGGTGTGCTTCAGCAGCCACTATTTGAACTATCTGTTACAGCGAAACCAAAAGATATCCCGCAGAATATTGAAGCAGATATTACAAACTTAGAAGTTAATGATGTATTAACAGTTGCTGATCTTCCTGTTCAGTCATCTTATCAAATCAATAACGATCCAGAAGAAGTCGTTGCATCCATTCTGCCGCCTCAGCAATCAGAGGTTCCTGAGCCAGATAGCGAAGAGGAGCCGCAAGAGCCTGAGGCTATTAAAGAAAAGGATGACGATGGAGAATAACTGGTCATTTAGAGACGTAACCCTCCCGCGGTTGCGTCTTTTGTGCTAGAATGAAAAGAATTCATACGTTTTTACATGAGGCAATCTGATTGGCTCATTTTTTAGGCGTGTGCTGTGTGACAAAGGAGGTTATTGGTTTCATGATTGCATTCGTTGGATTAGGTAATCCAGGAAAAGAATATGAAAAAACAAGACATAATGTCGGGTTTATGACAATAGATGAACTATCGAAAAAATGGGACATTCCTTTAAATCAATCAAAATTCCATGGACAATTTGGAACTGGGTTTGTTTCGGGGCAAAAGGTTCTACTTGTAAAGCCGCTTACATATATGAACTTATCAGGAGAATGTGTGCGTCCGCTGATGGACTATTACGATATTCCCCTTGAACATTTGAAAGTGATCTATGATGATCTTGATTTGCCAACTGGCCGAATTCGCTTACGTACAAAAGGAAGTGCAGGCGGGCATAATGGAATCAAATCATTGATTCAGCATTTAGGTTCACCTGAATTTGACCGATTCCGTATCGGCATTGGACGTCCTCAAAACGGCATGAAGGTCGTTGATTACGTACTAGGACGTTTCTCAGAAGAGGAACAGCCTGACATCGCATCAGCCATTCAATCGTCTGTCGAGGCCTGTGAAGCGGCTTTAAAAAAGCCATTTTTAGAAGTGATGAATGATTTTAACAAGAAGGTATAAGAATGATAAGCAAAGCACATACTGATCATAAAATCTCAGCATGGGAGGATCACGTATGGCTTTGCATTATTACTGCCGCCACTGTGGTGTAAAGGTTGGCAGTCTAGATGAATCCGCTGTCCAAAGTGAAGCACTTGGATTTCATCACTTAACAAATGAGGAAAGAAACGATATGATTTCTTATAGGGAAAATGGTGATTTACATGTACAAACCATTTGTGAGGATTGCCAAGAGGCGCTCGAAAGAAATCCTGATTACCATCAGTATCATACTTTTATTCAATAAAAAAGCTTTGGTGTAGATATTAGACCAAAGCGTTTTTCTGTTTTAAACAAACAGGGAGGAGGAGCCAAATGAAAAACATACAATCATTTATCAAACAAAGTGATGATTTTCAGTCCATTTTTAATGGACTAAAGGAAGGGTTAAAAGAACAGCTGCTTGCCGGACTATCAGGCTCCGTCAGATCTTTATTTACAGCCGCGATATCAGACGAACTGAAGCGGCCAATGTTTATTGTGACTCACAATTTATATCAGGCACAGAAGGTAACAGATGATCTAGCAAGTGTGATGCCGGATCGCTCGGTTCTTCTTTATCCTGTCAATGAACTTATCGCTTCAGAAATTGCAGTGGCAAGCCCTGAGCTGAGAGCACAGCGTTTAGATGTCCTGAACCGGCTTGCGAATGGAGAAAACCCCATTATCGTTACTCCCGCTGCTGCGGTGCGCAGGATGCTTCCGCCAGTTGAGCTCTGGAAGGAGAGTCAGATCCATTTAAAGATCGGTGAAGAAATTGATTTGGAGGCGTTTTCAAAACAGCTCGTACAAATTGGTTATGACCGGACGTCAATGGTTGCAGCGCCCGGAGATTTTAGTGTGCGCGGAGGAATCATTGACATCTATGCGTTAACGGAAGATCATCCAATCCGTATTGAACTGTTTGATACAGAAGTAGACTCGATTCGAACGTTTCATTCAGATACACAGCGTTCATTAGAAACCCTTCAAGAAATCAAAATAGGTCCTGCAAAAGAGCTGATTGTGAGAGGTCCTGAACGAGTGAGAGCCATTGAACAGCTTGATCAAGGGCTGGCAAAGAGCTTAAAGAAATTCAACTCAGATCAGCAAAAAGAGCTGCTTCATCAAAATATTTCTGCTGACCGCGAGAAGCTGCTAGAAGGCATCGTGACACAGGAAATGACGAAGTACCTAGCCTATTTCTATGAAAAGCCTGCTAGTTTGCTAGATTACACATCGCAGGATACGATTATTATTTTAGATGAAATCAGCAGAATTCAGGAGATGGAAGAACAGCTTGAACAGGAAGAAGCCGATTGGACAATTAGTCTGCTTGAAGAAGGGAACATTCTTCATGATTTATCTCTTTCTTTCCCGTTCCAAGAACTGATCAATCAGCAATCAAGGTCCATTCTGTACTACTCCTTGTTCCTGAGACATGTCCAGCAGACAAATCCGCAAAATATCGTCAATGTATCTAGTAAGCAAATGCAGAATTTCCACGGGCAGATGAATGTGCTGGCGAGTGAAATTGAACGCTATAAAAAACAGCAGTACACGGTTGTCTTCTTAGGTGCGGATGAAGAGCGGACAGAGAAGCTATCGTCTGTTCTGCATGATTATGACATTGAAGCTGCTCTTGCTAAACCGGACGCTGAACTTGTGAGCGGACAGGTGTATATTTTACAAGGTGAGCTGCAAACAGGCTTTGAACTGCCGTTATCAAAAATTGCTGTGATCACAGAAGGTGAACTCTTCAAGAAACGTGTGAAAAAGCAGGCACGTAAGCAAAAGCTGACCAATGCAGAGCGAATCAAGAGCTATTCAGAGCTTCAAGTCGGCGATTATGTGGTGCACATTAACCACGGGATCGGTAAATATTTAGGAATTGAAACGCTTGAAATTGGCGGCATTCATAAAGATTATTTAAATATTCATTATCAAGGAAGCGACAAGCTTTATGTACCGGTTGAACAAATTGATCAGGTGCAGAAATATGTAGGATCAGAAGGTAAAGAACCAAAGCTGTACAAACTTGGCGGCAGCGATTGGAAACGCGTGAAGAAAAAAGTTGAAACATCTGTACAGGACATCGCAGATGATCTGATTAAGCTGTACGCAGAACGCGAGGCTAGCAAAGGATATGCCTTTTCGCCTGACCATGAGATGCAGCGCCAGTTTGAATCTGCGTTCCCTTACCAGGAAACAGATGATCAAATCCGTTCGATTCACGAAATTAAGCAGGATATGGAGCGGGAACGTCCAATGGACCGTCTGCTTTGTGGAGATGTGGGCTACGGAAAAACAGAGGTGGCTATTCGTGCGGCATTCAAAGCGATTGCTGACGGGAAGCAGGTAGCCCTGCTAGTTCCGACAACTATCTTAGCGCAGCAGCATTTTGACACAATCATGGACCGATTCCAAGACTACCCTGTCAAAATCGCGCAGCTGAGCCGTTTCCGTACAAGAAAAGAAACAACTGAAACGTTAAAAGGGCTGAAAAACGGGACGATCGATATGGTCATCGGCACACACCGTCTTCTTTCAAAAGACATCGTCTACAAGGATTTAGGGCTGTTGATCATTGATGAGGAACAGCGTTTTGGTGTGACGCATAAAGAGAAAATTAAGCAGATGAAAGCCAATATCGATGTACTGACATTAACGGCTACGCCAATTCCGCGTACGCTTCATATGTCCATGCTTGGTGTGCGGGATTTATCGGTTATTGAAACACCGCCTGAAAACCGATTCCCTGTTCAAACCTATGTGGTTGAGTACAACGGCGCTTTAGTCAGAGAAGCAATTGAGCGAGAATTAGCACGCGGCGGTCAAGTGTACTTCCTTTACAACCGTGTTGAAGATATCGAACGAAAAGCAGACGAAATCTCCATGCTAGTCCCAGACGCAAAAGTTAGTTATGCGCACGGGAAAATGAGTGAGAACGAGCTGGAATCAGTGATGATCAATTTCCTTGAAGGTGAATCAGATGTATTGGTCAGTACCACCATCATTGAAACGGGAGTCGATATTCCAAATGTGAACACACTCATCGTCCACGATGCTGATAAAATGGGGCTTTCTCAGCTGTACCAGCTAAGAGGACGAGTCGGGCGTTCGAACCGTGTCGCTTATGCTTACTTCACGTATCGAAAAGATAAAGTTCTTTCTGAAGTTGCAGAGAAAAGACTTCAAGCCATTAAAGAATTCACAGAGCTTGGATCTGGGTTTAAAATTGCGATGCGTGATTTAACGATTCGAGGAGCAGGGAACTTACTTGGGGCTCAGCAGCATGGCTTCATTGATTCGGTTGGATTCGACCTCTATTCTCAAATGCTGAAAGAAGCCATTGAGGAAAGAAGAGGCGATACAACGGCTCAAGATAAATTCGAGCCAGAAATTGATCTGCAAATTGATGCGTACATCCCAGACACTTATATTTCGGATGGCAAGCAGAAGATTGAGATGTATAAACAGTTCAGAGCAATTGGATCGATTGAAGAGCGAAAAGAGCTTCAGGATGAAATGATCGACCGATTTGGTGAATATCCGCAAGAAGTGGCAGACTTGTTTACGATTGCGACAATGAAGGTGTACGCTGTCCAGGAACGTGTCGAGCTGATCAAGATGGAGAAAGGCATTGTCAGAATGACCCTTGATGAGCAAGCAAGCAGTGAAATCGACGGTCAAAAATTATTTGAGCTCGGCAGTAAATATGGACGTGAAATTGGGTTGGGAATGGAAGGCAGCAAGCTGATTATTTCTGTCCAAACGAAAGGCAAGAAAACGGAGGAATGGCTTGAGGTTGTTCTTAATATGCTTCGAGGCCTTCAAGATGTGAAAAAAGAAACCATTCCATCTTCATAAAATTTTGTTTGTCTCTCGTGTATATTACGTTTGATGTGACGGATACTAAACTCAGGGTCAAGTGGTGAATGTTGCATAAAGTGGACGCTTTTGTTCCATTCACCCAACACATCATCAAACGAAAGAGAGGCAGCAGTGAATGAAAGCAACTGGAATTGTACGCCGTATCGATGATCTAGGTAGAGTGGTTATTCCGAAGGAGATTCGCAGAACATTGCGCATCCGGGAAGGAGATCCGCTTGAGATTTTCGTCGACCGCGATGGAGAAGTGATTTTGAAGAAGTATTCGCCGATTAGTGAGCTAGGAGACTTTGCGAAGGAATATGCTGATGCATTATTCGACAGTTTGGGTCATTCCATCCTGATCTGTGATCGAGATACGTATATTGCTGTATCCGGCAGTTCGAAAAAAGAGTACTTAAACAAATCCATCAGTGATTTACTTGAACGAACAATGGATCAGCGTAATTCTGTGTTAGAAGAAAGCAAAAAAGAAATTCAACTTGTCGATGGTATTGATGATGACGTATCTGCTTATACCATTGCACCTATTGTTGCAAACGGAGATCCGATTGGCGCCGTCGTCTTATTTTCTAAAGAGCGTTCAATGGGAGAAGTGGAGCATAAAGCGGCAGAAACGGCAGCTGGCTTCTTAGCCCGTCAAATGGAACATTAGGTCTAATAACTCTATATCATTTTGATAAAACGAAAAAATGCCGATGAAATCATTTGATTTTGTCGGTTTTTTATATGGGATGAAACAAATTGGGACATGTGCCGTCTACTCCTTAGAAAGAAACGGCTTTTCATTCACGTATGATATAATGAGTTCGTTTAACTGTAGATCTATTTTAAAGGAGTCATCCATGAAAAATGCTGTGAATCAGCCGCATTGGCTTTTCCAGGGTGCGGTGATTTTGACCATCGCAGGCCTGTTATCAAAGGTACTAAGTGCCGTTTACCGTGTCCCGTTTCAAAACATCGTAGGGGACACAGGGTTTTATATTTATCAGCAGGTATATCCTTTCCTTGGTATTGCCATCATGCTTGGTACAACAGGTTTTCCTGTCATGGTGTCCAAGCTTCTGAGTGAGCATGGGGAAGAGAATCGACAGATCATTACAAGGGTATCCTTGGTATATATCACTTTACTAAGCTTGGTCTTATTTCTTTGTCTTTACATAGGAGCAGGCACAATGGCGAGCCTTATGGCAGATAGTCAATTAATTCTGCTCATCCAGATGAGTGCTTTTGTGTTTCTATTTCTGCCGCTCACTGTGATGTTGAGAGGAGTTTTTCAGAGTGACGGGCTGATGCTTCCAACGGCTGTTTCTCAGTTGATTGAGCAGCTCATCAGGGTAGGCGTCCTGCTTGTTTTATCCTTTTATTTCGTGAGACACGGCTATTCGCTTTATGAAACAGGGGCGGGCGCGGTGTTCTCTTCTATCGCAGGAAGTGCGGCGTCGCTCATTTTGCTTCTTTTCCTTTGGTTGACCTATCGAAAACAGTCTGCTGCAAGTATGTCAGGCAAACAGGCGACACTTCGAAAAAAAGATATTTTGAAGAGTTTGGTGCTGTATACATTGACGATTTGTGTCAGCGGTTTGCTTATTTTATGGATGCAAATGATTGATGCTTTTCATCTGTATGCGTTGCTGCGCAGTGAGGGTCTCAGTGAAGCGGCGGCAAAGGCGGCAAAAGGTGTGTATGACCGAGGTCAGCCGTTCTTGCAGCTAGGGACGGTGTTTGCCATCAGCATCGGAACCTCTCTTGTGCCATTTTTATCGGCAGCTATGAGAAATGGGGAGCATGAAACGATACGGCAAAAAGTGCGGTCATCGGTTAAGACCACGTCGGTATTAGGGATTGGGTCAGCTGTTGGGTTGATTTGTATTTTATCACCAGTAAATACAATGCTTTTTCGTAATGATTTAGGCACAGATGCCCTGCAAATATTCTGTATATCGATTGCGTTTACGTCGATTGCCATTACGCAGGCGGCTTTACTGCAAGGGCTCGGACATACTGTGTATCCCGCTGTTGTGGTGATCATCAGCGTGCTGGTGAAATGGATTCTAACGATTGCGCTTGTTCCGTTATTTGGCATCCACGGTGCCGCATGGTCAACTGTATGTGGTTTTCTCACAGCAGCCGTGCTCAATGCCGTTTATTTGAAGCATAAAGGATGGATTTCATTGAGAGAGCTATTCCCAGTGAAAATTCTTTTATCAGCCGCCTTCATGGCTGTGGTCTTAATGGGATATCAGGCTTTGTTTTCCTGGGTGATCCCTTTTGAAAAACGTCCGTTTTCCGTTTTAGAGAGCCTGACATCAGTTTTTATTGGTGGTTTCGCCTTTTTATATAGTATTCTTAAGCTAGAAGTATTTACGGACGAGGAATGGAGACTCATTCCATTAGGAAAAAAGATTTTATATTTTAAACAGATGAGAGGGAATCAAAATGGCAGGTAAGATTACCGTCGTCGGTCTCGGGGCAGGCGACATGGATCAGCTGACGCTCGGTGTATATAAGCAGCTGAAGCAGGCGAAAGAAGTATATATGAGAACGCAGGATCATCCGCTTACCGCAGAGTTAATGCAGGAGGTCCCATCTCTCACCTTTTTTGATGAAATTTATGAAAAGCACGATCAGTTTGATCAGGTGTATCAGGAAATTACCGAAATATTATTTGCAGAGGCAGCGGAAAAAGACATTGTGTATGCAGTACCTGGTCATCCATTTGTGGCAGAAAAGACCGTACAGCTGCTCGTCGCCGGGCAGAAAGAGCGCGGGATCGAGGTGTCTGTCGCTGGTGGACAAAGCTTTTTAGATGCGACATTCAACTCCTTGCAGATTGACCCCATCGAAGGATTACAATTCGTTGATGCAGGGGATATGAGAGCGGATGATCTGAAATTAACCCAGCACGTCCTGATTTGTCAGGTATATGATCAGATGACAGCATCGAATGTGAAGCTCACGCTGATGGAAAAGCTTCCTGACGATTATGAAGTTTATATTGTGACTGCAGCTGGAAGCAGTCAGGAACAGATTACTGCCGTTCCTTTATTTGAACTTGATCGAGATGTGTCGATAAATAACTTAACAAGTGTTTATGTTCCTCCGATTCAAGATGAAAAGCTGCTTTATCAACAATTTGACACCTTCCGTGACGTCATACGTACATTAAGAGGTCCGGGCGGCTGTCCATGGGATCAAAAACAAACCAATGAGTCACTCAAACCATATTTAATTGAAGAATGCTATGAGCTGCTTGAAGCGATAGATGAAGATGACCCAGATCATATGGTGGAAGAGCTCGGCGATGTGCTGCTACAGGTGCTACTTCACGCTCAAATTGGCGAAGATGACGGTTATTTCTCAATCGATGACGTCATTCAGCATGTCACAGAAAAAATGATTCGGCGACATCCCCATGTGTTTGGTGACACGAATGTTTCTGAGGCAGCAGATGTGGTGGCCAACTGGGAAAAAATCAAGCAGCAGGAGAAGCCAGAGCGGACCGGTTCTATTTTGCAATCGATTCCGGCGACACTTCCAGCATTAACAAAGGCATATAAACTCCAAAAGAAAGCCGCCAAGGTAGGCTTTGATTGGACAGATGTTCAAGATATTTGGAACAAATACGAAGAAGAAAAGCAGGAATTTCTTGTTGAAGTGGCAGAGAAGACGGACGAAGGTGCAACGAAGCAGATGAAAGATGAATTTGGAGATCTTTTGTTTGTTCTCGTCAATATTGGACGGTTCTATCACCTAGAGCCTGAAACGGCGCTCGCTTCTGCCAACACAAAATTCATGCGGCGCTTTAAGCATATCGAACAAAAAGCAAAGGACATGGGACGTTCACTAGATGACTTAACGCTAGAGGAAATGGACGATCTATGGAACGATGCGAAACGTATAGAAAGAGGTGAACATACATGAGACTAGATAAGTTTTTAAAAGTGTCCCGTTTAATTAAAAGAAGAACATTGGCAAAGGAAGTAGCTGATCAAGGCAGGATTTCTATTAACGGAACACAGGCGAAAGCAAGCTCTGACGTGAAAGAAGGAGATGAGCTGCAAATCCGCTTTGGTCAAAAGCTAGTGACTGTTCAAGTCAACGAGTTAAAGGACACGACGAAAAAAGAAGAAGCGGCTGGCATGTATACTGTGCTAAAAGAAGAAAAAACAGCAGAATAGGGCTTGTTCTAAATGACCCTCTTATCACATACAATGCAGTAACATGCAAGTATGAGATATGGGGGATGTATAAATGAATCAATATTATAATCAACCTCAAGGCACGAAGCTGTCATCAGACGCGGAGCACAATGTCACAATGCGAAACAGAAAGCATTTAGATATCACTGGTGTCAAACAAGTGGAAAGCTTTGATAGTGAGGAATTTCTGCTGGAGACGGTCATGGGGATTCTCGCCATCCGCGGAGAAAATCTGCAAATGAAGAACCTAGACGTCGAAAAGGGCGTTGTGTCGATCAAAGGGCGTGTCTTTGATTTAATCTATGTTGATGAGCAGCACGGGGAGAAAGCTAAAGGATTTTTTAGCAAGCTGTTTAAATGACGCTGACAGTCCAGTTTTATACGATGCTTTCCATGGCGGCGATGGGCATCTGGCTGGGCGCATCGCTTGATACGTACAAGCTGTTTGTGAACCGGGAAAAAACAGCAAAATGGCTTTTGGCTATACACGATCTCCTTTTTTGGATGGTGCAGGGTCTCTTATTCTTTTACGTCCTGCTGCTGACAAATGAGGGAGAATTCAGGCTTTATATTTTTCTAGCCGTTGCTCTAGGTTTCTCGATGTATCAGGCATTGATGAAACAGCTGTATCTCAAGATTCTCAAGTTTATCATGATGTGTGTATATCAGACCGTTCTCTTCCTGAAAAGGCTGGTCATGTCGATTGTCTTCCAACCGATCCGCTGGATGATCACATTGGTCATAAGTGCTATTCTGTTCTTGCTCCACTCGCTCTTACGTCTAGTTCGTTTTACGTTTCGGCTCGTGTGGAAGGTGCTGTCGATTGTTTGTTATCCGCTCATCTGGTTACTCAATGTGACCATTATTCATCGGATTCCCGAAAAATGGCGAACATCAATGAGATTGTTTTTCTCAAAAGGAGCAGGAATTTTACAAGGGGCCAAGAAATTATCTGGTACCATCAAAACGAAATGGAAACAATTCTGGACAAAGTAAGAGAGGAGGCCTTCAACCTTGAACAAGAGAAAAAGAAATATCGCACAAATTCAAAATGATTACCAAAAACAAATGGAACAGCAAGCACAGCGCTTAAAACGCAAACGTCGCGGACTCCTTAGAAGGCTTACCGTGTTTGGTGTGATCGTGCTCATGTTTGCTGTCTTGGTGACAAGTGCCCTCTGGTCGCAATCGTCTTCACTAAAGGAAAAAGAAGAGAAGAAGGTTGCGCTCGAAAAAGAGTTGAAGCAATTACAAACAAAGCAGGAAGATATTTCTGATGAAATTAAGAAGCTGAAAAGCAAGGAATACGTACTCGAACTGGCACGACGGGACTATTATATGTCCAAAAAAGGCGAAAAAATCTTTGATGTGGGCAATAAGAGCGATTAGCCTTGTTGACACTTAAAATTCAGTTTATGTATAATTGAACAAATGAGATTTTTTTATAAGTCTAAGGAGGAGCACTTTTTTTATGTCGATTGAAGTTGGCAGCAAGTTACAAGGGAAAGTTACGGGCATTACAAATTTTGGAGCTTTTGTGGAGTTGCCAGGCGGTTCAACTGGTCTCGTTCATATCAGTGAGGTAGCCGATAACTATGTAAAAGATATTAATGAGCATTTAAAAGTCGGTGAACAAGTTGAAGTGAAAGTGATTAACGTTGAAAAAGACGGTAAAATCGGCTTGTCCATTAAAAAAGCAAAAGATCGTCCTCAACAACAATCAAGACCAAGCAGAAATGATTTCCGTCCGAAGGAATCGTTTGAACAAAAAATGAACAAATTCTTAAAAGATAGCGAAGATCGCTTAACATCTTTAAAACGTAACACGGAATCAAAACGTGGGGGGCGCGGAGCAAGAAGAGGTTAACTTGTTGCTGCTTTCTATATATTTTCACAACAAAGCATCTGCTGTTCAGCAGGTGCTTTTTTTCATGATCTATCCTACATTTTTTGAGATTTCGTCATTTAATTTAAAACTTTCTATTGACGGACAAGCGAATCCTTTGTATTATAGTTCTTGTGCTTCTTAGCGCATTATTATTATGGCGGTGTAGCTCAGCTGGCTAGAGCGTACGGTTCATACCCGTGAGGTCGGGGGTTCGATCCCCTCCGCCGCTATCCTTTTAACTAGAACATAAAGCAAGGCCCGTTGGTCAAGCGGTTAAGACACCGCCCTTTCACGGCGGTAACACGGGTTCGAATCCCGTACGGGTCATCTTCGAAACAGCTTTCTATAGGAAAGCTGTTTTTTTGTGCTTTCGTAAAATTCTGATGAAAGACATCGACTTTCATGAAAGTATGCCTCTTTGACGAATAAAGCGTCGAACGTTTTATGGAAACGACAACTTCTTTTGACAAAATTTCTTTTTCACCTTCGCTATAATGACAAGCAACGAATATCAGGTGGGGGATGAGAAGATGGAAAAACTAGAAAGAAGAACTGATTTAACAGGAGCGGGGTTTGAAAGAATCAGTGCAGGGTTAAAAAAGATGAAAAACCTGTTTCTTCATCACACGCATTCTCTTTTTTTCTATAAAGGGTTTATTTATGTTGTTCTAGGCTTTTTATTAGGACGAGCCTTTATATTATCTGAAATTATGCCGTTTGCTCTGCCTTTCTTTGGTTCCATGCTGCTTATTAAAAGAGATAAGGCAATGCTTGCTTGTCTCGCTTTACTCGCTGGGGCGATGACGATATCACCTCAAAATGCATTGTTTGTGTTTGCATCGCTACTTATGTTTCTCCTTATGTCAAAGGTGGTTTCTTTCATCATCAAAGACCCAGTGAAAACATTACCGGTTGTCATTGTTCTCTCAATGCTGATTACCCGAGGAGCGTTTGTTTACCTAGAGCAAGGTGCTGTGCAAAGCTATGATTACGTCATGGCGGGTGTCGAAGCAGGACTTGCCTTCATTTTGACACTGATTTTTCTTCAAAGCCTGCCGATTTTTACAGTCAGGAAAATTAAACACTCTTTAAAGGTCGAAGAAATTATTTGTTTTATGATTTTAATTGCCTCAGTTTTAACCGGACTTGCTGGGATCTCATTTCAAGGGATGCAGGCAGAGCATATTTTGTCACGTTATGTAGTGCTGACCTTTGCTTTTATTGGCGGAGCCAGTATTGGTTGTACGGTCGGTGTCGTGACAGGATTAATTCTCGGTCTCGCCAACATCGGAAACCTTTATCAGATGAGTCTTCTTGCCTTTTCAGGTTTATTAGGCGGATTGCTGAAAGAAGGGAAGAAAGCAGGGGCAGCCATCGGCTTAATTGTGGGTTCCTTACTCATTTCACTGTATGGGGAAGGGTCAGCAGGTCTCATGACCACACTGTATGAATCACTTATAGCGGTTGCGCTCTTTTTGCTCACGCCGCAATCAGTCACCTCCAAGGTAGCGAAATACATTCCTGGTACGGTAGAACATGTACAAGAACAGCAGCAATATGCTCGGAAAGTACGAGACGTGACAGCAAAAAAGGTAGACCAATTCTCTAATGTATTTCATGCGCTGTCTGAGAGTTTTGCGACATTTTACGAATCCATTCCTGAAGAGAAGAAGCAGGAAGAGGATGTAGATCTTTTTTTAAGTACGATCACAGAACGATCCTGTCAAACGTGCTATAAGAAAAATAAATGCTGGGTGCAGAACTTTGATACAACCTATGAACTAATGAAACAAGTTATGCATGAATCTGATGAAAAAACGTATGAGCATAACCGAAAATTGAAAAAGAAATTTAGTCAGCACTGCTCAAAATCAAAACATGTCGAGGAATTGATTGAAGAGGAGATCGCTTACTATAAAGCCAACCAGACACTGAAGAAAAAAGTCCAAGACAGCAGGCGTCTTGTGGCTGAACAGCTGATGGGTGTCTCACAAGTGATGGAGGATTTTTCCCGGGAAATAAAACGAGAAAGAGAACAGCATTTTATTCAAGAAGAGCAGATGATAGAAGCGCTTCAGCACTTTGGTATTGAAATTCAGCAAGTAGAAATCTATAGCTTGGAGCAGGGAAATGTCGATATTGAAATGAGAATCCCATATTGCCAAGGGCATGGGGAATGTGAAAAAATCATTGCTCCAATGCTTTCAGATATTTTAGAAGAACAGATTTTAGTCAAAGCAGAGCAGTGTGCAGAGCATCCAACAGGCTATTGTCACGTTGTATTTGGCTCTGCCAAATCATATCGAGTGGCTACAGGCGTGGCACATGCAGCAAAAGGCGGAGGACTGGTATCTGGAGACAGCTACAGCATGATGGAGCTTGGAGCAGGCAAGTATGCCGCAGCTATTAGTGATGGAATGGGCAACGGAGCACGTGCTCATTTTGAAAGCAATGAAACGATTAAGCTGTTAGAAAAAATATTGGCATCAGGTATCAATGAAAAAGTGGCGATTAAAACCATTAATAGTATTTTATCTTTACGAACAACGGACGAGATCTATTCAACATTGGATTTATCGATCATTGATTTACAGGATGCGAGCTGTAAGTTCCTCAAGATTGGTTCAACACCCAGCTTTATTAAACGGGGTGATCAGGTGATAAAGGTACAAGCAAGCAACTTGCCGATTGGCATTATTGATGAGTTCGAAGTCGAGGTTGTGAGCGAACAGATGAAGGCAGGAGATCTATTGATTATGATGAGTGACGGCATTTTTGAGGGACCAAAGCATATTGAAAATCATGATCTGTGGGTGAAACGGAAAATGAAAAGCTTTAAAACAGAAGATCCACAAGAAATTGCTGATTTATTAATGGAAGAGGTCATTCGAACAAGAGCAGGCCAAATTGACGACGATATGACGGTTGTTGTCATCAGGCTCGACCACAACACACCAAAATGGGCTTCCATTCCGACAGGTACATTCTATCTTGAGAAACAAGAGATTTCTTAAAATATCGTATAATATGAATTTCTTCTGGCGATGATGGGGATATAGGCATTCAGTTACAATCCCAGGAGGAATGAAGATGCGAAAAGGTCACGTCAACCAAATCTTATTGATTACAGATGGCTGCTCAAATCACGGGGAAGATCCGCTTGCGATTGCCTCATTGGCAAAGGAACAAGGGATTACAGTCAATGTCATTGGAATTATGGAAGAAAACAGACACGATCATGAAGCGATGAAAGAAGTAGAGGGGATTGCTCTCGCAGGCGGAGGCATCCATCAAGTTGTCTACGTCCAGCAATTATCTCAAACAGTACAAATGGTCACGAAAAAAGCGATGACACAAACCTTACAAGGTGTTGTGAATAAAGAATTGCAGCAAATACTCGGCAAAGACACTGAAATTGAAGAGCTTCCACCTGATAAGCGCGGGGAAGTAATGGAGGTTGTTGATGAGTTAGGAGAGACGGTTCACCTTCAAGTACTCGTGCTTGTTGATACAAGTGCAAGTATGAAACCGAAGCTGCCGACTGTCAAAGAAGCACTTATCGACCTTTCCATCAGTTTAAATTCAAGAATTGGAGAAAATCAGTTTGGGATGTGTGTATTTCCCGGGAAAAACTCAGATGCAGAAATTGTGTTGAATTGGACGCCTCGATTCGATTCATTATCATCTATTTTCCCAAAACTGACCACTGGAGGAATCACCCCAACGGGACCAGCACTTCGGGAAGCACTTCAGCATTTCAAGTCAGTTCGCTCACGTAAAGGGCTGCTTGAAGCAAAGGAAGAGCATGATGATGAATTCGGTTTCTAACATCCCGTTAGGCACGGTGATTCAAGGGAAATGGCACCACCATCATTACCGTATTGTAAAAGAGCTTGGAAAAGGGGCGAACGGTGTTGTCTATCTGGCCGAATCGCCACATGGGCAAGCGGCCCTTAAAGTGAGTGATGACAGTATGCTCATTGCATCTGAAGTCAATGTATTAAAATCCTTTTCAAAGGCTCCTGTGAAAACCATGGGGCCTTCTTTTTATGATATGGATGATGCGATTTATCCCGGTATGCCTCAAAAACGCTCCTTTTACGTGATGGAATATGTCAGAGGCCCATTACTGCTTGAATTTGTGAAACAAAAGGGTGATGAGTGGATCGTTGTTTTGATGATTCAGCTTTTATCTAGCCTGGCTCATTTACATCAGGAAGGATGGATTTTTGGTGACTTAAAGCCTGATAATCTCATTGTTTCTGGTCCCCCGGCCACGATCCGGTGCATTGATGTGGGAGGAACGACAAAAGCGGGCAGGGCAATTAAGGAGTATACCGAGTTTTTTGATCGAGGATATTGGGGATTTGGCTCACGAAAAGCTGAACCAACTTATGATTTATTTGCCCTAGCCATGGTGATGGTTAACTGTGCGTATAAGAAAGAATTCAAAAAAGGAGCAGAACCAGAAAAGCAGCTTTATCGAGCCATTGAAGGACATCCTTTATTAAAGCGATATGAAAGGGTGTTAAAGGCTGCTTTACAAGGTAAATATCAATCAGCAGCAAACATGAAAAGTGCGATGCTGAAAGAAGGACAGCTGATTGAATCAAGAAAATCACGCCAAAAGAAGCAACAGCAAAAAAACGCGCCAAAACCCGCTGTTAATCGAAATCAACAAGTGACTTCACGATCGCGGGCTGCAGCAGCAAAAAGAACGTCAGTACGTAAAAAATCAGGCGGACTTTTTGAAACCATTCTTATCGTGTGCAGTGTACTCGCCCTTTACTGTGCATATGTGGTTTTGTTCCTGTTGTAGAGCTGTAAAAAAGCAGGCTTCTTCTTTGCTTGGAGCTACTGAAAGTGATAGGATATGTATATCTTTAAATTACCTGCTCTTTGTGAGGAGGAAGTTGTGAATAGAATTGAATCTTTTTTGAAAAAACATGATGTTTACCTTGAAAATACGACAGTCATTGTCGGGGTTTCCGGCGGACCAGATTCTATGCTCTTACTGCATGAACTTAACAAGCGCCGCAAAGGTTCCTATCAGCTGATTGCAGCCCATGTAGATCACATGTTCAGAGGAGAAGAGTCCTTTGCTGATTTGGCATTTGTTGAGGCTTACTGTAAGGAGCATGAGATCCCTTTTGAATCGTCCCGCATACAGGTCACCCAATATGCAAAAGAAAACCGCTTAAACAAACAGGCAGCTGCAAGGGAGTGCAGATATGCTTTCTTTCGTCAATTGATGGAACAATACAACGCTCAATTTATAGCGCTTGCACATCATGGAGACGACCAAGTAGAAACAATGATGATGAGACTTGCGAGAGGAACTGTTGGTATAGGACTCGCGGGTATCCAAGCAAAACGTCCTTTTCAAAATGGATGGCTGATTCGTCCGCTCATTGGATACTCTAAAGACGACGTGCTAAAAGCTTGTGAAAAAGAACATGTTCCCTATGTCATTGATCAAAGCAATCATACAGATGACTACTTGAGAAACCGGGTAAGAAGACACATTCTTCCCGTGTTAAAAGAAGAGGCACCTCATGTACATGAAAGCTTTCAGTTTGTAAGTGACATGCTGACTGAGGATGAGCAATACTTGCAGGCTTTAACAAAGGTACAAATGAACCAAGTGATAACGAGTCAATCGCCTAAGCAAATTGAGATCAAAACGAAGCCTTTGCTTGACCTGCCTTTGCCTTTACAAAGAAGAGGCATTCAACTAATATTAAACTATCTTTATGAAAACACTCAATCAGCGTTTTCAAACCAGCATATTCTAGGGACTTTAGACTGGTTATCTCATACTGATCAACCGTCTGGATCATTAGATTTGCCAAAAGGTTTACAAGCTGTCAAGTCTTATGATCACTGTATGTTTACCTTTGAACGATCGCATGTAGTAGACCAGTCTTATGCTCTTCACTTAAAGGTTGAGCTTGGAGAAGAGCTTTTTCTCCCAAATGGACAGTCTATCGTCGTATCAAATCATGTTCCGAAGGATGCACGGAACGGAAACCATTTTTTCTTGCTTCAAAAAGATCATGTTCGTCTCCCTTTGATCATTCGCTCACGAAAAAATGGTGATCGAATCAAACTTAAAGGGATGAATGGATCAAAAAAGGTGAAGGATATATTTATTGATAAAAAAGTGCCTCTTGCAGAAAGAGACAGCTGGCCGATCGTCACTGACTCGGATCATCAAATCATCTGGATCCCAGGTCTGAAAAAATCCGTTTTTGAAGAAATTGATATGACAAACAGCGATCTCATTGTATTACAATATAGACAGCACGAAAATTTGTAGGGGGCAAGCAAAAGCATGAAACAAGATATTGAAAAGATTTTGATCTCAGAAGAAGAGATCCAGCAAAAAGTGAAGGAACTGGGTGCAACATTAACCAGCGATTATGATGGTAAATTTCCCCTGGCTATTGGTGTTTTGAAAGGGGCTCTTCCATTCATGGCAGACCTGATCAAACACATTGATACATATTTAGAACTTGATTTTATGGATGTATCTAGCTACGGAAAGTCTACCGTATCTTCTGGAGAAGTAAAGATCATTAAGGATCTAGATACTTCTGTTGAAGGAAGAGATATTTTGATTATGGAAGATATCATCGACAGTGGGTTAACTTTGAGCTATCTGGTAGAGCTTTTCCGATACCGTAAAGCAAATTCCATTAAAATTGTGACATTGCTTGATAAACCAAGCGGCCGCAAAGCAGACATCAAAGCAGATTATGTTGGATTTGAAGTACCAGATGCATTTGTTGTCGGCTATGGATTGGATTTCGCTGAACGTTACCGAAACCTCCCGTATATTGGAGTGTTAAAACCATCTGTTTACGAAGGCTGATCAGCATACGTATACATGAGGTTATTGGTTGTGTTGGAATGATTTTCTATGATACTATTGAACATAGTTGTGCTTACTGTGGGAGGAGGTAAGGAATGAATCGGGTTTTTCGTAATACGATTTTTTATATACTTATTTTATTACTTGTGATAGGGGTCGTTAGTTGGTTAGGATCCCCAAATCAAAAGCCTGAGAACATGTCTTACAGCAAATTTTCGCAAAATCTAAGTGCGGGAAAAGTGGAGAGTATCTCCATTCAGCCTGTAAGAGGGGTTTATGAAATTCGTGGTCAATTAGATGGCGCGAAGAAAGATCAATACTTCATTACCCATGTTCCAGATGGTCAAGGTGTTGACCAAATTTACAGTGCACTGAAGAATACAGATGTAAAAGTAGAACCAGCACCTGAAACGAATGGATGGCTGCAAGTTCTGACAACCATCATTCCGTTTATCATCATCTTTATCCTGTTCTTCTTCTTATTGAACCAAGCTCAGGGCGGCGGAAGCCGAGTCATGAACTTTGGTAAGAGTAAGGCGAAGCTTTACACAGAAGAGAAGAAACGTGTGAAATTTAAAGATGTTGCTGGTGCAGATGAAGAAAAGCAAGAGCTTGTAGAAGTGGTGGAATTCCTGAAGGATCCACGTAAATTTGCGGAGCTTGGCGCAAGAATCCCTAAAGGGGTTTTACTAGTAGGACCTCCAGGTACAGGTAAAACATTGCTTGCGAGAGCATCTGCAGGAGAAGCTGGCGTTCCTTTCTTCAGCATCAGTGGTTCTGACTTCGTCGAGATGTTCGTCGGTGTCGGTGCATCACGTGTACGTGATTTATTCGAAAATGCGAAAAAGAATGCACCTTGCTTAATCTTTATTGATGAGATTGATGCAGTGGGTCGTCAGCGTGGAGCCGGTCTTGGCGGTGGTCATGACGAGCGTGAACAAACGCTTAACCAGCTTCTTGTCGAAATGGATGGTTTTAGTGCCAACGAAGGTATTATTATCATTGCTGCGACGAACCGTGCAGATATTCTAGACCCTGCATTGCTGCGTCCGGGACGCTTTGACCGTCAAATTACGGTTGACCGCCCAGATGTTATTGGCCGTGAAGAAGTACTGAAAGTTCATGCGAAAAACAAACCGCTTGACGAGTCAGTCAACTTAAAAGCCATTGCAAGCAGAACACCAGGGTTCTCTGGGGCAGATCTTGAGAACTTATTAAACGAAGCAGCACTTGTTGCTGCCCGTCAAAACAAAAAGAAAATCGATATGCGTGATATCGACGAAGCGACTGACCGTGTCATCGCTGGGCCGGCGAAGAAAAGCCGCGTCATTTCGAAGAAAGAACGTAATATCGTGGCTTACCATGAAGCAGGTCATACCGTCATTGGTCTTATCTTAGACGAAGCGGACATGGTGCATAAAGTAACGATCGTTCCTCGTGGTCAGGCAGGCGGATATGCGGTCATGCTTCCAAGAGAAGACCGTTATTTCCAAACGAAGCCAGAGCTTCTTGATAAGATTGTCGGCTTGCTCGGCGGTCGTGTTGCAGAGGAAATTACGTTTGGTGAAGTAAGTACAGGCGCTCACAACGACTTCCAGCGTGCAACAGGCATTGCAAGAAGAATGGTCACAGAGTTCGGTATGTCTGATAAACTTGGTCCGCTTCAATTCGGTCAATCACAAGGAGGTCAAGTATTCCTTGGCCGTGATTTCAACAATGAGCCGAATTATAGTGAAGCGATCGCTTACGAAATTGACCAAGAAGTTCAGCGCTTCATTAAGGAGAGCTACGAACGTGCGAAACAAATTCTCACTGAGAATAAAGATAAGTTAGAAATCATCGCACAAGCCCTTCTAGAAGTTGAAACATTAGATGCTGAACAAATTAAATCTCTTTACGAAACTGGAAAGCTTCCAGAGCGTGTATACGCAGATGACGAAGAGAAAAACGATGATGTGAAAGTAAACATCAAGAAAAAAGAAGATGAGGAGATCTAATCTCCTTCTGTGAAAGCTGCCGGGATCACCGGCAGCTTTTTTATTTCGATTCATGAATGGATCGGTTTCGAATTGTTTACAAATGGAACTCAATTCGTGTATGGTATGATAGAAAGTCGAAAAATGCTCTTTTTGAGAAACTATTCAAAGTGGTGATGAAGTTGTTACTCGTGATAGATGTAGGAAACACAAATACCGTTTTAGGTGTTTATCATAATGGCGATCTAAACTACCATTGGCGAATTGAAACAAGCCGTCATAAAACAGAAGACGAATTTGGTATGTCCATTAGGGCTTTATTCGATTATGTGGGGCTGATGTTTGATCAAATAGAAGGGATTATCATCTCGTCTGTGGTCCCGCCAATGATGTTTGCTCTTGAAAGAATGTGCGAAAAGTATTTTCACCTAACACCCCAAATTGTAGGGCCTGGAATGAAGACTGGATTAAACATTATGTGTGACAATCCAAAGGAAGTCGGGGCAGATCGAATTGTCAATGCAGTAGCAGCAATTCACCTATATGGGGCGCCTCTTATTGTGGTAGACTTTGGAACAGCAACAACCTACTGTTATATCAATGAACAAAAACAATACATGGGTGGAGCGATTGCACCTGGTATTACCATCTCAACTGAGGCTTTATATACAAGAGCGGCGAAGCTGCCGAGAATTGAAATTGTCCGTCCTGATCACATTGTTGGAAAAAACACCATCAGTGCGATGCAATCCGGCATCCTTTATGGATATGTTGGTCAAGTCGAGGGAATAGTGAAACGGATGAAGCAGCAAGCCAAACAAACACCGAAAGTCATTGCAACAGGCGGTTTGTCTACATTGATTGGAAATGAATCAGACTGCATTGATATTGTCGATCCGTTCCTCACATTAAAAGGACTGCAGCTCATTTATGAACGTAATCGTGTCGGTGTATTATAGGAGGTTTAAATCAAATGGATTACTTAGTTAAAGCATTAGCATATGACGGAAAAGTCCGCGCATATGCTGCAAACACAACAGATACAATCAACGAAGCACAAAGAAGACATCATACGTGGCCGACTGCATCAGCTGCCATCGGCAGAACGATGACAGCAACCGTCATGATGGGTGCTATGCTGAAAGGTGAGAATAAGCTAACTGTCAAAATAGAAGGCGGTGGACCAATCGGCGCCATTATTGCTGATGGAAATGCAAAAGGTCAGGTGCGAGGATATGTCTCAAACCCACAAGTTCACTTTGATTTAAATGAACATGGCAAGCTGGATGTTAGACGTGCAGTCGGAACATCTGGAACCTTAAGTGTTGTCAAAGATATCGGGCTGAAGGACCACTTTACAGGACAAACGGAAATTGTTTCAGGTGAAATTGGAGATGACTTCACATATTATCTTGTTTCTTCTGAGCAAGTGCCTTCCTCTGTAGGCGTAGGCGTCCTTGTCAATCCAGATAATTCGATCCTCGCAGCAGGCGGTTTCATCATTCAATTGCTGCCTGGTACAGAAGATGCTGTCATTGAAAGACTAGAAAAGCGTCTGTCAACGATTGAACCAATCTCTAAACTCATTGAAAAAGGGATGACACCAGAAGAAATATTAGAAGAAGTACTCGGTGAAAAGCCTCAAATTTTAGAAACTGTACCTGTCGAATTCTCTTGTAACTGCTCAAAAGAACGGTTTGCAAATGGCATTATCAGCCTAGGGAAAGCCGAAATTGATGATATGATTGAACAAGACGGACAAGCAGAAGCTCAATGCCATTTTTGTAACGAAACGTATGTATTTACAAAAGAAGAGCTAGAAGAGCTACGTGAAGAATTAACCCGCTAAGCTCTAAGCAGCGGGTTTTCTTTTTAGAATGGAAAGGAGACGAAAGATGAGATTAAAAGCAAGAGTGGTATGGACATTTATCCTCGTGTTGCTCATGATTAATGCCGTTGTCATTGCATATGTATTAACAAAGTCACAAATGTCACAGGCTTCTTCTAATGGGAAGAGCGGTGAAGAAATTGCATCGATTGGAAAAGAGAAGGTAACGCGTCAAGAATGGTTAAAGAAGATGGAAGACCGCTACGGAAAGGCAACACTTGAACAAATGATCAATCTGAAGGTGGTCAATCAGCTTGCCAAGCAAAACAAGCTGGACGTGTCTTCGAAAGAGATCAATCGTGAATTGCTTATGCTCAAAGCAGTATCTAATAATTTCTACGAAGATGGACATACAAGTGAGAAGGAATGGAAAGAACAGATTCGTTATCAAATTTTATTAGAGCAGCTTTTAACAAGAGATGCCGTCGTTTCTGAAAAAGAAGCGAAATCGTTTTATGAAAAAAACAAGGACTTATATCAATATGATGATTCATACCGCATTCGCCATATTGTCGTGAAGACAAAGGACGAGGCTGAAAATGTATTGAAAGATTTAAAAGGTGGATCCAGCTTTGAAGCCGTAGCAGCTGAACGTTCAATCGACCGTTACACCTCACCATACGGCGGAGATCTTGGATTTGTGACAGAAGAGCAGGAAAGCATCCCAGCCCTATACATACAAGAAGCTCAAAAGCTTCAGCCAGATGAATGGACGAAAGAGCCAATTCAGACCAAAAACGGGTATGCCATTATTCAGTTAAAAGAAAAATTAAATGGCCGCTCTTTCTCCTATGACGAAGTCAAAGATCAGATTAAAAGGCAGATCGCGATGGAAGATCTAGGTGAAAAGGCGAATGTCAAAACCCTGTGGAAGGAAGCAAAAGTCACATGGTTTTACGATGGCGAGCAGGACTAAAAGCATTGACAAAATTTTTTGAAATTGATAATTTAATATTAATACAATAAAATTACTCGGAGATAGAGGTGTTAGTGATGGCTCGTATTGCAAATTCAGTTTTTGAACTAATAGGAAATACACCAGTCGTTAAATTAAACCGTTTAGTAGATGAAGACAGTGCGGATGTCTACTTGAAACTTGAATATATGAACCCAGGCAGCAGTGTCAAAGATCGTATTGCTTTAGCGATGATCGAAGATGCTGAAGCGAAAGGTACACTAAAAGCCGGCGATACCCTTATTGAACCAACAAGTGGAAACACAGGAATCGGCCTTGCGATGGTAGCGGCTGCTAAAGGAATCAACGCGATTTTGGTTATGCCAGACACAATGAGTCAGGAGCGCCGCAACCTTTTACGCGCTTATGGTGCGGAGCTTGTCTTAACACCAGGTGCAGAAGGAATGAAAGGTGCCATCAAAAAAGCAGAAGAATTGGCAGAGGAGCATGGTTACTTCATGCCTCAGCAATTTAGCAACGAAGCCAATGCGGAGATTCACCGTCGTACAACTGGGAAAGAAATTCTTGAACAGTTTGACGGCGAGCTTGATGCATTTATTGCAGGTGTTGGTACGGGCGGTACGATTACAGGTGCTGGTGAAGTCCTAAAAGAAGCCATCCCATCCATCCAGCTTTATGCGGTAGAACCGACAGATTCCCCTGTATTGTCAGGCGGAAAGCCGGGTCCACATAAAATTCAAGGAATTGGAGCAGGTTTTGTTCCTTCAATCCTGAACACAGAAATATATGACGGCATCATCCAAGTGAAAAACGAAGATGCATTTGAGCTTGCAAGAAAAGCAGCGAAAGAAGAAGGAATCCTTGGTGGTATTTCTTCCGGAGCAGCTATTTACGCAGCACTTCAAACAGCGAAGAAGCTTGGTAAAGGGAAAAAGGTTCTCGCAATCATCCCAAGTAACGGTGAGCGTTACCTCAGTACACCTCTTTATCAATTCGATTAAACCAATCACCCCAGCGTTTGCTGGGGTTTTTTCATGAATTCTGAAGATGGAAAGCAAATACTATTTTCTAAATAAATTGGATTGCATTACAATAAGATTAATGAAAATAAAAAAGGATGATAACATGACACAACGCAGGCCGATGGGCATCAAAATTCCTTTTACGAAAGATGCATTCTTGAAAAGATACGAACAATTAACTGCTCGTGAAACACATCATGTGCTTCTAGAAAGTGCACGCGGCGGTTCATATAGCATTGCTGGTATTCACCCGATCGCTAAAGCGAAGGGGAAAGATGGGATGACGACCATCCATTATCAAGATGAGGTATTGTTCAAAGAAGGTGATCCATTCAGAGCGTTTACGGATTGGTTTCAAACCCTTCAAACCGAAACAATCGACGAATACCCCGACTTTCAAGGCGGAGCGATTGGGTTTTTAAGCTACGATTATGCTAGATACATCGAGCATTTTAAGATGCTGGCAATTGATGATCTTAAAACACCAGACCTTTATTTCCTCGTGTTTAACGATGTTGCAGTTTTTGATCATGAAGAGAACGCACTGTGGCTGATTACTCACACAGAGGAAGCAGAACCAATGAGTGAAGCGAATCAAAGGCTGGAAGAATGGAAGCGAAAGTGGACAAGCTCTTTTGAAGAATCAGCACAATCACCTGTCAATGAATCTTCCACAGAATTTGTACCAGCAGCACCTTTTACTGAAGAAACCTTTGGGGAAGCAGTAGAGAAAATTAAGCAATATATCGCAAACGGTGACGTGTTCCAAGTGAACTTATCTATCAGACAAGATGAACAGCTTCACACTCATCCGTATGATTTATACAAAACATTACGTCAAGTGAATCCATCTCCTTATATGTCTTACCTGCATACGCCTGACTTCCAGATTGTTTGTGGATCTCCAGAGCTGCTTATTAAGAAAAAAGGGACTCAGCTAGAAACAAGACCAATTGCTGGAACAAGATCACGAGGCAAAGACGACGCTGAGGATCAAGCGCTGGCAAAAGAACTGATTGAAAATGAAAAAGAACGCGCAGAGCATGTGATGCTCGTTGACCTTGAGCGGAATGACCTTGGACGAGTATCTACTTATGGATCCGTAAAAGTGAACGAATTTATGGCGATTGAGAAATATTCACACGTGATGCATATTGTATCCAATGTACAAGGAGAGCTGCGTGATGAATGTGACGCGGTAGATGTCATGAGAGCTGTATTCCCAGGAGGAACGATTACAGGTGCACCAAAAGTGAGAACAATGGAAATCATAGAAGAACTTGAGCCAACAAGACGTGGGCTTTATACTGGATCTATAGGCTGGTTTGGATTCAATCAAGATATGCACTTTAATATCGTTATTCGGACTGCGTATTGTACAGAAGGAAAAGCCTTTATGCAGTCAGGTGCGGGGATCGTCATAGATTCTGTCCCAAAACACGAATACAAAGAATCCATTAAAAAAGCCTATGCAGTGAAAAAAGCAATACAGTTGAGCAAAGAAGAGACTATTTTGAGTTAGAGGTGAGCAGAGTATGATTTTAATGATTGATAATTATGATTCATTTACGTACAACCTGGTCCAGTATTTAGGGGAGCTTGGAGAAGAATTGATCGTGAAACGGAATGATCAAGTGACCATTCAGGAAATTGAAGAGCTCAAGCCGGATTTTATCATGATTTCTCCAGGGCCATGCAGTCCTGATGAAGCGGGAATTAGTATGGAGGCGATCAAGCACTTTGCAGGAAGTATTCCGATCTTCGGTGTGTGTTTAGGCCACCAATCCATCGCACAAGTCTTTGGCGGGGATGTTGTTCGAGCAGAGCGCTTAATGCACGGTAAAACGTCAGAGATTAAACATGACGGAAAAGGTGTCTTCACAGGACTTCAAAATCCGCTCGTTGCAACGAGATATCATTCATTAATTGTCAAAAACGAGACGCTGCCAGAGTGCTTTGACGCAACAGCCAGCACAAAGGAAGGCGAGCTCATGGCGATTCGCCATAAAGAATTGCCGATTGAAAGTGTGCAATTCCATCCTGAATCAATTATGACGTCCTTCGGAAAAGAAATGCTGAAAAATTTCATTGAAACCTATCGTAAAAAGGGGCATGAAGTAAACGCATGATCATTTATCTGAACGGTCAGTATATAGAGGAGAAAGACGCGACTCTTTCTCCTTTTGATCATGGTTTTCTATATGGCATCGGTGTATTCGAAACATTTACCAGCCTGGCAGGACAAGTCTTCCTGTTGGATTGGCATCTTGAAAGGCTCAATCAATCATTACGTGACCTTTGCATCGAATCCACAATAGAGAAACCATTTGTACTCGACATCATTCATACCTTACTGAATAAAAACCAAATAGCCGGCGGCCATGCGAGAATTCGCTTGAATGTTTCTGCGGGCAGAGGAAACGGATTCTCTGCAGATCCTTATGAAGAGCCTGTCGTTTTTGTCATGATTTCTCCTTTCCGTCCAGAATCTATTTTGGATGAGAAAAAGGGAGTCATTCTTCAAACGAGAAGAAATACACCGGAAGGCCCAAGACGCCTCAAGTCTCATCATTATATGAACAACTTGCTCGCTAAAAGGGAAGTGGGGAATGACCCGTCGTTAGAAGGCATCTTTTTAACAAAAGAAGATGATGTGGCAGAAGGCATTACCTCGAATATATTTTGGCGAAAAGATGATGTGATCTATACACCGTCACTTGATACAGGCATTTTAAATGGGGTCACTCGTCGATACTGTATGGAAACGCTCCGCGCTATGGGGGCTTCGCTAAAGGAAGGACGATACCCAGTCTCACATTTGCTCTCAGCTGATGAGGCATGGATGACCAATTCTGTTCAGGGAGTTGTACCGTTCAGAGGAATAGGAGAAATCCACTTGCCCGAAAACAGCCGGACAATTTCAACAAAGTTAAGAATGCAATACACTAAAAAACGTCAAGACCATAAAGAGTAGGTGGACACAATGACACAACAATTGATAAAACAGCCTAAAATCATACAGGCCAAGCACCATACCCTTAGTTATGAAGAAAAGACATTAGTCATGGGCATTTTAAATGTCACACCTGACTCTTTTTCAGATGGAGGAAAGTTTAATCAAGTAGATAAAGCGCTGGCTCATGCAGCGCAGCTGATAGAAGACGGGGCACATATTATTGATATTGGCGGAGAATCGACTCGCCCGGGAGCGGCACTTGTCTCGGAAGAAGAGGAGCTTTCAAGGGTCATTCCGGTCATTGAGAAGATCACAAAAGAATTAGATGTACCTATCTCTATTGATACGTATAAAGCCCGTGTTGCAGATGAAGCGGTGAAAGCTGGAGCCTCCATCATTAACGATGTATGGGGAGCAAAGGCAGATCCCCAAATGGCACATGTGGCAGCGAAGCACAATGTCCCAATCATTTTAATGCACAATCGGCCAGAACGAAACTACACACATCTGATTTCAGATATGATCGCCGATTTGAAAGAAAGTGTCCAAATTGCCCAGCAAGCAGGTGTCCGTGATGACATGATCATATTAGATCCAGGTGTAGGATTTGCGAAAAATAAAGAGGACAACCTGAAGGTCATGAATGAACTCGAACATTTTTGTCACCTTGGGTATCCACTGCTGTTAGCTACATCTCGAAAACGATTCATTGGTGCTGTCTTAGACCTGCCGCCTGAAGAACGTACTGAAGGAACAGGTGCGACGGTCTGCCTTGGAATTCAAAAGGGCAGTGCGATGGTCCGTGTACATGATGTGAAAGAAATTGCAAGAATGGCAAAAATGATGGATGCCATGCTGAATAAGGGAGGCGCTTATCATCGATAAAGTATATGTAAACGGAATGGAATTTTACGGGTACCACGGCGTATTTGCAGAAGAAAACAAACTAGGGCAGCGATTCCGCGTGGACTTAACAGCTTCACTTGATTTGAGTAAAGCCGGACAAACCGATGACCTCAATGAGACGATCAACTATGCAGAGCTCTACCAAATCTGCAAAAGCATCGTAGAAGGTGAGCCAGTCAATCTCGTTGAAACACTGACAGAAAGAATTGCAAACCAAGTGTTAAAGGACTTTCCGACAGTCCAGGAATGTACAGTAAAGGTGATCAAGCCAGATCCGCCAATTCCAGGTCACTATCAGTCCGTTGCAATTGAAATGACGAGATCACGCACATGAATAACACGGCATACATCGCTTTAGGCTCAAACATAGGTAAAAAAGAAACCTATTTAAAAGAAGCCGTTAAAAAACTGCATGAACATCCAGAGGTTCAAGTGGAATTAATCTCATCAATATATGAAACAACACCTGTAGGCTACGAAAACCAAGATGATTTTTTAAATATGGCCGTGAAAATTACCACTTCACTTCGTCCAGAGGAACTACTGTCTCTTACTCAGACAATCGAGCAAGAGTTAGGCAGAACAAGAGAAGTGAGGTGGGGTCCGCGAACGGCTGACCTTGACATTTTACTTTATAATCGTGAAAATATTGAAACAGAACAACTTGTAGTGCCGCATCCTAGAATGTACGAACGTTTATTCGTTCTTGTTCCGATGAGTGAGATTTGCCCAGAAATCGGCGAAGTGCAAATAAATGCCGTAACAGACCAAGAAGGTGTAAGCATATGGAAAAAGACATGTGGGGTAGAAGAATTCGTGCATACCGAAAGCTAAAAGGGTATACTCAGGAAGGGTTCGCGAAAAGACTGGGCATCTCTGTCTCTGTCTTAGGAGAAATTGAGCGAGGCAATCGATTACCAACAAACCAATTGGTTGGTCAAATAGCAGATGCTTTAAATATAACGGTGGAAGAACTTTCGCCAATCCTTGAAGAAGAAAGGAGGGGGAAAAATGTTTAAAATCGGAGATATCGAGATTAAAAACAAAGTAGTGCTCGCGCCGATGGCTGGTGTGTGCAACTCTGCCTTCAGACTGACGGTGAAAGAGTTTGGAGCGGGCTTAGTCTGCGCTGAAATGGTCAGTGACAAAGCGATCCTGATCAACAATGCGAGAACAATGGGTATGCTATACATTGATGAACGGGAAAAGCCTTTGAGCCTTCAGATATTTGGAGGGGAAAAAGACACACTCGTCGAAGCGGCAAAGTTTGTAGACAAGAATACCACAGCGGATATTATTGATATCAACATGGGCTGTCCTGTGCCGAAGATTACGAAATGTGATGCAGGAGCGAAATGGCTGCTTGATCCAAACAAAATTTATGAAATGGTCTCTGCTGTTGTAGATGCTGTAGACAAACCTGTTACAGTGAAAATGAGAATGGGCTGGGACGAAGACCATATCTTTGCTATTGATAATGCCCGTGCTGTTGAACGAGCAGGTGGACAAGCGGTTGCGCTTCACGGACGGACACGCGTGCAAATGTACGAAGGAACAGCGAATTGGGATATCATGAAAGAGGTTAAACAATCTGTATCCATTCCTGTCATCGGCAATGGCGATGTCAAAACCCCTCAAGATGCAAAACGTATGCTTGATGAAACGGGTGTGGACGCTGTCATGATCGGAAGAGCCGCACTAGGAAACCCGTGGATGATCTATCGAACGGTTCATTATTTAGAAACGGGTGAACTGAAAGAAGAGCCAAATGTGCGTGAGAAAATGTCAGTGTGCAAACTTCACTTAGACAGACTCATTGACCTGAAAGGCGAACATGTGGCTGTCAGAGAAATGAGAAAGCATGCAGCATGGTACTTAAAAGGTGTCCGAGGCAATGCGGACGTGAGAAATCAAATCAATCAAAGTGAAACGAGAGCGGAGCTTGTACAAGTTCTTGATGACTTTACGATCGAAGCCGAGGCAAAAGAGCTTCAAAGTATAAAAGTAGGATAAGACTATCTTTCTTTTTGTAGCTCACTGCTAGTGCATGTACTGGCAGTTTTTCTGCTTTTCTCTGCAAAATACATTATTGGAGTGATATTAATGAGTAATGAAGGGCTTAATAACGAAGAATTAAATGACCAATTCCAGGTCAGACGTGACAAAATGAATAAAATGAGAGAAGAAGGTATCGATCCATTCGGTGAACGATATGACCGTTCTCATCAATCTGCGCAAATTATCGCTGAATATGACGAGTTTTCTAAAGAAGACTTAGAAGGAAAAGCGGCTCAAGTAACAATCGCTGGACGTATGATGACAAAGCGCGGAAAAGGAAAAGCTGGCTTTGCACATATTCAAGACCTAGAAGGACAAATTCAAATCTATGTTCGTAAAGATAGTGTAGGGGAAGAAGCTTACGAATTATTCAAAAGCTCAGACCTAGGCGATATCATCGGTGTAACAGGGACTGTTTTTAAAACAAACGTAGGAGAACTTTCTATTAAAGCGACCAGCTTTGAGGTTCTTACGAAAGCACTTCGCCCGCTTCCTGATAAGTATCATGGATTAAAAGATGTTGAACAACGCTATCGTCAGCGCTACCTTGACCTCATTGTAAATCCAGAAAGTAAGCAGACGTTCATCATGCGAAGCAAAATCATTCAATCCATGAGAAGATACTTAGATTCTAAAGGATACTTAGAAGTTGAAACACCAACAATGCACAGCATCCCTGGTGGTGCATCAGCGCGTCCTTTCATTACTCATCACAATGCACTTGATATGCCGCTTTATATGCGTATTGCGATCGAGCTGCACTTAAAACGCCTAATTGTCGGTGGTCTAGAGAAAGTATACGAGATTGGCCGCGTATTCCGTAATGAAGGTGTATCAACTCGTCACAATCCAGAATTCACTATGATCGAGCTGTATGAAGCATACGCAGACTACAAAGACATCATGAATCTGACTGAAAACCTGATTGCTCATATTGCCCAAGAGGTGTTAGGAACAACAACCATTCAATATGGAGAAGATGAAATTGATCTCAAACCTGAATGGAAGAGACTTCATATGGTTGAAGCGGTCAAAGAAGCAACAGGTGTAGACTTCTGGCAGGAGATGTCTGTAGAAGAAGCAAAACAGCATGCTGCTGATCATGGTGTTGAAATCACGAAAAATATGACAGTAGGTCATATTATCAATGAGTTCTTCGAGCAAAAAGTAGAAGAAACATTGGTTCAGCCTACATTCATTTACGGACATCCAGTGGAGATTTCTCCATTAGCTAAGAAAAATCCTGAAGACCCTCGCTTTACTGATCGCTTTGAGCTGTTTATCGTACGCCGCGAGCATGCAAATGCATTCACAGAGCTAAACGATCCAATCGATCAAAGAGAACGCTTTGAAGCTCAATTAAAAGAACGTGAAGAAGGAAACGACGAAGCACATCTAATGGATGACGATTTTGTTGAAGCGTTAGAATACGGTATGCCTCCAACAGGTGGTCTTGGAATCGGGATCGACCGATTAATCATGCTTTTAACAAATTCTCCATCAATCAGAGATGTACTGCTTTTCCCACAAATGAGAAACCGCTAATACATCAACCAAAGCGCCATTTTATCTATGGCGCTTTTTATTTTTCATAAAATGAAACTTTTTTCAAAAAAACTATTGCAAGGAAAGAATCCAGATGGTATATTATTATTCGTTGCCGCAAAACAGCAACGAGGTTAAAAAAAGAAATTGAAAAAAGTTCTTGACTTTAACAGATGCAAAATGGTAAGATATTAAAGTCGCTTACGAGCGATAACGAAAATGATCTTTGAAAACTAAACAAGACAAAACGTACCTGTTAATTCGAGTTTTTATAAAAAATCCTATGATACTTCATAGGTAGTCAGTCAAACGCTGACGAAAAACAAAACTTCGGTTTTGTACTTTTTCGGAGAGTTTGATCCTGGCTCAGGACGAACGCTGGCGGCGTGCCTAATACATGCAAGTCGAGCGGACAGAAGGGAGCTTGCTCCCGGATGTTAGCGGCGGACGGGTGAGTAACACGTGGGTAACCTGCCTGTAAGACTGGGATAACTCCGGGAAACCGGAGCTAATACCGGATAGTTCCTTGAACCGCATGGTTCAAGGATGAAAGACGGTTTCGGCTGTCACTTACAGATGGACCCGCGGCGCATTAGCTAGTTGGTGGGGTAATGGCTCACCAAGGCGACGATGCGTAGCCGACCTGAGAGGGTGATCGGCCACACTGGGACTGAGACACGGCCCAGACTCCTACGGGAGGCAGCAGTAGGGAATCTTCCGCAATGGACGAAAGTCTGACGGAGCAACGCCGCGTGAGTGATGAAGGTTTTCGGATCGTAAAGCTCTGTTGTTAGGGAAGAACAAGTGCGAGAGTAACTGCTCGCACCTTGACGGTACCTAACCAGAAAGCCACGGCTAACTACGTGCCAGCAGCCGCGGTAATACGTAGGTGGCAAGCGTTGTCCGGAATTATTGGGCGTAAAGGGCTCGCAGGCGGTTTCTTAAGTCTGATGTGAAAGCCCCCGGCTCAACCGGGGAGGGTCATTGGAAACTGGGAAACTTGAGTGCAGAAGAGGAGAGTGGAATTCCACGTGTAGCGGTGAAATGCGTAGAGATGTGGAGGAACACCAGTGGCGAAGGCGACTCTCTGGTCTGTAACTGACGCTGAGGAGCGAAAGCGTGGGGAGCGAACAGGATTAGATACCCTGGTAGTCCACGCCGTAAACGATGAGTGCTAAGTGTTAGGGGGTTTCCGCCCCTTAGTGCTGCAGCTAACGCATTAAGCACTCCGCCTGGGGAGTACGGTCGCAAGACTGAAACTCAAAGGAATTGACGGGGGCCCGCACAAGCGGTGGAGCATGTGGTTTAATTCGAAGCAACGCGAAGAACCTTACCAGGTCTTGACATCCTCTGACAACCCTAGAGATAGGGCTTTCCCTTCGGGGACAGAGTGACAGGTGGTGCATGGTTGTCGTCAGCTCGTGTCGTGAGATGTTGGGTTAAGTCCCGCAACGAGCGCAACCCTTGATCTTAGTTGCCAGCATTTAGTTGGGCACTCTAAGGTGACTGCCGGTGACAAACCGGAGGAAGGTGGGGATGACGTCAAATCATCATGCCCCTTATGACCTGGGCTACACACGTGCTACAATGGACAGAACAAAGGGCTGCAAGACCGCAAGGTTTAGCCAATCCCATAAATCTGTTCTCAGTTCGGATCGCAGTCTGCAACTCGACTGCGTGAAGCTGGAATCGCTAGTAATCGCGGATCAGCATGCCGCGGTGAATACGTTCCCGGGCCTTGTACACACCGCCCGTCACACCACGAGAGTTTGCAACACCCGAAGTCGGTGAGGTAACCTTTATGGAGCCAGCCGCCGAAGGTGGGGCAGATGATTGGGGTGAAGTCGTAACAAGGTAGCCGTATCGGAAGGTGCGGCTGGATCACCTCCTTTCTAAGGATATATGGAGCAGCGTGCGTTTTCGTCTTGTTTAGTTTTGAAGGATCATTCCTTCAAAACATGTCTCTAGCGAGACAGGATTGTTCTTTGAAAACTAGATAACAATAAGTAATACATTCACATTGAATGCAATGCAAAGTTCATCACACATAGTGATTCTTTCTAAAGTAAGAAATGGTTAAGTTAGAAAGGGCGCACGGTGGATGCCTTGGCACTAGGAGCCGATGAAGGACGGGACGAACACCGATATGCTTCGGGGAGCTGTAAGCAAGCTTTGATCCGGAGATTTCCGAATGGGGAAACCCACTGCTCGTAATGGAGTAGTATCCATACTTGAATACATAGAGTATGAGAAGGCATACCCGGGGAACTGAAACATCTAAGTACCCGGAGGAAGAGAAAGCAAATGCGATTCCCTGAGTAGCGGCGAGCGAAACGGGAACAGCCCAAACCAAGAGGCTTGCCTCTTGGGGTTGTAGGACACTCTATACGGAGTTACAAAGGAACGATATAAGCGAAGAGGTCTGGAAAGGCCCGCCAAAGAAGGTAACAGCCCTGTAACTGAAATGTTGTTCTCTCCAGAGTGGATCCTGAGTACGGCGGAACACGTGAAATTCCGTCGGAATCCGGGAGGACCATCTCCCAAGGCTAAATACTCCCTAGTGACCGATAGTGAACCAGTACCGTGAGGGAAAGGTGAAAAGCACCCCGGAAGGGGAGTGAAATAGATCCTGAAACCGTGTGCCTACAAGTAGTCAGAGCCCGTTAACGGGTGATGGCGTGCCTTTTGTAGAATGAACCGGCGAGTTACGATCCCGTGCAAGGTTAAGCAGAAGATGCGGAGCCGCAGCGAAAGCGAGTCTGAATAGGGCGCATGAGTACGTGGTCGTAGACCCGAAACCAGGTGATCTACCCATGTCCAGGGTGAAGTTCAGGTAACACTGAATGGAGGCCCGAACCCACGCACGTTGAAAAGTGCGGGGATGAGGTGTGGGTAGGGGTGAAATGCCAATCGAACCTGGAGATAGCTGGTTCTCTCCGAAATAGCTTTAGGGCTAGCCTCAAGGTAAGAGTCTCGGAGGTAGAGCACTGATTGGACTAGGGGCCCCTACCGGGTTACCGAATTCAGTCAAACTCCGAATGCCGATGACTTATCCTTGGGAGTCAGACTGCGAGTGATAAGATCCGTAGTCGAAAGGGAAACAGCCCAGACCGCCAGCTAAGGTCCCAAAGTATACGTTAAGTGGAAAAGGATGTGGAGTTGCTTAGACAACCAGGATGTTGGCTTAGAAGCAGCCACCATTTAAAGAGTGCGTAATAGCTCACTGGTCGAGTGACTCTGCGCCGAAAATGTACCGGGGCTAAACGTATCACCGAAGCTGCGGACTGTTCTTACGAACAGTGGTAGGAGAGCGTTCTAAGGGCTGTGAAGCCAGACCGGAAGGACTGGTGGAGCGCTTAGAAGTGAGAATGCCGGTATGAGTAGCGAAAGACGGGTGAGAATCCCGTCCACCGAATGCCTAAGGTTTCCTGAGGAAGGCTCGTCCGCTCAGGGTTAGTCGGGACCTAAGCCGAGGCCGAAAGGCGTAGGCGATGGACAACAGGTTGATATTCCTGTACCACCTCCTCACCATTTGAGCAATGGGGGGACGCAGGAGGATAGGGTAAGCGCGGTATTGGATATCCGCGTCCAAGCAGTTAGGCTGGGAAATAGGCAAATCCGTTTCCCATAAAGGCTGAGCTGTGATGGCGAGCGAAATTTAGTAGCGAAGTTCCTGATTCCACACTGCCAAGAAAAGCCTCTAGCGAGGTGAGAGGTGCCCGTACCGCAAACCGACACAGGTAGGCGAGGAGAGAATCCTAAGGTGATCGAGAGAACTCTCGTTAAGGAACTCGGCAAAATGACCCCGTAACTTCGGGAGAAGGGGTGCTTCTTAGGGTGTTAAAGCCCCGAGAAGCCGCAGTGAATAGGCCCAGGCGACTGTTTAGCAAAAACACAGGTCTCTGCGAAGCCGTAAGGCGAAGTATAGGGGCTGACGCCTGCCCGGTGCTGGAAGGTTAAGAGGAGCGCTTAGCGTAAGCGAAGGTGCGAATTGAAGCCCCAGTAAACGGCGGCCGTAACTATAACGGTCCTAAGGTAGCGAAATTCCTTGTCGGGTAAGTTCCGACCCGCACGAAAGGCGCAACGATCTGGGCACTGTCTCAACGAGAGACTCGGTGAAATTATAGTACCTGTGAAGATGCAGGTTACCCGCGACAGGACGGAAAGACCCCGTGGAGCTTTACTGCAGCCTGATATTGAATGTTGGTACAGCTTGTACAGGATAGGTAGGAGCCTTGGAAACCGGAGCGCTAGCTTCGGTGGAGGCATCGGTGGGATACTACCCTGGCTGTATTGACCTTCTAACCCGCTGCCCTTATCGGGCAGGGAGACAGTGTCAGGTGGGCAGTTTGACTGGGGCGGTCGCCTCCTAAAATGTAACGGAGGCGCCCAAAGGTTCCCTCAGAATGGTTGGAAATCATTCGCAGAGTGTAAAGGCACAAGGGAGCTTGACTGCGAGACCTACAAGTCGAGCAGGGACGAAAGTCGGGCTTAGTGATCCGGTGGTTCCGCATGGAAGGGCCATCGCTCAACGGATAAAAGCTACCCCGGGGATAACAGGCTTATCTCCCCCAAGAGTCCACATCGACGGGGAGGTTTGGCACCTCGATGTCGGCTCATCGCATCCTGGGGCTGTAGTCGGTCCCAAGGGTTGGGCTGTTCGCCCATTAAAGCGGTACGCGAGCTGGGTTCAGAACGTCGTGAGACAGTTCGGTCCCTATCCGTCGCGGGCGCAGGAAATTTGAGAGGAGCTGTCCTTAGTACGAGAGGACCGGGATGGACGCACCGCTGGTGTACCAGTTGTTCTGCCAAGGGCATCGCTGGGTAGCTATGTGCGGACGGGATAAGTGCTGAAAGCATCTAAGCATGAAGCCCCCCTCAAGATGAGATTTCCCATTCCGCAAGGAAGTAAGATCCCTGAAAGATGATCAGGTTGATAGGTCTGAGGTGGAAGCGTGGTGACACGTGGAGCTGACAGATACTAATAGATCGAGGACTTAACCTATATTCTATTGTGAAGCATGAACATTGTTATCTAGTTTTGAGAGAACATTCTCTCCATCAGGTTTGGTGGCGATAGCGAAGAGGTCACACCCGTTCCCATACCGAACACGGAAGTTAAGCTCTTCAGCGCCGATGGTAGTTGGGGGTTTCCCCCTGTGAGAGTAGGACGCCGCCAAGCTTCTATCAGGATCAGTTCCATTTGGAACTGGTCTTTTTTGTGTTTTTGAATGATTTGCTTCTATATAATAGGTTATTGATTGCTACATAAATCAAACTTCATGCTCCTTCAATTTAACATGTCCGTCATCATATGAATCGGCAGCTCAAATCATCAAGGGCTTCACTAAAAGCCTAGAAAACCTCACCTTGGGCTAAATAGATATAGAAAGGGGATGTATAGGGCCACTAAATAGAAAGACCTCATCCCGAAGGGGTTGGTCAGCCATTGTTGGATTTCCAATTTAAAAGATAGAAGACATGAAAGAAACAATACTCATTTTATTTCTCCTGTTAAAATTTTATATAGACGATAAAGCTGTTGAATATTTGAAGCAGCAGAAAAAATGATGTGAAACGATTTGCTGAAAAATAGTAAAGACCAGCAACATATTCACACTTTTTTATGCAAAAAAGATTTCTCAGAAAAATAAAATAATAGCAGAACTTCTTATTTGAAAGTTTTTATGCAGAGATATATGAAATAAAATAAGGGTATAGAAGCTTCAAAAATGCTGTTTCCACAGTTATTAGTACTCTTTTTAACAAAAAAGCATAAAAAAATGAAAAAAAGGCTTTTAAAATGATGAGACAAGTGGTAAACTTCTTTAGGTGCCTTAACGAAAAGATGAAAAAAACAGCTTTAAAATAAATTCAAAAATTATTTTAAAAAAGTCTTTACAAACAATATCTTATCGTTATATAATACTATTTGTCAGATCGAGAGACACTTCGAAACGACACGATATGGAGGATTAGCTCAGCTGGGAGAGCATCTGCCTTACAAGCAGAGGGTCGGCGGTTCGAGCCCGTCATCCTCCACCATATTTATTCTTACATAATGTTAGGATAGATAAAGCCGGTGTAGCTCAACTGGTAGAGCAACTGACTTGTAATCAGTAGGTTGGGGGTTCAAGTCCTCTTGCCGGCACCACTTTCATATGGTAAGATAGACAAGTCGCTTTTAAAGCGAGCCATTAGCTCAGTTGGTAGAGCATCTGACTTTTAATCAGAGGGTCGAAGGTTCGAGTCCTTCATGGCTCACCATGTTTCATGCGGGTGTGGCGGAATTGGCAGACGCGCTAGACTTAGGATCTAGTGTCTTTATGACGTGGGGGTTCAAGTCCCTTCACCCGCATTGCCAAATAAAATAAAGAAATCCTGTAATGCGGAAGTAGTTCAGTGGTAGAACACCACCTTGCCAAGGTGGGGGTCGCGGGTTCGAATCCCGTCTTCCGCTTATACCATCCACGCCGGGGTGGTGGAATTGGCAGACACACAGGACTTAAAATCCTGCGGTAGGTGACTACCGTGCCGGTTCAAGTCCGGCCCTCGGCATTATAAATAAGCGCCCGTAGCTCAATTGGATAGAGCGTTTGACTACGGATCAAAAGGTTAGGGGTTCGACTCCTCTCGGGCGCGCCATTAAGATCGGGAAGTAGCTCAGCTTGGTAGAGCACTTGGTTTGGGACCAAGGGGTCGCAGGTTCGAATCCTGTCTTCCCGACCATCTTTTATGGGGCCTTAGCTCAGCTGGGAGAGCGCCTGCCTTGCACGCAGGAGGTCAGCGGTTCGATCCCGCTAGGCTCCACCAATATGATCTTTGAAAACTAAACAAGACAAAACGTACCTGTTAATTCGAGTCTTTATAAAAAATCCTATGATACTTCATAGGTAGTCAGTCAAACGCTGACGAAAAACAAAACTTCGGTTTTGTACTTTTTCGGAGAGTTTGATCCTGGCTCAGGACGAACGCTGGCGGCGTGCCTAATACATGCAAGTCGAGCGGACAGAAGGGAGCTTGCTCCCGGATGTTAGCGGCGGACGGGTGAGTAACACGTGGGTAACCTGCCTGTAAGACTGGGATAACTCCGGGAAACCGGAGCTAATACCGGATAGTTCCTTGAACCGCATGGTTCAAGGATGAAAGACGGTTTCGGCTGTCACTTACAGATGGACCCGCGGCGCATTAGCTAGTTGGTGGGGTAATGGCTCACCAAGGCGACGATGCGTAGCCGACCTGAGAGGGTGATCGGCCACACTGGGACTGAGACACGGCCCAGACTCCTACGGGAGGCAGCAGTAGGGAATCTTCCGCAATGGACGAAAGTCTGACGGAGCAACGCCGCGTGAGTGATGAAGGTTTTCGGATCGTAAAGCTCTGTTGTTAGGGAAGAACAAGTGCGAGAGTAACTGCTCGCACCTTGACGGTACCTAACCAGAAAGCCACGGCTAACTACGTGCCAGCAGCCGCGGTAATACGTAGGTGGCAAGCGTTGTCCGGAATTATTGGGCGTAAAGGGCTCGCAGGCGGTTTCTTAAGTCTGATGTGAAAGCCCCCGGCTCAACCGGGGAGGGTCATTGGAAACTGGGAAACTTGAGTGCAGAAGAGGAGAGTGGAATTCCACGTGTAGCGGTGAAATGCGTAGAGATGTGGAGGAACACCAGTGGCGAAGGCGACTCTCTGGTCTGTAACTGACGCTGAGGAGCGAAAGCGTGGGGAGCGAACAGGATTAGATACCCTGGTAGTCCACGCCGTAAACGATGAGTGCTAAGTGTTAGGGGGTTTCCGCCCCTTAGTGCTGCAGCTAACGCATTAAGCACTCCGCCTGGGGAGTACGGTCGCAAGACTGAAACTCAAAGGAATTGACGGGGGCCCGCACAAGCGGTGGAGCATGTGGTTTAATTCGAAGCAACGCGAAGAACCTTACCAGGTCTTGACATCCTCTGACAACCCTAGAGATAGGGCTTTCCCTTCGGGGACAGAGTGACAGGTGGTGCATGGTTGTCGTCAGCTCGTGTCGTGAGATGTTGGGTTAAGTCCCGCAACGAGCGCAACCCTTGATCTTAGTTGCCAGCATTTAGTTGGGCACTCTAAGGTGACTGCCGGTGACAAACCGGAGGAAGGTGGGGATGACGTCAAATCATCATGCCCCTTATGACCTGGGCTACACACGTGCTACAATGGACAGAACAAAGGGCTGCAAGACCGCAAGGTTTAGCCAATCCCATAAATCTGTTCTCAGTTCGGATCGCAGTCTGCAACTCGACTGCGTGAAGCTGGAATCGCTAGTAATCGCGGATCAGCATGCCGCGGTGAATACGTTCCCGGGCCTTGTACACACCGCCCGTCACACCACGAGAGTTTGCAACACCCGAAGTCGGTGAGGTAACCTTTATGGAGCCAGCCGCCGAAGGTGGGGCAGATGATTGGGGTGAAGTCGTAACAAGGTAGCCGTATCGGAAGGTGCGGCTGGATCACCTCCTTTCTAAGGATATATGGAGCAGCGTGCGTTTTCGTCTTGTTTAGTTTTGAAGGATCATTCCTTCAAAACATGTCTCTAGCGAGACAGGATTGTTCTTTGAAAACTAGATAACAATAAGTAATACATTCACATTGAATGCAATGCAAAGTTCATCACACATAGTGATTCTTTCTAAAGTAAGAAATGGTTAAGTTAGAAAGGGCGCACGGTGGATGCCTTGGCACTAGGAGCCGATGAAGGACGGGACGAACACCGATATGCTTCGGGGAGCTGTAAGCAAGCTTTGATCCGGAGATTTCCGAATGGGGAAACCCACTGCTCGTAATGGAGTAGTATCCATACTTGAATACATAGAGTATGAGAAGGCATACCCGGGGAACTGAAACATCTAAGTACCCGGAGGAAGAGAAAGCAAATGCGATTCCCTGAGTAGCGGCGAGCGAAACGGGAACAGCCCAAACCAAGAGGCTTGCCTCTTGGGGTTGTAGGACACTCTATACGGAGTTACAAAGGAACGATATAAGCGAAGAGGTCTGGAAAGGCCCGCCAAAGAAGGTAACAGCCCTGTAACTGAAATGTTGTTCTCTCCAGAGTGGATCCTGAGTACGGCGGAACACGTGAAATTCCGTCGGAATCCGGGAGGACCATCTCCCAAGGCTAAATACTCCCTAGTGACCGATAGTGAACCAGTACCGTGAGGGAAAGGTGAAAAGCACCCCGGAAGGGGAGTGAAATAGATCCTGAAACCGTGTGCCTACAAGTAGTCAGAGCCCGTTAACGGGTGATGGCGTGCCTTTTGTAGAATGAACCGGCGAGTTACGATCCCGTGCAAGGTTAAGCAGAAGATGCGGAGCCGCAGCGAAAGCGAGTCTGAATAGGGCGCATGAGTACGTGGTCGTAGACCCGAAACCAGGTGATCTACCCATGTCCAGGGTGAAGTTCAGGTAACACTGAATGGAGGCCCGAACCCACGCACGTTGAAAAGTGCGGGGATGAGGTGTGGGTAGGGGTGAAATGCCAATCGAACCTGGAGATAGCTGGTTCTCTCCGAAATAGCTTTAGGGCTAGCCTCAAGGTAAGAGTCTCGGAGGTAGAGCACTGATTGGACTAGGGGCCCCTACCGGGTTACCGAATTCAGTCAAACTCCGAATGCCGATGACTTATCCTTGGGAGTCAGACTGCGAGTGATAAGATCCGTAGTCGAAAGGGAAACAGCCCAGACCGCCAGCTAAGGTCCCAAAGTATACGTTAAGTGGAAAAGGATGTGGAGTTGCTTAGACAACCAGGATGTTGGCTTAGAAGCAGCCACCATTTAAAGAGTGCGTAATAGCTCACTGGTCGAGTGACTCTGCGCCGAAAATGTACCGGGGCTAAACGTATCACCGAAGCTGCGGACTGTTCTTACGAACAGTGGTAGGAGAGCGTTCTAAGGGCTGTGAAGCCAGACCGGAAGGACTGGTGGAGCGCTTAGAAGTGAGAATGCCGGTATGAGTAGCGAAAGACGGGTGAGAATCCCGTCCACCGAATGCCTAAGGTTTCCTGAGGAAGGCTCGTCCGCTCAGGGTTAGTCGGGACCTAAGCCGAGGCCGAAAGGCGTAGGCGATGGACAACAGGTTGATATTCCTGTACCACCTCCTCACCATTTGAGCAATGGGGGGACGCAGGAGGATAGGGTAAGCGCGGTATTGGATATCCGCGTCCAAGCAGTTAGGCTGGGAAATAGGCAAATCCGTTTCCCATAAAGGCTGAGCTGTGATGGCGAGCGAAATTTAGTAGCGAAGTTCCTGATTCCACACTGCCAAGAAAAGCCTCTAGCGAGGTGAGAGGTGCCCGTACCGCAAACCGACACAGGTAGGCGAGGAGAGAATCCTAAGGTGATCGAGAGAACTCTCGTTAAGGAACTCGGCAAAATGACCCCGTAACTTCGGGAGAAGGGGTGCTTCTTAGGGTGTTAAAGCCCCGAGAAGCCGCAGTGAATAGGCCCAGGCGACTGTTTAGCAAAAACACAGGTCTCTGCGAAGCCGTAAGGCGAAGTATAGGGGCTGACGCCTGCCCGGTGCTGGAAGGTTAAGAGGAGCGCTTAGCGTAAGCGAAGGTGCGAATTGAAGCCCCAGTAAACGGCGGCCGTAACTATAACGGTCCTAAGGTAGCGAAATTCCTTGTCGGGTAAGTTCCGACCCGCACGAAAGGCGCAACGATCTGGGCACTGTCTCAACGAGAGACTCGGTGAAATTATAGTACCTGTGAAGATGCAGGTTACCCGCGACAGGACGGAAAGACCCCGTGGAGCTTTACTGCAGCCTGATATTGAATGTTGGTACAGCTTGTACAGGATAGGTAGGAGCCTTGGAAACCGGAGCGCTAGCTTCGGTGGAGGCATCGGTGGGATACTACCCTGGCTGTATTGACCTTCTAACCCGCTGCCCTTATCGGGCAGGGAGACAGTGTCAGGTGGGCAGTTTGACTGGGGCGGTCGCCTCCTAAAATGTAACGGAGGCGCCCAAAGGTTCCCTCAGAATGGTTGGAAATCATTCGCAGAGTGTAAAGGCACAAGGGAGCTTGACTGCGAGACCTACAAGTCGAGCAGGGACGAAAGTCGGGCTTAGTGATCCGGTGGTTCCGCATGGAAGGGCCATCGCTCAACGGATAAAAGCTACCCCGGGGATAACAGGCTTATCTCCCCCAAGAGTCCACATCGACGGGGAGGTTTGGCACCTCGATGTCGGCTCATCGCATCCTGGGGCTGTAGTCGGTCCCAAGGGTTGGGCTGTTCGCCCATTAAAGCGGTACGCGAGCTGGGTTCAGAACGTCGTGAGACAGTTCGGTCCCTATCCGTCGCGGGCGCAGGAAATTTGAGAGGAGCTGTCCTTAGTACGAGAGGACCGGGATGGACGCACCGCTGGTGTACCAGTTGTTCTGCCAAGGGCATCGCTGGGTAGCTATGTGCGGACGGGATAAGTGCTGAAAGCATCTAAGCATGAAGCCCCCCTCAAGATGAGATTTCCCATTCCGCAAGGAAGTAAGATCCCTGAAAGATGATCAGGTTGATAGGTCTGAGGTGGAAGCGTGGTGACACGTGGAGCTGACAGATACTAATAGATCGAGGACTTAACCTATATTCTATTGTGAAGCATGAACATTGTTATCTAGTTTTGAGAGAACATTCTCTCCATCAGGTTTGGTGGCGATAGCGAAGAGGTCACACCCGTTCCCATACCGAACACGGAAGTTAAGCTCTTCAGCGCCGATGGTAGTTGGGGGTTTCCCCCTGTGAGAGTAGGACGCCGCCAAGCTTCTATCAGGATCAGTTCCATTTGGAACTGGTCTTTTTTGTGTTTTTGGGAGGTTTGGCACCATATAAATGTGGAAATAATATTGTTAGTTGAGCGATTATCTTGAAAAATCGACCGAAAAAATTTATAGTAAGATTAAAGTCAAATATAGTCAAAGTCAATGGAGGAGGAGGCGGAGTGGCACAAAATATTTCTGATATCATCGAGCAGTATTTGAAGGAAGTCTTGGATCAGAACGGTCGAGAAATATTAGAAATTAAGCGCAATGAAATTGCAGATAAATTTCAATGCGTACCTTCACAAATTAACTATGTTATCAATACGCGCTTTACGAGCGAGAGAGGCTATATCGTTGAAAGTAAGCGTGGCGGCGGTGGCTATATCCGCATCATTAAAGTCAAAATGAATGATGAAGTGGACTTATTGAACAACATTATTTCCCAAATATATCATCGTTTATCACAGGCTGCATCTGATCACATCATCATGCGTCTTGTTGAAAATAACATTTTATCTGAAAGAGAAGCTAAGATGATGATTAGTGTCATGGACCGTTCTGTATTGCATATTGATTTACCTGAACGTGATGAACTGCGGGCTCGGATGATGAAAGCGATGTTAAATGCTCTGAAATTAAAGTAAAGCGGGTGAAAAGATTGATTTGTCAAGAATGTAATGAGAGACCAGCCACTTTTCACTTTACGAAAGTTATAAATGGAGAAAAACAAGAAATGCACATATGTGAACAATGTGCAAAAGAAAACAGTGATTCATATGCTATGAGTGGAAACCAAGGTTTCTCGATTCACAACTTATTATCAGGCTTATTAAATATTGACCCTAGCTTCACCACAAGTGCTAACAAGGGCTCGTCTATTTTTCAAGAAGCGAAAGAAGTGGATCAGTGTCCTAAGTGTGGCTTAACCTTTCAGCAGTTCAGAAAAACAGGCCGATTTGGCTGTGCAGAATGCTATCGTACATTTGATCAGTATCTGAACCCTGTTTTACGGAAAGTCCATAGTGGAAATACAGTCCATAATGGGAAAGTCCCAAAACGAATTGCCGGCAGCCTGCATGTCCGCCGGAAACTTGAGTTAATGCAGCAAGAGCTGAAGCAGCTGATTGAACAGGAAGAGTTCGAAAAAGCAGCGGAAGTTCGAGATCAAATTCGTGCATTAGAGCATGAGCAATCTCAGCAGAGGGAGGGAGATTAACGACATGTCGCTCCAGCATTTTATTCAAGACGCTCTAAGTCAGTGGATGAAACAAAAAGGACCAGAAAGTGACATTGTTCTAAGCAGTCGTATCCGGCTAGCGCGCAATCTAGAGCATGTTCGTTTCCCAACTCAGTTTTCTCAAGAAGAAGCTGAAGCTGTTCTCCAGCAATTCGAGCAAAAGTTTGCTAGCCAGGAAGTGAAGGACATTGGAAACTTTGTTCTGATTCGAATGAATGAAACGCAGCCTTTAGCAAAGAGGGTACTTGTTGAAAAACATTTGATCAGCCCCAATTTAGCTGAATCAAGATTTGGCGGCTGTTTGCTTTCTGAAAATGAAGAAATCAGTGTGATGTTGAATGAAGAAGACCATATTCGAATCCAATGCTTATTCCCAGGTTTTCAGCTAGCCAATGCACTAAAAGCGGCTAATCAGGTAGATGACTGGATTGAAGAGCAAGTGGATTATGCATTTTCTGAAAAGCGAGGATACTTAACAAGCTGTCCGACTAATGTAGGTACAGGTATTAGGGCTTCGGTCATGATGCATTTACCAGCATTAGCGCTCACAAGACAAATGAATCGCATTATTCCCGCCATTAATCAATTAGGTCTTGTGGTCAGAGGAATTTATGGTGAGGGCAGCGAAGCAATAGGGAACATCTTTCAAATTTCAAATCAAATGACACTTGGTCAATCAGAAGAAAACATTGTAGATGACTTGAATAGTGTGACCGCTCAGCTCATTGAACAAGAGCGATCTGCACGAAAAGCTTTATATCAAACATCTAAAATTGAACTTGAGGACAGAGTGTACCGGTCCTTAGGGATTTTGGCCAATTGTCGTATGATTGAATCAAAAGAAACAGCAAAGTGTTTGTCAGATGTGCGGCTTGGAATTGATTTAGGTATCATTAAGGGGCTTTCAAGTAATATACTGAATGAACTCATGATTTTGACCCAGCCTGGCTTCCTTCAACAATATTCAGGAGGAGCCTTGGAGCCAAATGAACGAGATATAAAACGAGCAGCGATTATTAGAGAAAGGCTGCGCTTAGAAATGCATAGGAATGGACAGGAGGATGAAACGATATGATGTTTGGAAGATTCACTGAAAGAGCTCAAAAGGTATTAGCACTTGCACAAGAAGAAGCCATTCGCCTAGGCCATAAGAATATTGGTACTGAGCACATTTTACTTGGCCTTGTACGTGAAGGGGAGGGCATCGCTGCCAAAGCGTTAGAAGCACTGGGCCTTGTTTCAGATAAAATCCAAAAAGAAGTCGAAAGCTTGATTGGAAGAGGGCAAGAGGTGTCTCAAGCTATTCCTCATTATACGCCTAGAGCGAAGAAGGTCACTGAGCTTTCAATGGATGAAGCAAGAAAGCTAGGTCATTCCTATGTAGGGACAGAACATATTCTATTAGGTCTTATTCGTGAGGGAGAGGGTGTCGCTGCCCGTGTCTTAAATAACCTCGGAGTGAGCTTAAATAAAGCACGTCAGCAAGTCCTGCAGCTGCTTGGAAGCAATGAAACAGGTGCATCTGCGGCAGGCTCTAATAGCAATGCAAATACACCAACACTTGATAGCTTGGCAAGAGATTTGACTGCTATCGCAAAAGAGGACAGCTTGGACCCAGTCATTGGCCGAAGCAAAGAAATTCAACGTGTCATTGAGGTCCTAAGTAGAAGAACAAAAAATAACCCTGTGCTGATTGGTGAGCCTGGTGTTGGTAAAACAGCCATCGCAGAAGGTCTTGCACAGCAAATTATTCATAACGAAGTGCCTGAAATCCTACGTGATAAACGAGTAATGACACTGGATATGGGAACTGTTGTAGCTGGAACGAAATATCGTGGTGAATTCGAGGATCGTTTGAAAAAAGTCATGGACGAAATTCGTCAGGCAGGAAATATCATTCTCTTTATCGATGAGCTTCATACACTCATTGGTGCTGGTGGAGCAGAGGGTGCAATTGATGCGTCTAATATTCTAAAACCATCTTTAGCACGTGGTGAGCTTCAATGTATTGGAGCGACAACATTAGATGAGTACCGTAAATACATTGAAAAGGATGCTGCGCTTGAACGACGTTTCCAGCCAATTCAAGTAGATCAGCCTTCTGTTGATGAGAGTATTCAAATCTTAAGAGGACTTAGAGACCGGTATGAAGCACATCACCGTGTGTCTATTACAGATGAAGCGATTGAGGCGGCAGTGAAGCTGTCCGACCGTTATATTTCTGACCGATTCCTTCCAGATAAGGCGATTGATTTAATTGATGAGGCAGGTTCGAAAGTCCGTTTACGTTCGTTCACAACACCGCCTAACCTAAAAGAACTAGAGCAAAAGCTGGATGAAGTACGCAAGGAAAAGGATGCGGCAGTTCAAAGTCAAGAATTTGAAAAAGCAGCTTCTCTTCGCGATACAGAGCAGCGTTTGCGTGAAAAAGTAGAAGTCACAAAGAAATCATGGAAAGAAAAGCAGGGACAAGAGAATTCAGAGGTATCTGTAGATGATATCGCAATGGTCGTTTCCAGCTGGACGGGAGTGCCTGTTTCGAAAATTGCTCAAACGGAGACAGATAAGCTTCTGAATATGGAACAATTGCTCCACTCTCGTGTGATCGGGCAGGATGAAGCCGTTGTTGCTGTAGCGAAAGCTGTGAGACGTGCGCGTGCAGGCCTGAAAGATCCAAAACGTCCAATCGGTTCCTTTATCTTCTTAGGACCAACAGGGGTTGGTAAAACAGAGCTTGCAAGAGCACTCGCCGAGTCTATTTTCGGTGATGAAGAAGCAATGATCCGTATTGATATGTCTGAATACATGGAGAAACACTCTACATCCAGACTTGTTGGGTCACCTCCAGGATATGTCGGTTATGATGAAGGTGGACAGCTGACTGAAAAAGTGAGAAGAAAACCTTATTCTGTCGTTCTATTAGACGAGATTGAAAAGGCGCATCCAGATGTATTTAATATCTTACTGCAAGTATTAGAAGATGGTCGTCTGACGGATTCTAAAGGGCGTACCGTTGACTTTAGAAATACGATTTTGATCATGACATCAAACGTTGGAGCTAGTGAGTTGAAGCGCAATAAATACGTTGGCTTTAACGTGCAGGATGAAAGTCAAAATTACAAGGATATGAAAGGCAAAGTGATGGGCGAGTTGAAACGTGCGTTTAGACCTGAGTTTATCAACCGTATTGATGAAATCATTGTCTTCCACTCGCTAGAGAAGAAACATCTCAAAGAGATCGTGTCTCTCATGTCTGATCAACTGACAAAACGATTAAAAGAACAAGACCTATCAATTGAATTGACGGAAGCAGCAAAAGCGAAGATTGCCGACGAAGGAGTAGATCTTGAGTACGGTGCGCGTCCGTTAAGAAGAGCGATTCAAAAGCATGTAGAAGATCGACTTTCTGAGGAGCTTCTGAAGGGCAATATTGAAAAAGGTCAACATATCGTATTAGATGTGGAAGATGGAGAAATTGTCGTAAAAGCGACCGCTGCTACGAACTAATATAGTAAGAAAAAAGTGTGAGGCATACCAGCAAGGTGTATGCCTCCCTTTACTTATTTTCTGACCAGTATAAGGAGTTGTATTCTTCAATCTATGGCTAAGACAAAATCAAAATTTATATGCCAATCGTGCGGTTATGAGTCAGCCAAATGGATGGGGAAATGTCCAGGCTGCGGCACGTGGAACAGTATGACAGAAGAGGTCGTTCGCAAAGAGCCGGCAAACCGTCGTAGTGCTTTTAATCATTCTGTTCAAACCATTCAAAAACCTTCACCTATATCTGCAATTGAAACATCCGAAGAACCCCGAATTAAAACGAATTTAGAAGAATTTAACCGAGTATTAGGAAGTGGAATTGTCAAAGGCTCTCTTGTTCTCATTGGCGGAGACCCTGGGATTGGGAAGTCCACATTATTATTACAAGTATCAGCACAGCTTTCAGATAAAAATCAGAATGTGTTGTACATATCTGGTGAGGAGTCCATTAAACAAACAAAGCTAAGAGCGGACCGCCTTGGCATTGAAAGCGCCTCTTTACATGTTTTGGCTGAAACCGATATGGAGTATATAACGTCTGCTATACAGGAGATGAAACCGGCTTTTGTTGTGGTGGATTCAATTCAAACCGTTTATCAAAGCGATATCACGTCAGCTCCCGGCTCTGTATCTCAAGTAAGAGAATGTACAGCACAGCTGATGAAAATTGCCAAGACAAATGGGATTCCTATTTTTATCGTTGGTCACGTGACCAAAGAAGGCTCGATCGCAGGTCCGCGACTTTTAGAGCATATGGTGGACACGGTTCTTTATTTTGAAGGCGAGCGTCATCATACATTTCGTATCTTACGGGCGGTCAAAAACCGATTTGGTTCAACGAATGAATTGGGGATTTTTGAAATGAGAGAGGAAGGACTCACGGAAGTATTGAACCCATCAGAAATCTTTTTAGAAGAGCGGTCGGCAGGTGTATCTGGTTCGTGTGTTGTTGCCTCAATGGAAGGAACAAGACCCGTACTTGTCGAGATACAGGCATTAATTTCCCCGACAAGCTTTGGGAATCCGCGAAGAATGGCCACTGGCCTTGATCATAATCGAGTATCGCTGCTCATGGCAGTTTTAGAAAAACGCGTGGGGCTGCTCTTGCAAAACCAAGATGCGTATTTAAAGGTCGCAGGCGGTGTGAAGCTTGACGAACCGGCGATTGACTTAGCTATTGCCGTCAGTATTGCATCAAGCTTTAAAGACGCAGCGCCGCATCAAGCGGATTGCTTTATAGGAGAGGTCGGTCTGACGGGAGAAGTCAGAAGAGTATCAAGAATTGAACAGCGAGTGCAGGAAGCTGCGAAACTAGGATTTAAGCGAATGTTTATTCCTCAGGCGAATATAGACGGATGGAAAAAGCCGAGAGGGATTGAGTTAGTTGGTGTAGAAAATGTAGCGGAGGCACTTCGAATTTCACTAGGGGGATCATAGAAATGGAAAAAGAGAAAAAAGGAGCGAGAGAACTCGATCTCTTAGATATTGTACAGTTTGTGGCACCAGGAACACCTCTGCGGGCAGGGATTGAAAACGTCTTGAGAGCCAATACTGGCGGGCTCATTGTTGTTGGTTATAATGACAAAGTAAAGAGTGTGGTAGATGGAGGATTTCACATTAATTCTGCCTTCTCTCCAGCACATTTATATGAATTGGCGAAGATGGACGGGGCTATTATTCTTAGCGATTCTGGTCAAAAAATCTTGTATGCGAATACACAGCTGATGCCAGATGCCACCATCCATTCATCGGAAACAGGCATGAGGCACCGGACGGCTGAACGTGTAGCGAAGCAGACAGGCTGCTTAATCATTGCCATTTCTGAACGGAGGAATGTCATTACCTTATACCAAGGGAATCGTCGTTATACGCTGAAAGATATTGGTTTTATTTTAACAAAGGCGAATCAAGCCATTCAAACACTTGAGAAATATAAAACCATTTTAGATCACGCCATTTCTGCGTTAAGCGCCCTAGAATTTGAAGAGCTTGTGACCTTTGGTGATGTATTATCCGTGCTGCACCGCTACGAAATGGTTCTTAGAATCAAAAATGAAATCAATATGTATATCAAAGAGCTTGGAACAGAGGGACACTTGATCCGTCTGCAAGTCAATGAGCTGATTACAGATATGGAGCAGGAAGCAGCTTTATTTATTAAAGATTACGTGAAAGAAAAGATCAAAGATCCGTATGTGCTGCTTAAACAACTGCAAGATATGTCGAGCTTTGAGCTTTTAGATGATTCCATTCTGTACAAGTTACTTGGATATCCAGCTTCTACAAATATTGACGAATATGTGTACACAAGAGGATACAGGTTGCTCCATAAAATCCCTAGACTGCCAATGCCGATCGTTGAAAATGTGGTTGAAGCATTCGGTGTGCTAGATCGAATTATGGAAGCGGATGTACAAGAATTGGATGAAGTAGAAGGAATTGGAGAAGTAAGAGCGAAAAAGATAAAAAAAGGATTAAAAAGGTTACAAGAAAAACATTATATCGACCGTCAGCTTTAAGAAGAGAAATTTTTCTCTATTACGGTTAAAAATGGATGAATATGGGTATATTAATGATGGTTTTGTTTTCTGTTGCTCATGATAGGAAACTTAAACATATATCAATGTCAGATGAAGGTGGATTGACAGATGAAAAATAAAGGAGGTGAAGGTATGTTAAAAAGAATCGTTCAGGCGTTTTTTATCATTTTTGGTGCAGTTGTGGGGATTTTTATCATTCCAGAGTTATTTCTGCTGTTAAATGTAAAGGACATACCTTTCATAACAAATGCTTACTCTTCAGCACTAATAGGAGCCATTGTGTTCTTCATCATTGGTAAATGGTGCACAGGTTATGTGGTAAATTGGGTGAAATGGATCGAGGATTCTCTATTGAAGGCGCCTCTTCCTGATCTTATATCTGGAAGTTTCGGATTAGTATTTGGACTTATTCTAGCATATCTTATTGTAAACGTGATCCCGCTAAACAATATCCCATATCATATTTTTGGTACCATTATTCCGATTTTCCTGGCTTTCTTTTTAGGATACCTTGGGTTTCAGGTAGGCTTTAAGAAGAAGGATGAAATGATGGGGCTGTTCTCCCGTTCTGCAAAGGTCAGCAAGAAAAAAGGAGCAGCTGATGATGAACCTGAAATAGAAGATAAAAAGCTGAAAATTTTAGACACAAGTGTTATCATTGATGGAAGAATCGCAGATATTTGCCAAACTGGATTCTTAGAAGGTGTCATGGTCATTCCTCAATTTGTACTCGAGGAATTACAGCATATTGCAGACTCCTCAGATGTATTAAAGAGAAATAGAGGCCGAAGAGGTCTTGATATTTTAAATCGTATTCAAAAAGAATTGGATATCAAAGTTGAAATTTACGAAGGTGACTTCGAAGACATTCAAGAGGTTGATAGCAAGCTTGTGAAGCTCGCGAAATTAACTTCAGGTGTTGTTGTGACCAATGATTTTAATTTAAATAAAGTATGCGAACTTCAAAAAGTAGCAGTGTTAAACATCAATGATCTAGCCAATGCGGTTAAACCGGTTGTACTGCCTGGGGAAGAAATGAAGGTACAGGTCATCAAAGATGGGAAAGAGCATAACCAAGGTGTTGCTTACTTAGATGACGGTACGATGATTGTGGTCGAAGAAGGACGCAATTACATTGGAAAAGACATCGATGTACTCGTCACTAGTGTGCTGCAGACTGCTGCTGGAAGAATGATTTTTGCGAAGCCAAAACTTCTGGAGAAGGCGCTCTAAAGGGAGAACGAACATGTATTATGAAGTAGTTATTCCGGCTGCGGGGCAGGGGAAACGAATGAAGGCCGGCCGCAATAAGCTTTTTATCGAGCTGAAAAGAATGCCGGTCATCATTCATACATTAAAGGTGTTTGACGCTCATTCACAATGCAAACGCATGATCCTAGCGATCAATGAGGAGGAGCGTCAAGACTTTGAAAGGCTACTCAAGGTACACGCTTTTCAAACGCCTGTTTCACTTGTCACTGGCGGTGAAGAACGTCAGCAAAGTGTATACGAAGGATTAAAGGCTGTGAAAGATGCGGACATCGTGCTTGTTCATGATGGGGCAAGGCCTTTTATTAAGCATACACAGATTGACTTGCTCGTTAAAGCAGCGATTGAAAAAGGCTCCGCAGTTGTAGCGGTACCAGTGAAAGACACAATCAAACGCGTTCAAGAAGGCAAAGTGGAACAAACCATTGAACGTCAGAGCTTGTGGGCGGTCCAGACCCCACAAGCTTTTCGTCATTCTATTTTAAAAGAGGCGCATGAACATGCGGAGCGGACAGGCTTCCTTGGAACAGATGACGCCAGTCTTGTTGAACAATTACATGGCGAGAATGTGTATATTGTCCAAGGAGACTATACCAATATTAAGCTGACAACACCGGATGATTTATTGGTTGCCAAGGCAATTATGGATGCGGAAAGAGGGTACTAGATCATGTTGAGAATAGGACAAGGCTTTGATGTACATCAATTAACAGAGGGGAGACCTCTGATTATCGGGGGGGTCACCATCCCTTATGAAAAGGGACTGCTAGGGCATTCAGACGCTGACGTACTGCTTCACACAGTGGCAGATGCCTGCCTGGGTGCGATTGCTGAAGGAGATATCGGCAGACATTTCCCAGACACAGATCCTGAGTTTAAGGATGCAGATTCTTTTAAATTATTGCAGCATGTGTGGGCACTTGTGAAAGAAAAAGGTTACACACTTGTGAATATTGACTGCACCATCATGGCGCAAAAGCCCAAAATGGCACCTTACATTCAACCTATGTGTGAGAAAATTGCAGAAGCGCTTGAGGCAGATGTCACACAGGTGAACGTCAAAGCAACAACGACAGAGAAACTCGGATTTACAGGAAGAGGCGAAGGAATTGCTTCTCAGGCAACAGTGCTTCTTCAGAAAAAGTAAAATCCATTTTGATGAGAATGGGTTTTGATGATAAAATACGTTTATAAAAAATTGGTGTCAGACAACATGATGCAGATGAAAGGAAGTTAAACTCATGGGAAATGAAGTGCGTGTTCGTTATGCACCGAGTCCAACTGGTCATTTACATATTGGGAATGCTAGAACGGCTCTTTTCAACTATTTGTTCGCACGCAGCCAAGGCGGCAAATTTATTATTCGAATCGAGGATACGGATCAAAAGCGTAATGTAGAAGGCGGGGAGGAAAGCCAGCTTCGCCACCTGCAATGGCTCGGTATTGATTGGGATGAGAGCATTGATAAAGATGGCGGTTACGGTCCTTACAGACAATCAGAGCGAAATGATATTTACAAAAAATATTATGACGAGCTCTTAGAGAAGGACTTGGCGTATAAGTGCTATTGTACGGCAGAAGAGCTAGAGGCAGAGCGTGAAGCACAAATCGCCCGCAGTGAAATGCCTCGATATTCTGGTAAATGCAGTCATTTATCAAAAGAAGAAGAGGACAAGCTAATTGCTGAAGGAAGAGAGCCAAGCATCCGCTTCCGAGTGCCAAAAGGAGAAATCATCAAATTTGACGACATGGTTAAAGGCGATATTTCGTTTGAAACAGATGGCATCGGTGATTTTGTTATTGTGAAGAAAGATGGCACGCCAACTTATAACTTTGCCGTAGCCGTGGATGATCATTTGATGAAAATGACTCACGTTCTTCGCGGAGAGGATCATATTTCAAATACGCCTAAACAAATTATGGTTTTTAATGCATTTGGCTGGGATGTTCCGCTATTCGGACATATGACGTTGATTGTGAACGAAAACCGCAAGAAATTAAGTAAACGTGATGAATCAATTATTCAATTCATCGAGCAATATAAGAATTTAGGCTATTTACCTGAAGCCCTGTTTAACTTCATTGCATTACTTGGATGGTCTCCAGTAGGCGAAGAAGAACTGTTTACAAAAGAGCAATTCATCGACATTTTCGATGTGAATCGACTTTCTAAGTCACCAGCTCTATTTGATATGCATAAACTAAAATGGGTGAACAACCAATACGTGAAAGCACTTGATCTTGATCAGGTTGTGGCACTAACACTTCCGCATCTTCAAAAAGCAGGCAAGGTAAGTGAGCAGCTGACAGAAGAAGAAAACACGTGGGTACGCAAGCTTATTTCTCTGTATCACGAACAATTAAGCTACGGAGCAGAAATTGTTGAGTTAACAGAGTTGTTCTTTAAGGAGCAAATTGAGTATAATCAAGAGGCAAAGGAAGTTCTAGCAGAGGAGCAAGTACCAGAAGTCATGGCATCTTTTGCAGGTCAGCTTGAACAGCTTGAGTCTTTCACACCTGATGAAATCAAGGCTGCCATTAAAGCGGTACAAAAAGAAACAGGGCATAAAGGCAAGAAACTATTCATGCCGATTCGTGTGGCTGTCACAGGACAAACGCATGGCCCAGAACTTCCGCAAAGTATTGAATTACTAGGTAAAGAAACGGTATTAAACCGCATTAAACAAATATAAGGAAATCGTTGCGAGGGAGAAGTACAATGTACTCGTCCATCACAGAAAGAGTCTCCACCGGCTGAAAGAGACTTATGGGCAGACGTTGGAAATGCACCCTCAAGACCCTTGAGGAACACGTACGTTAGTATGCAAGGGCGGTACCCTCCGTTATGGGATTAAGTTGAGAAGGCTGAAAGATAAGAGGCTTTCTAAACAGAGTGGAACCGCGTTTTCAAAACGTCTCTGTCATTTGGCAGAGGCGTTTTTTATTTGTCCAAAAAAAGAGAGCAAGTCCTAAGAGAGATTGATGGGGAAGAACGGGGGGAGCATGTGTTTTTCAAAATGCTGAAAGAAGATATTGATACTGTGTTTGATCAAGATCCTGCTGCTAGAAGCTATATTGAAGTAGTGCTAACCTATTCAGGGCTTCATGCGATTTGGGCTCACCGTATTGCGCACGCATTTTATAAGCGGAAGCTGTATTTTATTGCGCGGATCATTTCTCAGGTCAGCCGTTTTTTCACAGGGGTGGAAATTCACCCGGCGGCAACCATTGGCAGGCGGTTCTTCATTGATCATGGCATGGGCGTTGTGATCGGGGAAACATGTGAAATTGGAGACAACGTCACTGTTTTCCAAGGCGTGACATTAGGGGGAACAGGGAAAGAAAAGGGAAAGCGGCATCCGACCATTTTAGACGATGCCCTCATTGCGACAGGTGCCAAGGTGCTTGGTTCCATTACAGTTGGAAAAGGAGCCAAGATTGGAGCGGGGTCGGTCGTGTTAAAGGACGTACCCGACCATTCCACCGTTGTCGGTATACCTGGGCGAGTCGTCGTTCAAAATGGAAAGAAAATCAATCGTGATCTCAATCATCAAGATTTGCCAGATCCAATTTCCGATCGTTTTAAAGAATTGGAACGAGAAATGGAAAAGCTAAAAGGTGAGCTGGCTTCATTGAGCAGAAAGGAAGAACAATCATGACAATCAATATTTATAATACATTGACACGTAAGAAAGAAGAATTTGTCCCGCTTGAGCCAGGAAAGGTCAAGATGTATGTGTGCGGACCAACCGTTTATAACTACATTCATATCGGGAATGCTAGACCTGCTATTGTTTATGACACTGTACGTAAGTATTTAGAATACAGCGGTTACGATGTGAACTTTGTATCAAACTTTACAGATGTGGATGATAAACTCATCAAAGCAGCCAATGAACTCGGAGAAGATGTGCCGACAATTGCTGACCGGTTTATCCAAGCTTACTTCGAAGACGTCAGTGCACTAGGCTGCAAAAAAGCAGACCTTCACCCGCGAGTAACGGAAAACATGGATGATATCATTGCGTTTATTGCGACATTGATTGAAAAAGGCTACGCCTATGAAGCAGATGGCGACGTGTATTACAGCACACGCTCATTTGAAGGCTATGGAAAGCTTTCACATCAATCGATTGATGAACTGAAGACAGGTGCCCGTATTCGTGTAGGTGAAAAGAAACGAGATGCACTGGACTTTGCCCTATGGAAGGCTGCAAAGGATCAGGAAATCTCATGGGATAGCCCATGGGGCGAAGGACGCCCAGGCTGGCACATCGAATGCTCGGCAATGGTCAAAAAATATTTAGGTGATACGATTGACATTCATGCTGGCGGACAGGATCTAACATTCCCGCACCATGAGAATGAAATTGCCCAATCTGAGGCTTTGACAGGGAAGCCTTTTGCGAAGTATTGGATGCATAACGGGTATATTAATATTGATAATGAAAAAATGTCAAAATCACTTGGCAACTTTGTGCTGGTGCATGACATTGTGAAAGAACAAGATCCTGATGTGCTGCGCTTCTTTATGTTGTCGGTTCACTATCGTCACCCAATTAACTACTCAATGGATTTATTAGAAAGTACAAAGAGTGCGTTTAACCGACTCAAAACATCGTATGCGAATTTACATCATCGTCTCGAGAGCAGCACGAATATCACGGAAGACAATGCTGAATGGCTGGCAAAAATTGAAGAACAGCGTGCGACATTTATTTCTGAAATGAATGATGACTTCAATACAGCAAATGCGATCTCTGTTTTATTCGAATTAGCGAAACAGGCGAATTATTATATGGAAAATGATCATACTTCGGAGGAAGTGATCAAGGCATTTATCGGCTTGTTCCAAGAAATTACGTCTGTTCTTGGCTTCTCATTAGAAGAAAAGCACACGCTTGACGAAGAGGTAGAAGCGTTAATTGAAAAACGTAATGAAGCTAGAAGAAATCGTGACTTTGCCCTATCTGATCAAATTCGTGACCAATTAAAGAACATGAATATTGTGTTGGAGGACACTCCTCAAGGTACTCGCTGGAAAAGAGGAGAATAGGCAATGTTGAATTTTGAAAAGCTGAAAGACGGTAAACAGCTGAACGGACTTGCGCTAGCTTATATGGGTGATGCCATTTTTGAAGTATATGTGAGGCATCACCTCCTCCAAACGGGGGCGACAAAACCAAATGAGCTGCACAAACGAGCAAGCAAAATTGTTTCAGCTAAATCACAGGCTGCTATTTTATTTACGCTTCAGCAGCAAGGCTTTTTCACTGAAGCAGAAGAAGCGGTGCTGAAAAGAGGAAGAAACGCAAAATCAGGCACGGTGCCTAAAAACACAGACGTTCAAACGTATCGTTATAGTACAGCGTTTGAAGCGCTCATGGGTTATTTATTTATCGAAAAGCAGGACGAACGCTTAGAAGAGCTGATTGGTCAGGCGATTGAAATCGGAACGTCAGGGAGGAAGACAAATGAGTCAGCAACATGATTATGTCATTGGGAAAAATGCAGTGATTGAGACACTGAAGTCAGATCGGGAGTTATACAAGCTCTGGATGGCAGAAAACACTGTAAAAGGACAAGCCCAGCAGGTCATTGAACTCGCTAAAAAGCAAAATATCACCATTCAGTATGTTCCGAGGAAAAAGCTTGATCAAATGGTGACAGGTCAGCACCAGGGAATCGTTGCACAAGTAGCAGCATATGAATATGCAGAATTGGACGATCTGTATCAAATCGCTGAAAAGCGCAATGAGCAGCCATTCTTTCTGATTTTAGATGAAATTGAAGATCCGCATAATTTAGGATCGATTATGCGTACGGCAGATGCTGTAGGGGCACACGGGATTGTCATTCCAAAAAGGAGAGCGGTCGGTCTAACAACAACAGTTGCTAAGGCATCCACTGGAGCAATTGAGCATATTCCTGTTGCAAAAGTGACCAATCTTTCAAGAGCCCTTGATGAAATGAAAGAAAGAGGAATCTGGGTTGCGGGAACAGATGCGTCTGCTAAACAGGATTACAGACAATTTGATGGTACAATGCCGCTGGCTCTTGTGATTGGCAGTGAAGGTAAAGGAATTGGCCGATTGATTAAGGAAAAGTGTGATTTTCTAATTAAACTGCCTATGGCCGGGAAGGTTACTTCTTTAAATGCATCAGTTGCCGCTGGTCTATTGATGTATGAAGTGTATCGAAAACGTTATCCGTTAGGAGAATAGAGATGGATATCCTCTTAGTCGATGGATACAACATGATAGGTGCATGGCCTCAGCTGCAGCACTTAAAGGAAAACAGCTTTGAAGAAGCCAGAGACGTGCTGATTCAACATTTAGCAGAATATCAAGCATACACAGGGTATCGAGTCATTGTCGTATTCGATGCCCATATGGTCAAAGGAATTGAAAAGAAGCGAACCAATCACCGAGTAGAGGTCATCTTTACGAGAGAGAATGAAACGGCGGATGAGCGGATTGAAAAGCTGGCGCAGGATTTGAATAATATTCGGACGCAAATTCATGTGGCAACCTCAGATTTTACGGAACAATGGGCTATTTTTGGACAAGGAGCTCTTCGGAAGTCGGCTCGTGAGCTTTTAAGAGAGATTGAAGTGATAGAACGAAAGATTGAAACGAGAGTCAAAAAGATTACTTCTGATAAACCAGCATCTAAGATTGAATTGTCAGAAGATGTATTGAAAACGTTTGAAAAATGGCGGCGCGGGAATCTGGAATAGCTTGACGATATTTCAACCATTAATGTATAATATTTCTATCTAGGTGCGGTCGGGGGGATCGAAGTGAATCTAAACAACAGCAAGGGTAAGTCCATCAGAGAGCAATTTTGCCAGTTGGAAGATGAACAAGTCATTGAAAGGGTTCATGTCGGAGATAGTGATGCGCTAGATTATTTAATAACGAAATACCGCAATTTTGTACGTGCGAAAGCAAGATCTTATTTCTTGATAGGAGCGGATCGAGAGGACATTGTCCAAGAGGGAATGATCGGACTTTATAAGTCTATCCGCGATTTCAGAGAGGACAAGCTTACTTCATTTAAGGCTTTTGCAGAATTATGTATTACCCGCCAAATTATCACCGCAATTAAAACAGCTACTCGCCAAAAACATATCCCGTTAAATTCCTATGTATCATTAGACAAGCCGATCTACGATGAAGAATCGGACAGAACATTATTGGATGTCATTTCCGGTGCTAAAGCGCTTAACCCAGAAGACTTAATCATTAGCAAAGAAGAATTTGATGATATCGAAATGAAGATGGGTGAACTGCTTAGCGAGCTGGAAAGAAAGGTACTTGTGCTTTATCTTGATGGCAGATCCTATCAAGAGATTTCTGAAGATTTAAACCGTCATGTGAAATCAATTGATAACGCACTCCAAAGAGTAAAGAGAAAATTAGAGAAATATTTAGAGCTTCGCGAGATTAGTCTCTAATCAAACCTATATTGACAGCTTTTTCGACACTGTGATAAGGTACTAATGAAATGATGTCGAGAAAATAGGTGTAAATATGAGGAAAAAGATTACTCTAGCCTGTAAAGACTGCGGAAGCCGCAATTATACGACAATGAAAAGTGTTGCTTCAGCAGCTGAAAGATTAGAAGTTAAGAAATATTGCAAGACTTGTAATTCACATAAAACACATTTAGAAACGAAGTAAGATTTGCGTTCTTTATTCTGTGGAGGTCTTTTACATGCGTATTATCAGTTTCTTAAAAAGTGTCGGAAAAGAAATGAAAAAGGTCAGCTGGCCAAAGAAGAACGAAATGGTCCGCTACACAATCACTGTTATTTTAACAGTCGTATTCTTTGCAATCTTTTTCTCTTTTCTTGATATAGGAATCTCACAATTAATCGAATTAATTCATTAATACTTGAATAATGGTCTGCTGAACGTGCTATAATAGATCATAATATGACTTGCCAAAAAACCCGTTTTACGGGTTTTTTCAATTGCTTGAAAATATTTACCGGTACTCGAGATTCGTCAAATAGACATTATGAAATGTGGGGAGGGAAGGACTAAATAGTCCTGAACGAAAATGGAAAAGAATTGGTATGTTGTGCATACGTACTCTGGCTATGAAAACAAAGTAAAAGCGAACTTGGAAAAGCGTGTTGAATCAATGGGCATGCAGGATAAAATCTTCCGCGTCGTCGTACCAGAAGAAGAAGAAACGGATATTAAAAATGGTAAGAAAAAAGTCGTCAAAAAGAAAGTATTCCCTGGCTATGTCCTAGTGGAAATCGTGATGACTGACGACTCTTGGTATGTTGTTCGTAATACACCGGGTGTCACTGGATTCGTTGGATCAGCTGGGTCAGGCTCAAAGCCAACTGCGCTGCTGCCAGGCGAAGCTGAAACCATTCTGAAGAGAATGGGTCTTGAAGAACGCAAAACAGAAATCGACTTTGAGCTCAAAGAAACAGTTAAGGTTATCGATGGGCCGTTTGCTAACTTCACTGGCTCTATTGAAGAAATTGATTACGATAAAAGCAAAGTCAAAGTATTCGTTAATATGTTTGGTAGAGAAACACCTGTTGAACTTGAATTCACGCAGATCGATAAATTGTAATTCAAAAGAGCTTGAAATGAGTGTATAGAAGTGGTAATATAGCAAAGGTACGTCTTGAGTTCACTCAAGATCGCTAGCTAGTTATTTCGTCATTCATATAAAGAATGAAGTTGTTGAGTGGGAGGGGGATTCCCCTATTACCACATCACGGACTTTAAGGAGGTGTGTCTCGTGGCTAAAAAAGTAGTTAAAGTTGTTAAATTGCAAATTCCTGCTGGAAAAGCTAACCCAGCTCCACCAGTTGGACCTGCACTAGGTCAAGCCGGTGTTAATATCATGGGATTCTGTAAGGAGTTTAACGCTCGTACAGCTGACCAAGCTGGTCTTATCATTCCTGTTGAAATTTCGGTTTTTGAAGACCGTTCATTTACATTTATTACTAAAACTCCACCTGCTGCAGTTTTACTTAAAAAAGCAGCTGGTATTGAGTCTGGTTCTGGTGAACCTAACCGTAATAAAGTGGCAACTGTTAAGCGTGATAAAGTACGCGAAATCGCGGAAACAAAAATGCCTGACTTAAACGCTGCTAGCGTTGAATCAGCTATGCGCATGGTTGAAGGTACTGCACGCAGTATGGGTATTGTCATCGAAGATTAATTTTTTGTCTTGTTGGGTTGCGAGTTTGGTTTTGACAAGTTCGCAACCCTTATTCGTGGGAGGTTATTCCGCTAAAACCACATAAGGAGGATTTTTATAATGGCTAAAAAAGGTAAAAAGTATGTAGAAGCTGCTAAGCTGATCGAACGTACTAAAGCGTATGATGTAGCTGAAGCTGTTTCTCTTACAAAAAAAGCAAATACAGCGAAATTTGATGCGACTGTAGAAGTTGCTTTTCGTTTGGGCGTAGACCCTCGTAAAAACGATCAACAAATCCGCGGTGCAGTTGTACTTCCTAACGGAACTGGTAAAACTCAACGCGTTCTTGTGTTCGCTAAAGGCGAAAAAGCAAAAGAAGCAGAAGCTGCTGGAGCAGACTACGTTGGAGATTCTGATTACATCACTAAAATCCAACAAGGTTGGTTCGAATTCGATGTAATCGTTGCGACACCTGACATGATGGGTGAAGTTGGTAAGATCGGTCGTGTACTTGGACCAAAAGGTCTTATGCCAAACCCTAAAACAGGAACTGTAACGTTTGAAGTTGAAAAAGCAATCAATGAAATCAAAGCTGGTAAAGTAGAATACCGCGTTGATAAAGCTGGTAACATCCACGCGCCAATCGGAAAGGTTTCTTTCGAGGACGAAAAGCTTGTTGAGAACTTTGCAACAATCTATGACACAATCCTTAAAGCAAAACCTGCAGCGGCTAAAGGTGTATACGTGAAAAACGTTTCTGTTACATCTACTATGGGCCCTGGCGTGAAAGTGGATCCATCTTCTTTCTCTGCAAAATAATTCTTGACTTATGACAACCATTTTGATAATATCAAAATGTTGTAAAATAGAATAATGTCCATTTATACCGTAGACAGCAGGGGCCTTATGGCTTAATTAACCCGCCGAGGTGTATATGTCACAGTCTTACGTTAACGTATGCTTGTATATACAGCCTCCATGTCTTAATGGAGGCTTTTTATATGGAGAACCGTTCGTTAGGAACGTGATTGCCTGATCGGTATAAGTGTTACACAAAGAATGTACAGGAGGTGTAACCATGAGCAATGCAATCGATACTAAAAAAGTTGTCGTTGATGAAATTACTTCTAAATTTAAAGATAGTATGTCTACTGTCATTGTAGATTACCGCGGTCTTTCAGTTTCTGAAGTGACTGAACTTCGTAAACAGCTTCGTGAAGCTGGCGTAGAATTCAAAGTTTACAAAAACACTTTGACTCGCCGTGCAGTTGAACAAGTTGAACTAACGGGTTTAAACGATTTCTTAACAGGTCCAAACGCTATCGCATTCAGTAACGAAGATGTTATCGCACCTGCGAAAATCATCAACGAATTTGCGAAAAGCCACGAAGCTTTAGAAATCAAAGCTGGTGTCATCGAAGGAAACGTAGCGACTGTAGAAGAAGTGAAGGCTCTTGCGGAACTTCCGTCTCGCGAAGGCTTACTTTCTATGTTGCTTAGCGTTCTTCAAGCTCCAGTTCGTAATCTTGCTCTTGCTACTAAAGCAGTTGCAGATCAAAAAGAAGAACAAGGCGCTTAATGCGTACTTTACGTTTACGTAAAAAAACTTAAAATGGAGGAATTACAAATGGCTTTAAATATCGAAGAAATCATTGCTTCAGTTAAAGAAGCAACTGTACTTGAGTTAAACGACTTAGTAAAAGCAATCGAAGAAGAATTTGGCGTAACTGCTGCTGCTCCTGTAGCTGTAGCTGCTGGTGGCGGTGCTGCTGCTGAAGAAAAAACTGATTTTGATCTAGTGCTTGCTGGTGCTGGAGACCAAAAAATCAAAGTTATCAAAGTGGTTCGTGAAATCACTGGTCTTGGCTTGAAAGAAGCTAAAGAACTTGTTGACAACACTCCAAAACCACTTAAAGAAGGTATTGCTAAAGAAGAAGCTGAAGAACTTAAAGCTAAGCTTGAAGAAGTTGGCGCTTCTGTAGAAGTTAAGTAATCTTCGCCTAATCTTTTGGGAAAGCTCGCTTTTACTGGCGGGCTTTTTCTTTTCTAATCTCCTGAAACGATTGAATCCAGAGGAGGTCCATTCACCATGAGTGACCACTATTATACGGAAAAGCCATCAGTGAAAAGCAATAAACAGACATGGGACTTCACCTTGAGAAACCGTACCTTTACTTTTACAAGTGACAGTGGAGTGTTTTCTAAGAAAGAAGTCGACTTTGGTTCAAGGCTTTTAATTGAAGCTTTCGAAGAACCTGACTTGGATGGCGATGTCTTAGATGTCGGTTGCGGTTATGGACCGATCGGCTTATCGTTAGCAAACGAAATGACTAGCCGTACCATTCATATGATTGATGTGAACGAAAGAGCAGTCGAACTTTCAAAGGAAAACGCTAAACATAATCGCATTGATAATGTTCACATCTATCAAAGTGATTTGTTCTCGAATGTTCATTCCTCAGCTGCTTTTGCCTCTATACTGACCAATCCCCCAATACGGGCAGGGAAGAAAGTTGTACATGCGATCTTTGAAAAAAGTGCTGATCATTTATTGCCGGAAGGTGAGTTGTGGGTGGTTATTCAGAAAAAGCAAGGTGGACCATCTGCGATTGAAAAATTAGAGCAGCTCTTTGGAGAAGTCGAGGTTGTATTGAAAAAAAAGGGCTACTATATAATCAAAGCTAAAAAAGTTTGACGCAGTTTCCTAGCTGTGTTAACATTATAAAATGCCAATGTGTATATTTTGCTTGATAGGCTTAAAAAACAACTATTTTGTATAAATTATGCATACTTGGGAAAACTAATAAAATCGGTATTTGTTTTTGGATGTGGTTTTCTTATTTTAGAAACCCTTTTTTCTTTTGTCTTGTAAAAGTATTTCTTTACTGACATTTGAAAGACAGAAATACTTTTTACACATATAATACGCATGATTTGAGGGGTGAATCAGTTGACAGGTCAACTAGTTCAGTATGGACGACACCGCCAGCGCAGAAGCTACGCACGCATAAGCGAAGTGTTAGAATTACCAAATCTCATTGAAATTCAAACCTCTTCTTATCAGTGGTTTCTTGATGAGGGTCTTAGAGAGATGTTTCAAGATATATCCCCAATTGAGGATTTTACTGGTAACCTTTCTCTTGAATTCATTGATTACAGCCTAGGGGATCCTAAGTATCCTGTAGCAGAATCAAAAGAACGTGATGTAACTTACTCTGCTCCACTAAGAGTAAAAGTTCGTTTAATTAACAAAGAAACTGGAGAAGTAAAAGACCAAGACGTGTTCATGGGTGATTTCCCAATCATGACAGACACAGGTACTTTTATCATTAATGGTGCGGAACGTGTAATCGTTTCTCAGTTAGTGCGTTCTCCAAGTGTATATTTCAGTGGTAAAGTAGACAAAAACGGTAAAAAAGGTTTTACTGCGACTGTCATTCCAAACCGTGGCGCATGGTTAGAATACGAAACTGATGCGAAGGATGTAGTCTATGTACGCATCGATCGCACACGTAAGTTGCCGGTTACGGTTCTTTTGCGTGCTCTCGGCTTCAGCTCTGATCAAGAGATTCTTGACCTCATTGGCGAGAATGAATACTTACGCAACACGCTGGAAAAAGACAATACAGAGAATGCGGATAAAGCACTTCTCGAAATCTACGAGCGCCTCCGCCCTGGAGAGCCGCCAACTGTTGAAAATGCGAAAAGCTTGCTAGACTCTCGCTTCTTCGATCCGAAGAGATATGACCTAGCAAATGTTGGACGCTACAAGATTAATAAGAAGCTTCATATTAAAAATAGACTGTTCAATCAAAAATTGGCTGAAACGTTAGTTGACCCTGAAACAGGTGAAATTCTAGCAGAAAAAGGTCAAATTTTAGACAGAAGAGTTCTTGATAAAGTTCTTCCATACTTAGAAAACGGCATCGGATTTAGAAAGCTTTATCCTAATGGTGGCGTAGTAGAAGATGAAGTAGAACTTCAATCTATTAAGATTTATGCACCGTCTGATCAAGAAGGCGAGCAAGTGATTAACGTGATTGGAAATGCATATGTAGAGGAAGCTGTGAAAAACATCACGCCTTCTGACATCATTGCATCAATCAGTTACTTCTTCAACCTTCTTCATGGTGTAGGTGACACAGATGATATCGACCACCTTGGTAACCGTCGTCTGCGTTCCGTAGGTGAACTTCTGCAAAACCAATTCCGTATTGGTTTAAGCAGAATGGAGCGTGTTGTTCGTGAAAGAATGTCAATTCAAGACACAAACACAATCACACCTCAGCAGCTGATCAACATTCGTCCTGTGATCGCTTCTATCAAAGAGTTCTTTGGTAGTTCTCAGCTATCTCAGTTCATGGATCAAACAAACCCGCTTGCTGAATTGACGCACAAACGTCGTCTGTCAGCGCTTGGACCGGGTGGTTTGACACGTGAGCGTGCAGGAATGGAAGTTCGTGACGTTCACTACTCTCACTATGGACGTATGTGTCCGATTGAAACACCAGAGGGTCCAAACATTGGTTTGATCAACTCTCTATCTTCATTCGCAAAAGTGAATCGCTTCGGATTTATCGAAACACCTTACCGCCGGGTTGATCCTGAAACTGGTAAAGTGACACCGAGAATCGATTACTTAACTGCTGATGAAGAGGATAACTACGTAGTAGCACAAGCGAACGCTATATTAGGTGAAGATGGTTCGTTTATTGATGATAATATCATTGCTCGTTTCAGAGGGGAAAACACCGTTGTTCCTCGAAACCGCGTTGACTACATGGACGTTTCGCCAAAGCAGGTTGTTTCTGCAGCGACAGCATGTATCCCATTCTTAGAAAACGATGACTCTAACCGTGCTCTAATGGGAGCGAACATGCAGCGTCAGGCTGTGCCTTTGATGCAGCCAGAATCACCGATTGTTGGTACAGGTATGGAGTACGTATCAGGTAAAGACTCTGGTGCTGCTGTCATCTGCCGTTACCCAGGTGTTGTAGAACGCGTAGAAGCAAAAAATATTTGGGTTCGCCGTTATGAAGACGTTGACGGACAACAAGTCAAAGGAAACCTAGACAAATACAGCTTGCTGAAATTTGTCCGCTCTAACCAAGGGACTTGCTACAACCAGCGTCCTATCGTAAGTGTTGGAGATGAAGTCGTTAAAGGAGAAATCCTTGCAGACGGACCTTCTATGGAAAAAGGTGAATTGGCTCTAGGACGTAACGTTATGGTCGGATTCATGACTTGGGACGGTTACAACTACGAGGATGCGATCATCATGAGTGAGCGCCTTGTAAAAGATGACGTCTACACGTCTATTCATATTGAAGAATATGAATCAGAAGCTCGTGATACAAAGCTTGGACCAGAAGAAATCACTCGTGATATTCCAAACGTTGGGGAAGATGCTTTACGCAACCTTGACGAGCGCGGAATCATCCGTATTGGTGCAGAAGTAAAAGACGGAGATCTTCTTGTAGGGAAAGTAACGCCTAAAGGTGTAACAGAACTAACAGCTGAAGAACGTCTATTACATGCAATCTTCGGTGAAAAGGCTCGTGAAGTGCGTGATACGTCTCTACGTGTTCCACACGGCGGCGGCGGAATTATCCACGATGTAAAAGTCTTTAACCGTGAAGATGGAGATGAATTGCCTCCAGGTGTAAACCAGTTAGTCCGCGTATACATCGTTCAGAAGCGTAAAATTTCTGAAGGTGACAAAATGGCCGGACGACATGGTAACAAAGGGGTTATCTCTAAAATCCTTCCAGAAGAAGATATGCCGTATCTTCCAGACGGAACACCGATCGATATCATGTTGAACCCACTAGGGGTACCATCTCGTATGAACATCGGTCAGGTACTTGAGCTTCATATGGGTATGGCTGCACGTTACCTTGGCATCCACATTGCGTCACCAGTATTTGATGGTGCGCGCGAGGAAGATGTTTGGGAAACGCTTGAAGAAGCAGGTATGTCTCGTGATGCGAAAACAGTCCTTTATGATGGTCGAACTGGTGAACCATTCGACAACCGTGTATCTGTCGGAATCATGTACATGATCAAACTGGCTCACATGGTTGACGATAAACTTCACGCTCGTTCAACTGGACCATACTCACTTGTTACGCAGCAGCCACTTGGCGGTAAAGCACAGTTTGGTGGTCAGCGTTTCGGAGAGATGGAAGTATGGGCACTTGAAGCTTACGGTGCAGCATATACACTTCAAGAGATCTTAACAGTTAAATCGGATGACGTTGTGGGTCGTGTGAAAACATACGAAGCCATCGTCAAAGGGGATAACGTACCTGAACCAGGTGTCCCTGAATCATTCAAAGTGTTAATCAAAGAACTTCAAAGTTTAGGTATGGATGTGAAAATCCTATCTGGCGATGAAGAAGAGATAGAAATGAGAGATTTAGAAGACGATGAGGAAACGAAGAAAGCAGACGGATTAGCGTTATCTAATGACGAAGATGCTGCAGACCTCGCACCTGTCGATCTTGAACGTGACGCAGTCACAAAAGAATAGCAGAAACGATTAGAGCAAGTGACTAGGGTATAACCCGAAGATTAAAAGGGAGGTAGGCCCCTTGCTAGATGTGAACAATTTTGAGTATATGAACATCGGTCTCGCATCACCTGATAAAATCCGTTCTTGGTCTTTTGGTGAAGTGAAAAAGCCTGAAACGATTAACTATCGTACACTGAAACCTGAAAAAGATGGTCTCTTTTGTGAACGTATCTTCGGACCACAAAAAGACTGGGAATGTCATTGTGGGAAGTATAAACGCGTTCGGTATAAGGGTGTTGTATGTGACCGTTGTGGTGTAGAAGTAACACGGGCAAAAGTCCGTCGTGAGAGAATGGGGCATATCGAACTGGCTGCCCCAGTTTCCCACATTTGGTATTTCAAAGGTATCCCAAGCCGTATGGGTCTTGTTCTTGATATGTCACCACGTGCGTTAGAAGAAGTGATCTACTTCGCTTCTTACGTCGTGACAGATCCGGGCAACACACCGCTGGAGAAGAAACAACTTCTTTCTGAGAAAGAATTCCGTGCTTATTTAGATAAATACGGTAATACATTCCAAGCAGCTATGGGTGCAGAAGCAATCAACAAACTTCTTCAAGATATCGATCTTGTAAAAGAAGTAGATACACTGAAAGAAGAGCTGAAAACTGCTCAAGGACAGCGTCGTACACGTGCGATCAAACGCCTTGAGGTATTAGAAGCCTTCCGTAACTCAGGAAACAAACCATCTTGGATGATTCTTGATGTACTTCCGGTGATTCCGCCAGAATTACGTCCAATGGTTCAGCTTGATGGTGGACGTTTTGCTACTTCTGACTTGAACGACCTTTATCGTCGTGTCATCAACCGTAACAATCGTCTGAAGCGTTTATTAGATCTTGGCGCGCCAAGCATCATCGTTCAGAACGAGAAGCGTATGCTTCAAGAAGCTGTCGATGCCTTGATTGATAATGGACGTAGAGGCCGACCAGTAACAGGACCAGGAAATAGACCATTGAAATCTCTTTCTCACATGCTGAAAGGGAAACAAGGACGTTTCCGTCAAAACTTGCTTGGTAAACGTGTTGACTATTCTGGACGTTCCGTTATCGTCGTAGGACCACATTTGAAAATGTATCAGTGTGGACTTCCGAAAGAAATGGCTCTTGAATTATTCAAACCATTCGTGATGAAGGAGCTTGTTGAAAAAGGATTAGCTCACAACATCAAGAGTGCGAAGCGTAAAATCGAGCGCGTGCAGCCAGAAGTATGGGATGTTTTAGAATCAGTTATTCGTGAGCATCCAGTCTTACTAAACCGCGCACCGACTCTTCACAGACTTGGTATTCAAGCGTTTGAACCTACACTTGTGGAAGGACGCGCAATTCGTCTGCATCCACTTGTATGTACAGCCTACAACGCTGACTTTGACGGTGACCAAATGGCGGTTCACGTACCATTATCTGCTGAAGCTCAAGCTGAAGCTCGTATCTTAATGCTTGCTGCTCAAAACATTTTGAACCCGAAAGATGGAAAACCAGTTGTTACGCCATCTCAGGATATGGTGCTTGGTAACTACTACCTTACACTTGAGCGCAAAGGTGCTATCGGAGAAGGTATGGTCTTCAAAGATACTGACGAAGCCCTTCTTGCTTATCAAAATGGTTATGTGCATCTTCATACACGTGTAGCTGTTGCAGCTAGCTCGTTGAAGAATGTGACATTCACTGATGAACAGCGTTCTAAATTGTTGATTACAACAGTTGGAAAACTGATCTTTAACGAAATCTTACCGGAATCATTCCCATACATGAATGAGCCGACAAAGAGCAATATTGAAGAAAAAACGCCTGATCGTTTCTTCCTTGAAAAAGGTGAGGATGTAAAAGCTGCGATCGAGAAACAAGAAATCAATGCACCGTTCAAAAAAGGTATTTTAGGTAAAATCATTGCAGAAATCTTTAAGAGATTCCATATCACTGAGACATCTAAAATGCTTGACCGCATGAAAAATCTTGGTTTCAGATACTCTACTAAAGCCGGTATTACGGTTGGTGTGTCTGATATCGTCGTATTAGATGATAAGCAGCAAATTCTTGAAGAAGCACAAGCAAAAGTAGATAACGTCATGAAGCAATTCAGACGTGGTTTGATTACTGAAGAAGAGCGTTATGAGAGAGTTATTTCAATCTGGAGTTCTTCTAAAGATGTCATCCAAGGTAAACTGATGAAGTCCCTTGATGAAGTCAACCCAATCTACATGATGAGTGACTCTGGAGCGCGTGGTAACGCATCTAACTTCACTCAGCTGGCTGGTATGCGTGGTCTGATGGCCAACCCGGCTGGACGTATCATTGAACTTCCGATTAAATCTAGTTTCCGTGAAGGTTTAACCGTATTGGAATACTTTATTTCCACTCACGGTGCGCGTAAAGGTCTTGCCGATACAGCTCTTAAAACAGCTGACTCAGGTTACCTCACGCGTCGTCTCGTTGACGTTGCACAGGATGTCATCATCCGTGAAACAGATTGCGGAACAGACCGTGGAATCTTGGCGAAGTCCATTAAAGAAGGAAATGAAATTATTGAGAAGCTTGAAGAACGTCTGATCGGACGTTTTGCAAGAAAACCAATTGTTCATCCTGAAACAGGCGAAGTCATTGTAGCCGAAAACGAACTAATTGATGAAGATAAAGCACTTGAAGTAGTTGAAGCAGGAATTGAGGAAGTATGGATCCGTTCTGCATTTACATGTAACACGCCTCATGGTGTATGTAAACGATGCTACGGCCGTAACCTTGCAACTGGTACTGACGTTGAAGTCGGTGAAGCAGTTGGAATCATCGCTGCACAATCAATCGGTGAGCCAGGAACTCAGCTTACAATGCGTACGTTCCACACCGGTGGGGTAGCAGGAGACGATATCACTCAAGGTTTACCTCGTATCCAAGAGCTGTTTGAAGCGCGTAATCCGAAAGGGCAAGCGACAATTTCTGAAATTGACGGTGTCGTTGCTGAAATTAACGATGTTCGTGACAAGCAGCAGGAAATTGTGGTTCAAGGCGAAGTTGAAACTCGCTCTTACACAGCTCCTTACAATGCACGTCTAAAAGTTGTTGAAGGTGACAAAGTCACTCGTGGTCAAGTGCTTACAGAAGGTTCAATCGATCCGAAAGAACTTCTTAAAGTGACTGACATGACAGCTGTTCAAGAATATCTGCTTCATGAAGTACAAAAAGTATACCGTATGCAAGGGGTAGAAATCGGAGATAAGCACGTAGAGGTAATGGTTCGCCAAATGCTTCGTAAAGTGCGTGTCGCTGATGCAGGGGATACAGATGTATTACCAGGCACACTTCTTGATGTACATCAATTCACTGAAGCAAACAAAAAAGTACTATTCGAAGGCAAACGTCCTGCAACAGGTCGTCCAGTTCTTCTTGGTATTACAAAAGCTTCGCTTGAAACAGACTCATTCTTGTCTGCGGCATCCTTCCAAGAAACGACTCGTGTCCTAACAGATGCAGCGATCAAAGGAAAACGTGATGAACTGCTTGGCTTGAAAGAGAATGTTATCATTGGTAAACTTGTTCCTGCTGGAACGGGAATGCCGAACTACCGTAAAGTTAAGCCGGTTTCGCAAGTGCAGCCGTCTGACGACATGGTTCCTGTAGAGTAATCTTTCTCGTGAGATTCCTATAAAATCATCAAAAAATGGTGAAGGATGTCAAGATAATCTGTCATACCATATTGACATCCTTCTGCCATGATGATAATATAACCAAGGTGCTCAAAATAAAACCTGTTACTTTGGAGGATATTCGATGTCTTATGATAAAGTATCACAGGCTCAATCCATTATTATTGGTACGAAGCAAACAGTAAAAGCTCTGAAACGAGATTCAGTAAAGGAAGTCGTCGTAGCGAAAGATGCTGATCCTGCTTTAACTGCTAGTGTATTGAAACTAGCGCAAGAGAAGGGTGTAGACATTTTAGTGGTAGATTCCATGAAAAAGCTCGGCAAGGCCTGCGGAATTGAAGTTGGGGCAGCAGCTGTTGCCATTATGTTATAACGTACTTGTTTTGTTTTTGCATGCTTAAAATGCAAAAGCATTGTTTTTTGCCTTTTGATGAACCACCTGGGTATGTGGGTTATAAAAAAAGTAATGAAGGGAGGAATAACAACATGCCTACAATTAATCAGCTAATACGCAAAGGACGCGTGAGTAAAGTTGAAAACTCAAAGTCACCTGCACTTAACAAAGGATACAACAGTTTCAAAAAAGAGCACACTAACGTAACATCTCCACAGAAGCGCGGGGTTTGTACTCGTGTCGGTACAATGACACCGAAAAAACCAAACTCAGCACTACGTAAATATGCTCGTGTACGTTTGTCTAACCTGATTGAGGTAACAGCTTACATTCCTGGTATCGGACATAACCTACAAGAGCACAGTGTAGTACTTATCCGTGGCGGACGTGTAAAAGACTTACCGGGTGTACGTTACCACATCGTTCGTGGTGCGCTTGATACTGCCGGAGTTGACGGTCGTATGCAAGGACGTTCTAAATACGGAACAAAACGCCCTAAACAAAGCAAATAATACAAACAAACATAAGGGTTTTTAGAAGTTGATATCAGATCAGTGGAGTCAGGTAACTGACAATGATATTGAGATGAGAGACAGATAGAAATCCTTTTAAAAGAGAAGGGAGGCTATTCAGATGCCACGTAAAGGTCCTGTAGCAAAAAGAGACGTATTGCCAGATCCAATTTACAATTCTAAACTTGTATCTCGTTTGATCAACAAAATGATGATCGACGGTAAAAGAGGAAAGTCACAAACTATTCTCTACAAGTCATTTGATATCATCAAAGAACGTACTGGTAATGAAGCGATGGAGGTTTTCGAACAAGCCTTGAAAAACATCATGCCAGTTCTTGAAGTTAAAGCACGTCGTGTAGGTGGAGCTAACTACCAAGTTCCTGTAGAAGTTCGCCCAGACCGTCGTACTACTTTAGGTCTTCGCTGGTTAGTAAACTACGCTCGTCTTCGTGGAGAAAAAACGATGGAAGAGCGTCTTGCTAACGAAATCCTTGACGCAGCTAACAACACTGGTGCTGCTGTTAAGAAACGTGAAGACACACACAAAATGGCAGAAGCGAACAAAGCATTCGCTCACTACCGCTGGTAGGATTTATACCAAACTAAAAAAACTATTCCCTAATGAGGAAGGAGAAATTACCCAATGGCAAGAGAGTTCTCCTTAGACAAAACTCGTAATATTGGTATCATGGCTCACATCGATGCCGGTAAAACGACAACGACTGAGCGTATCTTGTACTACACTGGTCGTATCCATAAAATTGGTGAAACTCACGAAGGAGCTTCACAAATGGACTGGATGGAGCAGGAGCAAGAACGTGGTATTACAATCACTTCTGCTGCTACTACAGCACAATGGAAAGGTTACCGTGTAAACATCATCGATACACCAGGACACGTAGACTTCACTGTTGAAGTTGAACGTTCTTTACGTGTACTTGATGGTGCGGTTGCTGTCCTTGATGCACAATCAGGTGTAGAGCCACAAACTGAAACAGTTTGGCGCCAAGCAACAACTTACGGAGTACCTCGTATCGTATTCGTTAACAAAATGGATAAAACCGGTGCGGACTTCCTATACTCTGTAAGCACATTAAGAGATCGTCTTCAAGCGAACGCTCATGCAATTCAATTGCCGATCGGCGCTGAAGATCAATTCGAAGGAATCATCGACCTTGTAGAAAACGTAGCATACTTCTACGAAGATGACCTTGGAACTCGCTCTGATGCTAAAGAAATCCCTGCTGAGTATAAAGACAAAGCTGAAGAGCTTCGCAGCAGCCTAATTGAAGCTGTCGCTGAGCTTGATGAAGAGCTTATGGAAAAATACCTTGAGGGTGAAGAAATTACAATTCCTGAATTGAAAGCTGCAATCCGTAAAGGAACGTTGAATGTTGAATTCTACCCAGTTCTTGTTGGATCTGCTTTCAAAAACAAAGGTGTTCAGCTTGTACTTGACGCTGTGCTTGACTACCTTCCTGCACCAACTGATGTTGCTGCAATCAAAGGTATCCTGCCAGATTCAAATGAAGAGGTTGTTCGTGAGTCTACTGATGACGCACCATTCGCAGCTCTTGCATTTAAAGTTATGACTGACCCTTATGTTGGGAAACTAACTTTCTTCCGCGTATACTCTGGAACACTTGATTCTGGTTCATACGTGAAGAACTCTTCTAAGAACAAGCGTGAACGTGTTGGACGTATCCTTCAAATGCACGCAAACAGCCGTGAAGAAATCTCTACTGTATACGCAGGGGATATCGCAGCAGCTGTAGGTCTTAAAGATACATCTACTGGTGACACTCTTTGTGACGAGAAAGATCTTGTTATCCTTGAGTCTATGGAATTCCCAGAGCCAGTTATCGATGTAGCTATCGAGCCTAAATCAAAGGCTGACCAGGATAAAATGGGTATCGCTTTAGCTAAACTAGCTGAAGAGGATCCAACATTCCGTACACAAACAAACCCTGAAACTGGTCAAACGATCATCTCTGGTATGGGTGAGCTTCACCTTGATATCATTGTTGACCGTATGAAGCGTGAGTTCAAGGTTGAAGCTAACGTAGGTGCTCCTCAAGTTGCGTACCGTGAAACATTCCGTTCTGGTGCAAAAGTTGAAGGTAAATTCGTACGTCAGTCTGGTGGACGCGGTCAGTTCGGACACGTTTGGATCGAATTCGAACCAAACGAAGAAGGCGCAGGCTTTGAATTTGAAAATGCAATCGTCGGTGGGGTTGTTCCACGTGAATACATCCCAGCAATTCAAGCAGGTCTTGAAGACTCACTTGAAAATGGTGTATTAGCTGGATTCCCATTAATCGACATCAAAGCAAAATTATTTGATGGATCTTACCACGATGTTGACTCGAACGAAATGGCGTTCAAAATTGCTGCATCTATGGCATTGAAAAATGCTGTCAGCAAATGTAACCCAGTTCTACTTGAGCCAATGATGAAAGTGGAAGTTGTTATCCCTGAAGAATACATGGGAGACATCATGGGTGATATCACATCTCGTCGTGGACGTGTAGAAGGTATGGAAGCTCGCGGTAACGCTCAAGTTGTTCGCGCTATGGTTCCACTTTCTGAAATGTTCGGATATGCAACTGCACTCCGTTCTAACACACAAGGACGCGGTACTTTCACTATGCACATGGATCACTACGAAGAAGTGCCTAAGAGCATCAGTGAAGAAATCATCAAAAAAAATAAAGGTGAATAATTGATTTTGCCTTTAAACTAAAGTATAACTACTATTGAAGATCAGAAAGTGAGAGGTAACTCTTCACTTTCTATCACTCTATACCAAATACAATGAACCTTTAAGGAGGATTTTTAGAATGGCTAAAGAAAAATTCGACCGTTCCAAATCGCATGCTAACATTGGTACAATTGGACACGTTGACCATGGTAAAACAACTCTAACTGCTGCTATCTCAACAGTTCTTCATAAGAAATCTGGTAAAGGTACAGCTATGGCTTATGACCAAATCGATGGTGCTCCAGAAGAGCGCGAGCGTGGAATCACAATCTCAACTGCACACGTTGAGTATGAAACTGAAACTCGTCACTATGCTCACGTAGACTGCCCAGGACACGCTGACTATGTTAAAAACATGATCACTGGTGCTGCTCAAATGGACGGCGCGATCTTAGTAGTATCTGCTGCTGACGGTCCAATGCCACAAACACGTGAGCACATCCTACTTTCTCGTAACGTAGGTGTACCTTACATCGTAGTATTCCTTAACAAATGTGACATGGTTGACGATGAAGAGTTACTTGAACTTGTTGAAATGGAAGTTCGTGACCTTCTTTCTGACTATGACTTCCCTGGTGACGATGTACCAGTTATTAAAGGTTCTGCTCTTAAAGCTCTTGAAGGAGATGCTGATTACGAAGCAAAAATCTTTGAACTTATGGATGCGGTTGATGAGTACATCCCAACTCCAGAGCGTGACACTGAGAAGCCATTCATGATGCCAGTTGAGGACGTATTCTCAATCACTGGTCGTGGAACAGTTGCTACTGGTCGTGTTGAGCGTGGACAAGTTAAAGTCGGTGACGAAGTTGAAATCATCGGTCTTCAAGAAGAAAACGGTAAAACAACTGTTACAGGTGTTGAAATGTTCCGTAAACTTCTTGACTATGCTGAAGCTGGTGACAACATCGGTGCACTACTTCGTGGTGTATCTCGTGAAGATATCCAACGTGGTCAAGTACTTGCTAAACCAGGTACAATCACTCCACATAGCCGTTTCAAAGCTGAAGTTTATGTACTTTCTAAAGAAGAGGGTGGACGTCATACTCCATTCTTCGCTAACTACCGTCCGCAGTTCTACTTCCGTACAACTGACGTAACTGGTATCGTACATCTTCCAGAAGGTACTGAAATGGTAATGCCTGGCGATAACACTGAGATGGAAGTTGAACTTATCTCTACTATCGCTATCGAAGAAGGAACTCGTTTCTCTATCCGTGAGGGTGGACGTACTGTAGGTTCTGGCGTCGTTTCAACTATCATTAAGTAATTAAACATACAAAAGAGACTCCTTGCAAAAGGGTCTCTTTTTTTGCTTTTCCAGATCAGAACGGCTACTATAAGCTATAGAATCTAAATGGAACCGAGAGGATCGCTGGAATGGCAAAGACATATTTGAAAAAATGGTTGATCGGCGGGATTGACCAATGGATTATGATGAAAGAAGATGAGACGAGTGAAACAAAGCCTGTACTTTTATTTTTACACGGCGGGCCCGGCTCAGCTCAAATCAGTTATATTGATTCCTTTCACGAGGAACTTGATCAGGACTTTACAGTTGTCCATTGGGATCAGCGAGGCGCAGGACTTTCCTATCAAGAGAATCTTCCCGATGCATCGATGACCATTCAGCAATTTATTGAAGACACGATTGAACTGACTGAGAAGCTCCTATCATATCTAGGTCACTCAAAATTGTATATCGCAGGATACTCGTGGGGATCATTAATTGCCATACAAGCAGTACATAAGCGTCCAGATATTTATCATGCTTATTACGGGATTAGTCAGGTAGTAGATGTGTTAAAGGAAGATATCGTATCGTACGAGCTTCTTATGAAGAAATACCATCGCAATCGGCTGTTTACTGGGTGTCTGCGATTACTGACGCCGCCTCCTTGGAAACGGACATCAGCTCATGCCTTGTTCTCTCTATATAAAGAGTTTGCAAGCGTAGGTCTCACACATAGATGGAAGCCGGTTTTTCAAATGCTAAAAGGGTTTCTTTTTAGTAAGCAATATCGGCTGAAAGATAAATGGAAGTTCATGAAAGGGCAGAAATTTAGTCAAAACAAGCTATGGGATCAGTTAATGAATGAGAGTATTCAATACCGAGTTTCTACTATATTAATACCGTGCTACTTTCTCATTGGTGATCACGACATGATTACCCCAGCTGCTGTATCAAAACCATATGTTGATCAATTAAAAGCACCCATCAAAGAATGGTTTACCTTTAAAGACTCTGCCCATTCCCCGCATATCGAGGAGCCAGATGAATTTATACGTATCATCAGAAAGACTGCTATACATCATCTTCAGGGAAAGCTTGATTTATAGGCTGAATCCCTGTATAATATGAAAAGTGTGCAAATCATAAATTTATCCGATTTATTATTGCAACACGCAGGCCAATTTGGTACAATAGTGCATGTTGGTCTTTGACTGCGATGAAGTGAGAGGTTGCTGACACACCCGGCCGCTTTGCCATGGCGAGGTGATCAGGTTTTTCTCACGGAGAACTGTCTAACGTAAGTAGGCGAAAAGGAGGGAAAATAATGGCAAAACAAAAAATTCGTATTCGTTTAAAAGCATATGATCATAGAATTCTTGATCAATCTGCTGAGAAGATTGTTGAAACGGCTAAGCGTTCTGGTGCTAGTGTATCTGGTCCAATCCCGCTTCCAACTGAAAAATCAGTTTACACAATCCTTCGTGCGGTGCATAAGTACAAAGATTCTCGTGAGCAATTCGAGATGCGTACTCACAAACGTCTAATCGACATCGTGAATCCAACTCCACAAACAGTTGATGCACTTATGCGTTTAGATTTACCATCTGGTGTAGATATCGAAATCAAACTTTAATTCAAATAGAAAACACATATTATAGGAGGTGTGACTAATGACCAAAGGAATCTTAGGTAGAAAAATTGGTATGACGCAAGTATTCGCAGAAAACGGTGATCTTATCCCTGTAACTGTTGTTGAGGCTGCTGCTAACGTTGTTCTTCAAAAGAAGACTGTTGACACGGATGGCTATGAAGCAATCCAAATCGGTTTTGATGACAAACGTGAAAAGCTTTCTAACAAACCAGAGAAAGGCCACGTTGCTAAAGCGGAAACTGCTCCTAAGCGCTTCGTAAAAGAATTACGCGGTGCGGAGTTAGATGCGTATGAAGTTGGTCAGGAAGTCAAAGTTGATATTTTCGCAAATGGAGATATCGTAGATGTAACAGGAACATCAAAAGGTAAAGGATTCCAAGGGGCTATCAAACGCCACGGACAATCACGCGGACCAATGACTCACGGTTCACGTTACCACCGTCGTCCTGGTTCAATGGGACCTGTTGATCCAAACCGTGTATTCAAAGGTAAACTTCTTCCAGGTCGTATGGGCGGAGAGCAAATCACTGTCCAAAACCTTGAGATCGTTAAAGTTGATGCAGAACGCAATCTTCTATTGATCAAAGGAAACGTACCAGGAGCTAAAAAATCTCTAGTAACTGTAAAGAGTGCAGTTAAATCTAAATAACTCTCTTAGGAAAGGAGGAAACAAGTCATGCCAAAAGTAGCATTATTTAACCAAAACGGTTCTACTAACGGTGAAATCGAATTAAACGCTTCTGTGTTTGGAATTGAGCCAAACGAAAGCGTAGTATTCGATGCTATTCTTATGCAAAGAGCTTCCTTACGTCAAGGAACTCACAAAGTAAAAACTCGTTCTGAAGTACGTGGCGGAGGTCGTAAGCCTTGGAGACAGAAGGGTACAGGTCGTGCTCGTCAAGGTTCTATCCGTTCACCACAATGGCGCGGAGGCGGTATCGTATTCGGTCCAACACCACGCAGCTATTCTTATAAATTACCTAAAAAAGTTCGCCGCTTGGCTATCAAGTCAGTATTGTCTTCTAAAGTAATCGACAACAACATCATCGTTCTTGAAGATCTGACTCTTGATGCAGTGAAAACGAAAGAATTCGCAGGCATCCTTAAAGGATTATCTGTTGAGAAGAAAGCGTTGATCGTCACTGCGGATGCAAACGAAACAGTTGCTTTATCTGCTCGTAACATCCCTGGAGTAACAGTTGTTGAAGCTAACGGTATCAACGTTCTTGACGTTGTCAACCACGACAAACTTCTGATCACTAAAGCAGCGGTTGAAAAAGTAGAGGAGGGACTTGCATAATGAAAGATCCTCGTGATGTTCTAAAGCGCCCTATCATTACTGAACGTTCTGCTGATCTAATGACAGAGAAGAAGTACACGTTCGAAGTTGATGTCAGAGCTAACAAAACAGAAGTGAAAGACGCTGTTGAAGAAATCTTTGGAGTGAAAGTTGAGAAAGTCAACGTTCAAAACTACAAAGGAAAATCAAAACGCGTTGGACGCTACACTGGTATGACTAGCCGTCGCAGAAAAGCGATCGTGAAATTAACTGCTGACAGCAAAGAAATCGAAATTTTTGAAGCGTAAATCTTAAAAAGAAGGAGGGAAATTCAAAATGGCGATTAAAAAGTATAAACCAACCAGTAATGGTCGTCGTGGCATGACTACTTCAGATTTTGCTGAAATCACGACTGACAAACCAGAAAAATCGTTGCTTGCACCGCTACACAAAAAAGGCGGACGTAACAACCAAGGTAGATTGACTGTTCGTCATCAAGGTGGCGGTCACAAACGTCAATACCGTATCATCGACTTTAAGCGTGATAAAGACGGTATACCTGGACGCGTTGCTACAATCGAGTATGATCCAAACCGTTCAGCGAACATCGCTCTTGTAAACTATGCAGATGGTGAGAAACGTTACATTCTTGCTCCGAAAGGAATCCAAGTTGGTACTGAAGTTACTTCTGGACCAGAAGCTGACATCAAACCAGGTAATGCTCTTCCACTTATCAACATCCCAGTTGGTACAGTTGTGCATAACATTGAATTAAAACCAGGTAAAGGTGGACAATTAGTTCGTTCTGCTGGTACTTCTGCTCAAGTTCTAGGTAAAGAAGGTAAATACGTTCTTGTACGTTTGAACTCAGGAGAAGTTCGCATGATTCTTTCTGCTTGCCGTGCGACTATCGGTCAAGTTGGAAACGAGCAACACGAATTAATTAACATCGGTAAAGCTGGACGTTCTCGCTGGAAAGGCGTACGCCCAACAGTTCGTGGTTCTGTAATGAACCCTAACGATCACCCACACGGTGGTGGTGAAGGACGCGCTCCAATCGGACGTAAATCACCAATGTCTCCATGGGGTAAACCGACTCTTGGATTCAAGACTCGTAAGAAAACCAACAAGTCTGATAAATTCATTGTACGTCGTCGTAAAAACAAGTAACGGGGTTGTCTACGGTTCATTTAGGACCGTAGTTCAATCACGAAGGGAGGTTCCACAATGGCTCGCAGCTTAAAAAAAGGACCATTTGTTGATGATCATTTGATGGCTAAAGTCGAGAAATTGAATGAAACTGACAAAAAGCAAGTCGTAAAAACTTGGTCTCGTCGTTCTACAATTTTCCCACAATTCATCGGTCACACAATCGCTGTCTATGACGGACGCAAACATGTACCTGTTTTCATTTCTGAAGATATGGTAGGTCACAAATTGGGCGAATTCGCACCAAGCCGTACTTACAAAGGTCATGCTAGTGACGATAAAAAAACAAGACGCTAATGAGAGGAGGCTTTTAAATGCAAGCTAAAGCTGTCGCAAGAACAGTCCGTATTGCTCCTCGTAAAGCACGTCTAGTAATGGACCTGATCCGAGGTAAGCAAGTAGGAGAAGCAGTTTCTATCTTAAACCTTACACCTAAGGCTGCTTCACCAATTATTGAAAAAGTATTAAAATCTGCTATCGCAAACGCTGAGCACAACTACGAGTTGGACGCTAACAGCCTAGTGATTACTCAAGCATTCGTTGACGAAGGTCCAACACTTAAGAGATTCCGTCCACGTGCTATGGGTCGTGCGAGCGCAATTAACAAACGTACTAGCCACATTACAATCGTTGTATCAGAAAAGAAGGAGGGATAATCCGTGGGTCAAAAGGTAAATCCAGTAGGTCTTCGTATTGGCGTCATTCGTGATTGGGAATCTAAATGGTTCGCAGGAAAAGATTACGCTGACTTCTTACATGAAGACTTGAAAATCCGTGAATTCATCAGCAAGCGTTTGTCTGACGCGTCTGTTTCTAAAGTAGAAATCGAACGTGCTGCAAACCGCGTAAATATCACAATCCACACGGCTAAACCAGGTATGGTAATTGGTAAAGGCGGATCTGAAGTTGAAGCACTTCGTAAAGCTCTTAACAGCCTAACTGGCAAACGTGTACACATCAACATTCTTGAAATCAAGAGAGCAGATCTTGATGCTCAGCTAGTTGCTGAAAACATCGCTCGTCAACTTGAAAACCGTATTTCATTCCGTCGTGCACAAAAACAAACAATCCAACGCACAATGCGTGCTGGAGCACAAGGAATCAAAACAATGGTTTCTGGTCGTCTTGGCGGTGCAGATATTGCTCGTTCTGAATATTACAGTGAAGGTACTGTTCCATTGCACACACTTCGTGCTGACATCGACTATGCTACTGCTGAAGCTGATACTACTTATGGTAAGCTTGGCGTAAAAGTATGGATCTATCGTGGAGAAGTCCTTCCAACTAAGAAGAATACTGCGGAAGGAGGAAAATAATATGTTATTGCCAAAACGCGTGAAGTATCGCAGAGAACATCGTGGAAAAATGCGTGGTCGTGCAAAAGGCGGTACTGAAGTACATTTCGGTGAGTACGGTATCCAAGCTCTTGAAGCTTCATGGATCACAAACCGTCAAATCGAAGCTGCTCGTATTGCTATGACTCGTTACATGAAACGTGGCGGTAAAGTTTGGATTAAAATTTTCCCTTCTAAGCCATACACAGCTAAACCTCTAGAGGTCCGCATGGGTTCCGGTAAAGGTGCTCCAGAAGGATGGGTAGCTGTAGTAAAACCGGGCAAAGTTTTATTTGAAATTTCTGGTGTGTCTGAAGAAGTGGCTCGTGAAGCTCTTCGTCTTGCATCTCACAAATTGCCAATTAAAACGAAGTTCGTAAAACGTGAAGAAATTGGTGGTGAATCAAATGAAAGCTAATGAAATTCGTGACCTTACCACTGCTGAAATTGAACAAAAAGTAAAGTCTCTTAAAGAAGAACTTTTCAATCTTCGTTTCCAATTAGCGACTGGGCAGCTTGAAAATACTGCTCGCATTCGTGAAGTGCGTAAATCAATCGCACGCATGAAAACTGTGATTCGTCAAAGAGAAATCGCTGCTAATAAATAATAATTAGAGGGGAGGCCCCGCAAACATGAGCGAACGTAACCAACGTAAAGTGTATCAAGGTCGTGTTGTTTCTGACAAAATGGATAAAACCATCACTGTTGTAGTTGAAACATACAAAAAGCATTCACTTTATGGCAAACGTGTAAGATACTCTAAAAAGTTCAAAGCACATGATGAAAACAACCAAGCAAAAATCGGAGACATCGTAAAGGTCATGGAAACTCGTCCTTTATCTGCGACTAAACGCTTTCGTCTAGTTGAAGTTGTCGAAGAAGCCGTTATTATCTAATAAAGTTCGGATTTCTTTTTCCGAAAGGAGGTAACATTAATGATTCAACAGGAGACTCGTTTAAAAGTAGCTGACAACTCTGGCGCACGCGAAGTACTAACGATTAAAGTTCTTGGTGGCTCTGGACGTAAAACGGCTAACATCGGTGATGTCATTGTTTGTACGGTTAAACAAGCAACACCTGGAGGCGTTGTCAAAAAAGGTGAAGTTGTGAAAGCAGTTATCGTTCGTACTAAGAGCGGAGCTCGCAGAAACGATGGATCTTACATCAGTTTCGACGAAAATGCTTGTGTCATCATCCGTGACGACAAGAGCCCACGTGGAACTCGTATCTTCGGACCAGTAGCACGTGAACTTCGTGAAAACAACTATATGAAAATTGTTTCTCTAGCACCAGAAGTACTTTAATGAATACAATCCGCGACTCAAGGAGGTGCGATTAAATGCATGTTAAAAAGGGCGATAAAGTAGTGGTTATCTCTGGTAAAGATAAAGGTAAACAAGGTGTCATCCTTGCTGCTTTCCCTAAAAAGGAACGTGTTTTAGTAGAAGGTATTAACCTTGTGAAAAAACACTCTAAACCAACCCAAGCTAACCCTCAAGGCGGGATTTCTGAACAAGAAGCGCCGATCCACGTATCAAACGTAATGCCGCTTGATCCTAAAACGGGTGAAGTGACACGTGTTGGGTATAAAGTTGAGGACGGAAAGAAAGTCCGTGTAGCGAAAAAGTCTGGGCAAGTTCTAGATAAATAGTAAATAAGGAAGGGAGGTCTTTCTCATGAACCGCCTTAAAGAAAAGTATGTAAAAGAAATTACACCTGCATTAGTTTCTAAGTTTGAATACACTTCAGTAATGCAAGTGCCAAAAATCGAAAAAATCGTGATCAACATGGGTGTTGGTGACGCCGTTCAAAACGCTAAAGCAATCGATACTGCTGTTGAAGAATTAACGTTTATCGCTGGTCAAAAACCTGTCGTTACTCGTGCGAAGAAGTCTATTGCTGGATTCCGTCTACGTGAAGGAATGCCAATCGGTGCGAAAGTAACACTTCGCGGAGAGCGCATGTATGATTTCCTTGATAAACTTATTTCTGTGTCTTTACCACGTGTACGTGACTTCCGCGGGATTTCTAAGAAATCTTTCGACGGTCGTGGAAACTACACGCTTGGTATTAAAGAACAGTTAATCTTCCCAGAAATTGATTACGATAAAGTAACAAAGGTCCGCGGTATGGATATCGTTATCGTTACTACTGCCAATACGGACGAAGAAGCATGTGAGTTATTAACTCAAGTAGGTATGCCGTTCCAGAAATAATCAATGAAAGGGAGGCGAAATCGTGGCTAAAAAGTCTATGATTGCGAAACAACAACGCAAACAAAAGTTTAAAGTTCAAGAGTATACGCGCTGCGAACGTTGTGGACGTCCACATTCAGTTATTCGTAAGTTTAAACTTTGCCGTATTTGTTTCCGCGAACTTGCATATAAAGGACAAATTCCTGGCGTTAAAAAAGCCAGCTGGTAATCCCCATAAATGGGAAGGAGGTTATTAAATAATGGTTATGACAGATCCGATTGCAGATTTGCTGACTCGTATTCGCAATGCGAACATGGTACGTCATGAGAAGCTAGAAGTACCGGCTTCAAAAATCAAAAGAGAAATTGCTGAAATCTTAAAGCGTGAAGGTTTTATCCGTGACGTTGAGTACGTCGAAGACAGCAAACAAGGAATAATCCGTTTGTTCCTTAAATACGGCCAAAACAACGAACGTGTTATCACTGGTCTTAAAAGAATCAGTAAACCTGGTTTACGCGTATATGCGAAATCAAATGAAGTACCACGTGTACTTAACGGACTTGGAATCGCAATTATTTCTACATCACAAGGTGTTTTATCGGACAAAGAAGCCCGTGCTAAACAAGCTGGTGGAGAAGTACTTGCTTACGTATGGTAAAAAAAGTTTAAGATGAATGGAGGTGCTTGGTATGTCTCGTATAGGTAAAAAACTAATCGAGATCCCTTCAGGAGTAACTGTGACAAACAACGATAACACAGTGACAGTAAAGGGACCAAAAGGTGAACTAACTCGTGCATTTCACCCTGATATGGAAATTAAAATTGAGGACAACGTCTTAACTGTAAGCCGTCCGTCTGAAAATAAAGAACACCGTGCATTACATGGTACAACACGTAGCTTGATTGCTAACATGGTTGAAGGTGTATCTAAAGGTTTCGAAAGAGGTTTAGAACTTATCGGTGTCGGTTACCGTGCAGCTAAATCTGGAAACAAACTTGTTCTTAACGTTGGATACTCTCACCCAGTTGAAATCGTTCCTGAGGCTGGAGTTGAAGTAGAAGTTCCATCTCAAACGAAAGTAATCGTTAAAGGTATCGATAAAGAGCGTGTAGGAGCTCTAGCTTCTAACATCCGCGCTGTCCGTGCTCCAGAGCCTTACAAAGGTAAAGGAATTCGTTACGAAGGTGAATTCGTTCGCCGTAAAGAAGGAAAAACTGGTAAGTAAGATCGCTTAAAGTGAAGAAAGGAGTGACTCGGATGATTACGAAAACTAGCAAAAACGCTACTCGTCTTAAAAGACATGCTCGTGTTCGTGCGAAACTTTCAGGTACTGCTGAAAGACCTCGCCTTAACGTTTTCCGTTCTAACAAGAATATCTACGCTCAAGTAATTGATGATGTTAACGGTGTAACACTTGTAAGTGCTTCTACTCTTGATAAAGAGTTAAAGATCGAGAATAGTTCTGACACTGCAGCTGCTACGAAAGTTGGCGAACTTGTTGCAAAACGTGCTGTTGAAAAAGGAATCTCTAACGTGGTATTTGACCGCGGAGGATACCTATATCATGGACGTGTAAAAGCTCTAGCTGAAGCTGCTCGTGAGGCTGGACTTAAATTTTAATAAAAGAAGGAGGGACACATCCGAATGAGTCGTATTGACCCAAGCAAATTAGAGTTAGAAGAACGCTTAGTTACGGTTAACCGCGTAGCGAAAGTTGTTAAAGGTGGACGTCGTTTCCGTTTTGCAGCTTTAGTTGTTGTCGGTGACAAAAACGGTCATGTAGGTTTCGGTACTGGTAAAGCACAAGAAGTACCAGAAGCGATCCGCAAAGCTGTTGAAGATGCGAAAAAGAATTTAATTGAAGTACCAATGGTTGGAACTACAATTCCACATGAAATCATCGGTCGATTCGGTGCAGGAAACGTTCTATTGAAGCCTGCTTCAGAAGGTACAGGAGTTATCGCTGGAGGCCCAGTGCGTGCGGTACTTGAGCTTGCTGGTCTAGCTGATATCCTTTCTAAATCTCTAGGTTCTAATACACCGATCAACATGATCCGCGCAACACTTCAAGGTTTAAGTGAGCTTAAACGTGCTGAAGATGTAGCGAAGCTTCGTGGAAAATCTGTAGAAGACCTGTTAGGATAAGGAGGGAACAATAATGGCAAATAAATTAGAAATTACCCTCAAACGCAGTGTAATCGGTCGCCCTGAAGATCAGCGTGTCACTGTTCGTACTCTTGGTCTTAAGAAAACAAACCAAACAGTCGTACATGAAGACAATGCAGCGATCCGCGGCATGATTAACAAGGTGTCTCATTTAGTTTCTGTTAAAGAACAATAAAACATTTTTAATCGATAAGGAGGTGCCCAAATGAAACTTCATGAATTGAAGCCTTCAGAAGGTTCACGTAAAGTACGCAACCGTGTTGGTCGTGGTATTGGATCAGGTAACGGTAAAACTTCTGGTAAAGGTCATAAAGGTCAAAACGCTCGTTCTGGCGGCGGTGTACGCCCTGGTTTCGAAGGTGGTCAGATGCCTTTATTCCAACGCCTTCCAAAACGTGGTTTTACAAACATCAACCGTAAAGATTACGCGGTAATCAACTTAGACAGATTAAACAGTTTTGACGAAGGAACGGAAGTAACTCCTGAACTTCTTCTAGAGACTGGTGCAATAAGCAAGTTAAAAGCAGGAGTAAAAATTCTTGGCAACGGTAAATTAGAAAAAAAATTAACTGTAAAAGCCAATAAATTCTCTGCTTCTGCGAAAGAAGCGATTGAAGCTGCTGGCGGTACAGCCGAGGTGATCTAACTTGTTTAAGACAATCTCCAATTTTATGCGCGTGAAAGATATACGGAATAAGATTATATTCACACTTTTAATGTTAGTCGTCTTTCGTATAGGTGCTTTCATCCCTGTGCCTAATGTGAACGCCGAAGTTCTCCAGGCACAGGATCAAATGAGTGTTTTCGGAATCCTCAACACGTTTGGGGGCGGGGCACTTTTCCAATTCTCCATTCTTGCAATGGGGATTATGCCGTATATCACTGCTTCGATCATCATTCAGCTCTTGCAGATGGATGTTGTTCCGAAGTTTACTGAGTGGTCAAAGCAAGGAGAGGTTGGCCGCCGAAAATTAGCACAATTCACAAGGTATTTTACAATTGTTCTAGGATTTATCCAGGCGTTAGGAATGTCATATGGATTCAACAATATGGCAGGAGGCATGCTGATTGAAAACCCTGGTGTATCAACGTATCTCTTAATTGCGGTCGTACTCACTGCGGGAACAGCATTTTTAATGTGGCTGGGCGAGCAGATTACTGCTCACGGTGTTGGTAACGGTATTTCGATTATTATCTTTGCCGGTATCATCGCTGGTATCCCTCAAACATTAAAACAAGTGTACGCTCAACAATTTGTAGGTGGAGATGGACAGCTGTTCATGCAAATCCTTAAAATTGCCCTTATTGTAATTGCCATTCTTGTCATTGTTATCGGTGTTATTTACATTCAAATGGCAGTGAGAAAGATTGCAATTCAATATTCAAAAGGTACTGGTCGTGCACAAATGTCTGCTAGTCAAGCTACGCACCTTCCATTGAAAGTGAATCCAGCAGGGGTGATTCCAGTCATCTTTGCCGTTTCTTTCATTATTACTCCGCAGACGATCGCATCGTTCTTCGGAACCAATAATGTGACAACTTGGATAACCAACAACTTTGACTATACTAAGCCAATCGGTATGACGATTTATGTAGCACTGATTGTTGCTTTCACATATTTTTATGCCTTTGTCCAAGTCAATCCTGAACAAATGGCTGAAAATCTGCAAAAGCAGGGTGGCTATATCCCGGGAGTTCGTCCAGGGAAAATGACTCAAGATAGAATTACGAGCATTTTGTACCGACTCACGTTTGTGGGCGCCATTTTCTTAGCCGTGATTTCAATACTTCCTATCTTTTTCATTCAATTCGCTGGATTACCTTCCGCTGCACAAATTGGCGGCACAAGTCTTCTCATTGTTGTAGGTGTTGCACTTGAAACAATGAAACAGCTTGAAAGCCAATTAGTGAAACGAAATTACCGTGGATTTATGAAATAAAACAGAGGGCTGGGCAGCTGCCCAACCTCTCTAAGTAAGGAAGGGGAAATCCGAAATGAACTTAGTCTTAATGGGGCTTCCGGGTGCTGGTAAAGGCACTCAGGCAGAACGAATTGTTGATGATTATGGGATCCCTCATATCTCAACAGGAGATATGTTCCGCGCTGCTATGAAAGAGGAGACACAACTTGGGCTCGAAGCAAAATCCTTTATCGATAAAGGAGAGCTTGTTCCTGATGAGGTCACAATCGGTATTGTTAGAGAAAGACTTGGCAAAAATGATTGTGAACAAGGTTTTCTTCTGGACGGATTTCCGCGAACAGTCGCTCAGGCTGAAGCTTTAGAAGAAATTCTAAAGGACCTTGGCAGAACGATTGATTATGTCATTAATATTAAAGTCGATAAAGATGCTTTGATGGAGCGTCTGACTGGCCGAAGAATTTGCAAAAATTGCGGAGCAACATATCATTTAGTATTTAATCCACCTGCGAAAGAAAATGTTTGTGACAAGTGTGGAGGCGAGCTTTATCAACGTGCAGATGATAATGCAGAAACCGTTTCGACTAGACTTGAAGTGAACTTAAAGCAGACTGAACCTTTACTGAACTTCTATTCAGAAAAAGGATATCTTGCAAACATTGATGGTGCGAAGCACATTAACGATGTATATGCAGATATCAAGGACCTGCTTGGAGGATTAAATAAATGATTATCTGTAAAACTCCTCGCGAGCTTGAGATTATGAGAGAAGCTGGACGTATTGTCGCACTGACTCATGAAGAGCTGAAGAAACACATAAAACCAGGTATTTCGACAAAAGAATTGGATCAAATTGCCGAACGTTTTATTACAAAGCAGGGTGCAATCCCATCTTTTAAAGGGTATAATGGTTTTCGCGGGAGCATTTGCGTTTCGGTGAATGAAGAACTCGTTCACGGTATTCCTGGTAAACGGGTTTTACGTGATGGTGACATCATTAGTATCGATATTGGCGCAAAGTTAAATGGCTATCATGGTGACTCTGCTTGGACTTATCCAGTTGGGGTAATCAGTGATGAAGACCGCAAACTACTGGAAGTCACAGAGGAATCTCTATATAAAGGCTTACAGGAAGCAAAGCCAGGCGAACGTCTGTCGAACATTTCCCATGCCATACAAACGTATGTTGAAAATGAGAATTTTTCAGTTGTTAGAGAATATGTTGGACATGGGGTCGGACAGGATCTTCATGAGGACCCTCAAATTCCTCATTATGGTCCGCCCAACAAAGGCCCGCGGCTAAAACCTGGGATGGTGTTGGCCATCGAACCGATGGTGAACGCAGGCAGCCGATATGTGAAAACATTGGCTGATAACTGGACGGTTGTAACGGTTGATGGGAAAAAGTGTGCTCACTTTGAGCATACGATTGCGATTACAGATACAGGTTTTGATATACTGACTAAGATTTAGGTCTTCACTGAAGCCTTTCAGGCCCAAATCGGGCAGGTTGTCTGTATAGTCCAAAGAAAGAACAAGATCAGTATACAGGTGTCATCGGCATGTTCGTTGGCTGCCATGTACTAATCGCAGACGGAGAAAAGCGTAAATTTCATTCTCCTAAGAAAAAATATCAATCATATAACCTTTTATGATTGCGTATCTCCGGAAGTTCAGAACAGTATATTCAAAACAGGTCGGGTGATAGATGAACAATTGAGAGATTCTCATTTGGGCATTTGTCAGAGAGCAAGTTACTGATTTGAAGAAGGGAGAACACTTGAATGGCGAAAGACGATGTAATTGAAGTGGAAGGTACTGTAGCAGAAACTTTGCCAAACGCAATGTTCAAAGTTGAACTAGAGAATGGTCATACAGTTTTGGCTCATGTATCAGGAAAAATCCGTATGCACTTCATTCGCATTTTACCTGGAGACAAAGTTACGGTAGAATTATCTCCATATGACTTAACTCGTGGTAGAATTACGTACCGTTACAAATAAAGCAACTCCGGAAGAAGGAGGTTGGAAACACATGAAAGTGAGACCATCTGTTAAACCTATCTGTGAAAAATGTAAAGTGATTCGCAGAAAAGGAAAAGTAATGGTGATCTGTGAAAACCCAAAACATAAACAAAAACAAGGCTAATAACAAGGAGGTGCCCAAATCATGGCTCGTATTGCTGGTGTAGATATTCCACGTGATAAGCGTGTTGTCATTTCTTTAACATATGTTTTTGGAATTGGTCGTACGACTGCGCAACAAGTCCTTAAAGAAGCAGGTGTTTCTGAAGACACTCGCGTTCGCGATCTAACTGAAGACGAACTTGGTAAAATCCGTGATATCATTGACAAACTTAAAGTAGAAGGTGACCTTCGTCGTGAAGTTTCACTTAACATTAAGCGTCTAATTGAAATCGGAAGCTACCGCGGAATCCGTCATCGTAGAGGACTTCCTGTTCGTGGACAAAACACAAAAAACAACGCGCGTACTCGTAAAGGTCCGCGTCGTACTGTAGCTAACAAGAAAAAATAAGTAAAGGAGGTAGTTAAAGAATGGCTGCTGCTCGTAAACAAAATACGCGTAAACGTCGCGTGAAAAAGAATATTGAAGCTGGAATTGCTCATATTCGTTCCACTTTCAACAACACGATTGTAACGATTACTGATGTTCATGGAAACGCAATTTCTTGGTCAAGTGCTGGTGCATTAGGATTCAGAGGTTCTCGTAAATCTACTCCTTTCGCTGCACAAATGGCTGCTGAAACTGCTGCTAAAGGTTCTATCGAACATGGTCTTAAAACACTTGAAGTAACTGTTAAAGGTCCTGGTTCTGGTCGTGAAGCTGCAATTCGTGCGCTTCAAGCTGCTGGTCTTGAAGTTACTGCAATTAGAGACGTAACTCCAGTTCCTCATAACGGATGCCGTCCACCAAAACGTCGCCGCGTGTAATTTGTTTGTATAGATTTTGTGTCCCTGTCAATAATGGGTTATGATACAGTTATTTATGAGACGAATACACGACTCGTTGCCTGAGCACATACGGGACTAAACAATGAGGAATTTCGGATGGAATCTCATATGATTCTATTCGAGGTTTCGACGTTTTGAAGGAGGGTTTTATTAGATGATCGAAATTGAAAAACCAAAAATCGAAACGGTTGAAATCAGCGACGATGCCAAGTATGGCAAGTTTGTCGTAGAGCCACTTGAGCGTGGATATGGTACCACTTTAGGGAACTCCCTTCGTCGTATCCTTTTATCCTCACTTCCTGGTGCAGCTGTAACATCGATCCAGATAGATGGTGTCTTACACGAATTCTCAACGATCGAAGGCGTGGTTGAAGATGTTACAACGATTATCTTAAACATTAAAAAGCTTGCACTCAAAATCTACTCTGAAGAAGAGAAGACGCTTGAAATTGATGTACAAGATGAAGGTACTGTAACAGCTGCTGATATTACACACGACAGCGATATTGAAATCTTAAATCCAGATCTTCACATCGCAACTCTTGGCAAGAATGCGAGCTTCCGTGTTCGCTTAACTGCACAAAGAGGTCGCGGGTATAATCCTGCTGATGCAAACAAAAGAGACGATCAGCCAATCGGTGTGATTCCGATCGACTCAATCTATACACCTGTATCTCGTGTGACTTATCAAGTGGAGAACACCCGTGTTGGGCAAATCACAAACTATGATAAATTAACACTAGATGTATGGACTGATGGAAGCACAGGACCGAAAGAAGCGATCGCTCTAGGTTCTAAGATTTTAACTGAACACCTGAATATTTTCGTTGGGTTAACTGACGAAGCTCAGCATGCTGAAATCATGGTTGAGAAAGAAGAAGACCAAAAAGAAAAAGTGCTTGAAATGACAATTGAAGAGCTTGATCTTTCTGTTCGTTCTTACAACTGTTTGAAGCGTGCGGGTATTAACACTGTTCAAGAGCTTGCTAACAAGACAGAAGAGGATATGATGAAAGTTCGTAACCTTGGACGTAAATCTCTTGAAGAAGTGAAAGCGAAACTAGAAGAACTTGGACTGGGTCTTCGTAAAGACGATTGACTAGTTTCATTGTGAACTAGGATTTTCGTGTGTTTTTTATTCATACAGCATCTCTAATTAAGGAGGGGACATCACATGGCATACAGAAAGCTAGGACGCACTAGTGCACAACGTAAAGCAATGCTTCGTGACCTAACGACTGATTTGATCATCAACGAACGCATCGAAACAACTGAAACACGTGCGAAAGAACTTCGCTCTGTAGTTGAAAAAATGATCACTCTTGGCAAACGCGGAGATCTTCATGCTCGCCGTCAAGCTGCAGCTTACATTCGTAATGAAGTAGCTAACGCTGAAACAAACCAAGATGCACTTCAAAAATTATTCGCTGACGTTGCAACTCGCTACGAAGATCGCCAAGGTGGATACACTCGTATCATGAAGCTTGGACCTCGTCGCGGCGATGGCGCACCAATGGCTGTCATTGAATTAGTTTAATCACATATCGTGTATCTAAGAAAGGGCGGGACAGTTCATAACTGGATCTATGCCCTTTTTTAGGTACTACGGCTTTTTTTAGGAATAAGCAAAGAAGAGGTTGAGCTGAGAGGAGGTCCGGTAGAGATGGGGAAGACATTAATTGACGTAAAGGACATTGTATTTCGTTATCACAAGGATGCGGACAAGCCCGCTTTAGATCAAGTGTCACTGCATGTGAATCAAAATGAATGGCTCGCCATTGTTGGTCATAACGGTTCAGGTAAATCCACACTTGCCCGTGTGCTGAATGGGCTCATTTTACCGGATGCTGGTACGGTCAAGGTTGGAGAGATTGAGCTCAAAGAAGAAAGTGTTTGGGATATTCGCAAAAAGGTCGGAATGGTCTTTCAAAACCCAGATAACCAATTTGTGGGCTCAACGGTTCGTGATGATGTGGCTTTTGGTTTAGAAAATAACGGGGTTGAGCGGGAATTGATGATAGAACGTGTAGATTGGGCTGTCAAACAGGTCAATATGCAGGAGTTTCTTGATCAAGAGCCGCACCATCTATCAGGCGGGCAGAAGCAGAGAGTCGCTATTGCAGGTGTGCTTGCCGCAAGCCCTGACATCATGATCTTGGATGAAGCAACATCAATGCTTGATCCGATTGGCCGTGAAGAAGTGTTAGAGACTGTTAGACTACTGAAGGAACAAGGAACAGTCACAGTCATTTCCATCACACATGATTTAGACGAGGCTGCCAAGGCAGACCGCGTCATTGTGATGAATGGCGGGAAGAAATTTGCCGAGGGAACGCCAGAGGAAGTATTTGAACTAGATGAACAGCTGGTTCAGATTGGACTTGATCTGCCATTCTCCTATCGATTGAGCAAGCAATTGAAGCAGCAAGGTGTGCCGCTTGCAAATGCCCATTTGACACAAGAAGGATTGGTGAAAGAGCTATGGACATTACGATCAAAGAATTAGAGCATCGTTATCAAATGAAAACGCCGTTTGAGCGTCTCGCTTTGTATGATGTCAATGCTTCCATCAAAGAGGGCAGCTATGTCGCTGTCATTGGTCATACGGGCTCTGGCAAGTCTACATTGCTGCAGCATTTAAATGGATTGCTCAAACCAACGAAGGGGAGCATTGCGCTTGGAGAGACAGTTTTACAAGCCAATAAAAAGCAGAAGGATATGAAACCCCTCCGGAAAAAGGTAGGCATCGTGTTTCAGTTTCCTGAGCATCAGCTCTTTGAGGAAACCATCCTCAAGGATATCTGCTTCGGCCCGATGAACTTCGGTGTTCCTCAAGAGAAAGCAGAAGCGAAGGCGAAGGAGATGCTGAAACTGGTGGGTCTTCCTGAATCCCTATTATCTCGATCTCCCTTTGAACTAAGCGGTGGTCAAATGAGACGTGTGGCGATTGCTGGCGTTTTAGCGATGGAGCCAGAAGTGCTTGTGCTTGATGAGCCGACTGCTGGACTGGATCCACGCGGGCGGAAGGAAATTATGGACATGTTCTATGACCTTCATCAAAAGGCAAACCTCACCACGATCCTAGTCACACACAGTATGGAGGACGCCGCTCATTATGCGGATCAAATGATTGTGATGCATAAAGGGACAGTGAAGGCGACAGGCACACCGAGAGAGTTGTTTGCCAATCGTACAGACATGTCTTCGTTTGGTCTCGACCTCCCGGAAACGATTAAATTCCAGCAGACTGTAGAAGAAAAGCTAGGTATTACGTTTCCTAGGCCGCTTCTGACCATGGATGAAATGGCAGAAGCCTTAACAGCTCTTTATCAGGAGGACACGACATCATGATGGATAGTATGATTATCGGCAAATATGTGCCAGGTTCATCCTTTGTCCATCGTCTTGATCCAAGGACAAAGCTGTTATCAATTTTCTTTTTTGTCTTTATCGTCTTTTTTGCTAATAATTACATCACTTACGGGCTGTTAGGTGTCTTTACCATTCTTGTGGTGATGGTTTCTCAGGTGCCGCTATACTTTATTCTCAAGGGAATGAAGCCGATCCTATGGATTGTCCTGTTTACCTTTATTCTGCATATTTTCATGACAAAGGATGGCGTCTTGCTATTCCACTTTGGTTTTCTGAATATTTATGAAGAAGGTTTAAAGCAGGGGATCTTCATTTCACTCCGTTTTGTCTATCTCATTATGATGACGACACTTCTCACGTTAACCACAACGCCTATAGAAGTGACAGACGGAATGGAGAAGCTGCTGCACCCATTCCGTAAAATCAAACTGCCTGTTCATGAGCTTGCTCTCATGATGTCCATCTCACTTCGGTTTATTCCGACTTTACTAGAAGAGACGGACAAAATCATGAAGGCACAAATGGCTCGAGGCGTTGATTTTACAAGCGGACCTTTAAAGGATCGCATGAAAGCCATCGTTCCTTTGCTTGTTCCCCTTTTCGTCAGTGCGTTTAAGCGTGCAGAGGAACTGGCGACAGCGATGGAAGCGAGAGGCTACCGCGGGGGAGAAGGACGGACGAAATACCGTCAGCTTGTCTGGGGTATGAAGGACACGTTCACGCTGCTTCTATTCATCCTGTTAACAGCGCTCCTTGTGCTGCTTAGAAATTAGGTGATTCCTAGATGAAGGTCAAATGTACTGTATCCTACGATGGGACACATTTTAAAGGCTATCAGGTGCAGCCAGGGCAGCGAACCGTACAGACGGAGATTGAGTCTGCCCTTGCAAGAATGCACAAACAGGATGAACTGATTCCGATTGTGGCTTCCGGCCGGACAGACAGCGGTGTTCATGCAAAGGGACAGGTCATCCATTTTGAGACCCCGCTCTCGATTCCGATGGAGAGATGGCCTTTTGCCCTCAACAGCCTGCTGCCGGATGATATCCGTGTTTTAAAGGCTGAGGAGGTCGATGACTCGTTTCATGCCAGATTTGGTGTTGTTTCGAAAGAGTACCGTTATAAGGTCTCAACGGAAACGCACCAAAATGTGTTCACGAGACAGTATGCCTGCCACTATCCTTACCGGCTGGATATCGATAAAATGAGAGAAGCTGCTGAGCTCCTGATTGGGACACATGACTTTACAAGCTTTTGTGCGGCCAATACAGAGGTTCAGGACAAGGTGAGGGATATTTATGCCCTCGAGTGGAAAAACGTCTCAGACAGGCTTGAAATGCGTGTGAGAGGGAATGGTTTTTTATACAACATGGTGCGGATTATCGCTGGAACGTTGCTTGAAATCGGTTCTGGTAAATTTCACCCTGAGGAGATAAAAGCCATGCTTGCCGCCCGAAATCGCGAAGCGGCAGGCAAGACTGCGCCTAGTCACGGACTGTATTTATGGGAAGTTTTCTATGACAACTAAACCAGGTGTAACATGTTCTTGACACAGGAAGCAGAAAGTTATAAGATATCATATGGTATGTATTTCAACCCCACAAATAAGCCCCGGAAGACTTATCTGTGTTTTGAAATAGAACGTAGCATTTGATTCAAGGAAAATTCATTGATTTATTTAGGAGGGAAACTCATGCGTACAACACCAATGGCGAACGCAAGCACAATTGAGCGCAAATGGCTAGTTGTTGATGCGGCAGGCAAGACTCTAGGTCGTCTTTCTACTGAAGTAGCATCACTTTTGCGCGGTAAGCACAAACCAACTTATACACCACACGTTGATACAGGTGATCATGTGATCATTATCAATGCTGAGAAAATCGAATTAACTGGTAAGAAATTGACGGACAAAATTTACTACCGTCACACTATGCACCCAGGTGGTTTGAAACAAAGAACTGCTCTTGAGATGCGTACAAACTACCCTGAAAAAATGTTGGAGCTTGCTATCAAAGGTATGCTTCCAAAGGGTCCACTAGGTCGTCAAATGTTCAAAAAATTAAATGTGTACCGTGGTTCTGAGCATCCACATCAAGCACAACAACCTGAAGTTTACGAACTTCGCGGTTAATTATAAGGGAGGTTAATAATTTGGCACAGGTTCAATATTACGGTACAGGTCGTCGTAAAAGTTCTGTAGCGCGCGTTCGCTTAGTTCCAGGTGAAGGCCGTATCGTCGTTAATAATCGTGAAATTACTGAATACATTCCATTCGCTGCTTTAATCGAAGACGTGAAACAGCCTTTGAACATCACAGAAACAGCTAACAGCTACGATGTTCTTGTAAATGTTCACGGTGGTGGATTCTCTGGTCAAGCTGGAGCAATTCGTCACGGTATCTCTCGTGCTCTTCTAGAAGTAGATCCTGAGTACCGTACATCACTTAAACGTGCTGGACTTCTTACTCGTGACCCACGTATGAAAGAGCGTAAGAAATACGGTCTTAAAGGCGCACGTCGCGCACCTCAGTTCTCAAAACGTTAATTAATTTTATATTGTATGGACGTTTTACAAAGGTTTGTTACAGACAAACCTTATAAAAAAAGCATCAGCATCCTGCTGGTGCTTTTTTATTTGTGTTTTTTTCTGTTTGGAAACATATAAAATAGGATCATAGCAAGGTTTCTGTTTAAAAAACGAAGTCTATGGAGAGGGTGTCATATGAATCTAACAACAGAAAGGTGTATCATTCGCTCATTTGCTGAAGATGATTGGCAGGATGTCTATGCATATACATCTGATCTGGCGGTAATGAAGTATATTCCGGAAGGTGTTTTTACAGAAGAAAATGCGCAGGAATTTGTTAAAAATAATCGTCTTAAAGCAGCCAAGAATTTTGCTGTCATATTAAAAGTAGATCAGATATGTATCGGGCATATCGTGTTCCACCCAACCTTTGGTGAGCACACATATGAGATTGGCTGGGTTTTCAATCCTGCCTATCAAAACAAGGGCTATGCATCAGAAGCGGCTTATGCCGTTCTGCATCATGGTTTTCACACAATGAATTTACATCGAATCATTGCCACTTGTCAGCCTGAAAATGTGCCATCTTGGAGAGTGATGGAGAAAATGGGGATGAGGAGAGAGGGGTATTTTAAAAAATGTATACCACAAGGATATGAGTGGTGGGATGAGTTTTACTATGCCCTCCTACAAGAGGAATGGTTCGAGAAGAGGGCTTGATGAGTTTTCATGATATGAAGTACTTTGATGAAAAAGCAGCTGAACAAATCTTATATGAGAATGATATTTTGGTAAGTGAAAACAGTCTTCCATCCATCATAGGAGGTGCTTTCATTGAATTTAAATCAATTGACATTTAGAGAAGCCGTGCAAGAAGACCTCGACAAAATCGTCCTCATGCTTTCAGATGATAAGTTAGGTCAAAAGAGAGAGCGTTACACTCGCCCATTATTAGAAAGCTATATTAAAGCCTTTCATTCAATCGATGCTGATCCAAATATTGAACTCATTGTTGCGTGTGACCAGGAAGAAGCAGTTGGTGTTCTTCAGTTAACCATGACGCCATTTCTTACACATCAAGGGGGATGGAGAGCATCCATCGAAGGAGTTCGTACGGCTTCGAGTCATAGAGGAAAAGGAGTCGGTTCGCTGCTTATCAAGTGGGCCATTCAACGCGCAAGCGACCGCGGCTGTCATATGATTCAGCTGACAACAGATAAACAGAGGCCAGAAGCACGCCATTTTTATGAGAAATTAGGGTTTGAAGCCACTCATGAAGGAATGAAGCTGCGTTTGCCCCATAAATAAGGATATCAAGATGCGGAGGATTCAAGAGCCTCTGCCTTTTTTGTGCCTTTATTTGAAATATTTGTTATATTTAATATATAAATCCTCTGTTATTTGGAAAGGAGAAGCATGTTACTCAAAGTCGGTCTAGTTGTCATAGGTGTGGTCATACTTTACGTGGTGGTTCAAGTCTTGTTGTATAAAAGAGATATGAAGAAAACGAAGGAAGATCTTTTGACATTTGTCGTAAAAAACAAAAAGGACGTTTCAGTGACAATCATTGAAAATGATGATGTGGTGTTAGAATGGAATGCTGATCAAAAAACACCGCTTGCAAGTACGGTGAAATTAGTTGTTTTATTTCATTTTGTTAAAGCTGTATCGAGCGGCTCCATTAAGCTAGAGGAAAAAGTGGCATTGTCTGATATAGAGCGATTTTATATTGATAGAACAGACGGTGGTGCGCACGCGTACTGGCTGGAGGTCAATGGTTTTTCTGAGCATGCGGCTTTATTAGATGTTGCCAAAGGGATGATGCAATTCAGTTCGAATGCTTGTACGGATTATTTGATTGACCGGCTGGGCTTAGAAAAGATCAATGATCAGATGAAACAAGCAGGTCTTACAGAACATGGTGAACTCATGCCGCTGACGCCGATGATTTTGTGGTCCGCTTATGTATCTAATCGTCGGCGGGATGCATTCAAGAAAATGAGCGGTGTATCCGAAGAACAATACAAATCTCTAATGAATGAGATTTTTAATATCATGAAAAATGACCCAGAGCATAAAAAGACGTTAGAAGAAAAAATGAAAAAAAAGAACTTATTAGGGTGGCGTATACAATCATTACTGACGCAAAAAATGACAAAGTCTACAACCAATGAATATACATATTTTATGAAACGTCTTCATGACGAGCTGTTAACAACAGAAGAAAAAAGTCTTTTTAGCCAAATCGTACTGGGAGAAACATTGAAAAAGGAAACAGATCAATATTTTTGGTATAAAGGCGGAGCAACATTGTTTGTTTTCACAGGTGCTTTATATCGAAGAACAGATACATCCTCTATCTCCATCTCTCTTTTTATCAATGATCCGAAAGCGAACAATTCTCATTGGATTGGGGAAGTATTCAACGAATTTATGCTTACTGCAGCAGTGGATCAATACTTTCGACAACGTTTGATTCAGGCTTTCACTACATAAACATCAAAAAACAGAGGGAAACTTCCCTCTGTTTTATTATTTCTGCATTGGAAACGCTTTGTATACATCTTGGCGTTTCTCTTTTGACTTCACAATTTCATCAACCAGTTCCTTTTGCCAAAGCGCTGTATCGTCTTTGTACTTTTTAAAAGGGTGAGGGAGCTTTTTTTCTAGTTGTTTTCTTTTAAACGTGACGGACGGCTCGTCTTTAGAGCTCATGTTCAGTGTCACTTGCTCTACGTTATCAACAAGAATAAAAAGTGCGATTGCGTTGTATAAATACGTTTTTTCAACCGTGTCCTTTTGATCAAACCAGAAGGCGTCAAACTGTTCTTCTGTATAGCCGTCATTTTCTTCTACCCCATATGTGACGTTTAATGCTTTTCCATCGATGATTTCAAATTCACGAATTACTCCTCCAGGTTGATTTGATAAGATTTCACGAATGGCTGAATTGTCACCGAGATACGTGTTTTTGTGTTTTGAAAGTTGTTTTAAGGATATGTCTTCTATTCCTTTTATATCGCTTTTTTTCTCTGTGGCTTGACTGCTGCATGCAGATAGGACGACTGTTAATAGCAGCAGGATATATATCCATTTCTTCATTGATTTTGCCCCTTTATCATTCTTTCTATATGTAAATGTCTATTTTATCACAATTTTCCATTCTGATCGTTCACTGACCGTCATTTCCATTTACTGAACTGCATGTTTTGTTCAAACCAACGAACAATACAAAGAAAAAAGGAGTTCAGTCCATGGCAGAAGTACTTTCATTTTATCAATTGAAAACAAAACGAGATGTCACGCTTGAAAAGAAGCTTTTGCGTACATTGTCTCTTCAACAAGTAACGGCTGCTTCCGAGAAATTCACGAAGAAGCTGTTTCCATTTGCAGATGATCCAGCCGGTATTATGAGTGATGGCTGCATCGATTTCGCTATTGAAGCTTTTTTAGCTGGCGGGAGATACGGTGAGTCTAGTAAATACGGCGAATCGTTCGACGATATCAAGAAGCGGTCCTCTCAGGAGGAAACTGAGCTGATTGAAGAGCTGGCAGGATGCTTGCAATCGTGGGGGAATATGTTCCGAATGGAGCGGAAGATGTCGTGTTTGTATCCATCTGCGAAAGAATTTTTAAGCATGTGGTGGCAGGAAGGCTTTCGTGAATCAGAAAAAAGACACAAGCTTCGGCTGCAGTAAGCATATTTCCAGCCCTTGTCCCATATCTATAAAATAATGGTGTATGGGAGGGACAGGGATGAAAAGAAAGCTGAAGTGGACAGGGTTTTTAATTGGGTTTATTGTCCTCTTATTCTTATTCAGGTTTCAATTTCTAAATGATGATTCGTGGAAGTCGTGGAATTTGCCTCTAAGCGGGAAGATCATTTATTTAGATCCGGGTCACGGCGGCCCAGATGGCGGGGCTGTAGGAGGAGAGCTGCTTGAGAAAGAGATTGCACTGGATGTATCCATGAAGATACGTGACTATTTGCAGGAGCAGGGAGCGCTTGTTCTCATGACCCGAGAGGATGATTCTGATTTATCATCAAAGAATACAAGGGGATATGCCCGGAAGAAAGCGGAGGATTTAAGGAACCGCGTAAAAGTCATCAATGAGTCTGAAGCGGATCTCTATTTAAGCATTCATTTAAATGCGATACCATCTAACAAATGGAGCGGGGCTCAGACTTTTTTTTACGGAAAGTATGAAGAAAATGAAAAGGCAGCGAAGTTCATTCAAGATGAATTGCGCAGAAACCTTGAAAACACAGATCGAAAGGCGAAGCGGATCAACGGCATTTATTTAATGCAAAATGTCACAAAGCCAGGAGCTCTTGTGGAAATTGGATTTCTCTCCAATCCAAAAGAGGCTGGCCAGCTGGCAACACCTAAATATCAGGATCAAATTGCCGCCTCTATTTATAAAGGGATTTTAAGATATTTAACAGAGCAAAAAGAGCCGCCTGAATAAGGGGCTTTTTCCTTTTGATCGCAGGCAAACAGGACAGACATTGTAAGGATATGTATGATATACTTGGATTGTAAACGAATTCAATAAAGGGTGAGGTTCTGCTATGATCGGACAAGATGATGTGAGAAAACTAGTTGGGAAGATGGACGAACCTTTCCTTCATATACCGCTTGGTGAGCTGGATGCCATCAAGGAAATCAGCCTAAAGCCTGAAAAAGAGCATGTGAGCCTGAAGGTGGCTATTGCAAAAACAGGCACTGCTGAGCAGATGAAGCTGCAGCAAGACATCGTACAAGCCTTGAAATCAGCAGGCGCTAACACAGTAGGACTTCGTTTTGAGGAACTGCCTCAGGAAACACTTGAAAAGTTTATGCCATCACAAGAAGAGGAAGAAACCCTGCTTAACTCTAAAAACCCGCCTGAGTTCTTAGCGATTGCGAGTGGAAAGGGTGGCGTTGGTAAATCGACTGTTTCTGTTAACCTTGCTGTAGCACTGGCTCGTCTAGGGAAAAAAGTCGGGCTGATTGATGCTGATATTTATGGCTTTAGTGTACCGGATATGATGGGGATCACTGTCAGACCAACAGTTAAAGGGGAAAAAATTATTCCTGTGGAGCGCTTTGGAGTCAAAGTGATTTCAATGGGCTTTTTTGTTGAAGAAAATGCACCGGTTATTTGGAGAGGGCCGATGCTTGGAAAAATGTTAAATAACTTCTTCCACGAAGTTGAGTGGGGAGAATTAGATTACTTACTATTAGACCTTCCGCCTGGAACGGGAGATGTGGCGCTTGATATTCATACAATGCTGCCTAGCTGTAAAGAAATCATTGTTACTACACCGCATCCTACGGCTGCCTTCGTTGCAGCAAGAGCAGGCGCAATGGCACTGCAAACAGATCATGAAGTGCTCGGTGTCGTTGAGAATATGAGCTATTATGAAAGCAAAAAAACAGGTGAGAAGGAATACGTCTTTGGAAAAGGCGGCGGGGACAAGCTGGCTGAAGAGCTGCGAGTATCAGTCCTTGGCCAAATTCCTTTAAGACAGCCTGATTGGAATGAGGATGATTTCGCGCCTTCTGTCTATGATGCAAGTCATCCAACAGGAGAAGTGTATCAACACATTGCGAATAAAGTCATTGAACAATTAGCAGTGAAAGCATAATGAAAGCCCGAGTGGATGAATGCCACTCGGGTGATGTTTAACTGTCGCTTCCTTCGCTGCCTTGCGATCCGGAATCACTGCTGCTTTCAGATGCTGCCTTTTTGAGCTCATCTTCGAATTTCTTCTTATAAAGAGGGCTGCTTAATGTTTCCGTAATGACTTTTTCTAAGTGCTTTCTAAACTCTTTGCTTTTTACCAGTTCACCGTATTTCTTTTCCATCTCAGGATCCTTGAGAATATCCATCATTAGCTGTTGATAGTCAGGATCCTTCATTAACTGTTTTAACATCCTTTCATGCTGTTGCTGCATGGATTTTGCGAAAGTCTCGGCAAATTTAGAATCCTCAAAGACCTTCTTCCAGAACTCTTTGCCTTTATCAGAAGTCAGCGTTTTCTCTATCGTTTTTTTCACAGTTTGTTCATCCATTACCAAAGCTTCATTCATTGCCTCGTCATTTAATAACTGTTGAATGGCCTTTTTACCGTCATCTGTCTTTAATATATCGACGACCATTTTTTTTGTTTCGTCATAGTCCATATTAGATGAGGATTGGGTTTTGGGAGCACAAGCTGTTAGAGATAAAAGAAGAAAACAGCTCACTATACGCAAGATGCCTTTTGACATACTGTGGCTCCTTTCGTTACATGTCTTACTTTTAATATGAATGTTTCACGTAAATTTATACATAACAAAAATAGGGGTTGGATCAATTCAATGAAAAGTCGGGATTTAGTTCGTTTTTTCTTCTCTGTGCTAGCTGTTGGAGCGGTCATTACAAGCGTGGTAGGCTTTGCGCTGGAGTGGGGAAAATATCAGAAGCTTTTTATATCGTTTGAAATTCTAGAGATCGCATCTGTGTTGTTTTGGTTCATTGGTGTAGGGATGATCTTTAGTGTCATTAGCCAGATGGGGTTTGTTGTCTTCTTGACGGTGCACCGGTTTGCGTTAGAGATTTTCCGGTCACATTCTTTATGGAATACCATTCAGCTGTTTCTTGTGATTTTTGTGCTGTTTGATTTAGCTTACTTGCGATTTTTGTTTTTCGGGGAGAATGAATCATTTCTTCCATACTTGTGGCTGCCTTTATTTATCGGTGTGTTTGCTTTGATCGTGGCTTACTTTAAACAGCAGCAGTCCTCTAAGAAAACATTTATTTCTGCAATGTTTCTCATGGTCGTCATCACGTCGTTAGAATGGTTCCCGGCGCTCAGAGTCAATGAAGAGGACTGGCTGTATTTAATGCTGTTCCCGCTATTAGGCTGTAATGCCTTTCAGCTGTTAGCGATGCCGCGGTTTTCAAAAGCGAAAACTACTTAACTTCCGATGACTTTGTTTTCGTGTTGGAGATCAGTTCGCCAACCGTCACATTTTTTAAATGCTTTTCTTTTATTTGTTTCAAAATAGCAGGTAAGGCTTGAGCGGTTTGGGTTGCTGAATCTGAGGCGTGAAGGAGAACAATGTCTCCGCTTTTCATTCGGTCATTTACATTCTGAACAATCTGGTCGACACCCGGATTCAGCCAATCCTGTGAATTAATGCTGTAATGAACAACGGTATAACCGTACTGTGTGGCAATTTTCAGTGCTGTTTCGTTAAACTGTCCAGTTGGCGGTCTTAATAGTTGAATGTCATCCAGTCCAAGCTTTTGAAATGTATTTTGTGCACGGACAAGATCTTGCTTGATTTCACTATCCTCAAGCTGGCTATAATTTTTATAAGCATAGCCGAGGCTTCCAATTTGATGGCCGTCCTCCTTAATTTGTTTCACGATATCAGGATGACGCTCAGCCCAAGAAGCAGACAGAAAGAAAGTGGCGTTCTTTATACCGTACTCTCGAAGAACATTTAAAATAGGAACAGCCTTCTCATCCCCCCAGCCAATATTAAAAGTGAGAGAGACATGCTTTGATGAAATCTCGCCTTTATAAATGGCTCGGGGTCCATGTTCAGTTTTAAATACCGACAGCGGCGGTGCCTTTTGTACATAAAAAAAGGTTGCAGCTGCAAGGGCTGCTACAAGAATAATGACAACTTGCTTCAGCCGTTTAATAGGCAACACATATAATCGACTCAATTCAAACACTCCTGCCTTGTCCAAGATTGTTACTTGATTGTATGCAGGACAAGGGTTTAAGATGCTTAATAAAACTATTTCAAAAAAAGTTTTGAAAAGGCGTTGACTGATAGAATGTTTTCGTGATATATTATTAATCGTCGCTGACACACAGTGACAAACACAAAACGCTTCGGGAAATAAACTTTAAAAAAGTTGTTGACATAAGATGAAGCGAAATGTTATATTATTAAAGCCGCTAAGAACGGCGAAGATGATCTTTGAAAACTAAACAAGACAAAACGTACCTGTTAATTCGAGTTTTTATAAAAAAATCCTATGATACTTCATAGGTAGTCAGTCAAACGCTGACGAAAAACAAAACTTCGGTTTTGTACTTTTTCGGAGAGTTTGATCCTGGCTCAGGACGAACGCTGGCGGCGTGCCTAATACATGCAAGTCGAGCGGACAGAAGGGAGCTTGCTCCCGGATGTTAGCGGCGGACGGGTGAGTAACACGTGGGTAACCTGCCTGTAAGACTGGGATAACTCCGGGAAACCGGAGCTAATACCGGATAGTTCCTTGAACCGCATGGTTCAAGGATGAAAGACGGTTTCGGCTGTCACTTACAGATGGACCCGCGGCGCATTAGCTAGTTGGTGGGGTAATGGCTCACCAAGGCGACGATGCGTAGCCGACCTGAGAGGGTGATCGGCCACACTGGGACTGAGACACGGCCCAGACTCCTACGGGAGGCAGCAGTAGGGAATCTTCCGCAATGGACGAAAGTCTGACGGAGCAACGCCGCGTGAGTGATGAAGGTTTTCGGATCGTAAAGCTCTGTTGTTAGGGAAGAACAAGTGCGAGAGTAACTGCTCGCACCTTGACGGTACCTAACCAGAAAGCCACGGCTAACTACGTGCCAGCAGCCGCGGTAATACGTAGGTGGCAAGCGTTGTCCGGAATTATTGGGCGTAAAGGGCTCGCAGGCGGTTTCTTAAGTCTGATGTGAAAGCCCCCGGCTCAACCGGGGAGGGTCATTGGAAACTGGGAAACTTGAGTGCAGAAGAGGAGAGTGGAATTCCACGTGTAGCGGTGAAATGCGTAGAGATGTGGAGGAACACCAGTGGCGAAGGCGACTCTCTGGTCTGTAACTGACGCTGAGGAGCGAAAGCGTGGGGAGCGAACAGGATTAGATACCCTGGTAGTCCACGCCGTAAACGATGAGTGCTAAGTGTTAGGGGGTTTCCGCCCCTTAGTGCTGCAGCTAACGCATTAAGCACTCCGCCTGGGGAGTACGGTCGCAAGACTGAAACTCAAAGGAATTGACGGGGGCCCGCACAAGCGGTGGAGCATGTGGTTTAATTCGAAGCAACGCGAAGAACCTTACCAGGTCTTGACATCCTCTGACAACCCTAGAGATAGGGCTTTCCCTTCGGGGACAGAGTGACAGGTGGTGCATGGTTGTCGTCAGCTCGTGTCGTGAGATGTTGGGTTAAGTCCCGCAACGAGCGCAACCCTTGATCTTAGTTGCCAGCATTTAGTTGGGCACTCTAAGGTGACTGCCGGTGACAAACCGGAGGAAGGTGGGGATGACGTCAAATCATCATGCCCCTTATGACCTGGGCTACACACGTGCTACAATGGACAGAACAAAGGGCTGCAAGACCGCAAGGTTTAGCCAATCCCATAAATCTGTTCTCAGTTCGGATCGCAGTCTGCAACTCGACTGCGTGAAGCTGGAATCGCTAGTAATCGCGGATCAGCATGCCGCGGTGAATACGTTCCCGGGCCTTGTACACACCGCCCGTCACACCACGAGAGTTTGCAACACCCGAAGTCGGTGAGGTAACCTTTATGGAGCCAGCCGCCGAAGGTGGGGCAGATGATTGGGGTGAAGTCGTAACAAGGTAGCCGTATCGGAAGGTGCGGCTGGATCACCTCCTTTCTAAGGATATATGGAGCAGCGTGCGTTTTCGTCTTGTTTAGTTTTGAAGGATCATTCCTTCAAAACATGTCTCTAGCGAGACAGGATTGTTCTTTGAAAACTAGATAACAATAAGTAATACATTCACATTGAATGCAATGCAAAGTTCATCACACATAGTGATTCTTTCTAAAGTAAGAAATGGTTAAGTTAGAAAGGGCGCACGGTGGATGCCTTGGCACTAGGAGCCGATGAAGGACGGGACGAACACCGATATGCTTCGGGGAGCTGTAAGCAAGCTTTGATCCGGAGATTTCCGAATGGGGAAACCCACTGCTCGTAATGGAGTAGTATCCATACTTGAATACATAGAGTATGAGAAGGCATACCCGGGGAACTGAAACATCTAAGTACCCGGAGGAAGAGAAAGCAAATGCGATTCCCTGAGTAGCGGCGAGCGAAACGGGAACAGCCCAAACCAAGAGGCTTGCCTCTTGGGGTTGTAGGACACTCTATACGGAGTTACAAAGGAACGATATAAGCGAAGAGGTCTGGAAAGGCCCGCCAAAGAAGGTAACAGCCCTGTAACTGAAATGTTGTTCTCTCCAGAGTGGATCCTGAGTACGGCGGAACACGTGAAATTCCGTCGGAATCCGGGAGGACCATCTCCCAAGGCTAAATACTCCCTAGTGACCGATAGTGAACCAGTACCGTGAGGGAAAGGTGAAAAGCACCCCGGAAGGGGAGTGAAATAGATCCTGAAACCGTGTGCCTACAAGTAGTCAGAGCCCGTTAACGGGTGATGGCGTGCCTTTTGTAGAATGAACCGGCGAGTTACGATCCCGTGCAAGGTTAAGCAGAAGATGCGGAGCCGCAGCGAAAGCGAGTCTGAATAGGGCGCATGAGTACGTGGTCGTAGACCCGAAACCAGGTGATCTACCCATGTCCAGGGTGAAGTTCAGGTAACACTGAATGGAGGCCCGAACCCACGCACGTTGAAAAGTGCGGGGATGAGGTGTGGGTAGGGGTGAAATGCCAATCGAACCTGGAGATAGCTGGTTCTCTCCGAAATAGCTTTAGGGCTAGCCTCAAGGTAAGAGTCTCGGAGGTAGAGCACTGATTGGACTAGGGGCCCCTACCGGGTTACCGAATTCAGTCAAACTCCGAATGCCGATGACTTATCCTTGGGAGTCAGACTGCGAGTGATAAGATCCGTAGTCGAAAGGGAAACAGCCCAGACCGCCAGCTAAGGTCCCAAAGTATACGTTAAGTGGAAAAGGATGTGGAGTTGCTTAGACAACCAGGATGTTGGCTTAGAAGCAGCCACCATTTAAAGAGTGCGTAATAGCTCACTGGTCGAGTGACTCTGCGCCGAAAATGTACCGGGGCTAAACGTATCACCGAAGCTGCGGACTGTTCTTACGAACAGTGGTAGGAGAGCGTTCTAAGGGCTGTGAAGCCAGACCGGAAGGACTGGTGGAGCGCTTAGAAGTGAGAATGCCGGTATGAGTAGCGAAAGACGGGTGAGAATCCCGTCCACCGAATGCCTAAGGTTTCCTGAGGAAGGCTCGTCCGCTCAGGGTTAGTCGGGACCTAAGCCGAGGCCGAAAGGCGTAGGCGATGGACAACAGGTTGATATTCCTGTACCACCTCCTCACCATTTGAGCAATGGGGGGACGCAGGAGGATAGGGTAAGCGCGGTATTGGATATCCGCGTCCAAGCAGTTAGGCTGGGAAATAGGCAAATCCGTTTCCCATAAAGGCTGAGCTGTGATGGCGAGCGAAATTTAGTAGCGAAGTTCCTGATTCCACACTGCCAAGAAAAGCCTCTAGCGAGGTGAGAGGTGCCCGTACCGCAAACCGACACAGGTAGGCGAGGAGAGAATCCTAAGGTGATCGAGAGAACTCTCGTTAAGGAACTCGGCAAAATGACCCCGTAACTTCGGGAGAAGGGGTGCTTCTTAGGGTGTTAAAGCCCCGAGAAGCCGCAGTGAATAGGCCCAGGCGACTGTTTAGCAAAAACACAGGTCTCTGCGAAGCCGTAAGGCGAAGTATAGGGGCTGACGCCTGCCCGGTGCTGGAAGGTTAAGAGGAGCGCTTAGCGTAAGCGAAGGTGCGAATTGAAGCCCCAGTAAACGGCGGCCGTAACTATAACGGTCCTAAGGTAGCGAAATTCCTTGTCGGGTAAGTTCCGACCCGCACGAAAGGCGCAACGATCTGGGCACTGTCTCAACGAGAGACTCGGTGAAATTATAGTACCTGTGAAGATGCAGGTTACCCGCGACAGGACGGAAAGACCCCGTGGAGCTTTACTGCAGCCTGATATTGAATGTTGGTACAGCTTGTACAGGATAGGTAGGAGCCTTGGAAACCGGAGCGCTAGCTTCGGTGGAGGCATCGGTGGGATACTACCCTGGCTGTATTGACCTTCTAACCCGCTGCCCTTATCGGGCAGGGAGACAGTGTCAGGTGGGCAGTTTGACTGGGGCGGTCGCCTCCTAAAATGTAACGGAGGCGCCCAAAGGTTCCCTCAGAATGGTTGGAAATCATTCGCAGAGTGTAAAGGCACAAGGGAGCTTGACTGCGAGACCTACAAGTCGAGCAGGGACGAAAGTCGGGCTTAGTGATCCGGTGGTTCCGCATGGAAGGGCCATCGCTCAACGGATAAAAGCTACCCCGGGGATAACAGGCTTATCTCCCCCAAGAGTCCACATCGACGGGGAGGTTTGGCACCTCGATGTCGGCTCATCGCATCCTGGGGCTGTAGTCGGTCCCAAGGGTTGGGCTGTTCGCCCATTAAAGCGGTACGCGAGCTGGGTTCAGAACGTCGTGAGACAGTTCGGTCCCTATCCGTCGCGGGCGCAGGAAATTTGAGAGGAGCTGTCCTTAGTACGAGAGGACCGGGATGGACGCACCGCTGGTGTACCAGTTGTTCTGCCAAGGGCATCGCTGGGTAGCTATGTGCGGACGGGATAAGTGCTGAAAGCATCTAAGCATGAAGCCCCCCTCAAGATGAGATTTCCCATTCCGCAAGGAAGTAAGATCCCTGAAAGATGATCAGGTTGATAGGTCTGAGGTGGAAGCGTGGTGACACGTGGAGCTGACAGATACTAATAGATCGAGGACTTAACCTATATTCTATTGTGAAGCATGAACATTGTTATCTAGTTTTGAGAGAACATTCTCTCCATCAGGTTTGGTGGCGATAGCGAAGAGGTCACACCCGTTCCCATACCGAACACGGAAGTTAAGCTCTTCAGCGCCGATGGTAGTTGGGGGTTTCCCCCTGTGAGAGTAGGACGCCGCCAAGCTTTTTATTTATATCCTTCCAATGGAAGAAGTTACTTTATCATTCCGCAGTAGCTCAGTGGTAGAGCTATCGGCTGTTAACCGATCGGTCGTAGGTTCGAGTCCTACCTGCGGAGCCATGCTTCCATAGCTCAGTAGGTAGAGCACTTCCATGGTAAGGAAGAGGTCAGCGGTTCGAGCCCGCTTGGAAGCTTTCCTCTATATGTTGATATGACAAGGTTTCTCGATGATGAGAAGGCTTTTTTTGTTTGTTTACATATATACTGAATTGCTCAATGATCAGTAGACTGATGACATTAGGAAAGCGAATAAAACGGCTTGCACAGTATTGTTGCATCGCCTTTTCCTTCTTTTTGTTCTTGATTCTTTATTCTCTTTCTTTTATTCTTACTAAAGTGATATCCTCTATATCAAAAGACTCTGTACGTTCCTCTTTTCCCCCGAAAGTGAAGTATCGTTTGTTTTCCCTTTCTTTATCTCCAGGTATAGTTGATCTTCTTTTTCCATGTACGGTATGTATATAAAAAGGAGTAGATGGTTTGAAAGATTTATTTGTAAAGCAAGAATGGTTTGGACATGTACGTCAGGACGTGCTTGCGGGTATATTAGTAGCACTGGCTTTAATTCCTGAGGCAATTGCGTTTTCGATTATTGCGGGCGTTGATCCGAAGGTCGGCTTGTATGCATCATTTTGTATCGCGATTGTGATTTCGTTTGTTGGTGGACGCCCAGGCATGATTTCGGCTGCAACAGGGGCTATGGCTCTCGTCATGGTTAACTTGGTCGCTGATCATGGGTTGCAATATTTGTTTGCAGCTACGATTTTGACGGGTTTGATTCAAATTGTGTTTGGATTGTGCCGAGTGTCTCGTTTGATGAAATTTATTCCGAGGTCCGTCATGGTTGGTTTTGTCAATGCGTTGGCTATTATGATTTTCATGGCTCAGCTTCCACATTTCGTTGGGGAATCAATGGCCATGTATATGATGACAGGTGGCGCCTTGCTGATCATTTATTTATTGCCTATGGTGATAAAGGTGATACCTTCCCCACTCATAGCCATTATTGTAATGACGATAATTGCTGTATTTGGACATATTGATGTTAGAACCGTTGGAGATATGGGAGAGCTTCCTAGTTCTTTGCCTGTTTTTCTGATACCTCAAGTTCCGTTTAACTGGGAAACACTTGCTATCATTTTTCCTTATTCTTTAGCACTTGCGATGGTTGGTTTACTTGAGTCTCTTTTAACCGCACAGATTGTCGATGATATGACAGAGACGTCTAGTAATAAGAACAAGGAAGCGAGAGGTCAAGGGATTGCCAATGTGGTTGCGGGATTCTTTGGTGGTATGGCTGGCTGTGCGATGATTGGCCAATCTGTGATTAATACGAAGGCAGGAGGACGAGGCCGGCTTTCTACCTTTGTAGCGGGTGCTTTTTTAATGGTGTTGATTTTTGTACTAGGTGATGTCGTGGTTCAAATTCCGATGGCTGCTCTAGTGGCTGTGATGTTCATGGTTTCCATTGGCACATTTGATTGGAGTTCCTTTCAGCAGCTAAAAAAGAATCCGAAAACAGATTCTATTGTGATGGTTGTCACGGTCATGACGGTGGTGTTGACTCATGATTTATCAAAAGGTGTTTTTGCAGGTGTACTGCTTAGTGCGATATTCTTTGTCGCAAAGATATCGAAGCTCCATATTACGTCTAAAGAAAGCCAGGCAGGTACTTGGGTATATCGAGTTAAAGGGCAAATTTTCTTTGCTTCTGTCACTGACTTGATCCAAGCTTTCCATCAGGGGAAAGAACTCCAATCTGTTGTAATTGATTTGTCTGAAGCACGTATATGGGATGAATCAGGCGTAGCAGCGATAGAACGTATAAAGGAAAGGTATCAAGCAAATGGCGTCCAGGTGGACGTAGTTGGAATGGATACATCAAGTCAAAAGCTTGTGAAACAAGTGAATGGTTCTTAAAAAGGCCTTTCTGTCTGTTACAATAGAAAAGGTAAGAAAGTGAAGGATGGAGGTGGCCGGCATGCTTTTGCGTTTGAATCAAGTGCTCGGCCGGATGATGCCGCTCATTACACCTTTTAGTGTGTTACTCGGTGTTTTATTGGCGGCTTACTTAAAGGATTATACGTTTTTAGTGCCATGGGTATTTGCTGTGATGACCTTTGCAGGGAGTTTGTCTTCTACTTTTTCGGCTTTAAAGCATACGGTGATGCACCCATTGCCTTTGATTTTATCGTTTATGATTTTGCATGTGTTGATGCCTCTTTATGCTTGGTCAGCGGGACATCTCATATTTGCGGGAGATGCCATGACGATCACTGGTTTGACACTTGCAATGGTGATTCCCACAGGAGTCTCTAGTTTAATATGGGCGGCAATGTATAAAGGGAATGTTGGATTAACGTTATCCATTATTTTAATTGATACAATGCTTTCGCCATTAATTGTGCCAGCTAGTTTGTCACTTTTGGCCGGTACACAAGTTCATATGGACATGGTGGCGATCATGAAAGGGCTGTTTGGGATGGTGGTGCTTCCATCTATTTTAGGTATGCTTGTTCGTCACTATGCAAAGCCTGATGTGACGAAAAAGATCAGTCAGACACTGTCACCTTTTTCAAAAATAGGCTTGTTTGTAGTGGTGTCGATCAACAGTTCTGTTGTTGCGCCTTACTTACGTGAACTGGATGCCGCATTTTTTAGCAAAGCAGCAACGGTGTTTCTCATTGCGATGAGCGGATATGTGTTTGCATGGTTGATTGGGAAGGCGATGAAATGTACTCAAGGAGAGATTGTGGCCATCGTGTATACGGGCGGTATGAGAAACATTAGTGCGGGGGCTGTGCTTGCCATTAGCTTTTTCCCGCCTGCTGTCGCTGTTCCGGTGGTGATTGGCATGCTGTTTCAGCAAGTGCTTGCTGCCTTGTTTGGCTTCTTACTCAATCGTTTTGAGCTGAAAGCACCTGCTGTGACCAAATCTTTCTCATGAAAAACCCTTCATCTATCAAAGGATGGAGGGTTTTTTGTGATTTAATAGATGAGATATTTTTTTCGCTTCTTTTCGAATGTTTTGAGGTCATGATGATAACGTTTCATAATGTGTTTGACGGAAGTTCCTTTTTTGATTTCTTCTTTCATCCAGCCATTCCCGACGAGTTTGTCAAAGCTGCCTGTTTGAAGGAACTGAAAGTCGTTAGGATATAAATCATGTATTGCTTTAATGATGGATAACCCCGTTTTCACCGCTTCAAAAGATGAGCGGTCTGTGACGTATAACTGCACACCGTGAGATAGTGTACCGGCATGTTTAGAAAATGTGGGGGTGAATGACACAGGTCTAAATTGAACGCCTTTTAGTTTTAGCTGATTTAAATGATCTGCCAGCTCGCTGCTATTGATATATGGTGCACCAATGAGCTCGAATGGTTTTGTCGTTCCTCTGCCTTCAGAGACATTTGTGCCTTCAATTAATCCTGTGGCAGGATATACAAAGGTACTATCCACTGTTGGCATGTTAGGGGAAGGAAGGACGAACGGCAGCTTCGTGTCATCAAATGTCATGGACCGCTTCCAATTTTTCATTTTGATGACTGTTACATCAGCATTGATATGAAACTCTTTGTTAAACAGTTTTGCAAGCTCACCAGTAGTCATTCCATGTCTTAGCGGTATTGGATAGAGCCCTACAAATGAGGCGTGTTCAGGCTCTAAAACAGGTCCTTCTACTTTTAGTCCGCCAATGGGATTTGGGCGGTCTAGTACAACAAAGGGAATGTTGTTTTCTTTAGCGGCTTCCATCGCATAGGCCATTGTGTAAATATAGGTGTAATAACGAGTACCAACGTCTTGAATATCAAACAGCAGGACATCTACATTTTTTAGCATTTCAGGAGTTGGTTTTCTTGTTTTTCCATAAAGAGAGTAAACAGGAAGACCTGTTTTTTCATCGGTATAGGATTCGACACCTTCTCCTGCTTGTGCATCGCCGCGCACGCCGTGTTCAGGCCCATATAAAGCAGTGAGCTTGATATTTGGATGTTCAAATAGGAGGTCGACACTGCTTTTCATATTTGCATCAATGCCAGTCGGGTTGGTAATGAGACCAACCCTTTTCCCTTTTAGCCATGAAAGATTGCTTGAGAGTAGTGTTTCGATCCCTGTTTTGACTGCTGCTTTTTTTCCTTTTGTGTCTGATCGTTCTTGATCTGCGGGAGAGGCGGCGGTCAATGTGCTTATCATGAGAATGCTTGCGAGTATGAAACTTGCTGTTTTCTTCAAGAGAATCCCTCCTATTTGATCTGTTTCCCTTTCAAATTGAGTCCATAGCCGAATGGGTAAAGGGTTTGATTTGGATGAGTGACAGATGGGATATCAACTGGCAGTTTCCCTTTAGGTGATGCAGCTCCAAATATCACTTCTAGTCCAGCAGGAATATTTGGCTGATTGAATTGTCCGTTTGAGTAGCCTTTAAAACCGTACACAGCTAATAAGGCATCGGCTTCTTCAAAATTTGCCGCATCATAAGGGTTCCTAAGACTCATGATGACCATTTTTTTGTTTTGTGCTGCTACTTCTTTCATGACAGCACGAGGGAAGGCAGTTGCCCATTTTTTTGGGTCCTGGACATTGTCATCAATTACGCCATCATTCACAGCTGGATCATTTTGGACAACGTAAGAGCCAGTGATGACATAGTCAGCTTCTTGAATTAGTTTGGCCGAGTCTTTGGTGAACGTTTTATCCGCAAAAGCATATGACTGGATGCGTACAGGCTTGATCTTTTTTTGTTTTATGAGAGATTCGACTGTGACAGACATTGCTTTTGTCTGATCTTCGTAAGGTGCCATGACCACGATTTTGTCATTCTTTTTAGGCTTGAAAGGTAAGGTTTTTTTGTTGTTTTTAAGCAGGGTGATTCCTTCACGTGCCATTTTTTGTTCTGCTTGACGGTGCGATTTTTTCCCGACGACTTGAGTGGCTTTTTTGATTTTTTTCTCAAGACTGATTGGTTTTTTGGAGGAAATAATGCCGCGTTTGATTTTCAATTGAAGAATTTTTTCGACGGATTCGTTAATCTGCGACATCGGAATTTCTTTCTTTAAAATCGCTTGTTTGACCGCATTAAATACATTCTCCAGGTTTTTCTCTGTTTTTAATGAGGTAACTGGTGCTGGCATGAGAGCGATGTCGACGCCTGCTTTAATGGCCATCACTACGGCTTCTTCCTGTCCAAAATTATCTGCAATCGCTTTCATGTTTAAGGCGTCTGTCACAACAACACCTTGAAAGCCCATCTCTTCTTTTAATAAGTGTGTGATGACTTTTTTTGATAAGGTTGCTGGAACCATGATGTCCTCGCCATCTTTCTTGCTTCGATACGTTGTGTCATCAATGGCAGGAAATTGCACATGAGCGGTCATGACCATATCTGCACCAGCATTGATCGCTTGTTGGAACGGATACAGCTCAACCTTTTTTAAACGATCTAGGTCATGCTCTACGAGCGGCAAGCCATAGTGACTGTCGACCGCTGTATCACCATGTCCCGGGAAATGTTTTAGTGTGGAAATGGTCTTTTCCTTTTGAAGTCCTTTCATGGTTTGAAGGCCAAGTCTAGAGACAAGAGCAGGATCAGAGCTAAAGGAACGGACACCAATGACGGGGTTGTTTGGGTTGTTATTCACATCAAGCACAGGAGAGAAGTTTGTATTAATCCCCAAGGCGTTTAATTCTTTTCCGATGATTTTTCCTGTGTCATATGCATTTTTTTTGCTTCTAGAGGCACCAATCGACATATTTCCTGGGAAATGTGTTCCCTTTTGTAACCTTGTGACGATTCCGCCTTCTTGATCAATAGAAATGAGTAAAGGAATGTTTGGTGATGCTTTTTGAAATTCGTGGGTGAGTTTCACGGTTTGTTCCGTATCAACGACATTCTCCGCAAATAAGATGACACCACCTAGATGATATTTTTCTACAAGGTGAGATACTTCGTTATTCATCTTTGTGAAGCCTGTAGGTGCGGATTCATCTTTTGTTTGCCAATTGCGAAAGTCCGGCATGAGCATTTGACCTATCTTTTCATCCAGTGACATGTGTTGAACCATTTGTTTAGCGGTTGGCAGAGAGGCAGAGCTAACCTTTTCCGTTGGAATGGAAGAGGTTAGCAGGGCTAAAACTAGTGCAGCGGGAAAGAGAGCTTTCAACATCGAATTCCTCCTTTTACTTAAAAGATTCGTAGATTGCGGTCATGATGCTTCCATAAGTACCAGTCGGGAACAGGTCACCTTCAAATTGATTAGGATTGGTTTCTGGTGAAACAACGGGTGAATGTTTCTTATTCGTCAGCAAGACGACACCTAAATTGTGTTTAGGATCAATCAACGTCATTGTGCCGGTCCAGCCAGTATGTCCATAGGCTTCGTTACTTGCATATTTTCCAAACATCCATTCCATGTCAGTATGACCGTTTTTTCGCCAGCCTAGCCCGTAAGTTGGGTTCGTATCAGAGGAGGCTGTAAAGAGATCGATGGAAGCTTGATCAAAGATGGTTGTTTTTCCATAGCCTCCTTTGTTAAGCATCAGCTGAAGCAGCACGGCCATATCTGAGGTATTCGAGAAAAGTCCAGCGTGGCCGGAGATGCCTGCCATTGAGTAATATGCTTTCTCGTCGTGTACTTCACCTAGCAGGGTGTACCGTCGGATGTTTTCAAAATCGATTACACCGTCTCGTGAATTGCCTAAACGTTCTGTTGCTGCAAAATGCTTCGGCTTGAAGCCTTTTTGCAGCGGATTGAACATTGTGTGTTTGAGACCTAACGGCCGATAAATGGTTGACTCGACATATTGATCAAGAGGCATGCCTGTTTTCTTCTCGATGATCATGCCTAGCAGCATGTAATCAATGTCACTATAAATGTGCTGGGTGCCTGGCTTGTATTGCAGCGGTACTTTTGGCAGCCATTTCATCGTTGTTTTTCTATCTTGAGAATAAAAAGAGCCAGCTGATTCTTTGCTATAAAATAAGACACTGGAAGGGAGACCGGCCGAATGGGTGAGAAGATCCTTTATCCGAAGCTGGTCTTTACCAGTTACCTTTGCACCAGGTTCATCCTGAAAATCTGGAAGGATGGTCTGTATTCTTTCGTTGACATCAAGTTTTTTCTCGTAGACAAGCTTTTGCAGGGCATAGTTGGTCGCATACATTTTTGTATTGGATGCCAAATCGAATAGTGTATCCTTTTTCATTTTTTTATATGATTTGAGCTCTGTTGTGCCATCGTATTTTTGCCGGTAGCCATAGGCTTTTTGATGGACGATCTTTCCGTCCTTGATAATGATGAGAGCGGCTCCTGGAAATCCTGCTTTGATGTCATTTTGAATCATTTGATCAACCTTCCTCAGCTGCCTGGAAGAAAAACCTACTTGTTCCGGTCGTTTTGCTTTTTTTAAGACGGGATATTCTTCAGGTGCTGTTTTAGACAAAGACGATACAGGATGGGAGCTAGTTGCAAATGTTTGTACTGGAAACCCAAGGAGCATGAGCAGACATGTGATCAAGAGAAAACATTTCTTCAAGGTCTAGACCTCCTTATTGATTGTGATCCTCGAATTCAACAGCCATATCATCATGAAATCCAAATAAGTATGTGAAGAAAAATCCAGCAACATATGCGATAAATAGTCCAATTAAGTAAAGAAGCATTTGATGTGTGTGAACAATAAAGGTTAATGGAAGACCGGATACACCGATGGCTTTTGTCGCGATTTGGAAGTAGGCTTGAAATGCGCCGCCGATTCCTGCACCAAGACAAGCGGTGAGAAATGGTCGTCCTAGCGGGAGTGTGACACCGAAAATGAGTGGTTCACCAATGCCCAGCATCCCAGAAGGAAGTCCACCAGCAATGGCTCTTTTGAGCTTTTTCTTTTTTGTTTTCATATAAATGGCGAATGCAGCGCCTACCTGTCCTGCACCGCCCATAGCGAGAATTGGCAGAAGCGGGTCATCTCCAATTGAATTGATGAGTTCCATATGAATCGGTGTCAGCCCTTGATGAAGTCCTGTTACAACAAGTGGAAGGAAGGTCGCACCAAGAACAAATCCTGCGAAGATTCCGCCCATATTTAATAAGTAAGTCAGTCCTGAGGTGATGGCATCAGATATAAATCCGCCGACTGGCATGAAGACAACATACGTGAAAATGCCTGTAATGAGTAGTGTGATGGTAGGTGTGACGATGATATCAAGAGATTGCGGGACGAAGCGTCTAATTCGGGTTTCCACAAGTGCCATAAAGATGGCGGCTAGAAGAACACCGATGAGTCCGCCTCTGCCTGGTAGAATATTTGTGCCAAATAACATAATGTCTGCGGAGGCTGGGTTAATAATGAGAATACCAGCTAATGCGCCTAATGCAGGAGAGCCTCCAAATTCCTTTGCGGCGTTTGTTCCGACTAATATCCCTAGGTAGGCGAAAAGGCCAGAACCTATAACTGTTAAAATAACTGCGGCTTGAGATTTTTCGTCAAGCCAGCCTGCTTGCACGATCGCTTTTGTAATCCCAGTAATAAGCCCTGAAGCAACAAGTGCCGGAATGATTGGAATGAAAATGCTGGCAATCCGCCGTAAGAACAGCTTGAACGGTGTGCGGTTTTTTTGTGAAATGGCTTGCTTGTTTTTTTGTGCTTCGTTGTTTAAATCATAAGAGTCAGACGCATTTAGAAGCTGTTCAAACGCACTTGATACTTGGTTGACAACACCGGTGCCTAAAATGATTTGAAGCGTTTCTGCTTCGACGACGCCAATGACGCCATCGAGTTCTTTGATTGCTGTGATGTGAACTTTTTCATTATCGATCGGTGTAATTCGAAGACGTGTCATACAATGTGTATGGGAAGAGATATTTTCAGAACCACCACAGAGTGAAAGAATGTCTTTCGCCAACTGCTGATATTTCTTTTGATGACTCATGTTGAATCCCCCTTTGTTTTTCGTTTCATGGAGCGGATGGCATGCCTTGTCTTGTCAATATATTGCGCTGTCTCTTCATATTGACGAGAAGCTAAACTGAGGAACAAGACATCAATTAAGTAGAGCTGTGCCATTCTAGAGGAAGTGGCAGCACTGCGAAAAGGTGCTTCATTGGAACCGGACGTCGATAGGTGAACATCACATAAAGCAGAAACGCTTGTATGACCTGGATGTGTTAAAGCAATGGTTTTCACTTGATTGTCTTTTGCGAGCTGAAGGGTTTGAATGATGTCTAACGTTTCTCCTGAAAAGGAGATACCAAACACAATGTCATTCTCTCCTGCATTTGCGATGACCGTAGATGCAATGTGCATGTCAGTGAAGGCTGTCGCTGCATAGTTAATTCTGAGAAATTTCTGCTGGGCATCAGCTGCGACGATGCCAGATGCACCAACACCGATAAAATGAATTTGGTTTGCATTCAGCAGTAATTGAACAGCCTTTTCTAAAGCATCTGCATTTAAAATAGAAGCGGTGTCCTTAATCGATTGAATCGAGTTTCCTGCTGTTTTTTGAATAATGGATTGAAGTGGTTCATCTTGTTCGATATCTCTGTAGCCTTGTTTATCGTCATGCATCAAGTCTCCAGCGATCCGCATTTTTAAATCTTGATAGCCATCCAGCCCGAGAGATTTACAAAGACGGATGACTGCAGAGCTGCTTGCGCCGGCTGCCTGACTGATTTCGTGTACTGTACTTTTAATGACTTTGTCAGGATGGGCAAGGATATAGTCTGCAATGATTTTTTCAGATTGGGGAAGCTTTGATTTGATTGTGTGTAGTAGGGTAAGTCCGCCTGCTGACATGAGCTCTGCCTCCTTTAGGATTGATAACGTGAGATAGCTTTGTCGATATGACCATTCGTTTTGCTCAGTAAATCTTTGGCTGTTTTCTTGTCTGTGTTTGTTTGGAGCATGACGATGGCGGTTTTGACTTCTAAGTCTGCTGCTTCGAGAGTCTTCACGGCTTGTTCGTAGGAAGCATTTGTCACATGTTGAATGATGGTGATGGCGCGTTCTTTTAATTTATGATTGCTGACTTTTACATCAACCATCAAGTTTTCATATACTTTGCCTTGTCTGATCATGACTGAGGTGGAAAGCATATTTAAAATCATTTTATGAGCGGATGCTGCTTTCATTCTTGTTGACCCAGTGATGGCTTCTGGTCCTACAATGACCTCAATGGCGCAATCTGCAAGCTCGCTAATTTCTGCTTGTTCATTGCAGCTGAGTGCTACTGTTTTAGCTCCAATTGACTTTGCATAGTTTAAAGCGCCGATGATATAAGGTGTCCTGCCGCTTGCGGCAATTCCGACGACTGTATCTTTTGATGTCAGGTGGATGTGTACTAAATCCTGTTTGCCGGCTTCTTCACTATCTTCCACATCTTCGGCAGCTTGAGAAAAAGCTGAGTCTCCGCCTGCCATGATGCCTACAATGACATCAGGTGAGACGCTATAGGTTGGGGGACATTCGACAGCATCCATTACGCCAATTCGGCCGCTTGTTCCGGCGCCTAAATAAACGAGTCTGCCTCCATTTGAGATGGATTCATAGGCAAAGTCACTTGCTGTTTTGACATGGGGAAGTACAAGGTTGACTGCTTGAGCGACCTTCCTATCTTCTTCATTAATCATCTGGAGTATTTCAAGCGGATTTGCTTGAGAAATTCCCATTGTGTTGGGGTTTCTTGATTCTGTTGTCAAAGAACGCAGTTGAGATGGCTGCATGTGACATACCTCCTTATTTCTTCATTTTCAGTATATTGAGTATGATATGAAATTTCAATATTATATTTGAATATTGAAATTATATTTCAGCCGAAATGTTGAATAAATAGGGAGTAAATAGTTAGAAAATAAAAAAAATAAAAATCCCCTTTACAAAAGGGGGACAACCTGTATATAATAACTTTTGTCAGCTTCACGGAAACAACAAACTTGACAAACTGGCCCGTTGGTCAAGCGGTTAAGACACCGCCCTTTCACGGCGGTAACACGGGTTCGAATCCCGTACGGGTCACCATGATGTGGAGGATTAGCTCAGCTGGGAGAGCATCTGCCTTACAAGCAGAGGGTCGGCGGTTCGAGCCCGTCATCCTCCACCATATGCCGGTGTAGCTCAACTGGTAGAGCAACTGACTTGTAATCAGTAGGTTGGGGGTTCAAGTCCTCTTGCCGGCACTGTTTTATCTTTATCAATTCCATATGTGGAGGGGTAGCGAAGTGGCTAAACGCGGCGGACTGTAAATCCGCTCCCTCCGGGTTCGGCGGTTCGAATCCGTCCCCCTCCACCATTTTTGGGCTATAGCCAAGCGGTAAGGCAACGGACTTTGACTCCGTCATGCGTTGGTTCGAATCCAGCTAGCCCAGTTAAGACACCTTTTTCAAAAAGGTGTCTTTTTTTATGTTAGCAGAGAGAATGTATAACTATTCAAAATGTTGTTGAGTTGAGTCAGAAGGGATCAAGAAAGTAAAATATAAGCATGAACGGAAAGGGGATGTACATATGGGAGAGCAAAAGAAGGTCACGATTGTTGGAGTTCCGATGGACTTGGGGCAAACGAGAAGGGGCGTCGATATGGGGCCGAGTGCGATTCGTTGTGCAGGCGTAAAAGAAAAATTGGAAACGCTCTCATTTGATGTGGAGGATCTAGGAGATATTCCAGTTGAACAAAGAGATGATGAGAAAGGTTTATATACAAGTGAAAAGCTAAAAAATTTAACGGAGAATGCTGGTGCGAATCAGCTGCTTGCTGAGAAGGTTGACAGTATTGTGCAATCAGGTTCGTTTCCACTCATTTTAGGTGGTGATCACAGCATTGCGATTGGCACACTTGCTGGGGTAGCTAAGCATTATGAAAACTTAGGAGTCATTTGGTATGATGCACACGGGGATTTGAATACGGAGGAAACCTCTCCTTCTGGAAATATTCATGGCATGCCGCTTGCTGTCAGTCTCGGTTTTGGGCATGCTGATTTAACAAACATTGGCGGTTATTCTCCTAAATTGAAGCCTGAAAATGTCGTTATAATTGGTGCTCGATCTTTAGATGAAGGAGAGCGGGCATTGATTCGAGAGAAAGGCATTAAAGTCTATACGATGCATGAAATTGATCGTTTAGGGATGACAAGGGTGATGGAGGAAGCTATTGCGTATCTAAAGGAAAGAACAGATGGTGTCCATCTCTCGCTTGATTTAGACGGGCTAGACCCAGCGGAATGCCCTGGTGTAGGCACTCCGGTAGCAGGCGGCATTAGTTACCGGGAGAGTCATCTTGCAATGGAGCTTTTAGAGGAGGCGGGTATTTTAACGTCTGCTGAATTTGTTGAAGTAAATCCGGTTTTAGATGAGAAAAACAAAACAGCAGAAGCGGCTGTGGCATTAATTGGATCGTTAATGGGTGAAAAGCTATTGTAGAGCGGGACTTGTTCCCGTTCTTTTTTGTTTTGGGAAAATTTAAGGATATGTTAAGGTTTTTACCGGTTGATAAGCGTAACACACTGTCAAAAATTTGTTACACTATTTTTTAGAGGAGAATGAAACCTTTTGGAAAGAGGTTCGTATACATAAAGACCGGTGAAGGCAGAGGTTGAATATACTATGGACACAATGATTAAAAAGAGAATTAAGCAAGTGAAAAAAGGCGACCAGAACGCATTTGCAGACATCGTAGACCTGTATAAAGACAAAATTTATCAGCTGTGCTACCGTATGCTTGGGAATGCACATGAAGCGGAGGATATTGCGCAGGAGGCGTTTATTCGTGCTTATGTGAATATCGAAAGCTTTGATGTGAATCGTAAGTTTTCCACGTGGCTGTACCGCATTGCAACCAACCTGACCATCGACCGTATTCGCAAAAAAAAGCCGGATTACTATTTAGATGCAGAGGTGGCAGGGACAGAAGGATTAAATATGTATTCTCAAATTGCTGCTGATGGCATTTTGCCAGAGGATGAGGTGGTGTCTCTTGAATTATCGAGCACCATTCAGCAAAAAATTCTAAGATTACCCGACAAATATCGTTCGGTCATCGTATTAAAGTATATTGATGAACTCTCGTTAAAAGAGATTAGTGAGATTCTGAATATACCAGTTGGTACGGTGAAAACGAGAATACACAGGGGTAGAGAGGCTCTCCGGAAACAGTTGAGAGACCTTTGAGTGAGGTGATTTTGATGAGCTGTCAGGATAGAATCGTCCAGCTTATGCATCAGTATTTAGACGGGGACATTGAGCCCCAAGACGAAAAAGAATTAAAAAGCCATCTGCAATCGTGTGAGGAGTGCCGTACTCATTTTCAACAAATTGAGAAATCCATCGCGCTAGTGCAGAGTACATCTCATATAGAAGCACCATCTGATTTCACTGCAAAGGTGATGGCAGGGCTTCCAAAGGAGAAAAAGCGTGTGTCGGTTCAAAGATGGATCAAAGCTCACCCGCTGATGGTAGCCGCTGCCCTCTTTCTCATTTTAATGGGAGGCAGTCTGTTCACGAGCTGGAATACCGATCATAATTTCAGTGTGTCAAAGCAGCCGAACCTCGTCGTTGAAAATGATACAGTGACCGTACCTAAAGGGGAAACCGTAAAGGGTGATGTCACTGTCAAAAATGGCAAGCTGATTGTAGAAGGCAAGGTTGATGGAAATGTCACCGTCGTCAATGGGGAACAGTTGACTGCTTCTGCCGGACAAGTCACTGGTCAAATTAATGAAATTAATGAAGTGTTTGATTGGATCTGGTACAAAATGAAATCAACAGCACAAAACGTAATGCGGGTCATTGGGCCAGAGGAGCAAAAGTAACTCTATTGGCTTAAGAGCAGTCTCTAAGGGGGCTGCTCTTTTTCTATACATTTGTGAGATTCACGCAAACTAGCAAGTCAGCCAGATATGGCAACTATTTTCCTTGCTGAAACAAAATGTGGTATAATAGCCACGCTATGTATTGATACATAGGCTCTTTTTATATTAAAAAATGCATCAAACGAAGAATAACTGAAAATTCTGGAGGACGAGGAAATGGCTTTAGGGGATATTCCTTTTTTGCAGTACCTCGGTAATGCTGTTGATATTCTCGTTGTTTGGTATGTGATATATAAATTAATGATGGTCATCCGCGGAACAAAAGCGGTTCAGCTTTTAAAGGGAATTGTGGTCATTGTTCTCGTCAGGATGGGAAGTGCGTATCTCGGTCTTAATACACTTCAATGGCTGATGGATCAAGCGATTACGTGGGGATTCCTTGCGATCATTATTATTTTTCAGCCAGAGCTAAGGAGAGCGCTTGAGCAGCTTGGGCGCGGCCGTTTCTTCTCAAGAAGCGGGACACCTGTAGAGGAACAGCAGCAGAAAACGATCGAGGCAATTACAAAAGCAATTAACTATATGGCGAAACGCAGAATCGGCGCGCTGCTGACAATTGAGCGCGATACCGGGATGAATGATTACATAGAGACAGGAATTCCTTTGAATGCAAAGGTGAGTTCAGAGCTGCTCATTAATATTTTCATTCCGAATACACCGCTTCATGACGGTGCTGTCATTATGAAGCGGGATGAGATTGCAGCTGCAGCTTGCTATTTACCGCTGTCAGAAAGCCCTTTTATCTCTAAGGAGCTTGGGACGCGTCATAGGGCGGCAGTTGGAATAAGTGAAGTGACAGACAGCTTAACTGTCATCGTTTCTGAGGAAACTGGCGGTATTTCTGTCGCAAGGAATGGTGATCTCCACCGAGAATTGACAGAAGAAGCGCTTGAAGAAATGCTGATTGCTGAATTTAGTAAGAACAGCAAAGATGCTTCCTCGACCAAATGGTATTGGAGGGGCAAGAAAAATGGATAAGATTTTGAATAATCGCTGGGCCGTTAAGCTTCTTGCATTGGTCTTCGCTTTATTGCTGTATGGTGCAGTCAATTCAGCGCAAGCGCCCACGCCGAAAAAAATCGGTGAATCCTTTTTCCCAACATCGACGACAGATGAAGCAACTTTAACTGACATTCCTGTTAAAGCGTATTATGATGACGAGAAATACGTTGTCACTGGTGTGCCGCAGACAGTCAATGTCACGATTAAAGGGTCAACAAGTGCTGTGAAAACAGCAAGGCAAACAAAGAATTTTGAAATTTACGCAGACATGCAGAACTTATCGACAGGTACACATAAAGTGGAGCTGAAGGCAAGAGATGTATCGAAGGGACTCACACTATCGATTAATCCATCTGTGACGACTGTGACGATACAAGAAAAAACGACAGCTGAATTTCCTGTTGAAACCGAATTTTATAATCAAAATAAAATCAAAGACGGCTATTCACCTGAACAGCCCATTGTGAATCCGAAAAAGGTCACAGTTACTGGATCAAAGGACGTCATCGACAAAATTTCTGTCATTAAAGCTTTTGTGAATTTAGAGGATGTCGATCAGCAAATTGAAAAAGAAGCGAAGCTCACTGTGTATGATAGCAGCGGGAATGAGCTGCCAGTCGAAGTAAGTCCGTCCGTGGTGGATATTACGGTTCCAATCTCGAGTCCGAGCAAAAAGGTTCCGTTTAAACTTGAGCGGACGGGCAGCTTGCCAGAAGGGATCAGCATCTCAAGCATTGAGACAAGCCCGAGTGAGGTCACAGTGTACGGCTCTCAAAAGGCACTGGATGCACTTGATTTTATTGATGGCGTCAAGCTGGACCTAAGTAAGATCAAAGATGATACGGAGATTGATGCCGATATTCCGCTGCCAGATGGTGTGAAAAAGGTATCGCCCGAAACTGTTAAGATCAAAGTGAAGGTTGCAACAGCTGAAGAAAAAAAGATCGATAATGTACCGATTTCTGTCGTGGGTTTGAGTAAGGATCTCACATCTGATTTTGTGAGCCCATCTTCTGGACGGATCACGTTAACAGCAAAGGGATCGAAGAGTGCGATTGATAAACTAAAGGCTTCAGATGTTGAAGCCTATATCAATGCAGGGGACTTGAACGAAGGAACCCATGAGGTCAAAGTTCAAGTGAACGGTCCTCAAAATGTGACATGGACATTATCAAGATCAAAGGTCAAAGTGAAACTCACTTCTACTGATACAGAGGATCAGCCGGCGTCTAAGAATGATCGAAAGGATCAAAAAGATCAATCAACTGATGATGATGATCAGGATGAGAAGAGTAAAGAAGAATCCACACAAGATAAAGCAAAGAAAGAATCAAGTCAAAGACAGCCGGTCAAAGAAGATAAAAAAGAGGACGAAGCGTCCTCTTGAATGGAAAAAGGAGCGATTGAAACATGGGCAAGTACTTTGGAACTGATGGTGTAAGGGGTGTAGCAAATAGCGAATTAACACCAGAGCTCGCATTTAAAGTTGGGAGATTTGGCGGCTATGTGCTCACAAAGGATAAAGAACGTCCAAAGGTACTCGTTGGACGAGACACACGTTTATCCGGTCATATGCTGGAAGGAGCACTCGTTGCCGGCTTACTTTCAATTGGAGCTGAAGTGATGCGTCTAGGTGTGATCTCAACACCTGGTGTGTCTTATTTAACGAAGGCAATGGATGCTGAAGCGGGTGTCATGATTTCTGCTTCACACAATCCAGTTCAAGACAACGGCATTAAATTCTTCGGCGGTGACGGCTTTAAGCTGTCAGATGAACAGGAGAATGAAATTGAGCAGCTGATGGATCAGCCAGTCGATCAATTGCCACGCCCGGTTGGAGCCGATCTTGGAACGGTCAATGACTATTTTGAAGGCGGTCAGAAATACTTGCAATTCTTGAAGCAGACAGCGGATGAGGATTTCACAGGTATTCACGTGGCGCTTGACTGTGCACACGGTGCTACCTCTTCTCTAGCGACACATTTATTTGCGGATTTAGATGCTGATGTGTCTACAATGGGAACATCACCAAATGGACTGAATATCAATGATGGTGTTGGCTCAACTCATCCAGAGGCACTTTCTGCTTTTGTGAAGGAGAAAGGTGCAGATATTGGTCTTGCGTTTGATGGTGACGGTGACCGTTTAATTGCAGTCGATGAAAAAGGTGATATCGTAGACGGCGATCAAATTATGTACATATGTGCACGTTATTTGAAGGATGAAGGCCGATTAAAGGATGATACCGTCGTGTCAACGGTCATGAGCAACCTTGGTTTTTATAAAGCGCTTGAGAAGCAAGGTATTAAGAGCATTCAAACTGCTGTTGGTGACCGCTATGTCGTCGAAGCGATGAAAAATGATGGCTATAATGTCGGCGGTGAGCAGTCAGGCCATTTGATTTTCCTTGATTATAATACGACAGGTGATGGTATGCTTTCTGCGATCATGCTTGTGAATACGCTCAAAGCGACAGGGAAAACATTATCAGAGCTTGCAGCGGAAATGGAAAAGTTCCCGCAGCTTTTAGTGAATGTGAAAGTGTCTGATAAATATAAAGTAGAAGAAAATGAAAAAGTAAAAGCGGTTATCCAAGAGGTCGAAAAAGAGATGAATGGTGACGGCCGTATCCTTGTTCGTCCATCTGGAACAGAACCGCTTGTACGTGTTATGGCAGAGGCAAAAACAAAAGAGCTGTGTGATGAATATGTTGCTCGAATTACGGCTGTTGTGAAAGAAGAAATGGGTATTGAGTAATAGATGAAAGCAAATCGCTAGCAGCGGTTTGCTTTTTTTTTCGAATAAACGACATAATTGGATGGATCTGTACGAATCATATAAGTGAGGGCAACTTGAAGCTGCCTTCATACATAGGAGAGCACATCAAAGGTAGAACGTGACAAGCCTCATCGCATATAGTGTAGGGAGGTCTCACTTTCTCAAATGAAGGCAATTACCTGCTAAATTGTGATTGACGGAGGTCAGACCTTATAGTACAATCATCCTTGTGTTACTGGATTTTTATTCTATCAGGAAAGGCAGGGTAGATGTTCAGGAACTCTCTTATAATTATAGCGCCCGAACTAAGCGATCGGACGAAAGATGCTTAGTTGACGAGGATGGAGGTTATCGAATTTTCGGCGGATGCCTCCCGGCTGATCAAAAAAAGAGATCACAGCCGTAAGTGTTTCTTTAAACCAAAGAGGTGACTCTTTGTACAAAGGGAATACACATGATCTCCCAAAATAAACATGTAGAGAGGGACGAAGAAATGTCCCTTCTATTTTAGTAGGCTTTCTTTGTCCCTTTCACATGATCGGGAGGAAGAATATTTATGTGTGGAATCGTAGGTTATATTGGTCAGAATGATGCGAAGGAAATCTTATTAAAAGGTTTAGAGAAGCTTGAGTACCGCGGGTATGATTCAGCAGGTATCGCTGTGGCAAACGAAGATGGCGTACATGTGTTCAAAGAAAAAGGACGTATCGCTGAGCTTCGTGAAGTTGTTGATGCAAACGTGGCATCTTCAGCAGGAATTGGACATACACGCTGGGCAACACACGGTGTACCAAGCCATCTAAATGCGCATCCGCATCAAAGTGCTTCTGGCCGTTTTACGCTTGTTCATAACGGTGTCATCGAGAACTATGTACAATTGACACGCGAATATTTACAAGACGTCACACTAAAAAGCGACACAGATACAGAGGTTGTTGTTCAAGTCATCGAACAATTTGTGAATAGAGGTCTTGATACAGAGGAAGCTTTCCGTCAAACGCTTCTTCAACTAAAAGGCTCTTACGCAATTGCCCTTTTCGATAACGAAAACAAAGAAACAATCTATGTGGCGAAAAACAAAAGCCCATTATTGGTTGGTTTCGGCGAAGATTTCAACGTTGTGGCTTCTGACGCAATGGCGATGCTTCAAGTAACAAACGAATATGCGGAATTAATGGATAAAGAAATGGTCATTGTTACTAAAGACGAGGTTATTATTAAAAACCTTGACGGTGATATCATGACACGTCCTTCTTATATCGCTGAGCTTGATGCAAGCGACATTGAGAAAGGCACATATCCTCACTACATGTTAAAAGAAACGGATGAACAGCCGCTTGTTATGCGCAAAATCATCCAAGAATATCAAGACGAAAACGGCAAGCTGTCAGTCGCTGGCGATATCGCAAGCGCAGTAGCAGAAGCAGACCGCATCTACATTGTGGCTTGCGGAACAAGCTACCATGCTGGACTTGTCGGTAAACAATACATTGAAGACTGGGCAAAAGTACCTGTAGAAGTCCATGTAGCGAGTGAATTCTCTTACAACATGCCGCTTCTATCGAAAAAACCGTTGTTCATCTTCCTTTCTCAATCTGGGGAGACTGCGGACAGCCGCGCTGTACTTGTTCAAGTTAAAGAGCTTGGTCATAAAGCATTAACGATCACAAACGTACCAGGATCTACGCTTTCTCGTGAAGCGGACTTCACATTGCTTCTTCATGCAGGACCAGAAATTGCAGTGGCTTCAACAAAAGCCTACACAGCACAAATCGCTGTACTTGCAATCCTTGCTTCAGTTGCAGCTGAATTAAACGGTCAATCTCTTGACTTTGATCTTGTGAAAGAGCTTGGTATTGTAGCAAACGCAATGGAAGCCCTTGTCGATCAAAAGGATGAAATGGAACAAATCGCTCGTGACTTCTTCACAGTGACACGTAACGCATTCTTTATCGGAAGAGGACTTGACTACTATGTGTGCCTTGAAGGTTCACTGAAGCTAAAAGAGATCTCTTACATCCAAGCAGAAGGCTTTGCTGGCGGAGAACTCAAACACGGCACAATTGCTTTAATTGAAGAAGGCACACCGGTCATTGCCCTTGCAACACAAGAGCACGTGAACCTCAGCATTCGCGGTAACGTCAAAGAAGTCGTCGCACGCGGAGCAAACCCATGTGTCATCTCACTAAAAGGCCTAGAAGACGAAGGCGACCGTTTCGTCCTTCCAGCTGTACACCCAGCACTTGCACCACTTGCATCTGTTGTCCCATTACAGCTGATCGCTTACTACGCAGCACTTCACCGCGGGTGCGATGTGGATAAACCACGTAACCTTGCGAAGAGTGTGACGGTGGAGTAGGGTTAATTTTTATAATGAAACACCCCTTTGAGAATTTGTCAAAGGGGTGTTTTTTGTTTAGGTTACTATTATTTGCGAATAATCACCATTTTCAAAGCGTTTAAGGAGATTTTCAATCTTTTTTATGGATGTTAATGAGTGATTATAAACTCCAAGCTCTTTTAATAAACAGATGTTCTCTATTTTGTAAACTGGCATTTGCCAATTATGTACTTTCCGTTTTATTAAATCACCTTTTAATAAATGAGTAAATGTATTTTGGGGAATCAAAGGTAAATCCCAAAAATCAAAATCAGCTATTCCTAATTTCTCGATAAGATTTTGCTCGTCACTAATACTATATTGTTGCCCGATATGATTAATCTCATCATGCTGATCATATTCCAATAACAATTCCATAGTTGATATAAGTTGTAATACCTTTGATGATTCATCGCCATCCCCTAAGTGCTTCATAAATCGCTTAATGGCAGGTTCAACGTAGAATTGATTAAAATGATATGGTTTTAACTCTTCGAAAAGCCGATATAATATGCTTTCCCACTCACTGTTATAGATGTAGTATTCTCCAAATTCAGGATAAAATAGTTCGGATAATTCTTTTCCATTCTCTAGCTGTATTCGTTTGATTTTTTTTGAATTATCACCCCATATTTCTGGGTAGATTTCTAGTAATTCATCATCATCTACGCTAAAACATATACTCATCGAAAAGCAAGCGACGAATAATGGAATATGAATAAATCGTAACCACTGTTCATCCTCTAATATTAAATGTTCATACACAATATTTTTGAGTGAAGGGTTATCTGCTAAATGGTCACTATAAATATTACTTTTTAAAAATTCTCCTTTTCGGAATAAAGGTTTTTTCCTATACATGAATGAATAAAATGAATCAATACAGAAGTTAATTAAATTTATTAATAATGTGGAATCTCCTTGAGTTAAATGGGTTAACATCTTCATATATAAGTCGCTTTCTCTCTCAGGCATCATTGAACCGTCTTTTTCTAAAATTGAAATTAACAAATTCAAGGATTCTTTCGTATTTAGTAATTGGTAGATGTAAACTGGTGAATAATTGTCTAATGTGAGAATTAGTTTATCTTTGACTCCATTCGAAAGTTTGCTATTTGATATAAGTTCGATAACTTCATCATTTTCTATTAATGCTTCTTCCTTTCCATACATCCAATCATATGCGTTATATTTTACTGTACTTATGTCATGTTCACTTGAATTATATTCATTCGACAAATGCCTGTTCATTATTGAATGATCATTATTTATTTTTGTAGGTGAGCGCCCATATAGAAGCTCAATTTCTTTATCCATTTCTATTGAGTATTGAACGCCAAAAAAATCACATAAATCAGGAATGCTATCAATTAATATATCTAATTCTACATCCATGCAGTATTCATCTAAAAAATCTAACTCTGAAAAAATTAATTGTTTTATATTTTTTCTAATTTTTGAGTTAAAAGATTCGTAAAATATTTCGTACTCCTTAGGAAATATTTCTCGAAAACGCTCCATCGCTTTATAATGAAACACACTAAAGGCGTTTTTGTAGTATTTATCTATTAATTTATATCCGTTAAAAGTCATTCCAATATTTGTACAACTTGCGATATAACCAGGTAAATTGTGTAAATCATTATATTGATATTCTTTAGGATCATTACTCCCCATATCAATACAGTACTGACTGATTTTATACTCTAAAAATTTATAAAGTCTCGGTTGTTTTTGATTTTGTGTTAGATAAATTCTAAGTAAATCAAAGAATCTATCTAAGCTTCCCTTTTCTTGTTCTAAAATATCAACATTCCATATATTATCGTTTTCTGAAAAACTAGTTGTATAATCATCATAATGTTCTATACAACTTTGTATGATTTGTTCACTAACGTTTGAACTACAAAAAGGTGATATATTCTTAAATAGAAATAATAATTGATTATAGAAGGAGCAGCAAGGCAGTAGTTTTAGAATCCATTGTTCACAATTCTCTTTCAAGAAGTCAAGCAGAAAATCTTGTGCTGATGGGTTAATAAAATATAAAAAGATATCATCATACTCATCATCATAAACTGTCTTGATCATGGTTTCTTCAAGTTCTCTGAGACTCTCACTTAAATTCTTCGTGTGCGTTTCAGTGAAATAATAGTGTAAGGAATTTTTGTAGCAGATTTCAATATCCTCTTGTAATGAGGGGGGCGAAGTAATTAGTAGTAGCAAAGCTACAAACTTTGCTTCATTAGATAAATTATCAAAAATATCTCTCCAAAAATCACTTGGACAATCTAAATAATTTAACAATCGATTTAAGTAATCTTCTGGTGTTTCATAACTTTGAGGTTGTTGATCTAAAAATAGTGATAGTACCCTTGGATTATAATTGTCGTGATATACAATTTCATCTGTATGAAGATGCAAATAGTTAACATGCTCATAATTCAGTTTTGAGTAATAGAGACGACTAAATAAAATACTTGTTTTTTCACTCTCGGTGTATGCTTCCAAGTTGCAAATTAAGGTATAGTTATCAAATATTTTTTTAAGTAAAGGACTTTTATGAATGAGTTGTTGAAGAATATATTCTCTTGTTGTAATAATTAATCTTGTATCATTAGGAAAATTTTCGATATCCTTTATTAACTTAGCTAAGCGTTCTTCTTCTTTTTTATTCTTTTCTTTTTCGATGATACTTCCCCAGTAATCATCTAAAATAAAAACTTGTATTTGGTCTTCATCTAACATACTGTATATATCATCGATTGAGTATACCCATCTAAATCCGTTTAATTGATCTTGATACAAATGGGCTAAAGCTAGAATTTGAGCGATTGTTGTCTTTCCAACACCTGGTTCTCCGGAAAGTATGATAGTTCTGTTAATGTCCCAATTTGTAACTGCTGACCTATAGACTTTTGAAGGTATAAAAGTTTTTGCTGTTTTACAAGCATCTTTTAATCTATAGGCAGACTCTTTATAAATACGACTATGTAAGTATTTTTTTAACAAATGCTCTAGGACATTTGAGTTTGGGATTAAAAGCTTTGGTTGGTTAATTATCACTTTTCTGTAAGTCGGCTGTGAAAGGAGTCTGTTCAATTCAACTCTATCTAATATATCGTGTTCAGTAACGTTGAATTCTTTAAATAAATCAACAATATCTTTTGTTTGTTGTCGTGTTAACTCCATTGATACTCCTAAGATATATCGATCTGGTTTTAATTTACGGATTTTTTGGAGATCCTGCTTTAAAGTTTTCATTAATGGTTTAAAAAATTGCTGACCATAACGTTTAACTTGTATGATGGTTTTGGTTTTACTGTCTGTATAAAATCCATCAATACCTTGATCTCGCCCCTCTTTAAAGGTTCTAAAGGGGACCCTTTCTCTTTGAGACACTACATCACATACCAGCATCTCAAACTCTAATGGTTGAAGTAATGCGTGAAAATCGAAATTAGACAATTTTCTTCTTCCTTTCACATATGATAACGAGTAATTATATCATAATGTATACACATGTGGTTATTATTGTAATATATCTGATGATAAAAGAATGGGTAGAATATAAACGAGAGGTTAACTATCTTCTAATGCATCGAAAAAATACTTAAACAAAGAAAGAGAGAAGAGCACATGACCAAACATAAAGTTTACACAATGAGCTTTGCAAAAGTCTATCCTCTCTATATCGCAAAGGCAGAGAGAAAGGGACGAACGAAGTCTGAAGTTGATACGATTATTTGTTGGTTAACAGGGTACATTCCAGAAGAGCTACAGGAACAGATAGATAAGCAGATAGACATTGAAACCTTCTTTGCTGAGGCTCCTGAGCTTCATCCTTCCCGCAGTTTAATCAAAGGCGTCATTTGTGGTGTTCGGGTAGAGGACATTGAGGAAGAAACCATGAAAAACATTCGTTATCTAGATAAGCTGATTGATGAGTTAGCGAAAGGAAAGAAGATGGAAAAGATTTTGCGAGGTTCATCATGAGCAAGCCCAGTGAACTAACCTTCACTGGGCTTTTTTCTATCTTATAGATCAATCGATCGATAAAAATAAAATCCGTTTGAACGAATCCTCTCTTCATGTCGTCAAAAGAAGTGATATTAAAACAAATTGGCGTTTGAAAAGGGAGTGGCGTGGATGGATATGAAGATGATTTTACCTCTTATTTTGCTGCAAGCGATTTTGATGGTGATTGGTTTGTTTGATTTGTTGAAAAGAGACCCATCGAGAATCAGAGGAGAGGTGAAATGGGTTTGGGCTTTGGTGATTGTGTTTGTGGCGAGTGCCGGTCCTATTGTGTATTTCATTTTTGGTCGTAAACAATCTTAATAGGGGGGATTTGCTTGAATATGCTGGAGTGTCATGGGTTGACGAAATCGTATGGCCCGAATGAAGTGTTAAAAGATGTCTCGTTTTCTGTTGGGGAGATTGGATGTGTTGGCTTTTTAGGTGCCAATGGGGCGGGGAAGACAACAACGATCCGGATTCTCACAGGGCTTGCTCGTCCAACTTCTGGGGTCGTGAAGGTGGCAGGTTTGGATGTCACAAAGGAGATGGATCAAATCAGTCATGTGATAGGGTATTGTCCGCAGCATCCTGCATTTTATCAGGATATGACGGGGCAGGAGTGGATGAATTGGGTTGCCGGGTTATTTCATTTAGAGAAAAACATCATTCGTTCCAAAACAGAGGAGCTGTTGAAGCTTTGTGGTGTGTATGAGGCGAAGGATCGTGCCATTGGCAGCTATAGCGGAGGCATGAAGCAGAGGCTTGCCATTGCGCAAGCGCTTATCAACAGCCCGAAGGTTCTTATTCTAGATGAACCTGTGTCGGCACTTGATCCCATGGGGAGAAAAGACGTCCTGACTTTGATTGAGCGTCTAAAGCATGAGATGCTGATCTTTATGTCGACCCATATTTTAGATGACATTGAACGTGTGGCAGATCATATTATCATGATCAACAGCGGCAAAATTGAAATGTCCTCTTCGATGAAACAGATTAAAGAAGACTATATCCAGCCAGTGATTGAATTTCAATTAGAACAACAGAATACGAAATTAGTGACTTTGCTAAAAGAGCGGCATTGGGTGGAGGAATGCATTGAGACAGAAAACGCTTATCAGGTGCGAGTCAAAGATCAACAAACGTCATTGAAGGAGCTGCCTCGTCTGATCACTGAAGCTGGCGGTGTTCTCCTCCATTATCGACTATCTAAGCTGACGCTTGAAGATATTTTCATGAAGGTTGTGAATGCATAATGATGTTGAAAAAGGAATTTAGGGAGTTATTCACTAGCTATAAAATTTTATTTGTTCCTATTATTTTTACGATTTTAATGATCACACAGCCTATTACGCTTAAAATGCTGCCGGATCTTCTATCGAAATCAGCTAATTTACCTGAAGGGTCTACATTTTATATACCAGAGCCTAGTGCTGGAGAGGCTTTGGCGAGTGCATTGAGTAAATTTGATTCGCTAGGTGTGTTTATCCTGATTATGATCGTGATGGGGACGATCGCTGGAGAGCGAGCCTCTGGAGTGACCGCGATGATTATGGTGAAACCGATCAGTCGAACGAGTTACTATGTCTCGAAAATATGCGCCTATGCCTGTTTGACTTTGTTTAGTTTGGTGGTGGCAGTGCTTGCCTCTGTTTATTATGTGGACATTCAATTTGGGCATGTGGATTGGATGAATGTGTTAAAAGGAACACTTCTTTATTATCCAAATTTATTGCTGATTGTGGTATCGACCATTTGTGCTTCGGCGTTCTTTCAACGTTCTGTCACAGCTGGCGGTGTTTCGCTTTTGATCAACCTTATTCTGTTTACCGTACCTTCATTTTATGAAGAGACATTAGGGAAGTTTGCGCCTAAAGGCGTGACAAATGCAGCCGAAGAGATGATTTATAAGGGGACTTATTCGGATCAGGCACTTACAAGTTTTCTAGGTGTATCGGTATTGATTGTTTTCTTTTTTCTTATCGGATGGTTTCTTTTTAGAAGACAAGAATTATAGCAGGCTGTTGCGATTGTTGCTTAAGTTTACTCTGAGCATAAAAATCTGAATACGGTTGAAAATTTGATATGATGATAAAAATTGACTGTATTTTCAGAAAAGGGGTTTTTATCAATGAGAACATTACGTAATCCTGAGACCATTCACCCGCCAGTTGCCCCATATACCCATCAAATAGAAACAACAGGACCACAGCGATGGTTAACCTTATCAGGTCAAGTGGGGATGGAGGCGGATGGAACAATTCCCGAGAGCCCGTTGGAGCAGCTAGAGCTAGCGTTAGAGAATGTGAAACGAAACGTAGAAGCGGCAGATATGGCCGTGGAAGATATAACGAAACTAGTATTTTATCTCGTAGGAGAGTTCGATGCTGAGAGCAGGAAACAAATCATGGGGCAGTTTTTGGGCACGCACCTGCCTTGTATGACGATGATTTATGTAGTGGCATTGGCTTCCCCTGCTTTAAAGGTAGAGGTGGATGCTTGGGCGTGTCAGGAGATGGTTGTGGGTGAATAGATAAAAGATTGGGATGCTGCAACCCAATCTTTTTTTGTACATAATCTATTTTATTTTCCCGTTGTATATAGAATAGATTACCTCAATCCTATTACCTTGTTATTCTCTATATGGTAATATTAGGGTTAATGATTAGTGGGTCTAATGACATTCGTTTTTGATTTTTAACACACCATAGATAAGCATACATCACTCTAATAAAAGGGAGAGATTTGATGCCATTCATGGAGGTTCAGAATGTAAGCAAACGATATAGAAATGGTGATGGGATAGAGGATCTGTCATTTTCCATCGAACCAGGGGAGGTTGTGGCGCTGCTTGGGCCTAATGGTGCCGGGAAGACGACAACGATTCGATGTTTAACGGGTCTATATAAACCAGATGGAGGGGAAATTCTCATAGAGGGTTTCCCGCCTGGTCATGCCCATGTCCAAAAACAAGTAGCTCTTATTCCTGATCAGCCGTATTTGTATCCAGATTTAACGGCTGCTGAACATGTTCAATTCCGTGCTCGTGGATATCATAAAAGCTTAAAACAGATCAGGGAAAAGGTATATGAAGCGTTGAAAGAAGTACATATGGAAAAGAAGATGAATGAACTGTGTGGAAGGCTTTCAAGAGGCCAAAAGCAGCGTGTCGTCTTAGCAGGAGCCATTGTTCAAGATGCCTCCCTTTTTATATTAGATGAACCGACTGTCGGGTTAGATATTCCATCAAAACAGTGGCTGTCGGATTGGCTGAGACAAAAAAGTAGTCAAGGTGGGTCGATTTTTGTGTCGACTCATAGTCTGGAGTTCGTTCTCGATACAGCCAGTAGGGTGGTATTGATTCGAGACGGTGCCATCATGAAGAGTATGGATGTTCCTCAATTAAAGGAAGAACAGGTTGAGTGGAGGGCAGAAGTTATTCAACTTTTGGGGGAGTGGTCAAGTGAATAATACACTCTCCCTTTTATGGATGAAATCTCAAAGGCGCTTGATCAGTAAAAATCAAGAAAAGAAAATGCCTTTTCTGATCTTACTTCTTTTCATAGCGGCAATTGGTTTTCAGCTAAGCGCAGTTTCAAGTATGGGTGATTGGGATACAAGTGCAGCAGGGTGGATCATTGTCTGTTTGTTTGTTCTTTATATGGGGGTTGGTTTGTTTACGAACCGGCTGCCTAGCCAAATGAACGATATCATTTGGTTATATGGAAATGGCGTTTCTTTATGGACGGTTGTTATCAGTGTGTGGATGTATCACATTTTCTGGAGAGGGGCTCTTCTCATTTTCTCTGCTGTAGCTGCCGATCTACTCCTGTTTTTTATGACGCAGCAGTACCCGTTTCTGCTTGGAAAATCACTCATTCTGACAGGGCTGTTATGTTTGGTCGAAACTTGGATGATTGCGGTTTCTTGTGCTAGAACCATTCGAGTATACAAGCGTTTGCTCTTACTCGGTTTTGTCTTGATGTATTTCAGCTTTTCACTGCTTGTTTTGAATCAATTGGTGATGAAACAGCCTTCATTGATGAACATTGCTGATTCTTTGATGTTTCAAGCTGGACGTATGATCGAAGAGTTCTCCATTCTTTCTGTCTTCATTTTTATTGGAGTGATGTTTCTATCTTTCATGATGATGTACAGTGCTAGTCATCGTTTAGAGATGAAGGAGTCTTTAGTCAAGGAGGCAGTATTTTGGGAGGAATTTGAGGGGAAACATATTCAATCAAGTCCAATCGTTCAAAAAAAGAGCAGGACATGGTGGGGACTTCCGGCATTAACGGGGAGCTGGGCTTTTCTTTGGATTGAATTATTGCTGATAAAAAAGTATATGATTTTCCATGTACTATCTACTATGCTGTTAATTGGTACTTACTATGTTGTCTTTACTTATTTTTCAGATTGGCTGAATCTATTCTTGATCGTCATGGCGGTATCCGTTCTTTTTAGTTCATATTATGCAGGGATTGTAAGACACGCACAAACAGGAGTGCTCTACCTTTTTCCAGGTGCTTTATATCAAAAAATCATTCTGTTAGAAGTGTTTCAAACCTTTTGGCTGTATGCTTTCTACTTGATTTCTCTTTATTTGGTTGAGATTCAGGATGTTTTGTATTGGACCTTATTTGGTGGAGGAGTTTATATATGGTTTTTGGCCATACGGCTCTTTGCCTTTATGCAGCCTCTGAGAAGAGAAAGGAGTTTTGCTTTGACCGCCTATTATCGCTCATTGCTATTTGCGTTTGTGATCAGTGCTATGGTCATGATTAGCATTTATCTCATCACTGATGGCTTGCTGACTACAATTGTATCCCTAGCGGCTGGGGCTGGATTTTATATGCTTTGTTATCGATACCGTACGGTTCATTAAAAAGAGGAGTTGATTGTAAATGAAACCAGAAAATAAGCTGTCTCAATCCGTTCAACAATTGGCCAATACAAATGAAGTAACGATCGTTCAAGCAATGGGGGAATTGAGAAAATCAGGAAAAGATGCAGTGCCCGTCCTTGTTGAGGCTTTAAAAGAAAAAGGCTCTCTGCGGAACATTGCAGCAGCTGTACTTGGTGAATTTGGAGCAGATGCGGGGGACGCAGCAGAACCGCTAGCTCGGCTATTAGAAAGTGACGAAGAAGATACAAGAATGGCCGCTGCAATGTCACTCATGAGGATTGGTCAGCCCAGTTTGCCCTTCCTTCTGCAACTGGCTAAACGTTATGAGGGACCTACTTGTTTCTGGGCATCATGGTGTATCTCTTGGATTGATCCATCAAAAATTGAAAAAAACATGTACGAGTGCTTAAAACAAGAACAAGAAAATCCAACAGGCAGCGTTACTCCTTTTGCTGCAGAGGAAGCTTTAGGGAAAATTATCGCTTTTCAGCTAAAGGAGTGTACCTAAGGGACAGCATCAGCTTCTTTATTTTTGGTCAGTCAGCTGTCCTCATTGTGAAGAATTAACCAATCATATTCTACAACGTGTGAATGAGCTGGGTATTCATTTAACCTGTGTCCATGTTCCATATACAGAAGAGGAAAAATCGGAAGATGTTGTTTCAGAGTATGTAGAGGAAAAGAATATAACCGCTCCTATTGTATTGGATCAAGATTATGAGATTGTTGCAAAGTATAAGATTCAAGGATTACCTAGCTTTTGCCTCTTTGATCAAGATGGGCAGTTAATAGATCGGAAAATGGGAGATACCGGCTGGGAAAGAATTTTGAAAAAGTTAGAAAAACATTCAATTGGGGAGGAGAGAGTGTTGTTGAAATCAAACAAAGAATTAAAAAGAAACGTCATTTTTTCCGCAGGTGTTGGAGCGGTTTTGCTGATTTTAATGATGCTGAAATGGTTGCCGATTTCTGCAGACTGGGAACTGGCGTTAATTTTGTTTGGTTTGGGAATTTTGTTTTATTTGAAGCGTGTGCTGCGGAAAGAAGAAGAAAGTCATAAGTCATAATTATTCAGTATGATACCTAGAATGTATATTCTAGGTTTTTTTATTAAATTTACCTTAAAACACACCTTTTCACATGGGGATATGAACCAATTTTTTAAAAGTGTGGTAGGATAAATATGCTTTATCTTTATATTGTCCGAAGGAGCTGTCGAGTTGAAGGGATCTAGGGTTGAGTTTATTGATAGTTTACGTGGTTTTAGTTTATTAGGTATTTTGATCGTGAATATGCTTAATTTTCAATATGATTATGATTTTGAGAAAATGTTTGATTCGAGTTTTTGGGGGCAGGAATTCGGTGTATATGTGACGGAAATTTTGTTCCAAGGGTCTTTTTATCCGATTTTTTCCTTTTTGTTTGGGTATTCTTTTATCAAGCTGATTGAATCGACGAAGGCCAAGGGGTTAAATACGAATGCCATTGTCGTTCGCCGTGGTTTTGGTCTGATTGTGCTTGGGATGCTGCATTACATCTTTATTTGGAATGGTGACATCCTTCTTTATTATGGAGCTTGTATGTTTTTCTTGATGATGTTTATAAACAGCCGAATCAAAACAGTGTTTATATGGTCGGGTATTTTAGGTGCCTTATCTTTAGTGATTTATCCATCTCTAATGAATTTTATTTACGGAAATCCTGATTTATTAACGAATGTATATGGGACTGGTACATATGGCGATATTGTATTGAGCCGGATTACAATTGAAGATGATATGGTAATCGTCTCCATCATTATGGCAATTGTAACACTTACTATGACACCAATTTTAAGTCTTCTCTATGCTCCTATCATGATCGGTCCATTTGCACTGCTTGGCATGGCGATCGGGAAAAAAGGTCATTTGACAGAAGAAGATCGAGGCATGGCTTATCGTAAAGGCTGGATTTGGATGATTATCATCGGGCTTGCTTTAAAATGTGCGACGTTTATTGATGCTCCTTGGAGTGAAATGGTGTTGACGTTAGGAGCCTATGTCCTGACGATCGGTTATATTCAAGCCTTTATTGTTTTTTACTATTCAAAGGCTGCACAAGGGTTGAAACGTCTGTTTGCAGGGCTTGGCCGTTTGTCTCTATCAAACTATTTGGCGCAGTCGATTATTTGTACAACGATTTTCTATTCTTATGGACTTGGTCTATTTGGACAATTGGGGTCAATATTTGGGCTGCTTCTTGCTGTCGGACTGTACACAGCACAGCTGTTCATCAGCTATCTCTATTTGAAAAAATGGAGAAGAGGTCCTGTGGAGTGGCTTATGGGAAAATGGGTATATTGGAAATAAAGCATTTTGTTAAAGAACCGTATGGCTTTTGGGCTGTGCGGTTTTTTATTTTAAAAAAATGAGGAGAACATTTTTTAAAATGGTTGAATATTCTTTTAGTGTGTATATAATGTATATATAGTATATATACAATATTTTGTTCTAACTATGTGAAAAAAGAGGTTTTTATATGCAAATTACGATTTCAAACCATTCTAAGGAGCCCATCTATGAGCAAATTACGAATCAAATCAAATCGATGATTTTAACGGGTGAGCTTGCAGAAGGCGCAGCACTGCCGTCTATTCGAAAGCTGGCGAAGGATCTACAAATTAGCGTGATTACAACAAAGCGAGCGTATGAAGAGTTAGAGAAGGCAGGATTTATTTATTCAATTGTAGGCAAGGGATCTTTTGTTGCGGAACAAAACGTAGAAGTGATGAGAGAGAAGAAATTGAAGGTGATCGAGGAACAGCTCGGAGCGGTTGTCACAAACGGGAAAGAATTAGGATTATCTTTTGATGAATTGCAGCAGTTATTAAAGTTCTTATATGAGGAGTGAGATGAGTGGAGCATGTGATTGAATTCAAAGGAGTTTCGAAACGATTCAAGGATTTTTCAGTTCAGAATCTCGATTTACAAGTTAAGAAAGGATTTGTTACAGGGTTTATTGGAGAGAATGGAGCGGGTAAGTCGACCACCATTAAAATGATCATGAATTTGTTAAAACCCGATTCAGGTGACATCAAGGTTTTTGGATTGGATTATCATACTCATGAAAAAGAGATTAAGGAACGAATCGGCTTTGTTTACGATGCTAACGTTTTTTTCCCAGGATTGAATTTAAAGGACATCAAACGAATTGTAGCACCTGCCTATAAACGCTGGGATGACCGGCTTTTTGAGCAATATATTGAGCAGTTTGGTCTGCCGCTGAATAAAGCGATCAAAACATTCTCAAAAGGGATGCAGATGAAGGCGTCGCTTGCGATTGCGCTGTCGCATCATGCAGAGCTGATTATCATGGATGAACCAACTGCTGGTTTAGATCCGGTTTTTAGAAGAGAGCTGCTCAGCACGTTACAAGAATTGATGATTGATGGAAATCGGACGATCTTTTTCTCGACGCATGTGACGACTGATTTAGACCGGATTGCGGATTATATTGCGTTTATACAAAATGGAAGATTGGTGTTTCAACAGTCGATTCATGAAGTGGCAGAAAGTTATGCGCTTGTGAAAGGAAGCCTAGAGTTATTGGATCGAGACACAGAAAAGGCCTTTGTCCATATCCAGCGTACAGCAGCCGGGTTTGAAGCATTAACGGATCGGATTGATGAAGTAAAACTTATTTTTGGGGATGCTGTTGTGATTGAACCGGCGTCGCTTGAGGATATCATGTTTTATTTGAAAGGCGGGGTTGCGCATGTTTCATTTAATTAAGCGTGATGTGATTTTGCAAAAGAAGCAGTTACTTATTTTTATTCCGTTTATCTTATTTTTTATTTTCATGGATGTCCATCCAGTATTGACGTTTCTAGTCGCTAGTGTCTTCATTCCATTTAACACATATGCGTATGATGAAAAGTCAGAAACGAATATTCTATTAAACTCCTTGCCCTATACACGTAAAGAAATTATCGCATCACGTTATCTTGGCGCCATTTTCTATATGAGTATTGCGATCGTGCTGACAAGTGCTGCATTATTTGTTTTTGGGAAGCTGTTTTCGCTGTCAGATATTGCGATTGGCAGCGGGTTGTTTTTATTGTTCGCGGCGTGTACGTTTCCATTGTTTTATATCTTAAAGCCCGGTTATATCACAACGGCAGTGATCATTGGCTTTATCGTATTATCTGCTATGGGACCGCCTGTTGTTCTCTATTTAGCAGAGCAATTCAGTGGGATCACTGATTTTATTATGAATTTGTCGATCCCTATGTTATATACGGGGTCAGCTGTGCTGATTATGCTTTTCTACCTGCTGTCTTGGGGGCTTTCTACTGCGATTTACCAGAGGAAAGTGTTTTAATTCAGATGATCATATCATTTATCGAGAATCATTCATTTTGAGGCAGGACTTTCAAAATGGATGATTCTTCTTTTTTGAATCAAGGGAAATTGACATACATTAGAAAAGAGGTTATGATTACTTAACATAATGTTAATTATTTTTAACATTATGTTAAGTAAAGTATCCTTCAAGAAAGGAATTTGAAATGGAGATTAAAAATAGAATCAAGGTGTTACGAGCTGAAAAAGACTGGACACAAAAGGATTTGGCAGAGAAGTTAGGTGTGACTCGTCAAACAGTGGCAGCGATTGAAAATGGTAAATATTCTTTGTCTTTAAAACTAGCATTTCAAATTGCTAGAACATTTGAAGTTGATTTGTATGATGTTTTTCAAGAGGTCGACAAGGAGGAACAACAATGATGACGACGATCATTCTTTATTCTTTGATTATCCTTTCTGTTATAAGCACGGCCTTTCAATTTAAGAAAAGTCGTGAATATAAACATGATGAACGAGGTCAATTTATTTTAGCGAAAGCAGGAAGTTTTTCTATTATAGGTATTGCCATAGCCTATATATTGGTTGCTGTTATCCAAGCTTCGGTCCATCAATTCTCATCTCCAAGAGAATGGTTTTATATAGCGATTACGTTTATGTATGTATCAAGTGTTTGCGCAAATACAATCGGTATCATCTATTGTGAAAGGAAATATTAATTCATCGCTGGATGTAAGCTAGAGTTCTTCATCATGAAGGGAAGAGAAAAACCAATGAAAAAAATATTGAGAATCATGTTGATATCTATATGTACTCTTATCACGGTCATGGTTGTTTTTCTAGCTACTGTTTATTTTGTAAACCTCATTAGTAATGAAAGGGAGAAGGGGAAAATAGAAGATTATGGGCAAAAGGTTTTGGTGGACGGGAAGCAGATGAATGTGCTCATTCAAGGCGATGGGAAAGAAACGATTGTACTTCTCCCGGGCTATGGAACTGCTTCACCCGTGCTGGATTTTATGCCGCTAGTAAATGAATTATCACCATATTATAGAGTCGTAGTGATTGAACCATTTGGATATGGTTTAAGTGACGATACAGATAAAGTACGCACAAGTCAAAACATTGTAGATGAGATTCATGAATGTTTGCAGAAGCTCAACATTAAAAAGTATACGTTGATGGGGCATTCGATTTTTGGCATTTATGGATTAGAATATGTAAATCAATATGAAAAAGAAGTGAAAGCATTTGTTGGAATTGATAATAGTGTTCCGAAGCAGGAGGATTCAGATGAATTGCCAGTCTCCAGCTTGCAGCTGCTTCATCAATCCGGTTTTTACAGATTGATAGTGAAAATGAATCCAGATCAACTCGTGATGCCTAACGTGGATGATCAAACGAAAGATCAGATTAAAATGCTGACCTTCCGAAATTTCTTGGATGAAAGCCAAGCTAGCGAGGCAGAAAACATCACGAATAATTTTAATAACGCTCAACGCTTACATTTCCCTAAGAATCTCCCTGTTGTTTTCTACCTAGCGGATGAAACGGAGGAAGAAACACCAAGCTGGAAACCGATGCATGAAGATCTTCTGAAAAATGTAGATCACGGAAAAGTTGTTACTTTCGAAGGCGGCCATTATTTGCATCATACGAAATCTAAGGAAATAGCAGCTGATTTTAGAGAATTTCTATCTATCAACGAGAGTCACCGATAGTGAGGGATTCTGGTGGGGCTTCGGCATTGCCGATGTTCAGTTTGAACTCGAGAAGACCGTGTGAGCGGTCTTTTTTTATTTTATATAAAGAACCGATATTGACAGTTTATCATGTAGTGGATTAAAATACATACCAACGGTCGGTATGTAAAGGGAGGCGTTTTAATTGGCCAGAAATAAATATCCAGAAAAGACGATCCAGCAAATTTTAGATGTGTCGACGAAACTGTTTCAGGAAAAAGGATTCGAAAAGACAAGTTTGCAGGATATCATACATGAATTGAATATGTCTAAAGGGGCTATTTATCATCATTTCAAATCAAAGGAAGAAATATTACGTGCCGTGATGGAGAGGCAATTTCGCCATGCGACTAAGAAACTTGAAGATTTGATTGAGCATACAGAGGCAGCGCATGCGAAAGAGAAGCTGCAGCGTATTTTAGAGCAGCTTGTGGCAGATCCACAATCTCATTCGATAGATGGGATCTTGGTTGACCAGATCAAAAACCCGCAATTTGTGGTGGAGGGAATGAAGGCAGGCGTAAATCAGGATGCGCTTAAAATCAAACAGCTGATTCTTGAAGGGATTGAGGATGGTTCGATAACGACTGCTTTTCCTGGTGAAGTGGCAGAAGTGTTTATGCTTCTCGTGAATATATGGCTGAACCCAACGCTATTTGCTCGTGATCAGCAGGAAACTAGTCAGCGTTTGCTGTTTTTACAACAGATGATGAAAGGGCTTGGAGTGGATGTGGTGAGTGATCTATTCATTCAAAAGGTCACAGCGCATTATGCTGGGATTGGTGGATATGATCAGTCTGAAATCTAACTGGTCAAATAAGAGACAAAAGGAGAATTCATTTCATAGGAGGATGCCTTATGCTTCACTTCATAAAACTAGAGCTGAGAAAAAGTCATATGAAAAATTACATTCAAGCTAGTATGATCGCAAGCATTGTACTGCTGGTGTTTATCTATTTTGCAGCGTTTGCTGCACGGGTTGAACAGGAAATAGGTTTTCAGCAATATCCGAATATCTATTTGTTGACCAGTATAGTATGGATGATCTTTTTTTCGATCGTCACAGCATGGATGTATTGTCGAGTAGTGGTGAATACATTGAAAGAACATGAAGCTTATTCACCAAGTTTGAAAGCATCACTCCTTCCGAGAATGGTCTGGATGCTGTGTTTTTCTACGATTGCTATGCTGTGTAGCATCATTCCTTCATTTATTGTGTTTAGTGTTACTGAAACGTTCTTCCCTATCGTTCAGGATGCGCTGACTGCTGATGTGATGTTCAATGTGATCAAAACGTACCTAGTGTTTACTTGCTGTATTAATGGTATTGGCATGATTGCGATGAGAGTGGGATTAATGAAGAAATCTACCTTCATGACGATCATGACTGCGATTGTTCTATGTGCTGTTTTAGGAAACGTATGTATCGCAGTTGATGGAAATGATCAAATGAATGTCATTTTGTCAGGAGTCATGGTCGTAGCTGTTCTGATTGTAATGTTGGAATTGTGGGCCAGTATCACCCGGCTTCAAGCGAGATAAGCCACGATGAAAAAGGAGGGAGACATGTGGAGCATACGGTTCAAATTGAAGAATTGGTCGTAGAATTATCGCTTGATTGGCTGCTCGGAGAGGTGCGTATCCATCACCATGATCATCCTTATCTCATCATTCGTCAAACGACCGATCAAGTCTTTCCAAAGCGCTATTTGCTGCATCATCAGGTAAAAGATGGGCGGCTGGTCATTCAAGATAGACGAAAAAGAATATTCAGCTTAGGACTGCACCTTTATCAAACAGATCTCACTATTTATCTTCCGAAAAATCAAATACAGACTATGTCCATTCGTTGTAAAGGAGCAAATCTTCAGGCAGAAGGGTTGGGGGTGGAAAATGTCTATGGTCATTTAACTTCTGGAAAGACGATGCTGTCAGGTGAAATCAAGCATCTTCTTTTAGAGACAGTTGGTGGACTTATTTCTAGCCGGCAGCTGGCCGCGCAGACATTGTCATTGCACGCCACATCGTCAAAAGGTGAGTTGACGGGTGCTTTCTCAGAAGTTGATCTGCATGTAACAGGTAGAAGGATACAAATTCATTCTACAAGCATGCTACATTCACTTAAGTCTATTTCAACTGGAGCATATGTCAAAGTGGCGATTCCAGAAAATGATGGGTTTACTTGTTATGTAAAGAAAAGATCTGGCACTTTTCAGAATGACTTTCTTTGTTATCGAGAGCAGAAAAACTTGGTGCATAAGAATGGACAAAGATCCTTTGAGGTTGATATAAGAGGTGGTCATTTTCTATTAAGTCATCAGCATTGAAGTAACTTTCTTCCCTTGATTCAATATATCAATATAAAACAATTTGAAACTCTTTTTATGTCAGAATATTTTGTTAATAGTGTTTTCCTGAAAAAAACAATTGTTTTTTAAGGGTAGATTTATTATGATAATATACATCGAAAGATTGATGTTTCTCAATCAGAATGAAAATTCTGATTTTTATTTTTTATGTTGTTTGTTGATGAGGGGGAAGAAAAGTGGCTCAAAAGGAATTAAAGAGAGGGTTAAGTGCCCGCCATATTCAAATGATCGCTCTTGGCGGCACAATCGGTGTTGGCTTATTTATGGGGTCAGCGAAGGCCATTCAATGGACAGGTCCATCGGTTCTTCTAGCATACGCAGTGTGTGGTATTTTTATCTTTTTTATTATGCGAGCGATGGGAGAAATGTTATATCTTGAGCCGAGTACAGGGTCGTTTGCTACATTCGGGCATCAATATATTCATCCGCTTGCAGGGTATATGACGGCTTGGAGTAACTGGTTCCAGTGGGTCATTGTCGGAATGTCTGAAATTATTGCTGTTGGGGCTTATATGAAATATTGGTTCCCAGAGCTGCCTGCGTGGATTCCAGGGTTAATTGCGATGATCATTTTAGGAGCGGCCAACTTGATTTCGGTTAAGTCGTTCGGTGAATTTGAATTTTGGTTTGCGATGATCAAAATTGTGACGATTATCTTGATGATTGTTGCAGGTCTAGGCATTATTTTCTTCGGATTTGGAAATGGCGGGACGCCTATCGGCTTGTCTAATCTGTGGGCTCACGGCGGGTTCTTTACAGGTGGATTTACCGGGTTCTTGTTTGCATTGTCGCTCGTCATTGCTGCCTACCAGGGTGTTGAGCTGATTGGGATTACAGCAGGTGAAGCACAAAATCCAGAAAAGACGCTGACCAATGCCATCAAAAGTATCATCTGGCGTATTTTGATTTTCTATATTGGTGCGATCTTTGTCATTGTGACTGTGTATCCATGGGATCAGCTGAATACGCTTGGCAGTCCATTTGTGGCGACGTTTGCGAAGATCGGAATTACAGCAGCGGCTGGTATTATTAACTTTGTTGTGATTACAGCAGCGATGTCAGGCTGTAATAGTGGTATTTTCAGTGCGGGCCGTATGCTTTATACATTAGGTGTAAATGGTCAGGCGCCTGCTTTCTTTACAAAAATTTCGAAAAATGGTGTACCGTATTTTGGGACATTCGCTGTGCTGATTGGTCTAGCGATAGGAGTTGTTCTGAATTATGTTTCTCCGCCAAACATTTTCGTCTATGTGTATAGTGCGAGTGTTCTTCCTGGGATGGTGCCTTGGTTTGTCATTTTGATTAGTCATATTGGCTTCAGAAAGGCGAAGGGAGCAGCGCTTGATCAGCATCCGTTCAAGATGCCGCTAGCACCGTTTTCTAACTATCTTACAATCGGATTCTTAGTAATGGTACTTGTGTTTATGCTCATTAATCAGGATACGCGTATTTCTCTTATTGTAGCAATTGGGTTCTTGATTTTAGTGGCGCTTAGCTTTTTTGTATTTGGAATTGGGAAACGGAAACCGATTGAAACAGCTTCTTCTGATCAAACGGTGAAATAATCAAAAGCCTTGCGGAGTGGACCGCGAGGCTTTTGTCGTTTACAGAGAAGATTTGACACGCTGAAAGACATCTGGATAGTTGGTGAAAAGACCGGTGACGCCGTATTGCAGAAGACGTGTCATGTCTGCTTCGCTGTTGACCGTATATGGATGAAGGAGCAGTCCGTGGCTTCTGACCTGCTGGACGTTTTCAGGTGTTAAAGCTCTAAAATTCGGTCCGACTCCCACGGCGTACGTTTTAATAAAGTCGAGCTGATCGTCTGTGATGGATGTCATTTGGGCTCTGTCTAATAGCTGTACTTTTGGAAGGCGCGGAGCTAATTTCTGCAGCTTTAGCAGGCTGTCTTGACTAAAGGATTGTATGATAACCTGCCCTTTTCTTGTGTGTTTCCCAAGAAGATGATGTTTCTTTAAGGCGGCCAATAGTTTTTCTTCCATTTGCGGATAAAGGTCTGGTTTTTTTGTTTCAATATAATAATTCTCTCGTTTTCCGAAATAGCGCAGCACCTCATCTAATGTAAGGACTCTCTGTCCGATATAGTTGGCATTTTGTCTGTCGGGATTGGCTTCGTTAAACCATGTGCCCGCATCAAGCTGTTTGATTTCGGCAAGTGTGAGGTCTTTGACCCACCCTGTTCCGTTTGTGGTCCGGTCAACGGTTTCGTCGTGCATCACGATGAGATGTCCATCCTTTGTCATTTGAAGATCGAGTTCGAGGTAATCTGCATTCATCTTTGTGGCGAGTTTATAGGAAGCCAGGGTATGCTCTGGTGCATACCCTGATGCTCCGCGGTGTGCAACGGTTAAGATGCGATCTGGAGATAAAAGATGTTCATGAGCCGATATGGTGGCCGGCACCCACGCAAAAGACAGTAAAGCAAAAGAGAGCAACACGAAAGCAAGTAATCTACTTTTCTTCATATTTTAACCTCCTTTTACGGTAACTGCCTCCATCATAAGAAATAGATGTAAAGAGCATGTTGGGTGGATATGAATCTTTTATGTGATTTTCATTAAGCTTGCTCTACGCGTTTTCCTGTATTCCATGTCATCGCGAGGAAAACAATCGCAAGCACACAAGAACCAACCAGTAAAATGAAGCCTCCTGTCCAGTCATAGTGATCGACGACGACACCCATCAAGGCATTGGCAAAGGCAGAGCCGCCAATGTAGCCGAAGAAGCCTGTCAGTCCGGCAGCAGTGCCAGCTGCTTTTTTCGGAGCGAGATCAATGGCTTGAAGTCCAATGAGCATGACCGGTCCGTAAATCAAAAAGCCGATGCTGATGAGGGCAATGTTATCGACCATTGGATTGCCAGCAGGATTTAGCCAGTAAACGAGAACAGCAATTAACACCCCGACCATAAAGATGACGCCAGCTGGTGCGCGGCGGCTTCTAAAGAAGCGGTCACTGATCCATCCGCACAATAATGTACCGGGAATGCCTGCATATTCATAAAGAAAATAAGACCAGCGTGAATGCTCTGGTGAAAAGCCCTTCGCTTCTGTTAAGTAGGTCGGCGCCCAGTCAACGACACCGTAACGGACGAAGTACACAAACACGTTGGCAATGGCGATATACCATAGGAATTTATTGTTGAGTACATATTTAAATAAAATCTCTTTCACTGTTAATTCTTTTTCTTGATCCTCATATTTTTGTGCCGGATAGTCATTTCGATATTCCTCGATTGGCGGAAGACCAGTGGATTGCGGGGTATCCCGTACGAGAAGAATGATCACGAAGGAGACGATAATGGCAATGATGGCAGGGAAGAAAAAGATACTTTTCCACGTCGCAAACAGCACAATTCCTAATGTGATAAGCGGTGCAAGAATCCCCCCGCCGATATTGTGAGCGACGTTCCAAATGGACATTTTCGTACCACGTTCACTAACCGAAAACCAGTGCGCCATCGTACGTCCGCATGGCGGCCACCCCATACCTTGAAACCAGCCATTTAAGAACATGAACAAAAACATGATCCATACACTGGATGTGACCCACGGAAATGAGACAAATAGGATATTGATAAGAGCTGATAAAAAGAGTCCGGCAGCTAAAAAGTATCTGGGGTTACAGCGGTCTGAGATCATCCCCATGATGAATTTACTAAAGCCATAAGCAATGGATACGGCTGCGAGTACAAAGCCTAATTCACTTTTCGTGAACCCCTCTTCCTGTAGATATGGAATGGCAAAAGCGAAATTTTTGCGCAGCAAATAGTAGCCCGCATACCCGATAAAGATGCCTAGAAAGACTTGCAGCCGCAGCCGCTTATAGGTCTCGTCTGTTTTGGCATCATCAAGCCTGTCGATATGCGGAGCAGGTTTAAACCATTTGAACATAAAGATCCTCCTTTTGTAGATGTCCGATTGACTGAAGCAAAAGTACGAGAACTGCTTTTGATCCTGTACCTTTTCAGAGACAAAAGAATTGTTAGCGCTTTCTTTTGTACTCCCATCATATCGGATGGAAGAGACGTTTATGATGAGGCTTTTGTCATAAATTTGGAAAAATGGTTCGTGAAGTAACAAAAAAATCCGCACAATGGCGGATTTTTTCTTAGCTGTTACAGAGACACATTAATTTTCGCAGATTTCTTTAGTTTTTCAATTTCTTTTTGTACTTCTTTCTGCTTTTCTTGAGATTCTAGCTGTTTTTTAATTTGTGATTTAACCTCTTTGTATTCTGGTGCTTTTTGCTTTTGTTTTTTCATTTGGTCTGCGTATTGGTCATAGTACGCTTTGACGTCTTTCTCAGAGACGGAGGCTGATTTGATTTCTTTGTCGACATATTGGCTGTACTTGATGCTGTCGGCAATGTCACTTTTCAGCTGATCCAATGTAAGTCCGCTCTTTTTCAGTGCTTCTTCGAATTGAGCGTTGTCTTTAAACTGTTTCTTTTCTTCCTTTAGCTGCTTATCTACTTCTTTGTCAGAGGCTTTGAAGCCCTTCTTCTCAGCATCTTGCAGGATGAGCTCTTGTCCTACGAGCGCATCAATGGTTTGTTTCTTGACTGCTTTCTCGCCTTCTTTAGAAGTTGGGTCTTGCCCGGACTGCTGAAGCTGGCCTTGGATGGTAGATAAGGCGCTATTGTATTCACTGCCTGTGATTTTGTCTTTGTTGACGGTCGCAACGACCTTTTGATCATCGATTTTTTGTGCATCTAATTTCTTTTGCATTTCTTCCATTTGCTTTTGCTGCTCTTTTTGATCAGCCTGTGTTGTTTCCTTGTTTTTGGCTGCATCGTTTTGCTTATCTTGTTTGGCATCGTTTGACGAGCAGGCTGCAAGTCCAACAGATAACAAACAAGCGATGAGTGTGTATGAAACCTTTTTCATCATTTTCTCTCCCTTCGGTATGAGAACATCTAGTGCGCATTCTAACCGTTTTTTAGGAAAAATAAAACCGTACAGACGATTTGTTAGCGGATTGACATGTTTTTTATCTGTTTGTCCTCATTTTGTCTTCTCATAGTCATCATATGACAAACTTAATCGTGGAATAACTGTTCCATCACTTCATCGATTTGGGTGATCGGCTGGCGGCAGCTATAGTTTTCACAAATATACACGGTGGTGCTGCCGTCGATTGTTTTGTAATCTTTTGCAAATGGTGCGAGCTTGGCTAAGTCATTTCCTGTTTCGGCGGTCAAAATGATATCAAATGGCATAAATCGTTTCCGAAGCGCCTGTAAAAGCCGTTCTTTTTCCGGATCTCCGTTTTTCCCAAGAATGATGATTTCTCTTTTTGCCGCATATTGACTCAAGAGCCCTTGCAGAAACGCTGTGTGTCCGCTTGGGTAGGAAGAGACATCGACATAAAAGGCTTTGAACATCTGTTCTAATGTTTTCAGCCAGTCTTGACGTCCAGTCATTCTGCTTAGTTTAAGAAGCTGGTGAAGTGCGGTGCTGTTACCAGAAGGCATGGCACCGTCGTACACTTCTTTTTCTCGAACGAGGAGCGCTTCCGCATCTGAACCTGAGAAGAAAAAGCCCCCTTTTTCCTTGTCCCAAAACAGCTCAAACATGTTCTCCGCAATGGCTGTGGCTTTTTCCAGCCAATCTAATTCAAAGGTCGCTTCATATAAAGACATATACGCTTTTAGCATATGCGCATAATCCTCGATAAAGCCGAGATGCTTCACGTCACCTTCTCTGTAGCGGACCATGAGCCGCTCATGTTGAACAAGATGTGTTTCTAGAAAAGACATCGCCTGCTGCGCCATAAGAATCGCTTCCTCTGAATCAAAGACCCTTCCTGCTTTGGCAAGGGCTGCGATCATCAGCGCATTCCAGGATGTGAGCACTTTGTCATCTACAAGCGGCGCAGGTCGCTGCTGTCTGACTGATTGTAAAATATGCCGGGCTTCTTGCAGCTTGGATTGAAGGGTTTTATCGTCGATCGAAAAAGAGGCTTTGATGTCCTCAAATGAGGTGGAAATCGTATGGGGAATGTTCGCCCCTTCAAAGTTCCCCTCTTCTGTGATGTGATAGACTTCGCAAAATAAAGCGCCGAGCTCCTCCCCTAAATGGGTGATGATCTCATCTTTTGACCAGACGTAATATTGTCCTTCTTTCCCTTCAGAATCTGCATCTATCGCTGAATGAAAGGAGCCATCCGGATTCATCATCTCCTGTTTGATAAATTGAATCAGACGTTGGACAAGCTTTTCATATTCTGGTTTTGGAGTGAGCTGATATGCTTCTGTGTAAGCTTCCATCAGCAAGGCGTTATCATACAGCATTTTTTCAAAATGCGGCACAAGCCATTTTTCATCCGTCGAATAACGAGAAAAACCGGAACCAATATGGTCATATATACCGCCATTTGCCATCCCATCTAACGTTTTCGTGACTGCATACAGCGTATTCTCCTGCCCCGTCCATTCATAATAGCGCATCAGAAATGAGAGCATATGAGGTGCAGGAAATTTTGGTGCGGAGCCGAATCCGCCATACAGCGTATCAAAGCTGCTCATGAGCTGATAATAGGCTTTGTGAATTGCCTCTTGAGACAGCGTATTTTCTGTCTGCCCTGCTGCTTTAATCCGCAGATTATTTGTCGCTTTCTCTGCCAATGATTCAATATGATCCCGGTCTTTATGGTACGCATCCAGCAATTGTGTCAGTGCCTCGATAAAGCCAGGGCGCCCGTATGCACTTCTCTTTGGAAAGTACGTTCCCGCATAAAAAGGCTTTTGATCCGGCGTGACAAACACGTTGAGCGGCCAGCCGCCTTGCCCCGTCATCATCTGACAAACAGACATATACATCGAGTCGATGTCTGGACGCTCCTCACGATCGACTTTGATCGAAATGAAATGCTCGTTTAAGATGTCAGCGACTTGTTGATCTTCAAAGCTTTCGTGTGCCATGACGTGGCACCAGTGGCAAGTGGCGTAACCGATGCTGACAAGCACAGGTTTATTTTCACGTTTGGCTTTATCGAATGCTTCTTGCCCCCACGGGTACCAGTGTACTGGGTTGTGGGCGTGCTGAAGGAGATATGGTGATTTTTCATGGATGAGCGGGTTGGGTGTTTGGTTGTTTGGCATGGGATCACCTTCCTTTCTAAATGTTTTTTAGTATTCTCTTTTCTCTATTTAATATATCAGATTGCTGTTGCCCGTCATCATTTGTCTCTGAGGTATTCCCAAAATGAAAAAAAATCAAGGGCTATACACCCTTGATCAATCGTAATGCTTTAACAAGATGGCTGAATTATGTCCTCCAAAACCAAAAGAATTGGATAGCCCATATTTCAATGGAAGCTCCCTCGCTTCTAATACAACATCTAAATTGCAGTCTGGATCTTGATTCTCTACATTAATAGTTGGCGGAATCATTCCTCGTCTCAAACTTTCCACTAAAGCAATGGCTTCTACTCCGCCGGCAGCACCAAACATGTGCCCAGTCATTGACTTGTTTGCCGTTGTTGGAATTTCACTTGAACGATCACCAAATAATTTCTTAATTGCTAGAACTTCTGAACGATCACCTACTTGTGTACTTGTTGCATGAGCACTAATAACGTCAATTTCATCTGTTGATATGTTTGCACTTCTCAATGCTTTTTTCATGGCTAAGTAGGCACCTTTACCTTCTGGGTGTGATGCTACCATATGATGAGCATCTGAACTAGCTCCGTATCCCACTACTTCACATAATATCGGTGCATCCCTAAGAATTGCGTTTTCTAATGATTCTAATACTAAGATACCTGCGCCTTCACTCATCACAAAACCATCTCTATCTGTATCGAATGGACGGCTGGCTAGGCTTGGCTCTTGGTTTCTAGTAGATAGTGCATGTGCGTTTCCAAAACTGGCCAAAGATATCTGTGAGATGGCAGCTTCTGCTCCACCGGCAAATATAATATCTGCATCATCGTTTCGGATCGCATTGAAAGCTTCACCAATAGAGGTGTTCCCAATAGAACAAGCTGTGACTGGTGACAATGATGGCCCTTGTGCCCTTAATCTTATGCTGATTTGGGCCGCAGCTGCATTTGAAATCATCATGGGGACAAGGCTGGGGCTTACTCTTGAGGGACCTCGTTTATCTAATACATTTACATTTTCGACAAGCGATTGGATGCCCCCGATTCCTGAACCAACATATACGCCTAAACGTTCAAGATCAACTTGATCTAACTGTAATTGTGAATTTTCTAATGCTTGTTCGGCTGCTGCTAAGGCAAACTGACTAAAGCGATCTAAACGTTTTGCTTCTTTTCTTCCCAATATTTTATCTGCATCGAAATCACGAACGATTCCAGCTATTTTTGTTTTATAATCAGTTGTATCAAAAGAATCAATGAAAGATATTCCCGATTGTCCTTTGATTAGTTGATTCCAAAAGCTATTTACATCATTTCCAAGTGGAGAAATAATTCCCATTCCAGTAATGACAACTCTTTTCATGATCATTCCCTCCTTGTTTTTATTAACTTTAGCCATTGTGTTATCCTATTACAAGTTGTTGTTTATCCTAGTATAATTAATAATATTTTAAAGGGAGATCTTCATGAAACCTGAAACAAGACTTCAAGCATTATCAGAATTTCTAAAAAACCAACGTTCGAAAATTACGCCCCAAATGGTTGGTTTACCTGTAGGAACCCGTAGAAGAACACCAGGATTAAGAAGAGAAGAAGTGGCTCAACTAGCCGGTGTGAGTCTTACTTGGTATACATGGTTAGAGCAAGGCAGAGATATAAAAGTATCTACTTCGGTATTAGATGCGATTTCTCGTGCATTACAATTAAATAACGATGAAAGGAGATATTTGTACGCTTTAGCGTTAGAGGAAGGAGTGAAACAATCCTTTATCATTGAGAATGAGAAGGAAATCAGTCCGGCCTTAGTGAAAATTTTGCAGGAGCTTCGTTATTGCCCAACGATTATATCTGATAGAAGAAGTCAAATTGTTGGGTGGAATCAAGCAGCAGCTAATGTATTTCTGGACTTTGAACAAATCATCCCGGCAGAAAGGAATATCATACGCTTACTATTCGCAAGAAAGGAATTTAAAAGTCTAGCCGTGAATTGGGAGCATTTTGTTAGAGGATATATTGCCATATTTAGAACGTATTATGGACAGTATGTGGCTGATGACTGGTATGAGCAATTTATAGAAGAAATGGAGCAGGCATATCCTGAGTTTCGTAAAATTTGGAATGAAAATGAGATCAGCTATGCGCCTGAAGTATTAATTGAATTTCGTCATGCTAAGGCAGGTAAAATGTTGTTTAACCTCACTTCATTACAAGTGTATGGGGATACTGATTTAAGATGCAGTGTCTATACTCCAGTTGAGGATACTGATACGGAGCTTAAGTTGAAACGTTTAATTGAAGGCTAGCTATTGTTTGGATGAAGTTATTATGGCTATTAAATATAAAATAGATCCTATGCCGTCAGTGATAAGTGGGCATAACCGATGCTGATAAGCACCGGTTTATTTTCACGTTTGGCTTTGTCGAGGTCTATTTGCCCCCCAAGCCTATAACGTTTCTGGTTAATGGTGTTTATACATCTCAATAGCATCTGTATGTTCTTTTAAAACGCTCATTGTTTTTGGATGTGGTTTATCATATATCAAAGGATAGTCGACTTCATCTAATTCTTGTTGGGTATGAAAAGCTAATCTTTCATGATCAAGTGAGAATTGAGCATCAATTCCTGTTTTGTTGCCGCGAGAGTCTAATCGAATCCATTTATTAAGTGATTGCAGAAATACTGCATTTAATGCGTGAATACAATATCCTTTATCTGGCGTATCGAACAACATTAACCGCTGATAGCAAAAACCTGTGGGTATTCCTTGTGAGCGCAACAGGGCAGCCAATAGGTTCGATTTTGCGTAGCAAATTCCCTCTTTATAAGTTAATACCTCTGATGCATGACAAGTCACTCGTTTGGATTGGATATCCCATGTATGGGGAATTTCATCTCGAACAAACTCAAAGGCTGCTTTTGCTTTTTCTATTTCTGTCTGCAAAGGGTTGAAAAGTTCATTTGATTTTGCTCGAATAAGAGGATGAGAATAATCAACTTCAGCTAGTTCACATAAATAATCATCAAAATTTTTAGATTCACATGTCAAGTTCATGATAGTGTCTCCTTTTCTCTATACTTTTACCGCAGGGGGTCTATTTCTTCACCAACACATATTGTAAGTTTTCTAACTCAAACATATCAATCAGTTCATCGATCCCTTTAAAATCAATATGTTTTCCAAACCGTTTTTTGCTTAGGTCAATTTCTACATCCAATCGATCATCCTTTTCTTCCGTTTCGAGTTCATTTAGACAAGAATAGATTTCGATGGTTTCTCCTTTTGAAAGCTCTTTTTCAATGAATTTAAAAAGTGCACGAAGAGAATGAATGATGTCTAATTCATAAACAAAAGGATGCGTGAATTTGTTTCTTACCGCTTCATAGACGGGATCTAGATCATCAATGTGAATGCCTTCGAAATCCTCTTCTGTTTCAAATACTTCTATCAAAAGTTCTTCTTTTTGATAGGTTTTTGGCTTTTTTTGTTTTTTATCAAAGATGTTGATATTGAGTTCAGAGAATGGTTTATAGGTTGGATTTTGACCAATGGTACCAAGCGGCAGTTCTTTGTTTGATCCAATATAATGCTGTAAAGTCATGGGCTGTCCTCTTTTCTTTCAATGATTTCTCGTTCGTTGATTATTTTCTTTTTATCAATAAATGGTGGAATGTGCAATTATTTTCACATACGTTCTCTACAAAAGAGAAGGACAAGTCGTTTGACTAAATACCTCTTAGGGTATACTATCTGTTCATAGGAATTCAATAGAAAGGGGTACTTGTGAATGGAATATAATCAGCAGATGAAGAATCGTCTTCGCCGGATTGAGGGGCAGATTAAAGGGGTTCTTGCGATGATGGATCAAGGAAAGGATTGCCGCGAGGTGGTGACGCAGCTGTCTGCATCACGCAATGCCATTGATCGTGCAATGGGTGTGATTGTGAGTACAAATCTTGAGCAATGTGTCCGTGAAAGTCTTGAACAAGGCAAGGATACGGAGGGTCTTGTGAAAGAAGCGGTTGAGCTATTGGTGAAAAGCCGGTAAGAAATTCTTCAGCCTTTGGAGGTTGACGGATTTTTTTACTTGTTATAATATACCCTTACCGGTATATGTATATATTTTTTATTTTATATATACCCCCAAGGGTAATTGAAAAAGGAGGAGCAGAATGGAAGAACAGAAAAAACGAACGACGATTGTGCTATTTAGTGGAGATTATGATAAAGCGATGGCGGCTTACATTATTGCCAATGGTGCAGCAGCCTATGATCATGAGGTAACAATTTTTCATACGTTTTGGGGGCTGAATGCCTTGCGCAAGGATGAATTGGTGCCAATGAAAAAAGGTTTTTTAGAAAAAATGTTTGGCAAGATGATGCCGCGCGGGGCTGATCGAATGGGCATTTCAAAGATGAATTTTGCTGGAATGGGCCCAAAGATGATTAAGCACGTCATCAAAAAGCACAATGCCATGACTTTGCCGCAGCTTATTGATATGGCGAAGGAACAGGAGATTAACCTCGTGGCATGTACAATGACGATGGACCTTTTAGGGCTGCAGGAGAAAGAATTATTAGATGATATTCAATATGCTGGTGTGGCGGCGTATTTAGCTGAGGCTGAAATTGGGAATGTGAATTTATTTATCTAGTGAGGTGTTAACACATGATTCAAACACTTTTGATCATCATCGTCATTGGTTTGCTGGTGAGCCGTTTTCTTCCTGTAAAGGGTATAAAACAAATTGATGCAGCCGATATGAAACCTCAATTGCGTAGGCAGCATCAACAACTGATTGACGTTCGGTCTCCTGTAGAATTTCAAACAAACCATATTAAAGGATTTCGCAACATCCCCTTACCTCAGCTAAAAGAACGAGCAAATCAGCTTGCGAAAGACAAAGAGGTTTATGTGATATGCCAAAGCGGGATGAGAAGTATGCAGGCAGCTAAAATATTGAAGAAGCAAGGATTTACACAAATTACGAATATCAAGGGTGGCATGAATGCTTGGCATTAAGTAAGTATAAAATATACCCCCACCCCTATATAAAGGAGGACATCACGTGCAGCAACCAACTGTCATTTTAGATGCAAAAGGATTGGCATGTCCGATGCCGATTGTGAAAACAAAAAAACAAATGAATGAGCTATTACCAGGAGACGTGCTTGAGGTGCAAGCTACCGATAAAGGATCAGCAGCAGATCTAGCGGCATGGTCAAAGAGTGCCGGCCACGAATTTTTAGGAACAAAAGTAGAAGGACAGGTGCTTCATCATTTGATACGTAAGGGTGGAGTGCAAGAGAAAGAAGGGGAGTCAATGATTTCAGAAATGCCTTTGAATACGTTCCAACAGAAGGTAAAAGAAGATCAATCTTTGTTTATTTTAGATGTACGGGAGCTAGATGAATACGAGGCAGGGCATATTCCAGGAGCTGTTCACATCCCTCTTGGAGAAGTCGAACACCGTGCAGAAGAATTGAGCCAGGATACGCTTATTTACCTCATCTGTCATTCAGGCAGAAGAAGTGAATTAGCCGCGCAAAAGTTAAAAGAAAAAGGATTTCATCAATTGATCAACGTAGTGCCAGGCATGAACAGCTGGACAGGAGAGATTGAAAAATAGGAGTTGAATAAAACGATGTCTGTAAAAGCAATGACAGCAGAACAGTTAACAAAAAAGATTATCAACAAACAGCCCATCTTTTTGTTAGATGTACGAAACGAATCAGATGTACAGGACTGGAAGATTGAAGGAAAAGCCGTTGATTATATCAATGTGCCTTACTTTGAGCTTCTTGATGGCGTAGAGGATATGGTCGAGAAAGTACCAACAGACCGAGAAGTGCTCGTTGTGTGTGCCAAAGAGGGCTCCTCTATTATGGTGGCGGAGATGCTGTCAGAGGCGGGCAGAACGGTCAGTTATTTACAAGGTGGTATGAAGGCATGGAGTGAGCATGTCGAGCCAGTGAAGATTGGTGATTTAAGCGGCGGTGGAGAGCTGTATCAATTTGTACGGATGGGCAAAGGGTGTCTGTCCTATATGATCATGTCCAATGGAGAAGCTGCGGTTGTGGATGCTGCTCGAATGACGGAGGTCTATATCGATTTTGCGAAAAAGCATGATGTTTCGGTGGCGCATGTGCTGGATACTCACCTTCATGCGGACCATATTTCTGGTGGGAAAAAACTAGCTGATCAGACAGGAGCTGCTTACTGGCTGCCACCAAAAGATGCAGAAGAGGTAACCTTTGAGTACAAACATCTTGAAGAAGGACAGCGGATAACGATTGGAACAGCTTCCATCGACATTCAACCCATTTATTCCCCGGGACATACGATCGGCTCAACATCTTTTATCGTAGACAATCAATTTCTTCTTTCAGGTGATATTTTGTTCGTTGATTCCATCGGAAGACCTGATCTCGCTGGACTGGCGGAGGACTGGGTAGGTGATTTGAGAGAAACACTTTATGACCGATATATGGCGCTTTCGAAAGAATTAATTGTTTTACCTGCGCATTTCATGATCATGGAAGAAGTGAATGAAGACGGAAGCGTTTGGAAGGAACTTGGCGTTCTATTTGAAGAAAATCATGGACTGAACATTGAAGACGAAGATGCATTTAGACAAATGGTCACGAAGAATCTTCCTGCACAGCCAAATGCCTATCAAGACATCCGGTATACCAATATGGGGAAATTGACTCCAGACGATGAAGAGCAGCGGGAAATGGAAATTGGTCCAAACCGTTGTGCGATTCGGTAATGTCCAATAAAATAAGAAAAGAGGAACGATCAAATGACATCTGATCAACTATTAGACGTAACAGGGCTTGCATGCCCAATGCCGATTATTCGAACGAAGAAAAAAATGAACGACTTGGTGGAAGGTCAAGTTTTAGAAATACATGCAACAGATAAAGGGGCTAAAGCTGACTTGGCTGCATGGGCGAAGTCAAGCGGACATGAATTGATCACACAGATAGAAGAAGGTCACGTGCTAAAGTTCTGGATGAGAAAAGGGTCCTAAAGGATGTAGGGGTATCTGCTGAAGATCCCCTTTTCCTTTTGCAAAGGAGGAGACCAGCGTGGATTTTGCGTTTTTGATTACACTTTTTATCATTGGATGTATTGGTTCCTTCTTATCAGGAATGGTAGGGATCGGCGGATCTGTGATCAACTATCCCATGCTGCTTTATATCCCGCCTCTTCTCGGTGTGATGGCATTATCAGCACACGAGGTTTCAGGGATTGGCGCCATTCAAGTGCTTTTTTCGACGCTGGGTGGTGTACTGGCGTATCGGAAAAGCGGATATTTACATCGCTCGCTGATTTTATATATGGGAAGCAGTATATTGGCGGGCAGCTTATTAGGCAGTTATGTATCACATTTTATGCCAGAGAAAGGGATGAACCTCGTCTATGGATTACTTGCCATTGTGGCGGTTATTCTCATGCTGATTCCGAAAAAAGGACAGCGTGCAGACGCAGAGGGTGAAGTCACTTTTCATAAAGGACTGGCATCAGGTATTGCCTTTGTAATTGGCAGTGTTTCCGGGGTATTAGGCGCAGGCGGTGCATTTATTTTAGTGCCTGTCATGCTGTCTATTTTAAAAATTCCTGTACGGATGACGATTGCGTCGTCACTTGCGATTACGTTTCTTTCTGCGATAGGCGCATCGACTGGAAAGGTATTGACGGGTCAAGTCATGCTTCTTCCTGCGATTGTGTTGATGGCGGCAAGTTTGGCAGCCGCTCCGCTTGGTGCTAAGGTCGGTCAGAAAATCAATGCCGTCTATTTGCAATGGGCCCTTGCTGCGATGATTACGGCGACAGCGGTTAAAATTTGGCTTGATATTTTATAAAGAAAAGACCAACAAAGCAAACATGTTGGTCTTTTTTATTTGACGTCATCGTGCTCGATATATGTTTCTAGTGCGGGGTGGTACTCTTTTTGATAATGAAGGTTAGGACATGTTTTCACGACTTTGCCTTGCAGGGCATTGGACTTTGAGACTTCTAATGCTGTGCTACATTTAGGGCAGCGTTCGGCAAAGAATGAGGGCCAGCGTTTCATATATCACCACTCCAATTAAAGTCTTAAAAACCGATTATATTAATATGAATTATAGGGGATCGTGGAGGTGAGGTCAATGGGTGTTTGGGTCTTTTTAACAAAAAAAGAAGCATCCTGAGATGCTTCTTTATTCTTAATAGGCTTTCGCCCAGAACACCATATCAGATGCAGGTTTTCCGCAGCAGACACATGTGTCGGAAATGGTTTCCTGTTCGAATGGGATACAGCGTGAGGTCGCACCTGTTCTTTCTTTTATGTCGTTTTCACAGGCTTCGTCACCGCACCACATGGCTTTAATCAATCTGTTTTCTTCCGCAAGAATTTGCTCGATGTCTTCGATCGTGTGGGCTTGTGATGTTTTTTCATGTAATCGTTCTTTTGCCTTTTCGTACATGGTCTGCTGGATGTCTTCAAGCGTTGCTGTGATGGTTTGTTCAAGTGCATCTAACGTGACAGCTTGCTTTTCACCAGTGTCTCGTCTTGCGAGCATCACCTGTCCTTTTTCGATGTCCTTTGGTCCTACTTCTACACGAAGCGGAATACCCTGCATTTCACATTCGTTGAATTTCCAGCCAGGCTGTTTATCGCTTGCATCGATGTCAGCACGTGCGATGCGGGCGAGGCGATCCTTCAATTCGTAGGCATGATCCAGCACACCTTCTTTATGAGAAGCGATTGGCACGATACGCACTTGGGTTGGCGCAATATTTGGCGGGAGGACAAGCCCTCTGTCGTCACCATGCACCATAATCATGGCGCCGATGATTCTTGTTGTGAAGCCCCATGAAGTCTGCTGGACATGCTCTAGTTTTCCTTCACGGTTTAAGAATTCGATGCCAAATGCTTTGGCAAATCCGTTCCCGAAGAAATGAGAAGTGGCAGTTTGGAGTGCTTTTCCATCATGCATCAAGCTTTCGACTGTATAGGTGAAGCGGGCGCCGGCGAATTTTTCCTTCTCTGTTTTTCTCCCTTTAATGACAGGAATGGCAAGGAGATTTTCGCAAAGAGAAGCGTAAGTGTGAAGCATTCTTTCTGTTTCTTCAATCGCTTCTTGCTCAGTCTCATGGCACGTGTGTCCTTCCTGCCATAGGAATTCAAGGGTTCTAAGGAAGGGACGTGTTGTCTTTTCCCAGCGGACGACATTGGCCCATTGGTTATATAGCTTTGGTAAATCGCGGTAGGAATGAATAATGTTTTTGTAATGCTCAGCGAACAGCACTTCAGAGGTTGGTCTGACGCAGAGCCTTTCTTGTAATTCGGATTCACCGCCATGTGTGACCCACGCCACTTCAGGAGCAAAGCCTTCGATGTGATCTTTTTCCTGCTGCAGCAGGCTCTCTGGGATAAAGAGCGGCATATAGACATTCTCATGACCCGTTTTTTTAATCTGGCGGTCAAGTTCGTCGCGAATATTCTCCCAAATTTTAAAGCCGTACGGCTGAATGATCATACTGCCTCTCACGCTTGAATAATCGACGAGCCTCGCCTTTGTCACAACATCTGTATACCATTGGGCAAAGTCGTCTTCCATGCTTGTAATTTTCTCAACAAATTGTTTCTTTGACATTGCAGGTTCCTCCTTTTTAAAAAATAAAAAAGCTGTACTTTAAGTTAGGGACCATTCCTGGTGGTACCACCCTAATTTAAAGCACAGCTTTACACTCAATCATGATAACGGTATGAACCGCTGTATGAAACAGAACTAAATCGGCAGGTTCACTTGAAGATGTCAGTAGGAACTTCTCAGCACCGTTCCTTCTCTGTTAAAGATCGATTCAAGCTACTATTCCAGATCTACGTTGATCCTTGTTCGTTGATTTTTCATCAGTTTACCTGTAAATGAAGGAGAAAGCAAGTTGTTCTGATTGCCTTTTTGGCGCCTTTTGCTTAAGGATTGGAATGGCAGTATTTTTCTATTTTTACAGCTTGCGAGTTATGAAAGGCTATGCTAATATATTTGAAGAAAAAAATAGACTTGTATAACCTCAATAATATGGTTTGAGGGTTTCTACCAGGATCCGATAAATCCTGATTACAAAAGCGCGCTTTCCTTTTTTGTAATCAGGGTTTTTTTGTTTGTCTGCACCCTGTATCAAAAGTGAAAGCGATGATATAGAGAAGGGATGTTAGACATGAACTGGAGAGTATATTTATTAGCCGTTTCTACTTTTGCGGTTGGATTAGTTGAGCTTGTGGTCGGGGGCATTCTGCCAAGTCTTGCAGAGGATTTGAATGTGTCTCTGGCAACAGCGGGGCAGCTCATTACGGTATTTGCGATTGTGTATGCCATTTCCGCACCCGTGCTACTGACTGCAACAGCCAAAATCGAACGAAAGCGTCTTTATTTAATCGCGTTATTGGTGTTTACATTAGGAAATGTGTTCACTTATTTTAGTTCGACCTTTGCCCTTGTGATGATCTCACGGGTATTGATCGCAATGAGCACAGCGCTTGTGGTGGTGTTATCTTTGACGATCACTGCCAAATTAGTGGAACCAGCGCATCGTGCGAAGGCTTTAGGGCTGATTTTTATAGGAATTAGTTCTTCACTTGTTCTCGGTGTACCGATCGGTATTTTTATTACTGAGAGCTTTGGCTGGAGAGTGATGTTTTTAGGAATCAGTATTCTTTCTGCCATATCGATGGTGCTGATCTATTTTCTATTGGAAAAAATGCCTGTTGAAAAAGTGACGCCTCTTAGAGAGCAGATTCGTTCTTTAGGGCATCCGAAAATTTTTAGTGCACACCTGATTAGTTTGTTTATGCTTGCAGGGCATTATATGCTTTATTCTTATTTCACGCCATTTCTGATGGAAGTTCTGCATATGACCCCGTTTTGGATTAGTATTTGTTATTTGGTCTTCGGGCTTGCGTCTATAGGCGGGAATGGGTTTGGCGGCTGGCTGAGTGACAGACTGGGTTCAGGGAAAGCCATTTTGCTTGTGACAATAGCGTTTGCGGTTGTCATGTTTACCATTCCTTATACAGCGGGTGTGTTCGCGCTCTTTATGGTGATGGTTGTCCTTTGGGGTGCGCTCAGCTGGGCATTGACGCCAGCTTTGCAGAGCTATTTGATTCAAACAGATCCGGTCACGTCGGATATTCAGCAGAGCTTAAATACATCGGCCTTGCAAATCGGCATTTCGATTGGGTCAGCGGTTGGCGGAGTCATGTTTACGATGACCGGTTCATCTGTTGATCTGGCTAAATTCGGTGCTGTGTTTGTACTGATTGCCTTTAGCTGTGCGGTGATTTCGCTTAAGAGACCGCCGCTTTATATGGATCGTCAGCATCATGCTGAATAGAAGACAAAGGGCTAAAATCAAGATCATTTTAGCCCTTTGTCAACAATCTATGGCTGCCTAAAGATAGGCAGCTTTTTTATGTTCATTTCAAATTCAAAATACCATTCTATTCAAAAACGGCCATTTCGCTGATTGGTTGGAAGCCGGCACGTTGGTAAATATTTTTGCCGTCCGCTGATGCTTGTAAGATGACACACTTTTGTTTATTCTCTGTCTGGATTAGAAGGTAATGAAACATGTCACTGCCAAGTCCTTTACCGCGGTGTTCTGCCCTTGTTATGACATCATAAATACCGTAGCTGTCGTTTGTCTCGAATAATAAGCCTGTTGTGACCGGCTTATTGTGTTCATACCCCACGAACATGCGGGCTTTTGAGTGTAATGCTTCAATCGAAAAACGCTGGAAATAAACTTCTAAGGCGGCGGCCTCAGTCGACCCTTCGAATAGTTCAATAAAGATATGTTTGTAATCAAAGAGTGTCTGCTCATCAAGTACTTCCTTGATTGTAAGTGATGAGGATGTGACTGGATCAATATCACCTGTATGCTCAAGCATCATGATGGTATTGCGTTCGACCTCTTGAAGCTCATATTCCTTCAATAAGTCAGCCCAATCAGTATGGAGTAAATGGTGATCGATCCATGTGCTGAAGATGAGTTTCTGTGACCGCATGTGTTCAATGGCTGCTTTCACTTTTTTCGGATCTTGGATTTGAGCTGATGTGGGTAAGAGCAAATTGAACGTGTCAGTCGATATATGAGTATTGGATAGAACGAAATCGTCAGTTGCGAGAAAGGTTCCGTTCACAGCAGAAGAAAACAGGTGTATCTTTTCTTCTAATTGGCGAATGGCCATTTGTTGTTCAGGTTTCATTTAGCTCACCTTTTCATTATGATAAATTGGATGACATCCCCATGATTATAGCATGTGACAGGATGAGGGGAATCTAGTAAAAAAGTATATATGCAATTTTCAGGTCTGTTGACCTATTATTTTACTCACGTCGACATTTCTTTTGACTCCTTTCTTAATTATTAGTACCATTTTATTAACCAGTTAAGAGTGGAGGTTCAGATGGAAACAAAAGAGCAGATTGTATTAAAAGCGATTCAAGATCTGATTATGCATAGGGAAAAGAGACGGAATGATCCAACAGACCCACTGATTACCACGACTGATACACTCAAACAAGAATGGACACTCACACAGCTTCACATTTTATCCATGATTCAAGCCAATCCAAACGAATCAAATAATACATTTCTATCTCAACAACTGAAACTATCAAAGCCAGCTATTACAAAGGCCGTGAAAAAACTAATTGAAAAAGGCATGGTGGACTATTGTCACCGGCAAGGGGATAAGAAATCTGTCTATTATTCTTTGACAGAGGAAGGGGAGCAATTGGCTGCGCTGCATGATGAACTACATGATAAAGCCGTCACGTCCTATTTAGAATTTCTCCACCAGTTTCATGAGGATGAATTACAAGTCATTGAGCGCTTCTTAAAGGCTTGGAAAGAAAAGATATAGATAAAATTAACATATATTGACGTTGTTCTTAGCCATGATGAAAGGGAGGGAGCCTCATTGGATAAAGAAATGATAGAAAATTATAAAAAATACGCATTCATCATGCCATTCGTGGGATTGTTTGTAAGCTTGCTATTATTTGTTTATTTTTTTGGCATCACAGGAGTTGAAGGATCAATTTGGGCTGCTGCTTTGTATTGTGCTCTGCCCTTTTTGGTGAATACGATATGTTTCTTGCCTGTATGTATTTATTTTAAAGTCAGCAAAAAAAGTGAGGAACATACATGATTGTCGTCAGTGCTTGTCTTGCTGGGTTGAAGGTTCGTTATAATGGCAGCCATCGATTAGATCAGCGTATTGAAGAGCTTGTTCAAGAGGGAAAGGCAGTCACAGTTTGCCCTGAGCTGCTTGGCGGCTTCTCCACGCCAAGACCTCCCGCGGAAATTATTGGCGGAGACGGATATGATGTATTACAGGGTCTCGCCTCCGTGATTGATGTGCATGGAACTGATGTCACGGAGATGTATGTAAAAGGTGCGACGGCCACGCTGGAACAGGTTCAGTCTCTGAAAGCGACAGCAGTTGTGTTAAAAGAGTACAGCCCTTCCTGCGGCAGCCGGATGATTTATCAGGGAGAGTTTAATGGGAAGACAAAAGCGGGAGATGGTGTGACGTCCGCTTTGCTGAAACAGCATGGGATTCAAGTGTTCTCTGAAGAGGATGATTGGATTTCGTTGTTTCAATAGGTGTAGCGAATAGAAGGAGGAGATAGGTTGAAAAAGCCAAAAAAGCCTCAAAAGAGTCTTATTTGATCATGGTGTATGAGAATAAGTGTTGAAGAAGCAAACAGGCAATATAAGCCTGCATGGATATTTCTCACTTTGACAGTTAGAAACGTTGATGGGGACGACCTGAAACAGGCGATTTCAGATATGATGAAAGCGTGGAACCGATTGTTTGGATATAAAGCTGTGAAAACTTCGGTTCTTGGATATTTTAGAGCTTTAGAGATTACAAAACATCATGAACAAAATACATACCACCCTCATTTTCATGTACCAATTCCCGTGAAGAGAAGCTATTTCACTGGTAAACGTTATATAAAGCAGGCAGAGTGGACAAGCCTTTGGAAGCGTGCGATAAAATTGGATTATACACCGATTGTTCACGTGCAGCGGGTCAAAGGAAAAAAGGGAATTAATGCGGAATCGATTGAAAAAGAAGTGCACGCAGAAATGGAAGAGCAGAAAGCTATTTTAGAGATTTCTAAGTATCCAGTGAATGACGTGATACAAGGTAATGAAGTGACTGAGGAAAATTTGGATACGGTCTATTATTTAGATGACGCACTTAGTGCACGGCGGTGGATCTGCTATGGTGGTATTTTGAAGGAGATTCATAAGGAACTCAATTTGACTGATGCTGATGATGGGGATCTTGTCAGAATTGAAGAAGATGATGATGAGGTAGCCAATGAGACGTTTGAGGTCATGGCACGTTGGCATTAAGAATTACATAATTAATTAAAGCAGGCTTATATAAGCCTGCTCAGCTTGTAGACAAAGTCTACAAGCTTTTTTGTATAATAAGGGTAATAACAATAATCTGTGGGGGATAAACATGTTATCGAAACGTGAAGAAGAAAGAAGAAATCAATTAGAAGTAGTGGCTTTAGATGAATTAGTGCCTGAAGATCATCTTGTGCGGAAAATTGAACAAGCAATCGATTTCGACTTCATTTATGATCTTGTCAAAGATCATTATAGTTCTAATAATGGTAGACCAAGTGTTGATCCTGTTGTTCTCATTAAGATGGTCTTAATCCAATATCTATTTGGTATTCGCTCTATGCGTCAAACCATTAAAGAAATTGAAACCAACGTGGCTTATCGTTGGTTTATTGGATATGGGTTTTCGGAGAAAATTCCGCACTTTTCTACCTTCGGTAAAAACTACGTGAGACGCTTCCACGATACAGATTTATTTGAATAAATTTTTTACCGAATCTTAAGAGAAGCGATGAAAAAAGGGTTCGTTGACCCGTCTATTGCCTTTATTGATTCCACTCATGTCAAAGCGAATGCCAATAAGAAAAAACTTGAAAAGAAAATCGTTCGGGTAGAGACGAGAAGTTATCAAAATCAGCTTCATGAGGAGATCAATGTTGATCGTGAGGAACATGGAAAAAAGCCGTTACCCCTACAGAATAAAGAGAAGAAAAAAGAAATGAAAGTCAGTACCACTGACCCAGAGAGTGGCTATTACGTAAAGGATGAACGAGAAAAGTCATTTGCTTATTCATTTCATACAGCTTGTGATTCAAAAGGATTTATTTTAGGTTCGCTGGTCACAGGCGGAAATGTTCATGATAGTCGTATGTTGGATTCACTCGTATCAAAGGTGACAGAGAAAGTCGGAAAACTAAATGTAGTCGCAGTAGATGCGGGATATAAAACACCTTACATCGCTAAGTTTTTAATGGATCAAGAGATAAGACCTGTCATGCCCTACACTCGTCCAAGAACAAAAGCTGGTTATTTGAAAAAGAATGAATACGTATACGATGCATATTTTGATTGTTACATTTGCCCCAACGGGCAAATTCTCTCTTATCGTACAACGACTAGAGAAGGCTATAAGCAATATGCGTCCGATTCAGAAGTATGTAAGTCCTGCTCGTTTTTAGATAACTGTACCCAAAGTCAAAACCACACCAAACAAATTCATCGGCATATTTGGCAGGATTACCTAGATGAAGCAGACAATCTGAGACTTACTGAAATAAATAAGAGCATCTACGCAAAACGGAAAGAAACGATTGAACGCGTTTTTGCGGATGCAAAAGAAAAGCATGGTATGCGTTGGACGAAACTTCGTGGACTGAAAAAAGTTTCAATGCAAGCGATGCTTACTTTCGCTGCCATGAACCTTAAAAAGCTAGCAAACTGGACATGGAAAGTACCATGTCCAGCGTAAAACACATGATGTTTTTTCAAAAAAAGTGAAAACCCCATTTTTACTTGAAGTAAAGGTGGGGTTTGTCTACGGTCTGAGCAGGCTTATATAAGCCTGCTTTATTTTTATGGAGCTGTTCCACAATTAACTTTGTACTCACCTTCTGTTACCTTTTTAGAATAACATATAGATGGATTTCCAGCTTTGTTTTTCCAGGCATTAAATAATATTAAAGAGTAAAGACTACTTGAAGGATCATCACTTTCTTTTTTTTGGAGAATTGTGAAATAGCTTTGATACGGGTATCCTTGCTTATAAATTTCGTGTCTTATAGCACCTTTTTCCGAGGAGTTATTGAAGAATACTGGTGAAAGAGGTGGCATTAATATTAATACAATTAGTAGTGTTGCTAATATTGATAAGATAATTTTAGTTCTCTTTCTCATTTTTTCCTCCTATTTTCCTTTATTCCTTTATGTATAATATGTTATATTACTAATTATGTAAATGATAAATGTTACCTATATTATAAAACATTGGAGGATTTTATGAAGAAAATTTTATTAACTTTTGCTTTTGTTTGCTTGTTAACTTTGCTTTTTGTATCTAATAATGTAGTTGCTTCATCTGAGAATGAAGAACAAGAGAAGGTCTATGTATCTAAAGATATAGGATTAAAAGAATTGAAAGTGATGCTTGAACAACAGAAGACTGATTTTCAAAATAATGAGCCTTTTGCTCATAAAAATGTTTCGAAATTAACAGACACAGATGAAGCTGTTCTTGTATTTTATGCTACGACTAGCGTTGATAAACAAAAATTGAAAAGTTTCACATATGAAATAGAAGATGTTGAAACGTATAAGCAAGGAAGTAAGACTTTTGTTGAAGCTTATATTATTAGAAATTTTGTGTTTGGAAAAGATAACGTTGAAACTAGTTTAGGTGACAATATTAAATTAGATATTACAAAAGAGAATGTGAGTAAACAGTCCAAAACTTTGATGAAGAAGGCTTCGATTTCCGAGTCTCCTACTTTAGAATTTGAAAATGAAGGTCAAGATTCTTCTGATATTAAATTGGATCAATTTTTAAAAAATTATAAAGAAGAGGTTCAAGAAAATAAAAAAAATGAAGTTAATACTGCTAAATCTTTAAGTAGTTCTGAACTAGTAGTTTCAGCTTCTTCTGTTAAAGGATATAATCGTTGGAAAGCTATGCAATATGCGGAAAAATATGCATTAAAACCAAACAAGAGTTATAAATATTGGAAAAATGCTGATTGTACTAATTTTGTATCTCAAGCATTAAGAGCGGGTTCTATGCCATACTTTAAAGAATGGAAACCTTATACAAATGCTTGGATTAATGCAGGTTCTTTTAGAAACTATATACTTGAACCGGGTGGTATAAAAATGAAAACCGTGAAAGATGTATATGAGAATGCAGCACTTGGAGATGTATATCATTATGATTATAATAATAAAATAGGTTTACCTTGGCCTGATGGTTGGATGGATCATACAGCAATTGTTACAAGTCGTGCTAATTACAAGATCTATGTCAGTTATCATACTAATAATAGAAAAAATGTTACCCGAGAATATTTTACTTCTAAACAGGGTGGAAAACGTTATTTATCTAGTATTCGTAATTAAAGATATTTTCAATTATAAGGATGATTGTGGTTTGAAGAAGCAGAAGAAGCCGACTATTGAGTCGGCTTCTTCGGAAATCGAGAGATTTTAGCACTCACACATGGGTGTCCTATTTTCAAAATTGCCACCACCTTTTTTGTTGAGCAGCAGCATTCTGTTTTTTCATTTCTTCATTTTTTTTTAAGTCTCTATGAGGTGTTTGTCGCGTTCCTCAAGCTTAGCTTCGATGTAGTATTGCTGTTCGTTAATTGTCTGAATAAGAGATTGAATGATTTGTTTTTGTTCATTCATTTGTGAGTTGAGAGTATTCTTTATTTCCTCTATCGACTCATTCAGCGTCAATACTGTACTTTCTGTATGATTGTCTATTGTGATAGTGATTGGATGTCCCTCATTAGTGAGGATGGTCTCAATGTTTTCTATAGACTTTCCTTCTACGTATAAACCACGAATTTTTTTAAGCAAAGGAATGGACTCATTTGCTTTTCCGTTTTTCTATATGTTCAAATGATGACCATGTTGACGAATGTATCCTCGTAATGTGGTATCTGGGATTTGAAGTTCTTTCTCTAATGATTTGATAGAGGGCCATTTTTCTTGGTTATCCATATAATTTCACCACCGCGTTCACCATACGATGACTTTCTATGATCAGGCATTTCTAACGACATATAATTTTTCTAAAAAGAAAGATCAAACAAGCGAATACCAAATCGTTGACGCCAATCAGGTCGATATAGGACAATATATCAAATAACACCAACGAACATTCATGCATGATCAATAGAAAATTCGGGTATAGTGCTTGGTAAGTAAAAAGGAAGCGGAGGTTTGTTTGATGAGTGGATTAACAGATACAGTCACATTAGCAAACGGAGTAAAAATGCCGAAGCTAGGCTTTGGTGTATGGCAAGTAAAAGATGGAGATGAGGCTGTAAATGCCGTCAAAGACGCTCTTGAAGCGGGCTATCGCAGCATTGATACAGCAGCAGCCTATCAAAATGAAGAAGGGGTAGGCAAAGCCATTCAGCAATCAGGCATCTCTCGCGATGATCTATTCATTACGACGAAGGTCTGGAATAATGATCAAGGCTATGAATCAACACTCGAAGCCTTTGAAACAAGTATGAACAAGCTGGGGCTAGATGTATTAGACCTTTATTTAATTCATTGGCCTGTTGAAGGCAAATATAAAGAAACATGGAAAGCGCTAGAAAAACTATATAAGGATGGACGCGTTCGAGCGATCGGAGTGTGTAATTTCCATCAGCATCATTTAGAGGATTTATTGGAAGAGGCAGAAGTTGTGCCAATGGTGAATCAAATCGAGCTGCATCCGAAGCTGACGCAGGAGCCTTTACGAGACTACTGCAAATCGAAAGGAATTCATGTAGAGGCGTGGTCGCCATTAGGAAGCGGGAAGCTTCTAAACCATCCTGTTCTTCAGGATATCGCGAAAAAACATGACAAGTCAGTAGCGCAAGTGATTCTTCGCTGGGACTTACAGCACGGCATTATCACCATTCCAAAATCTGTGACGAAGAGCCGAATCATCGAAAACACACAAGTCTTCGATTTCGAGCTGTCCACACATGAGATGGGTGTCATTGATCAGCTCAATGAAGATGAGCGCACAGGTCCAGATCCAGATAACTTTAATTTTTAATCGAAAGAAAAAGCACAGGTGCGATGCCTGTGCTTTTTTATTTGCCTTCATGTGTAGACATTTTTTGAGGTTGAAAGGTCTCAATGATTTGAATGGCGTCGATAATCTTTTCTTTATCATAGTCTCCAATCAAACAAAAGGTTTCATTTTTACGTGCAGCATGGTTTGCCACTGTAAGTACCGCCTCGTCCAGCTGAGTTGTAATACCAAGATCGCGCATATTTTTAGGTAATCCAAGTGTTTGGTAGAGTTCAAGTAATTCCTCTACCTCGGACATTCGGTTTTCTGCGGCAAGCTGGACAAGGATGCCATAAGCCACTTTTTGTCCATGTAACACATGATGCGTTTCTTCAATAAATGTCAATCCATTATGAATGGCATGGGCTCCTGCCATTCTTCCATAACGTCCCCCATAGCCTCCGACTGTTCCGGCTAACGTAATAATCGTATCTGTCACATCTGCAAATGCTTGTGAAAACTGACCTGTTTTTAAGCTGTTCACCGCTTCTTCACTATGAGAAAGAAGAATGTCTCGAACATATACCGCCTGCTTTAGTGCAGCATGCACCATGAGCGGCAAGACGCCTTTTGTGTTACGAATAATCGCTTCCGCTTCATACCATTTTGCCAGCGTATCACCAATTCCGCTTTGAAGGTAGGAAAGAGGAGAGGAAAGCAAAAAAGTATGGTCAATTACGGTGAGGTAGCTGGATCGTTTATGATAATCGACTCTCATGAAATTACCCTTTTCATCATAAATGACGCTGAGTGGTGTAGAGGCAGCACAAGTGCCGGGAATCGTTGGTACCATGATAACTTCGATTTGAAGAGCGTCTGCAACTGATTTGGCGGTATCTAAAATCGTTCCGCCTCCGATGCCAATAATCACATCTGACCCGTTAAGCTCTTCTGCGATCCGTGTGACCGCATTGGGTGAACTGTATCCTTTGTGCTGAATGACAGGCCACTCGGCCGGCAGCTTTGTGTATTGTGAAAAAGCTTGGTATGAATCATATCCTGTCACCACAGCAGGTGACTGAAACGCAGATACAAGGGAATCTAGTTCATGATATATTCCCTTTTGAGAAATAAATTGGTTAGGACCGCTTCTGACAATATCCTCTGGCTGGATCATGGATCATCATTGCTCCTTTACTACATCATATTATTCATAAATCATCTCATTTTACAGAAAGTTCTGTCAAATAAATATGAGAAGAAAGACCCTTCCGTTTTATGGAATTAAGCCGCCGACATTGCCTTTAGGTATGTATTTCCTGTATGATAAAGAATGGTATGTTTTGATTAAATTTAAGAGGTGTTTATATAGATGGAAAAACAATATCGCGTTTTACTTTACTATCAATATGTCCCCATTGAGGATCCAGAGACGTTTACAGCAGAGCATTTAGCATTCTGTAAGGAGCTTGGTTTGTTAGGCCGTATCCTCGTGTCAGCAGAAGGCTTGAACGGAACGGTTTCTGGAACCATTGAGCAAACGGACAAGTACATGCAAGCGTTAAAAGAAGATCCGCGCTTTGCGTCTATGCCGATCAAAATTGACGAAGCAGATGGTCATGCATTTAAGAAAATGCATGTCCGCCATCGGAATGAACTAGTGAACCTTAGCCTTGAGGATGACGTGAATCCGTTAGAATTAACGGGGAAACATCTTAGCCCGGTCGAATTTTACGAGCAAATGCAATCACCTGATACTGTTGTGATTGATGCACGTAATGATTACGAGTTTGATGTGGGTCACTTCAGAGGGGCAGTCCGTCCTGATATTGAGACATTCCGTGAATTACCTGAGTGGATTCGTGACAATAAAGAGATTCTTGAAGGGAAAAAAATCCTGACTTATTGCACAGGCGGCGTACGCTGTGAAAAATTCTCCGGCTGGTTAAAGCGTGAAGGCTTTGAAGATGTCTCTCAGCTTGACGGCGGAATTGTCACTTACGGAAAAGACCCAGAAGTACAAGGAAAGCTATGGGACGGTCAATGCTATGTGTTTGATAATCGCTTAACAGTACCAGTGAATCAAACAGAGCATGTGGTTGTCGGAAAAGATTTCTTCACTGGTGAGCCTTGCGAGCGTTATGTGAACTGTGCGAATCCTGCATGTAACCGCAAGATGATTGCCACTGAAGAGAGTGAGCATAAATATATGCGCAGCTGCAGTCATGAATGCCGCACAAGCGAACGGAACCTGTATGTGAAACAGCACAATTTATCTGAAGAGGAAGTTCAAGAAAGACTAGCTGTCATTGAAAAAGAACAAGCGATTTCACAAGGATAGAGGGAACCCCCTCTATCCTTTTTTTCTATACATGGCGGGGTTTAGAAGGGAGAGGAAGTCATTTCCTCTATCTTTTTTGTTTTGTTTTTTTCAAAATAAGGGTAAAGGTAGTTATTCAGTCTAATAGATTGAACAGTTGGAAAAGCGCTTTCTTTTGAAATAAGCATGTTCGACTATTTCAGAAAATGAAGAATTGAGAGATAATATAACAGGCGAAAAAATGAACAAGGGTAAAGGTTCATTAGAAGAAATATTTGCCAGTAAAATGAAGAGTGAGCTGCTTTGAAAGAGAGATGCTTGCTTGACACATGCTCTGTATTTTAATCGAAAGGTGTTATGAACATGAATCATTTGCATCGTAGGATGGGAACTTTCGCTTTAATGATGGTAGGTCTTGGCTCAATCATTGGTTCAGGATGGCTCTTCGGTGCTTGGCGAGCGGCTCAAATCGCCGGCCCTGCTGCTATTTTATCCTGGCTGATTGGGATGGTTGTGATTTTATTTATCGCTTTGTCTTATAGTGAACTCGGATCGATGTTTCCAGAGGCAGGCGGAATGGTGAAATATACGCAATATTCACACGGATCTTTTATTGGGTTTATTGCAGCTTGGGCGAACTGGATCGCCATCGTTTCTGTCATTCCTGTTGAGGCGGTTGCTTCTGTCCAGTACATGAGCTCGTGGCCTTGGGAGTGGGCAAAGTGGACAACCCATTTGGTTACAAAAGGGGTGTTGACGACAGAAGGGCTTATGGTTGCCAGTGTGCTTCTTGTGATTTACTTTCTGCTGAATTATTGGACAGTTGGGTTATTTTCAAAAGCGAATACATTCATTACCGTGTTTAAAATTGTTATTCCAGGATTAACAATTGGTGCGCTCTTATTCGTAGGTTTTCATAGTGAGAATTTTACTTCTGGAACAAGTATTGCTCCTAACGGCTGGGCGAGTGTGCTGACGGCAGTTGCGACATCAGGGATTGTGTTTGCCTTCAATGGCTTCCAAAGCCCGATTAATATGGCCGGTGAGGCAAAAAATCCAGGTCGGTCGATTCCAATCGCCATTGTCGGATCGATTTTCATTGCAACTGTGATTTATGTCCTTTTACAAATCGCCTTTATCGGTGCTGTTGATCCATCTATGATTGTGAATGGATGGGGCCATTTGAATTTCAACTCGCCATTTGCGGACCTTGCCATTGCACTTGGGATTAACTGGCTTGTTCTGATTTTATATGCGGATGCATTTGTGTCACCTTCTGGTACAGGAATTACGTATACCGCAACGACGTCTCGTATGATTTATGGAATGGAAAAAAACAAATACATGCCAAGTGTGCTTGGCCGTCTGCACCCTATTTACGGCGTGCCTCGTCCAGCAATGTTTTTTAACTTAGCCGTATCGTTTATCTTTCTGTTTTTATTTAGAGGCTGGGGTGTGCTTGCTGAAATTATCTCTGTCGCAACGCTCATTTCTTATTTGACTGGACCAGTGACCGTCATGACGCTGAGAAAAACAGGGACAGATTTATATCGACCGCTTCGAGTAAAAGGACTCAGCATCATTGCTCCTCTCGGTTTTGTTTTTGCCTCATTGACGCTGTATTGGGCAAGATGGCCGTTAACAGGTCAAGTGCTGTTCATTATTCTCATTGGTCTCCCTATCTATTTTTACTATCAAGCAAAAGCGAAGTGGAAAGGCTTCGGCCGCAACTTTAAAGCGGGTGCTTGGATGGTTGTGTACCTGCTTGTGATGATGACGATTTCCTGCCTTGGCAGTGACAAATTCGGGGGCTATAACGTCATTCATTATGGCTGGGACATGGCACTGATTACAGTGGTTGCTCTGCTATTTTATATGTGGGCACTCAAAAGTGGATATGAAACAGAGTTTTTAGAGGATGCGAAAAAAATTAATGATGAGCTGCGAGCTTCTCAGAAAGAAGCTGCGGCAACCAAAGAATAAAGAAACGGCTGCCTGAACATTGCGGGCAGCCGTTTTTATTTGGATGAATGATGCATCACATGCTGCTTCAGCCAAGTGGTGACGCCGCGCAAAACGGCAGCTGTGACAAGTGAAATGAGCACATATCTCCAAAGCTGACCTAAGCCTTGTCCACTCAGCCAGAACACGATGCCTAGAATGATGAGGGTGAACATAAGCAAGAATAAAAATGATGCAGACCAGAAAAAAGCCTTCATAGAAGGTCACCTCCTCAGGAGTATTGTATGCAGGCTGATGCACGATCAGACCAGCATTGAAGAGGTAGAATATTGATGAGAACTATTGCTAAAGTCAGATAAAAACACCAAGTGATTTGACAGTTGTGTTAAGATGAGAGCATATTTTGAGTAAAGTTGTTGGTCATAGACGGAGGTGTTTGGAAATGCAGATTCAAAAGGTTCTAAACAATAATGTCATTAGTGTCATAGATGAACAAGGGAAAGAAATCGTCGTCATGGGAAGAGGCATCGCTTTCAAGCGACGTCCCGGGGACCCGGTGGATGAAGCGTTAATTGATAAAGTCTTCCGCCTAGAGGATCATTCCGTTCACGAGCGGATGAAAATGCTGCTTCAAGAGGTTCCGTATGATGTGGTCAAGGTGACGGAGGAAATGATCCAATATGCACATACAAAGCTGAACCGAAGATTAAATGAAAGTCTGCATGTATCGCTGGCAGACCATATTCATTACGCCATCGAACGGTTGAAGAAAAATCATCTGATTGAGAATTCGCTTATTTGGGAGATTAAACGCTTATACAAAGATGAATTTCTTGTCGCAAAGGAATGTCTTGAGATGATTAAAGAGCGTCTTCATATTGAACTGCCTGAGGATGAAGCAGGTTTTATTGCCATGCATATCATTAACGCAGAGCTCAATGAGGATATGAATACGACGGTCAATATTACAAAGGAAGTCAATGCTATTCTCACCATTGTGAAATATCATCTCAACATGGAATTTGATGAAGACTCACTCAACTTTTATCGTTTTCTCACGCATTTGCGCTTTTTCGTCCAGCGTCTGATCAATGAAACACTGCTTGTCAGCGAAGATCAGGACTTATATCAGCTGATCAAAGTGAAATATCCGAAAGCATACGATTGCGCAAAGAAAATCGCAGAATATGTCTATCAAACCTATCACCGAGATCTCACATCAGAGGAGATGCTGTATCTATCAATTCATTTGAATCGACTGATCAAACGAGAAAAATAATGATAGATTTTAAAAGAAAGCGTTGACATGAGAAAAGGTGAGTGGTACTATTTGCTCATAAACATAAAAGAATACGGTTTCACAATGATCGTCTTAGAGGATTGTGACTGTTCGGCAGGCAAAACCTAAACGTTCACTAAAAAAGCGCAACAGCAAGCTGCGACTATTTTTGGTGCCCGTTTAGGTTTTTATTTTGCCCAAAAACGTATTTTTTTCAAAAAAAGGGGGTTTTTGTATGAGTCATCGTCAATTAGCAGAAGACATTATCAAACACATTGGCACAGAGAAAAACGTTCATTCATTGGTGCATTGCGCTACAAGACTTCGCTTCACTTTAAATGACAGATCAAAAGCAGATAAAGCGGCCATTGAAAAATTAAATGGTGTCGTCACAGTCATGGAAAGCGGCGGCCAGTTTCAAGTGGTCATTGGCAATACCGTACCAGAGGTTTATCGAGAAATTGGAGAGTTTACGAATCTATTAGAGGATTCCTCTGCTTCATCTGCAAAATCAGGTGAAGAGAGCACAAGCCTTTTCGGAAAATTCGTCGACATTGTATCGGGGATTTTCACACCACTTCTCGGTGTCATGGCGGGTGCAGGTATTTTAAAAGGTCTATTAGGTATTTGTATCAATGCGAAATGGTTATCTCCTGAAGATACGTCGTATCAAATTTTATTTGCTGCGTCTGACAGCTTGTTCTACTTCCTGCCATTATTGCTCGCATTCACTTCTGCCAGGAAGTTTAAAGCGAATCCGTTTGTCGCTGTGACGATTGCAGGTGCACTGATTTACCCAACTATTCAAGAATTGTCAAAAGGCGGCGGAGATGTGACCTTCTTCGGAATTCCAGTCGTCTTAATGTCTTATACATCTACGGTCATCCCAATCATTTTGGCAGTGTTTGTCATGGGATATATCGAACGTTTCTTTAACAAAGTCATTCATGAAAGTGTTAAAAACTTTATTACACCACTCATTTTACTTGTGACGGTTGTTCCGCTGACACTCATCGTATTTGGACCATTTGGTGTGTATGCAGGGAATGGCATTGCAGCTGTTTTGCTGAAAGTATTCTCCTTTAGTCCTACACTTGCAGGTGCTTTAATTGCGATGGCTTGGCAGATTCTTGTCATCTTCGGTATCCATTGGGGACTTGTGCCAGTGATTTTAAATAATATCGCAGTCCATGGGAAAGATCATATCAAGCCGGCTACTGCGCCAGCTGTCTTCTCACAAGCCGGTGCTTCTATTGGTGTTATGCTGAAAACAAAGAATAAAAAGCTGAAATCCTTGGCTGGATCAACAGCAGTTTCTGCCGTGTTTGGGATCACAGAGCCAGCTGTATACGGGGTCACGCTTCGTTTGAAAAAACCATTTATTGCAGCTGTTATCTCTGCCGGAGTCGGCGGTGCGATCATCGGTTATTCACAAAGTATTGCGATTGCGTCAGGTCTTCCAAGTTTACTGACACTTCCGATTTTCTACGGTCAAGGCTTTACAGGGTTCATCATCGGAATCTCGGTCTCGTTCGTCCTTTCTATCATCCTAACCTATTTGATTGGATTTAAAGATCCGGTAGATGAAGATGAAACGCCGGCAGCCGCTCCTGCACCGGCAATTGAAAACGAACATGGGGTCAAAGCAGCTCATGTGAAAAGTCCTTTAAAAGGCGAGGTCATCAAGCTGGAGGAAGTGCAGGATAAAGCTTTCTCATCTGGTGCACTAGGAAAGGGCGCAGCCATCATTCCGTCAGAAGGAAAGCTGTTTGCACCAGTATCAGGAGTTGTGACAACGGTGTTCCCAACGGGACATGCGTATGGTCTAACCTCTGAAAGCGGAGCAGAAGTACTCATTCACATTGGACTGGATACCGTACAATTAGGCGGAAAGCATTTTACCCCGAAGGTTACTCAGGGGCAAACCGTAACAGAAGGTGAACTGCTTGCTGAGTTTGATATTGAAGCTATCCAAGCAGCCGGTTTGTTAGTCACAACACCAGTGATTATTACCAATTCCGGTGAGTTTAGCGATATTATTGAAACAGAGGAGAAGCAAATTGCTCCGGGACAGTCATTTTTACATCTAGTATAATTATGAGGAGGAAGAAATTATGAGATATTCAACACTAGCACCATTTCCAAAGGACTTTTTCTGGGGCGGATCGACTTCCGCCTATCAAGTAGAAGGTGCGTGGAATGAGGATGGCAAAGGGCCTTCTGTCATTGACATGAGAGCCAGTTATCCTGAAGGCACAACGGATTTTAAAGTCGCAAGCGATCACTATCACCGCTATAAAGAGGACGTGAAGATGTTTGCAGAAATGGGCTTGAAGGCTTATCGCTTTTCCATTGCATGGACACGGATCATTCCAGATGGAGATGGGGAGATCAATCAAAAGGGGATAGAATTCTATCATTCACTCATCGATGAATTGCGCCGCTATGACATTGAACCAATCGTGACCATGTATCATTTTGATCTGCCTCATGCGCTTCAAGTAAAGGGTGGATGGTCTAACCGCGGGACAGTGGATGCGTTTGAACGCTATGCAGAGGTGCTATTCAAGGAGTATGGTCAGAAGGTGAAATACTGGCTGACCATCAATGAACAAAACATGATGATCTTACATGGATCAGCGCTTGGTACACTTGATCCGAATTTAGAAAATCCAAAAAAAGAACTGTATCAGCAGAATCATCATATGCTCGTTGCACAGGCAAAAGCTATGACGCTTTGTCATCAAATGCTGCCTGAAGCGAAAATTGGACCAGCGCCAAACATCGCGCTCATTTATCCGGCTTCTCCAAAGCCTGAGGATGTGCTTGCTGCGGCGAATTACAATGCGATCCGCAACTGGCTTTATCTTGATATGGCTGTGTTCGGCCGTTATAACAACCTTGCTTGGGCGTACATGAAAGAAAAAGACATTCTTCCTGTCATCGAAGAGGGAGATATGGATATTTTGAAAAGCGCGAAACCAGACTTTATTGCCTTTAACTACTATACCTCTCAAACGGTTGAAGCGAGTAAAGGAGATGGCAACGACGAATTTGCACGCGGCGGAGATCAGCATTTGAAATCCGGTGAAGATGGTGTCTACAAAGGAGGCAACAACCCGTTCTTAAGTAAAAATGCCTTTGGCTGGGAGATTGACCCTGTCGGCTTCCGTTCAACGATGCGCGAGATTTATGACCGCTATCAGCTGCCGCTTATTATCACGGAAAACGGACTGGGTGCTTTCGACAAGTTAGAAGAAGATGGTTCAATCCAAGATGATTATCGAATTGATTATTTAGAAAAGCATATCGAACAAATCAAATGGGCGATCACAGATGGCGTCGAGGTATTCGGATACTGCCCGTGGTCAGCCATCGACTTAATCAGCACACACCAAGGATGCTCCAAGCGCTACGGGTTCATCTACGTAAACCGCGACGAATTTGACCTAAAAGACCTCAAAAGAATTCGCAAAAAGAGCTCTTATTGGTATGAAACCTTGATTCAACAAAATGGAGACAACATCGGGAAGTAACGATAAAAAAGCCAATCACCTTATGCGGGTGGCTGGCTTTTTTTGTTCACTTTATTGGCAAGATCATATTGTTCGAGTTGTTCTAAAATGATAGTCTGATGATATATTGTAAAAATTGGTTAAATATCCATTATAAGAAAGGGGTTGTTTATATGATGACGATTCTTTATATGTTCTTCCTATTGTTTTTCATTTTTTATGGTTTGAATTATATAGGACAGAAATTAATTGCGAAGGAATATCCAATGAACCATGGAGTGATTGTGACTCTTTCAGCTGTGGAAGGTATTCTTGTTTTCGTCATTGTTGGTGTGAATGCGAAATTTCCATCTTTATTTACAGTATTTATGTCCGTTCACATCTAACTCTCTACTATCATTATACCCCGAATTTAATGAAATTTATAGACTGTTTTCCCCCCATATCTAGCCGTATACTGTTATACGCAAGTCAAAAACGATAAGGGGTGTGGCTGTATGAATGACAAGCAAAAGGTGTTAGATCCAGGGCCATTTTTTCATGGGACAAAGGCAGAATTGAAGATTGGGGATCTGCTTGAACCGCTGCATTTATCCAATTATCAGGATAAAAAATCGAACCATATTTATTTCACCGGAACACTAAACGCAGCCAAATGGGGTGCTGAGTTAGCCAGGTCTGATGCGAAAGAAAGAATTTATATTGTAGAACCGTTAGGCGAGTTTGAAAATGATCCAAATGTGACGGACAAAAGATTTCCCGGCAACCCAACACGTTCTTATCGATCGAAATCTCCGTTGAAAATAGTCGCAGAATTAGGTTCATGGGAAAGACATTCCGATGAAGAAATCAATCATATGCTAAGCTCCTTAAAAAAATTAAGTGAAGAAGGAAAAAATGTCATCTACGATTGATGTTACGTATATTTAAATAACACAAAGGCCGCCTCATGAACTGGGCGGCCTTTTATTTGATCTTATTGGAAGAACGCATCCATCAGCTCATCAAATGTTTTGGCTTGCTTGAGGGCGCGAATGCGGTCTGGATTGTCTAGTAAATCGACGGCCTGTTCAAAGAATTGGTTCATGCAGGCAGCGTCATCCTTATGAATCGCTAATAAAAAGACAATTGATACTTGGTCTCCCTGCCAGTCAATCGGCTGTTTTAAGTGTGCGATGGCTACAGAGGAAGTCCCTTCATTTGTGATGAGCGGATGCGGCATTGCAATACCGCTGCCAAGATAGGTAGACGACATTTGCTCACGCTCAAGCACCGAAGGCCGAAATGAAGACGATACTAGCTGATGCGCCTCTAAACGGCTGCATAATATATTTAATACCTCATCCTTGCTGCTTAGGTCAGCATTCATTAAAGTCAATCGCTCTTGAAAAAACGCCATCAGCTCTTTTGAGGGTGCCCCGTGTCCATTTAATAAATGAATGACTTCATTCACACGCTGTATATCATGCTGTTCAAAAAAGGCACTGACCTGAATGACTGGTTTCCCCTTTGATGTGAGTGGAACAGTTGTGATGATGACGTCACAAGGCAAAGAGGAGCTCATGAGATAATCCTGATAGGAATAGAGCTCAACGATGTCAAGCTCGTGCTGAAAGGCTGACTTCAATTTAATTTCAAGGAGCCTTGCCGTCCCTAGTCCAGACCCGCACACGATAATGGCTTTCTTTCTTTGCGAGGTGTCGAGCTGACTTCTTTCAAATGAAGCAGCGATATGCAAGGCAACATATGCGGCCTCGTCTTCATTTGGTGTACGCACCAGCTGTAAGGCATTGAGTCCGCTGACAGCCAAATCAAACGGGTAAGGATAGGACGTTTTGATCTCATGCAAAAGCGGATTTTGTAAGGATACGCCATATTGGATTCGATTTAATAGCGGCTTCATATGAAGCATTAAGTCTTGTTGCAGAATGCTGTCATCAGCAAAACGATGGCCGCTTGTTTTTTCAATGTGCTGTAGAAAGACTGTAACCGCCTGTTGAACTTCCACTGTCGTCTGATGCTGCGCGGCTTCTTTCCACGTTTGATTCGCCAATAGATGCATGACTAAGTAATCTGTTTCATCCTCTGATAAGGTCACATAAAAAGTGTCACTCACCTGCTGGATGATTTTTTGTGCAATTCTCATTAAAACTGGTGATCTTTGTGTGCGGGCAGTACTAGCGGATACCCGCTGGTTTTTTCGTGTTTGCTGAATCGCAATGGCTAAGTGAATGACTAAATTTTTTAAAGCAATGTCTTTAATGAGCAATGACTCTTGATGCAGGTTCGTCAACACAATAGATCGAATGGTTTCAAGAGATATATCAGGAAAATGGAGCTGCTCCCGCTCAGTGATATGAGAGAGAGCAGGCTCTTCTTCAAGAAGTAAGTCTGCATAGCACGTTCTTTTTTGCAGCTCGTCTCCTTCAATTTTTAAGCCAAATCCAGGCTTTGATACAAGGGTCATGCCGTAACGGGCTAACATCTCTCGTCCTTTTTTCAAATCACTGCTGACCGTCATGCGGCTGATAAACAGTTCTTCAGCCAGCTGGTCAATTTTTAAGTAATCTGATTGAAGCAGCAGCTTTCTCATCATAAATCGTACACGCTCTTCTGGCATGACGGGGACAAGAGAGCGGGCAGGAAGTTTTTGTTGATGAAGCCAAAGTAAGAAAGCGTCTTGGTCACTCGTTAAAAGAGTATATCCCTTTCCGCGAATCGTTTTAATCATGGCTCCAGCTTCCTTTAAATACTCATTTGCTTCCTTGATTAAATTGCGGATAGAGCGGTCAGATAAGCGAAAAGAGGCAGTGAGCTCCTCCAGCTTCACGAACCCCTTCGTTTCAAATAGCCGCTGAATCAGCTGATAGGTTCGAGGATCTGCCGTCATCATCATTGCGCGGCTCCTTGCGCCTGTAAGGCATCCGTTCCAAGAGCGATGGCGCCCATTAAACCAGATAATCCATCAAAGGATGGTTTTGTGATAATTTCATGTAAAGGCTTTGGCAGCTGCAAATAGCCGCGAAGCCGATTGTCTGTTTCATCAAGAATAAGTGGCAGCATAGCTGGCTGTTTCATCACGCCTCCACCTAAAATGATGCGTTCTGGTGAAAGGGTGAGCAGCAGGTTAGCAGTCATCTGCCCGAGATAGTAAGCATGAAGTGACCAGGCAGGATGATCCTCTGGCAGCATGGGTGCCAGTGTATGATAGCGCCCTTCTATGGCAGGTCCAGATGCCAGTCCCTCTAAACAATCATGATGTATAGGGCAGCAGCCTCCGTAGGTATCATGAGGATGCCGCTGAACGGTGATATGACCCATTTCTGGATGCAGCAATCCGTGAATAAGGCGATGTTCAATATAGGCACCTCCGCCTATTCCAGTCCCAACAGTAATATAGACCAAGGAGGCAGGTTTTTCTGCTTCAGTTGAAAAACGGGCTTCCCCGAGTGCTGCACAGTTTACATCGGTATCAAGCTTCATCGGGATCCCGAGGGCTTGTTTTAAGGTAGAGAGGAAAGGAAATTGGCGCCAGGCTGTTTTTGGTGTGTCTAAAATCGTCCCATAGCTTGGGCTTTGCTCTTTCACATCGACAGGACCGAATGCCCCAATTCCAATTGCATCAACACGATTCTTTGTAAAGTAATCGATCACTTGCCGGCATGTTTCATCTGGATTCCCTGTTGCAAAGGAAGTCATGTGTTCAATCGTTCCGTCTGTTGTTCCGTAGCCGCAGACAAATTTCGTTCCGCCTGCTTCAATGCCTCCAATTCGCATGATCAATGCCCTCCATTAAAGAGGGGCGGAATCCAATGGATCCCGCCCCTACATGTTCATTTTTTCTTTACAATGTAGGTTTGTACCTGACAAGGTGTAAGCGGTTCAATGTGTAATGATCCATGTTGTGCTTTGAGTATCTGTCCTTCAGGTGTTTCTCCTAAATTCGCTGTTTCTCCGTGTTGTAGAGATGAACTATTGATTGAAGCGGCTGTTTGACGCGTTAAATATGGATTGAAGAGACGAATGACAATGCCTGTTCCATGCTCCTCTTTTTTCAGAGCGCTTAGAATGGCTCCATCTGTCTCGATGTCAAGCAGGCTATAAGTAGATTGTAAGTCTTCTTTTTCATCTCGGAAAGAGAAAATTAAACGACCGTTTAAAAAATCTGCGCGCTCGTAGCATTGGACAGGGGTTGTATACCGTTTGGCAAGCTGCGCTAAGTGTCCCTCGCTGACTGCATCCTTGCTATAGTGCATACCAAATGAGAATGATAGTGCACCTTGCAGCTGAGCGTCAGGTGTTTCCACAATTTTTTCCCCAGATGCGCGTCCTGGACGATAAAGAAGATTTTCTTTCCCCATTTTTCCGAAACAGCGGAAGAGCGTATACGCAATCGTTGTGTAACCTTCTCCTGTGATTTGGTATTCTCTCACGCAGTCGGTCAACAGAGCGGCACCATATGTTTGATCACGAAGTGCGACAAAGGATTGCATCGGTTCAATGGTGATCGGTTTTTCTTCCCAATGTTCATTGTTCCACCATTCTAGCTCTTGCGTGAGCTCTGTTGGACGTTCGATTGTACCAAACTGTTGATCGCTTAGTGATACGTTTGATGCGATGCCTGTATCAAAAAGAACACGAAGGCGATGATCCAATGCATGGTTATCGACATCTACATGAAAACGGATGACAGCATCGTCTTTGTTTAATGCCACCTTCGCTGTGATCGGAAGTGAAGTCGCAGCCGATTGCTGAGAGCGCGCCTCTAGGTCATAAGGGACAGTGAGCTGAAGCTTGATGGTCAGTTCCTCTTGCAGTCCGCTTTTAGACACTGAGATGTCCGCTGATGAAAGATCTTTTGATGAGACATACAGATCCTCACGCGGTGGTGAATAGTTGTAAGAATCCCCATCGTCTCCGTTGTCTTCAAAGATCATTTGCTCAGAGAAGGTCTGGCCAGTTTGTTTATCTGTGATGTCCAGCGATCCGTTGTCATTTGCCGCAATGCGGTAATACGTATTTTCAATCACGCGTCCTTCAGTTTGTTCCCATAGAGATTCGCTTGATTCATCGAAGACCATGCTGACTTGTGTATAACCTACTGACGGTAAGTCGATGGCTTCAATCAGCAGCACGGCTTTCCATACTTGCTTTGGCATGTACACTTCTTTACTTGGGTTAAGAGAAATTTGCTGTGCCAGTACATAATCTGTGACATCGGTTTTGCTTTTCACTGTGTACTGAAGCGTTCGTCCATTTGCATCCTTTAGTATAAATGGACGTTCTGTGATAAACGTTTCGACTTCAATGACTTCAGAGCGCGTTGAAGGCAGTGTATTGAATAAAGTGAACGTGATTTCCTGCTCTGTTTGCAGTCGAATAGCGATGAGACGCATGTGTAAGTCCACCAGATTCTCGGCGATTTCCTTTGCCTGTTTGTAGCGGAAGAAGACATCTTGGTTTGTCGTGTCACTATTACAGCCGCCAATGCTGTCATGCGCTGCATTTTCAAACATGAGGTACCAAATATCACGAACCGTGTCATGAGGATAGTCATGTCCAAGCGAATAGCTAATCGTTAGGATGGGCTCCATCACATTCACGAGATAGTTTTCGATTTGATTGTTTAAGATTTTTAAATCCGCTCGTGTTGAAAAGATCGATTTGTGAATCCGCATATGCTTCGCGTGAATAAGCTCTCCTTGTAACGTCTCAAAAGATGTCCGCTCTTTTTTCACGGCTGCAATATAATCTTCTAAACTACTGATTTCATAGTGATTCTCGTCAAGCTTATTGGCTTTTTCTAATAAGTCAGGCAGGTTTTTACGGATCGGTGCCTGGTCAAAGCCATTTGGGAAATAGACATTCTTTGTGGTTGCCTTTGCTTGCAGCTCACCAATTTTTTCAGATAAAAAGGCTTGTAAGTCCTCATCCTTCTCAGGAATATTTCCGCCGTAGTAGTAGCCAAATGGCAGGTTCACAGCAAAGACTTCACTGCCGTCAGCGCCGCGCCAATTGAATTCAGTATGATTGGTCATATGGTCAGAAACGCCGCGCCAAAATGCTGTATCGACAATACCGAATCCGCGATAAATTTGAGGCATTTGCGCGGATTGACCGAAGGAATCAGGGACATAGCCGACTTTCATCACGTGGCCGAACTGCTGACAGCGTTCAATTCCATATTGCAGGTTCCGCACAATCGATTCACCTGAAATGACGAGCTGGTCGGTTTGGGTATACCATGGGCCGATGATGAGACGTTTCGCTGTGACGAGCTTCTTGATTCGATTCTCATCCTCTGGACGCCATTTCAAATAATCATCTAATAAGGAAGCCTGGGCATCGAGCATGAAGTAATGGAACCTTTCATCTGTTTCAAGGGTATCTAAAATGTCCATTACGCTTTTCATTAAGTAGATACGGGAGCGGGAGGTGGTGAAATACCATTCCCGGTCCCAGTGAGTATGTGGAATCACATGTACATTGACAGTCATTGATCAACGACACCTTTCTTCGTTCAAATTATCCTTCTAGCACAAGGTCAAAATCGTCTTCTTCTTTCTGCTTCTGATCGTGTTCCGGCGTTTTTGGCTCTTTTTTCTCAGAGAAATTCACAAGCAGGTTGGCGCCAATTCCGATGACGAGTGCGCCAGTAAGGGCTCCGATTAAATAAGCCCACCAGTTTCCGACTGAGAAGAAGCCGTAAAGCCCGCCAATTGGCGGCATGATGTCATGAACTCCTAATAATGCAGCGACCCCGCTTCCAACAGCACATGCGACAACATTGAGCGGAATCAATTTCAAAGGATTGACGAGGGTAAAAGGGATCGCCCCTTCCGTAATACCGATAATGCCCATAACAAGGCCGCCTCGCCCGGCTTCTCTAAAGGTTGGAGAGAAGTTGCGTTTTCGAATCAATGTCGCAAGCCCGTATCCTAGCGGTGGAATGACAATCGCAATATTGACAAGAATGGCAGGGAGGTAGACGCCTGATAGGAAGAGCGCGTTACCAGCCATCCATGCGGATTTATTCACCGGTCCGCCAAGATCGAAGCCAATCATCGCACCTAAAATGAGAGCGAGCGCGAGTGTGCTTGTTCCATCAGCGACCATGCCTTTAATCCATTCAATTAATGCCGTGTTCAAAGCGCCTAATGGTCCGCCTAGAAGAACTGACATAAGAAGTCCGGTTAAGCCAACGGTAATCAGCGGCAGGATGAGCAGAGGGACGAGCCCAGCTGCAGAGCCTTGAATTTGAATTTTTCTTTTCACAAAAAGAGCAACATATCCTGCGAAGAAGCCTGCAATGACGGCACCTATAAATCCGGCATTTGTTGAGCTGGCAAGGGCACCGCCGATAAAACCAGCCGCAAGACCTGATTTATCTGCAATGGAATAGGCAATAAATCCAGCGAGCAGGACGTTCATTAAGCCAATGCCTGTCCAGCCAACCTGCTCCATTAAATAGGCACCGTGCAGTATGCCGCCAGCATCCTTATAGGTGTTTAAATCTGAAACACCAAACCCTAAACCGACCAATTTTGCTAAACCAACGATAAGTGAAGCACCGATGATTACAGGAAGAATATAAGAAATACCGGTCATGAGATGGCCTTCAATGACTTTTAATTTTGCTTTCATTTTCTTTGCTCCTTTCTATATGGCATTGCTCATGTTTATTGAGATTCAGACTTTTTCTTTTCTACAAGTGCTACGGCTTTGGTGATAATTTGCTCAGCATTTTTTAAGGCACGTCCGATTTCGACACGTACAGTGGGAATGCCTGAGAAGCGTTCCGCATCGTTGATATGCTGATTTGAGGCAATGATACAGAGGTCTGCCTGCTGTGCTTCTTCTGCTGTAATGCCGTTCACCTGTCCCATAATCCCTTGCTGTTCGATTTTGATCTCGTGTCCGAGCTGTTTACCCGCATTTTCTAACGCTTTTGCTGCCATTGGTGTATGAGCTAACCCTGCTGGACATGAAGTGACACCGACAATTTTCATTGTGTAATCCCCTCTTTCAATTGTTGTTCAATGACTTCGTAATAGTAATCAGCTGTTTGACCAGGTTGAATCTTTTCGATAAAAGCAGGTTCCATTAGGCTTGTCGCAATACCTGACAGTAATTTCAGATGTGTGACATTTGCTTCTTCTAGTGGAACAAGCAGTGTAAATAAATAGCTTGTGGGCAAATCATCGAAGCTTCCCCATTCAATGGGTTGTTCAAGTTCTAAAAAAAGAAGTGAAGCCGTTTTTACAGCGGAGCTTTTTGTATGTGGAATGGCGAAGCCTTGTTGAAGTCCTGTTGAGACTTCGTCTTCCCGTTTCAATAAATCCGTTAATAGCCCTGCTTGATTGTTTGTAATCTGAAGGTCTTCAGCTTTCTCGGAAATGTATTGTAAAATCTCATTCTTTGATCGTCCGTTTACTTGTGTGAAAACATGATCTTTTTGGAACAAGCTGATCCCTTCTCTCTTGTTTGTTAAGCGCTTACAAGTTGATTGTAATGTACTTTTCAGCATGGTTAAATAGCATCATTTTCCGTTTGAAATGGCAAAAAGTTTATGAAGCTATCCGTCTTGCTGACTGAATATCTCAAATCCTAGCTTAAAACGAGTTTAATTATATAAAAAACAGATTCTACTAAATGTATTTCTGTGATATTCTTCCAAGGTATCATAAAAGATAAGGGGGTCTTTTCATGTTCAAAAAGCAGGTCAAATCCTGTGTGGTCGTACTCATGGCCATCATTCTATGTATGGCAGCATTACCTGGATACGAGGCATCAGCTGCCAGTCATGGAACAAGTGTCAATGAAGCCATTGGGTTAAAAAATGGTGAAGTCATCTCAGGTACATTACAGAATGAAAAGGAAGAGTCATGGTATCAAATCACGCCATCTGCACAAGAAGTGGCAAAACATACACACATGCAAATTTCTGTGAAAAGTAAACAAGTGCTGTCCGTATCGGTCTATCCAAGTAAGGACAGAGCGATGAAGGATGACACCTATTCAAGGTATCGAGTAGACACAGCAAGCGGAGAAACAGAGATCAACTTCCCGCATGCATGGTCTGGTCCCTATTATGTCAAAGTGCTTTATTTAGGGTCAGAGGAAGACAGCCGTGATGAGGAAGAGGATGCAGCATATACAATCGGATATAAAGGAGCTAACCTTCCGCCTTCTGAACCCGTTTTCCCTGAAGAAGATGAGCCTGAAATCATCATTATTGAGAAAAAGTACGGGCGTGAAATTCTTCAATCGATTCGTACAATCGAAGATAAACGATTTAATGAAACAGCAGAAGGTCAAAAGCTTTCGCGTCTGCTCCAAAAAACAAAACCGTTTCTCAAATCGAAGCTCATCAAACATCAAAAAGAGCAGCAAAAGGTATACAACCATCTGCTCACATTAAAAACACTGCTAAGTAACGTAGAGAAAAATGGTGCATTTAGCGGTCATATCGTAACAGAAAAAGAACAGCAGGCGATCCACTCCCTTTTCGATATGCTCAAAGAAGCAAGTCCGGCATATTTAAAAAAGGAATTAGAAGCTGTCAGTCAAAAAATTGGCATTGATCAGCTTGAAGGAAAATCAGCTGGTTATGTATTAGAGAAACAAAAGCTTGTAAAAGAAGAGAAGGTTAAAACGAATAAGATCATTTTTAAATTAAAGGATGGCCAAACACTTCAATCTGCGAAAAAGAAGATGAAAAGCTACGGTATCCAAGAAAACCGTGTGACATCACAGTCAGTCAGTCCTTTATTCAAAGGCATGTATGTCTATGATGTACCAGCAGGGCAAGAATCAGCTGGAAAGACACTAAAAGCAGGCAAAGCGGCGATCAAGAGCACGGCAAGAAAGCTTTCCAGCATGCCGAATGTTGAATTTGCAGAGCCTGTTCAAACCTATCGCGCGCTAAGCAACGACGCGCAGTATGGTTATCAGTGGCCGCTGAAAAACAGTGCGCAAAACAGTGGGAAAAAAGGCGCTGACGTCAAATTTGAACAAATGAATACACTGATTGGCACAAGCAAAATGAAGCAAACATTAATTGCTGTGGTGGATACAGGTGTAGACAGCCGTTTGACAGATTTAAGCGGGACTGTTCGTACAGACTTAGGTGCGAATCTCATTGGAAGAAACAAAGATGCCATTGATGACAATGGACACGGTACGCATGTGGCAGGCATCATTGCCGCAAAATCCGATAACCATTACTCAATGGCAGGTCTCAACCAACATACGGGCATCATTCCAGTGAAGGTGCTGGATGCTTATGGATTTGGAGATACAGAACATATTGCACTTGGCATCAAGCATGCAGTGGACAAAGGCGCAAAGGTGATCAACATGAGCCTTGGCGGCTACTACAGCAGAGTGATTGAATATGCAATGAATTATGCTGCACAAAGAAATGTACTAGTCGTCGTGGCAAGTGGAAATGATGGTGTACCAGAAATGGGCTACCCTGCGACGTCAAAATACGCAATGGCGGTTGGCGCAAGCAACCGTATGGATATTGCCGCTGAGTTCTCAAGTTATGGCAAAGGACTGAGCATGTCAGCACCAGGTTCTGATATTCCGAGCTTAATGCCTGATGGGAACGTCTCATACCTTAGCGGGACATCAATGGCGACACCATATGTGGCAGCAGCAGCAGGATTACTGCTTTCTAAAAATCCATCCTTGAAGCCAAATCAAGTGAGAAATCTTTTGCAAAATACAGCAGATGACATCTCATTTAAATCTATTGATGGAAAAGACGACGTTTTCTATGATGAAAACGATGAACCAATTGTTGATCCGAAAATTCCAGGTGTCGATTGGATGACAGGACACGGCAGACTGAATGCATTTGCTGCATTAAGTGCTGTCGAATTGAATGCATCTGTAAGCAAAGTGGAGGATCAGCATCAAAAGGTGACAGGTAAAGCAAAAGCTGGCGCTGCTATTTCTGTGTATAGAGGAAAAACCCTGCTTGGAAAAGGCACAGCAGGCAAAAAAGGAACCTTTAGTGTGAAGATTAAGCATCAGAACAAAAACAAGGTCCTTCACATTAAAATTTCAAAAGGAAAGGCCGCTACCACGCTCAAAACCGTCGTGAAAAAAGGCAAAGCACCAGCTAAGCCGAAAGTGAGCAAAGTAACAGTCAAAAGTAAAGCGGTCAAAGGGACTGCGGGTGCAGGCTTGACCATTAAAGTGAAAAACAAATCAAAGAAAGTCATCAAAACAGTCATAACCAATAGCAAGGGCGCATTTACTGCCCAAATAAAACCACAAAAAGCTAAAACGGTTTTGTATGTGACTGCTTCAGATGTGAGAAAAAGAGAAAGCAAAGCAGTAAAAGTGGTTGTGAAAAAATAAAAGAAGAACTTCCCTTTCTAAAAAAGGGAAGTTCTTTTGTTTTATACTGGAAAAATACCAATTCCTGTCGATAGTAATATAGTAGGAAATAAAAGGAGGATTTATCGATGAAAAAAATTATGCTTGCTTTCTTTCTATCATTGCTTCTCGTATTCCCAAGCTTTGCACATGCTGAAGAAACAGGTGCAGTACCAGCATCCGTACAAGTAACAAGTGTCACAGCAGCCGATAGTGGTATAGTGAATTACGGCTATGGCAGTAAATATCGCGTGGGATCTTATTATCCAGCTACGTTTAAAGGGACACTAAAAGATGCAAGCGGAAACCTCATGCCTAATCAGCCGATCCAGCTTTATTTTGAAGCAGCAATCAAATCATATGCTCAAACAGCGACAGGCACAACAGACGAGAATGGACAGTTTTCACTCACGTTTCAAGTTCCTGCAGGTGCAGGCTACCAATCATACAATAATGCAGGCTGGTCTACACATTACTACGATATCGTTCCAGTGACGTTCACGTCAAACGACATCAAACTATCTTCAAATGTCACAAGTGTGTACCATTTGGCGTATACATCACGTTACTAATCTCATAGAAAAAAAGGATGTCATCAGGTGACATCCTTTTCTTTTTGTTAGCAAACCTGCTGGGCGGCAACCGAAAGAGTCGATAAACAAACACTCATCAGCCGTTACTCCCAGATTCGATCGAGCGTTTAACTTTTAATCTTAAGCTTTGATGGATAAGAACTTTTACACTTGAACTTTGATCCTTGAACGTTCAGCTTTGAGCTTTTATCAAGGATCATCCTAAGATGATCATCAGATGAGGAGGGAATGACCTTTCCCTCGGAGGTGTTTAGTTCTATCGATTTTCGGCTCACTAACAAAATCAATTAATCGATCTGTATTTTCGTCAGTGTATTGCTTTCAGACAAGGAAAAATCAACTTCCATTTGGAAATCTTCAATTTCTTTCGAAAGCTGTTCAATTTTTACTCGAAGGCGAAGCGGATCGATGATCACTGCCTCATTTTCAGCTAGAAAAGACTTCACGATCTCTTGGTTGGCAGCCGCTTGTGTCTTTCCATCTTTCCCAAACAAGGTTTCTAAATGCTGATCAAGTCTCCTTTTCACATCTTCATTCGTTTGTTCTGCTTTGTCGACCAGCTCTTTGTACACTTGTTTCATTTTCCGTAAATAACGAATATCGTAGTCTATCGACGTCTTACGTTCAATCGCCTCTGCCACCGTCATACGGACACCTGCCACATCAATCATTGTGGTTGCATTTGATACAACGATGGCTGATTTGATGGCATTCCGGCGTTTGATTAAAGCTTGAATCGATTGATCATCAGCCTTCGCCTTTTTTTCAACTTCTTCTTGATTCTGAAATCCGTGCTGTATATGTTTCCCGATCATCAATCCACCAAGTACGGCGTCATCAACGGTTCGGTTGATCCTTTTATCTAACATTTTCAGTTCACTTAATGCTCTTGTAATGGTCATTTCCATATTCACGACAACTCCCTTGGTTCATCCTGAAAATCATAGATTCCTATCATATACCAAAGTGTGCTTCTTTTACTAGTGATATCCTTTTCTGTCAGCAGCTTTATATAGAAAAAACCTGATGTTTATACACCAGGTTTTTCTCGTTTTTTCTGAATCCAAGCTGTCATGTAATACGCAGCATAGCAGAGCGCAATGAAAGGAATGCCGCAGATGAGGGCAATCCGCTGATTTGGATCAAAGGCAATGCCGATGACAGATGCTAGACATAGGAGGAAGGCAGCAATCGGAACCACTGGATAGAGCGGGGTTCGAAATGATAAATCTTGAAGCTGTCCGCCTTCCTGTAAAAATCTTTTCCGAAACATCAACTGTGAGGCAGCAATTCCCATCCATACGACCACAACAGCCAGTCCAGAGATTGACACAAGAACAAGATATACCGTTTCTGGTGCGATCACACTCGATAGCAATGAAAGAATACCACCGATCATACTTAAAATGAGTGCATTCAAAGGAATTCCTTTTGATGTCAGCTTCGCCAGTTTTTTAGGAAGTGTCCGTTCTTCAGAAAGCGACCAAAGCATACGAGATGACGCGTATAATCCTGAGTTTGCGGCAGATAAGATCGCGGTCAGGATGACAAAATTCATGAAATCTGCAGCATAAGGAATTCCGATACGATCAAATACCACGACAAATGGGCTTTTGATCACCCCGGCTTCTTCTACTGGAATCAAGCCAGCCAAAACAACGATCGTTCCAACGAAAAACAGGACGAGACGCAGGACGGTTGTGCGAATGGCTCTTGGGATGGTCTCGTCAGGATTGACGCTTTCACCCGCAGCAATCCCAATCAACTCCGTCCCTGAAAAAGCAAAATTGACAGCAAGCATCGTCATTAAAATCGGTAAAAAGCCGTTTGGGAAAAGTCCGCCTTCGCCAGTGAAATTAGAAAAGAACGGAGCGGCCTCACCGCCCTTTAATGGAATCAAACCAAACATTGCAGCTCCGCCAAGAATAATAAAGAGAATAATAGCCATCACTTTAATACTGGAAAACCAAAACTCTGATTCTGCAAAAAATTTGACTGTAAATGCATTCAGTAAAAAGATGAGAAGAGCAAAAACACCACTCCACATCCAAACCGAAGTGTCTGGAAACCAGCGCTGCATTAATAATCCTGCCGCTGTAAATTCCGAACCGAGTGCCACTGTCCATGTCAGCCAGTATAGCCAAGCGACCGTATAGCCTGTACCAGGTCCAATGTATTTTGTTGCGTACGTATGAAAAGCCCCTGTGACCGGCATAGCGACAGACAGCTCACCTAAACAAAGCATCACGAGGTAGACAATTAATGCCCCCACAAGATAGGCAAGAATGGTTCCCGCAGGTCCGGCCTGATTGATGGTATACCCAGAGCTTAAAAAGAGCCCTGTCCCAATGACGCCGCCTAGAGAAAGCATGAACAGGTGCCGGCTCGTCATTTTTCGTTGATATTGTTGTGACTGATCTTTTGCTTGTTCCATGTCTTCCCGCCCTTTTGCTTAGAAGTATGTGTAATGAATCATGATGTGGTTCGTTTTAAGATGTCATTGATATCTTCTGGAGTCGTGCGGCAGCAGCCGCCGATGATATGCGCGCCGTCTTTGTACCACTGATACGCACATTCGCCAAAAGTAAGATGTGACGTATCACCGCTCCAAACCTTTTCTTCAGGATCATATACTTCACCTGAGTTTGGATACACCACAATCGGTTTGCTTGTTCCTTTTTTCATTTCTTGAATGAGAGAAGTGATAAATTGCGGCGGCGTACAGTTCACGCCGACAGCAGCAATTTGTTCATAAGGTTCAAGTGCCTGTACACATTCCCGTATGGAGTCACCTTCACTAATGTGCAGGCCATCCTTTGCGCTGAATGTGATCCAAGCTGATACCCCGCTGAATTCATCCCGCAGCAGCTTTGCGATGGCTGTTGCTTCAATCAAACAAGGAATCGTTTCACATGCAAGGATATCTGCTCCCGCTTCTACTAATGCCTGAATTCTTGGTCTGTGAAAATCAATGAGAGCCTGCTCAGAGAGTCCGTAATTTCCCTTATATTCTGAACCATCAGACAAATAAGCGCCGAATGGCCCCACAGATCCAGCGACAAATGGTTTTGTCCGCCCTTCACGACGCGCTTCATCCTGCCAAAAAAGATCGCGTGCCTCTTTCGCTAAAGTGACAGATCGTTTCATGAGTTCAAGCGCTTCTTCTTTTGTATAGCCTTTTTCAGCAAAGCCTTCAATCGTTGTTTGGTAGCTGGCGGTTGTGGCGCAGTCAGCACCTGATTGGAAGTAGTCCAAGTGTACTTGCTGAATCAATTGTGGCTGTTCAATAAGTATTTTGGCTGACCATAAACTGTCATTTAAGTTACAGCCCTTTCGTTCAAGCTCTGTTGCTAATGCACCGTCTAAAATCAAAGGTGCGTGAGCCTGTAAACGGCTTTGAATAGGATTCATCGGAATCAAACAGCCTCCTTTTTAGATCGGATTTGATGGGTATGATATGAGGCAGTAGTTTAAATGACTAAAGCGTTTTTGTCAAGGAGAGGAAAAAGCATATTAGGGCGCGAAAACCCTGAAAACATGCGGGTTTTGATGCATAAAAATGCAGTCAAAATAATAGAAAACCAAGTCATTGACAGCCTCTAAAAAGAGATATATATTATGGAAAGATTGATTTCAGAAAGCTTCATCAAAAGGCGCCGTCTTTTGATTTTTATGTTGTCCAACGACTGTCTTCTTTCGTGCAGAAAGAGGGTTTTTTATATGCTTAAAAAAGGAGGAAAGAAGAATTGAAAAAATGTGTAAAAGATATAACGATGATTTTAGTTGGTTCTTTTTTATTTGCCGCAGCAGTGAACATGTTTGTCATTCCGCTTGAATTTGGTGAAGGCGGCGTAACGGGGCTGTCCATCATTTTTTATTATTTGTTTGAGATTGCACCGTGGCTGACGAACCTTGTGTTGAATGCGATCTTATTACTTGTGGGATATAAATACTTGGACAAGAAGACCACGATTTATACGGTGGTTGCCGTCGCAAGTAACTCTCTATTTTTACACTTGACCACAACATGGGTCGTGAATGTTCATGAATTGATCATTGGAGCAATTTTTGCAGGAATTATCATCGGTATCGGGATTGGTCTAGTGCTAAGAGCAGGCGGAACAACGGCGGGCTCTGCCATTCTCGGAAGAATTGCCAACAAGTATTTAGACTGGAACGTGAGCTATGCCATCTTGTTCTTTGATCTGATCGTTGTATTTGCTTCCTACTTTATTATTGGTGCGGAAAAATTAATGTTTACCATTGTGATGCTGTATGTGGCGACAAAGGTGATGGACTTCGTGATAGAAGGACTTAACACGAAAAAGGCAGTGACGATTATTTCTTCATGCAAAGATGATATTGCGGAAGAAATCAATCACACCCTGGACCGAGGCGTAACAATTTTAAACGGACGCGGACATTATTCAAAGGAATCGAAGGAAATTCTTTACGCAGTCATTCAAAAGCAAGAGCTCATGCGCCTCAAGAAAATTATTAAGAAAATTGATCGAGACGCATTTGTTGTTGTCCATGACGTGCGCGATGTGTTCGGAGAAGGATTTGTGAATATATAAAATGAAAAGACCCGAAAAAGGGTCTTTTTTTATTCTTTATACCTCTTGTCACACAATACTATGTAATGTATAGTATAAAGAGTTAGGAGTTGTAAACATGAATGCACAATTAAAAAAAGGATTACTGGAGTTTTGTGTACTGGCGGTATTAAAGAAAGGCGATTCCTATGGTTATCAAATCATTAAAGATATGTCCCGTTGTATTGAGATTTCAGAATCGACATTATATCCGATTTTAAAGCGTTTAGAGCAAAACAATTATGTGGAGACCTATTCCCAGGAACATAACAGTCGATTAAGAAAATACTACCGCATGACAGAAAGCGGGCGGGAGCATATGGCGCAGTTTTTAGAGGAATGGGATCAGGTGATGGCGATTTACGACTTTATTTCTGGAGGACAGGGCAATGAATAAAAAAGAATTTTTAAGCAGCCTAAAGAAGCATCTGCATCTTCTAGGCGACAAAGATAGTGATCGGTTTATCGAATACTACGATGAAATGATTGAGGATTATCAGGAAGATGGCTACAGTGAACAGGAAGCGGTTCAACAAGTCGGGCAGCCTGCTATGATCGCTGAAGGGATTATGAAGGAACAAGGAATAAAAACCGTTCAGGTGCCGACGTTTGGAGAAAAAGCCACAAGACTCTCCATTCTCATTTTAGGCTTTCCGTTATGGGGCAGTATTCTAGCAACAGTCTTTCTACTGATTCTTTCTGTGTATATGGTGATTTGGTGTATTCCACTCGTGACAGGTACAGTGACGCTGGTTGGTCTTCTCGGAGGTTTTTGGAGCATCATTGGTTCTCCATTTATCTTTCAGGACGGTTTGCATGTGGTGGTGACGCAGATTGGCGTTGGTATTTTTCTATTAGGTGTCGGATTATTAAGCGGCATAGCCACGGCGTATTTGACAAAGCTATTTGTGCAAATGACTATTCAAACAACTAAGGCATTCATAGGGATGTTTAAAAAGAAGGTCGTGAGAGTATGAACGTGAACGATTTAAAAAAGCAAGTCATCAAATGGGGGATCATCTTCACCGTTGCCGGAGGAATTGTCATGGCAATTGGTTTTGGCATATCAGGCTTTGATCTAGATGCATATCACAACAATGACCAGAGCAATGTGTTCCGCACCATCAATTGGAGCAAGCCATAATAAATGAAAAAAGACAAAGAGCTAAAATCAAGATCATTTTAGCCCTTTGTCAACAGTCTGAAACCCGCTTATGCGGGTCTTTTTTTCGCTCGGGCCACAAAGAAGAAATAACAGCAAAGTGCGCCTAGATCACAAATCATAATGATCAGACCCATTGGAAAGGCTGTTTGGCTTCCGGCTAGTCCGACAAGAGGTGTCATGCAAGCGCCTAGCAGCATTTGCGCCACACCGATCAGTGCAGCTGCACTTCCTGCATGTGCCCCGTGATGCTGCATCGCAAGAGACGGTGCAGAGGTTCCGACAATTCCAACGCTTGATACCACAAAAAACAGCGGAATGAGAATACCGTACAATCCTGCATCAATCGAGATCATGAAAAATAAAGTGACTCCCCCTACCGCAGCTGTCAGCAATCCAATGCGAAGGACTTTCTCTTCACCGATTTTTGCAGCGACTCGGGCAAATACTTGTCCAGCTGTGATGATCCCAAGACTATTCACCGCAAAGGCCGCACTAAAGCCTTGTGGAGAAAGGTTAAAAATATCCTGGAGCACAAACGGTGAACCGGAAATATACGCAAACATCGCTGCGAATACAAGACCTTGTGAGAGGGCATATCCAACAAAGAGACGATCACTGGCTAAAATTTTCATCGCGCCTGCAATCTGTTGAAAGCCCCCGGTCTGTCTACGATCCGCAGGTAAGCTTTCTTGCAGTGAAAAGATGGATCTCAGCAGCATCAAAGCCCCGAGAATTCCGAGTAGGACAAATACACCCTGCCATGTCGTGAAGCGTAAAATCTGTCCGCCCGCAATAGGTGCTGCTGCCGGAGCAACCCCGTTGACTAACATCAGCAGTGCAAAGAATTTCGTCATTTCTGCCCCTTCATAATGATCTCGCACGATAGCTCGTGCAATGACAATGCCTGCTGAACCAGCAAGTCCTTGAACCAATCTAAGAAGAATGAACGTCCAAATCGATGTGACTACTGTACAAAGAAGTGATGCAGCTATAAAGATAATCAAGCCGATCATCAGCGGTTTTCTTCTGCCGATCGTATCACTGATCGGGCCTGCAATCAGCTGGCCAAGCGCCAGTCCAATGAGACAAGCCATGAGACTTAATTGGGACAACGCCGTACTTGCCTCAAAATCACGAGCAATATGAGGCAATGCAGGTAAATACATATCCATTGCCAGCGGAGCAAGGGCTGTTAAAGATCCGAGCAATGCGGCAAGGAGAAATCGATTTTTTTTCGATTCTTGGGGATAAGATAAAGAACTCATATGATGACAACACTCCTCGTATACTTCCTCAACACAGCATAATGAATCAAGCGTTCCTTTTCAATGAAAAATTTTCAAAGATGTTTCCGTGCAAAATGATTGATCTTTCGAATGAGACTCTTTACATTGAATGAGTAGAGAAAAGAGTAAGGCTATCACATGCAGTGATTGCATGATACGTATAACCACTAATAGAGAGCAGGAGGTGCTGACATGAAGCAGCAAGAGCTAATCATTCGTCAAGCAGTCAAAGAAGATCATGAGGCCATCAGGAACGTGCTGATCAAATCCTATGCACAGTATGCGCCTCAATTTACAGAGGAAGGCTGGCAAGATTATTCTGCCGCGCTTGTAGCAGCTGTAGATAATCCGAACATGGAGCTGATGTTGGTGGCGGAGCTTGACGGCAAGGTTGTGGGGACGCTTCAAATGTTCCGATCATCAGAGCAAGCATATGACAATCCCGAAATGGGCATTACATCAGCCATCGTCCGGTTTTTAGGAGTAGATCCCGATGTGAGGGGAAAAGGAATTGCAGAGTCCTTGCTGCGTAAAAGTATTGAACTAACGCAATCATGGGGCGAAAATGTCCTGTATCTGCATACATCTGATAAAATGCAGGCCGCCATTCGCCTATATGAAAGAATGGGTTTTGAGCGTGCGCTTGATAAAGATTTTGTGAGCTCGAGTGGGACGCATGTCAAGAGCTATCAATATGTGATCAAGAAAGAACAGCCGGCAGGTTCATAATATAACGTGCAGCAAAAGGAAGAGCTTACGTCCATGGTCAGCTCTTCCTTTTTTCAATTTACGCCCATAGTGCCAGCGCCCAATATGATACCCCCCATGAGATGAAACCGAACATGACAAAGAATTTTAACATGCGCTCATAAGGAGACAGCTTTCGTTCTCTCTTCGTTTTCACTAGCTGCCAATAAAGGGCAAAGCCGCAAATCATGAGGATAATTTGTCCAAGCTGTGTAAAGTTTTCAAGAATCGTGATTCCGTTCATTTCTTTTCACCTCATTATTCATCTTCCAGAAGTAAAAGCGCAATCCTTTATTTCTTCAAAAAAAATCGGTGTATACTAGAAAGAAACGAGTGTTAGAGGGAGTTGTGCATATTGTTTTCGCTGCATGCGGATCGTTGGGATGAAGTCATCGAGAGAAAAATCAAATACGATCAAAAAGTTGTGGATCATACCTGTCAGCTGTTAGACGCACAGAAGCAGCAGGCTGTGCTGTTTCACAAGATTGAAGACCCGTTTACGATGAGGGCAGGTGATGGTGCTCTGACCATTCCAAAAGGGAGCTATACGACCGCTTATTATTGGAAGGATCGTCCTTACAACATATATTTCTGGAGAGATGATCAAGGGAAGGAACTAGGGTCTTATCTTAATATGGTGGGAGACACTCAATTCAACGGCCAGCTGGTCATGTTTGAAGACCTCATTATTGATCTCCTCGTTCTTCCGAATGGTGATGTCTTTGTGCTGGATGAAGATGAATTGCCGGAGAGTTTAGCGGATTTTGAACACGGTTCGGTGCAACGGGCATTAAAGCGCGTGATGGCTTCGTTAGAAAGCATTCTAGATCAAGTGAGGGCAGATGCCGAAGGAAAATATCATCACAGTTTGTTTGAGCCGATGTTGAAATAGAAAAAACGATTCCTCGCTGAAAGGAATCGTTTTTTTTGTTAAACCTTAATACGGTTTAATCGTTTTTGTAAATTGGTTTTTGTTTTGGAGGCTTTTAGCTGTTTGACAGCGCTTTGGGCCGCTGCTTTTGTTTTCTTTGTTCGTTTCGCTTCCGCTTTTTTGACCTTTTGTTTAGCGTCTGTCACTTTCTTTTGATAAGCGACTTGTTTTTTGACTTTGTCGAGCCGGTTTTGCAGGCTTGTTTTTTCTTTGCCTTTGTTTAGTTTTTTGATGGCCGTTTGAGCACTTTTAATAGCGCCCTGTGTTTTGTTTTTTTCGGCTGTTTTGACCTTTGCACGTGCCGAGCGGATATCAATGGCTGCTTGGACTTTCTTCACCCGTTCTGTGAGTGCTGTTTTTTGTTTGCTTGCAGTGAGCCGGCCAATTCTTGTTTTGGCTTGATTGACATCTTCCTGCTTTTTAGATGTTTCGGCTTTTTTAACAGCACTGGCAGCAGCCTTTAAAAAGGAGGATTGCGGCACATATTGCACGCGGCCATAGCCGAATTGTGGATCCCTCCCTTTTGCACCAAGATCCACTGTATAGCTGCGCAATAAAGTGCGAAGCTGTGCATTTGTTTTCTTCGGATGAAGCTGCTTTAACAGTGCCAGCATTCCTGTGACATGCGGTGCAGCTTGTGATGTACCCGTTGCATACCAATATTCATTTTTTAAATAAGTGCTGATGACGTTCTGGCCAGGGGCAGAAAATTCAATCCCTTTCCCTGTATTCGAGATAGACGCGAGTTTGTCTTTGTCAGTCGTTGCAGATACGGCAATGACGCTATTGTAAGCGGCAGGGTAGCTAATATGATTCTTTTTCCCATCATTTCCGCTTGCAGCGACTACAAGTAGTCCTTTTTTATAGGCTTCATCCACTGCTGAACGCAAGATGGGGATATTGTCTTCAAAGCCTAAACTTAAATTAATAATGTCCATCTTGTTGGTAATCGCCCAATCGATGCCTCGAAGCAGACTATATAGATCGCCTTCTCCCGTTTTATCTAACACTTTCACAGCATACAGCTTCACACCAGAAGCGACGCCGACTGTTCCATAATCGTTATTAAGCGCACCGATCGTGCCGGCGACATGTGTGCCATGTCCTTCATCATCTTTATAAGAGGATGTGTAGTTCACGAATGATTTACCGCCGGCTACCTTTAAATCCTCGTGTGAGAAAATGCCAGTATCTAAAACGGCTACTTTTACATTTTTACCAGTGACACCTTCTTTTATTGCTTGTTTTATATTGAGTTTTTGCAGGTTGTAAGATTTTTGTACCAATGCATCCTGATTAGTAGCAGCGGCTGTTTTCTTCACAGTAGAAGCTGCGAGTTTAACCTTTACGTTTTTTGAGACGTAAGCGATGTTTGGGTCTTTTTTGAGTGAGGTGACCGCTTGTTCATCTGCTGTCACAGCGACCGCGGGAAGATGTATGTACTGTGCGTTCACTTTCTCACTTTCCTCAATAGCTGTTTGTTTCCCTTTTTGGTTTTTATAGACGATGATAACATCTGTTTCTTTTGACGGTGCAGCTGCCTGCGAATGGAAGGGCAAAGCAGTTGTCAGCGCAAGAAGAAACGCGATGACGATCAATATTTTCCTTTTCAAGGCGTGGCTCCTCTCATCCGATGATCTCGGTCTTTTTTTCTCTATTATATCGGAGAAAGCAGAGGGATGGGATAGTAGAATTGTCGTCTTGTTGAGAAAGTTATTTTTACTAGTAACCTGAAATTGAAATTCATAGAATTCTAGTAGACAATAGAGACATCAAGATAAGAGAAAGAAGGACATGCTGATGAACGTAAAAGAGTATATGACGTATGATGCGACTGGCTTAGCAGCACTTGTGCGGAATAAGCAGGTAACGCCCGAGGAGCTTATGCAGGCTGCATTTAATAGATTGAATGAGGTCAATCCAGAACTAAACGCTGTGATACAGACGAGACAAGATCAAGTTTTAAAAGATATCAAGGAGTTACATGAGTATCAGCCATTTGCAGGCGTTCCGTTTGTGCTGAAAAATATATCACAAGGGATTAAAAACGAACCGCTGACAGCAGGCGCTTTGCTGTTAAAGGATGTAAAAGCCAACTCGGATTCGCACTTTGTTGATCGATTGAAGCAGGCTGGTTTTCTCATGATTGGGCATACAAATACACCGGAATTCGGTTTAAGAAATGTGACGGAACCTGCGTTACATGGGCCAACGAGAAATCCTTGGAATACGGACTATTCTCCAGGCGGCTCAAGCGGCGGGACAGCAGCAGCTGTTGCAAGCGGCATTGTACCTGCTGGCGGAGCAAGTGATGGCGGTGGTTCCATTCGGATTCCAGCCTCCTTTACCGGTTTGTTCGGTCTTAAGCCTACGCGGGGAAGAACGCCGGTAGGCCCAGGCGCAGGAAGGCAGTGGCAAGGGGCTTCCATCGACTTTACACTCACAAAAACCGTGCGGGACAGTGCAGCCCTTCTTGATCTTCTTCAAGTCATTCAGCCTGAAGCTGCTTTCCAAACTCCGTTATACGATGGCAGTTACCAAGAGGATCTGGTGAAACGTACATCTTCTATGCGAATTGCTTACAGTGTAGAATCTCCAGTTGGCACGAAGGTCAGTGAGGAAGCGAAGCAGGCGGTTCAGCAAACAGTGAAATGGCTGAGTGAGCAAGGTCATCAAGTAGAAGAAGCCAAGCCGGAAATTGATGGGGTTCATCTCATGCAGCAATATTACGTGATGAACAGTGGAGAAATGTCTGCGTTATTCACTTCCTTGGCTCGTTCGTTAGGGCGTCCAGTAAAGCTGGAGGAAACGGACATCGTGGCATGGGTGCTGGCGGAGGCTGGCAAGAATGTGACCGCAGCTGCTTATACAGAAAGTCTTGATGCGTGGGATCGGGCTGCTGCACAAATGGCGTCATTTCATCAAACCTACGATCTCTATGTGACACCAGCTACTGCCTATTCAGCTCCAAAGGTTGGTGAGCTTATGCATTCAGATCAGGAAACAGCCGAACTTTTACGTGTGTCATCTCTTTCAATGCAAGCGCAGCAGGATCTTATTTATGATATGTTCCTCAAGAGCTTGACCTACACCCCATTTACACAGCTTGCCAACTTAACAGGTCAGCCATCAATGAGTGTACCGGTTCATCTCACTAGCGCGGGCATGCCTTTAGGGGTACAGGTGACAGCGCCTAAAGGGAAAGAGGACTGGCTGCTCAGGCTTGCGGCGGAAATGGAGACATCCTCGATTTGGAAAGGAACTAGACAATTAAATCGATAACGCATGATAAGCGACTTTGGTCTATGGAGGGAAAAGAGTGTCACACGTGAGTACGAAGGATAAAATCATTCAAACGGCAGCACTTCTTTTACGTAAACAGGGATACCATGCGACAGGATTGAATCAAATTATCAGAGAGAGCGGCACACCTAAAGGCTCTCTTTATTATTACTTTCCAAATGGAAAAGAAGAGCTGGCCATTGCATCTGTTGAATACATTAGTCAAAAGGTCATCAATCAAATTGAAGAAGGCTTTGCTTATTCGGATGATCCGTATATTGCTATCGATCGTTTTATGACAAACATCATTAGAGGATTTATGGAGAAAGAAAGTGAAAGAGGGATTCCAATTGTCTTGCTGGCGGCAGAGTCAAAGCCGGAAAACACGCAGCTCCATGCCGCATGCAAACAAGAAATGATCCGCTGGCAGGAGCTTGTAAAAGAAAAGCTAATGAACAGCGGGTATGAAGAAAACAAAGCGGATGAGCTGGCTTCTCTCCTTCACTCAATGGTAATCGGTGGTCTATCGATGACCACTGCACTCAAACAAACGACCCCTTTAGAACACGTAAAAAGTTACCTTAGACACTTATTTATGCGAGAAGAGTAAAATCTCTCGCATATTGTCTATCTATTATATCAATTGGTCTATATAATATAGATAGTCAATTCGTCATGAGGAGTGATGGGATGTCGGAGCAACCGCAATCGATCAAGCAATCCGAAGGTACCTCTTTTTATACCATGTCTGGTTCAGGAAAACTGTATGGGCTGGAGAATCAGCTTGTTCAAATGCTGGCAGAAGCAAATCAAACGAATCAGCTGTTTGAGCTTGCCTTAATCACAGGTGGGAAAGGAGCTTATTTCCCGCTGCACTGTCATGAGCACTTATTTGAAACCATTTTTGTGCTGGAAGGAAAGCTTGAAGTGATGCTGGACGGTAAAAAATACATGGTAACTGCCTTTGATTATATTCATATCCCGCCCAAAACGATTCATGGCTACAGAATGCATAGTCATAAAACAAGATTTATTTCATATACGCTGGGCGGAAAAATGACAGGTGTCTATCAGCAAATTGGGAAGAGGCTTTTTCAGAATGAATGCTCTATGATGAATCATGCTTTCGATGCAGCCAGTTTTCAGCAGGCTGAAAAAGAAAGCGATATCATCCTGATGCATGGAATCAGAGAACTGTCCAATACAACGAGGCCCTCCGTTTTATTTCATAGTCAGCTCCCTCACGAAATAAAGTCCTATGTATTAGAGGCTGGTGAAGGGAAGCAATATATCATTGATGGTCAGATTCATGAGCTGATTGCAACAGTAGAAACAACAGGGGGCGGATTCAGTCATTTTGTGATTGAAGGAGCGAAGGAGAAATATTTCCCGCCGCATTATCATCAAGTTCATACTGAAGCGCTCTATTGTGTTGAAGGGAAAATGAACCTTCATTTGAATGGAGAAGATATTTGCTTGATGCCGGGTGACTTTGCCTATATCCCGCCTGATACGATTCACTCTTATGAATTTATGTCTCATTCAAATAAAATGTTGGTTTTGCTGCTACCAGGAGAAATTGAGCAGGTGTATGAGCAGTTTGAAGAATCTCCAAGACAAAGTATATGTCCCTATTTTATTCAAGAAGGGAATTTCATGTTCAATCGGGAGACTTCAACTCAATATGATTTGTTTTTTGTCGAAAAGGATTAAGTGTGTAACGCGTTACACAACATTATGAGTCTGTCGAAACAATCGACAGGCTTTTTTTATTTTTTGCCTCCTCCACATAAATTTCTCATTTGATGAATGAAGCATTCATTCAAGGTGAAGCTATGTAAAGATGACTTGAGCTAAAGGAGGAAATGCATGTGAGAGCCGTTACTTATCAAGGGAAAAATAGCATTGCAGTGAAAAAAGTAGATGCACCGTCGATTCAAGATCGAGAAGATGTGATTATACGGATTACATCGACATCAATTTGTGGATCAGATTTACATTTGTATCAGGGGAATTTCCCGCTTCCAATCGGCTATGTGATTGGGCATGAACCAATGGGGATTGTGGAGGAAGTTGGCCCGGATGTCACAGCCGTAAAAAAGGGAGACCGTGTCGTCATTCCATTTACCGTTGCATGTGGTAAATGCCAATATTGCGATCATCACTTAGAAAGCCAATGCGACAACTCAAACCCGCACTACGACTCGGGTGGACTTTTTGGCTATAGTGAGAAATATGGGAATTATCCCGGAGGACAGGCAGAGTATTTACGCGTACCTTTTGGAAATTACACCCCGTTTAAGATTCCAGAGGATTGTGAGCTGGAGGATGAACAATTGCTGTTCTTATCAGATGTCCTGCCAACCGCCTATTGGAGCGTAGAGCACGCAGGTGTGAAAAAAGGCGATACGGTCATCGTGCTAGGCTGCGGACCTGTTGGGTTAATGGCACAGCAATTTGCTTGGCAAAAAGGGGCGGAACGTGTGATAGCCGTCGATTACATCGATTACCGCCTGCGGCATGCAAAACGGATGAGCGGCGTGGAGGTTTTTGACTTTACAGAAGATCCCGACATGGGAGAAACGTTAAAGGAGCTCACCAAGGGCGGGGCCGATGTTGTGATTGATTGTGTGGGAATGGACGGGAAGAAGTCGCCGCTTGAAAAGATTGAGCAAAAACTCAAGCTCCAAGGCGGAACGATCGGACCCATTCAAATTGCCACAAAAGCCGTTCGCAAGTGCGGAACAGTGCAGATGACGGGTGTGTACGGCGGCCTGTACAATATGTTCCCATTAGGTGCTTTTTTCGCAAGAAACGTCACCTTGAAAATGGGCCAAGCCCCTGCTCGAGGATACATGTCAAAGCTCTATCAAAAAGTGAGAAGCGGTGAAATCGACCCTAGAGCCATTATCACACACAAATTGCCATTAGATGAAGCTGCTCATGCGTACCACATCTTCAATGACAAACAGGATGATTGTATAAAGGTCGTCTTAAAGCCATAAAAAGAAGGCTTAGGAATATTCCTAAGCCTTTAATGTGTGCTCGTCCATCATTTTTTCGATTAATTCAAAAAATGTTTTTTTATCTTCCTCTGAAAGGTGGTTGAACAATTGATTCACAAGCAGCTGGCGATTGTCGATCATTTGTTTAGCAATTTGTTCACCCAATTCAGAGAGTTCAATCCACACAGTCCGGCGGTCATTATTATTTCGAGAGCGGATAATCAGCCCTTCGTCTTCTAAGTGATTGAGAGCGGTTGTTGTTGCAGAGGGAGATAATGAAACTTCCTGAAGAATATTTTTCACAGTACATGATTGATGGCGGTAGATGATACGTAAAATAAATCCTTTAACATTCGTGACGTTTTTCGGAATATTTTCTTCATCTAATTGTTTCGTCGCCTTTAAATACTTTGTCAGTGCATGGTCTAACAAACTTGCCTCTAGCTCGAAATGTTGCATTCTCCATACCTCTTTTCCTATTGCATTCGCATTTTCCGATCAATTACTAGGTCTATCTTATCATAATAATCATCATGATTTAAACCAAAATGGAAGACGGCTATAAAATTACCTATATTATCAATTAATAAAAGGAACAATTCCAAAATGAAATTATTTTACTTTCAGCTGTTTTTATTTTAGAATGTGAATGAGATAAAATCTGCCAACCCAATTCGCTGGAAATTGGCTATTGGAAATCAAACGTTTGGAGATGAAGATATTGAATACTTTACAGGCATTACTAAACGACAGAATGGAACGCTCTTCACAAATTGAGGCGGTAACTGGCGGAGGTGTGTCTTATACATTTGAAGAATATGCAAAACGCATCGACCAGCTCGCTCATTACTTACATCAAAAAGGAATTCGAAAAGGCGATCGCATTTGCTTTATTTGTCAAAACCATCATCACTTTTCAACGATTATGCTGGCAGCCATTAAAGCAGGTGCAGTCGCAGTTCCGCTTAGCTGGCAGCTTACTTCTTTTGAGCTGGAAGGGATTTTGAAAAAAGCAGATCCAAAGGCTTTATTCTTTGATCGAGAATTCCGTGACATTATTGCTGCGGCGGATGTTTCTTTAGACAACTGCCTCATGGTAGAATCTGGTGTGAATGCGAAAACAACGCAGCTGTTTGAAGATATATTGGCTTCAAATGATGGCAGTGATCTTGCAGAAGAGGTATCAGAGGAGGATCTAGCGATGATCTTATTTACCTCTGGGACAACGGGTAATCCAAAAGGCTGTATGGTTGGACATGGACGAATCTATCAATTTTTAACAAGACGTGGGAATCGAGGATTTGACTTGAAAGGAAAGCGGTATTTAGCGAGTCACCCTCTGTATCATATGAGTTCAATTAATCACCTGATCGCCGCTGCGATTGAAGGGTATACGCTTGTCTTCTTACATGAGGCAACACCGAAGCGCATTTTAGAAACAATTGAAAAAGAAAGAATTACGTTCATGATGGCTTTCCCATCAGCTTATACGTACATGCTGGAAGAAATGAAGCGCGGTTCGTATGATCTTTCATCCTTTGAAATTGCGATTTCTGGTGGTACGAAGGTGCCGGTCCGTTTGATTAAGGACTACAAAGAAGCAGGCATTCAGATGATGCATGGCTACGGAAGCACGGAAGCATGGGTTGTCAGTGCGTGGCATCCTGCGATGGGCGAGGATAAAATGGGCTCTGCTGGTAAAGTGGATCCAGATGTAGAAGTGAAAATCGTTCATCCTGAGACAGAGGAAACATTGCCAGCTGGAGAAATTGGCGAAGTCGTCATGAGAAGTCCGTTTTATTTCTTAGGCTATTATCATCAGCCTGACGCAACTGCGAAGGTACTCAAAGATGGCTGGTTCCATATGGGAGATGCAGGCTATCTAGACGAAGACGGTTTTCTATTTATCACAGGCAGATACAAAGATGTGATTTTATACGGCGGAGATAATATCTACCCTGATCAAGTAGAAGAGGTCATTGAACAAATTCCGGGTGTGATTGAATCAGCTGTCATCGGGGTGCCGGACGAATTATATGGAGAAGTACCAAGTGCATATATCATAAAAGACGAATCCGTAGATTTCTGCGAAGAAGATGTGGTGAACTATTGTCAGGAACGTTTGGCCGATTACAAAGTGCCATCCATTCATTTCATCAGTGAACTGCCAAAAAACAAGCTTGGTAAAATCATGAAGAAAGATTTACGTGAATTGGTTGTGAATGCTTAGTACCTATTCTGCTATAATGAAATTTGAATGATTTTTTGTTTTTCTAACGTTTTGGAGGGAAAGGGTTTGCGACATATTCTTCGTAAGAAACACATTCACGATTTGTTGGAACAGAGCAGACAGCAAAAGGTAAAGAAAACGCTGGGCGGGCTTGATCTCACGCTTCTTGGTATAGGGGCGGTGATTGGTACAGGGGTTATGGTATTAACTGGAATTACAGCAGCTAAGGATGCTGGACCGGCTGTCATTTTCTCTTTTGCAATTGCAGCCATTGTGTGCAGTTTGGCAGCACTTTGCTATGCAGAAATGGCGTCAGCGCTCCCTGTATTCGGCAGTGCATACATTTATTCATATACAACCATGGGCGAGCTTGTAGGCCATTTGATGGGCTGGACCTTATTATCTGTTTATATGCTGACAGCTTCAGCTGTCGCCAGCGGCTGGTCGAGTTATTTCAACAGCCTGCTTGAGGGATTTGGAATTTCGATTCCGCATCAATTCTTAGCGGGGCCGGAGCAAGGCGGATATATGAATCTGCCGGCGATTATCATTGCTTTACTGATTGCGTGGATCTTATCTAGAGGAACGAAGGAAAGTAAAAAATTTAATAATATCATGGTGTTTGTGAAACTCGGTATTATTGTTCTTTTCATTGTAGTAGGCGGCTTTTATGTACAGCCAGCCAATTGGCAGCCATTTATGCCGTTTGGCGCAGAAGGTGTCATTGCCGGTGCTGCTGCTGTATTTTTTGCCTTTTTAGGATTTGATGCGATATCTGCATCAGCAGAAGAGGTGAAAAATCCGCAGCGGAACCTGCCAATTGGGATCATAGGTTCATTACTTATTTGTACGGTCATTTACATTGTCGTTTGTTTGGTCATGACAGGCATGGTGCATTATACAAAGCTGAACGTTACAGAAGCTATGTCCTATGTCCTGCAAAGTGTACATCAAAATAGCGTGGCTGGTATTATTTCTGTTGGTGCGGTCATTGGATTGATGGCTGTGATTTTCGCCAATAATTATGCGGCAACTCGAATTGCCTATGCGATGGGCCGAGACGGACTTTTGCCTAAAGTGTTTTCAAAAACAAACAAAAGCGATACGCCTGTTGCTAGCATATGGATGATTGGCGGAATGACAGCTGTTATTTCAGGCTTTATTGATTTGAAGGATCTGTCCAACTTAGCGAATATCGGTGCGTTATTAACGTTTGCCATGGTCAGTTTATCTGTGCTTATTTTGAGAAAGACACATCAGCAGCTTGAGAGGGGCTTCAGGGTTCCTTTTGTGCCGGTTCTGCCGATTATATCAATGGGCTGCTGCTTGTTCCTTATGCTCAACTTACCAGGCAGGACATGGCTTTACTTTGGGGTTTGGCTGTTAATCGGCGTCGTCATGTACGCAGCGTATTCAAACAAACACAGTGAATTAGCGAAATCTTCATGAGAAAAAGGTGCAAATCCGTTGACGATTTGTGCCTTTTTTCATACGATTTGGGATAAGCTATAAAAGAGATAATGGACGGAACAAGAGGAGGATGAGGGATATGATTAGTGTTAGTCCTTATATTGTTGTAGATGATGTGAAAGAATCTCTTCAATATTATCAAGGGATTTTTGGTGGGGATATTCAGATATTAAATGAACATCAAGACCGTGTCCTGCATGCTGAATTGCATCTTGGGGAATCGCTGCTTCATTTTTCAGATACGTTTGGACGCACGCCAAAGCCAGAGAATCTCAGATTGATCATGCAGTTTGACAATGAAGAAGAACTAAAGGCTGTCTATGAAGCACTGGAAGCTGATGGAGATGTACTGGTTGAATTACAGGATACCTTCTTTGGCGCACTTCACGGACAAGTACAGGACCGGAAAAACGGGTTAATCTGGGTTCTGAATTATATGAAATAGACTAAGACCTTCACGAGTGTGAAGGTTTTTTTGTGAGTGTTTTTATTTTCTGAAAAATGGAAAATATGCTATGTTGGAAGAATAAAAGGACAAGGAGAAGGGTGGCAAAGGAATGGAACAAATTGAGTTTCAATCAATCCAAACAAATGGTATAACACTTCATACAGCAATGGCTGGACCGGAAAATGGCCCGCTGCTTGTACTGCTCCACGGGTTTCCTGAGTTTTGGGACGGCTGGAAAAATCAAATCATCCCCTTGGCTAAGGCGGGCTATCGTGTTGTCGTTCCTGATCAAAGAGGCTACCACCTAAGTGACAAGCCAGAAGGAGTCGAATCCTACGTATTAGATAAATTGAGAGATGATATTGTGGGTTTGATCAAGACGCTGAGCCCGAACCAAAAGGCGATTGTCGGAGGACATGACTGGGGCGGGGCTGTTGCTTGGCATTTGGCTTCGACCCGTTCTCAATATGTCGAGAAATTAATCATTGTGAATATGCCGCATCCGCGGGTGATGATGAGGGTTCTTCCTTTTTATCCGCCGCAGTGGAAGAAAAGCTCTTATATCGCTTTTTTTCAGCTCCCAAATGTTCCAGAGGCAGCACTTCAAGAAAATCACTTTCAAAAGCTGGATGAAGCCATTGGGCTGACTGCAAGACCACATTTGTTCACGAAGGAAGATGTCTCAAGCTACAAGCTCGCTTGGACGCAGCCAGGCGCCTTGACCTCAATGCTGAATTGGTACCGAGCCATTAAAAAAGGCGGCTTTGAAAAGCCAATTTCAAAACGAATTCTCGTTCCTGTTCGCATGATCTGGGGGATGGAGGACAAATTTTTAAGCAGAAAGCTGGCGAAGGAAACGATTAAGATCTGTCCAAATGGCCAGCTGATCTTTGTCGATGATGCCTCTCATTGGATCAATCATGAAAAACCAGACGTCGTCAACAAACTTATACTTGAATTTTTGACATAAAGAAAAAAGCTCTGATCAGTTGACCAGAGCTTTTTTGATTTATCCGATTTGATTCTTTTTCAATGCAGCAGGTTCGTCGTCCCAGCATTCAATTTTCTCATTGTTTGGAACGGCATTTTTATAGAAAACAGGATCTTTGCCTTCTTTTTTCTGTCTCGTGTAATCCTTCAGTGCTGCGAAGGCGACCTTAGACAGCATGGTAATGGCGATGAGGTTGACGATGACCATGAGTCCCATAAAGAGATCGGCTAGACCCCAAACGAGAGGAACAGTGGCAACCGCACCGAACAGAACCATTCCAATAACGGCAATTCGATAGATGTTAAGCCAAATTTTGTTCGCTCCAAGGAATTCAATGTTCGTTTCCCCATAGTAATAGTTACCGATCAATGTACTAAACGCGAATAGGAAAATCATGATGGCAAGGAAGCCAGATGCCCATGGTCCAATGTGCTGACTGAGAGAAGCCTGTGTTAATTCAATCCCTTGCAGATTTGTTGTTTTATACGCATCAGAAAACAGGACAAGGAAGGCTGTGCTTGTACAAATAATTAACGTATCTGTTAACACGCCGAATGCTTGAATTAATCCTTGTTTAACAGGGTGGCTCGTGACAGCCGTTGCTGCTGCGTTAGGTGCACTACCCATACCAGCTTCATTTGAGAAGAGACCGCGTTTAATCCCTTGTAATAAAGCACCGCCCAGCGTACCGCCAGCGAACTGTTCAAACCCGAAGGCGTGTTTCACAATCGTGCTGATGACACCAGGAAGTTCCGTGATATTTGTGACAATGACAAAGAACGCAATACCGATGTAGGCAACTGCAAGCACAACCACAATGTATTCAGAAGCTTTTGCAATCGCCTGGATGCCTTTGAAAATGATCGCTGCAAAAATGACTGCCATCACAATACCGACTGTTAAACGGTCTAAACCAAAGGAATTTTTAAAAGCGACAGTGATCGTATTGGATTGAACCGCGTTAAAGACGATTCCAAAAGAAATCGTAATCAGGATCGCAAATAAAATCCCCATCCAGCGCTTGTTTAACCCTTTTTCCATGTAATAAGCGGGTCCACCGCGGAAGCCTGTTTTGTCTTTTACTTTATATACTTGAGCTAGTGTACTTTCAACGAAACTTGAAGCGGATCCGATAATGGCTACGATCCACATCCAAAAGATGGCACCAGGGCCACCAATGGCAATAGCGATAGCAATCCCTGTGATATTCCCTGTCCCTACGCGTGCTGCCATACTGATGGCGAATGCTTGGAACGGTGATATTCCTTCTTTTTCTTTTCTTCCTTCTTTCAGGACACGCAGCATTTCTTTAATCATTCTCACTTGCAGGAAGCGTGTTCTATATGTGAAGTACACCCCAACACCAAGTAACAGAGCAATCACAATATAAGTCCAAATAAAATCATTTGTATGTGTTAAATAAGATAGCAAAGCTTTTTCGTTCATAACATCACCTCTTCGAATTCATCACTGTTCTTTTTAAAAAATACTGAGATCCCACTCTTTAGCGAGCTTTTTCAGCATCATGACACCGGTAATACTATTTCCACAATCGTCAATGGCAGGACCGTAAATGCCAATGCCACAGCCTGTCTGAAACGGGAACTCTCTTCTTGCGCTTGGCGGAACGCAAGCCATAATTCCTCCAGACACACCACTTTTGGCTGGAACGCCTACGAAAGCTGCAAAATTCCCAGACGCATTATACATGCCGCATGTCAGCATCAATGCCTTTGTTAGTCTGGCGATATCTTTTGGGATGACTTGGACTTGTTTAAAGGGATGGTAGCCATCACTTGATATAATCAGTCCAATCAAGGCGATGTCCTCTGTTGTGACCTCGATGGAACATTGCTTTAAATACACTTCTAACGTGTCCTCGACATCCGATTCTAAATAATTGGTTTCTTTTAAATAATAAGCAAGTGCCCGGTTGCGATGCGCAGTTGCCCATTCTGATTGATAAACCTCTTCATTAACAGAAGGACGCTTACCTATTAAGTTTTCGATTAAATCGAAAATATATGCTAGCTTTTCTGTAGAAGTCTTTCCGGGAAGGATGGAGGATACAGTAATAGCTCCAGCATTAATCATTGGATTAAAGGGCTTTCCTGGTTTATGCATCTCAAGACGGTAGATGGAATTAAATGCATCACCAGTTGGCTCTACATCTACCCGATCCAAGACGTAAGGTACGCCTCTTCCTAAACAGGCAGCTATAAAGCTGATGACTTTTGAGATACTTTGCAGGGTAAAGGGAACGTCCCAATCACCATATCGTACAGATGATCCATCTGGGCCTATCACGCTGATACCAAGTTGAGAGGAATTCACTTTTCCGAGTGCTGGAATGTAGCCAGCATTCTGCCCGTTCTTGTAATACGGACGTATTTCTTCTGCCCATTGATCAACAGAAGACTGGCATGCGTGTTGTGTATTATTAGAAATTGCTGTTTTCATACGATTCCTCCAATCAAAAATCAAAAAGTACCCTATTGAATTGGCGGATGACAAAAAATGCGATCAAATAGGCACGAAAACATGTTACACATCTTCAAAGAACTTGTCATGCGCTGCTTGCACCACTCCTTTACACCTAAATATATGTACAAATGAAGGCATTGTCGGCGGAAAAACAAAAAGGGTTTTTAGCGAAAATTCAGAAAACGCTTACATCTAGTTTCACTAAAATTGTTCATTCAATTTATCTTGGAAACTACACAATCTGACGTAAATCTACAGAAAAACTTACAAATAAAAATCAGTCTGTCGACTTTTGTCTAAACAATTCCTATTATTGTCGTCAATGATCAAAACACTGAATAGCTGAAAGGTCACCTTGCTGCCCCGGAGAATAGTCATAAAAAAGGATTTTGGAGATAAAAAGAGCGGTGAAAATTATTTTTTTGCACATTGTGGAGAAAAGAGTCTCCTTGTATACTGTGGCTATGCAAACAGGGGAAGGGATGTCAGTCATTTGAGTTTAAATCAGCTTGTCAAAAAGGACGCATTCATTTTAATTTTTATGATGGTCATTGTGCCGCTTGCAGGAGAGCTGAAGTTTTATCCTGTGAATGAGACGTTTCGCATCAGCTTTGGTGCGCCTGCGTTTTTCTTTTGTTTATTACTCTTAAGAAAATCTAGACCGCTATTGCCAGGATTTTTAACAGGCGCAGCTATTGTGCTTTTTCGTGTAGGCCTAGATTTGATTCAGCAGAATGCTGATTTGATGACATCATTGTATCAGCAATTCCCAAGTTTCTTTTTCTATTTTACTTATGCTTTCTTGTTTTTTGCCGTCCGTACGGGACGCTTTAAACAGCGCTCAATTTTCATTGGGATCATCGGACTAATGATCGAATTAGTTGCTGATTTTGTCGAGCTGTTTGTACAATTTTTAGTGTTTGATACAACAATGACTTTATCAAAGCTGAGCGATATGTTCCTCATTGCGTTTGCTCACAGCTTTGTGGTGATCAGTTTTTTTAATATGATGAAGCTGTATGAGGCGCAATCAAGAGAGAAGCAGATCATGAAACAAAATGAGCATATGATGATGGTCATTTCGAATTTATATGAAGAAACGGTGCACTTAAAGAAAACATTAAAACATACAGAGCATATTACGCAGGAATCATACCGGCTTTATCGTCTGCTGCATGAACACGAAGCAGGGAAAAAAGTGAGTCAGGAGCTGTTAAAGCTCGCAGGAGAAATTCATGAAGTCAAAAAGGACAATCAGCGTATTTATGCTGGGCTTTCAAAGCTGATTTCGAAGGAAAATATGCAAGATTACATGAAGGCGGAAGAACTCGTTCAAATTGTGATCCGTATTCAAGAGAAGTATGCTCTATCTCTTGGGAAAAACATCTCCTTTACCTCTGATATAAGGGGCATTCATCTACATGATTATCATGTGTTTATTTTCTTATCGCTGATTAATAATTTAATGGCCAATGCAGTGGAAGCTATAAAGGATACCGGCATGATCTCACTCGAATTGAAAGGAAGTCATGATAAAATAGAGATTCGGATTGAAGATGATGGACCGGGGATTTCTAAAAAAATGAGAGAGATTGTGTTTGATCCAGGCTATACTTCCAAATTTGATGCATTTGGAACACCGTCTACTGGGATAGGCTTATCCTATGTGAAAGAGCTGGTTCAAGAGCTAGGCGGTCATATTCAAATCGAACCAAAAGAAACAAAAGGGACAGCTTTTCTGCTTGTCCTTCCTATACAAAATTTAATACAGAGAGGGTGAGTGTATGCGATTCTTCATTGCAGATGATGATCGTGCAATACGCTCGATTTTAGGTCAAATCATAGAGGATGAGGATTTGGGAGAGGTCGTAGATGAAGCGGGTGACGGAGTTGGATTAGAGGCACATTCACTGAACCTCAAGAAAGTAGACATCCTTTTGATTGATCTTTTAATGCCTGCTAGAGATGGCATTCAAACCATCCGCCATATTCACCCTGAATTCAAAGGCAAGGTCATTATGATTTCCCAAGTAGAGGCGAAAGAGATGATGGCAGAAGCCTATGAACTAGGGATTGAATATTATATCCATAAGCCTGTCAATCGCATTGAAATCGTCAGTGTGATTCGAAAAGTCATGGAGCGTATCAAACTGGAAAAATCGATTTACGATATACAAGCCTCCCTTCGTCACGTACTGCCATTAGAGCCTGTGTTTTCTCAAGGTGCCGGCGCTGGAGCGAAGAGAAGAACGATGAAAGAGGCTGGGGAATTCCTCTTATCTGAGCTCGGAATTGTCGGTGAGAACGGCTCTAAGGATTTACTGGAGATACTTCTCTATTTACATGAAACTCAGTCAGCCAATTCTCATGAGGTCAATTTCCCGCCGCTAAAGCAGCTGTTTATCAAAACCGCAGAAAGAAAGCTGGATCATGGTGCAACCGATGTAGAGGTGATGCGGGAAGTGAAAGCGGCGGAGCAGCGGATTAGACGAGCTATTCATCATTCCTTGAATCATTTTGCCTCACTAGGATTAACAGATTTCTCAAATCCTAAGTTTGAGCACTACGCGTCGAAGTTTTTCGATTTTACCGATGTCAGCCAAAGAATGAAAGAAATGCAGAAGACATCTTCTCCCGCAGGATCAACGGGCAGAGTCAATACAAAGAAATTCGTTCAAATCTTTTATTTTGAAGCAAAGCAGTTATTCGAAGAAATGAGCTGAGGAAAATCTGTTGGTATGATTGGAGAAAATAAACAGAGAAAGTCTGCTTTTCCTATGATCTGTCTTGATCTTCAGGTGTCTTTATCATTTAACTGATCATTCTGATTTTTCTTTTTTCTCGAAAATAAAACCCTCCTGTGCAATCGTTTGTTAAAATAGTGAGGTTAGACTAGAATGTCGGAGGTTTTATTTTGGGAAAAATTAAACGAAATGCGCTCTGCCCATGCGGAAGCGGAAAAAAATATAAACATTGCTGTGGTCAAAAATCAGGCGGAGAACAAACGTCTGAGCTTGTGTTTAAGGAAGCTGTACAAGTTCAAAAGGATTTAATGAATTATGCTTTTTCTAAACATCAAAGAGCGATCAATCAATTCATTAATGAGTTTTCTTTCCTTGCAGATATGGATAAAGAAACGCAACAAATCTCAGTTTTTCATTTGAGTGTATGGGGCATCTTCTTCCGTCCATTAACTGATCAGAAAGAAACCATTTTCCAAGAATTCCTGACAAAGAAAGCAGAAGATATTACCCGTCCGAAAACAAGACAAGTGGTCCAATCTTGGACAGACATGGAGCCATCTTTGCTTTTATTAAATGAAAAAACGGACGAGTCTCTTTACTTTGAAGATATGGTAACAGCTGAGAAGGTTGAAGTAGATGTAAAACCGGATCAAACGGTACTGCCTGAAAAGGGAAGTCTCGTGCTTGGTTTTCCTGTTCAATTTGAAGAAAAAGCAGAGTTTTTCATTCAGTATACGATGTTTGCGAAAGAGTTCACGGATACTCTTCTTCTTCAGGTCCGCCAGCTTGTTGACGCATATGAAGCAAATGGAGGAGCGCGCAGCACATTTATGAGAGAATCATTCCCTGATGTGCTGAAGTGTATGTTTGCGAAGCAAGAAGTAGAAGAATCAGAAACACCTGCTCAAACAGAAGGCGATGCAGGTCTATCAGCAGATCGTATGGACTGGGCAAGTGACGTCCAGCTGGAAACAGCTAAGCTGATTGAAGACGGAATGAAGGAGCATGGTGACCAAAGCCTGACAGATGGTGCTTTAACGGTTTGGAAAGCCTACTGTGATCAGAAATCACCTGTGATCCGTAAAGCAGCATCATTTGCTGCAGGAATCGAATACTATATTCATTCACTTGCAAGCGATGCTCCACTTTCTCAAGCACAAGTAGCGAAGAAGTATGGCATTAGTGCGTCTACTGTATCGAGCCGTTTTAAAGATATCGAAAAAGCGGTGAAAGAAGAGCAAGAGGCGACAGTATAATCTAAAAAAGACGCGGCACCTTCAGAGGCCAGCGTCTTTTTTTTAGATTATCTCGTTTTAATAAAACCACTCATGTACTGCTCTGTATTATAATCGTTTAGGTCGATTTTCCATTGACCATCCCCATTACGTTTCATTTTCACTTCATATTCAGCTGGGCTGGAGACGGGAGGAAGCTTTTCGAATTCAGATGCGTACATGTTTAAGCTTTTTTTATACAATTCTTCTTTAGAACGGATCTTTCCGTTGTAAAACTCGTCTCTTTTCTTGTCTAGCTTGTCTTTTAAGTTAGAAGCATCAATGCCTGTTACCTGAGCGACAACCTTTGCTTCGTCATCAGAGATGGTTTTTACACTTGTTTCTACTTTGGCTTTATCCTTCATAGTGTTTTGAATGCGTTTGTACATCGACAAAATATCACGGTCACTCACTTCATTACCGTATATTCCTGCACTTCTTTTGAAGTCTTTAACAAACATTTCATGGTATTTATTGACGACATCCGATTGGTTGTCACCCGTTAAATCTGCGAATTGATCGTTCTTTTTGTCAAAAACAATAATATCGGTATAAGCGGATAACGCTTTTGCTGGGTTATCCAGCTTTTTTGCTGTATCGAGTATTTTGTTTCCATCTAGATCGATTTGGATGGAATCACTGTTTTTCTTGATGCTGTCCTGATACACGAACTGATATTTTTTCCCTTTGTCTACTAGGAAATAAAGAGCTCCTGAAAGTGACTTGCCTTTGTTCAATGAACCAAGGTCAAGACGGTCTTTACTGCCGTAGAATTTTAAATCAGATACTTTGGCATCGTCCTGATAAAGGGAGAAGTCAGAGTTATATAATGAAAGGGCTTTGTCACCTTTGTTTGTGATCGTTAGGTTGACTTTTAGTACCAATTCATTGTCTCTCAGGGTAGTTGTTGAGTCTTCTGGTAACGTATATTCGTAGCTATTGACTTTTACCTCTGCTGTTTTCGTTGACTTTTGGTCAGTGTCTGTTGATTTGGCTGAGCTCTGGCAGGCTGCAGAGATGATCATCACGAATGAAATCATGAGGAGGGCACTTATTTTTTTAAAATTCACAGTTGATGCTCCTTTGCTTTTCTTTCGTCATTTCATTCCCGCTATCTGACTATGAAAAAAGAAACAGATAGAATGGTATATTCGGGTGTTAAAGGGGAAAATATCCTAATGACGATTTGCACTATTCATTCTATCGAAATTCATTCATGATGAGGAATAGGTTTTAGTCCCTATTTTTAATAGTTTTTAACACAATTACCTATAAAATAAGGAATTAAATAAGCATAATATACTGGTTAATAAGTATTGATTTATAGATTTATTTTGGGTTTTAAATGTTTTTTGTATAAAAATCTTGAAATAAAGGTAGTTTTTTATTTGACGAGGCGGTGCCGGATGGCGAAGACGACAGCCTGTGTGCGGTCTTGTGCATTGAGCTTTTGTAATATACGGTGCACATGCGTTTTTACTGTACTTTTGCTGATAAATAATTGATCAGCGATGTCTTCATTCTTTAAACCATAGGCCATTTGCTGTAAAACATCGCGTTCACGTTCTGTAAATGATTCGTGAAGCAGATGAGTGTGATGTGTATCATTTGCTTGCTGAAGAGCTCGTGCCATCATGTGCTCAGAGGCTGCCGTTCGAAAGACAGATTCACCAGCAAAGGCGGTGCGGATGGCCTCAATTAATTCCTCAGGCATTGTATCCTTCAGCAAATAACCGACTGCCCCTGCACGAATCCCGTCAAAGACGTATTCTTCCGTATCAAAGGTCGTGAGAATCACAACTTTTACATCTGGGTGCTTTTTTAAAATGTGCTCTGTTGCCGTGATGCCATCCATTCCAGGCATTTGTACATCCATGAGCAGTACGTCGGGTTTGTTGGTCAAGCAAAGCTCAACCGCCTCCTGACCGTCTGACGCCTCCCATATGACGTCAATATCCTCTTGAGCGCTTGCAATATAACGAAATCCTTGGCGGATCAGCGGCTGATCATCAATAATGCCAATCTTAATAGGGGTTGTCATGTCTCAGAGTCCTCCTTGATAGGAATTTGAACATGGATACAAAAGCCGTGCGGCTCGCGTATGGACGTCTTGAGGGAACCGCCTGCTGCGTCACACCGTGCTTTCATGCCTGACAGTCCAAATCCAAATGAAATATCTTTTTCGCTGGTCAAATTTCCATCGTCTTCAATGTTCATCATCAGCTCATGCTGGTGGTTATAGAGTGTAATGGTCATCGCGGTCGCCTTGGCATGGCGAATTGTATTGGTGATGGCTTCTTGTAAAATGCGGTAAAGCAGTTCAGAAACGGTGAGCGGCCATTTTTTATACGTAAGCTGCTCTGTATGAAATTGAATATCTAGCTCTCCTGATATCTCTCCTTGCTTGATGAGACTGCGAAGTCCGGCAAGTCCGAGACCTGCATCATCTGACGCCATATGATGAACCACAGAACGAACTTCGGTGAGACAATTTTTAGAAATATTGATCAGCTCCTGAAACGTCTGCGCCATCTGCTCTGGTTCTTCCTGTTTTAAACGGTAGGGCAAAGACTGCAGCTGGACAATCATTGAGGTTAATTGGTGACCGATGCTGTCATGCAGGTCACGTGCAATTCTGCTTCGCTCCTCCAGCACAGCAAATTGGAGTGACTGAACGGTCGCTTCTTCAAGCTCCATATGCGCCTTTTTTAATTGTTCATGGGCATCTGATAATTCCTTGTGAACCAATTGCAGTTCTCCGAAGTGTTCTTCCTTTAATTCCTGTTCACGCCGCCGCATTCTAGAGATCAAGACAAGTGTATACACAAGCAGCTGGAATAGCGGGAGAGTGATCACCATGTTCCAAGAAAAATCATTTACATAATAACTGACTCCACTAGTGAAAAAGATGATAGCAAATAGATAGGGATGATGCGCCTCTGAAAAACGAAAAGCGATAAAGCCAATCATAAAAAAGGTCAGCCCAATACTGTCTTGAATCTGACCTGTCACCATCCACAAGAGATGTGTCAGAATCCACATCAAAAGGAGCATAGAAATTTGCTTTTTAGGTGACAGCTTGCTTTTTGGAAAAAGACAAAGGAGAAACACTAAATAGACGAAGGTGCGAAACACCAATTCGCCTATTGAAAGGGGCTCATACATTTGAATATACATATAGGTCAATACAAGGCCTAATACGAATTTTCGCCTTATTTGACCTAAAAGCTTGAGTGGCTGCTGAAGGTTCATATCAAAAACTCCTGTCTATCAGTTAAATAGCAGCAGATGCCTTGATGTTCATATATCTTTTGAAAAGAATAAAACGTAATCCGATCATACTGCCAATTGGAAGGAATGTCAGGCCATTTGCGAAAATGATCAGGGAATGACCGCCATCCTGTACAACTGAACCTACTGTCATCCGGATAAGAATGATTCCGATGAAAAAAAGTGTTCCATAGAGTGAGCTGGCGGCGGTGATACGTCCCGACTGTTGATCATATGTTACTTTGTATAGTTTACCTCTCCAAAGCCCGATTGCAAAACCTGCGAATGCAAAGCCAGTCATCACAAGCAGGCTCACCCTCGTGATTTCAATATGCTGGGTAAAGGAATAAGAGAGAGTGCCTAATAAAATGAGCGGCCCTATGAGAAGCCTGAAGGGGCGGATTTCTTTTTCCTTGCCTGTTCTTAAAAGCAGAATAATGATAATGATGACAATTTGAATGGTCATAACAAGATCTCCTTTTCGCTTTAGTCTATCTTCATCATACGCATCTACTATTTTCTCGGCGTCCACCTGCAGGTTGATTTTCAGAGAGCGGGATACTTGAATGTTGGAATTGATTCATGGGAAAATAAGGATGATTACGTAGATAAGGGAGATGAGCTTTTGAAAAAGGTAACGCTTGGACGAACTGAATTACAGGTGAATCCGATAGGGCTTGGTACGAATGCAGTAGGTGGACATAATTTATTCCCGAATCTTAGTGAGGATGCTGGACGGGAGCTTGTGGAGACGGCTCTTGATCAAGGTGTCAATTTCTTAGATTCTGCTTTTATTTATGGGCTGGGCCGTTCAGAGGAATTAATCGGTGAGATCATTGCCAAAAGAGGCGGCAGAGAAAAGCTTGTCCTTGCGACAAAAGGAGCTCATAAGGAAGTAAACGGGCAAATTGAACTTGATAACAGTCGTGATTTCTTAAGAGAGCAGGTCGAAAATAGCCTGAAACGACTGCAAACAGATTATATTGACTTGTACTATATGCATTTCCCGGATGGGCGAACGCCGCTCGAGGAAGTAGCAGGCACATTAAAGGAATTGAAGGATGAAGGGAAAATCAAGGCGATCGGTGCATCCAACCTTGATTTTGAACAGCTTCAAGCCTTTAACCGAGATGGCTACTTAGACGTGCTTCAGTCGGAGTATTCTCTGCTGAAACGTCAGGCGGAGCAGGATCTTCTTCCATACTGCGTCGAGCATGGTATTTCCTTTATTCCTTATTTCCCATTGGCATCAGGCTTGTTGACTGGCAAATTTACAAAGGATGCCACATTTGATGATATTCGAGCAAAAGACCCACTTTTCCAAGGTGATGCATTCCTTTCAAATCTCGAAAAAGTAGACAAGCTGCAGGCGATTGCCCAATCAAAGAATGCAGAAACGGCACACGTCGCACTCGCTTGGCTCTTAGCTCAGGATGGTATTGATGCTATTATTCCAGGGGCAAAACGAGCAGACCAAGTGCTGCAAAATTTAAAAACAAACGATGTTCAACTAACTGAAGAGGAAATTAATCAAATCGACAAGATTTTTTCTTAACACGAAAAAAAGGTGCAGCTATGCACCTTTTTTTTATGACATTGTAAGAGGGATTTTGATGACGAGCCGTAAATCTGGAGAACGGTAAGTGAAATCCAGTGTACCGTCTGCCTTTTCAACAAGCTGATGAATGATATACGTCCCCATGCCTTGATGATTGCCGCCTTTTGTCGAGCGGCCAAAAGTTTTGAATAAATGATCTAACACATGTTTTTCCATACCTTTTGTGCTGTTTTCACAATGGATTAAAAATAGCCCGCTCCGAATAGAGGTTGTGACCGAAATGCTGCCCTCTTTTCCAGCTTTCTTTGCTTCAATCGCTGCATCTAGGGCATTATCAAGCAGGTTGCCAGTAAAACTAACCTGATCCGCCTTTGAAAAGGGAAGCGATGAAAAGGGAGCTTGAAGGTCTAGTGAAAGTGCAATGTTCTCTTTCTCAGCCCGCTCCAAAAAGATGTGAAGGGTAGAGGCTAAATATGCATTTTCTCCTTTCATCCATGGGAAATGTTTGACGTATTGCTGAATCAAATCTTTAATCTCATACTCGTCGTTCGACGCCGAAAAGGCATTTAAATGTCTGGCTGTTTCATGATGTTTACTCCGCAGCTCAAGAAGTAATTCGTTGGTTCTAGCTTCTGCGTTTATAAGCTCTTGAAGCCGTCCATTTAACTGTTTCTCTGTCTGCATCACCTTCAATGAGAGGATATCGACTGTCACCATCATGATGATTGCTAAAAGACAGCTCAGCCCATTCTCTTGCGTTAGAAACAGCAAAAAGCCTGCACAGGTGATGAGTATAAAAGCACCTAATATCACATAACCACTCGTATGAGGTAAAAATCTTTTGTACATGAAGAATGTATAAACACATATTACGCAAAAGGTAAGAATCCACAACACAATTGATGATAGCGGTAGAAAGGCTTCAGCAGCTGCATGAAACGCAAGACCTAGCCATATGAGGGCATAAATGCGAAATCCAAGATAGAAAGCGTTCACGTTCGTTCTCCTTAAAAATAGTATTTCTTAAAGAATTCTAATTGCTGCTTGGTCATCATGGCTTTTTTATCTGTCCCTTCAAAAGACACGATAAACGAATTTTTAGCATACGCCGAGAAATTCTTAATGTAATGAATATTGATGATAAACGATCGATGGGAGCGGATAAAATCCTTTTCAGCCAAATCACCCTTTAACTCGTTTAAAGTTTGATATGTCTGGATTTCTCCTGTCGTTGTCACGATAGTTGTTGACCGGCCCGTTCGCTCAACAAAAATGACATCCTTTTTCTGCAGCACATGAATATCTGACTGCTGCTTAATGAGAAGCCGTCCATGAATGCTTTTCTCCTGCTTGGTGGACATATAGCGCTCTAAGCATTTGGCAATTCGATCAGCTTGGTAGGGCTTCATAATATAATCATGTACATTCAAATCAAACGCATGGACTGCATAACCACTGTTTCCTGTCACAAAGACCACATCGACATTCAGTGCGTGAGAGTGAATGAGGTCCGCTAATTCATAGCCGGACATTCCAGGCATTTCAATGTCAGCGAACAACAGATCAATGTCTCCTTGTTTGACCTTCTCATATGCATCCTCTGCTGACTGCGTGACAAAGACAATGTCCACAGCCTCCATTCTGCCCACAATGGCGTGCAGCTTTTCTAAATCTACTCGGTAATCATCGACGAGACCTACTTTTATCATAAAAATCACCTATGACTCTTCTTATTATTTGTCTATTTTACCATTTGTTTTTTTGAAATAGATCATTTCAAGACAGAAAAAGGACGTTTCGCGACATTTTTATATCAGGCAGGCATTATTTTTTCTATCATAGACTTAGAAAGTAAAGTTTGAAAGGGGCGAACCAAATGATTACTCTCAGCGATTGCAGCTGCTGGTTTAAAGATAAGAAAAAAGTCGTGAAAGCGATGAAACACATGACGTTCTCCGTGAAGGAAGGGGAAGTCGTTGGCATCCTAGGAGAAAATGGTGCAGGAAAAACGACATTATTGCGCGCCGTAGCCACATTATTAGAGCCTACGCACGGGTCAGTCACTGTCGCAGGCTTTGATACGGTGAAAGAATCAACGGAAGTGAAAAAGCGAATTGGTGTCTTGTTTGGCGGTGAGACGGGGCTTTACGATCGTTTGACGGCACGAGAAAACCTTGAATACTTTGGCAAATTGTATGGCTTAGATCAGCATGAAATCAAAGCAAGAATAGAGGATTTGGCAAAGCGTTTTGGAATGAGACAATATATGGATCGCAAGGTGAAAGGATTCTCAAGAGGGATGAAACAAAAGGTGGCGATTGCCAGAACGTTAATTCATGATCCTGACATTATCTTATTTGATGAGCCGACAACAGGCTTAGATATCACGTCGAGTAATATTTTCAGAGATTTTATCCATCAGCTCAAGCAGCAAAATAAAACGATCCTCTTTTCAAGCCACATCATGGAAGAAGTCAGCCAGCTTTGTGACAGTGTCATGATGATTCATCAAGGAGAGCTTGTGTACAAAGGGACACTTTCAGAATTATATACTCAGGAACAAAGTGATGACTTGAACTATATCTTTATGTCGAAGCTCGCTAGGGGGATTTCATAATGTGGAAAACCGTCTTTTTGAAAGAAATGACAGATGCGCTGAGAGATCGAAAAACGTTGCTCTTAACCGTGCTGATTCCTCTTTTGACCATGCTTGGACTGGTGTTCTTTTATGAAAGCATGATTGCAGATCCAGGGGATGAAGCCTATACAGTCGCCATCAATGAACAGCTTCCAGCCGAAATGAACCAAATGATCAAAGAGGTCAAAAACCTAAACCTTGAAACATTTGATGATCCGCAGCAAGCGGTCAAAGATGGAGAGGCAAATGCTTACCTTGAAATGCCGAAAGAGGCAGGCGATATGCTCAAACAACAAAAGCCATTCGCTATTAAAATCCATGGATATACGACAGATGATGATTCGGTCATCACTGTTCAAATGCTGCAATCATTGCTGGAGCAATATCAAAACCAAGTGGTCGAAAAGCGATTAGCAGCCGATCAAATCGATACGTCCGTTATTCATCCTTTTGAGGTGCAGTCCGTTGATGTAGAAGAAGGGGATGAAGGGGAAAACGGAGTGACCGCTATGCTGTTGTCGATTCTCCTTCCGATGATTTTGGTGACCTCCGTCATCTCAGGAGCTTTGCCGGCTGCGCTTGATATTGTAGCAGGTGAAAAAGACCGGAAATCCATTGAAGCGTTGTTCCTGACACCTGCCAGCAGACTCCAGATTCTCATCGGGAAATGGCTCGCTGTCTCTATGTTTGGTATTTTAAGTGGGATTGTGGCGATCGGTATGCTGCTTCTATCTACTTTGCTCTTTACAGAAAAGCTGAAGCAGGCTCTGAACTTTGGTGATCAAATGTGGAGCATTATCGGCGTCATGTTTGCGGCGTTAATCATCTTCTCCTTCATGGTATCCATGATTGAATTGCTGCTCAGCGTCATTTCGGGCTCAGTCAAAGAAGCACAGTCGTACATGTCCATGATCATTACACTAGGTGTGATCCCAATGTTCTTTACTATGAGAGCAGGTGCTACGCAGCTAGATACGTATTACTTTGCGGTCCCATTCCTTAATATTCATGCGCTGTGTAAGCAACTGATGTTTGGTATCATCGATCCGGTGGCTGTCACTCTGACACTCGGCTCCTCAGCCTTGGCTGTCGTTATTCTGTTTGTCATCGTGAGAAGCTTGTTTATGAAAGAAAAATGGATGCTTGCGAAATAAAGAAAGGAAAACTTGTAGATTTTTTCTACAAGTTTTTTTATATTCGGAGATTCATATAAAAAGGCTCGGGAAAGAATTGTTATGGCATAATGGAAGAGGAAATGACATAATCATCCTATTTTTACTAAAGAGGGGAGGTGGAGATATGTCTTATCAAACAGATGACGATGATGTGTTAGGACTATGTAATATATATGCTCAGCAAACACACCATTTTGAAGCCTTTATTTTGGGAAATAGGAAAGGCTTATTAGAACTAAGAAATGCAATAGACAAGGCTTTAGAAACCGGTTGTTCTACTGCAGCGTTATTCCCTTCTGATTATGAAGGATATGATGTCTATGTTGCTTTAGTAGACGAGGAGCAAAGGTTTAAAAAATTAACGACTCCTTATGTAGAGGAATACGCACAAGAGGAAGATGCGGTTGATCCAATTGAGATCATTAAAGAATATGAAGCTGAAAAGGGGAATTCCTTATAAAGAGATTCCCCTGCTTGTGAACTCGTTTGCTAGTGAATCAAATGTCTATGGATTTGGCTTGTCATTGGGTTTTGTCCAGTACTTGATGTCTTCCAATGCTCTTTCAATGTCATCCATATCGTCAATTCCTAAAGTACTATCAAATTTCGAAGATAGTATCTTTCGTACTTTAGCGAGTCTTTGAGTGACCTCCCACTCATCTATAAATCGTGTGGTTTCTGTTTCATATTCTCCTCTATATGCTTCCTCACCACACTGATGAAATTTTTCACCATAATAAGAACCCATGTTATGCAAAGACAAAAGAATCAAATTCATTTCTTTTAATACCTCTAACATTTCATCACCCGTGTAGGTGATGTTTTGATTAGACTTTAGCATTGACTCCCACCCTTAAAATAAGAAATGTTGATATACGCCGCAACCAATACGCTTGTGTTCATCATATTAAAAAAACCCCCGGGATCGGGGGTTTCAGCGTGTAGACAAACCCTCGCATTCTTTGTCAGTTCTGCGCTCCGGTGCTCACGAATGTCAAATTCGCTCCGCTCCGGTGCTCGCCCTTCCTAGACTGCAAAGGTTTTCTATCACGCTGAAAAGAAGACAAAGGGCTAAAATAAAGATCATTTTAGCCCTTTGTCAACAATCTGAAACCCCCGGAATCGGGGGTTTTTCTTTAGTTCTTGATGAATTTCTCAACTAATGAGCTTGTTTTGTAGTCGTTCAAATCAAGTTTCCATTGGTCGATATCATTTTTCTTCATGTTCACTTCTACTGTTTCTTCAGAAGATGATGGTCCTAATTTTTTAAATTCATCTGGATAGATAGAAAGTAGATATTTCTGTGCATCATCATAAGATGCTGAACGGTTTTTGCTGTAGAACTCAGTCGCTTTCTCTTTCAAACGATCGACAAGCGGACTTGCATCAATCGGTGTAAGAGTCACAGTCACGACAGCTTTATCACCACTGATCGCTTTTGTTTTTGTTGATACTTTTGATTTTTCAGCTAATGTTTCTTTTACTGCTTTTAAAAGCTTATCAAGGTTTTCGTCCTTCGCTGAGCTAGAAGAAATACCTGAAGAAGTGATGTAACCTTGTTTGAATGATTTATCAAATTCATTCACAACAGTTGATTTGTTATCACCTGTTAGTTTTTCGAAATCGTCGTTTTTCTTACCAAAAATCATCACATCAATATAAGAAGAAAGAGCTTTTGCAGATGCTTGTAGTGTATCTGCTTTTTTCATTAAGTCTTTTCCTTTAATATCGAATTCTAGTGTTTTGTCATCTTTTTTCGATCCACTGCCTGGCTCTGTGTAAACAAGCTGATAGTCCTTGTCTTTGTCAACAACAAAGAATAGACCGCCTTTTGTTACTTTGTCAGCATTTAAAGAGCTTGAAGATAATACTTCGTTGTAGTCATCTGGAGAGATCGTAGATACTTGTGCGTCATCTTGGTAAAGTGTGAAGTTGCTTTTATCAACATTGAGAGGCTCTTTGCTGATATTTTTTACAGATACATTCACTTTTAGTACATACTGATCATCCTGTACAGATGTATCGTATTGAGGTGGTAATGTGTACTCAGCACTTTCTACCTTTACTTCTGCTGCATCAAGAGATTTTTTGGTATCGTTTTCTTTCGCAGCTGTTTTGTCTTTACCACCACTACAAGCGGCAGCGACAACAGTTACACACAAGATCAGAAGAAACAGGGATAATTTCTTTTTAAACATGTCGTGTTTTCCTCCTCGGGTTTATGGTGAATTTCATTGAAAAGCTGTAGTTCATATCGTTCTTTTTGCACAAAAAGAAAAATACTGTATGTTTTTTACTGTAGAATGAAGCGAAAGTACTGTCAATACCTCAGTGCGTTTCCGAGGTTGATTGGCTTCAAGTAGTAAAAATGACACTAAGTTGAGAGGAGAAACTTGTAATTTATTATTTGATATCTCCTGTAGAAACTCAACATTTTATATTTTAAGGTTTTGAGTCGGATTATTGAATAGGTTCAAATGACTGTTTTTGAAGATGATGTCGCAATTAGAAGGATTTTTATGACTTGTAAATGAGTATATAGTAATGAATATTTTTTCCTGCTATGTGGATGATCACTTGGTTCGTGTGTTGTTGACAGCAAGACACATGTCCAGCAAATTTAGACAGGCTGCCCGACACTGAACGTGCTTTTTCATGTCAAAATGGCAGTCATCTACACAGAAACGCTACATAAAATAAAAGAGAAATGAAATGGAGGTGGATGTATGGCAGTGGTAAGAGCGACAAGCTCTGATATTGATTTAATGGCCAGACTGCTGAGAGCGGAGGCAGAAGGTGAAGGGAAGCAAGGGATGCTGCTCGTAGGAAATGTGGGCATCAATCGGCTGCGTGCCAACTGCTCTGACTTTAAAGGGCTGCGTACGATTCCACAAATGATTTATCAGGAGCATGCATTCGAAGCGGTCACGCATGGGTACTTTTATCAACGAGCACGAGAAACTGAAAAAACACTTGCGCGGAGAAATATTAACGGAGAACGTTTTTGGCCGGCAAAATTCAGCCTTTGGTATTTTAAACCGCCTGGCAATTGTCCGGCGACATGGTACAATCAGCCGTTTGTGGCAAGGTATAAGTCGCATTGCTTTTATCAGCCAACCGCCGAAACGTGTGAAAATGTCTATAACACCTTTTAGCTTGATGAAACGCACAACCCTCTTAGAGTACGAATGCAGAGGGTTGTGTTTTTGTTTTTTCCAAAATGGGTAACCATTGTGTATCAACAAGATGAAGCACGTGAATGGAGGAAATGAAGATGTATCAAGATTTAAAAGGGAAAACAGCCATTGTCACAGGCTCTTCAAAAGGAATTGGACAAGCGATCGCATTGCGGTTTGGACAAGAGGAAATGAATGTGGTTGTGAACTATAAAGGCGATGAAGATGGAGCTGAAGAGACGGTACAAGCCATTCAGAAGCACGGAGGTGGGGCGGTGAAAGTACACGCAGATGTCTCCAAAGAGGAAGGCATCCAAGCCATCATGGATACAGCATTGGAACATTTCGGTACAGTAGATGTATTCGTCAATAATTCAGGCTTCAACGGCGAAGAAGCGCTGCCGCATGAGATGACGCTGGAGCAATGGCAAAACGTCATCGATGTGAACATAACAGGTGCATTTTTAGGCGCAAAGGCTGCGCTTGCCTATATGATGGAGCATGACATCAAAGGATCTATTTTAAATATTTCCAGTGTCCATCAGGAGATTCCGCGCCCATTCAACGTTCATTATTCCACTTCAAAGGGCGGAATGAATATGATGACAAAGACGCTGGCTCTTGATTATGCAGAATCAGGTATTCGAATCAATGCCATTGCGCCAGGTACCATGGCAACCGAATCAAATGATGATTTGCAGGATGAACAGAAAAAACAAAAGCAGCTTGAGAAAATTCCGATGAGGACCTTTGGTGAACCGAAGGAGATTGGGTCCGCTGCGGCATTCCTCGTTTCTAAGGAAGCGGCATATATCACAGGCACCACCTTATTTGTGGATGGTGGAATGACACTTTATCCTTCTCAAATCAATGATTAATCCAAAAAACATCCGCCTGTTCAACCGGCGGATGTTTTTTGTTCGTAGCGTTGTGTAGCTTTGGCTCGTTTGCCGAGCAGCATCGGGTACTTGCTCAGGAAGGAGATACATGGCACCATGAGCAGCAATGTGCCGATCGTATAAAAAAGTGTCCAAGAGAGCTGCGCTGTATCAGCAATATTGATACCAAGTCCATAAAAAACAAATGCTTTCATGATATCAATGCCGGCAAACTGCAAGACAAGAATGACAATAGAATTTCGTCCTAGATACGTCAAAATAGGGGATGTTTTCAATTTAAAGCTTAAATAAATCACGGCAGCTGAACCGAGCAGAGCACATGCATAGAAAATAAAGAGATCACCGTAGTCGTTGACGCGCATATCGATCCGTGAATTAAAGCTCTGCATGTAAGCCGTCAGCACAAGCAGACCTGTACATAAAAGAAGGGTTGGATCTGTTTTTAATTCCACAAACCACTGCTTTGCTAAAAATCCAATCGAATAAAACACAACAGCCGTCAAGGCAACATTAGCATTCCAAGGAAGACTTTGATCTAAAAGCAAGGTAGAGGCATATCCAGCACCTCCGCAAAGAATAGTCAGCAAGATTAAGGCAGCAGGTCTCCCTTTTGAAAGACGATGCATAAAGAAAAATAAAATTTCCACTAAAAAGAGTGTCGTTAAAAACCAAATCGCTGGGTTATGTGTAAGTCTTGCTTCATCTGCATTGGATATGAAAATACCTGTAAACGGAACGAAAGGGTCGATATCCGTTTGTCCCTTGAATGCAAAAAAACGAGTAACGGAGAACCAAAATACATACGTAATGATGGAGAAATAGAGATAGGGCAGGAGTAAGCTTTTGGCTTTTTTCTGAATAAATGACAGAGCAGGGGATGAGGATGATCGAAACATCATGCCTGATAGTAAAAAGAAAAGCGGCATATGAAAAGAGTAAATGAATTGCTTGAGCGAATCTGGAATGGGCACATGCGCCATAACCACGAGCAGAATGCCGATTCCTTTAGCTGCATCTACCCAATCGAGTCTCTTTTTCATGTCCTGTCATCTCCTTTTTCTCAGCTTCGTAAACCGTTCATTGAATATGTACCTCTACTATATAAAAGGTACACCTCTTATGCGTTTACAGTTCGCTAACGATTAGAAGACACATTTGCGATTAGATGACAGACGGAAGGATTTTGACATCTTGATGTTACATTTCCCATTTTTTATGACAATGTAAAAAAAGAAGCCTGAAAAGCTGGCTTCAAAATAATTCTGCTATTCGCTTGTAGGAGCGTTGTTTTTCAATCGGATCAAAGGAATTGTTCAGAATCATGATGTCATCCGTTTGATAGCGGTCCATCAAGGTCTGTAATTGCTCTTTCACCGTTTTCTTCGAGCCGACAATCATCCGCTGGCGGTTTTGCAGCACTTTTTTCTTTTCCTGCGTGGTGTAGTGATAGGCACTTGCTTCTTTTATAGAAGGAACGCGGCTGTCCAGTCCTTTTTCAACACGCAGCAGCCATAAATCTGTACTGCTGGCGATCCGGTCTGCTTCTTCATCTGTTTCACCGCAGATGACAAAGACGGCAAACATAGATTGTGGCTGCCTAGAAAAGACAGATGGAGAAAAGTGTGATCGATACGTCTCAAATGCTTGTTTGCCGCGTGCAGGGTGAATAAAGTGGCCAAAAATATAGTTGATTCCAAGCTCCGCCGCCTGCATGGCACTATTTTCTCCTAGTCCAAGCAGCCAAACCGGCGGATGAGCATCAACAAGCGGAGCAGCTTTCACACCTGCATGCGGATGACCAGAAGGCAGGCTGTCTGATAAGTAAAAAAGAAGATCCTTCAGCTGGCGGTCAAACTGAGACAGATCTTTATGCACGCCGTCCGTCAATGCGAGTCTCGTCCTTTCGATCCCGCCGGGGGATTTGCCGACTCCGATCTCAATCCGTCCAGGATAAAGGGCTTCAAGCTGCCGCGTGACCTCTGCTACTTTAAAAGGACTGTACTGAGGAAGTAAAATGCCGCCAGATCCGGTACGTAAGGTCGATGTATGAGTCGCAATATGAGCCATTAATATTTCAGGCGCCGTACTAGCGAGCCCCCTTGTGCTGTGGTGTTCAGCGAACCAATAGCGCTCATACCCAAGCGTTTCAGCCAGTTGAGCCAGCTGCGTTGTATGAATCAATGTTTCCTGCGCAGACTGACCTTTAGGAATGGCGACTTGATCTAATATATGAAGTGATGGCATCATCAACATCCTTTCAACAACATGCTGAATATAAGTATAAAGAAATCAATGGATGGAAGGAAACGAAAGGGTTTATCCTTTGAACACATGCTTTTATGTTTTCTATATCAACATATGAAACCACATCTTACGCTCCTTATCAGCAAGAGCTGCTCGCCGGGACCTTTCGACAATGTTTCACATGAAACACTTCATTTACGACATGAACTATTTTCAATGTGCATCTTTCTTTAAAAAAATATAAAGAGTTTGAAACCTATCTTGAACATAGATCGTATATACTAGTAAATAGAAAAAAGAGTAAGAGGCTCCAATGTCATTTCATGAATTTTGTCGAATTTTCATGTATGATGATTTTAATAGGGTCCATCGCTTAATAAATAGATTTTTATTATGCTGGAGGAGTGATTGATTTGGCGATTACATTAGAAAAAGGTCAACGTATTGATTTAACAAAAGGGAAAGCAGGGCTAACGAATATTCTTGTTGGACTTGGCTGGGACCCTGTATCACAAGGCGGCGGGTTTTTAGGAAAGCTGTTTGGCGGCGGAGGCGGCGCTGATGTTGATTGTGATGCTTCAGTGCTCATGCTGAAAAATGATAAGTTTACGGAAAATAAAGATTTGATTTATTTTGGCAACCTAAAAAGCAAATGCGGCAGTGTTGAGCATACAGGTGACAACCTGACTGGTGAAGGAGACGGAGATGATGAACAAGTCCTCGTCAACTTGAGCAAGGTGCCGGGTAATGTGAATAAATTGGTGTTTGTCGTGAACATTTATGATGCCCTTAGAAGAAACCAACACTTTGGTATGATTCAAAATGCTTACATTCGCATCGTTGATCGTTCAAACAATCAAGAATTAGTGAAATATAATTTAAAAGATGACTATGCAGGAAAAACATCGTTAATCGTCGGAGAACTTTACCGTCAAGAGAATGAGTGGAAGTTTGCGGCTCTTGGAAATGGTACAAATGATGCGAAGCTTGCCGATATTACGAGAAACTACATTTAAACAGAAGGGAGAGGTTCCTAGTGGGAATTTCTTTAGCGAAAGGTCAAAAAATTGATTTAACAAAAACGAATCCGGGTTTAACAAAAGTAGTCGTTGGTCTTGGCTGGGACGTCAATAAGTATGACGGCGGACATGACTTTGATCTAGACGCAAGTGTATTCCTTTTAGATGCAGCAGGTAAAGCAAGCTCTCCATCTGACTTTGTCTTTTACAACCAAACAACTGGCGGAGGCGGCAGTGTCGTACATACAGGCGATAACCGCACTGGTGAAGGGGACGGAGATGACGAGCAGGTAAATGTTGACCTTGCAGCTGTACCAGCAAGTATTGAGAAGATTTCATTTGTCATTACAATTCATGATGCAGAAGCGCGCAGTCAAAACTTCGGACAAGTGTCTAACGCATATGTACGTATTTTAAATGCGGCTTCGAATGAAGAACTCATTCGCTACGATTTGGCAGAGGATTTCTCAATTGAGACAGCCATTATTGTAGGTGAATTATACCGTCATGGCGGGGAATGGAAATTCTCAGCTGTCGGATCAGGCTATCAAGGCGGTCTTGCACGCATTGCAACGGACTTCGGCTTAGATATCGGATAACGATAGCTTCCTATTTTCAAAGACAGGAGAGATACGAATATGGCGATTCAGCTTTCAAAAGGACAACGTGTCGATTTAACTAAAACCAACCCAGGGCTGACGAAAGTGATGATCGGTCTTGGCTGGGATACGAATAAATATTCTGGCGGAGCCGAATTTGATTTGGACGCTTCGGCTTTCTTGGTGGATGCAAACAATCGTTGTCAGCAAGATACAGATTTTGTGTTCTATAATAACCTTCAGCATCCGAGCGGCAGTGTCACTCATACAGGTGATAACCGGACGGGTGAAGGAGATGGAGATGACGAGCAAATTCTCGTTGATTTCTCGAAAATTCCTGCTAACATTGATCGTATCGGAATTACAGTTACGATCCATGATGCAGAGACGCGCAGCCAAAATTTTGGACAAGTCTCTAATGCATTTGTTCGTGTTGTAAATGAAGAGGGCGGGGAAGAATTGATTCGCTTCGATTTAGGCGAAGACTTCTCAATTGAAACAGCTGTTGTGGTATGTGAATTGTACCGACACGGAAGTGATTGGAAGTTTAACGCGATCGGAAGCGGATTCTCTGGCGGACTTGCAGCTCTTTGTCAAAATTATGGGTTAGAAGTGTAAATAAGAGAAACAAATCAATTCAAGAGGTGCTGTCAAAAACTCATATGAGGGCCTTTTCCAAAGTGAGAAAGAAACAGCGATCAAGAATAGCAGCAGGCGAAAGCCTGCTGATGCTTCTACACTTATAGGAGGAAAACCAGTTGGACATTTTGAAACATATGTTGGATACATATGCCTCGTTTTTTGATTGGCATATGTGGGCAGAGGTGTTAACAGACCCTGTCTCTTGGGGGCTTATTGGGACGCTTGTCGTGCTTGAAGGATTGTTATCAGCAGATAACGCACTTGTATTAGCTGTGATGGTGAAACATTTACCGGAAAAGCAGCGTAAAAAGGCATTAACCTACGGATTAATTGGCGCTTATTTCTTCCGTTTTCTATTCATTGGCGTAGGGATGCTGCTTATTAAATTCTGGTGGATTAAGGTTCTTGGAGCTGCTTACTTAGCATGGCTTGTCATTAAGCACTTCTGGTTAGGTGATGGCGATGATGAAGCGAAGGAATTGAAAAAAGAAGGCTGGTTGATTCGGGTATTTGGTATATTCTGGGCAACCGTTATCTCTGTAGAAATTATGGACCTTGCCTTCTCGGTTGATAGTATTCTTGCAGCATTCGCTGTATCTGAGGAAGTATGGATTCTTCTATTAGGCGGAATGCTTGGAATTCTCATGATGCGTACAGTGGCACAGTTGTTCCTTGTTCTTATTGACCGTATCCCAGAGCTCGAGAATACAGCGTTTATTCTTATCGGGATCATTGCGATCAAAATGGGCTTGAGTGCTGCTCACATTGAAATCCCGCATCTTGTATTCTTTGCAATTATTATCCTAGCATTTATCGGAACGTTTATTGTTCATAAAATCAATAAGAAGAAACATCAAGGTGTAACAAACGAAGCTGCGGCTTCAAAAGAAGAATAGGACGATCAAAAAGGAATGGAGTTGATTAGCGGCTCCATCCTTTTTTGAATCATCAAGTCATTTGTTCGATTTTCTCTCAACAACAGGAGGTGGCACAGCATGCGGTATTTTCAGTTTTTATCAGAGGCGAGGCAGCACGATATTTTTTTCAAACGGCCGGGGACGATGCATTTGATGACGCCAAGGCACGTACTTGCGCATGCATTAGGTGCTACTTTGTATATGCCTGCAACAAGACAGGATATAGCAGACATGCTGCTGTCGCAGAAATATGAAGCGCTTTGCTCTGTTGTATTTTGTTTAGAGGATGCCATCGGTGATCAAGAAGTGGAAATGGCTGAGCAGAATCTAGTGGTACAACTCGCCAAACTGTCGGACAAATTGACGCATACGCCTGAAACGGCTGAACAATTGCCGCTTTTATTTATTCGGGTTCGTTCACCGAAGCAGCTGCTCAAAATGGCAGATTTGCTTGGTTCATCTCTTCATTTATTGACGGGTTTTGTATTTCCAAAGTGTTCTATTCATAATGCGAAGGATTATTTGGACAGCTTGAAACAGGTTTCAGCACAAACGAAGACAAAGCTGTACGGTATGCCCATTTTGGAAACACCCGATTTATTAGAAAAAGATACAAGATATACGGTGCTGTCAGAGTTAAAGCAGATCATGCTGAATGATGAAGAATATATTTTGAATATTCGTATTGGGGCAACGGATCTTTGCGGCTTATATGGCATTCGCCGTGACCGTGACACCACCATCTATGAAATCAGATTGATTGCTGATTTGATCACAGATATGATCAATTATTTTGGCCGTTCCTTTGTTGTATCAGGTGCAGTATGGGAGCATTTTGGCCCTGCACGAAAGGAACAAAAACCATTCATCCGTGCGCTTTCTAAGGGCGGTGAGCTGTCCTTATCTGAATTCGATGACGTACAAGGTCTACTCAAGGAGACAAGACTCGATGTAGCCAATGGCATACATGGGAAAACAGTGATCCATCCAACACATCTCAAGCCAGTGCAAAGCATGTACGTTGTGACAAAGGAAGAGTACATGGATGCATTAAGTATTTTAGAACATGCTGACGGCACAGTTGGCGTAATGAAGAGTGCCTTCTCTAATAAGATGAATGAAACGAAGCCCCATTACAGGTGGGCAGAGCAGATATTAATTAAGTCAGACATTTACGGGGTGTTTCATGAAAATAGAAGCTATATCGACATACTCACAGAATCAGAAGCGACATACGCTGAACATCTTGGAACATATGGAGGTTGAGCTTGACCTCAAAGAAGGTGCGCTCCAGCTGGAGAAAGAGCATCTTTTTGAGATGGCAGCAAGGGTGAACAAAAAAAGAGCCTTTTTATTCGTTAGTAAGGTGCTTGGAAAGCATATTCCTGTTCATCCAGTGAAACCGCTCCTTGTCTCGGGTCTTTTAGCGATGGCATATGCCAAAGAGCAAACGGGACAGACGCCTCCGTACAAAGATTTTCTTGTAGAGGCACTCAAGACGGATGATCACGCGGCGTTAACGGCAGCCTATGAAACACTCAAAAAAGAAAAGCTAGCAGCTGGCAATGAGCCTGTCGTCATCGGCTTTGCGGAAACCGCAACAGCCCTTGGACATGGTGTGTATGATGTGCTAGAAGGCGCATCTTACATTCATACGACACGTGAACAGCTGCTGGGTCTTGACCCGTCATTGGTATTTGAAGAAGAACATTCGCATGCAACAGATCAGCTTTGTTATGCAGATGAAGCATTACTTCGCACAGACCGCCCCATCGTGTTAGTAGATGATGAAGTTACGACAGGCCGTACAAATATCAATATCATTCGTGACCTTCATGCAAAGTACCCGCGGCATTCTTATACCATTCTTTCCATTTTGGACTGGCGGACGGAGGAGCATGAGAAAGCCATGTGCCAGCTTGAAGAGGAGCTCGGAATTCACATCACATCATTGTCTTTATTAAAAGGGCAGATGGTCTTTCGAGGCAAAACGCTCGATGAGCCAGCTTATTCGTATGAGATTGCGGAGCAAGAGAAGCGGCCAAGTCTCTCTTTTCATTCTCTTCAATCTTTCTTTAAGCAAGTGCCGTATTCACTTTCTCATGCAGCAAATTCGGCTGGTCATTCGCCATATATACATGAAACGGGCCGTTTTGGTTTAAACGCAGCAGATACGGAAGTGCTTGACCAAGCAGCTGCTGAAGCGGGATTGAAGCTGCGGCAGGAACGCAAAGGGAAGCAAACACTTTGCTTAGGGACAGGTGAGCTGATGTATGTACCGATGAGACTGTCTGCACATATGGGTGAAGGCGTTCGCTTTCATTCAACAACGAGAAGTCCAATTCACCCAGTCGAAAAGGATGGATACGCTGTCCAAAATGGGTTTACCTTTATGAATCCAGAAGATGCCCGAATTCAGCACTACGTGTACAACATTCCAAAAGGTGAATATGATGATGTATTTCTCTTTTTTGAGAAAAAGGTCTCTCAGGAGGCATTGCTTCCGCTTATTCATTTATTTGCCGAGCGGCATGTGAAGCATGTGCATATTGTGACTTTATCAGACGAGGTGAAGGTGAATGGCTAACGTGTATACAAAGATGGGAAGCTATCCAGAGCAGGATGTAACCTTCTTACTCAAAGATTTATCCTCTATTGAGATGGAGAAAAGTACAGAAGAGCGGGAGCGTTCAATTCAGAGTGGTGCGCATTATTCGGAAATGCTGCCAATTGAATATAAACCAACTGAATCTTATATGACTTTATTCTATCAATCTCTTGAAGAAAGTAAGGAAAAGGTAGCCGAAGCAGTAGCTGTTGTAGCAGAACAGATTGTGAAAAAGCGAGGCTACAAAACCGTGCTTTGCAGCTTGGCGCGTGCAGGAACACCGATCGGGGTGCTGATCAAACGATATATTCGAAAGACATATGGTATCGATCTGCCTCATTACAGCATCTCTATTATTCGCGACCGCGGAATAGACGAGAATGCACTGCATTATATGCTGAAAGAACATCCAGGTTTTGAAATTGCTTTTATCGATGGATGGACTGGAAAAGGTGCGATTTCGAAAGAGCTCGAAAAAGCTGTGATTGATTTTGAAAAAAAATATGGCGTGCGTCTTTCGAGTGAGCTGGCTGTGCTGGCTGACCCTGGCTATTGTACACATGTATATGGAACGAGAGAGGACTTTCTCATTCCAAGTGCCTGCCTGAATTCGACGGTATCAGGGCTTGTCAGTCGTACGGTACTAAACAACCGCTGGATCAATGCCGATGATTTCCATGGGGCAAAGTATTATAAAGAGCTGCTTGATGAGGATGTGTCCAATCTGTATGTGGATACGATTGAAGATGCATTTTCCAGCCTCGGACCAAATGTACGAGAGAAAGCAGAAACCATACTTACGGAAGGGACGCCGGCAGATTGGCGCGGAATGGCATCCATTGAAGCAATCGGTCAGGAGTTTCAAATTAAAAATACCCATTTGATTAAGCCGGGTGTTGGTGAGACGACCCGCGTGCTGCTTAGAAGAATCCCGTGGAAAATCTTAATTCAGCCTGGATCTCAGGAAAAGCTGAAGCATATCTTGCTTTTGGCAGAGGACAGAGGTGTTCCTGTCATTGAATATGCCAATATGTCCTACACGTGCTGCGGGTTAATTCGCCCGCTGGAGCAAACGTCATGAAGACATATGCATTTGCCAGTGATTTAGACCGAACGCTGATTTACTCACATCGAGTGCTTGACCAGTATACGTATCAAGGAGAGTATGATTTAGTTGAGGTGCTGGACGAACGGCCGCTTTCCTATATGTCTGTTGAAACGAAAAAATCCTTGCAGACGATTCATCAATCAGGCTGGTTCATTCCAGTGACGACAAGAACGACTGCACAGTATGAACGGATCACCTTCTTTCAACAAGAGCTTCAACCGGAGTATGCTGTCACAACAAACGGGGGCTGTATTCTTCACCATGGCAAGCCGCTTGAGGATTGGCAGGCCATTGTTGATGAGAGACTTAGGGAGTGTATGCCAGTCAGAGAGATGCTGAGGGCGATCTCCGAACTTCCGGTTGCGGCTTGGGTGAAGCGTACCCGTACAGCAGAGGGAAGATTTCTTTATTTGATTATGAAAGATGAGTATTTATCTCACATACCGCTTGCTGAATTGAAGCTGTGGGGTGAGGAGAGAGGCTGGCAGGTTTCTCTTCAGGGACGGAAGCTTTATTTTATTCCACAGCCGCTTAATAAGTGGGATGCTGTTGCTTTTATAAAGGATAGGCTGCAGCTTGAATACGTCTATGGTGCGGGTGATTCCCTGTTAGATGTGGGGCTCATTCGTCAATCAGATAAGGGCTTTGCCCCAAGGCATGGAGAAGTTCTCGACTTTGACCCAGAACTTGAGCCGACAGCAGCATCTGGCATGGCCGCAGCGGATGAAATCACCGCTTCTGTCATCGAGCAGATGGCGAAGGCAAAAAAGCCTTCGATTCGATAGCAGAAGTAGAAGGCTGAATGATATGATAGTAGTAGCTTTCTAGAAAATATAGGAGAAAGGAAGGAGCGGCGTGAGTTATAAAGAAATCAATGTCACCCAAACACGGGCGGAGCAGGAAGCCTGGAAAAACGTGCTGAAAAAGCCGCTCCCTGAAAGAGACGGTTATGTAAAGGACGAGCATACGTTGTCCTTGCCGCGTCTCGCCGCCCGGGTCCTTGGAACTCCGCATGATGCAACCGATTATTTTATTTATTTACATGAATTATACGAAACAGAAGGCATGCATATTTTAAGTGAAACGCTCAATCGTCATATTGAGCCAGAGCATTTTCAAGCGTTGCAGCGAATTCATTTGATTAACCAAGAAGAAAAGGGATTGTCCGTGAATCGCTTTGTGGCTTTTTTAGATGGTGAACAGCTGATTGTACGCCATCCAAACCCTGTGATGAACCGGCATATCCGTCTTTCATTGATCAAGGTGTTTGAGCATTTCAAGCAGCTGCATGAGGGTGGATTTCAGCATCCTGATTTCCGCCGGGTCTTGCTGGATGTCGTGAAGTTTTCAAATAACCATCTAGGTTCATGGCTGAAGGAAGTCAATATAGAAGAAAAAATGCCGGCTGTCATTTGGTATGGAGAGGCGAATAAAAGTCAGCTTTATTTTCTTTACTATGTCATGCTGATTGGCTGTGATGTTGTGCTATTTCATCCAGAAGGCGAGGATTCGTTCCGCGAATTAGATCCAGAAGAAAAGCTGACTTTTATTGATCAGTACCCGGGGACTTCAAAGCTTGAGCCGTTCCCTACTGAAAAGCCTGAGAGGAAATCAACGGTGGCGTACCGATCGACAAGAGAGCTTGAAGAGGTACTTCACACGGAAGATTCAATGCTGTATAAGCCATGGCAATTCAGAGATCATACTCCTCATTCCATTACGCTGAAGACAACGTATGATGAGCTGTTTTTAATTGCAAAGGAACGATCCTTTATCCGCCCGAACTTTAAAGCAGATCGGGACACGATACAGATTCCGAATCTCTTTGCGAAAATGATGGGTGTCACACGAGACAAGCGTGAATACTGGGATCGCATTCACACGTTAATGGAGGGGAAAGAGACGAAGACCATTCGCCATTTTCCTTTTACAAAAGAAGTGACTTCGAATTATCAATTTCATTATCAGCATGCACTTTCTGCTACTGGAGAGATTGATCCTGAATTATTAATGAAAAGCAATGTGTGGCAGTTTTCTCATCTATATGAGGGCGCGCAGCGTGCGATAGCAGAAGCGGTATCTCGAATCTGTCAGCATCCGAAGCTATTAAAAGAAGGCAATGAAACTGAATTAGATGTCCGCATTTATTTATTCAAGCAGGTTCTGCATTTGAGCCAGGATCTCATTGAACTGATTCAAACCTTTGATTATGCACAAACCGTACCGAAAGTGATTTTATACCATACGGAATATAATGGTGAGCTGACTCGTTCTGATGCGGCCGCCCTGATTTTCCTAAATGAAATGGGTGTGGATCTCTTCGTATATCATCCTGCGGGATATCAGTGTATCGAACGGTATATCGATGACCAATTATTTGATACCCATTGGCTTGATGAGATGGTCATGAACCAGGAGTTTAAAGAGCCGTCCATCGTTAGAAAGTTATTTCAATCCATTAAAAACCGATAAGGAGATCAAAGCTTATGACAAATACAAACGGAAATGACATCATTTCAATTGATAAAGAGGAAATCACGATTGAGAAGGCAGACGATATTCGCGTTCAGCTTCGAAACGAACCAGAAGTGCAAAATATTGCGAGACAGATCGATGCGAAAAATCAGCTTGAGCTTCTTGAATACGGAAAACAGCCAGCTGTTGAAATCTCTAAGTTCTCTGATCGTATTCTTTCAATGATGCGTTCAACGAGTGTCACTGACTCAGGAACAATGCTGACGCAGCTTGGTAAGATTATGGATCGCTTTGATAAAAATGATTTTGACGAACCGAAGGGTGGTTTGTTGTCAAAAATCTTTAAACGCGGCGGCAGCATGATTGAAAAGATTTTTAGTAAATATCAAACGCTCGGTGCTGAGATTGAAAAAATTAATGTAGAAATTAGTAAATATAAAGATGAAATGACCAAATCGACTGTGACGCTTGAAGAAATGTATGAGCATAACATTCAATACTACATGGAGCTTGAAAAGTATGTCGTAGCCGGTCAAATGAAAATTGAAGAATTAAAGCAATTGGTTCCTTCATATGAAGAAAAAGCAGCTAGTGGAAACCAGCTGGCACAAATGGAGCTTGATACGCTTCGTAATGGGATTCAAGCGCTTGAAGAGCGTGTATATGACCTTGATATGGCAAGAATGGTCGCGCTTCAAACGGCACCGCAAATCCGTTTACTTCAGCGTGGGAATACAAAATTAATCGGTAAAATCAACTCTGCCTTCATTATCACCATTCCAATCTTCAAAAATGGGATCATTCAAGCTGTGACAGCGAAGAGACAAAAGCTTGTCGCTGATTCCATGAGTGAGCTGGATAGAAGAACAAATGAAATGCTGAAACGAAATGCTGAAAACATTTCAAGTCAAAGTGTGGAGATTGCCAAATTATCCGGCCGTCCAAGCATCGACATTGAAACGATCGAATCTTCCTTTAATACAATTGTACAAGGGATGAAAGAGACAAAACAGATCGAAGAAGAGAACAAACGATTACGTGAAGATGGAACAAAACGTATGCTTGAGCTTCAAGATAATATTAAGCGGGCTGCCCTAGAGTCCTAAAAAAACAAGCTGTCTGTAACTAAAGTTGCAGGCAGTTTTTTTATGAATTTAAATAAAATTTGAGAAAAAAGGTTTTTATGTGACTATTTTCGGGTAAATCATGTTCAGGGGAATGGTTCGCCCATGATTCAAAAAAACTGCTATGACGAGGATTCGACTTATTTTTTAGCACAATTAGGAATTTCCAGTAAAATATTGTCTGGTGAGAGGAAATACCCCGTAAAATATGTAGTTTATGAAGCATTCTATAGGATTTACGAGTAATACGGCGTATAAACTCTAATGACCAGACCTCTATATGGAATTCATACATATTGTGGGGAAATAAGCGAATTCTAAAGATTGTTCGCATCATAACGCTTATGTTACGGTTATAAAGATGCTAATTTGGAGGGAAAATATGAATTCTGAAGAGAGAAATATCAAAATCAAGATAAATAATGTATCTAAAATTTTCGGTAAAAATGCTAAAAAAGCATCTCAAATGCTTGAAAACGGGAAAACAAAAAGAGAGATCCTAAAAGAGACCGGCGCAACAGTTGGTGTCAATCGAGCAAATTTTGATGTTTATGACGGCGAGATATTTGTCATCATGGGGCTATCAGGGAGCGGAAAGTCCACACTTGTGCGGATGCTAAACAGGTTAATCGAACCAACCTCCGGTGAAATTTATATTGATGGGGATATGATAACAAATATGTCAAAGGATCAATTGCGTGAAGTCAGACGGAAAAAGATCAGCATGGTTTTCCAAAACTTCGCATTGTTCCCGCACCGTACAATTCTTGAGAACACAGAGTATGGTCTTGAATTGCAAGGTGTAGATAAAGAAGAGCGCAGACCAAAAGCGCTTGAATCTTTAAAGCTTGTTGGACTTGAAGGCTTTGAAGAGCAATACCCAAATCAATTAAGTGGTGGGATGCAACAGCGTGTTGGATTGGCACGTGCGTTAGCAAATGACCCTGACATTTTATTAATGGATGAAGCATTCAGCGCACTAGACCCATTAATTCGTAAAGATATGCAGGATGAATTGCTTGAGCTTCATACATCTGTAGGAAAAACGATCATTTTCATTACCCATGATTTAGATGAGGCGCTTCGTATTGGCGACCGCATTGTGCTCATGAAGGACGGAAATATCGTTCAAATCGGAACACCAGAAGAAATTCTAATGAACCCATCGAATGAATATGTTGAACGCTTCGTTGAAGATGTTGACCTTTCTAAAGTATTAACCGCTGGTCATATTATGAAACGTGCAGAAACAGTTCAGATTGATAAAGGGGCACGTGTTGCGCTTACGCTCATGAAAAACCTAGGGATTTCGTCTATCTATGCGGTAGATAAGAAAAAGCATTTATTAGGTGTTATTTCTGCTCAAGCAGCGAAAAAAGCAGCAGAAACGGGAGCGTCGCTTGAAACGGTTCTCGATAAAGAATTTACGACAGTGTTGGAATCTACGTATTTGACAGAGATCTTTGATGCGGTGTCTGATGCGAACATTCCGATTGCCGTTGTCGATGAGAAAAACAGAATGAAGGGCATTGTGGTCCGAGGCGCATTGATTGGTGCATTATCAGGAAATGATGAGTATATCAACATGTCTTCTAACAAGCTAGAGGAAATTAAAGCACAAGAGCCTTCTGCACAGGAGGTAGAATAAGATGTTTAGTATGAGTGATTTACCTAGAATTCCGTTTGCGGAATATATCGATCAATTTGTTGACTGGTTAACATTAACGTTTGGTGGTTTCTTTGATGGCATCACAAATGGATTAGCAGGAACAGTAAATGGGATTGTGGCTGCACTTGGCGTCATTCCATCCATTATTTTAACCCTTATTTTTGCCGGCATTGCTTGGTGGATCAGTACAAGAGGAGTTGCTCTTTTCACACTTATTGGATTTTTACTGATCGACTATTTAGGCTACTGGCATCCAATGCTTCAAACACTTGCGCTCGTTTTGACCGCTGTGGTCATTTCTATTGTGATCGGGGTTCCGATCGGTATTTGGGCATCACAGAAGGAAACTGTGCGTAAAATTGTGACACCTATTTTAGATTTAATGCAGACAATGCCTGCATTCGTTTATCTATTACCAGCGATCTTCTTCTTTAATATTGGGGTTGTTCCTGGGGTTGTGGCATCGGTTATCTTCTCCATGCCGCCAACCATCCGTATGACCATTCTCGGTATTAAACAAGTACCAGCTGATTTAATTGAAGCAACAGAAGCATTTGGTTCAACGACATTCCAGCGTTTATTCAAAGTTCAGCTTCCACTTGCAACAAAAACCATCTTAGCTGGTATTAACCAAAGTATCATGCTGGCTCTATCAATGGTCGTGATTGCAGCAATGGTAGGTGCACCAGGACTTGGTTCAGAAGTATATAGTGCGGTAACCCAGCTGAAAACAGGTATTGGTTTTGAAGCAGGTATTGCCATTGTTATTGTGGCGATTACACTTGACCGTATTACACAAAACATTAAAACGAAAAAAACCAGGGGGAATGCTTAATGTGGAAAAAGTCTCTCTACATTGGGATGACCGCCCTGCTTGTCTTTTTACTAGCTGCTTGCGGCGCACAAACAGATTCAAATGCGAGTGCAGCACAGCAGGTGAATAAAACCATTATCGGAATCGATCCAGGTTCAGGGATTATGGCACTGACAGATCAAGCGAAAAAGGATTACGGCTTAGAGGATTGGACGGTTGTGTCTGCATCAAGTGCAGCTATGACGGCAACACTCAAAAAATCTTACGACCGTAAAAAGCCAATCATCATCACTGGCTGGAATCCACACTGGATGTTTTCCCGCTATGATTTAAAATATCTAGATGATCCAAAAAAATCTTACGGTGAAGCGGAAGAAATTCATACGATTTCACGTAAAGGCTTTGCAAAGGATCAGCCGGAAGCAGCCAAAATGCTTAGTCAGTTTAAATGGTCTCAAGATGACATGGGCGAAGTCATGATTGATATTCAAGATGGTGTGAAACCAAAGGATGCTGCCATAAAATATGTGAAAAAACATAAAGACCAAGTAGCGAAATGGACAAAAGGCGTGAAAAAGTCGAATGGTGGAAAAGTCAATCTTGCCTACGTTGCCTGGGATAGTGAGATTGCAAGTACCAATGTTGCGGCAGAAGTATTGCGTGAACTCGGGTTTAATGTGACTTTGACTCAGGTTGAAGCAGGTCCAATGTGGACAGCAATTGCAACCGGAAGTGCGGATGCATCATTATCCGCTTGGCTGCCAAATACGCATAAAACGTATGCAGCGAAGTTTAAAGGAAAATATGATGACCTTGGTACAAGTATGAAAGGCCTTCGAATGGGGCTAGTTGTTCCGAAATATATGAAGAACGTAAACTCCATTGAAGATTTGAAAAAATAGTCAATGATGTAATGGTTCCCTTATAATAGAAGGGAGCATGTGGAAAAAGCAGTCTGCTCAAAAAGCGGCTGCTTTTTTCTTATATAGAAGGATGGAGTTGTCGTCGATGATGGATAGGTCAATCATGATTTTTCTGCATGGTGGAGGAGTAAGCAGCTGGATGTGGCAGGAGCAGGTTGAAATATTTAAGGACACGTATGAATGCTTTGCCCCTGATCTCATTGGACATGGGACAAGAGCAAAAGAACAGATATTTTCAATGAATGAAAGCGCCCAAGAAGTCATCTCATGGATCAAGGAAAACGCGAATGGCCGTCAAGTGATTCTGATTGGATTTTCTTTAGGTGCACAGATTGCCGTTGATGTGTTATCAAGAGAGCCAGATATCGTAGACATCGCTGTCATCAATAGCGCCCTCGTGATGCCTCTGCCATGGCTCCATTTCATGGTGAGACCGCTCTTGCCACTGACGTATCCATTATTAAAGAAAGATTGGTTTATCCAGCTCCAAGCCGAAAAGATGGGGCTCCCGCAACATGTACTGCCTCATTATGCGGCGGAATCGAAACATCTGCAGAAGAAAACCCTTCTTACGATGTTTCAAGAAAACCTCCATTACAGGCTCCCAGACACGTTTCAGCAAGCAAAGGCACGCATTCTTGTCACAGTGGGAGAAAAAGAAAAAGGCATTATGACACGGTCAGCAAAAAAAATAACAAATTCACATCCAAAGGCAGCAGGCGTCATCGTTCCCGGTATTGGACATACATTTACTTTTGAGAAAAAAGAACTTTTCACAGAAATGATCAAAAGCTTTATAGAGGCACGTGCATTACCAGTGGAATTAAAGGAAATCCATTAGCCGCGTCAATCAATAAGTGAAGATAAGCATAAAAGAGGCGGTGGTCTCTTAGAATCTGTATGATATAGGTATAAAACGCTTTCAGTTTCTGTGCCATAGAAGGAGGAGCTATGAGTAAAAACTATATCATATTCGGTGCAAGTCAAGGATTAGGAGATGCTTTTGTAAAGGGTCTTCCTTCAAGTGGAGATACAGTTTGGATTGTGTCGCGAAGTGAACCAAGCAGTTTGAGCATAGATGACGGTGTACATAGAATTTGGCTGAAAATCGACTTATCAAGCCAAACACATATCCCTTATATGCTCGAAGCACTGGAGAACAAGGCGATTGATGTACTTATTTATAACGTCGGTTTATGGGAAAAACGAGGCTTTGAAGACGATTATTCCTTTGATCACGATCAGCCAGAGGATATTGCGCACTTAATTAATGTGAATGTCACCTCAACCATTACGTACATCCAGGCACTGCTTCCGCACGTAAGGAAATCGGAGAATGGGAAAATCATCGTGATTGGCTCAACGGCTGGACTCGATCATACAAACCTGCCGCAAGTCTCGTTTGTTGCATCTAAATTTGGCCTGCGCGGAATTGTGAATGCGCTGAGAGAGCATGTGAGAAAAGATAAAATATCTGTTACCTGTATCAATCCAGGAGAGCTGGCGGCAGAGGTTCCGTATGAAGAGGGAGCCGAAAAGGCCATTACTCTATATGATGAAACGAGAATCCCTGTTCAGGATATTGTGGAGCTTGCTAGATGTGTGATTCACTTATCAAGGGTATCTTGTGTGAAAGAAATCAACGTTCCAGCCATGGCAGATTTGAATGCATAATATAAAGCGACCACCCGTCCTGAAGAGAAGGCGGGTGGCTTTTTCATTTTATGATGAATGCTGCTGGAGCGTTTGATAGACAGCTTCAGTCAAAATCTCAATGCCGGTAAAGATTGCAGAGCGGTCGAAGGTCATGTACGGATGATGAAGACCTGGCTTTAAATCACAGCCTAAACCGAGCATCGTAGATTTGATATGCGGCAGCTTTGCTGCATAAAAGTGAAAGTCTTCTCCACCTGTTGTGACGATTGGGGGATCAAGCTGCTCTTGGCCTAAAACCTGTTCAATCGCATGAGACATGATCTGGACAGCTTCCTCATTTAACGTAGCGGCAGGCAGACGATGGTCTGTTGAAAGTGTAATGGAAGCACCAAAGGCATCCGCTACAGAATGAACTGCTCTTTCAATTTCTTTTTCTAGCTCATCCATTACTTCGTTTGTTTGCGCCCTTACATCTAATGTAAATGAAGCTTTGCCTGGGATGATGTTTGAGCTGCCCCCGCCAGCATGTAAATTGGTCATTTTCACAGAATGGGCGACTCGTGGATCGACATGGATATGCGCGAGTCTCTGCACGAGGGTTGAAGCCACTTCTATTACGTTGATGCCAAGGTGTGGACGTGCACCGTGCGCTTCCTCTCCAGTAATTGTGCCAACATAATGATTACTTGATCCGTGCAAAATAGCAGGAGCGCAGCGTCCGTTTAATGTTTCTTGAATTGGGCGCACATGTACGCCATATAAGTAATCGACATCTGCCAGCACACCTTTTTCAATCATTTTCAGCGCACCGCCGCCTCTTTCCTCGGCAGGCTGAAAAATGAAACGGATCGTGCCGTTTGGGCGTTCTTTTTCCTTTAATGCCATAAAGGTACCAAGAGCCATTGTCATGTGTGCATCGTGGCCACATGAATGATTGGCTTGAAATTCTCCATCTACTTCCTGCCAAAGTGCATCAATATCGGCTCTCACAGCGACCACTGGTGCGCCTTCTCCAATTTCACCGATCACCCCTGTACAGTCGTCAAATGTTTGAGTTTTGCAGCCTAATTTTTTCAATATACCTTCAATATAAGCAGTCGTTTCTGTTTCTTCCCAGCTGATTTCTGGGTGGGCATGCAAGTGTTCGAAGATGTCTGTCACGGTTTGTTTCATTTCGTTTGTCAAAGTTGTCATGAAGAGCCTCCTTGCTGACAGATAATCTGCCAAAACATTATTTTAGTGAAATAATATTGATCTTAAATATCAACAGTGTTTATAATATAACACATCATTTGATTATTCTGAAAATTAAGTGAAATTCCGATCGGGACAAAGGGGTTTTGGCACATGAAAACTGCGACAGTATCAGCACCAGAGAAACAGAAACGAAAACTTCAAATGCCGGATGCGTATGTTCTCTTATTTATGATTGCACTGATTTGTACGATAGCAACGTATTTTGTACCAGCGGGTGAGTTTGACCGAAAGACATCTGGGGAGATCACAACGGCCGTTCCTGGCAGTTATCACCGCATTGATCAATCCCCAGTGAGTCCAGTGGGCTTTTTCACTGCGATACAAGAAGGAATGGTAGGGTCCGCTTCTATTATTTTTCTGATTCTATTTACAGGCGGAACCATTGCCATTTTGGAGAAGACAGGTGCTATTAACGGGATGATTCACCATGTCATCAGCCGGTTTCAAACGAAGCAATTATTGTTTATTTGTATTGTTGGGGGATTATTTTCAGTCCTTGGAACGACCGGAATTGTCGTGAACTCTGTTATTGGGTTTATTCCGATTGGCATCATTGTGGCACGATCCTTGAAATGGGATGCTGTAGCAGGAGCGGCTGTCATATACATCGGCTGTTATGCAGGGTTTAATGCAACGATTTTATCTCCATCTCCATTAGGTTTATCACAAACGATCGCAGAGCTGCCGATCTTTTCTGGCATTGGCCTGCGTGTCATCATTTATCTTTGTTTCCTTATTTCTAGTATTGTGTACATCTATTTATATACAAGACGTCTGAAGAATAAAGACAAGGGAAGCATTCTTGGCGATCAATGGTTTCCTGCTAAGGGGCTTGGCGGAGCCGATGCGGAATCTGTGGACAAGCCTGCATTCACTGGCAGACATAAGCTGATTTTAGCGGTGTGCGGATTGTCACTTGGAGGGTTCTTATATGGCGCACTTCAGCTTGGCTGGACCGATAAGGAAATGGCCGGTGTGTTCATTTTTATGGCAATTGTAGCTGGACTGCTTGGAGGATTAGCGGCCAATGATATTGCAAAAACGTTTATTGTAGGCTGTCAAAGCCTTGTATACGGCGCACTTATTGTTGGGATGGCACGCTGTATTTCGGTCATTTTAGAAAATGGGAAGCTGCTTGATACAGTGGTCAACGGCTTGGCGAGTATGCTGACAGGCTTTAGTCCAATTGCTGGTGCGATCGGGATGTATATTGCGAGTGCGCTTCTTCACTTTTTGATTTCATCAGGATCAGGAGAAGCCGTTGTCTTTATTCCGATTCTTGCGCCGCTCGCTGATTTAATGGGCATCACAAGACAGGTAGCTGTAGAAGCGGTAATGCTTGGTGAAGGAGTGGTCAACTGTATCAATCCGACTTCTGGTGTGTTGATGGCTGTGCTTGCTGCAAGTGGTATTCCTTATGTAAAGTGGCTGCGTTTTATGGTGCCGCTTGCCCTCATTTGGTTTGTCATTGGTCTTGTATTTATTTGTATTGGGGTCATGATCAACTGGGGCCCTTATTAAACATGTATGAAGCTGCCGAAGAGCGTTTGGCAGCTTTTTTCTTGTGGAAATATGTATGGAACCAGCGCTTTGAAAGCACAATAAATGTGTTCACAAATTCGCTACATATTTTTTTTGAGCAACCCCCTTGCAAAAGTTTGTGAAGTATTGCACAATAAGAATGTGAAATAATTCACATAATAAAAACAGCCGAGTTTTACTCAGGAGGATGAGATAAATGACAAACGAAAAAGTAAACAAAGTAGCCCTTATTGGAGCAGGTTTCGTCGGCAGCAGTTATGCCTTTACATTAATAAATCAAGCGATCACAGATGAATTGGTTGTTATCGATTTGAATCAAGACAAAGCAATGGGTGACGTGATGGATTTAAACCACGGAAAAGCATTTGCCCCGCATCCTGTGAATACTTGGTATGGAGATTATGAGGATTGTAAGGATGCAGACATTGTATGTATCTGTGCTGGTGCAAACCAAAAGCCAGGTGAAACGAGACTTGACCTTGTTGAGAAAAATTTAAATATATTTAAAGGCATTGTAGACAATGTGATGAAAAGCGGATTCGATGGTATTTTCTTAGTTGCTACGAACCCAGTTGATATTTTGACATATGCGACTTGGAAATTCAGTGGACTTCCAAAAGAACGAGTGATTGGCAGTGGTACGACGCTTGATACGGCAAGATTTAGATACATGCTCAGTGAGTATTTTGAAGCAGCGGCACACAATGTGCATGCGTACATCATTGGCGAACATGGGGATACTGAGCTTGCTGTTTGGAGTCATGCGAATATCGGAAGTGTACCAATTACAGAATTAATGAAGAGAAATGATCAATACAAACAAGAAGACTTAGATGAAATCATGGAAAATGTCCGTCATGCCGCTTACCAAATCATTGAGAAAAAAGGCGCTACTTACTACGGCGTAGCAATGAGTTTAGCCCGCATTACAAGAGCGATCCTGCACAATGAAAACAGCATTTTAACGGTCAGCACTTACTTGGATGGTGAGTACGGAGCAGAAGATGTCTACATTGGTGTACCAGCCCTTGTGAATCGAAATGGCGCAACAGAAGTAATGGAGCTTGCACTAAACGACACGGAGAAAGAAAAATTTGCACACAGTGTGAATGTGTTAAAAGAGATTTTGGCTCCTCATTTTTAATCAATCAAAAGCAACCTATCTGAGCAGAAAAGGATGAATCACTATGTGGCAGCAAATATATGATCCGTTTGGTAATGAATTCGTCAGTGCATTGGTGGCAATGCTCCCAATCTTGTTTTTCCTACTTGCATTAACCGTCTTTAAGTTAAAAGGTGTTTTAGCCGCTTGTTTTACCTTAATCGTCAGTTTTGTAACAGCTGTTTTCTTCTTCCATATGCCAGTTGAAAAGGCATTATCTGCTGTGCTGCTCGGTATATCTAATGGGCTGTGGCCGATTGGATATATCGTGATCATGGCGGTATGGCTCTATAAAATTGCAGTGAAATCTGGTAAGTTCGATGTCATTCGTTCTAGTATTGCAGGAATCTCTCAGGATCAACGTCTTCAGCTCTTATTAATAGGTTTTAGCTTTAACGCATTTTTAGAAGGTGCTGCTGGGTTTGGTGTACCGATTGCGATCAGTGCCGCTCTCTTAACAGAGCTTGGGTTTAAACCGCTGAAAGCTGCGATGCTCTGCTTAATTGCCAATGCTGCGTCTGGTGCATTTGGTGCTGTGGGAATTCCAGTGATTACAGGGGCGCAAATGGGCAATATGACGCCGCTTGCGTTATCTCAAACCCTTGTATATACGATTCCGTTTATTTCATTCTGTATTCCGTTCCTACTCATTCTGATTGTAGATGGATTCAAAGGAATCAAAGAAACTCTGCCAGCCTTGCTTGTTGTGAGTGGAACCTATACCATTTTGCAAGCTGTTACAATGGTGACGATGGGTCCTGAGCTTGCCAATATTATTTCTGCCTTAGCAAGTATGGGTATTTTGGCTTTATTTCTTCGGAAATGGCAGCCAAAACACATTTATCGAGAAGAAGGAGCGCCAGATATTGAACAGAAACAAACGTATCGCGGCGTTGAAATACTGAAAGCATGGTCTCCGTTCTATATTTTAACTGCGGTTATTACGGTATGGAGTCTGCCAGCATTTAAAGCATTGTTTGCTGTAGGAGGACCGCTTAACTGGACGACCATTTTAGTGAAAATGCCATTTTTACATCAGCAAATTGTGAAATTACCACCAATTGCACAAACGGAAACACCTATTGATGCGATCTTTAAAATTGATGTCATCAGTGCAACGGGTACTGCCATTCTGATTGCGGTGATGCTGACAGGGCTGTTTAGCAGACATATTACGTTAACAGAAGGCGCTGCCTGCTTAAAAGCAGCGGTGAAAGAGCTTTGGCTCCCCGTTCTTACCATTTGTTTTGTCATGGGCTTTGCCAACCTGGCGAACTTTGCTGGACTAAGTTCTGCGATTGGACTTGCTCTTGCCAAAACAGGCGATTTGTTCCCACTTGTCAGCCCGGTGCTTGGCTGGATCGGTGTGTTTATTACTGGATCTGTCGTGAGTAACAACGCCTTATTCGGTAACCTTCAAGCGGTCACTGCTTCTCAAATCGGCTCACAGGCAGGTTTGTTGATTGGGGCGAACACGACCGGTGGTGTGATGGCGAAATTAATTTCTCCACAATCTATCGCTATCGCTACAGCAGCTGTTGGAGAAACAGGGAAAGAATCTGAGCTCTTCAAAAAGACCGTGAAGTACAGCTTCATTCTGCTCGGCATTGTATGTATATGGACATTCATTCTTGCTCAATTTTTATAGGTTGATAGATTAAAAAAGACTGAGAGAGATCTCAGTCTTTTTTCTTTATGTAGATTCTCTTGTCACGAGCCGGGTAGGCAGCTGGATATGTTCGCGCTGTAATGGTTTTTGGTCTTGCAGAAGCGAGATCATTTGCTGTACTGACCGCTGGCCAAGCTCTACGATCGGTATGTCAATCGTGGTGATCGTTGGAGCTGTCACTTCGCATATGTCTTGGTTGTCATAGCCGATGACCGCTAGATCCTCGGGGATTTGATAGCCATATGAAATGGCCTGTTTAATGAGCCCTGCTGCAACTTGATCATTGCCGGTGAAAATGGCATCAGGCGCATCCGTCATATGATGAATGACCTCCATTAAGCGAAAGCCGTCTTCAATGGTAAAAGCCTCTCCAAACAGCCAATCATCTTGCAGCGGCAAACCGTGAGCAGAGAGTGCATCAAGATAGCCCTGTTTTCTTTGTTTCTGCGCTTCACTGCTTTCTGTATCAAAGCAAAACCCAATCGATTTTCGCCCCGACCGAATCAAGTAGTCCACCGCTTTATAGGCAGCTTCCCGTTCATCGTATCCAATAATCGGGATGTTTGCTGTTTGATGATATTCATTTGCCATGACGATGGGGCCGTTCGTTAAAAATGGCTCAATTTTCTCCCACGTATTTTCTAACGCCCCCAATATAACCCCATCTACTTCTCTTCTTTTTAATAATTGAAGTCCTTCAAGCTCTAATGCCTCTTGATAAAACGTCTGAAGCACGATGGCTTTATATCCTTGATCAAGGGCTTCTTTTGAAATGCCTTTAATCAATTGTGCAAAAAAAGGATGGTCCACAGCTGGGACAGACACAGCAATGGTTTTTGTCTGATGTGACCTTAGTGTGCGGGCTGCTGAACTCGGTGTATATTCCATTTCTTTCATCACCTGTAAGATGAGCTGCCGCTTTTCTTCTGACACATATGGGTGATGGTTTAGCACTCTGGAAACGGTGGTGGTTGAAACCCCGCAGCGTTTGGCAATTTCATAAATTGTACACATATTAACAAATCCTTTACACAAAGTTATTGTTCTGAAATCGATAACATCATTTACAATGTGAAACAAGTTAAATATTAACAAAAGGAATTGATTAATTGGAGGGAATGGAATGCAAATATTGACGAAGATATCAGGTAAAAGCAAGGATTATCTTCCTTTGCTGGATATGATCAATCAAGGTGTTCAAGTAAAAGCCGATTCAGTTGAAAAGCATCTAGCAAATGAAAAGCTGGTGACGTTCCTTGAGCAAGATATAGAACGCACAGGTTTGGAAAAAATTCTCTTCCATTATAAACAAAATAAGGAAAAAAAGATACCGTTTCTGCCGGTTGATAAACTGATTTCAGAGGATGAAATCGATGATATTATGCTGGTGTTGAAGGAAGTATTGAGCTCTGGCCGTTTTACTTCAGGGCCATATATTCCGACCTTTGAAAAGGCGATTGCTGAGTACTTAGGGAAAAAATATGTCATAGCCACGTCAAGTGGAACAGATGCCTTGATGATCAGTCTCATATCAGCAGGCGTCCAACCAGGAGACGAGGTGATTTTGCCAGCCAACAGCTTTGCTGCAACAGAAAATGCAGTGCTTGCCATTGGGGCTGTTCCGGTATATGCCGATATCGATCCAGAAACCTACTGCCTCGCACCGAGTGAAATAGAGAAGCATATCACAGATAAAACGGTTTGCATCCTACCGGTTCATTTATATGGAAAGCAAGCGGATATGAAGGCTATTTCGGCGATTGCGAAACAGCATGGTTTGAAAATCATTGAAGATGGCTGTCAAGCGATTGGCAGCAGCGGCCTTGGTGCTTATGGAGATGGACTTGTTCTCAGCTTTAATCCATACAAAAACCTTGGGGTCTGCGGAAAGGCAGGCGCCATCGCTACAAACGATGAGGCCTTAGCGGAAAAATGCATGGAGATCAGCTATCACGGCTTTGAAGCTGGAAAGAAAAATGTCAAACGCAGTGACTACGGCTTTAATTCCAAAATTGATAATTTGCAGGCAGCGATCGGACTGGAACGAATGAAGTATTTAGGACTGCAAAACTTTAAACGTTTTTACTTAGCCAAGCGATATATTGACCAGCTGCAAACGCTTGAGGATGAAGGATACATGAAGCTTCCGAAGCTGACGGATGACCATGTATGGCATCTATTCCCGATTAGAGTACTGAAGGGAGAGCGAGATGAACTGGCAGCGAAATTGCTGGAAATGGGCATAGAGACGGATGTCTATTACCCGATCCTATCGCATCAGCATCAAACAAATCTTGTTTCTCAAAAGTATAGACAAACAACACTACCGCACACGGAAAAGGCAGCGCAGCAATTACTTCACTTGCCGCTTTACCCAGGAATGCCGCTGCAAGATCAGGAGAAGGTCATCGAGGGGGTTCATCATGTTATCAAGTCTTCCATTCAATAAAAAACTACTGAATCAGCCGAAGAATCCGCAGTGGATCGTCTTCTGTGATTTTGATGAAACGTATTATTCTCACGAAATGACAGAGGAGCAGAGAGAGGATGTCAAGCGGCTGGAAGCCTTTGTAGCAGAAAAGAGTGAAGCGGGACAGCTTTTGCTGGGCTGGGTGACGGGAAGCAGCCTCGATTCTGTCACGAGCAAAATGGAAAAAGGCGGGTTTCATCAATTCCCGCATTTCATTGCGTCGAACTTAGGGACTGAGATTGTATATACGTCGGATGTTCATTTTGGACAGCCAGATGCAGAGTGGATGAAGCGGCTGGATGCACAGGGCTTTTCAGATGAAAAAATCGAAGACATCCTGGAAACAGTCCGAGAAAAGGGCATTTCCCTTAGACCGCAAACGCAGCTGGGCAGCTCAGGGTATAAAAAGAATTTCTATTATCAAGAGCAGGATGAACGGACGGATCTTCATCATCTATCATTTATCCAAACACTGGCTAAAGAGCGGGGTGTGGCGGTCAACATCAACAAATGCAACCCGCTTGCAGGAGATCCTGCGGATTGCTATGATGTCGATTTTTTACCAGTAGGAACAGGGAAGGATGAAATTGTCCGCTTTATGCTGAACCAATATGATCTATCGAAAGATCAAGGCTTTGCGTTTGGTGATAGTGGGAACGATTTGCGGATGCTTCAATCCGTCACGCACGGTTTCCTTGTCCAAAATGCGACAGGCGAAGCCAAACGGCACCATCACCAAATTTGTCATCATGGGTATGCAAAAGGAATCTATGAAACTCTGAAAACAGTGATGTATAAACATGAGGAGGCACATTCATGAAGAAAATTGGAATTGTTGGAGCAGGGAATATTGCAAAAGCACATGCAAGAGCATTATCAACGATCAAAGGTGCAGAATTATCCGGTGTCTATGATTTGCATGAGTCGGTCGCACAGGGATTCATTAAACAGTACGGCGGACGTGTGTATTCAAGTATCGAGACACTTGCAGATGCATCTGATGGGTTGATCATTGCTTCTCCTAATTTTTGTCATAAGGACCATGCCCTTCAGTCGCTAAGAGCAGGACAGCCGATTTTATGTGAAAAACCGATGGCTGTGTCGCTGAAGGAAGCGAAGGAAATGGTGGAGACAGCCAAACAGTTCCAAGTTCAAGCCAGTATGGGCTTTAACTATCGTTATTTATCCTTTGTGAATATATTGAAGAACTTGATTGCCAACGGTGAATTAGGCCGTATTTTGACCGTCAGAACTCATTTTAAGAAAAACAGTGCCCTCAGAAGAAAGACATTTTCATGGAGAGACAGCGGCGAAAGTCTGCGTACGAGCGGTGCGCTAGGAGATCTTGGCATTCATTTGATTGATATGCTGTGGTACTTATTTGGCAGTGAAATGAAGAAAGAATCACTTAACACCAAGATGCTGACACGTGTAAAGGAAAAAGAAGAGAAAAAGGTACAAGTGGATGATCATACCGAAATTTTCGGGCAGATGGAGAATCAAGTGTTCTTTCATTTGGTGACATCCAAAAGTACGCAGCCTGAGGAATGTGGATTTAGTGTAGAAGTCGTTGGTCATGACAAGGTATTCAAATACCATACGAACATGAAAAACGAATATGAGATCAGTGATGGATTGTGTGTGGAGCGTCATCAAATGCCGCAAACCTTGCTGACAGATCCGCCGAATGAATTTTACGGATGGTCCGATACATTCCGCGATCAGCTGATGCATTGGGTGAATACTGATCCATACCCAACTCATATGAAGGTCGCTGATTTTGAAGATGGTTATCGCGCGCAGGCTGCGCTCAATACATGCTTTGAGAGGGAAGAGGCAGTTGTCTCTGCTCAGGCATATTAAAGAGGTGGAGCGGAGGATGTCATGACTCCGCTCCTTTTTAGAGGAAGTGAAAAGATGAAAAAGGTATTTTATTTTGGCTGTGTCTTTTATTTTTTTATTGGGACCATTCATGTGTTCTTTGGCAGCTTAACGCCTTATTTGCTGTCGAGTTATGATAAGGGTCCTGGGGAATTATCATCTTTAATTTTTTTTCAGTTTATTGGTTTTTTGACAGGTGTTCTGCTATCCCCCATTCTAGTGAGAAAAAGAGGCTATGGCGCTGTGCTGACGATGGGTCTTTTGCTGATGATTGGCTCACTTCTGCTGGGGCTGTTGGTGCCGGGCTGGACGACGCTTGTGCTGGCAGGTTTTTTTCTTGGGAGTGGCGCAGGCAGTCTTGAGACAACAGCCGGTGCGTATGTCATTTCAATGGCTAATAGTGCAAAGCGAATCAGTATCATGGAGGTCTTTTTTGGATTAGGTGCACTGTTATTTCCGCTAGTGATTTTGCTGACTGTCACAGATCAGACATGGCAGTATGTGTTTTTATTTCAGGTGGGTGCGCTGACATTTTTCCTCATGCTATGGCTTGTTTTTATGAACAAACTGCCTCATGGACAGATGGATGCTCCTTCCACAGGAGGGATGAGGAAACCGTCCTTGCTTCTTGATCGAAATAATCGAATGATCGTGGTCATTATGATTTGTTTTGCCTTTTTCTATGCAGGGATTGAAACGAACTTTGCGAACTTTTTGCCGTCGATCATGCTGGAAAAGGGGGGAGAAAATTGGGGCCTCTTTGCGGTCTCTACTTTCTGGACAGCGATCGTCATTGGCAGGACTGTGATTGCGAGAAAAGCTGATCAGCTGCACCCGCTGCGTTTTTTAAAGCTAAGCGCATCACTGATGATTTTGCTGCTTGTGATATTCGCTCTGACAACCCACATTACTGCGCAGCTGATTCTCATCTTTTTCATCGGCCTTTGCGCAGCTGGCATGTTCCCAATCGCACTGACAGCATCAGCGCTAATGATTGAAAATGCCATCGATGAGGCGACGAGTTATTTTATTGCAGCCGCGAGCTTAGGCGGAGCCTGCTTGTCCTTTTTGATTGGATTTAGTCTGGAATGGGCAGGAGCGGCAAGTGCCGTCTTTGTATTTGCTTTCTTAGCTGTACTTCTGTTTACAGCTGCGATTCAAATGAATCGTTCTAAGAAAAAAGAAACGGTACACGCGCAGCAGACGGAACTGAAAGCAGATCGCTAAGCGAATGACCCAGCGGCTGGTCCCCCTGAAATGATGACAAAGGACTTGTACTAAAACGCAGAAAGTTTGAATAACATGTACAAGTCAGCATCAAAAGGAGGACGTCTATGTGGCGGTGTTTTTTGGTTATATCTTTTTAGGGTTGTCACTTTCAGCGCCTGTTGGGCCAGTCAATGCAGCCCAAATCGACAGAGGGATTAAAAGTGGATTTTGGCATGCGTGGATTTTTGGTGTGGGAGCTATGGCCGCGGATATTGTCTATATGCTTCTCATCTATTTTGGTGTCGCCCAGCTTTTGACTGCACCTCTTGTAAAAACCTTTTTGTGGCTGTTCGGTTTTTTCGTTCTGACCTATACCGGCATTGAAAGTCTGCGTAAAATCAATTTGCAGGAGAGTTCAAAAAAGGACAGCGAAAACACATCAATTGGCAAATCGTTCATGACCGGATTTTTCATTTCTCTATCTAATCCGCTCAGTATTTTGTTTTGGCTTGGCATCTATGGCAGCATTTTAGCCAATACGATCGAAAAGTATGGAGCTTCCCAAATGCTCATGTACAGTATGGCTATTTTTATCGGCATGCTAATCTGGGATTTCTGTATGGCGCTGCTGGCTAGTTCGTTTAGGCGTTATTTAAGTGAACGTGTGTTACATGGCTTATCCGTTCTTGCAGGTCTATCTTTACTTGGTTTTGGCGTCTATTTTGGGTATCAAGGGATTATGGCGTTGATTGGGTAGAAAAACAGACTGACACATTCAGTCTGTTTTTTTGTAAGGATTGACAGACATAACACATTCTTGAATAATGGTGGAATAGAAAATGGATTGAAGGAGCTTCTGCTATGCGTATGTTTCTGCCAGTATTTAATTATTTGTGTATGTTGATTTTATCAGTCATCACAGCAACATTCATTTATACGTTTTTATTTATGCCATCTGAAGCGGGCTTCAGTTATGTGGAGATGACCAGTCTGTTCATTTTGCTTGCTTATGTCATTTTTGCTGTACCAATTCAGCTTGTTTTACACCGGCATCCTAAAAGGTTTCGAAGCCGTGACTTATTGATTTATTTTATTGCGGCCTGGGTGGTTTGCTCGGCTTTGGCTTTATGGATTGATTATGGACTTGTTGTGTTCATCAGCTATAAAGTTTATTTGTTTAGCTTCTGCGCAGCCCTTATTTATTGGGTGCTGGATTCCGTCTTTTTGATGAAGAGCCAATCGTAGAAATGACGAAAGGCGCTCTATTAACTTACGCTAGGCTGATCTGCAAAATAGAATAAGAGAAACAAATACCTGCTCCATTTGAATGGAAATCCCCATCTTGTCATACGCAAGGAAAGTCGTGGGAGGACAGTCACCACAGCCATTTCCACCTCATAGGCTGTGGAGAAGACGCTAAAACGAGGTGGAAGGAAATGGCCCAGCTGTATGCAAAAAGTTGCCTTGATCAAAATCTACGATCACTAGAAGAATGGAAGCAGGATGCTTTCACACAATTTGGCGAGATGGTCGGAGATGAAGCAGATACATTCCCTTGTGTACCCGGAAGACAGGGATTTTTTCTCGATCATTTACGCTATGGATTTGTTGGTGACCCGAGGGAAGAGGAAGCAGTGGATGATTTAGCCCAGCTGCTTAGAGAATATCAAGGCTGTGCGAAAGAAACCGGTCAATATGCTTCATTTATCTGTTTTTTTGAAACACCGCAGGATTTAAAGGAAAGTTCGCTTGAAGAGTTTGAGCAGCATTTTTGGTCGCTGCTTCAACGGCTGCATCATAAAGATGAAGAACCATGGCCTGAGGAGATTCCGCTAGATACTCATCATCATGAGTGGGAGTATTGCTTCCATGGTGAAGCGTATTTTATTTTATGTTCTACACCTGCTCACAAGCTCAGAAAAAGCCGCCACTTCCCTTATGTCATGATGGCGTTTCAGCCTAGATGGGTGTTTGAGAAATTGAATGGATCGACCAAGTTTGGACAAAAAATGAGCCAGCTCGTTCGCAAGCGGCTTAAAGCATATGATGAGGTCAGTGTTCATCCATCATTAAAATGGTACGGGGATCCGGCCAATCATGAATGGAAGCAGTACTTTCTCCCAGACGAAGAGGCGGAGAAACCAGCCTCCGCCAAATGTCCATTTACTGCATTAAAAAACATGATGAAATTATGATGCGGTCTGATCCTGTTTCCACTTTTTCCTCATAAATAGCACCATGACGGCAATCACTGCAATGATCCCAAGGCTGATAAAAAAGCCAGGTCGTCCGCTTGCCTCTGTTAATGTGCCAGAAACGGCGGCTCCAATTAAGAGCAGCGCAAGAATCATTTCACACGTCTGGCGAGTGGATGGCTTGGATAGCTTTTTACTTGAGAACAGAATAAAGATCCATGTATACAGCAAGGTAAGACCGGCTGCTGTTGTGAGATGCTCGTAGATGTGTTTGGACAAAAAGAGTGCAAGCAAAATTGAGACAATTAAGCCAGCAGCAGTTAAGATAATCGAAGACCATCTCACATGAGATGGATCTTTTTGTTTAAAGCAAGCAGGTGCATCCTGATGTTCTGACATTGTGCCGAGCAGCGTTGTGACTGCATAGAGAGAGGCAACCAATGTCGAAAAACCGGCAATGATAAAAATGCCATTAAAGATATGAAGAAAGATCGATAAATGAAACGGCTCTAATGAAGTAATAAATGGACTGCTGTTCTCATTAAAGGCTGTCACTGGGACAAGCAAGAGAGCAAGTCCGATCGAGACGATATAGATGACTGCTAGAATGATCAGCATGACACGTCCAGCCTTTGCCGCATCCTTCGGGTCCTTTAAATGAACCGCCATCAGCCCCATGACTTCAATTCCCCCAAAAGCATAAAACGCATAAATCAAACCATTCCAAAGACCAAGCGGACCAAGAGGCATCCATTCGTGATCCTTGTTAGGCAGATGAAGGGTCGGTTTATGTTCGGTCAAAATGCCGAATAACACAAGCACCGCAAGTATCATAAACAGAAAAATTGCCGCTGTCTTCAGTACCGCCAGAACATTTTCTGTCTTTTGAAAAGAAGAAAGCCCTATGATAATGACAAGCAGGGCAAGAGCAGAATAAATCGCAGAAAACACCCAAAGCGGAACAGAAGGAAACCAGTGACGGGTAAATAGAGAAATGGCTGTTAACTGACTTCCTGTAATCAGCATTTCTGCAAACCAATACACCCAGCCATTGCTAAATCCTGCCCAGCGTCCGTATGCTTTACGAGCATAGGAACAAAACGACCCTTTATCAGGGTTATCAGCTGTCATCGCAGCCAAATGTTTAAAGACGAGATACGTTCCGACCGCAGCAAGCAAAAAGGAGATGCAGACGGAATAACCGGATTTTGTAATGGCGATGCTGGAGCCAAGGAAGAACCCAGTGCCAATTGTACAGCCGACTCCGATGAGAGAAAGCTGCCACCAAGATAAAGATTGTTCTTCTTTCAATGCAAGTGCAACACCTTTCTATTTCAATGACATTAGCTTGTGACCACGTCTTTTTTTTATACATGATCAAGGGGTCATTTTGGGCATACTGTCATGGAAAGGAGTGCATGTGATGAACGGAGAATACGTCATTTTACCGAAGGGTAGACTCGGCTTTCGTTTAGGAAAAGGCCAATGTATGCGAGTGGTTGATGTCGAAGGCCAGCAAGTAGCAGATGTGATGGCCTATCATGAAAAGGATTTTTATGAAAAATTTGACCAAGGTGCGACAATGGATAGCCTATTTTCATCCAAAGTGAAAAAAGGCGATAAGCTCTATTCTAATTTATATAAACCGATGTTTACGATCATTGAAGATACAGTAGGATGCCATGATTTATACATGCCCGCCTGCCGGCAAGAAATGTATCAGCTTTTATACGGCCGGACGCACTTAGAGGTCATGCATACATGCTACGACAATTTGCGGACTGCCTTTGAGCCCTTTGGAATTCCAAAGGAGGATATGTATTATCCTTTTAATGCCTTTATGAATACAGTCATTGATGAAAAAGGAAAGCTGTCTGTCGAGCTGCCAAAATCGCTGCCAGGTGACTACATTCGCCTGAGGGCTGAAATGGATCTCATTGTGGCCGTGTCCGCTTGTCCTGCTGATATTGGAAAGTGCAATGGATCAAGCTGTACATCTATACGGGTAGAAATCGATTGAAAAAGAAAAGGACCAGTCCATAAAGACATGGTCTTTTTCACTTGTGAATGTTTGATCATCTAAGAAATAGGGGAACGTCTAACAAAATGTTCTTGATGAAAACATGGTATAATGGAGATTCAAAAAACGTTGTTAAATCAATGAATTGTGTGTAAAACCTGTTCTCTTCATGTAGAGGATGCTTAGGAGGAAAAGTGTATGAGTTTGCAGAAAAAGATCAGCCAAGAGTTGCATGTGCAGCCCTCAATTGACCCAAAGCAGGAGATCGAAAAACGGGTTGGATTTCTAAAGGAATACTTGAAAAAAACTGGGGCAAAAGGATTTGTACTCGGCATTAGCGGCGGGCAGGATTCAACGCTTGCCGGACGTCTTGCACAGCTTGCTGTCAGTGAGCTTCGTCAAGAAGGAAAAGAGGATGCTGTCTTTATTGCGGTACGCCTCCCGCATGGTGTGCAGCAGGATGAAGATGATGCACAGCTTGCTCTATCATTTATTCAGCCAGACAAGTCTTGGAAATATGATATTGCCCCTGCCGTATCAGCATTCAGTGATCAATATCAAAAGGAAACAGGCGGCCCATTGTCTGACTTTAATAAAGGGAATGTCAAAGCACGCATGAGAATGATCGCGCAATATGCTGTCGGCGGTGAGGAAGGATTGCTTGTCATCGGTACAGATCATGCAGCTGAGGCAGTAACCGGCTTCTTCACGAAGTATGGTGATGGCGGTGCAGATGTTCTTCCGCTCACAGGTCTGACAAAACGCCAAGGCCGGGCGTTACTTGAAGCGCTAGAAGCACCGGAACGCCTGTACTTAAAGAAACCAACAGCCGATTTGCTGGACGACAAACCTCAGCAAACGGATGAAACAGAACTCGGCATTACGTACAATGAAATTGATGATTACTTAGAAGGCAAACCAGTGTCAGATCAAGCAGCAGAGGCGATTGAAAAGCGCTATGTTCAATCAGAGCATAAACGCCAAGTACCCGCTTCCATGTTTGATGACTGGTGGAAATAAAAAAGAAACCTCTCCAGATGGAGAGGTTTTTTATGTCGAATTTCAAGTGGGTTTGACAAAATAACCAAAATTTCATTAAATTAGTAGAACGATATACTTAAGTCCATTTCACTAAATATCGGTTTTTTTGATCAAAAAAAGCAATCATAATTAGTTCGATTCACTTAATTTCATTTCTATTGACAGTATTTTCAGAAAAAATGATTGACGAAGAAAAAGAATGCGCTTACAATGAAACCACATTCCGAAAAGTGAAATTAGATTCCACTGAATGGAATAAAGGGGTGGTTCACCTCCAAATAAGAAGCTAAAGGAATGATGGACACAATGAAAAATCGAAGTGCACTGGAAATTTACAAAGAGGGAGGCGCTTGGTGGGAGACTGAGATTAGTCATATTCAAAAAAATTCAATTGAACTTCGAGGATATCCGATTGAAGAACTGATTGGTGAATTGTCGTATCCACAAATGCTCTATTTACTGCTTGTTGGTGAATTATTGGATGATTCAAAAGCAGCTCTTTTTGAAAGTGTTCTTGTCGCAGGTGCGGACCATGGACCAAGGGCGCCATCTATTGCAGCAGCCAGAATGGCCGTGACTTGCGGCATTTCGTTTAATTCCTCTGTTGCAACAGGGGTGAATCTATTAGGTGACATTCATGGCGGAGCCGGAGAGAAGGCCATGCGTATGTTATACGAAGCCAAAGTGATCTACGATGATCAAAAGGATGTACAGTCTGCGGCAAAGCAAGTGTGCCAAACATGGTTAACTCGCAAGGAAAAAATCCCAGGAATCGGACATCAGCTTCATGATGATGATCCGAGGGTGAGACGTCTATATGAGCTGAGTCACACATATGTACAGCAAGGTGTTATCAGCGGGACATATTTACGGTTAGCCGAAGCGATTAGACATGAGCTTGAACAGCTGAAAGGGAAGAAAATCACGATGAATATAGATGGTGTATCTGCTGCCATCCAATGTGAATTAAACATTCCGGCAGAAGCAGCAAAAGGCATTTTTTCCTTATCCAGAGGAATGGGCATCGTGGCGCATGCATATGAGGAGCTGACAAAGGGAGCCCTCGTGAAGGGACCTTGTCCGAATGAAGAAAGATTGGTTCGTTATGCAGGGCGTGGAACGCGGCACTTGAAGGAGGGAGAAAAAATTTGAGTGGTTTCAAAGCGTTGTCATATATAAACGGCGAGTGGCTGAATACCGATCGTGTCAAAACTGATATCATCAATCCTTACTCAGGAGAAATAATCGGTACATCCTATCTCGCCTCATCAGAAGACATAGAACAGGCACTTTCTAGTGCGCAGCATGCTAAAAAACAAATAGCGGGAATATCGGCAATCGAACGCTCAAAGCTTCTAACAAAAGCAGCCACCTTACTTGAAGAACAAAAAGACCATTTTGCAGAACTGATTTCGCTAGAACTAGGCAAACCACTTAAAAATACAAGAGATGAAGTTTCGCGATCAATCGAGACGCTGGCGCAATCGGCGGAAGAAGCGAATCGATTAATAGGTGAGACCATTCCTGGCAATGTATCATCGCGTGGACAGGGAGCAATGGCTATGACATTTAAAGTACCAGTCGGAGTTGTGCTGGCGATTACTCCTTTTAATGCACCGCTCAATTTAATTTGCCACAAAGTCGGTCCAGCCTTTGCGGGAGGGAATGTCATTATTTTGAAGCCTGCACCGCAAACATCAGCTGTTGCCACAGCGTTTGTCAAACTCCTTCTAGAAGCAGGATTTCCTGAGGCTGGATTGCAGCTTGTAATTGGCGGAGTCGAGGCTGGGAAACAGTTAGTCACTGATGAAAGAACGAATCTCATCTCTTTTACCGGTGGGGCTGCCGGAGGCGAACATATTACAACCTCTGCGGGATTAAAAAAGGTACTGCTCGAACTTGGAGGGAATGGAGCGACGATTGTTCATCACGATGCAGATATTGAACAAGCCGCATCCCTTTGTGCCAAAACAGGCTTTAGTAATTCCGGTCAAAGCTGTATTTCTGTTCAAAGAATTTATGTCCACCAGGAAATCATGCCGACGTTTACTGAGGTATTAAAACAAAAAGTAGATCAGCTTGTCGTTGGAGATCCGCTGTCTAGTGAGAGTGATATCGGCTGTATGGTTGATGTCCAGGCCGCGCAGCGTGTTGAGGCATGGATACAAGAGGCAGAGAGTATGGGGGCTGAGCTTTTATATGGGGGAAAAAGAAATGGAGCGAGCATCACACCGGCTATTTTGTTAAACCCTCCGAAACAGGCCAAGGTTGTCTGTGAGGAAGTGTTCGGCCCAGTTGTCAGCGTTCTCCCTTATGAGGAGCTGGAGGAGGCAATCAAAGAAGCAAACGATAGTCGATATGGGTTGCAGGCAGGGATCTTTACGAATCAGCTGGATGTGGCATTACACGCAGCAAAAGAACTTGAAACTGGCGGTGTTGTCATCAATGGGACATCGAATTTTAGACTGGATCATTGGCCTTATGGTGGGATTAAGCGAAGTGGTCTTGGAAGAGAGGGTCCGCGTTTCGCCATCGAGGAGATGACCGAAACCAAAATGGTCGTGCTCCCAAATGGTCTGTGAAAGGGGCGTAGGGATGTGAATACATTTCAGCAAAAAGTAAAAAGTGTGCAGACAGGCGGTCCGCCAATGATTTGTACGCCGCTCATCGGACAAACAAAGGAAGAATTGTTTCATGAGGTCGAGGTGTTAACAGAGAAGAAGCCTGATGTGATCGAGTGGCGGGCAGATTTTTTTCATCACCTTCATGACAAGGAACAAGTGATAGATACCCTTAAGGGAATGGTAGAAAAGGCAAAGGGCATCCCATTTTTATTCACCATTCGCTCTGAAAAGGAGGGCGGCGAAAGTATATCACTCTCCGAAACTGAGAAAGTTTCTTTGCTTGCCGAGCTTTGTTCCACACAGCTTGTGGATGCCGTTGATTATGAATTGATGCAGGATGTGGCACATATACAGCAAGTCAGTCAGGCGGCTAAAAGAAATGGCGTCACCTTGATTGTGTCGTATCACGATTTCTATCGCACCCCTGAGATAGATCGTCTCGTGCAGCTACTCGTCAATGCAGAATCAGTCGGCGCCGACATCGCAAAGATCGCAGTGATGCCGCATTCCTATGACGATGCATTAACACTGCTCTCAGCGACCAGCCATGCGAAAAAGCAGCTGTCAATTCCCGTGATTTCGATGGCAATGGGGGAATACGGGGCTTTTACAAGAATGGTTGGCGGACTTTTTGGATCTGTCATGACCTTTGCTGTAGGGAAAGAAAGCTCAGCTCCCGGGCAAGTGGCGATACAGGATTTGAGCAATGTTCTATCTATTGTGTTTTCAAAGAATAAGTGAGTAGCAGATTCATAGCTGCAACGTGAGAGGAGAGAAACATGAAGAAGAATATTTCTACACAGGTTATTCAGTACTTAGAAAATCGGGGAGTCGAGCATATATTCGGTCTCTGTGGTCATACGAATATAGCTTTTTTATCAGCGCTTGAAAAAAGCTCGATTCAATTTGTAAATGTCAGACATGAACAGATAGCGGCACATGCAGCAGATGGTTATGCGCGAGCAAAGAAACAGACGGCTGTTGTTCTCAGTCATCTAGGTCCTGGACTCACCAATGCGGCAACAGGGGTAGCGAATGCAGCACTTGATTCCATTCCAATGGTTGTCATTGCAGGAGATGTCCCAAGTCATTACTACGGAAAGCACCCACACCAAGAGATCAATCTTCATTCCGATGCCTCTCAATACGAAATTTACCGGCCGTTTGTGAAAAGAGCATGGCGAGTCGATATTCCAGAATTATTTCCAGAGATTTTATCAAAAGCATTTCAGTTAGCTGAAAGCGGCCGTCCTGGCCCGGTGCTTATTTCTGTTCCGATGGACGTTTTCTCAAAAGATCTAGATGTGTCCCTGTTTGAACAAATGAACCATCATACACACACCATTGAAAAACCTTCTATTGATGATCAAACGGCCAATCGGATATTAGACCGATTGCTGCAGGCAGAAAGGCCGCTCTTATATGTAGGGGGAGGCATTTTGTTAGCTGATGCAGCTGAAGAATTAAAGGCATTTTCTGACCATCTAAGTATCCCTGTTGCTCATTCTTTGATGGGGAAAGGAGCCATGCCGGATGATCACCCAATGACCCTTGGAATGACGGGGTTTTGGGGGACAAAATTTATTAATGATCAGTGTAAAGAGGCGGACTATATATTGGCTTTAGGGACCCGTTTTGCTGAAGCTGATGCGAGCTCGTGGGAATCGGAGTATACGTTCAATTTCCAATCAACCAAGCTCATTCATATTGACATCGATCCGAATGAAATTGGCCGGAACTACCCTGTTGAAATTGGAGCGGTAGCCGATCTTAAGCAAGCTTTGACCGTACTCAATCGCGTGGCGAAAGAAAGGCTGCCAGAAGGTATCGATCGCCCTGAATTGAAAAAGGACATTGCGGCATATCGTGAGGAATTTCAGAAGAGCAATTTGACGAATATTCAAGACGAGTCTTTCCCAATGAAACCGCAGCGTATTTTGCAGGAAGTGCGGGAAGTGTTGCCGCCAGATGCTTTCATTACAACAGATGTTGGCTGGAATAAAAATGGGGTAGGACAGCAATTTCCTGTATTGACTCCTGGGACCATTTTAACGCCAGGTGGTTTTGCGACGATGGGATTTGGCGCTCCCGCTGCACTTGGAGCAAAGATTGCCCAGCCTGACCGTGTCGTTGTGTCACTCGTTGGAGACGGCGGATTCGGTCAAAATCCATCCGTTCTCGCAACAGCCGTTGAAGAAAACATTCCTGTTGTGTGGATTGTGATGAATAACAGTGCGTTTGGCACAATAGCCGGCTTGCAAATGGCGCACTATGAAACAACGTACGGCACTGTTTTTAGAAAAGGTGGAGAAAGCTATTCTCCGGATTTTGCTGCCATTGCGAGAGGTTATGGAATGAAGGGGATTAAAATCACTTCTGCGTCTGAATTCAAAGAAGCTTTGGCTGAAGCCATTGCCTCTCAGGAGCCTTGCGTCATTGATGTAGCGATGAAAAATGATCCTGTTCCTACGGATGGACATTGGAATATTAATGACATTTATTCACCAAATACAAAACGCTCACATGTCAGTGTGAACTAAACATTACTAGGGAGGAATCAACAATGAAAATTAAAGTATTGAATCCGTTTCAAGATGGAAACCCATTATGGTTAGGCTTAGATCGTCCAGAGGAGCAAATGATTCGAAAGGTATTTCAAACGATTACACCAGATACCGTTGGATCAGAACATATGATGGCGGGTCTCACCATTTTTGAACCAGGGGAAGCAAGTTCAGTGCACAATCACCCGGGTTCAGAGGAATTTGATTTTGTGATTAAAGGGTCCGGCGAAGTCATTTGTGATGGAGAAAGGCAGCCCTTTAAACAAAATGACTTTATGTTCATTCCTGACGGTGTCCCGCACCAGCATGTGAATACAGGCGATGAACCTTTATGGCTCATTTGGCTCTACACGCCGCAAGGGCAGCTTCCGAAGGATTAAAAACCTGCACCGGTGAGCCCTGCTTTTGAATCATCAGGGCCTTACGGGTCAATCAGAAAGATGAAAAGGGCTAAATTAGAAATGATTTTAGCCCTTCATCACTTGAATGAAAGGGAGTCAAGCAATGAATATGAATACACCGCTCGAAGGAATAAAAATATTAGACGTCTCTACAATGATCGCTGCACCCTATGGCGCGGTGCTTCTAGGGGATTTTGGAGCAGAAGTCATCAAAGTCGAGATTCCTGGTAAAGGCGATACGCTGCGGCATGTCGGCCCTTTTGCAGATGGGGAACCACTTAGATGGTCAGGTCTCTCACGGAATAAAAAATCCCTTACACTGGATCTGCACAAAGACGAAGCAAAAGACATTTTTAAAAAGCTTGCAGCTCAGGTCGATGTACTGATCGAAAATTTCCGTCCTGGAACACTCGAAAAATGGGGCGTTGGGTACGATGTGTTAAAAGAAATCAACCCTCGTTTAATTATGATTCGTGTATCGGGTTATGGTCAAACGGGCCCGTTTAAGGACAAGGCCGGATTTGGAACGCCAGCGACGGCGTTTAGCGGCTTTACATATATTCAAGGGTTTCCAGATCGGCATCCAGTCAGCCCTTCATTTTCTCTAACTGATTATATTGCTGGCATCTATGTGGCATTTGCTACTGTGACAGCGATGTATTACAGGGATACACATCCAGAAGGAACGGGGCAAATGGTGGATTTGGCCCTCTATGAATCTGTGTTTCGTATGTTAGAGTTTTTGGTTGCAGAATATGACAAGCTTGGGAAGGTGCGTGAGCGTTCACCGGGGTTAAGCGGTCATTCAAGCCCTGCTGGTACCTATGAGACAAAGGATGGGCATTATTTGGTTCTTGTAACAAGTACAGATTCGACCTTCAATCGATTGGCTGAGGCGATGAATCGATTAGATTTATTAGAGAATGAAAAATTCGCGGTTAATGCATCCAGGCTGAAGCATAACAAAGAAATGGATGCGATTGTTTCGCAATGGATCGCGTCGAAAACAAGGGATGACGTATTAGAAATTCTAGATACTCATGGTGTCCCTGTGAGCCCGATCTTAAGTATTCGGGATATTTTTGAACATCCACAATTTAAAGCAAGAGAGAATATCGTCGAAGTGCATCACCCTCGACTTGGAAAAGTGAAGGTGCCTGGGATCATTCCGAAGTTTGAAAAAACACCTGGAAGTATCCGTCACATTGCACCTGATTTAGGCGAACATAATTATGAGATTTTAACAAATATGCTTGGCTTAACAGAAGAAGAGTGTAAGCAGTTAGAAGAAAAAGGGGTTATTTAAGACGTTCAACAGAACCGCACGCTGCGGAAACAAAGGAGGATGGTTATGAAAGTGCATTCAGAACTGAAGGGGAATGAATTGCAGCCCGCATATGTGAAACCAACGAAAGCCCGTTTTGGAATATTGATTCTGTTGTTTTTTATTACCGCTATTAATTATATTGATCGAGCCAGTGTGTCCATTGTTGCGCCTGCTATTCAATCTTCATTGCAATTAAATCCTGCTTTATTAGGTCTGATTTTTTCGGCATTTAGCTGGACATATACAGCGATGCAAATTCCAGGCGGTTTTATTCTCGATAAATTTGGCTCAAAGGTAACGTATGGGATATCACTCGTTACTTGGTCTATTTTTACAGGCTTACAAGCGTTTGCGAACAGCTTTGCCTTTTTATTTGGCTGCCGTTTGTTTATTGGGATTACAGAATCTCCCGCATTTCCTGCAAATAATCGTATTGTCACTACATGGTTTCCAAGGCGGGAACGGGCTTTTGCAACAGGAGTATACACAGCTGGAGAGTATGTGGGTCTTGCATTTGCGACACCTCTTCTTTTTTGGATCATGACGACTTTCGATTGGAGAACCGTCTTTATTACGGCAGGTGCGCTCGGTATCATATTTGCTTTCTTTTGGTACAAGTATTATCACGAACCGAAAGAGCATCCGAAGATAAATGAAGATGAGTTAGAATTAATCCGGCAAGGCGAAGGGCTGACCGTCGCATCACAGGAGAAGCTGAAATGGGCAGACTTTGCCGCCCTTCTGAAATATCGTAAATTGATCGGGCTCTATATTGGCCAATTCTCTGTTGCGTCTACACTTTTTTTCTTTTTAACATGGTTTCCGACCTATTTAGCAGAGGCGAAAAACATGGCGTTTCTCAAGGTAGGTTTTGCTGCTTCTCTTCCTTATATTGCTGCATTCTTTGGGGTCTTGTTTGGAGGTTATGTGTCTGATTGGCTGCTTAAAAAGGGCGTATCAGTGAATGTAGCGAGAAAGCTGCCGGTAGTGGTTGGCTTGCTGATGACGAGTACCATTGTTTTAGCAAACTTTACAACGAATATCCCGCTTGTGCTGACCATTTTATCCATCGCTTCATTTGCGCAAGGACTGTCTAATATCTCTTGGACGATGCTGTCCGAGGTGGCACCGAGGGAAATGGTTGGGCTTGCTGGCGGCGTATTTAACTTTTTTGCTAATTTAGCTGGAATCATCACTCCGCTGATTATCGGATTCATCGTGTCGGCGACAGGCTCTTACAACGGGGGAATTTTATTCGTCAGTTTAGTCGCATTAGGCGGGGCATTGTCGTACATTTTCATCGTAGGTAAAATTGAACGTATTCAATTAAAACCGTAGCGGGAAAGCAAAAGAGAACTCATATCAAGACGAGTTCTCTTTTTTTATGAATAAAAAATAACGGTGATAACTGTTGCACATGTGATACCCATGATGATATAAAAGCCAGCAAACCAAATATTCCAACGCGTGATACGGTAAGGGTTGACCTTCATCAAATCTGCTAATAGGGAGACAGAAACATTAAAAGGACTAAACATGACAGTTGATGTGCCAGCAACGATAAGCATGATAGCAATGGGAAGAGCAGGCAGTTCATGAATGACAGGTGTCATCATGCTGACTAATAAAGCAAGCGAGACGAGTGGATGAAAACCGCAAAGGGCGGTGATCAGAAAATATAACCCAATGACACAATAAACCCAAATGGCATGGTCTGATATACTGACAATAAATGCTTGAATTGGCTGCATACTATTCGTGGCAAGCAGCATATCGACAAAGAAGCCGGCACTTAAAAATAGACACATATAGTTGGAGAGCTGATTGGTTCTTTCTTTCCAATGAGGCACAGAGACCGCTATATATTGTTTTCTTTTTTTGATAACAGATGAGAATAATAGTGCAAATGGAATAATCGTCAGTACCACAGCGAATAAATAGCCTTTTCCAATCCATGCATCGACAAGTGAGACGGCTGTCATAAAACTCAGCAGCATGAAAGAGAGCTGAAGGGTTTTTCGCTTAATTCGATGAGGGTTGGAGTTTATTTGTGCTGACTGAATGATGTTTGGTAATCGTTTGCTTTGCCGAGAAAAAAGCATCCAATCTGCCGCCAGCACCACGATCATTAAACCAAAAGTAATGGGTGCAATTTGATAATATTTTAGTTTGGTTGCATCAATGGTGACGCTGACTAGCACTTCAACAGGACTCCAGCTTAAACATAATGCATATGACCTTAAGAGGTTGCGTGTATAAAGATGTTGCTGCACCTGTTTTTTTAGGGATTCCAGCGACGGTTTGAGTGATGTATATAGTAAGGGGATCGTCGCGATATTTAAAAACATGCCAAGAATATGAGTGACAAATGAACTCTTGCGATAAAGCTGGTTTGGACTCGTTGTATGCAGTGTGAGCAGTTTATTTAATTGTGTATCGAAATGTCCAACATGTATGAGAGAATGAATAAAAGGCAGCATGAAAAATAGAGAAAGCAAGCCTAGCATGGAATGAAAGTGAAGAACAAACGTATGCAATGGCTGGCCGGATAAGAAGAATAAGAACAAACCAATGATGAGAAACACAGCACCTGTTTTCAAATAAAGCCCACTGGCTTTCTTAAAAGAAATGGTGAGCGAGATAGCGGCCAGCAGACCAACAAAGTAGGAGAGTATGGGAGCAGGAAATAGTTGATGAACAATATATAAGCTAATCAGAAGTGTAAAAACGACCAGGTACATTCAAATATCTCCTCCATCAAACATCTTCAATTGATTTTATTCCGTCTAGTAGAATTTGTTTTCTTTTAGTGGAACATTTAAAATGGATTATAGCAAAATCGATCGTTTATGTCGATAAGAAATCAAAGGGGAAAAGGAGAAAGTGAACATGGCTGATAAGAAGTCAAAAGAAGAATCAGGACTGCGTACGGTTCAGCGCGCTTTGGATATTCTTTCTTGTTTTAGTGAAGAACGTCAAGAGCTGACGCTAACGGATATTTCAAAAGAGATGAATTTAGCAATGTCTACGACAACGAGACTGCTCAAGGCACTTGAAATGAATCATTTTGTGGAAAAGAATCAAGAAACAATGAAATACCGATTGGGTCAAAGGCTTTATCTTCTCGGATACATTGCAGGGAAGTCCATTCAATTGAGAGAACTGGCTAAACCACTCATGTACGCACTTCGTGATGAAACAAAGGAAACCGTCAACCTGTATGTACTCGATTCAACAAGCAGGGTTTGTATTGAACAAGCGGAAGGGCTGCAATCGATTCGGCATCTTGTCAAGATTGGTGAGAAGCTGCCATTGTACGCAGGTGCAGGCGGAAAGGTATTATTGGCATTTCAAAGTGAAGAATTTCAACAAAAAGTATTTGCGGCTGAGGCTGATCATGTGATGGGAGACGACTGGAAAAAGGAACGTAAACATATTCTTGACACGTATACTTCTTGCAGTATCGATGAACGAGAGGTAGGATCTGCGGCAGTAGCGGCACCAATCTTTAATATTCATGGGGAAGTGAAAGCTTGTTTATCCATATCTGGTCCAACCCATCGGTTTACTGAAGAAGTCATTCCCCAGCTGCAGCAAAAAGTGAAAGAACAAGCACAGAGGCTCTCTGAACAGCTCGGCTACGTCGTTAAACACAATTTTTAAGATGGTCTATCTTTTCGCGCTCCATTTATCATATAATAGAAACATTATGTAGCATTCCTTGTCGTAGGGAGGACGTGTCACGACCATGAAAATCAATAGAGAAATTCCTGTAAGACAGCGGAATATTGTCCTCATTGGCTTTATGGGTGTTGGAAAAACAACCATTGGGCAGCTGGTTGCCAAAAAGCTATATAGAGATTTTATTGATGTCGATCAGGAGATTGAGAAAAAGTACAACATGACGATTCCAGAGATGTTTCAGCAAAAAGGAGAAGCATTCTTCAGGCAGGCTGAAAAGGATTATATCGTCGATTTATGTGAACATACACAGCTCAAGATCGTTTCCCTTGGAGGCGGTGCATTCAAACAGGAGGAAATCAAACGCGCCTGCTTGAAGCATTGTACCGTTCTTTTCCTAGACCTGTCTTGGGAGAATTGGAAGCAGCGGCTGGATATTTTAATCGAAAATCGCCCTGTTCTTCACAACCGGACGCTTGATGAGATGAAAGAGCTGTTTGAAGAACGCCGGGAAATTTATTCTCTTCATAACTCCAGAGTGGAAACAGATCATTTAGAGGCTGAGGAAGTCGCCAATTATATTGTGGACACACTCAAGCTTGGCTGGGATTTATATTCGAAATAAAAAAAGTCTACCGTTTAGGGTAGACTTTTTTCTATTGATTCCTTTCCTCTTTGTACATATGATGATGTTTTGACAATCAAAATATTTTTATCCTTTATTTGGTGTGTGGCCGGTTGGGAAAAGCGGTAATCCTGCTTCAATCAGTTCATGAGGATGATGTTTTTGATATAGATCATTTCCTTTTTTGAAAAAATAAAATAGTATCTAAATTTTCATAATAGTTTTTTGAATTATTATAATATTTAAAAAACAGTGTTGACATCTTTGCTGATGACATTCTATGATTGTTTACGTAAACGCTTACCGTAAACGTTTACTATAATCGAATGGGGGAGGAATTTGTTAATGAAAAATAAAGAAAAATGGAGCGGTGTATTCCCGGCAGTCTTAATTCCTTTTAAAGATGACTATTCAATTGATGAACCTGCTTTTCGTAAGCTTGTTCGCTGGGTGGCGGAGCACGAAGGGATTAATGGGATTGTTGTCAATGGACATACTGGCGAGATTATGACTTTGCTGCCACATGAACGAGCTGAGGCTGTGCGCATTGCAGCCGACGAATTAAAGGGAGAGATACCTGTCATTTCTGGGGTTTCAGCTGAAGGGACAATTGAAGCGATCCAGCATGCAAAAGCAGTTCAAGAAGCTGGCGGAGAAGGTATTCTTCTCATGCCGCCGCATTCATGGCTGAGATTCGGTATGCAGCCTGAATCACCTGTCCAATTCTTTAAAGATGTTGCAGAAGCAATTGACATTTCAATCATCGTCCATCAATATCCAACATGGACAAAAACCTCTTATACAACCAGTCAATTATTAGAAATGTCGGAGATTCCAAACGTTGTCTCATTTAAAATCGGTCAAAGAGACATGGCACAATATGAAGTCGATGTGCGCGCACTGAAAAAGCATGCACCAGATGTATCGTTGCTCACATGTCACGATGAATATTTATTGCCAACATTAGTTCAAGGGATTGATGGGGCGCTTGTCGGTTTCGGCTGTTTTGTGCCGGATTTGATCGCTGAACTTGTCAAATGTGTGGAAGAACAAGACCTTGCAGCGGCTAATAAAGTGTACGATAGAATCTTTGAATTAAAGCATGCTGTGTATAAAATGGATGAACCTTCCTCTACCTCTCATCTGCGAATGAAGGAAGCAATGTTCCAGAGAGGTTTGATCAGCAGTTCACTTGCGAGGAAGCCGGTATTACCTTTAACTCAAAACGAAAAAGAAGAGATTCGTCTGGGCCTTCAAAGTGTTGGTTTGCTTAAGGAAAACGTCAGTAGATAACAGACCATTGATTTCATGATGAAGGTGAGTCAGGTTATAATAGAGTATAAAACAACAGACTCCCGGAGGTATGAAATGTGTCAGTAAGTATTAAAGATGTCGCATTGAAAGCAGGAGTATCTATAGCCTCTGTTTCCCGAGTATTAAGTGGTAAACCAGGAGTAGGTGCTCAAACGGCTGAAAGAATCAAACAAGTGATTGATGAGTTAGGCTACCGTCCTAATTTAGGAGCGAGAGGGCTCGTTAAAAGAAAGACTGGGAATATCGCTGTAGTGGTTCCTCGCGGTTCATATATTTTGAATAATCCATTTTTTTCAACGATTTTAGATGGAATAGCGAAGGAATTAGATGAGACCGAATTCAATATGCTGATGTCATTTACATCTGTACAACAGCAGCGATTACTTGAGACGCAGGCTGTAGATGGTGCCATTTTATTTTCTCCAAGAAATGAAGAATTGAGCATGGATTGGTTAAAAAGTTTGGCTATTCCCATTATCGTTGTCGGAAGTTACTTAGAGGATTCTCCATTTCCATGTGTCAGGCCAGATGATGAAGAAGGTGTTTGTCAATCTGTAACGGCCTTATTTGATAAAGGTCATCGAACCATTGGGCTGGTGAATGGTCCAATGAGTTCGATGCATAGTGTGAGGTATTACAAGGGGTACGAGCGTACACTGAAAAGTTTAGGATTAACAATGAACAAAGAGCTTGTGTTTGAGTTAGATGAATTTGATGGGGGAAAAGTAGTAGAAGTGGTTTCTCAATTTCTTCAAGGAAACCAGCACATGACTGGAGTTGTTTGCTCTTCAGATTTTTTGGCGATGGGGGTCATGAAAGCGGCAGATAACGCAAATGTGTCAATACCTCATGATTTGTCTGTCGTTGGTGCTGATGATGTGCCTATTGCAAGTTTTCTAACCCCTTCTTTATCTTCTGTTCATGTTGATTTAGTTGGAATGGGAAGAAAAGCTGTTTCTTTACTAACACAGTTATTGGAAGGAGAACAGTTAGAAGCGATGGAGCATATCTTCCCTATGTATTATATAGATCGTGGCACCACTGGAACGCCAAAAAAGAATTGATAGATGCTGAAAACTCGTATGAACGCTACAGAATTTCTCTTGATTTAAAATGTAAGCGATTTCTTTAGCGGTCTTCGGCATGTACTTTTGCATCATTTCCTCTAATAAGGAGGAGATACTATGACGTTAGAACTCAGCGGAAATTCAAATTCTCACGGTGGGCAAGTTGTTGATAGAGCTTCACAACTATTGACTAGGATGGAAAGTGTACCTTTTTCGAGGTGGCATTTAAAACCTCGGATCATTATGGGATCTGCTACCTTTTTTGATGCGTTTGATGCGCTATCTTTAGCGTTTGTTCTCCCGGTTCTCATCGGAATGTGGAATTTGTCACCTGCTCAAATTGGCCTTCTTATTGGGTCTGGTTATATCGGACAAGCGATTGGTGCTATTTTCTTTGGATGGTTAGCAGAAAGGCGCGGCCGTGTATTTAGTGCAAAGTGGACGGTGTTCCTCATGTCTATTATGAGTATCGCATGTGTATTTTCAGGTAATTTTATGGCCCTTTTTATTTTCCGTTTTATACAAGGAATTGGAGTTGGAGGAGAGGTGCCGGTAGCAGCCTCATATATTAATGAGTTGTCTAGAGCCCAAGGAAGAGGTAGATTTTTTATGCTTTATGAGATGATTTTTCCATTAGGATTAATGATCTCAGCTCAAATTGGCGCATTTGTCGTACCTAGCTTTGGGTGGAAATGGATGTTCTTGATTGGAGGCATTGGAGGTTTAATCGTCTTTGTATTCTTTTTCATGCTGCGTGAATCGCCAAGGTGGCTTATTTCGAAAGGCAGGTTAGATGAAGCCGAAAGAATTATTGAAGAAATTGAAGCTAGTACTGACAAACGAATGCCTGTCGCAAATCAAGTATCCAGCAGTACTGAAAAGGGCGACTGGAAAGAGCTATTTTCAACTTTTTACCGTAAGAGAACATTGATCGTATGGGGACTATGGTTTTCTGCCTACTTTGTATCGAATGGTTTAAATAACTGGTTACCGAGTCTTTATAATACTGTTTACCATTTGCCAGTCGGAGATTCATTAAGGGCAGCATCTCTCACAAATATTTTACAGACCATAGGGGTATTCGCTTGTGCATTTTTAATTGATAAAGTAGGACGGAAGCGCTGGGCAACCATTGCATTTGTATTAACAGGTGTTTTATTAACGGCTTTATGGATCAGCGGAGCGACTTCTCCAGAAAGCGTCATCTATTTAGGGTCTGCTGCTTACGGAATGATGGGAACAATTACAGTTCTTCTCTATCTATATACACCTGAAATTTATCCAACACGTATGAGGGTGATTGGAACGGCATTTGCTACAGCGTGGCTTAGGCTGGCCTCAGCGATCGCTCCTATTATGATAGGTTTTATTTTAGAGGTAAGCGGTGTTTCAACTATTTTTATTCTTTTTGCAAGTGTGACTGTAGTGGGAGCAATTCTTGCTTTTAAAATGATAGAAACGCGCGAGAAAGTATTAGAGGATATTGCACCGTAAGTTACGTTTGCAGTAAAGAACTTATTCCAAAGAGGGTAGGTTCTTTTTTATTCAGAGAATCTAAAATGCCTAACCTATCTCCGTTCATTTATCATATAATAGAGACATGATGTAGCCCTCCTTGTCGTGAGAAGGGACGTGTCACGAACGTAAAAAGCAATACCTGTGAAGATGTATATTTGAAATAAAAAGTCTACCGACGATGGTAGACTTTTTCTATCAGTTTAATGCTTGATTCCTTGAAGCAATGCAGCTTTTAAACAGAAAGAAATGGGCTGATGCTGTGCATCGAATTGAAGTTGAAACAGCTGCTTTGTGTCAGGGTCTGCGGCTTGAAGGTGGGAAACGATCTCCTTTTGAACGTTCTCTGGTGCGCGTCCACGTATAATCCAGTCCTGATAATCAATGTGCAGATCCCAGTAACGAATCTCGTTTTGAGTCAATTGGTTTGCTGCGAAAAGCTCTTTCCATTCTGATAACGAGCTTTCCCGCACATGAGAGGGATCTCTCAGTCTATTTAAGTGATTAATAAATGAATCCTGTGCAGTGTTTTCAGGTGCATAATGATCGACGAGCAGAAATTGGCCGCCTTTTTTTAAGACTCGGCTGATTTCAGACATGGCTGCCGGAAGGTCTGGAAAATGGTGAGCGGCAAATCGGCACGTCACTAAATCAAATGATTCATCAGAGAAGGGCAATGCTTCTGCGGCTGCCTGCTCAAAAGTAATGTGGGTCAGCTGGCGTTCTTCAGCAAGTGCTTCAGCAACCTCGATCATCTTTTGTGTGACATCAATACCGATTCCTTTAGAGATGACGTCTGAAAAGGAAAAAACGGTATGTCCTGCCGCACAGCCAATATCAAGTAAATGCTCATGTCCCGTCGCATTTGCTGCTGTTTTCATCCATTCCAGCTCTTCTCCGGCTGCAAATATAGGTGAATCTCGATAGTTCTCGGCATTTTGTGAGAATTGGTTCTCTGCTTTAGCATATGGATTCATTTCTTTTCCCCCCTTTGTGGTCTCTTTATCGTAGAATTCCTTCTGTTATTTGTCTAAGACATAAAAGATATGGCATGAATAGTTAAAACCTATGAGGTGATGAAAGTGGATATACGAATGATGGAATATGTCATAGAAGTGTACCGGCAGCAAAGTTTTACAAAAGCAGCGGATCAACTTCATATTGCACAGCCTTCTCTAAGCCAGCAAATAAAGAAGCTGGAAGAGGAATTAGACACACCAATATTTATTCGAAAATATGGACAAGTAACGCCCACACCTCAAGGGAGACGATTCATTAAAAGGGCTGAGAATATTTTGAAGGAAAGAGATGATTTGCTGCGTGAAATGGGAGAAGCAGCTTATGAAATCGGGAAAGAGCTGAACATTGGAGCGCCAGCAGTGACAGGGGGATATGTCTTGCCCGGTTTATTAAAAACCTTTTGTCAAACGTATCCTCATGTTCACGTTCAACTGATAGAAGAGTCTCCGCGTGAGCTCGAAAAACTTCTATTGGCTGGAAAGCTGGATTTGGCTATTTTATCGATGCCTGTCGAGCACGAATCATTGAAAACGAAACAAATGCTGACAGAGCCGCTCCTTCTTGCAGTTCCGCAAGCTGCTCAGCCCTGGTTATCAGAGGCATTGAACGAGATCATTGAGCAGGCAGGGCAAAAAGAGACCGGTCACGAAATCGTTCCCTTTCGGCTTCTTGAAGGTATCCCATTTATTTTGTTGAAAGAGGGATACGGTTTTCGGCAAGTGGTCACAGAACTGTGCCGTCATCACGGTTTTCAGCCAAAAGTGGCTTTTGAAACAAGCCATATTCAAACAGCACAGGCATTGGTCAAAAACGAACTAGGGGTGACCGTTGTGCCGAAAATGGTGGCACAAGAGGATAGGAACCAAGTCACTTATTTGCAAATTGATTCATGCCCAACCCGCACACTTGTGTTTGCATATGTGGAAGAAAGGTATTTAACGAAAGCCGCTCAAGCCTTCATGGACCTATATCAGAATCAAGGGAAAGCTTAAACAAACGTTTAATTAAACGCAAAAAGCAGGGGAGCACCCTGCTTTTTAATATAAGTCCAGACGCTGATCCGTCATAACCGGAATTTGCTGCCTGACTTCATCCACTAGCTGAAGATCAATTTCAGCATAATAAATGTCTTCGTCATCGCTTGTTTCAAGCAGTATGCGGCCGAGTGGATCAATCACCATGGAGTGTCCAGGGAATTCTGTGTCTCTGCTTGTGCCTGTTCTGTTTACAGCAATCATAAATGACTGGTTTTCAATCGCTCTTGCAATGAGCAGGCTGCGCCAATGATTCACTCTGGCTGACGGCCATTGCGCTGTATTGACGAGGATCTTCGCCCCTTTGTTCACAAGTGTTCTAGAAAGCTGCGGGAAGCGGAGGTCATAGCAGATCATTGCGCCAATTTTCACATCTTCACTATAGTCAAATAAACCAAGCTGATCACCAGCGGTTAAATAGTTGTGCTCATCCATTAGACGGAACAAGTGAATTTTATCATAATCTAACAGAAGCTCACCTTGGCGGTTAAAGACATACATCGTGTTGGTGATGTTTTCATCTTCTGTTCGCTTATTTAAGACACTGCCTGCGATGAGATACACTTGATGCTTACGGGCAAAGGAGGAAAAGAGCTGTATTGTGCGTTCACCGTTTACATCCGCAAGCTGATCGGCTTGCTCAAGGGCGTAGCCGGTATTCCACATTTCGGGTAAAATGATCAGGTCAGGCTGCTCGTGAATTGCTTCTTCTAAGAAAGCTTCTGCTTTTTTAAAGTTCAATTCAGGTTCTCCAATTTGTACATCCATTTGGATAAGGGCGACTTTCATAGGGATTCCTCCTTTTTTCGCTATATGTCATGTGAAAATTCATGAACGATCGATCATCTTCATGAATATATTGTAAAGGATGATTCTGTCTGAGAACATCTAGTCTTTATGGTCAGTTTCTTTATCATAAAGGTTTCCATCATCTTTGCCAATAGAAATGTCAGAAGGTTTTGTTAAATGACTTTCTCAATCAAGAAATGAGTGGTATGATATATATAACTAATAAAACAAAGGGGAATAGTAGGATATGCAATTGTTCGATTTATCATTAGAAGATCTAAAAAAATATAAACCAAAGAAAACAGCACGTCCTGATTTCTCAGACTTTTGGAAGGCATCTCTTGAAGAACTGCGTCAAGTGAAGGCAGATCCAGCGCTTGAACCTTATGACTATCCAGTGAAAGGGGTCAAGGTGTACCGCCTGACGTATCAAAGCTTTGGGCATTCTCGAATTGAAGGCTGGTACGCGGTACCAGATCAATCAGGTCCGCATCCAGCGCTCGTTCGTTTTCATGGCTATAATGCCAGCTATGATGGCGGCATTCACGACATTGTCAACTGGGCGCTGCATGGCTATGCGACATTTGGTATGCTCGTCCGCGGTCAAGGCGGCAGTGAAGATCAGGCAGTGACACCAGGCGGTCACGCTTTGGGATGGATGACAAAAGGCATTTTATCAAAGGAAACCTACTATTATCGAGGTGTTTATTTAGATACGGTTCGTGCACTCGAAGTCATTCAGTCCTTCCCAGAAGTGGATAAACAACGGATCGGCGTGATTGGTGGAAGCCAAGGGGGTGCATTAGCGGTAGCCGCTGCAGCCCTTTCAGACATTCCGAAGGTCGTCGTGGCAGATTACCCTTATTTATCAAACTTCGAGCGTGCAGTGGATGTGGCATTGGAGCAGCCTTATTTAGAAATCAATTCATACTTTCGAAGAAATAGTGATCCAAAAGTGGAAGAAAAGGCATTTGAGACATTAAGCTATTTTGATTTAATCAATTTAGCTGGATGGGTCAAACAGCCAACATTGATGGCGATCGGTCTGATTGACAAAATAACCCCGCCATCTACTGTGTTTGCGGCATACAACCATTTAGAAGCAGAAAAAGACCTGAAGATATATCGCTATTTTGGACACGAGTTTATCCCGGCTTTTCAAACAGAGAAGCTCGCCTTCTTACAAAAGCACTTGCTCAAATAAAAAAACAAAGAGGCCGCTCTAGGAGGGCCTCTTTTTTAATAACTCGTATTCTGCCTCGTTTTTTCATCAGGCACTAACGCTGTGATGATCAGGGCAAGAGCTGTGATGATATGCAGGATGAATCCGAGTATCGGAATCCAGGCGAGGCAGGATGTGATAATCCCAATGATGCTGCCAATCATTGGTCCTTGGTCTCGCTTCGATAAGACGAGTGTGATAATATGCAGAATAAGCATGACTATGAGCGGTGAATAGCCATTGCTAATAATAAATAGTCCTCCGATGACAGGGATGGCAAGACAGGCTTCAAAAATCCCGGTGATCCATTTCATGATGCGAGATATAGACATGAGATCCAACTCCTTTTTCATATATGTCTTATTCGTATTTTACCAAATCGTGATGAAGTCATGCAGATTTCTATAGAAAGAGTTGATGGTTGATGAGAGAGAGAATCAAGGAAGAGCTGAAAATCATCGAAGAAACGTATGACGTCAAGATTTGCCTCGCGGTCGAATCAGGCAGCAGAGCATGGGGATTCCCTTCGACTGATAGTGACTACGATGTTCGTTTTTTATATGTGCCTCGAAAAGAATGGTATTGGGCGATGGAAGAGCATCGTGATGTCATTGAACGGCCGATTGATGACATGCTTGATATCAGCGGCTGGGAGCTTAGAAAGGCACTTCGCTTATTCAATAAATCGAATCCGTCCATCATGGAATGGCTGTCTTCTGACATCATCTATGCTGAATCCTTCTCTTTGGCAAAGCAGCTAAGAGAATTAAAGGATCGAGCGTTTTATCCCGCAGCATTGATGTATCATTACCTCAATATGGCGAAGCGGAATGAAAGCAGGCATTTACGAGGAGAGCAGGTGCGAATCAAGAAGTATTTCTATGTGCTTCGTCCGCTACTTGCCTGTCAGTGGATTGAACGCTACCGGACGGTTCCGCCGATGGACTTTCATGAACTGCTCGAGGAACTAGTGGAGGAAGGACCGCTTTTAGCGGAAATCCATGAGCTGCTCAAACGTAAAATGGACGGCGAAGAAATGGATGTAGAAAACCGCCTCGCTTATGTCCATCCATTTATCGACAAAGAGATCGAGCGATTTGATGAATTGGTGAAAAGCTACAATCAGCCGAAAGACAACCTGATGCAAGAATTAAATGAGCTGCTGCAGTCTACCCTTGATGAGGTGTGGGCGTAAGCAGGGAAGAGCCAGCCGGATCGCGGCAGGCTCTTTTTTATCTGTTATTGTGATAAAACCACAAAAAAAGTCAGAATTTTTGTCATCTTCAAATATTGTAGCGGACAGCTTATGAGCCTTACAATAAAGACATAGCTTACAAAGAGTGGGAGGTGCCCTTTATGGAGTCGGTCACAAGAAATTTCTTCTTGTTTTTGTCAAAGAGCAGTCTCTTGAACCATATTGCTCGTAATTGGGGAAGTGCTGTTGCATCTAAGAAAATCATCGGAGGGAAGGACTTTGAGAGTGCCATCCCTGTCATCAAACGATTAAATGACCAAGGAATGGCTGTGACAGTTGATCACCTTGGTGAGTTTGTCACAAAGGCAGAGATTGCAAATGAACGGACGACTGAGTGTATTCAAACTATTCAGCGGATTGCAGAGACGGGACTCAATTCTCACGTGTCACTCAAAATGACATCACTTGGCCTGGATATTGACGATGACCTTGTGTATCGCAATATGAAAAGGATTTTAGATACGGCAGAGAAGCAACGTATCATGGTGACAATCGATATGGAGGATGAACAGCGCTGTCAAAAAACGCTGGACATTTTTAAAGAGATGAAATCTCAATATGAGTATGTCAGTACGGTCTTGCAGGCGTATTTGTACAGAACAGAAAAGGATCTTGATGACATAAATAAGCTGCAGCCATTTTTAAGACTTGTAAAGGGTGCCTATAAGGAGTCCGCCGAAGTGGCGTATCCAAACAAAAAAGATGTCGATCAGAATTATCAAAAGCTGATCGAAAAGCAATTGCTCTCAGGAAACTATACAGCCATTGCGACACATGACGATCGAATGATTGAGTTCACGAAAAATATTGTGAAAAAACACAATATACAGACAAGTCAGTTCGAATTTCAAATGCTGTACGGCATGAGATCAGAAACACAGCAAGCACTTGTGCAAGAAGGCTATCAAATGAGGGTCTATACGCCGTATGGACGAGAGTGGTATGGCTACTACATGAGACGTCTTGCAGAACGGCCGGCAAACATTGCCTTTGCTTTAAAAGGATTGACGAAAAAATAATTTGAAACGGGAGCGTGACAAAAATGACAACACCTTACAAGCATGAACCATTCACGGATTTTAGCCAGGAAGAAAACCGCAAAGCGTTTGAACAAGCATTAGCTAAAGTAACAGAATCACTTGGTCAAACCTATCCGCTCGTGATTAATGGAGAAAGAATTGAAACGAAGGACAAGATTGTTTCGATCAATCCAGCGAAAAAGGATGAAGTGGTTGGAACTGTATCAAAGGCCGGGAAGGAAGAGGCAGAACAAGCGGTTCAAGCAGCAGCGAAAGCATTTGAAACATGGCGCTATACGTCTCCTGAAGAAAGAGCAGGCGTATTATTCCGTGCTGCGGCAAGCATTCGCCGTAAAAAGCATGAGTATTCAGCCCTTCTTGTAAAAGAAGCAGGTAAGCCTTGGAATGAAGCGGATGCAGATACAGCAGAAGCGATTGACTTCCTAGAGTATTACGCTCGTCAAATGCTGGAGCTGGCGAAAGGCAAACCAGTGAACAGCCGCGAAGGGGAACGCAATCAATATGTGTACACACCAACTGGCGTGACGCTCGTCATTCCGCCGTGGAACTTCTTATTTGCCATCATGGCCGGAACAACAGTAGCGCCAATCGTCACTGGGAATACAGTTGTTTTAAAACCAGCAAGTGCGACGCCTGTCATTGCAGCCCGTTTTGTGGAAGAGCTTGAGCAAGCCGGTCTTCCAAAGGGTGTTGTCAACTTTGTACCAGGAAGCGGAGCAGAAGTTGGGGATTACTTAGTAGATCATCCGAAAACAAGTCTGATTACATTCACTGGATCAAGAGAAGTAGGGACACGTATCTTTGAACGCGCGGCAAAAGTGCAGCCAGGCCAGCAGCAATTAAAACGTGTCATTGCTGAAATGGGCGGTAAGGATACAGTAGTTGTTGATGCGGATGCAGATGTTGAATTAGCGGCTAATGCCATTTTCACATCAGCCTTCGGGTTTTCAGGTCAAAAATGTTCAGCTGGATCGCGGGCAGTCGTCCATGAGAAGCTGTATGACCAAGTGGTTGAGCGAGTGAAGGAAATCACAGAAACGAAAACAACAGCCAATCCGCTTTCTGCGGATGTTTACATGGGACCTGTCATTGATCAAGCGTCCTTTGACAAGATCACGGATTATATCGAGGTTGGCAAACAGGAAGGCCGCTTAATCACTGGCGGAACGAGTGATGATTCGGAAGGATACTTTATCCACCCGACCATTTTTGCAGATCTTGAGCCGACTTCTCGTTTAATGCAAGAAGAAATCTTTGGACCAGTGTTGGCTTTCTCGAAAGTCTCAAGCTTTGATGAAGCACTTGAGGTAGCCAATAACACAGAATACGGTTTAACAGGTGCTGTCATTACGAATAATCGTGATCACATCAACCGTGCGAAGCAGGAGTTCCATGTGGGGAACCTTTACTTTAACCGTAACTGCACAGGTGCCATCGTTGGTTACCACCCATTCGGCGGCTTCAAAATGTCAGGAACGGATTCAAAAGCAGGCGGTCCAGATTACCTAGCTCTGCACATGCAGGCAAAAACGATTAGTGAAATGTTTTAATATGGAAAAAGCATGAACCTGCACTGATGGGTTCATGCTTTTTTTGCCTGTCTGCGACTTGTTTCTATACAAATCTGACTGGAAAGAAGTATGATAAATGTATCACTTAATCAGGGAGCAATCGGGATGGAAGAGATATTAGAAAAGCTGCATACATTTTTTGATGTCGATAAATTAATTGCATTTATTAGCGGATATTTAAAGAAGCCAGTCATTTTAGAAAGCACAGAGTGTCAGCTCCTTGCTTATAATTCTTACAGCATTCAGCAGTTTGACCCAGTCAATCAGCAAACGATTTTCTCAAAGGAATGCCCGGGATCTGTGGTCGATTGGTTAAAGAAAACAGGGGTAATCGAGCGGCTTTTCGCGGAATCAAAGCCTTTTTATGTGAGCGGTCATGACGAGCTTGGATTTAATCGGCGGGTGGCTGTGAGCGCCAAGCATAAACAAGAGGTAGTAGGCTTTATTTGGGTGCAGGACATTGAGGATTCCCTCACTCAGGAAGAGCTGCAATTTTTACACGAGGCTTCCTTTCAGGTTGGAAAAGTGATTTATAAGAATAAGAAACAGCTTGAGAAAAAGGAAGGCAAGATTGAAGAGTTTTTCAAAAAGGTCATGGATGATCATTTTTATACAGAAGAAGAGCTGAAATGGGAGGCTGAGAACTTAAGCATTCCACTGCCAGCCGTATTTACCGTTATGGTCGTGCACGCTGCCGATAACAAAAGTGAGACGGCAGAAGATGTGAAGGATGTCATTCGAACGTATTTGCAGCTAGAGGATAAAGTGAATCACGTCTATTCGGTTCAAGCAGATATCGTGGTTATATTAGGCAGCCTGTCAGATCGGCACTCACCGAAAGCGACTGCCGCTGATGTCATCGCACATCTGCAATCGAAAACGCATGCACATCCCTCCCCTTTGTATATCGGAATGGGAAGAGAGTATCGTGATGTCATGAAAATGAGTACAAGTCGATTTGAAGCGATAGAAGTCGTCAAGGCAGTGAAAATTGTTGGAGGACAAGACCTGATTCCATATGATTATGAGAATTTAGGGGTCTTCCGGTTTTTAGACTCCATTTACAGCCATCAAAAAAAGAAAAACGACTTCAATCCAGATTTGTTACGTTTGAAGGAAAAAGACCGCGAAAGTCAAACTTCGTTTTTAAAAACGCTTGAAGTCTACTTATTGAATAACTGCAAGTTAAAGCCAGCAGCGGAGCAGTTGTTTATTCATCAAAATACATTAAACTATCGAATGAAACAAATTTTTGACATGACGTCGATCGACTTAAGTCATTTTAGCCAGCGATGTGAGTTATTTATTGAATTGATGCTGATGAAAAAAGATCAATAATATATGATGGAATCCGCAGGTGCACGGATCACCTGCGGATTTTCATGTGACATGCGAAAATGGCATACAACTGATGTATTTCGTTGTATGATAGATAAAGATTTTATGAGAAAAATGAAAGGGGGGCCACCTTTGGGTTCAGTCACCTTAGCCATTTTGATTTTCATCATGACCCTCGTCCTTGTCATTTGGCAGCCAGGACGTGTCACCATAGGATGGTCAGCATGTGGGGGTGCCATTCTTGCGCTTGCCTTTGGCGTCGTTCATCTAGGCGATGTATGGGAAGTTACGCAAATTGTATGGAACGCCACCTTTGCTTTTATTGGTATTATTATCATTTCGTTAATTTTAGATGAGATCGGTTTTTTTGAGTGGGCTGCACTGCATATGGCAAAAGCTGCAAGAGGCAACGGTGTCCGCATGTTTATTTATTTAACATTGCTCGGCGCTGTTGTGGCTGCTTTTTTTGCAAACGATGGAGCGGCACTGATTTTGACCCCAATCGTCTTATCTGTCGTGAGAGCGTTGAAGCTGGATGAGCGCATGGTGCTACCTTTTGTGATGGCAAGCGGCTTTATTGCAGATACAACCTCCTTGCCATTTGTCATTAGTAACCTGGTCAATATCGTATCAGCCGACTATTTTCATATTGGTTTTCTAGAATATACAGCAAATATGTTCGTGCCAAACCTTGTGTCGCTTGGGGCGAGTATGCTGGTTCTGTATGTGTTTTACCGAAAGCTTATCCCAAAAACCTACGATCTGTCACAGGCGAAAGAGCCGGCATCAGCTATTCGAGATATCCGTATGTTCCGTTTGTCTTGGTATGTGCTCGGCTGTCTGCTTGTTGGTTATTTTGCGGGCGAGCTGATCGGTGTTCCAGTGTCCATTATTGTAGGCGGGATTGCTCTTGCTTTCTTGTGGCTGGCGAGAAGAAGTCCGCAAGTGGCGACAAAGCGAGTGATCAAAGAAGCGCCGTGGTCCATTGTATTTTTCTCGATCGGTATGTATGTCGTCGTATATGGACTGAAAAATGTTGGCCTTACTGAAATATTGGCGGCATGGATCGAGCAAGGGGCATCACATGGCTTGCTTGCAGGAACGATGTTTATGGGTGTACTTGCCGCAGTGCTGTCCTCTGTGATGAACAATCTGCCGACCGTTTTAATTGATGCGATTGCCATTGGACATACAGATACAGCAGGTGTCATGAGAGACGGGCTGATTTATGCCAATGTCATCGGCTCCAACCTTGGACCGAAAATGACCCCAATCGGTTCATTGGCGACATTGCTGTGGCTCCATGTCTTAAAGAAAAAAGGCGTCCATATCTCTTGGGGGGCTTACATGAAAGCCGGAATCATCCTGACCATCCCAACCTTGATCCTCACTTTACTCGGATTATATGTGTGGTTATGGCTTATTCATTAATTATCGTGTATAACAAACCCTCGCATTCGCCCGCAGGTCTTCGCTCCGGTGCTTAGGGCTGCAAAGGTTTTCTATCATGCTGAAAAGAGCAGATCCATGAGATCTGCTCTTTTTTTGCTACAGATATTTCGCATAGCGTTTTTCTAAAAAGTCCTGAAGCAATGAGACGACACTGCAAATGCCCCAGTAAATGAGTGCGACCAAAATATACATGGTCATATAATCGAATTCTCGTCCGCCTACAATTTTTGCTTGCTGGAAGAGCTCTGGTACAGTAATCATCGCTGCCAGTGAGGAAGCTTTGATTAAATCAAGCATGACATTGGTCAATGGCGGCAAGGCGATGCGGACGGATTGAGGCAAAATGACACCGCGCATCGTTTGCCAATAGCTGAGACCTAATGATTTAGCGGCTTCCACCTGTCCACTTGGTACAGAGGAGAGGGCCGCCCGATTAATTTCTGCAATATAGGCAGCACTATTGAAGCTGAACCCAATAATGGCGGCAGTGACCGCTGTAAACTCAATTCCGATATAAGGGAACCCAAAATAAAGAATAAACAAAATGACCAGAATGGGCACGCCTCGCATGAATGAGATATACATCCGTGCAGGCAACCGAAGAATCCATGAATTCGCCATCCTGGCAAGAGCGATAAAAAAACCAAGAATGGTACCAAAAAACATGCTCACAAAGGAAATGAGCAGCGTCAGCCAGATGCCTTTCATGACAAACGGAAATGACGCCTTTGCCAGTGCAGGATTAAATATATATTCTAAATGAATATCTCCCACGATTGCGGCTCCTTATTTGGAAATGTCGACATCTTCGACATCAGCATCAATTTTCTTTGAGACGTCTGCATGATTAAAGAATTTCTCAGAAATCTTTTTCATTGTTCCGTCTTTTTTCATGTCGCTTAATACACGATTCAATTCTTTTTGAAGCTCTTTGTTGTCCTTCTTCATGACAAATCCTTGTTCATTCGGCATGTATTTCAAGTCAGGGTGAATCGTAATATTTAATTTAGGAAATGCAGCAAGAGCCAGTGTCTGCAAGTAATAATCATTTAAAATGACATCTGTTCGGCCGTTTGCAACATCCTTTAAGTATTGCTCGTTTGTCGCATTATCATAAATGACTTCCTTTGCACCGTACTTACGAGCGACATCCATGTAAATCGTCGTGGCAGCACCTGCTGCTTTCTTTCCTTTTAAATCTTTTAAAGTTTTAATGCCAGATAAATCATCTTTCCGTACGATAGCCGTTCCGTAGGAATACTTATAAGGGGTTGAAAAGGCAAACTTGTCTTTTCTGTCATCTGTGATGTCGATATCATTTGCAGCGGCATCCACTTGACCAGAATTAATGGCGCTCAGCATCCCGTCATAACCCATTTCTTTAAATTCTACTTTCACATCAAGACGTTTAAACGCTTCTTTGACAACTTCTACTTCATAGCCAGTTAATCGATCCTTGCCATTAGAAGTATCATGATAAGAAGTTGGATAAAGGGTGCCTGAAGTTGCAACCACGATTTTTCCTTTCTTTTTAATCTCATCCCACTTTGTGTCTCCAGATTGAGATGAGCCTGATTGACTGCAAGCAGACATGATAAGGATGCAAGCAGATACAACAAGCATGATCCATATAGATTTTTTATGATAAAAACGACTCATTTAAGAATCCTCCTCTATTTTTTATACAAAACAAAACATAGCACGCTTTTTCTGATAGGACAACGTTTTCAGAAGAAAAGTGAAAAAGTAAGAATATTATAAGCAATTAGCGTGTTAAAATAATGTATAAAAAAGGAAAATGAGCGCAAAATAAAGGCGAATAAAGGAGGGAACAACAATGATGAAAAAAATAAGCGGTTTGATCATCTTGTCGATGATGCTGTTATTTGGTTTTCAGATAGAAACGGCTCATGGAGAAACACCTCAAATGGAAAAGCGCCCGGTGACACACCAAGTGAAATTAACAGCAGAACAACAAAAACAAATTGAAATCCTTGAGCAGCAAATTCTTTCTAAACGAAAAGCAGTCATTGAGAAATATGTACAGTATGGCGTGTTAACAAAGGAACAAGGCACACACATCACGAAACGAATGGATGAGCATTACAATCACTTGAAAAAGAACGGATTTGTTCCATTGCTGAAAAAACCACAGCACCATCGCCCATAATAATGATAAAACCGGCAGCGAGGTGCCGGTTTTTATTGTGATCAGAAGGTGAGACTTTCCCCATCTTGAGGGACAAAAATGGCTTGATCTGCATGATGCTCTTGAATGTAAGCTTCTAAAGCAGCTCTTGTTAACAAGCAATGATTCACAGCTTCAAGATGACAGGCGACAATTTGAGCTTTTGGCTGAGAACGGTGAATGTCTAAAATTTCTTCCTTAGTCATGGTAATCGGATCGCCTTCTAAAAATTGAGCAGCTCCGCTATTGACCACAATGACGTCTGGCTTGCATGTATTCACAACCTCTTTCGGTTCATCACACCAAATGGTATCACCTGCAATATAAAGGGTAGGTTCATCAGGGTGAGAGAAAACAAAACCGCTCACCTGCCCCATCCGCTTCGCTGTTTCTCTCGTTCCGTGCTGTCCACCTGTACGTTTAATATGAACGCCGCAAATGTCCATTTCATCTTCAATGCATGTGACATGCTGAAATCCAGCTTCTTCAACCTCTTTTCGATCCTTCTCCGATTGAGTATAAATTGGCCCATCTTGAGCTAATTTCCTTTTGGCCTCGTCGTCAAAGTGGTCCACATGTAAATGAGAGAGTAAGACAGCATCTGGGTGTAATAGACTGTCTAAATCAATGTTTACAGGAAGCTCCACAATAGGGTTGTTCAAATGTTGATTGGCTGTATGAGGGAACGGTGGATATGTTCCTTTTGCTGCCAAAAAGGGATCGATTAAAAAAGTTGAATGACCATAGTGAAGGTATAAAGTAGCATTGCGAATGAGTGTAATTTTCATAAAAAGGCCTCCTTTTTTTCTGATTAAGTTTACAGTATATTAAAAGAGTTCTATGTGACAGAGGATCATGAAAGTCTTTTATCGGAAGAGCTTGATTTTTGAAAGAGGTGAGCCAATGCTAGACCAAACAGATATGAATATTTTAAAAGAACTATCAAAGAACAGCCGATTAACGATGAAAGCTCTAGGTGAAAAAGTTCATTTAACCGGCCAAGCTGTTGCAAATCGGGTGTTAAAGCTAGAAGAAGAAGGCGTGATCGAAGCATATACCATTTCAATTGATTGGCAGACACAAAAGACGATTCAAACATTTTTGCAGCTCTATACCCGTAGTCATCATCATGAACCACTTCTGTCGTTTCTTTATGAAAAGGAAGAAATCAAGAATTTGTTCAAAATAAGTGGTGAGGGCTGTTATATGGCTGAAGGACATTTCTCGAGTCATGATGAGCTCGATCAGTTTTTAACGGAGCTGACAAATTACGCAAATTACAAACTGTCTATTGCGGTTAAACGTCTCATTCATCAATAATCGAAGAGACGCAGGAGGAAAAGGAACGATGCAAAAATTAATCGAAAATCAAGCTGAACCGATGACAAAGGAAACAATCAAAACAGACTTGGAACAACTTGGTGTGAAAAAGGGCATGATTTTATGTGTTCACTCATCTTTATCATCCATCGGCTGGGTAAACGGAGGCGCTGTAGCCGTCATACAAGCATTGATGGAAACCTTAACAGAAGAGGGGACACTCATTATGCCGGCACAAACGTTAGAGCTTTCTGATCCTGCCGATTGGATTGATCCGCCTGTTCCTTATTCGTGGTGGAAATCGATCAAAGAAACCATGCCTGCATTTGATCCAGCTTACACGACGCCAACAGCAATGGGAAAGGTAGCGGAAACATTTTGGAAATACCCAGGCGTGGCGAGAAGCAACCATCCCCATTTTTCATTCACAGCCTGGGGAAAAAGAAAACATGAAATTCTGAAACACCATGCACTTTCCTTCGGATTAGGAGAGCATTCGCCTCTTGGCCGCATGTATGATTTTCATGCTCAAGTGCTGCTGCTTGGTACAACATTTGAGAGCATGACAGCTTTTCATCTAGCTGAATACCGAATCCCTCAGCAGGACCTCATGACAAGAGGAGCCCCTATTTTAGAAAATGGGTGGAGGGTATGGAAAGAGTACCAAGATATCATCACAAGAGAAGAACTATTTGAACAGATTGGCCGTGATTTTCTGCAATCTGGAGGCATCCATCAGCACAATCAAATCGGACTTGCCAGTTCATATTTATTGCCAGTGAGAGAATCGGTAGACTATGCGGAAAAGTGGCTTGATTTATACGATCAGTCGTAATCTACACTGTTTGGAAATTTATATAATAAACGTCTTGATCAGGCTGCTGTGAGGTATAGCAGGTAAGCTGATAGTCTCCTTTTGGAATGGGGAAAGACAGTACATGAGCCATGACGCTTGTGATATAAACTTGATCACTTGTATGCGTAAAGGGCACTGTTATGGCTCTATCAATAGAGACTTGGGGCTCATCGCTATTTAATGTCACAATAATAGACGCCTTTCCATTATTGATTCCTTCAAAGGAAACTCCCCGATCTCCAGTTGCGAATCCTTGGAGAATGTCCTCATCTGTCCAATCAATGATAGGTGGTGTTTCGCTTCCGGTGTATACCGTGATTTGGTGGTAGGAGATAGATAGAGAATAGGTTTGATTTAAGTGGTTCATATAAAAAACTCCTTTATTTATGGGTTTTCGTTGAAACGTAAATGGTTGAAAGAGTCATTCTTGAGGAGAAAGTTAGGCAGCAAGACGATTGCAGCCGTCTTGCGCTATTTGTTGTGGGATCTAGATGTGAAATTGCGAGACCATTGCTTTTAAATCTCCTGCTAAATGGGCAAGTGCTTCTGATGAAGCTGTTACTTCTTCCATTGCAGCAAATTGTTCTTCTGTTAAACCTGCTACTTGCTGTGAATGTTCACTCGTTCGTTTAACGCCTTCTGTAATAGACGCAAAAGACTGTTTCGCATCGTTAGTATAAGCTGCGATTTTTTGTGATGCACTCGATAAATGCTTAATGCCATCTGCCATTTCTCTCATGGACTGCTGGATATCATGAAAAGATTCTTCTGTATGAGAGATAAGGACAGCCCCTTGAGCTGCTTCTTCTCTTACTTGTTTGATGGCATTCGTCGAATGAGTCATCTCTTTTTGTATTTCAGAAATGAGATGGGAAATCATGTTTGATGATGCTTGAGATTCTTCAGCGAGCTTTCTCACTTCGTCTGCGACAACAGCAAACCCTTTTCCATGCTCACCTGCCCGTGCTGCTTCAATTGCTGCATTAAGAGCTAGCAGGTTTGTCTGGCTGGCGATATCTGTAATGACTTTGGAAATATGATCAATTTCAGCTGAACGTGTTTCCAATGCTTGAATTGCTGTACCGTTTTCTTCAATTGATGTTGCAATAGATTTCATTTGTGAATGAACTTCACCGATATTGTGTACACCTTTTTGGGCCATTTCTTGTGCGAAGTGACTTCTTGAAGCCATATGTCCGGCATTTTCAGTGATGTTTGCCAGCTCGTTTGATACTTGAATCATCTTGTGCTCACTAGCTGTCATTTGAGCGGACTGTTCTTCTGAAGATTGTGCCACTTCTTGGATCGTGTGGGTTATTTTTTCTGATGCTGCACTCGTTTCTTCTGCGCTAGCTGACAGCTGTTCAGAGGATGTGGCCACTAATTCAGACGTGTTCATGACATTTAGAATCGTTTGATTTAGTTTTTCACGCATCTTATTGAAATGTCCAGCCAGATCAGACAATTCATCACCGGCAGTATCCCTCACATTGATGGTTAAATGACCTTCGCCTGCACTCTTAATGGCAGAAGCCAAATGCTTGAGACGTACCTGAATCCGCTTAGTGAAAATAGAAATAATGATGACTGAAACGATCAGACTTAACAAAAGGACGATGACAAATTGTATATAGAATGACTGAAGCATTTGTGAAATCATGCTTTGATTGGCGCCAGTATAAAAAATACCAATTGTTTCGCCTGCTTCATTTTTGATTGGCATATAAGCCGTTTGATAGTCTTTCCCAGCAACATTTGCTGTGCCGTAATAATTTTCTCCTTTATCTAAAACAGTGGTCTTCACTTCAGGAGAGACTTCAGTACCTACAGCTCGTTTCCCGTTTAACATGACATTCGTAGCAACACGGGTATTTCCTTGAAAAATCGTGATGGTATCACCGGTATATTCGGCTAATTGGTCAACCAATGCATCATGATCATTGATTTGCGTATTTCCTTTGAATAGCTTGTCCTCTTTAATCTGCCACGAGCCTGCCACTTTTTCATTTAGGTAGGCGTAGCCTAGCTTTAAATCACCTTTTGCTTTTTCAGTTGCCATTTGCTTGATGTTTTCTGTCATTTCGCGATTTACCACATAACCAACAACCGCAGAAAAGATGATGAGGACACTTAAAAAGATCAGCAAAATTTTGGCGCCTAGCCTCAGTTTTCCCTTTTTCTTCATGCTTTTTGACTCCTTTAGGTATAAGGTAGGATATCCCTCCTTAAGGATTATCGGCATGAAAAAAGTGTTTAAAATACCTGCAAGCAGTCATGTGAAAGTTTTTTTAATATAGAAAAGGGAAAGGCGGCTAATCGATGATAAATTGAATTCTTGTGCCGTCAGGATCATCCGATAATTGATGACTAACCCACGAGCCTGCGCCTCTATTATCAGAAGGGCGTACATATTTGACAGAAGCTCCACTGCCTCCTTCTTTGCACATCGCCATTGGCCATTCGTCCCGATCATACCCGCGCTTTGTTGGAATGCCATGTAGTGATCGATCTCTCTGCTCATCACTATGTTTACGGTCAATTGTACAAATGGACGAATGACCTTCATCAATGGCTTCTTCTATGTGCTTGGCTGTTTCGGGATAGCGGTCTGATGGAAAATGAATGGTTTTGTCATAAGATGAATTCGCTGTCTCTTGTTTCCCTTGCTCCAGTTGGATATAGCCTGTTGCTACACCAATGACAATCAATAAAAGCAAGAGAATCATTTTAAGAAGTTTCATAGATGCTGGCTCTCTTTCTTGTTTGCGTATTTTGTAAACAGAAGTATAGCAGAATTACTTACCAATTTCTCCTGGTTTTGAAAAAACGTCTTTTAAAATTCAAAAAACAGTTTTTACCTGATTTCTTGCTTTTCATTTTTGTAGAAATTCATAAAAATTTTAATTTTGTGGGTCAGAAAACGAATATGCTCATCCAAAATGGCTTTATCACTGCTTTTTTGGCTAATTTCAAGAATTTAACACACAGAAATTTCAAAAAAATAAAATTGACTAGACCGATCTGCTTTAATAATATGGAGTCAAATATCAAAAAATGTCGTAATTTATCAAAATATGATTCTAATTACATTGTAGGAGGGAAGTACAAATGGCGGATGTCTCATACCGGCTCGGAATAGACATAGGCGGAACATTTACTGATTTATCGCTGATAAATGAAGCAACAGGGGAGCTGACTGAACTCAAGACGCCTACAGTGACTGATGACCCAGCCCAAGGAATTATCAATGGGTTAAATCTTCTAAAAAAAAGAGGTGTTGATTTATCCAACATCCAATACCTCGTTCACGGAATGACAATCGGACTGAATACATTATTACAGCGAAAAGGAGCAGATTTAGCCCTTTTTGTGACAGAAGGATTTCAAGATATATTGTCACTTCAACGTTTACGACTACCCGTTCCTTATGACTTCAATTCTCGTTTGCCAGAACCATTGATACCACGGAAGCATGTATATCCAATCTCTGAAAGGTTGATACACGATGGTACGATCAAAAAACCTCTCCATCTGCAGCAATTAGATGATGCGGTCCAGCATGTTATATCTAAAAAGCTAGCAGGTATCGTCATTTCATTTTTACATAGTTATCAAAACCCAGTTCATGAATTACAGGCAAAAGCCTATATCAATCATCATTATCCACAGTTAGAAGTCCTCACCTCATCTGAATTATGGCCTCAAATGAGGGAATACGAGCGTACAGTGATGTCTGTTGTTAATTTGTACATTCAGCCAAAGGTGAAACAGTATTTGCAAACATTGAAAAGCCGTTTGAAGGAAGAAGGTGTACCAATTTCTCCATACATTACACAATCAAATGGTGGTTTAATGGATGCAGAAAGTGCGGCAACTTCGCCTGTTAAGACTCTCTTTTCTGGTCCGGCAGCTGGTGTCATCGGTGCGGCGAGAATTGCAGCATCAGCGAGTGAACCCAATCTGATCACTTTTGATGTTGGGGGGACGAGTGCAGATATCTCGATCATTCAAAATGGACAGCCTACAATGGCTCAATCGAATCAGCTTTCAGGCTTCCCAATTATTCTTCCATCTGTTGCGATGTATTCAATAGGAGCAGGAGGAGGTTCGGTAGCATGGATTGATCAGGGCGGACTTCTCAAAGCGGGGCCGGAATCAGTTGGCTCAAACCCGGGACCAGCTTCGTATGGAAAGGGAGAAAAAGCAGCTTTAACTGATGCGTTTCTCATATGCGGTTATCTCAATCAAGAACGTTTTGCCGGAGGACATTTACATTTACAACTGTCTGCGGCGAAAAAGGCCTTTCAGCCAATTGCTGATCAGCTCAACAAAACGGTTGAAGAGGCGGCTGACCAGCTCATTCAAGTAGCCGTAGCCAATATGTACACAGAATTAAGCAATGTGATGGAGCAGCAAGGATTTGACCCTAGAGATTTTAGTTTGCTGGCGTTTGGCGGAGCAGGACCGGTTGTGGCGAATTTCCTTGCAAGAGAAATTCATGCGAAAAATGTAGTTGTTCCTCCAAGTCCTGGTACATTATGTGCGTTAGGTGCTTTGACAGCTGATTTTATCCATGATGCGGTGCTGTCGAAGAAAATATGTTTACAAGACTATTCGATCAACCAACTAAAACAAGATTATGAGAAGCTGTCACGAAAAGCGACTGATTGGGTCAGCCAGCAGAACATTCAGCATATCAATCAGACATCCATTCTCTTATTAGCAGACGCACGATATCAAGGGCAGGCATTTGAGATTGAATTGCCATTATCGATTGAATGGCTAAAGCAAGAACAAGACATCCACCAACTCATTGAAGCCTTTCACAAATTGCATCAGCGTCAATATGGTCATAGGGATGATCAGGCAAAAATCGAGTTTACTCATTTACGCGTTCGAGTCATAGGCGAGACGCCTCCGCTGCCTTTTTCACCTGTTCATGAAAGCAGGGGACAGTCTTTTAAACCATATGAATATAGACGAATCTTTATAGAGGAAAAAGAATACGAAGCATCGGTTTATAACCGGGATACTCTGTCAGTAGGTTCCATTGTAAATGGACCTGCCGTGATTGAGCAGGATGATACGACAACATTAATTTTGCCAAACTGGACAGGCAGTATTGATCCATCAGGTAACTTAGTGATTTCAAAGGAGGCGGCTTTACATGAAAACTGACCCAGCAAAGCTTGAGATGATGCGCAGTTATTTTAATGCGATTGCATCGGGTATGGGGCATGTCATTGAACGGACGTCGTTTACGACCTTCGTCAAAGAATCTGCTGACTTTGCGACAGCATTAGCCACGCCTTCTGGAGATTTCTTTGTTTATCCGAAGACAGTGGGTGTGACGATCTTTTTAGGGCTGAGTCTAAAAAAAGCAATTGAAGCAAGCGGACCGATGCAGCCAGGAGACATTATCATCACTAATGATCCTTATACGACAGATGGTTTGGCGACTCACCTGCCAGATGTCCATATCATTAAGCCGATTTTTGTAGATGGTGAAATCGTAAGCTATGCTTGGTCTTTTGTTCATGTCAGTGATGTGGGTGGACTTGTGCCTTCGAGTATTTCACCGACAGCAACGGATGTTCATCAAGAAGGATTAAGAATTCCGCCCGTAAAAATTTATGAAGGCGGGAAAGAGAATCAGGTCGTACGTACTTTTTTAAGAGCTAACAGCCGCGCTAGTCATCTAAATGATGGTGATATCAATGCGATGATTGCTGCAGTGAATACAGCAGATATTCGGTTAAAAGAAATGATTGAGAAATTTGGAAAAAACGAAGTGAAGCAAGGAATGATAGACTTGCTGAAGCAAGCCGAGGATCGTGCTGGAAAGGTCATTGAAGCTATACCGGATGGAACGAGTGAATTTGCTGATTATTTAGATGATGATATGATTTCAGACGTCCCTATTCGGTTGAAAATCAAGCTAACGATCAAAGGCAAACGGCTGACGCTCGATTTTTCTGAGTGTGACCCGCAAGTAAAAACAGCCTTTAACCTTGTTACCAATGGTCAGAAGCATTCCTTTCTTTATCAAGGGTTGATTAATTACATCATTAGTAAGGATCCTTTTATACCGATTAATGGTGGAATAACGTATCCAATCGATGTGATCTCTCCTAAAGGAACGCTGGTGCATCCAGAATATCCAGCCTCTGTCGGGATTCGTCATTCGATTACGATGAGGCTGTACAATGTCGTGCTAGGTGCGATTGGTAAGCTGCTGCCTGAAGCAGTACCGGCAGCAGGTGCAGGTCAATCTGCCATTGTGGTTCTCTCTGTACCTGATGATCAAACGGGTGGCAGGAAAATGTCCGTTGTCGAACCATTAGGCGGAGGCGGCGGTGCTCAAAATGGTACTGATGGAGTTGACGGTATTGATCATTCGTCAGGCTTTTTGAAGAATACCCCAATTGAGAGTTTGGAACAGCATATTGATATTCATGTTCACCGATATGAGCTTCTGCCGAATACAGGTGGAGCTGGTGAAAATCGAGGCGGACATGCGATTGGTTTGGAATTTGAAATGATGAAGCCTGAATCGATGGTGACAGCACGAGGAATGGAACGGATGAAGTTTCAGCCTTGGGGTTTAATGGGCGGCCGAGCAGGAGCGGTTGGTGAGGTCAAGCTGATCACAGCTAATGGTGAGAAACAAGACCAGCCCAAAATAGATGTTCTGCGACTTGAAAAAGGCGATATCGTTCAATTGATTTCACCAAGTGGAGGCGGCTGGGGGAATCCATTTGCCAGAAAGAAAGAAAAAGTCCTTCAGGAAGTGGAAGCTGGTCTATTAAGTGAAGAAAGAGCGCTGCAGCAATATGGTGTTCAAGTGTATTTAGAGCAAAATGAATGGAAGATTGATGAGGAGCAGACGAGCAAGGTGCGTGAAAAGGCTGGTGATCCTGCAGCTAATGACGTGTGGGATTTCGGAGAACAAAGAGCAGCTTATGAGAAAGTATGGACGGACGAAGCCAGCAGTGAGCTAGCCGTTCAGCTGCGTTCCTATCCGGCTAATGAACGTACGCACTATAAACATGCAGTTCATCAATATTTCAGTCATAGAAATGAGCCGTTAACAAAGGAAGATATTACTCAAGCACTTCGTCAAATGAATGGACAAAAAGGGGGAAATGAATCATGAAAAGAAGATTAATCGCTATTGTTGCAGGCATCCTATCCATCGTTGTACTGCTGACCGCTTGTGGTGGAAATGGAAAGGATCAAGGCAAACAGCAGCAGACTGTGATTGTTGGCGTATATGGAGGCGATTGGGAAAAGAATATCAAACCAATCCTTGAAAAGTTTGAAAAAGATACGGGAATTAAAGTGCAGACCGTCTCTGGAGCGGATTCTGAATGGTTTACAAAATTAAAAGCGTCAAATGGGAAAAATCCACCATATGACTTACTAATCTTACAGCCTGACACGATTCAAAGAGGTATTGCAGCAAACGTTCTTGCGCCTATCGATGAAGATCAAGCGCCGAACGTCAAAAAGCTTTACCGTTCTGTCCAAAAGAAGCTTACTGTGAATGGAAAACAATATGCAGCAGGCTTTAGTATGGGGCAGCTTGGAATTGCTTATAGAAAAGATCTCGTCAAGCAGGAACCAAACAGCTGGACAGACCTATGGAGCAGTCAGTTGAAAGGGAAGGTAGCCATTTCATCTCCGACTTATTCAGCTGGTTTGCAATTTTTCTCTGCACTTGTTCATGCACAAGGGGGGACAGAATCAAATCCTAAGGATATTGATAAAGCATTTAAAAGTCTCGCGCAATTAAAAGGTCATGTCGCTGCTTTTCCGGATAACCCAGGATCGATTCAAACCTTGTTAGAACGTGGGGATGTCGCAGCTGTTCCCTATTGGGACGGGCGAGTATTTGCACTTGAAGAAGAAGGAATGGATATTGGTTTCTCATATCCGAAAGAAGGCGCTGTTGCAGCTGTAGCGAGCTGGGCTTTAACGAAAGGAAGTCAGCACGAAGAAGCGGCATACAAACTATTAAACTACTTGAGTGGAAAAGAAGCTCAGGAGGCTTTCTCGGAAAAATCTTATTATGGCATGTCGAATTCTGATGTGAAGTACAATGACAAGATTAAGGGGAAAGTGAAAGTTGGAGAAAATTATTACAGCAAGCTGACTTGGGTAGATTATGAAACAGCAACTTCTGAGCTGGGCAATTGGACAAATCGATGGAACGAAGTATTAGGCGGAGGAAATTAGGTGATCGCATGAGTGGAATTCATTTAGAACACATCAGTCAGCACTTCGGTGAGCAGATTGCTCTCAACGATGTCAGTCTTACTGTGAATGAGGGAGAGTTTTTCTCCCTTCTCGGTCCTAGCGGCTGCGGGAAATCAACGTTATTAAACATCATTGGCGGTTTTTTAGAACCAACAAAAGGCGTCGTCTATATTGGTGATCAGGATGTGACAGCTTTGCCGCCTTACCAAAGAAAAACAGGTATGGTCTTTCAAAGCTATGCACTCTTTCCGCATCTGACTGTATTTGATAATGTGGCGTACGGGCTTAAGGTTCAAAAGAAAAAGAAGGCGGAAATCAAAGAGAAAGTGATGGAAAGCTTGTCTCTTGTTCAATTAGAGGCATTTGCGAAACGGATGCCCCACCAATTAAGCGGTGGTCAGCAGCAGCGGGTAGCGATAGCAAGAGCGCTGGCGATTCAGCCGTCTGTTCTCCTTCTTGATGAACCGCTCAGCAACCTAGATGCCAAACTAAGAAAAAACATGCAGACAGAGCTGCGAAATATTCAAAGAAATGTTGGGATTACAACCATTCTTGTGACACATGATCAAGAGGAGGCCTTAAGCCTTTCTGATCGAGTTGGAATTTTAGGAGAGGGTAGAATTCAGCAGATTGGGACGCCTTTAGAGGTGTACCGCCAGCCAAACAATCGATTTGTAGCTGAATTCATCGGACAGGTGAATATCTTTGAGGCCGTGTACAATGAAGCTGATGCTGCATTTACGGTTCCGCATGTAACCCATTCAAACGGTCAGCATCTTCAGCTGCAGGCTGCGGCACATCAAGAGAAAAGGGAAAAGCAACTGCTTATGCTGCGTCCTGAAAGAATCAGCATCTCTTCTGAGCAGGAGGAAGTTCAGCCAAACCATGTATCTGGCGTGCTGTCAGATGTGAGTTATATTGGACATTCATTACGTTTGGTTGTGGGGCTTGAAAATGGTGAAATCATTGTCCATGCTTCTGATGCTGCATTTCCCGAGCTGCCTGAAGTTGGAGAAACCGTCCATATCCATTGGCAGCCTGAAGATATCGTTTTCTTAGATTCGAAGGTGCATACGTGATGCGAATCAAGAAAAAAAATCAACGATTTCATTGGTTTATGCTGCTGCCAGCCTGTTTGTTTCTTGTTGTATTTTTACTAGCTCCGCTTGTGATGATGCTCGTTCTCAGTTTTCGCGATGTCGATTCGATGATGAATACATTACAAACGTATAGCTTTTCTCAATATATTCATGTGTTCACGACAGATGCATATGTAAAGGCGATTGGAAGTACTGTGTGGGTGGCTTTACAGACAACGGTGATTTGTTTATTGATGGCATACCCAGCAGCATACGTGCTCGTCAAGGCACCTAATCCGCGTCTGCGGGCATTTTTCTATATCTTACTTGTGTCGCCGCTTTTGACAAGTGTTGTGATTCGGACGTTTGCATGGATTGTTCTTCTTTCGCAAAATGGTCTGATCAATGGTATGTTACTAGATTTACATGTGATTGAGAAGCCGCTCTCGATGCTGTGGAATATGAATGCGGTCATTATTGCCTATGTCCAAGTCATGCTGCCATTTGCAGTACTGCCGATCGCAACAAGTTTAACCGATATGGATCGTCACTTAAAACCGGCTTCTATGAGTCTTGGAGCTGGCCGGATTCGAACCTTTTTTCATGTCACCTTACCACTGACCATTCCAGGCATGGTGACAGGCGCGATCATCGTCTTCTCACTGGCAGCAGGAAGCTATATCACTCCGCTGTTAGTCGGCGGACGGATGCAGCCGCTGCTGCCGCTGTCAATTTATCAGCAGGTGATGCAGGTGTATAACCTGCCTCTTGCTGCAGCTATGTCCTTTACATTATTGGTTTGTGTGCTTGTGGTGGTCAGTCTATTAAGCTATTTATTGAAGCGTTGGGAGGCGAGGATGCATGCGTAAAAAGTCAATAGGTGACCGCTTGCTTTCTATCCTGATTTGGACTGCTGGGTCATTGGTTTATCTTTTTTTAACCATTCCTGTTCTTGTGATCGTCCTATCTGCTTTTAGTCCAAATGCCTTTCCTGAATTTCCACCGACTTCGTTCTCTGTTCGCTGGTTTCATGAGGTCGTGTCAAATCCAGAATGGATGGAATCGCTTCGGATCAGTGTGATTCTGCTATTCATCGTGACGCCTCTCACGGTTCTTTTAGGGACAATGGCTTCGTATGCTTTAGCAAGGCTTTCCTTTAAGGGAAAGGAAGCTGTCCAAGCTTTCATTCTGTCACCTCTCATGATTCCTCAAGTGGTGTTAGGGATTGCTATGCTTTACTTGTTTACGGCTATGGGCTTTACAGGGTCTTTGTGGGCGCTCGTCATTGGTCACGTCATCATTGGTTTTCCCTATGTGGTTCGAACGGTAGGTGTGAGTGTTTCGAATTTAGATCCGCGTCTTGAGCTGGCTTCAATGAATCTTGGCGCAGGACCCATTCGCACGTTTTTTCGAGTCACATTGCCTTTGATTAAGCCGGGAATCATTGCAGGCGGAGTGTTTTCAGCTGTGACGTCATTTGGGGAAATATCGATCAGTTTGTTCGTTTCCTCACCTCAAACCATCACAATTCCGGTCAGGACCTTTAATTACATTGAGCAGACCTTTGATCCAAGTGTCAATGCGATATCTGTCATATTTATTATCATTTCTATCATTGCGCTGCTCATTATTGAGAAAACGATTGGTCTGTCTAAGGTGATGTAAATATAATGAAGAAACAAGGAGTTGTCATTTGAAATGGCAGCTCTTTTTTTTGTTGTTTTTACAGTAAAAAAATTCATTTTTTTAGGGAATGTAGTTCTTAAGATTTAAGAATTTGCGGGAAACGAAAGGAGACCTCTATCCTAGATTTTCGGCCATATTTTCAATATTTAAGGGAAAATATGAAATTTTTGCGGTATTTAGTCGATTATTTTCGGTTGAACGCAACTATTATTAGTTATTTTCGGTAAATATCGTCAATTATCATGTAAACCCTTCGGTATAACGCATGAATCTTTACACCCATTTTTCGGTGAAAAAAACAATATTTTCATATAAAGTGGACGTAAATAGAAAATATCTAAAAGAAAAGAAGAAAAAGGCAAATCTATGGAAACATAGAGACGCAAAGCCATGTCCTAAGGTAAATGATTCTTTTTTTGCTAAGGTCGGCAGGCTACCGAATCAAAATGGGAGTCCCTCCGTTTTATTCGGGGTGGGCTCCTTTTCTGTTAAAGCGTCTATTTTAATGAAATAGACTTGGTTCTTTTGATATAGAGGGTGCAGGGTGAAATTGGTGGAGAAAACATAGAAGAGGCGGAGGATGAGAATGAATACAGTTTATTACCCCTTAACACATGCGCAAAAGCGAGTATTCTACACGGAAAGATTTTATCCAGGTACAAGTATTTCTAATTTGGGTGGATTCGCCAGGTTGAGATCAGCATCTGGTCTCAATCCTTCTTTGGTCGTCGATGTGCTTCAAGCGTACATTCGACAAACTGACTCTCTTCGGCTGAGACTCGTGTATCGAGATGAAGAGGAGGAGCCTGTTCAATATATCAAACCTTATGAAAAACAGCCGATTCGAATGGAAAAGGGCTGGAGTGAAGAGGAAGTAAGGGCTTGGGCGAACGAGCAAATTCGTGAGCCGATGCCATTGATTGACAGCCCCTTGATTGAATTTACGGTATTTCAAATCAGTGATCAAGAGTGCTGGCTGTTCTGTAAAGCACATCATATTGTCGCGGATGGGATTTCTATCATTTTAATGGGAAATCGCATTATTGATTTATATCATGACATGCTGCAAGGAGTAGAAATCTCGCCAGTTGAGGAGATTTCCTTCGTTGATCACATTATGAGTGAGCAGACCTATGAATCTTCTAAACGTTTTCAAAAAGATCAAGCTTTTTGGAATGAGCAATTTACTCATATTCCAGACTTCGCATCTTTAAAACCGCATAAGGGATATGAGATGAGTTTACATGCGGAGCGATTTTCAGGGGATGTTCCAGATTCTTTAAAGGAGAAGCTTCGTGTCTTTTGTGAAGAACAGAAAGTCAGTATGCTTTCGATGTTTATGTCCACTGTCTATATTTACTTACATCGTTTTAGCGGTATGGAGGATGTTGTTCTTGGAACCTTTATGGGTAACCGGACGAATGCCAAAGAGAAAAAGATGATTGGGATGTTTGTATCGACGATTCCAATGCGTGCATCTGTTCAAGGGTCGCAATCGTTTGTTGATTTCGTAAAGCAGGTCATGGCGGATCAAATGAAGATCTTGCGACACCAAAAATACCCTTACAATCTGCTCATGAATGATTTGCGGGAAAGAGAAGGATTTACAGGACGCCTTTTTGATATTTCTTTAGAATATCAGGTCATGCAGTGGCAGAAAAAAGAGAACTTGTCGTTCATTACTGAACCGATTTTTAGCGGGAGCGGAATGAATGATATTTCAATACATGTGAAAGACCGCTGGGATACTGATACATTGACCATTGATTTGGATTACCGTACAGATGTATTCACAGAAGAAGAAATGAGTAAGATGTTTGATCGATTCTTGATTTTACTAGAAGCGGCGGTCACTCAGCCTGATCAGCTGATCGGGACACTGCCTTTACTTTCAGCAGGTGAACAAAAGGAACTGCTGCAATTATCTGAGGGAGAATCGTTTGAAAGACCAGCAGCAAAACCGGTTCATCACATGTTTGATGAGACAGCCAACAAATATGCAGATCGAACAGCCGTTGTAGCAGAAAATGGAACAATTATTTATGGAGAGCTGCAACAACAGGCAGAAAAGCTCGCACGTTTTCTTCAAATGAAAGGTATCTCACGTGATGTGCCTGTTGCTGTTTTGATGGAGCGGAAGGTAGATGCCATGGTAGCAGTCTTCGGCATACTAAAGGCTGGCGGGGCATATGTACCAATTGATCCAGCATTACCTGAGGAGCGCATTCAATTTATTGTGAAGGATTCAGGTGCTTCTATCGTGTTAACAGAGGAATCGTTCATTCAAGAGTACCCAGCTCTCTCGGAAAAATTGATCGTGCAGCAGCAAATATTATTAGATGATGGATGGCTGCCTGAGCTTGTCGATCAGACGGCGCCGGAGGATTTAGCCTACATGATTTATACATCGGGTACGACTGGAAAGCCGAAGGGCGTCATGATTGAGCATCTTCAGCTTCATCATTTGGTCCATGCTTTGCATCATGAGATGTATCAAGGGGCGAATGAGCTTCAAATGGCGCTTCTAGCCCCATTCCATTTCGATGCATCGGTGAAACAAATCTTTGCTGCCCTTTTATTTGGACATACGCTTCATATCATCCCGCGAGAAACGACGAGAAATGGCATGCAGCTAGCGGCTTATTACAGAAAACATCACATTGAAGCGGCAGATGGAACTCCGGCGCATGTGCAGCTTTTACTTGCTGCGGATTTGGACGGTCTGTCATTGACGCACATGTTGATTGGGGGAGAAGCGCTGCCTGCGAAAGCAGCACGTTCACTTATCGAAGCGGTTCGTATGAGTCAGCCTGATTTTACTCTATGGAATGTGTATGGTCCAACTGAGACGTGTGTGGATGCGGCGGTGCATCGCCTGAATCTCAGTGAGCTGAGCGAATCAACTGAACAGCGCTATGTGTCGATTGGAAAGCCGCTTGGTCATCATCGTATTTATATTTTAAATGAACATGATCAATTACAAGTGCCTGGGGCTGCAGGAGAACTTTGCATTGCCGGTATAGGTGTTGGGCGAGGCTATGTGAATCAGCCTGAATTGACGAAGAAGGTATTCACAGCAGATCCGTTTTCTCCGCATGAGCGGATGTATCGAACAGGGGATCTAGTCAGATGGCTTCCAGATGGCACGATTGATTATCTTGGCAGAATGGACGATCAAGTGAAAATAAGGGGTTACCGCATAGAAACAGGTGAGATTGAAGCGGTGATGGAGCAGGTAGATGGAATTGATAAGGCTGTCGTGCTAGTAGTTGATGAAGCGGATGGGGAAAAGGCGTTAAGTGCTTACTATCAAGCTCGTCATGATGGAGTGTCTGTTGACATGCTGCAAGCGGCTATCAAACATCAGCTCCCAGCTTACATGATGCCTCTTTATTTCAAAGAGCTCGATGCTTTTCCACTCACAGTCAGCGGCAAAGTCGACCGTCGTGCACTTGCTGCCTTAAAAGGTGATAGAGCGGTTCATGCTGTTTATACGGCACCTAGAAACGATATAGAAACGAAGCTTGTTCATTTGTGGGAAGACATTCTTGATCAAGAACAAATCGGTGTATATGATTCTTTCTTCGATCGAGGCGGGCATTCGCTCAAAGCGATGACCGTACTTACAAAGGTTCAGCGAGACTTTCAAGTGGAGGTGCCGCTCTCTGTTTTATTTGAACAGCAGACGATTGCTGCTCTTGCTGCTTATATTGAGCAAGCAGAAAAGTCTACTGCAACGGAGATACCAAAAGCGCCGGCTGCAGATCATTATCCGTTATCGCCTCCACAGCAGCGCGTCTATATGGTGAGTCAATTGGAGCAAAGCACTGCCTATCATATGCCTGCTGTTGTGAGGTTAAAAGGAGCTCTGCAGCTTGAGAAGCTGACTGAAGCCTTTGACAGACTGATCTCACGTCATGATATGCTGCGTACTTCTTTTCATACGATAAAAGGTGTCCCTCGTCAGCGGATCGCTTCATCCGTTTTCTTTGAAATAGAACAGCTGACAGGCGGTACGATGGAAGAAAACATGCAGCACTTTGTCAGACCTTTTGATCTTGAGTGTGCGCCACTTCTTCGAATTGGATTGCAGTCATTGCATGATCAGGAGCATTTGCTCTTTTTCGATATGCATCATCTGATTTCAGATGGTCTTTCGATCGATTTAATGCTGCGTGAGCTGTCAGATGCTTACGAGGGATCGGTGAAAGCACCATTGAAGCTTCAATATCAAGATTATGCTGTTTGGCAAGAGCATCAAGGCTTTCAAAAAGAAGAGGAATTCTGGCTACAAGAATTTTCGGGGGATATCCCTGCTTTACAGCTGCTGACCGATTATCAGCGTCCAGCTGTCCAGTCTTTCGCAGGTGATCGTGTCATCAAAGAAATCGATGAGGCGTTAAAGAATCAATTACAGGAGATTGCAGCAAACCATCACACGACACTGTATACGGTGCTGCTTTCTGCTTACTATACATTGCTTGCGAAATATACGGGTCAAAAGGAATTTGTGGTCGGAACACCGGCAGCAGGGCGTGTGCATACAGATTTGAATGACATGATCGGTATGTTTGTCCAGACACTTGCTTTGCGGTCAGAGGTAGATCCGAATGGAACCATGTCTCAGTTGATTGAGCAAGTAAAGGAAAAGACGATGCAGGCATTTGAGCATCAGCAATACCCATTTGAGCGACTGCTTGAAAAACTGAATGTGCCACGAGATTTTAGCCGTCATCCATTGTTTGATACCGTCTTTACACTTGCGCCAGGTCATTCAACAGCCCAGCGTATTGGGGATATGCAGGTCGAGGTTGAAGAAACCAATTTCCATATTGCGAAATTTGATTTAACACTGCAAGCGATGGAGTCAGATCAAGGTTTATCCTTTGTACTCGATTACAGTACGGCGCTATTTAAACGAAGTACAGCAGAGCAGATGCTCAAACATTATGTTTATCTGCTGGAGCAAATGGTTCAAACGCCGCAGGAAGCTATTCAATCCTATCGCTTACTGTCTGAACAAGAAGCAGAAGCTCAGCTAAATAGGTGGAATCCGTTACCTGCGCCTTATCCAGCAGAAGAAACCATTGTGACGCAGTTTGAAGAACAGGTGCAGCAGCATGGTCATCAGCCTGCATTGCAATGTGAAGATGTGGTTCTTTCTTATCAAGAGCTGAATGACCGAGTGAATCAGCTGGCACATTATTTGCGTAAAAATGGTTTTGAAAAAGGAATGAAAGCAGCCTTATTCTTTGAACGATCCAATGAAATGGTGCTCTCTGTTCTGGCTGTGCTTAAGGCGGGCGGAGTCTATGTACCAATTGATCCCGATTTCCCTGATGAGCGTGTGAAGCACTTTTTAACAGACAGCGGTGCACAATTCTTATTGACACATCAAGTGCTGCGCCATCGCTCGGTGCTCACTGCATTTGAGGGAATCATCATAGAAACAGAAAATCAAGCGATTGTTCAGCAGTCAGACAGCCCAATAGATGCTCATATTTTACCTGAGGACTTGGCGAATTTGACCTATACATCTGGTACAACCGGTAAACCTAAAGGAAATATGGTGACACACCGGAACATTTTGAGAACGGTGAAGCAATCGAATTATCTCACCATTCACCATGAAGATACGGTGATGAGCATCTCAAACTATGTATTTGATGCTTTTATGTTTGATGTGTTTGGTGCTTTATTGAACGGAGCAAAACTCATTGTTCTGCCAAAGGACCATATTTTAAACATGAATGAGCTTTCTGGAGCGATTGAGAAGGAAAAAGTCAGTATTTTAATGATCACGACAGCTCTTTTTCACTTACTCATCGATATGAAAAAAGACAGTCTGAAGAACGTAAGAAAAGTGCTGTTTGGCGGAGAACGTGCTTCCGTGCCTCATGTGGTGACTGCACTTGAGACAGTGGGGAAAGACAAGCTTGTTCATATGTACGGCCCTTCTGAGAGCACAATTTTCACCACATATTATCCTGTGAACCACATTAAGAAGCACGCGTTATCCATCCCAATCGGAAAGCCAGTGAGTCAAACGGCTGTTTATATTGTAGATGAGTTTGGACATGTACAGCCGCCGGGCGTTGCAGGAGAGCTATGTGTCGCTGGTGATGGACTTGTGAAAGGATATTATAAGCAGCCAGAACTAACGAGCGAAAAGTTTGTCAAAAATCCTTTCCGCCCTGGAGAGATCATGTATAAAACGGGCGATCTTGCACGCTGGCTGTCAAATGGAGATATTGAATTCATTGGACGGATCGATCATCAAGTGAAGATTCGCGGACAGCGTATCGAGCTTGGGGAAATTGAACATCAACTGCTGCAGCATCCTCAGGTGAAGGAAGCTATCGTGATTGCTGCTCCGAATGACACGTTATGTGCGTATTTCACAGCAGAAGGATCTGTCTCATTAACTGATTTGCGCGAGCAAGCAGGACGTGAACTGCCCGTGTATATGCTGCCGGCATTTTTCATGCAATTAGAGGAGCTTCCTTTAACGAATAACGGCAAGGTCGATAGGCGGGCGCTGCCGGCACCTGATCTTAGTGAGCAAGGGGCAAATGAATACACCTCTCCTCAATCAGAAACAGAGCGTCTGCTGGCGAACATTTGGGAGGAAGTTCTTGAAGTACCGCGAATCGGCAAACACGATCATTTCTTTGAATGCGGGGGCCATTCGCTGCGCGGCATGAAAATGCTGAACAGGTTGTATGAAGAGATGCAGGTGGAGCTCACTTTGAAATCTTTATTTGAATCCCCAACATTAGAAGCGTTCGCGCTTGCGGTAGATCAAGCGGATCAAACGGAGATCAAGCGAGTGGAAGTTGCCAAAGAGGCGGCCTATTATCCAGTGACATCTGCTCAAAAAAGACTGTTTGTTTTGGAGAAAATGACTGATGCGGAGCAAAGCTACCATATGCCGGCTGCCTTAAAGCTAGAAGGCGTCTTTGATGAAAAACGATTTGAAAAGGCAATTGATCAGCTAGTCCAACGTCATGAAGCGTTCCGAACGAGCTTTGATTTTGTTCAGAATGAACCTGTTCAACGTATTGAAACAAATGTCTCAATAAACATTGAAAAAATTGAACAGAACGGCCGAGACATACAGCAATTGATGAATGACTTTATCAGGCCATTTGATGTAGAAAAAGCGCCTTTACTCAGAATAGGTCTAGTTTCCGTCTCCGTAAATGTCCATTATTTACTGATTGATATGCATCATATCATTTCAGATGGGGCGTCTGTTGGCATTTTAATTGAGGAGCTTTCAGCCCTGTATCGAGGAGACAAACTAGAGGAATTGCCTGTTCAATATAAGGATTATGCAGTTTGGTCAAAAAGTGAGGCATCAGCTGCGCAAAAAGCAGCTGAAGAGGCATTCTGGCTGGATCAATTACAAGGAGAGCTGCCTTTACTGGCACTGCCGGAAGACCTGCCAAGGCCAAAAGTGCAAACATTCGCTGGAGATCGTGTCTCATTTACAATTGAAGGTTCGCTTAAATCAAAATTGGACGAACTCGTTAGAACGCTCAACAGTACGACCTATACAGTCCTGCTTGCTGGCTACAGTATTCTTTTAAGCAAGCTTTCAAGACAAGAGGATATCATCATTGGTTCTCCGGTTGTGGGTAGAACCCATCCTGATATTCAATCTGTGATTGGCATGTTTGTGAACACGCTGGCACTCAGAACAAAGCCAGCAGGACATCAGACAGCTGCTGAATTTGCGTCAAATGTTCATCAGCTTGTGTTAGAGGCAAACGAGCATCAGCTGTACCCATTTGAAGAATTGGTAGATCAGGTGCAAACGGTTCGAGACACAAGCCGTCATCCAATTTTTGATGTGGTCTTCTCAATGGAAAATGCGGATATTCGTGATTTATCGATGGATGGGCTTCACGTTGTTCCACAGCCATTCGAGGAGAATATCGCCAAATTTGATTTGACCTTAACTGGAAACGAATCCGCAGATCAAATTGAGCTCGTGTTTGATTTTAATTGTTCTATCTTTCAAAAGACGTCAATTGAAAAGTGGAAAGAATATTTCCTTCATTTGCTGGAACAAATGGTGTCAGCGCCAGATCAATCTTTAGATCAAATGAAATTATTGTCACCGCAGCAGCAGCAAAAACAGCTGAACGAATGGTCAGGACCTGTCCTAGACGTCCCGTCAGATCAAACCGTTCATGCCCTGATTGAGGCGAAGGCACAAGAAGCACCGCATCAAAAAGCAGCGACCTTCTGCGGAACGAGCTGGACGTATAAAGAGCTGAACAGCCGGGCGAATGTAGTCGCTTCAAGGCTCATCGCAAACGGCACAAAACCAGGAGACCGCGTCGGCATTCTCACCCGCCCATCTCTTGACATGACAGCTGCTGTCCTTGGCGTTCTCAAGTCAGGTGCGGCATTTGTTCCGATTGATGCAGATTATCCAGCGCAGCGTATTGCATACATGCTGGAAGACTGCGGGGCAGAGGTACTTCTGATGCAGAAAGGACTTACTGCACCACCTTCATTCACAGGTCATATCCTGTTCATAGAAGATGCGGTAGAGGGAGAAGCTCACGAGATTCAGGTTCAGATCAAACCAACGGATCTTGCCTACATGATTTACACGTCTGGGACGACGGGACAGCCGAAGGGTGTCATGGTCGAGCACCAGTCTCTTGTGAATCTTGCATTCTGGCACAATGATGCGTTCCAAGTGACGAACAAGGATCGAACTGCGAAATATGCAGGCTTTGGCTTTGACGCCTCCATTTGGGAGATGTTCCCGACGTGGATCGCTGGCGCAGAGCTGCATATCATCGACGAAGCAATTCGCCTCGATATGATCAAGCTCAATGCGTATTTCAATGAAGAAGGCATCACCATTGCCTTCCTGCCAACACAGCTTTGTGAGCAGTTTATGTCAATGGACAACCATTCTCTACGTTACTTACTAACAGGCGGAGACAAGCTGAAACAGGTGAAGCCAGTTCCATATCAACTCGTCAATAACTACGGTCCAACTGAAAATACGGTCGTAGCGACAAGCGGAATGATCGATCCAGAACAAGGCACGCTTCCGATTGGAACAGCCATTGCCAATACTCGTTTTTACATTATGGGTTCGTTATATGACCTGTCGCCGCCAGGCGTACCGGGTGAGCTCGTGATTGCAGGAAAAGGACTGGCAAGAGGCTACTGGAATCTTCCAGAGGAAACAGATAAACGATTTGTCCCAGATCCATTTTATCCAGGCGAGCGCATGTACCGCACAGGCGATTTAGTGAAATGGACAGAGGATGGCGAGCTGATCTATCTCGGCAGAATAGACCATCAGGTCAACATCCGCGGCTTCCGTATTGAGCTGTCAGAAATTGAAGCCCAGCTTCTGACGCTGGATTCGGTGAAAGAAGCCGTCGTGACAACAGTCAAAGATGCGAGTGATCAGGACGCCCTTGCCGCTTACGTGATAACGGAGAACGATACTGATGCAGAAGACTTAAAAGAAAGCCTAAAACGAACGTTGCCTGAATACATGGTGCCATCATGGATCATCAAGCTAGACCAATTTCCAATGACGGCAAATGGAAAAGTTGATCTGAAAGCATTGCCAGCTCCTGATATCGAAGCGAACCAAACGGTATACGAAGCACCAAGAGATGAAGTTGAAACACTGCTTTGCGGCATTTGGGAAGATGTCCTTGGCGTCAGCCAAGTCGGTATTCACGATCACTTCTTCTTCCTTGGCGGAGATTCGATTAAAGGTATCCAAATGGCAAGCAGACTCACGCAAGCAGGCTGGAAGCTCGATATGAAACTTCTATTCCAGTACCCGACGATTGCAGAGCTGCGCCCATATATCGAGGAAGCCGATCTTCTCACAGCCGACCAATCACCTGTCGAAGGAGAAGTCATTTTAACACCGATTCAACGCTGGTTCTTTGAACGGAACTTTACGAATCAGCATCATTGGAACCAATCGGTTATGCTCCAAGCACCAAATGGTTTGGATGAGGAAGTCGTTCAGCAAGTACTGGAACAGCTCATGATTCATCATGATGCCTTGCGACTGGTGTATCCGCTCGAAGAAGGGCGCGTCATCCAGCGTCATCGAGGAATCGAGGAAAACAATGTGGCAATTGACGTGGTGGAAGTAAAAGGAGAGCTGTCGCAGCAAATCAGGCAGGTAGAAAAGCTGGCAAATGAAGTGCAGGCGAGTATATCGCTAGCAGACGGGCCTTTAGTGAGATCTGCTATTTTCCGAACGGATCAAGGGGATCATTTATTGCTTGCTATACACCATCTTGTCATTGATGGGGTGTCATGGCGCATTTTCCTTGAAGATTTCATGGCTCTTTATGAACAGTCGAAGCGCGGGGAAACTCTTACCCTCCCTGAAAAAACACACTCCTTCCAAGAATATGCCCAGAAGCTGACTGAATATGCTGTGTCAGATGAGCTGCTATCGGAAAGAGAGTATTGGAAAAAGGTACTTGCGCATTCCGTTCCTCCGCTTCAAAAGGATCATGTCACGGAGGATCAACGAATGCTTCATACAGAAACCATTCGTTTTACATTGTCTGAAGAGGAAACGCACAGGCTGCTGACGGATGTACATGAAGCCTACCAAACAGAAATCAATGATATTTTGCTGACGGCATTAGGATTGTCCATGAAAGAGTGGACAGGTGAAGACAGGCACTTTATTCATCTTGAAGGGCACGGGAGAGAGGACATCCTCCCTGCGGTTAACGTGTCACGGACCATCGGCTGGTTTACTAGCATGTATCCTGTGTTACTGGATATGTCGCATGCAGACGATCTTTCTTATCAAATCAAGCATTTAAAAGAGGAACTCAGACACATTCCGAACAAGGGGATCGGCTATGGCGTTTTAAAATACTTAACGCCTGACAAGATGAAGGACGATATTGATTTTCAAGTCACACCAGATATCAGCTTTAACTATCTTGGCCAGTTTGATGAACAGATCGGTGGCGGTGAAATGAGACGCTCTGCATGGCATGCAGGACAATCGCTGAGCCCTGAATCCGAGAAACCTCATGCGCTAGATATTGTTGGTTTCGTAGAACAAGCAATGCTCCATGTGACGATTTCCTATCATCACCTTGAATTCGAAGAGCGGACGATGGAACAGTTCAAGGAACTCCTAGAAAAGAATGTGAAGACATTGATCTCACATTGTCTATCACAGGATGAGAGTCAGATCACACCTAGTGATGTGGGGGATGATGATCTTACCATGGATGAACTTGAAAAGCTAATGGATCTATTTTAAGCAAAATGAAGAGGTGGACTTATGAGCAAGCAGAAAATTCAAAAGGTATATCCTTTAACACCAATGCAAGAGGGCATGCTGTATCATGCCATGCTAGACCCTGATTCCTCCTCTTATTTCACACAGCTTGAGCTTGGAATAAGCGGAGATTTTGATCTCGATCTTTTTGAAAAGAGCCTCAATGAACTCGTACGGACATATGACATTCTGCGTACAGCCTTTGTCTATCAGCAATTACAAAAGCCTCGTCAGGTTGTATTGGCTGAACGTCATTTAGATGTGTATAGAGAGGATCTATCTCATCTGAATGATCAAGAGCAGAAAAAGGTATTGGATCAATATAAAAAGCAAGTGAGAAAGCAAGGATTTCACTTAACGAATGATCTGTTGTTGAAAGTCGCTGTTTTTCAATTAAATGAAACAAACTGGCACCTGATTTGGAGCAACCATCACATCATCATGGATGGTTGGTCCATGGGTGTTTTGATGAAAAAACTGTTTCATTACTATGAATCTTATCGGAACGGCCGAACCCCGGATCGCTCACAAGGTAAGCCTTATGCGGACTATATCCAGTGGCTTGGAAAGCAAAACAAACAAGAAGCGGAAGACTATTGGAAGGAGCGGCTGGAGGGTGCTGTTCAGCACCAAGGGCTGCTGCAGCAAAAAGAGGCGAACGGACAATATGACCATCAGGAATGGACGTTTACATGGGATGCACAAACGGTACAAGCCATTCAAGATGCGGCAAGACAATGCCAAGTGACAGCACCGAACCTTTTTCAGGCTGTCTGGTCCGTTCTTTTAAGCACCTATCATGCAGCAGATGATGTCACATTCGGAACAGTCGTATCGGGCAGACCTCCAAGTGTGTCTGGAATTGAGCAAATGGCAGGGCTGTTTATCAATACGATACCTGTTCGGGTGACATTGGATCAGGAACAGACCTTCAAACAGCTGTTTCAAAAGGTTCAGCAGCATGCACTGGAAGCGGAAAACTATGATTTTATGCCGCTTTATGACATTCAGCAGAAAACAGCTGCTGGAGGAAAGCTCTTTGATCATTTGGTTGGGTTTGAAAACTATCCATTAGATCAGGAGCTGTCTGGTGACACCATGTCTGCACGTCTCGGTTTTGCCATTGATGTAAAGGACGGATTTGAACAAACGAATTTCGATCTGAATCTTCTTGTCTATCCGGGTGAAACGTGGACATTGAAAATCAAATACAATGCGGTGGCGTTTGAAGAAAAAGTCATTGAAAATATATCGAAACATCTGACCAATCTCATAAAGCAAATCATTCAAAATCCTGACATGTATCTTCATGAAGTGACATGTATCACAGAAGAAGAAGAGCAGCAGATTGCAGCGTGGAATCAGACGGAGAGAGATTATCCGAAGCACCTGTCCATTCCCGAGCTGCTCAATGAACGTATCAAAGCGCAGCCAAACCACCTGGCATTAGTCGAAGGCGAGCGAACATTCACATACGAAGAGCTTGGACAAGAAATTCGTCGTTTAGCCAGCAGCCTTGTAGAAAACGGCGTTCAGCCGGAGGATGCTGTCGCGGTGTATATGAACCGATCGGCAGATGCGGTGATCGCCATTTTAGCCATTTTACACGCAGGGGCTGCCTATGTGCCGATTGATCCAGCTCAGCCTGAGGAGAGAATCCGTTGGATGCTTGAAGACAGTGGCGCAGCCATTTTGCTCTATGCTGACAGCCAGCCGCCGGTTGATGAAAGCATCAAAGCAATTCATGTGACCGGCATGACTCATCACTCACAAGCGGAGTTATCAGTCGAGACGTCTCCATCTCAATTGGCATATATCATGTTCACATCGGGATCAACTGGACGGCCCAAAGGAGTGCAAATTGAGCATCAGCATATTGTGAGGTTAGCATGCTCACAGGAGAAATTGGGCTTGAACACGTCGGATCGTATGGCGCATACAGGAGCTGTCAGCTTCGATGCGATTACCCTTGAAATCTTCACTACGCTTCTGAATGGGGCGACGCTTTATCCTGTTGACCGTGATACTTTATTGGATATACACCGATTCGAACAATTTATCCAAACACATCAAATCACGGCGCTCTTTTTAACGACTGGTTTATTTAATCAGCTCGCTCAGCAGCGGCCGCAAATGTTCAAAGGGTTAAAAACATTATTCACCGGCGGTGATGTGATCAATGAGAAAAGTGCAGAGCTTGTGAAAAAGCATCATCCAGCACTTACCTTGCTGAATGTCTATGGACCAACAGAAAATACAACCATCTCGACCATTTACGAAGTAAGAGGAGATGAAACGGGTCCGATCCCAATTGGTCAGCCGATCAATCATACGTCAGCTTATATTTTAGATGATTATCAAAGACTTCAGCCAATTGGAGCGCCAGGAGAGCTGTATGTAGGCGGGGATGGTGTTTCAAGAGGGTACATCAAACGTCCAGATTTGACTGATCAAGTATTCATGGCAGATCCTTTTAAGCCGTCAGGACGGATGTATCGAACAGGTGACTTGGCTAGATATGGTGCGGATGGTCAGATCGAATTCCTTGGCCGTGCAGATGATCAGGTGAAAATTCGAGGCTTCCGTATTGAGCTTGGTGAAATTGAAACGGTGCTTCGCCAAGAAACGGGTATCGATGATGCGGTTGTACTTGTTCAGCAGCTTTCTTCAGAAGAAAAGGAAATCATCGCCTACTTCACAGGGAGACTCACAGAAGAAGAGGTGCGAGATGTATTCAATCAAAAGCTGCCAGCTTATATGGTGCCGCACTATGTGATGAAGCTGGATACCTTTTCGCTGACAACGAACGGGAAATTAGATCGAAAAGCTTTACCAAAGCCGGACGAAGTGCATCGCGAAGAGATCAAAATCATGCCGCCTGAGACCGAGACAGAAAAGGTACTCGCTGACATTTGGGAGGAGCTTCTTGGAAAAACGATTGGGATAGACGAGCATTTCTTCATGGCTGGCGGGCACTCGCTCAAGGCGATGATGATGTCTGCGAAGGTTCAAGAAGCGCTTCAAAAGGAAGTGCCGATTCAAATGATTTTTGAGAAGCCGACGATTCGCTCATTAGCGGCTTACATCGATCAGGATGGTCAAGAAGATGCCGGACTTCCTATTTTACCAGCAGAGCAGGCGGGCGAATATCCGGTATCACCAGCTCAGCGCCGTTTATACATTTTGCAGACACTTGAGCCTGACAGCACGAATTATCATATTCCGATCGTCTTAACGCTTGAAGGAACACTAGAATATGAGCGGCTCAAATCAGCATTTAATCAGTTAATCCAAACGCATGAAATCTTAAGAACGAGTTTTCATATGAATGGAGAAGACATTGTCCAAAGGGTGCATGAATGGTCAGCATTTGACCTTCCTGTTCATGACATCAAGGAAGAAGAGGCTGAGGCATTTCTTGCTGAACGTCAATCGCCATTTGATTTAACAGCGGCACCCCTTTTACGAGCTCAGCTGCTAAAGGTCAGTGAGAATCGTCATCTTCTCGTTTTGGAAGCACATCATCTCATTACAGATGGCAGCTCCATGAAGACGTTCATTCAAGATTTGGCGAAGGCTTATGATGGAGAAGCTCTTGCTGAAAGAGCCATTCATTATAAAGATTACGCTGTCTGGCAGCTAAGTGAAGAAGAAACGGAGAAACTGAAGCAACATGAAGCATATTGGCTGAAGCAATTTGAAGGAGATTTACCGGTTTTAGAGCTGCCAACTGATTATCCGCGTCCAGCAGAACGTGATTTTTCTGGAGAACGGTTCATGTTTGGCTGTGATCAAGCAACGACTCAGCGCATTCATGAACTGCTTCAGAAAACCGATACGACCATGTATATGTTCTTGTTATCCGCCTTTCAAGTGCTGCTTGCCTCCTATAGCGGTCAGGAAGATATCATTGTGGGTTCGCCTGTTGCTGGACGGACACACCCTGATATCCAGGACATGCCGGGGATGTTTATCAACACCATTGCAATGCGCGGAAAACCAGAACAAACCAAAACATTTTTACAGCTGCTTGAAGAAATAAAAGAAACAAGTGTTGACGCTTTTGCACATCAAAGCTATCCACTGGAAGAGTTAATTGCACATCTTCCATTAGACCGTGATACAACTCGGAGCCCGCTTTTTAGCGTGTCATTTAACATGCAGAACATGGAGGTTCCAGCGCTAAAGCTCGGCGATCTGCACATTTCGCCTTATGCCATTCAGCATCACTCGGTCAAATTTGATTTATCTTTAGAAGCATTTGAACGCGAGGGAGCATTAAAACTGAGCTTTGACTATGCAGCGGCATTATTTAAAGAAGAGACCGTCCGCCGGTTCGGAACTCACCTCCTAGCGATTATTCGTGAGGCGGTTCGTCATCCAGAGGAACAGATCGGCTTGCTCCGTATACTGGATCAGCATGAACAAATAGAGCGTCTGGAGAAAAAAGCCGAAGGGCCAACGAATCGTCATGAGCCATTCCATGTCCAATTTTCACGTCAGGCTAAGGAAACACCGGATGCTATCGCCGTCATGGATGATCAAAGAAAACTCACCTACCGTGAGCTGGAAGACATGTCACATGCACTTGGCTGTGAACTTAAGAAACGAGGCGTAGATAAAGAAAAAACTGTGGCACTGATTCTTGACCGCTCTGTCTATGTGATCGTCTCCATGCTTGGTGTGATGAAAGCAGGAGGAGCGTTTGTCCCGATTGATCCAGCTTTTCCGGCTGAACGAATCCGCTACACATTAGAGGATTCAGGTGCACAAGTCATCGTAACAAATAGGTCTCTTGCAGATTCCTATCAAAATCGCAAGTCGATTCAAGTGGTGCAGGTTGAACAAGCAGTGCAACAAAGCTATTCACTAGAACTGCCAGAAGTATCGGTCGATCAGCTCGCTTATGTGATTTACACATCTGGGACAACAGGGAAGCCGAAGGGAGTACAGCTCACGCATCGTAATCTATCACACTATGTCAACTGGCTGACAAATGAGGTGACATTGCAAGAATGTGATCGGACAGCACTGCTTTCTTCTTATGCATATGATCTTGGTTACACAAGCATTTTCCCTGTTTTAAAAGCAGGGGGGACACTCTATGTTCCTCGTGAAGAGGTGTATACAGACCCTGTACGTCTGATGCGTTTGATTGATGAACAAGAGCTGACTTATATCAAAATGACACCATCTTTATTTCATATGATGGCAGATTCTAAGGAACATTCATTTAACGCTTTACGCCTAGTGGTACTTGGAGGAGAACCGATCATTCCTGAGGATGTTGAAACATTTATGAAGCAGCATCCATGCGTGGCAGTAATGAACCATTACGGTCCGACTGAGACAACCATTGGTACAGTGACCAAGCTGATCACACCGCAAGAGCTGGACGCTCTGAAGGAACGATCTTTGATCGGGCAGCCAATTGCACACACTAGAGCACTCGTATGCAATCAGCAGCAGCGTCTTGTCCCTTACGGCGCGCCGGGAGAGCTTTATATATCTGGGGAAGGCGTGTCGAGAGGATATTTGAATCAGCCTGAGTTAACAGCGGAACGTTTTCTTGAAAATCCATATGACCCTCAAGAGCGAATGTATCGAACAGGGGATTTGGTCAGACAGCATGCAAATGGAGATATTGAGTTTCTTGGAAGAGTCGATGATCAAGTGAAAATCCGCGGCTATCGCATTGAGAAACAGGAAATTGAGCATGCCGCACGTGCTCTGGCATCTATTCAAGAAGTCTATGTGAAAGTTCTGCACCTGTCCGGTTTGCCGGAGCTTGCACTCTATTACACAGCGCCTGAACACATTGGAACATTGACGTTTAGAGAAAATCTTGCGGAGACACTGCCGGATTATATGATTCCAACGTACTTTGTGAAAGTCGATCACATTCCACTTACCCAAAATGGAAAGGTGGATGCGAAGTCTTTGCCGCTTCCGCATGAAGTGCATATGAACCGTACGGCGCATGTGGCACCAGAAACGGAACTTGAGCGGACGCTGTGTGACATTTGGTCAGAAGTTCTTGGGGTGGAACAAATGGGTGTTCTTGACCACTTCTTTGAATTAGGAGGTCATTCCCTCAAGGGCATGGTGCTCATTTCGAAGGTGCAAGCAAAGCTGAACAAGCATGTGCCGCTCAAAGTCCTTTTTGAAAAACCAACCATACGAGCGATGGCTGCCTACTTGGACGAAACGGATTCTTCGGTGGTTACATCCATTGAGCCGGCGGAAAAGCAAGATTTCTATCCCGTCTCTTCTGCTCAAAAGCGGATGTATGTACTGCAGCAGCTGCATCCAGAAGCAGTCACTTATCATATGCCAGCCGTTTTAATGATGGAAGGCAGCCTTGATGTGAAGCAGCTAGAAGCAGCGCTTCAAGCCTTGATCGACAGACATGAATCGTTGCGGACAGCGTTTGTAGAAATTGACGGCGTACCCGTTCAAAAAGTCTATCGCCAAGTGCCGTTTACATTAGAGGTTGATGAAATCGAGGGCGATCAGGAGCAGTCTGTCATCGAGTCATTCATTACACCATTCTCACTACATCAAGCACCATTAATGAGAGCAAAAGTGGCGAAGCTTTCTGATGAGAAATATGTATTCATGATGGATATGCACCATATCATTGCAGACGGTGTCACACGCAGCCTGCTTATTCAAGAACTGGCAGAGCTTTATGAGAAAAAGACGTTACCGCCAGTTCAGCTGCATTACAAGGATTTTGCGGTATGGCAGCAGGAAGAAAATCAGCAGGCGCTCCTTGAGAAGCAGCGGCAGTATTGGCTGGAGCAATATGCACAGCCGCCAGAAGACTTAGCGCTGCCCCTTGATTTTCCGCGTCCTCAAGTTCAGTCATTTGAAGGAGGGCGAGTCGATAGATGGTTGTCTGCTGAAAAGGTGCAATCTATCAAAACGCTCATGGCGGAAAAAGGTGTGAGCTTGAACATGGTGATGCAAACAGCATTTGCCATTTTCCTTTCGAAATTAACTGGGCAGACAGATATCGTCATAGGCGCTGTAACCGCAGGACGTACGCATGCTTCAATCGAACGAGTTCCAGGCATGTTTGTCAATACGCTTGCTCTTCGAAACGAAGTGCAGCCAGAAGACACGACAGCACAGCTGCTTGAAAAAATGAAAGATCGCAGCCTATCAGCCTATGAACATCAAGAATTTCCGTTTGAGGAATTGGTGGCTCAGTTAGATCTTTCGAAAGACACGAGCCGCAATCCATTGTTTAGTGTCATGCTGACTACAGATGACCGTGACCTGACGTTACCGGATTTGAATGGACTCAAGCTGTCACAAAAGCAGCAAGATACCGTTCATGCAAAATTTGATATAACGCTTGGTGTATTTGAAGAAAATGATCAAGTGGGCTTGCGCTTTGAGTATGCAGCGGCTCTGTTTAAAAAGAGCACCATTCAGCGCTGGAGCCGATATATTGAAAAAATCATAGACGATATGGTGACTAAGCTGAATCAGCCGATTTCAGCGCTATCTCTCATAACTGAAGAGGAAAAACGAGAGCTGATCAATGAATGGTCAGGACCTGTCCTAGACGTCCCGTCAGATCAAACCGTTCATGCCCTGATTGAGGCGAAGGCACAAGGAGCACCGCATCAAAAAGCGGCGACCTTCTGCGGAACGAGCTGGACGTATAAAGAGTTGAACAGCCGGGCGAATGTAGTCGCTTCAAGGCTCATCGCAAGCGGCACAAAACCAGGAGACCGCGTCGGCATTCTCACCCGCCCATCTCTTGACATGACAGCTGCTGTCCTTGGCGTTCTCAAGTCAGGTGCGGCATTTGTTCCGATTGATGCAGATTATCCAGCGCAGCGTATTGCATACATGCTGGAAGACTGCGGGGCAGAGGTACTTCTGATGCAGAAAGGACTTACTGCACCACCTTCATTCACAGGTCATATCCTGTTCATAGAAGATGCGGTAGAGGGAGAAGCTCACGAGATTCAGGTTCAGATCAAACCAACGGATCTTGCCTACATGATTTACACGTCTGGGACGACGGGACAGCCGAAGGGTGTCATGGTCGAGCACCAGTCTCTTGTGAATCTTGCATTCTGGCACAATGATGCGTTCCAAGTGACGCACGAGGATCGAACTGCGAAATATGCAGGCTTTGGCTTTGACGCCTCCATTTGGGAGATGTTCCCGACGTGGATCGCTGGCGCAGAGCTGCATATCATCGACGAAGCAATTCGCCTCGATATGATCAAGCTCAATGCGTATTTCAATGAAGAAGGCATCACCATTGCCTTCCTGCCAACACAGCTTTGTGAGCAGTTTATGTCAATGGACAACCATTCTCTACGTTACTTACTAACAGGCGGAGACAAGCTGAAACAGGTGAAGCCAGTTCCATATCAACTCGTCAATAACTACGGTCCAACTGAAAATACGGTCGTAGCGACAAGCGGAATGATCGATCCAGAACAAGGCACGCTTCCGATTGGAACAGCCATTGCCAATACTCGTTTTTACATTATGGGTTCGTTATATGACCTGTCGCCGCCAGGCGTACCGGGTGAGCTCGTGATTGCAGGAAAAGGACTGGCAAGAGGCTATTGGAATCTTCCAGAGGAAACAGCCAAACGATTTGTCCCAGATCCATTTTATCCAGGCGAGCGCATGTACCGCACAGGCGATTTAGTGAAATGGACAGAGGGTGGCGAGCTGATTTACCTCGGCAGAATAGACCATCAGGTCAATATCCGCGGCTTCCGTATTGAGCTGTCAGAAATTGAAGCCCAGCTTCTGACGCTGGATTCGGTGAAAGAAGCCGTCGTGACAACGGTCAAAGATGCGAGTGATCAGGACGCCCTTGCCGCTTACGTGATCACAGAGAACGATACTGATGCAGAAGACTTAAAAGAAAGCCTAAAACGAACGCTGCCTGAATACATGGTGCCATCATGGATCATCAAGCTAGACCAATTTCCAATGACGGCAAATGGAAAAGTTGATCTGAAAGCATTGCCAGCTCCTGATATCGAAGCGAACCAAACGATATACGAAGCACCAAGAGACGAAGTTGAAACACTGCTTTGCGGCATTTGGGAAGATGTCCTTGGCAACAGCCAAGTCGGTATTCACGATCACTTCTTCTTCCTTGGCGGAGATTCGATTAAAGGTATCCAAATGGCAAGCAGACTCACGCAAGCAGGCTGGAAGCTCGATATGAAACTTCTATTCCAGTACCCGACGATTGCGGAGCTGCGCCCATATATCGAGGAAGCCGATCTTCTCACAGCCGACCAATCATCTGTCGAAGGAGAAGTCATTTTAACACCGATTCAGCGCTGGTTCTTTGAACGAGCATTCAGCGATCAGCACCATTGGAATCTCTCGATGATGCTTCATGCGCCAAATGGATTTGACCTTTCCATTACAGAACAAGTCATGCAAAAACTACTTTCACATCATGATGCACTGCGTATGGTATACAAGCAGGAACATAGCGGCATCCTGCAATACAACCAGCGGGAGCTACCGGAACCGATAGCGATTATTTCTCATGATGTCTCAAAAGAGCACGATGTGAAAAAGGCAATTTCCACATTTGCCAATGAGTATCAGCGTCAGCTGAACCTCGAAACAGGTCCATTGATGAAAGTGATTTGTTTCCATGCGGAAGATGGCGATCATTTACTCATCGTGACACACCATTTAGTTATTGACGGTGTCTCATGCCGAATTTTACTAGAGGACTTTATGTCTCTATATCAGCAGGCATCTCAGGGACAAGCCCTTGTCCTGCCGCTGAAAACTCATTCCTTTAAAGAATGGGCAGAGGCCATTGAACGTTATGCACAGTCACAGCCATTAAAAAGTCAGCGGGAGTATTGGGCAGAAATTGAAAGCAAACCATTAACCGCATTACCTGTTGATCATGAAGTGACGAAAAGAAGAGTTGCCGAAACCAAATCGGTTCAAATGCAGCTGACAGAAACAGAAACTGAGCATCTTTTGACCGATATTCATCTGCCGTACACAACGGAAATGAACGATATTCTTTTATGTGCTCTTGGTCTTGCTGTTCAAGAGTGGACAGGTGAGTCCCATGTACATGTGCAGCTTGAAGGTCATGGAAGAGAGGATATTTTATCAGGGCTGGATGTCTCTCGCACAATTGGCTGGTTTACGAGTATGTATCCAGTTGTTCTTGAAGCGAAGCCGGATCAGACCATAGCTGATGCTATTAAAGGAACGAAAGAAATGCTGCGCCGTGTGCCAAATAAAGGGATTGGCTATGGGATTTTAAAATACATGACAGCCACTGAACCGTCAGGGCACCATGTACATCCTGAAATCAGCTTGAACTATCTTGGACAGATTGATCAGGAAGTGACGACAGAACTCTTTGGGCCGTCCATCCATGATATGGGACGACAAGCAAGCCCAGATTCGGAAGCTGTTTATAAGCTGAACCTTAGTGGTCTTGTTCAACACAATCGATTCATTTTGTCTTGCTCCTATTGTGCAAGTGAATATGAAGAACAGACGATACAGCAGTTCATGGCATTGTTGAAGGAAAAAATCCAATCCATCATCACCCATTGCTTAGCGCAGCACGAACGGGAATTTACGCCAAGTGACTTCTCTGCGGCTGACCTTGAAATGGATGAAATGGACGACATTTTTGACATGCTTGAGGAGAAATTGACTTAACAACACACGAGATCAGTCATAAAAATAGGAAGGGAGGATGAAATAGATGAGTCAATTTAAAAGGGATCAAGTTCAAGACATGTATTATCTGTCACCGATGCAAGAAGGAATGCTGTTTCATACCCTCCATCATCAAGAAAAGGGCTTCTATGTAGAGCAAATGGATATGAACGTTAAGGGCACACTGCATCATGACTTACTTGAGAAAAGCATGAATATCATCGTGGAGCGGTACGATATTTTTCGTACCGTGTTTCTCCACGAAAAAGTAAAGCGCCCTGTCCAAGTTGTGCTAAAGGAGCGTCCTTTTACACTTGATGTTGTGGACTTGCAAGATCTTTCTGAAGACGAACAGCTTGAACGTATCGAGAAATTCAAACAACAGGATCAGCTGAGAGGATTTGACCTCTCGAAGGATTCTCTCATGCGGGCATCTGTTTTCCAAACGGGTTTTGCCAGCTATCGCTGGATATGGAGCTATCATCATATCCTTCTGGATGGCTGGTGCTTTGGACTTGTGGTGCAGGAGTTGTTTGCGATTTACCATGCACTTTTACATGACGTTCCTTATAAGCTAGAACCGGTCAAACCATATAAAGAATATATAAAGTGGCTGGAAAAACAAGATAAACAAGCATCACTTCAATATTGGCAGCAATCATTAGCAGGGTTTGATGGACAATCAACCTTTAAAGAACAGCGAAAACAAACGAATGAACATGAATTAGGCGAAATTGAATGGTCCATGAGCAAAGAAGAAACGGCTGCTTTGTCAGAGTTAGCGCTGCAGCAAAATGCGACGTTAAGCAGTGCGCTTCAATCCGTTTGGTCGGTTCTGCTGAGCAGGTATCAGCGGTCAAATGATGTGCTGTTTGGAACAGTTGTGTCAGGACGCCCGGCAGACTTGGCTGGCGTTGACAGGATGGTTGGATTGTTCATCAATGTCATACCAAGAAGAATTCAGCTGACAGATTACATGACATTTCGTGCACTCCTGTCAGAAACACAGCAGCAGTCTCTGGCAGCCGAGCCGCACCAATATATTCCCATTTATGATATTCAGGCAAAGACAGGTCAGCAGCAGCTCATTGATCATATTGTCGTGTTTGAAAATGTCCCAGCCGCAAAGAAGGACGAGCAAGAGGCACGGTTAGGGTTCACGGTGGAGAACATGAATGTCTATGAAAAATCAAACTATGATCTCAATCTGCTCGCATCGCCTGGAGAAGAATTGCTATTGAAGCTGGCCTTTAACAAAAGAGCGTTTGATCCTCAATTTGTTCACAAGTTAAAGGAACAGCTCAGTCTATTGATAAATGAGGCGGTCAAGCATCCCGATCAATCGGTTCATACACTCCCGCTCGTCACGAAGCAGGAAAAACAGCAGATTCTTGAGGAATGGAATGCACCTGAGCTTGAGCATGACCAATTATATTTATCGAAATGGTTTGAGCATAATGTGGGCAAACAGCCAAATGCAGTGGCACTATCAGCAGAAGAGCAAACGATGACATATGCCGAGCTGAATGAACAGGCCAATCGATTGGCAAGGCATTTGCAAAAAAATGGGACTGAACATCGAACGGTCATCGCCATTTTAGCCGATCGAACACCTGAACTCATTGTCAGTCTGCTTGCTGTTTTAAAAGCAGGCGCAGCCTATGTGCCAATTGATCCTGATTATCCAGAAAGCCGCATTCAATACATGCTTAAAGACAGCGGAGCGACGCATCTCCTGACTCACTCATCCTTTATTGGTCAGGCGAAGGGACTCGGGTTTACTGGTACGTATCTGTTTGCAGATGATCAGGAAATTTCACTTATGAGCTCAGAGAATCTGCCGCTAGAAGCAGGTTTACACGATACGGCATATATCATGTATACATCAGGTACAACGGGTCAGCCAAAAGGCATCATGACAACCCATTCCAATATTGCCCGGGTGGTCAAAAATACGAACTACTTAACCATTTCAGAAACAGACACACTGCTGTCGCTATCCAACAGCGTATTTGATGGCTTTACCTTTGATGTATATGGTGCGCTTTTAAATGGGGCAAAGCTTGTCTTGCCGAAAAAAGACACCATTTTAGATATGCATGAGCTGACGGAGCTCATTAAAAGAGAAAGCATTTCTGTCATGTTTGTTCCAACTGCTTTATTTCATCTTCTCGTTGATGAAGAAACCGATTGGATGCACAGTGTGCGCAAGGTGTTATTCGGAGGGGAGCGTGCATCTGTACAGCATGTGAGAAAAGCCTTTGATGTCATGGGAAAAGGCAGACTAATCAATGTCTACGGCCCAACCGAATCAACCGTTTTTGCCACCTATTATCCTGTAGATGAAGCTCCGCCGATAGAAGCGCATTCTATTCCAATCGGAAAGCCGATTAACCAAACGGGTGCTTATATATTGAGCCAGCAAGGACAGCTTCAGCCGATTGGAATGGTCGGAGAACTTTGTCTCAGCGGCAAAGGGCTTGCGAAGGGGTATTTGAATCGTCCTGATCTGACAAAAGAAGCCTTTATCACACATCCATTTGCTACGGGAGAAAGGCTGTATCGTACGGGAGATTTGGCTTATTTTCGAGCAGACGGTCTGATTGAGTATGCAGGCAGAGTGGACGATCAGGTGAAAATTCGCGGCCACCGAATTGAGCTGACAGAAATTGAAGCCCACCTTCTCATGCATCCAGGCGTAAAGCAAGCTGCCCTTATAACGGATCAGCATGGCTCGCAGCATACAAGACTGCTCGCCTATATGACATGTGAGGAGAAGTGGAAGGACAAAGTTGATGTGATCAAGTCAGGGCTGAAGGAGAAACTTCCGGCTTACATGCAGCCTCATGAGCTGATCAGACTTGAGAAAATGCCGCTGACACCAAATGGAAAAGTTGATAAACGTCAGCTGCCAAAGCCAGAAGCGCCTCAAGGAAACCGCCATGTGAAGCTTCCGGCAAATGAGGTAGAACAAAAGCTGCTTGTCATGTGGCGTGAAGTGCTTGAACGAGATGATATCAGTACAGATGACCATTTCTTTGAGCTTGGAGGACATTCTTTAAAAGCGATGTCGCTTTTATCAAAGGTGTCGAAGGAATTCGATGTTCAGGTGCCTATTCACTTGTTGTTTGAGACACCTACAATTGAAGCCATCAGCCGTTATATTCAACAGCAGGATCATGAAGCTGCCGGCTATCTTGTATTCAATGAATCTCAAACGCCAACAGTCTTTGCTCTTCCGCCATTACCGGGCTATGGCTTTATCTATCAGGAAGCCGCCAAAACGCTCGATAGCGTTCGTTTGATCGCCTTTGATTTTATTGAAGCTGATCACCGCATGACGCAATACGTTCAGCATATTCAGCATCTTCAGCCTGAAGGGCCTCTGACTTTGATGGGTTACTCTGGCGGGTGCTATCTGGCCTTTGATCTCGTTCAATCGCTTGAACAAGCAGGACGGACGGTGGATAAGGTCATCATGATCGATTCCTATAAGAAAATTGGAGAAAGTGATTTAGAAGGACGATCCATCGAGGACGATATCCAAGCGATTGTTCATCAATCAAAGCAAAGTGAACTTGCCCAAGAAGAGCTCGTTCAAGAAGCGCTTGCTCAAAAAACGCGGGCCTATTATGAAACATTTGTTAAGGGGGTGAATCAAGGAAAGATACAAGCAGATATTGATTTCATCCAATCAAAAGAGCAAATTGAGATTCCAGACTGGATGGATCATTGGGAAAAGGCGACGACCGGTGCTTATCGCTATTATCAAGGCTACGGTCAACACGCTGACATGTTCAAAAACAAAGAATGTGCAGCCCAAAATGCCCAGCTGATCCAAAAGATCGTGAATCAAAAAAATAGAGAAGCCGTTTTGTAAACTTTAGTTCAGGCAGGGGTGCATATTGGCAGCCCTGCCTGACAAAAAAGGAAAGGAACTCATATGAAACCATCAATTATAAATAAATCAAATGTACATGAATCAATGGATACGATTTTACAAGATGTACAGAGAACGATTTTACAAACCAACGAAATCGAACGCTTCGCTGTTTTTTCTCGTGAAAAAACCATTCGACCGCGGCCATATCACCTCTCTCATTTATTTCTCGACAATCACATGGAGCAGGAAGCCGCAGCTGAATCGATACAGACGCAAACGGCTTCCCCTGCTTTAGCGGACATGCCGCCCGCCCTTTCCTATGGAGGGGATCTAGATGTTAAGGCAGGAGCCCAAACCTTGCAGGACGCCTTAACAGAGGCGGCAAAAACGAAAAATGGTCTGACTTATATCGTCAATAGTGAAAATGAACTCACACAATCCTACGCGCAGTTAAAGGAGGACGCCGAGCGGGTTCTGACAGGTTTGAGGGCTTTAGGACTTGAACCGGGTGATCCTGTATTCTTTCAGTTTTCATCCAATCATGCGATGGTAACAGCCTTTTGGGCGTGTGTGTTGGGAGGATTTGTTCCAACACTAGTGTCCGCTGCACCGACCTATCGGGAAATGAATGCCTCTGTGAAGAAGCTTCATCATGCGTGGAACCTGCTGGAGCATCCGCTCATTTTAACAGATGACTCGCTGGTTGATGAGGTGCAAGGCTTAGCTTTATTGTGGCATACAGACAAGTTACGTGTCGCAGCCGTTGAGCCGATGCTTTCTTTAGAAAGAGATATAGAAGCTTATCCAGCGTCACCGGATGATTCAGTCTTTTTTATCTTAACGTCTGGAAGCACAGGGATGCCCAAATGCGTAGAACATTCTCATCGAAGCGTACTGGCGAATGTCAAAGGAACAGTGGCAGCCAACGGGTTTACACAAAAGGATGTGTCGTTAGACTGGATGCCCTTAGATCATATTGGCGGTATTGTGATGTTTCACCTTGTCAATGTGTACACGGGCTGTGAGCAGGTTCGGGCAAGAACAGATGATTTTATCGCTCAGCCGCTGCGCTGGCTTGACTGGATGGACCGCTACCGTGCAACGAAGACATGGGCGCCTAACTTCGCATTTGCGATGATCAATGATTATGAGAAAGACATCTCGTCAGGATCTTGGGATCTTTCTGCTATGACCTGTATGATCAATGGGGCAGAAGCGGTCGTACCGAAGACGATTCACCGATTTTTACACTTGCTGGCTCCGCACGGCTTAAAGGGAGACGTCATTAGACCGGCATTCGGCATGTCTGAAATCTCTTCAGCCGTTGTCTTCTCTTTTGCGATAGAGCGGGGAGATGAAAGCAGCGGGGTTCTAACCTTTGAGGAAACATCACTCACAGAGCAGCTAAGACCAGCGGAGGCACGGGAGACAGGAACCGTCAGCTTTACAGAGCTGGGAAGACCAATTCCGGGTATTACGATTCGTATCGTTAACCATCAGCATGAGCTTCTTCCCGAAGATCATATTGGCAGTGTGCAAATTAAAGGGCCGACGACAATGAAGGGCTATTACAAGAATGACGAAGCGAATCAAGAAGTTTTTCAAACAGACGGCTGGTTCCACACGGGGGATTTAGGTTTCCTGCACGAAGGAAGGCTGACATTAACCGGTAGAGAAAAAGACATGATCATCATCAACGGGAAAAATTATCACAACTATGAAATTGAAGTCATTACAGAGGAAGTACCCGGCGTCGAAACGAGCTTTGTCGCCGCTTGTTCCGCTCGGATGGAAGCATCTGCATCCGACGAGCTGATTCTCTTTTTTACACCGAAGCTGTATGAACCTTCTTATATCATGAGGGCAAGTCAAAATATCAAATCCCATATTGCAACAAAAATGGGGATATCTGCATCGCGCGTGATCCCTGTCCAGAAGCATGCCTTTCCGAAAACAAGCTCTGGAAAAATAGAGAGGGCACAGCTCAAGAAGCGATGGCAGGAAGGCGAATTCGATGAAATCATCAAGGAGCTGGACATCAGACTTGAAAATGAACACACCTTGCCTGATTGGAGTTTACAAAAGAAGTGGATACCTGCTCCGCTCCATGAAGCTGAAACACAAACATTAGGGAACACGGTGATCTTTGCAGATACTTTAGGGCTGGCAGATCAATTGAGATCCCTTTCAAGCAATGAACAAACCTTTATTACGGTTGAACCGGGTCAAGCATTCACACAACTCACACATACACACTTCATCATCCACCCGAATCGGCCGTCTGACTACGAACAACTCTTTGAGACGCTCCGTTCGTATGGCGTTTCGGTGAAACAAATCTTTCACCTTTGGAACTACACAACTCAAGAAGACACACTTCATGCAGCGGCGGCAAAAGAAGCACAGAAGACTGGCAGCATGAGTGCATTATATGTAACAAAAGCGATCGCTGTCTATGAGGAACCGGTAGAGATCACCTTTGTCTCTGCTCATGCGATGAATTTACCGGAAGATCAAACACATGATGTGGAGAAAGCAACGACAGCAGGATTGATGACAGCTGTTCAGCATGAATGGCCGTTTATCAAGGTGCGGTGTCTTGATTTTTCTCTAGCAGAATCAGCTGCTGGTCGTTCTCATGCATCATCGATTATGACAGAGCTTACACATGACACAAGCCATCATATCGCCGCTTATCGCGAAGGTGTTCGTTATACTCCTCTTTTAACGCCGCTTCATCTGGAAAAAGAACAAAGGAGGAAGAAGCCGCCGTTTGAATCATCCGGGCTTTACGTGATAACAGGCGGGCTTGGCGGCATTGGGCGGTTGCTGAGTGAGCACCTGCTGACATCCTATCACGCGCATCTTGTGCTGGTTGGAAGAAAGGCGAGAGAGGCTTTATCTGTGGAGCAGCAAGACGTATTGATTTCACTTGAGAAATTAGCGGAAAAGCGCGGCGGCACAGTTCTTTATGAAAAGGTGGACATCACTGACGCAAAAGCCATAGAAGCCTTGATCTCAAAACAGGAGGCAGCTTTAGGCAAAAGGCTGCATGGCGTCATTCATTTCGCTGGCATCATTCAAGAAGAGCTGCTTCGTGACATGACGTCTGTGTCATTACATGCGATGTACGAAGCGAAGGTATATGGCACGATTGCGCTACATGAAGCAGCTTCTAAACGGCAGAATGTCTTATTCCTTTCTAGCTCGTCAGCTCGAACGTTAAAGGGCGGGATGACCGTTGGCGCTTATTGCGCGGCCAATGAGTTCGTTGAACAATTTGCTCATTATCAGAGGCTCACCTCTACAGTAAAGCCGTATTGCTTTAGCTTTAGTATGTGGGATGAGACGGGAATGAGTGAAGGCTCAATGATCAAAGGCATGCTAAAAGAAAGAGGCTACCTCCCGATTCCAAAGCGGGCAGGCATTCAAACAATGCTGGCATGCTTGATGACAGATACTCCTCTCATTTATATCGGGTTGGATCGATCGAAGCAGGATATTCAAGAAATGATACAGGGGGATATTCAAACAGAACAGGCCGTATATGTCTTTTTCAAGACTGATCAAACAACGGCTATTGAAGAAAGGCTGTATCAGTCCATTTATACGTGTATACAGTCTCGTCTATCTGGGGAATGTTCCGTACATCTCTATCCTGAAGAATACTGGAAAGAAACAGAGGATGGGATGCCGGACGAAGTGCATTTCAATGAATTAATAAAGGAAAGTGGACAGGGTTCAGAGGACAGAGCACCTCAAACTGAGACGGAAAAACTCTTGGCGCGCATTTGGTCCGAACTGCTTGATGTTTCAAACATCAGCTGTGGTGATCATTTCTTTCTACTCGGAGGTCATTCGCTCAAGGCAACGCAAATGCTGTCAGCTGTTAGGCAGAAAACGGGATTTGACGTGCCGCTCGCCGTTCTTTTTGAGCATACGAGACTTGGAGAGTTAGCTGACTGGATTGATTTAAATGCCAGAGCCGATGAAGCGATTCCGATACGGAAAATAGAAAAGGGGCAGGAGCTTCCAATGTCCTATGCTCAGCAAAGACAGTGGTTTCTCTATCAATTACAGCCCGATCTAGCATTATACAATAATACGATTTCCTTTCGGATGAATGGACCTTTAGATGTAAAGGTGCTTCAGCACAGCCTGCAGCAAATGGTGCAAAGGCATGAATCGCTCAGAACATCCTTTGCGATGAACGGCGATGAACCGGTACAGATCATACATGAGCATATGACTCTTCCAGCGCTTGAGGTGGTAGATGTATCAGAACTGGTATCACAGGAAGAAAAAGAACAAAAAGCGGCTGAATGGGCGAAAAGAGAAGCTGGCACACCTTTCCGCTTAGAGCAAGATGCACTTTTTCGCGCGAAATTAATTCGGCTGTCAGAAACAGATCATTTGCTGCTGATGTCCATTCACCACATCGTGTCAGATGGCTGGTCGATTGGCATTGCCGCAAGGGAGCTATCCGAATGGTATACAGCGATGATCGAGGGGAGGGAGCCTGATCTCTCACCACTGCCGATTCAATATGCAGATTACGCACTATGGCAGAAGGAGTATTTGACGGGAGAAACACTTCAGAAGCAGCTTTCCTATTGGAAGGAGCAATTTGCGGTACCTGTGGAAGAGTTGATGCTGCCGTATGACTACACGCGTCCGGCCGTTCAATCCTATAGGGGAAAAACGAAAAAATTCCGCTTGTCGAAGCCGTTATCTGAACAGCTGGCTGTTCTTTCTAAGAAAACAGACAGCACCCTTTATATGACATTACTTTCGGCTTTCTCTACCTTGCTGCATCGATTGTCTTCACAGGATGAGTTTGTCATTGGATCCGTCATTGCCGGGAGAAATCGGACGGAGATGGAGCAGCTCATCGGATTTTTCGTGAATACGCTGGCACTTCGAATCGATCATAGCGGGAATCCGGCTTTCACAGAGCTATTAGAGCGAGTGAAGGAAACAACAATGGGCGCCTATGCACATCAGGATGTGCCGTTTGAGATGGTCGTAGATGAACTGAATATTGTTCGTGAGGCTGGGAAGCAGCCGCTGTTTCAGGTCATGTTCGTTCTGCAAAACCTGCCTCTTGAAGCTTCACCGATGGGTGAGGCGACATCCGTTTTAGCCATTGAAGATAACGATACGGCCAAGTTTGATCTATCCCTGTTTGTTTTTGAAGGGGCGGAAGGTCTTCAATTAAAACTAGAGTATGATGCAGACTTATTTTCTGACGACACGATGGAACGGTTCCTTCGTTACTACAAACAGCTGCTTATGTGTATTTGTGAAAATCCAGCACAGCCGATCAGACAAATGAATTATCTGCCAGAGAAAGAGAAGCAGCAGCTGCTCTATGAATGGAGCGGAAAAACAGAACAACCAGCAGGCCCGCTTCTCATCACAGAACGGTTTGAAGCACAGGTGAAAAAGACACCTCATGCGATCGCCCTCGAATCTGGGGAAGACCAGTGGACGTATCAGGAGTTACAAGAAAAAGTCGATCGGCTTGCCGCTTATCTGCAGCAGCGAGGAGTGAAGCCGCATGAACCAGTAGGGCTGCTGATCGACAGGTCGCCTGAAATGATTTTTGGGGTGCTGGCGATTGTGAAAGCAGGCGGGGCCTATGTCCCAATTGATCCTGAATATCCAGATGCACGAATTGATTATATGCTGAGGGATACAGGTATTCAGCTGTTACTAACAAAAAATGAATGGCTGAAACAAGTCTCAATCAGTCAAACCGAGCTCATTTGTCTTGATCAGGGATATGAAGAGTTTTTATCAGAGGGAGAACTCAAACCTGCTGCCTTAAAACCTGATGGACTCGCTTATATCAATTACACATCAGGGTCAACTGGACAGCCAAAAGGGGTTTTGATTCCGCATGAAGCGGTCATCCGGCTTGTATGTGAAACAGATTATGTCACCCTTGACGAACATACGCGTATTTTACAAATCGCTAGCTTTTCCTTTGATGCCTTTACGTATGAAATATGGGGAGCCCTGCTCAACGGAGGAAGGCTGATACTGACCGATCGAAATACGATTTTATCAATGGATACGCTGGCTGACACGCTGACATCTTACAAGATCACAACAGGATTTCTGACAGTGCCGCTGTTTAACCGATTAACAGAGGAACATCCAGAAGCTTTATCTGGATTCAATGCCTTATTGGTCGGTGGTGATGCTTTGTCAGCTGCTCATATCCGTAAAGCGCTGCCGTATTTACCTGAAGGCCTTTTAAACGGCTATGGACCAACTGAGAATACGACGTTCTCCTGTGTGCATCACATTCGGGCAGTGGATGAGGGGCAGGTGGCGGTTCCTATCGGTCAGCCAATTGCGTATTCACAAGCTTATGTACTAGACGACCAGCTGCAGCCGGTTCCACAAGGTGTCATTGGAGAGATCTATGTAGGCGGTACAGGGCTTGCACTCGGTTACCTTGGAGATGAAGAAAAAACATCACAATCATTTATCCCGCATCCTTTCCAAGAAGGAGCGCGTTTATATAAAACTGGCGATCTGGGCCGCTGGCTGCCAAACGGCATCATCGACTGCCTAGGAAGAATCGATCATCAGGTGAAAATTCGCGGACACCGCGTCGAATGCGGGGAAATTGAAGCCGCTATGCTGCGCTTTGAAGACATCATAGAATGTGCAGTCATTCCGCATCAGCATGAGAGTGGCCACAAGCGGTTGATCGGTTATTTTGTCCAAAAGGGCAGCGTGACCACGCAAGACATTCGCCATCAATTAAAAGAAATACTGCCAGATTATATGGTGCCAAGCCTATTAATAGAGCTGGAGGAACTCCCGCTCACGGCAAATGGCAAGGTAGACCAAAAACGTCTCCCGCCGCCAGAGTGGAGACAGGAAGAAGTGGACAAACCGGCTGACAAGGCACTCAGTGAGGAAGAACGTGTACTGGAAAAAGTGTGGACTCAGCTGCTCGGCACTCCTTCGATTGGCGTACATGATAACTACTTTGAGCTTGGCGGAGATTCGATTATTGTCATACAAATGGTGGCGCGCTTAGCACAGGAAGGCTACGTCATTCAGCCGAGAGATGTATTTGAAAAACAGACGATTTCACAGCTGGCACTTGCTATGAAAAAGTCAGATGCTGCTGCGTTCTATGATCAGTCGCCTGTCACAGGAGCAGTTCGTCTACTTCCGATCCAATCATGGTTCTTTGAGCAATCATTGATAAACCAAGATTACTGGAATTTATCTGCCCATATGGAATTCAAGCAATCCATACAGCTCAAGCAGCTGACACAGGTTCTCTCAAAAATTGTCGATCATCACGATATGCTGAGAGCGATTTATACAAAAGCAGCAGATGGCTCGTGGATTCAAACCATTCGTGCGCCTGGCATCACGCCTTGTGTCACCTTCTTTGATCTAACGAGTGTTTCTCAAGAGGAAGCGCTGGAACAAATCCGTATGGAGACCGCCGCTTGTCAAGGAACGTTGTCATTAGAGCGAGGGGAAGTCATCAAAGCCGTTCTTTTTCACATAAGTGATGGTATGTCTGAACTCTTTATCGCTGCCCATCATCTTGTGATGGATGGAATCTCATGGCGCATCATACAGGAAGACCTATTAAATGGACTGAAGCAGCTTGCGGCAGGGCAGGAAATCGCGCTTGCAAAGAAAACTGCGTCCTATCAGCAGTGGGCAGAGGCTCTTTATGAATATGCACAAACCGATCAATTACAAGAGCAGGTTCCTTTTTGGCAAAATATCATCAGTCAAGAGGAAGAGGGTTCTCCTTTTCAAACACCTGCGCTTTTCAATATAGAAGAACATGCAGAGATCCTGTCTATTCAATTGACGAAGGATCAAACAGATATTTTACTAAGACAGGCATCTCAAGCGTACCGAACAGAGGTAAACGATTTACTTTTATCAGGACTCACGCAAGCCGTTGGAAAGCCACTACTTATTACGTTAGAAGGGCACGGACGCGAGGATTTATTTGAACAAATGGATTTGTCACGAACAGTCGGATGGTTTACAAGCTCTTATCCTATTTTTATTCCTTTTATTCAAACCGATGTTGAGAGACAAATCAAAGATGTCAAAGAAACCTTAAGAGCTGTGCCGCAAAAGGGAATCGGCTATGGCTTGCTTCAATACATGACAGCAACTCGTTTACTCAAAAAGGCAGCGCCGCAGATGAGCTTTAATTACCTTGGACAGTTAGATCAAATAGACGGTGAGACACACCTTTATATAGCTGATGAACGAAATGGACATGTACATGATCCAAAAGCAGAAAGACAGCATTTGATCGATGTGTACGGATATGTTGTGAACGGTCAGCTTCAGATGAATTTTATGATCAATCGTGAACTGCTTCAGTATGAAGAGGTGCGTCTGTTACCTGAACGGTTCAAAGAAAAAATGGAGGATATTCTGACGCATTGTGTAGAGACAAAAGGCGGTTTTACGCCATCTGATTTTCCAATGGTTCAGCTGACGCAAAAGCAAATCGATGATCTCCCAGACAATGTAGTGGATGTGTATCCACTATCTCCAATGCAGCAAGGGATGCTGTTTCATGCTTTATTAGATCAAGCGTCACAGGCGTATTTTGGTCAAGTGCATATGACGCTCGAAGGCTTAACGGACGGTGCAGCCTATGAAAAAGCCTGGAATCTGCTTGTGGAACGTCATTCGATTTTGCGGACAACATTTGCTTGGGAAGGGCTAAAGGAGCCTGTTCAGTTGATTCAATCAGAAGGAAGCATTCACCTCACTCAGCACGATGTGCGCCACCTGAGTGAAACGGATCAGAAGGAAGCCATCGAGCAATATTTGCAAACAGATCGTTTAAAGGATTTCAAACTAGAAGATACGGATGAACCGCTGATTCGTATTGCTTTATTCCATCGTGATGAAAACACATGCACGTTTGTTTTTAGCTTTCATCATATTTTAATCGATGGTTGGAGCTTGTTCAGCTTTATTGAAGAATCCTTTTCTTTGTACCGCTCTCTTGTGGATGAACGGGAGTTGGATCTTCCTGCTGTCCGTCCATATAAAGATTTTATCGAGTGGCTGCAAAAGCAGGATCAAGAGAAGGCGCTAGCGTTCTGGAAACATTATATGTCAGGAGTAGAGGAGGCCACGCCGCTTCCAGGAGACGATGGGCATGCTTCAGATGAAGATGCAGGTGTTGATCAGCTAAGTATCAAACTAACGCCCGAGATGCAGGAGAAACTCGAAAAGATGACAGGCAAGCAGAAGGTGACAATGAGCACCCTGATTCAGACAGCATGGGGGCTGCTTTTGCATCTTCATTCAGGATCTGATGATGTCATGTTCGGCGTGACAGTATCAGGACGGCCGGCGGATTTACCACAGGTTGAAAGCATGACAGGGCTCTTTATTAACACATTGCCGCTCCGTTTGCCGATCACGCCAGAGTGGACCATTTCCAAGCTGCTGGCACATACGCAGGAAACAGTTTTTCAGATGCGGGAATTCGAATATACCGTACTGCCAGATATTCAGCAGCTGACCCACATCCCGAATGGAGATTCATTGTTTAACAGCATTGTCGTGTTTGAAAACTATCCGATTGAATCTATCGAGCCATACGGAGTACGCATTGTAGACATTGCGAGTCATGAAGAAACGAACTATGACCTGACCCTTGTGGCAGTTCCGGGAGATACGCTGGAGCTTCGGGTCACATATCGCCTCAATCAATATACAGAAAAGCAAATACAATCGTTGATGCAGCAGCTGATCCACACACTTGAAGCGATGACAGAACAAATGGAGACACCCCTTTCTTCCTTCACAATCGTGACGAATGAAGAAAAAGAGCGGATAATCACCGATTGGGCGAAAAACGCACAAGTCAGTGTGCTGTACCCAGATCAAGAAGAGGTCTATTCAGGTGTGCATGATCCTTCCTGTGAGACGGAAATATATGTCCTGAGCGAAGAGCATCAGCTCATGCCGATAGGATTCCCTGGAGATATTTTTATCGGCGCAAAGGATATCAAAGCACTTTGCGGGGAGCTTGCCGATTGGATGGAGACGCATAAAATTCCGCATCCATTCAAACATCAAACTGGCGAATACCTCTATCCGACAGGGGATGTCGGCGTTTGGACTGAAAAAAATAAGATTCAGATTTTGGATTGGATGTAGGAGGAGAAGAACGATGTTAGTGAGTAGACGAAAAGGACATGCAGCAAATCATATCGTCAGAATCAACGGAAAACGGATGGATCTCAAAGCATTAGAGCAAGTCATGATGCTTCATTTTCCGCTTAAGGAATGTGCCATCATTCCGAAGAAAAATCAAGAAGGCAGTCTATCGCTTGTGCTATTTGCACAGGCGAAGGACCCTTCGCTGACAAGGGAGGACCTGATGAAAGGTCCACTTCACCCTCATGAAGTGCCAGCTGCTCTCATCTTATTACCTTCTTTGCCAAAGACAGAAAGTGGAGCAGTCGATACAGAGGCACTGCTGTCAATTGAAATCATAGATCAAGAGGAATTAAGAAAGATAGAAGAGCGCACCAAAGCTATAGATGGAGTAGAGGAAGCGGCCGCTTTCATTGAAAGTCAGTCAGAAAAACAAACGCCCTATCACTTAGATGATCTGTTTCCTAATCGACAGCGTACTCAAGGGAACGGATCGCTTTCGAAAAATGAAGCGAGCGAGACAAAGCAATCATCTGTACATGAGAAGCCGCCCGCACTTGTGTATGGCGGAGATGTGATCAAAAAGCCAGGCACACCTGTCACACTGACAGAGGTGCTGATTCGAGCAGCTTTTATGTCACCAGACCGCGGGGTGACTTATTTGAAAGAAGACGGGCGTACGTTGACCCAAACCTATCCTGAATTACTAACAAGCGCTGAACGGGTTCTGTCTGGTTTAAGGGCAGCAGGACTGACAAACGGTGATCAAGTGTTACTTCAATTGAAAGATCATCAAGATTTTATCACGGTGTTCTGGGGCTGTATTCTCGGAGGAATTATTCCGACCCCGGTCTCTGTGCCGCCTGTTTATGATGAAATGAATCAAGGTGTGAATAAGCTGAAGGGCGTGTTTCAGCTGCAAAATGAACCTTTCATTATTACGAATGAAGCAAGTGCTGAGGACATTGCTGGGCTGCGTGAGACATTTGAAGCAAAGACCATGCCTATCTTAACAATTGAAACATTGCTGGCGTATGAACCAGATGAACAGCATTATGAGCCGGAGCCGGATGAGCCTGTGCTGCAGCTGCTGTCTTCAGGAAGTACGGGTGTGCCAAAGTGTATCCGTCATCATCATCAAAGCATTTTATCTAGAATTATTGCTTTTGAGCAGGTAAACGGCTTTACACATGAGGATGTGTCACTTAACTGGATGCCACTTGATCATGTTGGTGGAATTGTCATGTTTCATGTACATGACGTCTACCTTGGCTGCCAGCAGATTAGTCCATCCATCGATCAATTTATCGAGCGGCCGATGGTGTGGCTGGATTGGATAGAAACATACGGTGTGACAAGAACATGGGCGCCAAACTTTGCTTTTGCCATGATGAATGAATATGAGGAGGACATTCGTAAAGGGAGCTGGGACCTGTCTACTCTGACTTATATCATGAATGCAGCCGAAGCAGTTGTCCCGAAAGTCACACAGCGTTTCATGCACATCATGGGTCAGCACAGATTAAGCCGTCATGCGATGGTACCTGCTTACGGCATGTCAGAAACATCCTCAGCCATTGTTCAGTCAAAGAAATTTATGCGGAACGGTGAACAGGATGGGCAGCTGACGATTGATCAAAATTCATTAACAAGTGAGATCGAATATGTGACGCACGATCATCCGAACAAGATGACGTTTACAGAAGTCGGCACACCGATTCCGTCTGTATGGATTCGAATTGTAGATGAGCATCACGAGGTGCTGCCAGAAGATCAGGTTGGGCGCTTGCAGGTGAAGAGCCCAACAATTATGATGGGCTACTATCAAAATGAGGAAGCCAATCAAGAAGTATTTGCGGAAAACGGCTGGTTTCACACGGGGGATTTAGGCTTTATTCACGAAGGGCGTCTCGTTCTGACAGGTCGAGAAAAAGACATCATTGTCATCAACGGCGCTAACTATTTGAATTACGAAATTGAAGCCGTTGTAGAAGAGGTGGACGGGGTTGAAGTCACCTTTGCTGCTGCGTACGGCATTTATAATCCCGAATCAAGCAACGACACGCTTGCCGTCTTTTTTGTGTCACAAAGGGATTCAATAGAGGAACAAATCACGATGATTCAACAGATTAGAGAGGCCATCATTCGAAAAATCGGCATAGAGCCTGATCACATCATTCCGGTGAAAAAAGATCAATTTCCGAAAACGGAGAGTGGGAAAATCCAGCGTGCCCAGTTAGGCGCAGCACTAAAAGATGGAGCCTTCCGTGACATTGAACAGGCACTGGATCTTGCTTCTGAAAATGAACAAACACTCCCAGATTGGTTTTTTAAACGCATTTGGGCTAAGGAGAATATCGGTCCAACTCAGTCTTTTGCTGACCATGTACTCGTTTTCGAGGATGAAAAAGGACTTTATCAATCGCTTTACGTCCAATTTGAGCAAAAGAATCAGCCATATATTTCTGTGAGAAAAGGGCATGAATTTTTGCGTCTGTCTAAAGGGATGTATCAGATAAACCCGAGAATCAAGGGAGATTACGTCAGGCTCATTGCAGCACTTGAAGCAGATGAACTAAAGACCGGGCGCATGCTCCATCTGTGGAATGTGTCAGACAAAGAAGACATCGTTGATCCTGCGCATTTCAAAGAGCTGCATGCCAGCACCAATCAATCCATTTTGTACTTGTATCAAGCATTGAGACAAGCAAATAAAGAGCCCATCCGTTTTGTCGTTGTGACAAAAGGTGGACAATTTGTGCAGCCTGAAGACGATCTTCATGTGGAGAAAACGCCGCTTGTAGGTCTATTAAAAACCATTCCGCAAGAATGGGAAGGAGCAGAGGTGTCTCATCTTGATATTGAAGCGGAGAATGTAGAACAGGATGCCAAGCATATTGCGGATGAATTGTCTGCTATCCATATAAAAGCAGAAGTGTCTTACCGAAATGGGGACAGGTTCGTACCAAAGCTGGAAAAAGTTAATATGATGGAAGCACCTCAAACAGAAGGGTTTTTAGAATATGAAGGTCTTTATTTATTGACTGGAGGACTTGGCGGGATTGGGTTTGAGCTGTCTAAGCAGATGCTCCAATTTGGCTTAAAGCTCGTCTTAATTGGACGGACATCTCTGGAAGGCAGCTTGGAAAAGAAAGAAGCCTTCTCACAGTTAAAAGGTTTTGGTGACGTCATTTATGTCCAAGCGGATGTGACCAACTTATGTGACGTCGAACAGGCGATTTATGAAGCAGAAAAGCATTTTGTACAATCGATCCGAGGTGTGCTGCATTTGGCCGGTGCTGGCAATGTGTCTGAGCATTTTCAGCAGGCGGACAAGTATACACTGGCTCATACGTCAGAAGAGGATTTCACCAAAGAAATGTCAGGGAAAGCAGACGGGGCATGGGTGCTGCAGGAAGCCTTTAAGTATGATCAGACAGTACCGCTTGTCTTTTTTGGATCGGTCAATGGCTTTTTTGGCGGCACGACATTTGGGGCATACTCTGCGGCCAACAGCTTTTTAGATGGACTCGCCCACGCTCTCAACTTTCAACAAGGAAGACGAGCGATTTCTTTGAACTTCAGTATGTGGGATAATCTCGGTTTGTCTAAGGGGCATACAGGAGCAGCTCTCACCGTTCGCAAGGGATTTCAATTGATTGGAAAGAAGCAAGGTCTCCATTCATTATGTCTAGGTGTTCGGCTGAATGAAGCGCATCTATTTATCGGATTGGATGGAGCAAACCCAGACATCGCCGGGTATCTTCAGCCAGCTCCAATACCGGTCTTTGAGAAAAAGCTTTTTTACACTGTTCAGCCTGGCAAAGAAGTGCATGTTGAAGAGATCAAGAGCGTCGCAGAAGGCAAATGGGACATTCAGCAAGTACAGGAAATACCGAAAAAACAAGATGGCTCTATTGATCATGAAGCTCTCAAATTGAATCATGACAAAAACGTACTAAGCCTTGAAAAGCAATTGCCAGAAACGAAGACAGAGCAGGTTCTTGCCGCCATCTGGGAGGATATTTTAGATGTAGATCGCGTGTACAAAGAGGATCAATTCTTCGATCTTGGCGGACATTCACTAAAAGCGACTCAAACCATTTCTCGGATCAATCATGAATTTTCAATGAAGGCGCCTTTAAAAATATTATTTGAAAGCACACATTTGGCACATCTGGCGCAAATGATTGATGACATCAAAGGGGCGCCAGCCGTTCAGGAAGCCAAAATTCCAAAGCTTGAAAAGAAAACAAGCTATGAGCTGTCACATGCCCAGAAGCGCATTTGGTTCTTATCCACATTAGAAAAGAGCCATCATTACAATATATTAGGTGCTTGGAAGCTGACAGGATCATTACACATTCAAGCATTAACAAAAGCGATTGGCCTTTTAACAAAGCGGCATGAAGCACTTCGGGCAACATTCGAATCACTTGGCGGCAAGCCGGTCCAACTCATTCGAGAAGACCTTCCGCCATCTGTGACTGTGGCAAATTTCTCGTTATTTAATGAAAAAACAAGAGCGAGAAGACTGAAGCAGCTCATTCAGCAAGAGGCAGAACGCGTCTATGATTTAGAAAGAGGGCCTCTTGCGCAGTGGACGATAGTAGATATGGGGAAGGAGGAGTATTATCTCCTTTGCGCGCAGCATCACATCATTTCAGATGCATGGTCACTCAGCCTGCTCATTCAGGAATTAGAAGTGGCATATGACGCACTGCTTGCAGATGAAACGCCGCAGCTCCCAGCCTTAGAAATCGAATGGACAGATTATGTACATTGGGAAAATGAACAATTAAAGCATCATCAAGCAGACAAAACCTATTGGCTCAATACGTTACAAGGTGAACTTCCAGTGCTGGATCTGCCGTTTGACCGCCCTCGTCCGCCGGTTCAAACATTTAACGGTGCTACAGAGCAAATCGTATTGGATGAACCGCTTATCCGCCGCTTGCAGGCTTTGTCTAAGCAGCAGGGCACGACACTGTTCATGACGATGCTGTCTGCGTACTACGTCCTGCTTCACAAGCTGTCCGGACAGACAGATATCATTGTTGGATCGCCTATTGCAGGCCGGGATGCCAAGCAATCAGAGCAGCTCGTTGGGATGTTTGTGAATACACTTGCGCTGAGACAGGAAGTCTCAACAGCAGAGACGTTCGCCGATCTCTTGGAAAACGTGAAAGAGATGACCTTAAAAGCGTTTGAACATCAGCATTATCCATTTGATAAGCTTGTCGATGACCTTTCGTTAGATCGAGATTTAAGCCGGTCACCTATTTTTCAGGCGGCCATGGGGTATGTCACCAATTCGCTTGATGTAAACCTAAAAGGGCTGACAAGTGAACATGTGGTGGTTCATCATACAGTATCTAAATTTGATCTCACCCTGCATGTATTTGAACAGGAAGAGCAGCTGTCGATTCATGTGGAATACAATACGGATTTATTTGATCAAGAGACCATCCAACGTTATATGAACTATTATCTCCATTTGTTAGATGGCATGACGGCTCAGCCTGAGCGTACATTTGCTGATTATTGCTTAATGGACAAAGCGGAACAGGCGGCGATGATTATAGGGAAAAATCAAACGGAAACGCCTTATCCAAAGCGTACGCTTCAAGAACTGTTTGAAGAGCAGGTGCAGCGTGATCCGCATCGTATTGCCTTGTCCTATATGGATGAGCACATGACGTATGAAGCCTTGGATGAGGAGGCGACAAAGCTTGCTGCTTACTTGCAGTCAAAAGGAATTGGACCAGGCTCCCTTGTACCGATGCTATTTGATCGCTCCTTTGACATGATTGTTTCGGTCCTAGGAATCGTCAAATCTGGTGCTGCGTATGTTCCGATGTCACCTGAATATCCTGATGCACGCATCCGTCTCATCGTTCGTGATACGCAAAGCGATGTGATCATCACCCAGTCTCATCTTGCAGATCGTCTAGTAGACTTTACAGGTACAAAGATTGTCATGGACAAGCCAATACCAGAAACAAATGCAGTGTATCAAAGAGAAGCATCGATCATAGGGGAAGACCAGATAGCCTATGTCAACTACACATCAGGCTCAACAGGTACACCAAAAGGCGTGATGCTCCCTCATGCAGGAGTTGTCCGCTTGGTTAGAGAAACAAATTATATAAAGCTCGGTCCAGATGACAAAATGCTTCAGCTCTCAAACTATGCTTTTGATGCCTTTACATTTGAATTATGGGGAATGCTGCTGAATGGCGGTCAGCTGATTCTGCTCCCAAAATATGCAGCACTGAATATGGACGAATTAACGCAGTTCATCAAAACGCATCAAGTCACAGCCAACTGTCTGCCAACCGCTTTATTTAATCGATTGGTGGAGCATGATCCAAAAAGTGTGGCAGGCTACCGCACATTACTCGTTGGCGGGGAAGCCATGTCTAGTGAGCATGCACGAAAGGCACTGCCGCATATGGAAGGTGTGCTTGTCAATGCTTACGGTCCAACAGAAAACACGACTTTAGCCACCACACATCAAGTCACACATGTGCCAGCAGGCGTAAAATCAGTTCCTATTGGTGTGCCAGTGTCGAACTCAACTGTCGTCATACTGGACGATGCGCTCAAACCAGTACCAGCAGGCGTCAAAGGAGAAATGTATATCGGCGGAACTGGCCTTGCTAAAGGCTACCTTCATGATCCAGAGCAGACAAAGGAGCGGTTTATTGACAATCCTTTCCCTGAACTAAAGGGAGACAAGCTGTATCGTTCAGGCGACCTTGGTACATGGCGTTCAGATGGCACCATTGAATATCTTGGCCGAAAAGATCATCTGGTGAAAATTAGAGGCTACCGAATCGAATGCGGAGAAATTGAGACAGCCCTGCTCAAGCATCCACAAGTCAAAGAATGTACAGTCATCGCCAAAACGTATGGCAGCTCAAAGCGGCTGGCGGCCTACCTTGTGACAGATGGAGAAAATCCTGTTCAGGGCTGGAAAGCCTTTTTGCAGGAAAGCCTGCCAGGCTATATGATTCCAAGTTACTTTGTCGTACTGGATGAAATGCCGGTGACAACGAACGGGAAGGTTGATCAAAAAACACTGCCAGAGCCAACAGAAACAATTTCCCTTTCCGATGATGAAGATAAACCGGTCACTGAAACGGAGGAGCGGATTGTCGCAGCTTTCAAGGAAGTGCTTGGTGTGAAACAAGTAGGTATGCATGACTCCTTCTTTGATCTGGGCGGCGATTCCATCATGAGTATTCAGGCTGTCGCCAAATTAAAAGAAAAAGGTGTTCGTGTTGATCCAAAATGGATTTTCATGCACCCGGCGCCTGCTCAGTTAGCCGCACATTTAGATTCAGTGCCAGAAGCTGCTGAGAACGTCGAAAGGTCTCCGAAGGACTACGTGATTGAGCTGAAAAAAGGTGATCCAGCCGAACCGAGAATATTCTTTGCGCCGCCTGCTGGTGGAACGGTGATGGGCTATATTGATGTTGCTAAGCTTATGACACATCAAGGAGCTGTGTACGCTTTGCAGTCTCCTGGCTTATATGAGGATGAAGAGCCGCAATTTCTCCATTATACGGAGCTTGTGACCCTTTTTATTGAAGCCATTGAAACGTTCTACCGTCCGGGCATTGACTATGTCGCAGGGCATTCAATGGGCGGGCATCTTGCCTACGGAATGAATCAGCGGCTCTGCCATGCAGGGAAAGCACCGAAAGGACTCATCATTTTAGATACGGTCCCAGTGCTAAGAGATGAGGCAGATCAGGCACTTCATGCCGATATGAACGAAGAAGAAGTAAAAATGCTCGCACTTGTCCTTGGAATGGGGAATCTGGTCGGCATTCAGCCAGAAGCTTTACAAGGATTGAGTTTCCAAGAAGTAAAGCAGAAAATTCTCAAAGAGGCAGAAAAGGATGAAGTTGTTCATCAATTCATGAATGATCAATATTTAGATAAATATTTGCAAATGCAAACGCATAATACGATCATGTCACAAGCCATTGAATTAGAAAAAGAACCATTCCCTGTGCCATTTTATATTGTCCAAAGCAGTGATCACGCAAGCGATTTCCAGAAGAAGTTCGCAGACTGGGAGGCTTATACGAAAGAGTCGTGCTCGTATTACCACATCAAAGGCGACCATGTCACCATGATGAAAAGACCGCAGGCAGATGAACTGGCACGGATTCTTCAAACGATTATAAAGGGGTAAAGACGTATGAATCAGTTATTGAAAACCTTTGAAAAAAAATCAGATCTCATTCAGCTTATTTGTTTTCCTTTTGCCGGTGGATATTCCGCCTCATACCGTCCGCTCTTTGAACAGCTAAAAGACATGGCCGAAGTCACAGCAGCAGAGCCCCCAGGGCACGGCACCAATCTCATGCCGCTTGAATCAAGCATTGACCGGCTGGCAGAGCTGTATAAAGAAGGACTCACGGACAAATTGAACCGCCCATTTATTCTGTTCGGACATTCAATGGGAGGACTTGTGGTCTACAGACTAACCCAGCTGCTAGAAAAGGAAGGAATTTATCCCGCAGCAGTGGTGATCTCAGCCATTCAGCCCCCACAAACAAAACGGCAGATGCTGACGCATTTATCCAATGAAGCATTTGTACAGCATATTGCCGAAATGGGCGGGATTCCAAAGGAATTATTAGAGAACAAACCAATGATGGATTACTTTACACCGTCATTGCGTGCAGACTACCGGGCACTAGAAACCTTCCAGCACACAGATCAATCGATTATCGATACACCTGTTTATTTATTCAATGGGAAGCAAGATGAGAAATGCATGCAGGATGCAAGCGGCTGGCTAAAATGGGCTAAAACCATCGAACGCACCAATTTCGATGGAGGCCACATGTACATCAATACACATCTTGAGCAATTTGCAGAGCAGATGAGACATGTCATTGAGCTTGCAGCCAAGCAGCAATTGATCAGACATTAAAAAGAAAGCGGCTCTCTATAAAGAGGCCGCTTTTTCTTATGAATGCTGTTTCTTCACCACATTCCCGCCAATTACTCCGCCAATGACCAGCACCCCTCCGATGAGATGATACCAATCAATCGTTTCGTGTAAAATGAGAACCCCGGCGGCGACCGTGATAAACGCGGATAAATTGTTAAAGATGCTGACCTTTGCTGCTTCAAGCTGAGAAAGTGCATAGTTTGATAAATATGCCGTGAGAAGCGATGAAAGAATACCTAAAAAGAGCATCGACCATACAAAGGATGCTTCTGTAAATGGACTGAAAAACTCCGGCAATGAGCCATTGATCGAATGCCGGATAAGCGCGGCGGCATTGAAAAAGACAAAGCCAAAGAAGGTCATCACAAAGGTGAGTTCGATCACATGGAAGCGTTTTGTAATCACTCTGGCAAACACACTATATGCACTGGATGACAAGGCTGAAAGTAAAATCAGCACATAGCCGATGAAGTGAGAATGCTTGACATCAATTCCCTTCATGACAAAGAGAAGCATCACCCCGCACACAGAAAGAAAGGTAAACAGCACTTGTATCCATGTCGCACGTTCCTTTAAAAACCAGGCTGCCAGCAGCATCGTCAAAATAGGAATCGTTGCTTGAATGATGCCAGCCTCTGAAGAAGATGTATACATCAATCCCCACACTTGAAAAGCAAAGAACAAAACAGGATAAAGCAAGGAAAACGGTACGATATAAATGAGATCACGCCATTGAATGGATATGCGATTCTTCTTTCGTAAAAATGGATACAGCAATAGAGCGGCTGCAAAAGAAACAGTAAAGCGGTGTGCCAATAAATCGATTGGGTTTGCTGATTCTAATGCTATTTTGACAAACAAAAAGGAAAAACCAATGATAGAGGCGTATGCGATCGCGGCAGCATACGCTTTTTGTTTTGAAATATTCATAACGTGACTCCTTACATGAGCATGCATGCTTCAAATGAATTGACCGGTTCTGTTCTTCTATCGTAATCGGAACATCTAACGTGTACAATAAGAGAACATAATATCTGTACCGGTACAAGGAGGAAAAGGCGTGAGGAAATATGATCAGCTTGTCTTGAGTTTAAAAGAAAAAATGGATTCAGGTGAGTACAGCGCTGGAATGAAAATTCCCTCCATTCGCCACTTAGCGGCTCAATATGCAGTGAGTAAAAGCACTGTCATCAAAGCGCTAGACACATTGGAGCGTGAACATCTGCTGTATTCTGTAGAAAGAAGCGGCTATTATGTCGTGAAAACGAAGCAATCAGTTGGTAAGCAGGATGGCACATGGATTGATTTTGCTTCCTCTGCACCTGATCCCGTTGTGTTTCCGTATGTCGATTTTCAGCACTGCATCAACCAAGCAATCGATTTGTATCAAAATGACTTATTTATTTACGGCACAGCCAACGGCTTACCATCCCTGCTGCCAGTCATTTCAAAGCGATTAATGGATTATCAAGTGTTTGCTCATCCAGAACAGATTGTCATGACCTCTGGTATTCAGCTCGCGTTATCCATTTTAAGCACCATCCCTTTTCCGAATGGAAAACAAACTATACTTGTCGAACAGCCCGGTTATCACTTATATCTCCAATATTTAGAGAAAAATCAATTGCCTGTGCTCGGGATTCAGCGGACGGAAAAAGGGATCGATCTGATCGAATTAGAGCGTATCTTTCGAGAAGAGGAGATTCGTTTTTTCTATACGATGCCAAGATTTCAAAACCCGCTTGGAACGAGTTTATCAAAACGAGAAAAAAGAGCGATTGCAGCCCTTGCCGAGAAATATGATGTCTACATTGTTGAGGATGATTATATAGCAGATTTAGAATTCGACACAAAAAGAGACCCTATTTATTCATTCGATCAGGCAGGAAAGGTTATTTATTTGAAAAGCTTTTCGAAAATCATTTTTCCGGGGCTTCGAACAGGAGCGGTCGTCTTACCTGAAGAACTGATTGCTCCTTTTAGCGAACACAAACGGCTCATTGATATCGACAGCTCCATGCTGTCCCAAGCAGCTTTAGAAATATATTTAAAAAGCGGGATGTTTGAGCGGCATAGAGACAGGATGCGGGCGAGCTATCGAAACCGCTCCAAGCAGCTCGTGGCAAGTTTAAAAAATGATCAGGGCGCTTATCAGCTCGGAGAACAGGAGCCGGCTACCCATACACATGTACGTGTCGATCGGTCGATTCCTGTGAACCAGCTTATTCAGCAGCTGAAAAAGGCATCTGTTTCCATTCAGCCAATTGACCGTTATTACCTGTCGGCCTATCAAAAGGACCCCATTCTTCAGCTGAATATCTGGCAGGTGAAAGAAGAGCAGATCACACGCGGAGTCGATCTATTAAAGACGGTATTACAACAAAGCACGCGTTATTAAAGGCGGGACAGTATATCGCTGCAAGTGAGTCTCTCAACGCTTTCTGCCGCAGCAGGCTTTCGTGTGCATACCGCCATTTGGTAGGCAGGGTCAAGTGAATATGTTTGAACAAAGCAAGGCGCTTCATGATCAGGTAATGCAAGCGTCGCCTCTCCATCCTCTGACAGACGGGCTGTAAAAGACGAAAGCCCATAGGATAATCCTTTTCCAGTCAGCTTGATAAAGGCCTCCTTCATTGACCATAGATGAAAGAAATAGGCTTCCTGCCGTTCTGCCGGCTGTGAGAGTAAATCCTGATACTCATCCGCTGAAAAAAATCGTTTGGCAATCGCCAGATCAATAGGTTTGATTTCCTCAATATCAATGCCAACAGGTGCATCATCTACTGCACAAACGACCCAATTGCCAGAATGAGAAAGATTAAAATGAAAAGAAGGAAGATGCCGGACGACAGGCTTGCCGTTGCCCTCTGTTTCAAAAACGATTTGATCCATAGGTAGCTCGTACATATCATGGATCGTTTGACGAACCAGCACTTCACCTAATAAGGTTCTTCTTGCATCGATCAAAAAACGAAAGCGCTCAGCGGCAGCTCGCTTTTCAGATGACACAAAGGGTTTCAGACGCTCTATTTGTTGTCGTGCATTGATTTCATCTAAGTGCTGTAATTGGATAGCAAATATCTTCATAACGAACCTCTAATTTTTTACATTGATTGTACCATTGGAGAGCGCCGCGCAAAAGAGTCCATTAACGTAAAAAAGGCAGCGAGCCTCGCTGCTTTACGTCTGTTTCACGATGTGGACACCATTCGGATCAATTGTATTCATTTCATCAACATTCGTCATGTTCACGTCAAGCAAGGAAAGCCGTTCTCCTTTTTGCCAGTGAATGGGCTGATTCAAAGGTGATAGCAGCTGATCCACTTTAGGTGTCTGTGACAAATCAGGAACAGCAATTGTCATAGCATGCAGCGCATCGTTTCCATTTTCAATGACATCTGTACGGCGCTGTAATTCAAGCCTTAAACGAAGAGGTGTCGAAAGAAATGTTCTCCGTTCCCCAGCTTGGATTGGCCAGTTTAGTTCTTTAGCTTGTGCAAGCAGCTGATCATATTCTTCGTTTGAGACAAGAAAGCCGATGTGATCAAACAAGACTTTTTTACTATATCCGAATGTGATATTGATCTGACCTTTTCTCATTTCGATGATTCGAAAGGTCGGCTGCTTATCTCTAAAATCATCCCATGTGAGCGGGGGATGAAAGGAACCATCCTTTGTAAAACGGCCTTTAACCTCAAAGCCTAGCGAACGATATGTTTGTTCTGTCTCTTCAACAAATGGTGTCCAGTAATGATAGTGGAAAAGCTGCATGAGGTCTCCAACTCCTATGTGTGAATATTCTGTTTATTAATTTTAACACAAGAAAAGCCATTCTATGATAAGAATGGGTTACTTTCATCTTGTAAGGGTTTGAACAGGTTTCTCTGCTGTTTTTGTAATGAGCAGCTGCAGGAGCCGTGTCGATTGCGGCAAGGAGAAACGCAGGACAAGACCTGTGAAGATCGCAGTCAAAATCGTTCCAATGCCGATCGGTCCACCGAGCATCCATGCAAACAAAAGCACTGTTAACTCAATGCCATTTCGAACCCACTGAACGTTCAGCCCTGTTTTCGCTGAGATGAGCAGCATTAATGAGTCCCGTGGCCCAGCACCAAGATTGGCTGAGACATAAATGCCAACGCCGTATCCAGAAACTACAACACCCGTAATAAATACATATAAAGCCGGTAAATACCCATGTGGCGCAGGTAATATCGCATTAAAGAAATCAATAAACACGCCAATCAGCACCATATTAAGTAAAGCGCCGATCTTTGGAAATGATTTCGTAAAAACAGAAGTCAGTGTCACAATGAGTGCACCAATAATAATGGACCATTGCCCAATTGTGAGTCCAAAATGCTGAAACAGCCCGTAGTGGAAAGCGTCCCAAGGACCAATCCCAAGAATCTTCCCTTTCACTGTCAGCGATAGTCCAAAAGCTAGTACGATCAACCCAACAAAATAAAAAAACCACCGTAAAAGATGTTCCCGCTTCAAAAGCATTCCCTTCTTTCTTAAACACTCGATTTCCATCGTAACATACTCTCACACCCCTTTAAATGGCTTTGCTCAATTGTAATCGCTTACTCCAAAAAGAATTTTTTTGATTTGTAAAGGTTCAAAACATCAAAACAAACAGCAAGACTTTCGAATTGTTTTTTTTACCAAACCAAGCCATTAATTCCCTCCTTTTAAAAGAAAAAGAAAAAAATTCAATATATTTTGACAAAAAAATAATCTAAACCAATTAAAGAATAATTATCTTTAGATAGAAGAGATTGTATGTAAACTGTGCCATTAGACCTGTTGGAAAATACGGAGGTTTACGATAAAAAAAGATCATTTTATTGGAAAAAACATATGCAAATCAAACGTTGAGAGGCACCTGTTACTAAAGGTCTATTTTTGTCGAAATTAGTCATTTAGTCATGTTGTTACTTTTGAAATGTTACTGATATTCTTTACCAAAGTGTGGGAGGTGAACTGGTACATACCATTACGATATAAAGCAAGAAAAAGGGGAGGTCAAAAAATGAATATATTGAAAAGAACAAGTCAGTTATTTCTTATTTTGGTGCTGATTATTGGAAATTTATTAACGGTCTCACCAGCTGTTACAAACGCCGCTGGGACGGTTGTTGTGAACAATACGGATTCTTATATTATTGGGAGTAGACCGCTGGTTCTTCAGCAGCTTGATGGAAATAACCCAACAAACGTAAAAGCTAGTGTACAGGTGAAAGGAATCGCTGTAGGTGCAGTGAATGGTGTAGCTGTAAGTGATCGAGAAAATGTTGTATATGCAACTGCAAATGCAACTTCAAATACCGCTAGCCCTATACTATATAAAATAAATGCGACCTCAGGGCAAGCAGAGAGCGTAACCTCATTACCTGAAGGTGCTACTAATGCCGTTGTGTATCAAGATAAATATATATATTCTTATGCTTCTAATGGTGAGTATTTCCTTGGAACGTACGATTTAGTTACGGGTAAAAAAACGGCCAAAAAAATCGTAGGCTATGAGATTGGGTCTGGCGTTGGCGGAGACCTTGTCGTTGATAAGGACGGTTATCTTTGGTTCGCATCCAATGGCAGTGGTGCCATTGCACAAATGAACCCTGATACAGCAGAGGTCATTCGTGTCATTCCAATTAAAAATGCGGATGGTAAAACGATTGACGGAGGCGTTCGGGGAATTAGCTTTTTGCCAAATGGACAAATGCTATTACAGTCAGGATTAAATGAATCCATTGGTCATTCCACTCTTTTTACACTTGATGCGAAAACATTAAGTACAACATATATGGGCACTGTAGGTGATACATTATCTTACGACCTAGCTTCACGTGTAAAACCAGAATTTGATCCATATCCACCAGAGCTTGAATCAGAAAAATCAGTTATCTTACAGAAAAAAGCAGAGGGCAACACAGATGAGAAGCATCCAGAAGTAGGCGATACCCTTCTTTATACAATTAGAGCCAAAAATACAGTACAATACGGCATTCTTAAAAATCTAATCATTTCAGATCAGCTTCCAAGCAGTTTAAGCTATGTTGCAGGCTCACTTAAGGTAGATGGTGCCAGTGTCACAGATGCAAAAGATCAAGACAAAGGTGATTATACAAACGGCACTGTTGCAGGACAAGTAGGTGACGTGAAAGATACCGATTGGCACACTGTGACATTTGAAGCGACAGTAGGAAAAGGTCAGGCAGGCAAGGATATTAAAAATACTGCCAATGTAAAAGGGGAGAACACACCACCAGGCAATCCAACAACAGATATAGAAATCTATCCTCGAGATCCAAAGCTTGAATCAGAAAAATCGGCGGTCTTGCAGAAAAAAGCAGAGGGCAACACAGATGAGAAGCATCCAGAAGTAGGCGACACATTGCTTTATACCATCCAAGCCCGTAATGCTGTTGAAGATAGCTTCATTGAAGATCTTGTCATTTCTGATAAATTACCTCAAGGGTTATCATATGTACCAAATTCACTTCAGGTAGATGGAAATCCAGTCACGGATACAAAAGATGATGACAACGGCGATATAACAGATGGAACTGTTACTGGAACGTTCGGAGAAGTGAAAGATGCGAAGTGGCATACAGTGACGTTCGAAGTGACGGTTAACAAAGGTCAGGCAGGCAAAGACATTCAAAATACAGCGAGTGTCACAGGCGGTAACACACCACCAGAGAAACCGACAACAAAAACAGAAATCTATCCTCGTGACCCGAAGCTAACGTCAGAAAAATCAGCCGTCTTACAGAAAAAAGCAGAAGGTAACACAGATGAGAAGCATCCAGAGGTTGGTGACACTCTTCTTTATACAATTAAAACAAAGAATACGAAAGAAGACAGTCTCGTTGAAAACTTAGTGATCTCAGATGAACTGCCGGAAGGCTTGGCATATGTACCGAATTCACTACAGGTGGATGGAGATACAGTCACAGACGCAAAGGATGACGATAACGGAGACTTTACAAACGGAGCCATTTCAGGACAATTTGGCGACATTAAGGATACAGATTGGCATACGGTGACGTTTGAAGTGACGGTTGAAAAAGGACAATCAGGCAAAGACATTCAAAATACAGCCAATGTCACAGGGGGCAACACACCACCAGAGAAACCGACAACAAAAACAGAAATCTATCCGCGAGATCCAAAGCTTGAATCAGAAAAATCAGCGGTCTTGCAGAAAAAAGCAGAAGGTAACAAAGATGAGAAACATCCAGAAGTAGGCGATACCCTTCTTTATACGATTAAAACAAAGAATACGAAAGAAGACAGTTTGATTAAAGATTTAGTCATTTCAGATCAATTACCAAAAGGACTGAAGTATGTCACTGGATCCCTGCAAGTTGATGGAGAATCCGTCACGGACGTAAAAGACGATGATAGCGGAGACTACACAGATGGAAAGGTTACAGGATCTTTTGGTGATGTGAAGGATACGGACTGGCACAACGTGACGTTTGAAGTAACAGTTGAAAAGGGACAGGCTGGTCAAGACATTCAAAACACAGCTAGCGTCACAGGCGAAAACACACCGCCAGAAGAGCCATCAACAGAAACAAAAATTTACCCTCGTGACCCAAAACTAACATCAGAAAAATCAGCGGGCATTCAGAAAAAGGCAGAGGGCAACACAGATAAAAAGACACCACAGGTAGGCGATACCCTTCTTTATACGATCAAAACAAAGAATCTTGAAGAAGACAGCATCGTCAACAATCTCGTGATTTCCGATGAATTGCCAGAAGGTCTTCAATATGTCGAAGGTTCACTAAAAGTAGATGGACAAGCCGCAACAGATGCAAAAGATGACGATAACGGAGACTATACAAAAGGCACAGTAACCGGTCAATTTGGCGATATCAAAGATACGGACTGGCATACAGTGACCTTTGAAGCGAAAGTCGCAAAAGGCCAATCAGGTAAAAGCATTCAAAACACAGCAAAAGTAACAGGCGAAAACACGCCGCCAGAAGAGCCATCAACAGAAACAAAAATTGATCCAAGAGATCCAAAGCTTGAATCAGAAAAAACATCTGAGATCTCTCAAAAAGCAAAAGGCAATACAGATGAAAAACAAGTACAGGCAGGCGACACGCTCCTTTACACCATCAAAACAAAAAATAGTGTAGAAGACAGTGTCATCAAAGATCTAGTCATCGCAGATAAACTGCCAGAAGGTCTTCAATATGTCGAAGGTTCACTAAAAGTAGATGGACAAGCCGCGACAGATGCAAAAGATGACGATAACGGAGACTACACAAAAGGCACAGTAACCGGTCAATTTGGCGATATCAAAGATACGGACTGGCATACAGTGACCTTTGAAGCGAAAGTCGCAAAAGGCCAATCAGGTAAAAGCATTCAAAACACAGCGAAAGTAACAGGCGAAAACACGCCGCCAGAAGAGCCATCAACCGAAACAAAAATTGATCCAAGAGATCCAAAGCTTGAATCAGAAAAAACATCTGAGATCTCTCAAAAAGCAAAAGGCAATACAGATGAAAAACAAGTACAGGCAGGCGACACGCTCCTTTACACCATCAAAACAAAAAATAGTGTAGAAGACAGTGTCATCAAAGATCTAGTCATCGCAGATAAACTGCCAGAAGGTCTTCAATATGTCGAAGGTTCGTTAAAAGTAGATGGACAAGCGGCCACAGATGCAAAAGATGATGACAATGGAGACTACACAAAAGGCACAGTAACCGGTCAATTTGGCGATATCAAAGATACGGACTGGCATACAGTCACATTTGAGGCGAAGGTTGCCAAAGGATCTGAAGGGAAAACCATTCAAAATATCGCAGTCGTAAGTGGTGAGAATGTAGACGATCCAGACAACCCTGAAAACTCAACAACTGTAGAACCACCGCATAAGCCAGAGGTGCCAGCAAATCCAGATACGCCTACTAATTCAGATACGCCTTCTAGTTCAGAAACGGAGACACCTGGTCATCATCTTCCGAATACTGCAACTGCGATGTACAACCTTTTACTAGCAGGTTTTGCACTCGTATTAATAGGTGCAGCTCTTATCGTCTGGAACAGAAGAAAAAGAAACGGATAACCGGTCATGTTTCAAAAATTCATCTCAGCGATATTAATCATAGCAGGGCTGTGTCTTGCGATTGTAGGATATTTGAATATCGTTGATGGACAAAAAGAAGTAGATCATTCATTTCAGTCTGCACAAGCAGCCATTCAGCAAAAGGGGAAAACAGATTCCCCTTTTGCGCCGCAGACTGGTGAAGCGATTGGGCTTTTGCACATCCCAAAGCTAAAAGCTGAGTTACCGATTGTAGAAGGAACAGATGCAGATGATTTAGCAAAAGGCGTTGGTCACTTTCACGAGAGTTATTTTCCAAACGAGCACGGACAAATCGTTCTATCAGGGCACCGTGATACGGTGTTTAGACGAACAGGAGAACTTGTGAAGGGAGATCAACTGATTATTGAGCTTTCATATGGACGTTTTGTCTATGAAATCGAGAAAACAAAGATAGTGAAGAAAGATGATCAAACAATTATTACGTTACAACAGGAAAAGGAAGAACTTATCCTCACCACATGTTCCCCTTTTTCCTATATTGGTCCTGCACCAAACAGATATATCATATATGGGAAGCGTATTTAGTCACTGGAACAGCCTGCAGATTAACCGATTTGATCGCTTAATCCCTTCATATAGAGGGAATTGTCTATATCATATCTAGTGATGCAGGAGGGGGCAATTTGTTAAATAACGATTATGTTAAATATATAGATAAATTTGGGAGAATTGTTCTTCCGACAGAGATGAGAAAACGGTTGAACATTCATCCGCAAGATTTTATGGAGATTTATCGAGAAGAAGATCAAATAGTGATGAAGCCGTATTGGCAGGACAAACCTTGTATCGTAACAGGGCAAGTGACGTGTTCCAATAAGGTGCTATCTGGTGGTGTGGTCATCAGTCCAGAGGGAGCAAGGCTGCTCCTGCAAGATTTACTGGCGCTTCGCCTGCAAAAAGAGATATAAAAAAAGGCTGTCCTCACCACGTGAGAACAGCCTTTTTTCATCATACTGGATTCAAAATCCGGTTTAAGAATTGTTTTGTTCGTTCTTCCTTTGGTCGTTTGAAGATTTCTTCCGGAGGACCTTGTTCGACAATGACGCCGCCATCAATAAAAATCACTTCGTCTGCTACTTCTTGGGCAAACTTGATTTCATGTGTGACAACCGCCATGGTCCAGCCTTCCTTCGCTAGATCCTTCATGACCTTTAAAACTTCCCCGACAAGCTCAGGGTCAAGCGCAGAGGTTGGTTCATCAAAAAGCATAAGCTCTGGCTGAATGGCAAGTGCACGGGCAATCCCGACACGCTGCTTTTGACCGCCTGAGAGCTGAAATGGATACAGGTCTTTTTTATCCTCAAGACCGACCTTTTGCAAGAGCTGAATGGCTTCTTTTCGAGCCATTTCCTTTGGACGGCGCTGCACCTGGACAGGACCTTCCATGACATTTTCAAGCACTGTACGGTGAGGAAACAGGTGATAATCCTGAAATACCATTCCTGATTTCCGGCGTAGCTTTAGCAGATCAGCTGATTTATTTTTTTTCGAAAAATCAATCGAGAAATCATCGAAGGTAAAGGAGCCGCCATTTGGTATTTCAAGTGCATTTAAACAGCGAAGCATCGTTGTTTTCCCAGATCCAGATGGACCAAGAATGGCCACAACCTGCCCTTTGTTGATCGAAAAATCAATCGACTTTAAAATCTCATTTTCACCAAAGGATTTCTTGAGACCTTTGACTGTTAGCATGTCGTTCCCTCCTTACCTTGCGACATATCGATCAAGTCGTTTTTCAATTTGATGCTGAACGAGCGATAGAATAAAGCAGAATACCCAATAGATGAGGGCTGCTTCCATATAAATAAACAAGATCTGATCCAAGTTCGCCGCAGCAATTTCCTGTGATTTACGGAACATCTCTGCCACGAGAATTTGGGAGGCAAGGGATGTATCCTTCACCAAGCTAATGAATGAATTAGACAGCGGTGGAATTGATACACGCACAGCCTGCGGTAAAATCACGCGGACGAGCGTTTTGCGATGTGTCATCCCAATGGAATAACCTGCTTCCCATTGTCCTTTTGGAACAGACAGGACGGATGCACGGATAATTTCCGACGCATACGCACCTACGTTTAAAGAAAAAGCAATAATGGCACTTGGATATGGATCCAGTGTGATATTAAATGTCGGAAAGAAATAGAAAATAATAAACAATTGCACAAAAAGCGGCGTTCCGCGAACGGCCGACACATAGATGGAGAAAATCCATCTGAGGGCTTTAATTTTAGACATTCTCGCAAGAGCTGTCACAAGCGCGATAAAAATACCAATAATAAAGGCAATGATGGCGAGGGGAATTGTATAATAAATCCCCTGCATCACCATTGGCCAAAAAGATTGCTGAAGAAGATCCCAAGGAATGACGACTCCTAGGATGTTATTTTGTAACATCTTCACCAAACCATTTCTTAGAAATCTTAGCGAGTGTACCGTCTTTTTTCATTTCTTTTAATGCGCCATTCACTTTGTCAACGACTTCGCCGCTGCCTTTTCTGAATGCGAAATAAGTTTCTTGAGGATCTCCTGTTTCAAATGCAACTTTTAGGTTTTTGTTACCGCTTGTTTTCAAGTAATTCAATACAGCCAATTTGTCATTGAACGTCAGATCAGCACGTCCTTGCTGAATCAATTGAATGGATTGCGCAAGACCTTCAACGCCTTCGATCTTAGCACCAGCATCTGTTGCTAGTTTGTTGTAGTTACTTGTTAACGATTGTGCTGCTTTTTTGCCTTTAACATCAGATAGTTTCTTGATGTCGTTGTTATCTGATTTTGTCACAACAATAGCTTGAGATGTCGTGTATTTATCAGAGAAATCGTATTGATTTTCACGTCCAGTTTTCCCAACTTGGTTCGCTACCACGTCAAAACGTTTTGCATTCAGTCCAGCAAACATACTGTCCCATTGTGTTTCTTTGAATTCAGGTTTTAAGTCAAGGCGTTTTGCTACTTCAGTGATGACTTCTACATCGTAGCCAGTTAATTTATCTGTCTTTTTGTCATGGAAAGTGAAAGGAGCATAAGTACCCTCAGTTCCGATGGTTAATACACCTTTATCCTGAATGGATTTCCAAAGGTCTCCTGATTCCTTAGACCCAGATTGTTTATTCGCGTTGTCGCTTGCACCAGATCCACATGCCGTGATCAATGCAACACAAGCGCCTAAAATAATGGCAAAGAACATTTTTTTCATTTTATTCCCCACTTTTCTTGTTGGTATTTACAACATATGATCTTACAGAGAAGCAACCTAAAAGTAAAGCATTTGAAACTAGCTTGAGCGAATCTCACCAACTTTATGCCCGCAACCCATTTCTTTCAAACCTAAAAAGTCATTCAGTTTATTTGTGCGAACATTACTAAAATAAAGACTTTGAGACAGTGACCATAGAAGGAAGCATATTTATTATAAAAGATGTATAATTAGTAGGTTGTTTTGAAAATGGAATGAATCACATGGAGACATGTTTTGATAAACAGAGCATCTTAGAAGAAGGAGGGCATCATTGTGGATGTTGGACAAAATCAGCCTGAACAATTGAAAAGGGCGATGACCTCCCGCCATTTATTTATGATTTCACTTGGCGGTGTCATTGGGACAGGCTTTTTCTTAGGAACGGGCTATACGATTGGACAAGCAGGGCCAGTCGGAGCCGTTCTTTCATATATTGTGGGCGGATTGATCATGTATTTAACCATGCTGTGTCTTGGGGAGCTGTCGGTTGCACTTCCTGTGTCGGGGTCGTTTCATACGTATGCGACGAAATTTGTCAGCCCGGCAGCGGGTTTTGCTGTCGGCTGGATTTATTGGCTCGGCTGGGCGGCAACGGTCGCCCTTGAGTTCTTATCAGCAGGACAGCTGATGAGGCGCTGGCTGCCGCAAGTAGATGTGTGGATTTGGTGTCTCATATTCGGACTCTGTCTTTTCTTATTAAATGCCCGGTCAGCAAAAGCGTTCGGGGAGTCGGAATTTTTCTTTTCTACCATTAAAATTATTGCAATTTTACTCTTTATTGGCGTAGGCGGAGCGGCGATGTTTGGGTTTATTGATACAACGAGCGGTGAACCCGCCCCTTACTTCAGCCATTTTGTGAATGATGGGCTGTTTCCAAATGGTCTGCTGGCCGTTGTGGTCACGATGATTACGGTGAATTTTTCGTTTCAGGGAACAGAGCTGATCGGGATTGCGGCAGGAGAAAGTGAAAACCCTGAGAAAACCGTTCCCCGTTCGATCCATCAAACCGTATGGCGTACACTTGTCTTTTTCGTCTTATCTATTTTCGTCTTAGCCGGTATGGTGCCTTGGAAGGAAGCCAGTGTGCTGCAAAGTCCATTTGTTACTGTGTTTGAGAGAACGGGCATTCCTTTTGCGGCAGACATCATGAACTTTGTCATTATTATTGCTTTATTATCTGTTGCAAACTCTGGCTTGTATGCATCGACAAGAATGCTGTATTCCTTATCGAAGGAAGGAATGGCAGGAAAAGCATTTAGACGCGTCAATCAGCGCGGCATACCGATGAATGCCTTACTGCTCACTTTCCTGTTTACAGGGATTTCGCTGTTATCCGGTTTTTTTGCAGAGAAAACGGTATTTGCCTGGATCGTGTCCATTGCCGGAATGAGTGCCCAGACAGGCTGGATCACGATTACATTATCACAGCTTCTTTTCCGTAGAAAATATTTGAAAGCAGGCGGAAAACTGGAAAACTTAAAATTTAAAACGCCTCTTTATCCGGTGCTGCCAATCATTGCGATTACACTGAATACCATCGTTTTGGTCAGCCTTGCCTTTGATCAAGAGCAGCGCATCGGGCTATATGTCGGCGTACCGCTCATGATCATTGGATATGTTGTCTACCATCGCTATGTGAAAAAGCATCAGGCACAAAGTGAGCCGCTGAAGCTGCAAATCCATGGAGATGATGAGATTCGGTTTTAAAATCAAAAAACACTAAATTTAAGAAATTTAAAAACACCTCTGATATCAATCTGAAGGTGTTTTTTTTTGAAGTGATTCTGGAAGTTCTCAACTAACAACAAAAGTTAGTTCATATCCTGCTGTTTAAAATCTTGTTGTTCAAAATTTTGGAGCTTATTCTGATATCCTACGTTATTATTACCCCAAAGCTTCTCGTAATCCCATCCTGTTAGCGCTTTCAAAACACTTCTTGTTTCATCATCAGCCTGTTCCATTGAACCATTATTCTTTAACCTATTAATTTCATTAATCATAATGGAATGAGTTTTCTTAGATAATTTAAATTTAAATGAAATAACTAAACTAATCCCGACTAGCCCTACAGTTCCGAAAAACAGAATACCTACAATCCCATTTATTGCTGTCGTAGACTGTGTCGTCGCACTTGCAACGAATCCACTTTCCTGTAAAATAACTCCCACCAAGAATGTGGCTAAAGCTGTAGTACTCTTGCGTGTAAACGTCATAATACCTGCAAATATTCCTTCTCTTCTTTTACGAGTGACCATTTCATCTACATCAGGAATGAAAGTGTAAATATTCCATGGTATATAATATAACCCACTCTTTCCGATGCCTAAGATAAAAGAGAAAGCATACAGCGCTATAATCATATAAGTTGGTTGTGTGAAGTATAAAAATATATAACCGCTGATACATGTAATAATAGCAATATAAGATATTTTCAAAGATGGCGCAGGACCTATTTTAATCACGAGCCAACCAAACAATATGGTACATACCATTTGAAGTAATGAACCAATAGATAATAAATCGGCTGCGAGCACTGCATCTTTATTTAAAGAAAACACAACAAAGTAGACAAAGACAGCGTTTAAAATATCCATGGCAGTAAACGAACAAATATACATCGTGAGGTGCTGGCGGAAACTTCTAATTCTAAAAGTAGATGTTAAGTCAATGATGACTTTTTTTATGGATTCTATAGCAGGTACTTTTTCTACACCATCAGGTTCTATCATGTCTTCTTCTATTTTACGTTCCCATGTTGTTCTATGTGTAATTAATAATGCAGCCATAAAAATAAAGGTGAAGATAATTCCATTGTAAAGAAAAACTTGAGGTGAATCTTTTCCGAATATTTCGAATAATCTGCCTGGAATAAAGGTAGCTAAAAATGTTCCTAGTCCTGAGTAGATTAATCTTATTGTTGAGAGCTTGGTCCGTGCATTAAAATCATTCGTCATTTCAGCTCCAAGTGTTTCAAATGGAATTAATACCATTGCTGCAAGGAATTCTAACAAAATATAAACCGTTAAATAGTACCAGTAATTCATATCAGAAATCCAAAGAAGAGAATAAATAACCATCAAAGGGCTTCCAATTAGTAAAAAGAACCTGCGTCGTCCAAATTTTTTCCCAAGTTTTGTACGACCAAAATTGTCAGTGATATGGCCCATAATTGGGCTTGCTATCGCATCAATAATACGAGCAATTGCAATAATAGATCCTGCTTCAACAGGGGTAAGACCACAGTATGTAATGAAAAAATATAACATCCATGCGCCTATGATAGCGAATGCTCCCCCTCCAAATAAATCCATTGTTCCATAACCAATATAATTTTTGAGTGTTAGTTTCCTGTTCTCAGTCTGCATTCTTATTTCTCCTTTCCAAGCCTACTTATAAATTTAAAAAAACATATAAAATAAAGATGTATGACAAGGAAAAAAATAAAAATATTAAACACCTGAATACGCCATAAAACCTCCATCAACAGGAATGGTCACGCCGGTAACAAATGCTGACATATGATCATCAACAAGCCATAATAGGGTACCAAGAAGATCTTCTGGCGTACCAAACCTTCTCATTGGTGTGTTCGAAATAATCTTATGAGACCTCTCTGTATAATCTCCTTCTTCAGTTAGGAGAAGGTTTTTATTTTGTGAGGTTAAAAAGAAGCCCGGTGCAATGGCATTTACTCTAATTCCTGCCTCGGCCATATGAACAGCTAACCATTTGGTGAAATTTTCAATTGCTGCTTTTGCCGCGCTATAAGCAGGCACTTTGGTCATTGGAGAAGGGGCACTCATAGATGACATGTTGATGACAACTGCTCCCTTTCGATGAACCATATTTTTAGTGAAAATTTGTGTAGGAATAAAAGTCCCCATAAAATTTAAATCAAATACATTTTGTACACTATCTGTACTTAAATGAAAAAAAGTATTTACCTTAGGATTAGTAAGGTCGTCTGTTTGAAATATTTCATTGGTTGTATTTGCACTGGAGTGGTTACCACCAGCTCCATTGATCAATATTGTACAATTGCCTAATTCCTCTGTTACAATCTTCTCGGCTTGTTCAACACTCTCTTTATTCAGAACATCACATTTAATCGCAATCGCTTTCCCGCCCATAAGGTTAATTTCTTCGGCTACCTTTTCACCCTTTTCGACTGTTCTATTTAAAATGGCCACAGACACGCCATGTCTAGCAAGTTCCTTTGCCATGGCGCTGCAAAGTACGCCACTTCCTCCTGTTATGACAGCTACTTTACCAGCTAAATTTTTATTTTCTTGTATGTTTACCATGTAGCTTCCTCCTTTGCTTCTTTTCATACAGAATGTTTATTTTGTAAAGCATCCCAAGCTCCCCACAAATACATAATTCCAAGTGCTCTATCATAAAGACCATATCCAGGCCTACATTGTTCATCCCATATGTGTCTTCCATGATCGGGTCTACAATAACCTTTGAATCCGCTTTCATAATAAGCGTGTATAATAGCTGAAACATCTACTGATCCATCTTTTGATCGATGCGATGTTTCAACAAAGTCCCCGTTATCATATACACGTACATTTCTTATATGAGTAAATGGGATTCTATCAATAAATTCGTGAATCATAGAAACTAAATCATTTTCTAAGTTTGCTCCTAAAGATCCTGTACAGAGCGTTATACAATGATGTGGGCTATTATTTAGTTGTAAAATTTTTCTGATGTTTTTTTGGTTAGTTACTATTCGCGGTAGACCAAAGACAGGCCAAGGTGGATCGTCAGGATGAATAGCCATTTTAATATCATGAAGTTCTGCAATTGGAATAACCTGATCTAAAAAATATTTCAAGTTGTCCCATAAATCATCGTCTGTTACATTTCTGTAGGCTTCAAAAAGGTGGTGGAGGTGATTTAACCGCTCTGGTTCCCAACCTGGCATGGTTAAACTGGAGTTCTCACTAATTTTATTTACTAAGTCTTTCGGATCAATATCTTTAATTCGACTATGTTCATAAAATAGAGCTGTAGAGCCATCAGGAAGTGTTTTATTTAAGTCTGTACGGATCCAATCAAATACAGGCATAAAGTTATAACATATGACTTTAACACCGACCTTTGCTAGCTTCTGAATTGTTTTCTTATAATTTTCTATGTATCGATCTCTAGTTGGAAGTCCGAGCTTAATGTCTTCATGAACATTCACGCTTTCAACCACTTCAATATGAAGGTTATGTTTATCAGCTAATTTTTTCATTTCTACAATTCTTTCTAGTGGCCACTCTTCTCCTGCGGGCACATCATGCAGTGCCCAAACAATTCCTTCCACTCCTGGAATCTGCTTTATTTGTTCCAGTGTGATTGTGTCGTTTCCTTCGCCAAACCATCTAAATGTCATCCTCATCTACCATCACCCCTAAAATATAAGTAACAACCTATTTTTATTTAAAATAATTTGGATATTCTTTCTTCAATAATTCTTTATCAACAAGTGCAATTTTCAAATGCTCTTCCATGATTGTTTCAGCTTTATCAGCATCTTGATCTTGTATAGCTTTGAAGATATTTACATGTTGAGAAAAAATATTATCCCAATTATAATCTGTTACTAGCCTTAACATGCGACTCCTATTAAAGTGTACATTCATCTGTTGAATAACTAACCATGTTTTTTCTTTTTTACACCGCTTGAAAATAGTTCTATGAAACTCCTCATCTAATTCAAACATTTTTTTATAATCTTTTTTCTTAACGCAAATTTTTTGCATACTTAAATTCATATCTAAATCATTAATCAACTCTTCAGAAGGTTCCTGACAGGCTAGTCTAATCACTGCCTTCTCGAGATGTTCTCGCATAAACCGTGCTTCCTCCACAAGGTTCAAATCAATTAAAGAAACAAATGTACCTCGTTGAGGGTAGATACTTAATAATCCTTCTTGAGATAATTTTAAAAAGCTTTCTCTTACAGGAGTTCGACTAACATTAAATTGAATGGATATTTCTTTTTCAGAAATATTTGTCCCAGGTGGAAGCTTCAGGCTTAATATTTGATCTTTTAGCATATTGTAAACTTGTTCCCTCGTAGAGAGGTTTTGGTTTTTAAAATCAATATTCATTATTCTAATCTCCTTTCTCTAACATACTACCATACAAGTGCATTAGAATGGTAGACACTAATTTAATTTTTCTGAATATTACCCTGTGAGCATTTATAACTCTTGATGATTCTAACTATGTAAGCCATGATCAATCATAAAAGTGAGGGATATTAAAAAGAAAATTCAAAAAACTATACAAAATTCAAAAAGATTGAGTTATAATGTTTTTGAGCTACCATACTAGTATAACTAGAATATTAATAGAACGAACGGTACTCTGATCTATCAGTTAGGTGAATCATTCAGTTTTTTTGAAAGCGCTATCTCATTATTAGAAGTGAAAATTTATCTTCTTGCAGAAGGGAAAGATTGATATGACCAACATCGCAATTATAGGAACTGGATCTATTGCAACTGCCCATATCGAGGCTTATCTTGCAATGCCTGAAATCAGTAAAATTGTAGCTTTAGCTGATATTTATCCTGAAAAAGCAATGTCTGCAGCAACAAAATATAACCTAGAAGCACGAGTTGTCGCTAACTACCAAGAGTTATTGAATGATCCTACGATTGATGCCGTTTCCATTTGTACACCTCCTTATATGCACGCAACCATTGCCATCGATTTTCTTAAAGCAGGCAAACATGTCTTAGTAGAAAAACCTATGGCTTCTTCTCTAAAAGAATGTGACGAAATGATAAAAGCATCTATTGAAAGCCAAAAGCTTTTATCCGTTGTTGCTCAAAACAGGTTTATGACGCCCATTATGAGATTAAAACATGTCCTTGATCAAAACCTCATTGGAAAAATCGCTCATACTCAAGTTGATTCTTTTTGGTGGCGTGGTCATAGTTACTATGATTTATGGTGGCGCGGTACATGGGAAAAAGAAGGTGGAGGTTGTACACTTAATCATGCTGTCCATCATATTGATATGTTGCAATGGATGTTAGGATTGCCGACTGACATTTTTGCAGCAACTAGTAATACCTTGCATGATAATGCAGAGGTTGAAGACCTTTCGATTGCTGTACTTCGCTATGGAAATGGCAGCTTAGCACAAGTAACCAGTTCTGTTGTTCATCATGGAGAAGAACAACAATTGATTTTTCAAGGTGAAAAAGCTAGAGTATCTGTCCCATGGAAAGTAAATGCTCAAATAGCTAAAGAAAATGGGTTTCCTCAAGAGAAAAATGATGAGGATTTAGAAAATCGTATTCAGGAAGCTTTTAATCAATATCCGGAATTGCTATTTGAAGGGCATAAAGGACAAATAAATAATTTTTTAATGGCCATCAATGGTAACCAGAAGCTTTTAATTGATGGAACAGAAGGAAGAAATACACTAGAACTTATTACAGCCATCTATAAATCTGCAAACCAAGGTGTTCATGTGAAGCTTCCTCTTTTAGCAGACGATCCTTTTTACACACGTGAAGGCATGCTCGCGAACGTTAAGCATTTTTATGAAAAACAAAGCAGTGTAGAAAATTTTTCAGACGATACGATAACCGTTGGAGGAAATTACGAGAAACTATGAGTCTAACGTTATAAATTATTAAAAATAAACTGGAAGCTAGCTAGAGGAGGAACAAATCATGCAGAAAAGTGATGGAATGAATTATGCTCCTAAGGGAAAAAGTGCCCCTGTTGTTACAGAAGGACAATTCGTAATAGCAGCTATAGGTCTTGATCATGGACACATCTATGCAATGTGCAATGGATTAACTGAGGCTGGGGCTACATTAAAATGGGTGTATGATCATGATCAGAAAAAAGTACAAGAATTTTGTAAAGCATATCCGGAGGTACAGGCAGCCAAAAGTGAGAAAGAAGTTCTCGAAGATCCTGATGTAAGGCTCGTGGCAGGCGCAGCCATTACATCTAAACGCTGTGATTTAGGGCTGCGTGTTTTAGATCATGGTAAGCATTACTTTACGGATAAATCACCTTTTACAACGTTAGAACAATTGGAGCTTGCTCGTAAAAAAACAGCTGAAACGGGGCTTAAATGGGCTGTTTATTATAGTGAACGTTTGCACGTGGAGAGTGCCGTATTTGCTGGTCAATTGATTGAACAAGGAGCCATTGGAAAAGTGGTACAAGTTCTTGGGACTGGCCCACATCGTAGTAATGTAGAAAGCAGACCCAGCTGGTTTTTTGAAAAGGAGTATTATGGAGGTATTCTATGTGATATTGGTAGTCACCAAATTGAACAATTCCTTTACTATTCTGGCGCAAAAGATGCAAAAGTTGTACATAGTAAAGTGGGCAATTACAAACATCACCAATATCCAGAATTGGAAGACTTCGGCGATGCTACTTTAATTGCGGATAATGGGGCTACAAACTATTTTAGAGTAGACTGGCTGACTCCTGATGGCCTTAGCACTTGGGGGGATGGGCGTACATTCATTCTTGGAACAGATGGGTATATTGAAATTCGCAAATACGTAGACATAGCAAGGGATAAAACAGGAGACCATTTATACTTAGTAAATCAACAGACAGAGCAACATTTTTCTTTAAATGGAGAAGTAGGATTCCCTTACTTTGGTGAACTTATTTTAGATTGTTTAAACGATACTGAAAATGCTATGACTCAAGAACATACTTTTAAAGCCGCAGAACTATGCTTAATTGCACAACGAGACGCAATCTATGTAAATACGGAGATTGAATTAAGTAAGATCTAAAAAAGTGAGGTGTTATTTTTGTTAATAACACCTTATTTCATTTAATTGATTTTCTAAACATAAGTATAGAGGTGACTATATTGTCTACATTCCTAAGCGAAGATATGATGCTTAATCACGAAAGTTCAAAAGTTCTTTATCATGATTACGCGAAAAATATGCCAATCTATGACTTTCATACGCATTTAATGGCTGATGATATTGCTGCTAACAAAAAATATGAAAATATGACTGATATTTGGCTTAATGGAGACCACTATAAATGGAGGGCTATGCGGTGGTTTGGCGTAGAAGAAAGATTGATCACGGGGAATGCAAGTGACAAGGAAAAATTTTTAGCTTGGGCCCAAACGGTTCCATATACAATAGGAAATCCTCTTTATCATTGGTCACATTTAGAATTAAGTCGTTATTTCAATGTAAATGAGTTGTTCTCAGAAAAAAATGCACATAAAGTTTGGGATATCTGTAATGAGAGATTAAATGAAAGGAACATGTCCACAAATGGAATTTTAGAAAAATTTAATGTAAAAGTTGTATGTACGACTGATGATCCAATCGATACTTTAGAAATTCATCAAATCATACGTAAAGATGTAGGAATTACTACTAGGGTCCTACCTACATTTAGACCGGATCAAGCTTTAAATATTGAACAATCAAATTTTGTGAATTATATAGAAAAATTAGGTGAGTCAATCAACGGCGTTGTTTTAACATATGAAAACTTTATCGCTTCATTACATTCACGAATTGATTATTTTCACGCGAATGGATGCAGAATGTCTGATCATGGTTTTGAAATATTTCCATTTTCACCAGCTACTGAACAAGAAGTATCTTCTATCTTTGTACGTGCGCTGCAAGGAAAAACACTATCCCAAGAGGATATCAATAAATTTAAAACAAACACTCTTCTTCACCTGAGTAAAAAATATCATTCTCTTCATTGGACCATGCAATTACACATAGGTGCTTTAAGGAATAATAACACACGAATGTTCAAGTTAACGGGAAAAGATAGTGGGTACGACTCTATGTCTGACTTCCACCTAGCAAGACATTTAAATGGTTTTTTGAATGCCTTAGACAAAGATAACCTTTTACCTAAAACCATTATCTATAATTTAAATCCCGTTCATAATGCGATTGTGGCCTCTACTATAGGGAATTTTCAATCTTCTGATGCCAGAGCAAAAATTCAATTTGGATCCGGGTGGTGGTTTAATGATCAAAAAGACGGCATGCTAGATCAAATGAAAACATTATCTAATATAGGTTTGCTTAGCACTTTCGTAGGTATGCTTACAGACTCCAGAAGCTTTTTATCGTTCCCTCGCCATGAATATTTCAGAAGAATTTTATGTAATTTATTTGGGACTTGGATAGAAAATGGAGAGCTTCCAAGGGATTACGAATTTATAGGAAAAATAGTCAAAGATATTTGTTATCACAATGCCGTGAATTATTTTAACATCGAAATAAATGAGACAGTACCAATGAAAACGAATGAATCATGCAGTAAGATATAAAATTTCTATATGAAGGATGATCAACAATAAAGTGAAAAACTGGACATGATGTACTCATGTCCAGTTTTTTATTAATGAACGCCTTTCATCGCTTTCTTAATCACTGGTGTCAGTAATAGCATTACAACGCATAAAACGATGGCCAGCAATCCGATGATACCGAAATAGACGGTTTCTGGCACTTTATCAAACAGTTTGACTACTTGCGCATTGATCGCCTGTGCCATCGCATTTGAAAGGAACCAAAGGCTCATCGTTTGCGCTGAGAAGGCAGCAGGTGCCAGCTTTGTTGTCGCTGACAGTCCAACTGGTGATAAGCAGAGCTCTCCGATCACAACGAGGAAGAAGCTCAGAACGAGCCATAATGGGCTCACAAGTGTGTTCGGACCAGACATGTATGCAGGAATGATCATGATGATGAAGGATAACCCTGCAAACAGAAGGCCGAGTGAGAATTTAATCGGGGTAGACGGCTGTTTCTTCCCAAGTCTGACCCATAACCAAGCAAACACTGGAGACAGCAGCACAATAAAGATAGGGTTCAATGATTGGAACCATGAAGACGCTAGTGTCATCCCAAGAAAATTCAAGTTTGTTCGTTGATCTGCATATGTCGCTAAAATGTTTGAGCCTTGTTCTTGAATCGCCCAGAACATCACGGCAGCAAGGAACAATGGAATATAAGCGAGAACTCTGGATTGCTCCACTGCACTCGTCTTTTTACTGAAATACATGACAATGAAATAAACAATCGGAATGAGTACACCAAGGGCACTGACAAACCAAGTGAATAGATTAATTGTGAGTGCGCCTGTTTGAATGCCAATGACAGCAAAAACTGCGAGCAAAATCACAACCAATGATCCGTAAATTTTGAAGTTCTTACGTTCGGCAGCTGATAATGGATTTGTCACATAAGTGCCGGCAAGACCAAGGTTCGGTTTTTTTGTGACCACAAATGTAATGAGTCCAACAAGCATCCCAACGGCAGCGAGTGAGAACCCGAGGTGGAAATTCACTTTTTGACCGAGTGTTCCGACAATTAATGGGGAGATAAAGCCACCCATGTTGATCCCCATGTAGAAAATACTAAATCCAGAGTCCCTGCGTGGATCTGTTTTTGTATACAGGTCGCCAACAATGTTTGAAACGTTTGGCTTAAGAAGACCTGTCCCAATAATAATCAGTCCCATACTAATAAAGAGCGCTGTTGCTCCGCTTGGCAAAGCCAAAATCACGTGGCCAAGCATAATGAAAACTCCGCCATAAAACACCGTACTGGACGAACCAAATACCCGGTCGGCGAGCCATCCGCCAATAACTCCTGACATATAGACAAGCGCACCGTAGACAGACATGATCGAATTGGCTGTCGTCTGGTCAAAGCCTAGACCGCCTTTTGTCACCTCTGTGTACATATAATAAATAAGCAGTGCACGCATGCCATAATAGGAGAAACGCTCCCAAAATTCAGTGAAAAACAGTGTGTAAAGTCCTTTAGGATGTCCAAAAAACCCTTTTTGAGGAACACTTTTAACAATTTTATCGTGGTCGATTGTAGACATGGCATAGATCCTTTCTTAAAAAAAGAGATATGAGAAAAATGATATTCTTGTATAGTTCTTGTGTCAATATAAAACTATTCTAAAACAGGAAAATGTTAGTTCAATAGGCTTAAAGACTCAAAAAATTGAAAAATTCATTGAAGTAAAAATTATCGGAAAGTTATTCCGGAAGAATTTATTTAAAATTTGAAGCAATGTACAAGCAAACCTTTACCACATGCATAGGATGACGAGAGAACATGTGTGAAAAGGAGTGATTTAGGTTGGGGGAATTGAATGAAGCTGATCTAAAAAAACCTGTTGTCAATGTACTAGATTTTGGCGTGATTGCTGACGGGAAAACGGATTGCACAGCCAAGCTCAATGAATGTTTAGAATGGACAAAAGCACAAGGGTATTCCCATGTCTGGCTGCCGAGCGGCACATATTTAATCGATGCGGTGTACAGAGGTGATTCATTTTTTCCTTTCCGAGGTGCAGGTATACGGGTGCCAAGTCATATATGCATTGAGATGGCGCCAGACGCTGTGATAAAGGTAAAACCAAATGATTCATGGGGGTATGCAGCCTTTTATATAGGAAAGGTTCAGAATGTGACCATCCGAGGCGGACGTATTGAAGGGGATCGTCATGAGCATGTATACAAGCCGCTCCCCTCTGAACGAAAAACCCATGAATGGGGCTTTGGGGTGTGCATTGAAGGTGCCTCCCATGTCGAGGTGAATCATGTCCAAATCAAAAATTGTACGGGAGACGGCATTATTGTCAGTCCCCATGGTTTATTGACAGAGGGTGAACCGTACTCGCCTGCTGCATCTATTGATATTTCCGGCTGCACCATCACAGATTCGAGGCGCAACAACATTTCGATTACAGGCTGTGATGGGGTCATTGTGGAGGACTGTCTCTTGGAAAGAGCAGGAGTAAATGGGGTCGAGCCGAGAATGGGCATTGATATTGAAGGCTATGGAGAAAATGCCGTTAATATGGAAGAACCGCTGAATATTCAGATTCGAAACAACATCGTCAGAGGAGGTGCTGCAAGCTCCATCTATAACTTTAACGGTTATGGTGTGATCATTGAAGGCAATCATACAGATAGCAGTATCTCCTATGGCTTCTCCACCGAAACGATCATTGCCAACAATATGATTCGTGCAGTGGGAGGAGGGGTTACAAAAGCAGGGATTACGAGCTTAGGCGTCTCACTTGGCCAAACCGAAAACAATGTGATTATTATTGGCAATATGATTGAGGGGTTTGAAAAAGGGATTGATGTGAGGGGAGACAGTGTTCACATTACAGGTAATAAGATTAGTCTTTTTGAAGATGCGGCTGTGTCCGTTTATATGGCGAATCGTATTCTAATAGAAGGAAACCATATTGAATCAGGAACGAATACCGGAAAAAGGAGCGCCTCCCTGCGTATCTATCAATCGGATAGTGTCGTCTTTTCAAACAATACGGTCTATTCTGTTATCGATGCGGCCGTGGTGAGAGGAACGAATATCCTTATTCAGCACAATCAATTCAAAGAATTCAGCAGAGGAATCTGGGTGCAGGAAGGGGAAACAGGGATCAACGGCAACCACTTTATTCAAGAAGGACACCCGGAGCTAGATTCTTCCTATACGATCAGTGTCACCGAAAATGCAAAGGCTTTCATCTGGCAGAATCGCTTTAAAAACTATCAAAACTACGCTGTATACAGTAGCACGACAGGGGCATTAGAAATTAAAGACAATTCCTTTGAAGAAACATCCTTATATGTGGTGATGTATATTAAAAATGGTTCACCACAAATTGGAGATAACCGCTTCTATTTAAATCGATCGATCGGACAGCCGACAGCGATCTTTATTGACCAGGCTTCCTCAGCTCGTGTGCTGCGCAATAACATCATCAATCTATCTCCTCAAAAAGCGATTGCTGTCCGCACCGCAAATTCCACTCATTCTGTCATCGCTCACAACATGCTGGAGCGCAGTCAATTGTTGACACACACCACAGACCGGCTCATCGGAAATATTGAGATTGATACGCCATCATGAGCGTTTAAAATCCCTTATTTTGGAGGTTCAGAAGGCGGTTGACAATCCTGTAAAAAGGGCATATAGTAATAATTATTTTTCATTTTTCGCAACATTTGCCCTTTTTTTATTAATAAAACCGATTAATTCAATCAGAAAAATGTATCTTCTAAGGACTTCAGTTTGATACATGTAGGATATAGAAAGGATGAAGAACAAGTGTCACAGCCGAAAAGGAAGCTCAAGCTAGGCGTATTCATCGCAGGAACTGGACATCACGTTGCCTCTTGGAGACATCCGAATGCAGTACCAGACGCAGCCATGAACCTAGATTATTTTAAACAATTAGCGAAAAAGGCAGAGGAAGGAAAGCTGGATTTGCTCTTTTTAGCTGACAGTTTATCCATTAATCAAACCTCTCATCCGAACGTATTAACGAGATTTGAACCGCTCACGCTGCTTTCATCGATTGCTGAGTCTACTTCAACGATTGGTTTAGCAGCAACAGCTTCCACTACATACAGTGAGCCTTTCCATATTGCAAGACAGTTTGCCTCCCTTGATCATTTATCAGGCGGAAGAGCGGCATGGAATGTGGTCACATCTTCTATTGAAGAAACAGCGAAAAATTTTAGCGGAGAAGAGCATTTAGCACATCATAAACGTTATGAGCGGGCAGAAGAGTTCGTCGAAGTCGTCAAAGGTCTCTGGGATTCTTGGGAGGAAGACGCCCTTATCAGAAACAAGGAAACAGGAGAATTCTTCGAATCTAGTAAGCTTCATGAGCTCCAGCATAAAGGTGAGTTCTTCTCAGTCAGGGGGCCTCTCAACGTATCACGCACGCCGCAAGGGCAGCCTGTGATCATTCAAGCAGGATCTTCCGAAGATGGTCAAAAGCTTGCAGCAAAAACAGCAGAGCTCATTTTCACTGCACAAAACGATCTCGAAAAAGCGAAGGAATTTTATCAAAGCTTGAAGGGGAAAGTAGAGGCTGCTGGCCGTGCTAGAGAGGACGTCAGCATCATGCCGGGTATCTTCCCGATCATTGCTGATACAGAGGAAGAAGCCCGAGCAAAATATGAAGAATTACAGGAGCTGATTGTTCCTGAGATTGGACTGAGCATTCTGCAAAATTACTTAGGCGGGATTGATCTGTCTCAGTATCCGTTAGACGGACCGCTTCCAGAGATTGATCCGAGCGCGTCAAATGCGGTGAAAAGCCGTTTTGATCTCGTGATGAATATGGCGAGAAAGGATAACCTGACCATTCGCCAGCTCTATCAATCGGTTGCCGGCTCACGCGGTCATAATATTTTCATTGGAACGCCGGAGCAGCTGGCAGACGTGATGGAAACATGGCTGAATGAAGAAGCAGCAGACGGCTTTAATGTCATGCCGCCGCTCTTGCCAGAAGGACTGGATGTGTTTGTAGACCGCGTCGTCCCAATCCTTCAGGAACGAGGCTTATTCAAAACCGATTACACAGGACAAACCTTACGAGAAAATCTCGGACTAACAGAGCCAAAAAATCGCTACACGACATAAGGTGAGGTGACTAACGTTGGGATACACGTTTCGTCTGGCAACAGAGGCAGATATAGAGGCGCTGCTTGAACTAACAACAAGAGCCTATGAGCCAATTCGTGAGCTCGGCATTCAGTTCCAAGCAGCACATGCCGATTTCGCTCTCGTTCAGAATAATGTACAAAAGAATCTTTGCTATGTGATGGAAGAAAACGGAGAGCTTCTATCCACCTTATCACTCCGCATGCCTTGGGGAGAGCAGCCAGGACCGTTCGGCGTCCCTCACATCTGGTGGTTTGCCTCAGAACCAGCCGCCAAAAAAGGGACAGGCTCTGCCTTGCTGGAATGGGTTGAAACCGAAGTACTAAGGGATACACTAAAGGTACCGTACGTGTCACTCGGTACAGCTGATAAGCACCCGTGGCTCGTAGAAATGTATGAGCGCAAAGGCTATGTCAGAGCAGGAGAAAAGGATTTAGGCAAAGGTCATATCACGGTTTATCTTAAAAAACAATTAAGATCAGATATCACACAACCATAAGACGAAAGAAGGGTTTTCGAACATGAAAAACAAAAAGTGGCTAGTCGTTCTTTTTGCAGCAATGCTGGCAGTTTTAGCAGCTTGCGGCGGCAATAATCAGAGTGAAGGCAAAGACGAAAAAGTATTAAAAGTAGGTGCTACTGGACAAAGCTATCCTTTTGCTTATAAAGACAATGGCAAGCTCGTCGGATTCGATGTTGAAGTAACAGAAGCCATTGCGAAAAAGCTTGGTTACAAACTAGACTGGCAGCTGAGCGAATTCAGCGGACTAATGGGACAGCTGACATCTGGTAAGCTCGATACGGTGTCAAACCAAGTTGCCATTACAGACGAGCGTAAACAAACATTTAACTTTACAGATACGTACGCATACGCAGGAACACAAATCATCGTGAAAAAAGATAACAACGACATCAAAGGTCTTGATGATTTAAAAGGAAAAACAGTGGCGGCGGTTCTTGGCTCTAACCACGCTAAAAACTTAGAGAGCAAAGACCCAGATAAGAAAATTAAGATTAAAACATATGAAACGCAAGACGGCGTATTAAATGAAGTGGCAAATGGCCGCGTAGATGCTTATGTCAACGGCCGCAGTGTATTACTTGCTCAAATTGAAAAAACAGGTCTGCCGCTGAAAATCGTAGGCAACCCAATTGTGTATGAAGAAGTAGGCTACCCATTTGCGAAAGATAAAAAGCATGACAAACTAAGAGAAGAATTTAACAAAGCCATCAAAGAATTAAGAGAAGACGGGACACTTAAGAAATTGTCTGAGAAATATTTCAAAGACGATGTCACAGTGCCAATTAAAAAATAACAACAGCGGCGGTGAAGAGCAGACATGAACAAAATTGATTGGCAGTATATGGTGACGGTTTTTCCGACACTGCTTCAATACTTGCCGATAACGATCTTCATGGCGATTGTCTCCATGGTATTTGCCATTATCATTGGTGTGGTATTCGCTCTTATTACAAAAAACCGGATACCTGTTTTATACCAATTTGCCAAGCTGTATATTTCTTTCTTCAGAGCGGTTCCAACCTTGGTTCAGCTCTTTCTCATTTATTTTGGTCTCCCGCAGCTATTCCCTGCGATGACCTCAATGGATGCTTTAACAGCGGTCATTATCGGATTAAGTATTAAAAACTCAGCATACTTAGCAGAAATTTTCAGAGCGGCTCTGAACTCAGTGGATGAAGGGCAGCTTGAGGCATGCTTATCTGTCGGTATGACAAGATGGCAGTCTTACGTCAGAATTATTTTCCCGCAGGCCATCAGAAATGCGATTCCAGCGACGGGGAATACCTTTATTGGTCTTTTAAAAGAAACATCTCTTGCCTTTACGATTGGTGTGGCAGAAATGTTTGCACAAGGGAAGATGATTGCATCGGCGAACTATAAATACTTTGAAACCTATTTAGCCGTAGGGATTGTGTATTGGGTGATGACCATCATTTATAGCTTCCTGCAAGACCTATTTGAACGAAAAATCAGCAAACCTTACCGGAATTAAGGAGGTGTGGACATGATCAAGCTCACCAATTTGAAGAAATCATTCGGCGACCTTGTCGTCTTAGACGGAATCAATCTCGACGTGCAAAAAGGGCAGGTTGTGGCCATTATCGGACCTTCTGGCTCCGGTAAATCCACTTTGCTGCGCTGCTTAAATTTATTAGAAACACCAGATGAAGGCACGATTGAAATTGGCGATGCGAAGCTCGATGCGTCTAAATATTCACGTAAAGAAGCCCATCACCTGCGTCAACAAACGGCCATGGTGTTTCAAAACTATAATTTATTTAAAAACAAGACAGCACTGCAAAACATTACAGAATCATTGCTTGTGACGAAAAAAATGACAAAGCAGCAGGCGAATGAAATCGGTATGAAACTGCTGAAGCAGGTAGGGCTAGAGCAAAAGGCTGACAGCTATCCAGTCACATTATCTGGCGGACAGCAGCAGCGGATTGGGATTGCCCGCGCGTTAGCGGTTGATCCACATGCGATTTTGCTGGATGAACCAACGTCAGCGCTTGATCCAGAGCTTGTCTCAGGTGTGCTTCAAGTCATTAAATCCATTGCGATTCAAGAAACAACGATGATCATCGTTACACATGAAATGGCGTTTGCAAGAGAAGTGGCAGACCATGTGATTTTCATGGCAGATGGTCATATTATTGAGCAGGGCACGCCAACTGAGTTATTTGATGAAACGAAGAATGAACGGACGAAACGATTTATCCAAAAAGAAGCAGCGGCTGAAGAAGCATAAGCTGCTTTTTATTCTTTAGAGGGGTGATTGATAGTGAAATCAATAGGAAATGAAGCTTTAAACAAACGTTTAATCAACATTCGCCGAACACTTCATGAGCATCCAGAGCTGGCGTTTGAAGAATATGAAACGACAAAGAAACTGCGCCGCTGGTTAGAAGAGGAAAGGATCACTGTACTTGATATCCCAGCCCTGCAAACAGGCGTTGTCTGTGAAATCAAAGGAGAACAAGAAGGACCGACGATTGCTCTGAGAGCCGATATTGACGCTCTTCCGATTGAAGAAGCATCTGCCGAACCATTTTCTTCAAAGGTACCGGGCAAAATGCATGCATGCGGTCATGATTTCCATACAGCTTCTATTTTTGGGGCGGCTCTTTTATTAAAGGAGCGGAAACACGAGATCAAAGGAACGGTCCGTATTTTGTTCCAGCCGGCTGAGGAAGTTGCTCAAGGAGCGAAACACGTCATAGAGGCAGGCGTTTTAGATGGAGTCGATGCGATTTTCGGTATGCACAACAAACCTGACCTGCCAGTTGGCACGATTGGCATTAGAGAAAAAGCATTGATGGCGAGTGTGGATCGGTTTGAAATCGATATTAAAGGAACGGGAGGTCATGCCGGGATTCCAAATCACACGGTGGACCCCATTGCCATCAGCGGGCAGATCACAAGTGCCCTTCAGCAAATCGTCAGCCGCCGCATCAGCTCCTTGCATCATGCGGTTGTCAGCATCACACGCATTCAAGGCGGTACATCATGGAATGTCATACCCGACCGTGTCGAGATGGAAGGAACGGTGCGGACGTTTGAGCCTGAAGTAAGAGCAATGATTCCACAGCTCATGAAACAAATCGTCAGCGGAATTGCAGAAGGGTTTGGAGCAGAGGCTGAAGTGAGATGGCATCCTTATTTGCCTTCTGTCATGAATGATGAGTGTCTGACAAAGGTGGTAGAAGAAACGGCGGGCTCTCTTAACTTAGATGTTGTGCAGGCAGAGCAGTCACCGGGCGGAGAAGATTTTGCCCTTTATCAAGAACACATTCCAGGCTTTTTTGTATGGATGGGGACCAGTGGTACGAAGGAGTGGCATCACCCTGCGTTTACTTTAAATGAAGACGCACTTCCGGTTGCTGCTGCCTTCTTTGCTGAGCTTGCCGTTCGGGCATTGGAGTCTCGATCATGGAATTAACAAAACAACTGGCAGATGCAGTGCTTTCTGCTGATCCGCTGCAAGATGAACGGGCCATTCAGATGGCTAGAAATGGCCTGTTAGATGCTGCGGCATCAGCGCTTGCTGCGAAAGAGGATGAAGGGATTCAGAAGCTGATGGCGCTTGTTGAACAGGAAGGCGGAGCCGCTCAGATTCCTGTCATGGGACAAGGGAGGAAGGTGAGCCGCCAATCCGCAGCAATGCTGAACGGCTACCTCATCCATGCCCTTGATTATGATGATGTGCACTCAGATGTGAGAGGACACCCAAGTGCGGTCATCATTCCGGCGCTGCTATCACAGCTGACAGACGGCAAAGGGTATGGCGAGCGGTTTTTAGCAGCCTACATCACAGGCGTTGAAGTGATGGCAAGACTTGGCGAATCCATCGGCAAGGCGCATTATGAGCGGGGCTGGCATAATACGGGAACACTCGGTGCCATTGCGGCAGTGTGTGCGATTGGCTATTTGAAGCAGGTCACACGAGAAGAACTGACGAAAGCAATCGGCTTTGCTGGGGCGCAATCAGCTGGAATGCGAAAGCAATTTGGTTCTGATATGAAACCATTACAAGCCGGCTTAGCTGCTAAAACAGCCGTTTGGTCTATGGATTTAGCTTGTTCAGGTTTTGGCGGGAATGACTCGGTTCTTGATGGTGCACTTGGTTTCTTTTCGCTCTATGGAGATCAGGAGCGTGCGGAAAGCCGTTTGCTAGAAGGCTATGGTTCTACATGGCGTATCGTTTCACCTGGGCTGTGGTTCAAAGTATATCCATTCTGCTCAGCAGCCCACCATGCGGCAGATGCGATCCAATCCTTAATGAAAGAGCGGGCATTCTTGCCGGAGCAGGTAAGACAGGTCGAGGTCATATTCCCGCCAGGCGGGGATGCAGCGCTTATTGAGCGAACACCTTTGACTGGGGAAGAAGGACGATTCAGTGTTGAATATGTCATCGCACTTGCAGTGTTTGGACAGACGCTTACGCTGGATGCCTTTACGAAAAAAAGCATTCCATCAGACATGCGGACATGGATGAAGCGGGTGAGCAGAGGATATGATCAAACGATAGAGCCCCATCCCGATGCTGTTCCAAAAGGACGCTTTACGATTGTGAAGCTCACCTTATCTGACGGCACCACCATCAGCAAACGAGTTGATGTACCTCAGGGAGCACCAGGCTGTGCGTTATCGAAAGAAGATATCATACAAAAGTTAAGCAGCGTCACAAGCGCATCACAAGCACAGCAGATTTTACAGGCGGTTGAAGAGGGAAACGACGCTGCGTATTTGAAGTTGCTGGCATGATAAAAAAGCTCATCAATAGAGATGAGCTTTTTTAAATAGATCTATCATATAACTGTCAGGAAGCTCTTTATCTAAATATATGAGACTTCCTCATGAGTTAAAGAACCATAAATGACACTGTCCTCATCTTGATATGTTGTAAAGTAATGTTGAATCATAACTTCAACTAACATCTTGACCATCTTCTGCAATTCCATCATAAAAAAACTCAGGTGATTCACCGCAGTATTAGTTCTTTCAAAAAGTATGAATAAAAGATGACCAAACGATGATAAGTTCATGAAAACAGTGGAATCCAATTGAGATTTGAGAGGGAAGATGTAAAATAAAGCTACATAAAGAAAAACAATGGCAGCAGCGGAGGCTGATGATGAAAATATTAATGATTGAAGATAATCAGAGTGTTTGTACAATGACGGATATGTTTTTTCAACGAGAGGGATTTCAAGCGGAATTCGTTCATGATGGATTAGAAGGACTGAATCGTTTTCAGCAAGAGGAGGATTGGGATCTGCTCATCTTAGATGTCATGCTTCCTTCGATGGATGGTCTGACCATTTGTCAAAAGGTGCGCCAGATCAGTGATGTTCCGATTATCATGCTGACAGCAAAGGAAACCGAATCTGATCAGGTACTTGGTTTTGATCTTGGGGCAGATGATTATGTGACCAAGCCCTTTAGCCCACTCACCTTGATGGCAAGAATTAGAGCGGTGAAACGACGCTTTGCTCATACAACGACTCAAGAAAAGGTGAATGAGGGTGAACGGCTGGAGACAGTACATTTTCAGTTGGATAAGAAAACGAGGGAAGTTTTCCTGGATGGAGAGCGAATAGAGAACCTCACACCGAAGGAATACGATCTGTTGTGCTTTTTTATTCAGCATCCTCGGCAAGTATTTTCACGAGAACAATTGCTTGAGCAAATTTGGGGATATCAATTTTATGGAGATGAACGAACGGTAGATGTTCATATTAAACGGCTGCGCCAAAAAATTGGGGACGGGCCTAAACCCTTTTTGTATACAGTATGGGGCGTAGGGTATAAGTTCGATGAAGATTAAATATTTTTATCAGCTGCTGATCAGTCATCTTGGGTTATTGCTCATCGCCATTGTCATTATCAGCACCCTTTTATCTCATTTTGTGAAAGATATTGCCTATCAAAACAGAGTGAATGAAATGAGCTCCTATGGGAATGAAATCTTGCAAGATTATAAACGACTCCCTAAAAGCGAGATGACCTTTCGTCTGCGTCCATTTGAAGATATTCTTTCGACGAGGCAAATTCGTTTTTTCGTGTTTGATGAAAAAGGAGATATTCTCTCTCAGCAGCAAGAGATGCCGCCGCATGAAGTATTATTGACAAAGGATTTATGGGCCAAACTCTCAAAAGGAGAGCAAATCATTGACAAGCGAAGTGATTCACGCCGCCTTGATCAAGAGGCATCACTTGTGGCACTCCCTGTCATGGAGGATGGTAAGCTAAAGGGCGGAGTCGTCCTTATTGCCCCGATTCAAGGTGCTGAACAGCTTATCTCCCAAATGAATCGTTACCTGTATATCATCGTATTTGTGGCACTGACGATCACCTTTATTCTCAGCCTGTTCTTGTCTAAATTTCATGTGAACCGCATCAAAAAGTTGAGAGAGGCGACTGAAAAAATTGCGCAAGGTGATTACAACATCAAGCTTGAAAACAAACACCTTGATGAAATTGGCACACTTGGTGAGGATTTTAATATGATGGCCAAGCGTCTTCAGCAATCAAGAGAGGAAATTGACCGGCTCGAAAAGCGCAGACGCCAATTTATCGCAGATGTGTCTCACGAATTGAAAACACCGCTGACCACCATTCGAGGACTGGTGGAATGGCTGAACACAGCTGATGTGTCAGCAGAAGAGAAAGAGAAATGCTATTCCTTAATTACTGACGAGACAAAACGTATGCTACGCCTCGTCAATGAAAATATGGATTATGAGAAAATTAGATCGAATCAAATTATCCTTCAGAAATTTCACTATCCACTCATTGACACATTTGAAGTGATGAAAGAACAGCTGAGCCGAATCGCCGAAGAGAAAAACAATCAGCTGATCGTGGATGTTGATCCCAAGCTAAAGGTTTATGCGGATTATGACAGGCTCATTCAAATGCTTGTCAATATCACAAAGAACGCGATTCAATTCACAGAAGGCGGTCGTATTTACTTAAGAGGAAAACAAGGAAATCAAGAGACGATCATTGAAGTGGAAGACACGGGCATTGGCATTGCGCCAGATGAAGTCAAACACATATGGGAACGTTTTTATAAAGCGGATATCTCAAGAACGAATACACCGTATGGAGAATACGGATTGGGCTTGTCCATCGTGAAGCAGCTTGTGGACTTACATGAAGGGCATATTGATATGAAAAGTGAAAAAAACAATGGAACGACATTTACCATTCGACTGCCGTTTCCAGAAGAAAAGGGCTAAAATGAAGTTCATTTTAGCCCTTTTTGGTGAATCACCACTTATTCATTTTTGGTAAACGTTAACCCAATATGAGCAAGTGCCTGCGGTAAATCTTTTCGGATAGTGATGTCTTTAAACGATATATTGGATTGAATCGCACTTAAAGCAAGGTCTTGTTTAATGCCTGTTAAAACTGCCGAAATTCCTAAAAGTCTCAGCGTTTGTGCGTAGCTGACCAAATATTGAATGCTCTGTTCATTCAGGCTTTTTGTTCCCGATACATCAATAACCAAATGAGAGAGCGACAGCCTGTAGCTTTCCTGTAAAATGGTTTCCAAAATATGCTGAGCACGTGTCTCTTCAATATCACCAAGCAGAGGAAGCACGGCGACACCGTCAACAACTGGTACGATCGGTACAGACAATTGCTGAATCTGCCTGTTGGCACGGTCTAGCTCGAGAACGTAGCTTAATAAAGAAGCCATCGTTTCAAACATATACACATGCTCTTCTGTGAAATGATTTGGTCTCACATCAAGTCCGCAAATCGTTCCGTAGTTCGTCCCATCTGTGAAATCAATGGGAACCCCAATGAACGAGCCGCCTTGAAGATTTTTCGTGACCTCTAAGTATTTAAAACGGTCATCTTTCGAAATGTCAGGGATCACAAGTGTAGCCTGATGGTCGACCGCCAGCTTGCAAAATGTCTTTTCATAAGGAAGTTCTTCCCCTTCTTCAAGAAGCTGCTCGTCATGATTTAACACTTTTACAATTTGATTGGTGTTTTGATCATTTTTAGCGATAAACAGTGTATTCACACCAATGAATTGACTCATCATGTTTAAAATACTAGTAGAAGCATCATGAAAATTGCGAAACTGTTTTAATAGTTGTTGACGAGGCATTGTTTTAGGACTCCTTGTAGCTCCGATCATAGGTCGGAACGGATAGTTGATTTGTCTCTATCATACAAAATCAAACGAGAAATAGATACACTTTAATGCGCAGAGAACTCGAATCGGCGAGAGGAAAAAAGACTGCCGGATCTTAAGATCTGGCAGCCTGCTGATTAAAGGGAGACAGGGACAGTAGACATAGAGAAAAATTCCTCATATAAGGCTTGAACAGCTTCTTTTCCTTGAGCCGCTTTGACGCCAAACATCATGCTGACCTCTGAAGAACCTTGATTGATCATTTCAATATTGACCTTCGCTTTTGACAGCGCCTTTGCCGCTCTTGCTGTTGTGCCAACATTATGACGCATCGCTTCTCCTACAACCATAATCAGCGAGAGATTCCGCTCTAAAACGACCTCATCTGCATCAAGCACGAGCTTCAATCGGTCTAGCAGCTCTTCTTCAATATGCTGCTCCTCCAGCTGATCCTGCCGTAAAATAATGGTCATATCATCAATGCCAGAAGGAACATGCTCATACGTAAGCCCATATTCCTCTAGTGTTTGCAGCACCTTACGTCCAAAACCGACTTCTCTGTTCATCAAATATTTACTAATGTAAATGCTGCAAAATCCATTGTCTGAGGCGATTCCAACAACCGGTCCATTTGTATGATCCCGCTGATTCACGATTTTTGTACCCTTTGCCGACGGGTTGTTGGTGTTTTTAATCTGAACTGGAATGCCTGCACGGAAGGCCGGAATAAGTGCTTCATCATGGAACACAGAAAAACCAGCATAGGACAGCTCGCGCATTTCCCGGTATGTCAGCTCTGTAATCTCTTTTGGATCATGAACAATCGTTGGATTAACAGCGTAGACAGCATCCACATCTGTAAAGTTTTCATACACGTCTGCCTTTAGGCCGTTTGCCAAAATGGAACCGGTAATATCGGAGCCGCTTCGCGAAAAGGTAACGATGTCTCCTGCTAGGCTAAAGCCAAAAAAGCCAGGGAATATAATAATGCCAGACCGCTCTCTTAATTTGTACAGATGATCATATGATTCCGGCAGGACTTGCGCTTGACCAGGCTCATCGCTCACAAACAAACCAGCTTCCTTTGGATTCACATAATGAGCTTCCACACCCTGGTGGCGGAAATAGGCGGCAATGAGCTTAGCGTTATTGTCTTCACCGCTTGCTTTAATGGCATCAAGATAGCACTCAGGGCGGGATGAATCAGCCTGTAATAATGTGTCTAGATCTTGCCTGATGGTATCGATAATGTCTTGACCTAATCCGAGTTCATCCGCTATTGAGGCATACCTCTCGATGACGGCTTCCTTTAAATCATGTGCTTCACCTAAACGTAAATATTGTTCACCACAGCTAATTAATAGATCGGTGACCTTCGTATCCGTTGAATGCCGTTTTCCTGGTGCGGAAACAACGACTGCTTTTCGAGCTGGATCTGCTGTTACAATGTCAAATACCTTTTGCAGCTGCTTGCCAGATGCAAGTGAACTGCCACCAAATTTCACGACCTTCAATGCATACATCTCCTATAGTAAAAATTTTCTCACAAATTGAATAGTTCCTATTATCAACTCTTTTCCTTAAATTATCAAGGTTTTTCTTCACTAGAAATACAAATGTGTTTATAGAGAGGACGGTATTGTGTGAGTATATGAAAAAAGAGCCGGCCATATGCCGAGCTCTTTTTCTTATGAAGAAGACGAGGAGGAAGATATCTCCTGCTTCATCACTTTGTTATCACGTTTTGCCTTTAAGAAAAAGGAGAGGATGAGTCCAATGACTGCAATCAGACCAGAAATGAAAAATGACGTATTCATTCCATGAACGGCTGATTTTAATGGATTGGCTAATTCTGCATTTGCAGCAGAGCTGCTCATGATGGAAACAAGCACAGCCGTTCCAATGGAACCGCCTACTTGTCTCATCGTGTTATTCATCGCTGTCCCATGCGGGATCAAATGAGGCGGTAATGCGTTAATACCTGCCGTTGTCAGCGGCATCATGATCATCCCAACCCCGATTAAGCGAAGCGTATAGGCGACCGTAATGAGAGCGATCGATGAATCAAGGGTGAGCAGCATAAATGGCAGGGTGGTAACGGTGAGGATCGTAAATCCGCCTAATGCCAGCCCTCTTCCGCCGACTTTATCAAAAATCCGTCCAATAATCGGTGACAGGAGTCCCATGAAGAGAGCACCCGGCAATAAGATCAGCCCTGTATCAAGTGCAGACAGCCCTCTGACATTCTGCGTATAAAGCGGCAGAATCGTCTCTGTACCAATCAATAAAGCAAAGACAAGCATCCCGAGGAAAGTTGTTAAGCTAAAGATCGCAAATTTAAATACGCCAAACTCAAGCATCGGTCTTGTTAAGTTCGACTGGCGCAGGATAAAGAAGAACAAGCTCACGGCGCCGACAATCAGCGAAATGAGAACAGTTGCACTCGTCCATCCATATGTGCCGACACTAGAAAATCCGTAAAGCAGCCCGCCGAAACCGAAGGACGACAAGATGACAGATAACACATCAATACGTGTCTCTCTTTGCTGCGTCACATTTTTCATTAAGAAGAAAGCAAGAATGAGATCAATGATACCGATTGGCATAACAATATAAAACAGGGCCTTCCAGCTGAAGGAATCGACAATCCAGCCGCCAAGTGTTGGTCCAAGCGCTGGTGCGAACGAAATGACAAGTCCGACCATGCCCATTGCCTGCCCACGTTTTTCTTTTGGGAAAATAGTTAAAAAGATCGTTTGCATCAGCGGCATTAAAATCCCTGCGCCGGCTGCCTGTACGATACGCGCTGCAAGTAACACCGGGAAATTCGTTGCAAATGAAGCAAGAATTGTACCGGCTGTAAAGATGCTAAGTGCCGTTAAAACTAAAGAACGGCTCGAAAATTTCTCAATTAAGAAAGCCGTAATCGGGATGAGAATCCCGTTTGTCAGCATAAAGGCTGTTGTAAGCCACTGTCCTTTGCTGACCTCAATATTGAAGTCCTCCATGATATGTGGGATCGCTGGAATAAGAAGCGTTTGGTTTAATATCGCGACGAATGCCCCAACGAGAAAAATCCCAACAATCACAGATCGATTGTAAGATGTTGTTGATTGGTTCATGTTATCCCTTCTTTATCTATAAAATGATGCTTTTCAGCTGTGACACGTTTTGTGATAAAACGCTGTTTTTGCCTAAATAATCGAGCAGTGAGCTGATTAAAAAGGTTCTCGGTTGGTCCTTTGATAATTCCTGATTGAGCAGCTCATACGCAGAGAGGAGATCATCTTTTTCTTCTCCGTTTGGCCATGAGTGAAGCTCTTGTTTGATTTTTGTTAAGTACGAGTTGACAAGTTTTTCTTCGTCATATTCGTCCTGTGAGGAAAGCAAATAAGAGTTCATCAGCTCGTCTGTTAACACAGGTTCAATGGAACAAGGCTTTTTCGATACACGATCCATTACACCGATGATCATTTCGGCAGCAATTTCTAATTGGATGTTTTTTTGCTCAATCGCCAGCATTAAGATGAATTCTCTCATTAATCCATTGAGAACAATCACTAAATCCCAGACATATGGAGCGACAGATTCACCATATGTACTTAAAATAATGTCTCTGTGCCGCTGCATGATAATGGAGCGTGTTTCACGTAAATGCTTAATGACAATGGGCGAATGCTGAGAAAAAGCTTCAAAGGACAGCATGTTCAAAAATTTATGATTCTCTTTAAACTCTTCAAGCTCAAGCTTAATCTTCTTTGTGAATTTTTCCTTTTTGGACAGCGTCGTTTCTGAATGAATGATGCGGGAAATCTCTCTCATTTTGCGCTGATTGTATTTAATCAGTTCTAATAGAAGAGCTTCCTTTGAATCAAACAGTTTATAAATAGACGCTTTGGATATTTTACAGGCATCGGCAATTGACTGCATGGAGACACTCATATAGCCTTTTTGAGAAAACAATTTCTTCGAAACCCGCAAAATCTCTTCTTGCTTTTCGTTCATCTTCTTAAGTCCTTTCCGAATCGGCAAAACCATATGGTCACAATGGAAACCGAGTGGTCACTTTGGCTATCATAACAAAACCAATGCCTTAAGACAAGAAAATGAACTTAAAAAATACCCGTCTGTATGACAGGTACTTTATCCTTCCGCATGTGCGACATATATTTTTGTTTTGCCGTGAAGTTCAACGACCAAAAGGTCTTCTCTCTCCTTCACAGAGTAAATAGCGGTCCCTTTTTGCAGCCTAGAAGCTGTACCATGTTCAAAATTTTTGGCGGCTGTTTTCTGAATGACACCTACTTGCTGATGTTTTGTGACGTGTAAGGATGTCGTCCAATCTACATTTGTTTCATACACGGTTCCTTCCCATTGAAATAAATCTGCCTGCTGATCCATAGCTAATAACTCTTCCGCACTAGGTGGTTTTGACTGGGAATGATATTGGACTGACTGGCAGGCGCATAAGGAAAACGTGAGCAGCAAGAGCAATAAACTAAACCATATGTTACGTATCAAAAAAGGTTCCTTCCCTTCAATACAGCGTTTCTTAAGTAATGGACGTGAATGAAGTTAAATCGTTACATGCCTAGTCAGTTCATGAGTTTTAGGTGAATGAGATTGTATGTTGGCACAAAATACGATACATTTATCGTATGACGAATCCAAACCATCCAAACAAAGAAGATATGAGACTGATTTCTGTGCTGCACGCATTGGCTGATCCAATCCGCTTAGAAATTGTCCGCTGCTTGGCAGAAGCGGGGGAGAGGACATGCGGCACGTATGAGATGAATATTGCCAAATCCACGCTTTCCCATCACTTCAAAGTGCTGAGGGAGGCAGGCGTCGTGAAAGTGAGAATTGACGGGAAGCACCGTTACTATTCTTTAAGAAAAGAAGACATCGAGACCGCTTTTCCTGGACTCATGTCATCGATTCTAGCTGTAGATAAAAAGCGGTGGTAAGCCAGCTGTCTATGAAGAGCAGCTGGCTGTTTTATTTCCCAAAAATGGCGTCATACAGCCGTTTCACTGCCGGCTGAATATCCTCTCGCCTCATATGCGAGAAGCCGAGGACGAGCGGGATAAAGCCTGGCTGATGCCCCGGCAATTGCTCATCAAGGGTAAACCGATCCATACCGTACATTTTCAGCTTCCTTTCTTTCGCTCGCTGTAAAATCTCATGCTGCGTCCGATTTGAGCGGAACTCTGCGATAAAATGAAGCCCGGCATTTTCTCCAATAATCCGCACATTGTCAGCAAAAACCATATTGAGCTCTTCAATGAGCTGCTTCCGTTTTTCCTCATATAAACCATTCATGCGTTTAATATGCCGTTGATACGCCCCATCTTTTATAAAATGAAGAAGGGTGTATTGTGTAAAAAGATTAGCAGTTTGAATGAAAAAATGCTGTTCCTCCTTATAGCGTCTTAATAAATGCTGAGGCAGCACCATATAGCTTAGCCGCAAGCCGGGCAGCAATGATTTTGAAAAGGTGCCCATATAAATGACTTTGTCATATCGATCGAGACTTTGCAGCGCTGGAATGCTGTCTGTGCCATATTTAAATTCACTGTCATAATCATCCTCAATGATATAACGATCTGGCTGATCAGCTGCCCAGTTTAACAGCTGAATGCGCCGGGAAATCGGCATAATCACCCCTGTTGGAAATTGATGAGAAGGGGTGATGATCAACACATTCGGCTGTTTTGTATAAATGTCGTTCATCCGCACACCTTTTTGATCAATGCCAATCGTTTCAATTTGATGATGATTGTTTTTCAGCATTTGATAGAGCCGGCGGTAGCCAGGGTTTTCTAGCCCGTATACTTGATCGGCTGGAAGAATGCTTGATAACGAATGGATCAGTGACTGTGTGCCTGCACTTAAAATGAGCTGTTCTGGATAGCATTTGACTCCTCTCGCAAGTCCGATCAGCCGGGCAATCGTTTCCCTGAGCTCATACACACCTTGTGGATGCGGAAGCTCACCGAAGGCATCTTGGTGGAGATGGATCGCCTTTTGTTCGCTTTTTAGCCAGCTTTTAAATGGGAAGTTCGCTGTATCGACGGAGATATGTGAAAAAGAATACCAGTCGTCTCGTGCAATCGGTTCTTCCTTTAAATCTACAGGAAGAGAAGAGGGTTTTAGCTGACCAGATTCATGAAACGTTTCTAGTGACTCCACGAAAAAACCTTTGCGCTCAACCGAGTATAAATACCCCTCGGCAAGCAGCTGCTGATAGGCGCCATTCACTGAATTAACGCTGACGTTTAATGTATCGGCTAACTCTCGTTTGGACGGTAATTGATCGTGTGGCTGTAGGTTGCGATTTAAGATTTCTTCTTTGATTTTCATATAAATTTGATGATAAATATATCCGTTTTGCCCTGTTTGATCTAGTTGAATTGTCAGCATCTCACCATTCCATCCTCTCTGGTACCATGAAAAAAATGATATTGGTACTTTCTATCATACCAAAAAATATTCAGAATAATAAAAAAGGATATAAAGGGGATGGATGACAATGAGTCAAACGACAACAAACCGTTTTTCAACTGAAGAATGGCAGGGGAAAAGAGATCAATACGTCGCAAGAGGCGTGAGTAATGGCAACCGTCATCTTGCAGCGAAGGGGAAAGGAGCCGAGCTGTTCGATATTGATGGGAAGCGATTTATCGATTTTGCAGGCGCCATTGGCACATTAAACGTAGGACATTCACATCCAAAGGTGGTTGAAGCGGTCAAAGCTCAGGCAGAGAGCCTGATTCATCCAGGTTTTAACGTGATGATGTACGAATCGTATATCGAATTGGCAGAGAAGCTTTGCCGCCTCACACCAGGAGACCATGATAAGAAAACCATTTTCCTTAATTCAGGTGCAGAAGCTGTTGAAAATGCCGTGAAAATAGCCCGTAAATATACGAAAAGACAGGCCGTTGTGTCGTTTACAAGAGGTTTTCACGGCAGAACGAATATGACAATGAGCATGACGAGCAAGGTCAAGCCATATAAATTTGGCTTCGGACCATTCGCATCTGAGGTGTACCAAGCACCGTACCCTTATTACTATCAAAAGCCTGAAGGATTAAGTGATGCCGCGTACGACGAGTACATCATTGATCAATTCAATCAATTCTTCGTCGCAGCCGTTGCACCAGAAACTGTTGCTTGTGTGGTCATGGAACCAGTCCAAGGGGAGGGCGGATTCATTGTGCCATCGAAGCGTTTCGTTCAGCACGTTGCATCATTTTGTCAGCAGCACGGGATTGTCTTTGTTGCCGATGAAATCCAAACCGGTTTTGCGAGAACAGGGAAATACTTTGCGATTGAGCACTTTGATGTGGTGCCGGACTTAATTACTGTGTCAAAATCTCTTGCAGCTGGCTTACCGCTGAGTGGTGTCGTTGGCAGAAAAGAAATGCTTGATGCGGCAGATCCAGGGGAGCTCGGGGGAACATATGCAGGAAGTCCGTTAGGCTGTGTAGCAGCAATGGCTGTTCTTGATATCATTGAAACTGAACAATTGAATCAACGATCTGAACACATTGGACAAGTCATTGAGGACAAAGCCAATGAATGGAGAACAGCGTATCCATTCATTGGGGAAGTCCGCCGATTAGGGGCAATGGCGGCGATTGAAATTGTGGAAGATCAAACAACGCGTACACCGGATAAGAAAACAGCCGCAGCGATTGCAGCATATGCAAACGATCACGGGCTGCTTCTATTAACGGCAGGGATTAATGGGAATATTATTCGCTTTTTAACACCACTTGTCATCACAGATGAGCTGCTTCACGAGGGACTAGGGATCATCGAGGACGCCTTCAAAGCACGCTAAACAACAAAGGGGGATGGTTGTATGCAAAAACAACAAATGGCAAAAACGATGTCGCAGTCAGACGTGCTGTTTTTGTCCATTGGTGCAATGCTTGGCTGGGGCTGGGTTGTACTTTCGGGAGATTGGATTTTAACAGCGGGCTTTTTAGGCAGTGTGATTGCCTTTGTGATAGGAGGCATTCTCGTGATTTTTATTGGACTCACGTATGCCGAGCTTTCATCTGCAATTCCAGAGACAGGCGGGGGGCTCGTCTTTGTCCAACGGGCATTTGGGATGAAAGCAGCGTTCGTCTCAGCATGGGGCGTATTGTTTGGTTATGTGTCTGTGATTACGTTTGAAGCTGTCGCCTTGCCGACCGTCATTGATTATGTGATTCCAACACAGCATGTTGGCTTCTTATGGAATATAGGGGGATGGGACGTTTATTTCACGTGGGTATTGATTGGATCTGGCGGTGCATTGTTTTTAACAGCGCTGAATTACATTGGGGCGAAGCCTGCCGCCATTTTCCAGTCCGTGTTCACTGTGGCAATTATTCTGACAGGTTTTCTCCTTTTAGGCGGCGCAACATTTAATGGAGATTTTGCAAACCTTGAGCCGATGTTTCAAGGCGGGGTTGGCGGTCTCATGGCGGTATTAGTCATGATTCCCTTTTTATTCGTTGGGTTTGATGTCATTCCACAAGTAGCAGCGGAAATTCATGCACCAAAGAAAATCATTGGGAGAATCTTGATTATTTCTATCGTAAGCGCGGTCGTTTTTTATCTGCTTATTGTCTTTGGGGTAGCTGCTGGAATGTCAAAAGGACAGCTTGAAGCCTCTTCATTAGCGACAGCAGATGCCATGGTTCAGCTTCTCGGTCATCAAGCATTTGGAACAGTGCTGGTTATTGGCGGTGTAGCAGGGATTGTGACGAGCTGGAATGCCTTTATTATCGGTGCAAGCCGTATCTTATACGCTATGGCGGAAAGAGGCATGATTTCCAAATGGTTTGCGTATATTCATCCAAAGTATAAGACACCGACAAATGCGATTTTGTTTCTTGGGGCATTGGCCTTTTTTGCTCCATTATTAGGCCGTCCTGCCCTCGTGTGGATTGTGAATGCGGGCGGTGTCGGAATCATCGTCGGGTACTTAATTGTGTCCATCGCCTTTATGAGACTTCGCAAAATAGAAGCCGAGCTTGAGCGTCCATACCGCATTAAATATTGGCGGACGACAGGCGTTCTAGCCATTGGACTGAGTCTTCTTTTTCTTTCATTTTACTTTCCAGGAATGCCGGCCTCCTTATCATGGCCAGCTGAATGGATTTTGCTTTTAGGTTGGGTACTCATTGGGTATATACTATATGTAATGAATCCAAGAACGAAGGAGACGGTAGAGCATGACAAACGAACTCAAAGTGTATAATCCTGCAACAGGAGAAGAAATTGCTTCAGTTGCTCAGCATACAAAAGAACAGATCGAAGACGCAATTTCCCGCTCACATAAAGCATTCAAAGCATGGGCCAAAACGTCAGCGCATGAGCGTGCCAATATCATTCGCAAGTGGTTTGATCTGATGATTGAACATAAAGAAAGGCTTGCGAAAATCATTACAGAAGAAAACGGGAAGCCGTATCAAGAAGCATTAGGGGAAATCGTCTATGCGGCTGGTTATATTGAATGGTACGCGGAGGAAGCAAAGCGAATCTATGGAAGAACCATCCCATCACATACGACAAGTAAACGCCTTTTCGTCACAAAACAGCCAGTTGGTCCTGTTGCTGCCATTACTCCGTGGAATTTCCCTGCGGCGATGATTACGAGAAAGGCAGCCCCAGCGCTTGCAGCAGGCTGTACGTTTATTGTAAAACCTGCTGAAGATACACCGCTGACAGCTATTGAACTAGTAAAATTAGGTCATGAAGCTGGTATTCCAGAGGATGCATTGCAATGGGTTGTCGGAGATGGCAAAGAAGTGGGTGAAATCTTCACAGATAGTCCATTGATTCGAAAAATCACGTTTACAGGCTCAACGCCCGTCGGAAAGCATTTGATCAAAAACAGTGCCAGCACAGTCAAACATGTATCAATGGAGCTTGGCGGTCATGCCCCACTCATCGTAGACAAGGACGCAAATCTTGAACTAGCTGTCAAACAAGCAGTGGCGTCTAAGTTCCGTAATGCAGGACAAACCTGCGTCTGTGCCAACCGCTTAATTGTGCATGAAGACATTCATGAAGCATTTGCGCAAAGGTTCAGCAAAGAAGTAGAGAAGCTGAAAGTGGGCAATGGCTTTGAAGAAGGCACATCTATCGGTCCAATTATCAACAAGCGCGGCTTTGATAAAATTGTCGGCCAAATTCAAGATGCAGTGGATAAAGGGGCGAAAGTTCTTGTCGGCGGCGATACGCATTTCGACGATGACAAATCATATTATTTTGTCCAGCCAACGGTTCTTACACATGTGGACCCTTCGATGAACATCATGCATGAAGAGACCTTTGGTCCAGTGGCACCGATTACGATATTCCAAACGTTAGATGAGGCAATTGAATTAGCCAACGATACACCTTTTGGCCTTGCAGCTTATTTCTTTACAGAAAATTATCGGAACGGGCTCTACATTTCCGAACATCTCGATTATGGAATTATTGGCTGGAATGATGGCGGTCCATCAGCTGTCCAAGCACCGTTCGGCGGTATGAAAGAGAGCGGAATAGGGCGAGAAGGTGGAATCGAAGGAATCGAACCATATTTAGAAACAAAATATGTATCTATTGGTTTAGACGAATAAACGTGAAAAAGACTGTCTGAGGAATCTCAGCAGTCTTTTTTATGTTATACAGCCGGCGGGAAAAGCTGGTCCACCGTTTCTTTCGTTTCTTTCAGAATTTCATGTATGTAATCTGCAGATGCCTGTTCCATACTGCTGAACAAAAGCCGTTCGACAGGCTGAACCCCAATAAGATTAAAGACTTCTGTATCCGTTGTCATGTGATGAGAGGAGGAGAAGCTCATATTGGAATCAAGAAAATTCCTCGGGGCATCGTGCGTGTTGATAATGACCCCTTTTTTGTGCCGAAGTAAATTTTCAATCACTCCATGCTCATTCTTCTGATAAGCAAAGCCCTCAGAAAAGACGCGCTCTACATAGCCCTTTAGCATAGCTGGCAAGCCTGTCCACCATATTGGAAAAATAAACGTCAGCACATCCGCTTGCTGAATCAGCTTCTGCTCTCTTTGAATGTCGATCGGGACATCACCGCATTTGATCGCAGCCTTTTCTGCAATGGTGAGCTCTGGAGAAAAACCTAGCGCATAGACATCACGAACAGTCACTTTATGACCATTGTTCAATAGAGTGCTCACAACAAGATCTAATAAGGTTTGATTTAAGCTTTGCTGGGGATGAGCAAAAATGATTACATGGTTCATCTCATAGCCTCCTATGTGGTCATCTGTCTCATTATGGCATGTGGATTTATCCTATTCAATCCTATATTGGTAATAACAAGTTGGGAAAATGGAAAATAATTGATTTTTAAATGTGTAAAGGAAGAAAAAGCGATCGTTTCTAAGAAAACGATCGCTCATACAGCTTTTATTTTTTTCTAAAAGCAAGTCCCAGTGCAATCAGTGCCACGACTAGAGCAGCAATGGACAGACCAAGGACAAGTGGTGAGGAAGAAGCAGAGGCTGTTTCAGAGGCCTTCTCTTCTTTGGGTTTTTCTTGACCATGTGAATCCGTTACGGTATTAGATGCCACAATGTTTGTGATGGAATGAGGTTTATCAGCATCTTTATCGCCAGTCCATTCAACGACTGTTCCATCCTTATAATATTGATACGCATCCCATGCAGCTTCACCAGCTTTTTCAGGGTTTTTCGCTACAAAAACGAATTGCTGAAATTGTCCAGCAAGCACACCTTTACCAGTTGCCTCCCAAGTCACTCTTGTCACCTTGCCATCTTTCTCTTCAGTTGACGTTTTCCAGCCAGGTACAGGCTCATATTGCTGGAATTCTACGCCTTTAGGAATTGTCACGACAACCTTAGTCGTTGGACTGTCACTTTCAGAAGGAACCTTTAATGTATAGGTCTCCCAAACATTTGTCGCAGACGTATCAGGCTTGACTGTTACGTGCGCACTCACAGGAATCGCCAATAAAAATGAAGCGAGAAGCATTGGTAATAAAGCTTTAACGTATTTTTTCATATGTGATGAACTCCTTTTAGTTTCTTCTAATAAAGGTGGTATCGATATTCTCAAAAGAACCAGTTAACGCATGGATTTCAATTTTCCATGTGCCTTTTTCATTTAATAAGAGATTTTCAGCAGAGAAATGACCATTTTTTAATCGTTTCAGCTGAAATTCACTTGGTGTCTCATCACCGAATAAAGCCACCTTATGAATCTTGGCTGTCACAGATTGAATATCAGTCATCGTTTCACCATTCTTCTTTGTAAATGCCACTTCGAATGAGTTTTTCCCCGGGGCATTCGGGGTAATGCTCAAGGACACAATGTCACGATGCTCGACCTGATTGGCGCCAAAGAAAGGCTCAGGTGCAGGCGGAGGAGGGCTTGGAATATTAGTAAAGACAGCCGTTAATAACAAAATGGCGATCCCGATCATCCATTCAGCTCGTAAGGAAAAGCTGCGTTTCTGCTTTTTTTCCCATCTCAGCATCAAGTAATGCATAAGCCCAAGCAGGCCCATGATGATAAATAAACCAAGCTTGATTAAAAAGGTACGTCCGTATGCTGATTGGAAAAGAGCGTCAAACGATTGCAAAATAAAGATGGCATTCACAAATCCTGAAAACACAATAAGTCCAACAGAGAGCAGTGCCCAAGGATGAAATGCTGCGAGCGTATTCCGTATGAGCGGCTCATCTTCATTTGGCAGTTTCTTCATCAATAGAAGGACAATGGCTGTTAAACCACCAACCCAAATCGAAGCAGAGACGAGATGGATGAAATCAAGTGATGTTGTGAGTATTTTATTGTCTGTTGCGGCTGGATGTCCGATTTGTGCTTTCAACCAAAGCAGCACTGTGAAGAGAAGCAGTGGAAACAGCCAAACACGAAAAGAAGAGAAGTCCCCTTTTCTCACCGCCACAATTGTCCAGATGGTGAGAAGTACAAATGACGCCATAAGCATCATCCACAGACTACCGCCAGAAGTGGACGCAATCGTTTCTTGTAAAAGCGAAGGCTGAAATGCCCCAAAAAAGGACACGTCTGCCGCTGATTTTGTCTGAATCGGCAGCTGGAACACAAGTGCTCCGCCCATCATGATCAATGACAATGTCAAAAGCCGCTTCATTCGTTTCGCCAATACAGGTGAAATCGCTGCCCTGAACCAAAGCAGTCCAAACAAAATGGTGCCAAGGAATAAGCTGAATGACGTATAAAGAAAGGCTTTATCAATAGTTGAAGCCACATCAATGGATTCATCCGTCTGACCTTGCTCTAATTGGTCAAAACCGCCAGCCGCTTTTCCAATACTAAACGGAATCATGCCAGAGACAGAGTGCCCGTCCGCTGATACCGCATTCCACTGAATGGTGTAAATCCCTTTTGGTAAATTCTTTTTTAAAGCCGCTTCCATGATCTTTTGATCTTTAATGATCGTATCTCCTTTATCCACACGATCACCTTTTGCATTTAGCACCTTAATGGCATGAAACCCGCTCTCAATTCCTTCACTAAATGTGATCGAGACTGAAGGAGGCTGCTGATCCAGCTCTTCATTTGCCGCTGGGTTCGAGCTCACGACATATGCATGAGCAAATGCTTCCTTTGGAATGAAAAAAGCGAACATGACCATAAGAAGCAGAAGCCACTGACTATTTTTAAACAAGGTGAATAACCGCCTTTCTACCTATGAAAATGTCTCATGTATCAGAAAGAAAGCGGCAGTAAACTGTGAGTCACAGAAAAAACCGCTCTTCCTATTGTACCGCCCTCTCTAAAAGGTAAACGAAACAAATAGCAAGATGGTTCACTTTTTCTGTGTCATGTCTGCGCAGACATTTCTTAATTGAATAGGTTTGATCAATTATAAGCCTATTCGATTTAAGAAGAGGAAACAAGAAGTGACCATTTGAAAGTTGTGAAATTCCCATGAATTTTGCGTGAAAACAACGGCATATCAAGCTTTCCACCCATTATATGTTGAGATCTGACAGAGAATTCACATCATTTTTCAATTTTGTCACACACGATGTGACAAAGTGACATTTAGTTTCAATTGATGAGAAAGTGAAAGCGTTTTACGATAGGCATAAGGGCTTCACTGAATCTTGTTCTTATATCTTTTGACCTATAAAGCCCTAAATAAAGGGAGAGAAGAAAGGAGTTTTCATAGATGCAGGAAAAAAGCGGATTTCGCGTAAAAGTACAGCGCTTTGGAAGCTATTTAAGCGGTATGATCATGCCGAATATTGGAGCGTTTATCGCTTGGGGACTCATCACTGCATTGTTCATTCCAAGTGGTTATTTTCCAAATGAACAATTAAATACACTTGTTGGTCCAATGATCAACTACTTGCTGCCGCTCTTAATCGGTTACACAGGCGGTAAGCTCGTATATGACCATCGAGGCGGGGTACTCGGTGCAACCGCTACGATCGGGGTTATTGTCGGTTCGGACATCCCAATGTTTTTAGGTGCGATGATCATGGGACCGCTTGGCGGGTATCTCATTAAGAAAATCGACCAGCTGTTTAAAGACCGAATCAGATCAGGTTTTGAAATGCTGATTAATAATTTTAGTGCAGGTATTCTAGGTGCCATTTTAGTCGCCATTGCTTTCTACGCCATCGGCCCAGTGGTACTAGGTCTGAATAAAGCCCTTGCGGCAGGTGTAGATATCATTGTCAATGCACATTTACTTCCGCTGGCAAGTATCTTCATTGAACCAGCAAAAGTATTGTTCTTAAACAATGCAATTAACCAAGGAATTTTAGGTCCATTAGGGGTGGAGCAAGCGGCGAAGACAGGCCAGTCCGTTCTGTTCTTGCTTGAAACTAACCCAGGACCAGGTCTCGGTGTCCTTCTGGCCTACATGTTCTTTGGAAGAGGGACAGCAAAGCAGTCTGCACCGGGTGCGATTGTCATTCAATTCTTAGGGGGAATCCATGAGATTTACTTCCCATACATCTTAATGAAGCCAAAGCTCATTTTAGCGGTAATTGCTGGGGGAGCAAGCGGCGTTCTAACTTTTACACTGTTAAATGCAGGCTTAAAGGCTGTGCCGTCACCAGGAAGTATCATCGCTCTTATGCTCATGTCACCAAAAGGCGGCCACCTTGCCGTTCTAGCAGGTGTTGTCGTGGCAGCGGTCGTATCATTCCTTGTCGCTTCTGTCATTTTGAAAGCGTCTAAAGCAGTGGATGAAGACTTAACAGCAGCAACAGAAAAAATGCAAGACATGAAAGGCAAGAAAAGTGCAGCAGCAGCTGCTCTTACAGCACAAAAAGAAGGTGCTGAAGCAAGCGAGCAAGCAGCATCTCCAGATGAAATCAATCCAGATGACGTGAACAAAATCATCTTTGCCTGTGATGCAGGAATGGGCTCAAGTGCGATGGGCGCATCCGTTTTAAAGAATAAAGTCAAAAAGGCAGAACTTGATATTGATGTGACAAATACATCCATCAGCAACATTCCAGATGATGCCGATGTAGTCTTTACTCATAAAGATTTAACAGATAGAGCGAAGGCAAAACTGCCAGGAGCTGTGCATATTTCAGTTGATAATTTCTTAAACAGCCCGAAATACGATGAGCTGATTGAGAAATTGAAAAAATAACATGACGAAACGGGTTGAGTCCAATTTTTCCTAATTGAACTCCCCGTTTTGGTTGTTTTCTAATTTTCTATTCTAAAAAAGGTGTGTGATCTTTCATGAAACAAGTACTTTCAAAAGACAATATTTTTCTAAACGAACAAGCGGGCTCTAAAGAAGAAGCCATTAAAAAAGCAGGCGAAGTCTTAGTGGCAAACGGTTATGTCACAAGTGATTATGTTGACAAAATGTTTGAAAGAGAAAATATTTCTTCTACATTTATGGGCAACGGAATTGCCATTCCTCATGGAACAGAGGATGCGAAAGCGGCTGTCCTTCATTCAGGGATTTCCATTATCCAAATTCCAGACGGCGTTGAATACGGCGAGGGGAATATTGCTAAAGTTGTATTTGGCATCGCTGGTAAAAACAATGAGCATCTCGATATTCTTTCTCAAATTGCGATTGTCTGTTCAGAAGAAGAAAACGTAGAGCGTATCCTTCATGCAAAGGATCAGGATGAACTGATCGCCATCTTTAACGAGGTGAACTAACATGAAGGCACTTCATTTTGGAGCAGGAAATATTGGCAGAGGGTTTATCGGATCTTTGTTAAAAGCATCAGGATTTGAGCTCGTTTTTACCGATGTAAATGAAGCGGTCATCAACGAGCTGAATGAAAAAGGAGAATACACGGTTGAACTCGCAGCACCAGGGCAGCAGCAAGAAGTAGTCGGTCCTGTGTCAGCCATCAATTCCGCAAAAGATCCAGCCGCTTTAATAGAGGCGATTGCAACAGCTGATCTCATTACAACAGCTGTTGGACCAGCCGTTTTGAACATCATTGCTTCGTCGATTGCTGAAGGTTTAAAACAGAAAAAGCCTGATCATATCATCAACATTGTGGCATGTGAAAATATGATTGGCGGCAGCTCTCATTTAAAGAAAGCCGTTTTCTCTCATTTAACAGCTGATGAACAAGAAGCGCTGTCACACACAGTTGGTTTTCCAAACGCTGCGGTTGATCGCATTGTCCCAATTCAGCATCATGAGGACATATTGAAAGTATCAGTCGAGCCATTTTTCGAGTGGGTGATTGATGAGACAGGCTTTATTGGAGACGTTCCTCAAATTGACGGAGCGACCTTTGTACAAGATTTGACGCCATTTATTGAACGTAAACTCTTTACTGTCAACACAGGACATGCACTAGCTGCTTATGTCGGGTACGAGAAAGGTGTGCAAACGATTAAAGAAGCTGTCGATACACAAGAGATTCGTCAAGTGGTTGAAGGTGCACTTCACGAAACAGGCAGTTATTTAATCGACACATATGGCTTTCAAAAAGAAGAACATGATGCGTATATTCAAAAAATCATTAAACGATTTGAAAATGCCTTTATCTCTGATGAAGTCACGCGTGTCGCACGCTCTCCGCTTAGAAAGCTCGGAGCAGATGACCGTTTAATAGGTCCAGCGAAAAAGATCAAACAGCCACATTATTTAATTAAAGGCATCGTGGCAGCTTTGGCTTACGACTTTACTGAAGATGAAGAAGCTGTTCGTCTGCAGGCATTACGAAAAGAAAAAGGCATTGAAGGTGTGCTGGAAGAGGTATGTGGACTCTCGCCAACAGACGATCTTTATCAAGCCATTCTTAAAGAAGCAACTCGATAATTTGAAAATCCCTTTCCAACGTGCGAAAGGGATTTTCTTCTATGACTTTTTTTAATACTTTCCCCAGCTTGACGATATATAAAATAAGGGGGAATTTGTTTATGAAAAAGAAAGCGTTTGCGTCAAGAAGTGTATTTTTTCAATTAATGTCTGCCATTATCGTGATCACGATTTTAACGGGCGGACTTGTTGGAACTACGGGATATTTGTTAGCGAAACATGTATTAATTGATGCAGGGAAAGCAGATTTAAAGCACATCGTCAGCGGAGCGATGGCCACACTTGAACAGTTGAATGACCGTGTGGAGAAAAAAGAACTGACGCTTGAGCAGGCGCAAGAACAGGCCCGCCTTTACTTGAGCGGACCCAAAAATGACAACGGGAAGGGATACCAATCTCAAAAATCAGATTTTATCTATAAAAATAAAGGCTATCTGATCGCATATGGCACTGACTACTCAACCCAGGTCCATCCGGTCAACGACATCGGCGTCATTCCAGATAACACGACCAATCGTCAAAAAATGGTCGCCGGTGCCAATGCAAAAGATGAGGATGCACACTATGTGACCTATATGGATAAGGACGATGCAACCGGCGAAGAAAAGGAAAAGCTTGCCTATATGAGCCAGTTTACACCGTGGAATTGGAGTGTAGGCATCGCTGTCTTCCAGGACGAATTTTATAAAGAATTAGAGCAGATGAAGCTCTATATTATTCTCATTACAGCGGGTGTCGCCCTTCTGAGTTTAGGCGTCTTTTATTTAGCTGCCCGAGGAAAAGTCAGACTGCTCAAGCAAGTCACTGCTGCTTCAAAGGAAATTGCGGCGGGGAATATTGAACGCACGAGCTTAAAGGAAACAACGGATGAAATCGGACAGCTGGCAAAAGGCTTTAACCATATGTCAGGAGAGCTCAGAACACTGGTGAGCGGTTTACAGGAAACGAGCAGTCAGCTTGTTGAATCAGCGACAGATTTATCGGCGATATCTGAAGAAACCTCAGCCAGCAGTGAAGAAATTGGACGAGCCATCGGAGACATTTCGACTGGAACACTTCATCAAGCATCCGATCTTGAAGTAGCCAATCAACAAATGACCCAGTTTAATCAATCTATTGAGAATGTCAAAGAACAGAGTGATCAAATTAAACGGATTTCCGACCAATCGAGTCAATCATCACAGCAGGGCCAGCAAATCGTACAGCAATTAAAACAATCGAATGAACAATCGATTCAGGCGTCTCAAGGCATTAGAGCAGGAATCGAGCAGTTAAGTACAAAAGTACAGGATATTTCTCAAATCACAGATACGATTGAAAGCATTTCAAATGAGACCAATTTACTGGCACTGAATGCCAGCATTGAAGCAGCACGTGCAGGAGAGCACGGCAAAGGCTTCTCAGTTGTCGCGAGTGAAGTGCGGAATTTAGCTGAGCAGACAAAACAATCAGCCGTTCAAATTCAGCAAATGATCCAAGGCATTAAAGAAGAAACGACAACAACAGCTGGTATCATGTCTAACACAATGGATCGTTTTGCCGAGCTGGATGAAGCGGTGCATGCAACAGAAAACGAATTCAATGCCATCTCTACATTGATTTCACAAACCATCGTTGAAACAAACGCGATGGCAAAAGAGCTGAATACACTGCTGGAGCAAAACGACCTTATCACAAAAGCCATGCACGGCGCAGCACATGTTTCTCAAGAAAACGCAGCGGCGATCGAAGAAATCACTGCATCCACAGACGAACAAGTGACAGCCATCTCTAATGTGGCAAAAGCAGCAGAAAGACTCAATGAACTTAGCATGCGGTTGAATCAGGACATTGCGCGTTATCGTCTATAATTCATTTTGACTATGTGGTACTATGAAGTTAATCAAAACCTTGCTCACGCAAACAAAAGGAGTGTTTCAGTCATGAAAAAGAAGATATTGATGTTCTTACCTTGTGGCTATGGATACTCCACTGCTGTTTTCTTTGAAGGTAGATAGAAATTGGTGGAGTCTGTCTACAAAACGAAGAAACTAGCAGAAAAATAAACGTGAGTGAGGGACATAACATGGAAAAAATAACGAGAAAAAACCCAGAAAGTATGCCGAAACCTGTTGGTAACTACAGTCATATTACAAGGGTGCCAAAGGGTGCGGGATTATTTGTTACATCGGGTCAGGTAGGGACAGATATAGATGGGCAGATCCCATCAAGCTTAAACGACCAAGTAACGAATACGTTTGAAAATATCAAAAAAATCCTTGAATCAGAGGGATTGAATGAAGAACATGTGATCAAGGTCAATATATGGGCAACAGAAGAAATCGACTGGGATCATCTATATCCTCAGTGGGATACGATCTTCAAAACAGCTTACCCATCAATGACGGTTGCTTATGTATCAGCTTTAGGATGGCCGGAGCTGAAAATTGAAATTGAACTATGGTGTGCGGATATATGATTTAAAAAAAGAACAGCGATGCTGTTCTTTTTTACTTGAGCCGCTTTGTAATCCATCCAGCAAAGAATGTAAAGACGGTATAGACAATCACCCAAATGAGAAAAGATTCATTCCCGCCAATATAGGTGAACATGAAGATCATGCTCGCTAACAGCACAATCAAAGTAGGCATCCAAACATTCTTCAAAAGGAGCGTACCGAAAATACCAATCAGCACAGAGATAATGGGAAAGCCAAATACAATGAATAGAATAAAAACAGCCATACGACTAACTCCTTTTAACAAGTGTTTACATCAAAACATAAAAGACCGACGCAGCCATGTGCGGAAGTGCAAAAATGATCACAAGAAAAGCCGTATCAAGGCGCCACAAGCGGTGTTCTTTTGTTTCAGAATGATAGGCTGCTCGTGTCTCTTCTCCACTTGTCCATGCACCCATTAGCACCCCAGACATCACGACCCCAATAATAGAGATTCCGCCACTGACAAACCCAATCCATTCAAGGTGTTGCAACAGGATAGCGGCGCTGCAAATCACAATCATTGAGCAAACACCGACGAAAAAAGCATGTTTTTTTCTCATTTTGGTTCACTCCCTTCAAAAAAAAATTAGGAGATCGAATCACATATTTCAATGAAATGACCATCAGGATCAGACACATAAGCGACCGTTTGACCCCATGGTTTTTTTGCAGGTTCTTTGATGATGGGTACCCCTTTTTCTTTCATTGATGCAATTGTTTGATCCACATCATCCACAACAAAGCCAATCTCAAACGTTTGAGACGCTTGATTTGCTTCTGGGACAGGCAATCCGAGGGCCTCTTTGACATCCTGGCGTGAATTAATCGATAACGTCACGTCTCCAGTGTCAAACTCAACATAAGATTCAACCCTCAATTTTATAGGGAAACCAAGAACATGTTGATAGAAATGAATACTTGCCTCAACATCGTTTACATATAGAATGGTATATTTCATTTTCATGTGTAAAACTCCTCTCTTCATATACGTGTCAAAAACGGAAAGGTTTCCCACTCATTGTACCATATAGGATATAAGGTGTATTTCATACCAAAAAAATCAAAATAATTAGCTCAATAGTCTTGAAAAACAAAAAGTGGTGACATATGATAAAAATGTAAAATTAGAAAAAATAGGGGGATTTTACATGTTGAAAAAAATCATGGTAGCTGTCTTGTCTTTAGGTCTTTTATTTAGCTTTACACAAGTCGACACCCACACAGCAGATGCAAAGACAGTAAAGTACAAAAACTGCAAAGCGCTGAACAAAGTATATAAAGGTGGCGTAGCAAAAAGTAAAAACACGAAAAACAAAGGCGGGAAAACAAAGTACAAGCCTTATGTATCAAAAGCACTTTATCAAAAAAATATGCGGCTTGACCGTGATAAAGACGGCATTGCATGTGAACGCTAAGCACCTGTGAAAAGACCTGTCACAAGGTCTTTTTTCTATGGGATCAAACTCGTCCCTTTGTGCCAGCTTCATCTTTATATTAAAATAAAGATAGTTTCAAAAATCGATACAAAGTGGGGTACTCAATTTGTCAACACAAGCTCATAAGAAAGACATCCGATTGATTGCCATTGATATGGATGGCACGCTGTTAAACAGTGAGCACATCATTCCAGAGGAAAATAAACAAGCGATTAAAGAAGCTGAAGCAAAAGGGGTCCATGTAGTCATTAGCACAGGACGGACACTGATGACATGCCGAGAGCTGGTTGAGCCGCTCAAGTTATCTTCTTACCTTGTGACAGCAAACGGAAGTGAGATCTGGGATTCAAACTTCCAGCTGATCGAACGAGATCTGCTGCATCCTGATCACGTCCAAATGATGTGGGATTTAAAAAATAGGTACGAAACCGATTACTGGGCTTCGACTGTGGATAAGGTGTGGAGAGGTGAATTTCCAGAACGAATTCATGACCATGAATGGCTGAAATTTGGCTTTGATATTCATGATGATGACGTTCGTGAGGAAGTCCTCAATACATTGAAAACAAATAAGCATCTAGAAATCACAAACTCAAGTCCAACGAATATCGAAGTCAATGCTGCTGGCATTAACAAAGCGGCAGCTCTTGCAAAAGTAGCAGAACGCATTGGCTGTACGATGGATAACGTCATGTCACTTGGCGACAGTCTCAATGATATGGCGATGATTCAAGAGGCCGGATTAGGCATTGCCATGGGAAATGCGCAGGAAGTGGTGAAAGAGGCCGCTGATTGGATTACAGCTCCTAATACAGAACATGGCGTTGCAAAGGCTATCCAACATTGGGTGCTGTCTAAATAGAATGCATTTCATACAAGAAAAAGTGAGAGGACTTTGCCTCTCGCTTTTTTTGTTTTCTCTAGTTCTATTGTTATGTTTTCTGCCAATTTCATGTGCAGTCTATGGAAAGTTGATATAATCAATATAAATTCGAATATTCGGACTTTTGATTCCGTATTTCGGAACAACAAGGAGGGGTTCTATGTATCAAGTGGATATCAACTGTGATTTGGGAGAAAGTTTTGGTCAATACACAATCGGTGCAGACGAACAAATCTTAGAATATGTCACCTCAGCCAACATTGCTTGCGGTTTTCACGCAGGAGATCCAACGGTTATGAGAAAAACAGTTAGAATGGCACTGGATAAAGGGGTCAAAATTGGTGCACATCCTGGTTTGCAAGATTTGGCCGGCTTTGGCAGACGTCCAATGGCTATCTCTGCAGCGGAAGCCTATGATCTTGTCATCTATCAAATTGGCGCTCTATCAGCCTTTCTCAAGGCCGAGGGCGGCACGATGCAGCATGTCAAACCACACGGCGCCCTCTACAACATGGCGGCTAAAAATACTGAATTATCTGAATCGATTGCGAAGGCTGTGTATGATGTGGATCCAAACCTTGTGTTATTTGGTCTGTCAGGGAGTGAACTTGCGTTAGCAGGTGAACGGATAGGTCTGCAAGTGGCACATGAAGTTTTTTCTGATCGGACGTATCAAACAGACGGGACGCTGACATCGCGCCGCGAACCACATGCACTCATTGAAGAGGATGAACGTGCCGTCCAGCAGGTTGTTCGTATGGTGCGAGAAGGCAAGGTTCGTACAGTTCAAGGGGAAGATATCGAGCTCAAAGCAGATACGGTCTGCATTCACGGAGACGGCAGCCATGCGCTTCAATTTGCAAAAACCATTACAGCGAAGCTAAAAGAAGCCGGCATCCATCTCAAGGCCTTTCAATAAAAATCGTCATCAAAGGGGGAAACAGCATGAAAACAGAGAAAGTCAAACACATGAAGGCACCAAAGGGGAATCGGTCTATGCTGATGGGCGCTGCCTTTTTAATGGCGACGTCCGCGATTGGACCGGGATTTTTAACACAAACGACCGTTTTCACACAGCAGCTTGCGGCTAGCTTTGGATTTGTCATTTTGATCTCAATTTTATTAGATATTTTTGCACAAACAAATGTATGGCGCATCATTGCCGTGTCAGAAAAACGAGGTCAGGATATTGCAAATATGGTGCTCCCGGGTCTCGGGTATGTGCTCGCCTTTTTGATTGTTATTGGAGGACTTGCCTTTAACATCGGAAATATCGCTGGGGCTGGTCTTGGTTTTCAGGTGATCTTCGGTGTCGATCCGCGAATTGGCGCAGGGATCAGTGCTGTGATTGCCATTCTCATCTTTGTAATTAAAGAGGCTGGGAAAGCGATGGATCGTTTCACACAGGCAGCAGGCTTTGTCATGATTGGCCTGATGCTGTATGTGGCGATTTCAACAGCGCCGCCAGTTGGAGAAGCGGCGGTGAGAACATTTGTCCCAGAGGAGATTGATATTTTATCCATTGTGACACTTGTGGGCGGAACGGTAGGCGGCTATATCGTCTTTGCTGGCGGGCATCGCTTGCTGGATGCAGGTATTAAGGGGAAGGAAGCCCTGCCGCAAGTGACGAAAAGCTCTATTTTCGGTGTCTTAATTACTTCTGTCATGCGTGTAGCACTCTTTCTTGCCACATTAGGAGTTGTTTCAAAAGGCTTGCAGATAGATCCATCCAACCCGCCTGCCTCTGTTTTTCAATTAGCTTCAGGAAATATCGGATATAAAATGTTCGGGATTATTATGTGGGCTGCGGCGATTACATCCGTCATTGGAGCAGCATACACATCTGTTTCTTTCTTCAAAACCTTCTCACCAAAAATTGAGCAAAACCAGCGTGGCATTATCATTGGTTTTATTGCTCTTTCAACCCTTTGTTTTATCACGATCGGAAGACCTGTGAACATCTTGATATTAGTTGGAGCGATCAATGCATTGATTTTGCCGCTCGCTCTTGGCACATTGCTTGTTGCGGCTTATAAGAAAGACATTGTCGGAAATTATCGCCATCCTTTCTTTTTGACAGTGTCTGGTGCATTTGTTGTGGTCATCATGGCGATAATGGGCGGTTATACCATCATCAATGAAATCCCGAAACTATGGAGTTGATTCAGATGAATACTTACCAAACTTATGAGCCTTCACAAATTAGAGAATTGATTCGCGAAAAAAAGATCACAGGACCAACGGCTGGCTTTGCTGAGGGATTTGCTCAGGCTAATTTGATGATTGTCAAAAAGGAACTAGCCTTTGATTTTCTCCTATTTTGTCAACGGAATCCAGCTGCATGTCCCTTGCTTGATGTACTGGACCCAGGTGATCCAGTGCCAAGACGGTCGGCGCCTCAAGCGGATATTCGTACGGACTTTCCTAAGTACCGTATTTACCGAAAAGGGATTCTTGAAGAAGAGGTTACAGATATCTCTGCTTATTGGGAGGATGATATGGTTGCCTTTCTCATTGGATGCAGTTTTACGTTTGAGCACGCGCTTATGCTGAATGACATCCCTGTCCGCCATATTGAAGACAGTCATAACGTACCCATGTATCAAACGAATATAGCTTGTGAAAAAGCAGGAGTCTTTCATGGCCCAATGGTGGTCAGCATGAGACCCATTCCGGCGCATCAGGTCACAAGAAGTGTTCAAGTGACGTCTCGATTTCCATCAGTCCATGGCGGTCCAATTCATATAGGGGACCCAGCGGTGATTGGTATTTCCGATGTGAACCAGCCTGACTTTGGAGAACCATCTGTGATCAAAGAAGGAGAAGTCCCGGTGTTTTGGGCATGTGGTGTGACGCCGCAAGCCATTGTCATGCATACAAAACCCGACATTGCGATCACTCATGCACCCGGGCATATGTTCATCACAGATCGAAGAGATCAAAAGCTCGGTGTACTGTAGAAAGAGAGGTGTCCTCAAGTGGCTTTTTCAACGATAAAAGATTTCATCACCTACCACCCGCTGGGAGATGCAGCGATCGTCATCCAAGCTGGAGCTGACATACATGAGGAGATTCATGCACGTGTTGAGCAGCTGTTTGCATGTATTGAACAGCACCCATTTGAAGGGTATGTAGAAGCGGTTCAAGCCTTTACAAACGTGACTGTTTTTTACGAGCCTTATACCGTTCATCAATCGGCCCAGCTTCAAACACATGACCTGTCTCCGTACGAATGGGTCAAAGGCTATATTGAACAACTTCTTGAAGACAAATGGCAGGAGGGAGTTCAGGTAAAGCGCCGCATTGTGGATATTCCAGTCTGTTACGGGGGAGCGCTGGGCCCTGATTTAGAAGAGGTTGCCCGTATCAATGGTTTAACGCCAGAGGAAGTCGTACGTATTCACACTGCCGGGACGTATCTTGTCTATATGATTGGATTTGCCCCAGGGTTTCCGTTTTTAGGCGGGCTGTCTGAAAAGATCGCGGCACCACGCAGAGAAACACCAAGGATGTCCATTCCAAAAGGCTCTGTTGGTATTGCGGGAAAGCAGACAGGCGTTTATCCAATTTCCACACCAGGGGGCTGGCAGCTCATTGGACAAACCCCGCTGCCGCTTTTTCGCCCAGACGAGGAAATTCCGAGTCTATTGAAAGCAGGGGACGAGGTCAGATTTGTCCAAATGTCTGAAAAGGAATTTTTCAGCATGAAGGAGGCAGAGCGTTGAGTATTCATGTCATCAAACCAGGGATGTACACAACCATTCAAGATAAAGGGCGGCAAGGCTATCAAAGGTATGGCGTCTTAACGAGCGGCGGCATGGACCCGCTTTCACTTAGAATCGCCAACATTCTCACTGGCAACCAAGAAAACGAAGCCGTACTGGAAGTCACGTTGATGGGGCCGGGCCCTGTGCTCACATGTGAGAAGGATCAGCTCATTGCAGTCACTGGTGCTGATGTAGAGATTGATATTGACGGAGAGCGGGCACCTTTATGGAAGCCGCTATTTGTCCGATCAGGAAGCACGATCACCTTTGGTCTTTGTAAGAGAGGCTGCCGCGTTTATCTTGCTGTGGCAGGTGGATTTGATGTAGAGCCAGTCATGCAGAGCAAAAGCACCTATGTAAGAGCGGGGATCGGTGGACTGAAAGGACGTCCTCTTGAAAAAGGCGACGTTCTGCCCATTGGAGAGCCTTCTATCGTAGCGGATCATTTGTTTGATAGGCTAAAAAATAAAGTGAATCAGGCGGGATACGGCGCACCAGATTGGACAGTGAGTCACGATTATTTTTTGCCGCTGCGGAAATCGCCAGTGATTCGTGTGCTGGCAGGGAGGCATTTTTCTCATTTTCAAGAAACATCTCAAACTGCATTTTTTGAGAAGCCTTATCAGGTCACACCTCAATCAGATCGTATGGGCTGCCGGCTGAAGGGAGAGCCGGTTCATTTAAAAGAAAAGCTGGAATTGATCTCAGAAGCTGTCGCCTTTGGATCCATTCAAATTCCTCCCGATGGCCAGCCAATTATTCTGCTGGCAGATCGGCAAACGACAGGCGGATACCCGCGTATGGGAGAAGTAGCGACTGTAGATTTGCCGCTTATTGCACAGGCGATGCCTGGGGCAAAGCTGTATTTTGAACAAATAGATCATCGGGATGCAGAGCAGGCATTATTTAAGCAAGAAGCAGAACTGAGAGAGCTTACCGCAAGAATCAAGCTGGAAGCATTCTCGTTTAGAAAAGGTGAAGAAGATGCAAAACACAAATAAAACGGTTGTGAAATCAATGGAGATTTTGCGGCTGTTTATCGCTCACGATCAATTAACATTAAATGAAATGATCGAGCTATCTGGTATGCCGAAAACATCTGTCCATCGCATGGCGACCTCTTTAGCCGATATGGGACTGTTAGAAAAGCAAGAAACAGGTGCTTATCGATTAGGCTTGATTTTCCTTGAATATGGTCAGCTTGTGGCGGACCGCCTTGATATTCGGAGGATTGCGAGACCATTTATGGAAAGCTTACGTGATGAAGTGGGAGAAGCTGTACAGCTCATTGTTCGCGAGGGTGACGAAGCCATTTACGTGGAAAAGATAGAAGGTACGCAGCCTGTTCGTCTCTACACCGCCGTCGGTAGACGCTCCCCCCTATATGCAGGTGCCTGTGCGAGAAGTATTCTTTCCTTTTTACCAGAGAGTGAAAGACTTGCCTATATTGACTCAATTGAGCTGGATAAGATCGGAATTGGGACTATTACAGATAAAGAGGTTCTAAGAAACATGCTGGAAGAATCAAATGCGCGGGGATATACGTTAAGCTATTCTGAGCTTGAAAACTATACAGCGGCCATTGGAGCCCCTATTTTCAATCATCTGGGGGAAGTGGCAGCAGGTATTAGCATTGCAGGATTTGAAGCGGGCTATCAAAAAGAACGCCTGCCTTACTTAATTCAACAGGTGAAAAAAGCCGCCAGTGATATTTCGAGAGAATTAGGCTTTTCATCCGAACAAATAAAAAGCCAATGACCGTCAAGATCATTGGCTTTTTTGCGTGCAGTTATTAGAAAGTTTTTCCTAAAGCTTTTGCACGTTCGATTGCATCTGCTTTAATTTGCTCTGCTTTCGCAGGCTCAGCATTGTGACCTTCAACGATAAGACCTTCGAAAGAAGGAATTCCGAAGAAGTTCGCAATTGTACCAAGGTAACGGTGACCTGCTTCAAGTTCAGCAGCAGGACCTTCAGTGTAGTATCCACCACGTGCTTGGATGTGAAGAGCTTTTTTGTCTGTTAATAAACCAACAGGACCTTGCTCAGTGTATTTGAATGTTTTACCAGCTACAGCAACAGAGTCGATGTATGCTTTAAGAACTGGTGGGAATGAGAAGTTCCAAAGTGGTGAAACAAATACATATTTGTCAGCAGAAACGAATTGATCGCTTAATTCGTTTAGACGAGCAACTTTTGCTTGCTCTTCAGCTGAAAGTGTATCGAAGCCAGCACCAGATTGAAGTTTGCCCCAGCCAGCGAATACATCTGCATCAATGTGAGGAATGTTTTCTTTGTACAAATCGATATGTACAACCTCGTCACTTGGGTTTGCTTCCTTATAAGATTCGATAAATGCCTTAGCAGTAGCCATACTGTAAGAAACTGTTTCATCATGCGGATGTGCAGTGATGTATAAAACTTTTGCCATGTTCATTCAATCCTTTCTGTCTCGGTTATTTTTTTAGCGTATCCCAAAGGTACGCTGAATATGTGGCATCTTTAATCATATTGGAATGCTATGAAAAAGATGTAACAAGCACAGTTACATAAAAACTGATATTTTCATTGTAATCACATTGTAGTTTGAAGTCAAGATATAAAGTCTCGAAATCAAGATAAAAAGTTTGTAAATTTTTCTGGAACACTTAAACACGCAGATTTCAGCGCAAAAAACCTACTCTTATTGAACAAAAAATCGTTCAATACCGCAAGTAAAGAGTTTGTAAAGGCGCTGCAGCTCAAAAAAAGATGGATGCCTCTAAGTCATCTGCTACAAGCATCTGTTCTCCAAATTCGTATATATAAGAGAAGGCAGGAGAGAGTGAGGGATAAGAGTGGGACGATCCTATGTTGCAATTGGAGATTCCTTAACAGTTGGGGTGGGGGCACGTTTATTTGGCGGAGGGTTTACTCAGCGGTTTCGATGGATGCTTGAAAAAAAGACGCATGCACCGGTCGAGCTGTCTGTATTTGCAAAGTCAGGGTTAACGACCGATCAGATTTTACAGCTCTTCAAACGGTCTGAGGTGAGATGTGCCATTGCAGCTGCTGACATCATCACCATCACAGGCTGTGGAAATGACCTTGTTCAAGCTGTTCAGCAGTATGAAGAAGGTGAAGATGAAAAGAAATTGCTGCAAGCGGTCATGCATTGCCAGGCGAATTTTAGCAAGATGATTCACGAAATTGCTCAGATCAAAAGAGGGCAGCATGAGCCCTATTGCGTATATCTCATGAATTTATATAATCCTTTTCCACAAATACCAATAGCCGGGCGGTGGCTTCAGCAATATAATCAACAACTTCGTTTGCTTGCTGTGAATCCACATGTAGAAGTTGTGGATGTATACAAAGCGTTTGAAGGGCATGAAAGAGCTTACTTATCGATTGATCAATTTCACCCGAATCCTAAGGGGTATGATGCAATGGCAGAAGCATTGTATCAACAATACTGTAAACAGCTGTAATCCGGTGGGATTGCAGTTTTTTTCATCCTTTTCAATAAATGACGGTTTCGATATGATAAAAGAAACGAAGGCGAAAGAGGTGTGCAGGCATGGAGGAGATCAATGCGTTTTTTCAAAAGATGACAGGAACGGCTTATGAAGTAGGAAAACAGCAGGCTCTCTGGCTGAAGGAGAACCCGCTGCTGCAGACACAATATATTCGAACAGAACCGGTAACACAACAGGCTGTGAAGGAAACGAAGCAGCTGATCCGTCCTTTTCTTCCTCAATTAGATGAAGAAATTGCTGGGTTTTGTGATGAAATGCAATTAGATGAGCGTTATTTGACCTTTTTCTATTCATCGCATCTTCAGCCAGGCTGTTCCCATTGTGTGAGGCAGGGGAATATGGCAGCCGGTCAACAAACGGTCATGCTTCGTAACTATGATTTCTCCCCGATTTTTGATGATATGCGTCTTGTGACGACACATGTGAAAGGCTTGGCATGTCATACAGGTTCGTCGCTGCTCTTGTTTGGCAGATCTGATGGAATGAATGAGCATGGTCTTGCTGTGACTTTCTCCGCTTGCGGTCCGCCGGTTGGCAATGAACCCGGTTTAAAGCCTCCAGCAGTCGCCGGTTTGCAGGTGTATCATGTGATTCGCTCTGTTCTGGAATCCTGTCAAACGGTCGAGGAAGCCATTCGCTCAATCCAGGAAATGCCCGTTGCTTCAAATGTTCATATCATGCTTGCGGATCGAAAAGGAGAGGCGGCTGTAATAGAAATCATCGATGGTCAAAAAAGGGTGAGAAGACCGGAGACAGGTTATATTGCCGCAACGAATCATCCGGTAGCTGATCAAACAGCAAAAGGGATGACCAAACATCATTCTATTGTCAGATACGATATGTTAATGGAGGCTTTAAAAGAACAACGATCAAATGATTCTCTTGTGAAGCTATTTCAGACAGAATATCCTTATGGTCTAACTGTGCACAATTATGAGGAGCTGTTTGGAACGATGCGAACCGTCATGTTCCGTCCGGAAGAAGGCACGATTGATTATTGCTTTGGTTCTCCGGTGTACAATCCGTCTTATTCTTTAAAAGCCGGTAGTTCACTGCATTTTCATGAACAAAAGGTACAATTTCATCAAAAGGATTATGGACCGTCATTTTGGAGAAGCGTCTAATGATCCCTTGTTTATATTTTGTCACAGCCGCTGTGCCAAATTCAGATCAACTTAAGATTGCATCACTCGTTGAAAGCGTTTTATATTAAGGTGTGACAATAGACCTATTTATACAGAAGGAGGCATTTCATGTACATAACGGCACGAGAACAGAAAGTCATTAAATACATCATTCAGCAAAATCGTTATGTCACCATTCGTGAGATAGCCGATTCTGTTCAGGTGAGTACAAGAACGATCCATAGAGAACTAAAATCTATTAAACCAATTTTGAAAGATTATCATCTTTCATTAGATAAACAGCCGGGAAAAGGCTTAAAGGCAGTTGGCGAACAGGAGGATAAACAGCGGCTTCTTGCTCATATGTCAAGTGAGGATCAAATTGAATATAGCTCGGATGAACGAAAGCTCTTAATCCTATGTGCGCTGCTTGAAGCGAAGGAACCGGTGAAATTATACACACTCGCAGCTGACTTGCAGGTAACAAATGCGACGATTAGCTATGATTTAGATGAACTGACGGAGTGGATTGCTCCATACGGTTTGCAGCTTATCCGCAAGCGCGGGTACGGCATTGAATTAAAAGGGCCGGAGGAAGCAAAACGGAAAATTGTCGGCAATCTCATTGTTGACCGGCTCGACATTCAATTGTTTTTAGAAACGATTGAAATGAATATCAAACATCGAACGAAAGCAACGGAAAAGGTGTTTGGCGTTGTCAGCAGAGGTCAGCTGCTCAAGGTAGAAAGACTGCTCTTTCATTTGAAAGATCGACTGTCACTTTCCTTATCTGATAGTGCCTATATTGCACTTGTTGTTCACTTAACCTATGCCATCGAACGTATTCAGCTTGGGGAAACCATTCGAATGGAAGAGGAAGAGCTGCTGGAATTAAAGCGGACGAAGGAATTTGAATCATCACTCCGAATGGCAAGAGCGCTTGAACGCATGTTTAATGTGGAGATCCCTGAAGCGGAGGTCGGATATATGACCATCCACCTTCGCAGTGCAAATCGCAGCTTTGGGGCAGAATACCGTATTGATGAAATCGAGCTGGATATCGCGCTGAGAACGAAAAAGCTCATTGATTTTATTTCAAATAAAACCGGCTATCATCTTAATGAAAATGATTCATTGTATGAGGGACTCGTATCTCATCTCGAACCTGCCATGAACCGTCTAAAGGAAAAGATGAGAATCTATAATCCGCTCACACAACAAATTAAAAAAGACTACTTTTTGCTGTTTATGGCGATAGAAGAGGGAGTCGAGCGTTTCTTTCCAGAGATTGAATTTCCAGAGGATGAAATCGCCTTTCTTGTGCTTCACTTTGGCTCAGTGCTTGAAATCAAAAAAGAAGAAACAAAAATTCATGCGCTGGTTGTTTGCTCAAGCGGCATCGGTTCCTCGAAAATGCTCGCCTCTCGGTTGAAAAAAGAATTGCCGGAGATCGCCAAATTCGATCTATCCTCCTTGATAGAGCTAAAGGAAATCGATGCATCGAGCTATGACATGATTGTCTCGACCGTTCCGATACCATATGAGCATATCGATTACATTATGGTCAGCCCCCTCCTAAACGAGGATGATGCCATGCGTGTGAAGGCTCATATTAAACGGAAGATTCCTTATATCATCGAGAAAAAAAGAACAAAAGAATCTCCCAAAGAATTGGTGCAAGAAACCGTTAATATGATGACGGTTGCAGAGCAGGTGACGAATTATATGTTTGTGATTCGCAGCATCCTGTCCCGTTTTACCATTGAAAAAAGAAAGACGATGCCGAAGCATGATGAAACCATCAGTCAGCTGCTTCGTCAGCTTGAAGAGGAAGGGCTTATCATACATGCGGATGATGTAGCGAGCGGCCTTTTGGAACGTGAACAGCAAGGCGGCTTAGGCATACCTGGTACTGAATTTGCTCTTTATCATTTAAAGCATGCATTCATCAAGGAACCAATCTTTCATATTTATGATCTTGATCAAGCATACGAGGTTAAAAGCATGGATGGCGGGCAGCAGCAGATGTCACGAATGCTCATGATGCTGGCGCCGCAAGAGCTTGGCAAGGAAGGGTCAGAAATGTTTAGTCTGATCAGTTCATCCATCATTGAAAGTGAAGAAAGCATGGCGCTTTATGGACAAGGGACAAAGGAAGACATTGAACAGAAATTACATCAGCTTTTCTATCAATTTGTCAAAGAGGCAAAGTGGTAAGTAAGAAAAAGGCCGAGAGCTTAGTCGCTTCTCGGCTTTTTTGCTGTGACACAGACAGCAAGGGTAGGACGAATTTCTTCATACTCAATAGAAAATGGGTCAAACCCTGCAAACTGCATGTCATTTAATATGCTTTCACCCATCTCTTTTGTCCGGTTGGCGTCAGCTCCTTTTTCTCTTGGCTGCATGACAATAACGAGTGTTCCGCCTGGTTTCAAGGTGTGGTAAAGATTGAGTAAGCCCGTCTTTGGATCATCCCAAATTGTAAAATTGTTAACAGACAGCACTTTGTCATACTGCTCTCCGGGAAGGCGTGTTTTCTCGATTTTTCCGACATACAATCGGACCTGTTTGTCTTTTGCTCGTTTGCTGACGCGGGACTGTGCTTGCTCCTGCATGGTTGAAGAAGCATCCAGCCCATCAATGTGAAGATCTTGATAATGCTTGAGCATATGTTTGATGCTGTAGCCGGGTCCATAGCCAATCTCCAAAATGTTTTCACCATCTGTCAGATCTAAGTGGCGGATGGCCCACTGATTCAATGATTTATTTTCATTTGCCATAATGAATCCAGCGATGCTTCCGAGCCAGCCTTTTGGTCTGCTAAAAGTTTTTGAAATGGTAGACAGCATGTGAGAACGCTCCTTTTTGATGATCATGTAACCGATTTTTCTCCTATTCAAACATGTTGATTTTCGGGAACACATCTGTACAGCTTCATGATGTTTGAGTGGAAAAATGAGGTGGTAATGAAAGGATACATCAACAAATCAAGGAGGAGCTTACACATGGATTTACGTGAATATTTAACAAATGGCATTCCGCGCCAAACGCAGGATCAGCAGCCAGGCAGTGAAAGAGAAATGAATCCAGCGCCGATCTTTGAGGATGAATCATATCAAGGTTCTGGCAAGCTAAAAGGAAAAGTGGCACTGATTACAGGCGGAGATAGTGGAATCGGACGGGCAGTATCTGTTGCCTATGCAAAAGAAGGAGCACATGTCGCCATTGTGTATTTAAATGAACATGAGGATGCAGAAGATACGCAAAAACGTGTAGAACAGGAAGGCGTCAAATGCTTAACGATTGCAGGAGATGTCGGTGACGAAGCCTTTTGCGAGAAAGCAGTAGAAAAAACAGTTGAAGCCTTTGGACAATTAGATATTTTAGTAAATAATGCGGCTGAACAGCATCCGCAAGAACGTATTCAAGATATTTCAAGTGAACAGCTTCACCAAACCTTTAGAACCAACTTCTATTCCTATTTCTATTTTACGAAAAAGGCACTGGATTATTTAAAACCGGGAAGCTCCATTATTAACACAACATCAATTAACCCATATCGAGGTAACCCAGTGCTGATTGATTATACGGCGACAAAAGGAGCAATTAACGGCTTTACGCGTTCTATGGCACAATCACTTGTGAAAGATGGGATTCGGGTAAACGGTGTAGCGCCAGGTCCAATTTGGACACCGCTCATTCCATCTACATTTGATGAAGACAGTGTGGAAAGCTTCGGGGCAGAAACCCCGATGGGAAGACCAGGACAGCCTGTTGAGCATGTCGGCTGCTTTGTGCTGCTGGCTTCTGACGAATCGTCTTATATGACAGGACAGACACTTCACGTCAATGGCGGTTCCTTTATGAATACATGATCTACGCGGCACCGCCCAGCTTTGATTGGGCGGTGTTTTTAGTATTTCTTGCGATTCTTCTGCACAGATGTGACAGACCATACGATAATGCCCACAACAACTGCCGCAATGACAAGTGAACTCAAATGGAACATCGTTTCATGATGCATGTTCAACTTCTCCCTTCATTGAACCTGTTTTCTATAGCATCAGCCAGAAGGTCTCTTTTTATGAAAAACACATTTCTTTGTTTAATGAATGGGCCGTCGTGGAAACCTAAGAATACGGATGAAATTTTGAAGGAGTGAAATGATATGTCTCAAGAAGAATTAAAACAGAAGGTATTAAACCTATTAGATGAACAAAAGGTCGGAACATTGGCGACTGTTGAACAGGATAAGCCGCATACTCGCTACATGACGTTTTTCCATGAAGATCTGACGTTATATACACCAACGAGTAAAGAAACACATAAAGCAGATGAAATTGAAAAAAATCCAAATGTTCATATTCTCATTGGATATTCAGGCGAAGGATTTGGTGATACTTATGCAGAAATTGCAGGTACCGCAACATTAACCGATGATCCGGAACTGATCGACCGCCTTTGGTCTGATGAGATGGAGAAATGGTTTAAAGGAAAAGATGACCCGAATCTAGTGATTCTGAAGATTGACCCAACCTCCATTCGTTATATGAATGAAGGAAGCCGTACACCAGCAGAATTATCACTTTAACACTTGCGTAAGCAGGGGGAATGTGTTATAGTTTGATATTAAGTGTTGAAATAAGCAAATAAATAAAGAAAGTAAACTTTCTTTTTTCTATGACACAATGAGAAGCAATAGAGCTTCTACTTGATAAGAACGAGACGCTGTCAAAGCGAACAAACTTATTCTTTTCCTTCTGCACCCGCCCCCCTATATAAGCGGAAGAATGGAAAAAAGACGTTTTGATTTACAATTCACACTGGCACGGCTTCGGAGCCGTAAGGACGAATGAGAGGTAGGGCTTTCGTTGTCTTGTTATCCAGAACTTCCATGGCGTTTACTTTCAAACGTAGGTTCACTCGGAACACATATGACACACTGATATGATCGAATCTTAATTCATATACTCCGTAACGGAGATTAAACATTGATTATTTATTTGCATGAAAAGAGTAAGTAACAGGCTGCCATCTATTTGGCAGCCTTTTTCATTTGGTCAAACAAGAGGACCCCAAAACCAATGAGCCCAAGAAAAGGGAAGATACAAACCAATCGCATAGCGTCCGCTTCAAAAGGGTTAGGGCACTAACAGCAGACCGATGAAGGTTCTGTTGTAAAGTTATTCAAATGAAGCCAAGCTGTAGGGGAAAGGTGTTGAGGAGGATGATACATGAGATAATTTAAAGGAAAACAGTTTAAGAAAGGTATTATATTGGGAGCCGTGCGCTACTATTGTCGTTTTTCTTTGAGTAGCTCCTGAAAGAGCGAGGGATTGCGCTGGGTGCATGAATATGGTAATTTGATTGATCAAATTTTTGGAAGAAGAAAAATAAATCAGCACATTTCGTATGGCATTTAGATGAAACCTATATCAAAGTCAAGGGAGAGTGGCGTTATCTTTTTCGTGCGATTGATCAAGAAGGATATACCTTGGGGTATCCAACTTCGTAAAACAAGAGATCATCAAGCCGCCTATATGTTTATGAAAAGGTCCTACTTTGTACGTTCAAAAAACTGAAACATAACGGTTTTTATGTGCTTACGAAACATTTCACCGTTAAGCATTTAAATAACCTCATCTAACAAGATTATAGACATATCAAGCGACGTTTTGTTAAATCCGCAGGATTTCAAAGTCTTCGCCTCGCCGTGCTTCACGTACAATCAAAGGAATCAAAACGATCTTACTGTTTAACCGTGGATTTCTAGTGGAATCTTTCATTCTTTTTTATATTCGACTATCTTTGCGCAAGAACCAGAACCGTTTGATTTAAAATTGATAAAATAATCGAAAGATATTGAATTTATCATCCCGTAATTATAGAATGTTTATGAAGGAGTGAAAAATATGAGTAAAATATTAACTATCAGTGGAGAAAGGGAAACGTACGAGGTAATGCTTTCATTCTCCATATTATGGGAAAATGCCTTAGGAATAGCTGCTTACACTTATCCCGAAATTCATCCTAGGTTGTCTAAATCTTCTTCATATTGGAGTGAATTAGAGAAAATTTTACCTGAGAATCTAAAAAAGGAACTTGATTTGGTACAAAAACACAACACGTGGTATGCACAACTTCAATTACTTCATCAATTTGATTTTAAAAAAATTGATGAGGTTGTTTTTGAAGTAACAAATTTAAAAATGGATGAATTGCTCTTTATATGCCTTCCATATTTAGGTGTTGAAAATGAGGAAAAAAGGTATAAAGCTGCATTTGAAAAGGATAGTAACTCAATATCAGACTTATACCAAGCCGCTCAAGGACACAAGTTTTTTTCTTCTTATTTACAATACCTTTTTAATGTAAAAGAAGAGGATTTAAAAAAACACTTAGTCATGACTATAACTGGATGGTACGAGAATGTACTAAAATTACATGAAGAACATATAGAATCAATACTTGCTCAAGAGCATTATGAAAAATCCCGTCATCAATCGAAATATGAATCGGAGAAATTTGTAAAATATGTTACCGGTGAAGAATATCACCCTGAACCAAACATTCAGAAGGTATTGTTGATTCCTCAACTTATGTACAAACCTTTGAATATTGGTATGACACTCCGAGGTACAAAGGTCATTTATTATGCAGTTTCGGATGGGAATAAATTTCTAAAAGATGATAGAGATGCCCCGCCATCTTTCTTAGTTCATACTTATAAAGCTTTAGCGGATGAATCGCGTCTTCGTATTGTTAAACACCTTACTAAAAAAAGTTACACATTGCAGGAACTTACAGAAAAACTCTCTATTCCAAAATCTACTCTTCATCATCATTTGTCCATACTTAAATTATCAGGTTTAGTTTCAATTCAATCATCAAAGTATTGTCTCAACAAACAAGAAATTGATTTTATAAATGAAAGTCTAATGACTTATATTGAGGAGCCATGATTGATGAAAGAACAATCAAATAAAATTCATAAAAATTTTTCTTATATATCTCTTTTGGTTGGACAAACTGTATCGGAATTTGGTGGTGCCATTGGAGCACTTTGTAATTCTTTGTTGTTATATGAAATTACAGGATCAAAAGCGGCTATGGGGACACTTTGGTTAACATATTTTATCCCTTCATTAATACTTCAATTCTTTATTGGTCCATTTATAGATCGAATTAGTAGAAAACAGATCATGTTTGTTTCCCAATTTTTAAGGGGAATCGTCTTTATGCTTCCCTTTTCTTTAATGCTCTTTGATCAAGCGCACCCATGGAGTTTATTTGTTATCCAATTGACACTAGGAATGATACAGCCACTATATGTACCTGCTAGCTTAGCGATACTCCCTACTCTAATATCTAAACAACAATTAACCCAAGCGAATGCTTTCTTAGATGGTGTACTAAGATTAATGGGATTTTTGGCTCCACCTCTTGGGGGTCTTTTAATTTCTATCATTGGAGTAAAATGGACATACCTTTTAGTTGGCTGTTTATTCTTTTTAAGTGCATTGAGTTTAATGAAACTTAATGAAAAGCCGGTAAAGAACTTTACTTCCAAAGAATCTTGGTTAAAACTTATTGCTAAAGGCTACGTTTACTTTTTTTCTAATAAACAATTATTATGGTTAGGTATTTTAACTGCATTTGTTCAATTTGCTGTAGGTGCCACTATAGTTATTAATGTTCCATATATAATAGATGAATTAAATGGAAATTCATTTATTTACGGATTATTTATGGCTGGATATCCGTTAGGTTATTTCTTTGGCTCAATGTTAGTTTCTAAATTCCAAAAATTCGCGCAAAAGAATTACATTATGCTACTCGGTTTGCTTATGGGAGGTACTTCCTTTGTATTATTAGGCACTATACATTACTACCCCCTGGCAATTATTGTAGAAATTCTATCAGGTTTATTTTTCCCATTCTTTGGTGCACAAAGTGTAGCATTATACCAAAAAACAGTACCAAATGAATTAGTAGGGCAAGTATTTTCTGTTCGACTGCTTATCATTCGATCAACTATGCCATTAGGAATCTTATTTGCTGGACAATTAGGAGACATAATTGGTGTAAGATATATATATATCATTGTTGGCGGTCTAATTTGCCTGGTAGCTAGCATAACATTAGTTTTTCCATACTTCAGATTTTTGGGTAATCAAACTCTTATTAACTCAAACAACACATTACAAAAATAAATATAAGTTTTCTAGGATGTATACAAAATAGTCTAGCTAAATTTTTATTATTAAAGGAAACATACAATAAGACCAAAAAGAAATTTCTTTTTGGTCTTATTCCTCTGGTTTTTATCAAAATTATATCAAATATCCCTTTAGAGTATTCTTAAAATCAACGAATTAATTCATCATTTCTATTATACCTAAAGAATATCCGGTTCTTCTTCATTAAATTTCAATACAGCACGAAACCTAATATGTCCATTCTCTAATCGGTTCAATGCTTTTTGAAAATCCCTATAAGAGAATTCTTCTATGATTGGTTTAATGTTGTGTAGCGCAGCAAATTCTAAACTTTCACTCAACAGGTGCCTCGGGCCATGAACAGATCCCATAATTCTTTTTCGACCAGCAATTAATTCCTCTGTTGAAATATCAAAATTCCCTGCTTCTCCCTGTACAACTAGAGTACCCTCAGGTGCTAATGCACTAATTGCCTGACTCATATGTATTGACGATATGGTAGGTGCCAAGATAACATCTGCACCTCCTAATTTCAATACTTTGTCTACCCAGTCGGTACTTTCGACATTAATTACATAATGAGCACCTAATTTTTTTGAAAACTCAACCTTGTCATCTCCACGTGTTAAAGCAATTACACGGCAGCCAAAAGATTTTGCAAATTGTATACCTAAATGACCAAGTCCTCCAATACCTAACACAGCTACTGTTTTCCCTGCGGAAGCCCCAGCATGAACTAAGCCGCCATAAACAGTATACCCAGCACAAAATAAAGGCGCTGCTTGTGTAAAATTTATCTCTTTAGGAATTCGAACAACATAATGGGCAGGTGCTTTTAAATATTCGGCGCAACCTCCTGAAACAGTAACCCCTGTTGCTTTCCTATCAGCACAAAATTCAACTTTCCCCTGTATACAGTGTGGACATTCTCCACACCCGCTTTGATCCCAAGGAAGTCCAACTCTATCCCCTATTTTTAACCCATTTACGCGTTTACCAACTGCTACTATGACTCCTGCTGGCTCATGACCTGGAATAATTGGAAATTCGTTCCCCCATTCCCCTCTTGACATATGAATGTCACTATAACACAAACCACTTGCCTTAATCTTAATTAGTACTTCTTCATCGAGTATATTCGGTGTTGGAACGTCTCTTATTTCCCAATTTGAATTCGCTTCAGGAATTACAAGTGCTTTCATATTAAACTCCTTTTTATATCGTAGATATATTTATATTTGTTTTAAAAAATACCTTTTCTAAAATTTATTCAACTTGTGTATCTTATAAAGTACAATCATCATTTTTAAGTAACCTTGACTTCTTTGATACTAGTTGAAAATATTTGCATACTCAAATTATGTAACTCATTGTCATCCATTGAAAATCCGTAACTATTTATATACTTAGTACGAATTTTTGCAACTCTTTGCTGTAACAGTTTAACCGGCACTCGTTCACGTATTGCATCATCCATAATAGTAGCAAGCTCGAGCATGTCTTCTAACTGTGCACCGTGACGCGTTATCTCATTAACTCCAAGTCGTAAAGCTAGTTTCTTCTGGAATCCTGGTAAAGTATTATTTACGTTAACTCGTATCCCCACTTTGTAAAGTCTTTCACTAGCTTCATAAGAGGAAATTCCTGTGATATCCGTACTCATCCATACTTGATGTCCAACAGTGTAACCGTGTTCTTTTCCCTTAACATCATAACCTAGACGATGTAATTCACTAGCCAGGATTTTTGCATTTCCAACGATTCTCTGTGCATAATCAAAACCACCACAATCCCTAAATTCTAGCAAAGAGATAGCTAAACTTGCCACTGCTCCAAAATGATGACTGCTTACCATATAAGATTGCACTTCTTTAACCTTTTGTTCTATTTCTATATTATTTGTAAAAAATATAGCTTTTTGAGGGCCCGGAAAGGTTTTATGGGTAGATCCTCCAAAGGAATCAGCTCCAAGTGCTAGGGGATTTTTTATTACATTTCCAAAAATTAAGCCTAGCCAATGACTTACATCCGCATGAACGATCGTTTTTGGAGATACCCGTTTTACTGTTTCAACCAATTTCTCTATATCAATTGGAAAGAGACAGTTAGATTGATCCACATATACAAGGTGGATATTTTCCTTCTCTAATTTACTTTCTAGACAATTAAAATCAATATTGTGTTCATCCAACGCAGGTATAAATTCAACGTTCAGACCTATACTTTCTCCAAGCTTTTTAGTTGCAAAATGCCCACCTTGTTCAGGTGAAACAGCTAAAATGTTTGCTCCAATGCCACCACCCAGTGCCTTTAATACAATTAAGCTACAATTTAAGCCCGATAATGGACGAAGATTCACATACTTTGCCTGGCCTAGTTCTTGCAGTAATGGGATTGCCACTTCTGTTTCTATCTCATATACTTCTTGGGCCCCCCGAAAAAACCATTCATCGGATTTTTGTTTGACATTAAAAAAATATCGATTATAGATGTCTAACATTAGTGGTAATCTAGAAAGAGGTGTTGCCTCATTTTCACTAGGTATTAAATTAATTGTTTTATATTTATTACTCTCTTGTTCTAGTAACATGTCAAAAATTTTATAGATATTCATGGATGATCCCCATTCTCCAATTTAATAAATGATTTGAAGGTTTAAAGATTCATTTTAATTAAAATTGACATTGATAATTTCTCTATTTTATTTGGCCAATATCTAAAGAAATAGTTCTTTATGATAGTTTGGTTTTGGGCTCCTATTCACAATAATATTTCTTTATCTTAAATCATTGATATTTCTGATTTTTCTAAATCTAATCTTTTCATTTAGACTACATTTGTATTAATGAACGTTAAATTATTTCCTATTAATTGTTTGTTTAAAAATTTAATATATGGAGATTTATCAATTTTCATATATACATTTGAAAGACTACAATATTTTTTAACAGATGCTTTACTCAAATTTATATTCTGCTAATTGTTTTTAATCAGGCTTAAATTCACTTCCATTTTGTATTCTCAACAAACCAACGCTGTGCTTTAAGTATATTATCTTGTAACTCAATTTCTGAATTTGCTACTATCATCATATTTGCAATGGAATCAACACAATGTTTGGATCCATCGTAAAGCATTCCAGGCTTCCCGGTAACTTGATACTTAACTACAAAATCAAAAGGTATTTCTGATGGCACAGATACCAATTCACCAACTTGAGTTTTACATAGAATCCACCCACCTAGTTGAGATAAAGTCGGATTTATCTCAACAGGAAGATCACATTGCAGACGTAAAACAGAACGATTTAAATTCACTCCTAGACTATGTTCAATGGTATTATTTACAAGTGCTCTTCCAGTTCGACTTGCTATTTCACAGATGAGTAATTCACCAGTAGGCTTTTCAAATACTTCAAGGTGAAAAGTAAAGAGTTTAGGGGATGGCAATAATTCAATTACCTTATGGGTAAGACTTATTAATCGCTCAAAAACTGGATTATCTCTTCCTAACATATAGCTCGAATGAAAATCTGTATTCAACCATTTTCTATTAAGTGTGTGGTAAGTGGATGGCCAACAAAATTTAATTTCCCCATCACTTACTAATCCATCAATATGATATAGTTTTCCCTCTATATATTTTTCAGCTAACATATTAGGTTGAAATTGATTTGTCAACCATTCTTCTAATTCAGTAGAATCACGAATCATTGAAATCCCAATTGTAGCAACAGAGTCGCGGGGCTTTACAATAACTGGGAAACCATGGTTCTCTATAAATAGTAATAGATCTAAAGGAGAGTTTACTAGCGTAAACTCTGGAACAGGAATTCCTTCTTCTTGTATATATTTTTTCATAATTAACTTATCTCGATAAGGAACTGTATTTTCTATACTTTGACCTTCAATTCCAAACAGTTCACGTAATTGGGCTGCTCGGATTAAATCTAATTCATCAATAGCAATTACTTGTTTGAAAGGTTGTTTCTCGTTTAATGACATAGCTATTCTTTCAATATTCCCATTTTGGCTATAATTACTGAAGGGGAGAACTGCTGAATAGTGATTGTGATTGAATGTATCTATGTAATCTTCATTTACGAATAATACGATATGGTCTTTTATTTCAGGAAGCCATTCATGGTATGGCTCTTCTTCTGGTGAATAACTTAAAATAAGATGTTTCATAGTTAGGTACTCCTTTTAGGTTATTATTTTGATTTTTAAATTCATTAGAGTTGGAGAAGGATATCAATTAATTTACTACCTAATTTTAATATTTAAAATATTAAAAGCTTCTATCAATTACATTTTCACAGTATCATGTTACTCTAAAATTAATACATATTTCTACTAATTTAGAGGTTATTGCAAAACAATAAATATGCAATGTTATGAATCAGCAAAACTAGCTGAACATGCAGTAGATAGCGATTTTCCCCATACCAATAAGGATGTTCCAGCCCTTTATCTTTGAGTTTACTAAACTGTTGTTCAATTTTGCTACGCTCGTTCAACTGTTGTTTTCCAAAGGTTGTATTTACAAAATGTGATAACACAGGACGGTGTGAATTTTTAATTTTGTTCGCTATTTCGTGCGTTAATGGGATTTACAGGAAGGATATCACACGCACCTGCAATAAAATGTGTTGGCTATCATAAGCAGCGTCTACAAAGGAAATCAACACATGTTGCTCTTTAAGGTTCTGTTGCAAAGTTCAAAAAAAGTATGCGTCCGTTTACAAAATACGGTTATCGTTTAAGCAGCTATGAATAATTGCTGTAATTCCTTGTACGTTGAAAAGGAGAAGTCTGGAAGGTGATTTCTCCCTTGACTTTGATATAGGTTTCATCTAAATGCCATATGAAATGTGCTGATTTATTTTTCATCTTCCAAATTTGATCAATCAAATTACCATATTCATGCACCCAGCGCATGATAGTTGCAGAAATCCCTCGCTCTTTCAGGAGCTACTCAAAGAAAAACGACAATAGTAGCGCACGGCTCCCAATATAATACCTTTCTTAAACTGTTTTCCTTTAAATTATCTCATGTTCATTCTCCTCAACACATTTTCCCTACAGCTTGGCTTCATTTGAAAAACTTTGAAACAGAATCATTTCTATGTAAAACTTAAGTTACAAACAATATCATCTAAAATGCTCTTCATTTTTTCTGAATCCTCACTTTTCACGATGACATAGCCTTCTGTATCATTAACGTTTACTCTGCTTTTTTTCACTGAATCCCCAACTCGCGGAAAGCTATATTCCATTATCTCATCTTTATATTTATTATATAAAGAATCCCATCCATTAATTTTGCTGATAAAATCAACATTTTCAGCAGTTAAAAATATAATACCAGCTTGCCAAAATCTATTATATGACACACTGATAGGCATTTTTAATAGATGATGAGCCCATATCTTTTCCGTTGAAAAATCTTGAGAATAATTTATTAATAACGGAATATTAGCACCTGGTATCCTTGCGCCCACTTCGTTAATGAGTACTCTGTTATTTTTATCAATAAAATACTCAATATGTGCAAAAGAATGTTGAATGTTAAGAGCTGCAATAGCCTTTGCTCCTAAATTCCTAATTTCACAATCTATATTTTCAGGCAAATCATTTTTTAAATATACTCTATGTCCATGTGGATTTAAGACTGTATCTATAATTGTTGGTTCATATTCGGTTATAGTACCAAAAATCACCTTTCCATCTTCCACGATAACATCATAGCTACCTTCAACAATAATTTCTACATACTCTTCCGCTTGGAACAGTTGTTGGTTATTAAAAAAATTATTGTATGCTATTCTTGCTTCATGTTCGTTATTAACTTTGATTACCCCCCGACACCCAGCGTTATTTAAAGGTTTAAATATATACGGATAATCTCCATTATTTATAATTTCATTTATTTTTTCAGGATTGTTAATTAGCATATGTTTAGCACACGGGACATTATTTTCCATAAATTTCTTTTTCATTTCATACTTATTTCTTAAAGGAATAATATCTGCAGTTTGCAATCCAGGAAATTCAAACTCCTCCCTAATTCGAGCTACGTTTTCTATATAGAATTCATAAGGGGTTTCAATTTGATTAACGTCTATACTTTTCAAAAGCTCATTTATAGCATTTTTTAATCCCTTAAAGTTTCTAGGGTCTTCTTCAATACAAATAATATTAGTATTTACAGAATTCACGTTAGGCCCTATCCAAATGACTTTACTACACAACTTTGATAATTCAAAAATGTAATTATAATAATTTGCTGGTGCTGCAACTATAATAGTATCCATAGCTCAACCTCTCTTAGCATATTTTTAAAATTTTTTGAAATTATAACAGTGAACTATATAAAAGTATCTATCAATACAACCTTAGAACTTTTTTAATTATATGTAGCATAATAATATTATTTTATACCACTACCAACAATAGCTACGCGAGGCATTTCTAATTGCCATCTTTGGCCTATTTGATTTATTTTTACTGTTTTCTTTCCGAAAGATTGAGATACCCCTAATTGTTGATAATCGTAAACAAAGTATTTGTTAGCCAATTGATAAATAACATCATGTACTTCTTGTTCCCCAAACTGTAAGTCTAATTTGTATAATCCGTACATATTATGTAGATAATCTGTAAATTGAAATTTTACATCTGCCATTGAATTCCCTGTAAAAATAAATGGATCATACATATATTCAATCTTAAAACTTTCAAATCCACTTTTATACAGATAGGATTTAATTTCATTGTAATCAAAATGCGAAAAATCATGTCCAGTTAAGGAATATTTGTGGACGACTTCTTGAAACCAATTAGCAACTGGTGAACATGATTCGAAATCATGTAAGATAAATTTTCCTCCCTTTTTCAAAACCCTATACGCTTCTTTACATGCTTGTAATCTTTGAGAAACTGGTATGTGGTGTGTACCATAAGCAAATATTACCCCGTCCAAACTATAATCTTTTATTGCTAAGTATTGGGCAGCCAGACGTAAAGCTGGAATACTATGTTTTTTTGCAGCATTTATCATATCTGCAGAAATATCAGTAGTTAATATTTGGGGAAGGTTCTTAGAATCTATAATATTTGAGATAACTTTTGTTAATAATCCATCTCCGCCCAATGCATCAAGTAATTTCATATCAGATGATAAATTTTCAATTTTTTCATTCGGACTCAGTAAAGAAAATATATTTTTTATTCCTTCTGAACGAACAGTTATATTTTTTTGGGCTATTCTATATACCTCACCTCTTCCCCCCGTATCGGCTGATTCGAAATCAGCAAATTCAGATTCTATTTCTTTAATTAATTGTATAGAAACAGGGATTTTTTCGAGATCAATACAACTGTATAAATCTGTGAATTTTTCTTTCAATATTTCTAATCCGCTTATAAATATAGTGTCCTTAATGTCTAAATTAGTCATAAAATCCTCCTAGATACCAAATTGTGAATAACAAATAATGAACCTACAGATGGTTAATGTAAAATTTATTGCGAAATTAAGTGAAAGTAAAAAAATATTGACTATTTATTGAAATTATAACTATAATTTACATATACAATACACTTAATGTTCTAAATAATTATAATATTAAAAAGTTATTTTTGCAATTTTATTTTCCAAAAAATATTTTTTATACTATTTTATGGAATGTTTGTTTTTGCTCAATTATCATCTTAAAGAGAAAAGAATTAAATATTTTGATATTTAAGGAGGTGAAATACACGCAATTGTTCTAGTTATAGTCTGAATAATCGAATTTTAAAAGCGGAGGAATTTATATGAATAGAATTAATAGTTTACCAAAAATTGAAACACCTATCCCTGGGCCTAATTCAAAATTATATCTAAGTAGGCTCCTAGATATGGAAGCACCTTCTTTGACGCTTAACGACTCAAGTTTATCTATTATATGGGAAAAAACTTCTGGTATGAATGTATTTGATGTAGATGGAAATAAATATCTTGATTACGCATCTGGATTAAATGTTGCGAACGTTGGTCATACAAATCAGGAAGTTGTAGATGCGGCAAAGGAGCAGTTAAATGTAATGCTTCAAGGGATGGGAGATTTTCATGCTAATAAACGCAAGATTGAGTTTTTAGAAAAGGTTTTAGAAATTGTTCCAATTAAAAACTCAAAAGCTATAGTTTCTGTTAATGGTTCTGACGCGGTTGATGCCGCATTAAAAACTGCTACTTTATATACGGGAAAACGTGGTTTTTTGTCTTTTTACGGTGCTTATCATGGAATGGGAGCAAAAAGCTTAGAAGTTACTGCCAGACATCACTTTAGAGCTCCTTTTTCTAAAGACATCCCTCGTTCAACTACTTTTCTTCCATATCCTTATTGTTATCGTTGTCCATTTAGCAAAAATAACAATGACTGTGTAATGGATTGCCTTAAAAACGTTGAACAGACTATAGAAAACACTGCTTCTGGTTCGGATGATATAGGAGCTATTATAATTGAATCTTTCCAAGGAAGAGGTGGGGTAGTACAGGCTCCTCCAGCATTCTTAAAAGGATTAAGAGAGATATGCGATAGAAATGGCATTCTTTTAATAGTAGATGAAATTCTTAGTGGTTTTGGTAGAACTGGTAAATGGTTTGGGTTTGAACACGCGGGGGTAGAGCCCGATATTGTGACTATCGGGAAAGGTTTGTCATCAGGATATCCTATTTCTGCATGTGTTGGAAAAGCAAGCGTTATGGATGTGTGGAAAAAATTCGAGGGAGAATCTGTACATACAAGTACATTTCAAGGAAACCCCGTTGGGTCAGTACTTGCTACTTCTTCAATTAATTATATTCAAAAGAATTCTCTTATTGAACAAAGTAATGAAAAAGGCCAGTATTTTAAAAACAGATTAATAGAGTTAATTGGCAACCATCAAAATGTTGGTGAGATTAGAGGAAAAGGATTAATGATAGGCATTGAATTTGTGAAAAATAAAAAAACAAAAGAACCTGATGCAGAATTATGCTGGGAAGTTATGCGAAGAAGTCTTCAAAAAGGAATGATTTTATTAAACGGTGGTCATCAAGTTAATGTATTATGTTTAACTCCACCATTAATAATTAAGTACGAAGAGATTGATTTTTGTATAGATACATTAAAAAGTGTATTAGAGGATTTAACAAATCATAAAGCCAATAATTTTGAAAAGGGGCATATAAATTGATTACAGATCTTCATCGCACAAATGTATTAGAGGAGAAAATACCTATGGTTGAAGTGTTTTCTACAGTTGAGGGAGAGGGACTAAAAGCCGGATACCCAACTACTTTTGTAAGGGTATTTAATTGTAATTTAAGATGTAAGTGGTGTGACACGACATATAGTTATGCTCCAATGAAACCACAGTATTTAGCCACAATACCAGAAATCGTTCAGTCTGTAGTTAAATTTTCAAATAAACATCTTTGTTTGACTGGTGGTGAACCTTTAATACATAAAAACAAATCATTACAGTTAATTGAGGAGCTATCAAAAATTGATTATTTAGAGGATATTCATATTGAAACAAATGGTGCTATCGACTTGGAACCATTTCACCAACTCCGTAAAAATAATATGCTTGTTAATAAAAAAGTTCGCTTTGTTATAGATTACAAACTCCCTGATAGTGGAGAAAATAACAAAATGATTCATGACAATTTTTTACTACTTGAAGATAGGGATGAAATTAAATTTGTAATTGCAAGCAATAAAGATTTTCATTTTGCAAAAAATGTATTAGATAAATGGTATAAAAATGGAACACCTTTATTTAGTCCAGTATGGGAATCCATGCCACCTCAAAAACTAGTTTCATTAATATTAGAAAATGAATTAACTAATGTGAAGTTAAATTTACAGCTACACAAAATTATTTGGCATCCAGATCAAAGAGGTGTCTAAGTTAGGAGGAAAAATAATGAATAAAAAAGCAGTTGTTATTTTGAGTGGTGGTTTAGATAGTGCCACTTGTATGGGCGTAGCTCATAATGAGGGGTACGAACTATATCCTATTACTTTTAACTATGGACAACGGCATTATATAGAAGTGAAATTTTCTGCTTTAATTGCAAAGCATTATAATTCAAAAATTCATAAAATAGTTAATATGGATTTTCTAAATCAGATAGGAGGTAGTGCTCTAACCGATGATAATATTCAAGTACCTGTGGGAGGTTTAACTGAAGAGATTCCTGTAACCTATGTCCCTGCTAGAAATCTAATTTTTTTATCACTGGCTGTGGCATATGCAGAAGTGATAGGAGCTGAAGTTATCTATACTGGAGTTAATGCTATGGATTACAGTGGATATCCAGATTGCCGTCCAGAATTTATTGATTCTATGAATACAACAGCTAATTTAGCCACGAAAGTAGGTATGACGGATAAAAAAATTCAAATTAAAACTCCTCTGATTAACTTAACAAAAGGGCAGATTGTAGAAATAGGTACGAATTTAGAAGTTCCATATGAAATAACAACTTCATGTTACTTAGGTGAGCAATATGCTTGCGGAGAGTGTGATAGCTGTCGTCTTAGATTGAAAGGGTTTAGTGAAAATAATATGAATGATCCAATAAAATATAAAGAAAAAACTCATTCTTAATCATTTTAATGTTATAAAAATATTTTTCTTAGGAAGTGATATAAATGGGAAAATTATATACATTAGTAAAACATTTCTGGATATCTTGTGCACACAGCATTCCTAATGCCGGAAAGTGCGAGAGAATACATGGACATAACTATAAAATTACTTTTTGTATTGAAGGAAGTCAATTAGATGATAATCAAATGTTAATTGATTTTAGGGATGTCAAACATTTAATTGAGAAAAAATATGACCATCAATTTTTAAATGAATACGAAGAATTTAATCCAAATGCTGGGGGCTTTGCCCCTTCAACAGAAATAGTTGCCGAAGTTTTTTTTAAGAGCATTAAAGACTTATGTGTTACGAAAACAAACAAACCTAAAATTAAATGGCTAGAAGTTCAAGAAACTAATGAAGCGTATGTGAGATATGAGGAGAAACTAACATGACGGATTTATTAAAATTGGACTTAGAAAGTAATATAAAAGACTTGCTCAAATATATAGGAGAAGATTGTAACAGAGAAGGATTAAAAGAAACTCCTATGCGAGTATTAAAAATGTATGATGAAGTATTTCAGGGATATAAAGAAGACCCCGCTATACATCTTAATAAAGTTTTTCGAGAAAATCATCATGAATTGGTTTTAATTAAAGATATTCCATTCTATTCTCACTGTGAACATCATATGGTTCCTTTTTTTGGTGTAGCACATATTGCTTATTATCCAAATAACTATGTAGTTGGCTTAAGCAAATTAGCAAGACTAGTAGATGGATTTTCTAAAAGATTACAAGTGCAGGAGAGATTGACGAGACAATTGGCTGATACAATTCAAAATAGCTTGAATCCCTCCGGAGTAATGGTTGTAATTAAAGCGGAACATATGTGTATGACCATGAGAGGTGTTCAGAAACCAGGAACGACAACATTAACAACTGCTATGCGAGGCGTCTTTGAGGATAGTGAAAAAGAATATTCAAAGGTTTTAAAATTACTTCAAAATAATTAATTATAGGAGGGTCTCTAATGAGAAATATTGATAATGAAGATAACGTTACTCTTCTTGGATCTAATAACACTCAGTATAATTATGAATATGATCCTTCAGTCTTAGAAACTTTTAGGAATCTTCACCCTGATCAAGATTATTTTGTGAAATTTAATTGTCCAGAATTTACTAGCCTATGTCCTAAAACAGGACAACCAGATTTTGCAACACTTTATATCAGTTATATTCCAAACGAAAAGTTAGTCGAAAGTAAATCGCTAAAACTTTACCTTTTCAGTTTCCGAAACCAGGGAGATTTCCATGAAGATTGTATAAATATCATAATGAAAGATCTTAGAAAAATTTTAGATCCAAAATATATTGAAGTTTGGGGCAAATTTCTTCCAAGGGGCGGAATTAGTATAGATCCGTATGTTAATTATGGGATGAAGGATACAGAATGGGACAAAATGGCTAAAAATAGGTTGTTCAATCATGATCTAGACCCCGAAAATATAAATAATCGCTAGAATAGAAAACTAATAAATGGTTATCTTTAATTATTTTAAAAAATATTCTTTATTTTCGCTTTTTTCTACGAGGTTCGTTAATAATAACCCCCTCGAAAATGTTCGTTAAATTAATAGTAATTAGAATAGAAATGGAGGAGTATTATCATGGATTTCATTTATTTTAGTAAAAAGCCATTTGGTTGGGCTGAACAAATGTTGGTAGAAAAAATAAGGGAATTGGGATATACAGCAGATGTGTATGATTGGGATGAAGTAGAGATTACAGATTCTTCTTTCATGTATCAAGGAAAAGAAATGAAGTTACCTACTGTAGCGATGTTTATCTCGCGAGTCCGAACCCGCCATATCCAAGGAGATAGACTTTATCTGTTTGACTGGTTAGATCTTTTGGAAACTAAAGGTGTCCGCATTTTAAATAGACCAAAAGCCGTCAGAAGTTCTAGTAATAAGGTATATGCAGCTAATATTCTGAAGTCTGCTGGGGTACGTGTACCAGAAACACGTCTGGTTACATCTATGGATCAAATTGAAGCTGCATTAAAGGAATGGAAAGATATTATTCTTAAACCATTGGCTGGGAACGCATCAGTGGATCTTACCCGCTTAATACTTGATGAGCGACGTTATGGTGATGAGGAAACTGAGGTGTTAAGTATATTCCAAGAAACACCTATATGGAATATGTTACAAAAACATCCAGTAATCTGCGCTCAACAATACGTTCAAAATCCAGGTCATGATATTCGCATTAATGTAGTTGCAGGGAAAGTGGTTTCTATCAGTGCTAATGATGCTCTTCCTAATACATGGCGTAAAAAAGATATAAATGAAGGTAAGCTTTTAAGAAAATATGAATTAACAAAAGAATTAGAGAGTGTAGCATTAAAAGCTGTGGAAGTTCTTGGACTTGATTATGCACCAATTGATTTAGTAGAAAGTGAAGATGGACCAGTTGTAATTGAAGTTAACTCAGCGATTTCTATTTGGCCGGGTCATGAAACGATGGGGATCACTATCGATTCTGAAGGATCAGTTAAATATTATGTAAACATGATTATAGAGAATATCAACAAATATAGTACTCAGAGTGTTTGAAATAAAAATTAACTAGGCTAGTAGAATTGTACCGAACGTAATCAATAAGAGAGTAGGGTATTTCTATTTTTAGAAATACCCTACTCTTAATTATAGATTTTATTAGGTTGCGGTTAACATTAAGTTTTTCAAATGAAGCCAAGCTGTAGGGAAAATGTGTTGAGGAGAATGATACATGAGATAATTTAAAGGAAAACAGTTTAAGAAAGGTATTATATTGGGAGCAGTGGGCTACTATTGTCGTTTTTCTTTGAGTAGCTCCTGAAAGAGCGAGGGATTTCTGCAACCCATGCGCTGGGTGCATGAATATGGTAATTTGATTGATCAAATTTTTGGAAGAAGAAAAATAAATCAGCACATTTCGTATGGCATTTAGATGAAACCTATATCAAAGTCAAGGGAGAGTGGCGTTATCTTTTTCGTGCGATTGATCAAGAAGGATATACCTTGGGGTATCCAACTTCGTAAAACAAGAGATCATCAAGCCGCCTATATGTTTATGAAAAGGTCCTACTTTGTACGTTCAAAAAACTGAAACATAACGGTTTTTATGTGCTTACGAAACATTTCACCGTTAAGCATTTAAATAACCTCATCTAACAAGATTATAGACATATCAAGCGACGTTTTGTTAAATCCGCAGGATTTCAAAGTCTTCGCCTCGCCGTGCTTCACGTACAATCAAAGGAATCAAAACGATTCATGCTATATACAAAGAAATCACCTTCCAGACTTCTCCTTTTCAACGTACAAGGAATTACAGCAATTATTCATAGCTGCTCCTCTTTTCACTTATTTTTTTGACCCTTAAGCCACATCAGCCAAATGATGAAGGAACCTATCACACATGAGAGCAAAGTGACAGGCGGCAAGGTATGCCAGCTAGTCAGCCCCTTTACAAAACACATATAAAAAAAGAAAATGGAAATGGATACGAGTACCCATTGCTTGAACCAGCGAGGGACACGCAGCCAAGCTGCTAGAATGATTGATGATAGCTTATCCAATGAGATAACTCCTTTTTTGAATCTGATTGGATTTTATCGTAAACAACAAAGTTTGTAAAATATGGATTTTGGAGGCTTTGATGGTATTCTTCTAGCATGAAACATTTTCGCTGTACTGACGTATAAGTTACAGGAACCTCATGAAAGGAAGCGATCAAGTGAAAAGAATACCAGTCATTTTCCTCAGATATATTGTCTTCTTTATTCCAGCGATCATTCTCAGTGTTTTGGTGTGGAATCATTACCAAGATGATTTGTCAGATGGGAAAGTAACAGAGAATAACGTCAAACGAATTTTTACATTTGATGAAGGCGAGCGAGTGGTGAGTGCGGTATCAAAAGACCAGCAGCTCCATGTTGAAATGTATGATCCTCATTCAGAAAAAAGAATCAGTGGATGGACGGCAACAAGCGATCCTTTTCAAGAAATGTGGCCATCCATTCAAGGAAACAATCTCTTGCTTTCTTTCAAGAATAAAGACGGGCAGCTAATGATCGAGAAGCTGTCTCCAAATGGAGAAAAGAAAGAACTCGCTCAACAGAAACTACAGATTCCCTCATTTCTAAATACGAATACATATCAATGGAATGGACGACTTGTATTTACAGGAGAAATGGAAGGCGCCGCTGCAGTCATTGGTGAGCTGAAGAACGGGCAATTTTATGTACACAATCTTAACGAGCTAAAGCTGCCAGCAAGGCCTGTCTCCATGGATGCTGTCATGAATTCCTTTAGAGGGCAGACCCCTATTCCTATATTTGAAGTAGCCTTGAAAAATGATCAAAAGGCTTATGTCAGCGGCATTTCAAACGAGAAGCATCAGCTTGGCCTCTATGTCTCAAAAAATGCTGAACCGTTTAGCCTTGTGGAAGATACAGTTGAGCAGAGGCTGCAAAAAACGATCGGATCATCACAAAACTTTGCTGTCGCCGTGGAATCGGAATATCCAAAAAGGGCAAGGAAAGTGAATGCAGAAGGAAGGCTTGGGGAAGTCGTTCCAACGCCAAAGCCAATATACCAAACGTATGTGTACCAGCTTAATGAGGAAGAAGTGCTGATTGCAGGCTCTACAGCAAAGGACGAAGCAAAAGGTAAGCTGACGGGTTATATTTATAACCATCGCACGAATAAGGCGGTGTCTGCCAGCAAGCTGTTTCAATCATTGTCTTATGGATCTTTACAAAAAGAAGGGCTCTCTTTCAATAAAAATGTGAAGAGCGATTGGCTCTATTATTCATTTGACAATCAATTAACGGGTGCATTTGAGACGAAAAGCAAAGAGCTAAAGGAATTTCCTTTGCAAAAGGTCATCTCAATTGAAAACGCCAGTCCAGCCCACCAAACGTCTGTTGATACCTTTATGCAATATGTAATGAAGGGCGGACCGCTCATTCTTAACTGGGCGATATGGATCTTGATCCCGCTGTTATTATTTGTGCTAGCGATCTTCCTGCCGCCGATTTTGAGACTGGTGAGAAGAAACAAGATAAAGGACAGTGTCACATTACAAGCCTATATTGTGTCCGTGAAAGAAACGGGCACCTACATCAACGAACAGCCAGTTGTCAGCATGCGGCTTCAATTTGAATATGAAGGGCAAAGTATAGAAAAGACGGTTAAAACGGTTGTATCCTACACCCAGATACCACAGCCAGGCCAGCCTATTGCCATTCACTATGATCCGAAGAAGCAAAAGGCAATGCTTTTAAAAGAGGGTGACTTCTCGCAGCCAAGTGAGCCAAAGTTCATCAAAGGCGCTGTTTTAAGAAATATAGAATCATATGGAACCGTAGGACGAGGCACCGTCTTATCACTCACATTTGAATTAGATCAGAAAACGTATATCATTCCAATGATTCAAGCCGCTGGTTTTGAATTTAGAACAGGAGAAAAAGCCGATCTCGTCGACATCAATGGCCAGCTGAAAATGGCTGCCTATGGCTATGAAGTTCGAAATCGATCGGGGAAAGATGTGACGTTAACAGGAACCATCCAGCGTGTGAAGCAATATTCAATTGCCATCCATGAACAAAAGCCTATTCTGCTGGATGTGACAGTGTCAAACGGAGATCAGTCCATCACCAAAACGGTCAGCCAGTTCATCCCTGATCATATGCAGGTCGCAGTGGGCACTCAAATCACGATCCAGACAAAGAAAGAAGAGCTGGATAGAGAAATGAGCCTCATGCAAGAGAAACAAGGAAGTGCAAAAGTGACCAATGTCGAATTTGCTGGCGTCATCGGCAATCTGCCGTTAGCGATCATTCAAGTTGAGAGAAATGGCATGATGTATGAAGTGAAACAGCCAATCGATCCAATCACCAGTGTCTTGCCTGGTGATGAATTATGGGTGGCATATCACGATATGACGCGTCAAGCAGCCATTGTGAAATATGCATCAATATAAAAAAGCGTTCCTTTTAGGAACGCTTCAGCGTGTAGACAAACCCTCGCATTCGTTGTCAGGTCTGCGCTTCGGTGCTCACGAATGTCAAATTCGCTCCGCAAAGGTAGCCGTCCTTCCTAGACTGCAAAGGTTTTCTATCACGCTGAAAAGAAGACAAAGGGCTAAAATCAAAATCATTTTAGCCCTTTGTCAACAATCTGAAGCGTTCCTTTTAGGAACGCTTTTTCTATTAAGCTTTTGTATCATATTGGCGGAGCACCTTATCGTAGGCGAAATTGCCGAAAGGAATGAATGCCGCAAAAAAACCGGCGATGGACCATTTCAAATGCCAGCGAACTTTAAATGTCACATATGCCAAAATGAGTATATAGATGACAAACAATGCGCCGTGAAGAGAGCCTACAATGGTGACTGCCATCGGAATATCCGCAAAATATTTTAGAGGCATGGCAATTAAAAGAAGGGTTAAAAGAGACATACCCTCAATAAAACCCGCCTGTCGCAGACGGCTAATACTTGTATGCATATACAAATCCTCCTGTATAAAAGCTAGTTTCTCATCTTCTAATATAAACGAAAGATCGTCTGGACATGCTGAAATCTACGAAAAATTCAAAATATGTTCATGGATTGCTTAAAAAATGGGAAAAGTCCTTTACTGTTTGTTTGTTTCAGAGAGTACTTGCTTTAAGTGCATCACATCATGTAATAAATGCTCAGTCATTGCTTGAACCGCTTCTGTGGAGCGGCGCTTTTTTATTTCAGAATAGATCGCTGCATGCTCTCTTTGAATGGTTTCAGCACGAGCCCCGCCGCTAAAATGGAAAATGCGGCAATAGTGAATGAGTGCATTCACGTGATTCAATTGTTTGGATAAACGGTCATTGTGACTCGCCAAAATGATTTTTTGATGAAAGGATTCATGTAACTGGACGATCTCTTTAGATGGCAGCTCCTGCTTGATCGCTTCGTCCGCCTCCGTGAGAACCTGCTCAATTTCATCCATTTCTCTTTGCGTGGCTTCCTTACAGGCAAGCTCAACAGCAAGTGTTTCTAAGGCAACCCGAATTTGATAGAGCTCCTCGACATCTTTTTCTGTTAACGTATAGACGGAATAGCCTGATCGATGATCCGCGATTAAAAGCTCGTCTTTTTCTAACAGCCTCATCGCCTCTCTTACAGGTGAACGGCTTACGCCAAATTGCTTGGCCAGCTGCGTTTCATTGATGCGCTCTCCTGGCTGAAACTGGCCATCAAAAATCATTTGCTTCAGCTGTTCATAAAATTGCATGTGGTACGGTGTTGGTCTTTCCATCTCGAATGAATTCATCTCATCATTCCCTCTTTTGTACATCATCTTTTGTCTCATGTTATCCAAGTTTTTCCCTCTAGGCAAGCCTGCATCGAAAAGTCAATATCGTACAATCCAAGAGAAAAAGGGTGTGCTACACTAATAATGAGTTCAGTGAAAAGAGGGGATCGACATGAGAACATTAGAGGAACGAACAGTCCATTTTGACCAGGACTTGCAAATAGAGGCGTATCGCTTTCATGCCATCATCAAAAAGTTCCCAAAACATTTTCATACATACTATGTGATTGGATTTATTGAAGGCGGTCAAAGACGTATGTTCTGCCAAAATCAAGAATACATCATTGGAAAAGGAGATATCCTTCTTTTCAATCCGTACGATAATCACGGATGTGAACAATTTGATCACAAGCCGCTAGATTATCGCAGCTTAAATATTGAACCAGAGTTGCTGGAGAAGATCTTTCAGCACAAGCCGCATTTTAAAGCCCCTGTGGTTTCACAAAGTGAACTAGCAAAGCAATTATATGATCTTCATCAAATGATCACAGAAGAAGCTCCTGCTTTGAATAAACAGGAAGCCTTTTACTTTTTGATGAAGCAGTTGATCGAAACCTATTCTGATACACCAGAGGAAAAAGCATCAGCAGCCAATGCCAATGCCAATGCCAATGAACAAAAAGTCCAAGACGTACAGCAATATATTGAAACACATCTCACGGAAAATATATCGTTAGATGACTTAGGTGAGCTCGTGTCCATGAACAAATATTCATTGCTGCGTGCTTTTACAAAGTTCAGAGGAATTACGCCGTATCGTTATTTACAGACAATCAGGGTGAACTATGCGAAGGAGCTTCTCGCCCAAGGAATGAAGCCAATAGATGTAGCTGCTGCCGCTGGATTTTCTGATCAAAGTCATTTGACTCATTTCTTTTCGGAATTTATTGGGCTTACGCCAGGGCAGTATCAGCAAATTTTTGAAAAGCAGGTAACAGCAAAATGAAAAATAAACAGCTTCTTGGTCATCTAGCAGCCATGTTCACCATTTTTTTATGGGGATCTACCTTTATATCAACCAAAATATTATTAACGGCTTTTTCTCCGACAGAGATTTTATTTTTTCGTTTTTTCCTTGGGTACCTTACCCTGATGATTATTTATCCAGTCACCATGAAGGTGCAGCGTAGAAAGCATGAAGGGATGTTTGCGCTCGCAGGGTTATGCGGTGTGGTCTTATACTATTTTTTAGAAAATGTTGCACTTACCTATACGTTCGCTTCGAATGCAGGTGTCATCAGCTCCGTTGTCCCATTTTTCTCTTTTCTATTGTCTTATTTTTTATTAAAAGATGAGCCGCTGCACAGCCGCTTTTTCATAGGCTTTTTCATCGCGATGATGGGAATTGTACTGATTAGCTTTAATGGGATGACGACGTTCCAATTGAATCCGCTCGGTGATGCTTTAGCATTTATGGCTACCATCGTCTGGGCATTTTATTCCATTTTATCGAAAATGATCAATCAATATGGCTACCATATTATTCAGGTGACAAGACGTGTCTTCTTTTACGGGCTGCTATGGATGATTCCGCTGATCTGGCATTTTAAGATTCGTTTAGACTGGGAGCGGTTCACGAATCCATCGTTTGCCTTCCACTTGCTGTTTTTAGGCGTCTTTGCATCAGCTATTTGTTTTCTGACATGGAGTTTTTCCGTGAAGACGATCGGTGTGGTGAAATCAAGTGTGTATATTTATGGAGTGCCCATTATCACGATGATCATTTCAATGATCGTTCTTCACGAGAGTCTGACCTTCATGTCGGCACTAGGAACGGTACTGACCTTAGGAGGTTTGCTGCTTTCAGATAAAAAAGGTGCGGGAAGAAAGAAACAGAAGTCCCCGATACTGGTGCAGGATAAAAAGGCGCTTTGATCAAAAAGCGTCTTTTGTCCATTGTAAGAACAGGCACTCTTTAGTAAACTCAAATTAAACGGTCGACGGTCGACCGATGACAAAGGGGGAAAAATCAATGAAGCATGTTTCAATTGCAGCGATACCAGGAGACGGAGTTGGAAAGGAAGTTGTGCCTGAAGCCATCCGAGTTTTGAAAGCGATATCAGAGGTGCATGGCGGTCTATCTTTCACCTTTCAGGATTTTCCGTGGAGCTGTGAATATTATTTAGAGCATGGCGAAATGATGCCAAAGGATGGATTGGAACAACTAAAAGCCTTTGACAGCATTTTCTTAGGGGCCGTCGGAGATGCCAATTTAGTGCCGGATCATGTATCACTTTGGGGATTGCTCATTAAAATTAGACGTGAATTTGAGCAGGTGATCAACGTTAGACCTGCAAAACAGCTGAGCGGCATTCGCTCACCGCTTGCTCAGCCAAAGGATTTCGATCTTCTTGTTGTAAGAGAAAACGGTGAAGGTGAATATAGTGAAATTGGGGGCCGTATCTATCAAGGAGAAGATCAGCTTGCCATTCAAAATGCTGTTTTCTCCAGAAAAGGGACAGAGCGAGCCATGCGTTTTGCCTTTCAATTAGCAAAAAAGAGAAGAAAGCATGTGACAAGTGCAACCAAATCGAATGGAATCGTTCATACAATGCCATTTTGGGATGAAGTGTTTCAAGACGTAGCAAAGAATTATCCAGAGGTGAGAGCAGACTCGCAGCACATTGATGCTCTCTCAGCCTTCTTTGTGACAAGACCTGAGAAATTCGATGTGATTGTCGCCAGTAATTTATTTGGCGATATTTTGACTGATCTTGGAGCCGCCATTATGGGAAGTATTGGCGTAGCGCCTGCTGCCAACATCAATGTGAATGGTAAATATCCGTCCATGTTTGAGCCTGTACACGGATCAGCCCCAGACATTGCAGGAAAAGGGATTGCCAACCCAATCGGTCAAATTTGGACGGCTAAACTCATGCTTGATCATTTCGGAGAAGAAGAACTGGGCACACACCTGCTCGAAATCATCGAGTCAGTCACAGCAGACGGCTTTTTAACAGCAGACATCGGCGGAGCCTATCAAACACAAGAAATCACCAACGAAATCATCAAGCGCTTGAAGAAATAATCCGTCATTAGAACCGCATCTCCACGTCTGCTATAATAAAAGGATGGATAGAAGAAAGAGATGTGAAATCTAGTGTCAAAAACAGTTGTATTAGCAGAGAAACCTTCAGTAGGACGTGACTTAGCACGTGTACTGAAGTGTCATAAAAAAGGAAATGGTTTTTTAGAAGGAGATCAATACATTGTGACGTGGGCTCTTGGCCATTTGGTCACACTGGCTGATCCAGAAGGCTACGGAAAAGAATTTCAATCCTGGCGTTTAGAGGATTTGCCGATCATTCCAGAGCCGCTCAAGCTTGTCGTCATGAAAAAGACAGGAAAGCAATTCCAAGCAGTGAAAGCGCAGCTTGCAAGAAAAGATGTAAAAGATATTGTCATCGCAACAGATGCTGGACGTGAAGGGGAGCTAGTCGCAAGATGGATCCTTGAAAAAGCGCATGTGAAAAAGCCGCTGAAACGACTATGGATCTCATCTGTTACGGACAAAGCCATCCAAGAAGGCTTCAAACGATTAAAAGATGGCAGAGAATATGATAATCTGTATCGCTCGGCTGTTGCACGTGCAGAGGCAGACTGGATTGTAGGGATCAACGCAACAAGAGCGCTGACGACCAAGTTCAATGCACAGCTTTCCTGCGGACGGGTACAAACACCAACGATTGCCATGATCGCCAAACGAGAAGAAGACATTCAGCAATTTCAGCCGAAGCCGTTCTATGGAATGACTGCACAAGTAGATGGGCTTACGTTGACATGGCAGGATGCCAAAACAAAGCAAAACCGCACATTCCAAGAGAATGTCATAAAAGAGCGTTTGGCAGGCTGCAAAGGAAAACCAGCAGTGATCGATGCATTGAAAAAAACAGCGAAAAAAGCTTTTGCTCCAGGGCTGTATGACCTGACTGAATTGCAGCGTGATGCACATAAACGCTACGGCTTCTCAGCAAAAGAAACCTTGTCTACGCTTCAGCGATTGTATGAGCAGCATAAGCTTGTGACATATCCGCGTACAGATTCAAGATTTATTTCAGCGGATATCGTTCCTACATTAAAAGATCGTTTAAAAGGAATGAACGTCAGACCGTACGCACAGCATGTGAACCGCATTTTACAATCAGGCGTGAAAGCGCACAAAGGCTTCGTCAACGATGCAAAAGTGTCAGATCACCATGCGATCATTCCAACCGAGGAAGAGCTGTATCCTGGTGCACTAAGTGATAAAGAGCGTAAATTATATGATCTTATTGCCAAACGATTCCTTGCTGTACTCATGAATCCTTTTGAATACGAGGAAACAACGGTGATTGCCAAGATAGGCAGTGAAACGTTCACGGCAAAAGGAAAAACCGTACAATCAGCCGGCTGGAAAGCCGTGTATGATGATTCCTATGAAGACGAGGAATCAGCCGAAGCAGATCAGCATCTGCCGCTGCTCTCAGAAGGGCAGTCACTTGAAGTACGCCAGCTGAAAGAAACAAATGGAGAAACGAAACCTCCTGCCCGTTTTAATGAAGCAACTCTGCTATCTGCTATGGAGAACCCAGCGGCATTTATGCAGAATCAGGAAAAGGACTTAGTGAAAACCCTCGGTGAAACAGGCGGACTAGGAACAGTGGCCACAAGAGCCGATATTATTGAAAAACTGTTCAACAGCTTCTTAATCGAGAAAAAGGGCAAAGACATTTTCATCACATCGAAAGGGAAACAGCTGCTTTCCTTAGTGCCTGAAGACTTAAAGTCTCCTGCGTTAACAGCGGAATGGGAACAAAAGCTTTCTAAAATCGCAAAAGGACAGCTGAAGGCTTCTCAATTCATGAGTGAAATGAAGTCCTATGCAAAACAAGCCGTATCTGAAATCAAACAAACGAATCAAACCTTTAAGCATGACAATGTCACTGGCACCCATTGTCCTGACTGCGGAAAACTTATGCTGAAAGTGAACGGAAAACATGGCACAATGCTCGTGTGCCAAGACCGAGAATGCGGCCACCGTAAAAATGTAGCGAAGAAAACAAACGCACGCTGCCCGAACTGTCATAAAAAGCTCGAGCTGCGCGGAGAAGGTGATGGTAAAATCTTTGCTTGTGTGTGCGGCCATAGAGAAAAACTGTCTGTTTTCGAAAAACGCAAATCACAATCCAATCAAAAGAAAGCCAGTAAGCACGATGTGTCTAAATATATGAAGAAACAAAAGAAAGTGGAAGAACCAATCAATAACGCACTGGCTGAGCAATTAAAGAAATTAAAATTAGATCAATAGTAGTATATAAACCCATGCTGAAATGCATGGGTTTTTCTGTGCAATCAAGTATATCGGCATATGGTTTTTCTGAAAATGGGAATATGTATGCAAAAAGACTCGTAATTTGGTATAAAATATTTATTTAAATTTTAACAAAAACACTCTATAATAAATCGTTGGATGCTAAGAGAACGGGAGTTGAAAGGGGACACGAATGGTTACAGCCATACATCGCACGGCTATTGTTTTACTCATTGTTTTTTTATTAGGCGGATGTACCTGGGAACAGCAGAAGGAATTAGCTGATCCAGTATCTCCACAGCCTGTATTGCCTGGAGAATATTTTATCACTCATCACCTCATGACAGATCAAGGCATGATTCGCACTTCATTAGCAGAGCAGCACATCTACTTATCTGAGTCGCTTGGACTTTGGATGGATTATCTTGTTCGAAAAAAAGACCAAAATTCTTTTGACCAACAATTTGGTGTCCTGCAAGATGAATTTTTACTAGATGATCATCTTCTCAGCTGGCAAATCGAATCTGATCAAAAAAGTAAAGCCAATGCTCTAGTTGATGACTTACGGGTAGTGGCGGCACTTCAAAAGGCAGATCGTTTATGGAAGAATGCAGCGTATCAAACCACAGCAAAAGAAATCGCACAAGCGTTAAAAGACAAGAATATGTATAGAGGCATCTTGTCCGATTATTATGATGCGTCAACAAACCGAACTTCACACACAATCACACTCTCATATTTAGACCCAAAAGCAATCAAAGAATTGGAATCCCTCAAAATATTCACGAAACAAATGACGAGTAACCAATTGACCATTCTAAAACAAGCACCGAGAAAAAAAGGATTCTTTCCTAAATCCTATGATATAAAGAAAAAAGCCTATTCATTTGATCGAGAAATCAATATGATTGATCAACTCTATACGGCTCTACATGCCGATCGTGCAAAGGTGAGTACGTCCGCGATCATGAAATGGCTGAAAACGACTTTTAAAAAAGAAGGAAAGCTGTACGGTAGATATAAACTTAGCACATTGCAGCCATCAGTGACGTATGAATCGCCTTCTGTATATGCACTGGTCATCTTGTATGCTCTTAAACGAAACGAACCAGAATTCGCAAAAGAGGTCTATGACCGCATGAAAGAATTACAAATTCAAGATCCTCTCAAGGATTATTATGGAGGATACATGAACGAAAAAGACACACACTCATTTGACAACTTATTGCCTCTCATTGCAGAAAGGGAGCTTTTTAATGAATCGGTTATTCAGTAATACGTATCGTTTATATTATTCTCTGCTCCTCACGTTTGCAGGTCTTATTTTGTTTATGAGCTACCTTGGCTTGCATGATGCAGAGAGCTTTTTGATGATCACACTGACTTTTGTCGTGTTAGGATGCGGGATTTTATTTGGCATCTTACCAGCATTAATTTTTACCTTGCTGATGTTGTTCTTTATAGGAAGTGCTATGTTCTTTACAGAGCTCGGCCACACAAATCCTTTATTTTCTAATCGAACATTGCAGGATGTGGTGGTTTGGGGCGTAGCCCTTCTCTTTTTCGCGATTTCAGCAGGAAGCTTGCATGAGCGGATCAAGACGATGCGTCACACCATTGAACAACAAAAGCAGGCGATGAAACAATTTGTGGCGATTGACTCGACAACTGGATTTGACAATGCAGATCGGATGAAGCTGGAATTATCCGAGGAAATGAAACGGGCAGAACGTTACAAACAGCCATTCGTTTTTATCCTTCTTCATATCCATTATGCAGCGGAATTCAAATCGTTATATGGAGAAAAAGAAATGCAGCACCTATTTCAGCAATTAAGTATCAAGATTCGCGAAAGTGTCAGAGAAACTGATAAGAAATTTCGATTATCCGAAGAACGAATAGGCTTGCTGCTTACTCACACACCAGAAGAGAATGTCTCTGTCGTCCTTGAGAAGCTAAAAGATAAATTGCAAAAGCATGTGCTGTTAAACGGTCGTGAAGTCACCCTGACTTTTCATGTCTGTCATTTAACAAGCAGTTCGGATTATCGTACGCCAGAGCAATTTTTAGAAGAACTAGAAAAAGAGATGATGATGAATGAACTTTAATTCTTTGATGAAATGCTGTTTACTGCTTGCTCTTTTTTTGATTCTTTCTTTTAAATACATGGCTTCAGCCGACGCACTTGCCAAGTCAGATACCCTGATCGTTTATTCGACAGAATCGGGGGAAGCGACTCCAGCAGTGCATATGCTGGATCTACTCGCCGGACATTTTTCAACAAAGACGACGATTGTATCTGATGAACATTTGGCTGAAAAGAAGATCAGTGAATTTCAGCAAGTCATCTACCTAGGAGAAATAAAGAGAACCTTACCGAAACAGACCATTCGTATGATGAATGAAGCACAGAAGGTAATAGCCATTGGATACAATGCGGAACAGCTTCGCCCATTCTCCAATCTTACTTTTCACAAACAAGATCACACGAGTCAAATCAAATATACAGATGATCAAACTTACCGTCAGCTAGAGAAAAGTATCAGTGCGTTAACGGTTCAAGGGGCAGACTTGCAAAGTGAATTTTTATTGAAGAAGCATGAAGCTGATCTTCCATTTGTGATCCAAACAAAGGAAGGTGCCGACTATATTGGCATCTTAAATGTCGTGCAGCAGAACGAGCTGCTTGCAGAAGTGCTGGAAAAACGCCTGCCTTCTTCTCATCAACTGACCACAAAGTACTTAAGGCTTGGGAACATCAGTCCTGTCTCTGACGAGAAGAAGCTGCTTGAGCTTGGACAATACGTATCCACTCGGCATATTCCGTTTCTGATAGCGGTAACCCCTGTATGGGTGGATCGAACAACAGGTGATGAAGTGACACTGAGTGACCGCCCGCAGCTCGTAAAAGTGTTAAAACAATTGCAAAGCAATGGAGCCAGCATCATTCTTCATGGATTTAGCCGTACGTACCGAACGGAGGATTCTGGTCAGGACTTTGAGTTCTGGGATGCAAAGAATGATCAGTCTATTACGTCAAATGATCCAAAAAAAGCTGAGAAGAAGCAAAGTGAAAGCCATTTTTCGAATGAAAAAGACTTCCATGCTTATACGAGATCGAATCAGCAGCAAGAAATCATCTATACAGAAGAAAAAATCACAAAGGGCATTGAGCTTCTTGCGCAGCAAGGTCTATATCCACTGGCATTCGAGGTGCCGCATGATGCCATATCCCAACAAGGCTACGATGTGATATCAAGGCATATGTCCAGTCTGTTTGGACAGGTACAGTTGTCGGATCATACGTGGAAAACAGCCGGTGCTCCGCCGCTGGTGACGAAACCCGCTATGCTTCACGGCATGACCTTATATCCTCAGCAATCAGTAGAGCCAGCATCTGACCAAGAAGGTTCAAATATTTTAACAGAGCAAAAGATTCAATCCATCCAGCATCTTCAATCAGCCGCAATCGGGCTGTCCTATAATGTGGAATCAGGAATAGATGGACTGCAAAATCTGATGACGCAGATGGATGCAATTCCTTCTAGTGAATGGCTGGATTTAAAGAAAACAAAACAGACGGTCCAAACATCACATGTACAGATCAAAACATCAGGGAATGGACATATTCAAGTAGAACAATCCAATAGAGCAGAAACCAAAACAGTCAAACGAAGCGGCATGGAAAATATGCTGCGAATTCTCACAGTCGTGGTGATGCTGTTTATTGCGGCATTTGCTTTTTACACATTGTATTTAAGACTGACAATGAAAAAACGAATTTTTAAGGAGAGAAAACTAGGTGGCTGATGTCTTATTTTATCTTTCATTAATACTGATTTGGATCATGCTCCTATACCACATGTTTCTCATGCAGGGCGGCTTTCAGCACTACCTGACCTACGAAAAAGTGCTGCCTGAATGGACGAAACAAGGGAAAGAGCTGCCGACCGTCAGCATTCTGATTCCTGCTCATAATGAAGAAGTTGTCATCCGGCAAACGCTAAAAGCAATGGTCCAGCTATCCTACCCTAAACATCTCCTTGAAATCATTGTGATTAATGACAATTCCTCCGATGGCACAGCGGACATCGTGCGGTCATTCAGTGATCAATATGATCATGTCCATATGATTGAAACAAAGCCGCCATTTGCAGGAAAGGGAAAATCCACTGCACTAAATGAAGGCTTAAAGGCTTCAACAGGAGAAGTTATCTGCGTATACGATGCAGATAACATGCCTGAACAAAAGGCTGTCTATCACTTGGTTCTTGGTTTATTGAACGACCCAAAGGCAGGCGCTGTTGTCGGGAAATTCAGGGTCATCAATGCAGCCAAAAATCTCCTGACCAAATTTATTAATATTGAGACCATCTGCTTCCAATGGATGGCGCAGGGCGGAAGATGGAAGTGGTTTAGCATTGCGACAATACCAGGCACCAACTTCGCCATCCGCCGGCACATCTTAGAAGAACTTGGCGGCTGGGATGTTCATGCGCTGGCTGAGGACACCGAATTAACGATTCGTGTCTATAACCTTGGCTATGTCATTCGATTTTTCCCGGCAGCGATCACTTGGGAACAAGAGCCTGAGACGTGGAAAGTCTGGTGGCGGCAAAGAACACGCTGGGCACGAGGCAATCAATATGTTGTACTCAAATTTTTAAAGCAGTTTATGAAGCTGAAACGAAAACGAATGATTTTCGATTTGTTTTATTTCTTCTTTACGTATTTCTTATTTTTCTTCGGTGTCCTGCTCTCAAATGGGATCTTTATCGTGAACCTATTTGTTGACCTTCACTTATCTGTAGGAGCTGTTGCACTGATCCTGTGGGGATTGGCCTTCTTCCTCTTTCTAACAGAAGTGATGATTACATTAAGCATTGAGAAAACAGAGCTCACCAAACAAAATATACTCATTGTGGCGCTCATGTACTTCACTTATTCTCAAGTATGGATTGCGCTAGTCGTGTACTCTTTATTTGTAGAGACAAAGAGCCGTTTATTCAAACAAGAAGTAAAATGGTACAAAACCGAGCGTTACGATCAACAACAAAAGAAAAGCGGGTGACAAATTGAAATCAGTAAAATGGATGATTTTTATATTGGTGATATCCCTTGCCATTCAGCCTTTTTTCATGGCGGGGCAAGCACTGGCGCAATCAAATCGAGTACAAGTGAAAGATGACTGGATTCGCTCATCAAAAGGAAGTCAAACAGAAACGCAAGCATTATCAGAAGATGTAGTGACCTTGTATGGACAAGAAGACCGCACTGAATTTTCCTATCAAATAGAGAAAGAAAAAGTAGAGTCTAGCACCCTTACATTGAATATAGAGGCATCACCATTACTCATTTCGCCATCATCGTTCACGGTCATGATTGATGGAGAGATTGAAAAGACCATCCCCGTATCAGGGAAAAACCAAAAGAAGTCGATTCAAATCAAATTGAACAAAATACAATTGAAAAAAGGGTCTCATCGGATTCAGCTCGCATTTTATGGCGTGTTAAAAGAAGGTGTGTGTATCAACCAAGAGACACCTGCCAATTGGCTGAAAGTATATCCTGAAAGTGAGCTGGATTTCAAAGGAACTCAAACGACAGACGTGACGTTAGACAGCTTCCCTTCACCTTTCATTCAAACAGGTGATCAGAAAGAACAAACAGATATTGTGATTCCAAATTCACCGGAAGCAGCTGAATTAGAAGCGGCTGTGAAAGTATACCGTACGTTGAAAAACAAAGACCGCCAAGCAGACCTCAAAATCGTCCAAGAAAAGGACCTCAAGCAAATCGCGCATCCAACGATTGCTGTTGGAGCGAAAGGAAATTGGGAGGGACGAGTGAAATCGATCGAGCAAGCTGCGAAAATGAAAACAGCAAGCAACCAGCTTACGTTAGCAGTGAGAACACTGACTGGGAAGAAAAAAGAACAGCCCATTTTATTTGTCACTGCTGAACAGCCGAAGACAATTGCTGAAAAAATCAATGTCCTGACTCAACCAGAACTGACCGATCAGCTCACTGGGACAGATTTGCTGCTTCAAAAGGTTACTGCTAAAGCATCAAAACCATCTCATCAAATTCGTTTAAAAGATTTTGGTGGTGATGATGTAACGGTTGGAACCAAAAAGACGGCATCGGATCATTACTATTATCCGAAAGCATTGATCGCTAATCAAAAATCTGGTGCAAAGTTAAATCTATCATTTAAAAAAACTGATACAGCGAACAAAGCGGAACGCTTAACAGTCATGATTAATAATGAACCACACGATGTACCGTTAACAAAACTAGGAAACAAAGATGAGAATGGATTCTATCATGTGTCAATTCCAGTAGATTCACAAGTGCTCCAAAAGAATGAATATATTGATTTGCAATTTGTCACTACAGGCTTTAAAAACATGGAGTCCTGCAGACATACGGATGAAGAAAGCTGGATTTACATTGATAAGAATAGCTCTCTTCAAATACCAGAAGGGACAGCTAGTGATACACCGGATTTAGCTGCATGGCCGCTTCCTTTCACATCAAAAACGCAGCAAGGAAAAACATTGATCATCATGCCAAATCAAATCAAGCAAGAAACGATCAATCAAATGGCGATGCTGACAGAATCATTTAGTCAGCCGGAAGCTGCTCAATATCAATTGATCAAAGCTTCAAATGTGACAAATGATCAATTGAAAAATCACTCTCTTATTTTCATCGGGGGCATTCAAACGTTCTCTCTTTTAAAAGAAAAGGCAGACGATCTCATCGTTCCTGTGACAAAGGATCAGTATGATGTATCCTCCTTTGGCATGATCAACGAAACGACTGCTCGTATTGTATGGACGCAGCCATCTGTATGGAATAAAGAGCAAACAATGACCGTCTTTTCAGGAATGAATGCAGCTGACGCTGATCTTTCACATGAAGTGCTTCATTTCCTGCAAACAAATACGGAAACGGCAACAGTTGCCATCGAGAGCAAAAACAAAGACATGTTCTCTAATCATCAAACGGTCAGCAGCACAACAAATGATCTCAAAAAAGGTGAAAAGCAAGGCGTCGGTGATTCTTGGATTTATTTTGCATGTATCGCTGTGCTGATTATTTTTGTGGTCGGAATGATTATTTATTTCGTACGAAAAAACCGCAAAAAGACTGATAGATAAACGATCAAAAGACCTTGAAAAAATGTCTTTACTTTGGTGTCAAACGGGAGTATGATCTCTTTTATAAAAGACCAATCGCTGAATCATTTCGATGAGCGGGGGAACCATTAGTGGTGCAGGACACCACGTGGGGTGAATCCTTTTTAGGTAGGGCAAAGTCTCATGCGCCCGAATCCGTCAGCTAACCTCGTAAGCGTTAAAGAGAGCAAAGACCAACCTGTGATCTAAACAATAGACGCAGGGGCATTCTATTGCCTCTGTGTCTTTTTGGCGATCCATCTTTTGTAACTTAAATCGTTTGACACTAAAGGAGCGGGCATCACATGTACAGTTTGATGAAGCGTATTTTAATTGGGAAACCATTAAAATCACAGGCAGCAGGAGAACAAAAACTATCAAAAATCAAAGCGTTGGCATTATTGTCATCAGACGCATTGTCATCCGTTGCATACGGTACAGAACAAATCTTGATTGTTCTTTCAGTCGTTAGTGCAGCAGCATTTTGGTACTCACTCCCGATTGCAGGTTGTGTATTAATTCTTTTAATGGCGTTAATTCTATCTTACCGCCAGATTATTTATGCTTATCCAGAAGGCGGCGGGGCCTATGTCGTCTCTAGCCGAAACTTAGGTGAAAAGCCAGGACTGATCGCTGGGGGATCATTGCTTGTAGATTATATTTTGACGGTAGCAGTGAGCATATCAGCGGGTACCGATGCCATCACATCAGCTTTTCCGGCACTATATCCATATCATGTGCTGATTTCAATTGTTTTGGTCATCTTGATTATGGTGCTCAACCTTCGTGGATTGACAGAATCAGCATCTATTTTGGCTTATCCCGTATACTTGTTTGTCATATCACTCCTTATATTAATTGGAGTCGGGGGCTTTAAATTATTAACAGGAGGCGTTCCTCCAGCACCTGAGCATACTGCAATAGGTACACACGTACCTGGCATCACATTATTTCTTTTATTAAAAGCATTTTCGTCTGGCTGTTCTGCACTGACTGGGGTAGAAGCCATTTCAAATACCATTCCATCCTTTAAAAAACCAGCTGCACAAAATGCAGCGAGAACATTATTGATGATGGGTGGATTACTAGCTGTATTATTTGTTGGCGTGACATTGCTTGCGTTTGGTTTTGGCATCTCACCAAAGCCAGAAGAAACAGTTGTATCACAAATTGCATCAGATACATTTGGACGTACATTTTTCTATTATGTCATTCAGGCTGTCACAGCTTTAATCTTGATATTAGCGGCAAACACCGGCTTTTCCGCCTTTCCTTTATTGGCGGTCAACTTAGCAAAGGATAAATATATGCCGCGCATGTTTACAGTAAGAGGGGATCGTCTCGGTTACTCTAATGGCATTATCTTCTTAGGTGTAGCTTCCATGCTGCTCATTTGGTTGTTTGATGGGAAAACGGAACACCTTATACCGCTATATGCTGTCGGTGTATTTATTCCATTTACCTTGTCACAGACAGGTATGTGTGTGAAATGGATTCGTGAAAAACCGCAGGGCTGGAAAACGAAAATGCCTATTAATATAGTCGGAGCACTGATTTCCTTCACGGTTCTCATGATTCTCATTTTGACCAAGTTTCATCTTGTATGGCCAGTATTTGTTTTCATGCCAATTGTGCTATTCATCTTTCATTCCATTAAAAAGCATTACCTGTCTGTCGGAGAACAACTGCGTTTAATGAATGAAGCAGAGCCTGTTGAGATTAAAGGGAATGTGGTCATTGTGCCAATTGCCGGTGTAACACGTGTCGTTGAGCAATCTGTTCAATATGCAAAATCCTTATCAGAGCAAGTCATAGCAGTTCATGTATCCTTTGATAAAGAAAAAGATAAGAAAATTGAAGCAGATTGGGAAAAACTGAACAGTGGTGTGCGGCTTGTGATGCTGCATTCGTCTTATCGAAGTCTTATTCATCCGCTTGATAAATTTCTTGAAACGGTTGAGGCAAAAGCAAATGCGCATCAATATAAAGTGATGGTGCTCGTACCTCAATTTATCCCGAAAAAAAGATGGCACACGATCTTGCATAACCAATCTGCCTTTTTATTAAGATTCCGTCTGTTATGGAAGCGGGATATTGTGGTCGCCACCCTTCCATATCATTTTAAAAAGTAGCAGCAAGTTGAAACGTTTGATCAAAAGGGTGCGGTGGTATGGAGTAAGAAAAAAGGAGTTTTCTCACATGCCGCAAAGAACCGCAGGAAAAGAAGTAACAGCGCTACTGGAAGAGTGGGGCGTAAAACATATCTATGGAATGCCCGGCGACAGCATAAACGAATTAATTGAAGAGCTTAGGCACGAATCCAGCCAAATACAATTTATACAAACGAGACATGAAGAAGTGGCGGCACTTTCAGCGGCGGCTGATGCCAAACTAACAGGTAAGCTCGGTGTCTGTTTATCCATCGCTGGACCGGGTGCTGTCCACTTATTAAATGGACTATACGATGCAAAAGCAGATGGCGCACCCGTTTTAGCAATTGCAGGGCAGGTTGCGTCAACGGAAGTAGGGAGAGATGCCTTTCAAGAAATCAAATTAGAGCGGATGTTTGACGATGTTGCTGTCTTTAATCAGCAGGTACAAACAGCAGAAGCTCTGCCTGATTTATTGAATCAAGCCATTAAAGCAGCTTATACTCACAAAGGTGTGGCAGTTCTCACCGTATCGGATGACTTATTTTCTCAAAAAATTAAGCGCAAGCCTGTTTATACATCTCCTCTTTATGTTGAGGGAGAAGTACGACCAAAGAAAGATCAACTGCTAAAGGCAGCACAGCTTATTAACAATGCGAAGAAGCCAGTCATCTTAGCAGGTAAAGGATTACGAAATGCAAAAGAAGAGCTTCTTTCATTTGCAGAAAAGGCTGCTGCGCCTATTGTCATCACACTTCCTGCAAAAGGTGTTGTGCCAGACAGGCACCCATATTTTTTAGGAAACCTAGGTCAAATCGGAACGAAGCCAGCATATGAAGCGATGGAAGAGTGTGATCTCTTAATTATGCTTGGAACTTCCTTTCCATATAGAGACTACTTACCAGAGGACACAGCTGCCATTCAACTGGATATTAAACCAGATCAAATCGGTAAAAGATACCCGGTAGACGTAGGAATCGTGAGTGACAGCAAGAGTGGTTTGCATGAACTGACCTCCTACATTGAATATAAAGAGCAGCGTGGTTTCCTTGAAGCTTGTACTGAGCATATGATGAAATGGCGAGAAGAAATGGATAAGGAAAAATCCGTTGCTACATCACCGCTTAAACCTCAACAAGTCATTGCTAGATTAGAAGAAGCAGTCGAAGACAACGCTATTCTTTCTGTTGATGTAGGGAATGTGACCGTATGGATGGCTCGCCATTTTGAAATGAAACAGCAAGATTTCATCATCTCCAGCTGGCTTGCCACAATGGGCTGTGGTTTGCCAGGAGCAATCTCTGCAAAGCTAAATGAACCGAATCGACAAGCAGTTGCTGTCTGTGGCGATGGTGGCTTCACAATGGTTATGCAAGACTTTGTGACAGCAGTCAAATATAAACTGCCAATCGTTGTTGTGATTTTAAACAACAACAACCTTGGAATGATTGAATATGAACAACAAGTAAAAGGAAACATCAATTATGGTATAGAGCTGGAAGATATTGATTTTGCTAAGTTTGCAGAAGCATGTGGCGGCAAAGGAATTTCCGTGTCATCACATGAAGAACTAGCTCCAGCCTTTGATACAGCTCTTCAATCAGATAAACCTGTCATTATTGATGTTGCTGTCACCAATGAACCGCCGTTACCTGGAAAAATTACGTACACACAAGCAGCCGGTTTTAGTAAGTACTTACTGAAAAAATTCTTTGAAAAAGGCGAGCTGGATATCCCTCCACTCAAGAAAAGTTTAAAACGCTTTTTCTAAACAAAATGTAGTCGGTCCTCTCAAAAGAGGACTGACTTTTTTGTGATGAAAGGAAAAACATTTCAATTATCACTTGTTTTATTTCCTCTATAAATATATGGAAATTATTTTTGTAACTTAAAGCCTATTTTTCCAATTCGCTGAGAAAGGTAAAATAGACTTTATGATCAATAATGGAGGGAGTGACTTCTTCTGGGTAAGATACTTGATGCAAAAGCACTAACAAGTGCAATGGACACAAGGGCAAAACACTATCAGGAACTCCGTGAACAAATGGTAGATTTAAAAAAGGCATTACAAGGTGTTGCCAACCTCGGTGATGATTTTACTGGGAAAGGTGCCGATAACATTAAAAGCTTTTATAAAGAACTAGTGGGTAATGTTGACATGTTTATCAATTTTATTGATAAGCAAAAAGCCTTTCATGAAGGTGTTTCTGGAACACTTGATGATACGAGCTTTGGCGGCGATACCTTTGTAGAAGAACACTTTTTAGACAACGCAGTACATATGGGCATCAAGAATGCCAAAAGTATTGTAAAGGATCAAAAAAAGGCACTCAAAACGATTTTTCAAGACATTGATGATCTGATTTCTCTAGAAGTATTTGATAGTCAAACCTTTGATGAAAAAATAGAAGATGCGGAAGATGAACGAAAAAAGACAGTCAAAGATTTAAGAGAGCTTGATCAAAATTTAAAAGATGAATATGCTTTGTCAGAGACAGAGCAGCAAGCTACAATGGCATTGTACGCTGAAATGATGAATGCGACAAATGACGGAAAAGCGATTTCGCCTATGAATTTTGATAAGAAAGCGTATCAAAATAGCGAAATCTACAAGGCAAAAAGCGATATTGAAAAGCAAACTTCTGAATATCTGAAAATCAAAAAAGAACAAGAAGAAGCCCGAGAGATCGCAAAAGAACAAGAAGCCCTCGCCAACCGTCCTTGGTATGAAAAAGCGCTCGATTACGGTGGAAATATCGTCAATGAACTGACTGGCGTGAACGATGCAAAACGTGCCGCAACAGGCGTTGATCCGATCACAGGCGAGGAACTCACCGCTGGACAGCGTGTCGCGGCAGGCGGCATGGCAGCAGCCGGTTACATTCCAATCGTCGGCTGGGCAGGCCGCATTTTCAAAGGCGGAAAGGCTGTCTATAAAACCACCCAAGCCACATCAGCCGCAGTCAGAGCAGTCGACATCTACAAGACATCACAAAAATCCTTTGACGCCCTGAAAACATCTCAAAAAGGTTTATATGGCCTCACCGCCACCAACGGCTTCAGCGAAGCAATCACAGGCCGCGATATGTTTGGAAACAAGATCTCAAAAGAACAGCAGGAAGCGAGTATGAATGCGGCGCTAGGAATGCTTTTGCCGTTTGGGGCGAAAGGGTTTCATGGGAAGATGGGGATTAAGAGTACGAGAGAACTTAAGCATCCAGTTTTAGATAATCCACGAGTAGGTAGTGCATTAAAAGATGATTTTTATCATAGCTTTAATGATATAATTGACAACTACGCAGTTCATTCTAAGAGATTTGATTTACCAAATAGAAAAGGCCATATGGATTCGTTGTATCAAATAGAGGGCTCGGTGGTTAAGTACGAAACGAAATATGTAAAAGTAAAGAACAACGCTCCTGAAATGTTACAGTCGAAAGAAATAAGGAATGGCGTGTTTGAATGGGTGGTAGATCCAACAACGAATACAGTAACCCATAGAACTTTTATACCTGGTGGCAAAGTGACAGGAAAAATAAATCAATGGGGGAAATAGAAAATTGTATAAAACGGATATAATCACGAAAAATGGTTTTGATTGTAACTGGTCTACACTGTTTGTTGGTAGACAGTTTAATTTAATTTCGGCATTAGAAGTAACAAACTATGCTGTTAAATACCTAGAAAACAACCCTAATACTAACAATGAATTAATCCTTGAATTAGCTTGGGAACAAGAAGAAGTTAAAGTAGATCATATACTTGAAAGCTTAATCTCTGACAAATCATCGGAAGACATGAAGAGGGAGTATCATAAGTGGCTATATAGCACTATGAAAGAGGTTTATACTAATTCAACTGATGAAAACATATTCGAAGAAATTGAAAATATTTTTTCAATCTTTAATACGCCCGAAAATATGTATGATTTTTTTAGAAAAGTTTCAGATGCATTTTATTACCCCCAAGATTCACAAAATACAATTAAAGAACTTGTAGAAGAGTTTTTAGAGACTGAAAAGGAATTGATTTTTAAATAACTAGAGAGTTTAAATAGAACGATGGGCTAATGGTCCATCGTTTTCTTTCATTCATTGTCGGTAAAAATTGCTATGATAAAAAATTAAAGTAGATTTGTTAGATCTCGAAAGCAATTGAGGAGAAAACAATGAGTGACCATAAAATAAGCATCCTGTCTGAGAAGTTTGAAAATGAAAATACTGGTGAACTCGTAGAAGGAATTAAGATTATGATAGATGGTAAATTAAAAAGTATGCTAAAAAATACAACAAACCTGAATGAAACAGTCATCTTGATTTTTTTACCTGCATAAGCCATTCCAGTCCAGTCATATCAGAAATTAATATGTTAAAATAAACCAATAAAAATAAAAAAGGAGTTAAAACCATGCTATGGATTTTCGCACAAAACCAGCAAAGTTTCGTTCATGTCCACGAAGTCTCAGTAACCGGCAAAAAGATTGAAGGAATGATCGCAGGAGGCGATACTTGGGTAAAGACTCTCGGCAAGTATGACTCAAATGATCGAGCGTCAGAGATCCTACAAGACATTGTGAAAACAATTGAATCCAATCAAGATGCCACCGTGACTTACAGAATGCCAAATCAATAAAAAAGAAACCACCTTTCCATTGAAAAAGGTGGTTTTTGTTTATGATGGTGTTTTTGTAAAGGCTAAAAATAAAGGGATGCTTGTGCCGACAAGGGTTGTGGCAAATAGGAATATACCGCAAATGAATAGAAAATGGCTGGCTGAAAAGACAAGTGCCAGAATGAGAAAAACGATGCTGAGTCCTGCCATGCTATATGATGGGACAAAGCGGCGTTTGTAGGTGGCTTTCTTTGTTAAGAATGAGAAGAAAATGCCAAATAATAAAGGGACGATCCATAAGTAAAATAAAATAATAAGAGACATACTTCATACCTCGATTTTTTCCTTCTATTTTATCAGATGCTGATCGCAACGGATACCACAAAGCTTCACTTTGTAAAATAATTCATGCAATCGACACAATTAAGTGGGTTGATTCATAGAATGCGTTTTTTCTTTCATATATTCAGGCTGCAAGAGCGCGTATACACAATGATCCGTAAAGCGGTCGCCCAGCCATTCACATTGTCTCAAAATGCCTTCAAGCGAAAAGGATAACCGCTCTGCGATGCGTCTGCTCTTCTGGTTATCGACAGCAGCCCTGATTTCAATGCGGTGCAGTCCACATTCTTCAAATAAATATTGAATGACTGCTTTGCATGCTTTTGTCATGATGCCTTTTCCTTGATAGCCTTCTCCGAGCCAATAGCCAATTGAAACAGTCCTGTTGATCCAATGAATTTGGTGGGTGCCAATGATCCCGACAAGCTCTCCATGTGACCAGATGCCCGCTTGAAAACCGTTGTTCTGCAAGGCTTGCTGCATTGCGCCTTGGATGAACGCCATGCTGTCTTCCTCTGTCTGTGTTGAATCCACCCAAAGCATCCATTCACGTAAATGCTCTCTTGACCGCTGGATGAGCAAATATAGACTTCTTGCGTCTCTTGGCTCAAGCAACCGCATGGATATCTCTTGATCTTGATAAAAAAACATGTGCCCACATCCTCTCAGGGGAATTTTACCATAACCATATGAAAAGAAAAAGACAGCACCACGACTGTCTTTTACATAAACGTATCTACAATTAAAAAGAGATTGAGTGCGACAACAAGAGCTGCTATCACCCAAGATATTCCTGTCACCCAGCGGGCATTCGTCAATTCGCCCATAATTCGTTTTTTACTTGTAAATAAAATGAGCGGAATTAAAGCAAAGGCAATACCAAATGATAAGACCACCTGACTCATCACAAGTGCTGATGTCGGATTCACCCCAGATGCAATGATCACAATAGGGGGAATCATGGTAATCAGCCGGCGGACATACAGTGGAATACGGTATTGAATAAAACCCTGCATAATGATATCGCCTGACAATGTACCGACAGAAGAGCTGGATAGTCCGGCTACAAGCAGGCCTACACCAAATAAGATAGCTGATACAGGACCTGCAAGTGTGCTAAAATGCTGGAACGCAACATCCAGATCTTCAACAAAGAGACCATTTTTATAAAATAGAGCGGCTGCCACAATCAACATACTGGCATTGATGGCTCCAGCAACTAACATCGCAATGAGGATATCGAAAAACTCAAAGCGAAAAATCTGTTTTTTCTCCTTTTCTGTTCTGCCGACAACTCTTCTTTGGGTTAATGCTGAATGTAAATAGATCGCGTGCGGCATCACAGTGGCACCTAAAATTCCAGCTGCAAGCAGTACACTATCTGTGCCATCAAATTTTGGAATGAAAAGCCCGCCTGCGACACTTGCCATATCTGGCTTGGCGACAAAGGTTTGCACAGCGAAAGCGATCACGACAACGAACAGCATGCCGGTAATGCCAGCTTCTAATGCGCGATATCCCCGTCTTTGCAATTCTAGAATTGCAAATGATCCAATGGCTGCAATGATAGATGCTTCAAGCAAAGGAATCCGAAAGAGCAAGTATAAACCAAGTGCCGCTCCAATAAACTCAGCTAAATCTGTGGCAATAATGACGAGTTCGCCCTGAATCCATAAACCGATGGATACAGGTTTTGGAAACTCTTCACGTGCGATTTCAGGTAAGTTTTTACCTGTCGCTATTCCAAGCTTTGCAGACAAGGATTGGATGAGCAAAGCCATAAGATTTGATATGAGAATGACCCATAAGAGGAGATATCCATATTTGGAGCCAGCGGCAATGTTGGTGGCAAAATTCCCTGGATCAATATATGCAATGGCAGCGATAAAAGCAGGGCCTAGAAAAGGAAGAAGCCTTCTAAATCCTTTTACCTTTCCTTCAAGTGCACGCTCAGCTGCCGCTGACATGTGTGCTTGTGCCTCGATGTATTTGTTTGTCATATGTCATCACCTAGATTCTACAAAGTTTTGCTTGGGCACAAAAAGTTTCCTTCATGCAATTTTTAATCATCATATGCCCATCTTCATGAAAAGTCAACTATCTGAACTAATAGGTTTGTTTATCATATGTAAGTGAAAAAAATAGATACCTTGTCAACGCGCAACATAAAAAACACCGCCCCTTAGACGGTGTCCCTACTGCTTCCTCTGCTATTCGTTTTTTTAAGATACCCTTGATCCTACGCTGCGGAAGATCAGGCTTAAAATAATGACAAAGATTGCTGCTCCTAAGATCGCTGGAATGATCGCAAAGCCTGCCAGACTAGGACCCCACGTTCCAAGTAATCCATGACCAATCCAAGCGCCTACAAGTCCGGCAATCATTGAACCGATCCATCCTCCTGGTACACTGCCTCCAGCGAGTGCACTCCCAATGAGACCGATGACAATCGCCACAACCAATGAAATTAGAAATCCTAACATGTTGATCACTCCTCTTTTGTTTGTTTATTAAGCAATAACCGTTTTGAAAAAGATTAAAACCTTTCGGAACCGCTTCAATGTTCTATACGTATGATGGACAAGGATTGTGTATAATAACAGACAAATACTTCAGCGGCATCTAAGGAGGCATATGACTGACATGGAGGAAAGAGAATGGCTAAAAGCACAATTAAAGGAGATTGAAAAGTGGGAGAAAGACCAGCAAAAGGTATGGTTTTGGGAGAAACTCAGCCGTCTTCCATTTCAAATGCTGGACAAGCTGACGCCTGCTTTTATTCAGAAAAAAATCGGTGTACTGCTAGACGAAATGGGCCATTACATTCAATCCGGCGGTGTCTATTTGACATCGGAAAAAGGCATCATTCATCAATTTCAAAAGAAGTGTGCCGATGAATCCATTCAGCGCATAGAGGATATTGGAAAGGCCCCGATCGAAATGATGGATGCCATTAGTGAGCATATGGGGAAAAACAGAACAAATCTCGCGACGGTACAAGGGGCGACAACTGGTGTAGGCGGAATGTTTACACTAGCCGCTGATATTCCTGCGGTACTCGGTCTCTCTCTGAAAACATTACAGGATATTGCCGTCACCTATGGCTATGATCCTAAAAACAAAGAGGAGCGGGTCTTCATCATTAAATGCTTGCAGTTGAACTCTGCGGATGTCGTTGGAAAGAAATCGATTCTAAAAGAGCTCAAAAGCTATCATGCATCTGAAGGGAAGCATGAAAACATGATTTCCCAAATCCAAGGGTGGCGTGAGGTCGTCTATAATTACCGGGATTCGTTTGGCTGGAAGAAGCTGTTTCAGCTTGTGCCCATCGCTGGGATTTTGTTTGGTGCCGTTTCGAATCGCTCACAATTAAAAGGAATTGCCGAAACAGGCATGATGCAATACCGAAAGAGAAGAATTTTAACAAGATTAGAAGAGCTCACCGAGCAAGAACAGAGTGAGTCCGGCGCATAAAAAAATCCCTGATCAAAGGGATTTTTTTATTTGCTCTCATCCTCTTCCTGAAAAGCATGAATAGGTGAGTGTTCATAACGTGCACGAAGTTCGCGGATCTGTTTGATGAGGGTGGAGCCAATCGTTTTTTCGGCTTCGTCATACAAAGGATCAAGGGCTTTCATCCATTTTTGTCTTTCAGCTGGCGTCAATTCATGAATGGCAATCGGCGATTCACGTTTAATGTCCTCCAGCTGATCTTTGTTCATCTGTTCTGCATGCTTTTCATTCCAAGCTGTTGTTTCTTCCATGGCTTCAAGTAAAATTCGTTTCGTTTCGGGTGTCTGGCGGTCAAAGAAGGATTGATCTGTTAAGACCACATAGCCTAAATACCCGTGATTGCTGATCGTCATATAGTCTTGTATATGATAGAATTTTTTTGAATAAATATTTGAAATGGTATTTTCTTCACCGTCTACTTTTTTGGTTTCTAATAGCTGAAACGTTGAATTAAATGATTCCTGATAGGGCTTTGCACCAAGAAGTTTAAATTGTTTTTCAATCATGTCGCTTTGCATAATGCGGAGAGACTGGTTTTTTAAATCAGCCGGCTGTTTGATGGGTCCTTTATTTGAGGTGATTTGCTTAAAGCCATTTGTCCAATAAGCCATTCCCTTTAATCCATCTTTTTGCAGCGTGCCAAACAACCTTTGGCCAATTGCACCGTGCAGGCCTTCTTGAACCGCGTTGTAATTTGAAAAAGCAAAGGGAAGATCAAGTGCCAGCCACTCAGGAGACAGCATGCCGAGCTTCGAGGTAGACGGAGCGATAAATTGAACTTGATTCTCTTTGAGTGCATTAATTTCTTCAATATCAGAATAAAGGCTCCCGTTGGAGAAAATTTGAATGCTGATCTTTCCATCCGATTTTTCGTGCACAAGCTCAGCAAATTTCTTTGCAGCAAGTCCTTTAGGTGTATTGTCTGCCACGACATGACTGAATTTGTACACAAGCTGGTCCTTCAGTCCGGTTTGTTCATCATCAAAGGTTGTCGCTGATTTTGGCATCATATGATAAAAGCCAAAGTATAAAGCGGTTACAAAACCGATCATGAGTAATAGCGTATAAGCGAGTAAATTCTTCATGCGTCAGATCCCCCTTATGTCAAGCATACTTGACAGAGGAAGAATTCGTAAAGATACAGGTGAAAAAATGATGAGAAATCGATTGAAATTGCAACAATTATCTATTAGATGGAAGCTTACCATCCTCACATATTTCGTTGTCATTTTCGCCCTTTTAATTGGAGGCATTGTCCTTGTCGGGGGAATTCAGCAAACAGAGGAACGGGAGCTTCGAAAGAGACTCATGAACACGGCGAGAACTGTGGCTGAGATGAATGAGGTGAAGCAGGCGTTAGCTGATCAGACAAAGGAACGTGATCGATTACAGCATGCAATCGAAGAAATTCGGATTATTCAAGACGCTGACTACATTGTCGTGATGGATATGGATCATGTGAGATTAACGCATCCAGTAAAAACAAGGATTGGCCAGCGCTCAGAAGGAACAGATGAAGAGCCGGCTTTTGCAGAGCATATTTATTTCTCAGAAGCAGAGGGAGAGCTTGGAACAGCCATCAGAGCTTTTTATCCAGTGAAGGATGATCAATTTAATCAAACAGGGGTTGTGCTTGTAGGAAGAACCCTGCCAAGTATGGCAGATATATTAGGAGAAATGAAGCGGGATATCCTCATGATTCTCCTGCTGACGCTCAGTTTTGGGCTTGTAGGTTCATTTTTGCTCGCCCGCCATATTAAACAGCAAATGTTTAAGCTGGAGCCGCATGAGATTGTTAGAATGCTGGAGGAACGCACTGCAACCTTTCACTCTATTAATGAAGGGGTCATCGCCATTGATAATCAGCACATGATCACCATTTTTAATGAGAAAGCGAAGCAGATTTTTGGCGTGACAGGTGATGTCGTGGGCCAGAATATTTGGGGTGTGCTCTCTGATACACGACTTCCTGAGATCATCGATCGCGCAGAACCCGTCTACAATGAAGAAATTCATATGAGCGGAAAGAGGATCATGAGCAGCCGGATTCCGATTGTGATGAAAAAGAAGATCATCGGAGCGGTCGCCATTTTCCAGGACCGGACGGAAGCGGCAAAATTGGCGGAAGAGCTCACAGGAGTTAAAAACTTTGTGGACGGTTTGCGGGTGCAAAACCATGAGCATATGAATAAGCTTCATACGATTGCTGGGCTGATTCAACTTGGTAAAGCCGATCAGGCGCTCGATCTAGCCTTTCAAACGACAGAGGAGCAGGAACATGTGACGGACTTTCTTCATCGCGTCATTCAGCATGATGCTGTCGCAGGGTTATTGATGAGCAAAATCAGACGGGGCAAGGAGCTTGGCATCAAGGTTGAAGTAGATGAACATAGCAGTCTCCGTCATTTCCCTGAGCGGCTTGATCAGCATGATATGACAAAGCTGCTCGGAAATCTCATTGAGAACGCCTTTGCTTCGTATGATACTGTAGAAAGAGACACAAAAGTCATTTCCATTAGCATCGATCAAACGGAGGATGTCCTCGCGATTTTAATTGAAGACAATGGATCCGGAATCGAAGAGGAACTAATTCCTTATCTTTTCGATAAAGGCTTCACACACGGCAAAGAGGGCGGAACAGGCTATGGCCTGTATATTGTAAAAACGATTATCGACAAAGGGATGGGAAATGTAGAAGTCACATCAAGCATCGGCATTGGTACCACCTTCTCAATCGAATTCCCAATGACCATAGAGGAGAGAGACAGATGACTCAGATTAAGGTGCTGTTAATTGAAGATGACCCAATGGTGCAAGAAGTGAATAAAGAATTCATTATGAGTGTTCCTGGCTTTCAAGTAGCAGCTGTCGCTGGAAATGGGGAGCAGGGCATCCAGCTGATTAAAGAGATTCGTCCAGATCTCGTGGTACTTGATGTGTATATGCCAAAAAAGGATGGCGTCAAAACGCTGCAAGACATCAGAAAACAGAAGATGCAGGTGGATGTGATTGTGATTTCAGCAGCGAAGGACAAAGAGACCATCGGCATCATGCTTCAAAATGGTGCGCGGGATTATATTATTAAACCTTTCAAATTTGAACGAATGAAAGAATCTCTTGAAAGCTATAAGGCGTTTAAATCAAAAATTCGAACCGCTGCAGAATTTTCTCAGGAGATGCTCGATGATATCATACGAAAGCCTGCTTTTAAGCAGGAAGATACTTGGCTTCCTAAAGGGCTGAATGTGCATACGATGAACGAAATTAAAGCGTATATGGGCTTGCAGGAAGGCGCGCAATCTGCGGAGGAAGTTGCCAATGCACTTGGCATTGCCCGTGTCACGGCACGCCGGTATTTAGACTTCCTCGTAAAAGAAGGCGAGCTGAAATTAGATATGCAATATGGCGGGGTAGGACGGCCCGTGAATAAATATATCGTACATTCTGACTAAGAGACCAAAAAGACCAAAATGTACGATATGTCCATAAGCTTCACAGTCTTTGATGAAATCGCTATCATTTACCTACAGATAATAGTTAAGCGTTTACATCAAAGGGTGAGGGAGTTGATTTTTTATGAAAAGGCTTTTGAAGAACCTGACATTTCAGGTGATTGCAGCTGTCATCATCGGGATCATTGTCGGGATGGTGTGGCCAAACGTCGGAAAAGAAATGAAGCCGCTTGGTGATACCTTTATCAATGCCGTTAAAATGGTCATTGCACCAATTATTTTCTTAACCATTGTTCTTGGTATTGCCAAGATGGGGGATATGAAAAAGGTTGGAAAAGTTGGGGGAAAAGCATTTATTTATTTTGAAGTCGTCACGACACTTGCTCTGGTCATCGGTCTTTTTGTTGTGAATATCATGAAGCCAGGTGCAGGTCTTGACTATAGTAAGCTTGAAAAAGGGGATGTCTCACAGTATACACAAAATGGGGGACAGGGCATCGACTGGATGGAATTTGTCACACACATCGTGCCATCTAACATGGTTGATGCTTTCGCAAAGGGTGATATTTTACAGGTCTTATTCTTCTCTATTTTATTCGGTGTTGCGCTCGCTGCTCTTGGCGAGAAGGGGAAAGGCATCATCGAATGGCTTGATAAGCTGTCACTCGTTTTCTTTAAAATCATTGGATATATCATGCGTGCTGCGCCGCTTGGTGCATTTGGGGCAATGGCTTATACAATTGGACACTTTGGGCTGGCATCAATTAAACCGCTGGCAAGTCTGATGCTCTCCGTTTATATGACGATGTTCATATTCATCTTCGTTGTACTGAACATCATTTGTAGAATGTATGGTTTTAGTCTGTTCAGTTATCTGCGATTCATCAAGGATGAAATTTTGATTGTTCTTGGCACAAGCTCTTCAGAATCTGTGCTGCCAAGAATGATGGATAAAATGGAACGCTACGGCTGCTCTAAATCTGTTGTTGGTCTTGTTATTCCAACAGGCTATTCCTTTAATCTAGACGGAACTTCAATCTATTTATCGATGGCCGTCGTCTTCTTGGCGCAAGTGTTCGGTGTAGACCTGTCCATCGGTCAGCAGATCACGATTATCCTTGTTCTGATGCTGACATCAAAGGGAGCTGCTGGGGTGACAGGAAGCGGATTTATCGTGCTTGCCTCTACACTTGCAGCACTACAGGTTATTCCGCTAGAGGGGCTTGCACTGCTACTTGGTGTTGACCGCTTCATGAGCGAAGGAAGAGCCATCACAAACCTCATTGGTAATGGAATCGCAACAATTGTTGTCGCGAAGAGTGAAGGTGAATTTGACGAATCGAAGAGCAAAACAGCACTTCAGGAAATGCGGAATATGAAGCAGGCTGTTTAGTATAAAAACAACCAAAAACCGAAACCTTATGTTCTACATAGGTTCGGTTTTTTCTTGTGTAAAAAATAAAATCAATAAAATGACTACGAATCGTAAGACCTCGTTGACCTTTTATTATATAATTTACAGAAAGATCCGATATAATGTATATCAGATACGATGAAAAATAGACTTTAGTCCTGGCAGGTGTGTAACGTAATGGCGGCATTTTTAAAATTGTTCGAAAAACCCGGTGTTAAGCGGTTTTTAGTATTTGTAGTATTAGCTACAGCATTATATCTATTAAGAGGAATGATGAATTTAATTCTTCTGACCTTCATTTTCACCTTTTTGATGAATCGGTTAGAAGAGGTCATTAGAGGCTTTTTAAATCGCTTCCTGAAAATAGGACAGAAATCGGTCATTACTATTTTGTATATTCTTCTGGCTGGTGGTTTGACATTTGGCGGTTTCGTTTTTGTACCAATCATCGCCAAACAGGTGGAGCAGCTATTTCATTTAGGAAAGAAAATTGCAGATCATCCACAAGATTTACCCTTCTTTGACGTCATCACGAACGTATTTGGTGATTTCAAAATATCAGCTTTCTTTGAGAAAGGGTTTAATTTCCTCTATACATACTTAACTGATTTCAGCACGTTCAGTATCCAGGTCATTATGTCCTTAATATTAAGCATGTTCTTCCTGTTCGAAAAGGAACGCCTCATTCAATTTATGAACAAGTTCAAAACGAGTAAAATCTCCGTGTTCTATCATGAAATTGCCTTCTTTGGACGTAAATTTTCCCGAACGTTTGGAAAAGTACTCGAAGCACAGTTTATTATTGCAACCGTTAATTGTGTGCTAACGACAATTGCGCTAGGCATTATGGGTTTCCCGCAGTTATTTGGCTTAGCGGTCATGGTCTTTTTGCTAGGCTTAATCCCAGTAGCGGGTGTGGTTATCTCTCTTATTCCACTCAGCATCATTGCGTATACACTTGGAGGCGGAATGTATGTCCTCTATATTGTGCTGGTGATCGTGATTATCCATGCCATTGAAGCTTATTTCTTAAATCCGAAGCTCATGTCAGCTAAAACAGAACTCCCTATTTTCTTCACGTTTATTGTGCTGATCTTCTCTGAACACTATATTGGCATTTGGGGACTTATTATCGGTATCCCAATCTTTGTGTTTATTTTAGATATTCTTGAAGTTACAAATAGGGAAGAAAGTAATTAAAAAGTTCATATGAACCTGTTTACAATTTTCCGAAAATAGGGTATAAATGGTATGAAAATATCATATTACCACACGCTTAATCCTTCTAAAGGAATGGGGGACCCAAGTTTTTGGGGTGAATTTTTCTTTTCCGAGAAAAAAGGACATCTCTTCGTCCTAACCCGTCAGCTAACCTCATCAGCGTGAAGAGAGTAGACAGTGGTACACGTATGGACACGCAGGCCCACGAGAAGACTCTCTCGTGGGCTTTTTGACGAGGAAGGGGAGATTTTATTGAAGCTGGCGACGAAAATTATTATTGCCTTGTTTGTAGGTGCCATCACAGGATTGCTGCTTAACCTTTTTGCTCCAAATGTATTCAAAGTGTTAGACCCTTATTTATTTACACCTCTAGGTCAAATCTTCTTAAACCTGATTAAAATGCTCGTTGTGCCCATTGTATTCTTTTCGATCACGCTTGGTGTAGCAGGCCTTGGTGATCCGAAAAAGCTAGGCAGAATCGGTGCAAAAACCATTACTTACTTCCTGCTCACTACGACTTTTGCCATCATCATTGGCATTTCATTAGCTGTATTAATCAAGCCGGGAGCCTTCGGCAATTTTGATACAAAAGCAGCAGATTATTCCGCAGAGGAAGCCCCGTCAATGGCAGAAACACTACTCAACATTATTCCAACCAATCCAGTCCAATCGTTAGTTGAAGGAGATATGCTTCAAATTATCGTCTTCTGTGTATTTTTAGGTCTTGGCATCGCCATGCTCGGTAAAAAAACGGAAGGCTTGCTAAAGCTGTTTGAACAAGGAAATGAATTAATGATGTATCTTGTCGGTGTTGTGATGAAATTTGCACCGTACGGGACATTCGGTTTGATTGCAACCGCGATCGGCAGTCAGGGGCTGGATGCCATGAAAGCGATGGGACTTTACTTCTCGGTCGTGTTAATTGCGCTCATCCTGCATTTCTTCCTGACATATGGTTCAACCGTTGCGATCTTAGCTAAACGAAATCCGATGGAATTCTTTAAAGGATTTTCCCCGGCGATGGTTGTTGCATTTAGTACATCAAGCAGTAACGCAGTGCTGCCTGTATCAATGGAAACAGCGCAAAAGCGTTTAAAGGTACCAGAGCCGATTTCAAGCTTTGTGCAGCCGCTTGGTGCAACCATCAATATGGATGGCACAGCCATTATGCAAGGTGTTGCGACCATTTTTATCGCTCAAGTATATGGGGTTGAACTGACGTTTGTTCAAATGCTGACTGTTGTGTTAACGGCTGTATTAGCAAGTATCGGTACAGCAGGAGTGCCAGGGGTAGGGCTCATCATGCTGGCCATGGTTTTAAATTCCGTGAATCTTCCTGTTGAGGGAATAGCGCTGATCCTTGGCATAGACCGCTTATTAGATATGGCAAGAACCGTAGTGAATATTACAGGTGACGCAGCATGTGCGGTGATTGTTTCTGAAACCGAAAAGAAGCATGAAAAAGAAGCGCCGACACCTAACCTATCTCTTTAATAAGCAAGAAGGGCTGATTGGATCAGTCCTTTTTTTCATGGATTGATTTGTCTCGCGTGATATACTTTTTAAAGGATGAGCGGTCGTAACTGCCGCCATAGGCTTTACATCAGAAGGAGGAACCACTTTGCAGTCTGCTGTTTTAAAAGTAGAGAAAGTCGATAAACAAATTGGCCGAAAAATGATTTTGCAGGATATTTCTATAGACATTGGGCGGGGAGAAATTGTCGGATTACTTGGCCCCAACGGGTCTGGAAAAACAACCTTGATTCGATTGATCGTTGGCTTGATGAAAAAAAACAATGGCCGCATCATGATCAATGGATATTCACAAGATGAGGATTTTCTCCAGGCGATGTCATCTGTTGGTGCGATCATAGAAAATCCAGAATTTTATTCGTATTTAACAGGCTTTGAAAACCTTGAAATGTATGCAGCGATGCACGACGGGGTGACGGAGGAACGCATTCAGGAAGTAGTGGAAAGAGTTCGTCTGGAGGATGCCATTCATCAGAAGGTCAAGACGTATTCGCTAGGGATGAAACAAAGGCTTGGGATTGCACAAGCTATTTTGCATCGGCCGAACCTGCTCATTTTAGACGAACCGACAAATGGGCTAGACCCTGCAGGAATGAAGGAATTCCGGGAGCACTTGCAAATGCTCGTAAAGGAAGAAGGAACCTCCGTATTATTTGCGACGCATTTATTGCATGAGGTAGAGGAGCTATGTGACCGCATGATCATCATTCAAAAGGGACAGATCAAAGCTAGCACTCATCTCCTTGATATGGAAGGGAAAGAGCAGGTGCTGATGAATATTCAGCCAGTAGAAAAGGCGGTTTCATGGCTTGACGCACAGGAGTATACATATGAACGAGACGGAGCGCGTGTACTGCTTCAACTGGACAAAGAACGTGTGCCAGAGCTAAACAAACAGCTTGTGCTGGCGGGGTTTGATGTACTTGAAATGACGCCTCAAAAGCAATCAATTGAAGAGGCGTTTATGAAATGGACGGAAGGCGGGAAGACAGATGCTGAACCTCATCAAAAATGAGCATAAGAAAATTATGAGGAAAAAAATCACATTCATTGCTCTTGGGTTGATCGTTGTATTTCAACTAGCAATGGCTCTCACCTTGAAACGAGTCATATCAAGCTTTGGTGGACAAGACACAGTCGCAAACTATTTTGCTTATTCCACGAATGTCGTGTTTATTTTACAGGTGCTTGCTGTCGTTATTGGCGCGACCTTGATCTCAACAGAGTTTCAGAAAAGGACGATCAAGTTTTTATTGATCAGGCCAAAAACAAGACTGCACATTTTTCTGTCAAAATACATCACACTTCTGCTGACAGTCATTTATTTGTTTGTTTTTTATTATGTGTTAGCTTTTCTATTTGGTCTTATTTTCTTCGGTACTGATTTTGATGAAAGAACGGGGCAATTATTTCAGCATACGTTTGCCGTCATTGGATCTCAGTGGGTGGAAGTGGTCATGATGGCAAGCTTTGCTTTTATGTGTTCCAGTTTGTTTAGAAACAGTCTTGTTGCACTTGTGACCTCGTTTTTTGTTTTATATGCGGCGAAATCACTTGTACCGATCATGTCGCTCTTAGAAAATCAGTGGGGGAAAATCCTTCTTTTTGCGAATACGGACTTTACTCAGTACAGCTTTCAAGGACCGCCGCCTTTTCATGGGATGAGCCTTTTGTTTTCTCTATTTATAGTGGGGGCGCATTTTGTTTTCTTTGTTGGATCGGCTTGGATTCTTTTTTGGAAACGTGATGTAAATGTGTAAAAATTGTGTCAAATAACAAGAAAAATTCGTGACATCTTTGTGAAAACGAGTCTGTATTTCACGATAACCGGCTGATTTTGTCTTATAATAAGAAGGAGTCATGGAGGTGGCACTATCGTGAAAAATTTCATTACGGCTTTACCAATTTTGTTGCTGCTGTCGTTTTCGTTTGTGTCTTTTGCCTTCCAGTTTGATCATCTTGTTTATTTCAGACTAGCGCTGGGGATCTTTTCGTTAGCCGGTCTTTTCTTTCTGTATACACTTAAAAGAAACATGAAATGGTTCATGGTTTATTTATATGCGAGCTGGATCATTCTTGCTGCCGTTACAACATTTGAGGAACCAGTCTTTTCTCAATTTTTCTTCGGTGGTTTAACGATGACAATGGGTTATCTCACATATATGCTCATTTATTTAGGAATGAAGCAGGACCGTGTAGCGAAATCACATTAAAACAAAAGCCGATAAAATCGAATAACAGATTTTATCGGCTTTTTTATTTTATTGAAGCAGACAAAAGAGCAGCCAGTGATGACTGCTCCTCTTGTAGTTATGATTCACGCCCAGCAGCTGTAAGCTGCTTCTGGTGTTTTTTGTCGATGGTTTCGTATATACTTTCCATCATTTGAGGATCGCGCATGATCGCCTTTTTGTTCTCTTCAATCAATTGCTGATAGGTTTTGATCTTCTTCTTAGACATGTGACTCATCGCTCCTTTATTAGAATGACCGTCTATAGGATTTCACATAGATGAAATTGATAATCATTTTCAATTAGCAACTCCATTATACAAAGACAAATGTCATAAGTAAAGATTCAATTCAGAAAATTCACGTAACCGACATATTCCAAGCTGTATCGACGCTGCATTCTTTCCCAGGAAATAATTTTGTCATGACTTGTCGTAAGGGAAAACATCAATTTGAAACGTTTTGGCTGCGAAGCTCGTCTTATGAAGAGATTAAAAAAGAAAAAAGACACCAGCAAAAGTTTGCTGATGTCCTTCAATTAAGAAACGTGCTCTTGAAGAAACTCTGTCACTTCTTCAGGCGATTTTGCGTTTGCACTGTGTAAATGCCCTGTTTTTTCACCATTTTTGAAAATTAACAAGCTTGGAATACCCATTACCTGATACGTTTCCGCTAATTCAGGGAAATCATCTTTATTTATTTCAAACCATTCATGGTGAGCATAAGCTTCTAGGATGTCTGGAATGAACATGTCCATTCTTGTGCAGTCAGGACACCATGTTGCAAAGAATTTAACGATGACTTCTTTGTCTGATTGAATTATTTCATTGAATTGTTCAGTACTTGTGATTTTTTTCAATTTGTCACAACTCCTTTTCAATGTCATTTTAATATAAAATTAAGGCGAATGACATACAAATGCTCGGGAGGCGCTTACAACCTTTACAAATCATTTCAATTACGTAACAACAAAAATTAATTAGAGCATTTTTGCTTGAAAGTGATAAGATAGTAAAGATGAATTTTAGTGGGGGGAGTATCCATTGAAAATAAGTTTAGGATTGATTTACGGCGGAAAGTCAGCCGAACATAATGTATCACTGCAAACAGCCCTTGCAGTTACAAAAGCACTTAACACTGAGAAGTTCGATATACATCCAATTTATATTACAGAAGAGGGTGAATGGTTAAGAGGAGAAAAACTCACTGAACCAGTATCAAACGTCAAAATGCTTCAATTTGAACAGAACGCAAAGACGTTTTTACCAACTTCTTTAAATGAAAGCATGTTTCCACAGCCTGCAACGGTTGATGAGAAAATTGATGTTGTCTTCCCGTTGCTGCACGGACCAAATGGAGAAGATGGCACAATGCAAGGATTACTTGAACTGTTAAATATCCCGTATGTCGGCAACGGCGTTCTCGCGTCTGCTGCGGGTATGGATAAAGTCATGATGAAAGATGTTTTTGCACAAGCAGGACTTGCACAAGCAAAGCACCTTTCCTTCAATAAAAAAGACTTTGAGAAAGCGACAACAGAAAGCTTAGAACAAGTGGAACAAGTACTTGGCTATCCATGCTTTGTGAAACCTGCCAATATGGGATCAAGTGTTGGAATTAGCAAATGCCGCAGCAAAGAAGAGCTGCAGACTGCATTCGACCTCGCTTTCCAATATGATCGTCGTGTGGTCGTAGAAGAAGGCGTTGTTGGAAGAGAAATTGAGATTGGTGTATTAGGCAATGATGAGCCAAAATGCTCTGTCGTTGGTGAGATTGCACCTAAAACAGATTTTTATGATTACAAAGCAAAATATGAAGATGGCGATACAGATTTGATCATTCCTGCGAGTGTGTCAGAGGATGAATATAAGACGATTCATGACATGGCAATTAAGGCATTTAAAGCCCTTGATGGATCTGGTCTCGTACGTGCAGACTTCTTCCTTACAGAAAAAGGTGAAGTGTTGATCAATGAAGTGAATACAATGCCTGGATTCACACCTTTTAGTATGTTCCCATTACTTTGGAAGCACACTGGTGTAGAGTATCCAGAGTTGATTGAAAAGCTGGTGTCACTTGCAATTGAACGCCATCAAGAAAAACAAACCATTAAAACAACTTTTTAATGTGAGCAGCAAGCAGACACTATCCTTAGGTAGTGTCTCTTTTCCTTCAAACGTGAAATGAGAAAGAGAGGCGAAAAATCATGATCAAACGTACAGTGAAACAAATCGCCCAAATGGCTGGTGGAACCCTATCTAATCAAGCTTTTGGCGAAGAGCAGATTCACGGAGTGACAACAGATACACGAAAAGTATCAGACGGCGCACTGTTTATCCCGCTTATTGGAGAACATTTTAACGGTCACACATTTGCTTCAAAAGCAGTAGAGCTTGGAGCATCAGCTGTTCTATGGAATCAAAAAGAAGCCAATCCGCCAGAAGGCGTTCCTGTTATTCTTGTAGAGGATACACTAGCTGCGCTTCAACAGCTGGCGAAATCATACTTAAAAGAAGAAAATCCTCGTGTTGTCGGTATTACAGGAAGTAATGGGAAAACCACAACAAAAGACATGATTCATTCCGTCTTGCAAACAGCGTATCAAGTTCATAAAACAGACGGTAACTTTAATAATCATATCGGTCTTCCGCTCACCATTCTTGCAATGCCAGAAGGAACCGATATTGCGGTTTTGGAGATGGGTATGAGTGCAAAAGGCGAAATCGAATTTTTATCAGACCTCGCTGAGCCGGATGCAGCAGTCATCACAAATATCGGGGAATCTCATATGCAAGATTTAGGATCAAGAGAAGCCATTGCCGATGCAAAATATGAGATCGTAAAAGGCTTAAAAGAAGACGGCGTCTTTTATTACCTAGGTGATGAGCCATTGCTTCGAGAAAGATCAAGTTCACTTTCTCAGCGTGTAAAAACCTTTGGAGAAGCAGAGGACTGTGATATCAAGGTAACGCACATCAACCAGCTTGCAGAAGGAACAGAATTTCAAGTAGAAGGGTATGCCCAGGGTTTTCTCATTCCTGTATTAGGGAAACATAATGTGAAGAATGCACTTGCTGCTATTGCAATAGGTCAGCATTTTGGGCTGAATGAAAGACAAATTGCCCAAGGACTGATGCAAACGAAGTTGACAGGGATGCGGCTTGAGCTGTTTAAAACAGACAAGGGAATCACCGTCATCAATGATGCGTATAATGCAAGTCCGACTTCAATGAAAGCGGCCATTGATCTTGTGGGGGATATGGACGGCTTTGCCAACCGTATTCTTGTACTTGGAGATATGCTCGAAATGGGCAGCGAAGAAGAAACGTATCATTATGAACTTGGCCGTTACATCAAGCCAGAATTTATTGATCATGTCATGACGTATGGCCGCCTAGGTGCATTTATTGCTGAAGGAGCGAAAAAATCATTCGGGGCTGAGCACGTATTCTCCTTTATGGACAAAGAGGACCTGAAGAAAAAACTAGCTGAAGTGGCAGGGCCTGACGATGTTGTGCTTGTCAAAGCCTCACGCGGTATGAGATTGGAAGAAGTCATTACTGCACTATAAAAGTGAGAAGGTGACAGAATGATTGGCTGTTTATGTATTCACGGTTTTACTGGTGCCCCTTATGAAGTAGAACCGCTGGCGCAATATTTAAAACAGGCGGCAGATTGGAATGTGCAGTCTGTCACGCTTCCAGGGCATGGGGATGAGCTGCAGTTAAAAGGCATTCTTTATCAAGAATGGATAGCGACAGCTGAACTCGAACTTCTATCCCTTTACCGGACTTGTGACACCGTGTATTTGGTCGGCTTTTCTATGGGCGGAATGATTGCTTCTTACTTAGCGGCGAAGTACCCAGTTGCCCGCCTTGTCCTTTTAAGTGCTGCGGCCAAATATGTGAACCCAAAACAAATGATGCAAGACACACGGCAGATGGTAAAGGAGTCCCTGTCAGGGATCGTTGATACAAACCCTTTATATGATCGATATCGCCATAAGCTCACAAGCACGCCGCTGTCAGCTGCGATAGAATTTATGAAGCTGGTAAAGCAAACGAAGAATTCGCTTGAGAAGCTTCATCTGCCTGTGTTAATTGTTCAAGGTGAAAGCGACGGGATTGTGCCTGCTTCAAGTGCAGAATTTATTTATCATAAAGTCCCGTCTCGCCAGAAAGAAATGTTTTATTTGCCGGATTGTAAACATCATGTTTGCCATGAGCCATGTGCCCAGTAATTGTTTGAGAAAGTAGAACATTTTCTAAAAAAAGCAATTTAATATATAGAAAAGCTAAAATGTGGCTAAACTAATATAAATTGAATCCCACTTGTTAAAATTTGCATCATTTTTGTCGAATGAGTGACAGGCCTATGGTACAATAGGAAAGAAAAGGTGGTTGATTCGGTTGTTTCAATATGACGGAAAAACCTTTATCCCGCAGTCTAATTCGAGTAACGGAGAAGTATCAGCAGGAACCATATTTCAATATCGTCAAGACGGGAATATATTAACGGGCACATATCAAGGCGGCAGTATTGTATCTGGCGTACTTGTAGGAACTGTGAATGAGGATGGAACACTTCATTTTAGATACCACCATGTAAGCAAGGACGGCAGCATGAGAAGCGGGTCTTGCGATTCCACTCCTAAGCAGCTGGATAATGGAAAAATCCAACTGTTTGAAAAGTGGAAATGGATGGACGGAGACCAAAGTGAAGGTGAATCTGTCATTGTAGAGCAGTAGATATATCCATTTCTGTCTTGTTGAAAAACAAATAGTGTAATGGTAAGATATAAGGTAGGGTAATTCGGGCTTTGTATATAATGGACCTGTCCTTTCAGAAAAGGGCAGTTTTTAATGATCATTCACGAGATTACTGAAACAGCAATTAGAAGGAGTTTGAATAAATTGACTATAACGTTTCAAGATTTTCAATTAAGCGAAAGTCTCATGAAGGCTATTAACCGCATGGGATTTGAAGAAGCAACACCGATTCAAGCAGAAACGATTCCTCTCGGCCTTCAAAATAAAGATGTCATCGGACAAGCACAAACAGGTACAGGAAAAACTGCAGCATTTGGTATTCCTCTGGTTGAAAAAATCGACCCAGCGTCTCCAAATATCCAAGCGATTATCATTGCGCCAACAAGAGAATTAGCGATTCAAGTATCTGAAGAGCTATATAAAATCGGCCAAGACAAGCGTGCACGCGTACTTCCTATTTACGGTGGACAAGATATCGGCCGTCAAATCCGTTCGCTCAAGAAAAATCCTCATATCATCGTAGGGACTCCAGGACGTTTACTCGATCACATTAACCGTCGTACAATGCGTCTTCAAAATGTTGAAACAGTCGTGCTAGATGAAGCAGACGAAATGCTAAACATGGGTTTCATCGAAGACATTGAAGCGATCCTTTCAAATGTACCAAGTGAACACCAAACACTTTTATTCTCTGCGACAATGCCTGCACCAATTAAGCGCATTGCAGAGCGTTTCATGACAAACCCAGAACACGTAAAAGTAAAAGCGAAAGAAATGACTGTATCTAACATCCAACAGTTCTATTTGGATATTCACGAACGTAAGAAGTTTGATACATTGACTCGTCTTCTTGACATTCAATCACCTGAGCTCTCAATTGTCTTCGGCCGTACGAAACGCCGTGTTGACGAATTGACTGAAGCACTTAACCTAAGAGGTTATACAGCTGAAGGAATTCATGGTGACCTGACTCAAGCAAAACGTATGGTTGCGCTTCGTAAATTCAAAGAAGGTTCAATCGATGTGCTTGTCGCAACAGACGTTGCAGCACGTGGACTTGATATCTCAGGCGTCACACACGTGTATAACTTCGACGTGCCGCAAGATCCAGAAAGCTATGTACACCGTATTGGACGTACTGGACGTGCTGGACGTACAGGTATGGCGATGACATTCATCACACCACGTGAAAAAGATATGCTTCGTGCGATTGAGCAAACGACTAAACGTAAAATGGATCGTATGAAAGAACCTACACTTGATGAGGCAATTGAAGGACAACAGCAAGTAACAGTTGACCGTCTACGCACGATCATCAGTGAAAACAACTTGAACTTCTACATGACAGCTGCTGCTGAATTGCTGGAAGATCATGATTCTGTAACAGTGGTTGCAGCTGCTATCAAAATGATGACAAAAGAGCCGGATGCAACGCCTGTTCGTTTGACAGATGAAGCACCAATGATTTCAAAACGTCATCGTAACAACCGCAGCTCTTCTAAACGCAGAGACGGCGGCGGTGGCGGAGGCTACCGTGGAAAAGGCAAGAACAGCCGTTCATCTTATGGTGATAAAAAGCGTTCTTCAAATGACCGCAATCGTTCTTCTAACGATCGTCGTCAAAAGAAATCTTATAACAACTAATACAAGAGCGAATCCTTTGCAGGGTTCGCTTTTTTTAACAGGCTAAAATTGAAACTTTTTAGGCTTTGTTACGTAATATATTGATAGAAAAGTAAGAGAATGGGGGAAGAATGTGAGAAAACAGCCGCAACGTCAAATTAGTCTAAATGGTTTAAAGGTATGGCGTCTTCAAAATGGAATTATCTCATTGATTTTCTTACTCATCATCATTGGGGTATTTGTTGCTAGCTACTATTTTCAATGGCCATATTGGATTGGAGCGATTCTTTCTGGTTTATGGGTCTTACAGGTCATCTTTGGCATTTGGCTCATACCAAAAATCCGCCATCACATCTGGCGCTACGAAGTATTTGAAAATGAAATTGAAATACAGCATGGACTCTTTCGCGTCACACGTGTCATTGTGCCGATGGTTCGTGTACAGCATGTTGATACATCACAAGGACCGCTTTTAAGGCGCTATCGTTTGGCCTCTGTTCAAATTTCGACTGCTGCCACAGTTCATGATATACCGGCGCTAGAATTAGAAGAGGCAGATGAGCTTCGTGATTACATATCTCGTTTAGCAAGGGTGACGGAAGATGATGTCTGAACCAAAACGTGTACATCCTATCTCGATGTTCATTGATTTTATATCAGATGCTGTATCCATGATTAAAAACTTCATTATCCCTTTTTTCGTGTTGATTTTTGTGAACTCGAATTCGAGCATTCGCTTTTATGCATTTATCATTCTTGGTGTGCTTCTTTTATGGAAAGCCGTATATACCATTTTAGAATGGAGACGATTCACCTACCGGATGGAAGACGATGAATTTCGTGTGGAATCGGGTGTAATCACGAAAAAGAAAAAATATATCTCGTTAGAACGAATTCAAACAGTCAATACAAGTGAAGGTATTTTCCAACGGATTTTCGGTTTAGTGCGGGTTCAAATCGAAACGGCAGGCGGTACGGATGGTCCAGAAGTGAGCCTGACCGCGATTACAAAAGCAGAAGCGGAACAATTAAAGCAGTCGATTTTCAACCGGAAGAAAAGCTTGCAAGAAGAAGAAATGACGGATGAAGCAGGAGATCTGCATGGCCATTTGGCTGCCCAGAAACCTGTGCAGGAAGAAATCAATGTCTCCTATCGTATGGGTGTGCCAGAATTGCTTTTGGCTGCGACCACTTCAAGCGGTATCGGGGTCATTATATCTGGGTGTCTTGCCATCTACACGCAAATAGATGAAATTCTCCCTTTGGACGGGTTCTTCAAGAAGTTCTCTTTTTTAAGTCATGCGAGCGTTGAAATTTATGCGATTTTGATATTTCTTGCCGTATTGATCGCGTGGATCCTGAGTGTTGGGGTAACAGCACTTCAGTATGCGAATTTTGCTGCAAAGCGAAAAGGGAATGACATCATCATTACAAGAGGACTCATCGAGAGACATCAAATGACCATTCCACTTGCGAGAATTCAAGCAGTGAAAATCAAAGAGAATATTATCCGTGAGCCTTTTGGCTTTGCGACAGTGATGCTTGTTAGTGCAGGAGGTTCGATTACAGAGAAAGAAACCTCTTCCGTCTTATTTCCGCTCATTCGGAAGAAAAAAATAAATGAATTGCTGTCCCAATTCACGGATCATTATCATGTAGCACCAGAAACAGAGCTGAAAAAAGTGCCAAAGCGTTCACTCAAACGCTACCTGATCTCGTATGGCTTTGTGCCGTTACTTGTAGGTGTCATCCTGTCGGTGCGCTTTCCTCCATGGGGGTATTTGGGACTCATCCCGTTACCACTTGCTCTATTCTTTGGCTATTTAGCTTATAAACAATCAGGATATACAATCAAAGATTCATTGATTCAACTGACATCAAGAGGCATTGGCAAGACCACTGGCATTGTCTTGAGAAAACGAATGCAAAACTATACGATGACGCAATCCTTTTTCCAAAAGAAAGGCCGGGTCGCAAGTATTCACACCTTTGTAAAATCCTCCGCGCTGCTTGATTCCTTTGGTGTGCATCACCTTGAGGAAGAAGATGCTGCACGTGTATTTGATTGGTATTCGTATGAAAAAAATCAATCGTCTTAAACGAAAAATGTCGATCAACTCCAGCTCAAGGAGGGATCGACATTTTTTATGAGATTAATAGCGTCTTTTTTTCGAATGGAAAAGCAGAGTAATAGGTGCTAGAATCATACCGCCGATCAATCCAAATAAGTGAGCCATGATATTGATGTTCGAATTGACGAAGGTCATGATGACAGAAACAGCCAGAATCGTTAAAATCACTTGTGAATTGCCGCGGTCCATCATGTGTGGTTTAAAGAGGACGAGGTATAGATACACTCCAAATAAACCAAAGATCGCACCAGAAGCGCCAACGTGTACATACTCTAAAGGCTCCACCCAATAGGTCCCGAGATTGCCAATGAACCCTGCTCCAAGATAAATGATTAAAAATCGAACCTTCCCGAGCAAATGTTCAAGTGCTGGGGCGAATAAGAAAAGGGACATAGAATTAAATAAAATATGCGTGAGACTTCCGTGGAGAAAAATAGGTGTGACGAGCCGCCACCATTCCCCAGCCGCTACACCATAGTTGAAACCGACGAGATGATCCTGTCCAAGCTGTATAATAGGGATAGGAATCGCAAATATAAGCCACAGGCCGATTTGTAAAGCGAGGATCGCTGTTACGATTGGATACGATCTAATAAATTGTTGAAAGCTCTCCGTTCGAATAAACATAACAAACCCCTTTTTGACTAGATATTGGTAAGTTTATAGTAACACGTTTATGAAGCGAACACTCAAATTAGTACGAGTATCATAGGAGGTACCTCATGATCAAAGGAATAGGCATTGATATTGTAGAGATCGACAGGCTATCGCGAGTGCTCAGCAGACAGCCCCGTTTACCAGAACGAATTTTGACTTTAAGTGAACAGGATGTCTTTCGTACACTCAGTGAAAAAAGACAGCTGGAATTTTTGGCAGGACGTTTTGCGGCAAAGGAAGCTTTCGCTAAAGCATACGGAACCGGAATCGGTCAGCATTTAAGCTTTCATGACATAGACATTCAAAAAGACGATAAGGGAAAACCCTTCATCAAAAGCGAGAAAGCGGAGGGAGATCAGGTTCATGTGTCCATTACTCATACAAAGGAATATGCTGCTGCACAAGTTTTAATTGAAAGGTTGTCAAGCTAGTCTGCATATTGTTTGTCCCCCCTTCATATATTGGGTAGTGCGATAAGGAAGGGCGAGTTGCTAACAGGCTTTGATGGTTCGCGGTACGCAGTTAACTCTTGAGGCGTACTGTTAAAGTCAAACAAGCGGTTTCTTCCTTTTAACACAATTAACGAAGGGGTTGAAAAGGGTGAGAAAAAGCTTTGTTTTGCTTGTAACGGGAATCCTTTTTGTACTGATTCTCTCCGCATGCGGTCAAAAATCTCAGCAGGATATCGTTGGAGATTTAAACAAAAAGGCAGAGGAAATGACATCATACAAAGCCAAAGCAAAAATGACCATTGAGACAGGAAATGACCCGCAGGAGTACCAGGTAGAAATTTGGTACAAAAAGCCGGAGCTTTACCGTGTCTATTTAGAAAATCCGAAAAAGGATCAGAGTCAAGTCATTTTAAGAAACGGCAATGGTGTGTTTGTGCTGACACCTTCATTGAACAAGAGCTTCCGTTTCCATAGCGATTGGCCGAATAATAGCAGTCAAGTCTATTTATTCGAATCACTCGTGAAGGACATTAAGAATGACAGTGCAGCTCAGTTCAAAGCGAAAGAGTCAAAGTATGTATTCGAAACGAAGACCAATTATCAGCACAATCAAATGCTGCCTACCCAAGAGATTACCTTTCATAAGAAAACAATGGCGCCTGCCAGTGTAAAAGTGCTGGATAGCGACAAAAAGCCAATGGTGAAAGTGGAATTCTCTCACTTTGAATTCAATAAATCCTTTGACAAAGATGCATTTGATGAGAAGAAAAATATGACACTCTCTCAAATGGATGTTGCCACAAGTGCAGACCCATCTGACAGCTTTGCGGTGAAAACACCAGTTGATATGCCAGAAGGCGTGAAGAAGATGGAAGAGAAAGAAATGACAACAGATGCTGGGAAGCGTTATGTGATTACGTACGGCGGCAAGAAATCCTTCACACTCATTCAGGAAAAAGCGAGAGTAGCTGAAGCATCTACGCCTGTCACGATGAACGGCGAGCCGGTCGATCTTGGTATGACAGTAGGGGTTCTGACAGATCAATCCCTCTCATGGACCTCTGACGGAGTTGACTACTTAATTTCCTCAAGTGATTTATCGAAGGAAGAGCTGTTGATGGTCGCAAAGAGTGTAGAAGGCCAGTCAGCTAAATAAATGAAGTTCTTAGGCGGAAAGCCTTGATAAATGAAGCATCAGCCCTGTGCAAGGGCTGATTTTCTTTGATTTGTTTCACATTATTCTTGATTTTTAGTATCATATGAGGGGATTGAATCATTCAATAGGGAAGTGTGACTGATGGACACAAATGCCTTTTATAGAGACACATGGGCAGAAATTAATTTAACAGCAATCAAGCACAATGTTTCACATATGAAAGATCATATCGGTCAAAATGTTCAACTGATGGCTGTTGTGAAAGCCAATGCATATGGACATGGAGATATAGAAGTGGCAAGAGCTGCCCTCAAAGCAGGAGCAGACTTGTTAGCTGTAGCCTTTTTAGATGAGGCCATTTCTTTAAGAAATAAAGGTATCAAAGCACCGATTCTTATACTCGGCGCAGTACCGCCGGAGTATGTCAAAACCGCTGTTCGATACAATGTAATTATGACCGCTTACTCCACCAGGTGGCTGAGGGAAGTCGTCGATATGGTGAAAGGGCAGATGGGACAACCCATTCGTTTTCATTTGAAAATAGACAGCGGAATGAACCGTTTAGGTGTGAAAACGTTAGAGCAAGTGAATGAAGTAAAGAAGCTTGTCAGCGAGCATTCTTATTTACAGCTGGAAGGAGTATTTACTCACTTTGCGACCGCGGATGAAAAGGATGAGAACTATTTTGATCGGCAGGTCGACACCTTTCAAACCCTGCTTCAGCCGCTTCATACGGAAAAACTGCTTGTTCATTGTGCCAATAGTGCAGCAGGATTAAGGTTTAAAGAAGTGTTATTTAATATGGTTCGCTTCGGCATCAGTATGTACGGGCTGTCACCGTCAGAGGAAATCAAAGATGAACTTCCTTTCAAGCTGGAAGAAGCCATGTCGCTTCATACAAAGCTTGCCCATGTAAAGCTCATTCAAAAGGGTGAGAGTGTCAGCTATGGGGCGACGTATACAGCTAATCAAGATATGTGGATCGGTACGGTACCAGTCGGCTATGCAGACGGGTGGATTCGGAAGCTGGCAGGCACGGAAGTACTTGTTGGCGGAAAGCGCCGGAAGATTGCAGGAAGGGTATGTATGGATCAATTCATGGTTGAACTGAAAGGGAACCTTCCAGTAGGGGAGCCAGTCGTTTTGATTGGTGGACAAGGTGAAGAAATGGTATCAGTCGATGAAATTGCAAAAAGGCTTGAAACCATTAACTATGAAGTCACATGCTCCATTGGACACCGCGTCCCAAGAGTATATATAGAGGACGGCAAAAGGGTGCATGTGCGGAATCCGCTGCTTCAAGGCGGGCCAAGCTTTTTCTAAACAGCTTTCACAGGAACGATCGTCAAACTGACATCGTTCCTTTTTATTCTACAAAGAAGGGGTAAACATTCTCCCTTTTTTAGAGATTTTGGAAATACCGTATGATTTTCGGAAAAAAGCGTATAATGTGAAAGAGGAACTCCATTATCATCTTTGATTTACGGGTGAACAGCCGCTTCATGTTCTAATAAGAAATCATGAAAAAACAGCTTTGCTTGCGCATTGAATAATGGTATGATTAGTCTTGGAATGGATCGAAACGGTATCCGTAAGTTTTGTGGAGGTGTATGTTTTTTGTCTGAATCCAGCGCAACAAACGAAATGAAGATTCGACTACCGGAGGCTTTGATGTCTGAAATCGAACGAGTAGCAGAGCAGGATAAGGTAACAAGAAATGAATTGATCTACCGAGCGACAAAAACGTATATTCGTGAACGTAATATTCGACAAAATCGTGAATCGATGAGACGCGGCTACATGGAGATGGCGAAAATTAATCTGAATATCTCTTCAGAGGCACAATACGCAGAATTTGAGGCTGAGAATACAGTTGAGCGATTAGTCAGCGGGGGTTAAACATTTGATTGTTAAACGCGGTGATGTTTACTTTGCTGATTTATCTCCTGTTGTTGGCTCCGAGCAGGGCGGGGTTCGCCCAGTATTGGTGATTCAAAATGACATTGGAAATCGCTTCAGCCCGACTGCTATCGTTGCAGCCATAACAGCCCAAATACAAAAAGCGAAATTACCGACTCACGTCGAAATTGATGCAAAGCGCTACGGCTTTGAACGAGATTCTGTCATTCTCTTGGAGCAGATTCGTACAATCGATAAACAAAGATTGACAGATAAAATCACACATCTTGATGATGAGATGATGGAGAAGGTTGATGAAGCCTTACAAGTTAGTTTGGCTCTTATTGATTTTTAATATGGTGAGATTTGGTTGCTCTCTTGAGAGCAACTTTTTTTTGTGTTCAATTTTTATTAACGTTATAATGAAGAAAGAATAAAAGAAGTGCTGTTTATGTACGTAGGGGGTAAAACATGTCGAATCATATCGTGTTAGCTTTCGCAAGGGAGCATCAAGAGGAATTACAAAAAGAGTGGACGGACATTTTTAGACGACTCGGAGAAAAAGAAACGGACATGATGCTGAACGACAAAATGTATGAAACCATCTGTTCGGAATATGTTCAACTAATCATTACATCTCTTTCAGAGGGGTATAATGAGGATTTTGAAGAAAAAGTGCAAACTCTTGCTTTAAACATTGTTCAAATGGGTATATCACTTAAGTTACTGGCAAATGGTCTAACTGAAATCCGTACACATTTATATCAAAAAATGAACGATGACAAAGATACAACAGAAGAAAGTCATGACCTCATCTGGCAAATCGACCAATTCATCACACCAATTCATAACGAGATCTTAAACCAGTATTCCATCTCATGGGAGAAAACAGTCAGCCTTCAAAAAATTGCGCTGCAGGAACTTTCTGCCCCGCTGATCCCTGTATTTGAGCACATCACCGTCATGCCGCTTGTTGGAACAATTGATACAGATCGTGCGAAAAAAATTATGGAGAACCTGCTCAATGGTGTCGTCAAACATCGCTCACAGGTCGTCTTAATTGATATTACAGGTGTCCCTGTCGTTGATACAATGGTAGCCCACCATATCATTCAAGCGTCTGAGGCTGTGAGATTAGTAGGTGCGAAGTGTTTGCTTGTCGGTATTCGCCCAGAAATAGCCCAAACCATTGTGAACCTTGGAATTGATTTATCTCAAGTTACAACAAAGAATACCCTTCAAAAAGGAATTCAAACTGCTTTGGAAATGACAAATCGAAAAATTGTTTCATTGGAGGGATAACCTAGTGAGAAATCACCCGAAGATTCCAATCTTAAAACTATATAACTGTCTTCTGATTTCAATACAGTGGGAGCTTGATGATCAGACAGCTCTCCACTTTCAAGAAGACTTGCTGAATAAAATTCATGAAACAGGAGCAAACGGTGTTGTCATTGACCTTACATCCGTCGACATGATTGATTCCTTTATTGCAAAGGTATTAGGCGATGTCATCACGATGTCCAAGCTCATGGGGGCAAAAGTTGTATTAACAGGAATACAGCCGGCAGTCGCTGTGACGCTGATTGAACTTGGAATATCGCTTGAAGAAATTCAGACAGCACTAGATCTTGAACAAGGGCTTGAGACACTGAAGCGGGAATTGGGGGAATAGATATGAAAGACCAATCCTGTGTAAGAATATTGACGGAATGGGACATAGTCGCAGCAAGACAATTGGGGCGCAATGTTGCAAAAGAACTTGGATTTGGAACTGTTGACCAAGCAAGAATTACGACGGCCATTTCAGAATTAGCTCGAAACATCTATTTATACGCTGGTAAAGGTCAGATTTGTATAGACGAAGTGATGGAGCGCGGAAAGCGTGGACTCAAAGTCATCGCAGCCGATGAGGGCCCGGGTATCATGGATATACGTAAAGTAATGGAAGACGGATTTTCAACATCAGGCGGACTCGGAGCAGGTCTTCCGGGTGTCAGAAGACTGATGGATGAATTTAAATTAGACTCTGCACCAGAACAAGGAACGGAGATACAAGCTGTTAAGTGGCTTCGCTAGGAGGGAAACCATGGATTTTAAGGAGGTAATGGAGCAGCGGTACCATCAGCTGCTCAGTCGTTATATCAGTGATTTAACTGAAACATCGCTTTATCAAGCTCAAAAATTTAGCCGTAAAACCATTGAGCATCAAATACCTCCTGAAGAAATAGTGAGTGTTCACCGAAAAGTGATTCAGGAGCTTTACCCTGATTTGCCGGAAGATGTTTTTCATTCACTAGACTTCTTAATTGAAGTCATGATTGGGTACGGACTTGCCTACCAAGAACATTTAACACTCAGAGGCATCCAGCAAGAAATAAAATCTGAAATCGAAATTGCTGCAAATGTTCAGCAAACCCTTCTGGAAACGAAAATTCCAGAAGGAGATACCTTTGATATTGGTGCGATTAGTGTACCGGCAAAACAGATGAGTGGAGATTATTACCACTTTGTAACGGATCACGATACAATCAATATCGCGATCGCAGATGTCATTGGAAAGGGAATCCCGGCTGCGCTCTGTATGTCGATGATTAAATATGCGATGGATTCCTTACCAGAGTCAGGGAGCGGCCCAACAAAGGTGCTGAAAACCCTGAATCGTGTTGTCGAGCAAAACGTAGATCCAAGTATGTTTATCACAATGTTCTATGGCAGCTATAATAAAGAAACGCATGAGTTTAAATATGCATCGGCTGGTCATGAGCCGGGCTTTTTCTATTGCAAAAAAGAGGACAAATTTTACGATTTAGAAGCGAAAGGGCTTGTCCTCGGGATTGCACCAGACTTTGATTACAGACAGTATGAGAAGCATTTAGACATAGGAGACATGGTGATCTTATTCTCTGATGGGGTCACAGAATCCAAGTCAGAGGACGGTTTCCTAGAGCGGGAGGACATCAAAGCACTCATATCAGAGCACCTATCCTACTCAGCTCAAGAAATGGTGGATGCCATCTACGCCAGCTTACTCAAACTGCAGGATTTTCAGCTGCACGATGACTTTACTTTACTTGTTCTCAAAAGAAAGGTTTAGAAAATGAACATGCGGGTATATAAAACTTTAGGAAACAAGAATTTCGAGGTGAATGCATAATGAATATGTCTGTAAAAGAGCATCAAATAGATCAAAAAACGAAAATCAGTGTCAGCGGAGAAATCGATGTGTACTCCGCTCCTCAGCTAAGAGAAACGCTCATGCCTAAAGCAGAGGCGGGAGAGCATCTTGAAATCTGTCTAAAGGATGTTACGTATATGGATAGTACAGGTTTAGGTGTATTCGTTGGGCTGTTTAAAGCGGCTCAAAAAGCAGGTGGAACATTAAAGCTTGAGAACTTGTCAGAACGGCTTGTAAGGTTGTTTGAAATCACTGGATTAAAGGACATCATTGACATTTCTGCAAAGTCAGAGGGTGGGGTACAATGAACGAATCAGTAGATCTAATCGAGATGAAAATACCGGCAAAACCAGAATATGTAGGCATCATTCGTTTGACTCTTTCAGGCGTAGCGAGCCGGATGGGCTATGCCTATGAAGAGATTGAAGACTTAAAGATTGCCGTCAGTGAGGCCTGTACAAATGCAGTTCAGCATGCCTACAAAGGTGAAGACGGCGAAGATGGAGAGGTAGCTGTTCGCTTTCTTGTCTACGCGGATCGTCTAGAAATCATTGTCGCTGACAAAGGCGGTAGCTTTGACTTTAAGCAAAAACAGGAAGACTTGGGACCGTACACATCTGCTCATACGGTGGATCAATTGGCAGAAGGAGGTCTTGGTTTATACTTAATGCAAACATTGATGGATGAAGTCGAGGTGCAAGCAAACTCCGGAGTTACCGTGGCGATGACAAAGTTTTTAAACAGGGAGCGAGTTGACCATGACACAACCATCCAAAACTATGAAACTAACTAAAGATGAAGTAGACCGCCTCATCCAAAGCTATCAAACCAATCAAGATGAGCAGGCGCAGCTCACGCTGGTCGAATGCTATACAAACTTGGTTGATATGCTGGCGAAAAAATATTCTAAAGGAAAAAGCTTTCATGAGGACCTCAGACAAGTTGGAATGATTGGTTTACTTGGCGCCATTAAACGATACGACCCGCTCGTCGGTAAATCATTTGAAGCCTTTGCTATTCCAACCATCATCGGGGAAATCAAACGCTTTTTACGAGATAAGACATGGAGTGTCCATGTACCAAGGCGGATCAAAGAGCTTGGACCAAGAATCAAAATGGCAGTCGATCATTTGACAACAGAGACACAGAAATCACCTAAAGTCCAAGAAATTGCAGAATATCTGGATGTAACAGAAGAAGAAGTACTTGAAACTATGGAGATGGGCAAAAGCTATCAAGCACTGTCTGTTGACCAAGGTGTAGAGGCTGATTCTGAAGGAAGTACTGTGACGATTTTAGACGTTGTCGGCTCACAGGAAGAAGGCTACGAACGTGTGAACCAAAAAATGATGCTTGAGAGTGTGCTTCATGTGCTGTCGGATAGAGAAAAAGAGATTATCAATCTGACTTACTTGCAAAATAAGAGTCAGAAAGAGACAGGCGATTTACTTGGCATATCCCAAATGCATGTATCGAGACTGCAGCGGAAGGCAGTGAAAAAACTGCGAGATGCATTATCAGAAGATGCGTCTATGGAGCTAGGGTAATGAAACAGATTGAACAGCATGAGCATGTAAACGCCATTATCTATCAATCGAATAAAGAAGGAAAACCATGCTGCGGGGACAGTTTTTTTATTAAAGCAGATGATGAAGAACTAATTTGTGCTGTAGCAGACGGATTAGGCAGCGGTCAGTACGCCAATGAATCATCTTCTTTAGTCAGCGAAATTGTCGAAGAATATGGACATGAGGATGTAGCGACCCTCATCGACAGATGCAATCAGGCCATGAAAAATAAACGCGGTGCCACAGCTGCGATCTTAAAGGTGAATTTTTCTCAGCAGCAATTTACCTATTGTTCGGTTGGTAATATTCGTTTTATCTTGAATGCACCTTCTGGCGACTATATTTATCCACTTCCGACATCAGGATACTTATCAGGGAAACCTAGAAAATATAAAACATACACCTATTCCTACGAAAAAGGATCGATATTCATTATGTATTCAGACGGACTGAATGTGCCAAACATGCGCATGTGTTTAAAGCATGGACATTCAGTTGAAGACATCGCCAAACAGCTTGAAACATACACACAAGACAAAAAGGACGATCTCACCTATGTACTTGGTCAGCTCACGTAAAATAGCTGACCTTTTTTCTGTTTTGCCGGTTTTTTTGATACACTAAAAGAGAAGACACAGTGAGAGGATGCAAAGTATGAAGACATCTGACTTTTTATTGAAACAAATTGCGACAGAATTAAAGCTTTCAACGAAACAAATTGAAAGTGTGATCAAGCTTTTAGAGGATGGCAACACCGTCCCGTTTATTGCCCGTTATCGGAAAGAGCAGACAGGCTCACTGGATGAGGTGCAAATTCAAACCATTTCAGAGCGCTATACATATATCCAAAATGTCACGAATCGAAAAGAAGAAGTCATTCGCTTAATTGCTGAACAAGACAAACTAACCGATGAATTAAAACAGAAAATTGAACAAGCTCATAAACTGCAAGAGGTCGAAGATTTATACCGGCCATTCAAACAAAAGCGCAAAACAAAGGCGAATGTAGCCAAAGCAAAAGGGCTGGAGCCGCTGGCGGAATATTTACTCACGCTGCCAAGCGATCAGATCGAGAAGAAGGCAGCTGCTTTTATGAATGAAGAAAAAGAAGTGACGAATGTAGAAGAGGCACTTGAGGGTGCGCAGCACATCATTGCTGAACAACTGGCAGATGATCCTGATATGCGAAAATGGATTCGCAGTGAAACGTACCAAAAGGGCAGTCTGGTCACATCAGGAAAAGACGTCGAAAGCGATGAGAAAAACGTCTATGAAATGTATTACGATTATCAAGAGCCAATCAAAAAGATTGTCCCGCACCGTGTACTAGCGGTCAACCGTGGGGAGAAAGAGGGCATTTTAAAGGCAGCCATCGAACCACCTGCTGAAAATATTCGCTTCTATCTCGACAAACAAGTTCTAAAAGGCAAACAGACGACGGCGAGACCGTTTATTGAAGCAGCAATCGATGATGCATATAAACGTCTCATTCAGCCTTCCATCGAACGAGAAATACGAAAAGAGCTGACAGAAAAAGCAGAGGAACAAGCGATTCATATTTTTGCTGAAAACTTAAGAAAACTGCTGCTTCAGCCGCCGATGAAAGGGAAGCGTGTACTTGGAGTCGATCCCGCATTTCGGACGGGCTGCAAATTAGCCGTCGTGGATGATACAGGCAAAGTCCATCATATTGGCGTCATTTACCCGCATCCGCCCGTGCAGAAAAAAGCGGAAGCGAAACAAAAAGTGAAAGAGATCATTCAATCATCGAACATTGAAGTCATTGCGATTGGAAACGGAACAGCCTCAAGAGAGACAGAACAATTCATTGCAGACTTGATTCAAGAGCTGGATCAACCGGTGTCCTATTTGATCGTGAATGAAGCAGGAGCAAGTGTATACTCCGCATCTGCACTTGCGCGAGAAGAGTTTCCAGATCTGCAAGTTGAAGAACGAAGCGCCATTTCAATCGCTAGAAGATTACAAGATCCTTTAGCAGAGCTCGTGAAAATTGATCCGAAGTCTGTTGGTGTGGGCCAATACCAGCATGACGTCAGCCAGAAGCAATTAAACAGCTCGTTAACCTTTGTGGTAGAAACAGTCGTCAACCAAGTTGGTGTAAACGTCAATACAGCCTCACAGGCGCTGCTGCAATATGTGTCAGGCCTTTCAAAAGCCGTCGCTGGGAATATCATCAAAAGGCGCGAAGAGATTGGGAGATTCACAAGCAGAAAAGAATTGAAGGATATTCCAAGGCTCGGTGCTAAAACATATGAGCAGTGTATCGGTTTCTTGCGTATTACAGACGGACAAGATCCGCTTGACCGTACAGGCATTCACCCAGAGAGCTATAAAGAAACAAAACAGTTTTTACGCATGATCAACATGACGCCAGACGATCTTGGCACAGAGCAGTTAAAAGAGAAAATTGCTGAAGTGAAACTGGACGAAGCAGCAGAACAGCTAGATATTGGAACAATTACACTTCAAGATATCATCGATCAGCTCACAAGACCTGAGCGTGATCCGCGGGATGAAGTACCAAAACCGCTGCTCAAAACAGATGTATTGAAATTGGAAGACTTGAAGCAAGGAATGGAGCTGCAAGGAACAGTGAGAAACGTCGTAGACTTCGGCGCATTCGTTGATATTGGCGTAAAGCAGGATGGGCTTGTGCATATTTCCAAACTAAGCAATCGTTTTGTGAAGCATCCGCTTGACGTTGTATCAGTTGGTGACATTGTGACCGTCTGGGTGGACTCGGTTGACCAGGCAAAAGGCCGCGTTGCCCTCTCCATGCTGAAACCAGAGTAAACAAAAAACGAGGCGCACCTTAGGATGGGGTGTGCCTTGATGTGACTGAATGTTTTTTTCTATAAAAGTACCAGCATTGATTCAGCAATTTGATTTGATAATGATTTTTCTCATAAAATGCCTTCTGCATCTGATTTTTCAGCCAGTTGGGCATCGCCCATTCCTCCTTTGATCGAAACAGTGGGTGTATCTTCAATGTATGCATAGGGGAAATTGTCCCGTTCGAGGTTTTTATAGAAAGGAACGATCTTGATTGAACGAGAGAGAGTTACAGCAGTTAACAGAGCACATTTCCCAGCAGTTCTTTGGCAAGACATTCCGCCATCAGGCTGTTTTTAATGACCGGTTAAAAACGACAGGCGGGCGATATTTACTTGGTACACACAATATCGAACTGAACCGCCGATACCTAGAGGAGCATGGTCGAGAAGAATTAATTGGGATCATCAAGCATGAGCTGTGTCATTATCATCTACATCTTGAGGGAAAAGGCTATCAGCATCGCGACCGTGATTTTAAAGAGTTATTAAAACAAGTAGAAGCCCCGCGTTTTTGTACACCGCTTAAGACCTTACAAAAGAAGCGACGTGCGGGGAAACGCCATGAATACATTTGCACAGGATGCGGCCGGTCTTTTATCAGAAAAAGACGGTTTGATACCTCTCGTTATGTATGCGGCGTCTGCAAAGGGAAATTAAAGTGGCAGAGCACAACCGATTCATTATGATAAGCATTCCTCTAAGGGGATGCTTTTTTTATTCCATTAGATGTGTGGACATATGGAGACAAAAAGAGACGCATGTCTCATTTTGTCTCTTTTTTCATCGGTGTGATTCGGTCAAAGCCAAAGTGTTCATGTATCTTCATGTTGGCACGATTTTTGCTTGTATAGAAGTGCAAGCAAAAAAGGATAGGAGGTTTTACCAAATGGAAATGGCATTGTCTAAAGAAAAAGCCGTATGGATGTATCAAAAAATGCAGGAAATCCGTCAATTTGAAGATCGAGTACACGCGCTTTTTACAAAAGGAATCTTGCCGGGGTTTGTCCATCTTTATGCTGGCGAAGAAGCTGTTGCCGTAGGAGTCTGTGCACATCTGAATGAAAAAGACAGCATTACAAGTACCCACCGCGGCCACGGCCACTGTATAGCGAAGGGCTGTGATCTAAAAGGAATGATGGCAGAAATCTATGGGAAAGCCACAGGTCTTTGTAAAGGCAAAGGCGGATCCATGCACATTGCAGATTTTGATAAAGGAATGCTTGGTGCCAACGGAATTGTTGGAGGGGGCTTTCCTCTTGCGTGCGGGGCAGCCCTCACAGCCAAATATAAAAAGACAGAAAATGTAAGCGTTTGCTTTTTTGGGGATGGTGCAAACAATCAAGGGACTTTCCACGAAGGAATCAATCTCGCGGCCATCTGGAAACTGCCCGTCATTTTCATCGCAGAAAACAATGGGTACGGAGAAGCGACACCATTTTCCTATGCTTCAAGCTGCAAATCAATCGTCGATCGAGCGGCCGGTTATAACATTCCTGGGATTCAAGTAGACGGAAAAGATGTGATGGCCGTTTATCAAGCCGCAGAACAAGCAATTGAACGAGCGAAAAATGGAGAAGGTCCGACATTGATTGAATGCATGACATATCGGAATTATGGCCATTTCGAAGGAGACGCCCAGCGTTACAAAACCAATCAAGAAAAAACAGAACATCAAGAAGAGAGGGATGCGATCACTCTTTTTAAAAATGAATTGATCAAGCAGCAGCTGCTGACGAATGGAGAGCTATCAAATATTGAAGCGGCAGTAACTGAAGCGATAGATGAAGCCGTTCAATTCAGTGAAGAAAGTGAATATCCAGATCAGACCGAATTATTGACCGACGTGTATGTTTCGTATCAATAAATCAGAAGGAGGAGAGGAAAATGACAAGAGAAATCAGCATGTCTAGTGCATTGAATGAAGCGATTAAGCTTGCCATGAGAAGAGACGAGGATGTTATTTTAATGGGGGAAGATGTTGCTGGAGGCGCTCATGTAGATCACTTACAAGATGATGAAGCATGGGGCGGCGTGCTCGGTGTAACGAAAGGAATCGTTCAGGAGTTTGGACGTGAGCGAGTCCTTGACACACCGATTAGTGAAGCTGGCTATGTAGGTGCGGCCATGGCAGCTGCTTCCACAGGGCTAAGGCCAATTGCGGAGCTCATGTTTAATGATTTTATCGGGACCTGTCTGGACCAAGTGCTGAATCAAGGGGCTAAATTTCGATACATGTTTGGCGGAAAAGCAGAGGTGCCAATCACAATCAGAACGACACATGGAGCGGGTTTTAGAGCAGCTGCTCAGCATTCGCAAAGCTTGTATGCGCTATTTACAAGCATCCCTGGATTGAAAGTGGTGGTGCCTTCTTCACCATACGATGCCAAAGGATTGCTGCTGGCAGCCATCGAGGATCAGGACCCTGTCATCTTTTTTGAAGACAAAACGCTTTACAATATCACAGGAGATGTTCCGGAGCGATATTACACGTTGCCGCTCGGTAAAGCAGATGTGAAAAGAGAAGGATCAGATGTGACCATTTTTGCAGTAGGCAAACAAGTTCATACAGCACTCGAAGCAGCAGAGCAATTAGCTGCGCAAGGAATTGAAGCAGAGGTGATTGATCCTAGAAGCTTATCGCCGCTCGATGAAGAAGCCATTCTGACTTCAGTAGAGAAAACGAATCGGCTTGTCATTGTGGATGAAGCAAATCCGAGGTGTGGAATTGCCGCAGATATTTCTTCTCTGGTTGCGGATAAAGGCTTCGATTTACTCGACGCTCCAATCAAAAAAGTGACGGCTCCTCATACACCGGTCCCATTTTCACCACCGCTTGAAGATATCTATTTGCCGACACCTGATAAGGTTGTGAACACTGTCTTAGAAATGGTTGGAAAAAGTCATGACAAGATCATGAACTAAAGAAAGGAGAGAGGGAGATGGCTGTCGAGGTTGTAATGCCGAAATTAGGCATGTCAATGAAAGAAGGAACGGTATCGGTTTGGAATAAAGAGGTTGGAGAGACCGTGAATAAAGGAGAAAGCATAGCAAGCATCAACTCTGAAAAAATAGAAATGGAGATCGAATCACCTGCTGAAGGGACGATATTGGATATAAAAGTGTCTGAGGGGGAAGGTGTACCGCCTGGCACGGTCATCTGCTATATCGGTGAAGGAAACGAACAGGTGGAGGAAAAGAAAGAAAAAAACATGCAGCCAAAACCAAAGAAAGAGAGAAAGAAAATATCCCCTGTTGCACGTAAAATTGCTCAAAGCGCAAATCTGGACATTCATACACTTGTGGGAACAGGACCAGATGGGAGAATCACGAAAGCGGATGTGCTTCGGGCACTTCCTGATGAAAAAGAGAAACAACACAATGAACCAAAGCATCAGCCAGTCAGCATGATGCGGAAAACCATTGCCTCACGAATGATGGAAAGCCTGCAAACAAGTGCACAATTAACAATAACGATGAAAGCGGATGTGACAAAACTTACAGCTTTACAGTCTGAGTTGAACGAAACAGCTGGAGCACAACACGATATGAAATTAACCATGACCGATTTTGTAGCCAAAGCAGTGATTCTTTCTCTGCAAAAGCACCCTGCAATGAACAGTCAATATCAACATGATAGAGTCGAAACTTTTGAGCATGTACATCTTGGAATCGCTGCTGCTTTAGATCATGGGCTGGCAGTGCCTGTTATTCGGCATGCGGAAAAGCTTTCACTTATTGAGCTGGCGAAGAGTATCAAATCGTATGGCAAAAAAGCACGTGAAGGCAAACTTCTCCACGATGAAATTGAAGGCTCTACCTTTACAATCACTAACCTAGGTGCTTATGGTGTGGAACATTTCACCCCGATTTTGAATCCGCCGGAAGCAGGTATTCTTGGCGTTGGAAAAGCGGATCAAATGCCTGTTTATCAGGGGAATGAATTATGTAAAGGGACGATCCTGCCACTCAGTCTGACATTTGACCATCGCGTGCTGGACGGGGCGCCGGCATCACAATTTTTATCAACTGTTAAAGCGTATTTAGAAAATCCAGTATCCATTCTTTTATAGGAAGCAGGTGAAATGAATGACGCTTGTCATTATAGGAGGCGGGCCAGCAGGATATGTGGCGGCAATAACAGCCGCCCGTTTTGACAGAGAGGTTGTACTAATCGACCAAGGCCTGTTAGGAGGTACCTGCCTGAATGAAGGCTGTATCCCAACGAAAGCACTTTTACAAAGCGCTGATATGTACGAGCATGTGAAATCAGCTGGTCATTTTGGAATTGAGCTTCCAGGGAAGGAGCCTATCATTCATTGGGATGCCGTTCAAAAGCGGAAGCGGTCAGTCGTCAAGCAGCTGACTGATGGCGTTCGTTATTTGATGAATAAAAACAAAATCAGCGTGTTAAATGGGAAAGCATCATTTCTTTCGGCACATGAGCTATTGATAGAAAGTGAAGGGACATCTGAAATCATTCAAGCAAAACAAATCATTATTGCTTCAGGATCAGAACCTGCTGCTTTGCCTTTCGCCCCATTTGACAGGGAGTGGATCATTGATAGTAAGGATGCCATGACGCTCCCTTCAATACCAGATTCGCTTTGTATCATTGGCGGAGGGGTGATCGGCTGTGAGTTTGCAAGCATCTTTAGCAGAATGGGATCAAAGGTTGTCATGGTTGAACAGGCAGCACACATTTTACCTGAAGAAGATCACGATACCGCTAACTGTCTTCACGATCAGCTTCAAAAAGCTGGTGTGGAGATTTTGACATCAGCAACAGTCAAACAGCTTGATGCAATCTCAAAAAAAGTGGTGGTTGAGAAGGAACATGGAGAGCGCTGTGACATCAAGGCCGATCATTGTTTAGTCGCCATTGGCAGAAAGCCGAGGCTGGGAGAGCTGAATCTTGAACAGGTCGGCATTGAATTTGATAGAAACGGGATCTGCGTCAATGAGCATATGCAAACCAATCTCCCGCATATCTATGCGTGCGGTGATGTGACAGGCGGTGTTCAGCTTGCTCATGCTGCTTTTCATGAAGGAACGATTGCGGCATCACATGCATCAGGTGAAGATGTAAAGGTCAATGAACAAGTGATTCCAAGGTGCATCTACACGTCTCCAGAAATCGCGAGTGTCGGTTTAAATGAAGAGAGTGCTAGAAAACAATATGGGGAGATTCGGATAGGGAAATTCGCTTTTTCTGCTAATGGAAAAGCACTCATTTTAAATCAGCCAGCAGGTCAAGTAAAGGTCATTGTCGAACCGCAATATCAAGAAATTTTAGGTGTATCCATTATCGGGCCAAATGCCACAGAACTGATTGGACAAGCGGCAGTGATGATGCATACAGAGTTAACAGCTGATACATTAGAGCAGTTTATTGCGGCACATCCGACACTCTCTGAGGCGATACACGAAGCCTTGCTGCAAACAAATGGACGAGCGGTGCACTGCTGATAGAGAAACATTTTATCCGAATGAATTCCCTGGGTCAGCCAATAATTGAAAGCGCTTTTATAATTATCTATAATGGATAAAAAGCCCCCAGAGGAGAGGATGGAATGAATCCGACGCCTTGTTATTTAAATACTTGGAAACGCTTTGTTCGTGAAGGTTTACTTGATAGGTCTCGTCTGGACAAGAGAGTGATGGAGTCATGGCACAGATGTAAACAGGCAAATGTGAACCCGTATTTAGATAAAGGACAGTCGTTGTTAGAAAAGGAATTATTCAGTATTCAAAAAAAGAAGTACTCATTATTCCTAAATGCCGCTCTTCCTTACTTAAATAAAATTAGTCAGCAATTAAAAGAATCGGACATGATGGCCTTACTCATCGATGCAGATGGCTATGTGCTAAGTCTGACAGGAAGCCAAAGGACACTGGTAGAAGCGAAAAAAATAAATTTTATGGAGGGCGCGCGCTGGACCGAAGCCGATGTGGGGACGAACGCTATTGGAACGGCACTGGTCATTGGGGAAGCTGTAGCGATCAACGGAACTGAGCATTTTTCAGTCGCTTCCCACCATTGGAGTTGTTCAGCGGCCCCTATTCGTGACGCAGACGGCACGATCATAGGAGTCATTGATATCTCCTGTATGGCGAATCAAAGGCATCCTTTTATGCTTGGCATGGCTTCAACAGTTGCATATGCCATAGAGAGAGAAATTCAGGTCCAGCAAAAAAGGAAAGAGATGGAGCTGGTCAGTCATTGTCTCCAGCAGGTAGAAGCGGACGAGCCGTATGTTGTCTGTAATGAGAAAAAGCAGATTGTTTCGGCAAGCAAACCGATTAGAGATCGGTTTTCAGACTGGTACGGAATGGATGTTGAACTGCTCATGGCTGATACATTTGTTACACGAGACAAGCGTCTCATTCAGTCAGAACAAGACGGAGAGCTGCTTGGGATGTCTTTTTCTCTTGAAGAAGCAGCGAAGAGCAATATCACCGTTTCTTTTGCTCAATTTCCCGGGGAATCTGGAACAAGTACAGTATTTCAGCAGACGCTCAGCGAATTGAAACGAGCGGCACAAACAGATGTAAATGTATATATTTGGGGAGAAACAGGTACAGGGAAAGAACTGGCCGCTCGAGCAATTCACTTAGCTAGTGAAAGACATAAAGGACCGTTTATTGCCGTTAATTGTGGAGCCATACCAGAAAGCCTATTAGAAAGCGAACTATTTGGTTATGCTGAAGGAGCTTTTACAGGGGCAAAACGTCATGGAGCAAAGGGGAAATTTGAACAGGCGCAGAAAGGAACTCTCTTTTTAGACGAAATTGGCGAAATCCCTTATGCGATGCAAGTGGCGCTTCTTAGGGTCATTGAAGAAAGAAAAGTCGTACCGCTCGGCGGGACACACGAAATCCCTTTGGATATTAGAATCATAACAGCGACACACCGGAATATGAACGTACTGCTGAAGGAAGGAAAAATACGTGAAGATTTGTATTACCGTCTTCATGTCTATCCAATCAACATTCCGCCGCTTAGAGAAAGAAAAGAAGACATTGTTGATTTATATCGTTATTACCAAAGGAAACACCAATGGAATGCGACATTTCCTGAATCTTTTTTTCGTAAGCTAGAAGCGTACCACTGGCCAGGAAACATACGAGAGCTTTTTAATCTGTTTGAACATATAAGGGTACTATTTCCTAAAGGAGGAAGGATTGGTGAATCGCAATATGCGGCGGTTTTAGAGGCGATGGATCAGAAAAAGCAGAAGCTGCATCTACCAGAATATACCGAGAATCCAAAAGAACTCACGCTAAGGGAACGCATTCAAAAGCAAACGGTGATAGAAGCACTGCACAAAACAAAAGGTCATGTGTCAGAAGCAGCGAAGTCAGCAGGGGTGCCAAGAAGCACCTTTTATAAGTGGATGCGAAAGTATAAGTTGTCATGAACTCATAGGGAGCGCAGCAGCAAGGAGGCCTTGGTCTTTCAGTTAGAGGTCGGGGTCTTTCTGTCATGTCTAAACAGAAAACAAAAAGGAAGGAAGAAAGGCTTGACTGTTATATTAGTATATGTTAAATTATAAAAGCCGTCGCTAATGAGACAGGAATGAAACACTTAAAAATTCTTGACACATTTTTCTGGCATAGATATAATGAAACATGTCTTATTATTCCGCAGTAGCTCAGTGGTAGAGCTATCGGCTGTTAACCGATCGGTCGTAGGTTCGAGTCCTACCTGCGGAGCCATAATGGAGAAGTACTCAAGTGGCTGAAGAGGCGCCCCTGCTAAGGGTGTAGGTCGCGCGAGCGGCGCGAGGGTTCAAATCCCTCCTTCTCCGCCATTATTGTATGGCCCGTTGGTCAAGCGGTTAAGACACCGCCCTTTCACGGCGGTAACACGGGTTCGAATCCCGTACGGGTCATGTTTTGTTTTTTGATTCGTTGGGCTATAGCCAAGCGGTAAGGCAACGGACTTTGACTCCGTCATGCGTTGGTTCGAATCCAGCTAGCCCAGCCATTTTTTATATATGTTTTTCTGCATAGCAGATGAGCCATTAGCTCAGTTGGTAGAGCATCTGACTTTTAATCAGAGGGTCGAAGGTTCGAGTCCTTCATGGCTCACCATTGTCACGCGGGTGTGGCGGAATTGGCAGACGCGCTAGACTTAGGATCTAGTGTCTTTATGACGTGGGGGTTCAAGTCCCTTCACCCGCATTGTTTTTTCAAACAGTGCACTTATGAATATATGAGCACATCATACACGCGGTCGTGGCGGAATGGCAGACGCGCTAGGTTGAGGGCCTAGTGGGTGAATAACCCGTGGAGGTTCAAGTCCTCTCGGCCGCATCTAAGAAACCAAAGGTTGTAGACCTTTGGTTTTTTTTGTGCTTTCTAATTAGTTTGAACAGTTATATATGATAGTTTACGATGATAACAAGTTTAGTGAAAAAAGAATTTTTCTAAAATTGTGATAAAATATTGAAGAGTAGGAAAGGGGAAATAAAAACATGTCAATTTACCATAAAGTCATTGGAGAAGGGTATCCGATCGTGATATTGCATGGTTGGACTCTTGACCATCAGGTAATGTTACACGCATTGGAACCGGTATTCGAAAAACGAAGCGGTTGGAAGAGAATATACATAGATTTACCAGGTATGGGACGTTCAAAGCCACATCCGTCTATTCAGAACTCTGATGATGTGCTAGAAGCGATATTGTGTCTTTTGGACGAGATTATCCCTGATGAACAGTTTATTGTTTGTGGTTATTCATATGGAGGGTACATCGCCAGAGGTATCGTTCGTTCACGTCAGGAAACCGTTCGTGGATTACTGCTTGTGGCGCCCATGACTATACCAGAATTCAATGAAAGAGTCGTACCAGAGGCGGCGGTTTTAAAAAGTGACAGCAGCTTCATATCACAATTGTCTTCAGAGGAGGTAGATGAATTTTGCTCTATGATAGTTGTGCAAGGAAAAACGGAATGGGAGAGGTTTCGAGATGAAATTTTACTTCCTTCTAAACAAACAAATCATGATTTCATCAACAACATTCATCAAAATGGATATGGTTTTACCTTCGATATTTCAACTGATCTTAAGTATCCAACGCTCATTATCACAGGGCGCCAGGACAATGTAGTCGGATACCACGATGCATGGCGGCTCATCGAAGATTATCCAAGAGCCACTTTTGCGGTGCTTGATATGGCTGGTCACAACCTACAAATTGAACAACCCGATGTATTTAACTCATTAGTCGATAATTGGTTAAATAGACTTGAGTTGGAAAGTCTTTAGTAAGGTACAACTTATTATAGAATTCAAGCTTTATGATTAACATGTCTATACCTTTTACCATCATCCCCCTGTCTAATGATGTACTTATGTTTCTTCTAATCAACAAATTGCAATTATTACCGATTCATGCTATAATGAAAAGTAATTATTTTTGTTCGGCGTAAAGGATAGTATGAAGATTGACTTTTCGTCTTGAGGGTACTTTGGGCAAGGATAGTATAATACATTGTGTGGTAAACGCACGAGGAGGCAACAATCATGGAACAAGGTACAGTAAAATGGTTTAACGCAGAAAAAGGTTTTGGATTTATCGAACGTGAAGAAGGCGACGATGTATTCGTACATTTCTCAGCTATCCAAGGCGACGGATTCAAATCTTTAGACGAAGGTCAAAAAGTATCATTTGACGTAGAGCAAGGTTCTCGTGGAGCTCAAGCTGCTAACGTTCAAAAAATTGCTTAATCTTCATTCTTTTAAAACAGGTTCTCTACGGAGAGCCTGTTTTTTTGCATGAAAAAACCCTACTCAACGTACAAGTAGGGAGATGGTACAAGGTATTCGTAAAAATTTCATGCTTCAAAGGTTAGTTTAGTATAACATACTGGATTGACAATATGCGGAATTTTCCTAAATAATTTCTTTTTCTTTTCAAAGTGACAGGGCGTGGAGCTATTCGTAGAGAATAACAAATGAGGGAGAAGGTGGGAGTAAAAAAGTGGTATAAATTTTTAAGAAAAGCTCTTAATCTGTTTTTCGGTAATTCCTTCGATGACTTCCAGTTCACTAATCAAATACTCATAAGCATCATCCAGCATTTTCTTTTCACTTGAATTGAGTGGTTTTTCTTTTTTCATTCGCAAGAGGTCACGTACAACTTCAGCGCCTTCTTGGATATCGCCTGTTTTGATTTTGTTTGTATTGATTTTATACCTTTCTTTCCAGGACAATAATGTATCTGAGGTTTCATTCTGAAAAATGTGGATAATGTTCTTGATGGCAAGTATATTCGTAACTGCTCTTATATTTGACCCTGACATTTTCTTTGTTGGAATCATCACTTTCATCTGGCTGACGGACATCTTAATGACATAATACTCTTCTGTCTCGGCAGAAAATTTCTTTTCTTCTATGGCTTCAATTATGCCTGTTCCGTGCATTGGATAAACAATGTTATCACCAATTTGAAACATTTCATCCACCTCCATAAATTGTATCTACTATAAGGGTATCACAAATGAAGGTGTAATAACCAAATTTTTAATAATAACATGTTTTTTATTTTTATGTCAATATTTTTTGTGCGAATTTCAGAGGATTTTTGCTGTGAAATGTCCATTGCATACACCTGTGTAAAAGGAAAAGGTTGAAACATAACAAAAGACCAGCCAATCAGGCTAGTCTCTTAAAACAAATAGCAATCACAACGTAGCAATATCAATCACAAAGCGGTAACGCACATCACTTTTCAGCACACGTTCATACGCTTCATCAACTTGATTAGCATTGATGACTTCAATTTGTGGTGCAATGTTGTGAGCAGCTGCGAAATCGAGCATTTCTTGTGTTTCTTGGATGCCGCCAACGAGTGAACCAGCAATGCTGCGACGGCCGGAAATTAATGAAAAGACGTGGAATTGATCCGGCTTAGGCGGTGCACCGACGTTTACCAAGGTTCCATCTACACGGAGTAAGGACAGATAGGCATCCACATTAATGTTGGCAGAGACCGTATTGAGAATGAGGTCATACTGACCGGCTAGTGTCTGAAACGTTTCAGGATCACTTGTAGCAAAATAGTCTTTTGCGCCAAATGATAGTGCTTCTTCTTTTTTATTCAAAGAGCGGCTTAAAACCGTTACTTCAGCACCAAGTGCGCGTGCGAATTGAATGGCAACATGGCCGAGTCCGCCCATTCCGACGATAGCAACCTTTTTGCCAGGGCCTGCCTTCCAGTGCTTTAATGGAGAATAAGTTGTAATGCCAGCACAGAGAAGAGGGCTTGCGGCATCAAGAGGCAGTTGTTCAGGAATGCTGACGACAAATCGTTCAGTCACGACAATTTTTTGACTGTAGCCGCCATAAGTCGGTTCCCCGTCATAGTCACGGCTGTTATACGTTTGGACGACTCCTTTTGTGCAATACTGCTCGTCTCCATTTTGACAATATTCACAGGTGCCGCAGGAATCCACAAAGCAGCCAACACCTACACGGTCACCGATCTGAAACTTCGTCACATCATCCCCTACAGCTGCAACGACCCCAGTAATCTCATGACCAGGAACCATTGGGAAAATACCGCCGCCCCATTCATCAAAAGCGCTGTGGATATCTGAATGACAGATCCCGCTAAATTGAATATCAATTAAAATATCATGTGGACGAAGCGCTCTTCGTTCAATGGTCGTCCGTTCAAAATTCGCTTTTGCGTGTGAAACACTTAAAACATTTGATTGGTGCGTCTGGCACATTCTTGATCATCCTTTCAAAAATAAGATTCGATTCTTTCTTCTATACTGTACTTCTTAAAGTGAACTATAAGTCAACAGAAAACCTTTTGTAATAACGAATTCAACATTCTTGAATCAAGAATTGAGTCAAAAGCATCTTGCTTTCTTTTTCAAAATGGAGATGATGAGGAAAGGGAGATCGGAAGGTAAGAGAAAGAGGGAGGGCACAATGAAAATAGCACAAGCAGCAAAACAGCTCGATTTATCCACTGCGACACTTAGATATTACGAAAATATTGGTTTGATTAGGGAAATCAAACGTGATGATCATGGGATTCGTGATTATACAGAGGATGATCTTCAATGGATTGAATTTATCAAGTGTATGAGAAATGCTGGGCTCTCGATTGATGCGCTTAGAGAATATACAGCCTTATTTTTTGAGGATGATAATCATACGTTATCTTCGCGAAAAAACATTTTGGTCAATGAACGAGAAAGACTCGTCCAAAAACAAAAGGAAATCGAAGAGACCATTAAACGATTGGATTTCAAAATAGAAAGTTATGAAGATATTATCCACAATCATGAGAAAAAACTCGCTCATCAGCTGAAAACTAGTTCAAATTAAACGAAGAAAAACCTGTGACAAGTCACAGGTTTTTTGATAGAGTTATCTTTTTGTGTAACGCACCCAGTTATAATGTGCGTGGAGTGGTGTAACACCGTTGTAGGAACCAAGCCATTCATCGACACCTGCACCATTCCACAGGTTCATCATAATTTTCCCTGGTGTTTGAGGAATTTGTGTGGTGGCGGTATGCTTTAATTGTCCATCGACATACCATTTGATGGAGTTTGGCTGCCAGTCAAATGCATACGTGTGATAAGAGTTCGCTGCATCGAAACCAAGGTTGACGATCTTTTCATGATTTCCTACACCATTGGTATAGTAGTTAAACTGTACCTTTGTCGTATCTTTTCCTAGAAATTCAATGTCAATCTCATCCCAAGGCGTGCCATCAGTCGGTCCCGTATAAGTGAAGAAAGAAGAGACGATCCCCACATTTTTGGCGGGCTTCATGTTGACTTCATATAGCCCATAGCCGTACGTTTGAACGGAGCGGTTTTCTCCGCAGTCAAACTTGTTATAGGAGGGACTTGTGAGCGATAAACGCATTTCACCTGCTGAGGTCATAGACACATTATTTGCACGCCACGTACAGTTAAACATGTTTCCATTCGAGTATCCATCGGCTTTTTGCCATAACCCCGTATTATAGTTGTTAAAAGGTTCATAAAACGATCCACCCGTTTGTGCCGAGGCACCCGCAGTAAATGTGGACAAACTCAAGACTAATCCAGTGACAACCAGCATCAACATTCGTTTCATACGGTACATATTCGCATTCTCCTCTCCTTTTGTGGAAGCGCTTTCTTTATTGATCATACATGATTCTTTCAAAAGGGAAAATCGGTCTAAATAATGATAAACTGTGTGCATCATTTAATAGAATTGAAAGAAAAAAATAATGATTGACAATGCGGACAGTTGTCCGTAAGATAATATCGGGACAATTTTCCTAAGAAAAACCTAAAGTGTTTTGATTTAACACATAGAGATGAGTGTCATGTGGATGAAGGTAAAGAAGGTGTGTATGGTGGAAAAGGATATTGGTGAGGAAATTGAAGAGATCGCATTCTCCTTGTTTCAAGAATTTGGTGTAGAAAATGTCAGCATGCATAAAATTGCGAAAACAGCTGGTGTTGGACAGGGCACTCTATACCGCCGCTACGCCAATAAAAGTGATCTGTGCCTTTCTATCCTTGGGGAGAGATTTGAACAGCTGATCCCAGCTTTGCATCTTTACTTGAGCAAAATAAGTGATCAGCCGGTTCGTGAACGTTTACGCTATGTTCTCGAAGAAATTCATCTGATCGTCGGTCACCATTTAGACTGGATTCGGATGCTCACAATCTCTGGGAATTTAGAGCAGACAAGTAAAGTGTATGATAGTCATTACAGTCAATCACTAAGACAAATCATTCGTGAATTGCTTGAAGAAGCGAGAGAAAAGGGAGAAGCGAATATACAGGATATAGAACTGACAACGTTATGTATGTCCTCTCCAATGACGCCTGAGCTCATGTTTTATATACATGAATCTGGCTATTCGATCGACAAAATTGCTCAATTTGCAGCAGAAAAACAGATTTTATCCGTCTTTCAATAGACATGAAAGTGGCTCATTTCTGACCACCCTGACTTCCTAAGGTTCATCTAAATTGAAAAAGAAAAGGAGCCAACTTAATATGAACAAAAAGAAAGCAGCAGCTTCTGAAATTCGAACGCTGCCCATTATTATTTCTTTTATCACAGCTGGATTTATTGGCCTGTTCAGTGAAACGGCATTAAACATGGCGCTGAGAAGTTTAACGTTAGACTTTGGAATTGAAGCGACGACTGCTCAGTGGCTGACAACAGGATATTTATTAACACTTGGTATTCTCGTACCGATTTCAGGACTCATTCTTCAATGGTTTACAACAAGACAGCTTTTCATTACGTCGCTCGTCTTTTCGATCATCGGAACATTTATTGCGGCGGTTGCCCCGGTCTTTAGTATTTTAATGGTAGCACGTGTCGTGCAGGCAGTCGGTACAGCATTGCTTCTGCCATTGATGTTTAATACGATTTTGGTCATCATCCCGCCTCATAAACGAGGCAGATCAATGGGGATTATTGGTCTTGTGATTATGTTTGCACCAGCTGTCGGCCCGACAGTCTCTGGTCTTATTTTGAAATCGTTGACTTGGCATTGGATTTTCTGGATTTCACTTCCTTTATTAATGGCTGCACTTGTCTTTGGTTTTATCTTTATGCAAAATATTACAGAACCAACAAGACCGAAAATCGACATCTTATCGATTGTGCTTTCAACCATTGGTTTCGGTGGAATAGTATATGGCTTTAGCAGTGCCGGTGAAGGGGGCGGCTGGAGCAGTATGCATGTCATCGTTGCAATTGTAGTTGGTGTCATAGGGATTCTCGTGTTCTCTTTAAGACAGTTGAACATGAAAGAACCAATGCTGAACTTAAGCCCGTTTAAATATCCGATGTTTGTCATTGGTTTACTTCTGATTTTAGTGTGTATGATGGTAATGCTGTCTGCTATGATGATTTTGCCATTGTATCTGCAAACGTCCTTGGCGCTTTCTACATTTACAGCAGGTTTAATGCTGTTGCCAGGTGGAATTATCAACGGACTGCTCTCTCCAATCATGGGTGGTCTATTTGATAAGTTTGGTCCAAAATGGCTTGTCATTCCAGGTCTTGTCATTGTCGCAGCGACGATGTTTGGCTTTACGAATCTAAGTGTCAATACGTCAATTGGTTTCATTGTAACCCTTCATATTACCTTAATGATCGGAATCGCAATGATCATGATGCCTGCTCAAACCAATGGATTAAATCAGCTTCCGCCAGAGCTATATCCGCATGGTACAGCGATTATGAATACCTTGCAGCAAGTGTCAGGAGCCATTGGTACTGCGATCGGTATCTCGATCCTTTCATCAGGAGCTCGCAGCTTTATGGAAAATGTATCTGATCCCGCAAATCCGGTGAATCAGCTGCTCGCCTTTACAAATGGTGTCCAGCATGCATTTATCTTTGCCGTGATCATGACCGTCATTGGATTGATTATTGCTTTCTTCATTAAACGAGTGAAGGTAGAACAGCAAGTATCATAAGAGAAATGAAAAGCACTGAGGACATAGCGCCGCAGTGCTTTTTTTCAATAAATTAGTCTTTCATCAAATAATGATATCATTAAATATGAAAATAAATGAAAAAAAAAGAGTCGTACATAATGGTAACTATTGAAATTAATGATGTGAGATAATCTGATAAGTTATTTCAATGTTTTTTTAAGGGTTTTAAATATCCCTTATTCACTTTATAAAAAACCGAACTAACCATTATTGGCAGTTCGGTTTTTTGTACGATCAGATATTCCAAATATCTATCTTAATGGTTGTTAATCAGCTATTTACTTTAAGGGTACGCAAATATTCAGAGAATTTCTCAAGACCTGCTTTTAATACATCTGTTGAACATGCGTAACCGATACGAACGTATCCTTCCATATCAAAGCAAGAACCTGGCGTTAAGAATGTGCCATTCGTTTTAAATAGGTCAACGCAAAATTCTTCTGATGAAACAGGGTAATCGTATTTCAGCATAGATGTTGTGCCTGCACGTGGCTTTACGTAGGAGATTGAAGGTTCGTTTTGAACCCACTCATCTAAAATAGCCAGATTATCTTTGATAATTTTGCGGCTTCTCCCTAGGACTTTGTCGTAGTTTTTAAGAGCATGAACGGCTAACATATCGTCAAGCACACCACAGCTGATTGTTGTGTAATCACGGTGTTTTATGCATTCAGCGATCACATCACTTGGACCTGCAATCCAGCCAAGGCGCAATCCGGCTAATGAAAATACTTTTGACATACTTGATGTACTGATTCCTTTTTCATATAAATCAGCAACAGATGGCACAACAAGGTTATCTTCCTGTAATAGGTTTCTGTATACTTCGTCGCACAGCAAGTAAGCATCACTTGAGCGTGCAATTTCTACAATCTCTTCAAGCATTTCTCTCTCAATAATAGCACCTGAAGGATTATTCGGATTGTTGATAATAATCAATTTTGTTTTTTCGTTAATCAGAGACTTTAATTCGTTTAGATCCGGCAGGAAGTTATTTTCTGGTCTCAATGGCAGCAGATCTACATTCGCGCCAAATGAAGCAGGCACATCATATAACTGCTGGTATGTTGGGTGTACAGCAATTACATGATCTCCTGGCTCAATAAGAGAATAGAGCACTAAGAAGTTTGCACCAATTGCTCCATTCATGACAAGTACATTATCAGCTTCAACTGTCTCATACAGGCCAGATACTAAGCTTTTAAACTCTGGAGATCCTTCAATATGTCCGTATGTTAATTTTTTCTTTCCGACTTCATTGAAAAAATCTGCCGGATTTGTGCCGTCAATCCCAATCAACTCATTTACAGTGAAAGATTCAACACATGTTTCCGCGATATTATAAACGGCCTCTTGCTCGTATAAATTCATCCAATGTTCTACAGCAAATGTTTTAATATTCATCCGATTAACTCCTTTGTAAGTATGATCTTATTTTTTGATACATAGTCTTTTGGTAAAGAATACTTTCTAAAATCTGCTTATTTAAAAGGCTATCGATCAGTTACAGCTTTGTCGACATCCCAATTTGTTTTTCTTCTGCCTGTTCTAGAACATAGCTCGCTGTCAATAGATCTTGAAGAGAGATGCCTGTACTGTCAAAAACAGTGATATCTTCTGGAGAAACGCGTCCTGGTGCTTGATTTGTAATCACTCCTCCAATTTCCGAAATGATGCTATCTTTTGCGATGATGCCTTTTTTGAATGCAGTTTCAAATTCTCCTACCGTAACAGACTGTTCAAGGTCATCAACGAATATGCGAGCATCAGTTAAAATATTTTCATCAATTTCCTGTTTTCCTGCCATGTCTGCACCCACACATGAAAAATGAGTACCTGGCATTACCCATTCTTTTAGAATAATTGGTTGGCGTGCTGGAGTAGCTGTAATAATAATATCTGCATTTCTCGTAGCTGATTCAATATCATTAACCGGCGTATACTCAATCTCTATCTTTTGAAGCATTTCTTCATAAACTTCCGGGTTTTGTTCTTTAGTTTGAGCTAACAGCTCTTTTAACTTGCCTTTGATGTCTGCACAAAACTGACCAGCTCGGTCAAATGAATGAGCATTATACACTCGAACTCTTTTGATATGGTTCATTGTCATTAAAACAGCTAAGATTTGATAAGCCGCAACATGACCTGATCCTACCATAAGTAATTCTTCTGATTCTTTTCTTGCTAAATATTTAGCTCCAATTCCACCAGCTGCTCCGGTGCGCATCATGGTCATATACTCACCGCTCAAGATACCGATTGGAAGGCCTGTACGGCTGTCAAGAACTAAGACAGTTCCAACAACAGCAGGAAGGCCTTTAGAAGGGTTGTCACCGAACCAGGAAACAAGTTTTAAACCGAAAATGCCTGCTCCTGACAATTCTCCTGATTTAATATCCATGTCCGCTTTACCAGGTTCGAACTCGTGAAACACCATTGGGAATAAAGAAGCTTCTTTATTTTCTTTTAAGACGTAAGCTTTTTCTACGATATCGATTACATTTTTCATATCAAGAATAGCTTTGATATCTTCATGATTTAATACTTTAAATGGGTACATAATATTCTCCCTTTCCCTTACTTCGTTAAGCTCTTTATCAAATCTATCACAGGATGAAACAAGCTAAAAATTAATTAATTTAATAGTATGCATTAGAAAACTTTAGCGATATATCATAACCTTAAGAGTAAGGAGATGATTTGGTTTTTTATTGGTATTTTAAATTAGGCGATTCAATAGTTACCAATAAAAAATGAATGATTCGTATCAAACTTTTAGATTCTCCCGTTAAAATTTTTGATATAATGATTTGATTGCTATTCGCTTCAGAGCATCTTGTCTATGGGGTTATATGGTTAACCTTATATCCTATGAGAAAGATGATTACTTTATATACTTTTGGTTAGGAGCTTTTGTAGGCTATAAAAAATATAGATAGTGAGATGAAGGTTAAATGGAACTCAGAAATCTAAAAACTTTTCAAGTAGTAGCCAATGAATTGAATATGACCAAAGCTGCAAAGATCTTAAAATATACTCAACCCACTATTACTTTGCAAATTCAAGTATTAGAAAGGGAACTAAACCATTCTCTATTCACCCGTATTGGAAAAAAAACGTTTTTGACGCCTGCTGGAAAAAAATTAAAGCAGCATACAGATAGATTATTTGAATTAATGGAATATATGGAAAGAGACATGGAAGAGTTAAATGGTCCTTCCGGAAGTCTAACTGTGACAGCTTCAGAATATTATTGTACGAATCACCTTTCCCTACTGCTTAGTTCTTATACAAAATTGCATAAACAAGTTAAGCTGCGCCTCATGCCAGCAAACAGCCTTATAGCTGTCGATAAAATTTTAAATAATGAAGCAGATATTGGGATTGTTGCAGGGGAAGTTGATTCCTCAGAATTAGAAAAGTTTGTTTTAGAAAGGGAAAAGGCGGTGTTGGTTGTCTCCGCCGATCTTACAAAAAACCGCTCTAAAGAAGAGATTATAGAATCTTTTCCGTTTCTTGCTTATCATGAACATTGCGGTTTTAGCTCAATTACAGAGCAGTGTTTTTCTGAAATTAACACCCGTCCATCTTCTATCATTGAATGCGGGGGAAGTGATGAAACGATTAGGCGGGCAGTTTTAAATAAAACCGGAATCGCCTTGCTTGGTGAAAATATGATTAAAGAAGAATTAGCAGAGGGTATTCTTATCCCATTGCATTACTGTGAAAAACCAATTGAAACATCTGTCGTATATTTAAGAAGTCGTTCAGAAGGACCAACCATTCAATCTTTCTGTGAATTGCTCAAAGAAACTTGGTTTGCAGTTACAGATTGATCGTATTTTAGGTTTTTTGCGTAATATAAAAACGAGTTTTCCCATTTACATTAAACATGGAAAACTCGTTTTCTTCGTTTTTTCATTCTCTTAGTATCGTGTGTTAAATTCAGTGCGTTACTTAGCTTTATTGATAAGTTTAGCTAATAAACGTATACCTTCTTCAATGTCTTCTTTTTTTATTTTGATTATTCCAGTAAGGTGCTGCTGATTCAGTAGAAGGAAAAGAGGAAAAAGGAACGAATGAGTTAAGAAGAAATGAATAAGATAGGAGTCTGAGATCATGAACTTAGAAGAACAAATCAAAATCGCTGCTTCATTACGCCAGCCATCTGAAGGTTCATTAGCGAGTCAATCGGAACTAAAGCCAGTAAATCCTCCTGATGTGAACAAAATGGAATATGACATTCCAACAAGTGCTGGCGAAACAAAGGTGTGGGTGTTTAAGCCAGTGAACACATCAAAGCAGCCACTTCCTGTTTTTGTGAATTTACATGGTGGCGGATTTATCATGGGCAGTGCTGAAATGGATAATCCATGGTGTCCAGTCATTGCAGACCGGGCGCAATGTATCGTGGTCAATGTCGAGTATCAGCTTGCTCCTGAGCACCCTTTCCCAGCGGCTCTTCATGAATGCTACGATGTACTGAAGTGGCTGTATGAACACCCTGACGAGCTTCAAATCGATCGGAATGCATTAGCCGTTGGCGGACATAGTGCAGGAGGAAATTTGGCAACGGCTGCTTGTCTATTGAATATTCAAAAAGGAAATACACTCCCAATTGTTTATCAGGTGCTTGATTATCCGCCGCTTGATCTAGCCACTGATCCAGCAGAAAAGCCAGCGTTTGATGAAGCGATTCCAGTTGAATTGGCGAGACTTTTTAATTCCTTCTATCTGCAAGGCCAAGATCCGCGCAATCCGCTCGTTTCTCCGGTTTTTGCAGATCGTACATCCTTGGCACAAATGCCTCCAGCTCTCGTCATCACAGCAGAGAAGGATTCGCTGGCTGAAGAAGCTGAGCAATATGCTGCCAAGTTAAAAGAAGCTGGGATAGACGTCACGTATAAACAATTTAAAGGAGTTCCACACGGCTTCACGCACGCCGGAGATTTAGCCATAGCTGAAGAAGCTTGGCATTTGATGGGGGATCAACTAAAGAAGGCGTTTGAATAAAAAAAGCAGAGTGATTCAAAAGCACAGGAGACAATGGGCCTGTGCTTTTCTTATTGTTTCTGAAAAAAAGCGTCAGATATCTTTCCTCATTGTCGATATAATAGAAAAAATAGATGATTTCTAAAAAAGGAGCTAATGAAATGAAAAAAGAACAGCTGCAGGCATTTTGTCTTTCCTTAAAAGGAACAACCCATGATTATCAACCTGAGTGGCAGGCAGATCGTTATCATATTGGCGGAAAGATGTTTGCTATGATGGGGGGAGATGCGAATCGAAAGCCTGTCATCACTTTAAAATGTGATCCTCTTCGTGCTGAAGAACTAAGAGAGATGCATGAAGGAATTATCCCTGGCTACTATATGAATAAGACTCATTGGAATTCCATTTACCTTGATGCAGACATTCCATCCTCATTTGTAGAGGAGTTAATCGAACATTCCTATCAATTGGTTTTTCAGAAATTATCAAAAAAATCTCAGCATGACATCCTCCAAAATGATTCAAAAGGAAGTAACTGAGGAGCTGTATCTAAGTTGACATGATGCCCTTTGACTCTCTTCAAAATTGACTTGAGTGAAACGCTGTCGTTATAATTTAACCAGTTAGAAGACGCGAATAGGGGGATATAAAATGGGCTATACAGTCATTACAGGAGCAAGCTCAGGTATTGGATATGAGGCGGCTCTCGCATTTGCAGCACGAGGGAAAAATCTTATATTAGCTGCACGCCGGCTCAATAAACTCCAAGAATTGAAGAAAAAGATTCATGATCAATATCCCGATATCACAGTAGTCATACAGTCAGTTGATTTAACAAACATAGAGCAAGTGTATTCATTTTATGAATCATTGTCAGATTATGAACTGGATACGTTCATTAATAATGCAGGGTTTGGTCATTTTGGCTCTATAGGAGAACAAGATTTAAGTAAAATTGGGGATATGCTTCATCTGAATATAGAAGCATTAACGATTCTATCCACCTTATTTGTTCGTGATTATGAGCAAGTAGAGGGAGCTCAGCTCATTAACATTTCTTCACGAGCAGGCTATACAGTCGTTGGCAATGCCGTCACCTATTCAGCAACGAAGTTTTACGTGAGCGCCTTTACAGAAGGACTGGCCCTAGAATTGAAAGAAAAAGGTGCCAAATTAAAGGCAAAAGTTTTAGCGCCATCCGCGACAGAATCAGAATTTGCAAAGCGCTCATTGGATCTAGACGAATTTGAATATGAAGGCAATTTCAAGAAATATCATACATCAAAAGAAATGGCTGCTTGTATGCTTGAGCTTTATGACAGTGAAAAAACAGTCGGTATTGTGGACGGAAAGACATTCGAATTTGAATTGAAAGATCTAATCTTTTCACACGCAGGTTCAATGAAGAAATAACGATTCCCATCACTGAGGTAGATAACCTCAGTGCTTTTTTTATGGCATGATTGATTGTGTGGTCAAGGATAGGAGGTATGTAACAAGATATATACCCTTCGTCTCTATTTAGAACAGGAGCTTGTACGTCCTGCGCATTATGTATTTTTTTCATGCATTCTTTGATAAAACAAGGAATCACAGGTCCAGTAGATAAGACTGCTCATGATGATGATGGGTAAAGACACCGGGCTCCCAATACCATCAACGAAAAAGAGCATGACAACCAATGCAATCAGTAAATAAGCAGCTAAATAAAGAGGATGAAAAGCCTTTGGCTGCAAAGAAAACAATAACTGCAAAGGAACCGCAAAGACGAAATAATAAACAAAAAAGATAGGAATGTAAAATATCAGAAACGCAGGCTCAGCTTGAATAGGTGGAAATAAGCAGACAAACAAGCCGAGTAAAGTAGAGCTGATGAATAGTGTGATTAGGATTTTGTAAAAGGGTGGAAGCGAATGCAAAATGTATACTCCTTTTTTGTAAAATTTACTATATTTTATCATAAATTCATTATCAAGCATCGGTTATTTTTAAAATACGCCACCTTCAATACTCAATTTAATTACAGCAAATTTAGGTATTAAGAATTGAATAAACTCTTAATATCATGCCCTTTTTACCTTTATTTGGTTCTATATCTTTAGCCTCATGCCGATGAATGAAGGTATGGTATAAAGTAAAGTCTATAGAAAGAGATTTAGCCATGAAATCCATCAAATGAGGAAAAGAGATGATCCAATGAACATGACAAAATGGTTAGGTGCTGTCCTTCTTTCTGTTTTATTACTAGTGACAGCAGCTTGTGCGAACACAGGCACTCAAGAGAATAGTCAAAGCGAAAAAGAAAACGTATCCAGTGAAACAAAAGAGAAAAACAATGCGGTTGAAACAGGGAATAAGTCCTTATCAAATATTAAGGTATTAGCCACAGGCGGGACGATTGCTGGCAGTTCAGACAGTGATACAGATACGACGGGCTATAAATCTGGTGCACTTGGCATCGATAAAGTCATTGCTTCAGTTCCACAGCTGAAGGATATTGCAAATGTCACTGGTGAGCAGGTAGCGAATGTTGGAAGTGAAAATGTTGATGACGCTCTTCTTTTAAAATTAGCCAAACGAGTCAATGAGCTATTAAAAGATGATCAAGTGGATGGCATTGTCATCACGCATGGAACAGATACACTTGAAGAAACAGCTTACTTTTTAAATCTGGTGGTCAAAAGTGATAAGCCTGTTGTGGTCGTTGGCTCAATGAGACCAGCATCGGCTATCAGTGCAGATGGCCCGCTTAACTTGTATCAGGCGGTGAAAATTGCATCCACCAAAGAAGCAAAGGGCAAAGGGGTCATGGTCACATTAAATGACCGAATTGCATCAGCTCGTTTTGTTACGAAAACAAACACAACCACAACTGATGCCTTCAAGTCACTTGAGCAAGGATACATGGGAGAAATTGCTGGTGAAGTGGTGTCCTTTTATAACGAACCGACAAGAAAACATACGACTGAAAGCGATTTTGATGTATCGAAGATAAAAGAATTGCCACAAGTTGATATTTTATACGGCTATCAAAATGATCAAAAATATATGTATGATGCTGCAGTAAAAGCAGGAGCGAAAGGGATTGTTGTAGCCGCAGCAGGAAATGGAACGATGTCAACAGAAGCCATCAAAGGAGCAACAGATGCAGTGAAAAAAGATGTGGTTCTCGTGCGATCAAGCCGTACGGGTAATGGAATTGTCACCCATGAAAAAACGGATGATGAACATCACTTTGTGTCGTCTGATTCATTAAACCCGCAAAAAGCACGTATTCTGCTCATGCTGGCACTGACGAAGACAAAGGATCCAGATAAAGTGCAGAGGTATTATGAACAATATTAATGAAGAAAAAGACCCGAGTCATATCGGGTCTTTTTTCATGCATGTTTCTGATGTTCAGCACGCTCCTTTAAAGAGCGTAAAATATCTCGCCAAATATCGTCTACATCAGTAAGAAAATGCCCTGCTTGATCTATATAATGCGTTTTGACGTTTGGAATCGCCCGAGCTATTTTTTCTATTTCTACAAATGGAGCCATCGTGTCTTCTTTTCCATGCCAGACATCAACAGGGATTTGAATATCTTTCATATCGAATGCCCATGGTTTCGAAAGTAAAATGGGTTCACGAATACACTCATCCACCGATTGACGAGTCGCTTCGTGTAAATGTGTCATCATCATTTCTACCTGCTCATCGGTTTGAAGGAATTGCCGATCCCACGGATGTAAATGCTTGTTCCCGTTTTTGGCCAGCTTCTTAAATTTCTCTGGTTTGTTCTCAATCATTTTTTTCTGGGAACGATAGCTTGCTTTCAATAGCCAAGGAAACTTCTTACTAAGGAAAAAGGCTAATTTATTTTCTTTCAGCATGCTTTTTGGCGGTTTTCCGTCCTGAAAAGGGGTTGTACTTGAGATCAGAGCGGCAGAAAGAACGCGATCCGGCAATTGATAGGCACAACCAGCAGCGAATGCACCGCCTCCAGATACACCCATCACTGAAAAATGTTGAATGCCAAGATCATCTGCCACTTCCTGCACGTCTTTTGCCCAGTCTAAAATTGTGCGGTCAGGTAGAGGGGTGGATAAACCAAATCCAGGTCGATCCAAACAGATGAGACGAATGCCGAGCTTTTGAGAGATTGGATCATCATCTAAAAACATCACTCTTGATCCAGGTGTTCCATGAAAAAAGAAAATTGGAAACCCCTCAAGATCACCGTATTGAATCAAACCGATGTGCCGGCTATCTTGTAAATGAATGCTTCTCATATTTTCAACCCCTTAATAGTTTAGTTAACTTAAATGTTGGGGAGAGAAACACCGTATTAAGGCGCTTCTTTCGCAATCTGATAGATTTTTTCGTATAGAGATAGTAATGTTTTTAAATCTTCTTTTGGAAGCTTTGCATAGTATTTTTGAATTAGATGCAATTGAATGTCTTCTGTATTCTTGTGATAGTCATGGCCCTTTTGAGCACAATCAACAATGATTTCTCTTCGGTTATGCGGATTAATTTCTCGTGTGACATAGCCGAGCTGCTCAAGCCTTGATACAAGCTGGCTAGCTGCGCTGGCAGAAATCGAAAAGTAATCAGCTAATTCATTGATCGTTCTCGTTTTCGTACGCAGCAACTCAAGCGTCAGCTCTTGTTTGGCTGATAAATCTGCATACTCATGTTTTAAAAATCGCTGATACTCTTCTACATAAATTGAGCCTAGAGCATTCGAGTATTCTATGATTTTTTTACTGTAATGAATAATTTCCTCATCCAATGACATCACCTCTATTCTATTATAGGCAATTTTTATATTTAAGTGAAGTTAAATATAAAGTGAAATTAAATGAATGATGAACACGTAGTAGGTCAAGGCAGTCATGAAAAGGCCGCAGAAGAAAGATGCGTATAAGTCCTTTTTAGTGATAACGCAGATGACTGTTTTGTTTGTTTTCACATGAATTACGCCTTATGAATCGATGCCTTTTTCATTGTATTATGAGGAAAATCCATTTATAATGAAAAAATAAACCAACTGGTCGGTTTTATTTTTTCACATAAAGAAATGTAGGGTAGAAAGGGATTGTGACACATGACAAGTACACAAAGCGGGGCTGGAAAGAGTGAGAAGACGAAGCAAAAAATCGTCACCGCTTCTCGTGATTTATTCGCGAAAAAAGGTTATTCAGAAACATCCGTACGCGATATTTTAGAGGCTGCTGAGGTGAGTAAAGGCAATCTCTATCATCATTTCAAAGGAAAAGAGTTTTTGTTTCTTCATATTATGGAAGAGGATCATCGTTTGATGATGGAAACGTGGCATGAGGAAAAGAAAACACTGAACCGAGCTATTGATAAGCTTGCCGGATTTGCAGAGCTGCTCAGTCAAATGGGGATTAACTACCCATTAATGAGAGCGAGTGAGGAATTTTGTGCCAGCGCCTTTACATCAGATGAAGTCATGGAACGGCTGAACAAGATTGATGTCGATTTTGATGATGTGATGAGAGATATCTTACTTGAGGGAAATGAAGATGGCAGCTGGTCGATCCAGCATGTGGAGTCAAAAGTGAAAATATTACTTTCCGTTTTTTATGGATTAGACGTGTTATATAAAAATGACACCATTGAGCAGAAGAAAGAGTTACAAAAAGAGGCGATCTCATTGTTTATTCACGGAATCAACCATCATGAGTAACAAGTGAGTCAGTAAAGGGGAAACAAACATCATGCAAAAACCGATTCGTGAGCAAAAAGCTGTACTCGTTATTTTATTGAGTAATATTTTTATTGCGTTTTTAGGCATTGGTCTCATTATTCCTGTCATGCCGCTATTCATGAATGTGATGCATCTAACAGGAAGTACGATGGGATACCTTGTGGCGGCGTTTGCCGTTGCTCAGCTCATCGCATCACCGATTGCAGGTAGATGGGTAGACCGCTACGGAAGAAAGATAATGATTGTGTCTGGGCTGTTCCTCTTCGCGTTATCGGAACTCGTTTTTGGTCTTGGAACACACGTGTATGTTCTGTATGTTGCAAGGCTTCTAGGCGGAATTAGTGCGGCATTTATCATGCCGGCTGTCACTGCGTATGTCGCAGATATTACGACCGTTCAAGAAAGATCAAAGGCGATGGGCTATGTTTCTGCGGCCATTAGTACTGGTTTTATCATTGGCCCGGGAATTGGCGGGTTTATTGCAGAATACGGCGTACGCCTGCCATTCTTCTTTGCAGCAGGGATTGCGTTTATTGCCGTCATTTCGTCTATGTTTATGCTGAAGGAGCCTTTAACAAAAGAAGAGCGAGAGAAGCAAATGATTGAAGTGAAAGAATCGACTTTCTTTAAAGATTTGAAAAAATCGATTCATCCTAGCTACCTCATTGCCTTTATCATTGTATTTGTCCTCGCATTTGGACTATCTGCATATGAAACAGTCTTTAGCTTGTTCACAAATCATAAGTTTGGATTTGGTCCAAAAGATATAGCCGTGATTATTACCGTCAGCTCAATTGTGGCAGTCATCATCCAAGTACTTGTGTTTGGTAAACTGGTAAATACCCTAGGAGAAAAAAGAGTCATTCAGCTATGTCTGATTATCGGGGCTGTCCTTGCTTTCGTTTCAACCGTCGTGTCAGGCTTTTTGGTTGTATTGATTGTCACATGTGTCATTTTCCTTGCGTTTGATTTATTGCGTCCAGCATTAACCACCTTCTTATCCAAAATCGCTGGCAATCAGCAAGGATTTGTCGCAGGAATGAACTCTACCTACACAAGCCTAGGTACGATTTTCGGGCCGGCACTTGGCGGCATCTTATTCGACCAAAATATTCACTTCCCATTTCTATTCGCAGGTGTTGTCTTATTTCTTGGATTAGGCTTAACCCTGATTTGGAAGGGAAAAGTGACAGAAGAGGCAACGGCAGAATAATGAGAGACCTTTTAAATAAGGTCTCTTTTTTTAAATTGCGCCATTGATGCAGAAGATTGCTTTTGCTGAAAAGAGTCCTGTATGTCAGCAGCTTTTTCTTTATAATGGAAGGAAAGGAGGAAAAATCGTGCATCTCTTGGAACGGAAAAAGATACCATCAATGAAAAAAGGAATTAAGCAGATCGATCCGGCATATCCAGTGTTTGTAGATGCAGTCATGGATGGCGTCATACAAGGGCATCTTTATGTAGATGATGAAGCGCATCCGCTTGTATATTTTCTCGAAGCTTCATGCGGCATTTATTATGTGGCAGGAAGGAGTGAAGCGGAGCTGTTACGCTGTTCAGCCTTCATTGTGGATGTGTACGAAAGGCAGAAAAGACAAAATGCCCGATTCACCATATTTTCAGCAAACCCATTAACAGATGCGTTGATGAAAAAATGTCTTGGGTTATATCTGAATGAAATGGAAAGACATGCGTACGTTTATTCACAGGCACATTCTCATGTCTCTGCGCCTTATCCAGGCTATAGAGTAGAGCGGACAAATGAGCAGGTGATGACTGCAAGCAGGGCTTTTCCTCCCAGCTATTACGAAGTCTATTGGGGTGAAACAGCTCGCTTTCTTTTAAAGGGAATCGGGATTGCCATTTTAGATGGAGAGAACGTGGTGAGTGAATGTGTCTCTATTTTTTCAAGTAAGGATCGTGCAGAGATAGATATTTGGACAGATGAGACTTATCGAGGAAAAGGTTTGGCGCTGCTGGCAGCTCAGCATATGCTCAGCATCTGTCATGAAAAAAAGAGGACACCGCATTGGGATTGCGATGTCCATCACCAAGCTTCAATCAAACTAGCAGAGAAGTTAGGCTTCCGGAGGATCAAAACCTATCGATTGTTTTATGGTTCATGATGAGAAGGTCTTGAGATACCAAGCATCCATTGCAGAATGCTCGGAGCCTTCAAGCGGTTCTGAAAGAAGAGAAAAGCCGTATCGCTGATAAAGGCCTATAGCCGCTGTTAATTCTCGGCGGGTTTCTAAATAACACGCTTCGTAGTATGTAGAGGCATATTCCAGCGCCGTATCCATCAGTTTTTTGCCCGCACCTTTTCCTTGTGCTTTTGGACTTAAATAAAGCTTTTGTAATTCACATACTCCATTTGTGAATGGAGCAATCCCTACACCACCCACAATCTCACCATGCTCTTCAGCAATCCAATAGGCTGCATGAGTCAATGATTGATAATATTCGAAAAGCTGGTCAAGTTGGGGGTCAGTGTAGGCTGTTCCTTCAATTGCTAGATTCGCTGATTCTAGTGACTGGCGGATAATCGCTGCGATATACGGATTGTCTTTTTGCTCGATGGGTCTAATGTTCATTTGAAGTACCTCCATTGTCATGGGATCAAAAAGAGAAAGGGAGTTGATATCACATGTTCTGGCTGCAAACAGCTATTTTTACAATCGTTATTTTGTGTCTCTCATGGTGGGCAGGGAAAAGAAGCCGGCAGCGTCATGCGGGGTTCATTGTCCCTATATGCTTGATTTTATTTGGTTTGGTTTTATTGATTGTCAGTCTCTTTATTGGTAGGTGGGAAGGCATGGCGCTCAGTCTATCAAGCGTCTCTATCGTTCTCTCTTCCATCATTTGTTTAATCATCGTCACTGGGATTCAATTTTTTAAAAAAGATGACCCTTCTTAAGCAGGAGCATCTGTATTCATCATGTTTTTATATTCTTCACGAAGGATGCCCATGATGATGACATCTGAGTATGTACCGTTGAAATAGAGCGCTTGGCGTCTTTTTCCTTCATATTGAAATCCGGCTTTCTCATAGCTTCGAAAGGCTCTTGGATTGTGGGAAAAGACTTCAAGCTCAAGACGGTTGAGTTCTAATGTGTCAAAGGCAAATGCTTGAACCATCCGAACAGCTTCAGTGCCATAGCCCTTTTGAAAATGCTCCGGCCCGTGAAGCGCAATGCGGAAGCTTGCCGTATGATTGATTGGATCAATGTCCACAATCGCCGCATCTCCAATCATCTCTTTCGTATCCAGCAGACAAATGGCGAAATCTCGTCTGCTGTCATCCTGCAAAAAACGGGTATAGGCGGATCGAATTTCTTCTAGTGTGAACGTTTTTCGTGTACCAGTCATATGAAGTGTTTCTGCATGCTGACACCCTCTTTGAATACCAGGATAATCTTGCTCTTCAATCGGTCTCAAAAATATACGAGTCATGACGGATCACCCTCCTCTATATATCGAGAGATTTCAATTAAATTCAGATCAGGATCACGGATATAAACAGATTCAATTGGACCTAATGTACCGGTACGTCTGACCGGTCCCTCTTCAATCGGGACCACTTGCTTCCGGAGGTGCAGCAGCAAACTGTCCATGTCTAAATCGGTGATAAAGCACAAATCATGAGATCCAGGAAGAGGATGAGCCGCTTTTGGCTCAAATTCATGACCAGCTTCATGAAGGTTGATCTTCTGTAAACCAAAACGAAGCGCTTTACGGCCTTCACCAAAAGTTTCTTCCTTCATTCCTAATACGTTCGTATAAAAGCGAATGGTTTCCTCCATATGTTGTACAGTCAACACGATATGATCAAGTCGTCGTATCATCAGTCTCTCCTCCAAGTATGATCATTGATTGAACTGACTCTATTATATCATCACCTGAAGAGGATACCTTATTTAATCACGGTTTTATAGCTCCAGCTTTCCAAGGACATTTCCTTTCCTCGCAATACCCTTTCATCAAACTCCATCCAGCCATTTTTTCGGTAGAAATGACGATTGGCCTCGTTGTGTGTAATCAGTGTGAACAGTCCGCCGCCTTGCCGGGCGATAAAGGGAAAAAGGCATTGCTTTAACATGCGGCTTCCGAGTTTTTTCCCTTGCTGGTCTTTTGCCACGACAAGTGCTTCTAAATACCAGTAAGGCTGCTTTAAGGAAGAACACGCTTTTTTTGCCTCCTTTAAAACACGGAACACATGCTGAATGGCCGATATACCGCCAGTGAAGAGCAGCTTTAACCCACCTGACAATACATAACCCATGATGCCTGGTTCAGGAAGATGCGGATGCTTTAAAAGGGCAGCAGACACAACCTTCTCGTTCTCAACCCCGACAAAACAGATTTGATGCTGAAAATACACCTTTGTATTGACCAAATGCAGCTGACGAGCGAAAGCAGAGCGCTTTGAGACCTTTTCACATAATAAGTCAAAAAATGAATAGTCCTGAAACGAATCATCTAACAACTCTGCCACTTGAGGCAGTTCATCCTCTCTGGCAAGTCTGAAATGAAGCATATGACGGCCTCCTTTTTTTGAACAGATATATATTATTGAACATGTGTTGATTATAATAAGAAATAAAGAGATCGAACATCGGCAATGGATGATAACCTGTTCATAATTAGACAGTTAGCGCCTGATTGTTCAAAAACGGAGGGGATTTCATGAAGGACAGACGAACAATCAAAACAAAAAGAGCCATTCGGGAAAGCTTCCTTGAGCTGTTAAAGGAAAAGGAAGTGCAGCAGATTACGGTATCAGAGCTATCAAGGAAAGCGGATTTAGGCAGGGGAACCTTTTATTTGCACTATCAAGATGTGTTTGATTTATATGAACAGCTTGAGAAAGAACTATTCGATCAGCTCGGTGGATTATATGATGAAACCTTTCCAAGTCAGGATCCTCTTGATATGCTTTCCTTTTTAAACAAAACGACTGAATACTTGAAAGAGAATCAGTATATGTTGACGTTATTTGTAAAACCAAATGGCCCAACGACCAATCAATTCAAAGCCTTTTTCAAAGAAAAAGTCATGAAAGAGTGGCAGCTTGATCAGCGTCCTATTACAGAGAATGAACAAATAGAGGCCTCTTTTGTCGTATCTGGTGTCGTGGGGGTACTAGAGGAATGGATTCATGAAGAAATGACCATTGATGCCGGCAAGCTCGCGCAAAAATTATACGAGCTTCTCGTCAAGGTGGAACAGGAATCGTAAAAAGGGAGAAAGTTATGTAGCCTTTGTCTTTCCTTTTTGATAAAATAGAATATATGTTCTTATTTGAGGTAAGGGAGTGGTGGGATTGAGTGAGAAAAGAAAACTGCTTTTTTATGGGGCGATGAGTATCGATGGATATTTAGCGAGAGAGGATCACAGGCTCGATTGGCTAATAGGGACAGAGGGCGAAGATGAAACGAGCTACGACACCTTTTATGCGTCAGTCGATACGCTGATCATGGGGCGCAATACATATGAACAAGTTCTTCAGCTGTCACCAGATGAATTTCCTTATGAAGGAAAGACATGTTATATCATGTCACGTACGTTACAAGACAGTCTGGAAGGAACCCATATCATTCGCGAAGATGTCTTATCATTTGTGAAAAAATTAAAGAATGAAACAGGCCGGAATATTTGGATTGTCGGCGGCGGGGGACTGCTTCAATCTTTCATAAAAGAAAAATTGGTGGATGAGCTTTTTCTTCAAATCGTACCTGTCATCATTGGAAGAGGAATTCCTCTCTTTTCGCCGGCGGATCTGGAATCCAAGTTTTCATTACAGGAAGTACATCAATATAAACAAATTGCTGAAATGCATTTCACCTTAAAAGATGAGGACCACTGAGACAAGGTGGTCTTTTTTTCATGAAACAAACTCATTGACAAGAAAATATCCTAGTGTTAGGATAAATTTATCCTAGTTTTAGGATTTATTGAAAAAGGAGTAGTTGCCATGGTGCAGCATGATCATGAATTAGATTTAAGGCTATTCCGCGTATGGATGAAAGCCTATCAAGCCCTTTTTACAAATATCCAAAAAGACATTGAACATTATGATATCGGATTTGAAAACTTTCAGATCCTTGAATTGCTCTACAGTAAAGGGCCTCAGCCTGTTCAAAAAATTAGCGACATCTTGTCAATCCCAAGTGGAAGTATGACATATGTCGTGAACAAACTAGAAAAACAAGAACTGGTGAAAAGGCAATGTGCGCCTTCAGATAAGCGGGTATTCCATGTACAGCTTACGGAAAAAGGGAAGCAATTGTTTGACGACATTTTCCCTAAACACACAGAGGTCATTTCGCAAAATCTATCCTTTATTGAAAAAGAAGAAAAAGAGCAGCTCATTGAATTACTAAAAAAAATCGGTTTAGGTGCAAAACAACTTCGCGAAAAGGGGAAACAAGATGACACTCAGCTTTGATACATTGGTACGTGAAAGACGATCTGCATCAAATTTTTTGCCAAATATCTCGATTTCGAGAGAAGAACTTAACAGCATATTTGAAGAGGTCAAGCTGGCACCATCTGCTTTTAACTTACAGCACACACAATATGTTGTCGTCCAAACAGAAGAGCTGAAAGAACAAGTAAGAGAAGCGGCATTTGGACAATATAAAGTGCACTCTGCTTCAGCAGCGATCATCGTACTCGGAGATCCAAACGCTTATGAGCACGCAGGGGACATATATGAAGGCCTGAAAATGCTAGGCATTTTAAATACGCAGCAATATGAAGAAATGGTCAGAGAGACCATGAGCTTTTATGAGCAGAGAGGGGCAGATTTCCAGAAGGAAGAGGCGATCCGCAATGCTTCCTTATCTGCCATGCTGTTTATGCTTGCCGCTAAAAATAAAGGCTGGGATACTTGCCCGATGATCGGTTTTGATCCCGAAGCAATGAAAAAGGTATTAAACATTCAATCAGATTTGGTTCCTGTGTTAATGATTACACTTGGAAAAGAAAAAGTAGAGAGCAGACAAGCGAGAGGTTATAGAAAGCCAGTTTCTGAATTTGTGACATATTTATAAGATAGGGGGTTCCAATCATGGAACTAGGAATTAGTACATTTGTCGAAACAACACCTGATTTTCAAACAGGAAAAACAGTCAGTCATGCACAGCGTATTCGAGAAGTAGTAGAAGAAATTATTTTAGCAGATCAAGTCGGTCTCGATGTATTTGGCGTAGGTGAGCATCACCGTGAGGATTTCGCCGCATCGAATCCAGCTGTCGTCTTAGCGGCTGCAGCAACACAAACGAAAAATATTCGTCTGACAAGTGCAGTGACAGTCCTTTCATCAGCAGATCCGGTTCGTGTATTTCAGGATTTTGCAACATTAGATGGACTATCAAATGGACGTGCAGAGATCATGGCAGGCCGTGGTTCCTTTATTGAATCATTCCCGCTCTTTGGCTATGATCTTGATGACTATGAAGAATTATTTGAAGAAAAGCTTGATTTGTTGTTGAAGCTGCAGCAGTCAGAGCGTGTAACATGGAGCGGAAAGCATCGCCCATCTATTCAGGATGTTGGGGTGTACCCAAGACCTGTTCAAGATCCGCTTCCGATCTGGATCGGCAGTGGAGGAAACCGTGAATCCGTCGTACGTGCTGGATTACTAGGATTACCGCTTGTACTTGCCATCATTGGCGGAAGTCCAAGACAGTTCGCACCGCTCGTTCAACTGTACAAGCAAGCGGCAGTGCACGCTGGACATGACCCTGAAAAATTAACTGTAGCATCACATTCTCATGGATTTGTTGCGGCAGAAACAGACCTGGCAGCAGATCAATTTTTCCCATCCACACAGCATGTGATGAACACATTAGCGAGAGAGCGAGGCTGGGGACCTTATACTCGTTCTACGTTTGACGCAGCGAGAACTTTAGAAGGTGCGCTGTATGTAGGAGATCCAGATACCGTGGCAGAGAAAGTCATTCATCTTAGAAAAAATGTAGGCATCACACGTTTTATGCTTCATGTACCGGTTGGTTCAATGCCGCATGATCAAGTGCTAAAAGCCATTGAGCTATTTGGAAAAGAAGTGGCTCCTAAAGTAAGAGAAGAGGTTGCCCGCTGGGAAGCAGAGCAAAAATAAATAAAAAGGCCGATCAAGTGAATAGGCTTGATCGGCCTTTTCTTATGCTTAAGGATCAGTGATACATGGTTTTACTGTAGGACATTTAGCAGCAGAAGCAATTGGTGTGATCGCCAAGGTGAAGAGGAAAACAAGTTGAAAACAGATGAGCCATTTTTTCATGAAATCACCTCCGTTCACAATTGTTTCACTAGGTTGAGATGAGGATAAAAGCATAGAAGTATGTAACACACTCTATCCAGCGTAAGACAATGATATCATAATTTTCAAAAAAATGAAAAAATAAACTTACAAAAGTTCTAAATTATGGTATAGTTTATACGTTCAACAAAAAAGGGAGGGATTTTTTTATGAAAAAGGTCATGTCTTCTGTTTTGGTTGGAGCAATTGTCTTAACGGGTGCTGGGGTCACAACTGCTCCAGTGGAAGCAAAGGAGCAAACAAACAGTGAAATAACGGCTCAGGCCAGTCGAACTGTTTCAGTAACAAGAACATATACGACCTCAAACATCCCAGACAGTATTGTATATGCAGAGGATGGCTGGGTCGGTATTTTAGAACAAACCTCTATTAAAGAATTAGGATTAGGAAAATATAGTGTCACATTTACTGGCACAGTGGTACGCGATCCGGGATTTAATTAAATAAAACACAAAGCTGACAGGTGGACAAGCCTGTCAGCTTTTTTCTTGAGGATAATAAAGAATCATTTGCATCCGTACCATTTGTTCTCCGGATTGTTTATACGTGTGCGTCCGGTCCGCTTTAAAACGAATAGAGTCTCCGGCTTTTAAGGTGTATTGTTCATCACCAATGGATAAATCAAGGACTCCCTCAAAAACAGTGATCAATTCCTCTGTTCCCCCAATGTGTTCACTCGCACGCAGCGATCCGCCTCGGTCAATTTCTACTCGGTACATTTCAAATTTCCCCCGGTCATCGAAAGGAAAAGTCGTGTATACGCGATAACGGCCGTCGTCCTCAGTTAAAACCTGCGCATCCTCCTTGCGTACCACCTTGATTTCAGGCTGTGGTGCGTAAATGAGCTCACTAAAAGATACTTTTAATCCGTTGGCGATTTTCCACAAAGTCGTGATGGTAGGGGTAGATTCTCCTCTTTCGATTTGTCCAATCATGGTCTTGCTGACACCAGTTAATTCTGCCATCTTTTCGAGGCTTAATTTTTTTTGATCTCTAAGAAGCCTCACATTTTTAGAAATAATCGATTGTACGTCTTCCATGAAAAAAGCTCCTTTCTCTATTTACTTTATAAAGACCGAACGTTACAATAAAACGTAATATACGCAATAAAGTAATTAAAGTCTAAATAACGTATAAGGGGGACGGCATCTTGATTGTATCTATGTTGATCTATGCTTTTGTTAGCAGCTTTACCCCAGGGCCAAACAACATCATGGCCATGGTCTTTACGAATAAATATGGGGTCAAGCAAACATTTCGCTTTTGTTTAGGTGTGGGTATCGGATTTCTCGTTATTTTGTGTTTGAGCTGCTTCTTTAATATCATTCTTTATCAAGTGATGCCGAAAATAGGCTGGGTCATGGCGTTCATCGGAGCCGCATACATGATTTATTTAGCGGTCAAAATCATGAAAAGTAAAGGCGGTGATGACGAAACACTTGATCGCTACAATCATTTTATCCCTGGTATGATGCTGCAATTTATCAACCCAAAAGCGATCTTGTATGGATTGACTGTGATTTCAACATTTGTTTTGCCATATGGACAATCTAATATGCAGTATGTCATATTGACGCTGATTCTCGCACTTATTGGCTTTCTCGGTACATTCAGCTGGAGCTTATTTGGCTCTTTGTATAAGCGCTTTTTGACTGCTTATGAAAGACCGTTCCAGTATGTGATGGGGATGCTTCTGATATACAGTGCAATTTCGATGATATGGGGCTATGTGATGTAAGCGGTCAGGAACTTGGCAGCTGCCTGCCCATCACAACAGTATCATAATATAATCCGTCACTCAGCCGTTTATCGTTTTTTAATACACCTTCAATCAAAAAGCCATGGTTCTCATATAACCGAATGGCTTTTTTGTTCGTTTCAAGCACATGAAGAGAGATCTTCTGAATGCCCTGCTGATCTGCCCAGTCAATTGAAGCGGCTAAAAGCTCTTTCCCAATGTGATAGCCCCAAGCATCTTTCTGGATAGCGACGCCAAATGTCACTTTGTGAGCAGAGCGCTTGAGTGAATGGCCCTCGCATCTTGAAAAACCGACAATCTTTCCTTCAATAGCAGCGACCAAAAATAAATGCCGGCTTTGCTTGGTATCCTCTTGAATCAAAGCCTCAAATGCTTTTTCATCAAGAAAGGCTTCGCCTGGTTCACGGTCTAAATATTCTGTTTCACCATCGATTTTCAGTCTGAGAGCTGATAACTGTTTAGCATCGGAAGCTGAAGCGGACCGAATATGATAGGTCAACTCACGAACTGTGAATATTTTTTCAGAGATGATCATTGATGAACACCCACCCTTCTTTCCAGTATGTCTATCATACCTGAAACGTGTACATCGCACACTCAGATGTTTTGTATCTTTCAAAAAGGCTAAATGAATAGTATCAAACTTGGAGGTGGAACAAATGAGTGAAGAAAAAGGACATATGGATAAAGCGAAAGGAAAAACAAATCAAGTCAAAGGTCAAGTCAAGGAAAAGCTTGGAGAAGCAACGGATCATCAAAACCTGAAAGCAGAAGGGAAAAAGGATCAAGCAAAAGGAAAACTTCAAGATAAAAAAGGTGATGTCAAAAATAAGCTGAACGAGTAGATTTGAAACCAGTGCGTTGCTTCATGTATTCATCATCGCATGTCTTTCATCAAAAAAATGAATAGATGTGTGAAAAGAATTGATTATACGCTCTCACGATCATCATGTAGACTTGAGATAGAAGACATGATCAAGGGAGATGGATGAAATGGAGCACGTGTGGGAGAAAGTTGACGAGTATATCATAGACAAGTTGATTCCTAAAGATGACGTATTGGAGCAAGCCCTTACTCATAATAAGCAAGCAGGTCTGCCAGCAATTGATGTGTCACCAGCCCAAGGGAAAATGCTTTATTTATTAGCAAAAACGAAGAATGCAAAGCGCATTTTAGAGATCGGGACACTTGGTGGATACAGTACTATTTGGCTTGCGCGTGCTCTTGAAGAGGATGGAGAACTCATCACATTAGAGGCTGACAGCCATCATGTACAGATCGCACAGCAAAACATCAGCAGAGCGGGCTTATCGGAACGAGTGAGCATTTTGCAAGGAAAGGCATTAGATACGTTATCTCAGTTAAAAGAGAGGGCTGCGCTTCCATTCGATTTGATTTTCATTGACGCAGATAAACCAAACAATCCGAAATATCTAAAGTGGGCGTTAGATTTCTCAAAAAAGGGAACAGTCATTATTGCGGACAATGTCGTCAGAAATGGAGCAGTCCTTCATGACTCTAGTGGGGATGAACGAGTGCAAGGAACTCGTGAATTTTTTGATTTACTCAAACAAGAACCGAGAATAGAGGCAACAGCGATTCAAACTGTTGGTGAAAAAGGTTATGATGGATTTGTATACGGAATCGTCAAATGAAAAAAAGCTTAACCACATGTGGTTAAGCTTTTTCTTTTAGAAAAACCATCTAGCAGTGCCCATCAGCATGACGCCGACAAGAACAGTAAGTGATAAGCTTTTTGTCCAAACAGCGATGAGTACAGTGGGAGTCAAGACAGCAAGATACATCCAATGGATAGTGACGCCTGTGCCTGTTGTTGTATGGATGAAGAGATGCTCTGCAATCAAAGCTGTAAAGATACAAATAGGAATAAACGATAACCATTTCAGCACCACTTCAGGCAGCTGAATACTTCGTACAAATATAAAGGGTACGACTCTTGGAATGATGGTGACGATCATACAACCAACAATGAGCCATAACATAAAGCTGCTAATCATTTATCTGTCACCACCCCAATGGTTGCGACAATCATGGTGGCTAACAGAACAGCCACGTGTGAAGGAACGAAATGAAGCAGAACAAACATGGCAATGACCATATACAAAACAAGTGACAGGCGATGAGTTAACTTATTTTTGGGAACTGTCTGTAACGAAAGGACTAGCAGTGCAGCAAACATCGCTGATAAAGCAAAATCAAGACCAAGCGCTTCAGGATTTGAAATCCAGTGTCCAAAAATGCCGCCAAGTATGCAGGCTGCAATCCAGCATAAATAAGCCGTTATGTTCAGTCCGTGCATCCACCGGTTATTCAGCTTTCCATGCTGAGCTAATTTATTCATGGCTACGCCAAAGGATTCATCAGTCAGCAAGAGACCGAATCCGATATTTTGTTTTAAAGAGTAGCGTGTAAAATGAGGAGCCAGCGTCAGGCTGAGTAATAAATGACGCAGATTCACAATAAATGTAGTGAGAATAATAGCGGAAAGGGGACTTCCCGTGACAAGCAGTGCACAGATAATAAACTGTGAAGCACCAGCATAAATAAAGATTGCTAGAAGTGCAATGTCCCATAAGCTCAACTGTGCACTAATTCCAACAATTCCAAAGGCAAACCCGATACTCATATAACCAAGCAGGGTTGGCACACAATCTTTTATTCCCTCGATAAACGGTTCGTGTTCCGTGCTGGGAATGTGTTTCCTCGCTTCAATATCCAACGACCTCTACTCCTTTTCTGCGTGACCACCTATAGTTTTACTTACTATATGAAAACGAATTCAGCATGTCAAGACCCGTTTATCTTCTATTATATGAAGAAAAATGGTGACAAAAAAGGATTGAAGTCAACCAGAATTTGTTATAAAGTAGTCTGAAAATAAAAACAAATGAGGTGACGACAATGCAATGGAAGCCTTTATTTGAACATGATGTACCAAACACCCTCCGTCCATAACGGAGAGTGATCTCCGTTTTGTGGATATGGCGATCAATATATCCAGTAACGGAGGGGAAAAGATGAATGAAAAATATATAGGCGCCCTTTACCTAGCAATCGCTGCAAGTATTTGGGGCGGCATGTACGTTGTTGTCAAAGTAACAGTAGCGGTGGTTCCGCCGCTTGAGCTTGTATGGATGAGATATGCTGTAGCAGGAATTGTGCTGGTGTGCACCATATGGCGCTTGGGCTATTCCTTTCGATTAGATAAAAAAGATATCCCGCTTGTTGTAATGATCGGATTGATCGGAAATTTCCTATCAATTGTGACCCAAGAAATCGGCACCATGTATACATCTGCACAAATGGGGGCTGTGATTACATCTGCGACCCCTGCTTTTATGGTGCTGTTTGCGTTCTTTCTATTAAAAGAAGCCATGACTGTTAGAAAATGCGCATCCATCCTGCTTGCTACAGCAGGTGTATGGCTCATGATTGGACCAGTCGCAGTGCAAACAGATGAATTTATTGGCGGTCTCTCACTCGTCATCGCTGCTTTTACATGGGCGCTCATGTCTGTTTTGCTTAAACGAGTTCCAGGAAAGTACCCTCAAGTGGTGACGACCACATATGCGATCATCATTGCATTCATTGTCTTAACACCACCTGCTTTATTTCGTTTACCTCACCTAGATGTGGAGCAGATGGCAAGACCGGAGATTTGGGGCGGTATTCTCTATCTAGGCATCATCTCAACAGCTCTTGCATTCTTTTTGTGGAATAGAGGGCTTCAATTGATGGATGCCTCGAGCGGCGGTCTGTTCTTTTTCTTTCAACCGATCGTAGGGGCAGCTCTTGGCTGGCTGCTTTTAGGTGAAGAGATGGGGATACGCTCATTCATTGGGATTCTATGTATCTTTGCAGGAGTCTATATCGTACTGCGCCAAAAAGAATAAAAAGAGATGTCCCTTATAAAAGGGGCATTTTCTCTAAAATGGATAGGGTAAGAGAGATAGAGATTGGAGGGAAGCAGAGTGATTCAATTTCCGCATTTGCAAAAAGGACAAACAATTGGCGTCACTGCACCTTCCTCAGGTGTACAGCCAACTTTACATGATATGTTTAAGCTTTCATGTGAACGAATGAAAAATAGAGGCTATGATGTCATATGTGGAGAGACGGTCTGGCAGCAGGAAAAGGCAAAATCTGCCCCTGCGATAGAACGAGCAAACGAACTTCAGTACATGATGACATGTGATGAGATTGATCACATCATCCCGCCATGGGGAGGACAGCTGCTTATGGAAGTGTTAGAGCACCTCGATTTCTCATCGATGCAGAAAAAGTGGATTCTTGGTTACTCAGATACGAGTGCACTCCTGCTGGCGCTCACATTAAAAACAGGCATTGCCACAGCGCATGGACCGAACTTAGTCGATCTAAGAGGAGAAGAGCTTGATCAAACGACTGCCATGTGGGAGCGAACACTTTCCGCAAAAGAGGAGACGGAGATAACCCAGTTTTCTTCATCTATGTATCAAAAGGAATGGCAGCATGACAATCCGAGTAAACATGTCTTTCATTTAACAGAACCTACCGCATGGCATACATTTGATCAACAAGAAATGAAAGTGAAGGGAAGACTGATGGGTGGCTGCATTGATATTATACGTCACTTAGCAGGGACACCTTTTGGAGACGTCAAAGCTTTTCAGGAAACATTCATAAAAGGCGAACCGATTCTCTGGTATTTCGAAAACTGCGCATTAAATGCTGCAAGCATGAAGAGATCGCTTGTTCAATTAAAACTAGCAGGGTGGTTTGATCACTGTTCAGGTATGATGTTTGGGCGAAGTGCAGTAGATGTGCCTGTTGAAGGGTATCAGTATCAGGATGTATATGAAGAATTACAAAAGGAACTACAAATCCCCATTTTTTACGATATAGATTGTGGGCATGTCCCGCCGCAAATGACGATGATAAATGGGGCATATGCAGAAGTGCAGCTGCATCCTCAAGGAAAAGCCGTACTAAAGCAAACGTTTTTAGCATAAAAAAGGAAAGGGCGAGCCCTTTCCTTCCTATAACATTACATCCCTTTTGTTTCTTTACCTGCTTTTGGAACTTCCCAAGCTGACTCACGGAATACCTTTTCCCATTTAGATACGACAATACAAGCAACGGCATGCCCTGGAACATTCACGCCTGTTCGTGCCATATCCATAATTCGGTCAACACCGGCTATAATGGCAACGCCTTCTGCTGGAAGACCGACTGCATGAGCAGTTGCCAAAAGAACAACAAGTGAACCGGATGGCACAGCTGCAATCCCTTTACTCGTTAACACAAGAACAAGCATCATCAAAAGCTGCTGTGACAGACTCATGTCGACACCAAACGCTTGTGCAAGGAATACGCAGGCAACTGATAAATATAAACTTGATCCATCACAATTGAGAGAAAGACCAGATGGAATCACGAAGGAAACGATTCTTTTTGGACACCCGTATTTCTCCATTCGTTCCATCAATTGAGGAAGGACAGTTTCGGTGCTCGTAGTAGAGAAGGCAACAAGGAACAAATCCCAAATCATTTTTAATACTTCGAAGTAGTTAAAACGGAAGATCAGTGCGACCAGAGGGAATAAAGCAAAGAGAATAATGAATAATCCTAAAAAAACAGTCCCGACAAGCTTCATCATTGGGATTAATAAAACAATGCCATATTGGCCGACAGAAGCAGCCATTAATGCAAGAACCCCAATAGGTGCTGTTACCATCACCATCTGTGTGAGCTTAAACATGATTTGTGCCACTGATTCAAAGAAGGTGAGAACAGGAGCAGATGCTTTACCGATGCCGCTTGCCGCTACACCAAATAATATGGCGAAGAAAATGACAGCAAGTAAATCATTCTGAGCCATAACATCGACGATATTGGTTGGAATGATATCTAATACCATTTGTTTAAAGTCAACGACCTTCTCAGTATAACCATCTAATTCCCCAATATCTTTCTTAGCTAATTTAGAGAAATCGAGACCAACGCCAGGCTTTAGACCATTTGCCAATAATAGCCCTATCCCAAGAACGATGGTTGTGATGACCTCAAACCAAATGATCGTCTTTAATCCAAGACTGCCCATTTTCTTCATGCCGCCGCTGCCGGCTGCACCAATAACAATGGTAGAGAAAACGATTGGAACAACGATCATTTTAATCAGCCTGATGAATCCATCTCCAATTGGCCGCAGAGCCATTCCGAAGTCAGGGAAGAAATGGCCGATAAGAGCTCCTATCACCAAAGCGATCATGATCTGAAAAGCGATAAACTTTTTCATCATCTCCTACCTCCTTTAAATGCTTGGAAAAATATTAAGAATTTTCCAATAAATAAAAATTCTATGTGGCCGTGTTTTGTCCTCCTTTGTATTTAGAAAGATTTTATTTAAGAATCATTGGAATTATGAAGAAAGAGAAGAAAATAGGGCTATTACATGTCTATTGATCTAAGAAAAAATCAATTTTAAAAAAACATGAAACTTTTTTAGAAAAATGTATTGACCCTTTTATGTGATCCGTGGTATATTTTTATTCGTCGCTGATGACGTATTTGAAACACAGACGTTCACACGGATGCGGCAAATAAATTTTAAAAAGATGTTGACTTAATAAAATCGATATGTTAAGATAATTAAGTCGCCTGATTAAGCGCCCGTAGCTCAATTGGATAGAGCGTTTGACTACGGATCAAAAGGTTAGGGGTTCGACTCCTCTCGGGCGCGCCAATACAAACCACGCGGGTGTAGTTTAGTGGTAAAACCTCAGCCTTCCAAGCTGATGTCGTGAGTTCGATTCTCATCACCCGCTCCATTTTGAACATGATCTTTGAAAACTAAACAAGACAAAACGTACCTGTTAATTCGAGTTTTTATAAAAAAATCCTATGATATTTCATAGGTAGTCAGTCAAACGCTGACGAGGCAGGAAATGATCACATGCTAAGTTCGCTACATCGTGTAGCAACGCATGTGTGATATGCATCCTGCATACCTCGGAGAGTTTGATCCTGGCTCAGGACGAACGCTGGCGGCGTGCCTAATACATGCAAGTCGAGCGGACAGAAGGGAGCTTGCTCCCGGATGTTAGCGGCGGACGGGTGAGTAACACGTGGGTAACCTGCCTGTAAGACTGGGATAACTCCGGGAAACCGGAGCTAATACCGGATAGTTCCTTGAACCGCATGGTTCAAGGATGAAAGACGGTTTCGGCTGTCACTTACAGATGGACCCGCGGCGCATTAGCTAGTTGGTGGGGTAATGGCTCACCAAGGCGACGATGCGTAGCCGACCTGAGAGGGTGATCGGCCACACTGGGACTGAGACACGGCCCAGACTCCTACGGGAGGCAGCAGTAGGGAATCTTCCGCAATGGACGAAAGTCTGACGGAGCAACGCCGCGTGAGTGATGAAGGTTTTCGGATCGTAAAGCTCTGTTGTTAGGGAAGAACAAGTGCGAGAGTAACTGCTCGCACCTTGACGGTACCTAACCAGAAAGCCACGGCTAACTACGTGCCAGCAGCCGCGGTAATACGTAGGTGGCAAGCGTTGTCCGGAATTATTGGGCGTAAAGGGCTCGCAGGCGGTTTCTTAAGTCTGATGTGAAAGCCCCCGGCTCAACCGGGGAGGGTCATTGGAAACTGGGAAACTTGAGTGCAGAAGAGGAGAGTGGAATTCCACGTGTAGCGGTGAAATGCGTAGAGATGTGGAGGAACACCAGTGGCGAAGGCGACTCTCTGGTCTGTAACTGACGCTGAGGAGCGAAAGCGTGGGGAGCGAACAGGATTAGATACCCTGGTAGTCCACGCCGTAAACGATGAGTGCTAAGTGTTAGGGGGTTTCCGCCCCTTAGTGCTGCAGCTAACGCATTAAGCACTCCGCCTGGGGAGTACGGTCGCAAGACTGAAACTCAAAGGAATTGACGGGGGCCCGCACAAGCGGTGGAGCATGTGGTTTAATTCGAAGCAACGCGAAGAACCTTACCAGGTCTTGACATCCTCTGACAACCCTAGAGATAGGGCTTTCCCTTCGGGGACAGAGTGACAGGTGGTGCATGGTTGTCGTCAGCTCGTGTCGTGAGATGTTGGGTTAAGTCCCGCAACGAGCGCAACCCTTGATCTTAGTTGCCAGCATTTAGTTGGGCACTCTAAGGTGACTGCCGGTGACAAACCGGAGGAAGGTGGGGATGACGTCAAATCATCATGCCCCTTATGACCTGGGCTACACACGTGCTACAATGGACAGAACAAAGGGCTGCAAGACCGCAAGGTTTAGCCAATCCCATAAATCTGTTCTCAGTTCGGATCGCAGTCTGCAACTCGACTGCGTGAAGCTGGAATCGCTAGTAATCGCGGATCAGCATGCCGCGGTGAATACGTTCCCGGGCCTTGTACACACCGCCCGTCACACCACGAGAGTTTGCAACACCCGAAGTCGGTGAGGTAACCTTTATGGAGCCAGCCGCCGAAGGTGGGGCAGATGATTGGGGTGAAGTCGTAACAAGGTAGCCGTATCGGAAGGTGCGGCTGGATCACCTCCTTTCTAAGGATATATGGAGCAGCGTGCGTTTTCGTCTTGTTTAGTTTTGAAGGATCATTCCTTCAAAACATGTCTCTAGCGAGACAGGATTGTTCTTTGAAAACTAGATAACAATAAGTAATACATTCACATTGAATGCAATGCAAAGTTCATCACACATAGTGATTCTTTCTAAAGTAAGAAATGGTTAAGTTAGAAAGGGCGCACGGTGGATGCCTTGGCACTAGGAGCCGATGAAGGACGGGACGAACACCGATATGCTTCGGGGAGCTGTAAGCAAGCTTTGATCCGGAGATTTCCGAATGGGGAAACCCACTGCTCGTAATGGAGTAGTATCCATACTTGAATACATAGAGTATGAGAAGGCATACCCGGGGAACTGAAACATCTAAGTACCCGGAGGAAGAGAAAGCAAATGCGATTCCCTGAGTAGCGGCGAGCGAAACGGGAACAGCCCAAACCAAGAGGCTTGCCTCTTGGGGTTGTAGGACACTCTATACGGAGTTACAAAGGAACGATATAAGCGAAGAGGTCTGGAAAGGCCCGCCAAAGAAGGTAACAGCCCTGTAACTGAAATGTTGTTCTCTCCAGAGTGGATCCTGAGTACGGCGGAACACGTGAAATTCCGTCGGAATCCGGGAGGACCATCTCCCAAGGCTAAATACTCCCTAGTGACCGATAGTGAACCAGTACCGTGAGGGAAAGGTGAAAAGCACCCCGGAAGGGGAGTGAAATAGATCCTGAAACCGTGTGCCTACAAGTAGTCAGAGCCCGTTAACGGGTGATGGCGTGCCTTTTGTAGAATGAACCGGCGAGTTACGATCCCGTGCAAGGTTAAGCAGAAGATGCGGAGCCGCAGCGAAAGCGAGTCTGAATAGGGCGCATGAGTACGTGGTCGTAGACCCGAAACCAGGTGATCTACCCATGTCCAGGGTGAAGTTCAGGTAACACTGAATGGAGGCCCGAACCCACGCACGTTGAAAAGTGCGGGGATGAGGTGTGGGTAGGGGTGAAATGCCAATCGAACCTGGAGATAGCTGGTTCTCTCCGAAATAGCTTTAGGGCTAGCCTCAAGGTAAGAGTCTCGGAGGTAGAGCACTGATTGGACTAGGGGCCCCTACCGGGTTACCGAATTCAGTCAAACTCCGAATGCCGATGACTTATCCTTGGGAGTCAGACTGCGAGTGATAAGATCCGTAGTCGAAAGGGAAACAGCCCAGACCGCCAGCTAAGGTCCCAAAGTATACGTTAAGTGGAAAAGGATGTGGAGTTGCTTAGACAACCAGGATGTTGGCTTAGAAGCAGCCACCATTTAAAGAGTGCGTAATAGCTCACTGGTCGAGTGACTCTGCGCCGAAAATGTACCGGGGCTAAACGTATCACCGAAGCTGCGGACTGTTCTTACGAACAGTGGTAGGAGAGCGTTCTAAGGGCTGTGAAGCCAGACCGGAAGGACTGGTGGAGCGCTTAGAAGTGAGAATGCCGGTATGAGTAGCGAAAGACGGGTGAGAATCCCGTCCACCGAATGCCTAAGGTTTCCTGAGGAAGGCTCGTCCGCTCAGGGTTAGTCGGGACCTAAGCCGAGGCCGAAAGGCGTAGGCGATGGACAACAGGTTGATATTCCTGTACCACCTCCTCACCATTTGAGCAATGGGGGGACGCAGGAGGATAGGGTAAGCGCGGTATTGGATATCCGCGTCCAAGCAGTTAGGCTGGGAAATAGGCAAATCCGTTTCCCATAAAGGCTGAGCTGTGATGGCGAGCGAAATTTAGTAGCGAAGTTCCTGATTCCACACTGCCAAGAAAAGCCTCTAGCGAGGTGAGAGGTGCCCGTACCGCAAACCGACACAGGTAGGCGAGGAGAGAATCCTAAGGTGATCGAGAGAACTCTCGTTAAGGAACTCGGCAAAATGACCCCGTAACTTCGGGAGAAGGGGTGCTTCTTAGGGTGTTAAAGCCCCGAGAAGCCGCAGTGAATAGGCCCAGGCGACTGTTTAGCAAAAACACAGGTCTCTGCGAAGCCGTAAGGCGAAGTATAGGGGCTGACGCCTGCCCGGTGCTGGAAGGTTAAGAGGAGCGCTTAGCGTAAGCGAAGGTGCGAATTGAAGCCCCAGTAAACGGCGGCCGTAACTATAACGGTCCTAAGGTAGCGAAATTCCTTGTCGGGTAAGTTCCGACCCGCACGAAAGGCGCAACGATCTGGGCACTGTCTCAACGAGAGACTCGGTGAAATTATAGTACCTGTGAAGATGCAGGTTACCCGCGACAGGACGGAAAGACCCCGTGGAGCTTTACTGCAGCCTGATATTGAATGTTGGTACAGCTTGTACAGGATAGGTAGGAGCCTTGGAAACCGGAGCGCTAGCTTCGGTGGAGGCATCGGTGGGATACTACCCTGGCTGTATTGACCTTCTAACCCGCTGCCCTTATCGGGCAGGGAGACAGTGTCAGGTGGGCAGTTTGACTGGGGCGGTCGCCTCCTAAAATGTAACGGAGGCGCCCAAAGGTTCCCTCAGAATGGTTGGAAATCATTCGCAGAGTGTAAAGGCACAAGGGAGCTTGACTGCGAGACCTACAAGTCGAGCAGGGACGAAAGTCGGGCTTAGTGATCCGGTGGTTCCGCATGGAAGGGCCATCGCTCAACGGATAAAAGCTACCCCGGGGATAACAGGCTTATCTCCCCCAAGAGTCCACATCGACGGGGAGGTTTGGCACCTCGATGTCGGCTCATCGCATCCTGGGGCTGTAGTCGGTCCCAAGGGTTGGGCTGTTCGCCCATTAAAGCGGTACGCGAGCTGGGTTCAGAACGTCGTGAGACAGTTCGGTCCCTATCCGTCGCGGGCGCAGGAAATTTGAGAGGAGCTGTCCTTAGTACGAGAGGACCGGGATGGACGCACCGCTGGTGTACCAGTTGTTCTGCCAAGGGCATCGCTGGGTAGCTATGTGCGGACGGGATAAGTGCTGAAAGCATCTAAGCATGAAGCCCCCCTCAAGATGAGATTTCCCATTCCGCAAGGAAGTAAGATCCCTGAAAGATGATCAGGTTGATAGGTCTGAGGTGGAAGCGTGGTGACACGTGGAGCTGACAGATACTAATAGATCGAGGACTTAACCTATATTCTATTGTGAAGCATGAACATTGTTATCTAGTTTTGAGAGAACATTCTCTCCATCAGGTTTGGTGGCGATAGCGAAGAGGTCACACCCGTTCCCATACCGAACACGGAAGTTAAGCTCTTCAGCGCCGATGGTAGTTGGGGGTTTCCCCCTGTGAGAGTAGGACGCCGCCAAGCTTGTAATATTTATATCATCGCGGGGTGGAGCAGTTCGGTAGCTCGTCGGGCTCATAACCCGAAGGTCGCAGGTTCAAATCCTGCCCCCGCAACCAAAATGGTCCGGTAGTTCAGTTGGTTAGAATGCCTGCCTGTCACGCAGGAGGTCGCGGGTTCGAGTCCCGTCCGGACCGCCATTTTTATAACTTGTAAACGAAAACGTATAGTTTCGTTTTTTTTTATGTCTTTTTCTTTCTACAAGTACCCAAGATGCAATGAAATGATTTGTGTTTGGCTACACTATATGAAAGAATAGATAGATTACTTCAACCCAGCCTGGTTTTTACACACCAGGCTTTCTTTATATCATTTTTAGTTGGAACTGAGACTTATATTCGCTACACTAATACTAACTGTGTTTGACATCATGTCTACTTAACCAATTGATTGCAAGAAGGGGCTGTCTTTTTATGGATGAATTTGATCTTATTCGCCGAATCACACCAAAAGATACATACCAGCGCTCTTTGATCATGGGCATCGGTGATGATGCAGGTGTTTATCAACCTCATTCACATTGTGAAGAGGTCGTTTGTGTTGATACAATGGTGGAGCATGTTCATTTTCGTTTTGACTTTTCCACACCATTTGAAGTTGGCTTTAAGGCACTGGCAGTCAATGTCAGTGATATCGCTGCAATGGGAGGGACTCCAAAGTATTATCTTGTTTCAATTGCGATCCCGCCTCATGGAGATGAGACAATCGTCACGGACCTTTACGAGGGAATGAAAGCGTTGGCTGACTCCTATCATATGGATTTGATTGGTGGAGATACAGTGGCCACCCGCAGTGACTTTGTCATTACCGTGACGGTCATTGGTGAGGTTTCCAAGGGAACAGCTTGTTATCGTCACAGTGCTCAGACTGGAGACATCGTCTTTGTCACAGGTGAACTTGGTTCATCAGCTGCTGGGTTATCAATCTTAATGAACGAAGTAGCCCCTTCTAAGGCGGTCGATGCTGATTTTTTTCTTAAGCGTCATAAAATGCCTCAGCCTCATATTGCTGCTGGTCACATTTGTTCAAGTTTCCCGCGGGTCACCTTGAATGATGTGAGTGATGGATTAGCGAGTGAGTTGAATGAGATAGCCGAAGCGAGCGGTGTGAGGATCGAGATAGAAGCTGATAAGCTTCCAATTCATCCAGATTTACAGGTGCTGCGCAAAGACTGGCTTGAATGGGTGTTATTTGGTGGAGAAGACTTTGTTTTAACTGGTACGATACCAGAATCTGATTGGGAAAGCTTTGAATCTCAATGTCAAAAAGAAGGCATTCAGATCACACGTATTGGACAAGTCAAAGATGATCAAGCAGCCAGTGTTATGTTAAAAGACAATGATCAACAAACAATGTTAATGAAAAAAGGATATAATCATTTTAAGAAATGAGGTGACATCAACGGTGAAAATAACATGGACAACAAAAGGTGCGGATGAGACGAAACGAATTGCCGCTGCTTTGGCCAAACTTGTGATGCCAGGCGATGTATTGACATTAGAAGGAGATTTAGGCGCAGGCAAAACCACTTTTTCAAAAGGTTTTGCGGAAGGCTTAGGAATTACCCGTATCGTCAACAGCCCCACCTTTACAATTATTAAAGAATATACCGATGGCAGACTGCCACTTTACCATATGGACGTGTACCGCATGGAAGATGCGGAAGAAGACATCGGACTAGAAGAATATTTTGAGGGTGAAGGTGTATGCTTGGTTGAATGGGCACATCTTATTGAACCTCAATTGCCTTCTTCCTATTTAAAAATTGAAATGCTGAGAACAGAACGTGAAGAAGAACGGCATCTCACGTTTGATGCAAAAGGGGAGCGTTATGAGTCCCTTTGTAAGGAGATGAAAGAATTTGACCATACTGGCCATTGATACATCAAACCATACACTAGGAATTGCTCTTGTAAGAGACCTCACTGTGATTGGAGAGAGCATTACGTATTTAAAAAAGAACCATTCCGTCCGAGCGATGCCCACTGTTGAAGCATTGATGAAAGAATGTGGTGTAGCACCAAGCGAATTAAGTAAAATCGTTGTGGCAAAAGGACCTGGTTCTTACACTGGCGTCAGAATCGGTGTTACCATAGCAAAAACACTTGCGTGGACGCTGTCTATCCCGATATCGGCTGTTTCGAGTTTAGAAGCGCTTGCGGCAAATGGCCAATATTTTGATGGGTATATCTCACCTCTATTTGATGCGAGAAGAGGACAAGTTTATACTGGGCTATATACGTTTGAAAAAGGTAAGATCAAAGAGGTCGAACCAGATCAAAATATCCTGCTCACGGATTGGCTTCATGAGCTGAAGAAGATAGGAAAACCTGTTCTATTTCTTGGACAAGATGTGCACATTCATGAAGAGAGCATTCGCTCCATTTTAGGAGAAACGGCTGTACTGGCAGAGGGGACATTTCATAACCCAAGACCTTCAGTGCTTGCATTTTTAGGCGCAGATCGTCCTGCTGAAGATGTTCATCAGCTTGTTCCTAACTATATTCGTTTGGCAGAAGCGGAAGTGAAATGGCTTGAAGGACAAAAATAACCTTAACATAGCAGAAATACGACAAATGACAGTAGCGGACATTCCAGATGTGTATACGATTGAAGTGCATTCGTTTACAGCGCCTTGGAAAAAGGAATCGTTTGTCTATGAGATTCTGCATAACCAATACAGCCATTACTTCCTCATCGAGGAAGATAAGCAGCCTGTTGGATATTGCGGGGTCTGGATTGTCATGGACGATGCACAAATTACGAACATTGCGATTCTCCCTGAGCATAGAGGAAAAGGCTACGGGGAAGCATTGCTTCGATATGTCATGGAATTTTGCAAAGAAAAAAAGACAGATCATCTTTCTTTAGAGGTGCGGGTTTCGAATACACCAGCACAATCCCTCTATGAAAAGCTCGGTTTCAGACCAGCTTCTATTCGAAAGAATTATTATACGGATAATGGAGAAGATGCGTTAGTCATGTGGGTGAATATAAATGAGTGAACAAACAGATCGATTCATATTAGGTATAGAAACAAGCTGTGATGAAACAGCTGCATCCATTGTGAAAAATGGAAAGGAAATCGTGGCAAATGTGGTCGCCTCGCAAATAGACAGTCATAAACGATTTGGCGGTGTTGTACCTGAAATTGCTTCGAGGCATCACGTGGAGCAAGTCACCATCGTATTAGAAGAAGTGATGACACAGGCGGGTATGAGCTTTAAGGATTTGGATGCGATTGCTGTTACGGAAGGACCTGGCCTCGTCGGTGCCCTGCTGATTGGCGTCAATGCAGCAAAGGCACTGAGCTTTGCCCATCAAATTCCTCTTGTTGGTGTTCATCATATTGCAGGGCATATTTATGCCAACCAGCTGGTTGATGAATTGGAGTTTCCATGTTTAGCTCTTGTTGTCTCTGGCGGACATACTGAGCTTGTTTTAATGAAGGAGCACGGATCTTTTGAGGTCATCGGAGAAACATTGGATGATGCAGCTGGAGAAGCCTACGATAAAGTGGCCCGGACGATGGGTCTCCCGTACCCAGGCGGACCTCATATTGATCGGTTAGCACATGAAGGAGAGCCGACAATTAAGCTTCCTCGTGCATGGCTTGAAGAAGGGTCTTATCACTTTAGCTTCAGTGGTTTAAAATCAGCTGTGATCAACACCTTACACAATGCGTCACAAAAGGGAGAAACGATTGCCCCAGAGAATTTAGCCGCAAGTTTTCAAGCAAGTGTCATTGAGGTGCTTGTTGGGAAAACATTGAAAGCAGCAGCAGCCTATGGTGTGAAGCAGGTTGTTCTAGCTGGAGGAGTCGCTGCCAATAAAGGACTAAGAGAAGCTTTAACATCAGCATTTACGAAACTGCCAGACGTGAAGGTCATTATTCCGCCATTATCACTATGCACAGACAATGCAGCCATGATCGCTGCCGCTGGAACCATTGCGTTTGAAAAAGGAATCAGAGGCGATATGGCGATGAATGGCCAGCCAGGATTGCCGCTAGTCTCATATAAATAAAACTCCTGTGGATTACAGGGGTTTTTATTTTTCTATGAAAGCGATTTATTCACATGTAAACGCTATATATCCACAATTGTTAGAAAATTTTGTTTTAAAGTGAAGAGGATGTGTATAATCACGAACTTTTTTGTGGATATGTGATTAAAAACTTGTGGATAAAGTGGATAAGTCCAAAGTATTTAAGAATAATCAAGAAGTTGTTGTGGGTATCGTTGTGGATAATGAGTTTTCATTGAAAGAAAAAAGAGTACCCTCTAGGGTACTCTTTAAGAATCTGACAGCTCTTCCCACTCCGCAAAAAGTGATTCTAACTCTTGATTGAGCGTATCATTTTCTGTTTGAATGGCTTGAACCTTCTCGTGATCTTGAAAAATATCAGGATCACATAACAGCTCTTCATTTTCACCGAGCTTGTCTTCAATGACAGCAATCCGTTTTTCAATTTCTTCAATCCTGCGCTGCTTTTGTCTTTCTTTCTTTTTCAGTTCTTTTTCTTCCGCATAAGAAAGCTTTGTTGTTTCTACTGGTTGGGCAGCTTGTTTTTTAACAGGTTCATTTTCTTGAAGTGCATTCAGCTCTAGTTGTTCATTTTTCTTTTCAAGGTAGTAGTCATAATCACCGAGATATTCTTTAGTTTCTGTAGGCGACAGCTCAAATACTTTCGTTGCCAGACGATTGATGAAATAACGATCATGCGAAACAAATAAGATAGTTCCTGGATAATCGATCAATGCATTCTCTAAAATTTCCTTACTATCTAAGTCCAGATGGTTTGTAGGTTCATCGAGAATAAGAAAATTGGCTTTTTGGAGCATCAGCTTTGCCAGCGCAAGGCGTGCTTTTTCCCCACCGCTTAATGCATGGACAGGCTTTAAAACGTCATCCCCTGAAAAGAGGAAGTTTCCTAAACATGTCCGAATTTCTTTTTCATTCATATGAGGATAATCATCCCAAAGCTCATTTAGCACTTTTTTCGAGGATGTCAGTTTGGCTTGCTCTTGGTCATAGTAGCCGATCGTGACATGAGATCCAAAAGTGATGTCGCCTTTTACTGGTGTTAATGTGTTCGTTAACGTTTTTAAAAGGGTTGATTTCCCGATCCCGTTAGGACCAATGAGTGCCACACTATCCTCGCGTTTAATCTGAAAAGAAAGCGAGGATAGGAGCGGTGTTTTTTCATCATAACTAATATCGAGATCATGTACCTTCAGTACATCATTGCCGCTTTGTCTCGTAATATCAAAATGAAAGTTTGCGGATTTTTCATCTCCTAAAGGCTTATCTAAACGATCCATCCGTTCGAGCTGTTTGCGTCTGCTTTGAGCGCGCTTTGTGGTGGAGGCTCTTGCCAGGTTGCGGTCCACAAAATCCTGGAGCTTTGAGATCTCTTCTTGCTGCTTTTCGTATAGTTTCATATCCCGCTCGAGCTGCTCTGCTTTCAGATCCAGATACTTACTATAGTTCCCTGCAAACTTTTTCATCGAAGTTCTTGAGACTTCATAGACGTGGTTTACGACTTTGTCTAAGAAATAGCGGTCATGGGACACGATGAGAATGGCACCTGTATAATTTTGCAAATACTGCTCAAGCCATGATAAGGTATCAATATCTAAATGGTTGGTCGGCTCATCCAGAATTAAGAGTTCTGGTTTCATTAACAAGAGCTTTCCAAGCGCTAGACGGGTTTTCTGGCCGCCGCTTAAAGATTGGACGGTTGTCTCATCTTCAAAATGACTAAAGCCGAGTCCATGAAGAATGGAGCGGACATCTGCTTCATATTGATAGCCGCCTTGATCTTTAAATTCCTGCTGAAGCCTGTCATAGGTTTTCATAAGGGCTTCCAGCTCAGAACCTGTGGAAGAAGCCATTTTCTCCTCAATGGTTCTCATCTCTTGTTCCATCTCTTTTAAATGATCAAAAACCGATAATAATTCGTCTTTTAGCGTACGTGTAGACGTCACATCGGTATGCTGTGCTAAATAGCCGATCGATAGGTCTTTTGGTTTGATGATCTCACCTTGCTCGTAAGACATTTGACCGGCAATGATTTTCAAAAGCGTGGATTTGCCTGCGCCGTTACGACCTACAATGGCAATTCGATCCCTTGCTTTGACTTCCAATTTTATATTCGTTAAAACGGTATCAGCGCCAAACGATTTGGACAGCTGATTCATTTGTAGAATCATCATGTAACTTCACCTCTGCTATAATATGTTAAGTGTAGCTTATCAGCAGTAAACCGGCAAATGTTACATACAATCGCCATATTCAAATGAAAGACAGATAGGAAAAAATAGTGTATCATTTGAGTGAGGGAGCGTTGAAAGATGAGTCAATTTAGCCACTTTAACGAACAGGGAAGAGCAAAGATGGTCGACATTAGTGACAAATCGTCTACAGTGAGAACCGCCGTTGCTGTTTCAAGTGTTCGTATGATAAAAGAAGTGTTTCATAAAATACAACAGCATGAAATTGGAAAAGGGGATGTGCTGTCTGTTGCACAGGTTGCTGGCATCATGGCAGCAAAGCAAACATCTACCATCATTCCAATGTGTCATCCGCTTGCACTAAAAGGCGTGGATATCTCCTTTAATTGGGAGGAAGACGGAAATGCGCACATCCTGAACATACAAGTACAGGTGAAAACAAAAGGAAGTACGGGTGTGGAGATGGAAGCGCTCACTTCTGCTTCAGTATGTGCACTGACCGTTTACGATATGTGCAAAGCGATTGATAAAGGCATGATCATCGGTCCAACCTATCTAATTGAAAAGACAGGCGGGAAAAACGGTGATTTTCACAGAGCATCTGATATTTAAGTTGGAGGACCTTATATGAATATAGATCAGTCAAAAATTCCACAAGCGACAGCCAAACGTTTGCCGCTTTACTACCGTTTTTTAAAAAATTTGCATGCATCAGGAAAACAAAGGGTGTCATCAGCTGAGCTTAGTGATGCAGTCAAAGTGGATTCTGCTACCATTCGCCGAGATTTTTCGTACTTTGGTGCACTTGGGAAGAAAGGGTATGGCTATAATGTCGATTATCTCTTGACCTTCTTCAGAAAGACCCTTGACCAAGATGAAATGACCAATGTCATGCTCATTGGTGTCGGGAATTTAGGGACTGCTTTTTTACACTATAATTTCATAAAAAATAATAATACAAAAATTTCAATGGCTTTTGACGTCAATGAGAGTAAAATAGGAAGTGAGATAGGCGGCGTGCCTGTCTATGATTTGGATAAGCTTGAAGAGCATGTTCAAGAGGTAGGAGATATCCCTGTTGCAATTTTGACAGTACCTGCCGTAGCAGCTCAATCCATTACAGATCGTTTGATTGCCCTTGGCATCAAAGGAATCCTTAACTTTACGCCGGCTCGATTGAATGTGCCGGAACACATTCGAATTCATCATATAGATTTGGCGGTTGAACTTCAGTCTCTTGTGTATTTCTTAAAGCATTACTCTGTTACGCAGGAGGACTGACGAAAAGGGGTAAAGGGGGTGGAGCAAATGGGTCCGATCGGTCCTGGGAGTTTGATTCTGATTGCGATTGTAGCGCTCATTATTTTTGGGCCGAAAAAGCTTCCTGAATTAGGAAGAGCAGCAGGAGATACATTACGTGAATTCAAAAATGCCACAAAAGGCTTAGCTGATGATCAGGAAGAAAAAAAGAAAAAAGAAGATCAGTAGAATAGGATGAGCTTCATGAATGTCAAAGATATGCCGCTTATGGAGCATATTGTGGAACTGCGAAAACGCCTAGTGATCATTGCGATGTTTTTTGTCGCCTTTATGGTGGCTGGTTTTTTTCTCGCTAAGCCGGTCATTGTGTATTTACAAAATACCGATGAAGCGGCAACACTGACGCTGAACGCATTTAAGCTTACAGATCCACTGTACGTGTTTATGCAGTTCGCATTTGTCATTGCTTTGGTTTTGACGTGTCCCGTTATTTTATATCAGCTGTGGGCGTTTGTGAGTCCTGGCTTATATGAAAAAGAAAGAAAGGTGACACTTGCTTACATTCCGATTGCACTGCTTTTATTTTTGAGCGGTGTGGCTTTCTCTTACTTTATTTTATTTCCGTTTGTCGTCGATTTTATGATGCGAATGTCGAATGATTTAAATGTAGAGCAAGTCATTGGGATTCATGAGTATTTTACATTTCTAATGCAGCTAACACTTCCATTTGGCTTTTTGTTTCAGATGCCCGTCGTGTTGATGTTTCTCACAAGACTTGGCATCATCACACCGATGTTTTTATCAAAAATACGGAAGTATGCCTATTTTGTCCTCCTTGTCATTGCCGCACTCATTACACCGCCAGAGCTTGTTTCTCACCTCATGGTCACCTTGCCAATGCTCGTTTTATACGAAGTGAGTATTATCATTTCAAGAGTGACCTACCGCAAAATGCAGCAAACAGAGGAGAAAGAAAAACATTATGTTTCATAAAAAAGCATCATGATCCAATAAGGGATCACGATGCTTTTTCTATTGTATAAGAAATTGATTGATCGTGTGAAAGAGGTGCTCATAATAGGCAGGCTCATGCGGGACAAAATTATGAATACCCACTTCGATGCTTTCCTCACGTCGTTCTCCGTTTGCATCAACTATAAAGCCCTCGATACGAATTCTTTCACATGATCCTGTTAAAAGCTGCTGTGCATCAGGCAGCTTTGCTCTGTACAGACCAGCGACTTCTTCTTTCTGTAGATGAACTTCCATGTGCTTTTCTTCATTCATATAAAGATACACATGACAGAACTCACGGTCGATGAAAGAAGGCAGGTGAATTTCATCTTTTATGATTCCTGTATAAGTAAGGTCCTCAAAAAGGATAGAAAGACCAAGTTCTTCTTCTACCTCTCTTAAGCCATCAGAAGGCTGTTCATCTGCGAGAAGGTGACCTGCTGCGGTGATATCAAACAGTGAAGGAAAATCCTTTTTTGCAGGACTCCTTAGCTGAAAATAGAGATACACGGTGCCAAGCTCCTTTTTAAGAAGCCAGAAATGAAATGTTTCATGCCAAAGACCTTGGGCGTGGACATCTGAACGAGCGGCAGCTCCAATGGTTTCATGCTGATCATTGAAGAAACGAAGTTTTTCATGTTCCATGAAGTTACATCCTCCATAAAAAAACCATTTTCCAAACACGGAAAATGGTTTTTAATTTATTTTTGTTGCTGTTTTTTGAGTTTGACAGAGAAGGCAAACATTTTAAGCGCGATATTGATATTATAGGCCGCAAACACCATCAGCAAAATGCTGTAAAATGACCACATGTCACCTGGGTTTTGAATGGCCATATAGGTGAAAGCGACACCTACGGCAAAATAAATGATGCCCCATACGACTGGGTTTCTCATGAGAAAAAGCCTCCAATAATCATTTGCATGGTTTGAGATTGTTCTTCAATCATTTTTTTCACTGGCTCAATCTGCACAAGAACAACAAGTGAATTCATCAGCATATGAGCGCCGATTGGGACAATGATTCGTTTTGTTTTCGCATATAAAAAGGCAAAGGTAAAGCCCATTGCGGTATAGAGCAAGATATGGGGAAAATCATTGTGTACAGCAGCGAAAACCACTGAACTGGCAAGTGCCCCAATGAAGAAATTCGTTTTTTCATAAATCACACCAAAGATGATTTTACGGAAAATGATTTCCTCTAAGATCGGACCAATCAGGGCGATGACGATCACAAGCCAAGGAACGGCATTCATAATGGATAATATGGTTTGCGTATTTTCTGATTCACGGCCAATGCCGAATGCATATTGTTCAATCACGCCTGCAATCGATTGTGCAAAGAGAGAAAGAAAGAAACCGCCAATGATCCATGCGATAGCAGAACCGATTGAAGCAGGCGCTTCATTTCGCAGTGAAGCTTTTGGGACGGTTCGAAGGATGAGCAGAATAATGATCAATCCGATACAGAAACTGATGATTGTCCACGTTCCTGATAATTTTGAAAGCTCTGTTTGAGTCATCGGTGTTTGAATGAATCCCAGCCATTTCATTATGAGAAAATAAGGAAACGCAGATACCTGTACCAATATATACGTTAAGATGATGTACCAATATTGTTTTTTCAAGTAACGAAAACCCCTTTACTAAAAGAACTAAATTTATTGTAACACAAGTCTTCTTTTTCGATGAAAAGGAAAGAATCTGAGATTCAAAAAGATCGTGAAAGCGTAAAAATTTTTAAAGGTTTTCACTTGAAATTGCAGAAGACATTCTTTATTATAATAAATGTGTTAGCACTCACTGGTGATGAGTGCTAAAAAAGACTACATATAAAAATTGAGGAGGTTGTTTCTTATGTTAAAGCCATTAGGCGATCGCGTAATCATTGAACTCGTTGAATCTGAGGAAAAAACCGCTAGCGGTATTGTTTTACCGGATTCTGCAAAAGAAAAACCGCAAGAAGGTAAAATTGTTGCAGCAGGTTCAGGGCGTGTACTTGAAAGTGGTGAGCGCGTTGCGTTAGAAGTAAGCACAGGCGACCGCATTATCTTCTCAAAATATGCAGGCACTGAAGTGAAATATGAAGGAAAAGAATATTTAATCCTTCGTGAGAGCGACATTTTAGCTGTTATTGGATAATCACATAAAAAAGCATTGAGATATATTTTTAAAAAGACTGAGGAGGTTTCGTTATTATGGCAAAAGATATTAAGTTCAGTGAAGAAGCACGTCGTGCGATGTTACGTGGTGTAGATGCACTTGCAGATGCTGTAAAAGTAACTTTAGGACCAAAAGGACGTAACGTGGTTCTTGAGAAAAAATTCGGTTCTCCACTTATCACAAATGATGGTGTAACGATTGCAAAAGAAATCGAATTAGAAGATGCATTTGAAAACATGGGTGCAAAACTTGTGGCTGAAGTTGCAAGCAAAACAAACGACGTAGCTGGTGACGGTACAACGACTGCAACAGTTCTAGCTCAAGCGATGATCCGTGAAGGTCTTAAAAACGTAACAGCTGGTGCAAACCCTGTTGGCGTTCGTAAAGGGATCGAAGAAGCAGTGAAAGTAGCACTTGTAGGCTTGCACGAGATTTCTAAACCAATCGAAGGTAAAGAATCAATTGCTCAAGTTGCGGCTATTTCTGCAGCAGACGAAGAAGTCGGCAGCCTAATCGCTGAAGCGATGGAACGCGTAGGTAACGACGGTGTCATCACAATTGAAGAATCTAAAGGATTCACAACTGAGCTTGAAGTGGTTGAAGGTATGCAATTTGACCGCGGATATGCTTCACCATACATGGTGACTGATTCTGATAAGATGGAAGCAGTTCTTGAAAATCCTTACATCTTAATCACTGATAAAAAGATCACAAACATTCAAGAAATCCTTCCTGTACTTGAGCAAGTTGTACAACAAGGAAAACCATTATTGCTTATTGCTGAAGATGTAGAAGGCGAAGCACTTGCAACTCTTGTTGTGAACAAACTTCGTGGTACATTCAACGCAGTAGCAGTAAAAGCACCTGGGTTCGGTGATCGTCGTAAAGCAATGCTTGAAGACATCTCTGTTCTAACTGGCGGAGAATTAATCACAGAAGATCTAGGACTTGACCTGAAATCAACTGAAATCGGTCAGCTTGGCCGCGCGTCTAAAGTCGTTGTGACAAAAGAAAACACAACAATCGTTGAAGGTTCAGGAGATTCTGCTCAAATTGCAGCACGTGTGAACCAAATCCGTGCACAAGTAGAAGAAACAACTTCTGAATTCGATAAAGAAAAATTACAAGAACGTCTTGCAAAACTAGCTGGCGGCGTCGCTGTCATCAAAGTTGGTGCTGCAACTGAAACAGAACTAAAAGAGCGTAAACTACGCATCGAGGATGCACTGAACTCAACTCGCGCAGCAGTTGAAGAAGGTATCGTATCCGGTGGTGGTACAGCACTTGTGAATGTATACAACAAAGTCGCTTCAATTGAAGCTGATGGTGACGTTCAAACAGGTGTAAACATCGTTCTACGTTCTCTTGAAGAGCCAATTCGTCAAATTGCTCACAACGCTGGACTTGAAGGATCCGTTATCGTTGAGCGCTTGAAAAACGAAGAAATTGGCGTAGGCTTCAACGCAGCAACAAACGAATGGGTAAACATGATCGAAAAAGGAATCGTTGACCCAACAAAAGTAACTCGCTCTGCACTTCAAAACGCAGCTTCTGTAGCAGCAATGCTTCTAACAACTGAAGCAGTCGTAGCTGACAAACCAGAAGAAGGCGGCTCAGGCGGCGGAATGCCAGACATGGGCGGCATGGGTGGAATGGGCGGAATGATGTAAACGCCTAAAACCCTTTTAATAGAAGGTGGCAAGTGAAATAAGAATTTTTTGTTAATCCTTTACGAAAAACAAAGATAATTGTTTTATAAAAGGCCTTTTGTATGTTCACTGAACTTACAAAAGGCCTTTTTGGCATTAGTATAAAAGCGTAGATAATCATGTGTCTGCATTCACTAATTGTTCCTGAATTAATCATGTATATGTGTATCTTCATTTATATAATGTAAAGTGTTTTTGGATATTCACATGCTTCATTATTAATTTTAATCAGTTTTTATTCAATTTAATATATATTAGGTATATGGTGTCATCAAAGAAAACAAAATTTTGGTCAGTATAAATCAATTGTTGTTTCATTTTATTTTTTAAAACATGATTTAGTTATTTAAGAATTTTTTCTTTATCTGCTTTTGAAAGATGAATGCCCTATAAGCTAAAATTTAGATATTTCTTTAATTTTTGACTGTTTAGTGCAGAAATTCAAAGAAAAATTAGCTAAACTAAAGGATCTAAGTGAGAATCCTCATCTTAAGATATTGTGATGGTGTTAGAAAAGTAGAATTCGAAGATATGGAGTTAAAAAGGGTAAGGAGAGGATTTATATGGATATAACTGTAATGATAAGTTAAAATGAATATAAAAAATCATATTCTGGACTTTTAATTAAGAGTAGAGAAAGAGGAGGCAATATGAACATTCACTTAGAAGATCTAAAAAAAGATTACCATGATGGAATACTAGTACCCTTTATTGGTGCTGGACTATCTTTACCTTTTAAAGTGCCAACTTGGGGGGGGCTAATTAGAGATTTAACTGAAAAATATGCTGTAGAGCAATTAGCTTTTATAAAACAAGCAGTTGAAATAGACTTGAAAAAACATGACTATTGGGGGGCTATCGATGCAATAAAGAAATATGCTCCTATAGAAGAGGAAGATATTCAAGAAAGAATAGTAGAATTAATTTTAGAAAAACAAAAAAAATTAGATGACAATTCCGAGCATAACTATTATGACCTTAGTAAAATGAATTTCTCTTTATACTTGACTACTAATTATGAAAACCTCTTACAAGAATACTTGAAATTTGATTTACAACCCATCCTTCTTAAGGATATAAATTTTAGTACTCAAAAATTATTTAGTCAAAAAAGGGTTTGTCACCTACACGGAACCATTTCTAACTCTGGACACATTGTAATTAGTCGACAAAGTTATCAAGAATTATATAATGATAAAAAATACGACAATTTATTGAAAGCTGTAACTGCGAATAAAAAGCTTTTGTTTATGGGGTTTTCCTTTGACGATCAATTTATTAAGACTTTAATTAAAGAACATAAAGAATATTTTAAAAGTACCCACTACATTTTATTAAGTAATCCAACTGAAGATAAGATTAGAGAATTAAGAAAAAACTACGGATTAATTACCATTCCTTATGATGCAGAAAACTCAACTCATCCAGCTGAAATAAGAAAAATCCTTCATGAAATTTCTAAACCTGCAAAAAAAAAGAGCCTTGAATCTAATAATGAAGGTAAACAAAATAATTCCGTAGTTGTAGCAGGTGCTGGATTAAAATCTTTTAAGAAAAACTTAGAAGGCAACTTATTTTATAAAAAGTTAAAATTAGAAAAAATAAATCCTGCTTTAATAGAATTAAGTTCTGTTTTTTATGTTACGGCAGATGAATATATTAGAGCTTTGAATAAACTAGGAATGTCTATCGATGTCATAGATTTGATACTAGGACAAGTATTTGTTGAATATATGGATCGATATGTTGATTCATATTCAGAACATGGTGACAGTGAAGAATTTTTAAAAGAAGTTCATAAAAGTCTAGAGGAAATTGATTTTGGAAGATACAATGAATTTTTAAAAGTTAATAAATCGAATAAATCTGAAAATAGAGGTTTTGTTCATATTCTAGCAGATAATGAAAAAGAAGAGATATGGTGGGGGAGGGAACGTTTCGATGGAGCTAGAAACTAAATATAAATCTTCGGTACCTATCTCAATACAACTTTTATTCAATAATCAAAAATTAGACATTATGAAGGTATTATGTTTAATGAATGCGCTTTCTATTCAAAATAAAAAACAAAGAAAAGTAGAAGAAATTTTATTTTATTATAGTTTAGTAAATTTTGATTTGGCTAAGATCTTTCATGATGATATAGACAATATTGATAAATTTACTCTTTCTCCTAATCAATATTTTCGTTTTCAAACAAAAATAAATGAAATACTGTTAATCATGTCACATTTACAATTTATTGAGGTAAAAGGGAAGATGTATAATAAAATAGGTGAATTAAAAGTGAAATTAATATCTTCTGGAGAAAAATTTTATCATGATAATAAATCGGAATATTTAAATTCACTTTTTAATAAATATGTTGAAATGTATACAAAAATAAGCTATTCAGCAGAAAATGCTAAGAGAATTAAGGAGGGAAGGTATTGAGTCGTATAATTCTACATAAATTAATAGTTCAGGGTATCTCTTATAGAAGGGTAATACACTTTAATAAGGATTTAACCATTATAAGTGGTGAAAAAACATCTGGGAAATCTCTTATACTTAGTTTGATTGATTATTGTTTTGGAAAATCTGAAAAAATTGATTTAAATGTTCAGCTTGAATTAGATGCCAAGTGTGATCAAGTTTTTTTAGAGTTAAGCATTGATAAAGAGATTTTAACTTTAAACAGAATGTTAAAAAAGAAACAAACTAAAATTAGCATTTATTTTTGTCCCTATGAAAATTTAGATGAATATACACCTAAGACCCTCGATATTCAAGATGCGATGAAGATTTTAATGAACAAATTAAATATAAATGAATATAAATTAATACGTCATCAAAAACATAGTAATCAAAAAGAAATAGAAACTGTATCTTTTAGAGATATTTTTAGGTATGTATATATTCATCAGCATGAACTTGGAACAGGTGATTTTTTAGAGAAAAAGAGCACCTTCAAAGCAAATAAAAATCCTCATGCTTTTAAAATGATGTTTAACTTAGTAGATGTTGATAAGGATACATTAAATGAACAATTGGTTAAAGTACAAAATGAAATTGATGAAACAAGAAGAGAATTGTATGGATTAAATTCATATTTGAAAGATTTAGATGCACTAGACAGATTTAGCCTTCAATTAAAATCTGATAAACTTCATTTAGAGATTGAGGAACAAAAAGAAATTAAAGTCAGTGTATTGGAAAAAAGCGTTACTAAAAGTAATAACAATGACGAGAATAAAATGTATGTCAAATTGAAAAATGATTTTAACGAAACTTCCAACGAGATTTTTGAGTATCAACGTAATAAAAGGCATTGTCAACTTTCAGTAAATTCTAAGAAACTGTTGATTAAAGAATATGAAGTTGAACTAAAGGAAGTTCAAGAAACTCTGGAACTTAATTATAATCTGACAATTCCTGACCAAAGTGTAGAATGTCCTCTTTGTAGTTCAAAAGTTTTGGGATACTTACATAATAGAGTACACCAAAGTGAAAATGCTGAGAAGACTCTTCAAAAGATAAAGAAACAAATTGTAAATAAAATAAGTTTAGTTCAGGGGCTAATTGAAAAGGAAAGTAAACAAATTGAAGATTATAACAAAGAAATTTCATTACTTTCAGAAAAACAATCAATTTATAATGAAGCGTTAGGAGAGTACTCAAAAAAAACTGAGGTACCATATCTTTCTCATATTGATAGTATTAACGCAGTTATTAATAAGTTGACTAAGAAACAAGAAAGTTTAAAAGAAGCGCTGAGAATACATCATAAAATTGATGAAAAAGAGAAGCTAATTGAAGATTTGAAGGCCCAAGAATCTCGACTAATTAAAGACATTGAAGCTTTACATGTTAGTAGTGCAGAGAAAGAAGAGATTTTTAAATTTCTAGATAAGAAGTATAAGAGTTTTATGAAAAGGTTAAAATATGATACTACAAATGAAACAAATATTCATCAAGAGCAAATGATACCGTATTACAATGGAGCAAGTGTATATGCACATGAAAGCGGTGGACTATTAGAATGTATGCAGCTCTCTTTTTTGGGAGCAATCCTAACAAGTAAAACCAAGGGTTATGCTAAAGGTCATCCTGGAATTCTTTTATTGGACTCAATAAGTAAATATGTGGGAACATTAGAGAAGAAAGAGGAAATTGGTGAAGAGTTTGCTTCTCCAAAAAATAAAATTAATGATCCTGAAGTTTACGATGAGTTTTATAAGATTTTAATAGAACTTAGTGAAAATCATCAAATAATACTTGTAGAGAATACACCACCAGATAAATATGATTCAATTTATACGAAGTATACCTTCTACAAAGGAAAAAGAGGATTTATTGATGAGGAAGAAAATGAAATAAGAGAAGATATCTAAATTATTTAGGAATGAGACTATTATGTGAGTGGAGTAACCCTCATATCAGAGGGCCACATTTTCTGTGAAAGAGGATTTAATCCGCAAGAAGATGAGGTATCAGACGTTTTTGATTCTAAAGGTGAAGGTATATGAAAATCTGAAAATTTGGGCTTTTTCAAACAGGGGGGCATGCCTTTCACATGGGAGACGAAGAGCAAAAGAAATTAACCACAATGCTGGAGACATACGAAAGTCACAGAGAACAGCCGGTGCTATGGGATACGTTATCTGAGGAACTGTTAGAGAAGCAAATGAAAGGCATTGTAGGCTTTAAGATCATCATTGATGAAGTTCAGGCTGCTTTTAAATTAAGCCAAAATCGCCACGAAAGGGATTATGCCCGCATCGTTGAAAAGCTCGAAGCAGAGGGTGAAGTGGAAATCGTTGAGGCGATGAAGGAAAGATTATAGGAAGTATGAGAAAGCACTCTTATGATCAAGAGTGTTTTTTTATTTTCAGAGATATAAGATATCTTGGCTTATAATGTCACATTTTCTTTAAAATTACATAAAAAAATCCACTATTTCCATAAAAGATCAGATCAATTCCTTATAATAAAGGTATCTGAGAATGGGGAGTGAGTCGAGATGGACCAAAACTTGTTGCAAATGGATCAAGTAAGATCAGAGGACGAATTAGCGGTTGTGAATATTTCTTCTACAGAGATTGGTGCGCTATCAAAAGAAACAGCGGAGCGGATTTTACAAACGCAGGATACGGATTATATTCATCAGCTGATGTATGTTCCGATTGAAAAGAAAGAAGATTTGAATTGGTTGATTCAAAGTGTTGGAGAGGCGTTAGACGATGAAAATGAAGATGACGCTGCACTTGAATTCGCTGATTTGCTCTATTTCTTTGTAATTCCGTTATATGAGGAATATATAATGAGAGATCATCATTTGTATGAATGTTTAGAGGATTTGCTGGTACGATTAGCATCAAGGGCTCACTCAGATATTCACGCACTGGTCAATGTTATGAGAGATGATTTAACCGAGATGAACATTAAAAAAAGCTTGTAGAGTGATTCTCTACAAGCTCTTTATTTATAAGAAAATCCATCAAGCAGTTATTGGGCTCTTTCCCAAGTAATTTTTGTTTCGTTTGTTTTTTTCGTTCCCTTTGCCAGCACCTTGCCGTTTTCTTGTTTCACGGTGATGTTTAGGTCATAAAAGGAATAGAGGGCGCCGAGGCTGTCGTTTTCTGGTTTATGAAGATTGTTTTCTTTTTCGGTTGATGCTCCAATGGCAAGCGTCTTGGCAAAGTTTAAACCGATGACTTCAGCGTAATCACTATTGGTATCAGAGGAAGCTGTTACGTTTAAAGAAATGATTTTTTTCTTTTGATCAACGGTGATGTCAGTGTCTTTGATGAGCTTAGACTGCTCCATCACTTCTTTCGTTTCCTTTTGAATGCGTTCATTAATTGTTGGAAGTGCCTTCGTTTCTGTTTTTTGTTCTTTCGTCGTATTTGAGCAAGCTGCTAGAATGCAGAGACTTGCAACTAGACTCATGAAAACAAGTAGACTTTTTTTCACGTTCGATCTCCTTTTTTCTCCGAAGTATGTATGCTTATGTTACCACGAATCCTTGTTTTGATTAAAAGAGAAGTGTTGATAAGCTGTGAACAATAAAAAGCACCCTCTATCGGGTGCTTTATTTCTTATTGTGCTGAAAGGCTTGTACTTAATGGAATAGAAGAAATAACAGTGAATTTAGGAGTGGCAGCACCAGATTCTAAATTTTACGTAAAAGCGATGATTTGATTGACCCATCCCATTTTTTATAGACACTTCCTGATGTATTTGCTCGAAGCTGTACATTTGAGAAGCTTGCTTGTGAATAGCTGTTTGTTCCATTATCCTGTACGCCGTGTACCATTTTGACAACATCAAGGTTTTTCAGACGGCTAGGGTTGTAAACAGGCTGCTTATAACGCAGTTTTCCATTGACGTATAGTGACACTGTACCATCACCGTTGTTGATGAGCTTTAAGTTGACGCGTGCGCCATCTTTAATACTTGAATCGTATTCGCTGTTCCAGTATTTACTGCCGCCTTGTGAGCCGCTGCCTAGAAAGACCTTATAGCCAGAAGACGTTTTTGAAATACCGCTCTCTACAACGGCAGAGCCGAGACCGAGATACCAGTCCGCATAGCCATTTTTAATGGTGGCTGTTTTCGGCAGGACAATATCGGCAGAGATACCTGACCATTTGGCTTCATCCGTTTGTGTCACAATGGCGCCGTGACGAGGACTAGCCGCTGAGGCAGGAAGGCTTGAAAACATCAAAACGAAGGCCAAACTTACAATCAAAACAGTGAACCACTTTTTCATGAAAATTCCCCCTTAAATTTGATTCACCTTCATTATATAAAATGAAAGAGGGGAGCTGCTTACAATGTTCTAGCTGATTTTGGCAGTATTTATGAACTTAATCGGTCATAAAGTGGTCAACTTGTATTTGAATTGTAATGTGTCTGTAAAATAACTGGGTTCATCTTCATGTATAATAAGTGCAGAAACCAAAAACGGAGGATTTCTTAATGAATAAAAAGCTTATCACGACAATCGTAACAGTAGCTAGTTTATTTTTAGCATTCAGTTTCTCACATGGAGCAAGTGCAAAAAAAGTAAGCGGCAATATTACTTGGTATAATGGTGTCGGCAAAAAAGGCGCAGATGGAAAAAAACTCGGTCATTGGGATGCAGCAACTAAAATGGGCTTTGACGTACCGAAAAAAGGTACAAAACTAAGAGTGACAACAAAAGCGAAACCACATAAAGTGATTACAGTATATAAATATGATGTAGGCAGAATGCCAAATGCTGTACTAGACGTAAGTCCAAAAGCATTCAAAGCACTTGGGTATAAAACAAGTAAAGGTGTCGTAAAAGGGCATTACACTTATTAATACATAGGCATGCAAAGAAGCGGGAAAAGTTCATTTTCTGGCTTCTTTTCTTGTAGAGAGGGTCTGAAAGGCAATGAAAAAATCAACATGGTGGATCATCACAGTCATTGGCGTCGCAGTAATTGCGGCAGTTCTTTTCTTCATGATGAAGCCGGGGCAAGAGGCAAAACATGCAGGGAAAGTCAAAACAAACCAAGATGCAAAAGACGAATTGCTCGTTTCATTTACAGATCAAAAGTTAAACAATACTTATTACTTGCATGATCGGGCGCTTCATACGGAGAAACTGACAGCATATCCTTCGATTGCTTATGATTCTACGAAACAGGTTTTATATTACACGTATACAGATGAAGATACGCAAAAGGTGAGTATTCGGGAATTAAAGGTGAAATCTGAAGAAGAAAAAACACTGTTTACGAGTGATGATTCCATCGACAGTATGAGACTGTCTGGTGATGGGAAGAAGTTATTTCTTAGGTATAACAAGGAGTCTGGAGAGCAATTTTATGTCGCGTCTTTTGATTTGAAAACACACAAAATGAAGGAGCTGTATCCAGAAAAAAGCAAGGACGATACGGTGAGTTCTTTTGCATATGATCCGACTTCAAATGATTTGGCGATCCAGCATTATTCTTTAAAAGAAGATTATCAAAAAACCGATGAAGCGAATGAAAAGGGCAGAGATCCTGAACCAACAACCATGAAGATCACCCTTCAAACAGGTGAGAAGGGGAAACGCATTGCACGCATCTCACAAACGATCAATGACATTTCATTTTCTCCAGATCATAAGAAATTGATTTATACAGAAGTAAAGGTTCGTAAAGAAAAAGAAATATCCTCTATTAAAATGCTTGATGTAGAAACAGGAAAAACGACGACACTCGTTAAAAACAGTCAGGATGTTCATATTTTAAGTGCTGCACAGCCGCAATTTTCTACGGACGGGTCGTCAGTTTATTTCTTAGGTGTTGCAAAAAACGCAAAAGAATTAAAGGATGACACTGGACGAAAGGCGAAGGTAAGAACGATTTTTGAATACAATATGAAGAAGAAAACAGTGGAAGCCGCTTGGGAGAAGGATGGCGGAATCATTAACAATTTCACTGTCAATCGATAAAGGAAACGTTCAGTTATTTATATAACTGGACGTTTTTTTATTTTGTCATTTGAAATGCTGGAGAAATGGTGAGTTTATAGGAAGAAAATCAGCTTTTAAACAGTGATACGAGTGCTATTTTCATATTTTGCTTATGTGACAGAGAAAAAGAAAAAGAGTAATATGAGTGAACATAAAAAAACGAGAGGACTGATGACATCTCGTTTTCTCTGTTTTATTTGTTTTCATCTAATAAGTTTTGAAAGATAAACAGGGCATTAATGGAGTGAGGGAAGCCAGCAACCTTTGTACAGTGTTTAATAATCTCCATAATTTCTATGACAGAAAGTCCAATATGTAATGCTTGTTCAAAATGAGTCTTTAAGTCTTCATCACAATCGCCTTTTGTGATGAGGGAAGATAATGTGCTGATGGCCTTTTGTTTTTCATCTAATATGAAGTGGTTGAATTCTTTTTGTTCACTGAGTTCAATGGTTAGTTGTTCAATGTTTGACCGAATGCTCTCGTTCTCATGAATTGAAAGCTTCTCTCTGTTACCTGCCGCTGTTTCTTGTTTGACCTGGCAAGTTTCTTTTTCTTCATTCAAATTGAACTCCTCCGTTTGTTATCGCAATTTTCCATTTGTTCGTTCATTATGGCTTATGTGCCTTTTGATAGATGTAATGGGTATATAGTAGTATTATCGGTTTGCTGCGTCAACTTTTTAAGTGTGTAATGCTCCTCAAAGGAATGATTCATGCGATTTATTTTTCCATTTTGAAATGGATCATAAAAGGGCTAATGAATAGATGTCCGTTAGCCCTTTGTAATCAGCAATTTCATAAAAGTTCTACGCATTTAGCGGAAGAATGGTTTCATTTTTAATGAATGATATCCATCGGCCTCATCATGTCATAATCTTCATGCTCTAAAATATGACAATGCCACACATATCGGCCGGTATATGGAACAAATCGAGCAACGATCCGAATGACTTCACCTGCATGCGCCTGAATGGTGTCCTTGTAGCCTTGTTCATGTAAAGGAGGCGCTTCGTTTGGCCCTGTATACACGATTTCTCCTGTCGATTGATAGACTTCTGTATCAAACGGCCTTCTGTCTAATACCCTAAATTGAACAAGATGCAAATGAATAGGGTGTGTACCCCTGGTTGGATTGACGATGGACCAAACCTCTAGACTGCCAAGACGAGGATTTTCCGTGACAGGGTCATTCCAAAAGTTGTTATCGAGCAATAGGATTGGGCGGCCGTATTTATCCTGTGTGCCGGTAAGTGTGAGTGTACGCTCTCTATCAGCTCGACTTGGCCGAAGCGGTGGCAGCGGTTTGAAAATCGGACGTAATGTCTTAGGTACCCTTCCTTTTAGCGGACGTGTGACTTTGAATTGCATAATGTTCGCATCTGTTTCAGGATTCACATCCTGTCCGCAGCCGGCTGTATTTTTGAGAGTGATCGTTTTGTTTTCGTAAGCTGAAAAGTCGATGATGACATCGAAACGTTCAGCAGGCGCGATGCTAAATGATTGATGGCGAACGGGTCTTGGCAAAAAGCCCCCATCTGAACCAATTTGCATGATTGTAGCGTCGTTATCTAGATGCAGCTCATAAGTTCTAGTATTGGACGCATTTAAAATACGAAAACGGTATTTTCGCGGCTCTACTTCTAAATACGGCCATACTTTTCCATTGACTAAGATTGTTTCTCCACAAAAAAAGGGCACGATGGATGGGTCTGGAATGTCACTGTCTTCTGGCGAGTCGTTTGGTCTGCTAGGATAAAACAGTGAGCCATCCTCTTGAAACGTACGGTCCATAATCATTAAAGGAATGTCATAGTCATCTTTCGGAAGCTCTAAGGACTTTTCAAATGCATCTGAGATCAAATAAAACCCAGCTAAACCGGCGTACACATTTAGTCGTGTCAATGCCATCGCATGATCGTGATACCACAATGTGCAGGCTTGCTGATGATTCGGGTATACGTAAGTCTCTCTTTCAAAAAAAGGGCCGGTTGCTTCAAAGTCCCTTGAAAACCAGGCCTCTGGGTAGCCGTCACTGCTTGCTGGCGTGACACCGCCATGCAGATGAACGACTGTTTTGACCTCTGGTTCATCGTGATGCCCAGGATGAATGGTGTGATCGACAGGGAGGAAATGTTTCAATGGCAATTTGTTCATCCATTTCACTTTGACCTTTTCATTTCGATTGGCTTTAATGGTTGGACCAGGCAAACTGCCATTATAGGTCCATAACTTGGTTGGGGGCAGGTCTCTATGAACTTTTAAGAATACCTCCTCCATAGCAATTTCATAATACGTTTGTCTTGGGTTTTTTTTGACGGGCTCCGCGACTTCTGGAATTGGAAGCTCGTCAACAAATTTTTCTAGGTTCATGTTGACTAATCCTCACTTAAATACAATTTGATACAGTATAAGTGCGGACATCCAAATAGGTGAATAAAATAAAAAAACCCGCTTTTCAGCGGGAGAATTACGGGTGTTTATTTTCAAGCGCCGCATTTGCAGGCACTTTTTTATTCGGTTTAAAGATAAAATAAGCAGCCAGTACGCTAAAGGTAATGATACTCGTCAAAATGAGCTGTGGCCGCATGGATTCGATAAACAGCATCGATGCCAAGATGGCGCAAATGACCAAAATGGTAAAGTACGTGAGGTATGGGAACAGCCACATTTTGATTTTGAGCTGTTCTGGATTTTCTTTTTCGATTTTACGGCGCATTCTTAATTGTGAAACGGCGATGACCAAGTAGACAAGAAGGGCAATGGCTCCAGATGCATTGACTAAGAACAAAAAGATGGTTTCAGGATAAAAATAGTTCATCATGACAGCAATGTAGGAAAAGAAGGTACCTGCGACTGTAGCCGCTACAGGAACACCACGTTTGCTGATTTTCATAAAGCGTTTCGGCGCTTCGCCTCTTTCTGCTAATGAATAAAGCATTCTGGACGTTGTGTACAATCCGGAGTTTAAACAAGATAGAACAGCTGTTAAGACAATAACGTTCATGACTTGAGCGGCTGATGGAACACCGATGTATTCTAATACCGCAACGAACGGGCTTGTTAAAATACTTGCGGAATTCCACGGAAGTAAGGTGACAACGACAGCAATTGATCCGACATAGAATACGATAATACGCCATACAACAGAGCGTGTGGCTGTCGTCACAGATTTGACTGGGTCTGCTGATTCACCAGCCGCTATGGCCACAATCTCCGTTCCCATGAAGGAAAAGATGACGACAACGATTCCGAGTAACACAGAGCTGAATCCATTTGGAAGGAAACCGCCGTTCCCTGTTAGATTGGCAAGTCCTGAAGTATGATGACCGCCAAAACCAAAGATAAATGCAAAACCAATGAGTAGAAAGAGAATGATGCTGACGACTTTAATCAATGAAAACCAATATTCAAATTCGCCAAAAGATTTAACAGAAAAGATATTTGTTAATGTTAAGAGGATTGTGAGGATAAGACTTGTGAGCCAAACAGGTGCATCTCCATACCAATATTGAATAATGGCAGCACCAGCAATGGCTTCAATGGCGATGACGATCACCCAGAAGAACCAGTAAAGCCAGCCGATTGTAAAACCGGCCCATGGACCGATAGCATCGCTCGCATATTGTGAGAAAGAACCGCTTGTCGGATAGGCACATGCCATTTCTCCGAGCATTCTCATAATAAAGATCACCAGAAGTCCGGCAAAAGAATAGGAAAGAATGGATCCAGGCCCTGCAGAATGAATGACAGCGCCGCTACCAACAAATAGCCCTGCCCCAATGACCCCAGCAATGGAGATCATCGAAATATGTCTTGTTTTAAGGTTTTTTTGAAGACCGTTTGTCATGTTGGACATTTCTTTACCTCCAAACATTTCTCATGAATAGAGAATTTGTTTTTAGAATATTTTAAATTTTATCACACTGAATTGTCATTCAGCATTGGACAGGTTATCAAACTGACATTTCAAACCTCTTAACATGATGTTAAAAAGTAGAAAGGATTTGAGAGATTATGTTCCCTCTTTTCCTTCGGATGATTCTTAAAATAACATAAAAAAGGGAGTGGGGAAGTTGTGTCACAAAATAAAATTATTCTGATAATTCATCCAAGGAGAGAGATTTGACGATATGTCCATTTCGAAGAGAATTGGAAAAGGTTGATAGGAGTAAGGCTTGAGGTCATTTGACCTTGTAAAAATAAGTTTACTTAGGTCAACACATTTCTATTTATCCTATTTTGCTGACATAAGCGAATCATGTTGCTGTAGACCCACACGGGCTTTGCTTTGTAAGATAAATAATAGAAAAGTGATGTGTGAGGAGGCGCGGTTCGACATGGAGCGCTATAACGAATTAAGACAAGGTGAAACGGGTGCTTGGGTCAGCATCATTGCCTATGTGATCTTATCTGCGGTCAAACTCATTATTGGATATGTGTTTCATTCAGAGGCTCTTTCTGCAGATGGATTGAATAACACGACGGATATTATTGCATCCCTTGCTGTGTTGATTGGGCTGCGTATTTCTCAAAAGCCGCCTGATGAAGATCATCCATACGGTCATTTTAGAGCGGAAAATATTGCGTCTCTTGTGGCTTCCTTTATCATGATGCTTGTTGGGCTTCAGGTTTTGCTGAGTGCAGGGAAGTCGCTCTTCTCATCTGAGCATCAAACGCCGGATATGATCGCGGCTTGGACGGCAGCAGGAAGTGCTGTTGTGATGTACGGTGTGTATATTTATAACCGCAATCTGTCCAAACGGATCAATAGCCAGGCTCTTCATGCGGCAGCTGCTGATAATAAATCAGATGCGTATGTGAGTATTGGAACATTTGTAGGAATTATGGCTTCTCAATTTCAGCTGGCATGGATTGATACGCTTGCAGCGTTTGTCATTGGCTTAATTATTTGTAAAACTGCATGGGAGATTTTCAGAGATGCCTCTCATTCGTTAACAGACGGTTTTCATATCAAAGATATGTCTAAATATAAAGAGACCATTGAAGCAACACCAGGAGTGGGCGATTTAAAGGATATTAAAGCGCGTTATCTTGGAAGTACAGTCCATGTGGATGTAGTGGTTGAGGTCGAGCCCAACTTGAACATTGCAGAAAGCCATGATATTGCAGATGAAATTGAACGCAGAATGAAACAAGAGCATGATATTTTACACTCTCATGTTCATATGGAGCCAGCAAGTGAGCCGAAAGAAGAGAAGAAGTCTTTTCCATCGTGAGAAGGCTTCTTTTTTATACGTGCTGATGTTATATGCAAATGCGTGTTGTATGGTAAAGTTAGACTATATGAAATTTGACAGAAACGTGATAGGAGGATCAGGATGGCATTTGAAGAACCGATGCATTCAGATTTACAAAAAATCGTAGATAACATCAATAAAGTCATGGTTGGGAAAAAAGACATTGCGATATTAAGCCTTGTTGCGATTTTGGCGAAGGGGCATGTGCTGCTAGAGGATGTGCCTGGTGTAGGGAAGACGATGATGGTTCGTGCTTTGGCAAAATCCATTGGTTGTGAGTTTAAGAGAATCCAATTCACTCCTGACCTTTTGCCGTCAGATGTAACAGGCGTGTCGATTTACAATAAAAAGACGAATGAATTTGAATTTAGGCAAGGACCGATCATGGGGCAGATTATTTTAGCTGATGAGATCAACCGGACCTCTCCTAAAACACAATCAGCATTACTTGAAGCGATGGAGGAAGGCAGTGTCACTGTGGACGGGGAAACGATGCCGCTTGCGGATCCATTTTTCGTCATGGCGACGCAAAATCCAGTTGAATATGAAGGAACTTATCCGCTGCCAGAAGCGCAAATGGACCGGTTTTTATTCAAGCTGCAGATGGGATATCCGACCATGCTCGAGGAGCTGGAGGTGCTCAACTTGCAGGAGAAGCAATCCCCGATTGATACGCTCCAAGCTGTCATGACAAAGGAACATATCCATGCGTTGCAACAGGCTGTTCAAACCATTCATGTGGATGCATCCATTAAAGAATATATTGTTGAAATTGCTCAAGCGACGCGTAAACACCCATCTGTTTATCTAGGTGTCAGTCCAAGGGGATCGATCGCCTTGATGAAAGCGGCACAGGCGTATGCGCTTTTGAATCAGCGCGATTATGTGATTCCTGATGATGTACAGTATTTGGTGCCTTATACATTACCGCATCGTATGATTTTGACATCAGAAGCGACATATGAAGGGAAGAAGGCGGAGACACTGCTGCGACAAATGCTTGAGCAAATTGGCGTGCCAGTTCAAAAGTCGATGACTCAATGAAGTCGCGTCATCGTTTAGCAGTTTCATTATGGTTACGGGTGATGATGCTCATCATTCTCACCGCGGCAGCCTTTTGTTATGCCATGTTTCAGGGAGGGTTTGTGAGCTGGTTCCTTTTTTATGCATTTTTACCATATGCTTTGTATGCATTGCTGTTTGCGCTCGTACCGCTTCGCGCGACAGCCAAGAGAACATTACAGCAAACCCGCTTGAAGGCGGGGGATGTGCTGTCCGTTGACCTTGAAATCAAGCGTACACATCCATTTCCGTACGTTTACGTCATGATAGAGGATGCTCCGCCAGACACCTTTCATTTACAGGAACAGATTGAAATGAAGAAAATGCTGTTTCCTTGGTTTCGGAAAACATGGCGATTTACTTATCAATTGAACGATATTCCGCGGGGAGAGCATCATTTGACAGCGATTAGAATCAAAACGGGTGATATGTTTGGGTTTGTTGAAAAAGAAATCATCATTCCGCTAGAGAAAAAGCTGCTTGTCTACCCAAAAGTGCTGGATATCCCTGTAGAGCCTGCTGAGTCAGTGAGTGAAAATGGAGGCAAAGCGGTTCACTCGTGGTTAAATGAACCGACCCATGTGACAACAGGCGTACGGGAATACCAGCAAGGAGACCGGTTTGCTTGGGTGGATTGGAAGACGACGGCCAGAAGAGGCCAGCTGATGACGAAGGAATTTGAACAGAATCAAGCAAAGGACCTTGTCGTGTTTGCTGATTTTACTGATCAAGCTGTTTATGAAACAGTTGTCTCTATTACAGCATCTGTTCTTCAAACGGCTGTGAAAAAAGGAGTGCCGTCCGGTCTTGTCCCTCTGGGAGATCAGCATGCCTTTCGAGTCGATCAAGGAGAACTTCATTTACAGGACATGCTTTATTATTTAACAAGGGTGCAGCATCAGCCTTCCCGCGCACTAGAATATAAACCGTTAGCAGCGAGTGAGTATCAGCATTCAGGAAAATATGTCGTCACAGGTCAGCTGCAGGAGGAGCTTGCGGCAAGTCTCTTTGGAAATCGAAATAGAAAGAACATCACCGTGCTTTTAGTGAAGAAAGCCGTTGACCGTTTGACGACAAAAGAAAAACAGCTTGCAGACCGGCTCAAGGCCTCTGGAATACGCATCACCCTTTTATTTGAAGACCGGCTGCACGAAAGAACTGTGAGGTGACAAACATTTATGCTGCATACGCATCTGCGGCAAAGCCGTTTTGAATTGTTCATCTATTATGCTGTAGCTTTTCTGCTGCTATGGGAGTGGCTTCGTCCACTTCAAGATTTTACAGAGACGAGCCATACGTCTTATTTCATCATTTTTATCGGGCTTACGTGTTTGTTTACGTTCTTTCGTCTGAAGTGGTATGTGACGTTTCCTATTTGTGCTGGACTGATTTTGCTCGCCTTATATTTGATCTTTTATCAATCAGCGCCAGGCTATCCGTCTGCTTTGTTTGCTGATATTAAGGATAATATCACGTTAATGAGCATGGGTATGTGGAGTGATATGTATCCGTCTTTCCGCACATTGTTGTTTTATATTTTGCTGTGGCTGCTTGTCTACTTGCTTCATTATTGGGTGGTCTATCAGCAGCGTATCTTTTTCTTTTTACTGATGACGATTGTGTATGTCACGATTCTTGATACGTTTACGCCATATGATGCGACCTTTGCGATCGTTCGTATTATGGTATTTGGCTTTTGTTTGCTTGGATTGCTGTATTTCGATCGACTGCGTTCAGCTGAGGGCGTTCGGGTGTCACAGAAAGCGCGTCTAAAGTGGTTTTTCCCCATGCTCGCGCTTGTCCTTCTATCAGCGTCACTCGGTGCTTCTTTGCCAAAGTCTGATCCGAAATGGCCCGACCCTGTCCCGTTTTTTAAGGCGGTCACGAATCAAGATGGAACAGCCGGGCAGAATAAAGTGGGATATAGTGCAGATGATTCGGCGCTTGGCGGACCGTTTAGTGAGGACCGCACACCTGTCTTTAAATGGAGCGGAAAGGAGCCGTCCTATTTTCGTGTAGAAACAAAAAGTATTTACACAGGAAAGGGCTGGGAGGATGCATCAAATGATACGAAGCCTACTCGGCTAAAGGACGACACTGTGCCGAATCGGTGGTTTACTGAGCGAGTGAAAACAGAGGAGCATGAAACAAGAATCGATATAGAATCGGATTATCGATTTAATCATGCTGTGTATCCTATTGGAACGATCATGCTGACGCCAATGGAAAACATTCCGCTGCAAATCATGGGCAAAACGGAGAAAATTGTCCCGTCTATGCAAAACCCACCCAAAAATTTAGGGAACTATCAAGTCAGCTTTTTATCTCCTACATTTATCCTAGAGGATTTGCAGAGAATCAAAGTACCGACAAAAAAGCAGGTGAATCAGCAGGTTGGCCGTGAATACTTGCAGCTTCCATCCTCACTCCCAGAGCGTGTGAAAACTTTGGCAAACAGCTTAACGGAAACGAAGGATAATATGTATGATAAAGCGAAAGCGATCGAGGATTATTTAGGATCTGCGAAGTTTTCATATGAAACGCAAAATGTCGCTGTGCCTGGTCGTAATGAAGATTATGTGGATCAATTTTTATTTGATACGATGATTGGCTACTGTGATAATTTTTCAACCTCTATGATTGTGATGCTTCGTTCGATCGGTATTCCGGCGAGATGGGTGAAAGGGTATACGTCTGGCCAGTTATATGAAACACAAATGGATGGAAACAATGTGTATGAAGTAACCAATAACAATGCGCATTCATGGGTAGAGGTTTATTTTCCAAACAGAGGCTGGGTTACCTTTGAACCGACAAAAGGATTTACAAACCCAGAGACATTTACGAATGAATCCGTTTCAAGCGATCAAACGGATGATCAAAAGGAAGAAGAAAATCAGTCTAGTTCTGATGCAAGTGAAGATCAGCCGCAAGACCAGCCGCAGCAGCAGGAGACAGAGCAGCCGGCACAACAAAAGAAACAAGCAGCGAAGGCAAAGCCAAATATGGTACATGCGGGTTCAATTGCAGGTTATGCGGCAGGAGCTATTGTCCTGCTTGGATTCATCAGCTGGTTGCTTTATCGATTCAGAACAAGATGGCTGCCATTCTTTATTGTAAGAAAGGTGAAACGTCTGCCGGAGGACGAAGCATTCTTCTATGCATATGCGGCTCTATTAAAGCAGCTAGGGCGCAGGGGAATTGAGAAAAAGCCAGGTATGACGCTAAGAGAATTCGCTTCTTTGATCGATGACAAGGACGGAGATCATGACATGTCAGAGCTGACGCAGCTCTATGAACGTGCGCTTTATCGGCGAGAGGATTCGTCGGCGCTTTGGCAGCAGTCGGCAAAGTTATGGGAAAATTTAATAAACAGGAGATAGTCTTGACCGCGTACCTTCCTGTTGTTAGAATAGGTGAATATTAAAACCTTCTAAAATACATGAAATTGAAGCGTTCGGATGTGAGTCTGGGCGCTTCAAAAGCGTGATTCACACTGAGAGCAGGTTTTCTCCTCTCATTTTTTCTGTGCGTTTATAAAAAACTATATTGGACATAGAGGTGACACCATGACAAATTTAGTAAATGAAATGATTTTGGTTCTCGATTTCGGCAGTCAGTACAATCAGTTGATCACACGCCGTATTCGTGAATTTGGTGTGTACAGTGAGCTTCATCCGCACACTTTAACTGCTGAAGAAATTAAAGAAATGGCGCCTAAAGGAATCATCCTTTCTGGTGGACCAAACAGTGTTTATGATGAAGGATCTTTCCGCTGTGATGAAAAGATTTTTGATCTAGGCATTCCGGTTCTAGGCATTTGCTACGGCATGCAGCTCATGACTCACTATTTAGGTGGGAAAGTAGAAGCGGCAAGCCAGCGTGAATATGGAAAAGCAGATATTCATATTAACGGAACACCTGCTTTATTCAAAGACCTTCCAACGGATCAAGTCGTTTGGATGAGCCATGGTGACCTCGTAGTTGAAGTACCAGAGGGCTTTACAGTCGATGCAACAAGTGCACATTGTCCAAACTCAGCGATGAGCTTAGCTGAGAAGAATTTCTATGGCGTTCAGTTCCACCCAGAGGTTCGTCACTCTGAGTACGGAAATGACCTATTGAAAAACTTTGTCTTCGGTGTGTGTGATTGCGATGGCAAATGGTCAATGGAGAACTTCATTGAAATCGAAATGCAGAAAATCCGTGAAACAGTAGGCGACAAGCAAGTATTGTGCGCACTAAGCGGCGGTGTCGATTCATCTGTTGTGGCGGTATTGATCCACAAAGCCATCGGCGATCAGCTGACATGTATTTTCGTTGACCACGGTCTTCTTCGCAAAGGCGAAGCTGAAGGGGTTATGAAAACATTTAGCGAAGGTTTCAACATGAACGTGATTAAAGTAGATGCAAAAGATCGTTTCTTAAACAAGCTAAAAGGTGTGTCTGATCCTGAGCAAAAACGTAAGATCATCGGTAACGAATTCATCTATGTATTCGATGACGAAGCGGACAAGCTAAAAGGAATCGACTACTTAGCACAAGGAACACTTTACACAGACATTATTGAGAGCGGAACAGCAACAGCGCAAACAATCAAATCTCACCACAACGTAGGCGGTCTTCCAGAAGACATGCAATTCGAATTGATTGAGCCACTCAATACGCTATTCAAGGATGAAGTCCGTGCCTTAGGTTCAGAGCTTGGCATTCCTGATGACATCGTCTGGAGACAGCCATTCCCAGGTCCAGGACTAGGTATCCGTGTACTAGGTGAAATTTCTGAAGAAAAACTAGAAATCGTCCGTGAATCTGATGCGATTCTACGCGAAGAAATTGCCAACTTCGGCCTTGAGCGCGACATCTGGCAATACTTCACGGTTCTCCCAGACATCCGTAGCGTAGGTGTCATGGGTGATGCAAGAACATACGACTACACAATCGGTATCCGTGCTGTTACGTCTATTGACGGTATGACGAGTGACTGGGCAAGAATCCCTTGGGACGTGCTTGAAAAGATCTCAACTCGTATCGTCAATGAAGTGAAGCATATTAACCGCGTGGTGTATGATATTACGAGTAAGCCGCCTGCTACGATTGAGTGGGAATAATTGTAAAAGAGCTAGAAACCTTTGTGTATCAAGGGTTTCTAGCTCTTTTTTATTTTTAACTGCACTTTTTCCTTCCGTCTTCATGTGTTCATTCATCATTCCATCCCTTACACACATCAATCCATTGTGAATAACCGGAGTGTTTTTCTAATTGTTTTATTGTGAGTTCAATAGCACTGTTACTGCTCCCGCAGGCTGGATAGACTGTCTCAAAACGTTTGAGTGAAATATCTAAATAAACAGAAACGCCATTCTTTGTAGCGAAAGGACATACTCCGCCAATTTCATGACCGACCAAGTCAACAACCTCATAAGGAGAAAGCATTTTAGCTTTTGTTTTAAAATATTCCTTGAATTTTTTGTTATCAACTTTTGCATCGCCAGAGGTCACAACTAAAATAGCTTGTCCATTTACTAGAAAGGAGAGTGTTTTTGCGATTCTTTCAGGTTCGCAGCCCAGTGCAGAAGCAGCCAAGTCTACGGTTGCACTAGATACTGAAAATTCTTGAATTCGAGTATCCATATCATATTGTTTAAAATAATCTTTTACTTGTTTGATTGACATGATCATTTCTCCTTTTTATTATCTATTATTTAATCGATATTGATGTGGTGTTAGGTGATACTTTTTCTTAAATAAACGAATGAAATGCTCTGCATTTTGATAACCAACGGCTGCCGCAATATGATCTACTTGTAAATGGCTACCAGTGAGCATTTCGCAGGCTTTTTCCAATCTTATTTCTTGTCGAATCTCACGAAATGATTTGCCAAGCTTACGAGCTATATATTTTGACAGATAAGATTGTGAAAGGTTAAATTCCTCTGCCATCTTCTGGATGGTGATATGCTCACAACATTGCTGAATATATTGTAGCATTTGAATCATACGTATATCACTAGATTGTTTGACCTGATTGACGTTCATATGGCTTGGTTTGAATCTTAATAAGAGACATAATAATATCTCAAACACATTATTCATAATCAACTGGTAACTAGGGAACCGATTATAATTTTCTGCAAATAGTTGAAGAGAGCAGTCTAGCAAATGTTTATCCAAGTGACTATGGAAAATAAGAATATTTTTATTTTCTTTTATATACAATGCATTCAAAAAGAACTCTGAAATGACATGATTTCCTTTTAACATTTTAAAAAACACTTTTTGAAAAGTACTCTTACGGATCATGATTTGCATGGCGATTGTATTCTCCATTACAATTGGCTTGTGAATTGTGTTAGGTGGAATAAAGGCAATATCTCCTGATTTTAAAGCCATTTTTTTGCCTTCCACTTCTACATACATCTCATTTTCCAGAACATAGATCATCTCAAAGAAATCATGGATAGCCGACAATTGGGGCATAAAACGGCTATACTTTCTCACTTCGATATCTTTCTCCTGATCTAACCACATAGTATCTTCCTTTTCAAATTCATTCTGCCCATTTAGCAAAAATTCTTCTATATATATTTGTTTATGCATTAGACTGTGTTTATCATAATCCTTCAAAAATAATTGCAATGATGTATTGTCATGCTTTTTCTGTTGGTATTGTTGATAAAAGATTTCTTGTTCGTTATATTCTCTTAAATATTGCATCACTTCATGTTTTTCAAGTTTATCTTTTTTCATCTACATCCAAACCTCTAGTTTATTTACTGCAACCACCAGAGCCTTTACTGTTGCTTCTATAATATCTTTATCAATTCCCGCACCCCAATGCATTTTTCCTTGAGATGAAATTCCAATCTGTGCACAGGCTTTTGCTTCGGAATCCTTGCCCAAAGAATTCTGTTCATAGACTTCCAAAACATAATCGAGATGAAAATATGCTTTTAACGCATTACTGATGGCATCTAAACTTCCAGTGCCAGTTCCTTGTATGTCAATTTGTTGCTGATCTCTCAGCAAAGTTAAGGTGACTTCCTGCTTATTTCCCTTATTAAATTGATAATCAAGCAGCTGGAAATGAGGGTGAAAATCAACATACTGCTTTTCAAAAACATGATATATTTCTTCGATAGACAATTCCCTATTTGTCTGATCAGATACTTTTTTCGCTGCATATCCCATGGCTTCATTCATTTGATAAGGAAGTTTAATGCCATAATTTGTTTCTAGTATATAGCCTATGCCGCCTTTTCCAGACTGGCTATTGATTCGAATCACATCCGTTTGATAGTTCCTCCCCAAGTCAACTGGATCTACTGGGATATACGGAACGTCCCATTTATCAATATTATTTTCTTTTCTATATTTCATCCCTTTGGATATCGCATCTTGATGTGACCCAGAGAATGCAGTGAAAACCATCTCCCCAGAATAGGGCTGTCTCTCAGGAACAGTGATTTTTGTTAGTTTTTCATATTTTTTACGAATAGCTTCTAGGTTATTGAAATTCAATTTTGGATCATAACCTTGTGAATACATATTCATCGCCAAGGTAATCAAGTCTACGTTCCCTGTACGTTCACCGATACCAAATAATGTACCTTCGACTCTTTCTGCGCCAGCCAGAACACCAAATTCTGCATCACTCACCCCAGAGCCACGGTCATTATGAGGATGAACAGATAATGTCACACTGTCTCGGTAAGACAGATTTTTGTGTATATACTCAATCTGACTTGCAAAGATATGAGGCATTGAATATTCAACTGTTGTCGGAATATTGATGATTGCTTTATGATTTGGTGTCGGTTTCCAAATATCTAAAACACTATTACAAATATCTAACGCATAATCAACTTCTGTTCCTGGAAAGCTTTCTGGACTATATTGAAAATAAATATCACTTGTTGTTTTTTCGGCAAGTTCTTTTACTAAAATAGCTCCATCAATGGCAATTTGTTTAATTTCATCTTTTGTTTTCTTAAATACTTGTCTGCGCTGCGCTTCTGAAGTCGAATTATATAAATGAACAATCGCTTTCGGTACCCCCTTAATGGCTTCGAAGGTTCGGCGGATAATATGCTCTCTCGCTTGCGTGATCACCATAATCGTGACATCGTCTGGAATCATGTGATGATCAATCAGTGTCCGCAAAAACCTAAACTCTGTATCAGAAGCAGCTGGAAATGCGATTTCAATTTCTTTAAAACCGATCTCTACTAGTAACTGAAACATTTCCAATTTTTCTTCTAAGTTCATAGGAATAGGTAATGCTTGATTTCCATCCCGTAAGTCCACGCTGCACCATATCGGAGCACTTTCTAGTGTTTCTTTCTTCACCCAATCATAAGTAAGCTTCGGTGGCAAAAAGTATTTCTTTTCGTATTTTTTGTGATTAAACATCATCATTGATTCCTCCTGTAATTGGAATATAAAAAAAGCCTTTCATCCCCAAGATTTAACTTGGAGACGAAAGACTTCTTCTTACGCGGTACCACCCCTATTTCATGATAAACAAACATTATCATGCCCTTATTCGGATACAGATTGTTTGATCTTATATCCTTCCCATATAACGGTGGGGTGCCGACCTTAACTACATCAATCCTTTTCATTTCACTAAGGCTACTCTAAGGTGAGTTCCTTGCCTTTTTGTTATTGCTTCTCATCAGCCAGCAACTTTCTGAAAACAATTCGGCAAGTACTATTCCTTATCATCGCATTCTAATTTTTCTGATTTTTTCTATTATACCAAGTTTACAAAAAAGAGATAGTGGTAGGGATATCTTTTTTAATTGATTTTTTTTGTCTTCTCGGTGTCTTATCTTTTCAATTTTATTTTGTTTGAGCCCTTAACCAATCTATTTTTGTAATTTTATTCTTATAAGGGATTAAAAATAAACAATCTTGTATTTATTCTACAATCATCCAGTTCCTATCTTTCTATAAAGTCAAATCATACTGTGAAAATTGTGTCGCTTTGCTTGCCTCATCTAAATATTTTACTTTGACGGGTAAGAATCTCTTGGGACGCACGTGCTTGAAAAGATATCAACTCGTATTGTGAATGAAGTGAAGCATATTAACCGGGGGATGGATGATATTACGAGTAAGACGTCTGCTACTAATGGGTGGGAAGAGCCGAATTCCTTAAGGAGGGTTTCGACTCTTTTTTATGGACATTGTTGCTTCTTTTGTTTTAGTTTTATGAAAGATACTATTAAAAAGTTAATCAAAAAGAATTTTTTCTATTTTAATAGAAAGCAGCCTCAAACTAGCCTTCCCAATTTTTCCGTAGATTGAATTTTTTAACCTTTCATAAATTGTTTCTAGATATTCATCTAATGTCATATCTATTCTATCAAGAATAGAAATTCCACCAGTTTTAAACGCATATAAAAATTGTTTGTTTTTGAAATATTGTTCATAGTTACTGTCAATAATTTTTAACGCAAAAAATGTGAATATAGATTCTCTATCTAAAATAATAAATATGTCACCTTCATTTCCATATGTGATAGATTCAAGAAATAGATTACTTGCCGAGCTTCCCTTTTTATAAGTTACGATGACTTCATAATACAACAGACTGACTATATTCAAATCATCAACTATGCTTTTCATATTTAGGGGAATTTCTCCTAGTAAATATTCCATTGTTTTTGTTAATTCTTCATATTTTGCTAATTTAGGTATTTTATCAACGGCACGTAAAAATTCCATACAAAGATTTTTAATCTTCCTTAAATCATTTTCTGTTTGTTGTTTTGTTAAGACAATTCTATGGGAATATTTGTTGTTAGGCGATAATATCGCTTGAATGAATAATATTTTAAGAGGTGAGATAAGGCTATAATCAAATTGATCATAGTAGTCCATATTTTCAATTTGCTTTCCTCTGTCAGTATAAATAGTCGTTAGCACTTTGAAAGTGATTCTGTGATTTATATGAGTTTGTGCAACTATTTTGGCGGATGAAAAATATAATTCCTTTTTCTTGTCCTCTTCAGGCCAATAAAATGCATCTATTAGTTTTCTTTTGAAATATAAAGTATTATCATTCCATTTTTCATTAGCTGGATAAAACAATTGATATAAGGAATAAGCAACGATATATTCCTTATTCATCGAAGAAATTAATTTTTCCAATTTTTCATTCTCAGAAATTTTCTCTCTTAAATTACCATGATTTCTAATTAAGTAATCAAACACTGCTTTTGAATACAATTCATCGTTGTAGTATCTCGAAAAGTTAGGCAGGTCAAATTGAGATTCTGAAATTAAATATTTTTTAACTATTGTCTCCCAATTATATTTTTCAACTCCAGCATAATATTTATTTAAAAGGTCAGCTGTTTTGTTCTTTAATACAGACTTTAATTTAATTCTTGTGAGATTATTGTTGATATCTTCATATAAGTCCTTCATTTTACTTGAATTAGAAACTGCTTTTTCTATTAAATGGTCAAATAAATAATTATGAACATTTCCTATTTGTTTATTTAAGACAGATCTAAGCTCAAATTTTTCATTGGTCTTTTCAAATATCTCTGGTGTTTCAGCAACTAAATAATTAAAGGTATTCATGTCTTTGTCAATAAGTTCTTTGAAATAGTACCAATCAATATTTTTTTGAATTTTAGATAAAAATTTCCATTTTTCGTATATAAATCTTTTGTAGTCATCATATAAATAAACTTTTTCTTCTCTATAAATACATTTTTCAACTCGGACACTTTTAAATTCTCCAAATTTCGAGCCTACTTCAATATCTATTTTAGAAAATACTTGGGTTAAGAAGGAACCGATTGATGGATTATCTACTTTCGATATATCAGATTCGAGAACTCTAAAGAAAAATATTATATCTCCATAATCAAACTTTCTTCGATACATTTTTCTAAACTGTCTATAGTATTTATTAGATATTGATTCACTTATAATATTTTCTAAAACTACGTCTGATTTTCCCTTTATTAAAAATAATATACGAATAATTTGTAGGCTCATCCCGATTAAAAAGATGTAAATCCAAAATAGCATTGTAATACTTGTTTGCCAGGAATATATTAGAATGTCTTTCAGTTCTCCACTAGTATTAATAATTAGAATGGGAGAAATAATAGTTAATAATAATATCCCTAAAAATGTTTTTGTATGCGTGACCTGATACCAAATAGACGTATCTGTTAAATGCTTAATTTTACTTCTTCCTAAATATCTAACTTTATCACTGTCACCAACTATAAATTGCAAAAAACCTATATAAATACCATAGAGACTTAAAAGTCCAATAACAAATCCATATACACCAATTAAATTGAAATATTGATTTTGATATTCAATAAATTTGATTTCAAATTTACTTTGAACAATAAGCAAAGAAAAATATAAAACTAAAAATACTGAATTACTAATCCGTGGTAAACTTTTTTCAGATAAAAGGTCATTTTCTATAAAGTTTAGAAATCTTCTACCAAGTTTTGTTTGAATCATTAACAATTTAATATATAGTTTAATTGATTTTAAAAACATAGATATTAAAATAAATGCTACTATTACCAATTCGATTCGGATAACTTCATGACTAAATATTTTCAAAATCTAACCTCATTTCTTTGAAGGTGTTTCCATGTCTTTCAGATATTGTTACCGACATTCTTTCACCCTCAAGATTCTCTTGAACTTTTCAAATGGGATTATATTCTTATCAACTTAACTCATAGAAAGTGTAAGGGAACATAGAGTTTTATCGTGAACGTTGTCTAAGTGCCGTGGCAAGTGAAAACCTTCTTTCTAATTTCTTTTATATAAAAGAAAAAAAGAAGAGTTGCTTGTTTTCACTCATGTTTATTTAATTCATTTCGTTAGAAAATCGAATCTGCATATCTTTTAATTCATCATAAAATTTGAAGTGTTGTAATATCAATTCTTCACAGACTTTTTTGATGATCCATTTACCTCGTTCTTCAATTCTTAAATTCACTTTATGTATATACTCAATTAGTTCCTTTTGATTTTTAGGTGCTAGTTTTTTGGGTTTCTCTATGTTTAAGAAATGTCCTTCCCAAAATTCACAAACTGTCCATTCTTCATCATTGGTTACATAAGGTTGAAGAAAGTATGTTTCGACGAAATTTTTCCAACATCCCATTGGTTTGAAAAAATCATAGAATGATTGTAATGTCACATCCCAATAATCTTGAGAGAAACAGTAGCGACCAGTATTCATCCAATGAGGTAATACAGTGAAATTTCCAATACTATGAGATAAAGTAGCGAATTTTTCAAACGCTGAAATGTTATTTTTAACAAGCTCAAAGTCTCTAAAGTTGTCATTAGAAATTAATAAATGACATTGATCTATAAGAGCCATTCTTGGATCAATGCCAATTTCATCGTATAAAGTGTTTTTATTAGATGAGTTGATCACACTGTTCTTAAAAGTGGTCCAAAACGAATTCATTGTTTCGCCACGAATCAAATTGTAACGATCTAAATAACGCTTTGTTTCGATCTTTTGATCACTCTCTGTACCCCAAAGTACTTGGTAAATATGAAAAGGTCTTTTATCGCAATCAGCTACTTTGAGTTTACCAATCTTATACTCTAACATGAGTTTAATTGGTGAGGTGTTTTTTATCGATTTTTCGGTATCACTTTGTTTAAAATCCCATTCCCAGGGCTTTATTTCTAGCTCTTCGCACTTTTTAAACCAGTCTTCTATCCATGTGTTATACGTCATTTGTTTCTCCTCTGTCCAATAGAATTTTATTCGTAATTCCTCTTCAAAATCGCATACATAAACACATCATCAAACCCATACTGACCAAGATCATACTCCCGCAATAAACCCTCTCGTACAAAATCAAAGTTCTCCAATAATTGAACAGAAGATATGTTTGCTGGATCAATGATCGCTTCAATCCGATTCAGGTTCATTTCCTGAAATCCATATCGTAACACTGCAGCAATCGCTTCGCTCATGATGCCTTTTCTCCAATGATCGTGATGCAATTCATAGCCAATTTCCGTGCGGCAGTGCTGTTTTTCTAGATTGAGAAAGCCACAGCTGCCGATGATCGTAGGATCTTCTTTTAAAGAAATGCCCCAGCGGATGCCTGTTTGTTCTTTGAAGATGTTGTCATACCACTTGATTTCTCCTTTTGTGTCTTCAATCGTTTCATGAGCATCGATTCCCATGTAGCGGCACACGGTTTCATTGGATAAGTAGATGTGCATATCCTCAACGTCTTTGATCGTTGCTTGTTTTAAGATTAGTCTTTCGGTATGTATCGTTGGAAATGTTTGTGGAAAGTTGATTTTGTTCATTTGGTTATCCTCCATGCGATGTCTTTTGTTCTGTACATGCCTTACAATAAAAAACCCCTTCATTCCTCAGCCAAGCCTTTACCTCTGTCATTCCACGTCTCTTTGGATAGACGAGCTTGATGTACACTTCTTCGTTACCTTCTATCTTCTTCTGACAGCTAGCACATACGGGTTCTTCAAATAGAAACAATCGGCATACTCCTTTATGTAGATATTTCTTCCATTATATCAAATATGCAACATAATCTTTGCGGCCTGTTCTTCACTTTTTCTATTTTTGTCCGACATATGCTACGTGAAAGAAATTTCCGTTTGTTGAAACCGTTTGAGAGAAACCTTGCTCTAACAGGTGTAGGAGGTGTGGATGAGATGAAGCAAGTGCGTCTAATTAAAAAAGCACAAAAAGGGAATGTTCTGGCATTTGAGAAATTAATGCTGATGTATCAGGAGCGTTTATATAAAACGGCTTTTCTCTATACAAGAAATAAAGAGGATTCGTTAGATGCTGTTCAAGAGACGGTCATTAAAGCGTTTAAGCATTTATCTGGCTTAAAAGAACCGGCTTATTTTTCTACCTGGCTGACGCGGATTTTGATTCATACGATTTTTGCGATGAAGAAAAAGCAGCAAGATGTTGTTCCGTTTGAACAGCATCATGAGAGCGTTGAGCGACATGATTTTTTAGAAGACAAGCTCGATTTAAAAAATGCACTTGAAGTGTTAGATGAGCAATATCAGCTCGTGATTCAGCTATTTTATTTTCAAGATTATTCGATTTCGATGATTTCTGAACAGATGGGTGTGCCTGAAGGAACGGTTAAAACTCATTTGTATCGAGCAAGAAAGTTATTAAAGCAAACATTGGAGAAGGAGGAGAGTGTCGATGGAACGAAAAGAAATGAAAAAGCTTTATGATGAGATTGATGTACCAACAGTTGAAGTGACCTCTGCTATTCACCAAGCCATTGGGGATGTGAAAGCGGAACAAAAAAGACACTGGTTCAAATGGAACTGGAGAACGCCAATATACTCTGCCATTGTTCTCATCGTCCTTTACTTTTCATCAGGTTTCCTTTTTCCTTCTCTTAATACAGCGATGGCACGTGTCCCGATAGTTGGGCAATTTTATATGATGTTTCACGATAAAGTAGGAATGGCTCTTTTTCAGAGTGATTTGGTGAAGCATGTCAATGAGGGGGCTGAATCAAGAGGAATTACTGTGAAAGTAAACAGTGTATACTATGATGCCGGGCGGCTTGTTTATACGTTTACTGTCGATCATTTGAATACAAAGGAAGGTTCTGTACCATTCATCGTCAGCAACTTAGATGATATAAATGAAAATTTCCAACCGAGTTACGACAATCAGGAATTGAAAAAATTAAAGGATGGCCGATATGTTGGACAAATGGAAGTCTATACAAATGGACAGACAATTAAGCAAGGTCAAAAAGCCCCACTCGTCATTTCAAAAATTGGAGATATTGTAGGGAATTGGCGTTTTGAATTACCTGTAGTGAAGCAAAAAACAACTTTATTAGCTGGACAAAAAGACGTGTCTATTTTAAATGGACGTTATCAAATAAGAAATGTAAAGGTAGAAAACGGAGTGAATGGCTCGGCTATTCAATATGCCATTGATTACAATGGTTTTGCCAAAGATGATAGAGTTAGTATATTTGGAATGAAGGATAATTTAGGGAATGAGTACGAGTTAGAATTAGGAACAAGGTTAGGAAGAAATCCACTTTCTCCTAAAAAAAATAGAGTCGATCATTTAACCATTTTGAATCAGCCGATCAATCCAAAGGCGACTGAATTGACATTTTACACAGATGTGAGATACGAACGAGAATACAGCCACATTATTCCTCTCAAGACAAAGCTGCCTGTTCAGTTCAAAACAAAACACCATGGCATCGGAATCAAAATCATTAAGATAGAGCAAAAAGACCGTTCTGTGATTGTTGATTATCAATTTACTGGAGTAGATCAAAAAGAATTAGATCAGGATGTGATGGAGAATATAGGTGAATTCCTTGGATTAGGCGATGTTGAAAAGATGAAATCATGGCCCGATCCACAAGCAGACTATGAAAGCGGATATTACTTGAAGGGGAACCATGCGAAGGTGACGAATTTAAAGACAGCTTCCATGCAATCCACCTTTGAATTTGATGATAAGAATTTAGAGACTTTATCATTAAACCATTTTTCTTTTAAAGAATATGGGCTTTATCTTGATTTGACTGAACTGAACATGTTGGCACCACAGGAAGAGATAAAGGTAACCATTCCAGTCAAAAAAGAAACTTCAAAAGCTAGTCAATAAATAAGTGAGCGAACATGATTACACATGTTCGCTTTTTGTCTGTTGTTCTACCAGTCGATGACGATTGAACGAGTACCGAATCAACATCAACGCCACAAAACTAGCTAATCCACCAATCCAACTTAAATTCGTTACATTTGTATACTGAATAATCACGCCGCCCATGGACGATCCGAGCATCATGCCGATGTTCATTATCGCTGTATTAAAGCTCAGCACGGTTTCAGATGCATGGGGTTTAAGGGAGATCAGATAAAACTGCTTCGCTGGTGTTGTTGTCCATGTGGCGATGCCCCAAATGGCAAGCGTTATCAAGACGGTAATTGTAGAGAATTGCGTAAAAAATAAGGTAAAGAGAGCGAACATCTGGATCATGATGCTGATCGAGATGGTTCGGTTTGGTCCCCATTGATCGACGGCGAATCCGCCAAAACGTGAGCCAATAAAAGCAGAAATTCCTAAGACGAGCAAGGCAATGCTTGTCATTTCAAGTGAAAAGCCGGCGGTCTGTCTTAATAATGGAGAGATATAAGCAAAGACCATCGTGTAGCCTAAGATCCAAAAGACCGTCGTTGCTAAGCCGCTGATCACATTGCGGTCTTGAAGGATGTGTAATTGCTGCTTTAATGGCAGATGAGAATGTCCCTCTATGCGTGGCAGCAATTGATAAAGAAGCATGAAGAGACAAGCCGTACCTAGTGCAATGATGAGAAAAATATAGTGCCAATCCACATGACCTGATAGAAATGTTCCAATCGGCACACCAAGTACGAGTGAAACGGTGAATCCAGTGATGACCGTCGCCATTGCACTTCCCTTTTTTTCTGGCGGGGCGATCTGCGCTGCATAATTCGTGGCAACGACAATATATAAGCCGCCGCTCATGGCCATGATGACGCGAGATAGCAGGAGCAGCACAAAATGATGGCTAAAAAAGGCGAGCAAATTGCCTAAAATAAACACAAAAATAGCCGCTAACAAAACCTTTTTTCGGTTCAGTTTCGACGTTGCCATGACTAAAAAGAGAGCGCCTACTGCATAAAAAAGAGAATAGACGGTGATGAGCTGTCCGGCAGCAGGAATGGAGATGTGTAAATCGACAGCAATGATATCTAGAATGCCTGACACGACGAATTCTGACGTGCCTGTGACAAATGAACCGACAGCTAAAAGAACAATCAATAGCTGATGAGATGTGTTTTTCATTTTGAACCCTTCCTTCATGTTGATACGTTGTCTTTAGTTTAAATTCCATGCTAACATAAGTAAAATTGATGTTTTTCATGAAGGAGATGAGTAAATACTCATGAGCTTTGTTCGTTTTGATATTATCGCAAAAGTGGTGGAGCTTGGCAGTTTTACAGCAGCAGCTGAAGCATTAAATATGACGCAGTCAGCTGTGAGTCATGCAGTGGCGAATTTAGAGTCAGAGTGGGGTGTGTCTTTATTCATTCGCGACCGAAAAAAGGGCATTATGCTGACGGACATTGGACAAACGCTTCTCCCGCATATTAGAGAAGTGTTAAATAGAGTGGAGAAAATCCAGCAAGAAATTGCGTTAACGAAAAATATTGAAACAGGTTTGATTCGGATCGGCACATTTGCCAGTGCCTCTGCCTGTTTATTGCCTAAGCTGCTTGTGAGCTATCAGAAAAAACATCCGAAAATCGAATTCAAATTTTATGAGGGAACGTATGAAGAAATATTGGAGTGGCTGGATTCTGGCATCATTGATGTTGGGTTTGTTGTGAAAGGCCATGCGGATGAAGCCTTTGATTTACTGCCGCTTATGAAAGATGAAATGGTGGTCGCCTATCACCCAAATCATCGATATGAACAGCAGCCCATTGTAGATATAACAGATTTGGCGGATGAACCATTTATTATGCCGACTGGCATGTATCAATCACATGTAGAGGATATTTTTTCGGAGGCGCAAATGAAGCCAGCTGTTTTATTTGAAGTTCATGATTGTACGACCATTGCCCGTATGGTCGGGGAAGGACTTGGCGTCACAATAGGCCCTGAGTTATTTTTAAAAACGCAGCAGCTTGTGCATATTCGTAAGCTGAATGTCTCTCATCATCGTGAGGTTGCGCTCGCCTGTCCTTCTCTCACCCAAGCTTCTCCGGCAGTGAAAGAGTTTTTCCGTGTAGCCGAAACAGTATTTGCCAAAAGAGAAGGTTTTGGGGAAAGGTGTATAAAGAACTAGATGTGAATTTCCAAATTCGTGTAATAAGACGAATGAAGCGGACATTTCTTTGAAAAATGTTCGCTTTTCATATTGTGTTTTAAAAATGAAGTTGGTACAATAGACACAGAAATCAAATAGATAGAAGTCGTATAATCGCGGGGATATGGCCCGCAAGTTTCTACCAAGCTACCGTAAATGGCTTGACTACGTCAATTCACACTCGTTTGATATAAATCATGCATTGTTCTTGTTTTATGTCACAGTCTGAATTCACATATGTAGTCAAGCGTCCCAAAATTGTTGGGGCGTTTTTTATTTGACTAGTGAATGGGGCAGGCTAAAGCAAAAGGACATGAAGGGAGTCAGTTGGCTTGAAACAGTTTTTTCAGTTTGATGAGTTAGGAACGAATTACCGCAGAGAAATCATCGGTGGTTTAACCACATTTTTGTCGATGGCTTACATTCTGTTTGTTAATCCGATCACACTTGCATTAGTGTCGGTACCGGATTTTCCAGATAAATTACGTATTGATCAGGGCGCTGTCTTTACAGCAACGGCGTTAGCTTCTGCTGCAGGGTGTATCCTGATGGGATTGATCGCCAGGTATCCGATTGCGATTGCACCAGGTATGGGTCTGAATGCGTTCTTCGCCTTTTCGGTTGTGCTTGGCATGGGCATTAAATGGGAAGCAGCACTTTCAGGTGTGTTTGTTTCAGGATTGATTTTCGTTGCCCTTTCTTTAACAGGTTTCCGTGAAAAAATCATCAATGCCATTCCGGCTGAGCTGAAACTTGCTGTTGGTGCAGGTATTGGTTTGTTCATTACGTTTGTCGGTCTTCAAGGTTCTGGCATTATCGCCAATAATGATAATACGCTCGTTTCGATTGGGAACATTCATAGCGGTCCTGTCTTGTTAACGGTGTTTGGTATCGTTGTGACGGTCATTTTAATGGTTCTTCGAGTGAATGCAGGTGTCTTCATTGGGATGCTTGTGACAGCTATTGCTGGGATGATCTTTGGTCTTGTGCCAGTACCATCTCAAATTGTGGGAAGTATTCCAAGCTTGTCTCCAACCTTTGGTCAAGCCTTGATTCACTTGCCAGAAATTTTCTCCATCCAAATGCTTGTCGTGATTTTGACGTTCCTATTCGTTGGGTTCTTTGATACAGCTGGTACACTTGTGGCTGTGGCAACACAGGCTGGTTTAATGAAAAATAATGAACTGCCTCGTGCAGGAAGAGCACTGCTAGCGGATTCTTCTTCTATTGTTGTAGGTTCTGTTCTTGGTACATCTACAACGACATCTTATGTTGAATCTAGCTCAGGTGTTGCTGCTGGTGCACGTTCTGGTTTTGCAGCGGTCGTCACAGGCATTTTCTTCTTGCTTGCGATGTTCTTCTCACCACTTTTATCCATCGTTACATCGAATGTGACAGCACCTGCTTTAATTATTGTCGGTGCACTGATGGTCGCTCCGCTTGCAAAGATTGCATGGGATCGTTTTGAAATTGCGGTACCAGCGTTCTTAACGATGATTATGATGCCACTGACATACAGTATTGCAACAGGGATTGCGGTTGGCTTTATTTTCTACCCGATTACGATGATCTTTAAAGGGAAAGCCAAAGAAGTGCATCCAATCATGTACGGATTGTTTGTCATCTTTATTCTATATTTCGCTTTCTTAAATCATTAATTGAACATCTGAAACAGCAGCTCATGGGGCTGCTGTTTTTTTGTTAAAAAAATCAAAACATAGTTGACTTATAGGAATTATGTGTTTATGATAAAAAGACATAATTCGCTGATTGGATCACCAAAGGCGCTTTGATTTCCTTTTTTAATAGAAGGTTTCAGGGTGCCTTTTTTTCTTGCATACATTCAAAAGGGGAGGAGATGTCTTTTGTCACGCTGGCTTAGACAGGTGATTGAACGAAAAAAGCAGGTGCTGATTCAAAAGCTCCTTTTATGGGGGCATGAAGAAAAGCAGGAAGCGCTCATGCATTACACGATTCATGAGCTGGAAAATGAGGTTCTCTATTTAAAAGAACGAAAACAAAAATAGGGGGATGAGCGATGGATGAACAAAAGCTGAATTATATTTTATCTGCCTTAAAAGGGATCGACTATGGATCAGTGGTCATCACCATTCATAATGGACATATTACACAGGTCGATACGACCAAAAAGACTCGGTTCCCCGCTCATCAGGAGAATCTCCGAGTTCAGCAAGGAAAGCGGAGTCACTATCGTTCATGAAGGATTGCAAGGTGTTAAAAAGCTGATGGAGGCCGTCAGCTTTTTTGTTTTGTCTTATTTTCTCTCCGTTTTAAAACCTCTGCTGCCTTTTATCCGTCTATTCGTATGAACGTCAAGGAATCTTGACTGAATAGAGAGACTCCGCTACCTTAAGAGGAGTCATCCGAACAGTTCATTTACTTGAGCCTGTAAGGATTGGATAGGAGTTGATATGAGATGTTAGAGAAAGATCAAGATCAGAGGACATCTGAAAAGAAAAATGAAGAGTCATCAATAGATCAAGAAACAAGGCAATCCCGCCTCAGCCGCAGCGCTGCAAAACGTGGAAGAATCTCAAAATCAGCGGATGATGAGCGTTCAACCATCCAGCGTATGCTGCAAGGTGCAGGAGGCGCGTTTAAGCGTTATGGTTCATATGGACTGGCAATGTTAAAATCACCGAGCAAGGCCATCAATCAAGCGGAAACATTGCGTATGAAGTACGCCTGGATCTCGATTGTGTTATTCAGTGTGTTTTTTGCTTTAGGCAACTATGTTCAATTAAAGGCGTCAAAAACCCGTTTATTAGGCTTTGGCATTCATTATTCTTTTGGTGACGCCTTTTTGAGGGTTGCAGTCTTTACACTCATTGTGTTGACATTGATGATGCTCACTGTCTGGCTGCTCGGAAAATACATGCTAAAAGGAAACATATCACTGAAAGAAGTGATCATGAAGTTTGGTGCTGCGCTTGTGCCGGTGTTGGTTTTATCCATCCTTTGGCTTGTATTTGCCATGCTGAATATTCCATATGTGACCGTCATATTATCCGTGATGATGTTTGTCGGCCTTCAGTTGATTGCGGTCGTGCTCTTTCGCTCGATTCAATCGGAGCATGATGCCGAACGTGGAGATTTGATGTATGCGGGCTGGGTCTTTTTATTGGTTGAGCTTGTCATCATCGCGCTGCTCTGGGGCATAGTCGGGGAGTATTTGATTCCATCACTTGTTCCTGTTCGATTTGGATAAAACACACATGAAAACCTCCTTTTTTGAAAAAGGGGGTTTTCATGTTGAGAAGAGAAAAAAACGGGTAAACTCTTGGTAACAAACACCACCCTTGTTGTCGAAAGATATATGTGTTTTGATCGCGTAAATTTGATTGTATCAAGGTATGTTCTCTAGTAGAATATGGGGTGCTTTATTTGATTTTTTAGTGCAGGGGGTTCGAATCGTGCTTCAACAACTTTTATCCAATGCGTTCACCATGGTTTTAATCATTTTAGTGATTAATATTGTCTATGTTTCTTTTTCCACCATGCGTTTGATTTTAACAATGAAAGGCAGACGGTACGCAGCTGCTTTTGCGGGTACGATCGAAATGCTCATTTATGTCATTGGGTTAAGTATCGTTCTAGATAACTTAGATCAAATACAAAATGTCATTGCGTATGCCCTAGGTTATGGAATGGGGATCATTGTCGGGATGAAAATTGAAGAGAAGCTGGCACTTGGCTACACAACTGTTAACGTGATCACAAAAGAATTGGATGTCGATCTCCCAAGACAATTGAGAGAAAAAGGATATGGTGTCACCAGCTGGGTAGCAGGCGGTCTTGAAGGAGACCGGACAGCATTGCAAATTTTAACACCGAGAAAATATGAACTGCAATTATATGAAACGATTAAGACGCTGGATTCAAAAGCGTTTATCATTTCATATGAGCCCAAATCGATTCACGGCGGCTTCTGGGTGAAGGCTGTGAAGAAAAGGAGAATTAAAGAATGACCGCAAAACCAAAGAAGAAAAAATTCTATGTGGAAGACAACATGACGATTGATCAAGTGTTGTCCCAGATGGCGGCGGAAGGCTACTCGCCTGTCAGACGAATGGAGGAGCCAATTTTTCAAGAAAAGAAGGAAAATGGGTCGATTCAGATCATTCCGATTGGGAAAAAAATCGTATTTGAAGGAAAAATAGTCTAAATCCGAACATTAAAACGACGACTTCATAGATTGTTCGATAAATCCGTTGACATCATGAACATCCGTTGTTAAGATAAACATGAAATCAAAACACGAGCCTCATATAATCTTGGGAATATGGCCCATAAGTTTCTACCCAGTTACCGTAAATGACTGGACTATGCAGGATAGTGAACAAAACTGACATGGCAATTCAAAAGCGAACAGCGCTTACCATGGCCCGGTTTGTGTTGCTTCCTAACAATGCAATGCAAATCGGGCCTTTTTGTTCGGCGTTTGACAAGCTGCTTAGGTTTGGGAAGCGTGTCAAACGATACAAAATCGAATATCAGCTTAAAGGTGGGGACAAAATGAAGCCGCTTGTAGGTGTCATCATGGGAAGTACATCTGATTGGGAAACAATGAAAAATGCGTGCGACATCTTAGAGGAATTAAACATTCCGTATGAAAAACAGGTAGTATCCGCACACCGGACACCTGACTTGATGTTTGAATATGCGACTGAAGCAAGAGGTAAAGGACTAAAGGTCATCATTGCCGGTGCTGGAGGCGCAGCACATTTACCGGGAATGGTCGCAGCAAAAACGACACTGCCGGTCATTGGTGTGCCTGTACAATCAAAAGCACTAAACGGTCTGGATTCCTTATTATCCATCGTTCAAATGCCAGGCGGTGTCCCAGTTGCTACAGTAGCAATTGGCAAAGCCGGTGCAACAAATGCAGGCCTTCTTGCCGCACAAATGATTTCAGCATTTGATGAAACAATCGCAGCTCGCCTTGAAGAAAGAAGAGAGCAGACAAAACAGACTGTACTAGAAAGCAGTGATCAGCTTGGCTAAGCAGACCATTTTTCCAAACGCAACCATCGGAATTATTGGCGGCGGACAGCTTGGCAGATATATGGCTGTCAGCGCAAAGCAAATGGGGTACCGGGCAGCAGTTCTAGACCCGGTCACACAATCTCCTTGCGGACAGGTTGCCGATACAGAAATCACAGCCGCATATAGTGACCTTGAAGCGATTCGAAAGCTGGCAGAAATCAGCGATGTGGTGACTTATGAGTTTGAAAATATTGATTATGATGCACTGAATCAGCTGAAGGAAGAAGCCTATTTACCACAAGGAAGCGACCTTCTCCTTTTAACTCAAAATCGTGAGACCGAGAAAAAAGGGATTGTAGACGCAGGCTGTGAAGTAGCACCTTACCGCATCATTCATGAAGAAAAAGAGCTGGAAGATGCCGTGAACGCGCTCGGTTTGCCAGCCGTGCTGAAAACATGCAGAGGCGGCTACGACGGAAAAGGACAGTACGTCATCAAAGAAAAAGGACAGCTTCCGGAAGCAGCTGCACTGCTCACACATGGAACATGTATTTTAGAAAGCTGGGTTCCATTCCAAATGGAGCTTTCGGTGATCGTCACTCGTTCTGTTCATGGAGAGATCGCAGTATTCCCAGTCGCTGAGAACATTCATAAGCATAATATTTTGTTCCAAAGCATTGTGCCTGCAAGGGTAGAGAACCGCATTCAGGAGAAGGCGAAAGAACTGGCAACAACACTGGCTGAAAAGCTGGGGCTGGTTGGTACTCTTGCTGTAGAACTGTTCCTGACAAATGACGGAAAGCTGCTCGTCAATGAACTGGCACCACGCCCGCATAATTCTGGCCATTATACGCTCGATTTATGTGAGACAAGTCAGTTTGAACAGCACGTCCGCGCTATATGTGGTCTGCCGCTTGGCGGTACAGCCCTTTTATCAGAGGGAATGATGGTGAATTTATTAGGCGATGAAGTGGACATTCCAAAAGAGCATCCTGAGCTTCTCAAAGAAGCGAAGCTTTATCTATATGGAAAGCATGAAGTAAAAGCCGGCCGCAAAATGGGGCATATGACGTTTATGAAACAGCTCGATGATGAATGGATGACAAACATCACAAAGATATGGACTGAAAGAGATGGAGGAAACGGGAAATGATCGAACGTTACGCACGACCAGAAATGTCAGCAATCTGGACAGAGGAAAACAAATTTAATGCATGGCTTGAAGTAGAAATTCTCGCTTGTGAAGCTTGGGCAGAGCTTGGCGTCATTCCGAAAGAAGACGTTGTGACAATGCGCAAAAATGCAAGCTTTGATATTGGACGTATTCTGGAGATTGAACAAGACACGCGCCACGACGTGGTTGCCTTTACGCGTGCTGTATCTGAATCTCTAGGAGAAGAAAGAAAGTGGGTTCATTACGGATTAACATCGACAGACGTAGTGGATACGGCGCTTTCATATCTATTAAAACAGGCGAATGATATCTTGCTCAAGGACATTGAGAGATTTGTTGACATACTAAAAGAAAAAGCAAAAGAGCACAAATATACCGTCATGATGGGCCGTACACACGGTGTACACGCTGAACCGACAACATTTGGCCTGAAGCTTGGTCTTTGGTACGAAGAAATGAAGCGTAACCTAGAACGTTTTAAACAAGCAAAAGCTGGCATTGAATACGGCAAAATCTCTGGAGCTGTTGGCACATATGCGAACATCGACCCGTTTGTTGAGCAATATGTATGTGAGAAACTTGGCATCAAAGCTGCACCAATTTCAACCCAAACCTTGCAGCGTGACCGCCATGCAGATTACATGGCTACTCTTGCTTTAGTGGCAACGAGCATTGAGAAATTTGCTGTTGAAATTCGTGGTCTACAAAAGAGTGAAACACGTGAAGTAGAAGAGTTCTTTGCAAAAGGACAAAAAGGATCATCAGCGATGCCGCATAAGCGTAACCCAATCGGTTCTGAGAATATGACTGGGATTGCCCGCGTGATCCGTGGATATATGCTGACAGCTTATGAAAATGTACCGCTTTGGCACGAGCGTGATATTTCTCATTCATCTGCTGAGCGCATCATTTTACCAGATGCTACGATTGCACTGAACTATATGCTCAACCGTTTCTCAAACATCGTGAAAAACTTGACGGTCTTCCCAGAGAACATGAAACGCAACATGGACCGCACACTTGGCTTAATTTACTCACAGCGCGTTCTTCTTGCATTAATCGATACAGGCATGGCACGTGAAGAGGCATATGACACGGTTCAGCCAAAGGCAATGGAAGCGTGGGAGAAGCAAGTGCCGTTTCGTTCATTAGTAGAAGCAGAAGAAAAAATCACGTCACGTTTAACACCTGAACAAATCGCTGACTGCTTCGATTACAACTATCATTTGAAAAATGTCGATATGATTTTCGAACGTCTAGGTCTTGCGTAAGAAATGGGCCGCCTGCTCGCCAGGCGCCCAATCCTGAAAATTGCCAACATTCAAATTAGGAGGCCAACCTGAATGACTGTGAAACAAGAACTTCTCTACGAAGGCAAAGCGAAAAGAATTTATCAGACCGATGACGAGCATATTTTATATGTTGAATATAAAGACTCAGCTACAGCATTTAACGGCGAAAAGAAAGCTGAAATCGAAGGCAAAGGCAGACTGAACAACGAGATTTCAAGCTTAATCTTTCAAATGCTGCATGAAAAAGGGGTCAACAATCACTTTGTAAAACGCCTCTCTGAAACAGAACAGCTCATTCAAAAGGTACAGATTGTTCCGCTTGAAGTCGTTGTACGAAATGTAGTGGCGGGCAGTATGTCAAAACGCCTTGGCATTCCAGAGGGAACGAAACTGGACACACCTTTGATTGAGTTTTACTACAAAGATGATGCACTCGGCGATCCGCTCATTACAGAAGATCATATTCGCATTTTACATGCAGCCACACCTGAACAGGTAGAGGAAATGAAACAGATCACAAGACAAGTGAATGAAGAATTAAAGCAAATCTTCTCAGACTGTCATGTGAATTTAATTGATTTCAAGCTTGAATTCGGAATAGATCACGAGAATCGTATTTTGCTAGCTGATGAGATTTCACCTGATACGTGCAGGCTTTGGGACAAAGATACAAACGAAAAGCTTGATAAAGACGTGTTCAGACGAAACCTGGGCGGCTTAACGAATGCATACGAAGAAATTTTCAAAAGACTTGGAGGCCATAAACATGTATAAAGTGAAAATTTTTGTCAGCTTAAAAGAGAGCGTTCTTGATCCACAAGGAAGTGCCGTGCAGCACGCTTTGCACAGCATGTCTTATCAGGAAGTAAAGGATGTCCGTATCGGGAAATACATGGAGCTCGTCATTGAAAAATCAGATCGTGATTTAGACACAGTCGTCAAAGAAATGTGCGAAAAATTACTTGCCAACACGGTGATTGAAGATTACCGCTATGAGGTGGAGGAGGTTGTCGCACAGTGAAGTTTGCAGTGATCGTCTTGCCTGGCTCTAACTGTGATATCGATATGTACCATGCGATTCAAGATGAGCTGGGTGAACAAGTTGAATATGTATGGCACGACGAAACGAGTCTTGACGGATTTGACGGTGTACTCGTACCAGGCGGTTTCTCTTATGGGGATTACTTAAGATGTGGTGCGATCGCTCGCTTCTCAAACATCATGCCGGCGGTGAAGAAAGCAGCTGAGGAAGGAAAACCTGTTCTTGGTGTTTGTAACGGGTTCCAAATTCTTCAGGAGCTAGGCATTCTTCCGGGGGCGATGAGACGAAATAAAGACTTGAAGTTTATCTGTCGACCAGTTGAACTCATTGTAGAAAACAACGAAACGCAATTTACAAGCGGTTATCAAAAAGGCGAATCCATTACGATTCCTGTAGCGCACGGTGAAGGCAACTTCTACTGTGATGAAGACACTCTAGCGAAGCTCATTGAACGTGGCCAAATCGCTTTCACTTACGGAGACGATATTAACGGCAGTGTGAATCGAATTGCAGGTGTAACGAATGAAGAGGGCAATGTACTCGGCATGATGCCGCACCCTGAGCGCGCGGTTGATTCATTACTAGGCAGCGCAGACGGACTTAAATTGTTTCAATCTATCGTGAAAAATTGGAGGGACACTCATGTCACTACTGCTTGAACCAAGTCACAAGCAAATTAAAGAAGAGAAATTGTATCAGCAAATGGGATTGAGTGATGAAGAATTCGCTTTAATCGAATCCATTATTGGCAGGCTGCCAAACTACACAGAAACGGGTATTTTTTCTGTCATGTGGTCAGAGCATTGCAGTTATAAAAACTCAAAGCCTGTTTTAAGCAAATTCCCGACAAAAGGAGAACATGTCCTTCAAGGTCCTGGGGAAGGCGCTGGAATCGTTGATATTGGAGACAACCAAGCGGTTGTATTTAAAATCGAATCACATAACCATCCATCTGCGATTGAACCGTATCAAGGAGCGGCGACAGGTGTCGGCGGAATTATCCGTGATGTATTCTCCATGGGTGCGCGTCCAATTGCTGTATTAAACTCTCTTCGTTTTGGTGAACTGACTTCACCGCGCGTGAAGTACTTGTTTGAAGAAGTAGTGGCAGGGATCGCAGGCTATGGAAACTGTATCGGAATTCCAACAGTCGGCGGAGAGGTTCATTTCGATCAAAGCTACGAAGGCAACCCGCTCGTAAATGCAATGTGTGTTGGATTAATCAACCATGAGGACATTAAAAAAGGGCAGGCCAAAGGTGTTGGCAACACGGTCATGTACGTTGGTGCCAAAACGGGACGTGACGGAATTCACGGTGCAACATTTGCATCTGAGGAATTTTCTGATGAATCAGAAGAAAAACGCTCAGCTGTTCAAGTCGGTGATCCGTTCATGGAAAAACTGCTGCTTGAAGCGTGCCTTGAAGTCATCAAAAACGATGCACTCGTTGGGATTCAGGATATGGGAGCGGCTGGCTTAACAAGCTCAAGTGCGGAAATGGCGAGTAAAGCAGGTTCTGGTATCGAGATGAATCTAGATCTCATCCCGCAGCGTGAAACAGGCATGTCAGCATACGAAATGATGCTGTCTGAATCTCAAGAGAGAATGCTTCTGGTCATTGAAAAAGGCCGTGAACAAGAAATCATTGATATTTTTGAAAAATACGATCTTGAAGCAGTATCAGTCGGTCATGTGACAGACGATAAAATGCTTCGTTTACTCCATCAAGGTGAAGTGGTATGTGAGCTTCCTGTTGACGCTCTTGCAGAAGAAGCGCCGGTTTATCACAAACCGTCAAGTGAGCCTGCCTACTACCGTGAGTTTTTAGAAACAAAAGTTGAAGCACCTGCTATCACAGATGCAGCAGACACGTTAAAGCAGCTCCTTCAGCAGCCAACGATCGCAAGTAAAGAATGGGTCTATGATCAATATGACTACATGGTTCGGACAAATACAGTCGTTGCACCAGGCTCTGATGCGGGCGTTTTAAGAATCCGTGGAACGAAAAAAGCCCTTGCGATGACAACCGATTGTAACGCACGTTATCTGTACCTTGATCCAGAGGTCGGCGGGAAAATCGCAGTCGCAGAAGCAGCACGTAACATTGTTTGCTCAGGCGCTCGTCCACTTGCAGTAACAGATAACTTGAACTTCGGTAACCCAGAGAAACCAGAAATTTTCTGGCAAATTGAAAAATCTGCTGACGGTATTAGCGAAGCGTGCCGCAAGCTAAGCACACCAGTTATCGGTGGTAACGTCTCTTTATATAACGAATCAAATGGAACAGCCATTTACCCAACACCAGTCATTGGGATGGTTGGTTTGGTTGAAGATACAGCGCATATTACGACACAGTCGTTCCAGCAGGCTGGCGATGTAATTTTCGTGATTGGTGAGACGAAGGAAGAATTCGCAGGCAGTGAGCTTCAAAAGATGACAGAAGGCCGTATTTACGGAAAAGCACCGGAAATTGATTTGGATGTAGAGCTCACGCGTCAGGAAGCCCTTCTTGCTGCGATTCAAAACGGACTTGTTCAATCAGCACACGATGTGTCTGAAGGCGGTCTTGGTGTCGCACTTGCTGAAAGTACATTTGGAACAGACGGTCTTGGCGCTCATATCCAAATGGATTTAAACAGCGAAGCTTCATTATTTAGTGAAACACAGTCACGTTTTGTTGTCACAGTGAAACCAGAGCACCGCGAAGCATTTGCTGCGGCTGTCAAAGATGCGAAAGAAGTTGGAACAGTCACAAATGATGGTGTATTCACCGTCAAAAATCAAGAAGGACAACAATGGATTCATGCAGCGGTCAACGAACTTGAACGTGCATGGAAAGGAGCGATCCCATGCTTGCTGAAATCAGAGGCTTAAACGAAGAGTGTGGCGTCTTTGGGGTTTGGGGACACGAAGAAGCCCCGCAAATCACATATTACGGATTGCATAGTCTTCAGCACCGAGGACAAGAAGGTGCGGGAATCATTGCAACAGATGGTGAAAACCTGACGGCACATAAAGGCCTTGGACTGATTACGGAAGTCTTTCAAAACGGTGAGCTAAAGGATTTGAAAGGTAAAGGAGCAATCGGACACGTTCGGTATGCGACAGCAGGCGGAGGCGGCTTTGAAAATGTGCAGCCCCTCTTCTTCCGCTCGCAAAACAACGGCAGTCTTGCCCTTGCTCATAATGGGAACTTAGTGAATGCAACGCAATTAAAGCAGCAGCTAGAGAACCAGGGGAGTATATTTCAGACATCTTCTGACACTGAAGTGCTCGCTCATTTAATTAAGCGCAGCGGCTATATTGAATTGAAAGAGCAGATCAAAAATGCCCTGTCCATGCTTAAAGGAGCATATGCTTTCTTAATTATGACGGAAACTGAAATGATTGTGGCACTTGATCCGAACGGCTTACGTCCGCTTTCACTTGGTATGCTTGGGGACGCTTATGTCGTTGCTTCTGAAACATGTGCATTTGACGTTGTCGGCGCCACGTATTTACGAGATGTGGAGCCTGGCGAAATGCTGATCATTAATGATGAAGGCCTCAAATCTGAGCGCTTCTCCATGAATATTAACCGCAGCATGTGCAGCATGGAATACATTTATTTCTCAAGACCTGACAGCAATATCAATGGCATCAACGTGCATAGTGCGAGAAAGAACCTTGGCAAAAAGCTTGCTGAGGAAGCACATGTCGAAGCAGATGTTGTGACAGGTGTACCAGATTCGAGTATTTCTGCAGCGATTGGATATGCCGAAGCAACAGGTATTCCATATGAGCTCGGTTTAATTAAAAACCGTTATGTCGGCAGAACCTTTATCCAGCCGTCTCAAGCACTGCGTGAGCAGGGCGTGCGCATGAAGCTGTCTGCTGTGCGCGGGGTCGTCGAAGGAAAGCGTGTCGTGATGGTGGATGATTCCATCGTACGCGGAACAACAAGCCGCCGCATTGTGACGATGCTAAGAGAAGCGGGTGCGACGGAAGTCCATGTCCGCATTAGTTCACCGCCAATTGCACATCCGTGTTTTTATGGAATTGATACGTCCACACATGAAGAGCTGATTGCTTCTTCTCATTCAGTGGAAGAAATTAGACAGGAAATCGGTGCAGACTCCATTGCCTTTTTATCTGTAGACGGTTTAATGGACGGGATTGGCAGAAAGTATGATGATCCGCAGCGCGGTCAATGCTTAGCATGCTTTACTGGGAAATACCCGACTGAAATTTATGAAGATACTGTTCTTCCGCATGTGAAGGAAACAGCACTGACGAAATAATCGAATAAAGGAGCAGCAGTCAAGATGCTTTGATATGCTGCTCTTTCATTCTGCTGAAAATAAATGGAAGAGAAGCAGCTAAAAGGAGTGAATGGGATGTCAGAAGCATATAAAAACGCCGGTGTCGACATCGAAGCAGGATACGAAGCCGTTAAACGAATGAAAACACACGTAGAACGTACAAAAAGAGCAGGCGTCATGGGTGCTCTAGGTGGATTTGGCGGTATGTTTGATTTATCTGAGCTGCCATATAAAAAGCCCGTTCTTGTTTCAGGAACAGATGGTGTCGGAACGAAATTAAAGCTTGCCTTTTTAATGGATCAACACGATACGATCGGTGTCGATGCCGTGGCAATGTGTGTCAACGATGTGCTTGCACAAGGGGCAGAACCGCTCTTTTTCTTAGATTACTTAGCAGTCGGAAAAGCAGATCCTTTGAAAATTGAATCCATTGTCAAAGGTGTGGCTGACGGCTGTGAGCAGTCTGGTTCAGCGCTTGTCGGCGGAGAAACAGCAGAAATGCCGGGTCTTTATACAGAAGATGAATATGATATTGCTGGTTTTTCAGTAGGCGTCGTTGAAAAGGATGAAATCGTGACAGGAGAGAGCATCAAAGAAGGACACTTGCTGATTGGACTCAGCTCAAGCGGAATTCATAGCAATGGGTACTCTCTCGTTCGTAAAGTATTGCTTGAAGACGCTGGTCTTGACCTTCATCAAACGTATGAGCCTTTTACAAGACCGCTTGGAGAAGAGCTTCTTGAACCGACCAAAATTTATGTGAAGCCTGTTCTTAAACAAGTGAAAGCCGGTAAGGTTGACGGTATGGCACATGTGACAGGCGGCGGCTTTATTGAAAATTTACCACGTATGCTGCCTGAAGGGCTTGGCGTTGAGATTGATAACGGCTCATGGCCAGTACCGCCAATTTTCTCCTTTATTCAAGAAAAAGGACAGTTAAAGGCTGAAGAAATGTTCAATGTGTTTAATATGGGCATTGGTTTTGTCTTAGCCGTAAAAGAAGATGACCTTGTCGAAGTGATCAGAGGACTTGAAGAAGACGGAGAGAAAGCTTTTCTCATCGGCCGTGTTCAAAAAGGAGAAGGTGTCACATTCGGCGGTGGAAGCCTCTCATGAAGAAGTTTGCGATCTTCGCCTCTGGAAGCGGGACGAATTTTCAAGCCATTATTGATACATTAAAAAAGGAACAGTGGCAGGCAGAGGCCGCCATTGTGATTTGTGATAAACCGGGGGCAAAGGTGCTGGAGCGTGCTGAGAAAGAGGGCATTCCCTCCTTTGCATTTACCCCGAAGGCTTTTCCGAATAAAGCCGCTTTTGAACAAACGATCATTGAACAGCTTAGGCTGCATGAAGTGGAATGGGTTTTCCTTGCTGGGTATATGAGACTGATTGGTCCGACATTACTTGAAGCATTTAGAGGGAAAATTGTTAATATCCATCCGTCCTTGCTGCCAGCCTTCCCAGGGCTTGATGCCATTGGTCAAGCCTATCAAGCAGGCGTCAAAGTGGCAGGCATCACTGTCCATTTTGTCGATGAAGGCATGGATACAGGTCCGATCATTGACCAAGCGTCGATTTACATCGAACAAGGGGAAGAGCTTAAATCGATTGAAAAAAGAATGCATGAACTAGAACACACACTATATCCAAAAGTGATCAAATCACTTTTAGAATTATCTTAATGAGGTGACGAAGGCATGACGATCAAACGCGCATTAATCAGTGTTTCCGATAAAACGAATCTTGTACCTTTTGTGAAAGAATTAACAGAACTTGGTGTTGAAGTGATTTCAACTGGAGGTACACACAAGCTTCTTCAAGAGAACGGCATTGATGTCATTGGGATTTCAGAAGTCACTGGATTCCCTGAAATCATGGACGGACGACTCAAAACACTTCACCCGAACATTCATGGCGGACTTTTAGCAGTGAGAGAAAACGATGAGCATATGGCACAGATTGAAAAGCATGGCATTCAGCCGATTGATCTAGTTGTCGTGAATCTCTATCCATTCAAAGAGACGATCTCAAAAGACGATGTGACATATGAAGAAGCGATTGAAAACATTGATATTGGCGGACCGGGAATGCTTCGTGCAGCTTCAAAAAACCATCAAGACGTCACAGTGATTGTCGATCCTCGTGATTATGATACAGTCATTCAGCAAATCAAAGAAGGCGGCGTGTCACTAGAGAAAAAGCGTGAGCTTGCTGCAAAGGTATTCCGTCATACGGCTGCTTACGATGCTCTAATTGCGGATTACTTAACGAATTTTGTTGGCGAAACAGAGCCAGAACAGTTCACTGTCACGTTTGAGAAAAAACAATCCCTTCGTTATGGAGAAAACCCGCACCAAGCGGCGACTTTCTATGAAAATGCTCTTCCAGCGAAAGGTTCGTTGGCTACTGCAAAGCAATTACATGGAAAAGAGCTTTCCTATAACAATATTAAAGATGCAGATGCAGCACTCCAAATTGTACGAGAATTCACGGAGCCGGCAGCTGTTGCTGTGAAGCATATGAACCCGTGCGGCGTTGGTACAGGAGAAACGATTGCAGAAGCATTTGACCGAGCGTTCAAGGCAGACGAAACTTCTATTTTTGGCGGCATTGTGGCACTTAACCGTGAAGTAGACAAACAAACGGCTGACGTGCTGCATACAATTTTCTTGGAAATTGTCATCGCTCCTTCGTTCAGCCAAGAAGCACTTGACGTGTTAACGTCGAAAAAGAACCTTCGTCTATTAACATTAGATGTAGAAGCGGATCTCGGGAAAAAAGAAAAACAGCTGACAAGTGTACATGGCGGATTGCTTGTTCAGGATATTGATACGTACGGCTTAGAGGAAGCAACGATCTCTATTCCAACGAAAAGAGAACCAACAGAAGACGAATGGAAAGACTTAAAGCTTGCTTGGAAAGTGGTCAAGCATGTGAAATCAAATGCCATTGTTCTTGCGAAAGATCAAATGACAGCAGGGATCGGCGCTGGACAAATGAACCGTGTCGGCTCAGCGAACATTGCGATTGAGCAAGCAGGTGAAAAGGCAAAAGGAAGCGCACTAGGCTCTGATGCGTTCTTCCCAATGGGCGATACAGTGGAAGCTGCTGCAAAGGCAGGCGTAACAGCGATCATTCAGCCAGGCGGATCTATTCGTGATGAAGAATCGATTCAAAAGGCAGATGAATACGGCATCGCCATGGTCTTCACTGGCGTTAGACATTTCAAACATTAAGGGGATGACAGTGTGAACGTACTAATTATCGGCAGAGGCGGAAGAGAGCATACCATCGCATGGAAAGTGAATCAAAGTGAACTTGTCAGCCAAGTATTTGTCGCACCCGGCAATGATGGAATGACAGATGCTGCGAAGCTTGTACCAATCGACGAAGGCGATCATGAGGCATTAATTCGTTTTGCAAAAGAAAACGAAATCGGCTTAACCATTGTCGGTCCAGAGGTTCCTTTAATCGCAGGTGTCGTTGATGCATTTGAAGAAGCAGGTCTAAAAGTATTTGGACCGAATGCAAAAGCTGCGGTCATTGAAGGCTCAAAGGAATTTGCAAAAGACTTAATGAAAAATTATGATATCCCAACAGCCGCTTATGCTACCTTCACATCGTTTGAAGAAGCGAAGGCATATGTGGAAGAAAAGGGTGCGCCGATTGTGATTAAAGCAGACGGTCTCGCCGCAGGAAAAGGTGTGACAGTCGCGATGACGCTTGAAGAGGCGATCGACTGTCTGCATGATTTCTTAGAGGATGAAAAGTTTGGCGATGCAAGTGCATCTGTCGTCATCGAAGAATTTTTAACAGGCGAGGAATTTTCACTCATGGCCTTTGTCAACGGAGAAAAGGTGTACCCGATGGTGATTGCGCAGGATCACAAACGGGCCTTTGAAGATGACAAAGGGCCGAATACAGGCGGAATGGGCGCTTATTCACCAGTTCCGCAGATTTCAGATGAAGTGGTTCAGAAAGCGGTGGAGGACGTCGTCAAACCGGCAGCTCGCGCAATGGTGCAGGAAGGGCGTCCATTTACAGGCATTTTATATGCAGGCTTAATGCTGACACCAGAAGGCTCAAAGGTGATTGAATTCAATGCACGCTTTGGCGACCCTGAAACGCAAGTGGTTCTCCCTCGTCTACAATCAGATCTAGTTCAAGTATTTCTCGATATTCTTGATGGAAAAGATGTGGACTTACAGTGGAAAGACACTGCGGCTGTCAGTGTGGTTCTTGCATCAGAAGGATACCCAGAAGACTATGCAAAAGGCACACCAATCGGTACCTTGCAAACGACTGTCTCTGATGTCGTGACCTTCCACGCAGGAACAAAAAAAGAAAACAATCAATTCGTCACGAATGGCGGCCGTGTAGCGAATGTGACCGCATTTGACGACACATTAGAAGCGGCAAGATCAAGAGTGTATGAGGCGGTTGAAGAAATCATACAGCCAGGTCTATTTTATCGCCGTGACATTGGTGCCCGTGCGCTGAAGGCTGCGGGGAAAAACGTTTAATCAAAACACCTTTCTATCTGACGAGATGGAAAGGTGTTTTTTGTTCATGAGAAGGGATGATGCTCGAATATGAAGAAGTAATATGGGATGACGAATTTATAAGGAGGCAGCATGGTCATTCAAGGAATCATTCTATTTGCCATCGTTCTACTTATTTTATTTATACTGTTCTCAAATCTCATCATGTATGAAGCGAGAAAGCAAAACAAAGCCAAAAAAGGCTCAGCCATTAGGTATATGATCATGTCGATTTTTTCTGGTATCGTCATTGTTTCATGTTCCATTTGGATTTTTTTTATTAGCTGATTTATAAGAGAGGATGAGTATATGGTGCAATTGAAGGAACTTGCGAACGAGCGTTTTTCTGCCTCGATCTGTATTGATTCATTTAATGAGCGAATCCGTTTGGATGACTATAGCGGCAGGGTGCGGGATGTGATTCAGTCGGTTCTTCAGGAAGCGGCGGACTGTAAGGCTTCTAAGGTCATTGTGAAAGTCAGGCGTGAGCATATGCCTCTTTTTTTAGAAAAAGGCTTTCGGCTTGAAGGTGTGTTTTCTCATTATTTTCTTGGAAGTGATGCGTACGGCATGTCGCTCTTTCTGACGGAGAGTCGAATGAACAGCCCGTATTGGCTGAAGGAAGATGAAATTGTTGCGTCTATTCAAGAAAAGCCTCTCAAAAAAGATCAAGGCACGTGGCAGGATGAGTATGTGATGAGGAAAGCGGATACGCAGGATATTCACAAGCTGGCAAAGCTCTATGATACCGTCTTTGAAACGTATCCTACGCCAATGAATGAGCCAGATTACATCCAAAAGGTGATGGAGGAAGGGACGGTTTTTTATGCCGTTGAACATGACGGGCACATTGTGAGTGCAGCATCTGCTGAAATCAATGACCCTTATGGTCATGCGGAATTAACAGATTGTGCGACCCTTCCGGCATACAGAAAGCTAGGATTCATGCACCATTTGATTCTAGCACTCGAAAAAGAACTTCAATCCATGCACATTTATGTCTTTTATTCTCTTGCACGTGCACTATCCTATGGAATGAATCAAGTGTTTTATCAGCTCGGCTATACATATACCGGCCGATTCCAAAACAACTGCTATATTTTTGACAAAATTGAAGATATGAATCTATGGGTCAAAACGCCGAATGAATCATGAAATGGTTCTCATCTGATCAAGCAGACCAGATAGGCGGTACGCCATGATACTGAGCTGCAGCTTCATCCGATCATCCGTGGATTTGAGGCTGCAGCCTGTTCTCGTTTCAATTTGTTTCAGCCGGTAGCTTAATGTATGTCTGTGAATAAACAATTCTCCCGCAGATTTTTGAATATTTTCATTGTGGGCCAAATACACTTCGAGTGTATGGATCAGGTCTGCTCCCTGTTTTTTCGTATAAAGCAAAGGACTTAACAGCTCCACGTAAAAGTCATGCAAATTCATCCCCGCTTCATTCATTTCAAGAAGCATCCCGTATAAGCCGAGCTTCTGATAATGAATGATGCATTCGTCTGTCTTTAAAAGCGGAAGAAGCCTTGCTGCATACTGCGCTTCCTTCGCGCTTTTTGCAAAGAGACCGATCTGGTCATAGGCTCTCCCAATGCCAATCACAATCGGGTGGACGGGAAAAAAATAAGACCAAGTGCTTCGGCACTCTTCTGCTGCACGATACCACTCCGCTTCTTGAAACGCTTTTTTTCCTGCTGGTGTAAGAACAAAAATGGAATCGAGCCTTGTCTTAAGTAAAAAAGGAATATGTCTGCGTTCAAATATCGACGTGAGTAATTGAGATAGGCGCTGCATCATTTGGTGATCGAGCTGTGTGTGCTGATGCTGAAATTGAAAGTAGATGACCACCTGCTCATCGCTCATATCGTATTGCAGCTTTGTTGCCTGTTCGACCACATAGCTTTCTTCTGTGTATTGCTGCTGCAAAATATCATCTAACAAATGACCTTGCATTTGGTTTTCTGTATCTTGAATGGCTTTTTGCTTCAGCCATTCAATCGCATACACCGCCCCGGCATGCTCGATGGCAATCGCGTCGAGATGATGCCACGCATCCTTTTTCTTTAAAGATACAATAAATCCGAAAATATCGCCCATCGCAATTACTGGGCATGCAGCGAGGACAAACGCACCGCACGTGTCATAAACGAGCCTTCCTTTCTCCTCAGCCTGCTTGAGAAGAGGCGTCGTTTCGATTGGTTCATGATCTGTCAAAAAGCCAAAAGCAGGAGAGTACGTCACTTCATCTTTGATGAGATGAGCTGCTGTTTGCTGTAAAAAAACATCAAGCACAACGATGTTCGCCGAAGTGAGATGTGCCAGCTCATCTGTAATTTGGGTGACATTTTTATTGCTGACATTTAAATGGGTTAGTCTTTGGTGAATGGCTGAAGAATATTTAAGCTGATGGAGCTGGCTGCTGACGATTTGCTCTAGAACGGCTTTTGTAATGTCTGAGAAGTTGACATGTGAAGGAATCTCGATGAGTGGAATGCCGCTGTTTTTGGCAGCTTCGATCAGTGATGCCGGAATTTCCGTTAAGTATACGCCTTTATAAATCGCAATGGCCGATAGACGTTGAGATTGAATCAGCTCCTCAAGCCGGGCACGCCTTTCTAGATTGTCTGCAAGCCCAAAGCCGGTTGTGACGAGCAGCTCCCCTTCTGAAAGCCTTGAAGTATCTTCGATAATTTCCACGATGGTCACCCACTGAATGAGGCGGTCTAGTCCATTTTCCCCAGCAAGCAGCTTTGTTTCCTTCATGATATCGAGCGAGAGTGCATCTTTGACGAGAATCGCCATAGACTCATGACCTCCTTTTGAACACTCTTATACACGATGTATAAAAAATGCGTGTGAAATTCGGGCATGTGGCGAATGGAGGATGACTGCCCTCTTGATTAAGCTAATCTTATAACAAGTATACAAAATTTTCTTGCGATTCATGAAAAAAGAAAGATGCAGCTGCTGACGAGAGAGGGAGGAATGACAAAGTGGAGACCCGGGATTACTTAATCAAACCAATGTTGAATCAGCATTATCCTGTGGCTGTGAAAGGAGAGGGGATTTATTTATATGATCGGGACGGGAAAAAATATTTAGACGGCTCATCGGGTGCTGTCACGGCGAGTATTGGACATGGCATACGAGACATCATTGATGCCATGACAGAGCAAGCGGAAAAGGTGAGCTTTACGTACAGGTCACAATTCACAAATGAACCAGCAGAAGAACTTGCCTATGAATTGAGTACACTCTGCCCAGGGAACCTGAACTGGTCTTTTTTTGTCGGAAGCGGATCAGAGGCAACAGAAACCGCCATGAAAATAGCCATTCAGCATTGGCAGGAGCAGGGGAAGGCTGAGAAGAATCACATCATCTCAAGATGGATGAGTTATCACGGCATCACACTCGGTGCGCTGTCGATGTCAGGACATATTGCAAGGAGAGAGCGCTTTGAACCACTGCTCGAAAAACACCCGGTGCTGTCTCCGCCATACAGCTATCGTTCGTGGCTGCCAAAGGAAGAAAGCAAGCAGGTCGAATGGTATGTACAGGAATTTAAAACCGTCATCCAGCGTATAGGAAAAGAGAGGATTGCGGCTTTTATTGCAGAGCCGATTGTTGGAGCAGCGGGCGCGGCGCTTGTTCCGCCAGATGGATATTTTGCGGCGATGAAGCGAGTTTGTGAGGAAAACGATATTTTAATGATTGCAGATGAAGTCATGACAGGCTTTGGACGAACTGGGAAAATGTTTGCCATGGAACATTGGGGCGTCGTACCAGATATTATGGTACTCGGAAAAGGCATGAGCGCCGGCTATTCACCGATTGCGGCAGCTGTCTCAGCGGATCATGTGATTGCACCGATTCTCAGCGGTTCGGGCTCTGTGATGGCAGGCCACACTTATAGCGGCAATCCGCTTTCAGCAGCCGTCTCACTGGCTGTCATTCGATATATGAAAAAACACCAGCTTTCAGAACGGGCTGATCTGTCTGGCCGATATTTAATGAATGCTTTAAAGGATTTGCAAACAAATCATTCCATCATAGGAGATGTGAGAGGAAAGGGGCTGCTCATTGGCATTGAATTTGTCGCAGACCGATTATCGAAAACACCATTTCCTGCTCATGCTCAAATGACACATTTAGTTGTGGAGACGGCCAAGCAAAATGGTTTGCTTGTTTACCCAGCAAGCGCTGGAGAGGATGGTGTAGGAGGTGCAGCGGTCATGATCGCACCGCCGCTTTCCATTACGCAGCAGGAGATGGATGAACTGATTCATTTATTCGGGCAGACAATGACGCAGGTCGAGCAAGAAGTCATCAATCGAGGGTTTTTCCCATCTGCCATGTAGGGAGGAAAGATGATGAACAAAACAGCGAACTTAGATCAAGTCATCACGCATTTTAGAGACGGAATGACCATTATGTTTGGCGGGTTTGGCGGTGTAGGGTCCCCGCCATCATTGATCGATGCCATCCTAGAAGCCAATATTAAAGACCTGACATTGATCGGAAACGATGCAGGCTTCCCGCAAATCGGTGTTGGCAGGCTGATCACAGAAGGAAGAGTGAAGAAAATCATTGCCTCTCATATTGGCTCAAATCCAATTGCCGGGCAGAAAATGCAGGCAGATACACTAGACGTTCTTTTTTACCCGCAGGGCATCCTAGCAGAAAAGATCAGGGCAGGGGGGATGGGTTTAGCGGGCATTGTGACAGATGTCGGCATGGATAGCCTCAATCTTGATGAGAAACAATTGGTTCAGCTGGATGGAAAGAAGTATATTCTTGAGCCTGCACTGACCGCGGATATCGCGATTGTGAATGCCCTCAAAGCAGATGAAGCAGGCAACCTGATTTTTGATAAAAGTGCACGGAATACAAACCCGATTGTGGCGATGGCAGGAGACTGGACCATTGCGGAAGTAGAAGAGATTGTGCCTGTGGGCGGGCTTCATCCAGAGGAAATCGTCACACCAGGCGTATTTGTGAACCAGATCGTGCAATCAAAAGGAGTGAACTGGACATGGGCATGGGAGACATCGATTTAAGACACCGCATAGCCAAACGCGCGGCACAGGAAATTGAAGATGGCATGATTGTGAATCTTGGGATCGGAATCCCAACCCTTGCGGCTGATTACATTCCAGCGCATTACAACGTTTGGCTGCATGCAGAAAACGGCATTATGGGGGCAGGCGCTTCACCAGCACAAGGGGAAGAAGATCCGAATTTGTGCAATGCCGGGGGTTTTCCCATTACGTTAACAAAAGGCGGATCATATATGGACAGCACAACCGCTTTTGGCATCATTCGCAAAGGGATGCTGGATATGACCATTTTAGGTGCACTTGAAGTCAGCAGTCATGGGGATCTTGCCAATTGGATTGTGCCAGGGAAACGAGTGCCGGGTATGGGTGGAGCCATTGAACTTGCGCAAAAAGCGAAAAAGGTGGTGGTCGTGATGAGCCACCTTGATAAACATGGACAATCTAAGATAAAAGCAGCCTGCACGCTGCCCTTAACTGCTAAGTCTTGTGTAGATCTGATTATTACGGATATGGCAGTCATTGAGGTCAAATCACAGCTACTCATTTTGCGTGAAGTCATGCCGCCGTTTCAGCCGGAAGATGTCATGAGGGCGACAGAGGCGCCGCTCATTTTAGCGCCTGATGTCAAATCTGTTGTGTAGAAAGGATGACCGACTTTGCAGCCAACCACACGTATCAGAAACTGGATGAAAGAACATAAGGAGGAAGCCGTGACGCTTCTTCAGCAAATGGTGCAATGTGACAGCACACAAGGAAATGAGCAAGAAGTACAGCAAATCGTAGCAAATAAGCTTTCTGCCATTGGCTTTGATGTTGACGTATGGGACATTGGCGGGGATGACTTGCTGAACCACCCGTATTTTTATTCCCCGAGACGTTCCTTTAAAGGAAGTCCTAATGTCGCCGGACGATTGAAAGGAAAAGGGGGCGGCAAATCTATTTTATTAAATGGGCATGTCGATGTTGTCCCGGCAGGTGATCACAAACAATGGACATATCCGCCCTACAGCGGGCATATCATAAACGGGAGACTTTATGGACGCGGGGCAACAGATATGAAAGGTGGAAACGTTTCTTTACTCTTTGCACTTGAAGCACTGCATGCGCTTCAGATTCCGCTGAAGGGAGATGTCGTGTTTCATAGTGTTGTCGAAGAAGAGAGCGGCGGCGCAGGCACCCTTGCAGCCATACTGAGAGGATATACAGCAGATGCAGCCATCATTCCAGAGCCAAGTCATATGAAAATCTTTCCGATTCAGCAAGGATCTAAATGGTTCAGACTGCATATTAAAGGAAGGGCTGCTCATGGCGGAACAAGATATCACGGCGTTTCTGCTATTGAAAAGAGCACGATAGTCCTTTCACATATAGCGGCACTTGAAGAAGAAAGAAATCAGCGAATCACTGAGCCGCTGTTTCAGCATATCCCAATCCCGATCCCAATCAATATCGGGAAAATTCAAGGCGGTGATTGGCCATCCTCCGTAGCAGACCTTGTCACAATGGAAGGCAGGCTCGGGGTGATGCCGGGTGAAACGGTAGAACAGGCAGAGAAGGAATTAGAAAATTGGATGGCAGGACTCGGAGAAAAAGATGAATGGTTCCATGAACATCCTGTTGAGGTCGAATGGTTTGGTGCAAGATGGCTTCCGGGTTCAATCGATACGGATCATCCGCTTTTAGGTTTATTGAAGGAACAATATGAAGCGGTCATGAAGCAGCCGCCGAAGATCGAAGCCGCCCCTTGGGGAACGGACGGCGGATTACTGTCACAGGCAGCGGGTATTCCGATTATCGTGTTTGGACCTGGAACAACAGAGCTTGCCCATTTTCCGAATGAATCTATCGACATTGATCATGTGATAGAAGCAGCAGAAATTATTGCAGGGACAATGGTCGAATGGTGTGAAGCAGCGGAATGAGATGAAAATGATCACAAAAAAGAAGGCTGCCTTACTCAGCCTTCTCTTTATGTGTGTCCTGCTGCTCACACATATATGTCACTGGACAAAAACGAAGAATGCCAGATCCTAGTTTCATACCGCCAAACATGATGCCCAAAAGCAGCATTTTACTCCATGGTTTTCTAGCATATAGGGATCCAGCTACAGTACATATTGTCATTCCGCAGGCAATTCTAATGAGCGCTTCCATTAAGCCAAGATTAGGTTTCATTGAAGGTGAATCTCCTTTTTTAAATTATTTTAAGTGTGATTTCAAGAAATTGTAACGTTTCATTAATGCGTAACGTGGTTCGTTATGTTACGATAGGGCTAATACAAATGAAGGAGAGTATGTGAATGTCCGAACGTACTTTTAATTGGAGAAATAATGACATCCGCACACAAATCGATGTAGTCGACTCAAAAATAGTTCCAACACTCCTTTTAACGAATGGACTCGTGCTTAACCCGTTTTTGAAGCAATGGGTGAAGGCAAATATTTGGATACATGATGATCGAATTGTTTATGTCGGAGCAGAGCTTCCTCAAAATAAATCAGCTAAACGTGTGATTGATTGTGAAGGGAAATACATTGTCCCTGGGTATATAGAGCCTCACGCGCACCCGTTCCATGTTTATAATCCCCAATCACTTGCAGAATATGTGTCTCAATTTGGCACAACAACAATGGTCAGCGATAACTTATTTCTTCTTTTGCAAAGCAATGAAAAGAAAGCGCTTTCCACTCTATGTGAATTAAAAAAGCAGCCATTTCAGTATTTCTGGTGGTCCAGATACGATCTTCAAACGGAAGTCAGATATGAAGATGAGATGCTGCCAGTCAACTACCGGAAGGAATGGATTGATCATCCTGACGTCCTTCAAGGCGGCGAATTAACAAGCTGGCCAAGATTGATGGACGGTGATGATCTCATTTTATATTGCATGCAAGAAACGAAGAAGCAGAGAAAACGAATTGAAGGGCATTTCCCTGGAGCTTCTGAGAAAACGCTAACAAAAATGAAGCTGTTTGGCGCGGACAGTGATCATGAAGCGATGAATGCGGACGATGTGTTAAAACGCTTGTCCCTTGGCTATCATGTTTCATTGCGGCATTCTTCCATCCGCCCAGATTTAGTGAACATTTTAAGAGAATTGCATGAGCGTGATTTTAGACACTATGACCACTTTTTCTATACAACAGATGGTGCTGCTCCTCACTTTTATGAGGAAGGCATGATTAACCGCTTGATTTCGATCGCCCTTGAAGAAGGCGTGCCGATCATTGATGCGTATAATATGGCGACATTTAACATTGCAAAATACCATCAAATTGATGACTTATTAGGCGTTGTCGGTCCTGGACGGCTGGCTTCTTTGAATATTTTAGATGATCCAATGAACCCAAATCCTGAAACGGTCATATCTAAAGGGGTTATCCTCAAATTAGATGGCGAGAACCAGCATCAATTCCAAGAAACAAAATGGGAAAATGGCGGGCTTCTTCCATTAGATTTGGGGTATGACCTGACGATGAGTGATTTGCAATTCTCTATGCCACTGGGTGTGAAGATGAGAAATGCCGTCATCATGGAGCCTTATACAGTGGAAATTGATAACTCAATCAACCAGCTGTCATGTGACCATGATCAAAGCTTCTTTAGCCTAATTGACCGAAAAGGCGAGTGGCGTGTGAATACGATGCTAAAAGGATTCGCAAACAAAGTGCAAGGCTTTGTCAGCTCATTTTCGCTCACGGGTGACATTTTAGTGATCGGGAAAAATAAAGAGGATATGATGCTGGCACATAAGCGGATGAAAGAAATTGGCGGGGGAATCGTCCTCACAGAGAACGGGAAAATTTTGCATGAAATCCCGCTGCAATTATCAGGCTGTGCATCGGCTGAACCATTTGAGACTGTTCTTCAGCAGGAACAAACATTACGCGAGCTGCTCATTGAGCGCGGCTATCCATTTGACTGCCCAATTGATACACTTGTCTTTTTCCAAAGTACACATTTGCCATATATTCGAGTGACGCCAAGAGGAATATTTGATGTCATGAAAAAAACTGTACTCTTTCCGTCTATAATGCGTTAAAATATAACAGAGTGGAGCTGTATCATCTTTGCCGCATTTCTGACTGCTGTTATAGGGCAGAAGTGAGCTATGGTTCTCTTCACTGCCATGTAAGTGATCATGATCTTATGTGGAGCTGTTGACAAAGCAGAGGGCTTTGACATGACGAATGAAGTACTCTAATTGTAAAATGATTCTGTCGGTTACGCTGACCGGCCAGCATATTTTGAATGATCGAGCAAGGCGGGGCGCATATTTGTGGGTCTCGCTGAGCTTTCCGCAAAGTCTATATATTAGGGCAGAAGACCTAACCAAGCAGAAGTCATCTTTATACAGGAAGCAAACAAGTTTGTCAGATTGTCATACAAGGAAAATGACAGAACTTGTCGAATTTGTTTACGATAAAGAAGCTTCGGCTTACGAAAGAACCTGACGGCATTTTCAGCGTAGAACCAAACCTGTCATGATCTGTTCAAAGCTCATTGCTGAGGTTTTAAAAAAATTAGTCAGGAAAGATACCGCTTTCTTAGAAGAAGATCGTGCGAAGCGGTGTGGCAATAGTAAAGGAGAAGATGTATTAAGATGCAAATTGATAAATTAAGGGGCAAAAGCTTAGATCAGTTATTCAACTCCATCTTATCCCTTAAAGACCTGGAAGAATGTTATCGATTCTTTGATGATTTGTGTACCATCAATGAAATTCAATCTTTATCACAGCGTCTTGAAGTAGCACGTATGCTTCGCGAGGGAAACACGTATCATAAAATTGAGACGGAAACAGGTGCAAGCACTGCAACCATCTCACGTGTCAAACGCTGCTTGAACTACGGCAACGATGCCTATACGATGGCACTTGACCGCGTAGCCGAACAGCAGGAAAATAACGAAACAAAATAATGCAGCTTTCACTGTAAACAATCCTTTTCACGAAAAATGGACTTGTTTGCAGTTTTTTTATGAAAAGCGGGCAGGGACTGATAAATGGTCCCTGTTTTTTTAATTTAGCTCGCCCATAAACCATCTTTCTCATTCATAGGAGATGTCATCTTCGTTTGAGATGATTTTCTTAAACTCTACTGTTTGCTAACTTTATACGAAAATGTTAATAAAAAAAGGTGCGTTTCCGCACCTTTTCAAGCTAGACAGATGGCTGTGTGCCTGAGAACATCGGCACTTCGCTTGTCTCGCCATTCTCTTGTCTAAAAATAATATGTTTTTCATTAAAATGAATAGGCGATTCTATTCCCGCAGCTGCGGATAAGTTAAACAGACCTTCTCTAAGAGAAAGGATATAATTGCATACTCGGTATTTCTTTTCTTCAATCGATAAACCCTTTTGCAGCTTTGGATCAGTCGTGGCGACCCCGACTGGGCATTTATTCGTGTGGCAGACTTGGGCGCGAATGCATCCGACTGAAAACATGAGACCTCTAGCAATATTCACAAAGTCAGCTCCCATTGAAAGGGCAATCGCAATTTTATCTGGCGATAGAAGCTTGCCAGAAGCAAAGAGCTTTACCTGATCTCTGACACCGTATTCTTTCAAAATTTGATGAACCATAGGGAGTGCCGTGAAAATTGGCAGCCCTGCGGAATCCGCCAATTCATGAAAGGACGCCCCTGTACCGCCTTCTCCGCCATCAACTGTAATGAAATCAGGGTGTTTCCCGCTTTTTTTCATATAGCTGGCAAGCTCTTCAATATTTTCTTTATGCCCGACAACAAGTTTGATTCCAACTGGCTTTCCGCCTATACTCCGCAGCTCCTCAATGAAATCAAACATGTCAGGAATGGAGTGGAACATCTCAAAGCGGTTTGGGCTGTCAATGGATTGGTGAGGCGGTAATTTACGGATATTCGCAATTTCTTCCGTTACTTTTTCGCCGTCAATATGACCGCCGCGTGTTTTTGCTCCTTGTGCCAGCTTGAGTTCAAAGGCTTTGACTTCCTCGTGCTCGCTTTTTTTCTTGAATTCTTCAAAGGAAAATGCGCCATCCTCTGTTCTAACGCCAAATAAACCGGGCCCAATTTGACAAATGATATCTGCGCCGCCTTTGAGGTGATAAGGAGAAAGCCCGCCTTCACCTGTGTTCATCCACGTACCGCCGGCCATTTTTAATCCTGAGGATAAAGCTGTAATGGCCCTGTCGCCTAAGGAGCCGTAGCTCATAGCGGATTGACCGATCAGTCCTTTCACATGGAAAGGCTTTTGACATGTGTGTTCGCCAATGACTTGTACATCCTCTTGATGGAGAAAATAAGGATTTGCTTCGACTTCTTTGAAATGTTCACTTCTTCGCAGTAAATTGTCTTGATCAATTTGATACACTTTCGTTTTGATTTTTTCAGATTGATCGCTTCGTAGTTCATCTCGCTGCTTTGGAAACAGGACGTTTCGAATGTAATAGCCTGGCTTGTCAAAATCACGTTTTGATCCAAAGCCCATCGTCCGGCTTTTGTACTTTCCTGACATGACCGCCTGCTCGTATTCTCTTCTTGAGAAGGGCAGCTCCTCTCGGTCATTCAGAAACAGATATTGGCGAAGCTCAGGTCCTATTTTTTCAAAGATAAACCGCAGCTTTCCAATGACCGGATAATTTCGCAGAACTGAATGTTCTTCTTGTTTTTCATCCCTCATCCAAATCCAGATCAATAGAATGATTGGGATGATCAAAAAAATGATTAGCAATGTGCCGATGATCATTAAGGTTGTGGTCATGAAGATCCCCTCTTTTCTCTTTCATTGCTGTTGTTATTCCACTTTTCATAAAAAGAGAAACCACATCAACATATTGTGACGTTTAGAAATGAAAAGGCGGGGTAACTTACAAATAAGATCATAAGGGGAGGGAACATACATGAATAAGCGTCCAAATGCGTATGTACTTGCAGGATTAGGGGTTGGAGGAGCTGTGTTATTAGCCGTAAAAAATAAACAGCATCTGAAAAAATGGGCAAGCATGTTCCGGTCAGATGAAAAGGTTCCTGAAAAAGCCGGCCACCCAGATCCATTAGATATCCAAGACAACAAGATGGTCGACGAAGGGGCCATGACATCCGTCCATTATTTTAATGAAGCGAGACAATAGTTTGAAAAAAACCGTTTTGAAAGATCAAAACGGTTTTTTTCTTGTGATGTTATATCGAAGAGGATCGACAATGGTAAAACCGATCAGCCCATTGTGATCAGATGTCGAGAATTGAAATTCAATGCCTGACAGATGATAGGTTGAGAGAACTTCCTGATCCGTCAAACGTAAAGAAAGATGATCCTCATAAACCGGAGCGTTCCGCAGCACTTCGGATTCTTCTGCAAATAACTCCAATCCAGCCACTCGGTCCTCTTTATCGATATCTACATTGATACATTCATTGACATCTAATTCAATGGTTTCTTTGATTTTCAAACGCTCCGATTGCGGGGTGATATAGATGTATCCGATATCTATACTTTGTTCATATGTAATTGTTCTTTTCAAAAGAGTCACCTCTGTTCAATAGATCTTTTTTATATCTATAGTAAAATATTCCTTTATTGTATAATAGCATGTGACAAAGTGCCAAAATATCAACCTCTTTCAGCTCCTCTCCAAGTCGATTTTTTCATCTATTCTCCAGCCATTTTATCTAAAGTCACAATCTCTCATTTTCAAAAGAATGAAACTTTTAGCTGAAGGAGGTTACCCATTTTTTGCGGTCACTGATTTTGTTATAATATTTAAATGGAATGAAACGAATGGAGGAACGTTTTTCATGTATGATGTTACCGAGTGGAAGCATGTCTTTAAACTCGATCCAAATAAAGAAATTTCCGATGAACAGCTAGAAGCGATTTGCGAATCTGGGACGGATGCCATATTGATTGGCGGAAGTGATCATGTGACAGAGGACAACGTGCTTCAATTGATGTCAAAGGTCCGCCGCTTTCTAGTGCCATGTGTGCTCGAAATCTCCACACATGAGATGATTGTGCCGGGCTTTGATCTGTATTTCATCCCGACTGTCTTAAACAGTACTCACCCTGACTGGATTGTCGGGCTTCATAAGGACGCGATGAAGGAATTCGGTGATTTGATGTCAATGGAAGAGATTGTGCCTGAAGGTTATGTCATCTTAAATGAAGATTGTAAAGCGGCCAAGCTCACAGAGGCAAATACAGCGCTGGATATCGATGACGTCAGGGCATATGCAAGAGTGGCAGAGCATTTGATGAAGCTGCCCATTTTTTATCTGGAATACAGCGGAACGCTTGGAGACATAGAGCTTGTCAAAGAAACAAAAGCAGTGCTTGATGAAACAGTTCTTTTTTATGGCGGCGGCATCGAGAACGCTAAGCAGGCAAAAGACTTCTCGCAGCATGCAGACGTCGTGGTTGTAGGAAACGTCATTTATGACAATTTCAAAGAAGCATTAAAGACCGTGGATGCAGTCAAAAAGTCATCATAGTCAAATAAGACGAAACGGGTTAAAATAGAACATAAGTTCGAATTGGCGGTGAATGGAATGAATGAAATATCGAATCATCTATTAGAAGGGCTGAATGACGCACAGAAAGAAGCAGTCAAAGCAACAGACGGTCCTTTATTGTTGATGGCAGGAGCAGGAAGCGGGAAGACACGGGTGCTCACACATCGAATTGCCTACTTAATGGCAGAAAAGCATGTAGCTCCGTGGAACATTTTAGCGATTACATTTACAAATAAAGCAGCACGTGAAATGCGTGAACGTGTCCAGGCTATTTTAGGACCTGGCGCGGATGACATCTGGATCTCTACGTTCCACAGCATGTGTGTCCGTATTTTAAGACGCGATATTGACCGCATTGGTGTGAATCGCAACTTCTCTATTTTAGACACATCTGACCAGCTTTCAGTCATTAAAAACATTTTAAAAGAACGGAATATCGATCCTAAAAAGTTCGATCCACGCAGCATTTTAGGATCGATCAGCAGTGCAAAAAACGAACTGATTGACGCAGAGGAATACGCCAAAACAGCCGGTGATTTCTATGATCAAGTGGTCAGCGATGTCTATACAGATTATCAAAAGCGTTTACTCAAAAACCAATCACTCGACTTTGATGATTTAATTATGATGACGATTCGTCTATTTGAGCGCATCCCTGAAGTGTTAGAGCACTATCAGCGGAAATTCCAATACATTCATGTGGATGAGTATCAAGATACGAACAGAGCGCAGTACATGCTTGTGAAACTGCTCGCGCAGCGTTTTCAAAATATATGTGTTGTCGGTGACTCGGATCAGTCTATTTATCGCTGGCGCGGAGCGGATATTACAAACATTCTCTCCTTTGAAAAAGATTATCCATCCAGTGAAGTGATTCTGCTTGAGCAAAATTACAGATCGACGAAACGCATTTTGCATGCCGCAAATACGGTGATTCAAAACAATGCAAACCGAAAGCCGAAAAATCTTTGGACAGAAAATGATGAAGGGGCGAAGATTGCCTATTACCGTGCAGATAATGAATTCGGTGAGGGACAATTTGTCGCAGGAAAGATTCGTCAGCTTCATCAAAGCGGAAAGCGTAAATTATCCGATTTTGCGATCCTTTACCGAACAAATGCCCAGTCTCGTGTCATAGAGGAAACGTTAATGAAAGCCAACATTCAATACAACATTGTCGGCGGCACGAAGTTCTATGACAGAAAAGAGATCAAGGACATCTTGGCATACTTACGCCTAGTGGCAAACCCAGATGACGATATTAGTTTTGCACGAATTGTCAACGTACCAAAGCGCGGAATCGGTGCGACATCTGTTGATAAAATTGCAGCATATGCGGAGATGAATGACCTGTCTATGTTTGAAGCACTTGGTCAGGTGGATTTCATTGGACTGAGTGCACGAGCAGCCAATGCGCTTGATGAGTTCAAACAGCTCATCGATCAAATGACGAACATGCAGGATTATTTATCTGTCACAGAATTAACAGAAGAAATCCTAGAGAAAACAGGCTATCGTGAAGCGCTTAAGCTCGAAAAAACGATTGAAGCACAAAGCCGCTTAGAAAATATTGACGAGTTTTTATCCGTCACGAAGAACTTTGAAGAACAAAATGAAGACAAGTCACTTGTGACCTTCCTGACAGATCTTGCCCTCGTCGCAGACATTGATAAGCTGGACGAAAATGAAGAAGAAGATCAGGATGCCGTCATCTTAATGACACTTCACGCCGCAAAAGGTCTGGAATTCCCTGTTGTTTTCTTAATGGGAATGGAGGAGGGTGTCTTCCCGCACAGCCGTTCATTAATGGAAGATGCAGAGATGGAAGAAGAGCGCCGCCTCGCTTATGTAGGCATCACACGGGCTGAAGAAGAGCTTTATTTATCAAGTGCGAAAATGAGAACACTTTTCGGCCGGACGAACATGAACCTTGAATCAAGATTCATTCGAGAAATACCAGCCGATTTATTGGACAACCTAAATGAGAAAAAAGAAGCAAAAACACCGTTTGGCCAAACAAGAGAAAGACCGCAAAGACGGGGACCTGTCTCACGTCCGCAAACACAAACCATTCAAAACACAGGCGGCGGCAGTATTGGCTGGGCTGTGGGCGATAAAGCGGCCCATAAAAAATGGGGCGTTGGTACGGTTGTGAGTGTGAAAGGCAGCGGAGACAGCACAGAGCTTGATATTGCGTTCCCAAGCCCTACAGGCATTAAGCGTCTTCTCGCAGCATTTGCACCAATCGAGAAGCAATAAACTGATAGGACTGACAAAACGGATGAATTGAAAGGAAGAAGCAGATGGATAAAGAAGCAGCGAAACGCCGGATCGAGGAACTGCACCAGATTTTGAATCAATACAACTACGAATATCATACACTTGATCGTCCAAGTGTTCCTGACGCTGAGTATGATGCGCGGATGCGTGAGCTGATCTCTTTGGAGGAAGAGCACCCTGACTTAAAAGCAGCAGATTCTCCATCACAAAGAGTAGGCGGCGCTGTTTTAGACGCCTTTCAAAAAGTGCGTCACGGCACACCAATGCTCAGCCTTGGGAATGCGTTTAATGAACAGGACCTTCTTGATTTTGACCGCCGGGTTCGTCAAGCAGTCGGTGACGATATCGCATACAATGTCGAGCTGAAAATTGATGGACTCGCTGTTTCTCTCCGTTATGAAAATGGCGTGTTTGTCCGAGGAGCGACGCGCGGCGATGGAACAACGGGTGAGGATATTACTGAAAATCTCAAAACAATTCGTTCCATCCCGCTTAAAATCAAACGCCCTCTGTCGATTGAAGTGAGAGGCGAGGCATTTATGCCAAAACCTTCTTTTGAAGCATTAAATGAAAAAAGAATACAAAACGAAGAAGAGCCGTTTGCAAACCCGCGTAATGCGGCTGCAGGTTCACTTCGTCAGCTTGATACGAAAATTGCAGCGAAACGAAACCTTGATATATTCGTCTACAGTATAGCGGAGCTTGATGAAATTGGTGTTGAAACGCAAAGCGCAGGACTTGATTTTCTCGACGAACTTGGTTTTAAAACAAACAAAGAAAGACGGATGTGCCAAACGATCGAAGAAGTCATCGACCTCATTGAAACATTAAAAATAAAGCGTGCCGATTTTTCATATGAAATCGATGGAATCGTCATTAAAGTCGATTCACTCGCTCAGCAGGAAGAACTCGGCTTCACAGCAAAAAGCCCGCGCTGGGCGGTTGCGTACAAGTTTCCGGCTGAAGAGGTCGTAACGAAGCTGCTTGATATTGAACTAAGTGTCGGACGTACAGGCGTGATTACACCAACAGCGATTCTTGAGCCTGTCAAAGTCGCAGGGACAACAGTTCAGCGTGCATCTCTTCATAATGAAGATTTGATCAAAGAAAAGGATATTCGCTTGTTCGATCAAGTGATTGTGAAAAAAGCCGGGGATATTATTCCTGAAGTCGCAGGTGTCCTTGTTGATCAGCGTACAGGCGAAGAAAAACCGTTTCACATGCCAACTGAATGTCCAGAGTGTCATAGTGAGCTGGTGCGAATCGAAGGCGAAGTGGCATTGCGATGCATCAATCCAGAATGTCCTGCCCAAATACGTGAGGGACTCATTCACTTCGTTTCCCGTAATGCAATGAATATTGATGGACTTGGCGAGCGGGTCATTACACAGCTCTTCAAGGAACAGCTCGTTTCTCGTGTGTCCGACCTTTATCGATTAACGAAAGAAGAGCTCATTCAGCTTGAACGAATGGGCGAAAAATCTGTCGACAATTTACTGCGTTCAATTGAACAATCGAAAGAAAACTCTCTTGAGCGTTTACTATTTGGACTCGGTATTCGATTTATTGGTTCAAAAGCGGCAAAGACCTTGGCGATGCATTTCGAAAACATCGATCAATTAAAGCAAGCGACGAAAGAACAATTACTTGAAGTCGACGAAATCGGTGAAAAAATGGCTGATGCCGTCGTCACGTACTTTGAGAAAGAAGAAATACTCGATCTGCTGAACGAACTAAAAGAGCTCGGAGTCAATATGACCTACACAGGGCCAAAGCCGGTAAAAGCAGAAGAAAGTGATTCCTACTTTGCAGGAAAAACCATTGTGCTGACAGGAAAATTAGAAGAAATGGCTCGAAACGATGCAAAAGCAGCGATCGAAGCATTAGGCGGAAAACTGGCAGGCAGTGTGAGTAAAAAAACAGATCTAGTCATTGCCGGAGAAGCAGCGGGAAGTAAGCTGACAAAGGCAGAAGAACTCAATATTGAAATTTGGGACGAAGCTAAAATGCTCGAGGAGCTAAAGAAATAAGAGGAGTGTTTTCTATTGAAAAAGTTGTTATTGCTGCTGACAATGCTCACACTGGTATTGTCAGCGTGTGCACCTTTTGGGGGAAAGGAAGAGGAAGAGGTCACACAAAAAACGGATGAAACGAAGGAAACAAAGGAAACAGCCATCATCCCGATGTACAATATCTCAGACTCCTATTACAAAATGGTGCTGCCGTTTAAACAAGGAGCTGCTAGAGGTCTAACAGCGGAGCGTCTCAATACACGCTTGGACATTGATGAATTTGAAACAGGACTCATGCGCCTTGCAACAGAGTCATTTAATACAAACGACTATCTTTTCCAAGAAGGACAGCATTTAGATGAGGACACCGTTCTCAGCTGGCTGGCGCGCAAAAAAACAGGCAGTGATCTGAAAAAGGCAGAAAAAGAAGATAAAGACTTTAAGAATCTGGGCTTAAATCCTGCTCTTCCAAACTCAGGTTCAACAAAGTCTAAAAATGAAAATAGTCCAATTTACTTAGCTTCAATGCTAGAGCATAATTACTTAATCCGAAAAGATAAAAACAGCTTACAGCTTGGCGGAGTTGTCATTGGTCTTGCGCTGAACTCGGTTTATTATTACCGTGAAAAGATCGGTGATCCTCAGCAAGAGGTGACCATCGATTCATCGAAAAATTCAAAGAAACTTTTGGCAGAGGGTGAAAAAATCGCTGAACAAGTGATCAAGCGAATTCGTCAAATGGACGGACTGCAAAAAGTGCCTGTCATGATTGCCCTTTATAAGCAAGCACCAAAATCATCTATCGTTCCAGGTAACTTTATCGCCAAAACAGATGTGAAAGCAGGCTCCGCTGATATCGGAAATTGGGATACGATCAAAGAGGAGAATGTATTCTTCCCTTCAGATAGTGCGAAAAGCAGCTACAAAGATGATTCAGAGCGATTTGACCGCTTCAAGACAAAGGTAGAAGATTACTTCCCGAATTACACTGGTGTTGTTGGAAAAGGCTTTTACAAAAACGGCAACCTGCAAAAAATGAAAATCGAAATTCCAATGCAGTTCTATGGAAAAACGGAAGTCGTAGCCTTCACACAATATTTAACCGGTGAAGTCATGGATTACTACAAGAGTACCAATATTGAAATCAACATCACATCTTCTGATCAACAAGAAGCCCTGATCACGAAAAATGCTGAGGACAAAGAACCGACTGTTCATATATATGACTAAATAAGAGGGATTTCCAAACTCTTGTCAAAATATTAGTAGAAACCAAGAAGAAAGGCAGGTATGTTGATGCTCGTATAATGCTGATTACCGTCAAGAACATTTAAAAAGACGATAAAAGGAGAATCAGCATGCATAAAGAAGTAAAAGCACGATACGATGAACAGAAAGTCTTAAAGAAAGCGGCTCACTTGTATGACTTTCAGCTTGACCAAGTGACATTTCTAGCCGATGCAGAAAATTATGTGTATGAATATAAGGCAATGAATGGGGAGAATTATATATTAAAAATCACCCATACCATTCGTCGCTCACCCACATATATTTTAGGAGAAATGGACTGGCTTCGATTCCTGTCTCATCATGGTATTTCCGTAGCAAAGCCGATTTCATCAGCAAGAGGAAAAGACGTTGAAACCATTCCTGATCAAGCCGGAGGCGCATTTTTACTCCGTGTATATGAAAAAGCACCGGGGAGAAAAGTGAATGAAGGAGATTGGAATGGGAAGCTGTTTGAAGCGTTAGGGTCCTATACAGGACGAATGCATCAAATAACAAAACAATATCAAGTAAAAGATCCTCTCTATAAGCGTCAAGAGTGGTATGAAGAGGAGCAATTAAAGCTTGATCAATATATTCCATCTGATCAAACGGTTGTGCTTCGAAGAAAAGATGAATTGATGCAAAAGCTTCACCAGCTCCGAATTTCGAAGGATGTGTATGGGCTGGTGCATGCCGATTTGCATCACGGGAACTTTCATTATCATCAAGAAGAGATTATCGCATTTGATTTTGATGATATTGGATACCACTGGTTTATCAATGATATTAGTATTTTGCTATACAATGTTCTTTGGTATCCAGTGATTCCATATGATGATAAAGCTGAATTTACGGCAGAATTTATGAGTCATTTTCTAAAAGGCTATCGACAGGAGAATGAGTTTGATGACGCGTGGCTGGCAACAATCCCTGATTTTCTCATGCTGCGTCATATGCTTATTTATGGGCTTTTACATCAAGCATTTGATCTCCAAACATTGACTTCTGACGAAAAAGCCATGCTGTCATGTTTTCGAAAGGAAATTGAGCAAAAAACACCCATTACTCCTTTTGACTTTCAACAGCTGGCACGATAAAAAAAACCCCTTGCTGTGTTAAACAGCAAGGGGTTTTTTTATAACTACACCGTATCACACTTCACGCCAACGACGCCTTCTAGATCTTTAATATCAAAGTACACATCGGTTGTATAGCGGTCTTTATGCACACGTACGCGTACTTCCATGATCGGATAGTCTTTTTCTTTTAAATCATCAATTCGTACAGAATGAATGCGAATATTGAGGGCTTTCATTTCTTTTAAAATATCGGTCATACGGTTTCGATCAGAAAGAGACATTCTGATGCGGATTTCTTTTTCCTGCAGGCGAATCGGTCCGATCCGCTGGAAGAGCCATGGCAGGAATTCGACACTAATCAGAATAAAGAAAAGACTGAGGAAGGCTTCTTTATAAAATCCTGCACCGGTTGCAACCCCAAGTCCTGCTGCTCCCCAGATCATCGCAGAAGTCGTGAGACCTGAGATGACATCATTGCTTTTTCGAAGAATCACACCTGCTCCAATAAAACCAACACCAGATATAATTTGCGCCGGTAACCTGAGTGGGTCCATTTGAAGCTTAGAGACTCGAGGGAAATTGTAGGCTGCATCAATGCTGATGATGGTTAAGACGCAGGAGCTGACAGCAATGACAATACACGTTTTTAAGCCGAGGGGCTTTTTCTTCAGCTCTCGTTCAAGCCCGATAATCAGCCCGATTAAAGTGGCCACGGCTAATTTTAAGACTGTATCCCATTCAATTGTCCAAAACATGCGTATCGCTCCTTTCACTTCATGTACGTTTCACAACATGTATATGATCTTCTCACAGCCCATATGGCTGCACAACTCTTATTTTATTCAGTTTCTGAAGAAAGAAAAGCTTTTTATTTTATTTAAAAAGAGAGTCATCCGCATAGGGCAGATGACTCTTCAATTCTTTATTTTGTTTCTTCCTCAAGATGATCTTCCATTTTGTTAAATAGCTGTTTTGATGCTTTTGACGGCTTACTTGTCAATAAGCTCACAATAATGGCAGCTAAACCACTTAGCGTAAAGCCTGGAATCATTTCATAAATACCTGTGACATGGTTGAGACCTGTCGTAATCCATGTCAGAACCACAACTGCCCCAACGATCATCCCAACTAGGGCACCATGATGATTCATTCGTTTCCAGTATAGGCAAAGCAAGATGACTGGACCGAATGAAGAACCAAATCCTGCCCATGCATAACCGACAAGATCAAGAATGGTGTCACTTGGGTTAAGTGAAAGGCATAAGGCAATCACAGCGACAACGAGTACAGACATCCGGCCAATCATGACAAGCTCTTTGTCTGAAGCTGTTTTTCTAAAGAACGTTCTGTATAAATCCTCTGTCATTGCACTTGCTGTGACAAGCAGCTGAGACGAAATTGAACTCATAATCGCAGCTAAAATCGCAGAAAGTAAAAATCCAGTGATATATGGATGGAACAATACTTTAGAAAAGACGATAAAGATGGTTTCAGGGTCAGCAAGGTTCATGCCCGTTTCATGAACATAGGCAACACCCACTAAACCGACAGACAGTGATCCAATCACTGAAATAATCATCCAGCTCATTCCGATTCGGCGTGCTGGTTTTAAATCTTTAACAGACGTAATGGCCATAAAGCGCACGATAATATGCGGCTGTCCAAAGTAACCTAGTCCCCAAGCGAGGAAGGAAATAATGCCAATGACGCTCGTTCCTCTAAAAATATCTAGCAATTTAGGGTCAATCTGTTGAATATCTTGGAATGTAGCAACAGGTCCGCCTAATTGTGTAAAGGCAACGATCGGCACGAGCACTAATGCTAAAAACATGATAGCTCCTTGGACAAAGTCCGTTAAGCTCACTGCCAGAAATCCGCCGAACAATGTATACAAAATGACAATACTTGATGTTAAGATCAGTCCAAACATGTAGTGAGCACCGAATGCTGACTCAAATAAACGTCCGCCTGATACCATCCCAGACGATGTATACAGCGTAAAGAAAATTAAAATGATGACGGCTGAAACAGCTTTTAATAAAGAAGATGATCCTTTGAATCGTTTATCAAAGAAATCAGGAATCGTAATCGCATCATCCGCAATTTCTGTATAAGAACGTAAACGAGGTGCAAGAATGAGGTAGTTCAAGTAAGCACCAACGATTAAACCAATTGCAAGCCAGGCTGTCGATAAACCTGTTTTATACATTTCACCTGGCACACCCATCAGCATCCATCCGCTCATATCCGCAGCACCTGCTGAAAGGGCTGTAACGAATGGACCAAGCCCGCGTCCACCAAGCATATAATCATTTAAATCATGTGTTTTCCTGAATGCATACCAGCCAATGGCAAGCATCCCGATAAAATAAATAGATAAGGAAATTGTAACTTCAATACTCATTTTGTGTTCTCACCTTTTTCGTATTAATTTGACATCACCTCAATCAAAATATACAGAAGTGCGATGGCAGCTTTTTTGTTTGACTGTCCCGCTCACTGCTATGGTTACTTAACCTAACAGAGTATTCCCAAGTGATCAACCTGCCTAAACCTCTTCATTTTGAAGAAAAAATGTACCGATCGATGATAAGAATCAATATGTAAGCGATTACAAAAATAATCAAAAGTAAAAATTTTCTGAAAAATAAAAAGTCACCTGATGAATATTTCTTTTATCGATTTGATCATAAAGACGTTTCAAGAGAACGGACCTTTTACCGCACCTGCGTAAAGTTGCTTTAGAACAGTAAAATTTGATATGATAAAGTGTATATGACTTATGATCATGACCACGATCACGCATCATTTTTGGAGGTGAACCTGCATGTCAAGAATTTCAATAGAAGAAGTCAAGCACGTTGCGCATTTAGCAAGGCTTGCGATTACAGAAGAAGAAGCTGAGATGTTTACAGAACAGCTTGATAGCATCATTTCATTTGCAGAGCAGTTAAACGAGGTAGATACGGAAAACGTTGAACCTACTACACACGTATTAAAAATGAAAAACGTCATGAGAGAAGATGTTCCGAATAAAGGTCTTTCCATTGAGGCAGTCGTCAAAAACGCGCCTGATCATAAAGACGGCTATATTCGTGTGCCATCAATTTTGGACTAAAGGAGGCCCGAGACATGTCACTGTTTGATCACAAAATTTCTGAATTAAAACAGCTTTTACATAAAAAGGAACTGTCTGTTTCTGATTTAGTGGACGAGTCTTATAAACGAATCAATGAAGTAGACGGGAAAGTACAAGCATTCCTTGCACTGGACGAAGAAAAAGCTCGTGCGTATGCAAAGGAATTGGACGAGGCAGTTGGTGAAAAGGACGAGCTTGGCCTATTGTTCGGTATGCCGATCGGTGTGAAAGATAACATTGTTACAAAGGATCTGCGTACAACAGCTTCAAGTAAAATCCTGCAAAACTTTGATCCAATTTATGATGCAACCGTTGTGAACCGCTTAAGAGACGCAGAAGCAGTCACAATCGGTAAATTAAATATGGACGAATTCGCAATGGGATCTTCTACGGAGAACTCAGGCTTCAAAGCGACGAAAAACCCGTGGAATTTAAACACCGTTCCAGGCGGATCAAGTGGTGGATCAGCAGCTTCTGTTGCAGCAGGTGAAGTACCGTTCTCACTTGGATCAGATACAGGCGGTTCTATTCGTCAGCCGGCATCTTTCTGCGGAGTTGTAGGTCTTAAACCGACATATGGACGTGTATCCAGATACGGATTAATTGCATTTGCTTCATCATTAGACCAAATTGGTCCGATTACACGCAATGTAGAGGACAACGCTTATGTTCTTCAAGCGATTTCTGGTGTCGATCAAATGGACGCAACAAGTGCAAATGTCGATGTCCCAGATTTTCTTTCTTCATTAACTGGCGACATCAAAGGTCTGAAAATCGCTGTGCCGAAAGAATATCTTGGCGAAGGCGTTGGCGAGGAAGCAAAAGAGTCTGTTCTTCAAGCGTTAAAAGTATTAGAAGGACTTGGTGCTTCGTGGGAAGAAGTGTCTCTACCGCATTCTAAATATGCGCTTGCGACTTACTACTTACTATCTTCTTCAGAAGCATCTGCAAACCTTGCACGTTTTGACGGTATACGCTATGGCTACCGTACAGATAATGCAGACAACCTGATTGATTTATACAAAAATACTCGTTCTGAAGGCTTCGGAGACGAAGTGAAGCGCCGTATCATGCTTGGTACATTCGCGCTAAGCTCAGGATATTACGATGCGTACTATAAAAAAGCGCAAAAAGTCCGTACATTGATCAAAAAAGACTTTGAAGAAGTTTTCGAAAAGTATGATGTCATTGTAGGACCGACAACGCCAACTCCTGCATTTAACATTGGTGAAAAGACAAGCGATCCATTGACTATGTACGCAAACGATATTTTAACGATCCCTGTTAACCTTGCAGGCGTTCCAGGAATCAGTGTGCCTTGTGGATTTGCAAATGGCCTTCCGTTAGGACTGCAAATCATCGGCAAGCACTTTGACGAAGGAACAGTGTACCGCGTGGCTCACGCTTTTGAGCAAGCAACAGATCATCATAAAGCAAAACCTGAACTGTAAGGGGTGAATCAGAATGAACTTTGAAACGGTAATTGGACTTGAAGTCCACGTAGAGCTAAAAACACAATCGAAAATTTTCTCAAGCTCGCCGACACCTTTTGGTGCAGCTGCCAACACGCAAACAAGTGTCATCGACCTTGGATATCCTGGCGTACTGCCTGTACTGAACAAAGAAGCGGTGAACTTTGCGATGAAAGCGGCTATGGCGCTGAACTGTGAAATCGCAACGGATACAAAATTTGACCGTAAAAACTACTTCTATCCTGATAACCCAAAGGCGTATCAAATTTCTCAATTTGATAAACCGATCGGTGAAAACGGCTGGATTGAAATTGAAGTAGAAGGCAAAACAAAACGAATCGGTATTACGCGTCTCCATTTGGAAGAGGATGCAGGGAAACTAACGCACACAGGCGACGGTTACTCACTCGTCGATTTCAACCGTCAAGGAACACCACTTGTTGAAATCGTATCTGAGCCAGACATTCGCACGCCAGAAGAAGCGTATGCTTACTTAGAAAAATTAAAATCCATTATTCAATATACAGGCGTTTCTGACTGTAAGATGGAAGAAGGCTCACTTCGCTGTGATGCCAACATTTCTCTTCGCCCAATCGGCCGTGAAGAGTTTGGTACAAAGACAGAGCTCAAAAACTTGAACTCATTTGCTTTCGTACAAAAAGGTCTTGAATTCGAAGAGAAGCGTCAAGAGCAAGTATTGCTTTCTGGCGGCTTGATCGAGCAGGAAACACGCCGTTATGACGAAGCGTCTAAAAAGACAATTCTTATGCGCGTTAAAGAAGGCTCTGATGATTACCGTTACTTCCCAGAACCGGATTTGGTGGAGCTGTACATTGATGATGAGTGGAAAGAACGCGTAAGAGCATCCATCCCAGAGCTTCCAGACGAGCGCCGCAAACGCTACATCGATGAGCTTGGCCTTCCTGCATACGATGCAATGGTACTCACGCTGACGAAAGAAATGTCTGATTTCTTTGAAGCGACCATTTCAGAAGGTGCAGAGGCGAAGCAAGCATCGAACTGGCTCATGGGTGAAGTATCTGCTTACTTAAACTCTGCTCAAAAAGAGCTGGACGATACAAAGCTAACGCCGCAAGGGCTGGCTGGTATGATCAAGCTTATTGAAAAAGGAACGATTTCCTCTAAGATTGCGAAAAAGGTATTCAAAGAGCTCATCGAAAATGGGGGAGATGCAGAAACAATCGTCAAAGAAAAAGGACTTGTCCAAATTTCTGACGAAGGTGCACTGCTCAAACTTGTCACAGAAGCACTTGATAACAACCCGCAATCCATTGAAGACTTTAAAAATGGTAAAGACCGCGCGATTGGTTTCTTAGTCGGACAAATCATGAAAGCATCGAAGGGCCAAGCGAACCCACCGATGGTGAACAAGATTCTCCTTGAAGAAATCAAAAAACGCTAAATAGCAAAAAACCGCCTGATGAAAAAGGCGGTTTTTTTTGATTGAAATGACAGGGTCTTACTATAGATTCGGACCACAGCCGTATATCAATTTAGAGATACTTTTCTTATAATGAAGCATAAGCGAAAGTGCACATTCGAAGGGGGAAAGGTGAGCTAAATCAAAAAACAGCACGTTATGTTACTGAAGAAACAGCCTCAATTGTTCCACTGCTCTTAGAACAGCAGGGTCCTCACACTTTTCTAAATTCGTCAGCATTCCTTGGATGACTGGCTTACGAGGTTCAGCTTTTGCCAGCTCTTCTTCAATCACTTCAATGGATACAACGGTATCATCAGAAAGCAGATGCTCCAGCTTTAACAAACGAAGCTCCTCTTGAAGGGAAGCAGCACTAGGCGCTTCATCGTCCCAAATGGTTTGCTTCAAAATCGGCTTCGTCTGAGAGCGAAGCAATCCTTGAACCAGATCATCAAACCGTTCGAGTATAAAGGATGAGAGCTCATCAAATGATAATTGCATTTGATCCTGTAAAAGCAGAACCTGCACATACGATTGGATAATTCCTTGAATCATGACTGACAGGTCAGTTATATATGGTTCGATCTCCTGTCCATAAGTGGTCAAGATGGAAATTTGAATTTCATCATTCATTTGCTTTTTCACAGTTTTTGAATACTTTTTAATTTGCTGGTTTTCCGGAATAATGTTCTCGCTGAGGATCAGAATGATAAAATCTTTGTTCTCAGCAAAATGCTGAAACTGTTCAGCAATTTGTTTCTGAAAGATCTCTCTCGGCGCGAGATGCTGATTCTCTTTTCGAATCGTTTCGATAGTTTGCATCGAAGTGTCGATATAATATTCAAACGCTCGGTTGAAAAGCTGTTCTTTTGATTTGAAATGTAAATAAAATGCGCCTTTTGATATTCCGCATTCATCTGCAATTTCCTGAATGGTCGTAGAAGAAAAACCCTTTTTCGCAAACAATTGGATGCTTGCTTTAATGATTTTTTCTTTTTTTTCGTTCATGAAATAAGGCCCCTTCAGCTTTAGAATGTTACGTCAAACGCAAGTGAAATGGTTGACGGCATTGTATATCACCGTTTATTATGATATAGAATGACCAGTCAGTCAATACATAAAGGAAAATGGAGGATATAATGAATTCGATCATCAATTTTGTATTAAAGAATAAGTTCGCTGTATGGCTCATGACGATTATCGTAACAGTTGCTGGTCTATATGCCGGATTGAATATGAAACAAGAATCAATCCCGAATATCAACACTCCAGTCATTACGGTTTCTACAACGTACCCTGGCGCAACGCCGGACGAAGTATCAGATAAGGTGACAGATCCAATTGAAAAGTCGATTCAAAACCTCAATGGGGTCAGCGTGGTCACTTCTAATTCTTTTGAAAATGCATCATCCATTCAAATCGAGTACGATTACAGCAAAGACATGGATGAAGCAAAAAAGGAAATTGAAGATGCGATTAGCAATATTGATTTCCCTGAAAATGCAGAAAAACCTAAAATCGCACGCTTTAGTATTAATGCGATTCCAATCCTAGCTCTTAGTGTCTCAGGTGATAAAGAATCATTACAAGACCTTACACAAAAAGTAGAAAATGACCTCGTTCCTTCACTTCAAGGGTTAGACGGCGTCTCTTCTGTGGAAGCTTCAGGACAGCAAATCAAAGAAGTAGAATTTTCGTTTAAAGAAAAGAAACTAAAGGAATACGGTTTAGATGAAGAAACCGTCCAAAACATGATCAAAGGCTCTGATGTGAATGTACCATTAGGTCTATACACATTTGGCAACAAACAAAAATCAGTTGTCGTGGACGGCAATATTTTAAGCGTCAAAGATTTGAAAAACATGCGAATCCCTGTTACACCAAGTGCAGGCGGCGGTGCGGGAAGCGCTGGAGCGGGAGCACCATCTAGCAGCGCAGGTGCGCAAGGTGCCGAGCAGCAGGCGGGAAGTGCAAGTCAGCAGCAAGCAGCAGCACAGCAGCAAACAGGTGCAGCAAGCAGTCAATCTGTAGAGCTGCCAACGATCAAGCTGTCTGAGATTGCAGATATTAAAGTCGTAAAAGAGGCAGAATCGATCTCTAGAACGAATGGGAAAGACAGTATCGGTCTGCAAATTGTCAAAGGCTCTGATGCCAACACAGTGAGTGTTGCAGAAGAAGTGACAAAAGAGCTTGAGAAATTCAAAAAAGACAACAAAGGAATCAAAGTAAGCACCACATATGATCAAGCAGAGCCGATTAAAGAGTCTGTCAGCACAATGCTGAACAAGGCGATCATCGGAGCAATCTTTGCGATCATTATCATTCTCTTGTTCCTGCGAGATATCAAATCAACATTAATCTCGGTCATCTCCATTCCGTTATCTCTGTTGATTGCTGTTTTACTATTAAATCAGCTAGATATCACGTTAAATATCATGACACTTGGTGCCATGACCGTCGCCATCGGGCGTGTTGTCGATGACTCGATAGTGGTCATAGAAAATATCTATCGACGAATGGCGTTAAAGGATGAACCGTTAAAAGGCAAGGCACTCGTCAGAGAAGCCACCAAAGAAATGTTTATCCCAATCATGTCTTCAACGATTGTGACAATTGCGGTATTCTTACCGTTAGCATTAGTAGGTGGAATGATTGGTGAACTATTCATCCCATTTGCCTTAACGATTGTGTTTGCGTTACTTGCTTCACTGCTTGTCGCCATTACAATTGTTCCAATGATGGCACACACTCTATTTAAAAAGAACCTGTACGGCACAGCGAAAAAGGTAAAAGAACATAAACCAAGTAAGCTTGCTGGCGGTTATAGACGTGTACTTAATTGGACACTCAACCATAAATGGATCACATCAGGAATTGCCATTCTTATGCTTGTCGGAAGCTTATTCTTAGCACCATTTGTCGGTGTCAGCTTCTTACCACAGGAAGCAGAGAAAACGGCGATGGTGACATATACACCTGAACCTGGACAAACGAGAGAGCAAGCAATTGATGAAACGAAAAAAGCTGAAGAATATTTGATGAAACGTGACCATGTCAATACAGTTCAGTATTCTCTTGGCTCTTCAAATGCCATGACAGCAAGTGTTGGGGGTAACTCTAACGGTGCATTATTCTTCGTACAATATGACGAGGACACACCGAATTTTGATAAAGAAAAAGACCGTGTAGTCAAAGCCCTGCAAGACAAAGCGTCCAAAGGGGAATGGAAATCACAAGACTTCTCATCTGCTGGCGCCAGCAATACTGTGACGTACTATGTGTACGGGGACAAAGCAAGTGATATTGAAGGCACAGTAAAAGATGTTGAGAACATCTTAAAAGATGAGAAAAACCTGAAAAATGTCAGCACAAGCTTATCTGAGAAATACGACGAATATACGTTTAATGCAGATCAAGAAAAACTGGCGAAACTAGGTCTAACTGCTTCACAAATCGCTCAAGCGATTGCACCTCAAAATAGTGAAACAACACTGACGAAAGTCACAGAGGACGGCAAAGAACTTGATGTGAAGCTTCAAACGGAAAAAGATGAATATAAGAGCAAAAAAGATTTAGAAAATAAAAAGATCACCACACCAACAGGGCAAGAAGTCCGAATTGGTGATGTCGTCAAAGTAAAAGATGGGACGACAGCAAATACGGTGACAAAACGTGATGGAAAAATCTACGCAGAAGTGTCTGGTGACATGACAACAGACGACGTCTCAAGTGTGACACAAGATGTTCAGAAGAAAGTTGACAAGCTTGATCTGAAATCTGGCGTAACGATTGACACAGGCGGCGTAAGTGCGGATATCCAAGAATCCTTTACACAGCTTGGCCTTGCAATGCTTGCAGCGATTGCCATTGTGTATCTCGTTCTCGTCATCACATTTGGCGGAGGTCTTGCACCATTTGCAATTCTCTTCTCACTTCCATTTACGGTTATTGGCGCTCTCGCTGGATTGTTTATAGCAAAAGAAACCATCAGCTTAAATGCCATGATTGGATTGCTTATGCTGATCGGTATCGTTGTAACAAATGCCATTGTCTTGATTGACCGCGTGATTCATAAAGAACAAGAAGGTCTCTCAACAAGAGAAGCGTTACTTGAAGCAGGTGCAACAAGATTACGTCCAATCTTAATGACGGCACTTGCGACAATTGGTGCACTGCTGCCACTCGCATTAGGATTTGAAGGCGGAAGCCAGATCGTATCAAAAGGACTTGGTGTTACCGTAATTGGCGGTTTAACAAGTTCTACACTTCTCACATTGGTCATCGTTCCAATCGTGTATGAAATGTTAAGCAAGTTTAAACGTAAGAATAAATACGCAGAAGAAGAATAAGAGGAAGCCCCGCTCATTAGCGGGGCTTTTTTTATTTTGAAATCTGGCAAACAGCTTTTCTCATAAGTTCTTCAAATGCGTGGAAAAAGGCATCACGATCGACATGGTCAATCACTTGAATTGATTTTCCATCTGGATGTTCTTCTGTCCGTCCTTGCTTTGGCGTCTCGGTATAAACGATCGCATTCACTTCTTTTGAACGGGTAAATGATAATGATGTAGAAGCAAGTGTAATTGTTGTCAGCACGTCCCATAAGTAATACGTCGAATTGGTTTCATGATGAATGAGCGGCGGACAAAAGGCGTAGCACTGTCCGATAAGATCTATTCCAATATGAGAACGAAGAGAAGCCCAGCGCTGACGTACATCAAGTGTAAGCGGGACTTGATTTGTACTTTCAAGTGCGACCATTTCAATAGGAAACGGTTCCTGAAAGACAGTGCTCACAGCATAAGGATCCCAAAATGCATTCCATTCTGCTGTCCCGTCATGCTCGGGTTCTTCAACATTGCCTTTTTCAAGGAACGTGCCGCCCATCCACACCAATTTCTCAATTTTGTTAGAGATTGAAGGATCTTCTTCTAAAGCGCGTGCAAGATCTGTGAGCGGACCAGTAAAGAGCAGGGTGACAGGTTCTTTTGTCTTCTTAACTGTTTCAATCAGATGAAGGTGTGCTGGCAGCTTGGACACCTTTGTATCAACAGTACCTTTTTCATTTAAAATTGGCAGAGCATCTACATAGAAAGCATGCATACGCCACTCCTTCGGAAATGGATTGACGCCTCTAGAAGTTGAAGCAGCGACTTCAATTTCATAAGGGCTGAATCGATCAATGATTTTTTGAGATGCACTGAGCGCAGGCTCTAAATAACAATCAGCAGGAATCACAGACATTCCGATGACTTTCAGATGTTCCATTTGAAGGAGAAGAAATAAAGAGACGAGGTCATCAACACCGCCGTCATGATTAAAATAGACAGGCTTTTTCATCGCATATCATCCTTTACAGCGTTTTCTTTTATCTTATCAGAATGCTTTCTTACTGAGGGAAATGTGCTTGGAGATTTTACATATTAGGTGGTTGTTTTGTTGCCATTTTCAAATCTCATAGTATAATTAAAGGTTGTTAGTGGTGAAAATAGATTGCATAATGAATATAGGATGATGATGAATGAAACGTGCTCGAATTATATACAATCCGACATCTGGGCGTGAACTCTTCAAGAAGAATTTACCGCAGGTTTTGCAAAAATTTGAACAAGCTGGCTATGAAACTTCTTGTCATGCGACGACATGTGCAGGAGATGCCACGCAAGCAGCAGAAAAGGCCGCACAGAGAGATTTTGATTTAATTGTAGCAGCAGGTGGAGACGGCACGATCAATGAAGTCGTCAACGGACTAGCACCGCTTGAAAAAAGACCAAAACTAGGAATTATTCCAGTTGGAACGACAAATGATTTCGCAAGAGCACTTGGAATTCCACGAGAAGGTGTTTTGAAAGCGACAGATGCCATTATTGAGGGTGTAGCGAAGCCGCTTGATATCGGTAAAGTCAATGGCCATTATTTTATTAATATTGCTGGCGGCGGCCGGTTAACAGAGCTCACCTATGAGGTGCCTAGTAAGCTGAAGACCATGCTTGGACAGCTTGCTTATTATTTAAAAGGTATGGAGATGCTTCCATCTATCCGCCCGACAGAAGTCGAAATTGAATATGACGGCAAATTGTTTCATGGAGAAATCATGCTGTTCCTTGTTTCACTCACAAACTCAGTTGGCGGCTTTGAAAAACTAGCGCCAGATTCCATTTTAGATGATGGAATGTTTGATCTAATTATTTTAAAGAAGGTCAATTTAGCAGAAGCCATTCGAGTAGTCAGCCTTGCTCTCAGAGGCGAGCATATTCATGATAACAATGTCATCTACGCCAAAGCGAATCGCGTAAAGGTAGATGTAAAAGATAAAATGCAATTGAATTTAGATGGTGAATACGGCGGCATGCTGCCAGGTGAATTTGAAAACCTGTATCGCCATATTGAATTTATTGTGCCAAAAGAAACAGCTGAAAAAATAGGGTGAAGACTGAACTTGGTTCCTTATGGCGGCCAAGTTTTTCTTTGCAAATGAGGTGATAAAATTGGTGAAAATGAAACCGCCTGTTGAAAAGAATGAATACTACAATGTAACCTTCGAAGACTTAACGCATGAAGGTGCAGGTGTAGCAAAAATTGAAGGATTCCCTGTCTTTGTACCAAATGCCCTTCCTGACGAACAAGGGCAAATCAAAGTCACACGAGTCAAAAAAGGATTTGCTTTTGGACGACTCATGGAGCTGACAAAGGAAAGTCAGCACAGGCAAGATGCGCCATGTCCCATTTACAAGCAGTGCGGCGGCTGTCAAATTCAGCATATGAGCTATGAAGGCCAGCTGCTATTTAAACAGAAACAAGTAAAGGACGTTTTAGAGCGGATCGGCAAGCTTGATATGAGCCGTGTAAAAGTTCATCCTGTACTCGGCATGGAAGACCCTTGGAATTACCGAAACAAAGCACAAGTGCCAGTTGGCGAACGCGAAGGCGGACTTGTTGCAGGATTTTATCAGCAGCGTACCCATGAAATCATTGATATGGAAAAATGTTTGATTCAGCAGTCAGAAAACGACGAAGTGGTACAGGCAGTAAAAGACATATGCAATGCGTTTGGTATCAAAGCATATAACGAAGAGCGGCACAAAGGCTGGCTGCGTCATGTCATGGTTCGCTACGGTATTGCAACAGGTGAAATGATGGTTGTGTTTGTTACTAGAACAGCTGACTTTCCGCAAAAGCAGCAGGTGATTGAGCAAATTATAGCACGCTTCCCACACGTTCGGTCAATTGTACAAAACGTGAATTCAAAGAAAACAAATGTCATTTTCGGAGACGAAACAACCGTTTTATGGGGCGAAGAATACATTTATGATACGATTGGCGACATCAAATTTGCCATTTCAGCCCGATCATTTTATCAAGTGAATCCAGCTCAAACAAAGGTGCTTTATGACAAAGCACTTGAATATGCAGAGCTGCAAGGCGAAGAAACCGTCATCGATGCCTACTGCGGAATCGGTACGATTTCCTTATTTCTCGCACAAAAAGCAGGAAGAGTATATGGCGTAGAAATTGTGCCAGAAGCGATTGAAGACGCAAAACGAAACGCTGCCTTAAATGCAATCAATAATGTTGAATTTGCAGTCGGCGAAGCAGAAACCGTGATCCCAAACTGGTACAAAGAAGGCATCAAAGCAGACACGCTAGTTGTCGATCCGCCTAGAAAAGGCTGTGACGAAGCATTGCTTGACACCATTTTAAAGATGAAACCAAACCGTGTTGTTTATGTTTCCTGTAATCCTGGGACGCTAGCTCGTGATTTGCGTATTCTTGAAGATGGCGGGTATGTGACGGAGGAAGTGCAGCCGGTGGATATGTTTCCGCATACCTCACATGTGGAATGTGTAGCAAGTCTTGTGATTAATTAGTAATGTATTGAGACATCCCGATTTCGTGAAAAAAATCGATATTGGGGTGTTTTTATTTTTGTATGTTCAATCGGCACTAAAAAATGATATTTGGAAGTGGAATCAATATTTTCACCCCGCAATTCATTACCAAATGTCCTTTTTTGCAATTTTGCCCGGTTCATATTAAAGTATATAATGATAAAAATTGCTGAAAGAATTTACAGAAGGACATGCCCTTTAGGCGCTATGTCATGAGAGGAATTGGATGAAAGATGAGTAAAAACTTCTGGCGTGATTTACCGCGGCCATTTTTTATATTAGCACCAATGGAAGAAGTGACAGATGTTGTGTTTCGTCATGTTGTGAGTGAGGCGGCGAGACCTGATGTGTTTTTTACAGAGTTTACGAACAGTGAGAGCTATTGCCACCCTGATGGCATTCAAAGTGTGAAGGGGCGTTTAACGTTTACAGAGGATGAGCAGCCGATTGTTGCTCATATTTGGGGAGACAAGCCTGAGAACTTTAGACAGATGAGCATTGGAATGGCGGAGTTAGGATTTCAGGGGCTTGATATTAATATGGGCTGTCCTGTCCCAAATGTCACACAAAACGGGAAAGGCAGTGGATTGATTCTACGACCAGACGTTGCCGCAGAGCTGATTCAAGCGGCAAAAGCTGGGGGATTACCTGTCAGCGTCAAAACAAGACTTGGTTTTACTGAGGTTGATGAATGGCGCGGATGGCTTCGACACATTTTGGAGCAAGATATTGTGAATTTATCGATCCACCTTCGCACAAGAAAGGAAATGAGCCAGGTGGATGCGCATTGGGAGCTCATTCCTGAGATCAAAAAACTTCGTGATGAAGTAGCACCTGATACGCTTTTGACGATCAATGGTGATATTCCTGATCGTCAAACAGGCTTAAAGCTCGCTGAACAGTATGGAGTGGACGGAGTGATGATTGGGCGCGGGATTTTCCATAACCCATTTGCTTTTGAAAAAGAGCCGAAGGAACATACAAGTGATGAACTGCTTGGTCTTTTAAGATTACATCTTGATCTTCATGATCAATACTCATCACTAGGTCTGCGTCCATTCAAGGCACTGCACCGTTTCTTTAAGATTTATGTAAAAGGATTCAGAGGAGCGAGTTTCTTAAGAAATCAATTAATGAATACATCATCAACAGATGAAGTGCGTGCCATGCTGGATGAATTTGAAGCGAGAAATCAAGAACAATCATGACCAACAAGAGGAGGGGGCGAACCCTTCTCTTTTTTATTAAATAGGACTATTAAACTAGTTCTCTTAAATGGTAAAATGAGATAGAAATAACAATTGGAGGTATTTTATTTGAAACCATTTTGGGATAAAGACAGTGAAAGCGATGAAACATTTAAGAAAATCAATGAGAAAGGCATTGCAAAAGCGGAAAAGAAGCTAGGCGTCATCTTGCCGGATACATATAAAAAACTGATTCTCGAACAAAATGGCGGGTATACCCTGCATAACGCTTTTCCCACGGATCAGCCGAATGGATGGGCAGAGGATCATGTGTCATTTGATCATTTAAGAGGAATTGCCAAGAATGAAGGCATTATGGATAGTGATTATTTAATAGAAGAATGGGAATTGCCTGAGGGACTTGTGCTCATTTGTGGGGATGGTCATACGTGGATTGCATTGGATTACAGAGAAACAAAGGAACATCCGCCGGTTCATTACTTTGATCTAGAATATGAGACGGATTTCAAATTAGCGGATTCGTTTGATGAACTGCTTGCTGGGCATTATACTGCTGAATAGGAAAAGGCGGCCGCAAGTAGATATATTTCATTACATCCGCTGTTATACAGTGTTTTTTGAGAGAGACAAAAGAGTCTCTCTTTTTTTTGCGAAGCAACATTGAATCTCTCTCCAAAACTGTACCTGTTATGTTTAAGTCCTATTATTCAATTGGTTCACTTTCCACTCACTATATTTTCTGACGATCATATCTGCCACAATGTAAAATGGCAGAAAGCTGGAGTTGTCCACTTTGTTATATAAGTGAAACGGGGTGCTGCTTACATAGATGTTAAACATGGCATTTTGTGCAAGGAGGTTATTCCTTAATGTGGTCATGCTGATAAATTTGATATGTCTCGTTTTCACCAATTGAATGATTTCATCTAAATTCTTCGATTCACCCGATAAAGAAATGATAAATAAAAGGTCATCCTCACCAAATTCAATGATTCCATCTGTTAAGTCCCGCTTGCTTCGTAATACTTGAGATTTCTTATGCAGTGACCATAGCTGCCGCTGTACATCATTGGCCAAATCGAGCTGTGCAGTTCCTGTACCATAAATATAAATATACGGTGCGCGATCTATCAGTTGATTTAATTGATGAAAGTCCAGCTGCTCCATATATTTTCTTGTCTGCCGGATATCTTGATCAAGCAGCTGCATTAAATCTTGTGTTGTCTCTTCAGTGAAAGCATTTAATTTCACATAAGACTTTAAGTCACTGTAGCCGTCGAACCCTATTTTCTTGGCAAGCCGATGGATGGATGAAATGGAAGTATGAGCATAACGGGCAAGGTCCTGAATTTTCATTGTCTTCATTTCTTCAAGATGATCATGGATCGTTTTAATAATGTGCAGGTCATTCTTATTTAAATCTTCGAAGTATTCATTAACCAGCTTGTCCAGTATCATGCGATGTGCCCTCCAACATGAAAATATTTTCTTCCTGTGAAAATATAATCTAATGTTACAACTTGATTTCTAAATACGTCAAACCTATTGGTTTTTGTAAGCGCTACCTTTACAGTGGTGTTATGGATCAAGCAAAGGGGTAATGCTTATGAATGCAATCAAGCGGTTTGGCAGTGCTATGGTAGTTCCTGTACTTTTATTCGCGTTTTTTGGTATTGTTGTCGGCCTCGCGACTTTATGTAAGAATCCAGCGATTATGGGGGAAATGGCTGCAGAAGGTACGATGTGGTATAAGGTTTGGACACTGATTGAAAGCGGAGGATGGACGATTTTCAATCATATGGAATTAGCCTTTGTGATTGGATTGCCCATCTCACTTGCAAAAAAAGCGCAAGCCCGTGCGACGCTCGCAGCTTTGATGATTTATCTCGTATTTAACAATTATATTCATGCTATTTTGACACTTTGGCCGTCTGCTTTTGGTGTTGATTTATCGCAAGGTGTTGAGAATGTAGCAGGGGTAAAAGAAATTGCGGGTATACCTACGCTGGATACAAGTATCATTGGTGCGGTGATGATATCTGGAATCGTCATTTGGATCCATAATCGTTTTTATGATCAAAAGCTGCCTGAAATGCTTGGGATTTTCCAGGGGCTTGTATTTGTTGTCATCATCGGATTCTTTGTGATGATTCCTATTGCTTTTATCGTTGCTTTTGTATGGCCCTATGTTCAGCAGGGGATTCAATCTCTCCAAGGGTTCATGGCACAGTCTGGTTATATTGGTGTCTGGCTGTTTCATTTCTTGGAAAGGGTATTAATTCCAACAGGACTTCACCATTTTATTTATACACCTTTTGAGTTTGGTCCAGCGGCTGTAAATGGAGGGTTAAAACCATATTGGATTGCTCACTTAAATGAATTTGCGTCCTCAACTTCCGATTTGAAGGATCTTTATCCATACGGATTTTTATTACATGGGAACATTAAGATGTTCGGCTGTTTAGGGATAGCTCTAGCCATGTATTTTTCTACACCGAAGGAAAATAGAAAAAAGGTTTTGGCTTTGGTATTACCCGCCACATTGACAGCCATATTTGCGGGAATTACAGAACCGCTTGAATTTACGTTTCTATTTCTCGCGCCTTATTTATTTGTGATACATGCACTTCTTGGAGCGACCATGGTGACAATCATGAATATGTTTGGTGTTGTCGGAATGATGGGTTCCGGGCTGATTGAAATAGCTGCATTGAACTGGATTCCGCTCTCTTCAAATCATGGAGGGATTTATCTGATCCAAGCGATGATTGGACTTCTTTTTACTGCATTGTATTTTGTCATATTTAGATGGATGATTGTGAAATTTGATATTCCATTACCAGGACGAAAAGATGAGGAGGAGACGAGGCTATATACAAAACAAGATTATGAGAGTCATAAAAAAGGTCATGACAAAAAGGAATCACCCGTTTATGCATCAGAGTATGAAGAGAAAGCCGTTTATTTCTTAGAAGGCCTTGGCGGTAAAGAAAACATTAAAGATGTGACAAACTGTGCCACGCGTCTGCGTATTACAGTGATTGACCCTAGCTTGGTGAAAGATAGGGACTACTTTACAGAGAATAAACTGGCACACGGCATGGCTAAGAGTGGTCAAAGCATTCAAATCATTGTTGGCTTAAGTGTACCGCAAGTAAGAGAGTCCTTTGAGACTAAACTTTCATTAGATTGAAAAAGGAGCTGGATATCATGAAAAGATTTAATATTACCATCGCTGGAGGCGGAAGTACATTTACACCGGGAATCATTTTGATGCTGTTAGACTATTTAGAGGAGTTCCCAATTCATACAATTAAACTCTATGATAATGATGAAAATAGACAAAAGACGATTGCAGATGCATGTGAGATTATGTTAAAAGAACGAGCACCAGAAGTACGATTACTGGCAAGCACGGACCCAGAAGAAGCGTTTACTCAAGTCGATTTTGTGATGGCACATATTCGTGTCGGAAAATATGCAATGCGTGAATTAGATGAGAAAATTCCATTGAAGCATGGAGTCGTCGGACAGGAAACATGCGGTCCAGGCGGAATAGCTTACGGAATGCGTTCTATTCCAGGTGTATTAGAACTTGTCGATTATATGGAAAAATACTCACCTGAAGCTTGGATGTTAAACTATTCGAACCCTGCAGCGATAGTAGCTGAGGCAACACGTAAGCTAAGACCGAATTCTAAGATTTTAAACATATGTGATATGCCAATTGGCATCGAAGAATTAATTGCAAAAAATTTAGGCTTATCTTCACGGAAAGAACTAGAAGTAGATTACTATGGTTTGAATCACTTTGGCTGGTGGACAGATATTCGAGATAAATCAGGAAATAGCTTAATGCCTGAGGTGATTAAGCATGTAAGCCAGCATGGTTATGCAACAGATGGAACATCTGAACTAGAACAGCAGAAGAGCTGGAACAGCACATTAAAAAAGGCCAAAGATATTCAAGCGCTTGACCCAAAAACGGTCCCTAATACGTATTTGAAATACTATCTATTTCCAGATGAAGAAGTAGCACATTCCAATATAGAATTCACACGTGCCAATGAAGTCATGGAGGGACGGGAAGCTTTTGTTTTTAGTGAGTGTCAGGCCATCATTGATAAAGGAACTGCAAAGGAAACAAAGCTGACCATTGATGAGCACGCTTCCTATATCGTTGATTTGGCAAGAGCCATTGCTTTTAATAAAAAAGAACGGATGCTGATGATTGTAGAGAACAATGGCGCCATTAGAAACTTTGACCCAACAGCAATGGTCGAAATTCCTTGTATCGTTGGCAGCAATGGTCCAGAAAAATTAGTAGTTGGAGAAATTCCTAGATTTCAAAAAAGTCTCATGGAGCAGCAAGTTGGCGTAGAAAAATTAGTAGTAGAAGCATTTGAAGAAGGGTCCTATCAAAAACTATGGCAGGCCATCACATTATCGAAAACGGTGCCGAGTGCAAAAGTAGCAAAAGATATTTTAGACGACTTAATTGTGGCAAATCAAGCATTTTGGCCAGAATTAACATAACAGGAGAATAAGCAATATGGGCGTGACAGTGCTCATATTGCTTATTTATTGTGATGGAGACGAAAAGACCCCTTACCAAAAGGGGCCCGTCATTCCTTACTCGGCACTCTCCTCAACCTCACGGCTATCCTCAGTTTCACCAATATAAATAGGGCCGTTTGCGTGGTCGATTCTGATTGGCCATTCGTATGGAATTTGAAGACGTCTAGCGATGGCTCTCCAGAATTTTGTGGAATCCAATTCGAATTCTTGGAAGTCTTTTAATAAGTCTTTGTAAGATGAGCCATCAAATTGAATGTACATATCTTGAAGGCGCATGAACGCGACATGTCTCACTTCAAGTGCTGCCGCGGCTTCCATTTCTTCTTCTGTTGCTTCTCCGATGATTGTACCTGCGGGCGGAAGCATGTCGTATACGTTAAATTCCTCTTCTTCTTCGTGTGCTGCATTGTGCTGTTGATCTGACATTTTTCTTCACTCCTTCTAGTTCTCAATCAAAATTTTATTCCGTACTTACTTCTATTATCGGAAGGAAATGTGAAAAGTGGAGCAGATCCACAGCACTTGCTTTTTTCTCTTGAATCATCTATGATCAATTACAGATATAAAAGGTCTATAATAGATAGAAAGGAGTTTCCTCATGAAATATTCTAAAGCGACCAACTATGCGCTACATACGATGGTGTTTTTAACTATTGCGCCAAAGGGTAAAGCGATTGGCGTTGAGCCACTTGCTAAGATGCAAGATCTTTCACCAACCTATTTATCCAAAATTTTAACAAAGCTTGTGAAGGCGGGATTGATTGAATCAACACCTGGTGCAAAGGGAGGATACACCCTTATCAAACGAAAGGAAGACATTTCGTTTTTAGATGTCATTCAGGCTGTAGAAGGACAAACGAATTTATTTCGCTGCTCTTTAGAGCATGACTCCTTCATGCCTCATGATGGCTGTTTGATTGAACAAGTCATGCAGGATGTGGAAACGAAAATGCAGGAGACATTAAGTCAAAAACGGTTAATTGATATTGCGAACCAAATTGAGCAGACAGAAAAAAATCCATTTTTCAAGATGTGATTTTTTTTGAACTAATTATAGACATTAAGAGTCTTTAAAGTCTTGAATAAAAGGAGAGATTGATATGTTATTAGATTGTGCGATTATCGGAGGCGGGCCAGCCGGATTAAGTGCAGCACTTGTTGTGGGCCGGGGCAGAAAGCAGGTCATTGTATTTGATGACGAGCTGCCAAGAAATCGAGTGACTCAGGAATCACATGGATTTATTACAAACGATGGAATGACACCGTTTGAAATCAGACAAGCCGGAGAGGCAGATCTTCAAAAATACCCTAATATCCAAATCAAACGAAGTAGAATTAATGATATACAAAAGCGAGAGGAATTCTTTACGTTACTGACACACGAAGGGGATACATTCGAAGCGAAAAAAATCATCTTGGCAACTGGACTTCAGGATATATTACCAGAGATCGAAGGAATTCATGATGTGTATGGAAAAACGTTGTTTAGCTGCCCTTTCTGTGATGGATGGGAATTAAAGGATAAAGCGCTTGCCCTTATTGCGGAGAATCAGCGAGCCTTGCATATGGCTAAGCTTCTATCCAATTGGACAAAGGATTTGATCGTGTTTACGAATGGGCACGTGTTGGCTGAAGAGGACAAGTCACTTCTGACGGAGCATTCTATTCAAGTCATTGATGTGCCTATTGTATCGATTGATCATGACAATGGTGAGCTGCGCTCTCTCCAGCTTGCAAATGGGGAGACAGTAAAAAGGGAAGGCGGTTTTGTCGCAAGTGAATTCAAGCAGTCAGCCCCATTTGCTGAAAAGCTTGGCTGTCAAATGACGAAGAATGCAGGTATTGAAACAGATATTCTTGGACGTACAACCGTCAGTGGTGTCTTTGCATGTGGTGATAATTTAGGCGGTCCTGCTCAGTTAGTTCTCGCAGCAGCAGCTGGAAGTCAGGCAGGAATGGGCGTCATTCATGAACTTGTGCAAGAAAAGTTTCAAGAAAAAACATCTCTATGAAAAGAGATGTTCAGCGATGAACGGTTTTCTGTTTTGCTAAGACGTGAGCTGTCCATTCAAAAAGTGCGTAGATGACAAAGAAGATCAGGATCCAGCTGCTGGCATCGACCCAAACATTGGTAATATGAATGATGTTCGCCTGATCAAGTCCAGTCTGTATCCACATAGTGATCAATGCGGTGAGGAACACCTGTAAAAACCATTTTTTCAATTGGTCACACCTCCATCTCTTTCTATCATATAAGAAATGACAGTTAATTCCTAATTGTTTTCCTGTATGTTTCAACGGTAAAATAAGAAATAAAATCAATGGAAGGACATGACATGAGCGATCAAACAAATAGCTTTTTAAAAAGTCATTTTCCTGATCTTGTCCTCACCCCGCCTCTTTTTTATGGGTGGCCTTTTGGTCTTCGCTTTGAAGTGGCAGATTGGTCATTAGGAAAAGAATCGATTGTACTAGAAAAATCGGGAGATCGTGCTTTTGAGATTGTAAAATATGCTTTTGATCCAGAAGACGAAATGCTGCTTGTAACGGATGTGTATACAGAACATGAACATGAATTAACGAAGCGTAAGCTCCTGGTTTATCAAAAATATGTGCATCGGCAAGTAAGGAAGCGGTTGCGTCACGAGCTTTTGACTTATGTACGTCCAGAATAGAAGATTCACTGACATTAGAGAGATTTACACTCAAATGCCAGCTGCAAGACATTCGATTGCGTCCGCTTCTCCATGCGATCTGCCAGGAGGACTTTTATACACCGAATCAAATCTTGAAGGGGAAGCTTAGATATGAAATTTACCTAATGAATGTCTCGAAAAAAATGATTTTTCACTTATATGATGATCGAGGCTGTGATCTCATCGCGGCAGAGCCAGAGCGTTTAAGACCAGTCTATGAAGGATTACAGCACTGGCTATTAGATTATGATCGCCCACAAATGGACCGGCTATTTACAGCCAAATAAGAAAAACCGCACTTTCGAAAAGTGCGGCTTCTTTTTTATGCTTCTACTTTATTAAAAAACTGTGGCAAATATTCTTTGTGTGCTTCTAGCATTTCATCTAGGATGCTTTTTGCAACAGCATCTGATGGGACAAGCGGGTTGATGGTCATTGCGACAAGGGCTGTGTTGTAATCGCCTGTCACAGCTGCTTCAGCAGCTACACGTTCAAAGGATTTAATTTGAGAAATGAGTCCTTTGACAGCGACCGGCATTTCACCAACAGCGATTGGTTTAGGACCGTCTTTTGTGATAACGCAGTTGAGTTCAACGGCAGAATCATTTGGAATGTCACTGATGGCGCCATTGTTAATCGTGTTGACAGGCTGAATGTCATGCTTGTCGTTATAAATGGATGCAATTAAGTTACAAGCTGCATCACTGTAGTAGGCACCGCCTCGTTTTTCAAGCTGCGGCGGCTTGATGTCTAGATCAGGGTCTTTGTAAAGCTCGAACAGATCATTTTCTAATGCGCGAACGACTTCTGCACGAGTTCCTTCGTTTGCTGCTGCTTTCTTTTCCTCAGCCAGCATATCACTTGTTTTGTAGTAGTAGCGGTGATATGGACAAGGAATAACGCCAAGCCCTTTTAAGAAATCAGCATCCCACGGAATCGCTTGAATGTTGTTCATCGACATGCTGGAGTTTGGATCCGCCATGTCTTCGATCACTTGATCCATGATGCTTTTGCCGTCTAAGAATACATTGAGTCCAAAGACCATATGGTTTAATCCAGCAAAGCTGACTTCGACTCTGCTTGCGTCGACATCAAGCCCTTTGGCGATTCCCATGCGAATGCCGATTGGCACGTTGCATAAGCCAACGACTTTTCGATGGTTTGAATAACGAAGTACGGCTTCAGTGACCATACCAGCTGGATTTGTGAAATTCACAAGCCATGCATTCGGGCAAAGCTCTTCAATATCTTTGACAATATCAAGAATGACAGGAATGGTGCGAAGTCCTTTGAATAGACCCCCTGGACCATTTGTTTCTTGACCAATGACATCATATTTTAAAGGAATGCGTTCATCCTTCATACGTGCTTCAAGAAGTCCGACACGGAATTGTGTTGTAACAAAATCAGCATCTACAAGCGCTTTTCTACGATCTAATGTTAAATGAACCTCGATTGGAAGTCCTGCTTTTTTGACCATGCGTTTTGCAAGATTTCCTACGATCTCAAGCTTTTCTTTTCCCGCTTCAATATCAACGAGCCAAAGCTCGCTAATCGGAAATTCATCGTATCGTTTAATAAATCCTTCGACAAGCTCTGGTGTATAGCTTGATCCTCCGCCAATTGTGACAACCTTTAATCCTTTTGCCATGCTCTGCACCTCCGAATAATGTAACGCGCAATGTTATAATAGAGAAAAGTCTTTTTTATTTTGTACATCTATAGCTTATCGTGAGAGCATCTCATGCGTAAATGACTTCAGCGTCTTTAGGCAAGGGTGCCCTATTTAGAGATTTGTTACATAAAAGAAACACCTTGTGACATGTTGTTGGAGAAAGGGGAAGTCAGATGTTTTCAAGTGAGGTCATTTCCAGCTTTAATGAACTAGAAAGCGCTTTATACCGATATATCATGGAAAACAGTGAAAAGGTCGTATACATGAGAATTCGAGACCTTGCAGATGCTGCACATATTTCCACCTCGTCTGTCCTTCGTTTTTGCCGAAAAGTAAATTGTGAAGGCTTTTCAGAGTTTAAAGTGAAGCTCAAAATGTATTTAGAATCAGAGCAGACACCTTCTTTAAAAAGCACACAGCACTTTCTATATGAATTTATTGAACGAACATTAAAGGGAGACTTTGAGGGGAAAATTAAGGAGGCAGCGAAACTCATTGCTGAGGCAAAAAATGTGCTGTTTATCGGGACTGGCAGTTCTGGCATTTTGGCGCAGTATGGGGCGAGGTACTTTTCAAGTCTTGAGAAATTTTCCTTTTACATCAATGATCCATTTTTCCCGATGAATATGCAGTATTTAGACAATAGTGTCACCATTGTGCTGTCTGTATCAGGGGAGAACAGTATTACGATCGATCATATTTCAAAGTTAAAAAGGGAAGGCAGCACAATCATTAGTATTACGAATAACCAGCACTGCACGATTTCGCGCATTTCAGATTTAAATATTGCCTACTACGTCACAGATGAGCGGGTACACAGAGCCAATATCACCACACAGACGCCAGTTGTGTATATTTTAGAAGCAATGGCCCGTGACATGTTCGCGATGTTAAAAGAAAAGTAAAAGAGCCGCTGCATGAATCAGCTGCTCTCTTTTTTCTGCTTCATAAAAGAAAGGATGGCAATACCAGAACAGATGAGCACAAACAGACCGCCTAGCAAATACACAGACCTCGCCCCATATGCATCCGCAATCAATCCAACAAAGAAAATAGATAAACCGACAGATACAGAAGAAAGGACGTAATGAGCTGAGTACACCTTTGATAAATCTTGGACAGGTGTTTCCGTTTGAAGAATGGTTTGCTGCGAAACATCACGAATTTGATAAGCAGGCCCCATCAAAATACAAAGCAGTAATGCAAGCCATGGCAGGTTGTTCAGTGAATAGACAATAGTCAGCACTGCATAAATGAATGACCCAGCTGCCATAAAGAGAAGAAGCTGTTTTTGAATAAATTGACTCATCCATGCAGCTAAGAGACCGCCTAGAATGGTGCCGATATAATAAGCGGCATTGATAAAGCCCCACCATTCCTCACCTTGCTTTAAATCTTGTGTGACAAAGGCAAGCGTAATTGCACCGATCCATACAGCACCCGCAATATTTTCACAAACATCCATAAACGTCAGGGTGCGCACCGTTTTATTTGTCCAAATGATCGTCCAGCCATCTTTGAAGCTGTTCGTCTTATTTGCTTTTCGAACCGTCTCTTCTTGCTTGAGAAGAGGAAAGACAGGGATGAAAAATAGGTAAGACAACACAATCATGACACAAGTGATCCACATTAAATAAAATGGCCCAATCCATAGGACGAGCATTCCAGTGAACGAATAGCCGGCGATTTGAACCATTTGATGAAATATGGACGCTGTACTGTTTGCTTTCACAAGCTGATTTGCTGGCACAAGCATCGGCATGATCGCCTGCATTAAAGGACTGATGAACCCGCCTGTGAGGGAAATCAAAATGAGTGCACTAAACAGCCAGACCATATGCTGCTGAAAGAAATGAAATTGGGCTGTAAACACGACGAGCATCCCAAGACGTAAAAGCGGGACCCATTTCAATAGGCGGCCAGCTTGAAAGTAATCAGTTAAAACAGGAGAGAAAAGCCCAGCCAATAGCTGGCATATCGTTCTGATCAGTGGAAAGACAGCCGCATAGGCAACAGATTGTGTATCTTGATAAATGACAAACGTGATCGTCATGACAAATAAAATATCACTCAACATGAGAAGGCTTTTACTGCTTGTATAACACCAAAACTTGTTTCCCATATTAAACCGGCTCCTTTTCAAAAACATGTTTAGTATAGCATGGTGATGAAGGGTTCAGAGGCTTTCCATTGAAAAATACATCTTAAGGATGAGAAGATTGTGATAAGCTAAATGAAGGACATTGTAAGGAAAGGGGTTCAATCACTTGAGAAAATTACCAGCACATGACTTTTTGGACAAACATGGCATCCCATATGAGATCAAAACATTTTCTGCCGAAACAGAAAAAGGAGCAGCAAATGTAGCGGCAGCCCTTGGTTTTCGTGAAAGACAAATGATCAAAACATTGATCTTTGAAACAGGAGAAGGGGAGCAGCTGCTTGTGATGGTTGGCGCTGACCAGCATATTAAGTCAGGGAAACTAAAGAAAGCGGCCGGCTCCCGTAATATTAAAATGGCTTCACCGGAGAAGGTTCTTGAAGTGACGGGCTATCGAATTGGTTCGATTCCGCCGTTTTGCTGGCAGCCAGAAGGATTTCGCACGATCATTGAAGCTTCATTATTAGAGGAAGAGATATTAGGGGTTGGAGCAGGAGAATGGGGAAATGAAATCCTCATCACACCAGAACAATTAGTGAAAGCCTCAAAGGCTGTACCGTTTGACATCGTGCAGCCAGCCGAATAAAAAAAGTGCCTGTTTTTGGAGCAGGCACTTTTTTAATTGGCAGCAGGCGTAGTGAATGGACCGATACCTTTCATTTGCAGGAAGGCATCCACGGTTCTATTTTCTTCAAGATCATTCGCCCGCTTGCACACAACAACTGGTCTGACGATCTCAATGCCTTCAATGTACACGCGCCCAATTTCTTTCCGCTTGAGACTACCTTGAACCGCATCACGGGGAACAAGTGTGATACCATATCCAGCTTTGATCATTTGTATCGCTTCATGAACACCGCTGAACTGCAAGTCTACGGTAGGTTTTTTGATGCCTTTCGAGGTAAAAAGAGAAAAAAGTTTATCTCTTGTGGAACTGCCTTCTTCACGCATCAAAAAAGGCTCCTGGCTCAGGCGCTCTAGCGGGACGGTTTTTCCGTTCAATGGATGGTCTGCCGGGACAATAAAATCATAGCTTAAATTCGTTAAATGAGAGGTGAGAATCTCTTCATGGTGCAAATCCTCGATCACAGCGATGGCCACATCTGATTCATATTGAAGCAGGCTTTCTAAAACTTGAGCGGAGTTTCCACTTTTTAATTCAATTTCCGTTTCGGATGAAGCTGTTTTAAAAGCAGCGAGCCAATCTGGCAATAAAAAGTTGAGTGGTACATAGGTAGAAGCGATGCGGAGCCGCCCCTTTTTTCCGTTTTGTAAAAGTGCAATCTGATATTCTACTTCCTTTTCAGCCTCGAATACTTGCCTGGCATAAGGGTATAGAATTTTCCCCATTTCCGTAAGTGTAATCCCTCTGCCATTTCGTTTAAAAAGACGGAACCCGATCTCACTTTCAATGCTTCTAAGCTGAGCCGTCACAGCTGGCTGTGTCAAAGATAGCACGTCTGCTGTTTGTGTAACACTTTTTGTTTCTGCGACCTTTGCAAAAATTCGAAGGGCATGTAAATTCAACTTTGCACCACCTATCAATTATTTTGATGGTTCAATCAAAAACATTCATTAGATTTATTATAAGGCATCCCTTATTGTAAAGATAGCGAAGGGGGAAGGGAAAATGGATCATCGTCAAAAGCAAGTGGTGTCAATATCGCTTATCACAGCATTTGCACTGATTGGGGATTCAATGCTTTATATTGTTCTTCCGATCTATTGGAAAGAGATTGGTTTATCATCTATTTGGGAGGTTGGGCTGCTACTGTCCATCAACCGATTCATCCGCATCCCGCTAACGCCTGTCGTTTGGTGGCTCTATCGGTTTGTCCCAATGAAAACAGGTGTATTGATCGCTATATTGATTGCATCAGTAACCACGATGCTATATGGTGTGAGCGGTTTTTGGCTGCTGCTGATTTGCCGCTGCGCTTGGGGGCTGGCATGGACGTTATTGCGTATGAGTGGAATGAGGTTAATTGCTGAGATGGACGAAGGCTCACAGGGGCATTATACGGGCATTTACAATGGGCTTTACCGGCTGGGCAGTTTATTTGGCATGTTATTTGGCGGAATATTTGCCAGCCTGATCGGCTTCCAGTCCATGACGCTTGTTTTTGGTTTACTCACATTGCTAGGGGTCATTTTTTATGTCTCTCTGGATGAGATTGAAAAGGGAGAAGAGGGGCAGGTGTATCAAGTCATCAAACAGCGGTGGCTTGCACGAGATGTTGTAAAAGTTTTAATGACAGGTATGCTGATCGCACTTGTGATACAAGGGTTATTCGCATCAACACTCAGTCATGTCATTGAAGCAAGGATCGGTGATGGTGAATTTGCTCTGTTCGGCTTTGTCATCGGAGCTTCTGCTTTAAGTGGCATCATTCAAGCGCTCAGATGGGGGTGGGAACCATTTGTAGCACCGAAAACGGGCAGATGGTTTGATGGCCTTGTGATGAAGGAACGAACGCTTTGCTGGATGTTTCTTTCATTTGGATGTCTTAGTCTTCTGGCGGTCATGCTGAAGGTCAGCGGCTGGTTTCTTGTGATGCTGCTTTTGATCCAGCTGCTGTCAACAGTCTTAACGACATTAACGGATACGCTTGCCTTTCAAAAAGCCTCTGCTCAAACCGATAAAAACCGCTTCCTCGCAAGCTATTCCTTTGTTCAAGATATGGGAGCAGCTTTAGGACCCTTGTTCGGATATACGATGATTCAGTTTTTTGGATCAAGCAGCGTCTTTTGGCTGATGCTCATCATAAGCTTATTGCTTGTCAGCATGTGGGCAAGAGGCAGGGAGCTGCATGTTTCTTCTGATCCAGCGTAATAAATTCAGGCGTTATACAAAAAAACTGCCTCTTGCGCTGAATGCAAGAGGCAGTCATGGTTTCTTATTCTACATCTGAATCATAGGCTTTTTGCGTCAGCTGGCTGACCACCTCTTTTAACCCATTTGGTTTATGAAACTCAACAGGTGTGCTTCCTTTTTCGAAGACGATTTGATCTGCTTCAACGAGCACGACATATCGATTGTTGAGCTTTGCAATATGGATCGAGTGGCCAAAGTCTGCAAGAAGACCTTTGATTTCCGTCTCGCCTAGACGCATTTTCATTGTGATATCAGGAGTTTGTTCAACAATATGAGAGGCTGCTTGTGTGACCTGCTCTGTATCGAGTGTTTCTCTAATTTCTCGTTTTTCACTCGCTTCCCATATTTCAAGATCCTCTTCAAACTGCTTTAATTCTTCACTTTCATCCTGTAATGTTTCAAAAACCTGTTCCTGTACCATATTCATGACCTGTGATTTCATGATTTCAGGCATGGATTCACCGTATTCGACGAACTTCAAAAAGTCCTCAAAATAACGAGCGTGTGACGATTGGTGAATTTTCACTTCCGCTTCTTCAGTCATGCCCTCTTCTGGCATAAACGGGTATTGAATTGATTTCATGTTTTTTGTCGTAATGGCCATTTCGACTTTTCTGATCAAGGTAGATGTATCAGCGATAGAAGCCACTTTCTGCTCGAAATCGCATTTCATAATAAAGACAAAGGAATCGTCGAAATACTTTTTAGGAACGGCAGAAGCCACTAAAAAAACGCCGCCTCTGACAGCACTTGTATCTAAATATGTGCGAACAAACTGTTCACTGCATTCATTAAACAATTCTTTTGTATCTGCAAATCTCGTTTGATGAAATAGGTTGTAGTTTGGGTTTGAATCGAGCTCATGACCGGGTTCTACAATAAATCGGCCAATTTTGGTCGGTACTTGTTCAGATTTAGGGTGTCTGTCCACTTTTCGTTTGACGATTTTTTTCAGTTCGCCGTCTAAAAAGTCCTTCAGCTCACTTTGTTCAAATTCCTCTTGATCTAGTGTTTGATAATGTTTAAATCGTTTATTTGCTTGTTCATCTTTGCCTTCAATTTCTACGACAAAGAATGATAGAAAACGTATCGTAAAATCCATTGATTGGTCACCACTTTTTCTTCTTCGGATATGTTGAGTATAGAAAAAGGAGTGAAAATCGTCAACGAATGGAGAAATATCGTGTCATTATTTCCCGAGAAATGTTTATTGAAAAACACTTGATAATAATTATCATTCTTGATAGAATGATAAAAGAAAAGAAGGAACCTGCCAGTTCCTTCATCTCAGAGAAAAATAGATTATTTTGTTTCAAATGTTTCGCAATCAGTTTCAGTATTGCGAGTCACTTCAGTCATCGTGTTTTTACCAATTTTAATGGTAGAAGCGGTACAGCTGTTTTCAGCCCAGAAACGGCAAGAGTTCACTTCACAAAGAACATTTTGTGCCATGGGAATTCACCTCCGTGATTCATATTGAGAATGAAGCAAGCTGCCACTTGTATTCATTCAATCTAGTAGTCTCTTTATATAAAGAGGCTGTTTGTGCTGGTTATGCACATGTTTATCATACCATCTACCCTGAAAATATACAATTTAAACTTTGAAAGAGCGAGAATATGAATCTCGCTCTTTTTTTATTTGTAAAAATAGTTAAATGCTAGGTGGCACACTCTCTCATTTCGACATATGAATAGAGTAGATTCAAAACCTGATGTCGGACAAAGTATGGGGGTACATGTACTGATTTTCCGCATAAAGATAAGGTTTTTAATCAAAAATCTTCATAGAGAGATGAGGGGAGAAGATGAAAGCAGTCATTCTCTGCGGAGGAAAGGGAACGAGAATGAGTGAGGTCACACAAGCGCTTCCTAAACCACTTGCTATGATCGGAGATCGGCCTATTCTATGGCATATTATGAAAATCTATCAGTATTACGGTGTAGACGAATTTATCCTATTGCTTGGTTATAAAGGAGAGAAGATCAAAGAGTACTTTCTGAACTACGACTGGCAGCACCACAGCATGCAGCTCGATATGGCGACAGGAGAAATGAAGCTATTAGGGAAATCGGAGAACTGGAAAATCACCTTTTTAGATACAGGTGAAGATACGATGACAGGCGGACGTTTAAAGCAGGCACAGGATTACATCGGTGATGAGACCTTTATGATGACGTATGGTGATGGACTGGCCAATATCAATATGTTTCATTTGCTGAAACGTCATCAGGATCTTGGTGCAGCTGCGACTGTCACAGGCATTGAAAAGAAGTCCCAGTACGGGACACTGAAGGTGTATAACGGGATGGCACAATCCTTCTCTGAGAAGACAGACAGTATCGGGATGATCAATGGAGGATTTTTTGTGTTGTCTCCAAAGGTATTTGATTATTTGACAGACGATGACCAATGCGTGTTTGAAGCGGAGCCTCTTCAAAACCTAGCGGATGATGGAGAGCTTGCCGTTTATGAACATCACGGATTTTGGACAGCAATTGATACGTATAAAAATCTGAAGGAAATCAACGACATGTGGACAGATGGAAAACAACCATGGAAGGTTTGGTGACAGCATGAGCGGATTTTGGAATGGAAAGAACGTATTTGTAACTGGATGTACAGGGCTGTTAGGGAGCTATCTCGTCAAGGAATTAATTGATCAAGGGGCAAACGTGACTGGCCTTGTGCGTGATCAGGTGCCTCGATCGAATTTATATCAAGGCAGTCAATTTGAAAAAATGAATGTGGTGCAAGGCGCATTAGAGGATATGCAAACGATTGAACGTGCGTTAGGAGAATATGAAATTGACACCGTCTTCCATTTGGCTGCCCAAGCCATTGTGGGGGTCGCAAATAGACATCCTGTTTCTACATTTGAAGCGAATATCTTAGGGACATGGAATGTGCTGGAGGCGTGCAGAAGACAGCCGCTGATCAAACGAGTGATCGTGGCATCAAGTGACAAAGCATACGGTGATCAAGAGCAGCTTCCATATGATGAAGACATGCCATTAAACGGGAAACATCCGTATGATGTCTCGAAGAGCTGTGCAGATCTTATTTCTCATACGTACTACAACACATATGGTCTTCCGGTTTGTATTACACGCTGCGGTAATTTATACGGAGGCGGAGATTTGAATTTCAACAGAATCATTCCGCAAACCATTCAGCTTGTGTTAGAAGGAAAGGCGCCGGAAATTAGAAGTGACGGGACATTTATTCGTGATTACTTCTACATTGAAGATGCAGTGAAGGCATATTTGCTGCTAGCTGAGAAGATGGAGGAAAAAGGGCTGGCGGGAGAAGCCTTTAACTTTAGTAACGAAATTCAGCTGACAGTGCTTGACCTTGTGGATAAGATTTTAAAGGCAATGGGAAGTGAGCTGAAGCCTCGTATTTTGAACCAAGGAACACATGAGATTAAGCATCAATATTTGTCGGCCGAGAAAGCAAGAAAGCTGCTTGATTGGAAGCCTGACTACTCCATTGATGAAGGTTTAGAGAAGACGATTGAATGGTACCGCGAATTCTTTCAAAAATAGAGGTGTAAAAAGATGAACAGCATATATTGTACGGTTCTTTCAAGTGGAAGACTTTATCAAGCCATTGCGTTTTTCTTATCGTTGAAGCAAGTAGAAGATGATGCTGTCATCAAGACGTTATGTATGGATGATGCTGCATTTGATTTGCTTCATCAAATGAATTTCCCGCATGTGGATCTTGTTCATGTACGGGAGCTCGAGACACCAGAACTGCTAGAGAAAAAAGAGGAACGGGATGCATCGGAATATTGCTGGACCTTAAAGCCGATTTGGATTGAGTGGTTATTTGAAGAGGAGCAGGCAGAGAGCGTGACTTATCTTGATGCGGATTTATTCTTTTATGAGAGCCCTCAGGTTATTTTTCAACATCAGCCGAATGCCTCTGTTTTAATTTCAAGAGGGGATATTGTCATTCCAAGCTTTGATGCTGAGGAAGTGAAGATGCTACAGAAGCTTTTAGGCCGCTATAATTCAGGCTTTCTGCATTTTAAAGGAGATGAAGCCGGACGAAAATGCCTCAGCTGGTGGAAAGAAGAATGCTTAAAAGAATGTAAAAATGCACCGGGAGAAGGCAAGTTTGGCGATCAAGGATATCTGGATCATATGCCGAGGCTGTTTGACAATGTAGAAGATATTGAGACAAAAGGTGTGAATATTGGTCATTGGAACTATGGGCAGCATTCTTATCGGGAGGAGAATGGACGTATTCTTCTGGAGGATGGGCACCCGCTCATTTGCTATCATTTCAGCGGCTTTCGGATTGTGAGCAAGGATGAGATGCAGCAAATTCATGAAAAAGGACGAAATGACCTGCCGTTTTTCCAAGAAGCCTATCGGCAAGTGCTTCGCCATGTGATTGAATCTGTGGAGCAGGTCGATCCGCTGTTTAACGGATATGCCAAACGGGAGGAGGATGACGCATGAACGAAAAGCCAAAGGTGAGCGTCATTATTCCAAGCTATAATGCCAAAGAGCGGTTAGAAGGAAGCCTTTTTTCCTTAACACTTCAGGAAACAGATATTCCATTTGAGGTCATTGTTGCCGATAATGGCTCAACAGATGGCACGATGGAAATGCTCGAGAACATTGAAGTGAACTTTCCGTTTAAAAAGGTGCGTATTCCTGTCAATCAAGGGATTGCAAAGGGGCGTAATCATGCCATTCGCGAGGCGGAGGGAGATCTGCTCATTTTCCATGACAGTGATATGCTGGCAGAACCGAGATTTATTGAAAAGCATGCAGAGGCCCATGCTGACAGGGAGGATCTCGTTATTTGCGGTGTGTGCTGGAAGCGGATTTATCGCTATTTTTACACAGCTTTTGATAAGGATCATATGAAGCGGTTGAAAAAGCAAGGGCTGTATAAACGGAAAATGGAGGACAAAACGCCTCTTTTATCATTGGAAGAAGTCGAAAATGGTGCATTTCTTGAGAAAAGTTTCGATTTGCAGTCTGAGTTTATAGATATCCTGAAAGACATTTTAAATACGTACCACTATGATTTAGGTTCTTATGAGCTGCCATGGCGATTTTTTATTACAAATAACTCCTCTGTCAAACGGAAGCATGTCATGGCACTAGGGATGTTTGATGAAAATATCGTTCGGTACGGATTTGAGGATTATGATTTAGGGATTCGTCTGCATCAGCTTGGTCTCTCCTTTGAATTGCGAGAGGATATCATGAGCGTGCATCAAGAGCATCCAAGTAATTTAACGTCGTTTGATGACATCAAATACAACATTTTGTATATGTGTGAGAAGTACAACAATATTGATTCCATTGATGTCCATTTGGCTTTCTCCGGTCCGTTTTCTCATACTGTGACAAATGATATTGTGAAAGAAGTTCGGCAGCTGCGTGAGAATTCAGCATTTGATGACCTGTTATCTTATTTTTTAGAACTGATTCACTTGATCACAGAGCGGAATGTAGGCATCAAACGCGATAAAAAAGATATGCTGACAGCCAAGCATGTTCCTTTGAAAAAGCTGGCAGAAGCGGCGCAGCTTGCACGGCAGGAGTATGGCTGCACGGTACTTGTAGAAGCCATTCAAGGGCTGACGAAAGAGCTGTTACACGTTGATTTGTTCCAAGTGGATGTGTTGTAAATGGCGTCTTATCACTTTACAACCATTGTGTCGAATACCCACGTCTTTAAGCTTTTGGCGCTGATTCATTCGCTTGAGAAAAACGCTCATGCATTCAAGCTATCGGTTTTATGTGCAGACCCTTTGGCTTACAAGGTGTTAAAGGAGTTCCCTCACCCGAATGTTCAATATGAACAGCTTGAAAACATTGAGGATGACTCCCTGCGCAAGGCAAAAGAGGATCGTACGTTTCATGAGTATTGCTGGACATTAAAACCTGCCTTTTTGCTCAAAACTCTTGAGTTCTCAGATGCGGATTATCTTGCTCATTTGGATACGGATTTGTATTTTTATCATGATCCAGAGGCAATTTTTGCAGAGAATCCAAGCGCTCATTTATTTTTAACGGATCATATGAATTCCAAGCGGTTCTATCGTTATTACGAGTTGTCTGGCCGTTTTAATACTGGGTTTGTAGGCTGTCGTAACACAGATGTTGCCAAACAGGCAGTCACGCAATGGAAAGAAAACTGTCTTGCCCATTGTACAGTAGAAATGGATACAGAAAAAAAGACGTACGGAGATCAGCGGTATGTGGAAAGATGGGTTGATGATTTTGAAGGGGTTCATATCGTTGCATCTAAAGGAGCCAATGCGGCGATTTGGAACATTGAAAACTACAAGCTTTCAGTTGTAAAAGGGGATATGTATCTCGACGAATGTCCACTTTTGTTCTATCATTTTTCTGCCTTTACGATCATTGATGAGAAGACCTTTAATCTGAATTGGTATTACTATATGACAGAACAAAAGCTTGTGGATCACCTGTATATTCCTTATGCTGACTTGATTCATCGAAAAATCAAACAGGTGCAAAAGGTATTTCCAGAATTTAAGCAAGGGTTTATTGCAAAGAAGCATGTTCCTGATACACATTTCTATGAGATGTGAAAAAAACCGCTCATATTGATTTGAGCGGTTTTTCCTTTTATGATTCATTCCATTTGGAGATGGTTTGGTCGCTAGGAAGTAAGAAGGCTAGGATGCCTAATATCGGTAAAAAGGCAACACCGAGCATGGTAGGCGTTAAGCCAAAGGCATCAATGAATGAACCGAGGGCAACCGATCCGATTGCACCCATACCAAACGCAAGCCCAACAGTTAAACCAGACATTGTGCCAATTTTCCCGGGAAATAGTTCTTGGGCATAAACCACGGTGACAGAGAAGCTTGATGTCAAAATGAGCCCAATCAGCCCGAGTAAAACATAAGCAAAAACGGGTCCGGCAAATGGCAGCAGCAGGGCAAGCGGGAAGGATGCCAATAAGGAAACTAAAATCACGTTTTTTTTGCCAAAGCGGTCTGCAAGTGGCCCGCCTAAAAATGTCCCAATTGCACCTAGAATGAGAAATAAGAAAATATAAGTCTGTGATTCTTTAATCGTCAAACCGTATTGTTCAATCGCATAAAACGCATAGAAATTCGAAATGGCATTTCCATACCAAGAGCGGGCAAAGATGAGAAAGACGATAATGCCAAGTGCAATGAGTGCTGATTTCCGATGAATATCAGATCTAGCAGCTTTTGCAGGTGTTTTTTTCGCTTGGGCCCGAATGGTTTGAAGTCTTCCGGCATACCATCTTGAAATATAAAGAAGGAAACCGACCGCTATCATTCCAACAATCGTAAACCAAGCCACGCCTGTCTGACCGAGCGGTACGAGCATTAATGCAGCGATAAGCGGGGCAAAGGCTTGACCTGTATTACCGCCTACTTGATAAATGGACTGTGCAAGTCCTCGTCTTGGACCAGCTGCCATGTTGGCAACACGGGAGCCCTCTGGATGGAAGATAGCAGAGCCAAGTCCGATAAAGACAACGCAAAGCAAAATGGTTGCAAAAGATGGAGCAAACGCGAGTCCGAATATACCGACAGCACTTGAAAATAAAGCAATCGGAAGTGCATAAGGCATCGGCCGTTTATCTGTGTACCAACCAATAGCAGGCTGCATCACGGAGGAGACCATATTTAATGTAAAGGCAATCAGCCCTAATTGTGTAAAGGTCAGCCCCATTGAGCGTTCCAAAATAGGGAACATCGCAGGAATAACGGCTTGAAGTGTGTCGTTCAGCATATGACAAATACCAATAATCAATAGGATGGGATAAACCGTTGAGCCGGTAACAGAATGTTGAGGTTTATCCTTTGTACGAGCAGCAATGGCCAATGAGACTTCCTCCCTTCATTTATCTGTTTTCTGATTTTTGCATTCTTCTCATTTTATTCATAAGGTGAACTATAAAACAATAGCAAATTGTCATGATTTAGAAAAAAAGAGACACAAGCGCTTGATTGAGCTTGTGTCTCTAAAGAGTTATTTGTAAAAAGAAGCAATCACAGGCTTCATTTTTTGAACGACGAGTCCACTGCCGCCGCGGTTTTTCACACCTTCGATCATGCCGACGAGGACGTAATCTTCTTTTTTAGGATTAAACGCAAGTAAAAATCCATTTTCAGTGCCGTCTGTTGCACCTTGTTTGCTCTTTAATTCTGCCGTTCCTGTTTTAGCGGCAATATCCGCTCCTTCGATTTGTAAGGAGTGGGCTGTTCCGTTTGGACTGGTCACGACCTTAGTCAATGCGTCTTTCACTGTGTTTGCCGTGCCTTCTTTGATGATTTGTTTTGGTGATGCTGTTTTTTCATCTTGAATCACTCGAGGGTAGACAAGCTTGCCTCCTGTGGCAAATGGAGAATAGGCATGTACTTGTTCAATTGGTGACATGAGTAATTCGCCTTGGCCATACGCCGAGTCAGCGAGTAAGATATCCGATTGAATGCCATCGTTCGATACTTGTGCAGGCTTCATTGTAAATGGCATGTGTAAGTCTTCGCCAAACCCAAATGCTTTCACTTTTTTCTCGTAGGTGTCTTTGCCGATTTCGAGTGCTTCCTGTCCAAAATAAATATTGTCTGAGTACACAAGGGCATCGACCATATTTACTTTTTCTTTATCGTGAACCCGTGTGATGCGATAATTTCCCCAAGATTGATCCTTTTGCCATTTCAGTCCGTGAATGGTACGCACTTTGTCAGGCTTTGTGACACCTGTTTCCAGCCCAATGGCGGCTGTAATGGTTTTGAATGTGGACCCTGGCGCATACCGGCTCGCATATCGAGCTTGGAATGGAAGGTCTGGATTTTCACTGTATGCCTGATATTGCTTAGGTGTAATCCCGTTTGTCATGAGATTGACATCGTAGGAAGGGGTGCTGACAAGCGCTAATAGATCGCCTGATGATGGATTCATGATCGTGACGGCCCCTTTTTCGCCTTTCAACTGATCATAGGCTTTTTTCTGTAAAGAAGCATCAATCGTCAGCTTCACTGTTTTTCCATCTTTTCGATCTGATTTTTGCAATGTTTCTTCAATGCCTGTTTCATCATGGACGATGAGAATGCTTCCGCCATCTTGTCCGCGTAAGTTTTTGTCAAATGTAAATTCAAGGCCGGTTTTGCCGATGATTTGATCTGCCTTTAATGCTGGATTTCTTTTGATATCATCCGCATTTGCTTTTCCGACATACCCGGTGAGATGAGCGGCGGCTTTGTTATATGGATAGTAGCGCATTTCCTTCGTTTGATAGGTAACGCCATTTACGTCCTTTGGAATCGGCTTTTGTTTTAACATCGATTTGAGCGGGACAAACGTGTCGTCTGTGACCCATGCTTGTTTCAATTGATTGTTGATTAGTTCTTCCTCTATATCAAAAGCTTTGCTGATCTTTTTGATATTGCGTTCTTTTTCTTCTCCTGTTCCGAGCTTTCCTGGGATGACGCCAAGTGCGTTTCCACCAGTTGTTTCTGCCAGTGTACGTCCTTTTCGGTCGACAATGTTTCCGCGGACAGCAGGGTCAGCTTTGACCTTGATGGTATCTCCTTTCTCCATTTGCGGGAAGATGAGATTTGGCTTCCAGTCCACTTTCCACTTGTCGTCCTCTTCGGAAAGAACGCCCTTGTAAGACAGCTTATGCAGCTTGCCAAGAGACGTTTTCATCGTGACATCATAGGAGAATTGATACCCATTTCCTTTGTCCTGTTTTTCAACGTTGAGCTTTGAAATGTTCAGGTCATAAGCACCAATACCGTTGAAAATATTGTCGTATTTTTCAGCTAGTTGTTTTTTTGAAAAGTCATTGGCTTTCAAAGATGCACTTGTCACCTCATCTGCCAGCTTCGTAAAGTCTTTCTTCTTCATATGTTCCGTAAAGTTTTGAGCGGCTTTTAAAGCTTCTTTTTCTTTTGAGAAAAGAGTATCTTTTAAGAAAAAGAAAGCAGCAGCAACTACGATGATACTAAGAATGGGAATTATGACTTTTTTCTGTTTCCAAAATGATTTTCGTTGACCCGTATACAATGAAAACACCTCAATTTTTGATTAGATCCTCTATATTTTACAGTGATTGGTCTTGATTTGTATAGTTTCTCATAGAAACCTAGCGAAATAGATAAGAAAAACGAGCTGTGATTTGTCGTTTAGGATACCCGATTTTATTAAAAAAATTTAACTTCTCTATTGAGGAAAAAGGTAAAATCATTTAAGGTACAGACCTAGCCTTGTATGATTCACAGTAAAAAGACAAATTTAAAATTCTTAAAAAATATGTGGCTAGATATTAGAAGATAATGCCCTACAACTAATTCTTAATTTACGGTTATGGCGGGGTAAACCAATTAGAACGTGATCTTATCCGTATGCGACAGCATGAACCGAATAAACTTAAAAAAGCTTATAGGTCAGCTAAAGAAGTGCCGTGATGAAGTAAAGCTTAATCAAGAGGAACATATCATTTTAAATCAAATGTGTGTAGAGCTTCAATATATAGAAAGCTGCCGGAAATGAATAGTTGTTCCGGACATTGTATAAATAAATCTCATATAAAGGAGGTATTATATGCCTAAAGTTGACAACCTGTTAGCCATTCTATGGATGCTTCGCTCAGATAAAAAAATAACTGCAAAACAAATTTCAGATAAGTTAGAGATGAATATAAGAACTGTTTATCGTTATATTGATACACTTTCAACGAGTGGTGTACCTATCATTTCAGAACCAGGTCATAACGGTGGATATAGTTTAATGAACAATTTTATAGAGGCTCCTCTATTTTTTGATTTTGAGGAGCAAATTTCACTATTTCACGCTGCTGTTTTTGCAGAAGAAGCGGGATATTATGGAGGTGAAGCGCTACAAAGAGCCATTTCAAAACTTAGTAAACACTCAAATCAAGAGCAAGAAACAAAGGTAAACCAACATATAACTAGTCTTGAAGTAATAAGTCGAACCAGTTCAATCTCTTTGGAACCTTCTTTGAAAAAGTTGGAAAAGGCAATAGCGGCCAAAAACACGGTGGAAATTCTTTACCATAAAAGTGGAGAAAAGCAATTACATCATAGATGTGTCGATCCATACAGAATGATCTATTGGAATAATAAGTGGTATGTGATTGGATTTTGTCATCTTAGAAATGATATGCGCAGTTTTAGAGTAGATCGAATTGAAAATCTAATGGTGACTGAAAATCAGTTTGACCAGCAAGAAAACTTTTCAGCACGTGACTTTTTTATAAATAGTCTCCTACCAACTTTAAAAGATAAGGAAGAGATTATTTCTTTGGTGATTCATGGGGATAAAAATGTATTGGCTGATATTTGCCAACATTGGTTTTTAGGACATTATTTACAAGAACGGAATTCACATCAAGCAGTTTTTCTTCTTCCAAAAGATATGATACATACATATGTACCTTATCTACTTTTACCTTACAATAAATCTATTAAAGTGGTTGAGCCAATTAGTCTTAAAAAAAGAATGATTGAAGTTTTGTCGGATTTAATCAAATTTCACCAAGTATGATAACTTCCCTGACGCTAACTGTCAGGGAAGTTATTTTATAATCGCTATATCAACTGTGATTGGAGCGTGATTGGATGCAAACACAAAAAGCTTATCTATATGTATTTGATACGATGTCTGACTGGGAATATGGATATTTAATTGCTGAACTAAACTCAGGTAGATATTTCAAAAAAGATTTAGCACCTTTAAGAGTCATTACAGTAGGAGTTAATAAAGAAATGAAGACGACTATGGGAGGTTTGAGTATAAAACCAGATATTTCCCTTGAAGAATGTAACCTTGAGAACAAAGATCTTTTCATTTTACCAGGAGGTACGACTTGGGGTGAAAACATTCACCAACCTATCTTGGAAAGAATTGGCCAAGCTTTAGAGCTGGGCACTATTGTTGCTGCAATTTGTGGTGCAACTGAGGGGCTCGCGAATAGAGGATACTTAAATACTAGAAGGCATACAAGTAATAACTTAGAATATACTAAAATGGTATGTCCTAACTATAAAGGAGAGAAGTTCTATGAGTTGGCACCTGCGGTATCTGATGCGAATTTAGTTACTGCATCTGGAATAGCCCCTTTAGAATTTGCAATGGAAGTGCTGAAAAAAATAGAAGTATTTACACCAGATACCTTACATTCTTGGTATAACCTGAATAAGACACATCAATCTGATTATTTCTTCAGGTTGATAAATTCAATAAATAAATGAAGTAACTGAAAAGCTCAATTTCTCTATTTTGATTAGTAGAGAAGTGGAGCTTTTTATTTTGGACTTACCTTATCGTTTTCAATTTGCATGTTCCTGATACTGGCCCGATTGTACTAAAAAGCCGAGCGCCTTAAGAAGAAGGCTTTGATCGAATTGAGACGACCGGTGTTTTTGTTTCTTTTGGCTTCGGTGTTTGTGTGGATTTTTTGATGCGCGTTTCCTTTGGCGTGTAATAGGTTGCCCCAATATTGAGCCTGCCTTGAAGCTGGTCAATAGAAAGCTCCCCAAATTCTAAGTGGTAATCAATTTTGTCCACGTGCAGGGATTCGATATGGATGTGTGTATCTTCTGAGACAGGAGCAGCTGGTGCAGACATTTTTTGCTCAAGAGCGGCGAGTCTTTTTTCTAGCTCAACGACAGATGGGGATGGACTGGATTCAGTTTTTTTAAAGAGTGATTGAATGAAATGTTTCAAGTAGACCACAACCTTTTCTTCCGCCTTGCTCTAGTCTATGGAAAAGCTATCGCATATATACTTATAGAGATGACAAGAAAGGGGAGAAGTATATGCTGCCTACTCAGATTCACATTGCCCATATGAAAACGAATTCGATTGGCACAGGTTCATCCATGACGTTTGGCTCGACGTTTGTTCGCAATCATTGCAGTACGATCAAAAGAAACAATGGATTTGGGGAACAGAATGCTGATGGCGTGATCACGATCCTGCCAATTGAAACAATTGATGATCGTGATCAAATAGACGCAGTGAGTATCAATATTCGTCATCTATGATGATAGCAGTCGCTTTTCCTTCATCCTTTTGCAGGCGGATGTAAAGTACCCCGTCTTTAAAGGCAGCATTCATTTGACCAAGAATCATTTCTGGAAGGCGGATTTTCTTTTCAAACGGACCATACTTCCCTTGCTTTTGGCGAAAGTCCTGCTCGTTAAAAAAGGAAAAACGCTGTCCTTTCACAACCAAATATTCACCATATGATAACACCTGAACATCTTCTTTTCGGTAGCCAGGCAAATAAATTAAGTATTGAATTTCTGTAGGGGTTTCCACCATGTCGATTGGTGGAAACGACGCATCTGATCCCCGCTGATCCTGCTGTGTGAATGTAAATGGAGATGGACCGTTTGCCATAAAGGGGGATCTTTGCTCATCGTCGAAGATCATTTTCCAAAAATCATCTCCATGCATTTGCTGGGCAATATCCATCCACTGTTTCATTTTTTCGAAGTCCATGTGAAGACCTCCCGTTAACATACTTGATGGGTGCTTGCATATACCTATAAAAAGGAGGTTTATCTGTGGTTCAACCAACTCCGTATATCAATATTAATATTTTCATGTTAAAAATTAATTCCTTTGAAAATGCGTCGGCGGTGAATGTCGGACAAAATTTGTTAGCAGAGTGGCAAAACTCAGATAAAAAAAATCAGGGTTACGGACAGAATTTTGGAGATGCCAGCGGTTTTGTCGGTACAAAAAGCCATGTAGATGATCGAGATCAAGTGGACTCACCTGCCTCTTTTTCACCAGCAGCTAAACCCATTCAAAGGAAGTGACGTGTGATGTTATTCTCACCTTCAGTCGTCAATGTCGGTGCTTTTAAAATCAATGCAATGGATCGGGGTGCATCACTGACGCTAGGACCTTATCAGCAGATTGATTATTTTCTCTCGATGAAATTGAATCAAGGTTTTGGTGAGGACAATGGAGATTGTTCACCGCTTGTCATTCCGATTTCAAGCGTGTTAGATCCAGATATGGTGGACTCAAATTCAGTCAAAAACAGCGTGGTTTAAGAAAAAAAGAGACCGGGAATCCCCGAGTCTCTTTTCTAATTTGTTTCATTCAGATGGCTTTTTCGTCTTGCATAGGTGAAATAGACAACAACACCGATGGCGATCCAGATGAGGAAGGCTCTCCATGTCTCCCATTTCAGTGTGGCAGCCAATGTCATACAAATGATCGCACTGATAATCGGAAGCACAGGCACGAACGGTACTTTAAATGCTGCTTTAAGATTCGGATGTTTTTTCCGTAAAATGATGACCGCAATGGAAATCACCGTGAAGGCTGCCAGTGTACCGATGCTGACTAAATTCGCAAGCGTAGATAAATTCACAAAACCTACGATACACGCTGCGACTGCACCTGTCAGCCAAGTGTTGGCAACTGGCGTTTGTGATTTTGGATGAACCTTTGAGAAAATATTTGGCATAAGCCCATCGCGGCTCATCGCAAAAGTTAAGCGAACCTGTGCATAAACCAAGGCAATGAGAACCGTTGTAATCCCAATAATAGCACCGGCTGATATGATACCCGCCACACTATTCAGGCCAACCACTTGAAGAGCAAATGCGACAGGATCACTGACATTCAGCTTCGTATAGTGAACCATGCCTGTTAAGACAAAGGAAACCCCGATGTATAAAATGGTACAAACACCGAGCGCTCCGATAATCCCAACCGGCATCGCCTTTTGCGGATTTTTGACCTCTTCAGATGCATTAGCGATCGCATCAAATCCAAGGTAAGCAAAAAAGACGGTTGCCGCGCCTGCAATCACGCCGTTAAAGCCCATTGGCATAAACGGTGTCCAGTTTTCAGGTTTGACGTAAGCAAAGCCTGAGATGATAAAGAGTAGGACGATGGCAATTTTGATCAGCACAATAATGTTATTCAGCTTTGTGCTTTCTTTGACGCCTCTTGAGACGATAAAGGTGATGAGCAAAATAATGAGTGCGCCTGGAAGGTTAAAGACGGCCCCATCAGCGGCTCCAGGTGCAGCTGATAAAGCCTTCGGTATGTGAAGACCGAATCCGCTGAGCAGTGATTGAAAATAGGACGACCATCCACTTGCCACAGCAGAGAGGGCAATGACATATTCAAGCATGAGATCCCAGCCCATTAAAAAGGCGAGAAATTCCCCAAGTGTTGCGTAGGAATACGTATAGACGCTTCCTGACACAGGAATAGACGAGGAGAATTCAGCGTAGCAAAAAGCGGCAAGGGCGCATGCGATCGCAGCCAAAATAAAAGATATAATAATCGCAGGTCCTGCATCATTTGCCGCAGCAACCCCCGTAATGACAAAGATCCCAGTCCCGACCACACAGCCAATGCCAAGCAAGATTAAATCAAACGTATTTAATGAACGACTGAGCCGCTTCGTTTGACTTTCAAGCATGAGCTGGTCGAGAGATTTTTTTCGAAATAAAGAACTCATGTTGACCTCCTAATGGATAAATCTTTTCGTAAGACGAATGTTAGTATATGCGCAAATGATAATTTAGTCAATTGGTTGAAAAACGCTTTAAATCACTAAAGTATTAAACGTCACAACCGAAGAAGTGTATAAAAAGAGACATCCGCCGGGAGATCGAAGGCGGATGTGGTGTCAGACAATCTATGTCTGTTCAGCAAATATTTTTTCATTGTACAGCACACTTGGATGAGTTGGATGATGGGCCGAGGAGGCGCGGTGATGTATTTTGGCTTGTTCCAGGTTGCCGAGCTGATAATAACAGTAGCAAAGCTGAAGGTGAGGATACCACGTTTTATATTGTGTCAGTGTGAAGGCTGTTTCGTTTTCAGGAGCCTTCAGCGCCTGCTCATACCAAAAGATGGCTGCTTGATGTTTATTTTGTATTTTTAAATGATCCCCGATCCGGCAGCAAAATTCTGGCCGGGGCTGATCATATAAGAAGGAACGTAATAATGAGGATAAGGCTGCTTCCTCATAGCCTTCCGCATAATAGCAGTCCGCTAAATATTGGCATGTGCGAATTTCATCCTCAATCCAGCACTGTTTTGTGTTTAAAAATTCATGATAAAAACGAATCGCTTTGACACGCTGACCGTTGTCTCTTAATTCATTGGCAAAGTAAAAGAGATCACGGGGCGTCATATCCTCTCCTTTTGCCAGCATGTCTTCATAAATTCGCAAGTTGCGCCCAGGCTCACCAGCAGTTGTTTTCTTGCGTTTTTGATGTGTGACGGCGATATCTGCAGGAAGGATGTTTCCATACACTTGAAGAAACTCATGAACGGCCCCGTACCACTGAAAGTTCAAGGAACGCTTCACAAGGCGATTTCTTCTATATTTGAAATTGACTTGACCGTTTTCATCGAATCCTACATGATAAAACATCGAAACGGCATCCACCGAGGGATCAAGTGTCTGTTTGAGCTGAAGCAGTTTTTGGCGATCTTCTTCAAGGAGAACATCGTCAGCATCGAGCCATAAAATATACTCTTTCGCTGCATGTGAGAAAGCAAAGTTGCGTGCTTTTGCAAAATGCTGGACCCATTCAAAATCCAGCACTTTTGCTGAAAAGGAATGAGCAATTTCCTTCGTTTGATCTGTTGATCCCGTATCAACGATGATCATCTCGTCGACAATGTCTTGAACAGACGAAAGGCAGTCCGCCAGCACCTCCTCTTCATTTTTCACAATCATACATAAGCTAATGGTTATCATCTTTAGATCACCTCTTCATAGTGTATCGAGCATCAAAAGGAAACATTCTTTTCTGCAGCGGGTTTTTTAAAACTAGTTTTCTGCTACTGGCTGATTTAAAATAAAGAAAGAATCTATGTAAGGGCTGATAAAATGAGTTTATTGAATGTTGAAGGATTATATAAAACCTATGGCGAGAAAACGCTGTTTGATCATATTTCTTTTCATATAGAACCAAAGGAACGCATCGGATTGATTGGACCAAATGGAACAGGGAAGTCAACGCTTCTAAAAGTCATTGCAGGACTTGAATCGTTTGAGGAAGGTGACATCACGAAAGCAGGGACACTTGATATCGAATTTCTCGAGCAAGATCCTGAAATGAGCGGGAATGAAACGATTCTTGACTATATTTTTTCAGGAACGGCACCAATGATTCAAACGATGAAGGCGTATGAAAAGGCACTCGCCGATTTAGAGCATGATCCGCAAAATGAGGCAAAACAAGAGGCACTGATGCGCATGCAAAATCGAATGGATCAAGAAGATGCTTGGGATGCGAACCTTTCAGCCAAAACGATTTTGACAAAGCTTGGCGTGAAAGATGTAAGCCGCTCTGTACATGCATTATCAGGCGGACAGAAAAAACGTGTCGCCATTGCTAAAAATTTAATTCAGCCTGCTGGTTTGCTGATTTTAGATGAACCAACCAACCATCTTGATAATGCAACGATTGAATGGCTTGAAGGATACTTAAGCCAATATAGCGGTGCTGTCATCCTCGTGACGCACGATCGTTATTTCTTAAATCGGGTGGCCAATCGGATTTATGAGCTAAATCAAGGACAGCTTTATACGTATAAAGGAAATTATGAAGTCTTTTTAGAAAAAAGAGCAGAGCGGGAAGCAGAAGCTCAGGTGAAAGAAACGAAGCGTCAAAACTTGCTTAGACGAGAGCTTGCATGGCTCAGACGAGGAGCAAAAGCAAGAACGACAAAGCAAAAAGCACGTATCGGCAGAGTCGAAGAGCTGAAGGATCAAAAAGGACCTGATGCGAAGGGAGAGCTTGATTTTGCCATTGGCTCACACCGCTTGGGAAAACAAGTGATAGAGGCAGAAGACTTATCGATTTCATTTGCTGGCCAGACCCTTGTGGATCGGTTTACAGATTTAGTCGTGCCAGGCGATCGTATCGGATTTATCGGACCGAATGGAGTCGGTAAAACCACTCTGCTGAACTGTCTAGCAGGTAAGATTGAACCGACTTCAGGACAATTGACCATTGGACAAACCGTTCGTATTGGTTACTACACGCAGGATCACAAGGAAATGAATGATGAGCTGACCATCATTGAGTACATCAAGGAAACAGCTGAGATCGTCAAGACGTCTGATGGCGCCATTGTCACAGCAGAGCAGATGCTGGAGCGCTTCCTTTTCCCAAGATCGATGCAGCGGACGTATATTCGTAAGCTGTCAGGGGGAGAACGCCGCAGATTGTATTTATTGAAGGTCTTAATGGAAGAGCCGAATGTTCTCTTTTTAGATGAGCCGACGAACGACCTTGATACAGAAACCCTTAGTATTTTAGAGGATTATTTAGAGCAGTTCCCTGGCGTCGTCATCACCGTGTCCCATGATCGTTATTTCTTAGACCGAGTGGTTCACCGCCTGCTTGTCTTTGAAGGAAATGGGCGAATCTCACACTTCCAAGGTGCTTACAGCGATTATATGGAACAAGAAAAAGAGCAGAAGCGGACAGAGACAAAGCCTGCTGAAAAACAAGTAGAAGCTGCGCCTAAAAAGAGAAAAAAACTTTCTTATAAAGACCAGCTTGAATGGGACGGGATTGAAGACCGGATACAAGCATTAGAGGAAAAACATCAGCAGCTCGAAACCAGCATTGCAGAGGCAGGCAGTGATTTTGGGAAAATTCAAGAACTGATGGACGAACAAAAAGCCGTTGCGGAAGAACTAGAACAAGCAATGGACCGCTGGACAGAACTATCTCTTATGATTGAGGAAATGAATGAATAAAGATGTGGAAATAAAAACCTGTAGAGCGATCTACAGGTTTTTTTGATAGGAGCATTTGGCATACGCATCATGCTGATGGATGGATTCCTCATTACGACACTCGACTTGAAAGCCTTTAATCCATGGCTGCTCATATAATTCAATGGCAATTAATCTTGTGATATCTTCTACAAAGCGCGGATTTTCATAAGCCTCTTCTGTCACTTTCTTTTCATCAGGTCTTTTGAGCACGGGATAAAGCGGTGCGCTCGCATTGGACTCAATGATATGTAAAAGAACGGTCTTGATGTCGTCAGGGAGCGCTGCTTGTTCAAACGACTCTACTTGAATGGAAACAGACCCGCGCTGATTATGGGCACCATATTCACTGATTTCTTTGGAACAGGGACATAATGTCGTGACCTGTGCAGCGCACCCAACGTGACAGGTCCATCCGTCCTTTTCATGAAAATGGACGTCATATTTGACAGTTGCATGCATCAAGCCTGACTGCCCGGTGACTGGACTTTGTTTTTCCATGTACCATGGAAAGGAAACTTGAACGGAAGCAGAGGATTGATTCATTTTCCGGGCGAGCGCTGCCGTCAATTCTTTTAGGGTATTCACATCAAGCGGCTTGCTGCTTTCATAAAACGAGTGCAGCTGTTCAGTGAGACGGCTCATATGAATGCCTTTTTGATGTGCTGGCAGGGTTGTACTCAGTGAGAATTCAGCAGTGGTTGTTTGGCGCTGTGGTGCTGTTTTAGATACGATATGTATGGGATAGGACATGCGGCAGATCCCGACTTTTTCAAGATGAAAATAAAAGTCCTGCTCTGTTTTTTGAATGTCAGACATGTCCTCTTTTTGCCAAGGCTTTGTGCCAAGACTTGGCGGTACTGATCCAAATAGCTGGTGCCGTTCTACTTTAGGTGGAAATGAGCGCATATAGTACCTCCTGTAAATCGTAATTATTACTATTTATTTTGCGATAACATATGAAATAAATCAAGTGTTAAAACTTTGACGTTTACGTTAAGGTTATAAAGGTGTATAATAAAACATGAATTGATGAGCAGGAGGCACTGGCGATGGAATGGATGAAAATTGATCAAGTGGCGAAAAGAAGCGGACTGACAAAACGGACGATTCGTTTCTATGAAGAGATTGGTTTATTATCAGCACCAAAGCGGACTGAGGGCGGTGTCAGACTTTACTCAGAGGACGATATGGAAGAGCTAGAGAAAGTGATGCAGGCAAAAGAGGTACTCGGCTTTTCTTTACAGGAGCTTCAATCGTTTATGGAAATCGGAAAGCAGCTAGAGTTGAATAAAGAAGGCTACTTGCTGTCGCTTGATCCGAAGGAGCGATTAGAGAAGCTTTTAGATATTGATGCGCAGCTGACTGTGCAGCATCAATTGATAACAAAAAAGCTTGAAACGATTCAATCCTTTAAAAAGGATCTTGAAGCGATGAAAGAAAGAGCGGCTCATGCAATTGAGCAATTACAAAAATAAACACCTCTGCGTGTTTATTTTATTTTGTCAACATTTGAAGGAAAGGTTCTGATGGAATGAAGGAAGAAGAAGTGTTGAAACAGCGTACAAGTCTGCTTAGGCAGCCAAAAGCCGTTTGGGCTGTTGCCTTTGCGTGTGTGATTTCGTTTATGGGAATAGGACTCGTCGACCCGATCCTGCCAGCCATTGCATCGCAATTACACGCATCTCCAAGCCAGGTCTCTCTTTTATTTACAAGCTACTTACTTGTGACCGGCTTTGTGATGTTCTTTACCGGCTTTATTTCTAGTCGGATTGGTGCGAAATGGACGTTATTAGTTGGACTCATTTTTATTATTGTTTTTTCTGCTTTAGGTGGTACTTCTTCAACGATTAATGAATTAATTGGCTTTAGAGGCGGATGGGGCATTGGGAATGCTTTATTTATTTCAACTGCACTCTCTGTCATTGTTGGTGTATCTGTTGGAGGAAGTGCGAAGGCTATTATTTTATACGAGGCAGCACTAGGTCTTGGGATATCGGTTGGACCGCTGCTTGGCGGTGAGCTTGGCACAATTTCTTGGCGCGGGCCTTTCTTTGGTGTTGCCGTGTTAATGCTTATTGCTCTTTTAGCGATTACCTTTATGCTTCCACCTATGCAAAAGCCGCAGAAAAAAGTGAAATTATTTGAGGCTGTCGGGGCGTTAAAATATAAAGGGCTTTTAACGATGGCATCTGCCGCTTTCTTATACAATTTCGGTTTCTTTGTGCTTTTAGCGTATTCGCCATTTGTGCTCCATCTTGATGAGCATGGACTTGGATATGTCTTTTTTGGATGGGGGCTATTCTTGGCTGTGACCTCTGTCTTCTCAGCGCCAGTCATTCATCGCAAACTTGGGACATTGACCTCGCTTGTCGTTCTGTTTGCTTCGTTTGCTGTGATTTTATTCGGTATTGGGGTATGGACGTCTCATGCTGTGGTCGTGATCTGCGGAATTGTCATTGCTGGGGGAATTCTCGGTATGATCAATACAGTGCTCACGACAGCTGTGATGGGGTCAGCACCGGTTGAACGTTCAATTGCTTCATCCTCTTACAGTGCTGTACGATTTATTGGGGGCGCGATTGCTCCTTGGATTGCCGGAGTTCTCGCTGAATCCTATACAGCAAGTACACCTTATTATGTCGGGGCTGCTGTGGTTCTCTTAGGGATGATCATCCTGCTCCTTGGACGTAAACATTTGGTGAATATCCAAGCAGGTCATTAATTAGAAAAAGCCTTATATCTTTTGAAGATATGAGGCTTTTTTGTCGTTATAATACTTTTGTCGTCCAAGATTCGCAATTCCAAGTTTCGGTTGCCACATCTTGATAAAATTCAGGTTCGTGAGAAATCAATAAGACGCTGCCTTTATATTCTTTTAACGCGCGTTTTAGTTCTTCTTTTGCATCGACATCTAAGTGGTTTGTCGGCTCATCGAGAACAAGTAAGTTGGTTTCTTCGTTTATCAGCTTGCAAAGACGAACCTTTGCTTTTTCTCCTCCACTTAAAACAGATACACGGCTTTCAATATGTTTTGTCGTTAATCCGCATTTTGCAAGAGCGGCTCTGACTTCATATTGCGTGTAAGAAGGGAAGGTGCTCCATACTTCTTCAATACAAGTATTGCTGTTTTGCTCTTTTACTTCTTGCTCAAAGTAGCCAATATGCAAGAATTCTCCACGTTCCACCTCACCAGAAATAGGTGTGATTTCCCCAAGAAGACTTCGGAGCAGCGTCGTTTTACCGATACCGTTAGCACCGTACAACGCAATTTTTTGCCCGCGTTCCATTTTCAAATTCAATGGGCGGGAGAGTGGTTCATCATAACCGATGACCAAATCTTTCGTTTCAAAAATCAGTTTCCCAGAAGTACGTGCCGGTTTAAAATGGAATTCAGGTTTTGGCTTTTCTGCTGCGAGTTCAATCATATCCATCTTATCCAGTTTCTTTTGGCGGGACATCGCCATATTTCTTGTGCTGACACGTGCTTTGTTTCTTGCGACAAAATCCTTTAGTTCAGCCACTTCCTGCTGCTGTCTTTTATAGGCTGCTTCGAGCTGCTGCTTTTTGACTTCGTACACTTGTTTAAATTGGTCGTAATCCCCAACATAGCGCGTGAGCTCTTGATTTTCAACATGATAAATCAAGTTGATGACACTGTTTAAAAACGGAATATCATGTGAAATGAGGATAAACGCATTTTCATATTCTTGTAAATAACGCTTCAGCCACTCAATATGCTGCTCATCCAAATAGTTGGTCGGCTCATCGAGAAGAAGAATTTCTGGCTTCTCTAACAGCAATTTCGCTAGCAGCACCTTCGTACGCTGACCGCCGCTGAGCTCCGTCACATCACGGTCCAGCCCGAGATCCGTTAAGCCAAGACCTCTTGCAATCTCCTCGACCTTAGAATCAATGATATAGAAATCATTGTTTGTCAGTGCATCCTGAATGACGCCCACTTCCTCTAACAGCTTTTCCAGCTCATCAGGATCGGCTTCACCCATTTTGCCATAAATTTCATTCATCGCGGCTTCCATTGAAAATAAATAATGGAATGCATCCTGAAGGACTTCACGGATCGTTCTTCCCTTTTCTAGCACGGTATGCTGATCAAGATAGCCGACACGGACATTTTTCGCCCATTCGACTTTTCCTGCATCTGGCTCCAGCTTGCCAGTAATAATATTCATAAACGTTGACTTTCCTTCACCGTTGGCGCCGATTAAGCCGACATGCTCGCCTTTTAATAAACGGAAGGACACTTCGTGGAAAATGGCTCTGTCGCCAAAGCCATGACTTAAATCTTTAACAGATAATATCATTTTTTACACCTCAAATAGATTCAAAACGGCTAGTGCCTCTCATGATTATATCGAACTGTTCGGCTCGATAAAAGCATCAAAAGAAAAATTGCGTTTCAAAGCTGATTTTGAGATACTAAAGGATAGATTGAATGAGGATAAAGGAGATCGACATGACGGAAAATTGGGCATTTTTGAAAGAAGCAAAGCCATTTATTCAAGAGAACTTTCAAGCGGCTGGCTTCGAAAAACCAACAGCTATACAAGAAAAAACAGCAGAGTGGATTACGAAGAAGCGTGATGTGATCGCAGAATCGCCAACTGGAACGGGGAAGACACTTGCGTATGTTCTGCCGCTTTTAAATAAAATTGATGTCAATATCAAGCATCCGCAAGTCTTAATCTTGGCACCTTCAAGAGAGCTTGTGATGCAAATCTTTGATGTCGTGCAAGAGTTCAAACAAGGATCAGACATCAAAGCGGTCTCCTTGATTGGTGGAGCGAACATCAAGAAGCAGCAAGAAAAGCTAAAGAAACACCCGAACGTCGTTGTGGCGACACCTGGCCGAGTACAAGAATTAATCAAAATCAAGAAACTCAAAATGCATGAAGTCAAAACGATCGTATTAGACGAAGCAGATCAACTTCTTGTGCCAGAGCATATGAAAACGATCCAAGCGATCATTAAGTCCACATTAAAAGAAAGACAAATCCTTTGTTTTTCTGCCACGTTGAAAGAAGAAACCGTTCAGCTGATCAAAGAAATGACATCTGAACCAGAAGTATTGAAAATTGCTAGAAGTGAGGAAGAAGCGCAGAAAGTGGGTCACTATTATCTGTTATGTGATCAGCGTGACAAAGTGAAACTACTGCAAAAGCTATCACGGCTTGAGGACATGCAGGCGCTCGTTTTTGTGCGTGACATTACGAACTTAAGCATTTATGCAGAGAAATTAGCGTATCACCATGTCGACCTTGGTGTCCTTCATAGTGAAGCAAAAAAAGCTGAGCGTGCTGTAATATTAAAATCATTTGAACAGCGTGAATTCCCGCTCCTCCTTGCAACAGATATTGCAGCAAGAGGAATCGATATTGATGACCTGCCATATGTCATTCATGCAGATATGCCAAATGAAGAGGGCTACATCCACCGTTCAGGCAGAACCGGACGTGCTGGAAAAGAAGGCGCAGTCATCAGTCTTGTCACACCTCAAGAGCAATCAATGCTGAAAAAAATGGCGAAAAAGCTAAATCTTTCGCTTGAAGAAATTGTGTATAAGCAAGGCAGAATTTTTTCTATATAAAAAATACAGGAAAAAACGATTACTTAAGATCAATGATCTCGGAATCGTTTTTTTTTGGTTAAAAATAATTTTTTTGGAATATATATTGATATGTAGAAAAAAATGTATTAATCTATAAATGTATAAAATATAGGAGGTAAGGAAATTGAAAAAACATTTTAAAAAAATAACTGCACTTGTGGTAATTGGATTTGTTACTATTTTTAGTTTTGCTCATCTAGGAGAAGCAAGTAGCCAAAGGTTTGTTATAGGAGGAAAAAATGATATAGTAAGAGCTGAAGTAAAAGGACCAGTAAAATATAAGCTTAAAAATAAAGCTACAAAGATTTATTCAAATGCTAGAATATATAATAAAATCACAGGGAATTATAGTAATAGCGTACACCGTTATAGTGTGGCTGTTCAGAAAAAGAATTTTATTGGTTTTGGTAAGAAATACATTGCTGAAAACTTTAAAACCCCTAATAAAAGTACAAAATCAATTGGCAAGGTTCAAGAAGGAAATTATAGAGTTATTGTAACTAAACATACTCAAACAAAAGATGGAGTTGGCCTAAATGGGTCTGGAGAAATTAGACAGTAATTTCTAATGAAGTGAGTATATTAGGCATAGCAAAAGAAGCATGGGTTCGCCTCAATTTATTGATTGAGAAGATCTCTCGCTTCTTTTCATTTGTATGTATAATTTATTAGCTTAATAACAAGAAGCTCAATTTATAAACTAGTTATATATTCATAATTTAAATGTTAGAGATTACATTTAAATTATGAATATGATAAGGTATGAAGGATTGTTTTTATACTATAACTAATATAGTATTTCATTGACATGATGTTATTTATTCGAGGTGCATAGAATGATATTCAAGCTAGCTTTTAAAGCAGTTTTATCGAGAAAATGGTTTTCAGCGTCAGTAATCATCTTAATGACATTATCTATGTTTATAATAACCCTCGGTGAGGCAGAAGCAAATAAATTAATTGAAAAGTTGGAAAGGAATACAACTAATAAGTATGGAGCCTTTCATGCAGTGGTCAATGGTATTAAACAAAATGAAGAAGATTATATAAAAGCTCAAAAGAGTATTAAGCATTACGGTATTATAAAAAACATGGGCTATACAAATTCTTTTAACAATACTAATTTGCTTGCAACTTTCGGTACCATGGACTTTCAAGCTAAAGAAATGGGCCATATAATAATTGAAAAGGGAAGATATCCAGAAAGGAATAACGAAGTAACTATTGAATCATATCTACAAGAGGCGTTTACTGGAAATGCAATTGGAGAAAAAGTTAAAATAAAAATAAATAACACAGAAAAATACTATAAAATAGTAGGCGTTATAAAAAATTACTCCTCAAATTGGACAACTCCAAATAACTATAAAATAGGGAAAACAAGCTATCCTAATGTTATATTTAACAATGATTTAATGAATAAAACGCAGCTTAATACTAGTGCACTGATAGAGCTAAATGAATATCATGATTTTGATGAAGCAGTTAAGGTTATAAATGATCTTTTTGATAAGTCAGAAAATGTGTATCTGAATACTAAGTTTTTTGAGGAAGAATTTATTTATAAACAATCCATCCCTACTTTGCGACTTTCCTTTTTTATAATTTCATTATTTATAATTTTAATTAGTTTAATTTATACGAAGAGTGTTCATTTTAAGAAGCAAGAGAATGAAATTGAAGAAATATTTAAATCATTTGGGTTTAACAAAAAAAAGATTGTATTTTATTTTTTAAGCCAGTCCATTCTATTAACAATATTCAGTACTATTATATTCTTTTTGTCAAATATTTTTATTAATGGTTTTTTTCAAGTCGATTTTTTAGGTATCTTATCTTGGTTAATAATATTATTCTGTGTTGATATTATTTATATTATGAAACAATGGACTTCTTTCTTCAATAGGAAATATTGTGGTAAAGAAAGTGTCAATATGCCAAAGAAGTTTGTAGAAGATAATGCATTTTCCTTGAAGGGAAATTTAATAATTATTGTTATTGTGGCGATATTTATACCGGTTTATTATATTTCGAATCTAATAGTTGAAGAAAACACTCCTAAAAAACTTAAAAATGAACCGGACTTTAGTCTTTTTGCCAAACAAACAGTAGCATATGATTTAGTTAACAATTACGTTATTGAAAATCAAAAAGCAAACACGTTTAAATTTAGAGATGTTGAAAAGTTAGAGAAGGATGATACCATAAATTATATAGAAAAGGTTCCTTATTCAATTGGAACTTCTCTATCTGTAAATGAGAGTAATCTATCTCGATATTTAAAAAGTTGGGTTAGTAATATGAGTGAAAAAGATGATACATATCAAACACCTATTGACCTCGAAAATAAAATAAAAAAATTATCGATAAAAAAGAAGCTGACGCCAATACCTAATGTGAACTACTATGTTTTAAATAAACAAGAGTGGACTAGTTTAACAAGTAAATATAAGTTGAAAAATAAGTATCAAAGTGACTCCATTCTTATGTTCTTCCCTTCAATTAATGGAATGAAAGAGGACAAAATTAAAGATGGAGATAGTATAAAGTTAGAGAGAATAGATTTAGATGAAAAAAACGAAATTAAATATAAAGATTGGGATTTGAAAGTTGGAAAAGTTATTAATAAAAGTTATACTTTAAACTTTAATGGTATACATATAGAGAACAGTGGTTTGTCTATTGCTATCCCCGAAAGGCTAGTAAAAAAGGAAAAGATATTCGAAGGTTATTTAGAATTATATATTTATCTAAAAGAAAAAGTAAGTGCCAAAGCATATGAAAACACACAATTATCTATTAAGAAAATGTATGATAATAATCAGGAGAGTAACCACGAAATTAAACATGAACAAATTGAAAAACAACTTTCACTACTAAGTTTTATTAATAAACTGAGTAATATTCTAATTTTCAGTATTATTATTAATCTAGTTATCGTGTTAATAACTAAATTGAATTTCAAATTAAGAGAAAAACAACAATTCAATTCTGTGAATAAACCATCATCATTGAAGCCATCTAATTGGACATTATGGGGTTTATTTAAAGAATTAATTATATGTTTCATATATTCTTTTTTTATAGGTTTGCTCTTTATATATCTGATAGAAGTGAATTATAGTTCAGATTTGCTGCTTTCTATAAAAATATCCTTTTTGTTGGAAAGTTATGCTATTGTCAGTACAATTCTAGTTGGTTTAGTTTTTCTTTTATTTTTTCAAGATAAGAAATCTAAAAAAATTACCAATAATTATTAAATGTTTATTAGATAAATAAAAAAAGAGCCCGCCAAATGGCAGGGCCTTTTTTGTTATGAAATTTTGACAAGCTGTTTTCCGACATTTTCCCCTTTGAATAATCCAAGGAATGCATCAGGAATGTTATCAAAGCCTTCAATGATTGTTTCTTTATATGTGAGTTTGTCTTCTTTTACCCATTGTGCGAGATCCTTCGCTGCCTCTCCAAAACGATCTGAATAGTTGGCAACGATGAAGCCTTGCATCAATGCGCTTGTTTTGATGAGTTTTGTTTGCACACGCGGACCGATATCTTCGCTTGCGCTAATATTATAAGAAGAAATGGCACCGCATACTGGAATGCGTGCAAAACGGTTCAAATGATTCATCACCGCATCTGAAATTTCGCCGCCTACGTTGTCAAAGTACACATCAACGCCGTTAGGACAGGCTTTTGCAATCGCATCATCTAAATCATTCGTTGTTTTATAATTAATCGTTTCATCAAAGCCTAATTCTTTTAAATAAGCGAGTTTATCATCAGATCCGGCAATTCCCACGACGTGTGCGCCTTTGATCTTAGCGATTTGTCCCACAACGGAACCAACGGCACCTGCGGCTCCAGAAATGGCAACCGTCTCGCCTTCTTTTGGCTGGCCAATCGCAAGCAGGCCAAAGTAAGCGGTTTGCCCTGGCATCCCCAAAATGCCTAAATAATAGGACAATGGCGCAATGGACGGATCAATTTTAGTCAGAGATTCAGCTTTGGCAGTGGAATATTCTTGCCATCCAAGGAAACCAAGGACAAAATCACCCTTTTCAAATTGAGGCGATTTCGACTCAACGACTTCTCCGACGACACCGCCCTGAATCACTTCATTTAGCTTGAACGGAGGTGTATAGGATTTTGTATCCTGCATTCGTCCTCTCATATAAGGATCTACAGAAACATATTTCGTTTGAATCAAGACCTCTCCATCTTGCGGCACAGGTATATCTACTGTTTCAAAATGAAAAACATCTTTTGTAGGTAATCCTTTTGGACGTTTAGCTAATTGAATTTGCTTTTGTTGACTCATGTCAAATCCTCCCTTTCACTTACAGCCTAGATTTACATTAACATGATGCTTCTTTTCGTTCAAAACATACGGTCTTTTCAAAACACACACAAAAAAGCAGCCGCCATCTCATTGGAGGGGACTACTTTTTCTGAAAAGATACAGAGAGGAGCGGCGGGAGACAGCCAAACAGCTGATACACATCCGCATCACGTTCTTTTAACAAATATTCGTTTGCATTTTGCATGGAGGCTTTCATCATATCGCGCGTCACAAAAGGAAAAAGGATATTCAAATATGAGGACAACAGGTCTTGTGGATCTTGTTCAATTGACTCGATATCTCCAATGTTAATAATGATGGAAAAGAGATAATCAATGGAGATGCGAAAGTGCTGTTCGGCAAACAATGTAAGCGGCTTTGTATTTGCTTCTTCAGGATTCCACTTTTGAAAAAGCTGTTTCACCAAATCACTGACAACCCAAGCATTAAACTGCTGCTCCGCTGAAAAGTAATACATCAGCTCTCCCTCATTTCTAGCCTCCAGTATAAGAATTGTACAACAAATCCACAGGAATGAACACGATATTTCAGAAAATTTAGTCATTTTAACAGGCTTTTTGTCAAAAATAAGTCGATAGGCATGGTATGTTCATTAAGCAAATTGGATGTGCTCTTGTAAGGTTTAATGTCAAAAGTGACGGGTAAAAGATTCGTAAGACGTTAAAGGAGGAATATAAAATGAAACCTGTTGTAAGAGAGTATTCAAATGATGAAACACTTCAAAGAGATGTAGAGCAATTAAAATCAATCGGTGTTGCAAGAGAGGACATTTATGTTCTATCCCATGACGATGATCGAACAGAGCGTATTGCAAATAATGCAGATGCCAATACGATAGGCTCAAGAGAAGTTGGGCTTAAACATGCGGTCGGGAACATCTTTAGTAAAAAGGGAGATGAGCTCCGCAATAAAATTCATGAAATTGGTTTCACCAAAGAAGAAGCTGAGACATTTGAAGAACATTTAGATGAAGGGAAAGTGCTTCTCTTTGTCACAGATCATGAAAAAGTGAAAAACTGGGCGTAAAAGCCAACTGAAAAAGCCTCTTACTTTTGTAAGGGGCTTTTTTTCATGCCTCCATGTCTGAAGGAGAGACATATATCTTTTTTACGATAAAAAACAAATACAGAAGTATGGAATAAATAGTAAACTCTCTAATTGAAAATGCCGCTATACCAAAGAAAAACATGGGGAATCAGAAAAAATAGTCGAAATATCACAAAAAAACATTCGGGAAATAATTATTGTATCTTTCTATTTTGATTTAAAATTAAATAAAAAACTTGTGTAATTTAGTAGATAAATTTCTTAGTTCTATTGGTTTAAATTGTATTTTTGTGTAGAAATGATTGTTTTAAGGTCAAAAAACCACGAAAAATACCTGTATTTTCAATTAGAAAATTCATTTTAATGTTTAGGAAATAATTTGTTGACAAAATAAACTAAAAACAATATATTTGGCTTATTCCAGTCATTATGGAATTAGTTGTTAAATTTTTGGCGGGTTTATTCGGAGCATAACTTAGTGAAAGGGGGTGGCAGAAACCAAGGCCTAAGCGCCTTTAAGTTACAAAAGTGTCTACTAAAACAAAAAAAGAATCATTTACTTGAAAAAAAATGATAGTCATTCTAAACAGTAGATTGGTTTTTCTACTATGAACACTTTGCAAGAGATAGTCAAAAGGCGTTAAGTCCTTATACAAAAGAGAAAGCGGTTTCAATAAAGGATGTGAGTTGATCGAACGGTGAAGGAGGTGAACTCATATGAAAAAAAGAGAGAACAAGCTGAGGCGAGGCGGCCTTCAAACGGCTGCATATGAGGAGGAGGAATGCTGAAAAAGAAGAGTGAACATGTGGGATGCTGCTCTCCTTTTTCAGACAAACAGATTTTCCTAAAAAATCCATCTCTCATTCTAACATAAGGTTTTTGGCTTGAAAACTACCTTTGCCCGAAAAGACGATTGTGAATTGAAGGAGGTTTCATGATGAAAAAGGCTTTGTACCATGAAGACAGTGGATTGTATTTAGAAAAGATGCGCATGGCATTCCAAGAGCATTATGAGCAAAGAACAGATATGTGGTCCACTGATCCATCCTTAACAGACGCAGCAGTGATGTCATTAAAGGCATGGCGTTCAAGGGAAAAGAATGCACTTGCTTCTGTACTGGATATCGGATGTGGCAACGGCCGTGCACTTGAACATTTAAGCGGGCTTTCCGCATATGTCGGTATCGATCTGTATGAGCATGAGGAGTGGGAAGGGTTACAGAAAAGAGAAACAGTTCCTGTCCACTTTGTTCATCAAGATTTTATGTCATGGTCCATGGATCAGGGACGCGGGATGCAGTTTGATTTAATTTTAGATCATGGCTGCTTTCATCATCAACATCCTGATGACCATGAACGTTATTTAAAACAGGTCTCTTCTTTACTTCATGAAGGCGGTGTCTTTTCACTTGTTGTCTGGGGAGAACAGTGGAAAACAGGATTAATCGGAGAAGATGGTCGTTTTCATTTTTCATTTTCAGATTCTCAGCTTGGCGAAAAAATTTGTACATCAGGTCTGGAGCTTGTATCCATATCACCGTTACAAGCGAAGGCCGGAATAAGCCAGCATCATGTCATTGCCGTCAAAATCTAGTACAAAGGTGAGTGATTCAAAGCTAGCAGAGGTGTTCAAGTTAAGAACGAGCGTCTGCCAATCAAGGGTGTTTGCTGCTCTGACAGAAAAGCATATGAACCAAGATTTCTGCTCCTTTGTACTGGAAATGGACAAGGTCTAAAGCGATGAGAGACACTGCACATTCATTTCCTTCTGCGGGAGCACACAGGCAGAGGGAGTGCATACACATATTCATCACTCCATCACTGCGCTATGGGAGTCGATTTGGGTGCAGTGATGAATAGGGGGGAGACAAATGAACAAGTTTGTAGATGAATTACAATCAATGATTCATCATTTTACCTTTCAAGAAAAACACTATTTGCTCGTGGGGCCTGTGAATTTGCCAATTTCCATTCAACATGAAGAAGTGCCATTTAAGTGGTATGCCTTCGCACGTGTTGAACGGGATACAAAACCAACGATCGAATCGATTGTCCAAATGAGTACCGCGCAGCAAACCTTTTCCTCTTGTCTCTTATTTGGCGACTTTGAAAATGAACGGCCGCCGCTTGTGCGAATCCATAGTGTCTGCCAAACAGGTGATGTGTTTGGGTCACTGAAATGTGACTGTGGTCCACAGCTTGCATTATCACTGAAGAAAATCACCGATTACGGAAAAGGCATGCTGGTGTATATGGCCAATCAAGAAGGGCGGTCTATTGGGCTGATGGCAAAAGCATTGACGTATAAATTACAGGAAATGCAGCTGGATACTTTTGAAGCCAACCGTCTGATCGGCTGCGGGGATGATGATCGGCATTACGAGGAAGCAGCAGCAGTTCTGCACTATTTAAACAAAGGGAAACCATTGCATTTACTAACGAACAATCCAGATAAAGTCGATTCTATTGCAGCTTACGGTCTTCCTGTTTTGCGGTTTGATCATACGGTCGAAGCCTCTCTCTACAATGAAGCCTATTTAAAGGCAAAAGCAGCCTCAGGGCATATGGTCGATGAGAAGAAATTAATTAATCAATAGACGAGTTTATTGAAAGAAGGCGGGAGAAAAGCGTGAAACCTGATATCAATTGGATTCAAATTCCAAGCGGCTATGCAACGATTGGAAGTAATGAAGAAGATATGAAAAAGGCATCAGAATACTGGAAGGACAAGCTGCTCAATCCAACCTACGGCCGTGAGAAAAAATTTCAAAAATGGCTGTACAAAGAATTTCCATCCTATCAGCCATATATCAACGAATTTTTTATCTCAGATACGGTCGTCAGCAATGAACTGTATCAAAGCTATTGTGATGAAACAGGACAGACATACCCAGAGAGCTTAACGAACGAAGAGCTTGGCGGAGGAAAAGATCATCCAGCTTGGGGCATGGACATTGAGGAAGCCTTCTCGTTCTGTCAGTGGCTGAGCGGGAAACTGGGGATGGATGTGTCGATTCCTACGGAAGAAGAATGGGAGTATGCTGCCCGGGGAAACACGAGAAATCAATACCCGTGGGGAGATGAGTTTGATCCTTCTTACTGCAATACGCACGAATCAAATATTGAAAAAACGACGCCTGTCCGTCATTACGAAAAGGGCAGATCCTTATTTGGTCTTTATGATATGGGGGGCAACGTCGAGGAATGGGTCAACACCAAATATCACGTATATGAAGGCGGCATCGAGGTCGTCGATGATTTAACGGAAACACTCGGAAGTGACTACTACATTTTAAAAGGCGGCTCCTTCGCAAGAGGTGGAGATTTATGCAGAGTCGCAAGAAGACACGGGAAGCACCCAGATCCCGTTTTTCGATTTACTGGTTTTCGTTTAGTGACTCGTCAAAAACAACATATAAAGGTGGGAGTGTAAAACTATGCATAGAGGACCAATTACATCTGTTTTATCAACTCAGCACGACCAAATCGTTTACACTGGCGGCTATGACCGCTGTATTTATCAGTGGAACCGGGCGACGGGAGAAGGAACGTTCATTGGCAGTCACGAGCATATCATTAACTCAATATCTCTTTCTGAAAACGGAAAGTATTTAGCGAGTGCATCGTCAGACTATACCATTCAATTATATGATACAGGCACAAATACACGAATCCGCACGTTGTTTGGTCATGCGGATGATGTAGAAGCCGTCGCTTTTGCGAAGCAGGATACTTTGCTTGTATCCGTATCCAGAGATAGAAGATGCTTAGTGTGGGATATCGAAACGGGTGCTATTTTAAGAGAATTCCATGGTCATAGCAAAGATGTATTAGCTGTATGGATACATGGTGATAAAGCTTACACAACAGGTGATGATGGATACGTCCTTGTATGGCTGTATGAGACCGGAGAAATTGTAGGGGAAATCGGCCCGTTTGATTATGAGCTGGATACGATCAGCGGCAGCAATCAAAAAGAAGTATTCGCACTTGGCAGAGATGATGGCACCGTTATTATTTACGATGCGGCGACTTTACAGGAGAAGAAAATCATCAAAGCCCATTTACAGGGCGTCAAGCGCGTGAATTTTTCTCCAAGCGGCAATTACTTGCTCACAGCAGGCTATGACCATTTAATTAAGCTGTGGAATTATGAAACAGGTGATTTAGTCGATACGCTGCTGCCTCATAAATATCAGTGGGAGCGCTCGCTTGTCTGGACAGAGGATGAGAAGTCAATACTAGGAGCCAGCTTTGGAAAAACATATTGTGAATGGTCGATTGAAAAGGGCAAAGTCATATCAGATGAGATCGAAATGGCGACACCATCTATCAATGACATTGCGCTGACTGATGCAGGTGATATTATTACCGCATCAGATGATGGAAAATTCAGAAAAAATGGAATAGAAATTGCTAAATCAACGGGCGTTTTAACGAATGGAGTAGCTGTTGCACGGGATGGAAGCTATTATGCGTGGGGAGACCATGCAAGTCAGGTGCATATTGTTCACGAGTCATTACAGCAAATGGTTTCGTTTGATCTCAACACAGGTCCGGTCAACAGCGTGTATTTCCACGAGGAGGATCGTCAATTTTATATTGGAACTTACGGCGGTTATGTCCATGTCATTTCAACAGAACACTTAAAGGAAATCGGCCGTTCCAAAGCACACGATTGTGCGGTCAAAGCATTAAAGGTAGAAGGAGATCATATCATCACAGCAGCGGTTGAAGGAACCATCTGTCTTTTAGATAAAAAGAGTTTATCCTTAAAAGCGGAATACATCGGTGCGACAGAGCTGTTAAATGATGTCTTTATTGATAGTAAACGAGACCGTATCGCCATTGTCAGCCGTGACAAGAATGTGAGATTGTTTGATTTGCATACAGGAAGAATTTTAGACCAGCATAACGAACACCAGTATTCGATTAAATCGGTCACAGTCACAGACTCAGGGTATATTGTAAGCGGTGATTATTGGGGCTATATCGTTGTGTGGAATCCAGAGCTGGGTGTCAATACCGGCCCAATTAGAATTGCCCAAAATGGGATTAGTGCCATCAGACAATTAGGCAATGATGTATATGCAAGCTCATATGACGGCGGGATTTATCACGTTCGAGAAGATGGGACGCATACCGAAGTACTACGCTTATTCGAACAATTTCCGAAAGAAGTAATCTCTCATTAAGAAAAAGAATGTAAGCGGGGGATTCTCATGATAAGTGTTTGCAAGGAACATATGAAAAAAGGTCTGTCTGTACTCAATTGTCCGCATGTGCTCCTCATTAATAAATATGAATGTCGCAAATGCTGTTTTTGTAAACAACGAGCATCTTATAAACTTTTTTATTCCTTGCCTTACTATGATCGATCTGAAAAGAAACGGATGGAAAAAATATAGCACATGAGAATAGAACTCCTTCATTCCCTGAAGGAGTTCTTTCCCTTGAAAGAGAGGAAAGGAGACTTACATGAAAGACGATGTTTTTTATATGAAGCTAGCGATTGCCAACGCAAAGGCCATGAAAGGACAAACCTCACCAAATCCGCTTGTCGGGGCAGTGGTAGTCAAAAAAGGTGAGATCGTTGGAATTGGTGCTCACATGAAGGCGGGCGAACCGCATGCTGAAATTCATGCGCTGCAAATGGCAGGAGATAAGGCGAAGGGAGCTCATATGTATGTGACGCTCGAACCTTGTTCGCATCATGGAAAAACAGGGCCTTGCTCAGAAGCCATAATAAAGAGCGGGGTGAAACGTGTGGTCATTGCCACTGGGGACCCAAATCCGCTTGTAGCAGGTAAAGGGGTCACGATGTTGAAACAAGCAGGGATAGAAGTAGGAGAAGGGATATGTAAACGGGAAGCGGACAGCTTAAATCTTCCTTTTTTTCATTCCATACAATCAGATCTTCCATATGTCATATTAAAAACAGCCATTTCGTTAGACGGGAAAATTGCTACAGCTCACCAAGAAAGCAAATGGATTACGGGAACAGAAGCGAGGAATGAAGTGCAGCAATTACGTCAAGAAGCAGATGCTGTGATAACAGGCGTCGAAACCATTATTCAAGATGATGCAGGTCTTATTGTAAAAGATTCATTCGTGACACAACCCATTCGTGTCATTTTAGATTCCACCTTAAGGATTCCGCTTCATGCGAAATGTTTAAACGATCATATGGCAGAAACCATTATTTGTACCTCAAACAAGTACGATCAAAAAAAATACCATCAACTGGTGCAAAAAGGACATCAGGTCTTTATCACAAGCGGAGAAAATCGGACAGACATCCATGATGTGTTACGCATGCTGAAGAAGCGTTCTGTCATGTCGGTACTTGTGGAGGCGGGAGGAAGTGTGAGTGCATCCTTTTTAGAAGCATCACTTGTGAACGAAGTCATTATTTATATGGCACCATTATTAATTGGAGGGAAAGATGCACCTACTTTCTTTGAAGGAGAAGGTACGAAAACATTAAAAGAAGCCATCCGTCCAAAAGATATGGATTATAGTATGGTAGGAAAAGATTTAAAAATGACGATGAGACTTTAATGAAAGAAAGACCTTGTATATGAAGTGCAAGGTCTTTTGATTAATAAAAAAATAAAAGTGTACATACACCTTTCTAAATCATGATGAATACGATGGATGGGGGTGATTCTATGAGAAGATGTAGACAATGCGGAAAGACATATCCAACTCATTCGACAGACCACTACCAAAAAGGAAGCTGGTATGATGCGTATAAGGATGATGGCTGGGAATGTGATAGTTGTAAGAAAGGAAGATCAGGGAAGCCAGGAAAACCAGTGAAAAATCCTTGCTGCGGAAAAGATCCTTGTGTTTGTGTGATTCAAGGTCCGCCAGGCGGGAGAGGAAGAAGAGGCCCAGCAGGTCCGGCGGGTGCAGCAGGTCCAGCAGGTCCAGCGGGCCCAGCAGGTCCAGCAGGTCCAATCGGTCCAACAGGTGTAGGTTTAACAGGCATTCTGGCATTTGATCCAGCAGTAGCACCAGCCTACCCAGTAGGGCAAGTGGTGACATACGATGGCAGTACGTATGTGGTCAATTCAGCACCGCCATTAGGGACGCCTGATACATCACCGGACTATACGCTTTTAGCTGCTGCAGGAGCAACAGGTACAGGACCAACAGGTGTTACGGGAGATCCCGGTCCGACTGGGGCAACCGGCGCTACCGGTGTAGGTCTAACTGGAGTTGTTCCGTTTGATGCGGCAGCGGCACCAGGGTATCCAGTAGGTCAAGTGGTGACATATGAAGGCGAGACGTATCTTGTAAACACAGCATCGCCAACAGGTACACCCGATACTTCCCCAGATTATACGCTTTTAGCTGCTGCAGGAGCGACAGGAGTTACGGGCGCCACCGGCACAGGAGCAACCGGTGCAACAGGTGAAACGGGAGCGACCGGCGTCACAGGAGCAACGGGGGAAATTGGTCCAACCGGCGCCACTGGAACAGGAGCAACCGGAGCCACAGGTGAAACGGGAGCGACTGGCGTCACAGGAGCAACGGGGGAAATTGGTCCAACCGGCGCCACCGGCACAGGAGCAACCGGAGCCACAGGTGAAACGGGAGCGACTGGCGTCACAGGAGCAACGGGGGAAATTGGTCCAACCGGCGCCACTGGTACAGGAGCAACCGGTGCAACAGGTGAAACAGGAGCAACCGGCGTCACAGGACCAACAGGTTTAACTGGGGTAACTGGTGAAACAGGGGCAACAGGAGTGACCGGAGCGACTGGAGTCGGTTTATCCGGAGTTGCAGCGTTTGATCCAGCAGTAGCGCCAACTTATCCAGTAGGTCAAGTGGTGACATATGAAGGAGGAACCTACCTTGTTAACACGGCGCCACCAACAGGCACACCAGATACGTCACCAGATTATACGTTATTGGCCGCTGCAGGAGCGACTGGCGTTACAGGAGCAACCGGTACAGGAGTCACGGGTTCCACCGGCGCAACAGGAGTGACAGGACCAACGGGAGAGGTTGGTCCAACCGGAGTCACTGGCGTCACAGGAGCAACAGGAGAAATTGGTCCAACCGGAGCCACAGGTGAAACGGGAGCGACGGGGGAAATTGGTCCAACGGGAGCTACTGGTACGGGAGCCACCGGTGAAACAGGTGCAACAGGGGTCACAGGAGCGACAGGAGAAACTGGTGCCACCGGCGTCACAGGACCAACAGGTGCAACAGGGGTAACTGGTGAAACCGGGGCAACAGGAGTGACTGGAGCGACTGGAGTCGGTTTATCCGGAGTCGCAGCGTTTGATCCAGCAGTAGCGCCAACCTATCCAGTAGGTCAAGTGGTGACATATGAAGGCGGAACATATCTGGTCAATACAGCACCGCCAACAGGCACACCGGATACTTCTCCAGACTATACGTTATTAGCAGCCGCAGGTGTTACCGGAGCCACCGGCGTCACAGGAGCAACTGGGGTAACCGGTGATACTGGAGTCACAGGAGTAACCGGAGCGACAGGAGCAACTGGTGTAACGGGTGATACAGGAGCAACGGGAGTCACGGGTACAGGAGTGACCGGAGCCACAGGAGATACAGGAGCGACCGGCGTCACAGGTGTTACTGGAGCAACGGGAGCAACGGGAGCAACTGGAGCCACCGGAGTAACGGGTGTAGGATTAACTGGCATCCTGGCGTTTGACCCAGCTACAGCCCCAACCTATCCAGTAGGTCAAGTGGTGACATATGAAGGTGGAACCTATGTTGTGAATACAACACCACCAACAGGTACACCAGATACGTCCCCAGACTATACGTTATTGGCCGCCGCAGGTATTACCGGAGCAACAGGAGTAACCGGGGCAACTGGGGTAACAGGTGATACAGGAGCAACGGGAGCAACAGGAGTAACCGGAGCAACTGGGGTAACGGGTGATACAGGAGCAACGGGAGTCACGGGTACAGGAGCGACCGGAGCCACCGGCGTCACAGGAGTAACAGGAGCGACCGGAGCCACTGGCGCCACGGGTTTAACAGGTGCAACTGGGGTAACCGGAGCAACAGGAGCAACGGGAGCAACGGGAGTAACCGGAGCCACTGGTGTTACGGGTGATACAGGAGCAACGGGAGTCACGGGTACAGGAGCGACCGGAGCCACCGGCGTCACAGGAGTAACAGGAGCGACCGGAGCCACTGGCGCCACGGGTTTAACAGGTGCAACTGGGGTAACCGGAGCAACAGGAGCAACGGGAGTAACCGGAGCCACTGGTGTTACGGGTGATACAGGAGCAACGGGAGTCACGGGTACAGGAGCGACCGGAGCCACCGGCGTCACAGGAGTAACAGGAGCAACCGGAGCCACTGGCGCCACGGGTTTAACAGGTGCAACTGGGGTAACCGGAGCAACAGGAGCAACGGGAGTAACCGGAGCCACTGGTGCCACAGGTTTAACAGGTGCAACAGGAGTAACCGGAGCCACCGGCGTCACAGGTACCGGAGCGACCGGAGCAACAGGTCCAACAGGTGTGACAGGATCGAGTGCGATCATTCCATTTGCTTCAGGTACACCTGCTGTCCTGACAACAATTGCAGGCGGACTTGTTGGAACATCCAGTTTGATCGGATTTGGTAACTCAGCGACAGGTGTCAGTATTGTAGGCGGAGTTATTGATTTAACAGGCGCTGCGGGTACATTAATCAACATGGCGTTCTCAGTTCCAAGAGCTGGAACAATCACGTCATTTGCCGGCTATTTCAGCACAACAGCAGCTCTTTCTTTAGTTGGCACGAGTGTTACCGTAACGGCTAGTCTATTCGCTTCACCGACACCAAATAACAGCTTTACACAAGTAGCGAGTGTCACATTAGCCCCAGCTTTAACTGGAGTTTTAACACTGGGTGCTATTTCAAACGGTATTGCGACTGGTCTAAATGTACCAGTCACACCGGAAACACGATTGCTTGTTGTATTCTCTGCATCAGCTACAGGTCTATCCTTAGTGAATACCGTAGCAGGCTATGCGAGTGCTGGTTTATCGATCACGTAATAGGCATACAGGGATGACTCGATTCTGAGTCGTCCTTTTTTGTTTGAAAGAATTTTCTCTTAACTTAGTAAGAAAAAATGATATCATTTTCTTAGAGTCTATTCGGGTGAATCTACTGAATTAGGGGTTGTAGCGGTGAGGATGGGCAAAAGGAAAGTTACTTTACAAACGAAAATTTTGGGGTTAATTATCGGGCTTTTGCTTGTTGTCATTGCATTATTAACCATTTGTTTTGGTTTTCTGCAGACATCGGAAAGGCAGGGACAAGCTGAACAGCTGGCGGTGCAGACCGCTAGAACGATATCATATATGCCGCCCATTAAAGCATCGGTGGCGGTGTCAGCTTCCCAAAATGAAGAACAGGCAGTGCTTGAGCAAATGAAGGAGCAAGTAAGAGCACATGCCATCTTCATTACCAACCGAAAAGGAAAGGTTCTTGTTCATACGAATCATGAGGACGTAGGAAAAACCATCAGTGTATCGGAAGGAAGAAGTACCCTCTTATTTGGAGGAACTTCTATATCCACTGATGATTCTAATGGTGAAACCGTTGTCAGAGGCAGTGCACCCATTATGAAAGAAACAGAAGGGCATGAAGAAATTATTGGGACAGTCACCGTCGAATTTTTAAAAAAGGAAATCGATCAAGCAACAGCTCATCAGCTATTGAAGCTTAGCTATATTGCCCTTTTAGTGCTCTTGCCTGGCATATTCGGTGCGATTTTTTTAACGAAGAGTATTCGAAAAGATACATTAGGGCTTGAGCCGCATGAAATTGCTTCGCTGTATCGAGAAAGAGAAGCGATGCTGCTCGCTATAAAAGAAGGGATCATTGCGTTTGACCAGAAAGGCGCGATTACGATGATGAATACATCAGCTGAACATATGCTGCGCGTCTCATCAGAACTGCCCCTTCATATTGATCAAGTCTTGCCAAATGCCAAACTTCTTTTCTATTTAAAGGCAGAGACGATTGAACCTAACATCGAAACCGTCGTCAATGATAAAACCTATGTTTTAAATGTGAAAAAGGTAATGCAGGACAATCGAGTATTCGGAGGGATTGTGAGCTTCAGGGAGAAAACAGAACTGACGAAGCTGCTGGATACATTAACAGAGGTCAGCCAATATTCAGAAGACCTAAGGGCACAAACGCATGAATTCTCAAATAAGCTGTATGCCATCTTAGGCCTGCTTGAGCTGAATCAAGTCGATGAAGCCATCGACTTAATTAAAGAAGAATATCATCTGCAAAACCGACAGCACGATTTACTCATGAAGCAGATTCGGTCTCCTAAAATACAAGCGATCTTACTTGGCAAGTTAGGGAAAGCATCTGAGAAGAAAGTCCAATTTCACATTGATGAAAATAGCTCACTTGAGCCGCTCCCAGCACATTTAAGTCTATCTCACTTTATCACCATCATTGGCAATCTCGTAGACAATGCTTTTGAAGCTGTAATAAATAAGGAGAAGCGCGAGGTAGATCTATTCATCACAGATATTGGGTTTGATATTATCATAGAAGTGTCAGATTCAGGTGATGGAGTGAATGAAGAGGAACTGTCACAGATTTTCACAAGAGGCCATTCGTCAAAGGGAGAAGGACGAGGCTACGGGCTTGCGAATGTGAAAGAAGTATTGGACGAGCTTGGGGGCTGGATTGAAGTTGCGAACCAAAAAGAAGGCGGTGCCATCTTCACTGTATACATACCGAAAGGCACAAAGGGGGAATAGATGGTGATTAAGGTACTCATTGCGGAGGATGATTTTCGAATCGCTGCCATTCATGAATCTTATATACAAAAGATAGAAGGATTTAAGGTCGCCGGAAAGGCAAAGAGTGCAAAGGATATGTGGGAGGCGCTCCAAAGGGAGCAAGTTGATCTCATCTTACTTGATGTCTATATGCCTGATGAGCTCGGCACAAACTTGCTGCCGCTTTTAAGAGAACGCTGTCCTGAAGTAGATGTGATCATTATCACGGCTGCAACGGAAACGACGCTTTTAAGAGATGCACTTCATTACGGAGTGGTTCATTATTTAATCAAACCGGTAACTGCACAAAAGTTTGCACAAGTTTTAACCGAATATAAAGAAAAGAAAGACATCATCAATTCAAAGGATGAAGTCAATCAAACGATGATCGATCTGTTTTTTGGGCAAATGCAGGAAGAGCCAAAACAAAGGGATGACAGAGATCTCCCCACAGGCATTAATTCACTGACCTTGGATAAAGTGAAAACATTGATGGCATCTGAAAATAGCGGAATTACAGCAGAAGAACTCGGGGAAAAGATGGGCGCATCACGTACAACTGCGAGACGGTACGTAGAGTACCTTGTGACAACAGGGGAATGCCGGGCAGAGCTTGCATACGGAATCATTGGCAGACCAGAACGTAAATATTATCCTGCCAAACAAGCGGAGTCATAAAAGATGAAAAAAGCAATATTTTTTGTTATCGTGCTCTGCCTTTGTATCACGCTCACTTTTAATGAAAAAAAGGCCGGAGATTCTTTCCTTCAGCAAAGCTCCTTATATATTGTGGTGTCGGGTGTACCAGAGGGGGGATTTGACCAAACGGCTCAGGTGATGAAATCAGTGCTTGAACAAGAGAAGCTGGTGAACCGGCCTGTGAACATTCTTTATCAAAGAGGCGGAACGGTGGATAAAGGATGGACCTACATGATGGAGCGAGAAGCCAACTATATCAGTTTAAATTCAAGCTTATTGTTAAGCCGTAACTTGCTTGGCAGCAGTAACGTGACGATGAATGATGTGACACCGCTGGCAATCCTTGCAGAAGAGTGGCAGGTCGTCGCAGTCCCAGTGGATTCTCCTTTTGCAAATGGGAAGGAGCTGTTACACGCACTCAAGAAAAAACCAGATTCCTTAAAAATTGGTTTTGCCCCTGACTTTGGAAATGATGATCAAATCTCATTCGCCCGGGCAGCAGAAATGGCAGGGATTGATCCATATCGCATTCAATTTCTGAAATTTGACAGTGCAGATGATTTATTTCAGGCGCTCATCGACCATGAGGTAGATGCAGCAACGACTACTATTACAGAGGTTCGTCATGATTATGAAAAAAAGAGGCTGAAGCTCGTAGCGACGACAACCAGCGAGCGCTTAGATGGATTTGAAGATGTGCCGACATGGAAAGAGCAGGGCATACCGCTCATCTTTTCCCATTGGCGCGGTGTGATGGGCCCAAAACAAATGAGTCAGCATGACATTCGTGAATGGGATCAGCTTCTTCAAAAAATGACGAAAACGAGGTTATGGAAAAAACGATTAAAGCAAAAGGGCTGGACAAGTCGTTATATGAACAGCAAAGAGGCAAAGATCTTTATGGAAGATCAATTAAGGCAATACGAGCAATTGATACAAGGAGAACAAGCGGTCGAGTGAGACCGCTTCCAGCGTGTAGACAAACCCTTGCATTCGCCCGCAGTCCTGCGTGCCGGTGCTCACCAATCTCACATTCGCTCCGCTCCAGTACTCGTCTTTCCTAGACTTCTATCAAGAAGACAAAGGGCTAAATTAAACCCTTTGTTTTTTTCATGGAATGAAAAAGCCCAATGTTTGAACAAAATGAACAAAAAGCATTTATCGACCGAAAAAGAATTAAAATTCATAATATTTACTTCAATTCTCACCTCAGATATGATGACAAAAAGGGTTGGAAATGGGATACCAACACATTAATGAAAGCGTATACAACATAAGGGGTGAACAATATGTTAGCAATCTTAGGATTTCTTATGATGATAGTATTTATGGTTTTGATTATGACGAAACGTATGTCTGTTTTAACGGCATTGGTGTTAACACCGATTGCATTTGCTCTTATTGCAGGTTTTCATTTTACTGAAATTTCAGACATGATTGTCAAAGGCGTGCAGCAAGTCGCACCGACAGCGGTCATGATCATGTTTGCGATTTTGTACTTTGGCATTATGATTGATGCGGGTTTATTTGACCCAATGGTGGCGAAAATTTTAAAAATCGTTAAAGGCGATCCATTAAAAATCGTGGTCGGAACAGCTGTCCTGACGATGCTTGTTGCACTTGATGGTGACGGAACAACGACATATATGATTACAACAACAGCGATGCTTCCACTATTTACACTGCTTGGCATCCGACCAATTATTTTAGCCGGAATTGCCGGAGTTGGCATGGGAATTATGAATACAATTCCGTGGGGAGGAGCCACACCTAGAGCAGCGAGTGCACTTGGGGTCGATCCTTCACTTTTATTTGGCCCGATGATTCCAGTCATTGGTGCAGGGGTTCTCAGTATGATTATTGTTGCTTATTTTCTTGGAAAAGCCGAAAGAAAACGTCTTGGTGTCATTGAACTTGACCAGCCGATTCATGCAAATGAAATGGCAGCTGCACTGCAAGATGACATCAAACGACCGAAGCTTTGGTGGTTTAACCTGGCGCTGACTTTGTTATTGGTGCTGCTGCTTGTATCAGGTAAAGTCAGTTTAACTGTTCTATTTGTTCTTGCTTTCTGTGTGGCAATTATTGTGAACTATCCGAACTTGGACCAGCAGCGTGAGCGAATTGCGGCTCACTCCACAAACGTTTTAGCCATTGCCTCGATGATTTTTGCGGCAGGTGTTTTTACAGGTATTCTAACTGGAACGAAAATGGTTGATGAAATGGCGATTTCGATTGTATCTGCAATTCCAGAGCAGCTTGGCGGCTTTATTCCAGTCATTGTCGCATTAACAAGCGGGATCTTTACTTTCTTTATGCCGAATGATGCATACTTTTATGGCGTACTGCCGATCCTATCAGAAACAGCGGCAGCTTACGGTGTCGATAAAATTGAGATTGCCAGAGCCTCTATTATTGGTCAGCCGATTCATATGTTAAGTCCACTTGTTCCATCGACTCATTTACTTGTTGGACTTGTTGGCGTATCACTGGATCAGCATCAGAAATTTGGGATGAAATGGGCTGTGCTGGCAGTTGTCGCTATGACTGTCATGGCAGTTCTCATTGGGGCTATTTCCATCTGGTAAATAAAAAGTGTCTGCTGTGAGCAGGCACTTTTTTTAGGTCATATTGCTGGGGAGGCTCCATTCATTTGCCCTAGACAAAGAGATGCCTGTTCCTCCAAAAGATTTATTTTTGAAAAATACTGACACTTTTGCTGTTTTTTTCTTTATAATGCAAATCAACGAAGGGAGAGGATAGCATGTCCAAACGAAAAGGCACGATTCTTTTTGCTGCTGTATGCCTCATGGCAGGCAGTTTGTCGATGGTGAGCCCAGCTTCAGCTCATGCAGAAACCCCTTATTACGGAAAGAATTATGAACAGCCGGCTTCAGTGAAAAAGCTATACCCTGAGCCTGACGAGACGTTTGATACCCCTGCCTTTCAGAAAAAAGAAGAAACATTTACAACACAAGAAGAGCTTCAAACTTTCTTACGAGACATTGTCCACAAAAGTCCTTACGCCACGCAGAAACAGATTGGAACATCCATTGAAGGCAGGTCCATCCAGGCCCTGTACTTTACAAAGGATCGCTCGATTACTCCACTTTCAAAAAAGCCAACAATCTGGCTCCAAGCACAAATACACGGAAATGAACCAGCCTCCGGTGAATCTGCTCTCGTCATTGCAAAACGATTAGCAGGTGAAGAAGGAGACCGTATACTTAATCATGTCAATATCATCATTGTCCCAAGAATCAATCCTGATGGTTCTTATGCGTTTGACCGCAGACTGGCAAACGGATTAGATGGAAACCGTGATCATATGACATTAGAATCTCCAGAATTGACAGCACTGCATCAAGAATTTAATCGGTATGCGCCAGAAGTGGTCATTGATGCCCATGAATACGATGTGGGTCAAAAGCAGTTTGAAGATATCGGTTCATCAGGCGCTCTCAAATATCATGATTTGCTTATTCTATCAGGGAAGAATCTAAACATTCCTGAAAGCATCCGGCTGACATCAAATGAGTTATATGTTAATGGAGTTCGTGAAACGCTGACGAATAAAGGGTTTTCTAACGATTCGTATTATACAAACACAAGAGGAAAGGATGGCAAGATCGACATTTATGAAGGTGGAACGGATGCGCGAATTGGCCGAAATGCCCTTGCACTTTCGCCAGCCCTGTCATTTCTTGTAGAAAGCAGAGGGATTGGGATTGGGAGAGAGGATTTTTCCCGCCGCGTCGCTGCGCAAGTAGCCACCCATGAAAAAATCATTGAGACCACGGTGAAACATGCCAAGCAGGTGAAGCAGCAAATGGTGACGGAGCGGCTGAAGCTTGTGAAAAAAGGGCTTCATCCAAAAGATGACGATCAAGTCGTCATTCAAGATGCTTTCAAATCACCTGTTGATGACAAGCTGGAAATGGTTGATATTGAGAAAGGACAGACCACCAATGTTCCTGTACGTTTTCATAGTGCGAGCGATGCTGTTCCTGTCTTAACGAGAGAACGGCCGACAGCTTACCTCATTCTTCCGGGGCATGAAGGAGTAGAAAGGAAACTCAGAACATTAGGGTTAAAAAGTGTCACATTGCCGGTTGGCATGAAGGTGCCGGTACAAGCCTACAAGGTGACAAAACGAGAGGAAAAGAGCAAAACAGATATTCAGCTTGAAACAAAACTCGTTGACAAGAAACGTCAGCTGCCAAAAGGAACAAAGGTATATGTCACGGCACAGCCGCAAACCAATTTGCTGTCACTTGCCCTTGAACCAGAATCAAAGGACAGCTATATGTCATCAGGGTTTATCGCTTCAAAAACAGGTGATGAACTGCCAGTCTATCGTTTCGTGCTTCCTCAAAAGACGTTAGGCATTCAATAAAAAGGGGCTAAGATTTTATCAAATGTAAAAGCGGCACGCCTAGTGCCGCTTTTTTATTTTCGTCCAGCTCTTATTTCATCTGTCATGCCTTCATATGGTGCTTCTGCGATAATGGTTTCGTCATTCACACCTGCATGATGGATATACGTAATGTCCGCAAATTCTGGGACAACATATTTCGGATAGGTTTCGTATTTTTCACGAGATTCTTTCATGAGATCGATGTAGTCATTTTGATAGCAGACGGTGATGTCTGGACGTTCATGCACCCATTTTGGGAAGAAGATGACGCCATGCATGCGTTTTTCTTCAGGCATAAAGTTTAGAGAGACGTCTGTCCCAGTTGGTTCTGTCCAAGAGACTTTGTATACGCCTTTTGTCAGCTTTACAATATTTACTTCCTGATCACGGACCCAGCGTCCTCCAACCATTCCGCTATGAATGCGGTAATCAATGGTGTGATCGTTTTTAATGTAAATCTCATATTCCCAGCCATTTTCATACGTATAAATCATATGAAGTCCAACGAATTGATCCATGTTTATTCCTTCTTTCATTAGAATGATGTTTTTTCAAACATGTTGTGATTTACATGTTTATTTTAAAGTCTATGGTATACTATTGTCAAAGAATAAGCGTTGGAGGCACATCATGAGAGTACTAAAATATGCCATTCTTGGCTTGCTGGATCAGCATGAGCTGACAGGATACGATATTACGAAACATTTTAAGGACTCCCTTGGACAGTTTTGGAGTGCAAAGCACAGTCAGATTTACCCTGAGCTGAAGCGTCTCACAGAGGAAGGGTTTATTGAATTTGATATTCACATACAAGGAAAAAAGCTGGAGAAGAAGGTCTATCAAATCACAGCGGCAGGAAAAGAAGAATTGCGTCAGTGGTTAAGAACAAAAGATCCGATTCCAGAAACAACAAAGGATGAATTCATGCTCAAAACATTTTTTATCTCCTCCATGGACAAAAAAGAAGCGGCTGACCTCTTTGCATATCAACTTTTAGAGCGCACCAAGAAAGTAGATGTGCTGGAACAAAAGCTGCACGCTTTGACAGAGGAAGATCCTTCTGCTGAATCACTGCATTCAGCGCAATTTGGGCATTACTTAGTGCTGACAAGAGCAATCGAAAGAGAAAAAGGCTATGTCCGCTGGCTCCAAAAGACCCTTATACGTATTGAATCATCTATTGTCTAAGGACAATGGTCGGATGATTTGATAAAAAATGGTTTGAAACGAGTGAATTTATCAATAGAAACCGCTACAATGGATATATTCGTATTAAAGTGAGGCGAGTATGTTTGAGTAATCAAGAAGCGTTGTGGAATGAAGCAGAAGCTTTTATTTCTGTATGCTATGAAGAATTAAACAAGTCAAATGAAGAGAAAGCAGCACGTCTGCATGAAATAAAAAAAGAAATTGAGTCTGAAGGTAGTTATACGCATACACTAGAGGAATTAGCTCACGGGGCGAAAATGGCATGGCGCAACAGTAACCGCTGCATTGGCCGTTTGTTTTGGTCGACCCTGCAAGTGCATGACTGCCGGCATGTAAAGACTGAGGATGAGGTGAAAGAGGCGCTCTTTCATCATATTGAGTATGCGACAAATGGGGGAAAAATCAAACCGTCTATTACGATCTTTCCCCCAGAGAGGAACAAGCAGAAGGAAGTCGTCATTTATAACCATCAGCTCGTTCGTTATGCAGGCTATGAGACGGAATATGGCATCATCGGCGACGAGGCGTCTCTTGAATTAACAAAATTATGTGAAGCCCATGGCTGGAAAGGAGAGGGCACACATTTTGATATTTTGCCTCTCATGTTTCAGCTAAAAGATCAGCCACCTGTTCTGTATGAGCTTCCGAAAGAAATCGTTCAAGAGGTAGAGATCACCCATCCTGAATATGATGGATTCCGTGATTTGGGACTAAGATGGTATGCGGTTCCGATTATTGCTGATATGAAATTAGAGATTGGCGGTATTCATTACAATGCTGCACCGTTCAACGGCTGGTATATGGGCACAGAAATTGGCGCACGCAACCTAGCGGATGAAAACCGCTATAATATGCTAAAAAAAGTTGCTTCTCTTTTAGGACTGGACACGACCAAGAATTCGTCCCTTTGGAAGGATAAAGCCATTGTCGAATTGAATGTGGCGGTTCTCCATTCTTATCGCGAAGCAGGGGTGACGATTGTTGATCACCATACAGCAGCACATCAATTCAAGCAGTTTGAAAAGCAGGAAGAGAAGGCTGACCGCAAGCTGACTGGGGACTGGACATGGCTGATTCCCCCTGTATCACCAGCAGCTACCCATATATTCCACAAGCATTACGACAATACCATTGTGAAACCAAACTATTTTTATCAAGACAAGCCCTATCACGGGACAGAAAAAGCCTAGCGAGAGCTAGGTTTTCAGCGTGTAGACAAACCCTCGCATTCGGTGTCAGGTCTGCGCTCCGGTACTCGCCCTTCCTAGACTAAAGGTTTTCTATCATGCTGAAAGGAAGACAAAGGGCTAAAATAAAGATCATTTTAGCCCTTTGTCAACAATCTGAAAGCCTAGCGAGAGCTAGGCTTTTTTTATGACTGTATTCGAAAATCTCGATAATGAGCCAGCTCCGTGAGCGGCTCCATTTGCATGCCGGTGACTTTTGAAAAAGGACTTCCTTTCCGGACAGTTTCTAAGAAATCAATTACTTTCTGCTGCTCACCTTCTACCTTTAACTCGACATGACCTTCATCAGTGTTGCGTACCCAGCCTTTCATTCCACGATTGACGGCTTCTCCCTGAACAAAATAACGAAAGCCGACTCCTTGCACACGTCCTTTTACAATGGCGTGATAATGAACCATGGTCATCTCTCCTTTTTTCACATCGTACCATAGCCTGCATCTGATCTTCACGCCTCGACTTTGATTTGTTTGTCAAACGATGTAAAATAAAAGCCAGTAGACAACCAAAGGAGATGGCCATCGTGGGACAGAAGAGATATGCCATAGAAGGAATCCAAGTGGGACAACCTATCATCACCTATGCGAACGGAAAAGAAATTAAAACAGCCATCAACAAAAAGCGCATTCATGAGCCTGTGTATTTAAGTCAGATCAATTTTGAGGGAGATGGCCAAGGTGATTTGATTCATCATGGGGGCTATGATAAAGCCGTCTGCGTCTTTCCGTATGATCATTATGCTTACTTTGAGCAATTTTTAGGGATTCCTTTACAGGAAGCTGCCTTTGGCGAGAATGTAACAGTACGCAAGCTAGTCGAGACGAATGTGCATATTGGCGATGTGTTTCAGCTTGGAGATGCATTTGTTGAGGTGAGCCAGCCAAGACAACCTTGTGTGAAATTGTCTGTTAAGCATGGCAACATGAAGCTTGTAAAAGAAGTGCAAAAAACAGGGTATACAGGCTTTTATTTACGTGTACTGAAAGAAGGCATGGTGCCGCCTGATGCATCGCTTGTACTCGTAGAAAAAGCGTCCCATCACATTACGGTCCATGAGGTCAATGAAGTCAAATATCGTCAAACAAGTCCAGAGAGACTGAAAGCCGTTCTTGAAGTAGATGCTTTAGCAGATGTGGTGAGGAAGTCTTTAGAAAAACGAATTCAGCACATTTAAAAAAAGCCGTACATCATCTTAAGATGTACGGCTTTTCAGCGCTTATGAGCTGCGTTTCTTTTGCTCAAGAAGATTTGCAAGGAAATATGTTTTTAAGCTTTGAAGCTTTCTTCCTTCATGCTTAGTCACACCAAGCTTCTTCAATTCTTCGACATACCAGCCTTTGCTACCATAATGCATGATAGAAAACTCCTTTCAATTGAAACTGCCTGCATTGTAACATCTCAAAAAAGGACGTGAAAAGCGTGCAGGTGTCAAGAAATGAAAACTGATTCTATCTGCCTATGATCCATGTATATGCTGGAAATATTGATTTATGAATTTGGCGGGTTGAGGGTAACGAGGATCATGCCGACCGTCATAATCATGATGATAACACCAAGATAGGTCATCATGGATTGTTTTTTCTTAATCCCTACAACCGTTAAAATAATACTTTCGATGAAAAAGATAACACCTATGATGATGAACCACATATCAAATAAGACCCCTTTCGCATATCTTTGCCTATTTTACCACAGGCATTTTTGTTTAGTCGTGACAGATTCGTGAAACGGGCATGAAAAAATCCCCTCCAGTAAAGGAAGGGATCCGCTGGCTTACAGCTTTGTTAAAATAATCGGTTCGTCTTTAGTGATCACAATGGTATGTTCAATCTGTGCGACTAGACTTTTATCTGGTGTTTTAAATGTCCAGCCATCATCAGCCTGATAAATCGATTCAGCATTTGTTGAAATGAAGGGCTCGAAGGCAATAACTGTGCCATTTTTAAACAAAGCATTATCGAATGGATCATAGTAGTTCAAAATATGGTTAGGTGCTTCATGCAGGTTCTTCCCAATGCCGTGTCCTGTCAGGTTTTTAATAACGGTAAATCCTTGTTCTTTCGCTGTATTGTAGACCGCACGGCCAATTTGGTTTTGTCTTTTACCAGCTTTTGCATGCTTTAATCCTTCTAGGAACGCATCCTCCGCACACTTACATAATGCTTCAAGACGAGCATCACCTGTACCTAAAACAAATGAAATGCCTGTATCGGAATAATATCCGTCAAGCTCTGCTGAGATATCAATGTTTACGAGGTCACCCTCTTGTAAAATGGTTTTTTCACTAGGGATACCGTGTGCCACTTCATCGTTCACGCTGATACAAGTGGTACCAGGGAAGTCGTATTCCTTTTCAGGTGCTGAATTGGCACCATGCTCTTCTAATATTTTTTTCCCAATCAAATCTAATTCTTTTGTAGACATGCCTGGTTTCGCTTGGCTTTTCATTTCTTCTCTTGCCAAAGCGACAATTCGACCGACTTTTTTTAAGGCTTCTAACTCATGATCATGTTTGACAATCACTGTTCATTCCCGCTTTCTATATCTTCATTCTATTCAATAGCTTACCACATTTTACGCCAAAAGAGTAAAGAGCGGAATTCAAATCGATGTGGACAAATTGGTATAGATAACTAGACGTGCATATGATATATTTTTTATGAACATCATGAACGATTTAGTCATGATGATGACAAAGGGGGGAGAAGTCAGATGGTGTTTCAGTTTTTTCAAAAGCTAGGAAAATCATTTATGCTTCCAATCGCTGTACTTCCAGCAGCAGGGATTATTTTGGCCATTGGGCGTGAGGATGTATTCAATATCCCGTTTATTTATGAGGCAGGGAATGCAATTTTTGCGAACTTGGCTTTAATTTTTGCAATGGGTGTAGCGATTGGTATTTCAAAGGATGGGAACGGGGCAGCGGCATTATCAGGTGCGATTTCTTATTTTATTTTGTCAGCCGGTACAACATCGATCAACTCAACCAACAATATGGGGGTATTGGGCGGTATTTTGTGCGGGCTTTTGGCAGGTTATGTTTACAATAAATTTAAGGATACGAAACTGCCGGAATACTTAGGTTTCTTTAGCGGAAGGCGGCTTGTGCCTATTATGACGGCACTTTTCACCATTCTATTAGCAGCCGTTTTCGGATATGTATGGCCTCCGATTCAAAGTGTGATCAATGATCTAGGGGAATGGATTTTAAGTCTCGGTGCAACAGGTGCAGGGCTGTTTGGTTTCTTTAACCGATTGCTTATTCCATTGGGACTGCACCATGTTTTGAATAACTTATTTTGGTTTCAATTCGGGGAATTCAGCGGGGCAACAGGGGATTTAGCGCGATTCTTTAAAGGAGATCCAAGCGCGGGTGTCTTTATGACAGGATTCTTCCCAGTGATGATGTTTGGTCTGCCAGCGGCATGTCTAGCCATGGTTGTGACTGCAAAACCTGAGAAGCGAAAAGCAACAGCGGGTCTGATGATTGGGATGGCACTTACATCATTTATTACAGGGATCACTGAACCAATTGAATTTTCTTTTATGTTTTTATCTCCACTTTTATATGGTGTCCATGCTATTTTAACAGGGCTTTCGCTTTTTATTGTGAACACCCTCGGGATTCATAGCGGTTTTGCCTTTTCAGCAGGTGCGATTGATTACGTCTTAAGCTTTGGCATTGCGCAAAAACCGATCATGCTTCTTGTAGTAGGAATCATTTATGGCGTTGTGTACTTTGTCGTTTTCTATTTCCTCATTAAACTATTAAAGCTGAAAACACCAGGCAGGGAAGATGATGACATGGAAGATATCGCAGCGGATGATGTGGTCACGGCAGGAGGAGCGAGTATGCTCGTAGAGGGACTTGGCGGCAAAGACAACATCACCACGATTGATCATTGTGCCACACGTCTTCGCTTAACAGTAGAGGATACAAATTTATTAAATGAAGGTACATTGAAAAAAGCAGGCGCCAAAGGGGTGCTGACTTCTGGAAAAACATCCGTACAAATTATTATTGGAACGAATGTAGAATTTGTCGCAGATGATCTCCGTAAGGAAGTCGATCGAGATTAAAAAAAGCGTTCAGCCAGGTCAAATGGGCTGAACGCTTTTTTGTTTTCGCTGTTCGATCACTAGCACAATACTGATCACAACGAGTAAGAACCACGAACTAATTTTCCCTAGATGAACAATGGACCAAGCATGCTGCTGATTTGGATATTGCCATGCGCCTAAAAAGGTGGTGACATTTTCGGCAATCCAAATGAAAAAGCCAATCAGGAAAAATGAAACAACAAGCGGCATTCGAAAGGAAGATGGACCAACCTGAAACGAAACCGACGTTTTCCAAAACACAACAACAAGCAGACATGTCAGCCACCACCTGACATCATAAAGCCAGTGATGCGTAAAGAAATTGAGATAAATGCACAAACTGATACCAATTGAAAGAAATGGATGAGGCCAGTCGGTCACTTTTACATGAAGTCGTGAAAATGCTTGATAAATATAACTAGCCACACTCGCATACATAAAGCCGCTATAAAGTGGAACCCCGAATATTTTTGTATAAGCTGCTTCTGGGTAGGACCAAGAGCCCATATGTACTTTATACACTTCCAAACAGATTCCTATGAGATGAAATAGACAAATGACCTTTAGCTCCGTCCAAGTCTCCAGCCGCAGCGTGAGCATCAGGATTTGAGCTGCGAGGCAAAGCAGTAAAATGAAATCATACCGGTGAAGAAAAGGAATAGACACCGTCTTTGAAAGGGCAAGTGCCGCAAAGATCATGACGGGGAATACACATGAGATGGCCTGTAAATAAGCAAAATGAAATAGTGTTTTCATACAAAATTAAACCCCTTTTTACTGTTTGAAATGACTTAGACGGTTTTCGCAAGGGAAAAGTTTACCTCTATGAAGCAGAAAGAACAAGATAAGATGAATTCTGGTGGTGACCTGTTCAGTTTTGACTCAGCACAAAGAACACCCTCTTGATAGAGGGTGTTTTTATAAAGTTTAATCAAAAATACCTGATAAACCCTTATTTTACGATAAATTAGAAGAATCCATTTTGAAAAAAGTATGATCAAAATGGATTCTTCTCGAGCATATTTAAGTTTTGGTTTTATAAAAAAGTTTGATCATTTTCTACCTTTGATCTTAAATAATAGCGCCCTTTAATGGAATAACTAAAATATGGGCTTAATCCTAAAATTACTCATAGCTTGTTGAACTATCGGTACTCGTTTGTTTAATAAGGAATTTAATTAAATTTATAGTAATCAACCATCATGGCGACTTTAAAAGCATTATCAATCTCATTTTTCCTTAAAAAATCCTAAATAGATTGTGCTTCTTCTTCCTAATCTGCTCCAAACATGTATAAATAATTCCAAACTGTGATGCTTCTTTTGCTTTCTGTTTTATTCGCGAACAGTCTTTCTTCTTACGAAACGTCTTTCTACCAAATATACGACGAACATAGACAACAAGCCGACACCGATCGGTATGCCGAACGCTTCGTACGAAAATGGTGCTCCTTTAAGCTTAAGCTGGCTTGTGGCGCGGTACTCGAGCCGCTTGGCGGCGAATTTCGCCGTCAAGATATCTTCTTGCTTCGCCAAATCTTCAAACGCAGGTTCCATCGCGAACCGCTCTGGCGAATCACTGTGCAGGAAAAGCTGCTCAGCCTTTCCACCGTTCACGTTCCAGTTTCGGATATCGTCTGCAGCGCGCGTCTTCACGTCCGGTCCCACAAAAATCATTTTGTCGAGTTTTGGAGCATCCTCTATTTGATATCGGGCGATCAGATTCAGACCGTGCCGAGTAACAACCGGCTCGCGTTTGTTGGATATCGTCAATGTTGTTGTTGTTCCAGAAGCCCCGTACGTGTCAAAAGCCGAGGATAACATAAGCTCGTCGGCACCGTCATACAGCAGGACTCCGTTCTTTTCCTTGCTCCATTGAAACGCATTGTTCAAAATATAGACGATATCGCTCAATCCGGCCGTGAAAGGCTCCATTTGCGGATGCTGAACAAAATCGTAGGAAGGGTAATTCATTTCCTTCGCCACTTTCTCCGCTACAGGATCTCCCATTTGCTGGGATATAACATACAGTGTGGCATCAATCCCCGAAGTCAGGCCGGCGGAGGAGACTATGTTACCGTCATGCACGTAACGCTGATCCCTTTTCCAAGTAATCTCGGTATATTTCTTTTCCAATCTGCCGATATCTCCCCAATGTGTTGCTGCAGATTTCCTGTTCAGCAGGCCGGTATCCGCCAAATTTTCTGCCCCATTGCAGATGGACAACAATATCGTTTCCTTGCCGGAGTGCTTCCTTATCCAATCGCGGACGGGCTTGTATTGCGCTTCATCCAAAATCGGCATGAAAGGGATCACAATTATATCCGGGCTTTTGCCTGTCAATTTGTCCAACTCGTCGAAAGAGTAATGCGGTACGACATCAAGCCCGCCCGTCAACGATTTTATGTTTTTGTTGGGAGCTGCCGCAAATACATTGTACGAACCCGTCATGGAGAACATTTCGTATGGTACGAGAAAATCAAACACCTCGGTTACTTCATTCGCCAAAATAACGACCACTGTTGGCTTTTTCGAATCATAGGTAGGAGTTTGGATGCTTTGTAGAGAAGCAGGAACTGGCTTATCATAAACCGACATAGCCTCCTGCATCGTGCTCATGAAACCGATCGCTCCGGTTCCTCCAACAACCAGAACGAAAACGCATACATACACGATGAAACGCCATAATTTATTCAATTGTCTTCTCTCCCTTAATGTTCTCTAGTTAATTGTGACGTGTTACTTACTTTGATAATAAAGGGAGGAGGAAATTGATTAAACCCGCTCGAGGCTTATATTTTCTCTGACTACGGTCTTAGTAAAGGATTTTTTTCTCGAACAGCAGACGAAAGCTTATTTTAAAATATTAACTGACCGGACAGGTTGTTAGAGTATTACTTCTGGTTCTTTAAAGGTACACATCACTACTAACCAATACCTCATCCCTATCGTACTTTGACACAGCAGTTGAGTTGTTTGAAAACCATGAAACGCGTCACACTCCAAAAGTTTATTTCTACAAGCTGCACACACTTTTGAGATTTGCATAAATTAGATATTCATGAACAATTTGTGAATATATATGTGAAAAAGATCACAAATAAGAAATAGCATAGTATAATAAGATCATAAAGAAAATGTGAAATATTTCACATAATTTAAAAGGAGGCATCATCATGTTTACAAAATTCTTACAAACGAATGTATGGGCAGCCGTTATCCTTTTGGCAGCAAGACTTTATATCGGATGGACTTGGCTGACATCTGGTATTGGAAAACTAACAGGTGGATTTGATGCATCAGGCTATTTGCAATTTGCGATATCTGAACCTGTCGTCAAAGATGGTCATCTTGTGTATCCATTCTATGTATGGTTTTTAGAAAATGTCGCTTTGCCGAATGCCGGATTATTTAGTGCCATGGTCATGTGGGGTGAAATCTTAGTAGGCCTAGGATTAATTGTCGGATTATTCACAACAACGGCAGCCTTTTTTGGAAGCGTGATGAATGTCTCTTTCTTACTAGCTGGAACCGTCTCTGTGAACCCGCTGCTTCTTCTGATCGCAGTCTTCATCATGGCAGCGAAAGGAAATGCCGGAAAACTTGGTCTTGATTATGTAGCAGGTCCAGTCCTCAAACGAAAACTGAAAAGAAAGCCGCAATTAGAAGTGGCATCATAATAAAGAAAAGCATCCAGAGCATGTGCTCAGGATGCTTTTTTATTTAAGAATTGGCTTTTATCAAGTTGATATGCAGCACGGTGAGTTCATGCTGGCTAATATCAGGATCATGTCCAACGATAAATTCGAGCTCATAATCACCGGTTCGATACACATATTTTTTCTCTTTTGTTTGCGGGATGGTGCTCACTGAATCCGCTGATCCGAGCTGTTTCTTTAGTAGAGCAGGGGTCATTCCACCAATATTCGTTTCTTTTTCTACATTCGTTCCGAAATAACGGATTTCATCAATCTTGCCTTTTGCATCATAGTGAAAAGCAAATCCGGGATTCCCCATTTCAGCGTGATAGAGATCAAAGCTGCTTTGACCTGTTTCTGGGTATGGATTTCCGAGCTTATGATGAACGTCTTTTTTGGTTTGAACGCCTATTTTGAGCCCTTTTGCATAGTAAGGCATCTGCCCTTTATGTGCCAGCTCATAAATGCTGGTAAGCGCGGCTTTTGGACCTTGAGGAACGGATTGTTCTGCTGCCGGTTTGGTCATGGCGTGTGCTGAGACCGCAGGGCTGAAACCGAATAAAGCGGACGAAGCAAGCGAGGCAGTCACGACAAAAGCTGCTGTTTTCTTCATGATAAATCCCTCCTTCTTCTCCTATACCCGGAGTAATCATGATCAAACGTAAAAAGAACCAGCTGATCAAGGATCGGCTGGTTCTTAGCATGAGAAAGTTATTTTGAAGAAGAGCTGGATTCATCTTTGGCGGAAGAGGAATCCTTTTCATCCTGTACTTTCTTTGTATAGTCATAGTCGTTGCGGTCAATCGGTGTAAAGCCTTTAGGTTTGTAGAAACGGAGTAAATCTTCGGTGACAATCTTATCAGATGTCTCCAGCATCTTTTTCACCGTTTCATTTTCTTGTGATGCCTTGTCAGTTGGCTCGATTTTCTCGCCTGTTTTGTTGCTGTAATAGTTATTGCCTACTTTCGTGTAGTCCTTAGACACGAAATCACCGTTTCTAAATGGCACAAGCTCTTTAAAGTTCTTCGATAAGATATCAGAACCAGACATTAAATAGTTCTTCGTATCATCGCCGAGCAGGTGCAGAAGGGTTGGTGCGACATCGACTTCACCAGAGTATTTATGAATCTGTCCGCCTTTTACGCCAGGTACATGGATAAAGAGCGGCACACGCATGAGCTGTGCATTTTCATAATCTCCAATTTTTTGTCCAGTCACTTTTTCCATCGCTTCATTATGGTTTTCAGAAATGCCGTAATGATCTCCGTACATAATGACGACTGTGTTGTCATAGAGACCTGACTTTTTCAAATCGTTGAAGAACTGTTCAATCGCTTCATCTAAATAATGAGCCGATTGGAAGTAGTTATCGACGACAGAGTCACCGAAGTCACCAGGTTCGAAATCAGTGTCACCTTCGTCCATTCCAAATGGGAAATGGTTCGATAAGGTAATGAATTTCGAATAAAACGGCTGCTTCAGGTTTTTAAGCATTGGCATCGATTCTTTGAAGAACGGTTTGTCTTTCAGTCCGTAGTTCTTCGTATCCTGCTCGTTCATATCGTAGTACTCAGAATCGTAAAATCTGTCATACCCAAAGGATTTAAACATTTCATTACGGTTCCAGAAGGTTTTCGTATTGCCATGGAATTCGGCTGACGTATATTGATCCTTCTTCAAAATACCAGGAAGTGCTTGATATGTGTTTTGCGCTTTGTTAATAAAAACAGAGCCCTGTGATAATGGGAATAATCCAGTATCCATCATAAATTCAGCATCAGACGTTTTTCCCTGTCCTGTTTGATGGAAGAAGTTATCAAAGTAAAACGTTTTGTTGTCGTGTGCCAATGAGTTAAGGAACGGCGTTACTTCTTTTCCATTCACTTTATAATCAATGACAAAGTTTTGCAGAGATTCAAGAGAAATTGTAATCACGTTCATGCCTTTCGCTTTCCCGTAATAAGCCGGGTTAGGATCAGCGCTGTTCGCTTTTAAATAATTCTCTACATCTGTCACGTCATTTGAATTTGCGAGAGCACGCTGGCTGTTTGATTTCACATTTTGAATGGCATCAAACACAGTAAAGTTATAAGCACCTAAATATTTAACTAAATAATTGCGGTCGAACGATCTTGATAAAAGCTCTGGACGATCGATCTCTGCAGCAACTAAGTTTAAAACAAAGATCACAACAGAGGACACAAGGACGAGTCTAAACGATTTTGACTTTTGTACAGGTACAGTCGTGGCTGTACTTGTTTGCTGCTGCCTTTTCATGCGGACTGCAAGTACGATCAAAATGATTGTATCAATAAAGTAAAACACATCAGTCCAACGCATGAGTGAAAATGCACTATCACCTAATTGTCCGCCATTCGTTCCTGCCTGCATCACTGTAGGCAGCGTGATAAAGTCATTGAAGAATCGATAGTACACGATGTTTGCGTATAGTAAAAAAGACATGAAAAAGTGAATCACAATGATAGCGGCAGGCTGCCATTTTTTCTTGAACAATAAAGCAAAGCCAAGAAAGAACAAGCTGGAGCTAATAGGATTCACGAAAAGCAAAATATGCTGAAGCACATTTGATATACCAAGTTTAAATTCGATTAAATACGCTGAATACGTTTTGAGCCATAGTAAGATGGCTGCAATCAGAAAGAAGCCGAGACCTCTTTTTTGAATAAATGTTTTCATATAAACACTCCTTTTCTCCGATACACGGAAGAGGCGGAACGAAAGAAAACGAACCATTAGAATATACCACGAAATGCACAAATAGAAAAGTCATAACCGGTGAGGCGCCTTTGCAAGCCTGTCCGAGCAATAAAAGGAGAGAAAATGAAAATATTCGCCCATCGAAAAACTTTTTATGAAAATCGACCTATTATTGACAGAAAATTCAGCAATTTTCCAGTTGCTATATCAATAAAACAGGTAAAAAGGCATAAGTCTAAAGAATTAATTTAATTTCTACAATGGTCATTTAGAGAGTTTTTCCATTGTTTATTAATGTTTATGCAGGTTAAGCAAAAAAAATGAACAATGGAATGGAACAAGATGATGGATAAAAATTCCTCTCATACGATATATCAATATATTTTTGTATTTCATCAACATAATGCTTTTAATGTGTTTTTTAAGGGTTTTATTTATTTTAATAAGTAAACAAATTATCTAGATATACTTAAGTGAACATATCGAGACTATAAACTTCTGAATTGGGGTCGATATAGACAGTGACAGGAAATCTTCCATTGAAAGGATTGATAGTATATGACTGTACGAGCAGAGAACCTCGTTCAGAACTGGTTTCCGAGTGAGGACGGAAATGCAGGAGAGCGTAAAGAACTCGTCAAATTGATGGAGCAGATCATTTCAGGGGTCGATGACCTGAAGGATCCCAACCGTGCACACCTTAAAGGTGAAAAGAATCGTGGGGAGGACTTTTACAAAAAGCTCACTGAAACAAGTCAAATTCCGATGAACGGCCAGCAAGCGGAACTTGTGAATGAAGAATTACTGAAGCTTTTACATAACCATCCATACCACACCAAGTATTTCTTCACGAACATTTTGCCAATGGCAAGTACACCAGGAATTTTAGGCATGCTGACAGCTATGCTGGTAAACGGAAACAACCTATGGGATGTTTACGGGCCAGCAGGTGCGGAAGCTGAGGTCAGAGTGGTCTCAATGATGTCTAAGCTCATCGGATATGATCCAAACGTGAGCGGGGGATACACAACATGGGGAGGTCAAGGAGCGATTTTTTCAGGACTTCGTTTAGCGATTGCCAAAGCAGCGCCGGAGTCACTGCGAAAAGGAGTTCCGCAAAATCTTTATGCGTTTTGTTCTGATGCCGCACATTACAGCTTATTTAAGTCAATGGAAGCAACAGGACTTGGCACAAACAACTTAATCAGAATTAAGACGAATAAAGATCATTCAATGGATATGGAAGATTTGCGTTGTCAAATGGAACGTGTTGCACAGGATGGCGGGATTCCCGTTTATATTGTGGCAACAACCGGAACAACAGATGCCATTGCAATTGATGATGTAAAAGGGGTACGTGAAACAGCAGAAGCGATTGCTGAAAAGTATGATCTGAAGGTGCCGCATATTCATGCAGATTCGGCGCTGGGTGGATTCTTTGCTTTCTTTAATGAGTATGATGTATCAGAAAACCCGCTGCAATTCTCAGACGGTGTTCTTCGTATGCTAAAAGAAATCAAAGCGAAATTCCAGCATCTTTCTCTTGCAGACTCGATGTGCTTTGATTTTCAAAAGCTCGGCCAAACACCTTACACATCCAGTTTATTCTTAGTGAAAAACGCTGCTGACTTAAAGCGTTTGGATCTGGAAGAACAAGAGACGCCATATGTTGGCCATAGAGGCTACGGGGAATACCATACGGGTTATACACTTGAGTGCTCAAGAATGGGAAGCTCAATCAGCATGCTGAGTGTGCTGTTAACGTTTGGGATTGAAGGCTACCAGCGCTTGCTCGGTCAATTCTTAGAAGTAAACCTTGCCTTCAGAGAAGCACTTAGTAGGGAAATTCCGCAAGCAGAAGTCGTGAATGATGACAACGTCGGAATGGCTACATTATTTAGAATTTACCTAGACGGCTCACCGCGTTTTCAAGAAGAGATTTCTGGCGAAGCGACTTCAATGGAAATTGAGCGAAACAATGAATTGAACAAAATGCTGTTTGAAAAACTTGGAGAGAAAAGAGACGAGATGTTCTTTGGCGATACAACGAAGTTTTTACTTGTTAACTCAAAAGAAGGTCAAGAATTCTATCTAAGTGTTAGTAAGTTTTTTGTCATCTCACCTTATACGTTACCAGAGCATATCCCTCATATCGTATCTTATTTAAAAGATGTGATTGCATCTGTTTGTGGACAATTTGAAAATGTACATGCTTAAATCAAATCTGAGAGTGGAGATGTAGGAAAAAATGGCGAAACAAAGGAAATTTGGAGGATACACGATATCCTCTAAAATCATGTCAGTCGTTACCGTAACATTACTCGCAACCGTTGCATTATTCGTTCTAACATTTTATCTAGTCAGCCAGGATTTATCATCCCAGTTATTAAAGCAATTTGATTATCGATTAACAACAGATATTGATACCGCCAAAAAAGAAATCGATAACATCGATGGAAACGTGCTCAGCATTAGCGGGAAGGATGATCCCATTTATGTCGATATCAAAAAGAAATTCACAGAGCTTCAAAAAGATCATACGCTTGAGAACTTATACGTGTTATCTAATAAAGGCGGTAAAGAAAGAATTATCGTATTAACTGGGGAAGACAATGATTTTGACCAGGATTATGCATTTTCAGATGAGATGAAGCAAGCTCTTTCTGAAGATAAAATGGTCAAAAGTGATATTTACCATGATTCATATGGAACACATAAATCAGTCTTTTTGCCAATCAAAGATTCAGGCGGTGAGCTGACAGGGATTTTAGGGATTGATCTAGATGCATCAATTGTTCCAGCCACTACGAAGAAGCTCACAATCTACATTACGGTTGCATCGGCTATTGTGCTCATCGGTGGATTGCTCTTCTCCTTTATCATGGGAAGAAGAATTGCGAAACCAGCACGTTCATTGATGGAATCAGCGAACCGAATTGCTGACGGTGATTTAACTGGAATGGTAGAAGTTGAGAGTAAAGACGAGATCGGCCAGCTTGCTGCATCCTTCCAAAAGATGCAGGGGCGGATCAAAGAGCTCATTTCGAAGATCTCGCACTCATCTAGTGAAGTATCAAAAATGTCTTCACAGCTTCGCACGGTGACGAACGAATCAAGTCAAAGTGCGCAGCAAGTGTCAGAAGCCATGACGAATATGAGTGAAGGAATCAATGATTCTGTCGCAAATATTACGGATTGTACGAGATCTGTTGCAGAGATCGATACTCAAATCGAAGGTGTCACAAAAGAAGTCGATGAAATGAAATCTGTTTCATCTGACGTACAGGAGCAGTCAGAATCTGGTCAAAAACTTGTGAACCATGTGCTTGATCATCTGAACTTGTTACATGACAAGATGACCAACTCGAAGCAGGCAGCAGAAGAATTACAATCCCATTCCACGGAGATTGAAAGTGTGATCTCGATTATTACGGACATTTCAGCACAAACGAATCTTCTTGCACTGAATGCTTCCATTGAAGCGGCACGTGTTGGGGAAGAAGGAAAAGGGTTTGCTGTTGTGGCAGATGAGGTACGTAAATTAGCAGAGCAATCAGCGGATGCAGCTAAAACTGTTTCAGACCTCGTTATCGGTACACAGGAAAACAGCCAGCGTGTTCTTGAAAGCGTAGAGGAAAGCAGTAAAGCAGTGGAAGAAGGACGTGAGCAAATGGAAGGCACGTCACAAAACTTCGCTGTGATTTACGACGGCGTGTCTCAGTTTGCAAGAAGAACGAACAACTTGCTTGAATCCATCAACCAGGTAGAACGTGCATATCAAACGATTTCTACATCGATTGAACAAATTTCGGTGGTATCGGAAGAACAAGCAGCCAGCTCTCAAGAAGTAGCAGCAGCAACAGAACAGCAAAGTGCTGGCATGCAGCAAATTTCAAGTGCGATTGAACAGCTCTCTGACATGTCAGACGACTTAGCACAAATGGTCTCAACTTTCAAAATCGACAAGAAATAACAAGAAAGGGCTAAAATATTTTAGCCCTTTTTCTCTTTTCAGCGAAAAAGGGACGAGCACCGAATGCGAGGGTTTGTCTAGACGCTGAAGCTGGTTCTTGTGAGAGAGCCAGCTTTTTTGCTATGCTTAATTACATACTTGCGGTGAAAGGAGAAACGCTATGGATTTTGCGCAGAGATTATCAGAAGAACGGATCAAAAAAGCGATGGATAATGGGGCTTTTGAAGGATTATCTGGCTTTGGGAAGCCTCTGCCAAAAGATGACGCTGCTCATGTACCAGAAGAACTTAGAATGGGCTACCGCATTATGAAAAATGCCGGATTTGCTGGGGAAGAAACAGCGCTGAAAAAAGAACTTATGACTGTCAAAGAATTACTTCAATCGAGTATAGATGGAGAGGAAAGAAAGAAACTGTCTCTCATATGTGAAGAAAAACAAAAACGTCTGGATGAACTTACATCTAAGCGTCAAACTTTTGCTCGCCCAGCCTCCTCCTTTTACAAAAATAAGGTCTACGAGAAATTAACAGAGCATAAAAAAAGATGATGACACGCTGCCTCTCCCTGAGCACATTGAGGGAGCTTTTTTTATGTAAGCGCTACATTTTATTGTTGACTACATGTATATACAAATATAAAATATGAAGTAAACATGTATATACAAGTTTTTTGGTTCTTTTTTCTTATATAAAAAAACGATCTCGGAGGGGATAGTATGGCTGATTATCAGGCAGCAGCAGATCAGATTGTGAAAGCCATCGGCGGCAAAGAAAATATCGATCAAGCGACACATTGTGTAACAAGGCTGCGCTTTGTGCTGAAAGATGAGGGCAAGGTGGATGAGAAAGCACTTGAACAAATTGATGAAGTGAAGGGATCTTTCTCAGCGAACGCTCAATACCAAGTTGTTATCGGCCAAGGGGTCGTCAATCGAGTATATGCCGAAATGGTCAAAAGGACGGGAATTGGGGAAGCCACAAAAGAGGACGTCAAGCGTGCCTCTGATCAAAAATTGAATCCATTGCAGCGTGCTGTGAAAACGCTTGCGGATATCTTTATACCGATTCTTCCTGCTATCGTCACAGCCGGTTTATTAATGGGGATTAATAATATTTTAACAGCTCCTGATATTTTCTTCGATCAAAAATCGATTGTGGATGTGTACCCAGCATGGGCTGATTTAGCGAATATGATCAACTTAATTGCAGGCACTGCCTTCACGTTCCTGCCAGCATTAATTGGCTGGTCAGCTGTGAAGAGGTTTGGGGGGAATCCGCTTTTAGGGATGGTCCTCGGTCTGATGCTCGTACATCCAGACTTGTTAAACGCATGGGGCTATGGAGCGGCAGAGAAGACAGGTGACATTCCTGTTTGGAACTTGTTTGGACTTGAAGTGCAGAAGGTAGGCTATCAAGGACAGGTTCTTCCGATACTCGTTGCCTCCTATTTACTTGCAAAGCTCGAATTATTTATCACAAAACGGACACCTGAAAGTATTCAGCTGTTAGTTGTTGCACCGATTACGTTATTAGTCATTGGATTTTTATCATTCATTGTCATTGGACCTGTTACATTTGCAATCGGTAATGTTTTAACATCTGGACTTGTAGCGGTATTCCAGCAATTCGCAGCACTTGGCGGTCTATTATACGGCGGACTGTATGCAGCATTAGTCATTACAGGAATGCACCATACGTTCCTCGCTGTTGATATTCAATTGATTAACTCAAAGCTGCACGGCACGTTCCTATGGCCAATGCTTGCCTTATCCAACATTGCACAAGGATCAGCTGCCCTTGCGATGATGTTTGTCTTAAAAGATGAAAAGCAAAAAGGACTTTCGCTGACATCAAGTATTTCTGCTTATTTAGGAATTACCGAACCGGCCATGTTTGGGGTCAACCTGCGTTATCGATTCCCATTTATTTTTGCACTAATCAGCTCAGGACTAGCCGGTATGTTTATCGCCTCTCAAGGGGTGCTGGCAAGCTCAGTTGGTGTTGGCGGCATTCCAGGAATCTTCTCCATTATCCCGAAATATTGGGGCGCATTTGCAATCGGAATGGTGATTGTACTCATCGTCCCATTCATCGGCACACTTTTATATGCAAAACTAAAAAAGAAGAAGGATTTTTCAGACGAACTTAACTAGTGGTGGTGAAGGAAATTGAATCAGCAAACAAATGAACCGTGGTGGAAAAAAGCGGTGGTCTATCAAATTTATCCGAAAAGCTTTTTAGATACAACAGGCTCTGGGACAGGTGATATCAATGGCGTGACGAAAAAGCTTGATTATATCAAAGAGCTTGGGGCGGATTGTATTTGGCTCACGCCAATGTATGAGTCCCCGCAGCATGACAACGGCTATGATATTAGTGATTATACAAAAATCCATGAGATGTACGGCACAATGACAGATTTTGAACGCATGCTGAAGGAAGCGCATGAGAGAGGAATAAGGGTCATCATGGATTTAGCCGTTAACCATACATCCATTTTCCATGAGTGGTTTCAAGCCTCGCGTGAGTCAAAGGATAACCCTTATCGAGATTATTATATTTGGAAGGAGCCAAAAGCGGATGGATCTCCGCCGAATGATTGGCAGTCGAAATTTGGCGGTCCAGCCTGGGAACTCGATGAAGTAACAGGAGATTATTATCTTCATTTATATGATGTCACTCAGGCGGATCTCAATTGGGAGAAGGATGAAGTGCGCAGGAAAGTATATGACATCATGCACTTTTGGTTTGAAAAAGGAATTGATGGGTTTAGGCTGGATGTCATCAACAACATCTCAAAGGATCAGCGTTTCTTAGATGATGCCGGACAATCTGTGCAAGGCGACGGCCGCATGTACTATACAGACGGGCCAAGAATTCATGAATTTCTGCATGAAATGAACCAGAAGGTTTTTTCGAAATACGATAGCATGACAGTGGGGGAAATGTCTTCAACGAATATCGCAGACTGTATTCGGTATACAAGACCTGATCGGCAGGAGCTGGATATGACGTTTAACTTCCATCATTTAAAGGTGGATTATCCAAACGGTGAAAAGTGGGCGATCGCACCATTTAATTTTCAAGAATTGAAGTCGATTCTTTCTGAATGGCAGACGAAAATGCATGAGGGCGGCGGCTGGAATGCGCTGTTCTGGTGCAATCATGATCAGCCGCGTATCGTCTCAAGATATGGTGATGATGACACGTATCATCAGCAATCAGCGAAGATGCTGGCGACCACGATTCATCTCATGCAGGGGACTCCTTATATTTATCAAGGTGAGGAAATTGGTATGAAGAATCCTCGCTTTGAGGACATTTCGTCTTATCGTGATATCGAATCACTCAATATGTACGAAGTCATGCTTGAAAAGGGAAAATCAAAGGAAGAAGCACTCGCCATTTTACAGGTCAAGTCAAGAGATAATGCGCGAACACCAATGCAGTGGACCTCAGAGAAGAATGCAGGCTTCTCAACAGGAACGCCTTGGATTGAGCCAGCCATTAACGACATTTCGGTCGAGGCTTCATTAAAAGACCAGACGTCCATTTTCTATCATTACCAAGCCCTTTGCAGACTGCGTAAAGAACTTGACGTGATCACATATGGCAGCTTCTCCTTACTCCTAGCAGAAGATCCAAAGATTTTTGCTTATGTTAGAGAAAGCAAGGATGAGAAGCTCCTCGTGATCAACCACTTTTATGCAGGGAAGACGGACTTTACGCTTCCTGATGAGCTTGTGCAGGCTGCTGATGAGATGGAGAGTCACGTGCTGTTATCCAATTATGAGGATGTGCCGGCACATATCAAGGGATTTACGTTGCGCCCATATGAGTCAATCGTTTATCATTTAACCAAACGCTAGAAAATGGGGCGGAGGGAAAATGAAAGAGAATAAGTTTCGAGTGATTTATGATCAGCTCGCAAGACGAATTGAACAAGGTGAATGGCAGGATAAAGGTATCCTCCCATCAGAGCATGAGCTTTCGATCATGTACGACACGTCCCGGGAGACGGTGAGAAAGGCATTAAATATTCTTGTGCAAAATGGCTATATCCAAAAAATCCGCGGGAAAGGCTCTGTATTGCTGAATCGGGAGAAAATGCAGTTCCCTGTATCAGGTCTTGTCAGCTTTAAAGAGCTTTCCAAAACGCTTGGCCGAAAGACAGTCACAACGGTTCATGAATTTGGTTTAATCAAACCGGATCAGTATATTCAGTCTCAGCTAAAAATTGACGAACAGACGGACGTCTGGAAAGTCATTCGCTCTCGCAATATTAGCGGGGAAGAAGTGATTTTAGACAAGGACTACTTTTTGCAAAAGCATGTTGAAGTATTGTCTAAAGACATATGCGAAGGATCAATCTACGAGTATATTGAAGGAGAACTCGGTGTATCAATCAGCTATGCTCAAAAGGAATTTGTGGTAGAGCCATGTACAGAAGAGGATGCGAAGTACCTTGATTTAAAGGGATTTGACCATGTCGTCGTGGTAAAGAATTATGTGTTCTTAGAGGATACGAGTCTATTTCAATACACAGAAAGCCGTCACAGGTTAGACCGCTTCAGATTCGTCGATTTTGCTAGAAGAGAAAAAAAGGACAGAGCATAGGCTCTGTCCTTTTCAGGTTTTGGAGAAACGGGGATATACACAACGACAAAATTTTGATATACAGGAGGAAAAATGATTAGACTGAATCGACCACTAAAATTACGGGATTTAGAAATTTTTAGCGTGATGAAAGATCATCGAATATTATGTTACGTCATCATTGAAGATACTCGAAAACCGTTTACGCAAGAAGATAGAAAACTAAATCCATTATGTTATATGGATGAAGAAGATATACAAGCGATTTTGAATGTCTTTCATATTTCAATTATTAATGATGAAAAGTTAAGTGAAGAGGATTTAACTCTTGTCCAATCGTATTTTGCTGAATTTGTAAATAATACGAATTTAACGAATTTTATTACGAGAGATTATGTTCAAGAGGATTTATATGCCATCGATGATGAAGATGACATCACGTTCTTCAATAGAATGCTGCGTCATATAGGATCAGATGATGTGAAACAATTTGATAAACGCAATTGGATTTATTTATCACAGGATTGAGATGGAAAAAGGACAGAGCATACGCTCTGTCCTTTTCTTTTAGGATGATACATTTTTTCTTGTACGCTTACGCTGGTAGTAATAGAGGATACCGCCTGAGGCAAGCATGAGTACGCCAATCAATACAGCTGTATACATCATTGTTGCTGTATTCGGCAGTGTGCCGCCTGGGAGTCCGGTTCCATCTTGGTTTGGATCTGTACCTGTACCTCCGCCTGGCGCTGAACTTCCGCCGTCTCCACCAGTTTGATCTGGCGTTGTTCCAGCTGCCCCGCTTTGGTTGAGTACGGTGTATTCGCTGAAGTGCTCAGTTTGACCTGAAACGACCCCATTTTCGAATGATCCATTACTTGTTTTGGCATAACGATTTTTCTTGCGGTCTACATAATATACACCAGGTTTCTTTGCCTTTTGAGGCTCATCTAATGTAAAGGATAGTGTAACAGGATCTTTAAAGGTAGAAACCTTTTTCTGATCTTGTTTGATTTGGAAATCATACGTATCAGTTAATGCATTTTTCACCTTATCCGTCTTTGTCATCGATATTTCTGCGTTTTTCTCGGACAAGTTAGAGAGCGGTAATGCGAGTCCCACTTTGTCATGATAGATAGTGACGTTCGGATCTTGCTCTCTTTTCTTCAGCTCGGTTACCTGTGCTTTTGATAGTGACAATTGAACGTTTTTCGCTTCGCTCGCTTTGTCTAAATAGAGCAATGCTTTGTTTGTATGCTGCACATACGTTTGGAATTTCTCATCATCTTGAATGTCATAAGCGCCTTTTCCTTTCGCACGTGGAAGGAACACTTCTTTCACTCGATGATCGATGACAGGAGAAATATGCCCGCCGTCTGCCTGTTCAATTTGCTCTTTGAAGATTTCATAGTCAACATAGCCTAAGTCTTCGCCGTGAGAGGCTTCTGTAAAGACGCTGTAGCCATCGCCGCCTGTCCCGACAAATGCGTTTGTTGCCACGCGGTATGTTTTCTTATCATCAATGTCTGTTAGTTTGCCGTTTTTGTCTTTCAGTTTGACATCAATGAGTCTGCTGCCAGCTGGTTTACTCAGTGTAAACGTATATTCAATGCCGGCTACATGAGGGAATGCGCCGCCGCCTTCCTCAATGCCTGAAAGCCCTTGTTCGAGCGCTTTCTTAATTTGGCTGCCTTTTAAATCCGCGACATAGAGTGTGTTTCCGAATGGCATGACCGTTAAAATATCACCTAAAGTGATATCTCCTTTTTCAATGCTGCCTCGAATACCGCCGCCGTTTGTGATGGCAAGATCGGCACCAGCAGATTCCTGCGCTTTCTTCAGCATGCCGTCAGCAATAAAGTTCCCAAGGTTTGTTTCCTTCGCCCGGACATGCTCTCGTTGTCCGTCTAAGAGGACATCAGTAGACCCGACTTTTTCCGTTTTTAAATCTTGAATATCTGCCTTGTACTGATCGAGGATCGCTTTTGCATCGGCATCTTCTTTGACAGAGTCATCGATGGTGATGAGGTCAAAAGAAGATTTCTTTGGCTGTACGACGCCTTTTTGATTAAAGGCCACATCTACTTTCCCTAAGAATTGTCCGTAGTCTTTCACCTGCGCGACAATCGTTGGTTCTTTCTTATTGACGACCTTTAATTTTTCTACAAGGGTGTGCGTGTGACCGCCAATGATTAAATCAATACCGTCTACTTTTTGAGCCAGCTCAAGGTCACGGTTATAGCCAATGTGTGTTAAAGCAATGATTTTATTGATTTTTTCTTCTGTTTGAATGGTGTTGACTGTTTCCTTTGCTTTCTTGTATGCATCTTTGAATTGAATGTTAGGGCCGCTGCTGGATGTAATGGCCGTGTCTTCAGTGGTTAAACCGAATACCGCCACCTTTTCACCGTTTACATCAAGCAGGATGTATGGGTAAATCCCAGCTTCTTTTTTCTCACCAGCTTTAAATGTGGCTGGCTTTTTCACTAAGCCGCTCAATTGTTTTTCCTTAGAGACATCAACGTTTGATGACACAATCGGGAATGCAGGCTTTTCAAATTGATGACGGTTTTTCGCATCTACATCTGATGCATCACCTGTCAGGAATTGACGAAGAACAGAAGGACCTTTGTCAAATTCATGATTACCAAACGTCATGGCATCATATTTCATTAAGTTCATCAGTTTGAGATCGGCAAGTCCTTGCCATTTTGTGAAATATAGGTCACCAGAGAAGACATCTCCAGCATCTAATAAAATGTTGTTCTTGCTTTCGGCTCGAACTTCTTTAATCTTTGTGGCACGTCTTGCCGCATCATCAAGGTGTGCGTGTGTATCGTTTGTATGCATCACCGTTAAATTCCAGTTGTCTGATGCAGGCGGTTCTGTTGTGCCATCCTCTTTAAAGGCTAGCTTGTACACACCAAGACCATCTGTGCTGGCGTTACGAACAAAGTCTACACTGCTAGATTTTTCAGCAAACGGCTTAGCTAAAAGAGAAGATTCGAATGTGACTGTTGCGCCTTTGATTGGTGCAATGGACCAGTTTTGATCCGCACTTGGGTTGATGGTTTTTTGTTCGATAATATAATCCATCAGCACTTGGCGGTTCTCATCGGCTGAGGCAAGCACCACTTTATCTTGCGTCAGATGCGGGAAGCCACCGCCGCCAGAAGCTCGATAGTTGTTTGTCACGACTAAAAATTCTTGATTGTCAGAGACTGGTTTCCCGTTGTAGGACAGGTTTTTGATGCGGTTTGCCTTCGCATTGACAAGAGTGCCTGTTGTGCTGTACTTAGCAGGCTGCGTCACATCAACTTGATAGGTGACACCATCGATCACATCAAAGTTATACGAGCGGTATTCTTCGTTTAACATAGGCTGTTCATTTGAATCGTTTGGCTTGATCTGATTAAACTGTCCGGCAGACATCTCGAGCCAGTCTTTCACTTCACTGCCTTTCAGTTTGACAATTTGCACGGTGTTATCGTAAAGGTAGAGATCGCCGATGTTTTTAATCGCTAAATCACCTTTTGCGATATTTGTATAATAATTTACACCGTTTCGGCCGCCGGCTTTAAACGGGGCGCCTGCAGATAAAATCGGTAAGTTTTTGTATGACGTATCCTTCATTTTTTCTTGTGCATACCATTTTTGTGCATCCGTCACAATTTGAATAGAAGGGTCATCCATCACTTGAGCAAAAAAGCTGTTAATGTCTGCTTCTGTTTTACCGACAGGCTTTCTTACATAATCAAGTGTGTTTTGATGCGTCGTTTGAATAGCATCTTTTACAGTGCTGTTTTGAGAGGTGACTCCTGCAACAGATTCAATCTTTCCTGTTCCATCTGTGACTTTCCAGTTGCTGCCGTCAGGCTCTAATGTTAAATCAATGACGCCGAGGTAGCTTCCCCAGTTTTTAGACATGACGACTGGAATGCCGTTGATGGTTCCTTTTGAGACATCGAATTTGTCAACGCCGCTATATTCAGCGCTTGGGAATGTGCCGTGCTGGTGGCCAGACACGATCGCATCAATGCCTTTCGTTTTCGTGGCAAGGTCAAAGATCATATTTTCTGATCCTTTAGGCGAAGCGGTTTTTTCAATTCCTGTATGGGCAAGAGCGACGATGATATCTGCTCCTTTTTCCTTCATTTCAGGAATGGTTTCATTGGCAGATTCGACGATATCCTGCACTTGAACTTGTCCATCTAAATGCTTCTTATCCCACGTCATAATTTGTGGTGGAACGAATCCTATGTAACCGACTTTCACAGTTTGTGAGGCACCGTTTGCGTCTTTAAATGTTTTTTCTTGAATCACATAAGGCGTAAAACGGTGTTCTCCATTTAACTTTTTGACGTTCGCATTGACAATTGGGAAGTTAGCCCCGGCAATAGTACCGTCAAGAAATGATAATCCGTAGTTAAATTCATGATTGCCAAGTGTTCCTGCATCGTACTTTAGTTTGTTGAGTGTATGAATAATGGGGTGAACCTTTGTTTGATTGATGATGCTGTCTTTCTCATTTTTGTAAACGTATTCTCCAAGAGGGGTTCCTTGAATCAGGTCTCCGTTATCAACAAGGAGTGTATTTGGATTTTGTGAACGGTGCTTTTCAATTAGCTCGGCTGTTTTTGCCAAACCAAATTCATTTGTTTCTTTGTCGCTGTAATAATCATAGTTCATCATGTTCGCATGAACATCCGTTGTGGCTAAGATGCTGACTTTTACGGCATCGCCGTTTTCTATTGCTGCATGAGTAGGTACTGCTGGGAGAATGAGACTAATCATCATAATGGAAGTGAGCAGAATAGACAGGTTTTTCCTTCGTTTAGACCTATGTGTTTGCTTCTTCACCTGATCTCCGCCTTTCTAATTTTTTTGACCACAATACCTATTGTAGAAATGTTTCGTTAACTTTTGTAGTTATTTTTTGCAGATTATTGTAAAGATAACATAAATCATACGAATTACCTTGTTGAGGAAATATAAATAAGTCTAAATGCTTATTTTTATCATAAGGGGTTTTCTGATCGGGATAGGATGTTTGATTTCAATGTACCCGGGTATAGTGTGTAGTGTAAACGATAATCAAGCAGGAGGGTTTCTACATGGGTAAGAAAATTGCAGTTGTATTAACAGATTACTTTGAGGATGTTGAATTCACCGAGCCTGCAAAAGCCTTTAAAGATGCAGGCCATGAGATCACAGTAATTGAAAACGAAAAAGGTAAAACAGTGAAAGGGAAGCAAGGAGAAGCAGAAGTGAGAGTGGATGCGTCCATTGATAACGTGAAGCCTGAAGACTTCGATGCACTACTGATTCCTGGCGGTTTCTCACCAGACATTCTGCGTGCAGATGATCGCTATGTCCAATTCACAAGAGCATTTATGGACGAGAAAAAACCAGTATTTGCGATCTGTCACGGACCGCAATTGCTCATTACAGCGAAGACGCTGGAAGGCAGAGGCGCGACTGGCTATACATCCATTCAAGTAGATATGGAAAACGCAGGCGCCAAATTCAAAGATGAAGAAGTTGTTGTTTGTCAGGATCAGCTTGTGACAAGCCGTACACCTGATGACATTCCAGCATTTAACCGTGAATCATTAAAACTGCTCGCAAAATAAGCAGTTTTTGACAGGATAAATAAAGCCAGCACCTTGCGGGGTGCTGGCTTTTTCTGTGCATGGATGGAAGAAAGCGGCGTAAACCGCAATCTGGTTTCCTTTGCACGTTTATTTTCTTAAGTTTTTTAGTTCGCTTGCGATGGCTTGCATTTCACTTGGGCTGAATGAAGATTTTTTCATCACCATTTGGTGTAGAAATTCAATATCTTCGTACTTGTCTGGACTGAAGTCCTCGGCTTTGATGACTCCAATGTTCAGCATATTTAACTTTTGCGAAATGTCTTCAATCAGCTGATTGACTTCAGCCGCTTTTTGCTCTGACAAGGGCGGCACGTCCTTTCCTGCATATGTGTTGAATAACATGTCTATTTTAACAGAAATGCAAAAGAATAAAAGGGCTATTAAGACGACACGGAGATGTTTTTCTCCTTTTTCTCCTGCTTGATCTTATCAATGATTCGTTTAGATTCAAACACGACAACTCCTGATAAACCGATAAGGCCGATTAAGTTCGGAACAGCCATCAGTCCGTTTAGCATATCCGCCACGCCCCAGACGAAATCATTCTTAAACACGGCACCGAAAAAGACAGCAATAACAAACACAACACGATAATACATCACATACGAATCTTTTGCCAAATATGTAAAGCATTTTTCACCGTAATAGGACCAGCCAATAATGGTGGAATAAGCGAATAAAAGTAAGCCGATTGCAACAATGATTGAGCCGATTGGTCCAAGGAAATGAGCAAAGGATAACGAGGTGAGTGCATCACTTTTTTCTGTGACGTACATATCGGCCATGACAATTGTGATCCCTGTAATGGAACAAACAATCATCGTATCAATAAATACTTGCGTCATTGACACAAGCGCTTGACGAGCAGGCATATCTGTTTTGGCAGCAGCTGCAGCGATTGGTGCAGAACCAAGACCTGCTTCATTGGAAAATACCCCTCTCGCCACACCCCAGCGGATTACGGTACCGATCGCACCGCCTGCAACGGCTTGACCTGTAAATGCATCCGTAAAAATGAGCCCGACTGCACTTGGGACAAGATCCGCATTCATGACAAGAATGATCAGCCCGCAAATGACGTAGAATAAAGCCATGACCGGTACAAAAATAGCCGTCACCCGGCCAATGCTTTTAATCCCGCCTAAAATCACGAGCGCAGTAAAGGCCGTAATAATAATGCCTGTGATCCATGTTGGAATCTGAAAGGTTGAATTCATGACACCAGAAATCGAATTTGACTGCACGAGATTCCCAATTCCAAAGGCAGCCGCAGCACCAAAAATAGCAAACAGCACCCCTAGCCATTTTTGCTTCAAGCCATGCTCCAAATAGTACATCGGCCCGCCGGACATTTCACCTTTTTCATTTTTGACACGGTATTTCACTGCGAGAACAGCTTCAGCATATTTTGTCGCCATTCCAAAGAACGCTGCAAACCACATCCAAAACACAGCGCCTGGTCCGCCGGCAATGACAGCAGAGGCGACCCCTACAATATTTCCCGTTCCAACCGTTGCAGCAAGAGCTGTCATTAATGCTTGGAAGTGAGAAATATCACCTTCTGATGTCTTGTCTTGCTTTGAAAATGCAAGCTTCAGCGAATAGGGGAGCAGCCTAATTTGAATAAAGAGTACGCGAAAGGTAAGGTAAATCCCAGTCCCCACGATCAAAAACAAAAGCGGCGGTCCCCATAATACATCATTGATATTGCTGACAATCTGTTCTACCCATCCCATATATATCCCCCTTTATTTGTGCAATTCTCCTAAAGTGTCCCCTTTTTTTGTATAATGTGTCAATGCCGATGGGAGTTTTTCTTGCAAAGTTTTCAAAAGAAAAAGGGCTTGATATGATAGAGAAAAGGTTTTCGAAAGCAGTTTCTAGGGAAAAGATAGGAGGAGAATGAAGGATGATTCATGTATTATTCGTATGTCTTGGCAATATTTGCAGGTCACCGATGGCAGAAGCCATGTTTAGAAAACGAGTAGAAGATGAAGGACTAAGCGAGCACTTTGTCATTGATTCAGCAGGAATTGGCGGCTGGCATCAAGGCAGTCCTCCGCATGAAGGAACACGAAAGCTGCTTGATGAAAAAGGGATCAGCTATGAGGGGATGTCCGCAAGACAAATCATAGATGAGGACATCACAGCATACGACTATATCATTGCGATGGATGCTGAAAATGTAGGGGCACTTCGCAGTATAGCCGGTTATGGGAAACATCACTTTATTGGCCGTCTTCTTGACTTTGTTGAAGACGATGATCGAGATGATGTGCCAGACCCTTATTACACTGGAAACTTTGAGGAAGTACATGATTTAATTGAAACAGGAATTGATCGTTTTTTGACGTATGTAAAGAAAGAGAAACACCTTTAACTGAAAGGAGATCAGACGAGATGGAAGAGAAAAATCAAATCATGCTTCGAGGAGCTGTGATAGGAGCAGCTTGCGGCGCACTGCTGACATTATTTCATCGGCCAACGAGAATTGCGCTTAAAGACAAATGGGATGACTGTCAGGAAAAGCTGGCGGAATACCGTCAGGAGCCAGCCAGAATTTCTGCTTGCGTGAAAGAAAAAATGGAAGAAACGAAGCAGCTGATGCGAACAGTCTCAGATGATTTGTCATTTTTAAATGAACAAGTCAATCAGTTAAAGGAAACAACCCCAAAAGTATTAGAGATTATTGAAGAAACAAAGGATCACTTTCGATCGAAATAGAAAGATTGATCATTGGAGATGAGGCGTATGGGTTTTATTAAAGCGTTAATTGAACGCTTTTTGCTGCATGAAGGACCAGCAAAATCTGCTGAGCTTGCTTATTTCTTTTTGCTTTCATTATTTCCGTTTCTCATCTTCGTGCTGACACTCGTTGGATATTTGCCGCTGACGTCGAAGGATGTCCTGAGCGTCATTTCTGGTTATGCGCCAGAAGGAGCGCTTTCGATGATTGAATCCATCGCCGAAGAGACACTGAACAGCCGCAACGGCGGATTGCTGTCATTCGGGATTATTGCCGCCCTTTGGTCTGCATCTAACGGGATTAATGCCGTCGTCAGAGCATTTAACCATGCTTACGAAGTTGAGGAAAATCGTTCCTTCATTCTCGTACGTTTAACATCAATCATCTTAACTATAGCGATGGTTCTTACGATTATTTTTGCCTTAATGCTGCCTGTCTTTGGAAAAGAACTTGGCTTATTTGTCGCTAAATTAGTTGGGCAGTCAGATGCCTTTCTCACCATTTGGACGGCCATGAGGTGGATCATTAGCCCGCTGATTTTATTGATTGTGTTTACAGCCTTGTACTATTTCGCCCCAAACATCAGACTGAAATTGAAATTTGTTCTGCCAGGCGCCATTTTTGCATCGATTGGATGGATTTTGGTGAGCATGCTGTTCTCATTTTACGTAGGCGAGTTTGCTAATTACAGCGCGATGTACGGAAGTATTGGGGGAATCATTATTTTAATGATCTGGTTCTATTTAACCGGCATCATGATTATCCTTGGCGGCGAGCTCAATGCGCTTTTACATAAGCGTAAAATCGTACCAGGCAAGGTGTGAAGAAATCTGGGCATCCTAAAGAAGAACGAACATGTTCAATCTTGATGGATGGGGGAATCACATATGTCCAAACAATCGAAAAAAGGCGGAAGCAACACGAAACAAAACAAAGGCCATCAGCCAAAGCACAAAACAAGCGGCAGTGCGAACGGGCAAAATGGTTATCATTAAATGAAAAAACTCCTCTGCGGTGCAGGGGAGTTTTTTAATTAGAAATGGATTCATTAGGACTTTCCACCACTGCCGTCGTTCTCCCAAACCGAACGCAGCAAAACACAAATAATATTACGAAACTGACAAGGTAAAGTAAATTCATTCCTTCAAACGTTTGCACAAAGAATCCTCCAAGTACCGGCCCGAGAATACTGCCTGCACTAAACGCCATCCCGCACATCAAATTCCCGGCGGGAAGCAGATGCTTTGGCAATAAGTCGGTCATATAACTGATGCCAAGTGAGAAGGTAGAGCCTACAGCCATTCCGGCGATAAAGAAACAAATGGCGACAGCCAAAACGGATTGAATGAAGATCCCTGCTAAAAGGAAAAAGAATGATCCAGCGAGTGTCACACATAAAATGATGCGGCGTCTGCCAAACCGGTCACTGAGCATCCCAAGAGGAAGCTGAAAGACAATGCTCCCAATGGCAAACGCAGGTAAAATAAACGCAACTGCCTCTACTGTCACACCGCTTCTTAGCGCATATACAGGGAAGTTACTATTAAGCGTCGTTTCTAAAAATCCATAGCAAAATGGCATCATAAAGGCGACCCAGCCAAATTGAAAGGCCTTTTTGAAGCGCTTCAAACTGTTTGTCTGCTCTGACGTTTGCACTTCGCCCGTATCTGGATATGTATTTTTTAAAACAAACACAAGCAGCCAAATACATAAACTAACGGCACCAGAAACAATAAAAGGCAAAGCTGGATTGATCTCAATGAGCGGCGTTAAAAAAGGGCCGGCGGCAAAACCGAGTCCAAACGATAATCCATACAGTGAAATGTTTCTTCCGCGATTTCTCGAGGATGAAGCATAGGTCACCCACGTCTGTGTAGAGAAATGCAGCATATGGTCACCAATCCCGATCATAAGCCGGAGAAAGAACCAGACGACATAAGATTCAAAAAACACAAAGCTAAACAAGCTTAAAAAGACAGCGGCGCCTCCAATGACGATTAACGGCTTAAATCCAAACCGGCGAAGCGGTGCTTCCATAAAAGGAGACGCAAGCAGTACTCCGAGATATAAGCCTGTGGCATGCAGTCCGTTTAACGTAGGAGAAGTACCGGCATGTTCGAAAATAATGGAAATGACAGGAAGTAATGCACCCTGTGAAAAACCAGACACGGATACAAGTAAAATTAAAATCATAAAGTGAATTCTCGACATAAGATGCTCCTTACAAGTTCATATTTTCATCGTACAATGGAACCATAGGGGTTTCAATAGAAAGGTGGAAAAGGAATGAAGCTGACATACGAAAAGGATCGTTGGATCGCACATAATGAGGACAGGCAGCTGCCTATTTCAGGAACAGAAGAAATGGGGTACCGTCCAGCTCAATTGTTCACCTCAGCCATTGCAGGCTGCTTTGGAGAAATGCTCATTCATGTGTGCCGTAAAAAGCGAATATCCTATGAAGGGCTGACGATCACACCTGAAACGACAAGAGCAGGAGCTGTAAACAAGATTTCCAGCATTCATTTACATATCTTATTTGAAGACATTAATACATCTGATGAACAAATCGATAAAGTGATCACCCTTGCATTGAAGCATTGCTCAATGGTGCAGTCCGTGAAAGGAAGTATTGATATCACCTTTTCACACGCGCGAATCTAAAATGTATATGATGCCGGCACTCACGAAAGAATAACAGTCAGACATATGTAAAGGAGAATGGCTGTATGAATCGTTTATTTCTTGTGATTGTCGCAATCGGTGTTCCGCTATCGGTGCTTGGCAGTTTTCTTCATTTCCCGCAGGTCGTCATGTTTGCCGTTTATTGTATCGCCATTATTGGTCTTGCTAGTTTTATGGGAAGAGCCACAGAAAGTCTTGCCATCATTGCGGGGCCCAGAATTGGCGGACTTTTAAACGCTACATTTGGAAATGCGGTGGAGTTAATCATTTCGTTTTTTGCTTTAAAGCAAGGACTGACGGCCATCGTACTTGCATCATTAACAGGATCGGTCATCGGAAATTTACTGCTTGTGGCTGGCTTGTCTTTTTTCGTTGGCGGATTAAAATATAAGCGCCAAGTATTCAATGTCCATGATGCAAGGCACAATTCAGGCTTGCTCATGTTTGCCATTATTGTAGCGTTTGTCATTCCAGAAGTATTTTCGATGGAGATGGCAGAGAATAAACAGTTTGTTTTAAGCATTGGGATCAGTATTGTGATGATTTTGCTTTATGTCGCGGCGCTCTATTTCAAACTGGTCAGCCACCGCGGGGTGTATGTTGCCAAGCAGGAGAGCATGGAAGGCGAAGCAGAGACGGAAGAAGAAACACCTGAATGGTCTGGAAAGTTTGCCACTGTCATTTTGCTGCTTTCGACGATCGCAGTTGCGTACATTTCAGAGCGTCTTGTTCATACATTTGATACAGTGGGAGAACAATTTGGCTGGAGTGAGCTGTTTATCGGTGTCATTATTGTGGCCATCGTCGGCAACGCAGCAGAACATGCCTCAGCTGTCATCATGGCGTATAAAAACAAAATGGATGTAGCAGTAGAAATCGCCTTTGGCTCCACGCTTCAGGTTGCCATGATGGTCGCGCCAATCCTTGTCATCAGCTCTCTATTTTTCGACAAGCAGATGCCGCTCATTTTTTCCTTACCGGAACTCATTGCGATGGCATCCTCTGTGCTGCTCACGGTCATTTTATCAAATGATGGTGATACAAACTGGTTTGAAGGCGCCACATTACTCGCTGCCTATTTTATTATGGCGATTGGATTTTTCCTTTTATAATCTTTTGTGGATAAGGGACGTCTTTCGGGAAAATACTATGGAAAAATGAATGAGAAAGAGTGATGATATGAAAAAGATGCCCCGCATCATGTTTGTTGTTCTCTTATCCTTAAGTTTTCTATACAGCTTTCCAGCGGAGGCGGCAAAGCCATTTAAAGTGCCATCCTCTGTCGCAAGTATTTCAAAGGAGAATACGTATCCGAACGCGTCACAGGATCAGCCGCTGCTCCAGCCGAGCGAGCTGACGGCTGAATTGTTCAAAACAACAAGTGTCCCGATTGAGAATACTCATTTGATTAAAATGCTGAATGAATCCAGCATTTCAGGGACGCCATTAGCAGTTGGATACCGCGCGACCATTTTCCTTGGGAGATGGGCACTGAGCTACGATTCAAACGAAACCGTCGCCAATTGGGAATACAAAAAGGTGAATACGAACCATATTGATAACAGAGGCGGCAATAAAACAGCCATTGGAAAATACGTTCAAAAGCAGCAAGTGAAAGTAAGCGGCGGACTCACAGCAAAAGTGCCAAGCCCAGAAGATGTGAAAACATTGATGATGCAAAAAGCCATTCAAAAAACAAAGCTGCCCCTTGCGTTTGACACCGTAATTGGTGCAGGAACAAAACGAGATCAGTCTTACCATGTCTCTCCAAAAAAAGCAGCATCGCTTCATGCCTATGCACCAGCGATTAACGAAAAAGGTAAGGTTACTTACGGAGAAGTGTACCTTGTGCTAAAAGGAAATAAACGCAAACTCGTCGTGAAAAACGTGACTTCGCAAGGAATCGGCGCTTGGATACCTGTTCAGGATCACCTGACGTTTGGGTTTCAAGGGATGAATTAAAACAGTCATCTCCTCTTATCAACAGAGGAGATGACTGTTTTTTGCTAATAGGGTTTCTCTTTTTTTCTTTTTAGTTCATTTTTGTAAAAGTCAAAGGCGTTATATAAATACCAAATGATAAAAAGAAAGAAGATAACTTTAGTCAATATCGGTAAGTCGTTGAAAATAAGACATAGGCCAAGATAAGGGATGATCATAAATCCATAATAAGAAAACCACCATGTTTTAAAAATGAAACTCATCTCCTTGAAAATTGTAGACATTAACACATTATACATATATTACATTTTATTGAGAAAATAAAAAAGCCATAGTAGAAGTTGAATGAACTCAACGACTACTATGGCTTAAGTTTTTTATTCCCCTAAATCCACATTATGATAAACCTGCTGCACGTCTTCAAGCTCTTCTAATACATCGATCAGCTTTTCAAATTGTGCTTTAGATTCATCATCTAACGTCACTTCGTTTTGCGGTAGCATTGTGATTTCAGCGACAGTGAATTCTTCAACACCGGCTTGTTTGAATGCTTCTTGTACTTGATGGAATTGATCTGGTTCAGCGTACACAATCACCGTTTCATCTTCTTCCATGATGTCACGTACATCAACATCTGCTTCCATTAAAAGCTCAAGTGTTTCTTCTTCGCTTTTCCCTTCGACACCGATGACAGCTGTTTCGTCAAACATGTAAGCAACAGAGCCGCTTACGCCCATGTTTCCGCCGTTTTTCCCAAATGCTGCTCGAACATCTGAAGCTGTACGGTTCACGTTATTGGTGAGGGCATCAACGATTACCATTGATCCGTTTGGACCAAATCCTTCGTAGCGCAGCTCATCGAAGTTCTCTTCCGCACCGCCTTTGGCTTTTTCAATGGCACGGTCCACAATATGTTTTGGGACACTATATGTTTTTGCACGTTCTAGGACAAAACGAAGTGCTTGGTTTGATTCTGGGTTTGGCTCACCTTGTTTGGCAGCCACATAGATTTCACGCCCGAATTTTGCGTAAATACGACTTGTACTGGCATCCTTTGATGCTTTCTTTTCTTTAATGTTGTTCCACTTACGACCCATCTTATTCACTCTCTTTCAATTAGAAAATACACAGTATGAGGGTCCCCATGCTGCATGAAATCATTCTGCTATCTATTATACATGAATCAGTCAAGAGGATAGAAGTAAGAGGGCTGAAATGAAGAGAATTGTTAGCTAATGTGCCCCAGCTGTTCAAGCATTTCATGTTTTTCGTGAGCCCGAGTCAGCTCGTCGCACCGAATGATCCTGCCATCTAATAAGGTGAAAAGAGCTGTGACATCTATTAAACCCCCGTCTCCGCTTGCGAGGTCAATATGTACCGTGTAACGAAAACACGCTTGCTGCGTTTCTTCATCAAATAACACATCATGAAAGGCGGGGATCGCAAGCTGTGTTGTCATTTCTTTTAATGTGGATAGATGCTTTTTAAACTCATTAAGCGTGGAAACCTTCCCATCGGTCACTTGCTGATAGTCAGGTGAAAAATAAGCCTCCACCTTTTTTGTATCGAACTTGGTTAACACCTCTTGATACATCTCCTTGATGAAAGAAATTGCTTCTGTTTTTGTCATTCCATACATCCTCTCTATTATTAACTGGTTAACTAAATAACATTATAATTAACCGGTTAACAAAATACAAATAAAAAAATAACCCCATATAGAATGAGGTTATTTTGCAGGCTGGGGATAAGCGAGATCCTCAAGCAATTTGACATCATGCTGATGAAGTTGCTTGATCATTTCTTTTCGCACAGCGAGAGCGGCTTCGAAGTATTTTTCGTCTTCGACCATTCCCTTAACTGTGATTTCAATCCCGCGATTCAGCTTATTCAAGCCCATAATTCCATGAACTTGAAAGGGTTCAATGGCGTTTTGGAATTCATCTTTTTTAAGAAAATCATGATGCATTTGATTTAAATTGTCACATGCTGATTCAAGCGCTTGGAAGGCGATATCTGGGTTTTGATTCGCGCTAATTAACACAGATTCCGTAATCCGCATATATTGCATGTTATAGTTTTGGATTTGCCTGATATCCCCGTTAGAAATGGTTAACAGCTTGCCGCTCCATTCTCTAATTTGCAGAGAGCGGAGACCAATCTCTTCAATGGTTCCATTAAAGAGGTTATTCACCGTCACATAATCCCCTTTATGAATCTGGCGTTCATAGATGAGAAAAATGCCTGCTAAAATATCACGAATGAGCGTCTGGGCACCAAAACCGATGACGATCCCAGCGACACCAGCACCCGCAAGAATTTTCCCAAAGTCATGAAAGAAAAGAGAAATGACATAGAGCACAAAGCAAATCGAAGCAGTGTATTTCGTGACCGATTTGACCAAACTCTCAATTGTTTTCTTCTTTTTGTCCTCTATAAACTCAGTTCGTTTAAAGAAAATTTGAAGGGCTTTGTTGATCATAAAGACAGCAAGCCAAAGAACGAGCCCAACAAGGAGAATTTCAATGTATTTATTTTTGACCACTGTCAGAAATGTATCGTCCATCTATCGGTTACCCCCTGGCTGTTCGAGAAGTAAAATCAACATCTTGATAATAGCTGTTTTTCACTAGAACATTCGGACCGAGGCACTGCACGCTTGGGCAATGACAATTCAGCTCTTTTGCTAATTTCGTGTTCATCCAGCGTGTATAGGCTGATTGCAATGTATCAGTTGCAATGTTTCCAAGCGGCGGTGTATCGCCAAAGTCTGTCACAATAATATTCCCATCAAAAATATTCACATTCAACCGTGAGCGTCCATCAGGGTCATTTCGAACTGTGACATTTTTCTCCTGGCGCAATCGGTTGAGGAGTCGCTGGTCTTCTTCATCTGTGCTGCATGAATAAAATGGCAGGGTGCCAAACAGCATCCATGTGTTTTGATCACGAATATCAAGCAGCTGATGAATCGCATCCCGCATTTGCGGAAGCGTCAAAGATTCAAGGGCGCTGGCGAAATCACTTGGATACATCGGGTGAACTTCGTGGCGCTGGCATTTCATTTCCTCGACGATCTGCCGGTGAATGTGCTCAATATATGGAAGCGTGCGCTTATTCAGCATGGTCTCAGCGGATACGGTTACGCCTGCTTTGACAAGTGCCTGACTATTTTCAATCATGCGGTTAAATAATTTCTCGCGCTGCTCAAAGGTTGGTTTACGATCCATCATGGCAAAACCGACTGTTGCAAACTCTTCGACAGTGCCCCAGTTATGTGAAATGTGAAGGACATCTAAGTATGGAATAATTTCTTCATAGCGTGCCAAATCAAGGGTTAAATTTGAATTGATTTGTGTACGCACGCCGCGTTCGTGGGCATACTTTAATAAAGGGACGACATATTCTCGTACAGATTTAAGAGAAAGCATAGGCTCTCCGCCTGTAATACTGAGTGAGCGCAGGAGCGGAACTTCATCTAAACGGCGAAGTAACAAATCTATCGGCAGCGCATTCGGGTCTTTAGGCTGTAAGGTATAGCCGACCGCACAATGCTCACATCTCATGTTACACAATGTTGTTGTCGTAAATTCAATATTAGTCAGCTTCATTTCTCCGTAATCCTGCACATCGAGATAGGCTTCCCAAGGGTCGTATGCAGGGGTGATCGGACGAAGTGCTGTTTTTTGGTTCATGGTATCTATCTCCTTTTCATTCGGGCAAACGTAGACCCGCCAACAGTTAATTTTAAGCCTCATCACGGTTATACGCAAGAGGGACACAATTGATTTACAAGGGAAAAAAAGATAAGCTATAAACAAACGCTAAAGGGAGTGTATCAATGGGCAAGGCAGCAGACAGCAAAGAGCAGCAGGTTGATTATTTAAAGAACCGATTAGATATGTTTATGAATGTGATTGATTCATTAGATCCCGAATCAACAGACGTTGAGGATATAGACAGACTGATCCAGATGATTGACGACCTAGAAGCGAAATATGAACGGTTTAAAAATGATTGGAAGGAAGAATAGCTCGCGCAATGCGGGCTTTTTTCTTTAAATTGGCAGGTGAATCGGTGTATGAGTCTCGGTCTTATTCTGCACAATAGAAGAAAAACCGGGAAGTGACGTAAATGAAAAAATTCATGCTGATCTGTTTATGTGCGCTTTTTGTTTCCATACCTTTTTCAGAAGTAGGAGCAGTGTCTAATAAGCCCATCCACTGGGGATTTGCGAAAAGCAAAGAGCACAGGCCGCCGGATGCGGGCAAAGAATTGACGGCACTCTTAAAAAAGTATGATGCCTTCTATTTAGGTAACACGAAAAAGAAAGAGATTTATTTCACCTTCGACAACGGCTATGAAAATGGGTACACACCCAAGATCTTAGAGGTGCTGAAAAAACATCAAGTACCAGGCACCTTTTTTGTGACAGGTCATTTTGTAAAGGACCAGCCCGGGCTTGTCAAACGTATGGCAGAAGAAGGTCATATCATTGGCAACCATTCCTATCATCATCCAGATTTAACAACAAAAAGTACGAAAGAAATCAAAGAAGAACTGGACCGTGTCAATGAAGCTGTGTACAAAATCACAGGTAAACAAGATAACCTCTACCTTCGTCCGCCGCGCGGTGTGTTCAGCGAAAGGGTACTAAAAGAAACGAAACAGCTCGGCTACCAAACTGTTTTCTGGTCAGTAGCGTTTGTAGACTGGCATATCCATCATCAAAAAGGAAAACAGTATGCTTATGATCAAATGATGAAGCAGGCGCACCCAGGTGCCATTTACTTACTTCATACCGTCTCAAGAGACAATGCCGAAGCGCTGGATGATGCCATCACCGCTCTGAAAAAACAAGGATATTCCTTTAAAAGCCTAGACGATCTCATGCTTGAAAAAGTATGGCATCTGCCTCAGCTATAGAAAGAAGCCTGCAGAAGACCTGCAGGCTTTTTGATTATCCTTTTCTGATTTTACGCTGAAACAAAAGAGGGGGATGAACTGAACAAACATTATTTAAAAATCCTAAACCACCCTTTATGTTTAAACCACAAAAGCATACCCGAAACGAGCAGACCCATGAAAATCAGCACGCCAAAATAGCCGTATTTCCAATGTAATTCAGGCATGTTGTCAAAGTTCATTCCGTACACCCCAACAATAAAGGTCAGTGGAATAAAAATGGTCGACACAATGGTCAATGTCATCATAATCGCATTCATCCGGTTGGAATTCAGCGTCTGATAGCTGTCTCGTAAATCCGCTGTCATGTCCCGGTTCGACTCAACGATCTCTGTTAGTTTCAAAAGATGATCGTAAATATCATTAAAATACGCTTGGCGGTTTGTATCGCTTTTCATCGTATTTGTGTTCACAATACGATATAAAAGGTCCCTCATCGGGATAATCGTTCTTCGCAGTTTGAGCAAATCGGATCGGATTCCGAATACTTCGTTCATCAACGTGCCATACGTTTTATGACCTTCTTCATCCTCAATTTCATTCAGCCTGTCCTCTATTTGATAAATAATAGGGAAATAATCATCAACAAGCTGATCAATCAGCATGTAGGCAATATGCTCAGGTCCGCTGTTTCTTTCTTTATCAGACCCCTTGAGCTTTCGAATGACACGCTCAATGTATGGCGCTTCCTTTAAATGAAAGGTCACGATATAGTTTTCACCAACAAACAGATCAACTTCCTCAGAACGCAGCGTTTTTTGATTAAGGGCATGCAGCACGAAAAATAAATACCCCTCATAAAAATCAAGCTTCGGCCGCTGCAAATAATGGAAGCAATCCTCAATCGCAAGCGGATGGAACTGAAAATATTCCTTCAAAAGCGCTGCTTCCTTTTCCGTTGGTGCATGAAAATCAATCCAATACCAGGCGATTTCGGGGCTTGAAAGCTGCTGCATTGTTGCATGTTCAATCAAGTCGCCGTTTTTTGTCACTGCAAGTTTTCTCAGCATGTGCACCCCTCCAGACTTGCATTATATCATGAAGCAGCGCCGGTGAACTTATACGTTTTCTACATAAAAAAGCCGATCTCAGAAAGAGATCGGTTATCGGTTAAATGTGCGTGTATGATTGATGGATAAAACTGAGAATTAAGGACGATGGAACGTAACGAATTTATCTTGACGGTCAAACCAGCCTCTAAACGCCCAGTTATCCCAGCCGCCATCGCCGTTGTTTTTAAATGTACCACTTTCGAATACCCAAATTCCGTAAACAACATTACCAAGATTAGCAGTAGCGAAAGTTTTGACGCCGTTAAAACGGTCTTCGTAGTTCTGGCTTAGGTTAAAGACCATGACATTATATCTGCCGCCAGCAGCGTAGAATGTGCTTTCCATGACGCTTTTCACGAATCCAGAACGGTTTGCATTGGCGTTTACTGCGTTTACAATGGCATTGGCAATCCCAAGAACATCAAAGTTTACGTTAACATTAGGGCTAGCTGTAGTGCCAGCTTTACCTTCAGCAGCAGCTTTGTTTAAGACAGTTTGCTGAAGTGTAGTAGAAACAGGTGCTGAAGTTTTTGGCTCAGCAGCGTCAGCGAATAATGGCAGTGTCGAAGAAACAGCAGTGGCAAGTGCAACAGAAAGAATGGTTTTTTTCATTGGTCGGATCTCCTTTGTTTTTTAATTTTGGGTCTTCTTTTTTGTAAAATGTGAAACTAGGTGAAGCCGGTTATCAATGAGGTAAATATGTTCTTGCAAGATAAAACAAATGATTGCCTAATCCGCTAATTCCTTTGTTCACCTCCTTGATATGTCATAATTATACAAATATATTCAGGGAGGAAGATATCACCCAGAGGTTCTATTTCTAATTTAAGGAAAATGATCCTAAAATGTTGAAGATTGCTGTCGAATGTTAGCTGAATTCGACTAAAAACTTTCTTCTATCCAAAAGGAGAATGACCACAAATAAGGAAGATATAACTGATAAATTCTTGTACTCTTTATGTTAAAAAGTATTCAATAAAGAGAATCATTCATGCAAAATGAAACAATTACATCTGCGTATGTTGGCAGAAAGGAAGAGGACATGTATGTGGGAAAAACAGCTGGTGATAGAGCCGCCGTATCATTTCGATCAAGTGCTTAGACGCTTATCAAGTGATCCATTAAAAGCAGTCGATTTGAGTCAAAGAGAAATCAAAGTGCCGATCAGATTGGAGCAAAAACCGTATGTGGTCATCGTTCAAGCTACTGGAACAATAGATGCGCCTATGTTCCGGGTGCGATCAAACGGCCCAGAGGAACCCCTTCTTTCTGAGGTGAAACGGATATTTGGCATGGAGCATCAATTACACATGATTCAAGACCACTTTTCTCAAACCAATCTAGCGCCCATTTTTAAGGAGCATATCGGAACGCCGCTCATGCTGGATTTTCATTTATATCATTGTTTCATGAAATGCATCATTCATCAGCAGCTGAATCTTTCGTTTGCTTACGAGCTCACGAAACGATTTGTCCATACGTACGGTGAGCAAATAGAAGGTGTTTGGTTTGATCCTTTACCAGAAACCATCGCTTCTCTTGAAACAGATGATTTGAGAAAGCTTCAATTTAGTCAACGAAAAGCAGAATATGTCATCGATGTATCGAAACGAATTGTGAGCGGCTCACTTTGTTTAGAGGAATTACACGATTTATCTGATCTGGAGGTAGAAGAGCGTCTGCTTCCGATTAGAGGGATTGGACCTTGGACGGTTCAAAATGTGCTCATGAATGGGCTTGGAAGACCAAATCTCTTTCCAATGGCAGATATCGGCATTCAAAATGCAATCAAACGGCACTTCGACCTGCCTGAAAAGCCGACAAAAGAAGAGATGGTAGCGCTAAGCAAGGAATGGACCCCATATTTAAGCTACGCTTCTTTATATTTATGGAGAAGCATTGAGACAGATAAATAAATGAAAGGCATTTTCTCTCTTTGTCCAAGACGTGATATACTAAGGAGATGGAATAAAATGAAGACAACCTATCAATGGTTTAAATAGAACGGAGAGAATAAAGTGAAAGAAAAACAGCAAGGTGCCCTTTTGCAAAAGGGACAGCAGTTCCCGCTTACCATTAAACGCCTTGGCATTAATGGAGAAGGGGTCGGTTATTTTAAAAAACAAGTGGTCTTTGTCCCAGGCGCGCTTCCAGGTGAGGAAGTGGTGGTTGAAGCAACGAATGTCCAAGCAAAATATGCAGAAGGTACGGTCAGGAAAGTGCGAAAGCGCTCTGAGCATCGAGTCAAACCGCCATGCCCAGTATACGAAGAGTGCGGCGGCTGTCAGCTTCAGCATTTGGCGTATGAGCAGCAGCTAAATGAAAAGCGTGATATTGTCATTCAATCAATGGAGCGCCATACAAAGCTATCGGTTGAAAAGCTTGATATCAGGCCAACGATCGGCATGGAAGACCCGTGGCATTACCGAAACAAAAGTCAGTTCCAAGTAGGACGTTCTCACAGCGGAGACATCATTGCAGGACTTTACGGACTGAATTCTCATAAGCTTGTACCGATCAAGGAATGTATCGTGCAGCATCCAAAAACGAACAAAACAACGGGTGTTGTTCGCAAAATTTTAGAGAAGTTCGGCGTATCTGTTTACAATGAACGGACAAGAAAAGGCGACGTGCGTTCGATTGTCGTGCGTGTCGGCTTTGAAACAGGGGAAGTACAGGTCGTTCTTGTCACATCAAAACCTGAATTTCCAAAGAAAAAAGAAATTGCCGAAGCCATTCAAAAACGTCTGCCTGAAGTGACGTCCATTATGCATAATATCAATGGCGAAAAAACATCAGTCATCTTCGGCCATAAAACATCTCACCTAGCTGGCAATATGGTCATCCAAGAATTTTTAGGAGACGTCTCTTTCGAACTAAGTGCACGTGCTTTCTTCCAATTGAATCCGAAGCAGACGCTAAAGCTTTATGATGAAGCGAAAAAAGCGGCCAAACTGACTGGCAAAGAAAAGGTTGTCGATGCGTATTGCGGCGTTGGAACCATTGGGATGTGGCTCTCAGATGGCGCAAAAGAAGTAAGAGGAATGGATGTTATCAAAGAATCAATTGATGATGCTAAGAAAAATGCCAAAAAACACGGCATGAAAAACGCGACCTATGTGACAGGAACAGCTGAACATTGGCTGCCAAAATGGGTCAAAGAAGGCTTCCGTCCTGACGTCATCGTCGTCGACCCGCCAAGAACAGGCTGCGAGCGCACCTTCTTAGACACCGTCAAACAAGTCAAACCAAAACGCTTTGTCTACGTCTCTTGCAACCCATCCACACTAGCAAAAGACCTTGAATACATGTCAAAAGACTACAAAATCGAATACATGCAGCCAGTTGATATGTTCCCGCATACGGCGCATGTGGAGACAGTTGTATCAATGGTAAGAGTGTAAAAAGTGAAGTGAATAAACAGTCCGTGATTTGAATACTGGTGGCTAACTGGTAGGATGATCACGGATTTTTTTATCAACTGAGTAAATCAAGTTCATAAAATAGAGGAGGATAACGATGAGTCAATTTGAAATACTGACAAAATACATACCGATGCTTCACGAGGACCATATCGGAGAATGGGTGATCGATCAAGAAAATGATGGAACAGCTGAACGCCCAATCCAGATGCCCTTTGTGAATTATTCCGAAACGGTCCAACGCTTTCTTGATGATGTCTATACCTTTGCAGAACAGCATCAAGAAATGGAACTTACCCGCTATAGTGAAATCCTCTCAGAAAATGGAATTGATTGGGGAACGAACGATATGGAGCATGTGGACATCTCAAATTTAAATGCGCAGTGTGTACTTGCTCTCATCATGGGGGCTTTGAGAGCTGAGCGATTTAGTGAGGGAGCCATATTCAATTTCTTTAAAAGTGGAAACATGTTGAAGTGTCTTGAAAGATTAGATTGTTTGGACTAAGAGCGGTTTATTTCAATTATTGGAGTGATCATATGAAAAATAAAACAGATGCAGTCGATACTTTTCCTCCTATGAAAATAGAAGAAATTGATCAAATTTTATTATATGATCTTGATGCAATAAAAATTGAAAAAGAAGATGAACGTATAAAATTCATTTTACAAGATCCCTATTGTCCTGATAAAAGTCATATTCACAGTGTGTATGTCATTTATAAGAAATCTATACTCAATTTACTTGAAGGTAGGATTCGTTCTATTCATAGTCATGAATTCAAGAATGCTAATAAAAAAGATCGAACGATTTCTAAAGAAGATATAGAATATGTATTAGAGATGGCTACAGTTGTGGTTCTTGCAAGTGAAAATAATGGAGTAGTGACGAATTATTTTTATAGTGGAGACGGAGAAAGGTTAGATCGTATTTTTAATATATGCTTAGGTTATTCAACAGACTTACAAAAAGAGAATAGAGTAAGTTTGGAACGATTTATGAATGATATGAAGATTGTTGAGCAGATGGGATTGTTAGAAAAAATGTTAGGATAATGGGCAAAGCTTAGATTTTAGAGAAATCTAGGCTTTTTGCGCTTTTGAAAAATTTATTCAACTTCATCAAATGATTATGCAAATGAAAATCTTCTATTGACTTTCCCCTTAACTGAAAGGTTTATACTTTGATCAGATCAACAAAACGGAGGAGATCAGGATGTTCAAGATTGGTGATTTTTCTATGTTAAGTAAAGTCCCTGTCAAAACCTTAAGGTATTATGACCAAATCGATTTATTAAAGCCTAAACAGATCGATCAAGATTCTGGATACCGGTATTACTCAGCTGAGCAGCTGCTTGAGGTCAATCGGATTTTTCTATACAAGGAATTAGGTTTTACGTTAAAGCAAATGAGTCAGCTTCTTCGTGAAGATATTTCTGTCGACCAGATTCAGGGCATGTTTCTCTTGAAAGAGAGTGAGATTCAGCAATTGATCGATCGAGAACAGCAGAAATTAGCCCGTATTAAGGAGCGGATGCACCTCATCAAACGAGAGGGGTGTGTGGAAAAAGAGCAGGAGGTCATCATCAAATCGGTTGAAAGCAAACACATCATGTCTTTTCAATCCAACGGAACTGTTGACGAAATCCCATCATTCTTTGAAACGTTTCATCATTTGTTACAAAAACATCCGCAAGAATTGAACTCTGAGCCACAAATCGTGCTGTGGAGGGAATCACTTGCTAAAGAAAGTGAGTTCGAATTTCAGGTTGGGTATTCCGCTAAAGCGTTAAGGGGCTCTCTGCCTCAGGGAATTACGATGCGCACGTTACCAGCTGAAGAAACCATGGCGACGCTCCTATTTCATTCAGATTCTCCATTTGCACAATCTGCTTGTGTTGACCTGGCGACATGGATCGAAAATAACGGATACCGCGTGAAAGAAGATCAGCCTGGCAGAGAGATTTATTACCCATTGTCTGAAAATGAAGAAGGAAGACTCATTGAAATACAAATTCCTATAAAAAATGAAGTGTAAACATTGCCCAAAGGAGAAACTTCACGATGAAAAATAAAGCCGTTGTTTATTTACTTGCTTTAGCAGCCTTCTTAATCGGAACAATCGAATATATCATTACAGGGATTATTCAAATGGTCGCAGATGATTTACAGGTCACGATATCAGCTGCTGGTTTATTGGTCACATCCTTAGCGCTCTCAGCAGCAATCGGCGCACCGATTGTCATTGCACTAACCATCAATATCGACCGCAGAAAAATATTATCATGGATGCTGATCATTTTTACTTTAAGTAATATCCTCACAAGTGTCAGCCATTCGTTTGAAATGGTGCTGATGACAAGGATTTTACAAGGAATTAGTGGAGGGACGGCCATTGTGGTGGCAATGGCTGTGGCTACTCGTCTTGTCGAGCGAGAAAAAAGAGGAACAGCCATTGGCATCATTTTAATGGGATTAAGCAGTTCCTTGGTTTTAGGTGTGCCAATCGGGACATTTCTAAGCAGCATGATTGGATGGAAAGCATTATTTGCAGCCATTGGATTGATCACGCTCATTCCGCTGATTGTTGTATATAGGCGCATCCCTTCTATGAAAGAACAAGAACCGGTGACGCTAGGTATGCAGTTATCAATTTTAAAAGATAAGAGAATTTTGCTGGCAGTGGCAGTGACGCTATTCTATGTTGGGGGATATTCCACTTTATTTACCTATTTAACGCCCTTCCTGCAAGAATCAGCAAACCTTAGCATTACAGAAATCAGTGGCATTTTATTACTAGCGGGAATATGCAGCTTTTTGGGCTCCAGTCTTGGAGGGGTAGCAGCAGATAAAAAAGGCCCAACATTCACGATTTTCTCCGGAATTATTCTACAAATCATCATGCTTATGCTGCTAGCATTTGTGACAGGGAACCTCGTGGTCATGGTGGCGGTGATCATGATATGGATGATTGCTACATGGAGCACATCGCCAGCTCAGCAGCTATATCTTGTCACACTTGTACCGAAATCTCCTGATATCGCATTAAGTGTCAATACATCATTTATTCAATTCGGATTTGCTTTAGGCTCTGGTTTAGGAGGACTTGTACTAAGCAGGACATCTATATTGAACCTCAGCTGGATCAGCGCTGGAACGGTTCTTCTCGCTTTACTCATGACCATTCTGATGGTGGCGTTTGATCGAATCTCTCAGCAGAAGAGTTTGAAGGTGATGGAGCAAGTAAGGTAACATGAACGATTTCACTAGTGAACATACAAATTTAGTTTTGTATTGTGGGAACTACTTATTTAGGGTAGTTCCTTTGCCCATTTCCTGGGCTTTTTTTATAAAAATTTTTATCTCTTCACTTCTGCTTTATTACTTCTGTAAATACCTGATCATCTCATTGTCATACTTTTGAATGAAATTGACTCAATAGAATTGACGCAAGAACCATGAATAGGTGAAGATGAAATAAACTGTAAGATAAAGGGAGACGGATGATGATGCATATCATATTTGGGGCGGCAGCTGCCGGTAGTTTAAAACAAGCAATACGTGAAATGAAGCAAAATCAAATAGATGATGTCATCTCTTTTGATGATATTTATTCAATTGGGCCACTTCTACAATTACACGAACATGAAGGACAAGCAAACCGTATAGAGTGGCTACGTAACGTGATGTCAAATGAATTTGGCTATTTTGATGACATGGTCAACGATCAGCATAGAATGCTTCAGCAAATAAAAGAAATAAAAGCTGGCAGTCGTATACTCATCTGGACAGGCAGTAATGCACATGAGCAAATTGGCTTGCGATATGCCGTCTATTTATTAAAAGAGAAAAGGGTTGAATTGTCTGTAATCAATATAACGACAGCATTTGATCAGCTGTTCAATACGAATACAAGAAGAATGATCCTTCGACATTCCGGAGAAATCGCATCTGAAAAATTTAAAATTTTGTATGAGAGTAAATCGCATATTCACCCAGTGACAAAAGAAGAGAGAGAAAGATTACAAAACGAATGGCTTTCACTTGCTAAAGAAAATCATACGCTGCGGATATGGCAAAAAGGACAAATGATCAGCGTACCAGAAGATGAATTTGATGCTTATTTAGTGAAAATGGCTAAGCGCCTTCATCAGTCCGCGCCAGAAGAGGAGTACATCGTAACTCCACGCCTGATAGGGGAAGTCATTGGTCATTTAGATCAGTATATCGGCGATGATTTTATTGAATATCGATTGAAGACATTAATTGATCAAGGGATGTTTGACATGAAAGGAAAACGAACTTCCATGCGTTATTACTCGATTAAACTGACAGAGTTCGGTCAGCACTTCAAAAAATGGGTGTGCTGTCGAGAGTTTGAGGATCATCCTTTTGTGAAAATTGAAGGAGATTACGGTGGTGAACCTTTTCATTGCGGGCATTGTCAATGTCATTTAGAAAGAGATGATGTACCAATGAGTGATACCCTTTTCTCAAAGTTATGGAATTGGAATATACAGTATGGCCGATGGTTTGACGAAGAAACCGATGATTTGCAGCCAAATGGTGTAGACATGGAAAAGAAATTCAATCAAGAAGGAGAGAGAATCACTGAAGAAGTGAAACGAGCCTTATCACCTGCGTTTCAAATTGAATATAGCCCAAGTGAATACACACAATATTACATTTAAAGAATGAATTTCAAAAGCTCTTCACAAAATAATCCTTTACATCATCCATTATCATCATGTAAGATATGAAGAAATTAAAAGCGAAGAAAAGGACATGAGCCATTTTTACTGGTTATCAGAGAGGGAAGTGACGCTGAAATCTTCCTAACACAGAAAAGTTGTCTTACCACCTTTGAGCTGTATTGGGGAAATTACAGTATCCAATATCGTCTACGCCACGTTACGGCACCAGAGCCATAAAGCGAATACGCATTATGGGAATTTGGGTGGAACCACGGATCACACATTCGTCCCTCTATGAGGGATGGGTGTGTTTTTTTTGTACACTCATATAGGATCATTGCTTTGAAAAGGACATGAGCAGCTTTTATCGGTTACCAGAGAGGGAAGTGACGCTGAAATCTTCCTAACGCAGAAAAGCTGTCTTACCACCTTCGAGCTGTATTGGGGAAAATTGGAGTAACCAATACCGTCAATGCCACGTTACGGCGCCAGAGCCATAATGCGAATACGCGTTATGGGAATTTGGGTGGAACCACGGATTACACATTCGTCCCTCTATGAGGGATGGGTGTGTTTTTTTATTTCAAAAAATAGGAAAGGTGTGTCATTTATGAGAGAAAACATGGTGAAGATTCAATTTCCAGATGGAAAGATAAAGGAGTTTCCAGCAGGTACGACTGTTGCAGATGTTGCCTCCCATATTAGTCCGAGCTTAAGAAAAAAAGCGGTGGCGGGAAAGGTCAATGATCAAATGGTTGATTTAAGTGAAAAGCTAAACAGCGATGTTGGGCTGTCTATTGTCACACTTGATTCAAAAGAAGGGGTTGAAGTGCTGCGCCATACATCTGCACACGTATTAGCCCAGGCTGTGAAAAGGTTATATGACAATGTCACACTGGGAATCGGACCTGTCATTGAAAATGGATTTTACTATGATATGAAGCTCGATCAAACATTAAGCGTAGAGGATTTAGCAGAAATTGAAAAAGAGATGAAAAATATCATAAATGAGAATCATCCTATCCAAAGAAAAGAGGTCTCTTACAAAGAAGCTGAAGCGCTATTTGCACATGATCCATATAAGCTGGATATTTTAAAAGATCTGCCCTCTCAAGAAGCCATCACAGTTTATCAGCAAGGAGAATTTGTAGATTTATGCCGCGGGCCGCATGTACCTTCTACAGGGTACTTAAAGGCATTTAAACTAACACGTGTTGCAGGGGCTTATTGGCGGGGAGATAGCAATCAGGATGTCTTGCAGCGAGTGTATGGTGTAGCGTTTCAGCATCCAAATCATCTAGCTGATTATCTTCATTTCATGGAAGAAGCAAATAAACGTGATCACCGGAAATTAGGGAAACAGTTATCCCTCTTTATGTTTTCAGAAGAAGCGCCAGGCATGCCGTTTTATTTACCAAAAGGTCAGATTGTCAGAAATGAATTAATGGCCTTTTCAAGAGAAGTGCGAGGAAAAGCGCAATACGAAGAAGTGAGTACACCGTTTATGATGAACCAAGAACTTTGGGAAAAGTCAGGGCACTGGGATCATTATCATGAAAATATGTATTTCTCAGAAGTAGACCATACAAGCTTTGCTTTAAAACCGATGAACTGTCCAGGGCATATGCTCATGTTCAAAAACAGCTTATATTCATACAGAGACCTTCCAATCAGAATGGCTGAGTTTGGTCAGGTGCATCGTCATGAATTTAGCGGAGCGTTAAATGGATTGTTCAGGGTCAGGACATTTTGCCAAGATGATGCTCACATTTTTTTAAGAGAAGATCAAATCGAAGCTGAAATCAAACGGATTTTCCAATTAGTTGATCATGTGTATCGGACATTTGGGTTTGAGTATTCAGTCGAGCTATCCACTCGTCCAGAAAAAGCCTTAGGGGATGATGCTATTTGGGAAATATCCGAAACAGCACTAAAAAATGTGCTTGATCGTCTAAAGGTCGACTACCAGCTAAATGAAGGAGATGGGGCATTTTATGGCCCGAAGATCGATTTTCATATTAAAGATGCCCTGCAGCGGAGCCATCAGTGCGCCACAATTCAGCTGGATTTTCAAATGCCTGAGAAATTTGATTTAACATATATCAACGAAAAAAATGAAAAGATACGGCCAGTTGTGATTCACAGCGCCATTTTTGGTTCTCTAGATCGTTTCCTAGGCATTCTCATTGAGCATTTTGCGGGTGTCTTTCCATTATGGCTAGCACCAGTACAAGTACAAATCATCCCAGTCTCAACTGTTCACCTTGATCATTGCTTAGAGGTGCAGCAGCAATTAAGAAGTATCGGGATAAGAGCAACAATCGATGAGCGGGATGAAAAACTTGGCTATAAAATGAGAGAAGCACAAATGCAAAAAATCCCTTATATCGCTGTCATTGGCGATACAGAAATGCAAGACAACACACTAAATATTAGACAGCACGGAGAAAAGACTTCAAAGCAAATGTCTGTTGAGGACTTTAAACGTTTAGCAGCTGAGCAAATAAAAGACAGAACAGCTGCTCAAGAAATGATGTGAGGATTTCATTACGAAGTATGAGACGTCCATTGAATGATGGGTGTCTTTCCCTTTCCATTTCTGCAATGGAAAGGGAAAATATTGAAACATTTTTTCGGTAAAATCGTAATAAAGATAGAGCGTTTAACAGAAACCTTTAAAACGGAGAGGAGTATTACATGGAACAAGCTGCACTGAAAAAGATGAGGACAAAACAAGTAGTTATCTCTAATTTACTATTCGGCGTGATGATCTTGATTTTTTTTATTTTGATTCAAAAAGTTGAGATTCAATTTACATATTTCTTTCTTTGTTTAGGAATCTTCATGCTCCTTCAAGGCATTTACGGCTTGATCAAAAAAGGATCAACAAAGTCTTTCATTCCCATTTTTGAGCAGGTAGCCATTTATGAAAAAGAGAAATTGGGGAAAGAGTGGGAGAAGGAACAGAGAATGGAGAACATTTGGAAATTGATATTGAGCGGGCTTATGTTCTTCCAATCATTTAGTTTACAAACAATACCAGATACATTCTTTGAAATAGAACTTAAGTTTCTCATTTTCTTATTTGTTATGGCTCTAGCCATTATCAATATAAGCATGCTCTTTCGCTTTAGAAAAATCGACCGGTCGACTGAAGCGCACGGATTAAAAGGCTTTACAAAGGAATCAAATATGCTGGCAATGGCATTAGGATTATTAACAGCGATCGTTATCTTCGGCTTTATCGTCATCTTTCTTCTTCCATAAAACTGAATTTTGAGGTGAAAAAAATGAATGCAAACATACAACAACTGATCGATCAGACAAAGGCGAAATTTGGTTTAGATTTGTACCATCTAAAAAGACACAGTTTTCATCGCTACGTCAATATGTTCAATGAAACGGTGTATACATTGAATATGGAATGGTTTCCCTCCCATGAAGCTGAACCCGAGGACGATGATCTAAACCCGGACGGCACTGCTGTGATTGACGTGAATTTGAATACAGGGCAGGTTGAAACGGCTGTTTTTGTCATGGACAAAACCTATGCGAAGAATGGTGTCACATTTAAGAGGCCTTATCCAGCTCATGCCATTCAATGGATTGAACAAGAAACAGGGTTGATTGATGGTGAGCATTTTCACTTGCAACAAAAGGAGAAAGGGGAACTTTTTTTCGAAGAAGCAATAGATGGTGTGAAAGTGACGCCTTCAGGTAGAATCGAGGTGAAATGGGATGAACATGGGCAGCTCATTCACTTTATACATCGAGGGCCATTTATGGCAAAAAAACGACTAAGAGCTGAAGAATATGTGCTTTCCATTGATAGGACCGAGGATTTAGCTGAGCAGCAAGTGCAGCGGTTTGATTGGCCCTCCTTCGAGCAGAATCGAATCCGCCCTATATTTGCGTTAGAAGAAATTTATGTCAAGAACGATGGAACAGGAACGATACCATTTGAAATTGGGCGTGAAGAAACACATTGTATACACATGAATCAGGTCATGGAGTGGAATGAACCGTTAAACAAAGCCTTTGAAAAAAAGGAAATCAATATAAACGAGGACATTACTGCTGAACAAGCCTTCTCACTGGAGCCTTCGCCAGATACATTCCCGATCTCAAAAGAAGAGCAAGCTGAGTGTATCAAAGCGGTTCGCACCTTTTTGGCGCAAAAATATTCAAAGGATACAGGGAAGTGGGTGCTTAAAACACTCCACCGTGATCATGGCTATATCGAAGCGATATTAAAAACGAATGAGCAAGAAGGCTGTGGATTTATGGATAAGATCAAGGTCTTCATTGATGCCAGCACTTTTGAAGCCATTAATTACATAGATAAAAAAGAGATGTTTCAAGTATGCGGGATACTCAATCCATCTCAATCAGCTAGTGAAATCACCATATCTCAGAAAGAAGCCTTTGAAACATTGAGAGAACGCCTCGAACTTACACCCATCTATGTCTATGACGATGTGCAAAAACAATATGTTTTATGCGGCAAGCTTGACTGTCATGATGGCGTTGATGCAGTGAGCGGCGAAGTATTCTCTTTGACAGACCTTTCATAACTTCTAAAAGAACAGTGAGCAGCTGTTCTTTTTTGTCCTATTTTCCTCTTTTTAGAATAAAAATGGAATTTTGTAGAAGGAAGTTGTCGTTTCATCACGAAAGAAACAGATAAGAATATGATCATAGGTCCATCGGTGGGAATTCGTATTTCATATAGTAAACGTCATACATATGGAAAACTCATGACAGTAAAGTTGATCTACAAATCTTTTAGAAGAAAAAATGACATTGTGTCTCTAGTAGTATGCGAAAATAGGCGGACTGAGATCATAGGGTGAGTTGAACATGTTTGTTTTAGGTAAGCTTAAAGCTATAAATAGAAGAAAGTGAGGATATCTAACTTGAGTACATTGGAAGTGTTTCGTCAGTTTTTGGTTGACCATTATCCTGCGTTACAAGATGAGCTTTGGTTGCAAGATGTTGATACCCTTCGAATCTCTCCTATTCTTCATCCTTTTCTGAAAAGCAAGCTGCCAGAAGGAATCGAAAAATTCACTTGTGTCCTATTCACGCAGCAGACAGATCAAACTGCTGCACCGCTCAAAGTCTACCTTCTATTAGATGAATATGAGCAATCGCTTTATGCTATTGATTTGATGAATGAACAAATAGCGCTTCATTAATACAGAAGCAAAAAGCTGCTTGAGAGAGCTCCTCAGCAGCTTTTTTTGGTGAATCTTAGTTTGTCATATCAACCAATCTTGAGTGCAAGTTGTCCACTTCTTTCTTTGTTGGAAAAGAGCTGATCAGCAGCGTAGACCGTCCTAATTGATTAGGAAGTTCAGTATCGGTCACAATCATATCAATCCCAAGTCGATCCATTGTCTGTTCATTTAATGTATTTTCTGGACTTGTGAAAATATGAATGAGAGGAGGCAATCTTAATTTAATTAAATCCGCAATAAACAAACTATGATTATAACCTAATGTTGAAATGACAAAAATGTTCAACACGTTTCTCCGATCCATTTCCAAATGAACAAGACCCCTCCAGTTAGAAGTAATGATACGAATCAATTCTCGTTCATTTTTCACAAAAGAAGCAAGTATATCGTCTGTTTTTAACTCTTGGATGATATGAGTAATCCTCGAATAGAAGTAAGGAAGCTGTTTTTTTACCTCTGATAAATACCTCGATTTCTTTTTGAAAAGGAATCCATCTCTTACGGTAATTTCCCTAGAATACACATAATATTGGAGAAGAATCAGTGTCATCGCCTTGCGATTAGCCACCTCTTGATGAAATATCAACTCCAGTTGATTGATAAAGGAATGAATGGCTTCGAAGAGGTGTGGTGTATGCGATTGAAAGAACGTCAATTTTTCTTCGACAGTTTCAATTGATTTATAATGGCCAATAGCTGGTTCAATCAATAGTAAAAAGACAAATTCGTGACGATCCAACGTAACACCAAAAGTGTCCTTTGTCATTTGGCAAACGTGTTCTTCCAAGTTTTTGATTTGATTATAGATACCTTTAGCTGTAGATGTTTGTTTTTCCTTATCCATTGAGTACCTATAATCGCGTCGTATTGAAAAATTTTTCCTCACTCGGTGTATGGAAACGGCGAGCCATAGGCAAAATTTATCTATCGCCACATCAGGTAGATTGACTTCGAGCACCTGAAATAGCTTTTGTAAAAAATCAACTGCATCTTGCTTTTGAATATCATCGAATGGCCAAAGCCTGCTTCCATAGACTTCAAACAAAAATTCCACAAAAAATTGACGAATCTCCTTCTCATTTCCATGGAACTGCATACTATCTGGTCGTAACTCAATGTCATACGAGATAAGAAGCGAATTGATTTTATGAATGGTGTTATACAATGTGGATCTACTGATATTCAGTATGTCCATCCATTCATAGAAAGATCTGTTTTGTTCAAAGAAAACGCCATCAATCAATCGAATTTCAATCGTATCTTTTAGAATTTCTTTGATATAGTAGTCGACTCGTATCGTCTGTGTATAACAAATGGATATGCCTTGTCTTGGCTTTATGTGGATTAACGGCTCTCCGTTTTCTGTTTGGAACGACTTCATTTGTTCTAAATCGCTTTGAATGGCACGAACCGAACCGATTTGTTCATTCGATATTTCTTGAAGGCTCCACCACTTATCTTTTGATACAAGCAGTTTTAAAATTTTTATCCATCTCTTTGATTTATTATCAATGAGCTCCATTAAACAACTAACTCCTTCCCTTGGCTTGCCTCTATATTATGAAGTTCACTTAAAGAACATTTGATTTTCTAAATAGGCATAAAATGATTTTAATATTTAGGCTAAATCGTTTTGTCTTCACTTTTCATGATAAAAGAGAAAAAAATTAGACGAAAACAAATATTATTCGTTAATTCTCCATATTTTTCTTTTAAAAGGTGATAAGTAAGCCATGAATCCTATAAAAATGGATCATTTTAGATATTTTGTTTATTTTTTTGCTGTTGAAACGGTAAATGAAAGAATAAAATGCAGCAGATTTTTGATTACCATATGAAAGGGAGTAGAAAGGAATGCGGTCTATAAGATGCTGAACTGTCTAACCATACATACCATATGATACATGCTTGTTTCATATGAACGAACTATATGTGAATACATGCTTATATATGCATGTACACATCGTTTATTGTTCATTCAAGTATCAATAGAAAAATTCATATTTATTCTTTCATGATCCCTCTCACTATTCCCCATTTCTATGGACCCCAATCCAGTTATTGAATCCACTACTCATGATTGACAACTCATTTTATTCATAGGGTCTTAAGGTGCAATTTTTAGAAAATATTTGATCAGAAGCGGAGTGATTGATCTGACAGTATACAACTGATTTTTTTATCATTGTTGAAAATTAATTTTAGAAAAGGGTGGATGTATTGAAAAGAATATTGTCGCTGGCACTCATTGCGGTGCTAGTCATACAGTCTAGTATATTAGGAGTCTTGCCTTTAGCAGGGGCACAAGCAAAAGAAATTCAAGAAAATATTTATGGGGATATTGAGTTTGCTGATAGCGAAGGCAACAAGTTATCAAGCATGGAAGATCAGCAAGTAAGAAAGGCCACTGTGCATTGGTCAATAAAAGGAATTGATCTAAAAAAACAATATCCGTATGTTTTCACTCTTCCTTCAGCCATCCAGGTAGAGAAGGAGCAGAAGGAACCCATTACTGTAGGTGACATACCTGTTGGCGAGTATACCGTTTCAAAACAAAATGAAGTGACGGTAAAATTTAAAGAAGATGTTGAGATCGATCCAAATTTAGAAGGATCAATTGACATCGATGTCACCAGTATAACTCAGCAAGAAGAGAAAACAAAGCAAAATGAGGGTGAAGAAAGCCTTCCAAAAGATGACTCAACCTCATCTGAGAAAGATAAAGCTTCTAACAATCAAGAAGCCGCTCAAACGAAACAAAACGAAGAAGATGAATTACTAAAAAACAAAGTGAGCGTGTCTAAGCGTGCAGGGCTGCAAAGTGTTACAAAACAAACGCTGATACAAGAAAATCTCCTCACTGATGCGAAATTAATATTTGAAGATCCGGAAGGAAATTCAATTGAGAAACCTGATATCAACTCGCTGATTTCCATTAACTATGAGTGGGCCATCCCGAATGGGCATAGCTATAATGGCGGAGATGAATTCCATTTCAAGGTTCCAGAGGAATTAGTGATTTACGAAAAAATCGATCGTCTTGAGATGAAATTTAATCAGGCAACCGTTGGTTATTTCTCTGTAGATGAGAGCGGAAATGCCTCCATCGAGTTCACCGATTTTATTAAACAATATTCAAATATCCATGGAACACTTCAAGTTTGGACGCAATTAGATCAACAAACAGTCATCACTGAAGAAAAAGAAGTCATCATTACCCCGATTGAAGGCAAGGATACGGTATCTATTCCGATTCAATACATTCCAAATGGTCCAAACGTCTCTAAAAAGGGAAAACCAAATCGATCTTACAATGCTGAAACCATTCAATGGACAGTAGATTTTAATATGGACTTAGACGATGTGAAACAAGCGAAGCTATTAGATCCGATTCAAGAAGGTCAGGCATTGAAAAAAGATTCAATCAAGCTTTATCGTATTGATACAAAGCTAAATGGAGAAACATCGATTGGACAGCTGCTTGACGAAAACCACTACACAATCGGTCAAACAGCAGATGGTCAAGATTTCACGATTGAATTTAAAGATGACGTGCATCTAGCTTACCGTTTAATGTATGAAACGGACATTACAAATCAAGATCAGTCTGCATTTCGTAATAAAGCGTCCCTAGTTTCCGGTGATAAAGTGATCAGTTCAGCAGAAGGCACAGTGAATGTGACAAGAGGCAGTCCTTTAAATAAAAAAGCCGCTCACTACGATCCAGTCACACAAACGATTACTTGGGAAATTCGATATAACTATAACGAAAAAAAGCTGGCTCAAAAGGATGCTTTGTTAGAAGACTACTTTAATGGCACACAGGCGCTGATTTCTGATTCATTTCAAGTCAAAGAAGTCACAATTGATCAAAATGGCAACGAAGCAGGGACAAAAGCGTTTGAAAATTATGTAGTTCAACCTCAAAAAAAGGATGAACAAAACGGGTTTACCTTGCAATTCAATCAAGATATTCAATCAGCTTATCTCATCACCTATCAAACAAAAGCAACCGAGCGGGTTTTTGAAGCTGAAGAGATCATCAATACGGTAACAGCTGGCAAAGAGAGCAAACAAGTGAAGCAAAGAATTGACCAGCAAATCCTAACGAAAAATCATGGAACACCGAATTACAAGACCAAGACCATTCCATGGCGTATCACCTTCAACAAAGATCAACAAACGATGAACAATTTGATATTAAAAGATACGTTTACAAACGAAGGATTGACGTTGCAAAAAGATAGTTTAAAAGTGACGACAGGCAATTCAGTGCTTGAAGAAGGCACAGATTACCTAATAATTGAACATGAAAATGGATTTGATATTCAATTTACGAAAGAGATTAAGACAGAACATATAATCACATATACAACGTCTTTTGATTATGAAAAAAGAGCAGATAAAGACCAAAAGAATCTGCGTAATCATGTAAAGCTTGAATGGATAAATGAAGATGGCAAGGATTTGACGAAGGAAAATCAATCTGTCTTCACGCCTGACACATACACGCAGTCAAATGGTTTTAAGAACGGAACTTATGATGCAAAGAAAAAAGAGATCACATGGAATATCGGTGTGAACTATAATTTGAAACATCTAGAAGAGGCGAGAATCGAGGATTTCATTCAAGGAAATCAGCGTTTGCTTAAAGATTCAATCACCGTCTATTCGCTTGATTTACAAGGCGGGGAAAATGGGGCAGAAGAAAAAGAGGTATTAGCGAAAGAACATTATGACATCAAATTCCTTGAAAATGAAAAGGGAGAAACAGGCTTCGAAGTCATCTTCAAAAAAGCCATTGATTCCCCATACAAAATCACGTATCAAACAAGTGTTGAAGGAATGGATTTAGTACAGAAAACCTACGAAAATAAAGCGACCCTTTATGATGGACAGACAAAAGAATCAGATGTGAATGCTGTGGTGTCCATCCCAAATGGAGGAAAATACACGAGCAAATCAGGAAATCAACAAGGGAAAGTTATTGATTGGAAAGTGAATATCAATTTTGGTCAATCAACAGTCCAAGATGCGACGATTATAGACCATCCAAGCAGTAACCAAGCCATAATAGAAAACTCATTTCATCTCTATTCGACGACAATAGATGAAAAGGGGCAAGTGACAAAAGCAGAAGAGCTGGAAAAAGGGAAGGATTATGAACTAGACCTTGAATTCGACCCAGATTCTTTTCAAATCAAATTTAAAGAAGAAATCACGAGACCATATATTTTGGAATACCAATCTCTCATTTTAGATAAGGTGGGAAGTACACTTCAAAACGAAGTAACGTTTAGAGGTGAAAATGTAAAAGAAATCAAAAAGGAATCCGAAGCCTCAATTGTGGTCAAACGCACCGCTGGCATGGGGGACGGCACAGGAGCGATTGGTGCTTTAACCGTTAAAAAGGTAGATGCGAGTACTGGAAAAGCGCTAAAAGGAGCAACCTTCTCACTTACAGATGCTGCGAGTGGCATCGTCATTGGTACAAAGACAACAGATGAAGAAGGATCTCTTCGATTTGATCGTCTTCTGTATGGTGACTATATCGTGACAGAAGAGAAAGCACCTGATGGTTATATTAAAACCAAGGATCCGATCCATATAACGATTGATCAGCCTTACGAATCTGGAGATCAAGCGAAAACAGGAAATAGCATGACGGTGCAAAACCAAGAAATCCGCCAGCATGTCAAGTTAACGAAAAAAGACAAAGAGACGGGTGCAGCATTAGAGAATGCAGAATTTGAACTGAAAAATGAATCTGGAGATACCGTCCAAACCGATTTGAAAACGGATGAAAAAGGAGAAATCCTTTTCAAACATCTTGAGCCAGGTTCCTATTATTTTGTTGAGACAAATGCACCGAAAGGCTATCAATTAAATCAGCAAAAATGGCCGTTCACCATTAAAGAAAATCAAACAGAAACAACAATTGTAACTGCAGTAAATGACATCATCAAAGGCTCTGCAGAATTGAGCAAAATAGGTGAAGGCGGAGAGCGACTAGAAGGTGCACAGTTCAAGCTTTTAGATCAAGATGGGCATGAGCTAAAAGGTTCGCTTGTCACAGGAGAAAATGGCAAGATCACGATAAACGAACTAAGGCCGGGCACGTATCAGCTCATTGAAACAAAAGCACCCGATGGTTATGTATTAGATGAAACGCCAATCAAATTTGAAGTACCACTTGATCCAAAGGAACCAATCGTCATTTCGCAAAAGAACTTCTATGAAACAAGTGCATTAGAAGTGATAAAAGAAGGGGAAGATGGCAAGAAGCTTCAAGGTGTTCAATTTGAAGTCTTGGATCAAAATGACAAAGTCGTACGTAAAGATTTGACAACAGATGAAGATGGGAAGCTTTTGGTTGATAACCTCAAACCGGGCAAATATCAGCTCGTGGAGACAGAGAGTATTGATGGTTACCAAAAGAAAAATAAATCTTATCCTTTTACCATCGAAATCGCACAAAAAACACCGGCAGAAATCAAAGTGATCAATGATCTCAAAACTGGATCTGTCCAGCTCACGAAGCTCGGCGAAAAGGATGATGTGCTTGAAGGAGCAGAATTCAAGCTTGTAGATGCAAATGGAAAAGAGATGAAAACAGGTCTTGTCACTGATCAGAACGGGAAGATCATCGTCAACGATCTGAAGCCTGGAACCTATCAGTTTGTTGAAACGAAGGCGCCATTCGGTCACGAGCTTGACGAAACACCTGTCACTTTTGCTATTCCATTTAACCCTGAGAAGCTGGTCAGTGTGACAAAAGAAAATAGCCGCAAAACAGGCGGAGTGCTGCTCCACAAAAAAGGCGAAGATGGGAAATCATTAGAAGGGGTTGTCTTTGATCTATCTGATGATAAAGGAAAGATAGTGGCAGGAGGAGAAGGAATTACAACCAATCAGGATGGAAAGATCACCTTCACAGGGCTAAAACCTGGAACCTATCAATTTGTTGAAAGAAAGAGTCTTGAAGGCTATGAATTGAGTACGAAACCACTTGTCTTTGAAGTTGAATTAGGTCAAAAAGAATTGATTCAAGTGGAGGCAATCAATCAGCTCAAGAAAGGTTCTGTAGAACTCACAAAAATAGGGGAAGAAAAAGAAAGATTGAAAGGCGCAGAATTTACACTTTTCAATGACGATGGCAAAGAAATGATGTCAGGTTTAACAACAAACGAGAAAGGCATCATCACTGTCAACGATTTGAAACCAGGCGCTTACCAATTGGTTGAAACGAAGGCTCCGTTTGGACATAAACTAGATGCAGAACCAGTAGAATTTAAAATTGATTTCAACCCAAATCAACTGGTGAAAGTGACAAAAGAAAATATTCGGACGACAAGTGCTGTGAAGCTTCAGAAAAAAGGAGAGGATGGTCAGTTGCTCGCTGGGGTGACCTTCGATCTGATGGATGAGCATGATCAGCGTATTCAGAAAGACTTAAAGACAGACAAAAACGGTCAACTGACAGTCGATCAACTGAAGCCAGGAACCTATCGATTTGTCGAAACAGCAAGCATTGCCGGCTATGAATTGGATCAGACACCTGTCTCATTTACGATTCGTTTAGGTCAAGACAAACCAGCAAAAGTAGAAATGATCAACAAACTGACGCCGGGAGCAGTGGAACTGACCAAAATCGATGATGAGGGACATCCGCTGGAAAATGCAGAGTTTGCTCTTCTGAGTAAAGAAGGAAAAACGTTGAAGAAATCACTTGTAACGGACCAAAAAGGAAAGCTTCACATCAACGATCTAAAACCGGGAGAATATCAATTCGTTGAAACGAAAGCACCTCATGGTTATGAATTGGATAATAAGCCGATCCTGTTCACAATTGAGAAAAATCAGCAGAAGCCGCTTCAATTAACAGCGAAGAATCACTTGATCTTAGGAAGTCTGCGTATCATAAAGGTAGACCAGCAGACAGATAGAACCTTAAAAGGGGCAGCCTTTGACATTCGTACAAAAGCTGGGAAAACCATAAAATCTGTGACAACAGGAAAAGACGGAGAAGCCATTGTCAAAGGGCTTAAACCTGGAGAGTATCTACTCACAGAGACGAAAGCACCAGATGGTTATGTAGCTTTAAAGAAACCGCTCGCTTTTACAATTCAAATGGGCGAAGTGGAGATCAAGACAATGATTGTGAAAAATGCACCAGTGAAGAATGAAGAGGACCACACGAATCCTCCAGCCTCAGATAAAGGGGATCAACATCCGCCTCATGACTCAAACGGAGAGCTGCCAAAGACTGGAGAAGAATGGCTGCGTTACTTGATGTATGCAGGGATTTTACTAGTAGCTTCTGGAACTGTTCTTCTTGTTCTTAGAAGAAGAACCATTCAGTAAGAGGAAGGAACGAGTGTATTGATGAAAAAAAGAACCTTATTAGGCAGCTTTTTGGTGGTCACGGGGCTGATGCTCATCTCCGTTCCTTTTCTATATGAGTGGCGAACTTCTCAAGAGACAGAAGCAATGGAACAGGCATTAAAGATGATTGAAGAAAATGAAAGTGATGCCCTTTCTTCTATTCCACATTTAACTGTGTCAGAAGAAGACCTGCGAGATGTGATGGAGCTAGAGATCCCGTCAATTGATTTAAACGAGAAAGTGCTTCCTGTTACAACAAAAGAAAATTTAGGCATTGCATTGACTCAAATCAAATCTCATCAAATGCCAGGTGAAGGAAATTTCACGATTGCAGGCCATAGAGGGTATAGAGGCGACCGCCTTTTCCGGCAGCTGCCAGAGGTACCTAAAGGAGAAAAAGTCGTCTTACATCATCAAGCTGAAACATACGAATATAAAATTGTCAGCTCTGCTACGATAGAACCGACGGATGTGGATGTATTAAAGGATCGCGGGAAAAATGAACTGACATTGATCACTTGTACACTTGATGGTCAGAAACGCTTTGTCTTAAAAGGAATACGAATCAACGCTTCAAAGGGTGAACAGCTGTCGGATGTATAACACCAACATAATAAATGATGGATGCGATGGAAAAGCAGCGCTCACGACCGGCATGTTACACCAATTGTTATCAGAGCAATATCCAACTTTAAAAAACGAATGTTGGGATGTTGATGTAGATACAATTCGGGCTTCACCTATTCTTCACCCTTTATTAAAAAGAAAGCTGCCAGTTGGTATTGAAAAATTCACATGTGTTTTGTTCACGCAACAGACAGCAGCTTTTGGAGAACCTTTGATTGTGTACTTTCTGTTGGATGAGAAAGGCGAATCGATTTACGCAATGGATCTATTGCTTGAGCAGCAAGATACCCATTAAACGAGAAAGATTTTAAGGTAGAAAAATAAAATCAGTCATATCATGAGGACTCTAATTCGTATACGAATTAGAGTTCTTTTATTTGTTATATATAGGCGTTTTGCTAACTTTATTATCTACTAAAATTAGCATATCAATTGGTAGAAGTCCGCTGACTAGCAGATAGTCTCCAATGACTGCTTCATAAGAAATAGTAGAAAATGCTAAAGATCATAATGTGTTGACTCCTAAATACTGATAAAATTTATTTGGATATTCCTTGATTATAGGTGTGGAGGTAAAAGCATGCGAAAAGAAGACCCCCAATATATTTTTCATCATGATAAACGACCAGAAGTTGTTCATGATTTAGCCGATGTAGATGAAAATTCTACTGAGTTGTTAATTATAGGGAAAACAATAAACATTGAAAAATTGAAATCTTTTTCTAACCTGACGAAATTGTGGATTTACAAAGTGGACCAAAAGGAATTCAATACGATCTTGAGTTTAGTTAATCCAAAAATGCTCTTTGTGCATGAACTGAGAGTAGAAGATTTATCAATGATAAGTTCTCTTAAAGATGTAGAGGTATTGGCACTTGAATGGAATACAAAGGCACAAAGTTTATGGGATTTATCAAAAAACACGTTTTTAAAATCTTTATCCATAAAAGATTTTTCAAAGTTGAATGACATAGCCCCTTTGCAAAAAAACACTGGTTTAGAATTGCTAGAATTGTCAGGCGGGGTTTGGAATTCATTAAATTTAAATACGCTTCAACCTTTAAGATACCTCAAGAATTTAAAATATCTGTGCTTATCAAATATAAAAGTGAAGGACGAGTCTTTAGAGCCAATATCGGAATTAGAGGGACTCAAGGAACTTGACATTTCGAACCAATTCCCGACAGAAGAATATGCCAGGTTATCCGTAACCCTCCCAAATACGAAGTGTGATCGTTTTGCACCATACATCTTTTTATCAAGTTCTATTGTAGATAAAGATGTGATGGTGATTGGAAAGCGAAAACCGAAATTAAATTCAAAAGTGGATGGGGCAAAGTTGCAAAAATACGAAAAACAATTTAAAGCGTACCAACAAAAGTATATAAATTAACTTAAAAATGGAAAATCAATTCCATTGCTTTTTTTATTACGCAAACAACTTCAGTCCAACCACACCAATCACAATCAGCAGCAGGCTGAGTATACGAATCATGTTTTTCGGCTCTTTAAATAGAATCATATTAAACAAGACAGAGCCCGCCGTTCCAAGCCCGATCCAGACCGTATAAGCGACGGATACTTGAACGGATGAGAACGAGGCGTATAAAAACAAAAAGGATAACGCAAACCCGCCGACAAATAAAATGCCTGTCGTGATTTGCTTTTTCTTACTAAACATATTGAGGCCAATGGTGCCGCCGATTTCGCAGGCAGAGGCTAACAGTACAAAAAACCAGCCCATGTTATACCGCTTCTCCTTTCTGCTCATGTGCATCTCCATCAGACACTTTCAGTCCAATAATTCCGAGAATTAAAATGCCCATAAATAAGAGCTTTTCTAATGAAAATGAACCGCCAAACAGTGCATAATCCATCAAAGATGTCCCAATTGTTCCAACACCGGCAAACACGGCGTACACGGTCCCTGTCGGCAGCTTTTCGCAGGCCTTCATTAAAAAATAAAAATCAACCGGGATCAGGCAGATAATGATGGCCCACTCCCACAACGCATCTGCTCTATTTAAACCAAACACCCAAAGTAATTCGAATAAACAAGTAAGTGCAACATACATCCAGCTTTTTTTCATTGTATTTCCTCCTAAAACTCAAAACTGACGATTCGTCATTTTAAAGCCAAAAAAGAGCGTACAGCAAGTGCTGTACTAAGAATGTCGACAAAGGGCTAAAATGAACTTTATTTTAGCCCTTTGTTTTCTTTTCTGCGTGATAGAAAACCTTTGCAGTCTAGGAAGGACGAGCACTGGCGCGGAGCGAATTTGACATTCGTGAGCACCAGCGCGCAGGACTGACAACGAATGCGAGGGTTTGTCTACACGCTGCGTACAGCAAGTGCTGTACTAAGTTAAGGTGTCTCTATGCCAAGTGCGTAAAGAAGAAATTGCTTCACCTCTCGCTTTTGAATCAGAACCTCTTCTGTATCTGTTTCCGTAAATAAGTACATTTGCTCAGCAGACGATTCGAGTAAACCGATAATGAATTTCGCCGCGTAATGACAGTTCAAATTCGCACGGACTCGTTTGTCCTGCTTTGCTTTTTCTAGAAAAGCAGCGACCCATTTGTAAATTGGCTCATAAATATCTTCCCATTCCTTTAAATGCTCGGTGGCGGCTAAGCCTGAGTAGGTGAGTGCAAGGACATCACGGTATTGCCTTGTAAAAGCAAAAATGAATTCAACAAGTGCATCTGCTTGATCGAGGACATCTGCATGCTGAGTGAATTCCTTTTCGATCGCAGGCACCATCTGAGCGATCAGATGTTCAGCGATCGCAGGCATGACGGAAAGCTTTGAAGGAAAATATAAATAAAACGTTCCTTGCGCTACTCCTGCTGCTTTCACAATATCCGAAATGGTCGTCTTTTCAATGCCTTTTTCTTTAAACGCATCAATCGCAGCAAGCATAATCTTTTCTCGTTTCGACATATCATCACCGACCTTAAATGACTGAATGTCATTCAGTTTAGCGAGAAAATGACGATTTGTCAATATGGTTTTCTCTACATTGAATGTGAGAATAAGTGATGAATAGATGCGGGCAAGCCTGAATAAGCTGTAAATATGGTCAAGCATCATCATGTGAGAAAGGGGCAGCTCTCTGTATGACATCCAGTGCTATGTTTTCCATTGCTTATTTTCTCCTGCTCGTCCCGCTCTATTTACATATGAGATACAGACAGGCAAAAAAGCAACATCGTTTTATCTATTTACGAACAGAATTGATCCTTGCCTGCCTGTTTATTTATACGAATGTTTTATTATATTTGACGGTCTTTCCAAATCGTTTTTCCGCCCCAAGGGATCAGGTGAGTGTGAATCTCATACCTTTGCAGTCCATTTATCAAAATCTTCACGCCTACCATCACGGCTATCCAAATCTCGTCTTTTTAAATTTAGCAGGGAACATATTGTTATTTGTCCCACTCGGTTTTTTTCTTTATCAAGCCTTTCGAACCATGCGCTGGCAAAAGGCGCTTCTTGGCGGCTTTCTCCTGTCAACCATGATCGAAATGCTCCAATGGATGTTCTCGCAATCTGGTATCATTACAAGAAGCAGCGATATTGATGATATTCTTTTAAATACACTTGGCACAGCGCTAGGCTGTATCGTGTATCAGATCTATCGAAAAAGGAAGGAGAAAACCTGAGTGAAGCGAGTTTGTATTATTCCATGTGGCGCGAAGAAAATTTGGGACGTCGATCCAGAGGCAGGGAGCCAGCCAGCGAACCTTGTTTATTTAAGTCCCCTGCATCAGCGTACGAAAAGCTATGCTCAAACGTTCTTTTCAGACTGGATGATCTTATCAGCGAAGCACGGATTCTTAAAGGCAGATGATATCATACATGAAAATTATGATGTGGCTTTTGGTATACCGCATGCTAAGCAGATCACACGAGAAGAACTGAGCCGGCAATTTCATCAAAAAAATCTTTTCGCATATGATGAACTGGTGGTACTAGGTGGGAAGAAATATCGAAAAGTGATCGACCCTTTATTACATCCTCATCAAAAAGCGAATTACCCGCTGGCTCCATATAAAGGAATTGGCTATATGCTTCAGGCGTTACATCAAGCAGTGGAATCAAAAATAGAACTTCCGCCGCATATTTAACACATTCACATCTACCGGTAAGCAGGGTTTTGATCATTAAAAAGAGAATAATTGAAATAGCGATGCTGATTGTTTCATATCTTTTCAGCAGCCACTAAGATGCCCGTATCGCTCGGGTGAAGTGGCTCAATGAAAAAGGGAGGCGTATGAACATGACAACCATCTATTTAGCTGGTGATTCGACCGTTTCATCTTATCCAGATCGTCCTGTTCAAGGAGGATGGGGAGAGTTTTTACACCGCTATACAGCGCACGGCGTTCACGTCGACAATCGTGCCATTGGTGGAAGAAGCTCAAAAACATTCATTGAAGAAGGACGCCTTGATGACATATTGGCTGACATTCAGCCAGGAGACTGGCTTTTCACACAAATGGGGCACAATGATGCTTCCAAGGAGAAGACCGAGCGCCATACAGATCCTTTCACGACGTATAAAAGCTACCTGTCTCAATATATTCACGGAGCAAGGGCAAAAGGGGCAACACCACTTTTACTCACTCCAGTCGGCCGTTTTCATGAAAAAGACGGAGAATATATCAACGATTTTCCTGATTACTGTGCCGCTATGAAAGAATTAGCCGATGAAGAAGAAGTTCTTCTCGTCGATTTAAATACCGCAAGTCTTCAGTTTTATCAAATTTCCGGCATAGAGAAAACGACCTCTTACTTTATGCTGTCAACAGGAATTGAGGATCGCACGCACTTTACAAAAGAAGGCGCAGATGCGATTGCAAGACTTGTTTCTCTTGAATTAAAAGACCTTGGTTTAACGATCGTGTGATGAATGACAGGACGAGTGAGCGCTCGTCCTGTTCTTTTTTTTGCAGAAAGCTATTGATTCCCTTCACTAGAGTAGACTACAATAGATACATATGATAATGAGAATCAATATCACTGATAAATAGATCATTCGATGGAAAACTGGAGGGACTCAAATGTCAGATCAGCTTGAATTGTTTGACGTCACCATTATTGGCGGCGGACCAGCAGGCATGTACACCGCCTTTTATAGTGGGATGCGGGACTTAAAGACGAAGGTACTTGAGTACAACGAAAGCCTTGGCGGGAAAATCCTTCTGTATCCTGAAAAGGTCATTTGGGATGTCGGCGGTTTGCCGCCAACAAGAGGAGAACAGCTGATACAGCAGCTGGAAACCCAGGCGAAAACATTTGAACCAGAGATTGCACTGAATCAAAAAATCACGTCATTCGAGCGAGATGAACATAATCATATCCTACTGACGGCTGAAAATGGTGATCGTCATTTGACAAAGACCCTCATATTAGCGATGGGTCACGGCATTCCAGTTCAGCGGAAACTTGAAATCGAGCATGCAGACCGCTATGAAGTGACAAACCTTTATTACACTGTCCAGGAGCTCAAGACATTTGCAGGGAAGCGGGTTGTGATTTCTGGAGGCGGCGACTCAGCGGTTGACTGGGCCAATGCCCTTGCTCCAATTGCTGAAAGTGTCACCGTTGTGCATCGCCGTGACATGTTTGGCGGACATGAGAAAAACGTCGCCAATATGAAGGCAACTTGCAAACGAATTTTAACCCCGCATGAACTGACAGAACTGCATGGTCAAGGTGACAAAATTGATGCTGTCACCATTCAAAACATAGAGACAGGTGAAAAAGAACGAATCGAAACAGATGCTGTGATCGTTAATCACGGGATGAAAGGCGATTTAAGCGTGCTATCAGAATGGGGTCTCAAGCAAGGTGAATGGGGACTGATCGAGGTTAATGAAAAAATGGAAACCAATTTACCGGGCGTCTATGCAGTAGGCGACTTGTGTACACATAAAAGCAAGGTCCGCTTAATTGCTGGTACGTTTGTTGATGGAGTCAATGCGCTGAATAGCGCAAAGCTTTACATCGAACCAGAAGCCGAAAAAGTGGCATACGTTTCCTCTCATAATGAACGCTTTAAGGAGAAAAACAAAGAATTACAAACAGCTGGAGCTCGCTGATGAATTTCCAGTCAAACATTGAAGTGCTAAAATTTTAGCACTTTTTTTATATGGAAGGAGAAAGAGAAAATGACAACCCGTCCTCATACCATTCTGCGCATGAAAGAAAGTAAAGAGCGATCTCTTTCTGTCAAACAAACAGTCTCCTGGCATACATCTTTCCCTATGTTCTTGACATGCGACGGATCTGTGAGAATTGAAATGGAAGGATTGCAATATCAGCTAAACGCAAAAGACAGTATGTTGATCCGCTCAGGTATCAATGTCATGCTCCAATCTTTATCCAACGAACAGGTGGCGATTTATACGATCACATTTGATCAGTTTATCCTGACAAATGATGCGCAAAATGAATTGGTTTTTAAGATGAGCTATGATGATCTGCCAGATAATGGAGCAATGGTCAAAGGCTCTGCCGTGCTGTTTTCTTACATCAAACAAATGAAGGTGAGTCAGTGCATCCGAGAACAGGAGAAAAGGCTGGAGGACATCATGCACATTTTTCACCGTCAATCCAAGCCATACGCTGAGAAGGTGCATTATTCAATTGAAATGATTTTGCAGTATATGGCGCAGCATTATGAAAAAAAGCTTACGAGAAAAGACTTAGCCCATAAGATGGGTTTTCATGAGAGTTATTTTTCGACCTTTTTCAAACAAAGTATGGGACTGAGTGTGAGTGACTATATTGCACAAATTCGAATAGATGAAGCAAAAAAACGGCTTCTGCAAACAGATGATCAAATTCAAATGATTGCGCGGCAAGTGGGCTATACAGACAGTTTATATTTCAGCAGGAAATTCAGGCAGAAGACAGGAAGGTCCCCTAGTCAGTTCCGAAACAATCGAAGACCAGAGCGAATTGCTGCTTTTCAATTTGTCGGGTTATTGGGCGCGCTAGGCATTCGCCCTGTCTGCATTGACCAAGATACCTTTCACCATTCAGATATACTCAAAGATCAGCTGGCCGGTACGCTGGTCATAGATGAACACACGCCTGATGACGTATTCAAATCACTTCAACTAGATTTAATCATTATTCCTAACTATTTTTATTCGAAGCCTGCGTTGATCAAGCGGTTTGAGCGCATTGCCCCTGTCCTTGTTCTGCCATATGCCGGTGGTCATGTTGTACAAGAGGTCTTATCTACAGGGCGCCTGTTAGGAAGAGAGAAAGAGGCAGTTGATTGGGTGAAACGCTTTGAACATCTGAGTCAAAAGGCAAGAAATGATCTATCTTCCTTTAGGGAAAAAGGAGAGACAGTGGCGATTTATGAAATGAGAGGACATGACAAAGTGTACATGTGGTCCTATGATGCTAGAGGTGCCTTCTACCTTTACGAAACGCTTGACTTAAAGCCTCCGAAGACGATTCTAGAAGAAGTTCTTCTCCCCAATCAACATACAGTCATTCCTTTAGAAAGGTTAAGAGAATACGAGGCGGATCACATGTTTTTTATTGTAGGTGTTGAACATGGGTGGTATGAACAAATGGATCAGCGGATGGAGGAAAGCGATGTTCTTCGTCAATTGTCCGCTGTGAAAAATGGAACCTTCTACCCATTAAAGCTAGAGGATTTTCGATTTGATGAAGGGGAGCGGGCTCTTCATTTGATTGACCGTTTTGTCTCCCGATTGACTGCGGCAGCCAATCCAACAATTATCCATATGTAAGTTGCGAGAATCCTCCATAGACCACTTCGTATGAGGTTGGTAGAATACATGAGACTAGTAATTGATAACTATTCTCATTTGTATCGGAGAAATGAAGGAGGAATACTCATATGAAAAAGACATATTGGATATGTGCTGTCATCTTCATGCTGGTATTGTCAGCCTGTGGCAAAAAAGAAGAAGCCAAAACGGCAGAAACAGAGCAGCAAACGAAAACCATTGAGACTGTAAAAGGAAAAATCGACATTCCAGCAAACCCAAAACGCGTTCTCATAGATGGATATTTAGGCAGTGCAATTGCATTGGATGTTCACCCTGTAGGTGCAACGACTCAAGATTTAAAGAATGTACACTTGAAGGACAAGATCAAAGGTATAGAGGACATTAGTGACGAGCGTTCAGCTGAAAAAGCACTCAGCTTAAAGCCTGATCTAATTATCACCGCAGTGCAGGATGAAAAAGTCTATGATGTGTATAAAAAAATAGCACCAACACTCGTATATCCTTACAATTCATTCAAAGACGCACATGAAGAAATCACAACTTTGGCCAAGGTGTTAAACAAAGAAGAGGAAGGAAAGGCGTTTCTCGCCTCCTTTGACAAACGAATCGAAGCAGCTCGAAAAAAAGTAAAATCTGTATTAAAAGAGAATGAAACAGTTTCTATCATGGGCGCATTTAAAAATGATGTGTTTGTGTATGGGAACGGAATTTACCGAGGTGGACAAGCACTATATCAACAATTGAAAGTGAATCCGCCAAAAGAGGTCAAAGATACAATTTTAAATAGTAAAACAGGCTATGAGGTACTCTCCTATGAAACCCTTCCGAAATATGCAGGGGATTATATATTCATTGATGAATCCAATGGCGGGACATTTGATAAAAATAATTCCATCTGGAAGAGTTTAAAAGCTGTCAAAAAGGAACAGACCTATCAACTGGATGCAGAATTCTTTTGGCCTTATGATCCCATTGCAGTCATGAATCAAGCTGAAAAGTTTGCTGATTTATTGACAGATTTATCTCATCATTAGGAGGTCTGTCAATTGTTCAAACGTTTTTTTTCATACTACAAACCCTATATGGGGCTGTTTATATTAGATTTTTCCTGTGCGGTACTAGCGGCCTTACTCGAACTATCCTTTCCGCTAGCCATCAGTAAAGTGATGGACGATTTACTGCCAAATGGTGATTGGGAAGCCATTTGGTTCTGGGGCAGTTTGCTGCTCATTTTATATGTCATCAGTTCCACCATGCATTACGTTGTGACTTATTTTGGCCATAAGCTGGGGATCAATATTGAGACCGATATGAGGAATCAACTATTCTCTCATGTACAAAGAATGTCCTTCCGTTTCTTTGACCAAAAGAAAACAGGCAAGCTCGTTTCCCGCATGACCAATGATTTAATGGATATTGGAGAGATGGCACATCACGGCCCAGAGGATTTATTTATCGCCATCATGACATTAACGGGTGCGTTTGGCCTCATGCTATCGATTAACTGGCAGCTTGCGGTTCTCACATTTATTGTCGTTCCATTCCTGATCGGATTATCTGTCTACTTTACGAAAAAAATGTCTGCTGCTTTTGATAAAATGTTTTCAAGCATTGGACAATTCCATTCACGTGTGGAAAACAATATTAGCGGCATTCGTGTGGTGAAAGCATTCGGGAATGAGTCACATGAAATGGATCGTTTTATCGAGCATAACGAGCAGTTTAGAAAAACAAAACTGACCACATATCAAATGATGGCACTGCATACAGCAGTGAGTCATTTACTCATTAAAAGTGTCACCGTATTTGGCCTCGTGTGCGGTGCATGGTTTGTGCTGCAAAAAAATATGACATATGGAGAATTTGTTTCGTTCGTGCTATTAACAGGTATTTTCTTAGGACCCATTCAGCAAATCAATGCAGTCATTGAAATGTATCCAAAAGGTGCAGCTGGCTTTAAACGATTCGCATCACTGATCGATCAAACACCAGATGAAAAGGATGATGAGGATGCAATCGAAGTCTATCAGTTAAAAGGGAATATCACTTTTGAGCATGTATCATTTCAATATGAACCAAACAAACCTGTGCTGCATGACATCAATCTTGAGGTCAAGCAAGGAGAGAAAATTGCCATTGTCGGTCCATCTGGTGCCGGGAAATCGACCCTTTGCAATCTGCTTCCCCGTTTTTATGAATGGCAGGAGGGGAGCATTACAATTGATGGCATAGAAACGCGAAAGATGACACTTGCATCGCTGCGCGCACAAATTGGTGTCGTACAGCAGGACATTTATTTATTTCATGGGACGATACGCGAAAACATCCAATACGGAAAACTGAATGCATCTGAAGAAGAAATTTGGCAGGCAGTAGAGAAGGCTCAGCTTACGGACTTAGTCAAAAGTTTGCCAAAAGGACTTGATACGATGATCGGTGAGCGTGGGATGATGTTATCTGGAGGACAAAAACAGCGTATCTCCATAGCACGTATTTTCTTGAAAAATCCGCCCATTTTCATTTTAGATGAGGCGACCTCTTCGCTTGATACTGAGACAGAGTCATTTATCCAAGCATCACTAGAAGAGCTGGCTGAAGGACGAACGACCTTTATCATTGCCCATCGTTTAGCGACAATACAGCATGCCGACCGCATTATTGTTCTTACAAAAGAAGGCGTAAAAGAGCAAGGAAAACATGAAGAGTTACTCAAAATAGATGGTCTGTACCGTCGTTTATACGAAACACAATTTAGAATGTAAGGTTCGAAAAGAAGACAAAGGGCTAAAATAAACATCATTTTAGCCCTTTTTGATGTTAGAAATTAACTGCGTGGCGCAAATAACATCACACTGACTCCAGCCAAACAGATCAAAGCACCCATCCAGTCATATAGATCAGGTGTTTTTCGATCGACCCACCAGCCCCAAAACACAGCAAGAATGACAAAAACACCGCCATAGGCAGCATAAACCCGTCCGAAAGTCGGAAACTGCTGAAAGGTCGGAATGACGCCATATGCGACTAGGATAAGGCTGCCGGCGATTCCGAAGCTGACAGGCTTTGCTTCACGGAGCCAAAGCCACACCAAATAGCCGCCGCCAATTTCTGCTAAACCTGCTAATAAAAAAAGAACTATCGTCACCATCATATATGGACACTCCAATTTCTCCAATTTACACCCTATTATGACATGCGGAAAGAATGCGTTCTACCTCAATTGAATGGAGAGATCAACTGATTAGAGAGTGGTCACACATGGATTCTTGACTTTTGTATCATGAGTGATCCAAATGGTCTGTTATGTCGTAAAGTAAGTACATTCTCATGAGGAGCACACTTCCTTTTTCAGCGCTCTTTTTTTCTCCTTGAAAAAAGAGTAAAGTACAAGGTAGGCTTATTTCAGTAAATCGAGTGATAAGCAATACGTGAAGGATTTCATGATGGATGCGCATGCTCTTTCTCATGAAAAAGGAAGGAGATGACCATGGACACACTGAAAGATTTTGAGCTGTATCACAAGATCAAATATGATCGTCACAAGCCCTCGCTTGAAGTGCTGTACGATCGCTATGAACGTGTATTATATTCGTTTATTTATAAAATGACTGGCAACCGTGAGCTCGCGGAGGAAGTGCTTCAAGAGGTCTTTATCAAGCTCTGGCGCGGCATAGGAGAATATCATACGGATAAAGGGAAATTCTCTTCGTGGTTATTCATGATGTCACGCAACACGGCCATTGATCTCTTAAGAAAGCACCGGAATGAAACGGCTTTGGAAGATGAGCATATTGAATATTTAGCCGATCATCAAGAAGATGTATCAAAAGAAGTGGAATGGAAAGAGGAAAAACAGATCATACGTGAAGCAGTATCTACATTGTCAAAAGAACAGCAAACCATCATAGAAGATGTCTATTTTAAAGGAATGACACAAAAGAGCATCGCTGAAAAGCTGGGCATCCCTATTGGTACGGTAAAGGGAAGGGTTCGATTGTCTTTGAAGCATTTGCGATCGAAACTGTCTCGCGGAGGAAAGGAGGAAGAGGCATGACTCAGTGTAAACATCAAGTGATTGATTATTTCAACGGGCATTTACAAGGAGAAGAAAAAACGCAATTTGAAGAGCACATCAAGCACTGCCCAGCTTGCAAAGAAGAGCTTGAAGAATTGACAGCGCTCATGTCTGACATTCCACTTCTAGCCGAAGACCAAACACCTCCGGCAGGGATGAAAGACCGTATTTTATCCCAGGTGTTTGAAGAAGAGACAGTCGAAGAAAACAATAGCGATAGAAAAGAGCAAAAGGCTGCACCTGAGCCAAACGAAATCAAACCGCTGCAAAAGAAACGAAACCAATGGCTCTTACCGCTCGTTGCCGCACTGCTTCTTATTTCAGCAGCTGGAAATGTGTATTTCTTATCGAATGGAAAACAGCAGGCGGAAGAACCTGTCAGGGTTGTTGCCACAAAATCACTGACTTCTGCCGCATCACCAAAAACGACAGGTGCTTTCTCAGTGATAGAGCATAACGGCAAAAAAGAACTTGTTGTGAGTGCAGACGGCTTAAAGGGGCAACTTGATTCATCTGCTGTTTATCAAGTGTGGCTCATTAAAGGAGATCAGCCGGTGCCAGCCGGTGCTTTTAAAACAGATAACAAAGGGGAAGGAACCGTCACCTATGCGTTATCTGAAAAAGAAGCAAACGAATCATGGGATACCGTGGCTGTTACCCTGGAACCAAAAAAGGATAACAAGCTTCCGCAAGGTCCAGTCGTACTAAGCGCTGCTTTTTAAGTTTGATTCATCAAGGATGCCTTTTTAGGGGTATCCTTTTTTTATAGGTTTGGGAAACTTTTCGGCAAATGAAACGTAGTTCATATGGAGGTGAAACAGATGAAAACATCTATGGAAAAAGTCCTATTTCTCTTATCTGTCAGACACGCATTGATTGCCTGTTATTTTTTAGTCTTTCCGTTCGTTGCACAAGTCCTTTATACCCCATCACCTTTATTGCTCGTCCTCATCGCTCTTTTTATGATTCATAACCTAACAGAAAGTATTATTTGGTTCTACAAATCGAGAAGGATCAGAAAGCACCAGTCTGGTGATCTAACAAAACGCGGGCATGTCTTTAGCCAGCTCGTGCAAAGAGTTGAACAGCTCCTCATCGTCGGTTTTGTGATTCTTTTGATCAATGAATGGATACAGGGAAGAGTAGATCTAACTACTCTCTCATTCACTCTTTTTCTATTAATCATCGTTTTTCTGCAGCACATTCAGTTTTACTACGTTCAGCTGTTTTTTAAATCCAACAGCTGGTTCACTTATGTTTTTTCTTTGCAAAAGGCACGTCCTTCATACATGGCGAGAGAGCGAAAGGCCCTGAAGAGGTCATAAATGTGCCATCACTCGTTTGACCCAGCCATAAACATCAGAAAATTATGATAAAATGTGGAAAGAAAGAATGGAGAAAGGGAGTGCGAGCGAGTGAAAGCAGTTGGACTATTGGAGTATTTACCGATTGAGCATGAGCAAAGCCTGATGGATCAAGAGGTTGAAAAGCCTAAAGCGTCTGGCAGGGATGTACTGGTGAAGATAGAGGCTGTGTCCGTAAATCCAGTTGATACAAAGGTGAGATCACCGAAGGAGCAGAAGGAAGAAAAACTGAAAATTCTTGGCTATGATGCAAGCGGTACGGTTGTTGAAGTGGGCGAAGCGTGTACATTATTTCAGCCAGGCGATCACGTTTACTATGCGGGAGATATTACGCGTCAAGGCTCGAATAGTGAATACCAGCTTGTGGATGAGCGTATTGTGGCGAAAAAGCCAGCTAATCTATCCTTTGCAGAAGCAGCAGCGATGCCCCTTACAACAATTACGGCTTATGAGGCTTTATTTGACCGGATGCATATGAAGCGGAATGCAGAAGGCTCAACCTTGCTGATCATTGGTGGTGCAGGCGGGGTTGGTTCAATTGCCATTCAACTAGCCAAATTAGCGAAGGCAACTGTGATCGCAACCGCATCAAGACCAGAAACAAAAGAGTGGTGTCTGTCATTAGGGGCCGATCATATCATTGATCATCATCAGCCGCTTCTCGCGCAGCTCGAGGAAAAAGGAATCGGCGAAGTGGATTTTATTTTATGCTTAAATGATACAGATGGACATTTCAAAGGCATGGCAGAAGCCATCAAACCGCAAGGCACGATCTGTACCATTGTCGAGAACAAGCACAACCTAGACATTCAGTTACTCAAAAATAAAAGTGCGGCATTTGTATGGGAATTCATGTTCACACGTCCTATGTATGAAACAGCGGACATGATCAAACAGCATGAGCTTTTGACAGAAGCGAGTCGGTTATTTGAGCAGGGGAAAATAACGCATACCTTAACAAAGGTTCTCAGCCCGATCAATGCTACTAACTTGAAGCAGGCACATCAAACACTTGAACAAGGAAAGATGATTGGAAAATTTGTGCTTGAAGGATTTGAGAGAGGAGAGAACGTATGACGTCATTACAATATCCGATTGGCTTATATGAACCGGTAGAAACAAAAACGAGAGCACAGCTGGAAGCATGGATTGATGAGCTGGCTGCAATCCCTGAAGAGTATGAAGCGGTGACTGCACCGCTTACAGATGCACAGCTTGATACACCTTATCGGCCGGGAGGATGGACTGTTTGTTCGTCAGCTCATTCACCACGTAGCAGACAGCCATCTAAATGCATACTTACGATTCAAACTTGCTCTCACAGAAGATACACCGGACATACGTCCATATGATCAGGAGGGATTTGCCTCACTTCCTGACAGCAAGGCTCCCATCAGTTTATCCCTGCCTTTGATCAGCAGTTTACATCGCAGGTGGGTCACTTTACTGCGGGGAATGTCAGAGGAAGACTTCAACGCTTCTTATTATCACCCTGCCGATCAACAAACAGTGTCCTTATATGATGCAACGGGAATGTACGTCTGGCATTCAAAGCATCACCTTGCCCATATTACGGATTTAATCAAAAGAAATCATTGGAAGTAAAGGAGTAAACGCATGTCTGGAAGAAGAATTGTCGGCGCCATGTTTATCTGTATGGCGGCATTGTTTTATATAGCGAAATATGTTCTTTTTGAGATTCATTTTTTTAGAACGAGCTTTGATGATGAGGTCAGTAAATTTCAGCTTCTTGAAGAAGTGCTTCCTGGCGGTACGTGGATCAGTATCCTTTTTCTCATTATCGGCTTAGCCTATCTTTTATGGGATGACAGGGAAGTCATTCGTAAAAATCTTTTCACCCCAGATCGACAAATAGAAGAAACAAAAAAGACGGACCTCAAGTGACCGTCTTTTTTCTTTTTTACTTTTTTAGCCGCGTTCAGGACGCAGTGCTTTTTCTAAGATAGCAAGGCCTTCATTGACTTTTTCTTTTTCCTCGTCATTGAGCCGTTGCAGGGAATTTTTGATTTTTTCGTGTCCTTTTTGATAAATACTTCTGAAAATATTTTTCGCTTCCTCTGTCAGCTCTACGACAATGATTCTCCGGTCACGCTCAGAGTGCTTTCGCACGACAAAGTTAGACTGTTCTAACCGGTCAAGCAGACCTGTCATATTGGACAAAGAAGCGCCCATTTTTTCAGCGATTTCGGATACTTTGAGAGAGCCATGGTTATTGAGCAGCATGAGCACCTTCATTTGAGGCATACTCATATCAAGCTTCATCCATTCAGAAACATCTCCAAGACCTGCAGCTGTGAGCACTTTCATATAAAGAACCCATGTCTTTTTTTCCTCTGGAGATAGAATCTCTTCTTTTAATACGGTGGTGTCATGAATATTATATTCCACGCTTGTTCACTTCCTTTAAGCGGCTCTTTTTCTTTATATTACTGATTTTTACTTCTAATTGAAAGGTTCGTCAAGCTTTTGAATGTTAAACTGCATGAATCAAGTGGTATTTGTTGTATAATAATGTTCAGTTGAAATAATTGAAGCAACCTAGAAAGTTGGGAAAAACATGTGGAACAAAAAAACGGGTATGACGATCTTAAAAATGCTTTTTCCGATCGTGATTATCCTTGTCTTGATCTTTGTCGCGAAGCAGGAGCTAAGCGGACTTTCCATTAAAAAGACGTTTTATATTATTGACAGCTTGAACCGAATGGATTTGTTTATTCTTGTCTTTCTTGGACTTGTTGCGGTTTTATCGATGTCCTTATATGATTTTATTTTACGGAAAAGCCTAAATATGCCGATCAGCGGTTGGAAAACGATTCGCATTTCCTGGATTGCAAACTCCTTTAACAGTGTTCTTGGATTCGGCGGTCTATCAGGAGCAGGGCTTAGAACGCTTCTCTATAAGGAGTACATAACAGATACGAAAAAACTGCTGAAAGGCATTGCCCTTTTGACTTCCTCTGTCCTTTTGGGCTTATCTATTTTCAGTGATCTGATCTTGGTCAGGGTGCTTCCTGTTGAAAGTATTATCAGCCAGGAGCCGTGGCTATGGGCATTTGTCATTATCTTTGCCTGTATTGTACCAATATATATCGTCATGGCTTCCATTCGAAAAAGCTCGATTGAGAGCGGTGAAAATGGACTAAAGCATCCAATTTACGCTTATATCGGTGCATCGTTTTTAGAATGGCTGGCAGCTGGACTTGTCATGTACATGGCTGTCGTATCTATGGGAATGAATGTCGATGTCCGAATTGTATTAGGTGTATTTGCGATTGCATCAATTGGCGGTTTAATCAGTATGGTTCCGGGCGGATTTGGTTCGTTTGACCTCATCTTTTTACTGAGCATGCAGTACATTGGTTTTGATAAAGAGATGGTTCTGACGGCGCTCGTCTTGTACCGCTTCGTGTACTCAATCTTCCCGTTTATCCTAGGGCTTTGTCTAGCTGCTTACGATTTAACAGGCACGACGCTTAGACGTCTTGAAGGGAATCCGAAAATGGCACCTGCCATTGAAACAACGAACGTCTTAATTGTTTTGCACCGTGCTTTATTAATCCGGTTATTGTACGGATCTTTATCGATTTTAACCTTTGGAAGCGGCTTGCTTATCATGGCATCTGTTGTGCTTCCAGTCGATCGATTAGGTGTGATTACCAGCATTCCGCGCTTTCTTTTATCAGGATTTAATGGTCTTTCCTTAATGTTCGGAATCATTCTGATGATTTTGTCCATTGAAGTGTATAAAAGAACGAAAAGATCGTACGTGCTGACAATGATCTCCTTAGCAGGCGGTTTTGTGTTTACTTTGTTAAAGGGGTTTAACCTCAGTCTGATCTTTATTTTGCCAGTCATCATGGCTGTGTTTTTCTCTCTTCGAAATCAATTTGTGAAGCAGCAGGCACCTTATTCTTTGAATCAGTTTGTGGCGGCTGCCGCTGGATATTTATTCGTGCTCTTTAACTATAATGTCATTGGCAACTATATTTGGACAAAAATAGGGCATTTCTTGAGTAAGGATTATCTCGTTCACAATGAACGGCATATCACGATGACAAGCATGATTGCTCTCATCGGTGTCCCGCTTTTCTTCTTCATTAGTAAATTGATTTTTAATAAGAAAGCATTTCCGATTGGAGAAAAAGCAGATGAGGAAAAATTAAAAACGTTTTTAGAAGAAAAAGGCGGAAATGCCCTCAGTCATCTTGGCTTTTTAGGCGACAAAAAACTATTTTTCTCAAGTGATGGAGAAGCGATGCTTCAGTTTGGACGAATTGGGCGCTGCGTCATTGTGCTCGGAGATCCATCTGGACGTGAGGCGTCTTATCCGCTTGTACTTGAAGAGTTTTTACAGGAGACAGAAAAAGCCGGCTACCGCGTCGCTTTTTATCAAGTAGAACGAGAAGGGATGGCTCTTTATCATGACTTAGGTTTTCACTTCTTTAAGCTTGGGGAAGAAGCCATGGTCGATTTAGAAACGTTTACTCTGTCAGGTAAGAAAAAATCAAATTTACGAGCTGTGGCGAATAAATTTGAACGAGAAGGCTACACCTTTGAAATGCTGGAACCTCCCTTTTCAAATGAGTTGATCTCAACTTTAAAACAAATCTCTGACAGCTGGCTCGGAAAGAAGAAAGAAAAAGGATTTTCGCTCGGTTATTTTCAAGAAGACTATCTTCAAAAAGCACCGATTGCGATTCTAAAGGATGAACAAGGGCAAATCATTTCCTTTGTATCATTAATGCCGATGTATCAAGAAGGGGAGATTTCCATCGATTTAATGCGTCATATGCATGATGCACCGAACGGGATGATGGATGCGCTGTTTATCCACCTGTTTCAATGGGCGAAAGAAAAAGGCTATAAATCGTTTAACATGGGAATGGCACCTTTATCGAATGTGGGGACGTTCCATCAGTCCTTTCTCACGGAGCGTTTGGCGAGTGTTATTTTCAACAATGTCAGATATATGTACAGCTTCAGCGGTTTACGGTCGTTTAAACAGAAGTATAAGCCTGAATGGCGCGGGAAATATTTAGCGTATAAAAAAAATACGTCACTGCCTGTCACAATGGTGCTTGTCACCAAGCTGATTGGGACGGACCCAAATCGAAATCGGCGTCGATAAACCAAAAGACCTTTACCTTTCACTAGGTGAAGGTTTTTTTAGACAAAAGAATAGCAAAAGTGGTAAAGTTGAAGGGTAAGGGGGATGTTCATATGACATTAAATGAATGGTTTACAAAGGGATTAGCTGAACGTACATATGTACACAACATGGAGAAAAACCGGGAAAATCTACTCACGGTGTACAACCAGTACGCAATTCATCAAAAAGAAAAAGAGCTGCTTCAAAAGCTGCAAAAGAAAAAGCTCAGAGCACTTGTCATCACAGCGGATTGGTGCGGGGATGCAATGGTCAATGTCCCGATTTTCATGCGTATTGCAAATGAAGCACTCATTGATGCGCGCTATTTCATTCGGGATGAGAATCTAGACCTGATGGATCAGTATTTAACGAACGGGACCGCAAGATCGATTCCGATTATCGTCATCATTGATCAGGACGGAAATGAAGTGGGGAAATGGGGACCTCGCTCAGCAGAAGCACAGCGCTTTGTGGACGAGAAAAAACCGGACAAAGATGCACCTGATTATGAAGAAGCTTTTCAAGTATTTGCGAAAGAAGCCGCACATCACTATACGACAGACCGTTACTTATGGAAAGATATTGAGAAAGAAATAGTAGAAGTTTTGGCAAAAATATAAACCAAAAGACTACTTCGCCGCAATGGGAAGTAGTCTTTTTTTATCTTGTTTTTGCGTTTTACCTACAAAACCACCGCATAAAGGTGTAGAAAACCGCAGAATTCTATCAAAAACCGCAGAAAACCGCAAAGCACCACGATTTTCCCAACCACTTTTAGTTGAAAAACCTCATATATGCCATGAAATCAATGATTTTGCCCTTATCCAAAGGCTCATATAACGCACAAGGGTTGGCTTTTTCCCAATACAAGAGGCCCAGCAACTATAGTAATCTAGTTGTAATCTCCTTTGAACGAACTAAAAAAATGACAGAAAAGGACAGGCGATCAATTTATGAAAAAAATCATTTATCTCGATCAAGAAAAAAAGAAGCTCGCTGAATCGAAAAAAAGAGAACAGCGTTCCATCAAATCACTGAGACTGCTTGTGTTTTATGATGGACAAAGTCCTTCATGTGCAAAAATGATTGATTTGTTAAAATCACTCGATTGGAAAAATCGGATTCACTTTGAATCCTTTAGACACTCGCAGCTGCTCAGGCTGAATAAAATCAGTGAAGAGAAGGCGGAAAAACGAATCGTGTCTATTTCCCTAGCCAAAAATCAAAAGAATTCAGGGATCTATACTTGGCTGCGTATGGCTTGCCATATCCCTGCATTATGGGGAACGGTCCCATTCATCATGCTCAGTATATGGCTTGGCTTTGGACAGCATGCGTACGATTTTTTTGCAAAAAGACGGTATATTCATTCTGTCAAACGGATGAACCATCATGACACAGATCAACAAAAGACTATTTAATAAATAGAAAAAGCATGACCTTCGATCGGCAGAAGGTCATGCTTTTTTGTAATAGGGAAGATATACTGTTAAATGATCTAGCAGCTTCTTTGTGTAGAACTTATAGGCCTGATCATCAAGCTCAGCACCTGCATAGGTAAGCAAGGTTCTAAGCGCAAACAAATATTCACTGTGCAGCTCATTGTGTTCAAAGTAAGGAAGGGCTGCTTCGATCAAATAGGTTTTCAAATCAAGAGGATTTTCCTCAATCATCAATTTATAGATTTTGATCATATATAAACAGTTTGGCTGAATACGAGGCTGTTTTAACAGCTCATGTATGTAGGGAAGTGCCTTTTTGCGGTCATATTCAGCATATAGTGTCGCAATTTCATATAGCGTTTCACAGTAGCGATCTTCTATCTGTTCTTGATTAAAGTAATTGAGTGAATCTAGTAAATAAGGCACAGCTGAAGAGAAATCGCCTTCACGTTTTAAAAGCACCCCGTAATAAAAATATGCGGACATTTTAATATAGGCATCAGGGTAAAGGGAAGTGTGCAAAATCACTTCCTTTATATATTTCTTCGCAGTTTGATAGGCTTTTAGTTCAAGTGAGATCACGCCGTGAATAAGTGTACAGTGAATAATCCGCTTGAAATTGTTCTTTTGTCTATATAAATCCATCGCTTGATGTGTCGCTTCAAGCGCGTCACCGAGCTGTCCCATGTTTCCGAGTGCTTTTGCATAGTGATAATACAAATCACTTTGTTCAACTGAGGCGTAGGAAAAGCAGCTTTCAAGCTTTTTCAGCCCATCCTCAAGCTGACCAATTTTAATTTGATGAATACCGTCTAGATATTCAAAAATTTCTTTTTCCGTTTCAATAAACGTTTTTTCGAATTTTTTGAGCACGCGGTGTGTTTTTAAGGCAAGCGGCTGTTTTTCCGTTAATAAATAAAATTGAAATAAAGACAAATGATACTGTATGCCTAAATCCAGTGAAAAGAACTGCTCCTCGTGCTGAATGATCATTTCTGCATTTTGTTCAGCCTGATCGAGAGCATAGAAGTACATATTCATTTGAAACTCATCCAAAAGTGACAGCAGATGACGCGCCTTTTGTGACAGCTTTTCTTGGCTGATACCAAGCCGTTCAAGCAGCAGATTGATCGTATCTTGATTGGCCTCCTTTGAGCCATTTTCAATTTTACTTAAATGAGAGACAGAACAAATTCCTTCTGCCAATTCAGATTGGGTCATATTTTGTTTATAACGGTAGAGTTTAATGATTTGTCCAATATTAATTTTCATTCCATCCAGAAGCCTCCCTTCCAATCATGGTTGAAAGCCTTTTGACAAAAAAACTGAATCAGACAAAATGGGAATACTTGAAAATCATTTCATCATCTTGGCTTTTTTCTCAAAATTTGTTTAAAACGTAATATGATTGTAACATTACTTGAAAAAGTCAAACAACTATTTAGCAGACGGGGAGGAGAGATACTTGATTTGCAACTGCACGCGATGATGTTTATAATGTGAATGAGAATCAATTTCAATTAAGGTTGATTGAGAGGATGACATATATGCCAGAAACGAAACAACAAAAAGACGCGTTAACGGTTCGAGACGCTGTCAGATATAGACGATCGATTCGCAAATTCAAAGACACACCGGTGACGATTGAACAGCTTCAGCCGCTATTAGAGGATGCAGTCTATGCACCAAACCATAAAATCACGGAGCCGTGGCGCTTTTTATATGCGGTGACGGATGAAGCCAAAGCCACTTTTGTAGAGCGCTTCATTGCGTTCTTTCAGCGCAACAACCCAGATGCAAAAGAAGAAAAAATCAATCAATACAGAGATTACTTTTCTAAGGTCCCAGCGCTTTTACTTGTCGTACTAAAAGAAGACGAGAACCCTGTGGTGAGAAATGATGATTTTGCCGCCGTGAGCGCGCTCATTCAAAATCTCCAGCTGCTTGCATGGGATCAAGGAATCGGTATGGTATGGAAGAGCGGACGTATTTTATACGATAAAGGCTTTCAACAAGACATGGGATTAAAGGAAAACGAACGGTTTGCTGCGATCCTTCATATAGGTTATCCAGAAGAGGTGCCAGAGGAAAAATCACGCCAGAAAGCATCAAGTCTTCTTACTGAAATCAAATAAAAGAAAAGCAGACCGCTGAATAAGGTCTGCTTTTTTACTTATTGTTTTTTGGCGCGCTGATCGGCTGCTCTCATACGTGCCATTGCTTTTAAGTCATTCGGATCTGCAAGTTCTTTGGAAAATTCAACATATTCGCCATCCGTCTCTTGTGCTGCGAGCTCGTGGTTGGATTTTTTGTGTTGGTCTTTTTTCAAAGCCTTTCCCTCCTTTACAAGATCACTTTAGTTATGTGCTTGTTGGAGGGGAATATCCGTCTTATTTGTTTCTTTTTTCTGCTGCTCTTTCCGCTTTTTTGAATTCCTGCTGATACAGGACTTCCTGAGTTTTTTTCAGCTTTGAAGTTGGCTGGTGTTCTTTTTTCTTCATCAAAATCGCCCCCTCATATCATTTCTAATAGGATGGGTGTTTTTGACAACATTTATTCCTTAGAATGCAAAATCGCTTCTTTTAGTTCAGGGTGCAAAAAGTCATAAGAAGAGAGCAGTGCTTTTTTTGGCAGAGCACGCTGGCCTTCTAAAACAAGCAATGACATTTCACCGAGTGCCGTTTTGATCACAAACGATGGCACCTTCAGCCAATGGGGACGGTGAAGGGCAGAAGCAATGGTTTGTCCAAGCTGTTTCATTTGAACAGGATTCGGTGATGTCACATTGAGCGGGCCTGAGAGGTCGTCATTATGAATCGCATAGGCAATGAGATGTGCCACATCCTCAACATGCACCCATGAAACCCATTGCGAGCCAGCGCCAATTGTCCCGCCGGCAAACAGCTTGTAAGGAAGTGTCATCAGCGGCAGTGTGCCTTTTTCTCCTAACACGACGCCAAAGCGTGTGTAGACCGTACGAATGCCGAGGGCTTCAATCTTTTGCCCCTCAGCCTCCCAAAGTTTTGATGTATGACTTAAGAAATCAGTATCCGCAGGAGGTGACTCCTCCGTAAAATCTCCTGTTTGAGATGTGCCATAAATCCCGACAGCACTTGCTTGAATCAGCACAGTTGGTTTCGATTCCTGCGCTTCTATTATGCGTCTTACCTCTTGTGTTGATTTGAGACGGCTGGAGAGGATGCCTTCTTTTGCCTTGTCTGTCCAGCGTGTGAAAATGGATTTTCCAGCAAGGTTAATCCATACATCGATGGCAGGCAATTCATGCTCAGGCGCAGCACCTTCGGTAAGCCACTGCACATAATGTAAATGATTTTGTTCGGATTCCTTTGGATTTCTTGTTAAAATATATAGATGATGTCCCTCAGCAGCGAGCACTTTTGTAACATGCTGGCCGATAAAACCGGTTCCTCCGGTAATGGCGATATTCAATTGACATCTCTCCTCTCATATACATACCTATATCTTTCACGATTTTGAATCAGAAGAAACATCCTGACTGTTTTGGAAAAGGAGTGATCACAGGATGCCCTATATTACAAAAATTTCTGCTCAGAAAAACAATACAGAGCGGGTCAACATCTTTCTTGATGAAAAGTACGCCTTTAGCGTTGATTTAGATGTGCTCGTCCAGCACGATTTGAAAAAAGGCAAAGAGCTGGACGAAGCAGATATCATTGAGATTCAATTCGGTGATTCGGTGAAAAAAGGATTTCAGCAGGCCGTTGATTATTTATCCTACCGTATGAGATCAGTGAAAGAAGTCACCGATTATTTAACGAAAAAAGAAATCCCGGCACCTGCTATTAGTGAAATTATACACAAATTAAAGCATTATAAGTATGTAAATGATCTTGAATTTGCAGAAGCCTATGTCAGCACCCATCGCAAAACGAACAGCAAAGGACCGTCCGTCCTAAAAAAAGAATTGAAGCTCAAGGGGATAGACGATGACACGATTGAGCAGGCGCTATCGCAATACCCTGATGACTTACAGCTCGAGGAAGCTGTAAAGCAGGTTCTCAAGCTTGTCAAAAAAGAAAAAAATCGTTCTGCAAAAGAGATCGAGCAGCGCATCAAGCTGCAGCTGCAGCGAAAGGGATTTTCGTTTGAGATAATTGATAAAGCCCTTCAAGAAGCCTATGATGGACAAGAAGAGGAAAAGGAAGAAGAAGCCCTCCTTTATATGCTGGAGAAGGCAAAACGCAAGGTAGGGTATGACGGATCATTTGAAAAGAAGATGAAAGTGAAGCAATTTTTATTCAGAAAAGGCTTTGATCTCGATACAATTGATCACGTTTTAGACAAAGGGGAATGACAGATGGAAAAACGCTATAGTGAAATGACAGAATACGAATTGAAGCAGGAAATTGCCGCCCTTTCTGAAAAAGCACGAAAGGCTGAGCAGCTTGGCATTGTGAATGAATACGCAGTTTTAGAACGGAAAATCGATATGGCGAAAGCCTATTTATTAGATCCAGCCTCGTTTCAAACGAAAACGACTTATCAAATCAAAGACACAGAAGAAGAGTTTTATGTGGAATATTTAAATGGCGTGTTTGCGTGGGGATACAGAGTATCGGCTCCAAATAAGGAAGATGCCCTGCCGATTTCAATGCTGACGCAAAAGGACTGATCCTAAAAGATCAGTCCTTTTCTTTACTTCGAACGTTGTTTACGGACGTTGTTCTGAAGTACGATGTCGTGCTGCGTTTGCTGCGTTTCTCCGTTGACCTGAGAGGCAGAATGCTTTGCATTTGCCCATGGTTGAGGGTAAGCGGTTGTCCTTAATTGAACAAAGTCTGCCATATACGATTTCCCATTTGAACTCATATCTCAAGCACTCCCTTTGGAAAAATTAGCGTTTCCCTGATGCCCTCATACGTTCCTGTGGACGTGTATTCGTTTCACCATTCGGCCGTTTAGACGCATAAGCATCTGTAGCGCCTGGTTCGCCTTCAAACTTGTGATTTACCTGATTTGGAAAGCCTTTTGCTTTATTACGCATATCGATTCCCTCCAAACAATACAAATCATTTGCGTCTTTTGAAGACGTAAGGGTAGTATATGAAAAAAGAAGTTTTTTTAAAAAGGCACTTTCTGCTAGATGAAGGAGGAACAAGCATGGAACAATACTTTGAGCGACTAACAGAACAACTCATGGAAAAAAACAATATGCTGACATATGACGAAGCACGTACATGGGTAGAGCTGCTTTGGAGTGATTTTGAAACGACTTATGCAAAGGCTGGCCGCAAGTATAAAGGACAGGAAACAACAGAACGAATTGTCCAAGAGTGGATCGAGAGCTACGGCGCACAGCTGCATCTATTTCAAAATAAACAATCAAAGGCAAACGAGCATCTGCAACAAAACAATCGAGGGCTGCTTCACTAAAAAGGCTGCCCTTTCACTTCCATTCATCTTTTTCAATAAATAGGAAAATATACAAATGAACAAATAACTTTATGAAACAATACCCAGTCTGTGATCGAAATTACAGGCTTTTTACAATGATTAAACTTAAAATTACATTAAATTCATCCTGCTGAAAATCACTGGAAATAAAACTCTGATATAATGAAACGATTAAAGAGACATGTAATTTATGGATAATAAAAAAGGGTTTCGTTTTCTGACAAAAAAGGAATAATGAACATATCAGACTATGTGAAAAAAGTGAAGAGAAGGTGCGATATGGAACGGGAATTGCTCTCTGTGATAATTCCTTCTTACAATGAAGGTGAAAACATCAGACGAATCTTTGAGGCACTCGAGGAAGAGTTTCGCGATTTTCATTATGACTTTGAAATCATCTTTGTGAATGATGGAAGCAAAGACAATACGCTTCAATACATGAGAGAGCTCTCTCGCAAAAGTGCAAAGGTCAAATATATATCCTTTTCGCGTAACTTTGGAAAGGAAGCCGCTATTTTGGCAGGTCTTGAACATGCAAAAGGAGCAGCTGCGATTATTATGGACGCCGATCTGCAGCACCCGACGTATTTAATTCAGGACTTTGTCAGAGGGTATGAAGAAGGCTACCATCAAGTCATTGCCAAACGGAATCGTAAAGGTGACAGCAAGCTGCGCTCTTACCTGTCATCCATGTACTATAAGGTGATGAACAAGGTAGTAGAAGTGGACTTGCGTGATGGCGTCGGGGATTTCCGTTTAATTTCACGCCAAGCCATCGATGCACTGCTTCAGCTGAAAGAGGGAAATCGTTTTTCGAAAGGGCTTTTTTGCTGGATTGGGTTTGAAGAAAAGGTCATCTATTATGAAAATGTAGAAAGGCAGCATGGTGATACAAAATGGTCACTGAAGAAATTATTTAACTATGGCATAGATGGCGTCATTTCTTTTAACAACCGCCCGCTGCGAATTTGTTTTTATACTGGCATACTGATCTTATTTCTCTCATTGATTTACATCGTGGCCACCTTTATTCAAATCGTCAGAACGGGCATTATGGTGCCGGGTTATTTTACTTTAATATCAGCTGTGCTGTTCCTCGGAGGTGTCCAGCTTTTGAGTCTAGGTGTGATTGGAGAATATATTGGCCGTATTTATTATGAAACGAAAAAGAGGCCGCATTATTTAATCCAGGAATCAAATGTGATGGAACAAGAGACAAGCTCAAAGGAACAAGACCGAGTGTTAACGCAGTTATTTAAATAACGTGGAGTCAAATAACCGGCAAGCACGAATCGCTTGCTGGGTTGTTTTGTTTCAAAGAACAGTGGATCTTTTGTGGAAAGGATTTAGATGATGAAACGTAGATGGATAATCATAGGAATGTGCCTCATTCTCGCTTTATTAGGACACTCCTTTTTCTTATATGAATATACGCAAGGCCGGTATATGACAGGAGATGGAGACGGCATCTCACAAATGCTCCCATTTAAAAAGCTGCTTTACGATGAATACGTCAAAGGAAACTTCTTTTATTCCTATCAATTCGGTCTAGGCGGCGGTACATATACGCAATTAGGTTATTATTTCACAACCTCGACTGTCTTTATGGTCACAGTCGCTGTCGTCTGGCTGATGAATGCGCTTCATGTCATCCAGTCAACGGACATTCATTTCTGGGCAAATGCCGTCATTTGGCTGAGTGTGATCAAGCTGACGCTCATTCTGTTCATCGCTTACCATGTGCTTCTTTCAATGGTTCAGCATAGGCTGAGCGCATTAACAGGAGCCGCAATTTACGGGTTGTCTATTGTGTATTTTCGGCATCAAACATTTTGGGAGTTTTTCACCGACAGCATGATGTGGCTCCCGCTGCTTGTGCTTGGGGTTGAACGGATTTTCAAAACAGGTAAGCCGGCTTGGTTTATTGCGGCGTGCAGCCTGATGCTCATCAACAATTTTTACTTTGCTTATATTCATTTTATCTTTTTAGCGATCTATCTTGTCTTCAGATATATCATCAAGCTTCGAAGTGAGGAGAATGGGTGGAAGGTGTTCTGGACGCTGGCGGTCTCTACGCTGTTATCCTTTGGAATCAGTGCTGCCTTTTTTGTTCCGTCTGTCTATGGCTTTCTTAATAATATAAGACCGCCATATGATCAATCTATACCTTGGTTTGATCTGCATGATCATCTGCTGTTTACAAGCAGGGTGTATTTATTACCTGTGATCTTTCTCATTTGTATGTTCCTCGTTCCGCTTTACCGGAACAGGTGGTTTTTCATGTTTACATCAATCAGCCTTCTGCTCATTGTTTTTCACTACAGTCCAAAGATGGCGAGCGTGTTTAATGGTTTTTCAGCACCGCAGTACAGGTTTGAATACATTCTTGCCTTTACAGTTGGAGCGGCCGTAGCCATCACCATCAAGCATTTCTCGCAAATCGAGTGGAAGTGGAAAAAGCGTGCGGTCTTAGGCGCTTGGATCGTGTTTCTTCTCGCAGTCATCTTATCAGAACGAGCAAAGGGAAATATGGATGTTGTTGTATTTACAGCCATAGGACTGCTTGTGATCAGCGTGTTTTTCCTTGTGATTCATGCGGAAAAACGCCAGCACCTTCGTCTCTTTTCAGCTGTGCTCATCGTTGTCAGCTTACTGACAGCAGGCGTGTATCAGCAGGGCTACTTATCTGAAAGAAGCAATATTAAGAGCGTATCAGATACGTATCTGAATAGTGAGGCATATGCTGGACATGAGCAAATGAAGCTCATTCAGCAGATTCAAAGCCGCTCTTCAAAAGATCCGCTTGCCCGGATTGATTGGATGAATGGCGTGCGCAACAATACCCCGTTATTTGAAGGCTTTCAAGGCATGAGTGCGTATTCAAGTATATTGAATCAGCATTTGCTCAATTTCTACTGGAATGACCTGCAAATCGATATGGGACGTGAAAGTGTCAGCCGTTATGCAACAATGGGGGACAGGGCGAATTTATACAGCCTGACCTACGGAAAGTATTATATGAGAGACAATACGATGCCTTACTCACCGCCAGCTTATTTTAAGCCAATATTGGAAAGCGAGCATTATAAAGTGTATGAAAATACACGGCCGCTGCCATTTGCAAGAACAACAAGCACGATTTATTCAGAAGAATCCTTAAAAAATGCCTCAGCACTTGATAGGGAGCATGCGATGCTGCAAGGTGTGATTTTAGACAAAAAAGGAAACGCTGAAATTGAGCATGCGCCAAATCGAGTCAAGGATACAAATATTCATACCGAACAAGCTATATACGAACATGGTGTGCTTGATGTATACGGAGAAACAGGCGGCCTGAATATCACGCTGCCAGATGATATGGCCCGCGCTGGAGATGTGTATGTGAGCTTTTATGTGAAGCGGACAGACCGAAACGAAGGATTTCAGTTATCCGTTGACAACTACGTCACCTCACGAAAAAGCAATACATCCATCTACAAAACAGGCGTCAATGAAGTGACGATTCGAGTCCCTGCGGAAAAAATTCTTTCCATTCGAGTACCAAAAGGGACGTATGAACTCGATCAACTGAAGCTGTACCAAGAGCCTTACCGCATTCTAGAAAAAGCATATGAAAAAGAAAAACAGGACAATGGCAGCCAGCAAGTAAAGCTCGAAAATAACCGCTTTACGATTTCATATGATAACAAACGTGGCGATGATTATATGATCTTGCCAGTACCATATGAAAAAGGCTGGGAGCTCACGGTAAATGGAAAGCAGACCGATATTGAACAAGCCAATTACGCCTTTATCGGTTTTCCAATAGAAAAAGGCAAAAATGAGATTGTGCTAACCTACTATCCGCCATATATCAGAATTCTCGCGTTGATTTCACTCGTCAGTTTGATCGGTGCGATCCTATATGCACGAAGAAAACACAAGAAACACCACTTTTCATCATAAGTGGTGTTTTTTTATCTTCCAAGGGCTGATCGAGCACGATACCCATCATATGAAGCAAATCACTAAGCTTCTTTCTCAACCGAAAACGTCGCATAATCAAACAAAAAATGAAACAACCAAAGGCTTAGCGCAAAGAGAATTTCCTCAGAAGTAGAAAGTAAAATGCCGCCCACCAATTCATCTGATAAATAGACAGCACCCCAAATAAACAAAAGATGAATGGAAATGGCATAGAAAACGATGGAGCATTTTTTGGATCGGCACTTTCTAACAACCCTCATAAGCACATGTTCCACATGCTCAAAGGATATCCCAAGTACCACATAGATGCCCATAAATAAAAGCATCGATAAAATCGACTGATAAAAAGCACCAGTTAAATGAAAGAACAGTACACAAAACAACAAAAATATGTAACAGACAGCCGACGCCGCCATGAACCATTTCAGCCCTTGCCATAAAGCGTGAACAGATTGCTGCATAGTTGAACAAACACTCCCTTACATGAAGATACCTGCAAAAAGGACAGCCTTTTTGCAGGAAGTCATACGTTAATCCTCTTTTTTAGGTGCAGCGATCACAGAATGTTTTTCAGCATCAAGCAGTTTTAAGAAATCTTCGCCTTGATCTAAATGATCAAGAACAAGCTGTTTCGGTGTGACCGCAAGCCACTGATTAAGTGAGATATCTGCATAATGATCGCTCTTAAAGATTTCTAAGAAATAAAGCGGTTCGTCGCCTGTATTTTCTACATAATGCCCCATCGCAAATGGGACATATCCAACGTCTCCCGCCTGATAGTTGAAGGTTCTCGCATGTCCATCAGAAGCAAATACCGTCATTCGTGCTTTTCCAGAAATGAAATATTGCCATTCATCCGTATTTGGATGCCAATGCAGCTCGCGAATGGCACCTGGATCAACTTTCACAAGAGCGGATGCAATCGTTTTAGACGCTTTGAAATTGGTAGAGTCCGCAATCCACACTTGTCCGCCGCTTGACGTAATCGGCTCCTGTTTTAACAGCTCATATTTAAAGGAATTCGGGACTTCTCCTTGCTCTGTTTTCACCTTGTCACATTCAAGGGAACCAGGAATTCCTTTTTGGAAAATATATTTTTCTTTCTCTGGCAGCTTGTCAAACTGCTCTTTTGTCATACCGAAGTTCTTGAGCACGACTTCCTCTGGCGTGTGGGCAAGCCAATCGGTTACTTGGAACGTACTATTTTCTGAGAATGACCCATCATCAAACACAAGCAAGAATTCAGCTCCCGGTTCAAGTGCTTGGATAGAGTGCGGCAGGCCAGAAGGGAAGTACCACAAATCACCCTCAGTCACATCCTCTGTAAAATTGCGCCCCTCTGCATCAACCGATGTAATCCGGGCTTCCCCATAAATCATGTACGCCCATTCTGCTTCCTTATGCCAGTGCAGTTCACGAATCGCACCAGGCTTTAGCCGCATATTGACAGATGCAAGACTTTTAGAGATCGGCAGTTCGCGGACTGTTACCTCACGAGCGTAGCCGCCTTTTTCTAAACGATTGTGTGTATCAGAGAAAGAATATTTCAGATTGGAGACCGTTCCATGATCGGTTTCTGGCGGCGTGAGCATATCTGGGTTTTGTCTATCCCGCTCGAGATTACGTGGAATTTTGACCGTTGCTCCTTTTTCTCCTCGAATCGGCTGTGGTATTCCATTTTGCTTTTCACTCATGATAAAATCCCCTTTCAACATCGTATTGTGTGAGGTGACCAAAAGGCCTTTCATTTCGCCCTCGTTTTCATAAGGTGAAACGAATCAAGCAGATGTCAATCTGATTCATCATTTTTTTGAGCAGCGACTAATCGTTGGATGAGCTTGCTTAATTCATCAAACTTTCGTTCAAAGCGTGTCAGCAAGTAAACCGTCAAAATGGCAGGGAAGCCAGCCTGACCGAGCTGCTTCAACCATTCCTCTGAAAAAAAGGTCTCCATTTGTCTCACCCCCCAGCGGATACTCGTCTTCTATATAAGTGGTATGAAAGAAGAAAAAGGAAAGCAGAGGGGGATAAAATGAACCATTAGACCCGTTTCACGAAGTTTACTTTTTTTAACTTTTGTCCACTTAATGCTAGTAGAGGGAACAAAGGGGAGGATGCACATGGATTATCGGCTGTTATTGAAAGCAAAATGGAAGGAAATCATTGATCACCCGCTCATTCAGCAGTTTTTAAGCAACCCGAAAAACGAGCAGCTGCTCCGGCAAGTCATGGAAGAGCCAAACGAGGAAAATGCCAAAAAACTAGATTCCGAGTTCAAACAGTTCTATCAGAAAATCCGCATCATCAAGTATATCTCCACAATGATACGCATCTTTTCAGTCGACTTTGACAAACGAGTAAAAAAGAAACAGCAGCGTTTTCCACTCATACTCGATCATCCTGATACACAAGAAGTGAAAGACCCTGTTCAAACAGATACGTATGAAGCCGTGCTCTTCAACCAGCAAGACTTAGGGGAGCATCTGCAAGACCAAACATTGTACAAGGCCTACCAGCAGCTCACAGAAAAACAAAAAATGGTCTTAACCCAAATCTATGTCGAAGGTCAAACAATGAAAGAAATAGCCGATCAGTTAGGCGAAACAAGACAAAACATCTCAAACATTCACAAAAAAGCACTCAACAAACTAAAAGAAGAAACAGGGGGAGATGTCCGTGCACGAAGACAAAATGACCAATGGAGAAATGGAAGAACTCATTGAAACCTTCACACCCATGATCAAAAAGAAACTACAAAACACGGCATATCAAGAAAGAGAAGACCTCGAACAAGAACTCTATATCAAACTCATCGAAAAAGTAGACCGGCTGATTTACCAAGAAGGACCTGGCTTTTGGGAGTTTATTGTGGAATATATGACGAAGTTGTAAAAGTGAAGCACAAAAAAAGACTCGCTCACACAGAGCCGAGTCTTAATTTTTTTTGCAGTTTTTCTTCACTGAAAATCCAGCCGGTATAGGAATTTTTGATTTGATGATCCATGTCAATATGGCAGATCGCGACAAAAGGATAATGACCTTTGCTGCGGTAGCGCAAATCAATGAACCGTACCTCATAATGATCCTTGAATTTATCCACTTCCCACCGGTAGACAGGGGAGAAGGAGAGAAAGGCTGAAATGTTTTCATCTTGCTTAGCAATTTTCATAATTTCAGTATCAGGGACCGGCACTCGGTTAAAGGTGTCTAAAATGACGACCTCTCCATTCATACTGCGCCCAACATGGAAAGAGGATTTACATTTCACGGCAATGCGCCATTGTCTGAACTTCATTGTAGGCGAAATAATAATCTCTTCAATTTCATCGAATCGTGCACGCAGCTGACGTTTAATCTGAAGCTGCATGATCACCCTGACGACATAGTAACAGAATATCACCGCATACAGCGTTATGAACGTATAGCCGGGATGTCCGCCAATCGCCCAAACGACAATGGCGACAAGATGTGTAAAAAAGATAAACGGATCAAACGTATTAATGATCCCTAGCGCTACCCACTTCTTCGAAAATGGACGAATGGCCTGCGTACCGTATGCGTTGAAAATATCGACAAACACATGAAGCACAACGGCTAATAGTGTCCATAACCAAAGGTGAAGTAAATTCGCCCCTGGCACAAATGGAAAAATCACAGCCGGGATCAGCAATGACCAAAACAGTACAGCCGGAATGGAATGTGTAAATCCTCGGTGATTTCTTATATAAACCGCATTATTTTTTAGTTTTAGCACAGTATCAATGTCTGGTGCTTGGGAGCCGGCGATGGTCGCGATCATTACGGCGTGTGCCATGTGTGGATCTGCGCTGACGGCTGGATCTAAAAGTGCAAGTCCCCCAAGAGAAATGCCCATTACTACATGAGTACCAGTGTCCAATTGATTACCTCCTAGTTGTCATGCTTAGGAACAATCATACAAAGTATACGTCTCCAATCAAGACTATGTGCAAAATCACTTTTGCTTTATCCCGATTTAATGTAACATGTTAACGTATCTACAAACAGTATACAACAAATAAGGTTCTATTCAGAACGTTAGCCCTCGGTCCAATGAGAAGGAGTATAGATATGAAAGACATTCAAGAAAAGCTGGACCGCAAAGATATTGCGGGCTTTCAGCATGATTTAATTGATTGGTATGAAAAAGAACAACGAACATTGCCATGGCGTGAAAATCAAGATCCATACCGTGTCTGGGTATCAGAAGTGATGCTTCAGCAAACGAGAGTGGATACAGTCATTCCGTATTTCAACCGGTTTATGGAGCAATTCCCGACGGTGAAGGATCTCGCTTTAGCTGATGAAGAAAAGGTCATGAAAGCATGGGAAGGTCTTGGCTACTACTCAAGAGTGCGTAATTTACAGGCAGCTGTGAAAGAAGTATATGAATCCTACGGTGGCATTGTCCCTGAAACGAAAGAGCAATTTTCAAAGCTTAAAGGTGTAGGCCCGTATACGAGCGGCGCAGTGCTGAGTATCGCCTATAACAAGCCATATCCTGCGGTAGACGGCAACGTGATGAGGGTCATTTCTCGTATTTTGTCCATATGGGATGATATTGCAAAACCAAAAACGAGAAATATTTTCGAATTTGCGGTCGATCAGCTCATTTCCCGGGAAAAGCCGTCAGAATTTAATCAAGGGCTGATGGAGCTAGGTGCGCTCATTTGCACCCCAACATCCCCTGCCTGCCTCATTTGCCCTGTGAACATGCATTGCTCGGCACTTGAGGAAGGCGTTCAGCATGAGCTCCCAGTGAAAAGCAAAAAGAAAAAACCGACTGCAAAATCAATGGCAGCAGCGGTGTTATTTGATGACGCAGGCAACCTATATATTCATAAGCGGCCAAGTACAGGCCTTCTTGCGAATTTATGGGAATTCCCTAACATGGAAACAACAAAGGGAAGAAAAACGGAAAAAGAGCAGCTGATTGATTTCTTAAAAGAGGAGGCGGGTGTACAAGCGGAGCTTGGTGATTTAGAAGGCACCATCCAGCATGTATTTACCCACCTCATCTGGAATATTTCTGTTTTCTTTGGACGAGTTACCTCTATATCTGATGACACGATGCTGAAAAAAGTCACAACAGAAGAATTTGAGGCGTATGCTTTGCCAGTCTCACACCAAAAAATTTGGAAGCTGGCACTTGAACAGCCTAGTCGTATTTAACCGTTGTACCGTGGGTATAATCTGCTTCATTTCGGTGCAGACCCCCGCGGTCTTCGATTTCTGAAATGATTTCTCGATACTTAGATTGCCCTTCTTCATTCAAATAAGGTAAAATTTGTTGGAAAGCATGATGAAAGTAAGCAAGCTCAGTATCTTTCCATTGATTCTTGGACATCATGCCAAGCTGGCTTAAATCGCGTCCGACATACATGAATGTAACCTCCTAATAGGAACTTTTCTATTAGTGTGAAGCGAATGAACGAAAACTATTCAAATCAGGAGATGAACCATAATGAGTCAACGTAAATGTGCATTAATTACAGGAAGCAGCAGAGGAGTAGGGAAAGAAGTGGCCCTTCGCCTCGCTGAAAAAGGATATGACATTGTCATTAACTATGCGAGAAGCAAAAAAGCCGCACTTGAAACAGCGGAAGAAATTGAAGCGATGGGTGTTAAAACATTGGTTGTTAAAGCCAATGTAGGCCAGCCTGAGAAAATCAAAGACATGTTTCAGCAAATTGATGAAACCTTTGGCCGTTTAGATGTATTTGTAAACAATGCGGCATCAGGTGTTCAGCGTCCAATTATGGACCTTGAAGAAAATCATTGGGACTGGACGATGAATATCAATGCGAAAGCCTTGTTATTCTGCGGACAAGAAGCGGCGAAACTAATGGAGAAAAACGGCGGCGGACATATCGTCAGCATTAGCTCACTAGGCTCTATTCGCTACCTTGAAAATTACACAGTAGTCGGTGTATCAAAAGCAGCACTAGAAGCTTTGACACGTTACCTTTCAGTTGAGCTTTCACAAAAAAATATCGTCGTCAACGCTGTATCAGGCGGCGCGATCGATACAGATGCACTTAAGCACTTCCCGAACCGTGAAGAGCTTTTAGAAGATGCGAAGAAAAACACACCTGCCGGCCGAATGGTGGAAATTAAAGACATGGTCGACAGCGTGGAATTCCTTGTATCAGGCAAAGCAGACATGATTAGAGGCCAGACGATTATTGTCGATGGCGGACGTTCTTTGCTTGTTTAAAAAATTCATGAATAGGATGTACACCTTCTGCACAAATTAATGTGCGTGGAGGTGATAATGATGGATCAACAACAAAACAAAACAAACGCACAACAAGTGAAGAAACAAAACCAAGCTGCTGCACAAGGTGGTCAATACGGCACTGAATTTGCTAGCGAGACTGACGCACAGCATGTAAAAAAATACAACCAAAAAGCTGAGCAAAACAAACAACAAAACAGCTAATCACTGAAACAAAGGAAAGCACTTCATATACGAATGAAGTGCTTTTCTTTTTGCCTCGCACCACCATCCGACAAAACCTGTAAAACCTCTACATAAACAGTCAAAGGATTTCCTCCTTCTTTCAAGAAATGGTATACATACAAAAAGTGGATTAGATGAAAAGGGAGGAGTTAGATGTCTGATTTCGATCAGCTTGTAAAAGAACAAATGCAGCTCATGGATCAGCTGCTCGACGTGCAGGGAGAACTCGATCTATGCTTAGAAACAGAAAAACAATTGCTGCAGGATGAAAAAAAAGAAGAGTGGCATAGGCTTTGTGATCAGATCAAACAGAAACGTGAGGAACTGCAAAAAGTGCAAACCTTATTTACAAAACAGACAGAAGAGGTCATCAATTCATATAAACAGATGGAAAAGAGTTCTAGCGTGATGTAAATCAGTGTGCCGTTCAATTGGGTTGAATGGCTTTTTCATTTCATTTTTTAATGATGTAACGGTATAATATAATAGAGACATGTTTAGTTGGGAAATTAGGTCTTTGGACTGTTAGGTTTGTTTGTTATAGAAAGTAGGGGAGAAAATATGGGCTATCCCAAGGAAGGAGAAACCATCCAAATTCAAAGCTATAAACATAATGGCTTGATCCACAGGATTTGGAATGAAACCACCATTCTGAAAGCAACGGAATTGTGTATCATTGGTGCAAACGACCGTACAATGGTGACTGAATCCGACGGCCGTACTTGGATGACGAGAGAACCGGCTATTTGCTATTTCCATGCAAAACAATGGTTTAATGTAATTGGGATGCTTAGAGATGATGGGGTATATTACTACTGCAACATCAGCTCTCCTTTTGCGACAGATGATGAGGCAATTAAGTATATTGATTACGATTTAGACGTCAAAGTCTTTCCAGACATGACGTACAATATTTTGGATGAGGACGAATATGCAGATCATAAGAGGCAGATGAATTATCCAAAAGAAATCGATAGTATCTTAAGAGAGCATCTAAATACATTACTGCATTGGATTCACCAGCGGAAAGGTCCGTTTGCTCCTGAATTTGTGGATATGTGGTATGAACGTTTTTTACATTATACAAAATAAGCAAGAGCATCAAAAAACCTGTTTGGCACTTTAGGCTAACAGGTTTTTGACTGCGTACGGATAAGAGGCACTGATAGATTGGGAAGGAGATTTACATGGGGGTCATTAAACGCTACATGGCTTTTGTAACACCGTATAAAAAACAGATTGCATTGACAATGGTCATCGGGATGATTAAATTCTCGATTCCGTTAACATTGCCTCTGCTTTTAAAGTATGTCATTGATGATGTCATTCAAGGCTCGGGGGCGCCTGAAGAAAAGACATCAACTCTACTGATCATAATGGGAATCATGCTCGTATTATTTTTAGTGATGAGGCCGCCTGTTGAATACTATAGACAATACTACGCGCAGTGGACAGGCAGTAAAGTATTGTTTGATATTCGGGAGAAGCTGTTCTCGCATATTCAAAAGCTAAGTCTTCGTTATTATGCCAACACGAGAACAGGAGAAATTATTTCAAGAGTGATCAACGATGTGGAGCAGACAAAGGAATTTGTTATCACAGGTCTCATGAACATTTGGCTGGATATGATGACTGTACTGATCGTGATCGCCATTATGTGTACACTGGATCTGAAGCTCACGATCGTGTCTGTCATTATTTTTCCACTATACGCGTTTGCAGTAAAGTATTTTTACGGACGGCTGCGCAAGCTGACAAAAGAGCGGTCACAGGCGCTGGCTGAAGTGCAAGGACACCTGCATGAGCGGGTACAAGGAATGCCGGTCATTCGCAGCTTTGCGATTGAAGAATATGAACAAGAGAATTTTCATGATGAAAACAAAAATTTCTTAAACAAAGCAATCAACCATACGAATTGGAACGCCAAAACATTTGCTGTCGTCAATACCATCACCGACATTGCGCCGCTGTTAATCATTGCATTTGCGGGCTACACAGTAATTAACGGATCGCTGTCGATCGGGACCATGATCGCCTTTGTCGGCTATATTGACCGGATGTACAATCCGATTCGCCGTCTCATTAACTCATCTACGACGTTAACCCAGTCCGTTGCGTCAATGGATCGGATCTTTGAGTTTATTGATGAGCCATATGAGGTCACAGACCGGCCGAATGCAAAAGAAGCCAATCATTTAAAAGGAGAGGTCGAGTTTAAAAATGTGTCGTTTCGTTATGAACACACGCAGGAAGAGATTCTGCACAATATCTCCTTAAAAGTAGAAAAAGGACAAACGGTTGCCCTTGTAGGAATGAGTGGCGGAGGAAAATCGACACTCGTCAGCTTAATTCCAAGGTTTTATGATGTCACAAACGGGTCACTTGAAATTGACGGCATTGATATAAAAGAGTACAAAGCAAGAAGTCTTCGAAATCAAGTCGGAATGGTGCTGCAGGATACATTCCTATTCAGTGACACGATTAAAGAAAATATTGCGGTTGGTGACCCTGAAGCACCTTTTGAAAAAATCGTGTCGGCTGCAAAAGCGGCAAATGCGCATGATTTTATTATGTCTCTTCCTGAAGGATATGACACGAAAGTAGGAGAACGGGGCGTAAAGCTGTCAGGCGGACAAAAACAGCGGATTTCGATTGCAAGGGTATTTCTAAAAAATCCACCGCTGTTGATTTTAGATGAAGCAACGTCTGCACTTGATTTAGAAAGTGAGCATTACATTCAAGAAGCGATGCAAAAGCTGGCGAAGGATCGCACAACTTTTATTGTCGCACACCGCTTATCAACCATTACACACGCTGACCAAATTGTGGTCATGGAACAAGGCGAAATAGTGGAAAAAGGAACACACGAAGAATTAATGAACCAAGACAGTCACTATCGTCATTTATTTACCATTCAAACATTAAATTAGTAGAAGCCTATCCGATTCTAGCGGATAGGCTTTTTTATGCTTGTCAAAAACATGACATATTTCCCAGCTTGTCTCAATACAATTTTAAAAAGTATGACGGGGTGGTGAATATGTGAAAGAACAAGACGTGCTGCTAGATGTCAAACAGCTGTCCATTGCGTTTCAGCAGAAAAAGCAAAAAGTGCCCATCGTCCATCACATATCGTTCTCGATACAAAAAGGGGAAACGTTAGGAATTGTGGGCGAATCTGGCTGCGGGAAAAGCATTACAAGCATGTCATTAATGGGATTGAATCAGCAAACCGATACAACGGGCGAGGTTCATTTCGAAGGGCAAAATCTGCTGTCACTTTCAGAGAAAGAGTGGCGAGAGATAAGAGGAAATGACATTTCGATGATTTTCCAAGAGCCCATGACTTCTCTGAATCCATTAATGACCATCGGCAAACAAATGACGGAAGCCCTTTTCACACATCAATCAATCGGTCAAAAAGAAGCAAAAGCGAAGGCGATTGATCTGCTTCAAACAGTTGGGTTGAAGCAAGCAGAATCGCTGCTGAAAAAATATCCACATGAATTATCAGGCGGTATGCGCCAGCGTGTGATGATTGCAATGGCAATGCTTTGTCACCCAAAGCTCATGATCGCTGATGAACCGACAACTGCACTTGATGTCACCATCCAAGCGCAAATCCTTCGTCTGCTCAAAAAGCTGAACGAAGAGATGGACACTGCTATTTTATTTATTACTCACGATCTAGGCGTGGTGCGGCAAATATGCCAGCGAGTCATGATTATGTATGCCGGTCGAATTGTAGAAGAAGGAACCGTTGACCGTATTTTTCAAAAACCTCTGCATCCCTACACGAAAGGTCTTTTCGCCTCAGTTCCATCGTTTAAAGAGAAAAAAGAAAAACTCATCTCTATTGCAGGTCATGTGCCTAAGCCAGGTGCCATCCGGTCCGGCTGTCAATTTGCACCACGCTGCCCATATCAAATGGCGCAATGTCTTGAAAAAGATCCAGCCTTACAATCCATTGAACAGAATCACCGCGTGGCATGTTTTCTAATGGAAGGAGGAGAAGACACTGAGTCACCCACTTTTGCAAGTGAATCAGCTGACAAAACGGTATGACACAGCTGCTTTTTTTTCTAAACATAAACAATCGACTTTGGCTTTAAATCAAGTCTCCTTTCACGTGAAGGAAGGAGAAACGCTTGGCATTGTTGGTGAATCAGGCTGCGGGAAATCAACACTTGGCAAAAGCTTGATGAGATTGACTGAACCGACGTCAGGCTCTATTCAATTAAAAGGGCAGGAGATCACCCTTCTGAAAGAACGAGACATGCGTTCCTTAAGAAAAGATATTCAAATGATCTTTCAAGATCCTTATGCTTCTTTAAATCCGAGAATGAAAATCAAAGATATTTTAGAGGAACCGCTGATTGTTCATCATCATGGGACGAAAGCAGAAAGACGGAAACGGGTTAAAGAGATGCTGCACATTGTTGGATTTGATCCTTCCTACGGGGAACGTTATGCGCACCAATTCAGCGGCGGACAAAGGCAGCGTATTGGCATTGCTAGAGCGCTCATTACGCACCCAAGTCTTGTCATTGCCGATGAACCAGTTTCGGCTTTAGATGTATCCGTTCAAGCGCAAATTTTGAATTTGATGCTTGAATTACAAAAGACGCTTTCTCTGACGTATCTATTTATTTCTCACGACCTTGGGGTTGTCAGATATATGAGCGACCGGATCGCCGTCATGTATGCTGGGCGCATTGTCGAGATGGGGCCTGCCGAAGAGGTGTTTCACAGCCCGCTTCATCCCTATACGTCGCTGCTTCTGAAATCCATTCCACATATGGATCACGTACTAGAGTCGCAAGATGTGGCAGCAGAAGAGACCACAATGGCGGAACGCGGCGGCTGTCCTTTCTACAAAAGGTGTCCAAAAAGATGGGAGAAATGCCTGAAAGCAGTTCCTGCTTTGTATGAGAAGGAATCGGGACATGCGGCTGCATGTTATTTATATCAAAAGGAGGAACACAATGAAGAAGACATGGTTATTCAGTAGTTTCATTTTTGTGCTGGCACTGGCGCTCTTTTTAGGGGGATGCTCATCATCACCGACATCGGAAGAAAAAGCAACAAAAGATACCCTCGTATTTGGCAGAGGGGGAGATTCCACTTCACTAGATCCAATCACAACGACAGAAGGCGAAACCTTCAAGGTCACAGAGAATATATTTGAAAAGCTTTTGAATTACGGTGAGAAAGACACGACCATCCATCCTGGCCTCGCAACAGAATGGGATGTTGCAAAGGACGGAAAATCATACACGTTCTACTTAAGAGAAGGTGTGAAATTTCACGATGGCACAGATTTTAACGCAGAAGCAGTGAAATTCAATTTTGAACGCTGGATGAATGGGGACGCAGAAAAATTTCCTTACTATGGCATGTTTGGCGGCTATAAAAAAGATAAAGGGCATGTCATTAAAGACATCAACGTCAAAGGCGAGCATGAAATTGAATTTCAGCTAAAGCGACCGCAGGCGACATTCCTCAAAAACATTGCCATGTCACCATTTGGCATTGCCAGTCCAGCGGCCGTTGAAAAAAGCGGTGATTCATTTAGAGAAAATCCGGTGGGGACAGGACCATTCAAGTTTAAAGAGTGGAAGCAAAACGACCGTATTGTGTTAGAAAAGAACGAGGATTATTGGCAGAAGGGTAAACCGAAACTGAATCAAATCATCTTCCGCTCCATTCCAGAAAACTCTGCTCGTTTAAATGCCTTGAAAACAGGCGAGATCGACTTAATGGATGGCGTGAATCCGTCAGATTTAGATGGCATTAAAACCGACAAAGCACTCCAGCTCATTGAAAGACCATCGATGAACGTAGGCTATATCGGACTGACCGTCACAAGAAAGCCGCTCGATAACAAGCTGGTTCGTCAGGCACTCAATTATGCGGTCGATAAAGAATCCATTATTGAGTCATTTTATGGAGGACTTGCTGAGCCAGCAAAAAATCCATTGCCGCCAGCTTTAGAAGGCTACAACGACGACATTGAGCCATATCCGTATGATCCAGAAAAAGCGAAAGAACTATTAAAAGAAGCGGGCTTCCCTGATGGCTTTCGCATCAAACTTTGGGCGATGCCTGTACCACGTCCATACATGCCAGATGGGATGAAGGTAGCAGAAGTCATTCAGTCAAATTTTGAAAAAGTCGGTGTCAAAGCAGAAATTGTGACATATGACTGGGCGACCTATTTAGATAAAGCAAGTAAAGGGGAAGCAGATGTGTTCTTATTAGGCTGGACAGGAGACAATGGCGATCCTGATAATTTCATTTACACACTGCTGGACAAAGACAGCATTGGCGGTAACAACTATACATTCTTCGAAAACGATAAAATGCATGACATCCTCATTGAAGCGCAAACAGACACAGATCAAAAGAAACGAAATGAGCTGTATAAAAAAGCACAGGAAATCATTCATGACGAAGCACCTTGGATTCCATTGGTGCATTCAATTCCAATGCTTGCCGCATCTAATGATTTAAAAGGCTACCAGCCGCATCCAACTGGTTCAGAAGCTTTAACTGACGTGTATTTCGAATAAGCAAATAAGGGAGATCTTGTATCTCCCTTATTCAAACAAAGAAAAAGGCGGTGAAAGCTGTTTGTTTGCTTATTGTATGAAGCGGGCAGGAATGCTCATCCCAGTACTGATCGGAATGACATTGGTCGTGTTTTCAATTATTCGTTTTATACCTGGAAATCCAGCGCAGGTCATCTTAGGACAGCGGGCAACGAAAGAGGCAGTAGAACAATTAACGATCCAGCTCGGTTTAGACCAGCCATGGTACGTTCAATACGGTCATTATATGCTTGGCCTTTTAAAAGGGGATTTAGGGACTTCCATTCGAACAGGAGCGGCTATTGCCCAGGAAATGAAGCCTTACTTATTTGCGACGTTAGAATTGACCTTTTTTGCCATGGTTCTGGCGATTGTTGTGGGAGTGAATGCCGGAATCATTAGTGCTTGGTTTAAGCATTCTTTCTTTGATTATGCCGCGATGTTTATTGCACTTATCGGAGTGTCCATGCCGATTTTCTGGTTAGGCTTAATGGGGCAGTGGCTGTTCTCGATCGAATTAGGTATTTTGCCGACAACGGGCCGAGAAGACGTAAGGAATCCAGTGGAGTCGATCACGTATATTCATACACTGGACACGCTTTTGCAAGGCCGGTTTGATCAATTCGCTGACAGCATCAAGCATTTGATCTTACCAAGTACAGCACTCGCCACAATCCCTGCTGCAATTATTGCGAGAATTACAAGGGCAAGTATGCTGGAAGTGCTTCATTCAGACTTTATTCGAACAGCAAAAGCAAAAGGGGTACGTTCATTCTTCATCATTTATCAGCATGGTCTGAAAAATGCGCTCATTCCGATCTTGACGATTATTGGTCTTCAGACAGGCCTCTTGCTTGGTGGAGCGATTTTAACAGAAACCATTTTTGCTTGGCCGGGGATTGGCCGGTATATATATGACGCCATCAGTTATCGTGATTACCCAGTCATTCAAACAGGCATTCTCGTCGTTGCGCTTATATTTGTCCTAATCAATTTCATTGTGGACATCTTGTATGCGGTTATTGATCCAAGGATTAAATATTAGGGAGGGAGAGTGACAATATGGAAGCACAAAAAGAGCTTGAACCACCCCAGCCAAAAGATGAACGCCCTCAATCATTGATTCTTGAATCAATGAAACAGTTCTTTCAGCACAAGCTGGCGGTCATTGGCAGTGTGATTGTCTTTTTATTTCTCATCCTAGCGATCTTTGCACCGCTCATTGCTCCTTATGGAATCAATGAACAATCACTCGGTGAGCGATTTAGTGCCCCTTCAGCTGCACACTGGTTTGGTACAGATGATTTCGGTAGAGATATCTTTTCAAGAGTTGTGCATGGAGCACGGATATCCTTATGGGTCGGCTTTTTCTCGGTTCTCGGGTCTGTCATTTTAGGCACACTGCTTGGATTGATAGCTGGCTATGGCGGAAGAGTGCTAGATGCTGTGATCTCGAGATTGTTTGATATTTTACTTGCTTTTCCTAGCATTCTCTTAGCGATTGCTATTGTCTCCATCCTAGGCCCCTCCTTACAAAATGCCCTTATTGCCATTGCGATTATTAATGTCCCAACCTTTGGACGGCTCGTTCGTTCAAAAGTGCTGAGTATTAAACAAGAAGAATACGTGCTGGCAGCAAAGGCGGTAGGAATGTCACACCGCCGCATCGTGCTGCGTCACATTCTGCCAAATAGTATGGTGCCGGTCATCGTACAGGCGACGCTAGCGATCGGAACCGCAATTATTGAGGCAGCGGCTTTAGGCTTTTTAGGATTGGGTGCACAGGCGCCAAGTCCAGAATGGGGGAAAATGCTCGCCGACGCGAGACCTTATCTCGTTCAAGCCCCTTGGACATTATTCTTCCCAGGGATAGCAATCATGCTGACGGTTCTAGGCTTTAACCTGATGGGGGATGGATTAAGAGACACACTGGATCCTAAAATGAAGAAAATAAAATAAAATAAAATAAGACCGATTCTAGGAATCGGTCTTTTCTGTTTATGCTTCTTTTTCTTCTGTCTCGATTTCACTATCTTTTGGGTGATACGTCTGGAAGCTTGTAATCAATGTATCTAAATGCTCTAATTCATCACGGTATTCGATGATGCTGGACATGACATTCAGCATGTTGTAATCGAGCAGGTCATTTTCTTGGTTTTGCTGATGCTGAATAAATGATTTCGTTAACGTCTCAAGGCGAAGAGAGCATTCATTTTGAAATTCATCATCCTGCGGCTTCATTTTTCCGACGAATTTCATCAAGGTGCGCTCATGCCAATACAGTAAATAATCAATTTCATCCGTTAAGCTTTCCCTGAAATGCTCTGGCATCAAATGAATCTCATTTTCTAATTTATGAAGCTTTTTCAGCAAATATAGCGCGCGATTCGATGCCATAATGGCCTGCCTGAACAAAACAAGTTTTCTTGATTTGACATAGGTTGTTTTCTTTAAATAGCTTCGTTCTTCTTTGTATAACAAGTAAATGTGATCTAATTTGATCATGCGTTCTTTTATTTGATCGATGTCATCCTTTAAGGTGGAATGATCAGTAGACTGTCTGGAGGTCAGACGGATCCATTTTAAAATCTCCTCCGTATTTTCCATAATGTGATGAACAAGCTTTGTTTCATACTTTGGCGGCAGGAAGATTAAATTCACTAAAAATGAAGAAAGAACTCCTAACACCACAGTAGCTGTTCGAATTAAGGCAAAGGAAAGGAAATGATCCCCTGCACTTTCTAAAATTGCGATGACGGTTACAAGTGCAATCGGAATGGTGTGTTCAATCTTCAGTTTTAAATTAATGGCGATGACCATGACGGCCGTTAAACCGATAATGACTGGTCCTGTGCCAAAAAGCAGACCGAACGTAATGGCAAGTGCTGCTCCAATAATATTGGCTTGCACTTGATCAACAATAGTTAAAAAAGATCGATAAATAGATGGCTGGATAGCAAATACAGCTGCAATTCCCGCGAAGACGGGCGTTGGCAACCCAAGCCATGTTGCCAGGTAAAGCGCGAGTACAATGGCAATACCAGTTTTTAAAATACGGGCTCCAAGTTTCATTGGTTTTGTCCCTGCATTCCTTTCTTTTCGATAATAGATGATCACTCGTCATTTATCATTCATATTTTGATGAAACAACTAAGTAATATACAGCGGTCTTCCGAAATATTCAAGTGATTTTTGAAAGTTCATGAAAACATCAAAAGAAGGTATTGAGAAGAAATGTAACAGATTCGCACGCTTTTGACAAACAAGAGCTGGTCAATAAAAAAACAGGCGCATGTTTTTACGCCTGTTTTGGACTTCATTATGATTGTTTCAGCTGTGCAAACGCATGATCTACAGCTTGCAGCGTCTCGGAAATATCTTTTTCAGTATGTGCAATTGTTAAGAACCAAGCTTCATATTTAGAAGGAGCGAGGTTAATGCCTTGCGCGAGCATTAATTTGAAGAAGCGGGCAAACATTTCGCCATCCGTATTTTCAGCCTGCTCGTAGTTCACAATCGTTTCTGTTGTGAAATAAATTGTGAGAGCGCCTTTTAAGCGATTCACTGTAATATCTACTTGATGCTTTTTGGCATGGGCTAAAATGCCTTCTTCTAACATAGCGCCAAGCTGATCAAGACGTTCGTAAACGCCGTCTTCTTTTAACACTTCCAAGCAGGCAATACCTGAAAGAATGGATGCAGGATTTCCTGCCATTGTGCCAGCTTGATAGGCTGGTCCAAGCGGAGCGACTTGTTCCATAATTTCTTTTTTACCGCCGTAAGCACCGATAGGAAGTCCGCCGCCAATAATTTTTCCTAATGCAGTAAGGTCAGGTTTTACTTGAAGCAAGTCCTGTGCACCGCCATACATAAAGCGGAAAGCGGTAATGACTTCATCATAAATCACCAATGCGCCTTTTTCATGTGTGAGGTCATTGACCTGCTGCAGGAAACCGTCCTTAGGTTCCACGATGCCGAAGTTCCCGACAATTGGCTCGACAAGGACAGCAGCTACTTCATCGCCCCAGCGATCTAATGCTTCTTTATAGCTGTCAATATCATTAAATGGAACCGTAATGACTTCATTGGCGATACTCTTTGGTACACCCGCAGAATCAGGTGTTCCTAAAGTGGAAGGACCAGAGCCAGCTGCCACTAGCACAAGATCAGAGTGGCCATGATAGCATCCGGCAAACTTAATGATTTTTGTTCTGCCTGTATATGCGCGTGCCACTCGAATCGTTGTCATCACTGCTTCGGTACCTGAATTGACAAAACGAACTTTGTCCAAAGCAGGCATGGCTTCCTTCAGCATTTTAGCAAAAGTGACTTCATGCTTCGTGGGTGTTCCGTAAAGGACACCTGTTTCAGCCGCTTTCGTGATGGCTTTTGTAATATGCGGGTGGGCGTGTCCTGTAATAATTGGACCGTATGCTGCTAGATAGTCGATATAGCGGTTTCCGTCAACATCCCAAAAATAGGCGCCTTCTCCTCTTTCCATCGCAACGGGTGAACCGCCGCCTACTGCCTTATATGAACGAGACGGGCTGTTGACACCTCCAACAATGTGCTCTAGCGCCTCTTGATGTAATTTTTCTGATTCTGTGAATTTCATAAATAGCCTCCTATCTCAACGTATCACGTCGTCTATCATTATTTTAACATGCCGATGCAAGCGTCCTTAGTTGAATATCCTCTCAAAATTGGATAGGCTAATTAAAAAATAGGTTGGAGGGATTGTGTCATGACAATCGAAGTAGGGCAGCAAGTACCTGACATTGAATTAACCGGTGACAATGGGGAGAAAGTAAAGCTTTCTGATTTTAAAGGAAAACATATTGTTCTTTATTTCTATCCAAAAGATATGACACCAGGCTGTACAACAGAAGCATGTGATTTCCGCGACCGCCATCAAAGCTTTGCAGAACTAGATGCTGTCATTATCGGCGTAAGCCCAGACAGTCAGGACAAGCACCAAAAGTTTAAAGAAAAACATGATTTGCCGTTCCTGCTTCTTGTAGACGATGAACAGAAATTGTCTGAAGCCTTTGGCGTATGGAAGCTGAAAAAGAACTTTGGCAAAGAATATATGGGAATCGAGCGTTCAACGTTTCTTATTAATAAAGAAGGTACGCTTGTGAAAGAATGGCGAAAAGTAAAGGTGAAAGACCACGTAGAGGAAGCGCTTGAGGAATTGAAAGCTCACGCTTAATATCCTAACAGGATGAGATCGGCAGTCATGCCGGTCTTTTTTGTAAGGAAGAATAGGTAAAAAAGAGGATTGTAATTGACAAAGTTTCGGCTCTGGGGGTACACTATTTATAAAGATTACAATATAAGAATATTTTTGAAGAGAGGTGCATGATGAAATGGCTGCTCACGAACTAAAAGACGCTTTAGATGCTCTAAAAGAAACCGGTGTTCGAATTACTCCGCAGCGCCATGCCATCTTGGAGTTTCTCGTAAATTCTATGACTCACCCAACCGCAGACGATATATATAAAGCACTTGAAGGAAAATTTCCAAATATGAGTGTCGCAACGGTTTACAACAATTTACGAGTTTTCCGGGAATCTGGATTAGTAAAGGAATTAACGTATGGTGATTCCTCAAGCCGATTTGATTTTGCGACATCTGACCACTACCATGCGATTTGTGAAAACTGCGGAAAAATCGTGGACTTTCACTATCCTGGCCTTGATGAAGTTGAACAGCTTGCATCCCATGTGACGGGCTTTACAGTTAGTCATCATCGCTTGGAGATCTATGGAACTTGTCAAGAATGTGCGAAAAAAGAAAATCATTAATGAAAAAGCTGACCGGTTAAATGGTCAGCTTATTTTTATGACTTTTTTCGATTGTAGGATTCATCAAACTCTTTACCTTCTAATGTTGGATCAAGTGTAAGCGGCTCCCTGCAATGCATGCACATGTCCACACGCCCAAGCACTTTTGTTTCCTTCTCACAGCCTGGACAAACGACACGTACTGCCTTCGTAGAAAGCATACCAATCCAAAAGTAAACGGCTGTACTTAATCCAATCGATAAGACGCCGAGTAGCATAAAGAAAGTCGACAGCCAGATCGATTCCTTGAAGAACACACCGACATACATGATCAGAAAGCCAACAAAAACCAAACTAAGTGCAAATGTTCTGATTTTATTAATCTTACTGGAGTATTTCGCCATCCCTAGTCCCCCTTATCTCCAATATAGCACATTTTACCTTTCCGTTTGAATTAGTTATAGAGTTTTGTGAATAAATTGCTTATAATGATTCAATGATCTTTTTTCATGTATTGAAGGAATTTTGATTCTATGAGGAGAAATACATAGCATTAGAGAAGAACTTTACACCCGAGTATTGGAGGAATCACTATGGAAAATCTTCTCCGTCCTATTTATCAAGAGAGAGCAAGCCATCCAGATACATTAGCTGTGATTATAGTAGAAAGAAGACATAAAGTATCTTCTGAGACGGATAACTTTGATGCAGCACTTTTAGTCATCGTAAAAGAAGCGGAAGAGCCGTTATTTATCAAGCACTATGAATCCGATCACCAAACAGCTTCTTTAAACGTTGTCACAGATGATCAACTAAAGGAATGGATTACCCTCGGTACTAACCGCCGAATCATCGATTGGATTTTGAATGGCAAAGTCCTGTTTGATCGAAATGAATATATTTTCAACTTAATTGATGAACTAAGTACATTCCCGTTTTCAAACCGCAAGCTCAAAATCGGTTTAGAATATGGCAAGCTCATTCGCAGATATATAGAAGGAAAAGCATTTTTTGAGTCAAATCAGTTCCTTGATGCATATAATTCTATTGTGCATGCCCTGCATCACTTAGCACGTATTGAAGTAATTGATAAAGGCTTCCACCCAGAAGTGACCGTTTGGAACCAAGTGCGTCATATGGAGCCGGAAGTATACAAACTTTATTCAGAACTGATTGAAAGCCATGAAAGCCTGCATAAACGTTTGGAACTTTTATTTTTAGCAAATGATTTTTTGATCCATTCAAAAGCAGAAATTGGTGCCGCTCATTTGCGTCATGTCATGGAACAGAAGGATATATGGCTTTTTGGTGAGCTTCTTGCACACCCTGATCTAAAGTATTTCACGCCTGACCTTAGCGTTATGATTGATTTCTTTGTGGAAAAAGGAATTGTTCAAGTGGAGCCGATTGAGACAAAGGGACAAAAAATCTATCATCGAGGATATTTTGTGAAAAAAGATATTGACGCATGAATATTATGATGGTATATTATTAAACGTCGCTAACGAGCAACTGAGTTGCTTTGAAAGAAAAGCTGACAAAAAGAAATTCTAAAAAACGCTTGACGCACACGGTGCTCAAATGTTATATTAAGAAAGTCGCCTCTGAGCGATAACGAAGATGATCTTTGAAAACTAAACAAGACAAAACGTACCTGTTAATTCGAGTTTTTATAAAAAAATCCTATGATACTTCATAGGTAGTCAGTCAAACGCTGACGAGGCAGGAAATGATCACATGCTAAGTTCGCTACATCGTGTAGCAACGCATGTGTGATATGCATCCTGCATACCTCGGAGAGTTTGATCCTGGCTCAGGACGAACGCTGGCGGCGTGCCTAATACATGCAAGTCGAGCGGACAGAAGGGAGCTTGCTCCCGGATGTTAGCGGCGGACGGGTGAGTAACACGTGGGTAACCTGCCTGTAAGACTGGGATAACTCCGGGAAACCGGAGCTAATACCGGATAGTTCCTTGAACCGCATGGTTCAAGGATGAAAGACGGTTTCGGCTGTCACTTACAGATGGACCCGCGGCGCATTAGCTAGTTGGTGGGGTAATGGCTCACCAAGGCGACGATGCGTAGCCGACCTGAGAGGGTGATCGGCCACACTGGGACTGAGACACGGCCCAGACTCCTACGGGAGGCAGCAGTAGGGAATCTTCCGCAATGGACGAAAGTCTGACGGAGCAACGCCGCGTGAGTGATGAAGGTTTTCGGATCGTAAAGCTCTGTTGTTAGGGAAGAACAAGTGCGAGAGTAACTGCTCGCACCTTGACGGTACCTAACCAGAAAGCCACGGCTAACTACGTGCCAGCAGCCGCGGTAATACGTAGGTGGCAAGCGTTGTCCGGAATTATTGGGCGTAAAGGGCTCGCAGGCGGTTTCTTAAGTCTGATGTGAAAGCCCCCGGCTCAACCGGGGAGGGTCATTGGAAACTGGGAAACTTGAGTGCAGAAGAGGAGAGTGGAATTCCACGTGTAGCGGTGAAATGCGTAGAGATGTGGAGGAACACCAGTGGCGAAGGCGACTCTCTGGTCTGTAACTGACGCTGAGGAGCGAAAGCGTGGGGAGCGAACAGGATTAGATACCCTGGTAGTCCACGCCGTAAACGATGAGTGCTAAGTGTTAGGGGGTTTCCGCCCCTTAGTGCTGCAGCTAACGCATTAAGCACTCCGCCTGGGGAGTACGGTCGCAAGACTGAAACTCAAAGGAATTGACGGGGGCCCGCACAAGCGGTGGAGCATGTGGTTTAATTCGAAGCAACGCGAAGAACCTTACCAGGTCTTGACATCCTCTGACAACCCTAGAGATAGGGCTTTCCCTTCGGGGACAGAGTGACAGGTGGTGCATGGTTGTCGTCAGCTCGTGTCGTGAGATGTTGGGTTAAGTCCCGCAACGAGCGCAACCCTTGATCTTAGTTGCCAGCATTTAGTTGGGCACTCTAAGGTGACTGCCGGTGACAAACCGGAGGAAGGTGGGGATGACGTCAAATCATCATGCCCCTTATGACCTGGGCTACACACGTGCTACAATGGACAGAACAAAGGGCTGCAAGACCGCAAGGTTTAGCCAATCCCATAAATCTGTTCTCAGTTCGGATCGCAGTCTGCAACTCGACTGCGTGAAGCTGGAATCGCTAGTAATCGCGGATCAGCATGCCGCGGTGAATACGTTCCCGGGCCTTGTACACACCGCCCGTCACACCACGAGAGTTTGCAACACCCGAAGTCGGTGAGGTAACCTTTATGGAGCCAGCCGCCGAAGGTGGGGCAGATGATTGGGGTGAAGTCGTAACAAGGTAGCCGTATCGGAAGGTGCGGCTGGATCACCTCCTTTCTAAGGATATATGGAGCAGCGTGCGTTTTCGTCTTGTTTAGTTTTGAAGGATCATTCCTTCAAAACATGTCTCTAGCGAGACAGGATTGTTCTTTGAAAACTAGATAACAATAAGTAATACATTCACATTGAATGCAATGCAAAGTTCATCACACATAGTGATTCTTTCTAAAGTAAGAAATGGTTAAGTTAGAAAGGGCGCACGGTGGATGCCTTGGCACTAGGAGCCGATGAAGGACGGGACGAACACCGATATGCTTCGGGGAGCTGTAAGCAAGCTTTGATCCGGAGATTTCCGAATGGGGAAACCCACTGCTCGTAATGGAGTAGTATCCATACTTGAATACATAGAGTATGAGAAGGCATACCCGGGGAACTGAAACATCTAAGTACCCGGAGGAAGAGAAAGCAAATGCGATTCCCTGAGTAGCGGCGAGCGAAACGGGAACAGCCCAAACCAAGAGGCTTGCCTCTTGGGGTTGTAGGACACTCTATACGGAGTTACAAAGGAACGATATAAGCGAAGAGGTCTGGAAAGGCCCGCCAAAGAAGGTAACAGCCCTGTAACTGAAATGTTGTTCTCTCCAGAGTGGATCCTGAGTACGGCGGAACACGTGAAATTCCGTCGGAATCCGGGAGGACCATCTCCCAAGGCTAAATACTCCCTAGTGACCGATAGTGAACCAGTACCGTGAGGGAAAGGTGAAAAGCACCCCGGAAGGGGAGTGAAATAGATCCTGAAACCGTGTGCCTACAAGTAGTCAGAGCCCGTTAACGGGTGATGGCGTGCCTTTTGTAGAATGAACCGGCGAGTTACGATCCCGTGCAAGGTTAAGCAGAAGATGCGGAGCCGCAGCGAAAGCGAGTCTGAATAGGGCGCATGAGTACGTGGTCGTAGACCCGAAACCAGGTGATCTACCCATGTCCAGGGTGAAGTTCAGGTAACACTGAATGGAGGCCCGAACCCACGCACGTTGAAAAGTGCGGGGATGAGGTGTGGGTAGGGGTGAAATGCCAATCGAACCTGGAGATAGCTGGTTCTCTCCGAAATAGCTTTAGGGCTAGCCTCAAGGTAAGAGTCTCGGAGGTAGAGCACTGATTGGACTAGGGGCCCCTACCGGGTTACCGAATTCAGTCAAACTCCGAATGCCGATGACTTATCCTTGGGAGTCAGACTGCGAGTGATAAGATCCGTAGTCGAAAGGGAAACAGCCCAGACCGCCAGCTAAGGTCCCAAAGTATACGTTAAGTGGAAAAGGATGTGGAGTTGCTTAGACAACCAGGATGTTGGCTTAGAAGCAGCCACCATTTAAAGAGTGCGTAATAGCTCACTGGTCGAGTGACTCTGCGCCGAAAATGTACCGGGGCTAAACGTATCACCGAAGCTGCGGACTGTTCTTACGAACAGTGGTAGGAGAGCGTTCTAAGGGCTGTGAAGCCAGACCGGAAGGACTGGTGGAGCGCTTAGAAGTGAGAATGCCGGTATGAGTAGCGAAAGACGGGTGAGAATCCCGTCCACCGAATGCCTAAGGTTTCCTGAGGAAGGCTCGTCCGCTCAGGGTTAGTCGGGACCTAAGCCGAGGCCGAAAGGCGTAGGCGATGGACAACAGGTTGATATTCCTGTACCACCTCCTCACCATTTGAGCAATGGGGGGACGCAGGAGGATAGGGTAAGCGCGGTATTGGATATCCGCGTCCAAGCAGTTAGGCTGGGAAATAGGCAAATCCGTTTCCCATAAAGGCTGAGCTGTGATGGCGAGCGAAATTTAGTAGCGAAGTTCCTGATTCCACACTGCCAAGAAAAGCCTCTAGCGAGGTGAGAGGTGCCCGTACCGCAAACCGACACAGGTAGGCGAGGAGAGAATCCTAAGGTGATCGAGAGAACTCTCGTTAAGGAACTCGGCAAAATGACCCCGTAACTTCGGGAGAAGGGGTGCTTCTTAGGGTGTTAAAGCCCCGAGAAGCCGCAGTGAATAGGCCCAGGCGACTGTTTAGCAAAAACACAGGTCTCTGCGAAGCCGTAAGGCGAAGTATAGGGGCTGACGCCTGCCCGGTGCTGGAAGGTTAAGAGGAGCGCTTAGCGTAAGCGAAGGTGCGAATTGAAGCCCCAGTAAACGGCGGCCGTAACTATAACGGTCCTAAGGTAGCGAAATTCCTTGTCGGGTAAGTTCCGACCCGCACGAAAGGCGCAACGATCTGGGCACTGTCTCAACGAGAGACTCGGTGAAATTATAGTACCTGTGAAGATGCAGGTTACCCGCGACAGGACGGAAAGACCCCGTGGAGCTTTACTGCAGCCTGATATTGAATGTTGGTACAGCTTGTACAGGATAGGTAGGAGCCTTGGAAACCGGAGCGCTAGCTTCGGTGGAGGCATCGGTGGGATACTACCCTGGCTGTATTGACCTTCTAACCCGCTGCCCTTATCGGGCAGGGAGACAGTGTCAGGTGGGCAGTTTGACTGGGGCGGTCGCCTCCTAAAATGTAACGGAGGCGCCCAAAGGTTCCCTCAGAATGGTTGGAAATCATTCGCAGAGTGTAAAGGCACAAGGGAGCTTGACTGCGAGACCTACAAGTCGAGCAGGGACGAAAGTCGGGCTTAGTGATCCGGTGGTTCCGCATGGAAGGGCCATCGCTCAACGGATAAAAGCTACCCCGGGGATAACAGGCTTATCTCCCCCAAGAGTCCACATCGACGGGGAGGTTTGGCACCTCGATGTCGGCTCATCGCATCCTGGGGCTGTAGTCGGTCCCAAGGGTTGGGCTGTTCGCCCATTAAAGCGGTACGCGAGCTGGGTTCAGAACGTCGTGAGACAGTTCGGTCCCTATCCGTCGCGGGCGCAGGAAATTTGAGAGGAGCTGTCCTTAGTACGAGAGGACCGGGATGGACGCACCGCTGGTGTACCAGTTGTTCTGCCAAGGGCATCGCTGGGTAGCTATGTGCGGACGGGATAAGTGCTGAAAGCATCTAAGCATGAAGCCCCCCTCAAGATGAGATTTCCCATTCCGCAAGGAAGTAAGATCCCTGAAAGATGATCAGGTTGATAGGTCTGAGGTGGAAGCGTGGTGACACGTGGAGCTGACAGATACTAATAGATCGAGGACTTAACCTATATTCTAATGTGAAACATGAACATTGTTATCTAGTTTTGAGAGAACATTTTTAAAATATCTCTTGATTTATTTTCAATACATAGTATAATATCTTTTGTCACTAAATTGTCTGGTGATGATGGCGAAGAGGTCACACCCGTTCCCATACCGAACACGGAAGTTAAGCTCTTCAGCGCCGATGGTAGTTGGGGGTTTCCCCCTGTGAGAGTAGGACATCGCCAGGCTTTCTTCATTCCGCAGTAGCTCAGTGGTAGAGCTATCGGCTGTTAACCGATCGGTCGTAGGTTCGAATCCTACCTGCGGAGCCAATTTGGAGAGCTGTCCGAGTGGCCGAAGGAGCACGATTGGAAATCGTGTAGGCGGTAACCCCGTCTCAAGGGTTCGAATCCCTTGCTCTCCGCCACAATTTACATAATAAAAGGCCCGTTGGTCAAGCGGTTAAGACACCGCCCTTTCACGGCGGTAACACGGGTTCGAATCCCGTACGGGTCACCATTTTTATAGAATATATACCAGCATTTTTTATTCGGAGGATTAGCTCAGCTGGGAGAGCATCTGCCTTACAAGCAGAGGGTCGGCGGTTCGAGCCCGTCATCCTCCACCATATCTTTTATATCGTCGCGGGGTGGAGCAGTTCGGTAGCTCGTCGGGCTCATAACCCGAAGGTCGCAGGTTCAAATCCTGCCCCCGCAACCAAAATGGTCCGGTAGTTCAGTTGGTTAGAATGCCTGCCTGTCACGCAGGAGGTCGCGGGTTCGAGTCCCGTCCGGACCGCCATTTTTCAAAAGAATACTTGGCTCGGTAGCTCAGTTGGTAGAGCAACGGACTGAAAATCCGTGTGTCGGCGGTTCGATTCCGTCCCGAGCCACCACTATTTGCCGGTGTAGCTCAATTGGTAGAGCAACTGACTTGTAATCAGTAGGTTGGGGGTTCAAGTCCTCTTGCCGGCACTGTTTTTCAAATGTGGAGGGGTAGCGAAGTGGCTAAACGCGGCGGACTGTAAATCCGCTCCCTCCGGGTTCGGCGGTTCGAATCCGCCCCCCTCCACCATTTTTTATTTTCATAGGGGCATAGTTTAACGGTAGAACAGAGGTCTCCAAAACCTCCGGTGTGGGTTCGATTCCTACTGCCCCTGCCAATTATACTTTATAATTCATTACATCTATGGCGGTTGTGGCGAAGTGGTTAACGCACCAGATTGTGGCTCTGGCACTCGTGGGTTCGATTCCCATCAATCGCCCCATTTTATTATTGGGCTATAGCCAAGCGGTAAGGCAACGGACTTTGACTCCGTCATGCGTTGGTTCGAATCCAGCTAGCCCAGTTGATGTGCGGAAGTAGTTCAGTGGTAGAACACCACCTTGCCAAGGTGGGGGTCGCGGGTTCGAATCCCGTCTTCCGCTCCAATAATGGCGGCATAGCCAAGTGGTAAGGCAGAGGTCTGCAAAACCTTTATCCCCGGTTCAAATCCGGGTGTCGCCTTTTTTGAAAAGACTGCCGGGGTGGTGGAATTGGCAGACACACAGGACTTAAAATCCTGCGGTAGGTGACTACCGTGCCGGTTCAAGTCCGGCCCTCGGCACCATTGTTTTTAATATAAGATGCGCTCTTTAATGATCATGCCGGTGTGGCGGAATTGGCAGACGCGCACGACTCAAAATCGTGTTCCTCACGGAGTGCCGGTTCGACCCCGGCCACCGGTATCTAGTTTTAGATATTCTTTATTATCGTCAAATACAGAAGAATTAAGGAATATCAACGTTTAAAACGTCTTTCTACAAATTGTAGGAGGGCGTTTTTATTTGTTTTTTAGCTGATTTTTCACACGAAAATATCACTTCAAATTGTGTTAAAAGGAGATTATCTTTTACTTTATTGATGGTTACCTTATTATTAAACTAAAAGGGCAGGATAATTGAAGAAGGATGAGATAAATTGTACATAGGAGAGATGTTGTCATGATTACGGTTAAAAATGCTGAAAGTTATCTTAAAGATAGCATTGATGAAGATACCGATGATATAAAAAAGGTTTGGGAAACATTTAAGGCTTTTTCAAAGGAGACAGTTGAGGGCGAAGAAGATAAAGAAATTTTATTTCAGTGTGGTGTCTATGACTTTACAGGAGAGGAACTATTTCATTTTGACCTTGTACGTCAGTTTACAGTTTATGAAGAAGATGATTATTCTCACATGGAACAACTACACTGTGAATTTTTATTTAAACCAACAAGCGAGTTAAAAAAGTTAAAGGTGGTAGAAGAATGGTCAATGGATTATGACGATATCGATCATTTTTTTAATCATATTGAAAGTATTCATGAGTTTAAAATACCTTTGAGTTTAAAGCCGATAAAATCAGAAATATATCAAGAAGAACTTTGATTTTTATTTTATAAACGGGTACTTTACTTTAAGAGGGTATACCTTGCCTTTTAGGAATAATTTATCATGGATTGCCGGTTCAGCTCCGGCCATCGGTATCTATTAAAAGTTTCATGATTGGTTTTTACCGTGAACCTAACGTTTCACCCTTGTGGTAAGCGTTTTTTTTTTGGTTTAAATGAGTTATTAAAAATAGAAACCTATTAGAAAATAATGAGCATGTACTTCTTTTAGCAGAATAATCTTTAGATGATTTGCAACATTTGATAGGATATATTTAACCATGTAAGGAAACAAAATGGGGCAGCACATTCACATAAAACAGTGTACAACCTTTGAGTAACTAAAAATATTTGGGTAAATACGCATCTTTAGCTGATATCATCATTGTGATCCAAATTTAGGGGAGAATTTATGAAAAAACAAAATGATCATGAAGAGTTATTGACAGGTGGCAATATCTCGAACGTATATCGTTCGGGAGATACGGTTCGTCGAGAAGTAAAGTCAGACAATATCAATATACGAAAGCTGCTAAAGCATTTAGAAAAAAAGAATTTCTCCTATGCTCCAAAGTTTTTAGGGGTTGATGAAAAAGGTAGAGAGATCTTGTCTTTTATTGAAGGCGAAGCTGGCCATGATCCCTTAAAAGAATTCATGTGCTCTCACCAAGCTTTAAAAGAAATAGCGAGAATGCTTAGACTGTATCATGATGCTGTTTGTGATTTTCCCATTTCAGACGATTGGGAACGAATGGACAATACGCCTAACAACATAGAGGTTGTATGCCATAATGATTTTGCTATGTACAATATCATTTTCAATAACGAAAAACCAGTAGGAATTATTGATTTTGATGTAGCTGCTCCTGGTCCAAGGCTTTGGGATATCGCATATACTCTGTATACATGTGTACCTATCAGTAGGTTTTTTCGCACCAAAACAGGAGATATCGTGAACTATCATTCATCAGAACATGCAGACCATATAAAGCATAGAGTGAAACTGTTTTTTGAAGCTTATGGGGAGGAAATAGCAGAAGATTATTTGGATATGGTGCTGTTGCGTTTAAAAGGGTTATGTCAGTACATGAAACGAAAAGCGAGTGAAGGGGATATCGCTTTTCAAAACATGATTCATGAGGGGCACCTTGAGCATTATCAAAAAGACATTCAATTCATTCATGAACATAGAAAAGATTGGATGTAAAGAGGCGGCGTTGTTATTGCAAACGAAGACGATATTACAGACCATCATTAAAGACGAGGGATCACATGATTATCCTCTTTTTAGACAGTACTGTGTGAAAAAAGAACAGGGCCTGCGTAAAGATGCGCTAAAAGTTCTTCAGGCCTTTATTGAAGAGATGAGAGAGAACGATTTTGAAGTACAGCGTTCATTTGTTTCTTGGCTATTTGAGAAGATTGAACGGTTTGAGGATGGTCATCATTTGCTTGTGTATCCATTGATAATTGGGGTGATTCAGCCTGTTCTGCAAGAGTGGGAGAAGGTTGACCCAATGGATGTGAGACCATATCGCTGGCAGGGCTTGTTTGTACATCAGGGAGAAGGGCTGCCCTATTTATTGAAAGCACTAGAGCTTGGAGGCAGCAAGGAGCAGCGTGTGATTGTTCGAATTTGTGAAATCTATTTATCGGCCTTGTGGTATTCGTTTCATCATATACATGAAGATCTTTATTTAAGCATCTATGAGAAAGACCAAGAGCGAATTCAAGGTATTGAAGATGTCATGATGCTGATTGAAGATAAGAGGATTCGCTCTAATGTTGAAAAACAAGCAGCCTATTATGATCAGCTTTTATCGGACTGGAAGAAATTTCAGCAAACGGAGACAAGAGGCTTCATGAAATGGTGTGCGGAGCGTAAGAAGCCGTATGAGTGGGTAGAGGCTTTTTATTATCAACAATAGATGAGGAAACGGCAGAATTCATTCTGCCGTTTATTTATACCATATTCGTTCTATTTCTACATGATCTGGTTTGAAATATTTCAGGATATAGACATCTGGATTGCTTAATTTTTCCCACTCCTTGAATCCAATCGTTGGATCGGCATGTTTAAGAAGCAGGCTCATGATATTACCATGTGTGATGAATAGGGTATGATCTTTTTCTAATTTTATTTGTTCGTGGAGCACTTCTACAATACGATTCATGGCTTCTTGGCTCGATTCTCCGCCTTCACAGGTCATATGTAAGTCTGTAAAACTGAGCTTTAGCTTCTCATACCAATTGTCTATTGGCTTGCTGCTTAATACACGTTCAGAGAGGCGCTGATCGATTTTTATCTCGAGCTGTTTTGCATGAGCAAGGGGCTCAGTAGTTTGGATCGCTCGTTTATAAGGACTTGAGATAATCTGATTAAGATGAATGCTGGAAAAAAACTGTGACAGTTCGTGAGATTGAGTGATGCCTTGTGGTGTTAAAGCTGCATCTTTAGATTGTCCATCTGCTTGGCAGTGTCTGACGATATAATATGTTTTCATTGGATACACCTTTCATTGAGTATAAAAAAATCATCCAGTATTGGATGAGGATTTGTGAAGAGCTAGGTAAGCTTGTTCGTATCTGTTTCTTTATAGGGATCTGTGAGCTTGGAGGTCAGGTCTAGGTTGAACAAAAAATCATCGACGGTGTCTGTGCCAAAGGGAAGTGTGGAGAAGTTGATTTGGATGCTGTCTTCTTGCTTTTCTGAAGCGACTTGCTGTGCAGGCTGCTTTTTTCTCCAGTTCTTAAACAAGCGCATGTGAGGCCCCCTTTTCTTTGAAAAAGATGGATTTATACATAATATACGGGGAGAGTTGTCCAGGCGTCAAATGTTTTCTTCAAAAGGAACGATTCAATTGATAAAACAAGAGCCACAGGAAAGTGCGGCTCTTGTTGTTTCAGTTTACATTGCGCGTTGTAATGCTTGTAGTAATTTACGTTCGCATCTTAAGTTGTATCGCTTCTTATGGAGTTTCTCCGTTTTAAACCTGCCTATGAGACGCCGGACACCGGGATCATAAATGATGAGCTCCCTGCAAGTTTGATCAAGTAATAGTGCTTTAAACCAGCTATATTTTTTGAGATGTGCTGCGTTCCTTGAGATATCCTCTTCATCCACTTGTAGAAAAGGGATATACACAGCAAGTGAAAAGATGTCTAAAATGAATCCCATTTTGCTTCCTCCTTTCATATTATTCATTACGCTTAGGAGAAGGCAAGGTTTCATTCAATAAACGTTAAAAACAATCCCAGTGCATAAACCATTCTTTTGATTCTTTGTCATAATAGAAATACATCGTGCCGTTATCACCAATCATGAAACGAGGTTTTTCTTCTGAGGCGATTTGCAGCATGAATTCGCCTTGTTGTTGATGGGGTGGGGATTGAATATACGCCCCATACCCACCGATTTTTGTGAACGAATAATTTGTGTATTGATTAAAAAAGTGGTCTGTCGCTTCTTCACTTTCGTTTACTTCTGTTAGATCCACATATGACCATGCTTCTTCCCAGCAAGGGAAATCCCTTTGCTCACTTTTGTTCCATTGGATTTGAAAGGGTTTGAGTCCTCTCACTTCTTCAGGAGTCTCAGCTACTTCTAAACCTTCGATTGATGCATATTCAATGAGCTTCCAGCCTTCGCCGTTTTTTGTGATATCAATCGGAAGTGCTTTCTGGTTGAGGAAAATTTGAATCAGCTTACACTCATTGAAGCCGTTCATTCCTCCTGGCACTTCTGGTAAATAAATTTGTAAGATCGGAATCATGGAACCATCTTGATCTGTCGGCCAGCCCTGATGAGGATCGATGAAAAAATGGCCTGCAAACCAGCTGTGTACAGCTGGATCAGGACGGAACCCGCCTATTTTGGCAATGGCTGGCGTTTTCCCAATTAGATTTAATTCTTGAAAAGCTTTGATCTCCATCTAATGTCCCTCCAGCTGTTAGCCTGCAATGTGTGCATCATGAAATGTGCCATTTATATTTCCTGTGATAATAATGACATGTCCCCAAAATAAATCACCGTCATGATAGTAGACTTCAAACTCTCCCTCAGGGTAAACATGCAGGCTTTCAAGTGAAATGCGGCTCATAAATTGATTCAGTGTGAGTTCTTCTTGCTTTTCAGCTGATTCGTCTTGTTCCTGCCAATCCTTTGCTAGATCTATCAGCTGATTCGCGGCAAATGATTTAATAGAAGAATCCCATTTGGCTTGTTCTGGTATGAGTTGTTTTGCTGTAGAAAGTGAGTCATTTATTTTTTCATCTTCTTCGAGGTTGAAGTAGAGAAGGCACTCTTCATTGCTCCATTGGATCGTCTTTTCAAATAAGTCTAGTCCTTTCACTAGCTCAAAGGTTCCAAGTGTATCATCATGGTAAAACACAGGCTTTTGGGCTTGTTCTAAAATTTCTTGAAGTGCTTGATCCTTTGTATCTGTATTGATCAAAGATACAAGCATGAATTCACCTTCGCCTTTTCGAACCTGAAGTGTAACGATTGATTCTTTATGTAATTGTGACTGCTTTTCCCTTAATCCTTCGTCATCTGTTAACCAGCAAAGTCTTACATTTTCGTTTGTGATATGGCCGTTTTCCTTCCAGGCAATTAGTGGAATAGAAGCGGTCCAAAGAGGTGCCTGTCCTGCTTTTCCTGCCCCTACACCAGAAGGTCCTGTAACAGCAATGATAGTGACTATATCTTCTGAAAATCTTCCTTCAAAAGTGTTGATTTGTTTGTTAATCTTCATGTGATGTCCTCCAGCTCGATATTTTTGTTATGAACATAAGGATGATATGATCAAAATCTACCTCTTAATCACACCGCACATTAGTAGGGGAAATCAAGCTTTTTTTGTTTAAAACTGTTTTTTTAGGAGGTACATGGATTAATGAAGGTTGAGTCACAATAAAAGAAGCATGGATCGAATTTTGTATAAATTTGGGTAAGTGAGTCGAAAAGCCTAGGTGATTCTTCCTTTTCTTTATAATTACTTTGACACGAATAGATGAAAAAAGTAAAGTAATACTGAGTGATTTACAAAACCTTCTTCATCCACTAAAACATGAAGTGTGCGTAAATTTAATGTAAATGGATATTTTTCCTTTTATTTACTCGTATTTTTTTTGAAACTTATGATGCCTCTCGTTCGTTATATTAAAGGAGCGCATGTATCCGGCGGAGACAGAGCATCGGAATGCTTGACGAAGAAGATTTACATTTGCAAAATGAATGTAAATTTTTTATGATTTCATTTATATCAGAACGATGATAAGAAAGAAGAGGTTTTATGAAAAAAATATTTGCGAACAAATATAGCTTTTTTGTTTTGGCTGTCCTATTATTCTGGGCTAAATCATACACAGCCTACAAAATGGACTTTAATTTAGGAGTGAAAGGTTCTTTTCAAGAGGGGCTTCTCTTATTGAATCCATTTAGTTCAGCCATTGTGTTTTTTGGACTTGCTCTCTTTTTAAAGGGGCGTAAATCTGCCATTGTTTTAATTGTTATTGATTTTATTATGACCGCACTTTTATATGCAAATGTAGCGTATTACCGTTTCTTTGATGACTTTTTGACTTTCTCAACAATGAAGCAGGCAGGAAATCTTGGGGGAGGCATGACTGGCGGTGTGTTAGCAAGCATTAAGCCGCATGACCTTTTATACTTCCTTGATATCATCATCTTGATTGCGATTGTCATTTGGAGACCGGAAGTGAAGAAGTTCCAAATGAAAAAGACGTTTGCACTGCTGATTGTAGCTGCAGGTATTGGACTGTTATTTGTAAACCTTCATTTGGCTGAAAAGGATCGTCCAGAATTATTAACGAGAACCTTTGATCATAAGTATGTTGTCAAATACTTAGGTGTTTACAATTATACGATTTATGACGGGGTACAAGCAGCACAAAACGCAACGCAGGTTGCAAATGCAAGCAGTGAAGATTTAACGGATGTTGTGAACTATACGTCTTCTCACTATGCGAAGCCAAATGCAGAGTATTTTGGAAAAGCAAAAGGTAAAAACATTATTAAAATTCATTTAGAAAGCTTCCAGTCTTTCTTAATTGACTACAAATTAAATGGAGAAGAAGTGACTCCATTTTTAAACAAACTGGCTCATGGGAAAGATGACTTTACGTATTTCGATAACTTCTTCCATCAGACTGGTCAAGGGAAGACATCTGATGCTGAGCTGATGATGGATAATAGTATGTTTGGCTTGCCAGAGGGAGCAGCATTTGTGACAAAGGGTGAAAATACCTTCCAATCACTACCTGCCATCCTAGATCAAAAAGCAGGCTATACGAGTGCAGTGCTTCACGGGGACTATAAATCTTTCTGGAACCGTGACACGATTTATAAACATATGGGAATTGATCAATTCTTTGATGCTTCCTATTACAACATGGATGAAGAAAACCTTGTGAATATGGGTCTGAAGGATAAACCGTTCTTCAAAGAATCAATCCCAATGCTAGAATCAATGAAAAAGCCATTTTATGCACATTTAATGACACTGACAAATCACTATCCATTTAATTTAGATGAAAAAGATGCGACAATCGCTAAGGCAACAACGGGCGATAAAACAGTCGATAACTATTTCCAAACAGCAAGATATTTAGATGAGTCATTAGAGCAATTCTTCAAAGACTTGAAAAAATCAGGTATGTATAAAGACTCAGTCATTTTATTGTATGGTGACCATAACGGTATTTCTGAGAACCATAACCGTGCAATGAGTGAAATTCAAGGGAAAGAAATCACTCCTTATCAAAATGCACAAAACCAGCGTGTTCCGCTCATGATTCGTATTCCTGGTAAGAAGGGCGGCGTGAACCATACGTATGGTGGTGAAGTCGACGTGATGCCAACACTTCTTCACTTACAAGGTATCGATTCAAATGAATTCGTGAATTTTGGAACAGACTTATTCTCTAAAAAGCATGATGAGACTGTTGCCTTCCGTAATGGAAACTATGTGACACCGAAATACACACTTGTCGATAATACCGTTTATGATACGAAAACGGGTAAAGTGGTGAAACAAAATAAAAAGACAGAGGCGATTAAAGCCCGTGTTGATAATCAGTTAAGTCTTTCAGATAAAGTGCTCTATAGGGATCTTCTTCGATTCCATAAGTTATCTGATTTCAAACCAGTGAATCCATCGGATTATTTCTATGGTAAAGCAAACAAAGAAAAAGAAGCGGATTCTTCTGCTAACTAACTGAGTTTTGGGCAAGCACAGAAAGGTGCTTGCCTTTTTCTCTCTCTTTGCTTGATTTGTTGGCAAAATATGTTTATATTTAGGGAGAAACAAGCGTGATGCTGGCTGGCAGCTGGTGACACACATTTCGTCCTTGGGGAATTCAGGAGGAGCTTATGACAACAAATACAAAAACACAAAAAAAGAAATCAGAATTATTGGGCTGGATCAAAGCCATCTTAATCGCATTTATTGCTGTTTTTATCATTCGGAACTTTTTATTCGCACCGTACATTGTGAAAGGGACTTCTATGAAACCAACACTGCAAGACACAGAGCGGGTTTTTGTGAATAAAACGGTTGATTATTTCGGTGATTATAAACGGGGACAGATCATTGTTCTTGATGGGGAAGATCGCAGCACTCATTATGTCAAACGATTGATTGGTTTACCTGGTGATAAAATTGAAATGAAAAATGATCAGCTATATGTCAATGGTCAAAAAGTGGCAGAGCCTTACTTAGCGTCAAACAAAAAGAAAGCAGCGGCAGATGGTACTTTGCTGACACCTGATTTTGGCCCTCTGACTGTTCCAAAAGGAAAGTACTTTGTCATGGGGGACAATCGCCAAAATTCAATGGACAGCCGCAACGGCTTAGGTCTTTTTACAAAGCGCGATATTCAAGGAACTACCTCATTTGTATTTTATCCTTTCCAAGACATTCGATTACTCAATCATTAATAAACAAGAAAAAAGCACACAGCCGTGTGCTTTTTTCTATGTCATTCAGACTGACTTTTGGTAATCGCCTGTTCAAGATCTGCAAGAATATCTTCAATCGCTTCTGTTCCAACGGATAAACGAATGAGCTCTGGTGTGACACCTGTCGCTTTTTGTTCTGCCTCGCTTAATTGTTGATGCGTTGTGCTGGCAGGATGAATGATGAGAGATTTAGAATCGCCCACGTTTGCGAGATGGGAGAAAAGTTTCACAGAATCAATGAGCTTTTTACCTGCTTCGCGTCCACCTTTGATACCGAATGTGAGGATTGCGCCTTGTCCTTTTGGTAAATAGGTTTGAGCAAGTTCATAGGATTCGTGACTTTCAAGGCCCGGATAGCTTACCCAATCGACAAGAGGATGATCCTGTAAGAACTGTGCTGTTTTCAACGCATTTTCACTATGCCGCTCAAGACGAAGGTGTAATGTTTCTAAGCCCTGCAGAAGTAAAAATGAGTTGAATGGCGACAGAGCTGCCCCTAAATCACGTAAAAGCTGTACTCGTGCTTTTGTGATATAAGCCGCTTCTCCAATAGCTTCTGTATATGTTAGACCGTGATAACTTGGATCTGGTTCAGTCAGCCCTTTGAACTTATCGCTGTCAGCCCAAGGGAATCGGCCGCTATCAACGATGACGCCGCCAATTGATGTACCATGACCGCCAATAAATTTCGTCGCTGAATGGACGACAATGTCTGCACCGAACTCAATAGGTCTTAATAAATAAGGGCTGGCGAGTGTATTGTCCACAATAAGCGGGATATGATGCTTGTGTGCAATGGCTGAGATGGCTTCAATATGTAAAATGTCGCCTTTTGGATTCCCAATGCTCTCTGCATACACTGCCTTTGTTTTGTCTGTGATCGCTGCTTCAAGTTCTTCAAGGTTGGATGAGTCGACGAATTTTACTGTAATTCCGAGTTTTTTGAGTGTATGGGCAAATAAATTGTAGGTGCCGCCATAAAGACTACTTGAGGAAACGATTTCATCCCCGGCTCCTGCAATGTTTAAAATAGAATAAGTCGTCGCTGCTTGCCCAGAAGAAACAGCAAGTGCACCAATCCCACCTTCAAGCTCTGCGATACGCTTTTCAAATACGTCATTTGTCGGGTTCATAATACGTGAATAAATATTTCCCGGTTCCTGAAGACCGAATAAATTCGCTGCATGATCACTATCTCTAAAACCAAAGGAGCTTGTTTGGTAAATAGGCACGGCTCTTGAATAGGTCGCTGAATCAAGTTCCTGACCTGCGTGAATGGCTTTTGTTTCTAAACGAAATGGACGTTCTTCTGACATGTGTGTATCCTCCTTTTGTTAGATAAAACCAACTGTTTTGATAAGAAATATTTAATAAGACTATAAATCTTGTTCACTGCTCGGTCAATCATTTTTTAGATAAATCTGAAAAAACAATAAATATAGTTGACAGGTAGGAATAGTATGTATTAACATGAGCATACTGAAAACGCGAACAAGAATGGCTGATCGGTCAACCGAAGGCTCTATCACTTAAGCATGAGTGAAGAGCCTTTTTTTATTTGAATGAGAAAGGATGATGAAGATGGAAAAAAAGAAAAAACGAAAAAAATACAGAAAACACATGGATATCACACTAGACATCTTAATTGAGCGGAACAAATATGAGATTTACAGCAGCAAGGAACGAATAGAAGCGATTTACGATCGGATTGATGAAAAGCATACAAGGACAAAATAACTATTTTATAAAATTGAGTTGATTTATGGGATTAATATGATTTAGGATGGTGCTAACAATTCAATATGATTAGCTGATCGGACAACACGAAGGCTCTTATCTCTTTTTTGGGGATAAGGGCCTTTCTGTGTATTTATCTGATGGCAAGAGGAGTGGAGGGTTTCAATGACGATTTCAATTGATATTGCGGATAAATCCTTTTGGAAAGACAAACAGACCATTCGGGTTCTTGAAGACTTGAGATTGAGCATGATTCCAGGTGAATTTGTAACAGTGATAGGTCCGAGTGGATGCGGAAAAAGTACGTTGCTAAAAATCATAGGCGGGCTCGACACAGCGTATGATGGGCAAATTTTGATAGGAGACAGACGGGTCACAGAACCAGGAATGAAACAGGGCTTTATCTTTCAGGAACACCGCCTGTTTCCATGGCTGTCAGTCGAAGAAAACATAGCGGCCAATTTCAATTTAAAACAACAGGATGTACGCCGCAAAGTGGATGAATTGATTGAAATTGTTCGATTAAAAGGATTTGAACATGCCTATCCACATGAGCTTTCAGGAGGAATGTCGCAACGGGTTGCCATTGCGAGAGCACTCCTTCGTGATCCGGAGATCTTATTGCTTGATGAACCATTTGGTGCGCTGGATGCATTCACACGAAAACACTTGCAGGATGTGCTGCTGGACATTTGGCAGGAGAAAAAAACAACGATGATGCTCGTTACTCATGATATTGATGAATCGATTTATTTAGGAAATGTAATTGTGCTCTTACAAGCGAGACCTGGCCGAATCCATAAAATTCTTCCTGTGAATCTGCCTTTTCCGCGTGATAGAACGTCAACCTCTTTTCAACATTTAAGACAAAAGGTGCTTTCGGAATTTGAGAAAACAGATGAATTGTTACTAACTGATGGATCAGGGATTTAGGGAGGGGAAATCGCATGAAAAAGATACAAATGATCGTGATTTTTTTGAGTCTTCTCCTTGTTTTAGCAGGGTGTGGTCAAGCAGCAGACGGTTCAGAAAACAAGGTGAAAGAAATTCGGATTGGGATTCAGCAAAGTTTGAGCCCGCTGCTTTTAGCAAAGGAAAAAGGGTGGTTTGAACAATCATTTGAAAAAGAAGGAGTGAAGGTAAAGTGGGTGGAGTTTCAAAGTGGTCCTCCCCAATTTGAAGGACTTGCTGCAAATCAATTAGATTTCTCGCAAGTTGGAAACTCACCTGTCATAGCAGGTCAGGCAGCGGGTATTGATTTTAAGGAAATTGGTTTATCTCAGGATGGGCTGAAAGCGAACGGTATTTTAGTGAATAAGAACAGTGAGATTCAAAAAGTAGAAGATTTAAAAGGGAAAAAAATTGCTGTCGCTAAAGGGAGCAGTGGCTTTGATTTTTTATACAAAGTATTAGATCAGGCAGGTTTATCTGCGAAGGATGTTCAGATCATTCAGCTACAGCCAGATGAAGCGATATCAGCATTTGAAAATGGATCCGTTGATGCTTGGTCGATCTGGGAGCCGTTCTTATCACTTGAAACGATCAAGAAAGGAGCAAAGCTGCTGGTGAATGGGGAAGCGACTGATTTATATTCTCCAGGTTTCACACTTGTTCGCACTCAGTTTGCTGATCAGCATCCTGAACTAGTGGTGAAATTTTTAAAGGTATATGACCATGCGGTGAAGTGGCAGAAATCACATCCAGAAGAGGCTGTTACTCTATATGCGCGTTTAAAAAATTTAGATAAGAAGGTCGTCACACAAGTATTAAACAATACGGAACCACTCAATAAGCCCATTTCGAAGAAGATCATCAATGCTCAGCAGCATACCGCTGATTTTCAATATAAAACAAAGGCGATCCAGCGGAAAATTGATGTCAATCAGGTTGTAGATAATTCGTTTATTGAAAAAATGCTGAAAGAGGAGATGGATGAATGAAAGCTATTTCGAACCCGGCTTTAGCATCTAAAATTGAGCGGTCAAAGAGAAAAAGGAGAAAAGCTTCTTCTTTATATAAGTTAAAGGGACTGGTATTACCTGTTCTACTTATTGCGGTTTGGCAGATTATAGCTGGTTCTCAAATTGTTTCTTCCACTGTATTGCCTTCGCCCGTTTTGATTGCTGAATCCTTTCGAGAGTTGATACGTTCTGGTGAGCTGTTTGGCCATCTTTACATCAGTCTTTATCGAGCAATATGTGGATTTTTACTTGGGGGAGGCTTAGGTCTTATGCTGGGCGTATGCGTAGGGTTTTCTAAAAAAACAGAGCAGTATGTAGATCCGACCTTGCAAATGCTGAGAACCGTTCCTCATTTAGCGGTCACCCCTTTATTCATCCTCTGGTTTGGCTTTGATGAAACGGCGAAAATTTTATTGATTGCACTTGGGGCTTTTTTTCCGATTTATATTAATACTTTTCTTGGTATTCGCAGTGTAGATAATAAGCTGTTTGATGTGGCTCGCGCCTTAGAGTTTAATCTGTATCAAAGCATCACAAAGCTGATTTTACCGGCTGCTCTTCCGCATATTCTTCTGGGCGTGAGGCTGTCATTAGGAATTGCTTGGCTAGGTTTAGTGGTAGCTGAGTTAATGGGTTCAAGCAGCGGCGTCGGCTATATGATTATGGATGCAAGGCAATTCTCTCAAACGGATAAAGTGTTTGTCGGAATTATCATCTTTGCAGTAGTAGGTAAGCTGACAGATTCATTTGTACGTCTGTTAGAAAAGCGTCTGCTCAAGTGGCGCACTAGTTATCAAGGTGAATAATAACAGGGGGCGATGTCATGAATATTTTATGGTTTATTCCAACACATGGAGACGGCCGTTATTTAGGTTCAGCAAAAGGGGCAAGACAGGCAGACTATCCATATTTTAAACAGATTGCTCAAGCAGCTGATCAGCTTGGTTATACAGGGGTCTTGCTGCCGACTGGGAGATCATGTGAAGATCCATGGCTGACGGCAGCTGCTTTAGCTGCTGAAACCACTCATTTAAAGTTTCTCGTGGCTCTTAGACCAGGGCTTATGCAGCCGTCTGTTGCTGCTAGAATGACGTCTACATTAGATCGTCTTTCAGGTGGAAGGCTGCTGATTAATGTGGTAGCAGGGGGAAGTAAAGAGGAGCTTGAAGGAGATGGGTTATTTATTTCTCATGATGAACGCTATGAGGCAACAGAAGAATTTTTGACGATTTGGAAGCGGTTATTGAAAGGAGAAAATGTACAATTTCATGGCAAACATCTACAAGCGGAAAATGGCCGGCTGCTATTCCCGCCAGCTCAAACCCCCCATCCACCAGTCTTTTTTGGCGGATCATCATCAGCAGGAATTCAAGCGGCCGCCAAGCATACAGATGTCTATTTAACTTGGGGCGAACCGCCTGCACAATTAAAAGAGAAAATTGAACAAGTGAAGAAACAGGCTGAAAAGGAAGGAAGAACGGTGAAGTTTGGCATTCGTCTTCATGTGATCGTGCGAGATACCGAAGAGGAGGCATGGCAGGCAGCGGAACATCTGATTCGTCATTTAGATCAGAAAACAATTGAGGAGGCGCAAAAAGTTTTACAGGGGATGGACTCAGTAGGTCAAAGACGGATGGTGGAATTGCATCAAGGGAGGAAAGACAAACTTGAAATTAGCCCAAATCTTTGGGCAGGCATTGGCTTAGTACGCGGCGGTGCAGGAACAGCACTCGTCGGAGATCCGCAAACAGTAGCAGATCGTATCATAGAATACAAGTCTCTAGGCATTGATACATTTATATTTTCTGGCTACCCGCACCTAGAAGAAGCTTATTATTTAGCAGAGCTTGTTTTCCCGCTCCTTCCATTTAAGAGGTCGGGGGATACAGGACTCTCTGTGCCAGCTGGTGAAATCATTGGGAACAATCATTTTCCAGATGCAGCCTCTGCTGCTAGTTCCTCATAAATATGAAAAAGCAAAGCAGTCTGCGATGGCTGCTTTGCTTTTTTTCATAGAATAGGAGCGAGTCATATGTTGTGTACTGCTGAACAAGGTAAGGGCTTTTTTCCCAATCGATTTTCTTGTATATACATATTTTCAGAGTCAAGAGAAGAAGGAAAATATACTCACTCTTTTATCGGAATGATCAGTAAATATTTCATAATTGATGTTATTGCGACATATAATCAGGACTTTTATATCTGATATATCGGGGGAATTCTTTCTATCTCACAAAAAAGAAAGAATAAAAATGATAGATGATAAATATGGACTATTTGAAAAAGAGAAGAAAAAAGATGGTGCAAATGACATTAAATGGGTTTTGTGGTTCTTAAGAGGTGTTAAAATCTAGTAAATAAGAGAGGGTTTAAACAGATGAAGGTGAATAATTGAATAAAAAGTCACATTTTAATCAAATGTATGTTCGGTCAAAAATGGGATGTTCTGTAGATGTTTGGCGTGTGACGCCTATGATACGATCATCATAAGCTGGGAGGTGAAAAGTATGACTTATGCAGCGCCGCAAGTTGACTATTCCACTATGGAACCTGCTATTATGGACCAAGCTTGGTTCTTAGTATTTGTTGCTGTCCTTCTTGGATTGGGAGCAACAGTTGTTCTAGGAGCAGCAGTTTGGTGTATCGCAAACGGCAAGGGTAGCTTTACAGGAGCCGTTCAGTGGGAAAGTGGCTTAAAAGTCCAAATTGAATGTAAGTAGCTATACTTAGGATTCATCTTTTTACTTCTTAGATAAGACACCAGGGCTAAACCGTCTGTGGCGGGCGGTTTAGCCTGATCTGTTTTTAAAGAATATGCAGACACTTGGAGGTTATATGTTTACGATCGAGAATTTAACCAAAACGTATAAAAATAACGTGACTGCTGTCAATGATTTTCATTTAAAGATCGACCCTCATCAAATCGTTGCTGTTGCTGGACCGAATGGTTCGGGTAAAACAACGATGATTAACTGTATACTTGGCATCATTAAGCATACAGAAGGAAAAATTCATTTGCAGGGCGTCACTAATGATGAACCATCCTTTAAAAAACAAGTAGCCTATGTTCCAGATGACCTGCTGCTCCCTGAAGCATTGACTGGTGCTGAATATTTAGAGTTTGTTTCTTCTATGTATGAATGTAAAACAATTCACAGAAGAAATCAACTAATTGAACTGTTTGATATGGACTCGGCTTTATCAAGACCGATCGAAACCTATTCACATGGGATGAAAAAAAAGACACAGCTGATTGCTGCCTTTATGCTTAATAGTCAATTGGTGATCATGGATGAGCCCTTTAGAGGACTTGATATTGAAGCGGTTATAAACACAAAGAAACTGATGAAGCGGTATGCCGAGCACCATGGTGCGATCTTGCTTTCAACGCATGATATGCTTTCAGCGGAAGAGCTGTGCCAAAAAATCGCCATTATTTCTAAGGGAAATAAAATGGATGAAGGAACAGTTTCAGCCTTAAAGGAGAAGTATCAATCAAGCACACTGGAACAGGTGTTTCTGAAAGCTTCAATGTTAAGTGATAGGGGTGCACATTTTGATGAAATCATTAATCATTTCTAAAATGATGCTTAAAATGTGGCAGCAGGAAATGTATAAGCTCTTTGATACTCAAACGAAGCGGATCATTGTGGTCTTATTCTTTTTGTTTGCCGTCACAATGGGGGCCATTATCGGATATAGCTTTACAGGTGTCTTTATGAAGGCTTTCTTAAATGGAGATGAACGGTCACTTGGATTACTCGTTGTCTCAATGGCGATCAATGCCTCTATTTTTACAAGCTTGTTATTCGTTTTGATCAAGGTCAGAACACCTGAACAAGACCGATTTTCTATGCAGCTCAGCTGGTTTCCGCTCTCTACCTTTCAGAAAAGTTTTGGATACTTCATTCCGATGGTGACAGTGGTGGCAGGACTTGTTTTATTTTTTATCGGTATTCTGCTTTTACCTAATTTTATTGCCCAGGGAATAGGTGTTTTCTTTATCTTTACTTTCTTTTTGATGGTGCTTTTGCAGTCGCTTTTTGTCTTAATGCTCCTGCAGTTTATTTACAATATCACTTATTTACTCGTTTTGAAATTAAAATTACCGTTGCAAAAATTTGCAGCGATATTTGTTTTATTGGCACTCGTTGTGGCGTATGGATTGACGCATTTTGATATTAGCCAAATTCAGCAATCATATCTACAGTTTGATTATCATTTGATGTATTTTACAGCACCGTTTTTCTTAGCGGCACAAGGAATGTCTCCTGAAGGGGTGAATTATGCCATCTTGATTCTGTTCATCCTCTTATCGGCAGGCGGCGCATTTCTTTCTCTTGCGATGATGCCGATTATGGCAGAGAAAAAAGCGTTAACCTTTTTACACAAGATGCCATTCTCTTCTTCAAAAAAGTGGTCACTTATTGTGAAGGAAATGAAGTCACAGGTACGGAATGAAGAAAACATTTTAAACTTTCTTATTCTTCTCATAGTGATCTTATTCGTCCGTTATCAATTTGGATTCCGCTTTGAAGAAGAAGCGTTTTTTGTTCTATGTGCTCTTGCTGGATTAACAGCCTTCAATTCGTTTGGCAATGATAAACGAATGCTGGGGATGTATAAAACATTTGGCCTGAGATCCTGGGAAGTGGCTTTGTACAAGTTTATCGGTCTTCTGCTTGTTGGTGTACTGCAAATTGTTTTATTCATGCTGACAACGCTGACGCTTCCTGATCAAATTTGGCACGCGTTGATTGGTGCGGCTGTCTTATGCAATGCCACTGCGCTCTTTTATGTAGTAGGTATTTTACTTCCTCTTGATCGAAACAATCCCTACACAGGCATATTTTCATTTGGAGCGCTTATTTTACTCATGATTCCGATTGTTTTTATTGGGAACTATGTCATAGGGGCATCGAGTCAAATGCTTCAATGGCTGCTTGTCGCTGCATTTGAGGGTCTGCTCATCTTTGCCATATACAAAGGTTTTTCATGGAGGTATTCACATGATTCAACTTCTTAACAATAAGCTAAAGATTGAGCGGGTACCGGAACTAGCGCCGTATGTGACCTTACAAAAGAGGCATCTCACGGATACGCAGTATGGAAGCACACTCCCGATCAATGAAAGTGCCTATCATATGTTAACGAAAGTGGACGGTAAAAGGACAGAAGCGAGTATTACAGCAGAGCTCGCCGATTTGTTTCAGGTCGATGAGTCGGTGATTGCTCGTGATTTTTATCAGCTGATGACGGGATTGAATCAGCATCACTTGCTGTCCATTCATTATCATTCACCGTATCGGATTGTGACAGCCTGCTGTCAATTTTTCAAGCAGTATCAAGTCAAAATGAAGGAACGATTTGATTGTACTGGTCACTCGTTCCTTCACATTTTTGGAACGGCTTTGCTCATGGTGACGCGTAAAATCATCTTTTTCTGGATGCTTTTTATGGTCATGGCAGGGCTCGCTTTTTTATTCATTCCTGATCCATCGATTGCAGCCATTGCGATTTATTTTACGATTATATATTTCGGGTTAATTACCGGAACTGCCTTACATGAGGCGGCACATGGCTATGCGCATCGAAAATTTGCAGGGCGAAATGGTCCTCAAGGCTTTTTTGCGAGTGACATGATGTCAGTGAAGTTTGTAAGACCCGTATTAGATCCGTTTCAGAAAAAGCAGGTATGGATTACGCTGCTTGGACCGCTCGTTCCCGGTGTGATTGGCGCAGCAGGCATCATTGTGACCATTTTATTTCTAAAAGAAAATCCGGTTTCAACAGGTTTTTTCATTTTTTCAATCTCGTATTTTATCCAATTACTCTATCTTCTTCCGTTTATGGGGGATGGTAAATCCATTATGAAGCAGCTATTGCTTGGGGGAATGGGAGGACAACGATCATGAACGTACAGGCGATGAAACAAGGCGCAATAGTTGGTGGTTTTTTGGGGTTCTTAGGCTTTCCGATGCTGACAATCGGCGTACTGTTCTATCATTTATTTCAATCAAAAACGAATGATGCTTTATTATTTAACAGTCTCGCTTTTGAAATGGAAGGCTCGTCCGCATTTACTTTTCAGATCAAGCCAAACTTTTTTATTTATATGATTGTGATTTTTGCTGCGAGTTTTCTCATTGTGGCATGCCTATCAGCAATAAAGCAGAAAAGAGCGAAAGATTAGGAAAATTATCCTAATCTTTTTTTGTATGACAAACCAAATTTTAGTATAATAAGAAATAAAAAAACATCAAAGGGGATCACAATGTTTAAAAAATGGAGCATTCTTTTATTCACAGTTTTTCTATTAGCAGGATGCGGCGAGAAGGCTGCAGAAACGACGACGACAGAGAAGACGGTATCAGAAAAACCTGCAACAGAAAAAAATAAGGAAATATCAAATCAAGATAAAGTAACTGTTGAACCAATGAAACTAACAAAGAGTGAAAAAAATCTTTTGGATGTATTAACAGCAGATAAACCCGAATTAATGATGACAGTTCAGGGGCTCAAAGCAAATAATAAAAGCGTTTCCTTAATCGGTGTGCATTACAAGGATGGACAATTACTTAAAGAAGACACAAAAGATGTCACCATTAAACTTCATCAAAATGGTGTCGATAAGAGTGTGAATTTTATCTATCAGCTAGATGAGGAAAAAGATGATCTGTTAAAAGCAACGTATGGCTTTTGGGTAGATAAAGAGAAGAACGAACTAAGGAAACTCTCAACTAGCATGGATTTTAAACAGGATGTGGGAGGAAACCTAATGATAATGCAAGCAGAAACTTTTCACATGGCTCCCGGAGAGAAAAAATTAATATCAATAACCATCACAACTGGAGCTAAATCATCAAGTCCTGGTTTAATAGAATTTGAAAAGAACCCTAAAAAGAATTTGAAAAATGTGAAGCATGCCTATTTGGTGTATTTGCAATTAGATAAATAACTATCGTAATATATACGGAGAATATGAATTATTTTGACGAAAAATCTTCATATTCTCTTGACGAATTGTTAAGAAAGTTGTAACATAATAAAAGTCAACACGATGACGTTGCTTTTAAAAAATTGATGCGGGTGTAGTTTAGTGGTAAAACCTCAGCCTTCCAAGCTGATGTCGTGAGTTCGATTCTCATCACCCGCTCCAATACATAATTTTGTTTATAACGCAGTATTTCGTTTCATAGATAAACGAAGTGTTGCGTTTTTTATTATGTCAGTATAATGTGAAAAAGCACTGTCAGGCTACAGTGCTTTTTCAATGAGTTCATATTTGCTTTCTCCGCCATGTATTTGTACAAACATCTTCGTCAAGGATTGAATAAGAGCTTCACTCTTTTCCCGGGAAATAGATGGAGGGAAAAGGATGATTTGAAGAATGTTCTTTGTGTCTGGAGAAATATGTGCTGTACTTGCTTGAGAAAATAATCCATTCAGTCCTGCGCCGTCCTGCCATTCGATGTGACCAGCCTCATGTTTTGTCAGTGAAAGCGGTCCTTTGATGCGATCGGCATCTAATGTCAGGATGGGTAAGAAATATTTTAGTGAGAAAAATATCGACAAATCCTGTACGGAATTGGTCGAGTCAATAAATTGTTCCTTTTGGATATCAGAAAGAAGTGAAAGGAAAGGAACATCTTTTAAAAGATCCGTCCATTCTTTGATGGCTGGTACTTCTTCTAAGACTTTATCTTCGTATTCAAAAAATAAAGATTCTTGAAACAGGCGTAAGCGGCCTTTTAACATTTGAGGTGATGTGCCAACTTCAATATGCGAATATTCAATCTGCCCAACATGGATAGACGGGTTTTGAGGATGAGAAATTTCCATATGTATCTTCACAGTGACTCACTCCAATCGGTCATGATACACTCGTATTATACTGAAAACAACAGAAGAAACAAAGAAAGGAGGTTTGCAAGGTGATTCATGTTGGAGAATTAAAAGAAGAATTGATTCAATATGCGAAAGAAATTGGTGTGGATAAAATTCGATTTGCAAGTGCCGATACATTTGATTCATTAAAGGACCGTCTCATCTTACATGAATCGTTAGGGTATTTGTCAGGCTTTGAAGAGCCTGATATTGAAAAACGGACAAACCCTTCTTTGCTGCTTCCGAAGGCCAAATCAATTGTTGCGATAGCGCTCGCGTACCCTTCCAAAATGAAAGATGCTCCTCGAAGTACAAAGGACGCGAGACGGGGGATCTTTTGCCGGGCTTCATGGGGAACAGATTATCATGTCGTGCTGAAAAAAAAGCTTGATATGCTTGAAGAATTTTTGCGGAGCAAACATGTTGATATACGGACAAAATCAATGGTGGATACAGGAGAATTGTCTGATCGTGCTGTAGCAGAACGTGCTGGCATTGGTTTTAGTGCAAAGAACTGTATGATTATCACGCCAGAGTTTGGATCTTATGTGTATTTGGCTGAAATGATCACAAATGTCCCGTTTGAGCCGGATGAGAAAATTGAAGACCAGTGCGGAACATGCAATAAATGTGTGGATTCGTGTCCAACAGGTGCGCTTGTGAATCCCGGACAGCTGAATTCTCAGCGGTGCATTTCATTTTTAACGCAGACAAAAGGGTTTTTACCTGACGAATTTCGTTCGAAAATAGGAAATCGATTGTACGGGTGCGATACGTGTCAAACTGTCTGCCCGATCAATAAAGGAAAAGATTTTCATCTGCATCCTGAAATGGAGCCGGATCCTGAAATTGCAAAGCCGCTGTTAAAGCCGCTTCTGACGATCAGCAATCGTGAGTTTAAGGAAAAATACGGTCATGTTTCAGGTTCATGGCGGGGGAAAAAGCCCATTCAGCGGAATGCAATTTTGGCACTCGCTCATTTTAAAGATACATCTGCCTTACCAGTGTTAATTGAGCTGATGCATAAGGACCCAAGACCGGTCATTCGGGGAACGGCTGCTTGGGCGATTGGCAAAATTGGCGATGATCAGCAGCTCCCAGAGCTGGAAAAGGCTCTTGAGCGAGAAAGTGATGAAGAAGCGAAAGAGGAGATTGTGAAAGGGATTGAGCTCCTGCAGACACCTTTAAATACTAAATAACATCCCTGTGAACATAGAATGAACCAAACAGAGATTTTAAAAAATGTTTGGTGGTGTCTGTGTGAAACAATTATTAGAGAAAACTTTAGAAGACAGGCTGGCGTATTTAATCAATGACCGTGCAATCAAGCAGCCGCAGCTTATGTCTGATGTGGAAGCAGTAGAGCGGAAAAAAGAGCTTTTTGCTAGAAGACAGGTTGAAATTGTGAAGGCGAAAGCAAAAACAAAACTTCTCGATTCATCCATTCAAGATGATGGGGCTCAGCATGTGCAGTATCTTGCTCATCTCACATATGTCTGCAAGGATGTAGACGATTCTTTTTATTTAGAGGAACAGGTGGAAAAAAGAGAAGCATTTCTTTATAACGACATGCTTGTCAAAGATCGGATGATGCTAGAAGAGCGGCAAAGAGAAGAGCTTATGGATGAGCGCTTTCAGACCGAAGAACAATTCGGCAGAGCTTTTCACTATGACCGGCGGGCAGCCGTGCAGTATGCGGAGACTTACTGGAATAAGCGGAATCCAGCCTATAAAAATTTTGAAGATAACTGTACAAATTTTATTTCACAATGTTTGAAAGCTGGGAATGCGCCAACAAGAGGATATCCGAACCGCGGGTCTGGCTGGTGGGTGCGTCCGCATACGTGGAGCTATAGCTGGACGGTAGCTCATGCGATGAAAAATTATTTAGCGAATTCGAAAGCGGGTTTGAGAGCAAAGAAACTCAAAGAACCACGCGAGCTTCAAATTGGAGATGTCATTTGCTACGATTTTGAAGGTGATGGAAGGTATAATCATACAACCATTGTTGTTGATCATGACAAAGGCGGAATGCCTCTTGTGAATGCACAGACGTATGACTGCCGCATGCGTTATTGGTCATACGAGGATTCGACCGCCTATACACCTGCTATTCGATATATGTTTTTTCACATTTTGGACGATGCCGCGAAAGGTAGTTAGTGGTATAATGTTGAGCGGAAAAGAAAATTAGAGGTGAACTTTTTTGGGACTTCATGTCGTTTTATATCAACCAGAAATTCCAGCTAATACTGGAAATATTGCGCGTACATGTGCAGCAACAAATACAACCCTTCATCTGATTCGTCCGCTTGGTTTTTCGACAGATGACAAAATGCTGAAGCGTGCAGGACTCGATTATTGGAAATATGCCAATGTGGTCTATCATGATTCACTTGATGAATTGTTTGAGGCTCATCCGAAGGGGCAATTTTTCTATATCACAAAATTTGGCCAAAAGCCGCATACGACATTTGATTACTCTCAGCTGGATGAAGACTATTTCTTCGTCTTTGGCAGAGAGACAAGTGGATTGCCAAAAGATTTGATTGAACAGAATATGGATCGTTGTCTTCGTTTACCGATGACAGAGCATGTTCGTTCCCTGAATCTGTCGAATACGGCAGCCATTCTTGTATATGAGGCACTTCGCCAGCAGCAATATCGCGATCTCATATAAGATCATGATAAAAGCCGAGATACTGATCTCGGCTTTTTTATGTGAGATAAGATACAGACAGATGAAAAATATGACTTAATTATACTTTTTTTGACATGTTAAAAAATAGGTAGTATGATAGATTGTGATGACGTTTTCAAAAAATGATGAATCCATTAGGAGGAGTAATGAGATGAAAAAGCTACTGATCACTAGTGCCATCAGCTCAGCAATTTTAATGGGGACGATTCCAGTCAGTATTCCAGGACTCTCTCAGACGCAGGAGATAGAAGCAGCTCAGCTATCAAAAGGGATTGGCGGGCGTACTTATATCAATAGTAACGGATCCATATTGGTCACAAAAATTCAGCTCCCTCCCGCAATGAGTGTGTCAAATGGTACAGCTTATATTTATTCTGGATTCACAGGTTCAAAGGAAGCGGATATTGGGCTTCAATACAGTCCAACCTATAATGTGTGGAAACCTACGATGAAAGTAGGAGCAAATAATCAAGAGACATATATCGAAGGAAAAAATGACTTTACGTATACAAAGGGATTTAAACCTGGAAGTACTGTTCAAATGACGATTTATAAAAATTTGAATGGGCATACAAGAGCGACGTTCTGGGGCACAAATAATGTTGGCTATACCGGCCGCATTATTACAGAAATTCAAAACTCAAACATTGGCGCTGTGACCAAATGGAAACTACTGTCGACGGTAGCAGTAACTGACGATATTTATCGAAAAGACATTCGGGCGAACTTCTCTACTCGTTTTACTGACATCACATTGGATAATCGTGCCGTCACACCTGTGGTCGATACGCAAGACTTTACGAAGGTTCAGGTGTCGGGGAATACAGTGAATATGCAAGTGCTGAAAACAACGAACTAAATGAAAAAAGGATGTTCCGCAAATGGAACATCCTCAGCGTGTAGACAAACCCCCGCATTCGTTGTCAGGTCTGCGCTTCGGTGCTCACGAATGTCAAATTCGCTCCGCTCCGGTGCTCGCCCTTCCTAGACTGCAAAGGTTTTCTATCACGCTGAAAAGAAGACAAAGGGCTAAAATCAAAATCATTTTAGCCCTTTGTCAACAATCTGAGGATGTTCCGCAAATGGAACATCCTTTTTTTCATTTCCCAGGCTTGCCTTCGTACCCAGCAGTGAAAATGGATACTAAAAACGTAATGATGACGCCCATCATAATGACCGTTCTCATATAAGCTCCCCCTTATCCCTTTGTTCCGTTCGCTGCCTGTTTCATATGATGTGAAGTTCACCTTGAAAAGCAGGAGAAGAAAATCATTTTTCTCCTATTTTTCCTTTATTATGAAGGGTCTTGCGGATGGTTGTCAATTCAGTTTGCCAATTCGTCATTTTGAAGAACGAAAGCATGTAATAGGACGCCTCCGCATAGATTGTAAAACAGTATCTGATTTCTAGCTTCAATCTTGAAAGAGGAGGTTCATATGGATATTTTAAAGAAAATCGAACAGCACAGAGAAGAAGAGCAGCGTCTCAAATGGGAAGGCACATTCAGCGATTATTTAGACATTATTAAGGAAAATCCACTTGTCGCTCAATCTGCTCATTCTCGCGTTTATCATATGATTAAAGATAGCGGGATTGAAGAGGAGAATGGGGTCAGAACCTACAAATTTTTTGATCAGGAGCTGTTTGGGTTAGAGGAATCACTCGAAAGATTAGTGGAGGAATATTTTCACCCTGCTGCAAAGCGGCTGGATGTCAGGAAGCGTATTTTATTACTGATGGGACCAGTAAGCGGAGGGAAATCGACGCTTGTCACTAGATTGAAAAGAGGACTTGAAGAATATTCACTGACAGATCATGGCGCAGTTTATGCGATCAAAGGCTGCCCTATGCATGAAGATCCGCTTCATCTTATTCCGCAAAATTTGCGGGAGGATTTCTATAGAGAATATGGGATTCGTGTGCAGGGGAATTTGTCGCCTCTGAACATGATGAGACTGGAAGAGGAATATGGCGGTAGAATTGAGGATGTAAGGGTCGAGCGGATCTTTTTCTCAGAGGATAAACGGACCGGCATTGGTACCTTTAGTCCGTCTGATCCGAAATCTCAGGACATTGCCGATTTAACAGGAAGCATCGATTTTTCAACCATTGCTGAATTTGGATCAGAGTCAGATCCCCGTGCGTACCGCTTTGATGGAGAACTCAATAAAGCAAACCGAGGGATGATGGAGTTTCAGGAGATGTTAAAGTGTGATGAGAAATTTCTATGGCACCTCTTGTCATTAACGCAGGAAGGAAATTTTAAGGCAGGAAGATTCGCCTTAATTAGTGCAGATGAATTGATCGTCGCCCATACGAATGAAACCGAGTACCGGTCGTTTATTTCAAATAAAAAGAATGAGGCTTTGCATTCAAGAATTATTGTGATGCCAATTCCTTATAATTTAAAGGTCACAGAAGAAGAACGCATTTATCATAAAATGATTTCAGAAAGTGATGTCTCGGATGTGCATATTGCCCCGCATACGCTGAAGGTAGCAGCCATGTTCTCCATTTTGACGAGATTGAAAGAGCCGAAGCGTTCTGATATTGATTTGGTGAAAAAAATGCGTCTGTATGACGGAGAAAGTGTCGAAGGCTTCCAGTCAGTCGACATTGATGAGATGAAAAAGGAATTTCATGATGAAGGGATGAGCGGAATTGACCCGCGTTATGTAATCAACCGAATTTCATCTACCATCATTCGAAAGAACATGGAATCGATCAATGCACTGGATGTCCTGCGCTCCTTAAAAGAAGGGCTTGATCAGCATCCATCTATCTCCAGCGAGGACCGGGAGCGTTATTTGAATTTCATCTCAGTCGCGCGAAAAGAGTATGATGATATTGCGAAGAAGGAAGTGCAAAAGGCATTTGTGTATTCCTATGAGGAGTCTGCGAAAACGCTGATGGATAATTACTTAGATAATGTCGAGGCTTATTGCAATAAAAACAAGCTGCGTGATCCATTAACGGGTGAAGAAATGAATCCTGATGAAAAGCTCATGCGTTCAATTGAGGAGCAGATCGGCATTTCTGAAAACGCCAAAAAAGCATTTAGAGAAGAAATTCTGATTCGTATTTCGGCTTATGCGAGAAAGGGAAAACGCTTTGATTATAATTCGCATGAGAGATTGCGAGAGGCCATTCAGAAGAAGCTGTTTGCCGATCTAAAAGATGTGGTGAAAATTACGACATCGACGAAGACACCGGATGAACAGCAGCTGAAGAAGGTCAATGAAGTAGTGGCTAGATTGATTGATGAGCATGGATATAATTCAACAAGTGCAAATGAACTTTTAAAATATGTAGGCAGTCTTCTGAATCGTTAATAAATGAAGGAGGCATTATTGGCGCATCAGCACCGGTAATGTCTTTTTTAGAAATGATCGTCAACTTGGATGACGAGCAGCATAGGATAAAGGAAGAATTGTGCAAAAAGGTGAGGAGGGGGATGGATGTCCCGGCAAGAAAAAAGTCAGTTTATTGTGTCTCAGGAAGACTGGTCCCTCCATCGAAAAGGCTATGACGACCAGCAGCGTCATCAGAAAAAAGTCAAAGAGGCGATTAAAAACAATTTGCCGGATCTTGTCACAGAAGAAAGCATCATCATGTCGAACGGAAAAGATGTTGTGAAAATTCCGATCCGTTCATTAGATGAATATAAAATTCGGTATAACTACGACAAAAATAAACATGTAGGTCAAGGGGATGGAGACAGCGAGGTTGGCGATGTTGTTGCGCGCGATGGCTCAGACAGTAAGCAAGGGCAAGGAAAAGGGCAGGGCGCTGGAGATCAAGCTGGTGAGGATTATTACGAAGCAGAAGTCTCATTAATGGATCTCGAGGAAGCACTGTTTCGTGAACTGGAGCTGCCAAACCTCAAGCAAAAGGAGCTTGACGACATCATTGTCGAACAAATTGAGTTTAACGATATTCGCAAAACCGGGTTAACAGGAAATATCCACAAAAAACGAACGATGCTCTCGGCATTTAAACGAAATGCGATGACAGGCAGCCCTTCCTTTTATCCCATCTATCCGGAGGATATCAAGTATAAAACGTGGAATGAAGTGACCAAACCAGAGTCGAAAGCTGTCGTTTTGGCGATGATGGATACGAGCGGAAGCATGGGTCTTTGGGAAAAATATATGGCGAGAAGTTTTTTCTTTTGGATGACACGTTTCTTACGGACAAAGTATGAGACAGTTGATATTGAATTTATTGCTCACCATACAGAGGCGAAGGTGGTAGACGAAGAACATTTCTTCTCTCGGGGTGAGAGCGGGGGGACCATTTGCTCGTCTGTCTATCGAAAGGCACTAGAGCTCATAGACGAACGATACCCGCCGTCGCGGTATAATATTTATCCTTTTCATTTTTCTGATGGTGACAATTTGACATCAGACAACGCCCGGTGTGTGAAACTTGTTTCTGAGATCATGAAAAAAGCCAATTTATTTTGCTATGGTGAAGTGAATCAATACAACCGGCATTCTACGTTAATGTCAGCATACAAGCATATTCAGGATGAGAAATTTAAGCATTATATTCTGAAACAAAAATCAGACGTTTTTCTCGCACTAAAAAAATTTTTTCAGCAGGAAGAAGTTCATTCATAACGAGCACATTTGAAAAAACCTTTCAGCATAAGGGCTGAAAGGTTTTTTGTGTGGAGAAGGAAGGGATCACCAGAAAAAAAGTAAAACTTTCTCTTTGACATTTCAATTTTCATTTATTAATATTTAATCTTGTTAAATATAAGTTTTTCAAAAAAGATGCCGATCGTCTTTTCTTCTTTTTCTGCTCCTTGCTCATAATTGCACAATAAATATAAATGGGCTGCACACCATGTTTCGGGCGGGGGTAGATCAAGGGAAAAAGACAGATTGTTGAGCTTGTTTCATATTCTGTCAGATGATGGGCATTCTAAGTTTGCTAAAGCAGATGACACTATATTTTTATACATGAAAGGAGAAACAAAACATGAACAGAGGGCGTTTATTGCTAACGAACATTATTGGCCTTATTGTAATTCTTGCCATTATTGCCGGAGGTGCTTATTACTACTACGAAAGCACAAACTTTGTCAAAACAGATGAGGCTAAAGTGACAGGTGACATGTATCAAATCACAGCACCAGCAGCTGGACAAATCAAAGGCTGGGATATCAACGAAGGTGACGAAGTGGAAAAAGACAGCACAGTTGCAAAAGTTGAAGGACAAACAAAAACAAACATTAAAGCAGTGGCTGATGGCACATTAGTCAAAAAAGAAATCCAAAACAACCAACAAGTGCAGCCTGGTACAGTTCTTGGTGAAACAATCGATTTAAGCAAGCTTTACATCACAGCAAATATTAAAGAAACAGATATTAAAAACATTGAAAAAGGCGATAAAGTCGACATCGTTGTAGATGGAGATCCTGATACAACATTTGAAGGAACTGTTGAACAAATTGGTTATGCGACAAACTCAACATTCAATATGCTGCCAGCAACAAATTCAAGTGGTAACTATACAAAAGTAACGCAAAAAGTAGCAGTGAAAATTTCTATTAAAAATCCATCAGACAAAGTACTTCCAGGTATGAATGCTTCTGTCAAAATTTCATCTTAATGATGATTGATACCAAAAAATGAAAGGAGGTTGTCTGAGATGGCAAATCAACCTGCAGCGACAAAACAGGGAGCAGGCTCCTTGTCTTTACTGATCATTTTAATGGCCGGTTTGTTCGTAGCGATTTTAAACCAAACGCTTTTGAACGTAGCTATGCCCCATTTAATGACAGAATTTAATGTGAGTGCGACAACGATTCAGTGGCTGACAACAGGCTACATGCTTGTCAACGGTGTGCTGATTCCGTTGTCTGCGTTTTTAATCACACGTTTTGGACAGCGCAGCTTATTCCTAGTGGCGATGATCTCATTTACACTAGGTACATTTATTTGCGGTATTGCGCCAAACTTTTCAACAATGCTCATCGGCCGTTTGATTCAGGCTGTCGGCGGCGGTATCTTACAGCCGCTTGTCATGACAACAATCCTTTTTATTTTCCCTCCGGAAAACAGAGGGAAAGGAATGGGGATTTTCGGTCTTGCGATGATGTTTGCTCCTGCAGTAGGACCAACATTATCTGGTTACATTATTGAACATTATTCTTGGCGTATTATGTTTTACGGACTTGTGCCAATCGGTGCGATTGTCATTATCGCGGCTTTCTTTATGTTTAAAAATATTGTAGAGCCTAAAAAAATCAAGCTGGACAGTCTTGGTGCGATTCTTTCAATCGTTGGTTTTGCTTCCCTTCTTTACGGAGTGAGTGAAGCAGGAAGTGATGGTTGGACAGATCCGATCGTCTTATCTACGATTATTATTGGTGCGATTGCGATTATTCTCTTTATTTTCCAACAGTTGAAAGTTGATAATCCGATGCTTGATTTCCGCGTATTTAAATACAGCATTTTCTCATTATCAAGTGTCATTAACATCATTATTACGGTTGCCTTATATACAGGGATGTTCTTACTTCCGATTTATCTGCAAAACCTCGTTGGGTTTACGGCATTGCAATCTGGGCTATTAATGCTTCCAGGGGCACTTGCGATGCTCATTATGTCCCCGATATCAGGGATCTTGTTTGATAAATTTGGACCTCGTCCGCTTGCGATTGTGGGGATGCTCATTACCGTTGTCACGACATATGAGTTTACAAAGCTGACCATTGATACTTCTTATAGTCACATTGTGCTCATGTATGCAGTACGTGCATTTGGTATGTCACTTCTTATGATGCCGGTTATGACAGCAGGGATGAACCAATTACCACAGCACTTAAACAGTCATGGTACAGCGATGTCTAATACATTGAGACAAATTAGCGGTTCCATCGGTACGAGTTTGATCACAACGATTTATACGAATCGGACGACATTCCATTATTCCAATATGGCGGATCAAACAAATACAGCCGACCCGCTCTTTATGAATTCATTCCAGGCGGCTGTATCGAATGTGATGCATCATATGGGCATGACAGCAGAAGCTGCTCAAAAATATGTATCCACCCAGCTCTTTACGAAAGCACAGATCGATTCAAACGTGATGGGTATCAATGATGCTTACATGTGGGTGACATTATTCTGTGCGGCTGGTGTCATTCTCAGCTTGTTCCTGCGAGATGTTCGTAAGGATAAAAAGCGAAAAGAACAGCAGCATAAGAAACAAGAAATATCATTGCTTCCAGCACCTAAGGAAGCAAACCAAGATGCAAGATAAGTGTGGAGGGACCGTACATGAAAATTTATGTTGTATACGATAGTGAAGGTGACCATACAAAAGCACTTGCAGAAGCGATTGCAGCAGGCGCAGGTGAAACAGAGCAAGCTGAAGTATTCATTGATCACGTGAAAGATGCAGACATTCGCAAGCTTGATCAAATGGATGCGATCATTTGGGGCTGCCCTGGTCACTTTGGTACTATTAGTTCTGGGTTAAAGACATGGATTGACCGTCTTGGCTACTTATGGGCAGAAGGGAAACTAATCGATAAAGTCGGTGCTGTTTTCTGTACAACTGCTACAACACACGGCGGTTTAGAAATGACAATGCATAATTTGATTACCCCGATGTTCCACCAAGGAATGCTTGTTGTCGGCCTTCCTGGGAATGTTCCTGAGAATGCTTTATACGGCTCTTACTATGGAGCTGGTGTGACATGTCCGATCGATTCTGATGAATTGATTTCGACTGAAGGCATTGAACTCGGAAAAGCACTAGGAAGACGTGTAGCATCAGTCACTGCATCATTTAAGCGATAAGGAGAGGGTTCTTTTGGCGACGATTATTGTAGCGTTAGTAGCTGCTGTTCTAGTCATTATTGGATTAGTAGCGTTCAATGTCAGACACGCATCGGCCGATAAGGAAGAGATCAAAGAAGATGTCTCCAATCAGCCTGACGTGCCGCATAGCGAGCCAGAAGCTGTGGCGAGACCTGTAGAGCCTGAAGTTGAAAAAAAAGCGTCAGAGCCTTCTCAAACAGATGATGCTGCGTCTGGCGACGATTTCTATAGACAGGCGCTTCAAAAGTTTAAACAGCCAGAACCACCTGTCAAAGAAGAAGAACCAGAAACTAAAATGAATGATGATATGTATCGTTCTGCTTTGCAGAAGCTAAAACAGAAGGATAAATAAAAAAGAGAACCTCTCATCAGGTTCTCTTTTTTTATGGAACAAAAAAACCGCCGACAGAAGCCGGGCGGTTTTCCTTCACTCTATAAAGTGCTAAAAGAGCAGATGCTCTTAAATTACGCTTTGTTAACGTTAGCAGCTTGTGGTCCACGGTTACCTTCAACGATTTCGAAAGAAACTGATTGACCTTCTTCTAAAGTTTTGAAGCCTTCGCCTTGGATAGCAGAGAAGTGAACGAATACATCGTCTTGACCTTCTACTTCGATGAATCCGAAACCTTTTTCAGAGTTGAACCATTTTACTTTACCTTCTAACATGAAATTTCCTCCTAAAGCGATCTTAACGCTTAAATTCACTATTCTTGCTCTTACACAAACTTCAAAGACGAAAACTCTTTCAAAACTTTCTTCTTAAAGATGATACGAACAAAAATAATTACCTTTACTTTACCAGTGTTTGCGGGAAAAAACAACTGTTATACGAAAACTTTTTTAAAAATAATTAGCGCTAACAAATTGAGGAAAATGCCTATGTCAAATGGTCTTTTTTTCTCTCTGAAAAGCTCACTTGATTTCGGCCGGACTCCTTCGCTTTATAGAGCTCTTGATCAGCTATAATCGGTAATTGCTTGATGTCTGCACTAGTTCCATGAGAATAAGCACATCCAATTGATACTGTAGTGTGAATGGACAGACCGTTTTTTAAATAAATCGGCTGATCTGCTATTTTTTTTCGTAAGCGTTCTGCAATCTGCCATGTTTTTTCAATTGTACAGTTTGGTAGAAGGACAGCGAATTCTTCACCGCCAATCCGCCCAATATAATCAGAGCTTCTTGTGTTTTTAATCAGCCTTGTACCGATTTCTTTTAAAACGATATCTCCCTCATGATGCCCGTATTGATCATTAATGGTCTTGAAATAATCGATGTCTAGGTAAATAAGGGACATTTGATGGATAGGCTGCTTCAACTTCTTAGTAAAAGCATCACTTAATACCTCATCGAACTTCCGTTTATTTAAAACACCTGTTAAAAAGTCATAATGAGCTTGGAATTTATACAAATTTAACAGCTGATATGCTTTTGTTTGATGCTCAATGACATAAAAGTTAAACAATCCAGCAATATATGAGAAAATCCAATAAGTAGAATGCAGTTGAAATGATGTCTCATGCACGACCATGATAAACAGGCTTGTGGCCATCACATTACCAATCGTAATGGATAACAGCATTTTCACAACATGATTCATATGACGCTCTGCAATCAAAAAAGAAGAGGTTGCGATAAACATCATGGAAAAAATATTGATGGAAGAAGCGATGTTGGCTTCAATTAATAACCGGCCAATGATGACAACAAAGGCTGCAACCATTGTTTGGGCGATGCCTCCATAAAAGGCCGTTAAAATAAGGGGAATATGTCTTAAATCGATGATCGCTGGTCCTGTTTTAATAGAGAAGAACATTAAAAGGACACCGAGTAACCCAGAAAGCATGCCTTTGCATAGTTGTCTGAGCAAGGTATCTTCTTTCTTCAGAAAGTTCTCTTTAAACACAAGCATAAATAAATAATGGAAAGTAACAAGAATTGTTAAATTAATAAAGAGGTCTCTTAGCAAAATAGAATCACCTTTTTAAAATTACTAAAATTTGTTGCAAAAGAAAAGGGTAAAAAGGATAATTAATAAAAAATTTAATGAAGAGGAATTGAAGAAAATGCGAGGAAAACGCTTTCCAGATCAAACGGACTGGCTTTCTTTTTTTGAAAAAATGCCAGATGCCGGATTTGAAAAAGAAATGCCGGTTGAATATCAAGATTTGACGTTTCGGTTCGAGAATCAGGAGGAGCGATTTGTTGTGGACATGTCGCTTGCTATGCGGGAATTTACCTTAAAGGTTGTTCGAAAAAAGAACGAATCTGTTTTAGGCATATATGATTTTAAAACTGTGCAGCATGTAGAGATAAAAAAAGATCGGAAGGAAGAAAAGGAGCTGTTGCTGATATTAGAGCATCATGACGACTTCCTCACAACAATCGAAATCTCATTTTTACCTTCCTTTTGTCTCATGGTCAAAGAACATTTTTCTGGAGAATAAACAGGAGCCTCTTTTTATGAAGGCTCCTGTTTTATTATTTGTGCTCGATGTCATTGATGACTTGCTGGATTGATTCATCATCCATCACATTCATCACATTTTCATCAATGTGAAGAGATTGCGCATAAGACTCTCTTGGCTGATGGGTTCTTGTTGGTGATTGGTGCTGGTTTGTTTGATTTGGCTGGACAGCTGTGAATGCTTGCTTGATCATTTGTCCAACTTCACCTGTTCCTTTTGATTCTTTATGTGAGTGGGACTCATGGCGAGATGAGTTTTGGTGCTGATGGTTTGCGCCTGTCATCATTGAAGACATATTCATTTGTGCCATGCTTTTCAGCCTTCTTCGTAAAACTGGGGAGAATAATGCAATGATAGCTGTTGATACTGCGATCATTGCGCCAGTGCTCATACCTTTTCTTTTTTTAAACAAACGAATCCCTCCATTTGGTCGTGATGATTCTTCATCATGTTTAGGATGACCAAACCCAGCTGAATTATGAATTCATTTTACGAAAACAGAGGATGTGTGCATAAAAAGCCGGCTGGATGAAAAACCTATGAGCAAAAGGAGGGAATAATTGATGAATAAGAAATGGATGCTATCTTTACTGCTCGTGCCAACATTAATCACCGCTGGGTGTGGAATGAACAATCAAGGCGATGAGCGTAGAGGAACAATGAAAAGGCAATATGAAAATGTCACATATAAGAATGACAACATGAGACAGGATCAGCCAGATGTTCAAACACCTCAGAAGGTCAAAGTGGCAGATAAGGCGTCAGAGCTTGTAGCGAATATGTCTGAAGTGAAAACAGCGAACGTGCTTGTCACTGGAAAAAATGCATTTGTAGCCGTTGTGCTTGAAGGCAATAAAAGCGGTGATGTGACGGACGATCTGAAAAAGAAAATTTCAGACAAAGTCAAATCAACGGATCAACAAATCGACAACGTGTATGTATCTGCTAATCCAGACTTTGTCGATCGTATGCAAGGGTACGGAAAACGTATTAAAAGCGGAGAGCCAATTTCAGGATTCTTCGATGAATTTACTGAAACGGTTAGACGTGTCTTCCCTGAATCAAAATAGCTACGACAAAAGCCGTATGTCATATGCGGCTTTTTTGTTTGGAACCGCACCTCGCGTACCTGACTGCATAAAGTAAAAAATATATCACCTCTTGTTGATCTTTGTTTCTTCATAGAAAGAGAAAGAGGGTGCAGGATGAATTCAGGTGGGGAGCAAATGAAAGCCAAGCCGTCATTGATTCATAAAAAACTTGTAGGCGGAATGATTGCAGCAGGTCTGATTTTTTATGCTTTCACCGCGTACTTGATTTATGTTGCGTTTCAGCTGACAGGACAATATTTAGAGCAGCAGTCTTCTCCTAAAACGATTATAACGGAGGGACTCAATAAGCAAGTATATGAACATATTCGAATCTACTATGCAGAGGAAGAGGAAGCTTTTGTTGATCTGACAATAGAGGCTTTGAAACAGGCAGAGAAGAGGACAGCGTCAGTGTTTCAATTTGAAGCTGACAGACCTTTAGACGTTATCTATTTTGATGATAAAGAGTCGATCGAACAAATGGCAGGGATCAAGCATATTACTGGATTTTACTCTGATCATGATCAAATGATAGGGTTATATCCAGATAAACGGGAAGCATTATTGAAGAAAGAGACACTGCCTTTATACTTTTTCAATACGTTGTTTATTCATGAGTATGCTCATTTTGTTTTCTATGAAAAGGTCCATTCATATGAAGTGTCTCCAGGAATGTTTCCGCTTTGGTTCCACGAAGGAACAGCAGAATGGACGGCCTATGACGTGTTAAATGCTACGTCTGAACGCTTCGACGTGATTCCTTTTCAATCTCTTCATTCTGATCAAGACTGGCAGAATTCCCGGGTGACGTATGAGACAGATGTCTATTTACAAAGCTATTATATGATCTATGAGCTGGTGCAGCTTTGCGGACGAGGCGTCATACATGAAATCATAGAGGAAACTGCGAAAACGGGCCAATTTGCTAGCGGCTTTGAACAGGCGACGGGGAAGAGGCTCACAGATTTTGAAGATCAGTTTAAAGTCATGTACCAAAGAAAAAACGGCTGACCAAAGAAGGGGGTCAGCCGTTTTTCTTAATGAAGAGGCTTTTGTTGATCGGCCTTACTAGGAGGCATTTGAACCTGCCCCTGAAGCGGTGCAAAAGCTGACGTCATGGCGGTCATGTCTTGTTTGGAAAGCTGAGGAACTTGATAGTAGCCATGCTTATTTTGATACAAGAAAATTTCATACGCCATTTCGATAAAGTTCGGAATCTGCGCAGCAAGCACACGTCTGACAACAGGGTTTGTTACTTCTAATGCTGACATTGAAAGTAACCCGGAGTGTGATTTGACTAGGCTGAGCATGTGTCCTGTGATGCCTAAGTCTTTTACATCCTGTAGTGACTGGTTCGGCTTCTTCGGCTGAGAAGGTTTGATTCCGTATGTCACTTGAGTGTGTTCTTTCATCATATAAGTAGCGGTTTCTTCACTAGGCTTTTGGCCTGTAGAAAAACAATCTACAGTGACATTGTACTGGGATAAAACGAATTGATATTGTCGATCCAGGATGTCGGATAATGCAGGATCTTGAATAAATTGCCGCAAGATCATATATTGATCCAAAATATTAATCGTGCCGGCTAAAATTTCATGTAAATCGAATAACTCATGCCCGCCATGGTTGAGCTCAGGCTGCTGAGCGCTTCCTTGAAACATTGGCTGCTGATCGTTTTGCATTGAGATTCCTCCTTCTGTTTATACACTCTGTTTTAATGTGAGGATGTTTTCACGATTTCATGCAAAAAACATTATTTACAATTAGAGGGTTTTCTTTCTTTTTGTCGAAAAAAAGTATCAGACGAATGAACATGGGGGTACCAGATGCAGGACAAAATCATTAATCGTTTGATAGAAGACGAACATGTGCAGACACCAGTGATCGGCATCGGTGTTTCGCCGTTTGAACAGCATCATCTTGAGGCTTTTTTTCAATCATTACCACATGATTTAAATGCCTCTTTTATTGTTGTGCAAAATCATGTGACAGGCGATTGTATAACAGATTTGGAAGCACTTGTTTTACCGATTGGCTACCGGGCAAAAACGATTAAACATGGTGAGAAAGTCATGAAAAAGACGATCTATTTTTGTCCGCAGCATGCAGCTGTGACGTTAACGGAAGATCACCGGCTTCATGTATCTGAGCAGCTGCCAACAAACAAGGCATGCTCTGTCAACTCGCTTTTTAAGTCACTTGCCAGTGTTCAAAAGGAAGAGGCATTTGCGATCTTTTTTCAAAAAGGTCATTGTGTGGGGAGTGGGTTGCTTCAGTTGGTTGAGCAAGGCGGTACAGCCTTATCGTGCAGTGAGGTAGAGAGTGGTTTTGACAGTATGTATCATCACACATTCAAAAATCCATCCACTCTTGCGGCATATATGGCCAATATCATCAATGTTCCGCATGCTGATGAGATGGATCCAGCTTTACTAAGAATCATTGAACGTCTTGAAATGTATAAAGGGATTGCCTTTTCAGCCTATGAAAAGAAAAGGCTGCTTTCTGTCATTCAAAAGCGTATGCGCACTGCAAACGAGCCGATGTCATTATTATCAGAGTACGATCGTTTATTAGAAAGAGAACCAGATGAGCTTGATCGCCTGCACGCTCAGCTCCTAAGCGGCACGACTACTTTCTTTAGAGATACGGAGGCTTTGCGAGTATGTGAACAGAAGGTGATACCGTCAATCATTGACCATTCGATGAACAACGGGAAATCTCGATGCCGAATTTGGGTTGCGGGATGTTCGACAGGGGAAGAAGCTTATTCTTTTACAATTTTATTTTTAGAAGAAATGAAGCGAAGAGATGTGTCCATTGAACTTCAAGTCTTTGCGACAGATATCAACCGAAAAGCCATTCAAATAGCTAGTAAAGGTCTTTATTCGAGAGAATCTATGGCAAGCATACCGGAAAAATGGCGGGCGCGATATTTCGAAAAGAAAGGTGACGCTTTTATTGTGAAGCAGTCGCTTAGAAAACATATTGTTTTTGCTCCTCACAATTTATTGATTGATTCACCTTTTATCCACCTCGATTTTATCAGTTGCCGAAATGTTCTGATGTACTTTGAGCCAGAAGTGCAAAAACGAGTATTATCCCGATTCCAATATGCTTTAAAAGATCAAGGGGTGTTGATTTTAGGGCCAAATGAAACTGTCCCCAATATCCCTCGATTGTTTCAATTGTTCAATGAGAAGTGGAACATTTACACCTATTCCAACGTTCCTGCACCTAGTGTCCCTTGGGTACATGACGCTCGTGATGCCGAGTTAAAAAAGCGAGCTGCACAATATATGAAGGATGTAAGCGAGGATTATGATGCATGTATAGTCATTAATGATTGTAACAAAATCCTGGCGATGTCAAATGGGGCATATTCCTTCTTAGACCATGTAGAAGTGTCAGATCAATCATGTGAATATGTGACACCTGAATATTTGAAAGAGATGTTAAGTCAAACCTTTCAAAAGGTGTGGACTGACGAGACAGAGGTTGTGTTTCAGCATGTTCTCATTTCGGAAAAAGGAAAAAAGCAGTATGCGGATTTTACTGTAAAGAGTTTTGATCGCCGTTTTAAAGGAGTATACGTCATTCTTATTCGAATGAATGAGAGAGGAAAAAATCAAAAGAACAGCAGGGAAAATGGGATGTCAGATCAGAATTCAGTCTATCAACAGCGTATTGTCGACTTAGAAAATGAACTAAATGAAGTCAAACAAAAAGAGCAGGAGGCAAGGGCTCAATTAAAAGCGAAAAACACGCAAATAGCGGAGCTTGAGAAAAAACACGATCATTTTATTAATATCATAAACAACTTAAGGGTAACAAGGGAAGAACTGTATAGACCTTCTGTCAAGCCGGAGCTTGCGACGTTGTTTGTGGACCGAGACATGAATATTCGCTACTACACTCCTACAGCTGCCTCTTTATTTACTTCAGCTCAAATAAGGCACCAGCAATCCTTTCAGTCGATGGCTAAGAAACTTACGCAGGAAACGCTCTATCATGACATACAATCCGTTATCTCGGATAAGCGCGTCATCGAACGAGAAATTGAAACGAATGAAGGAGAACAATTCACTGTTCACATCACACCTATTCTTGACCAAGATCATGAGGGAGCGGTGATGACGTGGATTAAAATGACGGAAATGACAAAAATCAAACAGTCACTTCATCTAGCGGTAACAGCACTGGATAATAGCCATATCCATATTGTTGTTGCAACTGAGGAAGGGGTCATCCAATGCGTGAATCAGCGTTTTTGCCAGTTTGTGCAGCAGCATGAATATGACCTGATCGGCAAAGATATCTTTTCTGTCTACCATTCTCTGTGTCAATGTGATGATTTAGAAAAGCAATGGGACGTTTGTTTAAAAGAAGGCAGCTGGACAGGTGAGCTGTACTTTCAGGATTTATCAGGCCGTGAACGATGGGAGAGGGTCTCTTTACATCGAATTGATGATCCTGACAAAATGCAGTCTACCGTGATGCGAATTTCAGAGGACATTACGAATCAAAAGCAGTCAGAGAAGATGCTGATGAAGTCAGAGATGCTGTCCGCAGTTGGTCAGCTTGCAGCCGGCATCGCCCATGAGATAAGGAACCCGCTGACGTCGTTAAAGGGATTTTTACAGCTGATGATTCAAAGTAAGAAATATCAGAAGGATTATGCAGATGTGATGATGTCTGAATTTAATCGGCTTGAAGCCATTATTAATGAATTCCTTGTGCTCTCTAGAAGCAAATCGGTGAAATTTGAGCCGGTACAAGTCAATCTTCTGCTCGAAGAAGTGATCATGGTCGTTGAATCACAAGCGGTTTTAAAAGGCGTGTCTATTCAAAAGAATTTGTCTCCGTCGCTGCCAAACATTCAAGGTATACCGAATGAACTGAAACAAGTCTTCTTAAACATTCTTAAAAACGGTATTGAAGCGATGGATGGTGTGACAGGTGTTATTCAGGTCACATCCGTATTGGAACATAATCAGATGATGCTGATCTTTGAAGACCAAGGTAAGGGCATACCAGAAGACGAAATAGGGAAACTGGGTGAACCTTTTTATACAACGAAAGAAAAAGGGACTGGCCTTGGTTTAATGATGACGATTAAAATCATTGAAAGCCATGGCGGCAGCATTCGTTTTGAAAGCAAAAGCTTCGAGGGGACACGGGTGATTATTACGTTTCCAATGAGCTAGCAGACATAAGATTTACAAGAAATCCATCTACCATCAATATTTACTTAGTACACTATGAGAGATAAAGCTCGGAAGGGGAGAGGTTTAATGAAACGTGTTCGATCCATTCGAATGATCTGCTGTTTGGTTTTGGTGATTTTTAGTCTGCAATCCTTACTGCCTGGCGTGATCACAGCAGAACAAGCCAGTGCGTCTGAAAAGAAGGAAACGGTATGGAACCAAAAGAAACCAATGAAAATCAAAAAAGCCCGTCAGCTAATCGGAGAGACAGTGACAGTGAGCGGAATTGTGACAGCAGATCAATCGGTTATAGGCAATGGGAAACTGTCAACGTACATTCAAGACAAATCAGCTGGAATCAATATATATTCAGCACAGCCTGACAACTTCCCAGAACTAAAAGCTGGCATGAAGGTGACAGTATCGGGGAAGATCACGTCTTATAAAGGACTGATTGAAATTGTGCCGGATCGAGACCGCCTGAAGATCGATGGTGTGAATCAAACCTTGCCAAAGCCGAAGCGAGTCTCCGTGAAACAACTAGAAACGGATCAGGCACGTAAACATGAAGGAAAACTTGTGAAGGTCAAGGGCTATGTTGAATCAAAACCAGAGCAGCCGGCTGGCGGTGGATACAATGTGGTGATCATTGATAAAAAATATCACAGCACCACCCTTAGAGTGATGGTGGATACAAGTGCCATTGATGAAGTGAAGACAGGGAAATGGTATGAGTTTACAGGAGTGTTAAGCAGGTATGATTCGCTGCAGGTGCTTCCACGACACAAGGGTGATGTCAGCCTGCTGAAACGCCAGCCAAAGCCGCCAAAAATCAAGAAAGAATACGAGGCAACGGTTGACCGGGTGGTGGATGGAGATACGATTCATTTAAAGAAGCCTGTGCTTGGTACAACAAAGGTGCGCTTTGTGAATATGGACACGCCGGAAACGTACCATAAGCCAAAAAATGAATTAGATCAAAACCAGCTGCGTTTTGGACAGAAGGCGGCAGACTATTTAAACACACTTCTTTCAAGCGGAGATAAAGTCACATTAAAGATTGGTCCAGAAGCGAAGGACGGCTATGGACGTCTTTTAGCTCAAGTGAAAACCAAAAAAGGGGTCAATACGAATTTAGAGCTTGTGAAAAAAGGATATGCTCCTACGTATTTCATCTGGCCGGTTGGAGATGAAAAGGACTATCAGACGTTCCAAAAAGCTGTCAAAGAGGCGAAAGAAAAAGGGCTTGGCATTTGGAATGAAGCAGATCCGCTGCTGGAACAGCCGTTTGAATTTAGAGCACGTGAACAGAAAAAAGGACTGACACGCTACGTCGGTGATTCATCAGCGAAAACGTACGTATCGCCTGACAGCTGGAAAGAAATCGCTGTAGATAAACGCATCTTTTTTGCTTCGAAAGAAGAAGCAGAACAGGCTGGCTATCAGCCGGCAGAAGGAACTGGGGAAGTCCCATTAACCATTTTAAGCATGAATGATTTACACGGGAAAATTGATCAACAATACGAACTGGATCTGAAAGGTGATGGCAATAAAGGAACGTACGGACGGATGGATTATGTGGCGGCTTATATGAAACAAAAACAAGCAGCAAACAAAAATACGATCACAGTTCATGCTGGAGATATGATTGGCGGCAGCTCTCCAATATCTTCTCTTCTGCAAGATGAACCAACGGTTGAACTCATGGAGAACATTGGCTTTGATGTTGGCACGGTCGGCAACCATGAATTTGATGAAGGGGTGGACGAGCTATTACGTATCATAAATGGCGGAGAACATCCTAAAGGCACAAAGGGATATGACGGACAGAATTTTCCGCTCGTTTGTGCAAACTGTGAATACAAGGATACAGGTAAACCACTTTTACCTGCTTATGAAATCATGGATGTCGAAGGAATCCCTGTAGCATTTATCGGTGTTGTGACAAAATCAGCCGCAGGAATGGTCATGCCAGAAGGGATTAAAGACATTCAGTTTACAGATGAAGTTAAAGCCGTAAATGAAGCCGCGAAGGAATTAAAAGAAAAAGGGATCAAAGCCATTGCGGTTTTAGCTCATATGACAGCCTCGCAAAATGGAGATACCATCACTGGAGAGAGTGCGAAGCTTGCCAAAGAAGGCGATGATGAAATTGATGTCATCTTTGCAGGGCATAATCACGAAGTCGTAAACGGAGAGGTCAATGGGAAATTAATTGTTCAAGCCTTTGAATATGGGAAGGCCATTGGCGAAGTTAATGTAACACTTGACCGCAAAACGAAGGATATTGTCAAAAAGAGTGCAAATATCCAGTATGTAGACCAGTCTGGTATTGAAAAGGACAAGGAAGCAGCCGGCATCTTGGCTCATTACGGGAAAGAAGTTGAGCCGATTATTAGTGAGGTAGTTGGAGAAGCTGGTGTCAAAATGGAAGGCGGCTATTCAAATGATGGAGACACACCGCTCGGTAATTTGATTGCCGATGGTATGAGATATTCTATGAAAAGTGATTTTGCCATGATGAATGGCGGCGGGATCAGGCAAAACCTTGAAAAAGGGCCGATTACGTGGGGAGATCTGTTTAATATTCAGCCCTTCGGCAACGTCTTAGTTAAACTTGAGATTAAGGGGAAAGACTTGGCTGAGATCATTGAAGCGCAAATTTCTCCTCAATTTGGACCAGATTATAGCATTTCGGGCTTTTCATATTCCTATGATCCGGTAACATATAAAGTAGTCGACTTAAAGCTTCCAGATGGTTCAGCCGTTGCGCTCGATCAAACGTATACACTCACGGTGAATAACTTTATGGCAACTGCAACTGGCAGTAAATATGAACCGATAGGAAGGCTGGGGAAAAATCCTGAAACAGGTCCAGAGGATTTAGAAGCCACTGTCGCTTTTGTGAAGAGCTTTGAAGGAGCTTCCATTGTGTATCAAAAAGAGGGACGCATTCAAAAAGCAAAACAAGAAGAAAAAGCAGCAAGCTAATGACCGTATCATCTAAGAGAAATGTAACAGGTAAAGGAGTTTAAGCATGAAAAAGTGGCTTGCACTTACTGTGATGACAGCAGGAGTTGTCTTGCTCGGCTGGGGAATTTGGCAAATCGCCTCTACGCACCTTCAAACGGCACAATCATTAGAAGATGCAAAGAAAGCGGTAGCGGACGATCAAGGGATGTCAAAGAAGCAGTTTTCTCCTGATGTGGGGAAAGCCTCTGGCATCCTGACGATTCCGAAATTAAAAGCAGACCTTCCCATTGTCGAAGGGACAGATGCGGATGATCTTGCCAAAGGAGTCGGGCATTACAAAGGCAGTTATTACCCAGATCAGAAGGGACAAATCGTCCTATCTGGCCATCGTGACACGGTGTTTCGCCGAACAGGTGAACTGAATATTGGGGATCAGCTGAAAATCACTGTGCCGTATGGTGAGTTTGTTTATGAAATCACACATACGAAAATCGTGGATCAGCATGATACTTCCATTATTACTTTACAGAATAAAAAGGAAGAGCTGGTGTTAACGACATGCTATCCATTTCATTTCGTCGGCAATGCACCAGAGCGGTATATTATTTATGCAAAAAGAGCATCTGTCTAAATAAAAAGAGCCTGCATTTGATCAGCAGGCTCTTTTTTTAATGGATGATTTCGTCCATGAGCTGAGACATATCTAGAGGAAGCGGTGCTTCTATGCTCAGGTGCTCACCTGTAAAAGGATGTGTCATGTCTACTTGTTTGGCGTGGAGAGCGCATCTGTTGATATGATGACGAGCTCCGCCATAAAGTGTATCTCCGGCTAAAGGGTGCCCGAGACTGCTAAGATGGACTCGAATTTGATGTGTTCTTCCGGTCTCAAGTTGCAGCTTGACGGATGTCATTTGCAGACGTTTATTGGTGTCCATGACCTGAAAGTGTGTGACAGCACTTTGACCAGTAGGAGAGATTCTTCGTCTGACGGCATGATGCTTGTCACGGCCAATCGCTGCATCAATAGTGCCTTTCTTTTTCTTGAAAAGTCCTTCTGCGATGGCGATGTAGGTTCGGCTGATCGTTTTTTTAGAAAGCATTTGATCAAGCACTGCATGAGCTAATCTGTGTTTAGCAAAAATGACCGTGCCGCTTGTGTCTTGATCGAGTCTGTGAATATGTCTCACTCGCTTTTCCTCGCCATTTGCTTGAAAATGAAAGGCCACAAGGTTTGCCAGTGTGCCCGTTTGTCCCTTTTCATTCGGGTGCGTCGGTCGTCCAGCGGGTTTTTGTACAATCAATAAGTGCTCGTCCTCAAATAGCACCTCTAATTCACCATATTCTGGCGTCACATCACTTTCTTCCGTTTCAAATAAATCGATCAGTATGTGATCACCTGTACTGACTTTTGCCGCGTGATGGGCAGGCTTTTGATTTAAACGTACTTTTTGATGCTCCATCCAAAAATGGATAATCGGTTTTGAAGCCGACACGGCTGTTTTTAAAAACTGACTCAGTGAAGAATCTTGATGCTGCTCACCTACTTTTAGCGAGAGCGTGTGTCCTTTAATGTTCATGATATCCGTTCCTCTCTTTGGGTATATATAGGAAACACTTACCTTGGCGAACGCCTTTTTTTCTGTGCTATTCTGAATGGAGAAATAACGACAGAGAGGTAGATGTCACGTGAGAATAATGAAAGCTGCTACAGACCTGCAAGAGCAGGCAATTGAAGAAATATCAAAGGATGTTGAAGATCTTCTATCCCATCCTGTCGATGAAGACCCAGCTGCGCGTCAAAAAGAACGCCCGCTAACCTTTGTTGAAGGGGTTTATAACGGAACGATGGACGATGCTTTTCGTATTTTATCGGGACTTCAGCTATTACATACCATTATTGTAAAACCTAAACGCCATATTACAAAGTGTGATCGTGAGCTATTTGAGCGAAACCGTGAGCAGGTCAATGCATGCGGCTTTTCTTTTCCGTTTGATTTAGACGATTTTGCCAGCCGCCGCCTTCAAAATGCGTAAAAGTTGGTGTGAACTTCCTTGTTAACTTACAAGGCTGCCGCACATACTATTTTTAAGGGAATGGAGAAACCTTTAGATCTGTAATACCAAACCCGCTCTTTTTCAACATTGCCTATTTCTCCACGAATCGGAGCGCTTGGACCTCTTGCAGAATGAACCGAACACGGGTAGGAGCCTGACAAAATGGTACAGGCTCCTTTTATACATAATTATTTTAGCAGACATTCATCTTTGAAAGTCAATTTTATTCACGATATGATAGCATTGAGTATCATATTAAAGACTTTCGTAAAAAAAAGGAGTGGCCTCGTTGGTAAAGGCGATTATATTTGATTTTGACGGATTAATTTTAGATACAGAAACACATGAATATGAAGTATTACAAGAAATGTTTGCGGAGCATGAGTCAGAGCTGCCTCTTTCCGTTTGGGGCAACGTCATCGGGACGCAGGCAGGCTTTAAGCCGTTTGAATACTTGGAAAAACAGCTAGGAAAGACGCTCGATCATGAGGCACTCACAGCGGACCGGCGTTCTCGTTTTCAAAAGAGAATAAAGGATGAATCAGCACGACCTGGCGTAGAAGCTTATTTACAGGCAGCGAAGGAGCTTGGGATCAAGATTGGACTTGCTTCCAGCTCAGACTATAAATGGGTGTCTGATCACCTGAAGCAAATTGGTCTTTTTGATTACTTTGAATGTATCCGTACGTCAGATGATGTGGAAGAAGTCAAACCTCATCCAGAGCTTTATTTGCAAACCGCAAGCTGCTTAGGTGTAGAGCCAAAGGATTGTGTGGCTTTTGAGGATTCAGTGAATGGATCAGTGGCTGCCAAACGGGCAGGCATGAAATGCGTCATCGTCCCAAACAAAGTGACGAGCACGCTGCAATTTGAAGAATACGATGTGAGATTAGAATCCATGGCTGAAATCGAATTGCTCCAGCTATTCCATCAGCTTGAAAAAGAGGATCAGTAAGGGGGCAAAAACATCATGGCAGAAAAACTCGATTTAACGCGGTTTGAAAAAAGAATGGTGATCCGTAATATCCGGGAAGAAGATATTGACCGAATCATTGCCTTACAGGAGGTATGCTTTCCGGGCATGGACCCTTGGAAACGAGAGCATCTTGAAAGCCATCTTGAACATTTCCCAGAAGGGCAGTTTTGTGCTGAATTTGAGGGGGAAATCATTGGCTCTTGTTCAAGTTTATTAATTAACTTTGATGAATACGATGACCGTCATACTTGGCAGGACATCACAGATGATGGGTACATTACAAACCATAATCCAGATGGGATGAATATGTACGGAATTGAGGTTATGGTTAGTCCTGAGTACCGCCGCATGAAAATTGGCCATCGTTTATATGAAGCAAGAAAAGACTTAGCAAGAAGATTAAATTTGAAAAGTATCATTATTGGTGGACGCATCCCGAATTATCATAAATACCAAGAGGAAATGACGCCTCGTCAATATGTGGAGCAGGTCATGCTTCACCAAATTTATGATCCTGTTTTATCTTTTCAGCTGTTAAATGAATTCAGCCTCATGCGGATTAATCCGAATTATTTGCCGGATGATAAGGCATCCAGCACATACGCGACGCTAATGGAATGGAACAACGTCGATTATCGTCCGCAATCGAAAAGATATTATAAATCGGCATTCCCAGTTCGTATTTGCGTCATTCAATATGCGATGAAACAAATTCATTCCTTTGAGGAATTTATGAATCAGGTGGAGTATTATGTTGATGTCGCATCAGATGCGTCAGCTGACTTTGCCGTCTTCCCAGAAATTTTTACAACGCAGCTCATGTCTTATTTAGAAGAGCGCTCCCCAAGTCTTGCAGTGCAGCGTATCACGGAATATACCGAGGACTACATTAATTTGTTCACAGACCTTTCTGTGAAGTACAACATTAATATCATTGGTGGATCCCATTTCGTTGAAGAGGAAGGAAAAATCTACAATATCGCCTATTTATTTAGACGTGATGGAACGATTGAAAAGCAATATAAGCTCCATATCACACCGAATGAAAGAAAATGGTGGGGGATTTCAGCAGGTGATCAGGTTCGGGTATTTGATACGGACTGTGGTAAAATTGCGATCCAAATTTGCTACGATATTGAATTTCCTGAGCTGGCTCGGATTGCAGCTGATAAAGGAGCAAAAATTATTTTTACTCCGTTCTGTACAGAAGACCGTCAAGGTTATTTAAGAGTGCGTTATTGTGCACAGGCAAGAGCGGTTGAAAATCAGATTTATACCGTCATCTCTGGAACTGTCGGAAACCTTCCGCAAACCGAAAATATGGATGTCCAATATGCACAATCAGCGATTTTTGCCCCATCTGACTTTGAATTTGCAAGAGATGGGATTGTAGGAGAATGTAATCCGAATATAGAAATGGTTGTCGTTGGCGATGTCGATTTAGAAATTTTAAGAAGACAGCGGCAAGATGGAACGGTACGTCAGCTCAAAGACCGAAGAAGAGATGTGTACCATATTGAATATAAGAAATAATGAAAAGAAGCGCCTATCATAAGGCGCTTCTTTTTGATGACATTTTTTAAAATGACATAGCAGCTGGACGAGCTAAGGCTTTCGCTGCTACCTGTTCAAGATTCATCATAATGTATTGTAAAAATAAGCTAAGAGAGAGGAGAGCTTATTTTTTCATGTGATAAAGGGATGCTCGAGCAAAATCTGAATATACTGAAACGAGATCATGTGTTCAAAAAGGAGAGGAAAATGGGGCGACAAGCTAAACATTTGTATATCAATTTACCGGTAAAGCATGTCAAGGAATCAAAGGCTTTTTTTGAGCAGCTGGGTTTTGACTTTCAAGAGCAGCTGACGAATGATCAGGCAGCTTGTTTGGTCATTGGTGACACCATTACGGTCATGCTGTTAACCCATAAGCATTTTCAAACCATCTCAGAGAAACAATTGGTGGATGCAAAGCAGGGATCAGAGGTCATTGTCTCTATGCGGGTTGATTCCCGAAAAGAGGTCGATGAGCTGGTGGAGCAGGCGAAGGCAGCAGGCGGGTCACCGTTTAAGGAAAAGCAGGATCATGGGTTCATGTACGGTTGGAGCTTTCAGGATCTTGATGGTCATTTGTGGGAAGTGTTCTATTTGGATGAGGAGAGAAGCGGCCTTTCATAAGGGTGCTTCAGCGTGTAGACAAACCCTCGCATTCGGTGTCAGGCCTGCGATCCGATGCTCACGAATGTCAAATTCGCTCCGCTTCGGTACTCGTCCTTTCTAGACTGCAAAGGTTTTCAATCACGCTGAAAAGAAGACAAAGGGCTCATTTTAGCCCTTTGTCAATAATCAGAAGCGGCCTTTCATAAGGGTGCTTCTTTTTTATTGTTTAACAGTGGTATGATTATGAGGAAACAAAAAATAGGAATTCATCTAGAGAAAAGTAGGTGCAGCATGGAGTTTTTACTTGTCTTACTGCCAGTGTTCGGTATTTTCCTTATCGGGTATATTGGGCAGAAGGCCATTGGTTTTGACATACATACGCTCTCATCAATGTCTTTATATTTAATGTCACCATTTCTTGCGTTTGAAACCTTTTATCAAAACAAAGTGTCGATGGACTATGTGTACCTATCTATTTTTGTCGTCGGACTTTGTCTTTCACTTGTTTTATGTGTCTTTATTTTATCTCGTATCTATGGTTATTCGAAGGAAATGTATTGTGCCATGATTCTGTCGTCAGCATTTATGAACAATGGGAATTACGGCACGCCTGTTGTCCTGCTTGTCTTCGGAGCAGCTGGTTTAGATATTGCTATCGTTTTAATGGTGCTGCAGCAGCTTGTCATGAGTACGATCGGTATGTATTATGCAGCAAAGGGCGGAGAGGATGCAGGGGATGGAAAGGTCGTGCTGAAAAAAGTGCTGCGTATGCCGGTTGCATATGGGGCACTCCTCGGTCTATTATTTCAGCTGATGGATCTTTCACTACCTAAAGAGGTGATGACGGGTGTCCAGCTTGTGGGAGATGCTGCCATACCGACGATTATGCTTATTTTAGGTATGCAGCTCGCCGTCATTTCTTTTAAGCAAGTGGATTATCGCAACATTTCTTATGCTGTATTGCTGAAGCTGTTTATCTCACCACTCATCGCATTTGGCTTTACACTTATTTTACCGGTAGATGATCTAGTGAAACAAATTATGATCTTAGTTGCAGCGATGCCGACAGCAGCAAATACTACGCTCATGGCTGTACAATTTCGAACGAAGCCTGAGTTTGTCTCAAGCACGACATTTCTCAGTACCGTTTTAAGCATCGTGACATTACCCGTTTTATTATGGATCTTATCTATGCACCCTCTGGGATAGGGGATAGGCGGCAAAACAAAGGGGGACATATCAATGAATGTAGATGTTCATTTTCAAGTGAGTGATGTGTTGAAAACAAAGTATTTTGCCCATGCGAAAGTGTTAGCAGGAGAAAAGGGATTGTTTCGGCAGGTCAGATGGGTTCATGTGTTAGAAGTGCCTGCTGTAGAAGATTTGTTAAATGGGGGAGAGCTCATACTAACAACAGCCGCAGGCTTCCATGATCAATTGGATGTGTTTCAAGCATTTTTAAAGCAGCTGATCGATTCTGGTGCGGCAGGCTTGTGTATTGAATTTGTTCCGCTCAGATTCGATGTGCCGGAAGAACTGATTGTGTATGCAGAAGAAAGAGATTTTCCGCTGATTTTGTTTACAAAAGAAGTGAAATTCGTCAACATCACACAGCATCTCCATACGATGATGATTGAACGCCAGTATCAAATGATGGCTGATCTAGAAGCACTATCATCAAAGCTGAATGAGCTTTTGCTGACTCCCCATCCGCAGATGGATATTTTGGATCAAGTGTATCAGCACGTAAGGGGCATTCTTTTACTCATTCCTGTTCAGGGGGAGCCGATTATTTTATGTGATTCCTCCAAACAAACCGAAGAGATGGTCATGAATTATTTACAGTTTGCTTCCTTGCCAAAAGGATACGAAGTGACCAAAAAAGAAGTGCTTGCACTCAAGCAGACATTTGCAGACCTTGTGCTCATTCATCAAACAAACACACTCTCAGAATTTGAACTGCTCGTAATGGATAAAGGAGCAAATGCTCTGGCCCAGCAAACGCTAAGAGAGCTTTATACAGAAGAATTGAAGAAGACCAAAGAGAACGAATGGCTGCAAAAATGGTTCCAAGAAGAGCATACAGAAAGAGATATATTAGAGCATCTTGAAGAAACAGAAGGATTGAAAAAGCCAACCGGCTGTGTCGTGATGCTCTTTCAAAAGCATCATCAAATCGAAGAAATCGCAGGAAATCTATATTTTCTCGTATCGTGCCGCTCCATCTTTCAGCGTGCGGGTTTCCATTTGATTCCGTATGAGCATCAAGGACAAACCTTGTTTATTTTATTGAACACGAGAAAGAAAGAAGACTGGAAAGAGCGTGCAGAGAAGGCTGCAAGCGACATCAAACAATTGTATGATCGGGAGCAGCCACGCGGAACCGTGATCAATTATGGCATCGGTCCATATTGTGAGCAGTTTCAGCATATGAGAAAAAGCTTTCAAGCAGCCAAAGAAGTGCTGCATTTAAAGAAAGTGATGCCCCATCGGGTGGAAAGCCCATTTTATCAAGATTTGCATATGCTCCGTCTCATGCCTGTCATGCAGGAAAGCGGACTGCTTGAATGTATGGTGAAAGAGTATTTGGAGCCTGTGCTTTTATATGATAAGCAAAATAGCGGAAGACTCTATCAAACGCTGAATATCTTTTTACAGACAAACGGTTCTAAAAAGGAAACTGCAAGCCAGCTCTTTATTGTCAGGCAGACCCTTTATCATAGACTAGATAAATTGCATGCATTGCTTGGCGAGGATATGATGCAGGCCCCGAAACGACAGGCGCTTGAATTTGCGATTCTTGCATATGAATTCCTTCAAGGAAATCGCCGTTAACGAGGTTTGTTAGATTTGCTAAGGCACCAGAGTAGAATGTCTTATCGTTCTTTTCAATCAGTTGACGATCTGTCTAATGTAATCAGCCCAGCCCCTTTTTTATAATGAAAGTAACGGTTGGTTCTCTCTTACAGGCGGCCTAGTTTCAGTTTCATATGCCTCCCTTTTCATCCATATAATGAATGGAGAGGCAATGTGCTGCTGAACCGGTCTAAGCTTCTTTAGTGATGAAAACGGATACATGGGGGCGGGAAGATGAAAATACATGAGCAGGCTCAAAATATTCAGGCGAAAGATGATCAGTTGATCTGGCATCATATGAAAGGGACAAACAAGGAAAATGAAAGCATGGTTATTCACGAGGCAGAAGGCGCATGGGTGACAGATATTCATGGGAATCGCTATTTAGACGGGATGTCAGGTCTTTGGTGTGTAAATGCCGGTTATGGCAGAAAAGAGCTTGCAGAAGCGGCATATAAGCAACTAAATACAATGCCTTATTATCCGCTGACGCAAAGTCATGTGCCAGCGATTCAATTGGCTGAAAAGCTAAATGAATGGCTTGGAGGGGACTATGTCATCTTCTTTTCTAACAGCGGTTCTGAAGCCAATGAAGCCGCATTTAAGATCGCCAAACAATATCATGCGCAAAAAGGAGAGAGCACAAGAACAAAGTTCATCTCCAGGTATCGGTCGTATCACGGCAATACAGCAGCTGCCCTTGCCGCAACGGGGCAGGCGCAGCGTAAATATAAATATGAACCATTAGGTCAAGGCTTTATCCATGTCGCACCGCCTGATATGTATCGTCATCCTGAGGATCAAGAAACTTTGGCAAGTGCAGCGGCAATTGATCAAGCCATGACGTGGGAACTAAGTGAGACCATTGCTGGAGTTATTATGGAGCCGATCATTACAGGCGGCGGTATCTTGATGCCGCCAAAAGGGTATTTGAAGAAGGTTAAAGACATCTGTGAGGCTCATGGGGCGCTTCTCATTGTGGATGAAGTCATCTGCGGCTTTGGCCGGACAGGGAAGCGGTTTGGTTTTATGCATGAAGATGTAAAGCCGGACATCATTACAATGGCAAAAGGGATCACAAGCGGCTATTTACCTCTTTCTGCAACGTGCGTGAAACGAGAAATCTATGAAGCCTACGCAGGGGAAGATACGTATGACAGGCTGCGCCATGTGAATACATTTGGCGGACACCCTGCTTCCTGTGCGGTTGCCCTTGCGAACCTAGAGATCATGGAAAACGAGAAATTAGTAGAACGGTCTGACACGCTTGGGCAAGACATGCTTGAACGTTTGCAAGAGTTAAAAGAGCATCCATTTGTCGGTGATGTCAGAGGCAAAGGCCTGCTGTTTGGAATTGAGCTTGTCCAGGATCAACAGTCCAAAAAACCAGCTGATCCACAGGTTGTCGGTCAATTGATTGCAGAATGTAAAAAACGCGGACTGATCATTGGGAAAAATGGTGATACGGTTGCCGGCTATAATAACGTTGCCCAGCTTGCACCGCCGCTCAATATAACAGACGAAGACGCCTCATTTATTATGAACACGCTTAAAGAAAGCATGGCACAGTTATAGCAGAGAGATTTCTCTGCTTTTTTCTATGGAAAAAGCACATACGCTGCTAAGTAAAATCGGCATTGGATACACTAGGTGTATTGAAAAATAGAAGAGATTCTATTACTGTTAGGAGATGACTGAACCAATACATTTTGAAGGAGACGGCATATGAGTTTTCATGATCAACCCATTCTACCTGCTGTTCGCAATATGAAGCAATTTGAGGAATTTTTAAAAAGTCCATTTACATATGGGGTCTTACTTGATGTCCATTTAGGCCGGCTAAAGGGCATCATGAATGAGGCAAATGCCCATCATAAAAAAATGTTTGTCCATGTCGATCTCATTCACGGGATCAAACATGATGAGTATGGAACGGAATTTATTTGTCAGGAAATGAAGCCGGCAGGAATTATTTCTACTAGGTCTTCAGTCATAGTAAAAGCCAAGCAAAAAAAGGTATATGCCATTCAGCGAATGTTTTTACTTGATACAAGTGCCATGGAAAAAAGCATGGAGTTCGTGGGGAAACATCGCCCAGATTTTATTGAAGTATTGCCAGGGGTCGTGCCGGATCTCATTACAGAAGTGCGCGAGCGAGCTGGGATTCCAATATTTGCAGGCGGGTTTATCCGTACAAAAGAAGATGTAGAAAGAGCGCTTGAAGCAGGTGCTACAGCTGTGACAACATCGAATACAGCCCTTTGGAAAGCGTTCCAAAAGTGAAAAAGATAAAATGTGAAAATTGATTGACAACGTTTTCATCCTCTGATACTATAGCACTAAGTTAATATCATGTGATGGAGAAACGGAGATCCACAACAGCGCTTTACTAGGTGACAAATGACCCTGATGTAAAGTATGTTTGTTGTGGATCTTTTTTCTTTATCTTTTTTACACATTCATAGGGGATGGCAACTGAACCAGAGGAGGAATTTTCATGACACCATTTTGGGGTGAAGTCGTAGGTACAATGCTGCTTATTATTTTTGGAGGCGGTGTATGTGCGGCAGTCAATTTAAAGAAATCGCTCGCATATCAGTCCGGCTGGATTGTAATCGCTTTCGGATGGGGATTTGCAGTAGCCATAGCAGCTTATGCAACAGGTGGAATCAGCGGAGCGCATTTGAATCCTGCACTGACAATCGGGCTTGCGTTAGAAGGAAGTTTTCCTTGGGCTGATGTACCAATGTATATTGCCGGTCAAATGCTTGGCGCATTATTAGGAGCTATTATTGTCTTTTTACATTACTTACCGCACTGGAAAGCAACAGACGATCCAGGTGCAAAGCTTGGTGTATTCTCAACTGGTCCTGCGATTCCGCATACTTTTGCAAACGTACTTAGTGAAGTCATCGGTACATTTGTATTGGTTCTAGGAATCTTAGCGATTGGTGCAAATAAATTCGCGGATGGAATCAATCCGCTGATTGTTGGTTTCTTAATTGTCGCAATTGGTCTTTCATTAGGCGGAACAACTGGTTATGCAATCAATCCTGCACGTGATTTAGGTCCGAGAATTGCTCATGCGATTCTGCCGATTCCAGGTAAAGGTCCATCGAATTGGAAGTATGCGTGGGTGCCGGTCGTTGGTCCAATTTTAGGCGGTGCATTTGGCGGTGTTTTCTATAATGCAGCCTTTAAAGCGAACATCACTCCAGCCTTTTGGATTGTAAGCGTTATTTTAGTTGTGGTATTGTTAGGACTCTATGTCTCTACGAAAAATCAAACAAATGCTGTAAATGAAAGTATGTAAGGGGAGGAAAACACCATGGCAAAAGAAAAATATATTCTCGCTTTAGATCAAGGGACAACAAGCTCAAGAGCGATCTTATTTGATCAAGAAGGCAAAATTGCACATACAGCTCAGAAGGAATTTAATCAATATTTTCCGAACCCAGGTTGGGTAGAACATAACGCAAATGAAATTTGGAGCTCTGTTCTATCCGTCATTTCAACTGCTTTAATTGAATCAGGCATTGAAGCAGATCAAATCGCCGGTATCGGCATTACGAACCAGCGTGAGACAGCTGTTGTTTGGGATAAACATACAGGCGCACCTGTTTATAATGCAATTGTTTGGCAGTCTAGACAAACGTCAGGCATTTGTGAAGAGTTAAAAGCGCAAGGACACAATGAAACGTTTAGAAATAAAACAGGTCTTCTCATTGATGCTTATTTCTCAGGGACAAAAGTAAAATGGATTTTAGACAATGTAGAAGGTGCTCGTGAGAAAGCAGAAAATGGCGACTTGCTGTTTGGCACAATTGATACATGGCTCATTTGGAAGATGACAGGCGGTCAATCACACGTCACAGATTACTCCAACGCGTCAAGAACGTTAATGTTCAACATTTACGATCTGAAATGGGATGAAGAATTACTGGATATCCTTGGCGTACCTGCTTCTATGCTTCCAGAGGTGAAACCATCTTCACACATCTATGGTGAAACAACAGACTATCACTTCTTCGGCAGAAATATCCCGATTGCAGGAGCGGCGGGAGACCAGCAGTCTGCACTATTCGGTCAGGCTTGCTTTGAAGAAGGAATGGCGAAGAACACGTATGGTACAGGATGTTTCATGTTGATGAATACAGGGGAAAAAGCAATTAAGTCGGATCATGGTTTATTAACGACAATTGCATGGGGCATTGACGGTAAAGTTGAATATGCTTTAGAAGGAAGTATTTTCGTAGCTGGTTCAGCGATTCAGTGGCTGCGCGACGGGCTGAGAATGTTTAAAGACTCAAAAGACAGCGAAGCCTATGCGGAGCGCGTTGAGTCAACAGAGGGCGTATATGTCGTTCCAGCATTCGTTGGTCTAGGCACACCATACTGGGACAGTGATGTCAGAGGCGCTGTATTCGGATTAACACGCGGTACTTCTAAGGAGCACTTTGTCCGTGCAACGTTAGAATCACTTGCTTATCAAACGAAGGATGTTTTAGATGCGATGGAAAAGGATTCAAACATCTCATTAAAAACTTTGCGTGTAGATGGCGGAGCTGTAAAGAATGATTTCTTAATGGGCTTCCAAAGTGATTTGCTGGATGTACCAGTAGAGCGTCCAGAAATTAATGAAACGACGGCACTCGGTGCGGCCTATCTTGCGGGAATAGCAGTTGGCTTCTGGAACGACCGTTCAGACATTGCAAAACAATGGAATCTTGACAAGCGCTTTGACCCTAAAATGGAAGAGGACAGCCGTGACTCGTTATACAGCGGGTGGAAAAAGGCTGTAAAAGCAGCTCAAGCTTTCAAATAAACCAAAAGTATGGTATACTTCAAGTAAGTTAATAGAACGGTTGGAGAACTGGAGAGACCGCAGGCACCGAAGTGTAGAAATACGCTTTGGGTGTTTGCGGTCTCTTTTTCTTTACCGTACAACATGGGAGGAACAAGAGATGACTTTTTCTAGCTTAGAAAGAGAACAAATGCTGCAGGAAATGACAAAAAAACCATATGATGTGTTTATCATTGGTGGGGGTATAACAGGCGCTGGTACAGCACTTGACGCGGCTTCACGCGGAATGCGTGTCGGTCTTGCAGAAATGCAGGATTTCGCAGCAGGTACGTCTAGCCGCTCAACGAAACTAGTGCACGGCGGACTTCGTTATTTAAAACAATTTGAAGTGAAAATGGTCGCAGAGGTCGGTAAAGAGCGTGCCATCGTATACGAAAATGGTCCTCATGTTACAACGCCAGAATGGATGCTTCTTCCGATGCATAAAGGCGGGACATTTGGGAAGTTTTCAACCTCTATTGGACTGAGAGTATATGACTTTTTAGCTGGCGTAAAGCATAGCGAACGCAGAAGCATGCTAAGTGCGAAAGAAACACTTGCAAAAGAACCGCTTGTCAAAAAGGACGGCTTAAAAGGCGGAGGCTACTATGTTGAATACCGTACAGATGATGCACGCCTCACAATCGAAGTGATGAAAGAGGCTGTGAAATTCGGAGCGGAAGCGGTCAACTATGCGAAAGTAAAAGAATTTATTTATGATAAAGGCAAAGTGGTTGGTGTTGCCATTGAAGATGTCATGACGAAGAAAACATACGATGTGTATGCGAAGAAGATCGTCAATGCGACAGGTCCATGGGTAGATCAGCTTAGAGACAAAGATCACTCAAAAGAAGGAAAACACTTACAGCATACAAAAGGAATTCACTTAGTATTCGACCAATCGGTCTTCCCATTAAAACAAGCGATCTACTTTGACACACCTGATAAACGTATGGTCTTTGCCATTCCAAGAGAAGGCAAAACGTACGTTGGAACAACAGATACAGTGTACAAAAAACAGCTGGAGCATCCGCGTATGACAAAAGCGGATCGTGACTATGTTATCCAAGCGATTCAGTACATGTTCCCTGATCTCAATATTACAGAAAAAGATGTGGAGTCCAACTGGGCCGGTCTTCGTCCGCTCATTCATGAAGAGGGCAAAGATCCTTCAGAAATTTCTCGTAAGGATGAAGTGTGGACATCATCTTCAGGCTTAATCACCATTGCTGGTGGTAAATTAACAGGCTATCGCAAAATGGCTGAGCATATTGTCGATCTCGTACGTGATGGATTGAAACAAGAGACTGGCAAAGATTACGGTCCATGTAAAACAAAACATATGCCAATCTCAGGCGGTCATGTAGGCGGATCTAAAAACATGGCAGCTTTTGTTCAAGCGAAAACAGCAGAAGGAGCATCTGTTGGTTTAACAGAACCGATTGCACAAAAACTAGCTGAAAAATATGGTTCAAACGTCAGCAGTGTCTACAAACGAGTAGAGCAGCTTCAAGGGGAAGCAGACAAACGAAACATTCCAGCATATGTGCTGGCAGAGCTTGTGTATGCGATCGAAGAAGAACTAGCTGTAACACCTGTCGATTTCTTCTTAAGAAGAACAGGAAGCCTATTATTTAACATTAATTGGGCAAAAAAATACGCACAGCCTGTTGTTGATTACATGGCAGAGCGTTTTGGCTGGGATGAAGCAGCAAAACAGAAACATCAAACAGAATTAGATCAATTATTCCATGAAGCAGTCGTACCGCTTGATGCTGAATAAAAGGAAAAGCCGATCATGTATCGGCTTTTTTAATTGTTTATCGCAATTTTTGATATAGCATGACATTAAGGATGATTCGATATAAAATATAAGTAGATATTATTTATAATGATGGCAAGAAATAGGAGGACGACCATGAGTTGGAAGACGAATTATGAGCGATGGATCAATGAGAAGCACCTGGATACTGAACTAAGGGAATGGCTGGAGACGCATCAAGATGATCAGCAAGCACTTGAAGACTGTTTCTACAAAAACCTTGAGTTCGGCACTGGAGGAATGCGCGGTGAGATTGGTGCAGGCACGAACCGAATGAATGTGTATACTGTTCGTAAAGCTTCAGCAGGTCTTGCTGCTTATATTGCGAAACATGGAGAGGATGCAAAAAAAAGAGGCGTCGCCATTGCATATGATTCACGCCATAAATCGCCTGAATTTGCGATGGAAGCAGCCAAAACACTTGCTTCACAAGGCATTCAAACGTACGTATTCGATGAATTGCGTCCGACACCAGAGCTCTCCTTTGCAGTTCGTGAGCTGCATGCATTTGCTGGAATCGTTGTGACAGCTAGTCATAATCCACCAGAATATAATGGCTATAAAGTGTATGGTGAAGATGGCGGGCAGCTGCCTCCATTTGAAGCAGATCAAGTCATTCAAGAAGTAGATGCAATTGAAAATGAACTGTCGATTTCAGTTGATTCTGAAGAAACGTTGAAACAGCAAGGGCTGATCAAAATGATCGGAAAAGAAATCGACCATGCTTATATTGAAAAATTAAAAACCATAAGTGTGCACCCTGAGCTGGCACATGAGGTCGATGTCAAAGTCGTGTTTACTCCGCTTCATGGGACAGCTAATCATCCTGTCAGAAACGGGCTTCAGGCTCTAGGTTATCAGCATGTAACGGTTGTGCCTGAACAGGAAAAACCAGATCCACAGTTCTCAACAGTAACCTCGCCGAACCCAGAGGAGCATGCAGCATTTGAGTATGCCATCAAGCTTGGCGAAAAACAAAATGCCGATATCCTCATTGCCACAGACCCAGATGCTGACAGGTTAGGCATTGCAGTCAGAGATCACGAAGGAGAATTTACCGTCTTAACAGGCAACCAAACAGGCGCCCTGCTGCTCCATTATTTATTATCTGAAAAACAAAAGCTGGGTCAGCTGCCGCCTCGTCCTGTTGTGATGAAAACCATTGTCACAAGTGAGCTTGGGCGCGCTGTAGCATCAGCTTTTGGTGCCGACACGATAGACACACTTACAGGCTTTAAATTTATTGGAGAAAAAATTAAGCAGTTTGAAAAGAGCGGAGAATACACGTTTCAATTCGGTTATGAAGAGAGCTATGGCTATTTGATCGGTGACTTTGTCCGAGATAAAGATGCAGTGCAAGCGGCACTTTTAGCCGTTGAAGTCGCTGCCTTCTATAAAAAACAGGGCAAGTCCTTGTACGACGCGCTTGTCGATATTTTCAAGCAGTTTGGATTTTATCGGGAAGGATTAAAGTCATTAACCTTAAAAGGAAAACAAGGAGCAGAGCAGATTTCAGCGATCCTTCATACCTTTAGAACAAATCCCCCAGCTGCAATCGCAGGGCAGCGCATCACAGTGATCGAGGATTACCAATCAAGTCAAAGACATCTTGTGGCTGAAAAGAAAGAGGAAACCATTCATCTGCCAGCATCAAACGTGCTGAAATATTTCCTTGAGGATGGTTCGTGGTTCTGCTTAAGACCTTCCGGCACTGAGCCTAAAGTGAAATTTTATATTGCAGTCAAAGGCACATCTTTAACAGATAGTGAAGAAAAACTAAAGCATCTGTCAGAAGAAGTGATGAAAGTCGTTTATGATATTGTGGAAGAAACAGCAAAATAACGAAAAACAAGGCCATCGTGTTTGAATGCATGATGGCTTTTTTCTCAGTCAAAAGGATGAGAAGAAATCATTCTTTTGAAGAAAGAGCCGCGTGGGGACTCGTGGTATAATGAGCGTAATGATAAGTGAAGGCTGCAAATGCCGGGGGTAAACAGTATGGGAGAATACCAAGAGAAGGTTGAAACATTAAAAACGTTAAAAGAAATTGCTGAAAAGCTAAATGAAGGCATGGAAATGAAAGAAACGCTCCATGAAGTGCTCCAAATGCTGATGGATGTCACAGGCTTTCATTCAGCATGGATTTATTTTATAGAAAAAGACGGGTCATATGAACTGATGGCAGAGGTTTCTTTACCTGAAGCACTCGCAAAGCATCAAAAACAGCTCATGTGTCAAAATGATTGTTATTGCATCAATCGATACACAAAAGGCTCATTGCAATCAGCCACCAATATTATGAACTGCAAACGGATTGAAACGGCGATTGAACAAAAGCTTGGAGATACAGAAGGGATTACACATCATGCGACGGTGCCGCTACAAGCATGTAAGCGTACGTTCGGCTTATTAAATGTGGCGGCAAAGGGAAAAGTCACATTTACACAAGAAGAGCTGAATTTGCTTGAAAGCATTGCGCTTCAAATTGGCACAGCGATTCAGCGGATGAAGCTTGTGCAAAATGAACAGCAGCACGCCCTTTTACAAGAAAGAAACCGGCTGGCACAGGATTTACATGATTCTGTCAACCAAATGCTATTCTCTGTGAGTCTGACTGCTAAGGCTGCACGGCAAATGACAAGCGATCAGAATCTAGGGGAAATGATTGATTTTATTCAGCATTTGTCACAAGACGCTCTGATTGAAATGCGGTCACTCATTTGGCAGCTGAGACCAAGAGGCCTTGAAAAAGGGTTTACGACAGCAATTGAAGAGTATGCTCAGCTTTTAGGATTACGCTGCAATTTATCTTTATCAGGCTGTATAGAAATGGATCATTCTCACAATGAAACTTTGTTTCGGGTATGTCAAGAAGCGCTGAATAACTGTCAAAAACATGCGGAAGTAGAAGAAGTCGAGGTCAAACTTGAGCAATCAAAAGACACGTTTGAGATGAAAATCATTGACCTCGGAAAAGGTTTTCAATATGACGAGCAGATGAGCCTTCCTTCACTTGGGCTGAAAGGGATGTCTGACCGCATCCGAAGAGCAGGTGGTACATTTTGTATCCATTCAGAGTTAGGGAAAGGAACAACGATTCATGTAAAAGTGCCATTTTCACAAGAAAGGAAGGGATCGTCATGAGAGTTGTCATTGCAGATGATCATCATATTGTGAGAAAAGGCCTGGTGTTTTTCTTACAGACACAGCCTGATGTGGACATCGTTGGTGAGGCGTCCAATGGGCAAGAGGCATTAGAGGTTGTCAGAGATACTCAGCCTGACATTGTCTTAATGGATTTGTCTATGCCTGTCATGAATGGCATTGAGGCAACGAAACAAATGACGCTGGAAATGCCGGACACCCGCATTGTAATCCTGACAAGCTATGCGGATAAAGATTATGTGATTCCCGCTATTCAAGCAGGGGCGAAAGCCTATCAATTAAAGGATGTAGCACCAGAAAAGCTGCTTTCGACCATGATTGAAGTACAAAATGGCACCTATCAGTTAGATGGTCATATCACGACCTTTCTTGTGCAGCATCTGACAGAGCCAAAAGAGCAGAAATGGGCATTGATGAAAGAGCTGACCAATAGAGAGCGAGATGTTTTATTTGAGATTGCAAAGGGCAAAAGCAACAAAGAAATTGCCTCATCTCTGTTTATTTCTGAAAAGACTGTCAAAACGCATGTATCTCATGTATTATCAAAGCTAGAGCTGGCAGATCGAACCCAGGCGGCTCTGTATGCAGTGGATTATCAAAAAAATCAGCCAAAAGAGCTGCTATGACAGAAAGGATTTTAGTCGTTATGCTAAAACTTTTAAGCGCACATTCAATTCAATGAATTGAATAAAAAAGAGCACAGATGTTGGTTATTTGATGTGCCCTTTTGCTTAAAAAGAGAAGCATGGACAGTCTAATTTCTAATAGAAAAACGTAAAAGACTTGACGAGTGGATGCTCATCAAGTCTTTTTTTATTTTATAGGAGGTGATGAACTGGTCAATCACAGGTGAATTTAAAATGGGAGGGAATCAAAGTGGGAAAATATGAATTAGTAAGTGATTATCGCCATGATGTCAAATTAAAAGAGAGCTTTAATAAGCTTGCGATCGATACATTTGATTTGGATTTTAGTGACTGGTACGAAAGAGGCTATTGGGATGAAAAATATATACCTTATTCCTTTGTACATAACGGGAAGGTAATCTCTAACGCTTCTGTCTATCTTATGTCAGTGATCATTGATGGGCAAACGTATCGAGCAGTTCAAATAGGCACTGTTATGACAGATCAAGCCTATAAACGTAAAGGATTAGCGGCAAAGTTAATGCAGCATATCATGGATCAATACAAAAATGAGTGTGATATCATCTTTCTTTTTGCTAATGAAACTGTGTTAGATTTTTATCCTAGATTTGGTTTTACCCGTCATCACGAAAGTGAATTTAGCTTAAATATCAATAAAAGCGCTGTTCAAATAAAAAAAGGCGTAGATGTTAAAAAGCTGACATTGGAGCAAGACCTCTCATTACTTGAACGTTTCGCAGAAAAGCGGCAAACTCACTCAATGAAGCTGGATGCTCAGCATCACAGCAGCTTATTGATGTTTTATTTTACATTAGTATGGCCGGATGACATTTTTTATATTGAAGCATTAGATACCATTGTGCTGATGAATGAAGAAAATGAAACGATGCATTTGTTTGATATCATCTCGCTTCAAACGCCAAATGTACAAGAAGTTGTAGAAAGCATTGTGAAGGAAACAACGGAGAAAGTGATCTTCTATTTCACGCCTGATACGACAATTGAAGGTTTACACGTGGTTACAAGGCCAAATGACGAGGATGCATTGTTTATTTACACAAAGGAACATTGGGCAAAAGGCCACTTTATGTTTCCCATCACAGCGCACTGCTAATTGTATGTAAAAGGGGCTAAAATAAATATCATTTTAGCCCTTTTTCTTTATGTGTACATCGGTTGTGAATAAACTTCAGAAGCAGCAGCCTCTGAAGCGTGGTCAATGTACTGCAGGAGCCCATATAAACATTTTTCAACATCTGCATCGTTCCGGTTAAATTGATACGCATGTAAGAAATGCTCAATACGTTTCGAGAGCAAATCATCTTGCGTACGTACCATAAGAATAAGTAAATTATCCCATTGCGAGCGATGCGTATAATAAAGTGCTTTATCATAATCCGCCACATTCATTAAACCTTCTCCTTTCCCTTGAGAAGTCCTCATTAGTTTGCTCGGATCATATCGACTTTTTCAGGGGAAAAGTTGGTGTCCGCATGAATTGCGTACCGGGAATTATAGGCTGAATAATTGCTTCATGTATGAAAAAGGACCGGCCTGCTAAACCTAAACAAAACATATATGAAAGTGAGATCAGTGATATCATGCAGCCGAAATGGTGGATGCTTATTGCAGCAGGAATCGTTTTGCTTGGCAGTTTGATGATTCATCCTGCATCAAAAGCAGCGGTGCAGCCGTTTGAAAATTGGGAAAGACTCGCGTACACAGCGTTGCAAGATGAATATAAAGGTGCCGCTTTAAACGATTATCATTACATTGGCCGGACAGAAGTGAATGATGAGCAGACAAAAGATGTGTTTCGCGTAACTGTTAAGGAAGGCTCAACTCGCTTTGCCGCACATGCAGAAATTTATTTTCATCCGGTCACCGGTCATTTGATTAGTATTAACGTGTTTCGACTATAAAGAAGCACCTTTTTTTGTAAAAGGTGCTCGAGGTGTTCTGACAAGACCTCAATAACTGCCCTTACTAGCACGCTCAAAAAAAGACAAAGGGCCAAAATTAAGATCATTTTAGCCCTTTGTCCAACGATTTATTTCGAGATGGATTTACTTCATGCTTCCTTGAAGATAAGCGCGAATATCCACACCAAGTGAATCCGCTAATCGCTGACCGTAATCTTCATCGGCACGATAGAAGTTGCAGATTGCAAGTAATTTTGTTTTGTCATTTACATCTTTCAAATCAGCTGTTAGGTTTTTAATCAATGCTTGTTTCTCTTCTTCAGAGTAGCTTCGATATCTTTCTCCAGCTTGTTTGAAATCGTTCGGTTTTTCAATTTTTTGTCTCACCATACGGTCACCGTGAAGAACTGGCTCACTTTCTTTGTAGTGAGGGTTTTCTTTTGGCTGATCGTCATAACGGTTTGGTTCATAGTTAATATGACCGCTTGGACGAGTCGTTGTCATAAAGCCATCCTGCTGGTTATTGTGTACAGGTGCATAAGGGCAGTTAACCGGAATGCGCATGTAGTTCGCACCAAGACGGTGACGCTGCGTATCAGGATATGAGAACAGACGGCCTTGAAGCAGTTTATCTTCAGATGCCTCAATTCCTGGAACAAATGCACTTGGCGTGAAAGCAGACTGTTCTGTTTCAGCAAAGAAGTTTTCAGGATTGCGGTTGAGTGTCATGCGTCCTACTTTTTGAAGCGGGTAATCTTCCTCGCTCCACGTTTTTGTTGGGTCACATGGATCATAATCAAGTTCATCATAATCGCTAAGCGGCATAAGCTGAACATATAAGTCCCATGCTGGGAAGTTGCCTTTTTCAATGCGGTCATATAAATCTCTTGTCGCATGCTGGAAGTCGTTCGCTTGAATTTCTGCTGCTTCTTCCATAGATAAGTTGTGAATACCTTCAGAAGGTCTCCAGTGATATTTCACATATTTTGCTTCACCGTATTTGTTCACCCATCTAAATGTATGCACACCAGAACCGCGCATTTCAGCGTAGCTTGCAGGGATTCCTTCGTCAGAGAAGAGCCATGTGAGCATATGAGTGGATTCAGGTGTTAAGGTCATAAAATCCCAATAACGGTCAGGATCTTGAATATTGGTTACAGGATCTGGCTTGAGAGAGTGAACCATATCAGGGAATTTCAATGCATCACGAATAAAGAAGATCGGTAAGTTGTTACCAACGAGATCATAGTTGCCTTCTTCTGTATAAAATTTGACAGCAAAGCCGCGCGGGTCACGTAAGGTTTCAGGTGAACCTTTTGGATGAATAACGGTGGAGAAGCGAACGAAAACGTCTGTTTGTTTTCCTTCTTCACTTAAGAAGGCCGCTTTTGTATGTTTCTCCATGCTGTTTTCTACTTCAAACACACCGTAAGCGCCGGCGCCTCTAGCATGAACGACACGTTCTGGAATACGTTCACGATCAAAGTGTGCGAGTTTTTCAATCAAATGGTAATCATCAAGAAAGGTAGGTCCGCGGTGACCAGCTGTTCTTGAGTTTTGGTTATCGCCAACAGGAACGCCTTGGTTCGTTGTCAAATTTTTATGATTTGAATTTGTCATTCTTTTCTCCTCCTGTAAACAAAAAAGTGTTTTCTAGCAATCTATATACCCTAATTATATTGAATCAAACATGATAGTCAATATTTATTTATAATAATTTTAAATAAATTATTATTACAAGAAGGTAAAGAAAAAGACGAAAGAATAAAATTCTTTCGCCTTAAAGCAGGAGCTCTCTGAGAGCATCTTTGTTTTGTGTTAAATCCTTTAGTGTGTATCGGTCAAGAACGCTTAAATAAGCAGTGAGTGCTTCATGAAGTACATGCTTTAATGAACAAATCGGGGAGATGATGCAGCCATTTTTCTTTGGATCAAAGCATTCAACCATGACTAAATCATCCTCTGTATAACGGACAACCTCTCCAATGTTAATGCTTTCTGGGCTTTTTCCAAGCCTGATCCCGCCATTTCTTCCGCGAATCGTGTCTACATACCCACGTTTTCCAAGATGATAAATCACCTTCGTCAGATGATTTTTAGAAATGCCATAAACATCGGCAATCTGCTGAATATTTGACAGTTCATTGTTTTCTCTTGATGCTAAATAAATGAGTACCCTTAATGAGAAATCTGTGTAATTCGTAAGTTTCATTTTGACGACCTCTAAACCTAATAGAGTTTTGTATCATCGTAACACATTTTAGACAAAAACTGTTCGAGAAAGTGTGAAATGTGACAACATTTAAAACATGTATTATAAATATTGCTTTTAGAGACTGTCTTCCATTACGATAAAGATGTATTTAAAATACTTCTTTTGAAAGAAGGAATGACGATGTTATCTACAGATCAAATGAATGCAATAAAGCAATCAGCTCCTCTACTAAAAGCCGAGGGAACCAAACTTGTCACTGTTTTTTATCAAAATATGATTCGCCAGCACCCCGAGCTTCTCAATCAATTTAATAAAACAAATCTTATGAACGGAAGTCAGCCAGAGGCACTTGCTGCGACATTATATCAGGCTGCACTGCACATTGATCGATTAGAGGAATTACTTCCTGCGGTCAAACAAATTGCCCATAAGCATGTCAGTGTCATGGTCAAAAAAGAGCAGTACCCAATTGTCGGATATCACCTGATTGAAGCGATGAAAGATGTGTTTGGTTTAAGAGAAGAAGATGACACTTTATTAGCGTGGAAAGCTGCATATGACATCATTGCGAATATTTTCATTACCATTGAAGCAGAAATGATGGATGAAAATGTGAAGCAAACAGGCGGATGGGCAGATGTGAAGCCGTTTGTGATAAAGAAAAAGAAGCAAGAATCTCCGTCGCTTATCTCCTTTTATTTAGTACCAGAAGATGAATCAGAGCTGCCAATGTATAAAGCAGGCCAATACATTACGGTTCAGACAGAAATGCCAGGAGAAGCCTATATGTGCAGCAGACAATACAGCTTATCAGACGAGCATCATCCATCTTATTACCGTATTACAGTGAAGCGTGATGGTCATGTGTCTACATTTTTGCATGATGAAATGGAAGAAGGGGACGTTCTTCAAGTGAGTATGCCGCAGGGAATGTTCTGCTTGCAAGATGACATAAATGAGCCTGTTTATTTCATCAGTGCTGGATCTGGTGTCACACCAATGATTGGTTTAGTGAAAACTGCAGCACAAAATAGCCGGACATTTACGATGATTCATGCTGATCGACTAGAGGATGTCACCGCTTTTGATAATGAGTTTGAACGCGTTTTAGCTTCAGCTGCCCATGGGCGCATCATTCTATGTAATGAACAATTTGCGCAGTCTGGAAAGGGTGAGCTTGTTGAGAAAGCGGTTTCCCGCATTGATCGTCCATTTCTTCAATCGGTGATCGGAGAAGGGAAAGGCCAATTTTATCTATGCGGTTCCCCGGTGTTTACACAGGAGATCATTCATATTTTAAAAGAGCTGGGAATTCCAGCAGACCATATTCATTTCGAAGCATTCGGCGGGCAATCCACGAAAGAAATGGAAGTCGTCTAAACGGTTGGCGGAACATCATGTTTTTTTACATACGCTCATATAGTAGGGATAAGTCCGATGAGGAGGGATGGTTTCCTTGAGCGTATCTGAAAAACGTCTTTTACAAAGAGCGATTGATGAAATTACAGAAATTGCAGAAGGATTTGGTCTAGATTTTTATCCGATGAGATATGAAATCTGTCCCGCGGAAATTATTTATACGTTCGGTGCATACGGAATGCCAACACGATTCAGCCACTGGAGCTTTGGGAAGCAATTTCATAAAATGAAGCTTCATTATGATTTAGGGTTAAGTAAAATTTATGAGCTGGTGATCAATTCAAATCCTTGCTACGCCTTTCTACTTGATAACAATACGCTTGTTCAAAATAAATTAATTGTGGCTCATGTACTGGCACACTGTGATTTCTTCAAAAATAATTGCCGTTTTCAAAACACAAAACGAGATATGGTCGAAAGCATGTCAGCAGCGGCAGAGCGGATCAAAGAATATGAGCATATTCACGGGACAAAAGAAGTCGAATCCTTTTTAGACGCGGTATTGGCTATCCAAGAGCATATTGATCCGTCTCTTGTTCGATCAAAATTAAGCTGGAGTATGGACGATGAAGAAGAAGATGAAGATGATAAACCAAAACGTCAAACGCCTTATGATGATTTGTGGGGAATGGATGAGCCGAAGACGCGTGAGAAAAAGAAAACCGTCAAGCAATTTCCGCCGAAGCCGGAAAAGGATCTTTTACTCTTTATTGAAGCGCATTCCCGGGAGCTGGAGCCATGGCAGCGGGATGTTCTTACTATGCTGAGAGAAGAAATGCTCTATTTTTGGCCGCAGCTGGAAACAAAGATTATGAATGAAGGCTGGGCATCGTATTGGCACCAACGGATAATGCGGGAGCTTGATTTGGATTCAAGTGAATCGATAGAGTTCGCAAAATTAAATGCAGGTGTGGTGCAGCCATCTAAAACAGGCATCAATCCTTACTATTTAGGGCTGAAGATTTTTGAAGATATCGAAGAGCGCTATGACAATCCATGTGAAGAATTAAAAAAAGCTGGGGTCACAGAAGGATCTGGCCGCAGCAAAATGTTTGAAGTCAGGGAAATTGAATCGGATATTTCCTTTATTCGAAACTACTTAACGAAAGACCTTGTGATGAGAGAAGACTTGTACTTGTTTCAAAAGCAGGGGAGAGATTATAAAGTCATTGATAAAGAATGGAAGGCAGTACGTGATCAGTTAGTCAGCATGAGAGTGAATGGCGGCTTTCCGTATTTGACCGTGATTGATGGCGACTATTTAAAAAATAATGAACTTTATATCAAGCATTGGTATGAAGGCATTGAACTTGATCTGAAATACTTAGAAAAAGTCCTGCCGTATTTATATCAGCTATGGGGAAGAAGTGTGCATATCGAGTCCGTTCTTGAAGGAAAAGAAGTCATGTTTTCTTATGATGGAAAAGGGGTTCATAGGAAATATCTCGCATAAAAAAGACGAAAAAAGATGTCTCTTAGCAGACATCTTTTTTGCTCGTTTTATTGGTTTTTCAGCAGTTTGAAAATGTGCTTTGCTTGATCGGTGTTTTCCATCAGACCTTTTAGCTGCTGGCTTGTTGGACCATATGCATAGAATGGAACTTCATCACCCGTATGACCTGATGTGGTCCAGCCTGTATGTGATCTCGTGTTGATCACTTCTTCAATCGCATCATCAATTTTAACAGCATCCTTTGTTTCAGCTGCCTTTTGAATGGCGGCTGTTTCCTCTTTTGTGAAATCAAGATTGATATATTGTTTCAGCGCTGACTCAACAGGCATGCCGCTGACAATTTTGTTTGCGATAAAGTCAGGCGTCTTTTTCGCTGCTTTGACCGGCTTGTAATCCCAGCTGCCCGAACCGTCTGCTCCGAAGGAAAGTCCGCCAGTTGAATGATCTGCTGTCGTGATGACTAACGTGTTTTTATCCTTTTTCGCAAAACGAATCGCTTCTTCAAATGCTTTTTCAAAATCCTTCATTTCGCTCATCGCACTGACAATATCATGATCGTGTCCAGCCCAGTCAATTTGACTACCTTCAACCATAAGGAAAAATCCTTTTTTGTTTTTAGACAGCTGTTTGATGGCTGAGGATGTCATATCTTGCAGGGAAGGAGTCGTTTTATCACGATCGATGGCTTTATCTAGACCTCCATCAGCAAAAATGCCTAACACTTTTTCATTTTTGTTTTTTTGTAAGGCGGCTTTATTGGTGACATAATCATAACCGGCTTGTTTGAATTCTTTCGTCAGATCACGATCCTTTCGCACAAAATCGACAAGTCCACCGCCAAGCATGACGTCGACTGTATGCTGTTTACCGATTTTCTCATCGAAGAAATCATCAGCGATGGCTGCTGTGTTTTTCCTAGACACATCGTGAGTGGCATACGCAGCAGGCGTGGCATTCGTTAATTCAGATGTCACGACAAGACCCGTTGACTTTCCTTTGCGTTTGGCTTCTTCTAAAACGGTTTTTAATTTTTTGCCGTTTTTATTTACACCAATGGCATTGTTGTATGTTTTTTTACCAGTGGCCATGGCTGTACCAGCCGCTGCTGAATCAGTAATGTTACTTTTAGAGTCGTCAGGGTATGTTTTATGCATGCCAGTGAGGTAAGGGTCAAACGCTGTTTGCTTTGAAAGGTCACCGTTGTGTTTAAATGAGCGGTAAGTTGAAAGATAAGGTGTTCCCATGCCATCTCCAATCAGCACGATCACATTTTGCACATCATTTTTCGGCTTCTTTTTAGCCTCAGCTTTGTCAGCTTGTCCAAATTCAATCCCTGAAAAAATGCCAATCGATAGCACAGATGCTGCTGCCACTGCAGCGATTTTCGTTTTTGAGTTTTTCAACACACTCATTCATTTTGCCTCCTCATTGTTTATGTATCGCTCTTACGTTTACAATGGTAGAGCAGAAGTGTGGATTCCTTTTTACAGCATCGTAAAGTTCACTTTAAAATTGTAAAGGTCCACTTTACATAGAATGAACCAAAAAGAGAAATGAATGTATCATTTATCCATGACAAGGTGTGATTATTTTGTCATGATTGTGTAATGAAAATGAAATAAAAAGAACCCTAAAAAAAAATAAATTTTGCCGAATTAATAAGCATAATGTCGTAGGAAGTCAAGACTATTTCTTCTGGTATTTGATCCTTATAATAGGGAGTAGATAAAAAATCGGATCAGATAGATACATACAGGAGGAACAAATGAAAAAACAATTGATCACAGCTGCAAGTGCAGTTCTACTTGGGACGACATTATTTGCCGGAGCTGCCTCAGCACAATCAGTAAAAGTTCAAAAAGGTGACTCTCTTTCTGTTCTAGCGAAAAGATACAAAACAAGCGTGAGCAAAATTAAATCAGACAATAAGCTGAAATCTAACGTAATTTATGTTGGACAAACCTTAAAAGTGAATGGCACTTCTTCGAAAAAAGCAGTGAAAACATCAAAAACAACAACAAAAGTAAAAACGGCTTCAGCAACTGCCACTCATAAAGTTGTCAAAGGCGATACATTATCGAAGATTGGCAAAAAATATGGGATGACTGTGAAAGAGCTGAAATCGTTAAATAAACTTAAAACAGACCTCATCAAAATCGGACAAAAGCTAAAGGTGAAAAAGACGTCTAAAGTAAAGACGAAACCTGTAAAAGAAAAAACAGTCTCTACTTCTTCCTTAAACACGTCTAAGCTCATAGCAGATGCTAAAGCGCAGAACGGTACACCATATAGATGGGGTGGAACGACACCGAAGGGCTTTGATTGCAGCGGATTTATGTGGTATATCATTAACAAACAAAAAAAGATTTCAAGACAAACCACTGAAGGCTTCTGGGGATCGATGAAAAGTGTATCCAAACCAAAAGTTGGAGATTTTGTCTTCTTTACAACGTATAAATCGGGTCCATCTCACATGGGTGTCTACCTTGGGAACAACAAGTTTATTCATGCTGCTTCTGACGGAGTAACGATCAGTGATATGACATCAAGCTATTGGAAGCCTATTTATCTTGGAGCGAAAACATTTGTAAACTAATTCATTTTAAGAGACTGCTATGAAGCAGTCTCTTTTTTCATATATCATTTGTGCCGCGGAACTGGTCTTTTATCATAGATCACTATCAGTCTAAAGGCTTTAAAATAACATAATTGTGGACCCGCTTTTTAAAAAAGGTCTAATTTTTGTTGCATAATAAGTATTCTAAAAAAATATAATCTTCTATGTTGTATAATAAATAGAGAAAGACAAGCTATCAATTGAATAAGGAATGGAGAAAATCTAACCCACTTATTGACAAACATTCCGTTGATATATAAGAATTTTCACTCTATTTTTAAAAAAAGTGTTTTCATTTTTTAATTTTCATATATAATAATTTTACGCCACCAATTTATTGTGCTAAATTTAATCTAAATATTCAGAAAATATTGTGAATTACATGAATGTGGCGTCTTTAGACTGATACTAAGTTTTGGGAGTGATGGTATGAGCAATTCGTTGTTTAGAAAAAAGAGCATTTCAGAGCTCATTGCGGCAACACAAGGGGAAAAAGCATTAAAAAAGGAATTGGGTTCATTTGATTTAACCATGCTTGGCATTGGAGCCATAATCGGGACAGGGATATTTGTTCTGACAGGTACAGGAGCCGTCACTGCAGGGCCAGGACTTGTTCTATCATTTGTCATCGCAGGTCTTGCTTGTTTGTTTGCAGCACTGTCATATGCGGAATTTGCTTCCGCAGTGCCTGTATCAGGGTCTGTGTATACATTTACGTACGCATCAATGGGGGAATTTCTAGCGTTTATCATTGGCTGGGATTTAATATTAGAATATATGCTGGCCGCTAGTGCCGTTTCAGCGGGCTGGTCGGGCTATTTTGTGTCATTTTTAAATGGGATAGGGATTCATATACCAGTTGAATTAACAGCAGCACCAGGTGGTTTAAAGGGGCAAGTGACATATTTTAATCTTCCAGCATTTATTATTTTAATGGTTATCACCTTCCTGTTGTACTTTGGTATTAAAGAATCAAAACGAGTAAATAACATCATGGTTATTATGAAAATTGCTGTGATTCTGCTCTTTATTTTAGTCGCTGTGAAATATGTAAAACCTGAAAACTGGACACCATTCGTTCCATTTGGGACATCAGGGGTCTTAAGTGCAGCAGCCCTAGTATTCTTTGCATTTATCGGTTTTGATGCAGTAGCTTCCGCGGCAGAGGAGACAAAAAATCCATCACGCAACCTGCCTAGAGGGATTATTACTTCCTTATTGATTTGTACGCTGCTTTATGTTGTTGTTAGTGCGATTATGACGGGCATCGTTCCTTTCATGAATTTTGAGGGAGTATCACATCCAGTGTCTCTCGTTTTACAAGTAGCCGGACAAAACTGGGTGGCGGGTATTGTGGATGTCGGTGCGATCCTAGGGATGACAACCGTGATGCTTGTCATGCTGTACGGCCAGACACGCGTGATGTTTGCTATGTCTCGTGATGGTTTGGTGCCGAAGGTTCTATCAAAGGTTCATCCAAAGCATAAAACACCTTACATCAATACACTGTTCTTCGGTACATTGTCAGCATTAATGGGTGGATTTATTCCACTTGATGAGCTGGCAAGCCTAGTGAACATCGGGACACTTTCAGCATTCATTTTGATTTCAGTGGCGGTCATTGTGATGAGAAAAACGCAGCCGGACTTACCGAGAGCATTCAGATGCCCAGCAGTTCCGCTTATTCCGATCTTGGCTATTCTATCTTGCGGATTGCTCATTTATAAGCTTGGTGCAATCACCTTTGTTCGTTTCTTAATCTGGCTTGCCATTGGGCTGGTTGTGTATTTCTTATATTCAAGAAAGCACTCAGAATTGAATAAAAAATAAATTAAAAAAGCCCGTGCTACTTGGTGCAGTCAAGTAACACGGGCTTTTGCTTTTGATTGCTGATTAAAAACCTAACTGAAGATCGACATCGATTGATACGATGGCATAGACACAAACAATGACAAAGATATTCAGTACGACACCGAGGAAACCTGGACCCGTACGGCCTTTTTTAATGAACAGTTCAATAATGCCAAATGGAACTGCGGCCATTGCAAAAGGAAGCATTTGAAAAGAATAAAATGTCACGTTGCTGATAATGGCGAGGTTTAGCATGAGCAGGGATAATATCGCTGTGCCGACAGAAATCCAGCCAAATACATTATGCTCTTTAAAGATTCTTACCAATTCCATAATTCCACCTCGCTCACTTTTGCCGTTTTAATGCGTTTTGTCTTCACAAATTTCTCAATTTCTTTAGAAGGTCCAGTGACCACAGAGCCATAAACCGTGACGCCATTTCGATCGATATAGCGTATACGATTAGACAGATCAAGATCAGGTCTGCCAGAGATCGTTGTTGCCCAGGTCGGGTGCTGATTGACATAAGCAAGGGCATCTTTGAATTGATCTACCTCAGTTTTGGATGTGTGCTGAAGCTCTTTTAAAAATTCAGAGTCTTTCCCAGGAAAGCCGATTGGCCGCTGATTTCCACTTAATGAATCCTCTGTTTTAATCGCATTCCACAGCACTTTCATATCGTATTTTTTAGCAAAGGAATAAACATCCTTTGGTGTGTAAGCTTTGTCATAGGATACATACACTTCACTTACTGTTCCTTCAGGAAGCTTGTCTAACGTAGTGAGTGTTTGTTTTTTTGAGGCATCTGCTTGCGCCGAAGGATGAGTAAAGAAACCTTCTGTTTCGCGTGCACTGTCACCATAATAAGAGATGGTAGGCTGCTTTAATTTATCGAAAAACATCTCGATTTGTTCACTGCCAATGGCTTCTGTTTTATTGCCAATTTGTTTTTGCAGCTTCAATTCGGTGTTCATCCCAAAAAGTTTGACCTGACCTTTTAAATCCTTCATATCTATGGCCACGTTTGGTTTGGTCAAAGCGACGGTGACAGCGGCTGTTTCCATGAAGTGATTGCCTTTGCTCTCGGCTCCGCCAACGCCGTAGTATAGATAACTTCCTAATGTACAAAGTGGTAAAATAATGAGTGTCGATATGACAGCAAGTACGGAAATACGTAAATATGACTTTCTTTTTCCGTATTGTAAAATGGCTTTTTGCTTCTCAGGACTGATGGAAAAATCTGTCCAATCCGAGTCGTTCAGTTCCTGGCTTAAGCGTTTTTCGTTTTCTTCAAGCTCTTCTTCAAACGCCATCATTTCTTCCTCATTCATCTCACCATTATTATATTGTTCCCATCGCTTGTTAAACTCTTCATTCATCATTAACACCTCTGTTGTAAAGTGCTTTTAGGCGCTGCCTTGCACGAAATAAAACACTTTTAAAATTTGCTTCAGTAATATTCATGACCTTGGATGCTTCCTTGTAATTTAGTTCTTTTAAATAATACAATGTCAACGCTTCCTTGTAGTTATCTGGAAGCTGCTCCAAATACATGGTGAGGACTTCCTTTATTTCAACCTGTTCAGCAGGGCTTTGTACAGACGTTTGTAAAAGGCCGCCAATGAGGTCATCCGATATGGTCACTTCTTTTTTATGTTTCCTGACATAATCAATAAAAGCATTTCGTGCCACCTGAAATAACCAAGGTTTCACTTTGCTATGGTCGTAGGAATGAATATGTATATAAGCACGCATAAAGGTTTCCTGCAATAAGTCCTCTGCCAAATGTTTGTCTTTTGTCATGGAGAGCAGAAACCTGTAAACATCGTTCATATACATTTGATAAATTTCATCGATCGTCACTGATTTTTCTCCCCTCTATGTTATACACGCATAAGAAAGGCATAAAGTTGCACGAAACTTCTCATTACCGTACATTACTCATTTCTTTCGCCGAATCAAAATCATTTCTCCTTATCATAGCGAAATTTGCATCATTTATAAAGTATTTTCAATAGAACAAATCAGGAAAAAACATCGAAAAACGACAAAAATGGACACAATTCCTATTCTATTCTCCCCTAAAACCATGTGCTTGAATACAGTCAGAACGTTCATTTTAAACGAAAAAGACAGGGAGGATTGGGCTGCTCATAAATTTTTAGTACCAGGTAATAAAAAATTTGTTATAATAGAGACAAATCCTTCATTTTTCAAACAAAGGAAGTGCACTATGTATAAATTTTCAGGCTATACCGTCAAATTAATATTTGGTCTCCGAGGTGGAATCAAAGTATATCAAAAAGAGAATCTGCCAACTGATCGGGGGTTTGTCATTGCTTGTACACATGAGGGTTTTGTGGATGTTCTTGCATTAGGCGCAGGAATTCTTCCGTTTGAGATCCATTACATGGCGAAAAAAGAATTGTTTGCGAATAAATGGATCGGTGGATTTTTAAAAAAGATTCATGCCTTTCCAGTTGATCGAGAGAACCCTGGGCCAAGCAGTATTAAAACGCCCATTAAATTATTAAAAGAGGGAAAGATCGTTGGAATTTTTCCAAGCGGAACACGTACAACAGAGGATGTTCCTTTAAAAAGAGGGGCAGTGACCATTGCGCAGCTCGGTAAAGCGCCAATTGTTCCAGCCGCATACAAAGGGCCTTCAAATGCGAAAAGTCTTTTCAAAAAAGGGAAAATGCGCTTAATCATCGGTGAACCGATTGAGCTGTCTGAATTTGACCATCTGCCGCCAAAAGAAAGACTAGGTGCCATGACGGAAGTATTAAACACGAGAATCAAAGAGCTAGAAGCTCAATTAATTGAAAAGTCATAAGAAAAACGACCGCTTGCTTAGGCAAGGGTCGTTTTTTTATTAAGAAGCGCCTTCTTCAGCTGCTTCTAATAATTGTTCATTTAACTTTTTTACTTCGATGTATGCCACATGGTGTCCATCGACTTCATTAATGATAAATTCATAGCCTTGTTCACGAATGGCGTCATTTTTCTCTACTTCATATTTCTGAGTAAGGAACCAGCCGCCGATTGTGTCGACCTCTTCATTATCAAGCTGTATACCTAATAGCAGGTTGACTTGATCAACAAGGACCTTGCCATCAAAGATGTAATGGTCTTCTCCAAGTTTACGCACTTCGTTGATTTCATCAATGTCGAACTCATCACGAATTTCACCGACGATTTCTTCAAGAATGTCTTCAACAGTGACAAGACCTGCTGTACCGCCATATTCATCAGATAAAATGGCCATGTGTACACGTTCACGCTGCATTTTGAGCAATAAATCATGAACAGGAACCGTTTCAATCACATGAATAATCGGATTCACAAACTTTTCGATCGTATCACTTGTAGAACACTCACCGCTAATGCAGGCAGTGAGAACCTCTTTAATATTTAGAACACCGATAATGTTGTCTTTGTCGCCATCTTCAATTGGATAACGTGTATATTTTTCTACCTTTGTTACCTTCAACATTTCCTCAATGGTAATATCATGAGGGAAGCTGACAACTTCAGTACGAGGAATCATAATTTCTTTCGCCAGACGGTCATCAAATTCGAAAATTTTATTTACATATTTGAATTCAGACTGGTTAATCTCGCCGCTCTTATAGCTCTCTGATAAAATAATCCGCAATTCTTCTTCAGAATGCGCCATGTCATGCTCAGATACTTGCTGAAGACCAAACGCTTTTGTTAACAAACGAGCAGAACCATTTAATACCCAAATGAACGGGAACATCACTTTGTAAAAGATCATCAGTGGTCTAGCAAATAGAAGGGATACTTGCTCCGCCTTTTGAATGGCGAGTGTTTTTGGTGCAAGCTCTCCAACGACAACGTGTAAAAACGTCATGATACTAAACGCAATAATAAAAGTGACAATAGAACTAGCTGATTGAGGAATGGACAGCTCTACAAATAGTGGAGCAAGCATATGTGCAATTGTTTCTTCCCCTAACCAACCAATACCAAGGGCGGTAATGGTAATACCAAGCTGACAGGCTGATAGGTACTCATCAAGGTGAGTCGTTACATGCTTGACAGCAACTGCTGTTTTATTACCTTCTGCGATTAACTGATCAATTCTTGAGCTTCTTAAGCGAATGATCGCAAACTCTGATGCAACGAAAAACGCGGTTAAAGCTATAAGTAAAGCAACTATGAGTAAATTAACTATGTCCAATTAAGGCCTTCGTTCTGACTTTGAGAACGAAGGTAACACCTCCTGTTTAGTAAAAATTTTAACTTAACAGCAGTAAAAATGATTGGACAGCCGTCATTTTTTCAGGAGTAAGCTGTTCTTTTAGTTTTTCACGTTGTTCTGGCTGAAGCTGCTTACAACGTGCCAAAATGCGGTCCATATGCTCATTCATCCGATCGATATCAGAGGTTAAATGGACAAGTTCATCTTGATCTTCCTTTTGAGAAGGAAATTGTTCATCTAATCTGGATTTGATGTCAGAAAGAGCCAATCTCTGCTGTTTGCAAAGAACGATTAATTGTAATCGTTTTAAAGCATATTCATCGTAATAACGATAATTTGAGCAAGATCTAACAGGCGCAAGCAAACCTAGATTTGTATAATAATCTACAGTTCGTTTCGTTACCTGTGCAATCTGTGCTAGTTCACCAATACGATACTTTTTCTCAGCCCCATCTGAACATCTCCTCCTAACCGTCACGTTATAGTTTATGAAAATAGTTTAATATAATTCTAGTCTGAAACACAAGTTAATTGTTCATATTTCCTGCCAATAAGAAGAAACAGAGGAGGATTTCCCTCAATTTAGTCAGTCATGTCAAAAACAGCATGATGATACAGGAATTTTCAGATTATTTATGGTAAGATAAAATGAATACCGTTTCATATATATGTAGAGAGGCGGAATTTTACGTGAACCGGAGGTGGTTAAGTGGGGCCCTCAAAGTCGTCTTATTTAATCAGTTAACCGTTTTGCAAAACATAACATCATCAATCAGGAGGTGACTCCTTGTTCTTCAAAGAAAGAGCAAGGTTAAATGGACGATATTGTTAATCTGAGTATAGTCGGTGTTTTGATTGCTTTAACAGCTTTCTTTGTTGCATCTGAATTTGCCATAGTAAAGGTGAGAAGTTCAAGAATTAATCAGCTTGTTGCCGAAGGGTCCAAAAAGGCCATCATGGCGAAAAAGGTGACATCAAGGCTAGATGAATATTTGTCAGCCTGTCAGCTCGGTATTACAGTGACATCCCTTGGTTTAGGGTGGATTGGTAAGCCGGCTGTGAAAGAACTTTTGGTTCGAGGTTTTGGTTTGACAAACATTCCTGATTCAGCAATCAGCCTGATCTCAGCAACACTTGCGTTCTCTATTATTACCTTTTTGCATGTAGTTGTAGGTGAGCTTGCACCAAAAACGCTTGCCATTCAAAAGGCGGAAAAAATGACGCTATGGCTGTCAGGCCCGCTGCATGCATTTTATATCCTTATGTTCCCTTTCATTTATGTGTTAAACGGGTCAGCCCGTTTGTTAACTAAAATGATGGGCATCGATATGGGGTCTGAAAAAGAACATTCCCATTCTGAAGAGGAACTGAAGATTTTATTATCTGAGAGCTTAAAAAATGGGGAAATCAACCCATCAGAATATAATTATATGAACAAGATTTTCGATTTCGATAATCGAATTGCCAGAGAGATCATGATACCGCGCAGAGAAATTTGTGCGATTCCAGAAGATATGCCGTTAGATGATATCCTCGCCATTATGACGCAGGAAAAGTATACACGTTTCCCTGTGTTTTCAGGAGATAAAGACCATGTTATCGGCATGCTGAACAAAAAGCAGCTCTTTGCAGATCTTGTGTATCAAGGAGAAAAAGATCAACTGAAAATTCAAGATTATATATATCCAGTGATTGAGGTCATCGACACGATTCCTATTCAAGAGCTTCTCGTCAAGATGCAGCGTGATCGAATGCATATGGCGATCTTAACTGACGAATATGGCGGAACGTCTGGGCTTGTCACAACGGAAGATATTTTAGAAGAGATTGTCGGAGATATTCGAGATGAATTCGATGAAGATGAGCAGCCAGTTATTCAAAAAAGAGCCGATCATCATTATGTTTTAGATGGCAAAGTGAGATTGGATGAAGTTCAAGATTTGATCGAGATTTCATATCATGATGAGGAAATTGATACAATCGGCGGGCTCATCTTAAAAGAGAATATTGATATTAGAGAAGGACAATCCATCTATCTTGATGATATTCGAATGAAAGTGCTGGAAATGGATGGACGTTACGTTAAAAAGATTGATTTAAAAAAAGGTGTCACATCGGCAGAAAAAGGCAGTGCACGCACTGGGCTTGATATAAAGGAGCCGCTGCTAGTAAACGAAATGACCTTGAGCGAAAAATAAGCTCAAGGTTTTTTTAGGTATTTAGTCTCTTTTAAACGAATATATGTTCGGTATATAATAAGAACAAACGTTCGATAAAGGGGGATGGACATGCTTTGGTACGAAACAGCAAGTATCACGGAGAAAAAAACCTCAATGAAACGAATTGAGTTTCATTTAAAGAATTTCAAAAATTATCAAGCAGCGATCTTAAATATCGAAAGGCAGCTTGAAAAAAGAAGCCCGCATCATCTCGACCACATGACACGGAAAAAGTTAGAAGAGCAAAAAAGTCAGTATGAACTCATCGTTGCTTGTATTGAAACGGCATTAAAAGAGTTGGATGAAATAGAGCAGCAGCTCATCGATTATAAATATTTTCGAGATTGGCGGATGGCAAAATGTGCAATGGAAATCGGCTATAGTGAAAAAACACTCTTTTTGATGAAGCGCCAGCTCATGGATCAGTTGCTCATCAGCTTAGCCGCCATCACCAATATTTAAAAAAGATGCTGTCCTATTTGATAAAACGCAGCAAACAGACATAAAGACCCGATGATGGTGACCAATAAGTAGACAGCAAGCTGTCCAATTTGCCGCTCATGCAGCATGGACGCAGCCTCTACACTAAATGTAGAGAATGTTGTAAAACCACCGAAAAAACCAGTCCCAATGATCATAAGCAGCGGATCATTGTTAGTCACTGCACCTGTCAGTAAACCTAAACCGGCAGCGCCGAGTAAGTTGATGAGAATAATACTAAACGGAAAACGAGTATGAAACTTGGTTTTCTGAATCGATTGACTGAGGAAAAAACGAAGGGCACTGCCTATCCCGCCAGCAACAGCTGTATACAATACAATCATTTATCTGCTTCCTTTCGGCTGCTCATTTTGTTGAAAGAGGTGCTGAGCGGTGATCAGTCCACATAAGGCAGCGCCCACTCCAGCAATCACTGAGAGTAGAATGTACATGACACTTGATGTGAACAGTCCATCCTGTAATAAAAGAACTGTTTCTTTAGAAAAAGTGGACATTGTCGTAAAACCACCACAAAATCCTGTTCCGATTAAAGCAGCAAGATATTTTTTTCCCTTCCGAAACATAAAATACCCTGTTGAAAAGCCAAGAAGCAGACTGCCTATAATGTTTTCAATCAGCGTTGCATAGGGGAATGTGTGGCTGACAACGGACTGGCTAAGTTCATATCTACAAAGGGTACCAACCAGTCCACCGATAAATACGGCGAGATATGCTTTCATTTACATCATTTCTCCTTTAGAAAAAATGGCGGGTGATCCGTCACCACTCCATCAATGGGATATGTTTTGATCCTGTCGGCTGTTTTTTGGTCATTCACTGTCCATACAAAGACATCCATTCCAAATGAGTGGATGCGATCAATCCACCATCTGTTGATCAGCGTTTTCTTCATATTAAGGCAATCCGCAAAGGAGCTGTACTCCGCTAATTTCCTTTTCGTCAGTTTGAAGGCAGAGGGTTTTATAATAAAAGCCGTTCGAAGAGAAGGGGCGTAAGCTTTGACTCTTTGAAGGGCATTGGCATCAAAAGATTGAACCATGATGTGACGGGAATAGGCAAACCGGTTGATGATGTCGACAACTGCTTTTTCAATCCCAATCTGCCGTTTTGGATGCTTGATCTCAATCAGTATCCCGACACGCTGACTGTACCTTTGAAGGATTTCCTGTAAGGTGGGAATTCGTTCGTTGGCGTACTGAGAATCAAACCAGCTTCCTGCATCCAGTTTCTTCAGCCGATCAAGTGTATAACTTTTCACTAATCCGCTTCCGTTACTCGTTCGATCAACGGTATCATCATGGATAACGGCTACGTGCTGATCCATTGTCAGCTGGACGTCTAACTCAATATAATCCGCACCCTGCTGAACAGCTAAATCAAATGCGGCGATTGTATTTTCTGGGGCAGCGCTTGATGACCCTCTATGTGCGATAATATACACATGCTCCAGCTCCTGACATAAGTTCTGGTCTTATCATATCAAATTTTTGCTGTTTTTCCTTCTTTACTATATGGAACGAGGGAGAGCTGTATGTAATGGAACATGGCTTGTGGTGAGAAAGCATCGTGTATAAAAGGTGAAAAGTTGCAGGAATATCCCAAGCTCTTATTGAGTAAATCTGAACTACATCATTTTTTCTTCGATCAATTTTGTCCAAATCGTCAGCGTTCGTCAAAATATTAGTGCTTTCGTCATGTTGACTGAAAATTCTGATGTTTTATAATGATGAAAAGGAGGCGAGATGATTGGGTAAAGGGAGAATTAGAGTGGAAGAACGTATTAAGGCCGAAACGGATGCTGAAATGTTTAAAGCGACTCTCCTTGATCAGGCTCAGAAGAAAAAGTAGTTTGCTGCCCGTCGATATGTCTCTAGCCAAAATTTCATATTTGAACATCATGCCTCGGGATTATTCCCGAGGCTTTTTATGTAGAGGTCAGACATTTAAGAGAGGACATGAACGAAGGTTATATTATAAACTAGAGAGGATTGTTTTAAAGGAGAGAGACAGACATGTTTACACAAAAATGGATGGATACATATTTTACAGTAGATATTGCGATCCAAATTGGAATCAGCCTTTGTATTTTATTGCTGTTTTTATTGCTTCGGAAAGTATTTACGAAGTATTTATTTCAACTTCTGTTTAGGCTGACAAATCGGTCGAAGACGGAGGTCATTAACCAAATTGTTGTGGCATTTGAAAAACCAGCCAGGCTGTTTTTCGTGGCACTTGGTTTATATTTTGCGTTAAGACAGGCGCCATACTTTGAGCATCATATGGATGTCATCATTAAATTGTATAGATCCTCCATTATTTTGATGCTGACGTGGGGACTTTGTAATTTAACCGCAGCATCTTCCTTCTTATTTCAAAAGGTCAATTCGAAATTTGAATTAGAAATGGATGATATTTTAGCACCGTTTTTATCAAAGGTACTTCGTTTCATTATTATCGCACTAAGTATTAGTATCATTGCACAAGAATTTAATTATGATGTCAATGGACTTGTGGCAGGTCTTGGTTTAGGTGGTCTAGCCTTTGCGCTGGCTGCGCAGGATACAGTGGCTAACTTTTTTGGAGGGATTGTCATCATTACAGAGAAGCCTTTTACGATGGGCGACTTTGTGGAGACACCAAGTGTTCTTGGGACTGTTGAAGATATTACATTTCGAAGCACAAAGTTTCGAACACCTGCTGAAGCCGTTGTGACCGTTCCGAATTCTACGCTTTCTAAGGAGCCGATCACAAACTGGACGAGAATGAATAAACGTCAGATTACGTTTTCTGTTCGCGTTTCCTACAATACACCAAAGGAAAACATTGATCAGTGTATTAAGCGTCTCAAACAGATGCTTCACGAGCATGATGGTGTGCATAAGGAGACGATTATGGTGAATCTCGATGTATTGGCAGACAGCTATTTGAACTTGTTTTTCAACTTTTACACAAATACGACAGCTTGGTCTGAAAACCTTGATATTAAGCAGGACATTAACTATCGCATCATAGATATTTTCCACGAAGAAGGTGTAGAATTTGCTTTCCCTGGACAGACCATTTATATGAAACAAAAAGGCGAGAAACAGCTGGGTGAATAAAGGAGGAATGGTACGTGGATCAAAAAAAGGTGGAAGCGCTAAGAGAGAGAATATCGCAGGCTTCACATATCACAGTACTCTCAGGTGCAGGTATGAGTACAGAATCGGGTATTCCTGATTTTAGATCAACGGGTGGATTGTGGACGGAAGATACTTCTCGCATGGAGGCGATGAGCCGGTCCTACTTTTTATCAAATCCTCATCAATTTTGGCCGAAATTTAAGGAATTGTTTCAGATGAAAATGAGCGGGGAATACGAGCCAAATAGCGGGCACATCTTTTTAGCCAGCCTTGAGCAACAAGGGAAGCATGTGGATATTTTTACCCAAAATATTGATGGTCTTCATAAAAAGGCGGGAAGCCAGCACGTATATGAACTCCATGGTTCCATTCAAACGGCTACTTGTCCAACATGCCAGGCGGTATATGATTTGCCTTATTTGTTAAAAGAAGAGGTGCCGGTCTGTCAAAAGGTTTCCTCTGATGGCAGTACGTGCGGACGTGTGCTAAAAACAGATGTTGTTCTTTTTGGAGATATGGTCAAACATTTAGACCAAGTGGAGACATCACTTCAGAAAACGGACATGCTCCTCGTCATGGGGACTTCCCTAGAAGTAGCGCCAGCAAGATATATTCCAGAAGACGCAGCCCATGATCCTTCCATCTTCATGGTGATGATGAATTTAAGTGAAACAGAATTCGATCCGCTTTTTGATCTTGTCTTTCATGAGCGAATTGGCGATCTCGTGAAAGCTTTATAAATCATGAAAAACCCGCATCCAACAGGTGCCGATTTTTGACTTTTCATATTGAATACACGACAAAAAGAAAAGCTCCCTATTTTCGTAGGGGGCTTTTTACTGCATGAATTGATAGGTTGATGCAATGCGGTTTCTTTGGTCATGCGTCCACGAGTCGATTATTCTGCTAGTTGTTTTCTAAAATGATTAGTAGCTATCATACCTTACTTATCTAACTGCTATTGAAGGTAATATAATCTTATCAACAATTTTCTCAATGTAACTCTTACTTATTGGTTGATCAATTAATATGATACGATGTGAAAATAATCCAAGAATCGTATCAACTAATATGCTTCCCTTTTCCTCTAATGTCTCAGTGCCTAAAAAAGGTTGCACGATCGTTTCAATTGCTTTTTGTAAGTTCAAAATAAATTCTCTATATAAATCCTTATTCTTTATGCTTGCATGAGGGAGGGCTGCAAAAAGGATCGTCGTAAAATACTCATGTCGTTTATTACCCCTTACAAAGCTATGGCATAGCAAATTAACTAATTGTTCTCTAAGGGGTAATTCAGCCCCTTCTATCGGCAAAGAAATAGAACCGTTTTTAAAGGGATCAATTCGTTTTACTGCCTCCAAGACAAGTTCTTCTTTTGAACTCCATCTTCGATAAATAGCAGCTTTACTTACTTTAGCTTCTTTCGCTATTTTATCCATGGTCAAATTTAAGAAGCCAATGTCAGTTAATATGTTCAGTGTCGTTTCCAATATGAGATCATTCTTATCCGGATCTATCGGCCGGCCTCGCTCTTTGGCTTTCATACATTCTCTATCCATTCTGAAAACTCCTTTTTCTTTATTATGCACTACAACTATTTGAACACAAAAAAGTTTTTTAGTAAATACGGTACCATTAAGTACCGTATTTGTGTTATAATCATTTTCGGAACTTATGAGTTTCGAAAATGATTATAGGAGACTTCTCTATTTTTTCATTTATACACACTAATGAAAGATGAGAGGGAAGAAGAAAGGGAGATTTTATTTGAGTACAAACACAAATGTCTCGGCGCCTGAAGTTACAGGTAAAGAGTATAAAGTTATTCCAATTTTTGCTGCATTTTTAATCAGTGCTTTTATTGGACTTTTTAGTGAAACAGCTTTAAATATTGCATTAAATACATTAATTGATGTTTTCCATACTAATGCGACTACGATTCAATGGTTAACAACTGGATATCTATTAACATTAGGTATTTTGGTTCCTGTTTCAGGACTTTTACAACAATGGTTTACCACAAGACAATTATTTATTACTTCTTTAGTTTTTTCTATTATTGGCACCGTTATTGCTGCAATGGCTCCTAGTTTTGAAGTGCTAATGGTGGCTCGTATTTTCCAAGCGATAGGTACTGCATTAATATTACCTTTAATGTTTAATACGATTTTGATTATTATTCCTCCAAAAAAACGTGGTGGGGCAATGGGGATGATTGGGCTAGTGATTATGTTCGCGCCAGCTGTTGGCCCTACGTTTTCCGGATTAATTCTCGAAGATTTAACCTGGCACTGGATTTTTTGGATTTGTTTACCCTTTTTAATTATAGGATTACTAGCAGGTATTTTTTATATGGAGAACGTTTCCGAATTAACAAAACCGAAGATTGATATTTTATCCATTGTATTATCAACAATCGGTTTTGGTAGTACGGTATTTGGATTTAGTAGTGCTGGAGAAGGACCAGAAGGATGGGGAAGCCCAAAAGTAATAGGATTGCTAATTATTGGAGTGATCGCATTAATCTTATTCTGCTGGCGCCAACTAAAAATGGAACAGCCTATGATAAATTTACGTGCTTTCCAATATCCAATGTTTACCCTAGGTGTTGTACTTGTATTCGTTTGTTTTATGCTTATTATGTCGTCGATGTTACTTTTACCAATGTACTTACAAGCAGGTTTGACGCTTTCCGCATTTGTGGCCGGTCTTACTCTACTTCCAGGTGGAATCATCAACGGCTTGATGTCTCCTGTTATTGGTAAATTATTTGATCGCTTTGGCCCCAAATGGCTTGTCATTCCTGGGTTTTTAATAACTATTATTGTAGTATGGTTTTTATCCAATGTTACGACAACAACTACGTTAACAGTGATGGTTCTACTTCATATCTCCTTGATGATTGGGATTGCCTTGATTATGATGCCAGCTCAAACAAACGGATTGAATCAGCTGCCTAAGAAATATTATCCTAGTGGAACAGCTATCATGAATACCCTTCAACAAATAGCTGGTGCGATTGGAACAGCCGTTTCAGTAAGTATTATGTCTTCGGGGCAGCAAGCATACTTAGCAGCTACCAAAGACCCTACAAATCCAATACACATCCCTGAAGCCATCACGGCAGGAATTCAGAACGGCTTTATATTTGTATTATTTATTGTAGTTCTCGCATTAATCTATGCATTCTTTATAAAACGTGTAGACATTAATTAAATAAAAATACAAGAACCAAAAAGAAAAACTCCTTATGTAAGATAGGGAGTTTTTCTTTTTGGTGTGTACATTCATTCTAATGTATTTGCCATTTAAGAATTTTCAGTAGTTCAATTAATTATTCATTTATTATTTCATTCGTATCTGAGATTACGATAGAAGAAACTGCTTGTCTAATAGTAAACGCTATAGTATAACCCTAGATATCCTTTATTATAGTGAAATTTTAGAAACAATAAAGTACAGGATTTATCTAAACTACTAGTGTGTTTTATTAAATTTTCGAGCTTCATTTTGGTTTGCTGACATCTCGAAAATTGGGTAGTCATAAGCTCTCATAGCTTTTTCATATTGAGAAATCGCTTTATATACATCAGCTTTCTGTTTATGAACAGTTACAATTTGCTCTGCTAAAATACGAGCATCTCGCAAAGCTAAATTTGCACCAGCTCCGAAGCTTGGTGGCATAGCATGGATGGCATCACCAATCAATGTAACACGACTAGTCTCCCAAGGATCTATTGGTTCTATTGCACGAACGGAAAGCGCTGCTACAGTATGAGGGTCAATGCGTTCAACGAGACCTCGTAAAATAGGATGCCAATCTTTTGTTAAATCAACCATCATCTGATGAAGTTTCAGAGGAGATTCTCTGTCTGATGCACTTAAGTATTGTGGAATTCCCAGTGTAATCATGACATAATCATCAACAGACTCAATAGTAGATTTAGGTGCTAGTTCCTTAGCAGCTTCGTCTACTGTACGTCTTGGCTCAAACGGTCCAATTGCCATAATTGTGTCATTTGAATCTGCCGCCATGATGAAACCATCAAATAAGATGTCTGGTAATGTCTGTCTGATCTCTTTGGTAAGAGGAGATTTAGAATAAATTGCTCTAGCATTTGTATCTATTGGTTGGACGTGAGGCATAAGCTGATAGCGAACAGCTGAATTGATGCCATCTGCTGCTACTAATATGTCCCCTTTGGCAACCGTACCGTCAGCTAAAAATAATGTTACTCCTTGTTTATCCTGTTCAAATCCTGTAACAACTGAGTTGAAATGAACATGTTTTTCAATGCCACTCAGTAAAATTTGGCATAATGTTTTTCGATTTACAGCTGTATGGGGAAATTTTTCATCGTTTGGAGCTCCAATATGTGGACGAACACCTATTTCATTCATTTGTTCATCTATTAATACAGCCATTTCACGACGTGGATTTTTTCTTGACGTCTGTACATACAACTCATACAAATTTTCCGGAAGAGCAGCACGAAGCGATTCGCCACCATCCATATTCATATGCAAGCGATATCCATTTTTAGATACTTCATCTTCGCGCTCATATATGGAAAAGCTAATGCCTGCTTTCTTTAAGTGCTGCCCTAGACACAACCCTCCAATACCGCCGCCTGCAATTAATACGTGTAAATCTGACATTACATATTCCTCCTAAATAATATTAAAACAACACTTTGTATGTTAAAATTCAAAGTGTTAGTTTATATTATCTAATTAAGTTGCTATCCAACAACCATTAATTTTCCATAAAATGTGGTTTAAACAACATTTTTTACAATTATTGTCGTTTAAATTTTTAAAATAATTCAAAAGTAGGAGTTCAATGAGAAATGAAAAAGTTAGATCGACGTGTTTTGAAAACGAGAAGAGCCATTATTTCTGCATACCTTTCTTTACTAGAAGAAAAGAATATGCACGCTATATCTGTTATTGATATTACAGAAAGAGCAGATATAAACCGCGCTACATTTTATGCTCATTATAAAGATAAACAGCACTTACAAGAACGGAGCATCAAAGAAATATTAGATGACTTGGAAAAAGCCATTGCAAATAAGCCTTCGGGAGAGAAAACAACAGAATTTAGCTTAACAATGCTTCAAAATATCTTTGAACGAATGTTTGAAAACATCTATACCCATAGTAAATTTTATAACATCATGCTCGGAGAATATGGTCCTTCTGTATTTGCTAAGAAGTTAGAAGGGATTATTAGAAAACATACTCGAAAAGGTTTGGAGGTTGTTAAAGCAGATGACATTGATTCATCTGTTTCTCAAGATATTTACTTAAGCTATATGACATCAGCCCAACTAGGAGTTATTCATTATTGGAGAGAAAATCAGTTTAAAGATTCACCTGCTTTTATGGCTCAGCAACTTCTTCAATTGTATAAGATAGGAATGACTATTAAGGATTAAATAGGAAGGGGTTAAGGGAATACGTTATGAATTTAAACAGATTTGTAGATTTATATATAAACTTTCTTTTTATTTTTTTAAGAAGACAGATGATCAACCTTAAAGATGTGGTTTATTTTCCCTACAATTAGTAGTGAAGCAAGGTATGATAGCGAAAACAACTAACAGATTAAATCGACTCTTGGACGGACACCACAGATGCCGTATTGCATCAACCTGCGTGATAATTCATGCAGCAAAAAAGCCCCCTTTGAAAATAGGAGGCTTTTCTTTTGATCTTCTTGTTTCATCAATTCAATTTAGAAGGTTAACACAGTGACAGAAAAAGTAACTAGACTTACTAAACCACCTGTTAACATTGGTTTTATTGGTCACATTGATCATGGGAAAACCACTTATTGCTGCAGCGGCTTCATTGTTTCATCAAGGACTTCAAATGTATAGCCCTTCGCCTTTAGCTGCGTGATTAAGCTGCTTAAGTATTTTGCTGTTGCCGGCTGATCATGCATTAAGATGATTTTTGGTTCTTTTGGATATTTTGTTTCCAGCACTTGTAGCTGATTTAATACCTCTGGTACATATTTTGAGCTTTTATATTTCCAGTCCAGACTGTCAATGGTCCAGTCCCAGTAGACAAAGCCTTTTTGTTTTAAACGTGCTTTTTGCTGATCGGTTAAATTGGGGGTGCTGCCATAAGGTGTTCTTACAAGATGGGTATACTCACCTGTGACAGAAGCCAAAATGCGCTGATCTTCCTTCATCTCGTTAACAGGAGAATCACTTTTTTGATAAAAGCGTTTCACATCATGGGTAATACCATGAAGCCCTAATTGATGTCCTTCTTGATGGAGTCTTTTCACAGCTGCCGGGTGTTCTTTAATCTGCGGCCCGAGCATAAAGAATGTAGCCTTCACTTTTTGCGCTTTTAGCACATCTAACAGCTGATTTGAAGTCGCTGATGGACCATCATCAAAGGTTAAAAAGATTGTTTGATCCGTTACATGTTTATTAGAATCGATCTTAAAATGTGCATCTAATGTTTTCCTAGAAGCATCTTTTGCTTTCATACTAGTGCTTGTGTCCCTAAATTGACTGCTCGCAGACAATTTCGCCGGCTGATCTGCTGCCTGCATATTGGTTTTGGACATATCCCAAATAAAAAAGAGGATCAGTGTCAGAATGACAAAACCAATCGCCTTTGAGAGCAGCATTGTGTTTGAAGGTGTCTGTTTTTTTTTAACCCGTTGCATTACAATCGCTCCAATAAATCAAAAATTTGTGTCGAATCATGTAGTAGATTCTGTCTTTTTTCGCTGTTTTTTGTCATGTTTATATGGTGTCAGTATACAGGAAAAAAGAGCCTATGAATATAGAAGATGCTAAAAAATTGGAATCTTTTTGGTTATGAATCTATATTTGTTACAATAGAAAGTTATCCATTTTATATGATGTGAAATAATTCTGAATAATCATTGAAACGTACTCATTTATCCGCTAAGATAGCATCAGATTCAACCATTATTGCAAAGCGAAGGGGAGATTCCATATGAAAGTATTGTACAATGGAGATTTCGTTGAAAAAAAGGATGCACATGTTGATATTGAGGACAGAGGCTATCAATTTGGGGACGGAGTCTATGAAGTCATCCGTGTATACGATGGTACTTTGTTTACGTTAAAGGAGCATACAGAGCGTCTGTTCAAGAGTGCAAAGGAAATTGGTATTCATCTGCAAGGTACAGTATCTGATATGGAAGAAAAGTTAAAACAGCTCGTCGCTCACAATCAATTAACAGATGGCGGTGTATATATTCAAGTCACGCGGGGTGTCGCCCCTCGTAAACATCAATATAGTAATACTCTTATTCCTCAAATCACGGCATATACGTTCCAGGTGAAAAAGCCTGTTCAAGAGCAGAAAGCTGGTGCAAAGGCCATATTATCTGAGGATCTTCGCTGGTTAAGATGTGATATCAAAAGCTTAAACCTTTTATATAACATCATGGAAAAGCAGAAAGCATCTGAAGCTGGTGCGTTTGAAGCAATCCTGATAAGAGACGGCTTTGTGACCGAGGGAACCTCCTCGAATGTATATGCCGTGATTGATGGCGTGATTCGCACTCACCCTGCAAACAATCTCATTTTAAACGGCATTACCCGTAGAAAGCTGTTAGAAGTATGTGAGGAAGAAGGGTATAGTGTTGAAGAGACTCGTATAAGTAAAGAAGAACTGCTGCGCGCGCAGGAAATTTTCATCAGCTCGACGACGGCTGAAGTCATTCCGATTGTTGAAATAGATGGCGAGCCAGTAGGGAAAGGCGTTCCAGGCGAGCTGACAAAGCGCGTACAGGAAGGCTTCCAGCAAAAAATTAAACATGAAAGTGAAGCATCGATCTCTTCATAAATAAAAAAGGCTGTAAACATTCGTTTACAGCCTTTTGTGATGCATTTATTTCACAATAAGCACAGGTATATCTGATTTTGCTGATAACTTTTCACTCACACTGCCAAATAGCATTTTTTTCAATCTGCTTTGGTCACGTGCTCCCATGACGATGAGGTCTGCTGATATTTCCTCAGCATATTCGATAATCGCTTCTGCTGGTTCTCCCTCCACGATTTCAATGGCAGCCTCAAACTGCTCCTCATTTAAAAGCATTCGTGCTTCTGCGACGACCTCTTCTGTATGGTCTTCAAAAATCAAGGGACTTTGCTGTTCATCATGAGGCACATACACAGGGGGTGTTTGAAGATCTGCCATACCGCCGCCGATATAAGCTCCGCCAGTCATTGGGCGCGGTGCATCAAACACCTGTCTGCCTGTTTTGCCATCATGGGCATAGGCAACGGTCAGCTTGGCATGCAAGGTTTTGGCTAAAGCGATTGCCTTTTTTAATGCTTTCTTACTGTCTTCATGTCCATCAAATGCAACGACCATCCGATCAGCTTGAAACAATGTCCTCATTCCTTTCAAAAGGAGTCTTTACACTCATGGTATACCCGTTAATAGAAAAAGATACACATAAGAGAGATTGATTTTTGTTAGAAAATTTCATTTATTGAAAAATATTTATTGACAAAATGGTGACAGCCACTATAAGATAAAAAAAGATTCAAGAGCCAAAAGGAGGAAATGTCATGTGCAACATTGGAAGAATGAAATCAAACTGCATGAATGGGTTGATTCACGTGACAATTACACCTTCATTGGTCATTGAAAAGGAACTCGTATGTTCCAATTGATCGGATGAATCAAGGCGTATGTTGCGTATTTGTCAACATGCGCCTTTTTACATGACGAAAAGAGGCGTACCAGCTAGCTAGCCGGTGGCCTCTTTTTTTGTTGTATTCATTTCGCATTCCGAAATAAAGGGATGGAAAACAACAAGTAAATGAAGAGGAGTGAAAGCATGTGAACATGCCAAAATCAAGACAAATGATAAAAGCCCAAAAAACGAAACAAGGTGACTTGCAGGAAAATTTAGAAAGCGGCTAGCTTGAAAAGGAGAGACAAACATGTTTTCAGTATTTGCGAAATTAGGCTGGTTCTTTAAACAAGAGTGGAGGCGTTATACAATCGCTATTACGCTTTTGCTCATTGTGAATGTGCTTGAAATGCTGCCGCCAAGATACCTTGGCCAGGCAGTGGATGACATTCGTTCTGGTCAATTTACAACATCCAGTATTTTGTTTTATGTGACCATTTTTTGCTTACTCGGTGTCGTCGTCTATACACTTACATATTTTTGGATGTATCAGTTATTTGGGGGCGCAAATGTCATGGAGCGTGTGATGCGCGGGAAACTGATGCGCCACTTGCTGAAGATGACACCGACCTTTTATGAAAAGAAAAAAACCGGTAACTTAATGGCATTAGGAACAAACGATTTGAATGCTGTTGCCTTAACGACAGGCTTTGGCGTTCTGACCTTGGTTGATTCCACTGCTTATATGCTGATGATCTTCTTTACAATGGGTCTGACAATTAGCTGGAAATTAACCTTAATGGCGATTATCCCTATGCCGCTGATGGCGCTCTTAATTGCGTTTTATGGCAGCAAAATCCATGAGCGCTTTACTGTCGCTCAGGATGCATTTGGTGATATGAACGATCGTGTTCTTGAATCAGTGGCAGGCGTTCGAGTCATTCGGTCTTTTGTACAGGAGAAACAAGATGTCGAACGCTTTCGCGAAATGACAGATGATGTATTCCAAAAAAACATGCGAGTGGCGATCATTGATTCCTTGTTTGAACCGACAGTGAAATTACTTGTGGGGATCAGCTACTTAATCGGAATCGGCTACGGAGCCTATCTCGTATTCCAAAGTGATTTAACCATTGGGGAGCTTGTTGCATTTAACGTCTATCTTGGCATGATGATCTGGCCAATGTTTGCGATCGGCGAATTGATTAATATTATGCAACGAGGAAATGCGTCGTTAGACCGGTTGAATCATACACTCAGCTACAAGCCGGACGTAACAAACGCTGCTCAGCCGAAAACGTTACAAGAGCCTGGAGATATTGAGTTTGATCACGTGACATTCAGGTATCCAACTTCACCTAAAGATAATCTCATTGATGTGTCCTTTACCGTTCGAAAAGGGCAGACGATTGGGATTACAGGCAAAACGGGAAGCGGCAAAACGACCATTGTCAAACAGCTTCTGCGCCAGTACCCGGCAGGTGATGGGCAAATATTGCTATCAGGTGTTCCAATCCAAGACATTGAATTAGATCAGTTATTTCAATGGATCGGATACGTACCTCAGGATCATATTCTTTTCTCAAAAAGTGTCGAACAGAATATGCGCTTTGGTCATCGGGACGCGAAACAAGATGAGTTAGCACAAGCAATCAAAGATGCTTACTTTGAAAAGGATCTACGCCTTCTGCCAGAAGGTTTGGAGACCATGGTTGGGGAAAAAGGTGTTGCGCTGTCAGGCGGACAAAAACAGCGAATATCCATTGCACGTGCTTTATTAATTGATCCAGACATTTTAATTTTGGATGATTCATTGTCTGCGGTAGATGCAAAAACAGAAACCGCTATCCTAGAAAATCTAAGACAAAACCGTCATGGCAAAACGACGTTTATTACGACTCATCGCCTATCAGCTGTTGAACATGCGGATCTCATTCTTGTCATGGAAGAAGGACGCATTGTCCAAAAAGGCACTCACAACGAGCTCATCCAGCAGGATGGGTGGTACAAAGAACAATTTTTGCGTCAGCAGCTGACAAATCAGCTGGAAGGAGGGGATGAGGCATGACAACAGGAAGAAGACTCCTTGCCTACGCACTCCTATATAAGAAAGTACTGTCTGTTGCCTTAATCTTTCTAATGATTGCAGTTGGTGCTGAGCTGACAGGACCGTTTATTGGGAAGAAAATGATTGATGATCATATTTTAGGTGTAGAAAAACCGTATGTCGAGGTCAATGAAAAGACAGATAAAACCGTTTATTACCAGGGAAATAACTATATACGAAGCGATCGATTAAACAATGGACTGGATTCTGGAAAGCAAATCAATGTGGTGCAAGTCGGATTCGGCTACTATTTTGTGAATGAGCCGATTCGTTTTGATGGAAACAGAAAGATATCGGGAGATCAGCTCACCATTGATAATGGGAAAGAGCGTGAGACCTATGAGGTACAGCGCTTATCAAAAGAAGAGATTTTTGCTTTTTATCAGCCAGAAATCAGTGGTTTGGTGCAGCTTGTTCTATTTTATCTAGGGCTGCTCATCGTTGCGATTTTCTTTCAGTATGGGCAGCATTACTTGCTCCAGAGGATTGCAAATCGAATTATTCAAAAAATGAGGGTAGACGTCTTTGAGCACATCCAAACGCTGCCGATCCGATATTTTGATAATTTACCGGCTGGAAAGGTTGTCGCGAGAATCACCAATGACACGGAAACCATTCGTGACCTATATGTCACAGTCCTTGCTAATTTTGTGACGAGTGCCATTTACATGATTGGGATTTACATTGCCATGTTTTTATTAAATGTGAAGCTGGCACTCATTTGTTTGGTTGCAGTACCGATTATTTTCCTATGGTCGATGACTTACAGAAAGTTTGCATCCGTGTACAATCACCGAATTCGTTCGATCATCAGTGAAATCAATGCCAAGTTAAATGAAGCCATTCAAGGGATGACCATTATTCAAGCGTTTCGTCATGAAAAAGCGACGAAAGAGGAATTTGATGAGCTGAACAACAATCACTTTCGGTATCAGCGAAAGATGCTGCATTTAAATTCACTTCTTTCACATAACTTGGTTAACCTACTGCGAAATTTAGCATATGTGGCGCTCATTTGGTATTTTGGCGGTGCGTCATTAAGTGCGACAGGCATTGTGTCCATTGGTGTGCTCTATGCGTTTGTCGATTATTTAAATCGATTGTTTCAGCCGATCACAGGTATTGTGAATCAATTCTCTAGGTTGGAATTAGCAAGGGTTTCATCGGAAAGGGTGTTCCGATTATTAGATGAACCCGGTACAGAGGTGGAAGAACCTGTTCAGAAGAAGCTGGAGGGACACGTTCAGTTCAAAGATGTCACCTTTGCTTATAATGAAGGGAAAAATGTCTTAAAGAACATTACGTTTGAAGCTAAGAAAGGTCAAACGGTTGCACTTGTGGGGCATACTGGTTCTGGGAAAAGCTCGATCATGAACTTGCTGCTGCGTTTTTATGACATTCAGCAAGGAGACATTCTCATAGATGGCGAAAGCATTTATGATCAGTCGCGTCAAACGCTGCGTAAACAAATGGGCATTGTGCTGCAAGATCCGTATTTATTTTCGGGAACGATTGCCTCCAATGTCAGCTTAGGAAATGAAGACATCAAAAGAGAAACCATTGAATCCTCATTAAAGCAAGTAGGCGCAGCAGAGTTATTGAAGCATCTGCCGCAAGGCTTTGATGAACCAGTCGTTGAAAAGGGAAGCACCCTTTCCTCAGGGGAACGTCAGTTGATTTCATTTGCGCGCGCATTAGCGTACGATCCAGCGATTTTAATTTTAGATGAAGCCACCGCCAACATTGATACAGAAACAGAAGCGATCATTCAGCGGGCGCTTGATGTAGTCAAAGAAGGACGAACGACTTTTGTGATTGCTCACCGATTATCCACGATTAAGAAAGCCGATATGATCTTGGTGTTAGAAAAAGGTGAAATCGTCGAGCGTGGCAGTCATGAACAACTCATGCAGCAAGAAGGGCTGTATGCGCAAATGTATGAACTGCAAAAAGGCGCTGTTGCAAACAGTTGATGAAATTATAAATAGAGAAAGCCTCTTTCAATTGAAAGAGGCTTTAAAAATGAAATTTAAGTAACATTACTATTATCAGTGGAATATATCGTTCTAACTTTAAATTTAATATAAATATAATCGTAAAGTATCGTAAATATGGTTTATTAATGTATTTTTATCCATGTTTTATAGGATTTTTAAGATAGGTATATATTGTTTTCTCTCTTTTGTGATATTATATTACTTGTATCGTCATAAAAAGAGGAGGTTAGAGAATGGAGAGAAATGAAGTATTTTTTAGAAATGTCATCTTAATTGTGGTAGTAACTTTAATTATTTCTGGATTCAGTGGAATTACATTATCTGCATCGGCAACTGAACAGAAGGGGAAATTAGTAGAAGAAAAAACTAATTTATCATCGGAAATTCATTCATTTAAGACCGCCAAACAGACTGGAGAAGTTCATGCTCTAGGTAATATTGATTCATCAGAATATGCTGCTAGGGTTACTGTGAATTTTAATCAAGCTTTAAATATGGAAGCTGCTCAACGTAATGTTTATAAAAAAGCATTTCAAAAAAAAGATTATAGTAACTTAAAAGATGCATTAGGCGCAAGTTCAACAATACTTGGGTTATTATTTATTGCTAATACACCTACTGGTGTAGTTACTGGAGTGACGGGTTTACTTGCTACAATAGCTCCTAGTGCGCAAGCAGAACTAGATAAGCTAGTGAAAAATGGTTATTTTGAGATGGGTGAATTAAAAGAATTCTTACACAAAAATAAAAAGTATGATTTAATTGATGTTCAACTTCCTTTTATTGAATACAAAGTAAAAGGGAAAAGAATTAGATTTGTTACCGGAAAAGGTGTAATCAAACGAGTTCATTCAAAATCTGGTTGGGTCGCTCTCTGATTTATAATCAGAATTATTTGAATGATCAAAAAAGTCGAGGTGACACCTCGACTTTTTAATAAATATAAATTTTCCAAGATGGGCTCGTCCATCAATAAGCGATGCCGACGCGTTGATGCACAAATTCCTTCGAATTTAACTGCTGATATAAAAAGTGTGCGGTATCTTCAACTGAAATTTTCTTTCCATCTATAGGGAGAAAATCTTTCTCATAGCGATATGACCGTGTCACTTCTCCATCTGGTAAATAGGTTGGACAAATAATGGTCCAATCTAGATCAGTTGATTGAAGGATTTCAAACGCTTTCGCATGCTCTTTAGCTGCTCGGGAAGTAGTCCGCTTTGATTCATTTGTTTCAAAACGGTAAAGCTCCGGCTGCTGCCTTGCTTTTAAAATACCTGCTGTACCAATTGTAATAATTCTAGATGTATTTGTTTGCTTCATGGCTTGTACGATATGCTCCATTGAAACAGATAATGTATCATCACCATCTGTTGATAGACAGCTCACAACAATATCTGCTCCTTTCATTGTCTCAAGCACATCTTCTCGATTTCTTGAATTGCCGGTGACTTGAAACATACCCGCAAGCATTTCTTCTCGGTTTGTCCGAATCAATGAACGAACCATGTAACGATCATCTACTTGAACGAAACGAAGAAATGCTTGTCCTACACGTCCATGAGCACCGAAAAGAGCTATTTTCATCTGTTCGATCCCTCCACTACATACTATAAGTGAAAAGAACCCAAAATGGTACAACTTTTATGTGATGCTTTTTTTATAAAGGTGAAAGGACCGAATACTATGACCATATTCACATAATAGAGAGATCCCTACAAATTGTAAAAGTTCAAAATTCATACCAGAAATAATGTCCATGAAGATCCGCTCCTTTCTACTACATGATATGAGCTGAAAGGAGTTTGGTGAGGGATAAAAACAAAAAAAGAAGACACCATAAGAGGTGCCTTCTATGATCCAGGTATGAAATTAAGCTTTTGTTCCGCCAAGGTTTTGTTGAGCGTAAGACACAAGACGTTTTGTGATTTCTCCACCAACTGAACCGTTAGCACGAGCTGTAGTTTCTGCTCCAAGGTTTACACCAAATTCAGAAGCAATTTCGTATTTCATTTGATCGATTGCTTGCTCTGCTCCAGGAACTAGTAATTGGTTTGAACTATTAGAATTTGCCATGATGTGATTCTCCTTTTTGTATATGATTTATTTTTTTGGTTGGGTTTGCTGGAATCGCACCAGCGAAATGATCAAGTCATTTGCCACTTGGCGAAACCCAATGCAGTAACTGCTTTGTACTAAGTATTATGGTTATTTCCGAAAAAAACATACGAGAAAAGAACATGGTAAATGTTGTTGTGTCAACATACAAAAAACCATCACCCAATAATGAGTGATGGAGCTGCTTATATATCTTTTTATTCAGCTGAGCGTATGCGCAATTCTGTATCTGAATCAAAGAAATGGGCTTTGTTCATATTAATCGCAAGAGGGATAGACTGTCCCGCCTGTACATCGGTACGAGAATCAACACGTGCAATAAACGATTGATCATCGATAGAAGAGTAAAGCATCGTTTCTGCTCCCATTAATTCAGCTACCTCTACGTTAGCATTAATTTTTGTGCCTTCAGACGCCTCTATAAATACTGGTTCATCGTGAAAATCTTCTGGTCTGATGCCTAGTATGATATCCTTTCCAATATAGCCTTGGCTGCGTAATACTTTCATTTTTCCCTCTGGTACACGAATGTGAGTTTTTCCAACCGCGATGGCGCCGTCAGAGAGCTTTCCTGTAAAAAAGTTCATTGCAGGTGAGCCGATAAATCCACCTACAAACACATTCTCTGGGTTTTCATATACATCTTTCGGTGCTCCGACCTGCTGAATAAAACCATCTTTCATCACAACAAGGCGGGTTGCCATTGTCATGGCTTCAGTCTGATCATGTGTCACATAGATAAATGTCGTTTGCAGACGCTGATGAAGTTTAGAAATTTCAGCACGCATCTGAACACGGAGTTTTGCATCTAAATTAGAAAGCGGCTCATCCAAAAGGAAAACCTTTGCATCACGTACAATCGCTCTGCCAAGGGCAACACGTTGTCTTTGACCGCCAGACAGTGCTTTTGGTTTTCTGTCTAAATATTGCTCAAGCCCCAATATTTTAGCGGCATTTCGAACCCGCTCATCAATCTCTGCTTTCGGAAACTTCCGAAGTTTTAACCCAAAAGCCATATTATCGTACACATTCATATGAGGGTATAATGCATAGTTTTGGAAAACCATTGCGATATCCCGGTCTTTCGGTGCTACATCATTCATCCGTTTTCCATCTAACAGAAAGTCTCCTTGTGAAATTTCTTCTAGACCTGCAATCATGCGAAGGGTTGTTGATTTTCCGCAGCCTGATGGACCAACAAACACAATAAATTCTTTATCTTCTATATGTAGATTAAAGTTGTCTACTGCTGTTACCTTGTTATCGTACACTTTATAAATTTGATTCAGCATTATTTCAGCCATTTGATGTCAGCCTCCCCAGTTTCTCTTTTTGAAAGCGCTTTATTGTTGAATAAAGTGTATAAAATGGGGAAGAGTCTGTAAATGGACAACGTGCACAACATCCTATTTTCATTTTTGGGCAGGATGCTCATACCTTCGTTTTTTATGAAAGATCGAGTAGAGTCATCATTAAATAAGCAGCCGATGCTTCTGAAAAATGTCGTATATCTAGCCCAGTGCGCTCAATAAATTTATCAATTCGATATTGAAGACTGTTTCTGTGAACATATAATGCTTTTGCTGCTTTGGATGCGTTTAAATTACATTGCATATAGGTCATGAGAGTGCGGTAAACATCTCGGTCAACAATCGCTTCTTTAAAAGCATCTGATATAGCATGAGAGAGGACAGATGCATCATAACAAATGAACGATGGTAGGCATTGATAAAATGTGGCAACCCCTGATCTAAGCTTTTCTCGCTGCATGTGGCATACAAAGAGCTGTTGTTCATTTAATAATCTCATCTGTAAATGGTCATTTGGCAAATGCAGCTGCCCTTGTATAAAGACTGAGTCTGTTAAAAAATCACTTGTAATGGCCAGAGACAAATCATTTAATTGATCTAATTGACTATTTTCTGATGTAGCATTTGGTTGAATCAGCATAGCTGTTTCAGGGCCTGTCCATATGAAATGAGTATGTTCGAGGCTGTTATTCACAGCCTCTTTTATTTGCTGTCTTTGTTCCTCTTGATGGATCATTTGAAAATAATAAACACGGACGGGATGTTGGACAGTTAGTGGTTTGTTTTCAAAAAGATAGCTGAACCATCTTTGTTCACCCTCGGTATGCGCTTTTTGAAATAGATCAATCGGTGTAAGAAAAGAGTTGAGAAGTAGTGTTTCTCTTGCTGTAATCTCCGATTTGTCTACTCCAAATATTTCGCCTTCGTCTGTTTGATACCAAAGAATTTGTTTGTCATGAGTAGGTGTACTGATGATATGGTCTCCGTAAACAAGTTTTAATTTTTCTAACATGGCGGGGCTCCTTAAACAGTTTAATCATAGACATGGAATAGCATTAATTCGTGGATTTCTTCTTTTAAGGTTGGTTCAACTTCATGGGGCGGAAGCTGAGAGCCCCATTCAATGTCACCTGTTTTGTGGTAGATGCCTTCATAATGCGCACCATTGTGGAAAAAGGATATTTTCCAGCCTGGCAATTGTGCTTTTTTAAAAAGAGGTTTCCATTGAAAATGAGAAATCATATCATCATTGCCTCCTTGCTTTTATTGATGAAACAATAAACAAACACGACAACACGGAAACAACCTTGAACTTGATTTTATTGTATCTCATCTCATGAAAAGAGCATAGAAAAAGCATAAATTTAAGAGCACGACATGTGGCAAAAATGTAGTCAGTAGACGTTCGCGTGATCTGAAGTGGTGAGTGCCGTTTCTGAAAGGTAAGATGCGAAATCCATGATTCTTTTCCCGATCAGCCATTCTGATTTTTTCAAAGAGACATGCTGGAAAATCTCTCGGCCAGGGCGAGAATTGGCCTCAAACATCCAAATGGCGCCTGTTTGATCAATGCCTAAGTCAAAACCGATTTCACCAATATGCCCGGTCATTTTTTTATCTATTACTTGGCTAAGCGTGATGGCAGTATGAGAAAGCTGATGTAAAATCTGCAAACGTTTCTTTTCTTCTGGAAAGACAGCATAAAGTGTTTTCACCGTTCCGCCGTGTAACTGGTGAGTTGTGATGGTGTGATCTCCAGAAATTTTTGCTGCTGCTGCTGTGACTGTCCAATCACCGTCTTTATTTTTATTCGTATGAACTCTGAAATCCATCTGCTGATTGTCTATTTGAAGAAGCTCAATGCCTTGTTGTGCAATAAAATCATGAATTGCATGATCTTTTCGCAGCCTTTGAACAAACTGATCTATTGAATCATATGGAATAGCCCTTCCAAAATTTGAGCATACAGTGATTCCGTGATTTTCCTTTTTTAACCGATAAATACCGTCTCCATGACTTCCATTCGTCGGTTTTAAGTATATAACTTGATGCAGGTGGAGAAGTGTTTCAATTTTACTTAGAGCGTCCATGGGATCTAATTGTACAGAATGTGGGAGAAAGGACCATGTTTTTTCATCTGTTAATAGCTGTTCATGAATCTCCCATTTATTAAAAAAGTAAGGGTTGAACCAAGGGATATTATAGTCTTGGGTGAGTTTTCGCTTCGTTTCTTGAATGAGTGCTGACTGAGCAGCTTTTCTATTTGGAAGACGGTCATAAATAACTGACGGCAGGGGAAGCTGTTTTTTAACCCATGAACCTTGCTGGTACAACAATCCTTCTACAATTCCTTTTTCCCAATCAATAGAATGTGACCCAAAAAGATAGGCAAAACCAGCATGCTGTCTGAAAGAATTCAGCAGTTTGATAAAGAATTGTGATCTTGTTCCTAATGGCTGCGTGCTTTGCTCAAAACCTGCAGTGAAAATGCCCATCAACGGCCCTATAAAAAGTGTATGGTCAATGATGATCACATCAGCTTTTGATTGGTAAGGAATCAGTAAATCTCTGTATAGATCTTCAGATAATAATATTTTCTTTGGATGCTGATGATAGGAAATGTTGAAGCCATCAACTAAACGAGACCCTAGAGCAAGAGAATAGATGGCCTCTTTCTGTTTATAATGGTCTGGAAGATGAACTGTTTTTTCACTTGTGAGGTGTGGGGCGATGATGCAGCGATTTTTGTTCATAAGAAACCTCCTTCGGTTGAGACATCATCGATTGCGCATGTTCAAGAATGGTACGAATCAATTGATGTTCCTTTTCAGGGTAAACTTTTAAAAAAGCGGACCGTCCTGGCTTTGATCTGACATTTGATATGAACAGCCTGCCTTCACTTGTATGAAGTAAGTCTACTGCGAATTCAAAGCAAGGAGAGTACGTTTTATCTATATAAGCTGGAATTGATGCCTGAATGGATGCAATATCATCTAAAAGGAGCTCCTTGATGTGTGGCTGCAATGTATGTAGATAGTGTTCAAAGCCTATCACAGGATCCGATTTTTGTGTATAACTTAAAAGACTATTTTCTGCAGGTGATTTTGTGTGAATCCCCATGCGTTTCCATTGATTTTGTGAATCTTTCATAAGAAAAATCCTGATTTCATTAAATAAAGGTTCTTTTTGATCACTCGTGTTGAAAAATTGAAGGAAATACCGGCCTGCATATTTTTTGCACCAGCGCTCCATCTCTGACGCCCGAGAAAATGTAATGGTTTGATTGGAACTTAGCTGAACGGTGAATGTTGACTTGCCATCAAAGGAAATGAAGTAAGTAGATGCTGCATGCTGCTGGGAGAGAGGCTGCATTCTATAATAACCGCCAGCCCCGCACTCCCTTACCATATTGATCAGATCTGAGGGCTCTTTTAATAAAGAGCAGCCAGGTAAATATGGCTGTAAAGCAGAGAGGAGGCGGAGCTGTTCAAATAGCACCATTTTATTTGAAATGCCGGTATTCAAAAAATCTGTTTTTGGATACTTTTTTAGCCATTCCATGATGGGTTTTGCTTTTTTAGATTGTGCGTCATGCCGGTAAAGACATCGATCGTAAATCAAATCGGGAATCGGAAACTGTGCGTCGGCAAACCCTTGGTCATTCATATATGTTTGACCTTGTATCAAATTTGAAGCCGGCTTTAAATCAAGTGGTGTAAAACGAACAACCTTTAAATGATAAGAAGAGGCAGCTTTGGCGAGCTGACGTGTAAATGCCTCTTCATACTGCGGAGAAAGGGTTACAATACCTAATGTTGTCATTAAAAAACACCTTCTTTTCAACTTCTTTTTTTACCATCACAAAAACGTTTTTTTATGATTTTACTTAAAGCTTGCGCTCCTTTATCATTACGACAGATCGCTTGATCATATGTCTCGCTGCATACTTCATTTGCTTGGAAACTTGACAACAACTATAATACGTATAGATCAAAACAATAAACATCGGGTGTTGTTTGAAAGGTAGATGACGACTTTGAATATATTCACAACGTTTATCTTTATGATTGTTATCGGCGCAGTCATAGGAGCAGCGACAAACCATCTTGCAATTAAAATGCTTTTTCGGCCTTATAAGCCATATTACTTATTCGGAAAACAGCTTCCATTTACACCAGGGCTTATCCCTAAAAGAAGAGACGAAGTAGCCAAGCAGGTTGGTGTCATGGTTATGGAGCATTTGCTCACGCCAGAAGGTATTCAAAAGCGATTTGAATCATCCGAGGCAAAGCAAGAGATCCTGCGTACAGTCCATCGATATATTGACAAAGGCGCAAATATGGAGATAACCGTATTCTCCTTGCTAGAAAGATTCGGCGTTACAGAGGCTGATGTCAAAGCAGATAAATGGCTCCATCAGTGGTCTGATCAGAAGCTCAAGTCACTGCTTGAAACTTATAACCAGCAAACTTTATCTGAATTGCTCCCTGTAGAAGTGGAAAACAAAATATCATCGAAAATTCCAAATGCAGCAGATTATATTTTAAAGAGAGGCATTCATTATTTTGAAAGTGATGAAGGCAAAGCAAGGCTTGGCAATATGATTGATGATTTCTTAAAAGAACGGGGAATGCTTGGCAGTATGGTCCAAATGTTTCTAGGGAATTCAAGCTTAATTGATCGTGTACATCCCGAAATCATCAAGTTTTTAAGAAACGCAGAAACAAAAAGATTTTTATCCGATTTGCTTGTTCAAGAATGGGACAAGGTGAAGCAATTTTCTCTTCATGAGCTTGATGAAAAATGGAATGTGAAGGAACTTATTTTTAGTGTGAAAAATCAATTGCTTTCTCATTTCTCTACAAAGCTGATATTAGACAAACCTGTTGGGATATACGTCAGTGCTGTCGCGGATGATCTTAAAACACACTTTGCGCCAGTGTTGATTGATAAGGGGATCGGAGCGGCTTCAAATGCTTTAGAGGGTCTGCTTGCTAAGCTGCAATTTGAAGATATCATTCGTGAACAAATTGAACTTTTCCCGCTTGAAAAAATGGAAGAGCTAGTAGTCAGCATCTCCAATAAGGAGCTGAAAATGATTACATTTCTAGGCGGTCTTTTAGGCGGGATGATTGGTGCTATCCAGGCTGTTTTTGTGGCTCTATTCTAAGACAAGCTAGAGAAATTTTAATGAATTCATTGTATATATGTGAAACGAAAGCCATAGTTTGTTATAGTGGAGTGGTGTCCGCCGATCATATCGGTGATAACGGATAGAAAGGAGACATAACATGTCTGTAAATCTTTACGATGTTGCATATGACCTTGAAAAAGCATTGCGTCATAGCGAAGAATATTCAACTTTAAGAAATCTTTATGATGAGGTAAACGCGGATGAGTCCTCTAAAAGAATGTTTGAGAACTTCCGTGACATTCAAGTAAACCTTCAACAAAAACAAATGACTGGTCAAGAGATCACACAAGAAGAAGTGGAGCAAGCTCAAAAAACAGTTGCGCTTGTTCAGCAGCACGACAAAATCTCTCAGTTGATGGAAGCGGAACAACGTGTGAGTGTTCTTATCGGTGAATTAAATAAAATTATCATGAAGCCACTTGAAGAGCTTTATGGGAATCCAGAAGAAAACTAATGGAAAGGGCGATGTCATTCGCCCGTATTTTGTTTTATCTTTTCTCCTCAATATCTTTTAAAAAAAGGTTGTCGAAGCACATAAATTCTGCGATAATACTTATATTGAAAGTGCTTTCAAAAAGGCGCTCTCAAGGGACAATTGGGTGCGTTTCACTTGGGATTTAAGGCAGTGAGCCAAACGAGAGAGAAGCGCTTCTGGGAGAAACGCAAAGCATAAGGGGATCTGATATAAGCAATGCTTTGGTGTGTGAAAGATAAGGGGATCATGGGGAGCTTCATCACTCCATTGTAACGCATCCAAACCATACATAAAAAAAAAGCCTAGGGGTAGGCTTTTTTTATTTATCAATCATTCATAACCTGTGGCTCTTTCAACTGCATGTTCTAAAGCGCCAAGCTAGGGCATATCCTCATCGTAAGTACAGTCATCAAGAAGGGGGATGCCTCAGTGTCAAAAAAACTACTTGCACTCAATATAGATGGGACGTTACTTCGTTCCAATGGTAAAATCCATTCCGCTACAAAAGAAGCTGTGGAATATGTAAAGAAAAAAGGGGTTTACGTGACGATTGTCACCAACCGGCATTTTCGTTCCGCTCAAAAAATTGCCAAGGCGTTGAAGATTCCAACATCAACCCTTGTGACGCATAGTGGTGCATTTATCGCGGATAAACTCGATGAGCCGCTTCATGTGAAAAAATTAACGGAAGAAAAGACATTTAATCTTGTGCAAATCCTTGAAAGCTTCGATTGTAATGTCCGCTTGCTGCATGAAAAATTCTCGATCGGCAACCGGAAAAAAACGCAGTCTCAGCTGATGGGAAAGACGCTCATTCATCCGTCTGATCCAATTTTCTATCCCGTTCAGTTTGTTGAATCGTTAAGTGATATGCTGATGGATGAACCGGTCAGTACACCAGTGATTGAAGTATATTCGACAGCGGAGCTTCAGCCTGAGATTCACAGGACCATTCAACAAGCATTCCCATCTGTTGATCTTATTAGGATCAGTGATGAGAAAATGAATATTGTCTGCAAAGGGGTTTCGAAAGAAGCGGGACTTTCTCTCTTAACCTCTGCACTCGGTTTTACTTTAGAAGATACGGTCGTTATTGGACATGGAACAGATGATATTCCAATGCTTGAATTGGCTGGTTTAGGCGTTGCTATGGGAAATGCTCCCAATGATGTCAAGCGCAAAGCCGATTGGGTGACCCGCTCGCACGATGAACAGGGTGTGGCTTATATGATCAAGGAATACTTTAGAATGCAGCAAAGAGAAGGATTTTTACATCAATTTGATATTAAAAGATAATACAGTGAAGGCCCTGTCAATCAAGAAATGACAGGGCCTTCGTCTGTTCCCTTCATTGCTTTTCCTACATGAATTTTGTAAAATGAAACAAGTTTGAAGATAAAGGTGATATGATGCGAATTTTAATTAAAGGGCTGTCAGATGAACGATTTCATCGCCCGCTTGTCAATATAGCCAATTTATTTGAAGAAGATAGTGAAGTGATATTTGAACCAAGTGAATTTAATGATGGTTTGGTCATTGAATTTAGTTGGAAGGAAGAAAATGGCATGGTGGAAGCGTCTGGCTATATCGATGGATCAGATATCACCAGTCGTTTTTCACGGGATCTCCCAAAGAACTTAAACGATAAGGAGCGCTGGAAGCAAATCAAAAACACAGTGCTGTCTGTTTATTTACACTTGCTTCAGGAGCACACAGGAATGACACAAAAGTGGGGGATTCTCACAGGAATACGTCCTACGAAATTGCTTCATAAGATGCTGAGAGAAGGCATGTCAAAGGAAGATGCACATGCGACATTAAAGCGTGATTACTTGATTCATGATGAAAAAATCAATTTGATGCAGGAGATTGTCGACCGTCAGCTTAAAGCCATCCCAGATCTGTATGACCTTCAGCAGGAAGTGAGTATTTATATCGGCATTCCTTTCTGCCCCACAAAATGTGCTTATTGTACGTTCCCTGCTTACGCCATTAAAGGACAAGCTGGTAGAGTGGGAACGTTTTTGTTTGGTCTGCATTATGAAATGCAAAAAATGGGCGAATGGCTAAAAGAACATGGGATCAAAGTGACGACCGTTTACTTTGGCGGAGGCACGCCAACGAGCATCACAGCGGAAGAAATGGATTTGCTGTATGAAGAAATGTATCGCTCGTTCCCTGATGTGAAGCATATACGGGAAGTAACTGTCGAAGCAGGGCGTCCTGATACGATTTCTCCTGATAAGCTAGAGGTGCTAAACCGCTACAATATTGACCGAATTAGCATTAACCCGCAATCGTATGAGAATGAAACACTAAAAGCTATTGGCCGGCATCATAGTGTGGAAGAAACGATTGAAAAGTATCACTTATCAAGACAGTACGGCATGAATAATATCAATATGGACTTAATCATTGGATTGCCGGGAGAAGGGCTCAAAGAATTCCAGCACTCCTTGCAGCAGACTGAGGAACTCAAGCCTGAATCTTTAACTGTGCATACACTTTCCTTTAAAAGAGCATCTGAAATGACGCGCAATAAGGAGAAATACCAAGTAGCAGACCGAGAAGAAATCACACGTATGATGGATGAAGCGGTCACTTGGACGAAAGCGCATCATTATTACCCATATTATTTATATAGACAAAAAAATATTTTGGGAAATCTCGAAAATGTCGGGTATTCATTAGATGGACAGGAAAGCTTGTATAATATCATCATCATGGAAGAAGTACAGACAATCATTGGCATTGGGTGCGGTGCAGCAAGTAAATTCATTGATCCACGGTCAGGGAAAATTACACAGTATGCCAATCCAAAAGATCCAAAATCGTATAATGACCGCTATGAACACTATACAGAAGAGAAAATTCAATTCCTTGAATCATTATTTGTTTCTCACGTTTAAACACTGCGATGACGCAGTGTTTTTTTCATTTGTAAAAGGGTATATAAGTGATAAAAAGTTAAAGCAGGTGTACATATGATAGATGTGATCGGAATTGGGGTTGGGCCTGCCAATTTAGGATTGGCCGCTTTGTTAGAGGAGTATGAGGATGTCTCATGCTGTTTTTTTGAACAGGAGTCTGAGTTTGCTTGGCATCCCGGTATGCTGATCAAAGGAACGGATTTACAAGTTTCCTTTTTAGCAGACCTTGTCACAATGGCGAATCCAAGGAGCAGGTATACCTTTTTAAATTATTTACATGAATCAAATAGACTTCACCGCTTCTATACATTTGAACAGTTTGATATCCCGCGGAGAGAATTCAATGAGTATTTATCATGGGTTGCAGGAGAGTTAGATAGCTGTCAGTTTGGGATGAAGGTAGAAGAAGTGACGGACTGCCAAGAAGGCTACCTTGTGAAAGTCAGACGATTGAAAGATGGTTCACTATCTGAGTATCGTGCAAAGCATGTCGTGCTTGGAACAGGAAGTAAACCGATGATTCCGGTCGATGTGCCTGAAGCAGCATACCCATATGTGACCCATAGCAGCCGTTATTTAGAACAGCAGAAATCACTTCACGAAGCTGAGTCGGTGGCGGTGATCGGTTCAGGGCAGAGTGCAGCCGAAATTTTCTTAGACCTGCTTCAGCATCAAAAGAAAGGCCAGCAGCTTTCGTGGTTTACGCGTTCTAGTGAATTTAGAGAGCTGGAGACGGCTGAGCTTGGCCAAGAGCTTTTTACACCAAAGTATGTCGAGTATTTTCATTCGCTTCCTTATGAAGAACGTATGAACACATTGCCTAGGCTGACAGGATTAAGAAATGGCATCGATGCATCGACGCTTTCGCGCATTTATCAGGAATTGTATCATCGCTCTGTTTCAGGTGAAGAGCCATCTGTGATCATTCAGCCAATGACCGAGCTTGAAGCGATTCAAATAGGAAAGCAGCAGCCCTTAGAGCTGCACCTCAGACAGTGGCAGCTGAAGAAAGAAAAAAGCATAACAGCAGATCATGCCGTATTAGCTACAGGATACACACCGAATATCCCTGAATGGTTTGACGCATATGAACCTTTGATTGAATGGGAAAGTGATGCGCATTTTAAAGTGACAGACGACTTCAGGCTTGTGTTCAAAGACAAGCGCTCAAATCATTTCTTTACATTCACGAATCTTGATCATTCTCATGGAACAGCGGCGACCAATTTAAAACTATCGATTTACCGCAACCAGAAAGTGATTCAAACCATTCGCGGGGGCGAGGAAGCGCCAGTCAAGCAAGAAACTGCATTTCAGCAATTTGAATAAGACATAAAAAAGGGCCCAAGCATAGGGCCCCTTTTTTATTAGATCGTCGTTTCTTTTTTTACTTTTGGTTTTTCAGGTTTCCATTTGAAGATTTTGTTGAGGATTTGATAGATTTTCTTAGATTCTTTCGTTACGAGCGGTCCTAAAATCGCAAGAATTAAGACATACAATGCAGCGAAGGGCTTCAAAGTAGCGGCAAGTCCGCCCGCAATGCCAAGCTCGGCAACAATGATTGAAAACTCTCCTCTCGATACGATGGTTAATCCAATATTAGAAGAGGCTTTATGAGAAAATCCAGCTCTCCGTCCAGCAAACATTCCGGCAGTGAAGTTTCCAATTAGGGTAAGCATCACAGCGCCGATCGCAAGCCAGAAGGCATCACCCAATGTAAATGGATCAATACTGAGACCAAAGCTGAAAAAGAACATTGCTCCAAAGAAATCTCTAAACGGAACCACGAGATGCTCGATGCGGTCAGAGTGCTCTGTTTCTGAGAAAACAAGACCAAGTAAGAGAGCCCCAATAGCCTCTGCTACATGAATCGTTTCTGAGAAACCAGCGACAAAGAACAAAGCCGCAAATATCACAATGATGAACACTTCGTTCGAACGGATATCAAACAACTTGTTTAATAGTTTTGGCAGCTTTCGCGCAATGATAAAGAAAAGCATCATATAACCAAAAGCAATTAAAATAGATAATAAGGCACCGCCAACAGTAGTGGCATCTCCTAGGACAAGACCTGATACGACGGATAAATAAACAGCAAGGAAAATATCCTCAAACATAATAATCCCTAGAATTAACTCTGTTTCAGGATTTGCCGTCCGTTTCAAATCGACAAGGACTTTGGCTACAATGGCGCTGGATGAAATGGTGATAACCCCTGCCATAATGAGAACCTCAAGGAATCCAAACCCTGTGATAAAACCGTAGAGCAGTCCTAAGCTGAAGTTGATCAAAATATAAATAGATCCGCCGACTGCAATGGATTTACCCGATTTAATGAGTTTTCCGACAGAGAACTCAAGTCCAAGATAGAAAAGCAGGAACAGGACGCCCATTCTGCCAAAAAACGAAATAATCTCGGTGCTTTCGATAAATTTTAAATCAATAATCCCGATAGTTGGAGCATGCGGCCCAACAATCATTCCGAGGACAATGAGAAAAGGGATGATAGAAAATTTAATTTTATTGGCGATTAAGCTGGCAATGGCGATAAGAATAAGCGCCGTCCCAACTTCAAAGACTAAATGATCCATTCATCACTCTCCCCCTCTAGAAAGAAAATCACGTACCAATCGCTTCAAGTGTTTTCTTTCGCCCGAAATGACCATCGTATCATTTGCTTGAATAATCGAATCGGCACCAGGGTTGAGTAATTTTTCATTTGTATGTTTAATGATCGCAATCACGGTGACTTCATAATTTTGTCTCACATCTAAATCACCGAGTGTATGTCCCACCGCTTTTGCACCTTTTTCCACCTTAAACCATTCAATGATCAAGTCATTGAATGCCATTTCAATGGTTTCTAGTGCCTGCGGTTTATACACCATACCGCCGATAATAGCAGCGATTTGCCGGGATTCAGCATCATCGAGTGAAATGGTAGACAGGACTTCATCTGGATCATCATCGTCAAAACGATAAATTTCCCGTCTGCCATCATCATGAATCACAATCGTCATCTTTTCTCTATTTCTCGTTTCAATTTCAAATTTCTTTCCGATCCCAGGAAGATCATTTTCTTTAATGTTCATTTTATCCCTCCGAATTTGATAGGCTGTGTTTTTTCTAATAGTAAATACGGATGAAATAAAATGAATCAGTAGAGGTAATTAGATTGATACATAACGGGGATCGCGCACTTCATTTCCAAAAAACATAGATCAATGGATAATGCAGCTGATGGGGCAGGCTTTGGCAGAAAAGTCTTGGCATCCGCCATTGATAATCTGTCCTTCAGCAGAATGGATGAAGCATGTTTTTTTGAAAATGAAGGTGTCTTCACAGCATTAATTTCTTCATCATAGATGGATGGAGAAATCAGGCTAGGTGTGCTCGCTTCTGCTTGTGACGCAAAAACGACATTTGAAAAAGGAGAAAACATGACGATGAAGCTAACCAATATCATGATGGAACATCTGATCAATCATCCTCCTCCTTTCAAATTTATTTTCTTTCTTATTTTACTATATAAAAATATATTTCTTGTTTCAATGATTATGCTTATTTTTGGTATCAATTGATCTTGAAATTTTTTGTTTAGAGAAAAAGGTTTTACTTGATGGAAATGGAAGTAAGTTATGAGCTTTTAAATGAAAAGGGGGTTGGATGATGACATATATCAATTGTCAGTTAGACGGGGATGTTTTTGAAATCGTTTTCAATAGGCCTGAAGCATATAATTCGTTTCATGTGGATATGTTTGCTGAATTCAAAGAAGCATGTGATGCAGCGGAGGAAAGCAGTGCTAAAGTCGTTGTCATCAAGGGAGAGGGAAAAGGGTTTTCAGCAGGCGGAGATATTGGGATGATGCTTAAGCAGGAAAGTGAAGAAGATTTCCATCGTGTGATGGATTTGATCGAGGGAATTACACTTTCACTAGCTAGTATGAAAAAAGTGACGATTGCGCTTGTCCACGGGTCAGCAGCAGGCCTCGCTTTTAGCTTTGCCCTAAGCTGTGACTACTTGTTTATGCATCACGATGCTAAACTTGCCATGAATTTTAATGGGGTAGGATTAATTCCAGATGGCGGGGGGCATTTTTTCCTCACAAAAAGAGTCAGTGAGCAAACCGCCAAACAATTGATTTGGAGCGGACAAAAGCTGCCGGCTGAAGAAGCGTTAAAGCTGCGCCTTGCCGACGGGCTGTTCCAAGAAGAGGTCGATACGTACCAAAAAGTGTGTGTGAAGTCGTTTATGAACATGCCGCTTCAAGCCTTTATCGAAACAAAGATGATCTATTTCCAGCAGTCAGAATCAAAGCTCTTAGCAGTTCTTCAAAAAGAGAGGGCAGCACAGGCAAGACTGAGAAAAAGTCATGATCACAAGGAAGGTATACAGGCTTTTTTAGAAAAAAGACGACCTGTCTTTCAAAAAGCATAGATGAACATAAGGCCGGCGAAAGCTGGCTCAGCGTGTAGAGAAACCCTCGCATTCGGTGTCAGGTCTGCGCTCCGGTGCTCACGAATGTCAAATTCGCTCCGCAAAGGTAGCCGTCCTTCCTAGACTTCAAAGGTTTTCTATCACGCTGAAAAGAAGACAAAGGACTAAAATCAAGATCATTTTAGCCCTTTGTCAACAATCTGGGCCGGCGAAAGCTGGCTTTTTAACGTTCAAATAAAAGCAGTTTGCCTGCTGGATCAACGAGTCGATGAGAATGCTTTGTGTATTGCTGTTCCATTAAGCGATGACGTCCTAATTCCTTTGCCTTCTCGTCACTATCCGCTGTGATTTTTTCATTTAATAAAGTCTCACCCGACCGGTCAAATACGGTTAAAAAGTATGTCTTCTCCATCCCTCATCTTCCTTTCCTCTGTTTTTAATGTAATTAAACATGGAATAAGACAAAACCTCTTTTTTAGCCCTTAAAAATGTGTTTTGTAGAATGAGAGTGATAGAACGTGCATTCGTAAAAATGGCATGATAAAATATGGACAATGACAGTATCGGACAAGGAGATAGACGTTTGACTAAGCTCACCTTTATTCATGCCGCAGATTTACATTTAGACAGTCCATTTGCAGGAATGTCGACTATACCTAATTCCATATTTAAGCGGCTCAAAGAAAGTACATTTCAAAGTGCTAAGAACATGTTTGATCTTGCCGTTGCGCGAGAAGTAGACTTTGTGCTGCTGAGCGGAGATTTATTTGATGAATCCAATCGAAGCCTGAAAGCACAGCTGTTTTTAAGAAACCAGTTTGTAAGACTGCAAACACACGGAATTGAAGTCTTTATTATTTATGGGAATCATGATCATTTAGGCGGTGAATGGACTCCGATTGAGTGGCCCGAGAATGTACATGTCTTTTCGAGCAGTACACCAAGTGAGCACTCCTATTATCGAGGGGATCAGCTAGTCGCAAGCATATATGGGTTTAGCTACAAAGAGCGGGCTGTCTATGAAAATATGACATCTCATTATGTCAAAACGACAGATGCTGCCTATCACATTGGGATGCTTCACGGCACATTAGCCGGGCAAGAAGGTCATGATGCCTACGCCCCATTTCAGCTTCAGCAGCTCCTTTCGCAAGATTTTGATTATTGGGCGCTCGGACATATACATAAAAGAGCCCTTCTGCATGAAGATCCATATATTATTTATCCTGGTAATGTGCAGGGCAGACATATAAAAGAAACGGGAGAAAAAGGCTGTTACTTGATTCACCTCTCTGAAGATTCTCACACAGCGGATTTTATCAGCTGTGCAGATATCATCTTTGAGACACTGGCAATAGACATCACAGAAACGGCTCATATGACTGATCTTGTCACACTTGTGGAAGGCAAAATCAATGAGCTGAAAGAGGAAGGCATTCCTCATTTTGTGAGAATTGAATTGATAGGTGATGCGCCTTCTTACTTTGAGCATACACAGCTTGAGGTCCTCGAAGAGCTGATGACTGTTTTTCATGAGCAGGAGGAAGATGAAGACGTGTTCGTTTGGGTGATGTCAATTGACTGCCGAACAAATGAGGATGTGATCTATCCAGAGGATTCTTTTTTGAAGGAACTCACTACAGAAATTGCACAGTTTGAGTCATATGAAGAGCTGCTTTCACCGATCAAGCGTCACCCAACCTACAGAAAGTCAGGAAAAGCGCTCACAAAAGAGGATGAAGTGGATATAAAAGAAGAAGCACAAAGGCTGCTGACGGAACAGCTGAAGCAATTATGAGAAAAGGAGAGGTATGATGAAAATACGTTCACTCCATATAGCGAATTTCGGGAAATTTTCAAATCGAACCTTTCACTTTTCTGATGACGGTTTTCAGCTAGTTTACGGCCTGAATGAATCGGGGAAAACGACATTGAAGGCGTTTATTGAGTCGATGTTATTTGGTTTTTCAAAAAACAAGATGTACAAGTCGAAACAAGGTTCTTTCTATGGCGGCTCCCTCACTTGCTTAGATGAGGAGTTAGGTGTCATTCACATTGAGAGATCGTCCGATCGAGGCGGTCAAGCACAGGTGTTTTTACCGAATGGTGAAGTGAAAGACGAAGCATTTCTGCGGACTCTTTTAAAGGGAACGGATCGCAGATTATTCCAATCAATCTACTCATTTGATGTGTTTGGACTGCAAAATGTCCAAGCCTTAAACGAAGATCAAATCGGTGAATTTCTTCTTTTCTCAAGTTTATTTGGCTCAGATGCGGCCTCCAAGATAGAGAGCAGGCTGCTTAAGCAGCAGGAGCAGCTGTTTAAACCAAATGGACGCAAGCCAGAATTAAACCAGCAGCTTGATCGTTTAAAAGAGCTGACTGGCCAGCTGAAACAAGCTAGATTGGCAGAAGGCCGTTATACAGAAAAGAAACGGGAGCATTCTGAATTCATAGAGACGATCGCAGCGCTTCAAAAGGAAATGAAGCAGACAGAAGAACAGATACAGCAGCTAACTGAACACATTCAACTTTATCCCATGATAGAGAAGAAGCTGGAGTTAAAAAAAGAATTAGCCCGTTATCCAGAACGAGTCAAACGCTTTAGATCAGAAACAGAGCATGAATTGGATAAGTTAGAATCACACCTTCACCCGAAAAAGGCTCAAATGACTGCACTAAAGCAAAAATTAGATCATTTGCAAACCACGTTGGCACAAGTTCAACCGCTTCATGACAAGGATACGTTACTGGAGATGAAGCGTGTCGTTGATGAATCTCCTCATGCTGAACGTGTCAAAAATCGCTTAGCTGAATGTAAAGCAGAACGTGATTCATTGAAACAAAAAATGGACGAAGCCGCAGTGAAGCTGAAGTGGCAGCGTTCAGTCAAGCTCGATCAGATCGACGACTCCCTTGAATTTGAGTGGGAATTAAAGGAGGCTGTCAGCCAATATGTTCGTTTAATGGACAGAAAGGCACAGCTGGATGACAGGTTTGATCATGCAAGACATGAGCTGGAAGAAGCGGAAACCGCTTTAAAAGGATTAAAGGAACAGCAGGCCAAATCGCACAGTACAGTGGAAACTGGGGAAACAAGAACAAAAGAGAAACAGGCTCATTCCCGGGCGTGGTTATTCCCTGTGATGGTGATGTTTGATGCTGCATTTCTGCTTGTCCTTTTCTTTTTAACAGAGTGGTGGGTTACTTTCTTATTTGCAGGTTTTTCTGTTTTTGTCTTCTTTGCTATTTACCCATTTTTGAAATCGGCACAGGTGAAACAGGGAAGCGGCGTGGGAACATTCGATTCCTTCCAAGTGCAGGCAGCTTCAGCTGAAACGCTTGTGAGGCAGAAGGAGCTTTTGTACGAAAGGATTATCCGGCAATATGAAGACTGGGAGCTGGAGCTGGAACCTGTCCAGCAGCAAGTAGAGGAAAAGAAAAGACAGCTGGGCTTGTCCTCAGAGCTTTCTTTCCTTGTAGAAGCCTTCCTTATTCTGAAGCAATTAAAAACGGATACAGCGGGATATGAGGAGCTTAGCCGGGAAATAGACGAGCTTGCCGGCCAGCAATCCAATTATGAGCACAGGGTGGAAGCGTTAAGCAGTCTTCTTCAACGAAAGGAAGGCACCATTCAAGAGAATATCTTGGCCTTTCAAGAGATATTGAAAGATGAGGCGAAAAGAGAAAAAGAACGTCAGACATTGGATGTTTCGATTCAACATGTGAAACAGCAGATCACGACGCTAGAAGGGGAAATTGACTATTACGAAAAACAAATGGACGCGCTTTTTCGTCAAGTAGAAGCAGAGTCCAAAAAAGATTACCAAATCCTTACTCATTTATCAAAAGAATATCGGGAACGGCTTTCCCATTTGCAGCAGCTGAATCAAGAGCTGCATAGAAGCGGCTGCTTTGATGAGGAAGAATCGATTGTTCGTAAAGGATTGCGTCTTCTTGAAGAAGAGTGTGCAGAAGCGAAGCAGCACCTGAATAACGTACAATCGAATGCGGCTAATATGGAAAAACGCTTAGCAGAACGAGCAGTGGAAATCCGGCAAATAGAAGCTTCTGGTACAGTTTCTGATTTGACTCATCAGCTTGCAGCTGAGCAGGAGCATGCAAAGCACCTTGCGAAAAAATGGGCGGCGATTCAGCTTGTCCGCTCCGTCATTCGAGAAAAATTGAATGAGCATAAAGAAACAAGGCTGCCAGCATTGCTGCAAACAGCTTCAAGCTTTATTCAGCCGTTAACGAATGATCGATATGAAGCCATTTTATTTTCACCCGAGGATGACCGGCTGATTGTGAAAAGGCTGGATGGACGAATATTCCGCCCAGAAGAGCTCTCACAGGCAACATGTGAACAAGTCTATCTTGCGATTCGTTTTGCACTCGCCTTGTCGCATCAGCAGGAATGTCAGCTTCCGTTTATGATGGATGACAGCTTCGTTCATTTTGATCATGTTCGTCTAGGAAGAGTGCTGGAGTTGATAAATGAACTCACGCGTTTTGAAACACAGCTGTTTTATTTTACCTGTCATCAGCATATGGCGCAGGCAGCAGAAGATGGACAGATTACGAGTTTAGCAGTTGAATGATTGACAAATAATGACTTATGTTATACTTATATGAGCAGAAACATGGAAGGAGCTTTTATTGAATGGCTAAAGGGATCATGACCTATGATGTCGGCGAACAAGTTGACCTGCATTTATTAATTAAATCATCTACTAAAGGGATTGCAAGTAATGGCAAACCATTTTTAACGCTCATTCTTCAAGATCAAAGTGGAGATATTGAGGCGAAACTATGGGATGCAAAGCAGAATGATGAAATCACCTATGGCCCGCAAACCATCGTGAAGGTAGTAGGCGACATTCATCATTATCGCGGGAGGAATCAGCTGAAGCTTAGGAATATACGCCCTGTTGCTGAAAACGAGCAAATTCGAATTGATGACTTTCTCGAAACAGCTCCTATTCCAAAACACGATATGATGGATACGATTATGCAATATATCTTTGATATGAAAAACCCTAATATTCAGCGTGTTACAAGGCATTTGCTGAAGAAATATGGACAGGAATTTGCTGATTATCCAGCAGCGACAAAAAATCATCACGAATTTGTCTCTGGACTCGCCTACCACGTCGTGTCCATGCTGCATTTAGCAAAATCCATTGTTGACCTATATCCATCACTAGATCGAGATCTTTTATATTCAGGTATCATTCTTCATGATTTAGGGAAAGTAAAAGAGCTTTCAGGTCCAGTCTCTACCACATATACAGTGGAAGGGAATTTAATTGGCCACATTTCCATCATGGTGACAGAAATTGCGAAAGCGGCGGAAGAGCTTAGCATTGATTCAGAAGAAATTCTCATTTTACAGCACTTAGTCCTAAGTCATCATGGAAAAGGAGAGTGGGGCAGCCCGAAACCACCAATGGTGAAAGAGGCTGAAATTCTCCACTATATTGATAATTTAGACGCGAAAATGAACATGATGGATCGTGCGCTTGAGCATGTGAAACCAGGAGAATATACAGAACGTATTTTTGCACTTGAGAATCGTTCGTTTTATAAACCAACCTTCCATCACGAATAATCATGTCAAAACGTCCGTTTATGCGGGCGTTTTTTTCATAACTTGTCTTCTTTTCGCATAAGCATGTAACACAAAGGAAGAGAGGAATGTCCTTAAGAAAAGGAGGCGATGAAAAAATGTTGTTTTTTCCGTGGTGGGTGTATGCCTGTATCATCGGCATTATTTTCTGTGCGTATAAATTAATGACAACAGCCAAAGAGGAGCAAGAAATTGATCAATCCTTTATTGAAAAGGAAGGAGAAATTTTTATCGAGCGAATGGAACAGGAAAGAGAGCGCAGACGTCAGGATCAGCAGGTGAAAAGATCACAGGATACTGCGGCACAAGAAGATCATTCAATTGCTTAATCTAGTCATACAAAAACCCCTCTGCACGATGATGGCAGAGGGGTTTTTTGTGATTACTGTTGAGTCTGCTGATTTTGTGCAGGCTGTTCAGATTTTTCTTTGAACGTTTTTTCAAGCTCTTTATCTTTTACTTTCACATCAGCATCTTTTACTAATTTGTTTAAGATGTTTTGGATTTCATTTGTGTCTGCCTGTTTTTGGTCAAGCAGTTCTTTTTTCAAGTCCGCTTTCATGTCATCATATTTACCGCGTTCTTCGGTCTTTTTAATGATATGATAGCCGAATTGGGATTTTACTGGCTTGCTGATTTCATTTACTTTTAGTTTGAAAGCAGCCTTACTGAAGTTCTCGTCCATTTGGCCTTCTTTTGCGAACCAGCCTACATCGCCGCCTTGTGCAGCTGAAGCAGTATCAGTTGAATATTCAGAGACAAGGGCATCCCATTTTTCACCTTTATCTAATTTCTTTTCCACTTCGTCAGCTGTTTTCTTATCAGCTACTAAAATATGGCTTGCACGGATTTTCCCTTTAAGGTCATCGTAATACGCTTTGACTTCTTTATCAGTGATTTTGATGTTAGCTTTGGCAGCCTTTTGAGTCAGCAGCTCATATTTCACTTGATCTTTGATGTAATCTTTACCGAATTCATCTTGAAGCTGTTTTAAACGATCTTCACCAAGTGTCTTTTTATATTCTTCCAATTTCTTATCGATTTCTTTATCGGATACTTTGTATTTGTCAGCAAGAACCTTTTGTTGAACAAGTAGGTTTAGAGCATCTCCACCTGCTTGTTTCTTAAGAGTTGTATAAAGTTCACCTTTTGTGACATCTCCTGATTTTGTTGTTGCGATTACATCTTTATCACCGCTACTGCATGCGCCAAGAGTTAAAACACTTACTGCTGTTACAGCTGCTAAAGCCATTTTTTTCATTCAAAAAACACTCCTAATCTTTCCAATTTATTTATCATTGCTTGTATCATAACATATTGTGACATGCTGTAAAAAGAAATGCAAATGGAAGGGCATTCGTCTAGTCAAAAAATTGCGCGCGACATACACATATAGTGATCACAAAAAGGAGGCTGAATTATATGGGAGCAGGATATTCTAATGGGTTTGCTTTATTGGTCGTGCTATTCATTTTGCTGATCATCGTTGGTGCAGCATATCTTTACTAATTAAATCGCTGTGACAGAAGGGAGCCGTCCTGCCGTGCGTGAGGGCGGTTCTTTTTTCAAACGATGACAGGTGCCTAAACGCTTTTTATTTTTCTGCATACACTGAGCTTAGAACAGAGGAAGAACTGGCAGGAGGTGTTTTTACATGGGAGGAGAAGTCTTTGCTGGCGGTTTTGCACTAGTCGTCGTATTATTCATCTTATTGATCATCATCGGTGCATCTTGGATTTGCTAATTAAAATATACACAAAAAGCTGCCCTCAAACTGGCAGCTTTTGCTTTGATCTTAAATGGAAATGGTAATTTCAACAAATGATGAGATAAGTAAGATCAGTATCGATACATTGATAAAGCGAAACACCTTATCTTGCCGTTCTTCAGGAATCTCTCTGACAAGGCATAATGTATTAGTAAGCCTGTTTATTGAATACACAATAAACGCGGCAAAGACGATGAAGTAAAATAAAACTATCGGAGATCCCCCCTCTCTATGCTATTCCCATACTACATTACCAAATTTTTTATGAAAAAGATAGAAGTTGGCTTTAAAAACCTCATGATGAGGAAGTTTGGTCAACTAAAATATCAAACTCGTCTTGAGCTTGATCGATGATGCAGGATTTAGGTGCTTTGAGCAGCTTCCATGCAAATAAAAAGTCAGGCAAACAATAGCCTGCATGTATACTTGCGATGATGATAAAATAGTGTGCATACATGGGAAACGCCACGCCTAATACAAAGTAAACCGGTGAGATGACACAAAACGGGCTGAGAAGTGAAAAAAGCATCACTTTTTTAGGAACGCGCTGCCAGCAATTTCGTTTCATAAATAGCGTCATTTTTTTCTTATTTTTCATCACTGGGATCAAGTGAACCACACGGTGGACAAGCAATGTCACAAGTAAGAGCACGGCAAAAAGCGGTGCGTTATGGCTGCTTAGCCTCGTTTCAGGATGAGTCAGTTGAAAACATAAAAATGCCATAATGAAAAAAAGGATAGCAAGACTTATGGCAGAAATCATCATTCTCGTATAACCATAATCCTTTTCAAGATTAATGGTCTTCCAACAATTCATTTTTCATCCTTCCAATCTAAAAATCGAATTGAATATCTCAAGATAATTTACTCTTCCTGAGGATAAAAATCAATGGTTTTGATGAAAAAAAATAAAATGCTGCCTTCAAATGGAATAAAGAGAGGAAACTTTGGATTTTTCAAGAAAAAAGAACAGAAGGGGGAGGTTCGTCTCTTTCGTCAATGAGTAATTTCGGCTAAAATAGAAGGACTAAGAGAAAGAGGGAACGTACATGAGTATTGAGGAACGAATGAGCCAGCTTGAATATTATATGGAACTTTTATTGACGGCAACCGATATGAGCCGTTATCCATATTATGCGTTATTGATCAGGCAGCGTGTATCGAAAGAAGAGGCAGAGGGAATTGAGCGTATTTGTGCTGAGCTTTCAGAGGAAATGGATAAGCAAAAAGCACAAGGCTACGTCATGTTTGACGATCTCCTCGCGCTTTTTGCGGGACAATTAATTGAAAAGCTGGATGTTCATGAGACCATATTTGCTTTGCATGATCAAGGACTATTTCAGCCGTTAATGAATGAATTTATAAAGATCATTAAACAATTTGATTTGTGTTAGCCGCTTTTTCTGCTGCCTCAGCTGAGTTTTCAAGTTCCTCAGTCTTTTTCGTGACTTTTCCTCGCTCATTCAAAAAGTCCTTCTCAATGTTTGAAAACGATTTCTCAAAAATCTCCATGAAATCCTGACCATAAATGTTTCGGATGATGCACATCATTTCTAAAATCTCAGGGAATTTTCCGTAAATGTCATGAAGCGGCTGTGCGCCTTTGACAATACCAGTTCGTGCCGGGTCAAAATCTTCGAGTAGTTTATGGAATGTCTCTTCGCCTTTTGGCGTTAGCTCAATATACGTATTGCGTTTATCGTTTAACTTTTTAGAAAATTTTAAAAATCCTCGTTCCTCCAGTTTCTTGGAGAAGTTAAACGCCGTTGATACATGCATGACGCCAAACTTTGCAATTTCTGATATTGAAGCTCCTTTTAATTGATACGCAATCCATAAAATATGATGTTCATTGATATTTAGGTTATACGGTTTGATCCACTGCTGCCAGTCCTTTTCAATGGATTTCCAAAGAGCTTTGCTCAATTGGGCCATTCTTTGACTGAATAAAAGTGCTTCTTTTACATCGAAAGGCTGTTCCGAATGATTCATCCATTTCACCTACTTCTCTTTTTCTTGTAATTCTATTATGCCAATAAAATAAAGATTAATAAAGCTGAAAATTCAAGAATTTTTAAAAGTCATGAAAAACATTGACAAAATAACCTTTTTTCAACAAAAAAAGTGCGGGATACGCACCCCGCACACTTTTGTAAACGAATATTTTTTTGTGAGTATATTAGTTTTGTAAGGTTTTCTCCAGTTGTTTGAGCTTTTCCTCAATTTCCTGAATTTCCTTTTGTAAGTCCTGCTGATGAGGTTTGATTTCTTCACGCCATTGCTGAATCGATGTTTGCAATTCAGATCCGACTTCTTTAATCACCTCTGCGCTTTCTTTTGCTGTTTCCACAATTTGCTCTTTTAAAGCTTGTCCATCTCTTTTTAATTTTGTCAGCGTATCTTCGAATTTGTCATAGCCGTCTTTCACTTTTCCGCGCACATCTCTGCCAGAAGAGGGAGTCGTCAGGAGCACTGCCGCACCTCCGAGGAGACCGCCTACAAATAATCCTGTTAATAAAGAACGTCCACTAGCCATTCAAATCACCTCTAGTCAAATTTTACACATTCGCATGTTCTCTCTGAGCTGACGATCAGCTTCATTGAACTTCCATACATAGCTTGCTTTATTTTAGCATACTTTTGAAGAAAAGGGAGGGGAGAAGGTTGTCTGTCTTTCTGTTCGTTTTTATGTGTATCGTCATCGTTTTTACAGGTGGTTCTATTCATTATGCAAGACAGCTTGGGTATGCAGGGTCTTATCCGCCAAAACATGTCTTAAAACAAAAAGCACTTGTGTGTGCGGCAGGTGCAGGGATTTCGCTCCTCATTTTGCTGCTGACCCTTTTTCTTTTATAAAAGCATGAAAAAAACCTCTTCATCTATCATGAAGAGGTTCGGTTATTCGTTAAGCAACTTCTATCATTCTTGCACGTCTCAAAATGGACTGAGCAATTGGGAAGACAAATACCATAGCGATGGTATTAATCACAGCTGCTGGCAGGACGACGCCCACAAGAAGTGCCGGTAATGCAGCTGGCAGTCCAGTGATCAGTAAAGCGGCAGATAAAAAAATCACGCCGGATACGATGGTTCCAATCGCAGTTAACACAGCGGTCAGCACCACTTTGTTCTTTATCTTCGAGCAAGATAAGAAAAGGGCTAGGAAGATAAAGGCTGTCACTGGCTTATCAATCATATTCGGAATTTGTCCGCCTGGGAATCCCGTTGTTAATGCAGAAATGACTCCAGTCACTAGCGCAATCACGACGACATGCTGAACCTTTGGGAAAAGGATGATGCTTAAAAACATCATGACCAGCATCATATCAGGTTTCATTCCGAAGAAGATGGGCGGGAAAATCGTATGCAAAACAGCTCCCATTGCTGCAAGCAATGACATAATCACTAATTCTTTTGTTTTCATTTCTATGCTCTCCTCTGCTAAGCTCTTATAGGACTCTCCAATAATATGGCTCATCATTTATTGCAAGAGTCATGACTTTATATTTCTCGTTATTATAACAAATTTATTTCCCTATAGAAAAGCCTTTTTACTTATTTTCTTGCTGGAACTTTTTCATAAAGTCCGCAAGCTTTTGGCAGTCTTCAATTGAGACCGCATTGTAAATAGATGCTCTGCATCCACCGACAGAACGGTGGCCGGCAAGTCCAACCATTTGCTCTTGCTTTGCTTTTTCCACAAAGGAAGAAGTAAGTGCATCATCGCGAAGAGTAAAGGTGACATTCATATGCGAACGGCTGTCAGCACGCGCATGTCCTTGATAAAAACCGCCGCTTTGATCAATTGTATCGTAGAGAATGCCTGCTTTTTGTTCATTGCGTTTTTCCGCTGCTTCTACACCGCCAGCTTGTTTAACATGCTCAAGGACAAGCGACAGCATATAAATCGCAAAAGTCGGTGGTGTGTGATAAAGAGAGTTAGCTTTTGCGTGTGTTGAATATTTTAATATTTTTGGCGTACTGCTTTTCTCTTTCTCTAATAAACGTTTACGTGCGATCACAATCGTGATGCCAGAAGGCCCTAGGTTTTTTTGTGCCCCGGCATAAATGAGATCAAATGAAGAAACGTCTATTTTTTTGCTGAGAATATCACTGGACATATCCGCAATGAGCGGCAATGACGTTTGTGGGAACGTTTTCCACTGTGTGCCGAAGATCGTATTGTTTGATGTGATGTGTAAGTAAGCGCCATCTGTTAAACCGGAAGCATCTACTTCTGGAATATACGAGTAGTTGTCATCTTCACTTGAAGCAAAGACAGATGTCTGACCAAACCCTTTTGCTTCTGACAAGGCTTTTTCTGACCAAGCGCCTGTTTGAATGAAATGAGCTGTTTCGCCTTCATGTAAGAAATTCATAGGAATCATCGCAAATTGAAGACTAGCTCCGCCTTGTAAAAAGAGGACTTCATAATCTTCAGGAATGTCCATCAGTTCCACCAAAAGCGCTTTTGCTTTATTGTGGACTTCTTCATATTCACCGCTGCGATGAGAAAGCTCCATCACAGACATCCCAGTTTGTTTAAAATCAACAAGTTCTTCCTGTGCTTTTTGAAGCACTTCTAGCGGCAGTGCCGCCGGACCAGCATTAAAATTTGTCGTTCGCTTCATCACAATCTCTCCCTATTTCTCGCGTTAATGGATCAAAAGATAAAACCATCCTATCACAAATTTGAAGCATTTGGACAAAAAATTTGAATCGTTCAAAATATCTTACTATTAAAAGGTGAAAGCGATGAAAAGGGGCGAAAATAAGAAAAACCTCATCTGTTAAGATGAGGTAAGCCGCGTGTGGATGGCAGAAGAAATGTCTTTTAAATCCTCTGACGTGTATTGATCTTGATGTGATTTCCATACGGCACCAAAGCCATCGCCTTTGCCGTAGCGCGGAATGATATGCATATGGTAATGGAACACCGATTGTCCGGCTTTCTCGCCGTTATTGTTCAGGAGGTTTAACCCGATTGGTTCAAATTCCTGTTTGATCGCCCTTGCAATTTTTGGAATCGCTTGGAAGTAATGATTAGACACTTCTGGTGTCATCTCATAGATATTTTCTTTATGTATTTTCGGGATTACAAGGGTATGTCCTTTTGTTACTTGGCTGATATCAAGAAAAGCCAATACATGCTCGTCTTCATATACTTTTGCACATGGAATGTCTCCATCAATGATCTTGCAAAAAATGCAGTCGCTCACGCCATGTCACTCCTCATTATTTTTCCTTTATCGTATCACAAAAAGAAGCAAAAAAGAAAACAGGACAAGCGAACTCCTTTGGTCGCTCATCCTGCTCCTGCAGAAGAAATGCTGATGCTTTCATTCGATATGCCTTTTGAATTCTCTATTTACTGAAATAAAGAATTCATATGCCTGCTATTTCTGCCGTAAACACCTCATTTGACGTTTTGGTTTGTCGTATACATATTGTATAGGACACAAAAATCAAGAATCAGTGAAGCAAAACAGAAGCTAAGGTTTTTAGATGAAAAACCAACTTGTCATGCGGTTCTTTGCCTTTAACAAACACCTCATTTACTTATTGGTCATCAAGTTCATTTCTTCTACATACATTATGATGACCATAGCGCCTATTTTTTATTCATGACTCGTCTATAGGTAAACATTTCAAATTATCATTCGTTTTTGTTACTATAAAGGAAAAAAGAAAGAAAGGAACGAATTCATGTCCCTTCTCACTGTAAAAGATGTAACGGGTGGATATACGAAGAATCCCGTTCTAAAAAATATTTCATTTGAATTAGAAAGAAATCAAATCGTCGGTCTCATTGGCTTAAACGGGGCGGGAAAAAGTACAACCATCCGCCATATTATCGGGCTTATGAAACCGCATAAAGGTGTCATTGAATTGAATGGACGAACCCTTCAAGACGACCAAGAGGCGTATCGTTCACAATTTACATTTATTCCTGAGACACCTGTTTTATATGAAGAATTAACGTTAAAAGAGCATTTAGAGCTGACAGCGATGGCTTACGGTCTATCGAAGGAACAATTAGACGAACGGCTGCCGTCGTTGCTGAAAGAATTTCGGATGGAGAAACGGCTGAAATGGTTCCCTGCTCATTTTTCAAAAGGAATGAAGCAGAAGGTCATGATTATGTGTGCATTCCTTGTGGAACCAGAGCTGTATATCATCGATGAACCGTTTTTAGGGCTTGATCCTCTTGCGATCAATGCACTGCTTGAACGGATGAATGCTGCGAAGAAAAGCGGTGCTAGTGTCCTGATGTCAACGCATATTTTAGCGACAGCTGAGCGCTATTGTGATTCCTTTATTATTTTGCACGAAGGGGAAATCAGAGCGAAAGGAACACTGGCAGAGCTGAGAGAACAGTTCAATATGAGAGACGCGACACTCGATGATCTTTATTTGGAATTAACAAAGGAAGAAACCTATGAGTAAAACAACGCTTACTATTTGGAAATCAAGATTAGAGGAACACATACAAGAAACAAGAAAATACTTAAAATACATGTTCAACGATCATCTTGTCATTGTGCTCATTTTTTTCCTTGCAGGCGGAGCAAGCTGGTACAGCAGCTGGCTCAAACAGATTCCGGCTCACTTCCCATCCTACTGGGTGATGGCAGTTGTTTTCTCGTTAGTACTTACAAGCTCATACGTACGTACGTTAATTAAAGAAGCCGATCTTGTGTTTTTGCTTCCTTTAGAAGGGAAGATGGAGCCTTACTTAAAACAAGCTTTTAACTTTAGCTTCATTTCTCAGCTGTTTCCTCTCATTGCTGTATCCATTGTCGCACTTCCGCTTTATTCGGCAGTGTCTTCAGGAGGCATCACGGGGTATGTGCTGATACTGGCGCAAATGATTTTGATAAAGGGTTTGAATACAGCCATTCAATGGAGAATGACTTATTTTCAAGGAAAACACGTGAGATGGCTCGATGCAGCCCTTCGTTTTCTATTAAATATGATGTTGATCTACACCGTCTTACAGGCAGCCTATGTGATTGCAATCGTTTTTTATCTTATCTACGGTGTCTATCTCGTCTACTTAACAAATGCAGTGAAAAAACAGCCTTTTCAATGGGAACTGCATATTTCTGATGAATTAAAACGGAAGCAGCGCTTTTATCGTTTGGCAAACTTATTTACCGATGTGCCTCACTTAAAGAAACAGGTGAAAAGAAGAGCATACATGGACTGGATGTTGAAGTTTGTTCCTTACGATCAGCGTAAAACTTTTTCTTATATGTATGTGAGGGCGTTTGTACGCTCAAATGACTATTTTGGTCTGGTGTTTAGATTAACGGCCGTGTTTGTCCTGATTATTTTGTATACAGGTGCAGCAGGCTGGGTGGGTGCGTTGCTTGTCTTATTCACAGTATTTATCACAGGTGTACAGCTTGTGCCTTTAACGAAGCACTTTGCTCATCTTTCATTACAGGCACTTTATCCAGTTTCTCAAAAAGAAAAGGATCGAAGCTTTTTTGTTCTCGTCCGTAATGTGCTCATCATCCAATCGATATTGCTGAGCTGTGCGGTACTTCCAGCAGGAGGCTGGCAGGGAAGCGGACTTGCCCTTCTCATTTCTGTAGCGTTTGTGCTTGTCCTCTTTAAGCCTTACGTACAAAGCAGGTTAAAAAAGATGAGATAAGTGGAGGTATGTTATTTACAACGCGCGTATGATGACATCTAGGAGGGGACCGGATGAATGCAGCTGAACGGGAGTTGTATGAAGAAGCCATTCTTTTTCAAACACGTTTTTTAAGAAAACCTTCAAAGATCGAACGGTTTTCAAAAGGAGTTCAGCAGCAGGTGAACCGCCGAATTCCTGCCAGGTTTCATCAAGTCATCACTAGTGCAGTCAAAACAATGGTTGAATCCACCGTATCAGGATCACACTTCACTTCATTTTCAGTGATTGATGAACAATTATCTCTTGTAGAACGAAATGAACTGGCAAAGGATAAAGTGAAGTATTACCAGAAGGCGGCTGCCGTCGAAGGGATTGGAACAGGTGCAGGCGGTTTATTCCTTGGAATGGCAGACTTTCCGCTGCTGCTGAGCATAAAGATGAAATGCCTTTATGAGCTGGCGTGTATTTACGGCTTTGATTTATCTCAAAAGGAAGAAAGACTCTTTTTGCTCTGTATATTTCAACTCGCTTTTTCCAGCAGTGCACATCGTCAAAAAATGATGAAGATCATAGATGATTGGGAAACGAGCCGAGAGGAAATGGATTGGTACAGCTTTCAGCAGGAGTATCGAGATTACATTGATCTTGTGAAGCTGTTTCAATTAATGCCGGTCGTCGGAGCCGCTGTTGGCGGCGTGGCAAATCATCAGCTGACAGGACAGCTCGGAGAGGTCGCACGCCATGTATTTCACTTGCGAATATTGAAAGATATGAATTAGAAAAGCCGCTGAGGACAGCGGCTTCAGATTGTTGACAAAGGGCTAAAATAATTTTTATTTTAGCCCTTTGTCTTCTTTTCAGCACAGCGTGATAGAAAAAACCTTTTCAGTCTAGGAAGGACGAGCAGCGGAACGGAGCGAATTGGACATTCGTGAGCACCGGAGCGCAGACCTGAAACCGAATGCGAGGGTTTGTCTACACGCTGAAACCGCTGAGGACAGCGGCTTTTTTTTATTCATTGTAGGAAAGAACGGCGTTAGCGAGTACCTTTGCTGCGACAGGCATTGCTTTTTCGTTGATATCGAACTTTGGATGATGATGTGGATACACATCCTGGCTGTTTTCCGGCATGGCGCCTGTGTAGAAGAAGGTGCCAGGGACATGCTGAAGGTAGTAAGCAAAGTCTTCTCCGCCCATTTGGGTTTCCGCTTCTTTTACTTCTGTTACACCTTCCGTCTGTTCTGCGACGTCCGCAATATATTCAGTAGGCTTCGGGTGGTTTTTGACAGCTGGATATCCTCTCACATATTCATATGTGTAGGAAGCATCATGCATCTGGCACACCCCTTTTACCACCTGTTCAATTTCTCGTTCGATGATATGCCGTGCACTTTCTTCAAAGGATCGTGCAGTACCAGTTAAAACAGCTGAATCTGCAATGACATTAAAGGCATTCTCTGCGACAAAACCTCCAACAGACACTACAGCAGAATCAATCGGATTGACTTTACGGGCAACGACTTGCTGCAGGTTTGCGACGATTTGTGAACCGATGAGTACGGCATCTTTTGTTAAATGAGGCTGGGCACCGTGTCCGCCTTTCCCTTGGACTTGAATAGAGAAACGATCGGCGGCTGCCATAAAGTTTCCGCTTTTATAAAGAATCGTGCCACAAGGCTCTGAAGACCAAAGGTGCGTACCAAATATCACATCGACACCGTCTAAACAGCCGTCTTCAATCATTGGTTTTGCACCGCCGGGAGCATATTCTTCCGCATGCTGATGAATGAGGACGATCTTTCCTTTTAATTGGTCACGATGTGTATGCAAAACTTTTGCTAATACAAGAAGTGTCGCAGTATGCCCATCGTGACCGCACGCATGCATCACTCCAGGTTTTGTTGATTTGTAAGGTACATCTTTTTCATCGTGGATGGGAAGTGCATCAAAATCAGCTCTGAGGGCAATGGTTGGCCCCGGAGAAGCTCCTTCGATAAAAGCGAGTACGCCATGACCGCCCACCTGAGTACGCGTAGGGATTTGTAATGTATCATAGTAGCTGGCGATGAAAGCGGCTGTTTCTTCTTCCTGAAAAGAAAGTTCAGGATTCATATGGAGATGGCGTCTAATTTCAACCATTTCCTCATAATGTTCATCAAGACGTTCATTGATGCTTTTCTGTAAAGTGGATATTGTCATTGAATCGAAAACCTCCTTCATGCTCTTTTACTGATTGTATGGTAATTGTTAGAATCTTTCAACAGAAGAGGATTTCGTGGTCAGTATCAAAAGGTCATTTTGCATAAAAGTCGAAGTTGATATGAAGCAGGGAAAGGGAGGAGTAGCGTTGGGAAGCTGTCCAAATTGTTCAAAAACATTTTCTTTCGTCGAAAAGTTTCATTTATCACATACGAAAATGATGATGTGTCCAAGCTGCCGGCATCAAATCAAAGAAACGTTTGTCTCAAAAATGAGTTTTTTCATGATCTGTTTGATTCCGCTATTGGTGCTGCTCGTTCAATTGAAAGGTGCTTCACCTATGTTGAAATGGCCGGTCTTATTGGGTTGGATATTGCTGAATTTCTATGTGCTTCAGCCGATCATTCATCGGTACGAGCTGAAATCAAGCTCATAAAATGAAGAGCCCAGCGATTGGGCTTTTTTTCATGAAAAAAAGAAGTGCTGAGAGCAGCACTTCCTTAATTGTCTGTGACGGCATGGTAGGATGTGAGGTAAGCCGGACGAGAGAAAATGGAGCCTGTATCCTCGTGTGGCTGAAAGAATGCTTCTGATTCTTGAAAGTCTTGAAATAAGTCCTCTGATTCCCAAAGTGTCAAAATCAAATAAACTTCTTCATCTTTTTGAGGTCTTAAAACGCGAATAGCTTGGAAGCCGCGCTGATGTTCTGAGATGTTCGTCTTTTTCTGAAAGGTGGATTCAAAGAGTGCTCTGCTTTCAAGCTTAACAGGGATATGATTCAAGGTGACGAAACCAGATTGGACAAGCTCGCCTTTCGCATAAATCACATCATAGGCATGAGGGGCTTTAAATACAGTCTCACCCTCCGTTTCATGAAAAAGAGCTGCTTGTTCTTTCCCGACCATATAAAGCAGATTTTCCAGATGGTGTTTTTTTGCGATTTTATGCAAAAAATCTGCTGTTCCATATGTAATATAGAAATTCATCTAAACCGCCTCCTGCTTGATAGTATAACAAAAGAATGATATATAATTCTTTGGCAGTCAATCCATAAAACATATTATGAAGCAATACATCCCATACTATCCGTATAAAGGAATGAGGTGACCTAATTTGAAGAAAAAGAAGATAATCATTCCATTAGTCATTGCAGGAAGTACAATCGTACTCTCATTTATTGGCTATCTGACGATTTTATTTTTAGGACATTATGTCATAGATGAAAAGAAGCTTGTTTTTCACGCTTCCTCCAAAATCATTGACCAGAATGGAAAAGAACTCACAAGCATGTATTCAGAAAATCGGGACCCTGTGTCGTTAAAAGAGGTGCCCGATAAAGTAGCAAAAGCCTTTGTGGCTGTCGAGGACAAGCGTTTTTATGAGCATCACGGAATTGATGCACAGTCTATTTCAAGGGCGGTTTATCGAGATATATTAGCAGGAGGAAAGGTAGAGGGCGGCAGTACAATTACTCAGCAGCTCGCAAAAAATATTTTTCTCACAAATGACAAAACCTTTCTTCGAAAAACGAAAGAAGTCATTATTGCCATTAATTTAGAAAGAGATTATTCCAAGGATAAGCTGCTTGAAATGTATTTGAATCAGCTTTACTTCGGCCATGGTGTTTATGGTATTCAGGCAGCAGCCAATTATTACTTTAGTAAGGATGTCAAAGATTTAACGGTCAGCGAAGGTGCTACTCTCGCTGCGATGCCAAAGGCACCATCTACTTATTCGCCTGTTCTACACCCTGATAAAAATAAACAAAGGCGGGACACCATCCTGAATTTAATGAACGAACAAGGATATTTGTCTTCAACAGAAACGGTAGAAGCAAAAGGGAGAACACTAGGCATTCATTTAAAAAAGAAATCAGAAACACCTTGGGTGGACAGCTATGTTGATCTCATCATAAAAGAAGCAGAATCAGAGTATGCCATTTCACATGAACAATTGCTTCAAGGCGGCTATACCATTAAAGTACCGATTGATATGAATCTGCAAAAAACTGCATATGATGCGATGAAGAACAACCGTTATTTCCCGGGAAAAAGCGGTTCTCCGGAAGGCAGCGCCGTATTTATTGATAACGAGTCTGGTGGAGTGAAAGCAGCCATTGGAGGACGAGAATATCAGGCGAGAGGCTATAACAGGGTGACAGCTGTTAGGCAGCCGGGATCTGTTTTTAAGCCGATCGCGGTGTACGGTCCGGCAATGCAGGAGAAAAAATTCAGACCTTATTCGCTGCTTGAAGACAAAGAAAAAAGCTATGACGGCTACTCACCTAAGAATTACGATGGGCAGTATGAGGGCCGGGTCACAATGATGGAAGCCCTCATGAAAAGTAAAAATACCGCTGCTGTGTGGACGTTAAGCCAGCTGGGCATTGATACGTCGAAGTCATATCTCGAGAAAATGGGGATAGATATCTCTGATAAAGGCTTAGCTATTGCGCTTGGCGGTTTAGAAAAAGGAGTTTCGCCATTACAGATCGCTGGAGCCTTCCATACATTTGCCAATGAAGGCGTATATAAAAAGCCTTTCTTTATTCAAAAGATCACCAATGATGAAGGAGAAACTGTAGAAAAGAATCGTGGTAAGCAAGAACGAGTGTTTAGCGTGCAGAATGCATGGAACATGACAAGAATGCTTCAGCAAGTTGTCAAAGGCGGGACAGCCCAGAGCGGTTCATACGCTGGAGATTTAGCTGGTAAAACAGGGACGACCACATATTCGGGTGTGAAAGGTGCAACAAAGGATGCTTGGTTTGCCGGTTATACGCCTAGTACAACGGGTGCGATTTGGATGGGGTATGACAAAACCGATAACAGCCACTATTTAACTGGGGGCAGTCAATACCCAGTGCAGCTGTTTAAAGATATTTTAACAGCAGCTCAAATCACCAATGAAACGTTTGAAAAACCAGAGGGAATAAAAGAGCTTCAATCTCCTATCCATTTAGAGGGAGTATCAGGATTTGAAGCCCGCTATGCGTTTAAAATCAAAGGATTATTTACATTAGAGCTGTCTTGGGACAAGCAGGAGGATAAACGCGTTGAATACCGCATCTATGAAAAGAGAAATGGAGGCGAGACGCTGATCGACACAGTGACAGGCGTGGGCAGTTATACAATGCCGTATGCCAATGTATTTTCAAACGCAGAGTATAAAGTTGTTCCATATAATACCCAAACACAAGAAGAAGGCGAAGGCAGTGCGTATGTCAAGCCAGAGTCTTTTGGACGTTAATATTCGGCGATTTTTTGAACATTGAGCCGCTTTAGTATACCGTGCCTTGAAAACGCGGTATAGTAAAAGCAGTGTTTGAGCCTTATGCAAAGAGAGTGTAAGGCGAAAGGTGGAATGAAAGGTAATGGGAAAAACGAAGGTTTTTAATGACACGTTCTTAAAGGCGTGTAAAGGGGAAAAAACAGACCATGTACCAGTTTGGTATATGAGACAGGCAGGACGCTCACAGCCTGAATATCGTGCCCTTAAAGAAAAATACGGGCTATTTGAAATTACGCATCAGCCAGAGTTATGTGCTTATGTAACAAGACTTCCTGTAGAACAATATGGTGTAGATGCTGCTATTTTATATAAAGATATTATGACCCCGCTTCCGGCTATTGGAGTGGACGTAGAAATTAAAAATGGAATTGGACCTGTGATTGATGCACCGATTCGATCTAAAGCAGATATCGAACGTCTTGGGGAACTTCATCCTGAAGAAGACCTGCCATATGTGCTTGATACCATTCAGCTTTTAACGAAGGAGCAGCTGAATGTTCCACTTATCGGTTTTGCTGGCGCACCATTTACGATGGCAAGCTATATGATTGAAGGCGGTCCATCTAAAAATTATCATAAAACAAAGGCGCTGATGTACAGTGATCCTGAGGCGTGGATGCTGCTCATGAACAAGTTAGCTGATATGACGATCACGTACATACGCGCGCAGGTAAAAGCCGGGGTCAGTGCATTTCAAATTTTCGACTCATGGGTTGGCGCTTTAAATGCAGCAGATTACCGGACATTCATTAAGCCTGTCATGCAGCGAATTTTCACAGAGCTGAAGTCTGAAAATGTCCCAATGATCATGTATGGAGTTGGTGCAAGCCATCTAGCGAAAGACTGGCACGATCTGCCGCTTGATGTGGTTGGACTGGATTGGCGTATGAGTGTAGATGAAGCGAGAAAAGAAGGGCTCACAAAAACGTTACAGGGGAACCTTGATCCAACCATCTTACTTGCTCCTTGGGAAGTCATTGAAGAAAGAGCAAAAGATATTTTAGATCAAGGAATGAAATCAGATCACTTTATCTTTAACTTAGGTCATGGGGTATTTCCTGATGTTTCACCAGATACGTTAAAGAAGCTGACAGATTTTATTCACGATTATTCAGCGAAATATAAAAAATCATCCATCTAAACTATTTCAAATGATCTGAAGGAGTGTTGGTTGTGGAGAAAAAGAAAATGGGACTTCTTGTCATGGCATATGGCACCCCATATAAAGAAGAAGATATTGAACGTTATTATACACATATCCGCAGAGGCAGAAAACCGGAGCCAGAGATGCTGCAAGATTTGAAGGATCGCTACAAGGCAATCGGCGGTATATCTCCTTTATCAAAAATTACAGAACAGCAGGCAAATGGTTTGTGTGATCATTTGAACGACATCCGAGACGACATTGAATTTCATGTCTACATTGGCTTAAAGCATATTGAACCATTCATTGAGGATGCAGTTGCAGAGATGCACAAAGACGGCATCACAGAAGCAGTGAGTATTGTTCTTGCCCCGCATTTTTCAACCTTTAGCGTGAAATCGTATAACAAGCGTGCACAAGATGAGGCAGACAAGCTTGGCAATCTGAAGATTACGTCTGTGGAAAGCTGGTACGATGAGCCGAAGTTTGTGGACTATTGGGTGAAACAAGTGAAGGATACGTATGCATCGATGAGTGAAGAGGAAAGAGAATCAGCCGTACTCATTGTGTCTGCACACAGTCTTCCTGAAAAAATTATTGCAGCAGGAGATCCATATCCTGATCAGCTCGCACAATCTGCCAAAATGATTGCAGCAGGTGCAGGAATTGAACATTATGAAATTGGCTGGCAAAGTGAAGGCAATACGCCTGATCCATGGCTTGGACCTGACGTTCAAGACTTAACACGGGACCTATTCGAACAAAAAGGCTATAAAACGTTCGTATATGTGCCTGTTGGGTTTGTCGCTGACCATCTAGAAGTGTTATACGACAACGATTATGAATGTAAAGTTGTGACAGATGAAATCGGTGCAGCCTACTATCGTCCAGAAATGCCAAATGCGAAACCAGCATTTATTGATGCTCTCGCAACTGTCGTATTAAAGAAGCTTGACGAAAGCAAGTAATTATATAAAAGAAGGCGATCCTATGCATGACAATCAAAAACACCTTGTCATCATTGGCGGTGGCATCACTGGTTTAGCCGCCGCCTTCTATTTGGAAAAGGAAGTCGAAGAAAAAGGTCTTCCCATTCAAATATCTCTTATTGAAGCGAGCCCTAGGCTAGGTGGAAAAATACAAACATTATATAAAGACGGGTACATCATTGAACGTGGACCTGATTCATTTTTAGAAAGAAAGGTCAGTGGACCGCAGCTGGCGAAGGATGTTGGTCTCGCGGATCAGCTCGTCAATAATGAAACAGGACAAGCATATGTACTAGTCAATGAAACCCTTCACCCGATGCCAAAAGGCGCTGTCATGGGTATTCCAACTCAAATCAGCCCATTCATCACAACCGGTCTTTTTTCAGTTGCAGGAAAAGCGAGAGCCGCAATGGATTTCGTACTGCCAAAAAGCAAGCAGACAGAAGATCAGTCGCTCGGTGAATTTTTTAGAAGACGTGTCGGTGATGAAGTAGTTGAGAATTTAATCGAACCTCTTCTATCAGGCATTTATGCAGGTGACATTGACCGCCTCAGCTTAATGTCCACCTTCCCGCAGTTTTATCAAACAGAACAAAAGCATCGCAGTTTGATTCTTGGGATGAAAAAATCACAGCAGCATGCGAAAGCGCAGCAAGTGACAGCGAAAAAACAAGGGCAGTTCCAAACGATCAATCAAGGACTGCAAGCGCTTGTTGAAGCAGTAGAAAGCAAGCTCAAGCTGACAACGGTTTATAAAGGGACAAAAGTGAAGCAGATTGAAAAAACTGATGGGGGCTATGGAGTGCAATTAGACAGCGGTCAAACGCTTTTTGCCGATTCAGCCATTGTGACAACTCCTCATCAATCGATCTATTCCATGTTTCCAAAAGAAGCGGGACTTGAGTACTTGCATGATATGACATCTACTTCTGTTGCAACAGTTGCACTCGGTTTTAAAGAAGAGGATGTTCATAATGAATATGACGGCACTGGTTTTGTCATCTCAAGAAACAGTGATTTCTCTATTACAGCCTGTACGTGGACGAACAAAAAATGGCCGCATACAGCTCCTAAAGGAAAAACGCTATTGCGTGCTTATGTAGGGAAGGCTGGCGACGAATCAATTGTCGAACAGTCAGACCATCAAATCGTCAGCATTGTGCTGGAGGATTTGAAGAAAATTATGGATATTAAAGCAGATCCAGAACTGACGACAGTGACTCGTTGGAAGACGAGCATGCCGCAGTATCACGTCGGTCATCAGAAAGCCATTTCGAACATGCGAGAAACGTTTAAGCAATCATATCCTGGTGTTTATATCACAGGTGCTGCTTTTGAAGGTGTCGGAATCCCTGATTGTATTGATCAAGGAAAAGCGGCCATTTCAGAGGCTGTATCTTATCTATTTTCATAAAACAAACTCCCTTTTCTACCAAGGAAAGGGAGTTTTTCGTGTTCTCATCATTCAAAAAGAGTTGTGAATCATAAAAGTGAACAAAGTTGTTGCATCCGGAGAAAAGGATGTGGTATATTACTTTCTGTACTTAATGACCAAAACGTTCAAATAGTCATTTTGGGAGTGAGATCATGAGTGTTGATAGGAGACAAATGATTTTAGACGGGGCTACGAAGGCATTTACTCAATTTGGGTATAAAGCCACCACAATGGATCTTGTGGCGAAGCTGGCCAACGTCGGAAAAGGAACCATTTATACCTTTTTTAAAAACAAAGAAGAGCTGTTCGATGAAATTTTCACATCCCTTTTAATAGAGATGAGGAAAATTGCAGATGAAGCAATGGATGAGGAGAAAAGTTTCTCTGAAAACCTTCATTTAGCACTCTTTGCAATATTGGAATTTCGAAAAAACCACCAGCTCACAATCAAAATCTTTCAGGAAAATGCGGAGCTTGGCACATCAGCGGTCAAGGAAATGATTGAGAAGATGGAGCAAATGATCATTCGCTATGTTAAAACGAAAGTAAAAGAAGCGATTGATAAAGGCGATATTAAGCCATGTGATCCTGAATTGACTGCATTTGTGATGGTGAAACTATATATTGCACTTATTTTTGATTGGGAAAAGCGATACGACCCTTTAACAAAAGAAGAGGTGGCCGAGTCGCTGGAGCTTTATGTACTCAAAGGACTTTTAGCCGCAACATAATTTTTTTTAAGTTCAAATGACCAAATTCTAAATTTAGTCATTCATCTATGGGAGGAAAACAGCAATGAATTTAATTCGGAATCAATGGAAAGACATTGTGACGAGCAAAAAACTACTGATCCCGATTTTCGCTGTGTTATTTATTCCGCTGATTTACAGTGGCGTATTTTTAAAAGCGTACTGGGATCCATATGGTACAGTCGATCAATTGCCTGTAGCAGTGGTCAACTTGGATGAAGGCAGTCACTATGACGGGAAAACACTGCATGTCGGCGATGATTTAGTGAAGGAATTAAAGAAAAACGATAATTTCAAATGGAACTTTGTTGATAGTGAAGAAAAGGCAGTGAAGGGATTAAATAACGAGGATTATTATCTCGTCGTGGAAATACCAAAGGATTTCTCGAAAAATGCAAGTACAGTCCTTGATAAACATCCAAAAAAATCGAATCTGAAATATTATACGAATCCAGGCGCCAACTATGCGGCGTCACAAATTGCGAATAATGCCATTATCAAATTAAAAGATTCGGTTTCAAAGGAAGTCACAAAAAATTACGCAGAGGTCATTTTTGATAACTTCAAAACGATTGCAAAAGGCTTAGATCAAGCAAGCGATGGTGCGAAGAAAATTGATGACGGAACAAAAAGTGCAAAAGATGGCAGTAACAAGTTAAAAGACAATTTAGCAAAATTGGCTGAAGGAACGTTAACCTATAGCGAAGGTGTTCATCAGTTTGCTGGTAAAATGGGTGAACTGAACACAGGGATACAATCTCTTGACAGCGGACTTGGCCAGCTCTTAACAGGCTATCAAACCATCGATCAGAAATTTGGAGAGCTTGGTTCAGGAATTGATACATTGACTGAAGGGTTAAACACAAGCCGGGAAGGCCATCAGCAGCTCGCTTCTAAAATGCCGCAATTCACAGCGGGCATTGAGCAGCTAAACAACAAAGCACAATCCTTTTCAGAAAAAATTGAAGCAGTAGAAAAAGTCTTGTCATCACCAGAATTAGCGAATCTTGAAAAGATGGCGCCTAAACTCGATCAGGTGAAAAAAGACGCAAAAACGTTTAGTACAAAACTTGCTTCATTAAAAGAAGCGTTATCGAATCGAGATGCTAAAGTAAAAAGCATTATCCAAAACAGCTCAATGACAGATGAAGAGAAAAAGGCGGCAATGGATCAGCTTGACAGTCTGCCTAAAATCGAACTCCCTGATCTGTCTGGACTTGAACAAAGCTTAGCGGCCTTGCAGGAACTGCCTGATGCAAGTGAGGTTCAATCTGCGGTTGCTTCTGCAAAAGCTCAGCTGCAGCAAGTCAAACAGCTGCCACAGAAAACAGAACAGCTGTACACATCTACAGTCGCGATACAAAATGCGATTGATCAAATGACATCTGGTACGAATAAATTGTATCAAGGTGCACTGAAGCTTCAAACAGGTCAAGGCCAATTACAAGATGGTCTGCAGACAGCAAATGGAAAGCTTGATACAGCGAAAAGCGGTGCAGATAAGCTTGCAAATGGTTCAAGCCAGCTAAGCGCAGCGTTAAATAAGCTGGAAAGTGGTTCAACGAATATCCAAAGCAACACATCTAAGCTTGCTGAAGGCTCAAAATCACTCGATAAAGGATTGGGAGATTTAAAGAGCGGAACAGGTAAGCTGTCCGATAAATTAAAAAGCGCCGCTGATGAAACAGGAGAAATTGATGCGGGTCAAGACAATTACAATATGATTGCGAGTCCCGTGAAAACAGAAAATGATACAGCGAAAAAGATTGATAATTATGGTACAGGACTCACACCTTATATTTTATCGATGGGACTCTTTGTAGGGGCTCTCATGCTCACCGTTGTCTTCCCAATGAAAGACCCTGCTGGACGCCCTAGAAATGCGTTTGAATGGTTTTTCAGCAAATATAGTGTGCTCTTTTTTGTCGGTATCCTACAAGCAGTTATTGCAAGCTCCTTGCTCATCTTTGGGCTCGGTCTTGAGGTGGAAAGCCTCTGGCGCTTCTATCTCTTTGCGATTATCGTCAGTCTGACATTCTTAGCGATCATTCAGCTGCTGGCGACAACAATGGGGAACCCAGGACGCTTCATTGCTGTTATCATCTTGGTTCTTCAGCTCGCAGCAAGTGCTGGTACATTCCCGCTTGAGCTTGTGCCGAAATTCTTCCAAGTCATTCACAGTCTGCTTCCAATGACGTATACAATCAACGGATTTAGAACGATCATTGCAAGCGGTGATGACAGCTATTTATGGCACCAAGCAGCGATCCTTGGTACAGTTGCGATCATCATGATGGCGGCAACAACAGCATACTTTGCTTGGAACGTAAGAAAAATGAAACAGGACGAAGCTTAATCCATGAATCCTTTCTCTTTAATAGAGGAAGGATTTTTCATTTGAAATTAGACATCTCGAACCTGAAGCGATATATTTTAAGAAGAGATGCTGAAAAAGGCATACATGGAAGGAATTGCTTTCAGACAAAGGAGGAAATGCCGAATGACTACTGAAGTAAATGAAACCGTTCAGCTGATTCAAAAGCTTGTATCAATCCCAAGTCCATCAGGAAATACAGAAAAAGTGATCGGCTTTGTTGAACGTTTTTTACAAGATTTGAACATTGAGACAAAACGAAATCGAAAAGGCGGATTAATTGCCACCATTAAAGGAACAGATGACAAAGAACATCGCATGCTGACAGCGCATGTCGATACGCTCGGTGCGATGGTTAAGGAAATTAAATCAAATGGACGGCTTCGTCTAGCACTTATTGGAGGCTTTCAGTATAACTCAATTGAAGGCGAATATTGTGAAATTGAAACAGCATCAGGCCATACATACACAGGGACCATTCTTATGCATCAAACATCCGTGCACGTCTATGCGGATGCTGGAAAAGCGAAACGAAACCAAGAAAATATGGAGATTCGTCTCGATGAAAAGGTGAAAGATGCAGACGATGTCAAAGCACTTGGCATTCAAGTAGGGGACTTTATCTCATTTGATCCGAGAGTGGAAGTGACGTCTTCAGGTTTTATTAAATCAAGACATCTGGATGATAAGGCAAGTGTGGCGCTACTTTTGCGGCTCATCCACAGAATTCAAAAGGAAAATATCACATTGCCGCATACGACGCACTTCTTAATTTCTAATAATGAAGAAATTGGCTACGGCGGGAACTCGAATATTCCAGAAGAAACGGTGGAATATCTAGCTGTAGATATGGGCGCGATTGGTGACGGTCAGTCAACAGATGAATACAGTGTATCGATTTGTGTAAAGGATTCGAGCGGCCCTTATCACTATGGATTACGCAAGCATTTAGCTGCATTAGCAGAAGAGCACAACATTGATTACCGCCTTGATATTTACCCTTATTACGGCTCTGATGCATCAGCAGCCATTAGAGCAGGGCATGATATCATTCATGGACTGATTGGTCCTGGTATAGATTCCTCGCATGCCTTTGAAAGAACACATGAAGATTCACTTGTCCATACTGCAGATCTTCTTTATCACTATGTTCAATCACCATTAATCACAGCATAAAAAAAGAACCCCGATAGATGGGGTTCTTTTTCATTAGCTTGAAAGCTGTGTTGGCTCGGGTACCTCTTGTCCTGTCATCACGCGATGTCCTTTTTCAGGGTCATACTGCCCTTCCCATTTAGACATCACAACAGCTGCAAGTGCATTTCCTGTTAAGTTCACAACAGTCCGTGCCATATCCATGATACGGTCCACACCTGCAATAAATGCAAGACCTTCAGCAGGTACACCGATCGTTCCTAATGTCGCGAGTAATACAACAAATGAAGTACCAGGAACGGCAGCCATTCCTTTAGATGTTACCATCAGTACAAGAACAAGTGTAAGCTGCTGGACGATCGTGAGGTCAATGCCATATACCTGTGCAAGGAAAAGCGCAGCAATGGCTTGATACAAGACGGAGCCATCCAGGTTAAACGTATAACCGATTGGGATAACGAACGAAACAATTCCTTTTGGACATCCGATGCGTTCCATTTTATCCATGACTCTTGGTAAAACTGTTTCAGAGCTGGATGTACTAAAGGCAAGAAGCATTTCGTCTTTCATGTAAGCAAGAAATCTGAAAATATTGACGCCAATCATCTTTCCGATAATTCCGAATACAACGATAAGGAAGAGAGCGAGCGCAAAATAAACAAGACCTACAAGCTTACCTAATGAAATAAGAGATTCAAGACCAAATTTTGATACGGTCACACCAATGAGTGCGAATACACCAAATGGTGCAGCTTTCATCACAACATTAACGACATGGAACATGGCATGTGATACACCCTCGAAGAAGGCGAGCACTGGTTTACCGCGTTCCCCAATCGCTGAAACGCCAAGTGCAAACAGCACAGTGAAGAAAATAATCGCAAGCAAATCACCTTCCGCCAATGATTGGAAGAAGTTCGTTGGAACGATATGAAGGAACGTATCAGCAACTGATTTGCTGCTTTGCTCTTTTTCCGTTTCAACATACTGGCTAATATCTTGTTTTTCCGTATTTCCAAAGTCAACGCCTGCACCAGGCTGTACAAAGTTTGCTAGGACAAGGCCAAGGATAATCGCAAATGTTGTGATAATTTCAAAATAAAGAATGGTTCTAAAACCTAGTTTCCCTACTTTTTTACCATCACCCGCACCTGCAACACCTAAAATTAAGCTGGATACGACAATTGGTATGACAATCATCTTAATGAGTCTTAAGAAGAAGTCTCCAATTGGTTTTAAGTATGTCTCGACTCCTGGGTTACCGAAAAAGATTGCCCCAACAACGACACCGAGAATAAGACCGATTAGGATTTGAGTAGCCAATCCAAATTTTAATTTTTTCATAGATTTCCTCCCTAACATATTCATTAAAGGAATATTCCCATCATATTAAGTTTTAATATATGAATTAAAGTATAACTAAAATTAAAGAGGTTCGTCCACGATAAAATTATATTAAGAAAATACAAAATTGTTAGAAAAAATAGACATTTAGAACCTCCTTCATTGTTTTTAGTCAATAAAAAGTGTCTTCAGAACTAAAACTCATCATATAAAAATACTAAAAAACCCTTTTGTGACAAGGGTTTTACCTTTTTACCTATTTTTCAGAAAAAATAAAAAGCACTTTTGACTCCAACTGACGGAGGAGGGAAAAAGTGCTTTTTTATTCAATTTATTCCCTTATTTAAGATAACTTACTTGTGAGCATTCCTCACATTCATTACCGTAACACTCGTGCTGTTCCATTAAATCATTTCCACATTTTGTGCATTTCTTTGAGGGCAAATTTCTAAAAAACTCTGTGATTTTTCCTAGCATTTGTCATCCTCCAATACGTTTTGTTGCTATCATTGTATTATAACAGATTAATATTTGTCAATCTGTTTTGTAACAATAGGCAAGAAGAATGCTTTTTCCATGAAAAATGGGTATATTGTAAGAAGGGGATTTTTAGAAAAGGAGGGAAAATGACGATGAAATTAACCGTAATTGGATGCTATGGAGGGTTTCCGGCAGCAGGTGAAGCGACATCAGGCTACCTTTTTGAATCGAATGGCTTCAGGCTTCTTGTAGACTGCGGAAGCGGTGTTCTTTCAAAGCTTCAGCAATACATTGATATAGAAGAACTAGATGCTGTTCTCCTTTCTCATTATCACCACGATCATATTGCAGATATCGGACCACTCCAATATGCGAAGCTAGTGGGATATCATTTAGGAAAAAGCAGCGGCCAGCTTCCGATCTATGGACATACTGGTGATCAAGAAGCATTTGGACGGCTTTCTGATGATGTACATACAAAGGCAAAGCCTTATCAGCCAGAAGAAGGGATTCAGCTTGGACCATTTCAAATTGATTTTTTGAAAACGGTTCATCCGGCAGAATGCTATGCTATGAGAATTCAGGCAGAGGATGCTGTGGTCGTGTATACAGCAGACTCAAGCTATCAGGAGGCATTTATTCCTTTTAGCAAGGGAGCAGATCTGCTCATAGCCGAAAGCAATTTTTACGCTGGACAGGATGGATCAGGTGCTGGACATATGAACAGTACAGAGGTAGGGAAGATTGCAAAGGAAGCAAATGTTGGGGAACTCATCATCACCCATCTGCCCCATTTTGGTCGTCATAAAGACCTAGTCAATGAAGCACAGGCGTTATATACTGGCAATATACAGCTTGCCCATTCAGGGCTTAGATGGAACAAGGAAGGAAGATAGAGATGCTGTTTATCGATAACGAACAACATTATGATCCAATGATTAACTTGGCAATTGAAGAATATTGCTTAAAATATTTAGATCCAGAAGAAACGTATTTGCTGTTTTACATCAATCAGCCGTCAATCATTATTGGAAAGAACCAAAATACAATAGAAGAAATCAACACGAAGTATGTGGAAGACAACGGAATCAAAGTCGTGCGCCGCTTATCTGGCGGTGGTGCAGTTTACCATGACAAAGGAAACTTAAACTTCAGCTTTATCACAAAAGATGATGGGGACAGCTTCCATAACTTTAAAAAGTTCACAGAGCCGGTCATCAAAGCGCTTGAAAAGCTAGGTGTAAAAGCTGAATTGAGCGGCAGAAATGACATCATGGCAGATGGACGTAAAATTTCTGGAAATGCCCAGTTTGCAACAAGAGGACGTATTTTCAGCCATGGCACGCTGCTATTTGATTCAGAAATTGAACATGTCGTTTCGGCTCTAAATGTGAAAAAAGAAAAGATAGAATCAAAAGGCATCAAATCGATTAGAAGCAGGGTTGCCAATATCAGTGAATTGATGGATCAAAAAATGACAACAGAAGAGTTTAGAAAAATTCTTTTAAGCTACATTTTTGATACAAATGGGGACGTGCCTCAATATCGCCTGACCGAAAAGGATTGGGAAAAGATTCACGAAATTTCCCGAGATCGCTATCAAAAATGGGAATGGAACTATGGCCGTTCACCAAAATTTAATTTACAGCATTCTAAGAGATTCCCTGCAGGCTCCATTGATTTGCGATTAGAAGTGAAAAAAGGGATGATCCAGGATTGCAAAATCTTTGGTGATTTCTTTGGCGTAGGGGATATTGCCGATATTGAGAAGCGGCTCATTGGGCAGCAATATGATCGTAAAACGATCAGTGACGTCTTAGAAGATATGGATATGCGCCACTATTTCGGCAATGTATCAAAAGAGGATTTTCTTGATTTGATTTATTAATTGCGTGAAAGCACGGCTAGAGATAGCGGTGCTTTTTTGATTGAAGGAAATGAAAGCGATTTACATTTGATCTTGTGGATTTTTTCGATTGTCTATTATAATAGAAAGGAGGAATGTTCGGCCATAAAATGAATGGTCATTCATTCATTGATGACATGTAAGGGGTGGGAGAATGGATTTGATCAAAAATCTTCAGCAGACGGCGATGACGAAGGGAGAAAATATCGCACTGATCTATGAAGGAAAGAAGTGGACCTATCGAGAGCTGATGACAAGTATCGAGCGTTTTGCAGATGGATTAGTCAACGAAGGGTTTCAAGCTGGGGATCATATCGCGCTTATTTTAGGAAATTCACCGCATTTTGTCATTTCTTTTTTTGGCGCATTAAAGGCAGGACTTGTCGTAGTACCTATTAACCCAACATACACACCTAGTGAAATTGGGTATATGCTCATCACAGGCGATGTAAAAGGTATTGTGGCGCCTGAACAGCTTCTGCCAGTGTACGAGCAGGTGTATGAGCAGCTTCCGTCCATTGAAAGAGTCATCATTTGTGCAGAAAATGAATCGGCGTGCAGATCAAGCTTCAAGGAAGTATCTGATCGACTTGTTTTCTTTGGAAAGCTTGTGTCAGGAGCTGCGAATGAGAATGTACATCCTTCCATTCAGCCAAATGATACCGCTGTTATTTTATTTACATCTGGCACGACAGGAAAACCAAAAGGTGCAATGCTGACTCATTTCAACCTTTATTCAAATGCCAGAGATGTCGCTGAGTATTTATCGATTGATAAAAAGGACAAGGTCATTGCCGCTTTGCCAATGTTCCATGTTTTTTGTTTAACAGTCTGTATGAATGCACCGTTGATTCATGGTGCGACGATTTATGTCTTGCCGCATTTCAGCCCATCAGAGCTTTTGCGCATGATGGAAAAAGAGAAGCCAACGCTATTTGTTGGTGTGCCCACCATGTATAACTATTTGTACCGCCAGGAGGGGCATGATAAAGCGATGGCATCTGTGAGGATCTGTATATCAGGCGGTGCCTCCATGCCTGTTGCCTTACTTCATGGCTTTGAGAAAAAGTTCGGTGTTACGGTCCTTGAGGGTTATGGATTATCAGAGGCATCACCAGTGACTGCATTTAATCCGCTTGACGGAAAAAGAAAACCAGGTTCTGTCGGGACTGACATTATGAATGTGAAGAATAAAATAGTGAATGAACTAGGAGAAGAAGTCGGTCCAAATGAAGTCGGAGAGCTGATAGCAAAAGGGCCAAACATCATGAAAGGCTATTATCAAATGCCAGAAGATACGGAAGCTGCACTAAGAGACGGCTGGCTGTATACTGGCGATTTGGCAAGAAGAGATGAAGAAGGATATATTTATATTGTCGACCGGAAAAAGGATATGATTCTTGTTGGCGGTTATAATGTGTATCCAAGAGAAGTAGAAGAAGTACTTTATCAACATGAAGCTGTAGCAGAAGCCGTTGTCATCGGTGTGCCAGACCCAAACACAGGAGAGGCAGTCGTCTGTTACATTTCCCCTAAGAAACATGCTCACATCAATCAAGAAGACATCATTACACATTGTTCACGCTATTTAGCGAAATATAAGCAGCCCCAAACGATCCATTTCATAGATGATATTCCTAAAAACACAACAGGTAAAATTTTAAGAAGAGCGCTAAAGGAAAAGTATCAAGCAGAAGAAAGTAAATAAAAAAAGGGAGTCTCTGATGAGGAGGCTCCCTTAGCATGTAGACAAATCCTTGCATCTCACGCCGAAAGAAGACAAAGGGCTAAAAAGATCATTTTAGCTCTTTTGAATGGCTTCTTTTAACTGTTTCTGAAAAGATTTCGACTGTTTTTGATTCAGTTCATAAAACGTTCCATCAACTAAAAAAACGACTTGTGATCGGTTGGTCCAAAGCTGAAAGGTGGTGCCGTTTGTTCGTCCGAACATCACTTTGGCGATATAATCGGGCTTTTTTAAATTTTTCTTGAGATGATTGCTTGTTTGTCTGCCTTTATTTAATTCTTCAATTAGATCTTCTGCTGTGTCCTTATCATCTATTTCATACGAGATGGCTTCATTCGCTGGCGAGAGCAGCAATTTTTCTGCTCGATTCTCATCAAAGATTTCGCTCGTCCGGCTGAACACATAAAAGAAGGTGATGAATAAAAGTCCCAAAATCACAACTCCTGCAAGGATTTTCTTCATTTTGATCCTCCAACTCACTGTTATACATGTAGCTTCTCCGATTTTTAAGTCGCATAATCATTTTTTTCGCGAAAGCTTTTTCAGATGGGGCATGCTATGATGGAGCCACATGAGACAGGTTCTAAACGAAAAAAAGAGTGATTAGAATAGAGAGAGGAATGGAAAGGAGGCTGACCTGTGCGAGTACGTAAATGGGTAGCTCTTGCAACGGTAGCATACATATTGTACGGTCTTTTTATTTATTCATATTTGTTTCTAATGGGGGATTCATCGGTACCTGAAAGCGTAAAAGGGACAAGTGCAGATCCGCATACTTTTATGACAAGTCATGAGCTTGCGATCAGCGAGAATTTCTCGAACATACGGAACCTGCTGTATTTCATAACCATCCCATTAGATTGGTATGTCTTTTTCCTTTTGCTCATTTCAGGGTTTTCACGGAAAATAGCAGACTGGAGCCTGGCAGCAGCTCGTTTCACGTTTTTAAGCAAACTTGTGTACGTGTTTGTGCTGTCGCTTCTAACAATGCTCATTTCATTCCCAATTAAGTGGATTGGCTATCAGCTGTCTTTACACTACGGAGTATCTGCACAAAGTACGGCAAGCTGGTTGAAAGATCAAACACTGGATTTTTGGATTCAATATCCGCTCCTTGCCCTTTGTGCAATTGTGTTTTTTTGGCTGATTCAAAAGAGAAGAAAACGCTGGTGGCTGTATGCGTGGTGTTTGACAGTCCCAGTTACGCTGTTTCTCTTCTTTATACAGCCGGTCGTCATTGATCCATTATATAACAATTTTTATCCACTAAAGGATCAAGCGCTTGAGAAGAAGATATTAACGCTTGCAGACAAAGCGCATATTCCGGCAGATCATGTGTATGAGGTCAATATGTCTGAGAAAACGAACACGATGAACGCTTATGTCACAGGAATTGGTGAAAATAAGCGTATTGTCTTATGGGACACAACACTTCAAAAGCTGAAAGACCGCGAAATTTTATTTATCATGGCGCATGAAATGGGACATTACGTCATGAAACATGTTTATATTGGATTAGCAGGATATTTAGTGCTGTCACTGGCCGGATTATTTGCGATCGACCGTCTTTATTTTTATCTTTATCAAAAAGGAGCAGGCACATTTCGTCTGAAAATGTCACACGACATTGCTGCTCTTCCGCTTCTTTTAATCATCGTATCGATGCTGTCATTTGCAGCTTCACCTTTTACAAATGCAGTGTCAAGGCATCAAGAACGGGCAGCCGATGAATATGCGGTGAACATGACAAAAGACGGGGAGGCGGGCGTAACGTCTTTTCAAAAGCTTGCAAAATCAGGATTGTCCCAGGTGAATCCACCGTTTCTAGTGAAGATTTTCCGTTATGGACACCCAACCATGATGGAGAGAATCATGGATATGGAAAAAGCGGCGGAAAAAGAGAAGCCGCCTAAAAAGCAGTAATAAATAAAATCCGGCTGGATCAGCCGGATTTTATTTATCACACTTGGTTAGTTAGAAGCCGCTTGAACGTTGATTAACCCTTTTCCATAATAGAATGAGTCACCAAGCGGTGTCGCTGTATTTTCTAAGCGCATGCGAACCTGTGAATTTGTTAGGTTCGGGTTTTTAGAAAGAATAAGCGCTGCTGCTCCTGCTACATGAGGAGACGCCATAGATGTTCCAGTATAAGAAGTGTATCCACTGCTTGGCACTGTACTTAAAATAGAAGTACCAGGTGCAGAAACATCTAATTCAGGACCTGCGCTAGAAGATGAGTTTCTGACATTGTTACTGTTTACATTGGCAACAGCAATTGTAGAATCGTATTTTGCTGGATAGCCAACTGTACTGCTAGAGCCGCTAGAGCCAGAATTACCTGCTGCTGCCACAACAACGACTCCACGGTTATTCGCTGTATCGACGGCATTTTTAAGCGCAGTTGAACCGCTTGGTCCGCCTAAGCTCATATTGATGACATCCATATTATTGGCTACAGCCCATTCAATACCGCTAATAATCCAGCTGTATTGTCCGTCGCCATAGCGGTCTAATACTTTTACAGCATATAGGGAAGCGCTTGGAGCGACCCCGAGTACACCAATTGTGTTATCAAGGGCAGCAATGGTTCCAGCTACGTGAGTTCCATGTGATTGAAAGTCTTGGGTGGCATTTGGCTCTGAAGGGACGAAGCTCGCACCGCCTGCAACATTTAAATCAGGGTGTGCAGCGTGGATTCCAGTATCAAGGACAGCTACTTTGACATTAGCACCTTTATAACCTTGAGCGTGTACAGCTGGAGCTTTGATTTGAGGGATTCCATAAGGGACGGTTTGTGCATATGCTTCTGCTTTATGGTCTTCTTCTACGTAAGCAATGCTAGGGTCATGTTCAAGTTTTTTGGCGGCTTGTTCGGACATTTTCACTTGTGCAGCATTAATGAGGCGGTATTGTTTTTCTAGTTTTCCACCATTTTGAATGACAGCTTGTTTTTTAGAGCTGTTTGTGGTGGCAGAGGCTTTAAAACCAACAATATAGCTTTTTTCACTATCTGTTTTGGAGACCGTCTCGGCATTTGCCATGGAGCCTCCAAACCCTGCTGAAAACAGAAGAGGGACAGCCAATAAAACACTTGTCATCACATTTTTCTTTTTCACGCACATTCCACATCCCTTTTTCCTTATTTCAGAATAATCATCCGTAGTCTAATAGAATGATCCGTTTGACTATTCTGTATATTCAGTTTAAGGGAAGTAGGCAAATAAGAGTAGACCTGAATTTTTGTGAAAGTCCTAGCGAAAATTGGGGAATTAAGTCACTTGGAACTGGTGGTAAAATATGTTTATTCTATCATTTCAGCGATGATCTATTAAAAAGGGAGTGTGCTTTTTTTCTCATGATCCATTTCCGGTTAAATATTCGATACCCGAAAAGCCATAAAATAGGTAGAATCGTCTAGCATCTATTTCGAATTTCGATATAAAAAAATATTATTTTATCATTGTTTTTGTCATAAAAAAGAACCTGCTAAGATAACAGGCTCTTTAAGAAGGGGTGGATTGAGTTAAATGGCTGACCACATTGTAATCACGAACCTTCCATTTACCATCTGACCATTCCACATAATTTAAGCAAGCATTGACAAGTCTCGTGTTCTGTAGACCCATATGTTCATCAGCCAAAGTGGTGAGTAAAGCATGGATAGCAGCGCCGTGAGCTACGATCAAGACATGTTGATCTGGATAGGCGGCTCTGACTTTCTCAATACCTTCTAACATTCGGTTTTGAATCGTCTCAAGTGGTTCCATATTTGGATACTGTTTATCTGGAAACAGCTTTTGACGTTCCTCAAACGACATGCCTTCAGCGTCACCGTAATCTCGTTCAATGAAATCATCCATGATGACAAGTGGGGCATGGACATGATTTAAAATCAAGTGTGCCGTTTCTTTTGCCCTTGTTAGTGGACTGGAAATGACAACATCCCAATGGACATCCTTTAAGTAAAGTCCAGTTTGTTCAGCCTGCCATTTACCTTTGTCGTTTAAAGGGATATCTGTTCGTCCTTGAATTCGTTTCGCTGCATTCCAATCTGTTTCCCCGTGTCTGACTAGGCAAATTGTTGTCAATCAAATCCCGCCTTTTCTATCTTTTCTTCTATTATACTAAAGCAGAAGAAAAAAGGCTGTATTAGCGATTTGTCAGGCTAGTTAAGGATTCGACGGAGCTTGCGACTTGAGACACCGTTTGTTTGACTTCCTTCAATTCGTTAAGGAAGGTCTGAAGGTCAATTTCAATTTTTCCGTTTTGGTTTTTGCTTAAGTTCATGCTGCTGACGATATCATCAAAGAGTGAATTGATTTGAGTCATTTTTTCTTTACTGTCTGTCACAAGTAAGTTCACGTCCGCAATATGCTGGGACACAATGGCGATTTGTGAATTGGTATTGTTAACGAGTTCAGATACAGTTGAAACCGTTTTCTTTGTGTCCTCTGATAATTTGCGCACCTCGTTTGCAACGACAGCAAAGCCTTTTCCGTGTTCACCTGCTCGTGCAGATTCGATTGAGGCATTTAAAGATAACAAGTTCGTCTGCTCTGCAATACCTGTAACGATCCCAAAGATTTGTTCAATTTGTTTAGCGATTTCTTCAAGGCGCTTAATTTCTGTTTCAATTTTTGTCATGCTGCCGTCAATTTGATTCATTTGTGTTTGCTGAATTTCTAATTCTTTTTTACCGCCGATTGATTTTTCTTCAACCTGTGCTGAAATTTGTGTTCCAGCTTGTGACATGTCCGCCATCTCATCCGATTTTGAGACAAGCTTGTCAACTGCACTTGTTGTGTTTGAGAAGAGAGAAGCAAGCGAATTTGACGTTTCCGTGATTTTTGTATGAAGCTCCTGCTGCTGCTCTTCTGCTTCATCACGAATTTTAGAATATTCATTTTGGAATGTATCTAGGACAAGCTGCTGCTCTAAATTTAAAATTTTCGTTGTCGCTTTGACTGCTGTCTGATATTCTTTGAAATCTTGGATATGGTTTGCAAATAAATCCATAATTGATAGCAGAAGGTCTTGGAATGCGGCCATGTACCATTTAGGCTGGAGGCCAATCCGTAAATGAACTTGAGCAATTTTAATGCGTTTTGCCACATAGTTTTCGTCAATCACACCTGCAAACATTTCGCTAATATGAATGCGGAGTGTTTTTTTCAAACGATCGACAGAACTATTGTCTTGAATGATATGCATCAAGGAAGACTCGACTTCTAAATTTTTATAAAATTTATCAACGATATGTGCAATATCATCCTGAACAATTGAATTGAGCTGCTTTAATATCAATAGGTCATGCTGCGTCAGGTCGATCATTTTGATTTGTTTAGCAATGTCCGTATTGTTCGAGAAATTGATTCGTTTTATCCCATCATCCTGCTCTGTGAAAAAAGCAGTGTTTTTTCTTTTCGGTTCTTTTTTAAATAACAATTTGTTTGTCCCCCCATAATCATCACAAATATCAGACTTTATGTTTTTTATCGGATAATATTGGATTTTTTAAAGGGGAAGAGTGAAATTTTACTGTTCTTTATACGACCTTTTTAGTGGTTTTTTAGCAGGGCCTTCTACTACTTCTCCAGTAATAGAAAAACGTGAACCGTGACACGGGCAATCCCAAGTGCGGTCACTATTATTCCAAGCGACTTCGCAGCCTAGGTGTGTACACGTGGTATCGACAAGAAAGACATTTCCATCCTCTGATTTATAGGCGCCGCACTTTTTATGTTCATACGAGATAATGCCGCCCTCGCCTGGTTGTAAATCATCGATTGTTTGATCAGTTCGTTTGAATTTACCACTGATCAGCTTGGCAGCGACATTGGTATTTTCTTTTATGAAATCTTTGACGAAAGAGTCAGTAACAGGTCTTGATGGCGTAAAAATTGATTCGTATGGATTCGATTTTCCTTCAATTAAATCACCGATAAGAGTAGCAGCCACGTGGCTTGTGGTCATGCCCCATTTTCTAAAGCCGGTCGCTACAAAGATATTCTGGTGGTGTTTGGTCAGGCGGCCAATGTAAGGGATTTGATCCATTGTGACCATATCGTGTGTCGACCAGCGATACAGCACTTCTTCAATTCCAAGGGTGGCGTCTCCAAACGTTTCTAGTCCTTCATAGTGAGCGGATTCATCTCCGCCTTGTCCTGTTTTATGACCTTCTCCTCCGATGAGGACAACTTCCTCGCCGTGCCATTCTGACGTTCTTAAAGAGTGAGCAGGCTGATCAATTCCGAGGTACATCCCGTCTGGGAGAGGCTTCGTCGTTTTGGCTGCTACGACATAGGATTGTTCTGGATGAATTCGGGTGAAGTAAAGTCCTTTCCCATCATAAAAAGGAAAGTGTGAGCATGAAATGATGTAGCGCCCTGTCAGATGATGTCCGTTTTTTGTGACGACAGCAGGCCGGTTCCCTTCTTTTACATCAACAGCGGTTGTTTGTTCAAAGATACGTACACCTCGCTCGAGGAGCTTGTCAATTAGCGCATTGAGATAATGAAGGGGATGAAACTGTGCCTGATTCGTCATCGCAAGGGCTGCTTTGATGTCAGCGTCAAAAGGAAGCTCTGTTTTCCATTCTCGGTCAATACCAAGCTGTTTGTAGGCATCTAATTCCTTCTTTAACTTTTTTACACCGCTTTCTTCCTTTGTATAAAGGTACGCATCTTTAATCTCTAGCTGACAATCGATGTCGTGCTCTTTGATACGAGCTTGAATGAGGTCTTTTGCTTTCTCGTTTGCTTCTACATACAAACGTGCTTTTGGCATGCCAATTTGTTGAATCAGCTCATAATAGTACACATCATGCTGTGAGGTGATTTTAGCCGTTGTGTGTCCGGTCGTGCCTTGCAGCAATTGATCGGCATCAATGATGATCACATCTAATCCTCGCTCTTTCATTTCAAAGGCCGCAGCGATACCGTTAATACCGCCGCCGACAATGATTACATCTGCTGTGAGATCTTCATTGACAGAAGAAAAAGAATGCTTCCGGCTGTCCAACAGCCATAACGATTTTGCCTCTTCCATTCCTTTATGTTCTTGTTCCATGTTGTCGCCTCCACTTAACTTGTTGTGTATAATTTTTCCACAATAATGAAAATCATACACCTGAAAGGAAACAAGGGCGTCATACATAAAAAAGGAGCCAGCACATAAAAATAAACAAGATAAAAGGAAGGAGTGGACTACCGTGTCAACAAAGCAGCCGAAGAAAACATTGCCGCCTCAGCACCAAAATGAACGGCCGGGTCTTGAATATAAAATGAACCCTAGACCTGTCTTTGATCGTGAGGTGCAGGACAAAAAGTTAGCAGGAAAAACAGCCATTGTGACAGGTGGAGACAGCGGGATCGGAAGAGCAGTCTCTGTCTTATTTGCGAAGGAAGGTGCCAATGTCGCCATTGTTTACTTAAGTGAACATCGCGATGCCGAGGAGACGAAGGACTATATTGAGAAAGCGGGAGGCCGTGTCATCTTAATTGCAGGTGATTTAGGGGATGAGGCTTTTTCAAATGAGGTCGTCAAAAAAACAAAAGATGCGTTTGGTTCCATTGATATTTTGGTGAATAACGCCGGGGAACAGCATCCGCAAAAAAGCATTGAGCAAATTACCTCGCATCAGCTTCTTCGGACGTTTCAAACGAATATTTTTGCCATGTTTTATTTAACAAAGGCTGTTCTTCCTCATTTAAAAAAAGGAAGCAGTATTATTAATACAGCATCTGTCACCGCCTATAAAGGGCATGAAACATTGATCGATTATTCATCTACAAAAGGGGCGGTCGTCACATTTACGAGATCATTATCCTTATCGCTCATTAAACAAGGGATTAGAGTGAATGGGGTAGCACCGGGTCCCATTTGGACACCGCTGATTCCATCAACCTTTACGGAAAAAGAAGTCTCTGAATTTGGCGGGGATGTCCCAATGGAGCGTCCTGGAGAGCCAGTAGAGCTTGCACCGAGTTATTTATTTTTAGCAAGTGAAGATTCATCTTATATGAATGGACAAATGCTCCATGTGAATGGCGGAACCATTTTAAATGGATAAACAAAAAACTTGCGGTAAAGAGACAATTTGCTGTCTCTCTGCCGCAAGTAAAATCATCATGATTGATGTAAGCAGTGTTCTGCATATTGAGCTGACAAGTCATTGAATCGCTTTTCATCACGCTGATCCAGTGCCTTATCAATCTCTTCTCTTAGGAAGGTTAAGCGCTGTTTATAAAGCGCCTCATCTAAAACCATTTGAATATAGATGTCTAAAATGGTGACGCCGTTTTCTTCGGTTTTTTGGGTGTTGCGGGACTTCATGAGCTCAGCATACGTTTTTTTCTCTTTCATAAAGAATCCCCCCGATGCCTTTTTTATAGTATATGGATTGGCGGAGAAAAAATCAACAAGAATTTATAATTTTTAGACAATTTATTTTTGAGCAGAATCGACATCACTTGTCCAATCGACAGAATGTGATATATCTTTAAAAAAAGCTTTTCGATAGATCGAATGGACTAAAAAATATGATAAAAAGATGATTTTTAATAAATTTTGAAAAAATCCTGTCGTTTCTTATATGTTGGTGATAGATTAATAGTATCTTAAATAACCAAATATTAACACAGGAGGAAATGAAGTGTCAGGAATTAGTGAAACACCTTTAGATTCATACGTCATTAATCAAACAACAATGGCGGTTCTTTCAGTTGAAGAAGGAAAAAGAGTATATTCAAAAGTCATCGAAAGAGAGACAAGCTTTTATGTTGAATTAAAGCCCCTGCAAATTATTGAACGCAGCTGCAGATTCTTCGGCTCAAGCTATGCAGGCAGAAAGGCGGGAACATATGAAGTAACAGGTATATCTCATAAACCTCCAATTGTGATTGACTCATCCAATCATCTGTATTTCTTCCCAACCTATTCATCCAACCGTCCTCAGTGCGGCTGGATCTCCCACAAATACATTCATACCTTCCAGGAATCATCCCTCGGAGACACGGTGGTCACCTTTACAAATGAGCAAACCATCAAACTTGATGTCTCATATAAATCATTTGAGAGTCAGGTGCACCGAACAGCATATCTCCGAACGAAATTTCAAGATCGTCTTGATGGAGGTCTTCCTAAGAAACAAGAATTTATGCTGTATCCAAAGGAACAGCAGCTCAATCTCGTATACGATTTTATATTAAGGGAGCTTCGTAACAGATATTAATCAAAAGCCAGCGGCAGAGCAGCCGCTGGACCTCTTATCTCATATGGACTTCATGCAATGTAAAAAGGGGGACATCCATCATAAAGATGAATTCATTGAAACCAAATACGTATGTCTCGTCGTCTATTGGTTGTATTGGGAAATGACAGGGAAATGTGAATCCTTAGACGTATTTTCATCTATTTATTCATAAATCACAGAAGTGACACGAGCTTGTCTGTTACAATAAAAGAAATCATTTCTTGCGAAGTATTTTTATGTAGTAAAGGATGCTTATATTTGACCGATATGAACGAATGGGATGAAGAAATGGAGGCTCTGTATGAAAAAACAATCACATTTGGTGCTGCTATTTATCCTAACAGTGACATTACTAGCAGCCTGTCAGCAAGCAGGTCAATCGCCTTCAAAACAAGACGCAAAAGAAGCTGCTTATGAACAATGGGTTCAATCTTATATGGATGAGTTAAATGAATCATATGAAAAGATGACCGATCAGTTTATCTCAGATGGACATGGAAAAATTCAAACAAATAAAAAATTGACAGAAGCGACGAAAGCATTTGATCGTGTGATTCAAAAAGGGCTTGATCATCAAGAAGTTCCAGCCGCTTATCAAAAGGCCGATCAACAATTAAAGACGGGCCTGGCTTCATTTGAAAAAGGGGTTAGTAAGGTGGAGAAACTCTTGAAGCATCCCGATCAAGAAAAGCTGTTTATATCCGCTACCCATCATTTTCAGGATGGCTTGCAGCAGACAGCCGCATTTATTGAAGAAGTAGGTCAGATTCAGCAATCATCCTAAAAAAGCTTGGAAGGTTTACTTCCAGGCTTTTTAGATGTGCAGTATTTTCTTTAAACGGCGAACGCCCTCTTGAATCATGCTTTCGTCCGTACAGGCGAATCCTAGCAGTAATCCCTTTCGATTGCTTTCAAAACAATAAGGACTTAATGGATAAATGCCAACGCCAGCTGCCTTTGCTGCTTCAATGCTTCCTTTTTCATCAAAGTCTGGTGTTTCTTCTAAAAAGACATGAAGGCCCGTATCGGTTCCATAGATACGGAAGTGTTTGTCAAATTGATGTGCCAAAAGGGCTTCCATCATGGCTGCCTGTCTTTTTTTATACAGCTGTCTCATTCGCCTGACATACCGCGTGAATTCTCCTTCTTTGAAAAAAGAAGCGAGTGTGATTTGTTCCATAATAGGCAGCTGTCTTTGAATGAGTGATTGCAGTGCGGCAATTTCTTTTATGACTGCTTTGGTACCGATAATGGCAGCAAGCCGGATGCCAGGCGCCAGCACCTTTGAGAAGCTTAAGATGTAAATCACATGCTCGGGTGCTTCTGAAAATAGGGAAGGGAGCGGCCCGCCATGGTAACGATAATCTCCATCAAAATCATCCTCTAATATATAAGACTGATGGCTGACAGCAAACTTTAGCAGCTGCTGCCTTCTGTTTACACTCATACATACTCCAGTTGGACGCTGATGGGAGGGCGTCACAGCAATCAGTTTTGTTTGCTGGGGCAATGTATTCACCACCATTCCTTCTTCATCAACTGGTGCGGGGTGAATGTTCATTTCGCGATGCATAAACGACAGCCTTGCCCCAGGAAAACCTGGATCTTCAACAGCTACTGTATCCCCTTTTTTAAGCAATACCTGTGAAATCAAATCAATGGCTTGCTGTGTGCCACCTGTTAACACCATTTGATCTTCTTCTACTTCAATCCCGCGCTCAACAGATAAATATTGGCGTATTTCTGAACGCACTTCCCATAATCCATGCGGGGAGGAATAGCCCCAATTCTTCATATCTAATCGCTGTAATGCTTTCATGAGCGAGCGTTTCCATATGTTTTGAAAGTGGTCATCGATCGCCGGTTCCTGATGACGAAAATCAATATCGAGCTTCTCATGAAATTGATTGGCTGACAGCCAATGGTCCATTTGTTTTTCGGCTTCTTCAAAGTGAGGTCTTATCGGAGGTGGGAAAGGTGGTTCACTTTGATGGGGAGGGGAAGCTGTATATTGATCACTTGAAATGACCTTTGTACCGCCTCTTCTAGATGTGCTGACGTAGCCTCTTGCCAGCAGTTCATCGTAGGCAAGCTGGACGGTTGATCTTGATACATTAAGCTCCTGTGCGAGCACTCTTGTCGGTGTTAACTGATCGTCAGGATGCAGTTTTTGTGAATGAATTTTTTGAATGATCTCATTTACGATTTGCTGCCAGAGCGGGGTGGCGCTTGAACGGTCTAAATGAATATACATCGTGCACCTTCTCTCGTTTTCACATCATAAGATGATGATGACACGGAATTATGGACTGGTCAATAGTGCCGTTTTTGGATGTAGGAAGTAAGCCAAATGGTGTGTACACTGTTCTCATATGCAATGACATAGAGGAGAGAGTCAAATGATCCCAGCATCCAAAGAAGAAACGGCACACTTATCCATGATCCCGTTTATTTTCGTTTTACTTGGTCTTTTTATGATTACGATTGCTGTGAATCTGCAAGTGCCCCTTTATACGGCGTATGCAGAACAAGCAGGGTACGGAAAGGCGGCAACAGCACTTGTATTTGCTGCGTATGTCTTCGGACTCATTCCAGTTTTGCTTTTTCTTGGCGGCATTTCTGACCGGGCTGGACGCAAACCGATTTTATTGGTTGCGCTTAGCTTTTCGTTATGTGCCACCTTGTTGATGATTGTACATCCTTCCATACAGATGCTTTTTGCTGCCCGGCTGCTGCAAGGTGTCGGTCTTGGTCTTAGCGTTGGAACATGCACCGCATATTTGATTGCTTTATATCCTGAGAAATCAAGCTGGATTCCAACTTTTATTGCATTATGCAGTTCGGTTGGATTTGGAGGCGGTGCTCTTTTTACGGCACTTCTTTCTTTTCAGCGTGTGTCGCTCACGCCGCTTAGCTATTGGATTGTGCTGGCCTTTTTGTTCTTAACTATTGTGGGTGTCTTCTTTTTCGTTCCGCCTGTCCAAGGAGATTCAGGTAAACCGATGATGAACATGCCAAGATTTCCAAAAGGAACAATGCCGGCGAATGCAGCCATTGCTATCGCGTGGTCGGTGTGCGGCCTTGTCATTTCAATTTTGCCAGCACAGCTTAAATTAAATGGTTATGAATTGTGGGTAGGACCGGCGCTCTTTTTGATTAATATGGCAGGTGTCCTGATGCAGCCCTTTGTGCGCAAGATGAATAGCAGCACAGCGCTTCTTTTGGGGTTTATCTGTCTTCCATGCGGATATGGCCTCTTGCTATACGGTGCAAACAGCGGATCTATCTTCCTTGTGCTTGCCGGAACGATGCTGGCGGGTACTGCCTGCTATGGATTTACTTATTTAGGCGGACTTCAGCTCATTGTTGAGCGAGGGAAAAAAGAGGCGGCTAGAGCCGTTGCAGGCTATTACTTGTTTGCTTATTTAGGTCTTGGTATTCCAAGTGTGTTTGTTGGCCTCTTCGCTGATATTTACGGTACTCAACTCGTATTAACCCTATTTTTCTTGCTCGTTTTGGCTGCCTGCCTCATTTTATTCATCTCAGGTGTCAGACAGAAACAAAAGTAAGGTGTCCATCTTTCTCTTTCTCCTCCAATTCGTTTAAAATATAGAGAGGAGAGGGGAAGATGAACATGAAAAAAGTGCAGCTGGACGGCGCAGTGTGCAGGTCGCAAGAAGAGCTTCACGATCAGCTAAAAAACGTTTTACACCTTCCTGATTATTACGGGAAAAACCTTGATGCTCTTTGGGACTGTTTAACAGGAGAGGTGAATCTTCCAGTAGAACTGACATGGGTGAATTTTCAAACGAGCAAAGACGCTCTTGGCGATTATGCTGAGAGGTTGCGTCAGTTATTTCAAGAAGCAGAAGAAGAACTGAAGGGACAATTTCAATTTGATATTCAATCATGATGGAAAAAGCAGCCGCTGCCGCAGGCTGTTTTTTGATTTAGATTTGTAAATAGGTGAGCTGTCTGAAGCTTAAGATTGTGGATTCATAAAAATATGTTGTATGAAGGAAACTTTCATCAAAATATGTTATAGTGGGACCTACATTGATAGACTAAGATAGAGTGAGGGTTCGGAAAGGATGAAGGAAAAAACAAGATCAAAAAGAAGACTAAGGCCTTGGGTCAAAGCCGTGCTGTTTATCATGGCATTTGTCATGGTGATGGCAGTGTCCGTGACTGGATACGCATATTATAAAATTTCAAAAGCGTCGAATAAGGCGCAAGTATCATTAGAAAGAGGAGACACCTCGCAAAAGCGTGTGAAAGCTTTTGATCCAGGAAAAGACAGCTTTTCGGTGCTGCTGCTTGGAATTGACAGCCGTCCAGGTGAAACGGTAGACGAAGCAAGAAGTGATGCGGTCTTACTGGCGGCGGTGAACCGAACAGACAAAACCATTAAGCTTCTCAGTATTCCTCGTGATTCTTATGTGGATATACCGGGAAGAGGATATGATAAAATTGCTCACGCTCATGCGTTTGGAAGTGCAGATTTGTCAGTCAAAACGGTCGAAAACTTGTTGAACATTCCTGTAGACTATGTGATTTCAGGGAACTTTAAAGCATTTCAAGACATTGTGGATGAGCTAAACGGAATTGATGTAACGATTGAAGATGAAAGCATCGTAAAACAGATGGAAAAGGATTCAAAAGGAAAAGTTCAAGTGCAGACAGGCACTCATAGACTGAATGGCGAAGAAGCTTTAGCCTTTGTGAGAACGAGAAAAGCAGACAGTGATCTCATGCGCGGAAAGCGCCAAATGGAAGCACTTCAAGCCATCTTTGAAAAATCTAAATCGATTTCTTCGATCCCGTCATACGACAACATCATTGATACGCTTGGTGATAATGTCTCAACCAATCTTTCCATGAAACAGTTCATCGGTCTTTTCCCTTTACTGAGTTCATTAAAATCTGTGGATACCATTCAGCTCAAAGGGCATGATTATCAGCCTGGGAATGTGTATTATTTTGAGTTAGATGGACCAGGATTAAACGAAGTGAGAACAGAGCTGAGAAAACAGCTTGAATTATCATAAATAAGTAGGAGCCTGCCGCCGCGGCAGGCTTTTTTTGCATGTGTAACGCGCAACATTTCAGCCTATAGTTCATTTGTTTGTTGGAGAAAATATCGAGTCAGCAGTTCCTCTACCCGGTGACGTATACGCGGATTAAAGTATTTATGCTTTTCTTCATAGCCATTTATGATAAATAGATACGTTGTAAATCCCTCATCGTGTTCAATTTGCTGTACTTTCATACTTTCTTTACGTAAATGCTGCTTCAGTTCATAAAGTGCTTTCTGTGCTTCCTTTAACACAAAGGTCACAAGCTGAATGTATGGTTCATTTAATTTAAATGTTTGATGTTGTTTTAAGTGTGTCAGATCACGATTGAGGATGGAGATGACCATAGGAAGAAAGATGGCCTGTTCCATCATTTGAAGCTGTACTCTTGATAGTCTCGTCATGTCTAAGCCTGCTTTCTTTATAAATAGAACAAACGTTCTTATTTATTATATCGAATGAGTCAAACAATCTCAAGGGGGGGCGAGTGGGATTTATTTGTATATTTTTATGTTTTCCATGTAAAATGAAATGTAGACAAACCTTGAAGGAGTCAAACAAGTTGACATCATTTCTTTCTCTATTTACTCATGAAAATATCACATCATTTTTTGAAAGCTACAAGGCCTTTGGACCAATTGTCGCTATATTGCTTCCTCTGATTGAAGCATTTCTTCCTTTTTTACCACTCGTGGCGTTTGCGGTGGCAAATGCAAATGCATTTGGCCTTTGGGAAGGCTTTTTATTAACCTGGATCGGTGCAAGTGCAGGTTCTATTCTTGTCTTTTTACTGATCAGAAAATTTGGACAGATGAGAATGCTGAACTTTATTAGCAGACACCCTTCCATTAAGAAATTAATGCTTTGGGTAGAGAAACGGGGATTTGGTCCGTTATTTATTTTACTCTGCTTTCCTTTTACACCTTCTGCTGCCGTCAATGTGGTAGCAGGCTTATCAAGAATTAGTATGTGGCAATTTTCATTAGCTGCTTTAGCTGGTAAGTGTGTCATGCTCTTTATCATTAGTTTTATTGGTTATGACCTTTCTGCCTTAGTAAAGAATCCGTTAAGAAGTGTTTTTGCGGTTCTAGTTATCGTTTTATTATGGTATGTTGGAAAGAGAGTAGAAAATAGGTTGAACATTCGAATGAGCAAGCGTGAGGACAAAGGAGGCTCTTAATGAAAAAGAAGCCATTGCTATGGTTGATGATTATTACATGCATCGTCTTATTGTTCCAGGTAAAGAATTTCATGTTTGTGAAGTATAAAGTAGAAGGGGTTAGTATGGACCCCACATTTACAGATGGAACAGAATTATTAATCAACAAGTTCTCGCCAAAACTCACGAAAATTAGCCGGTTTGATTATGTGTTATTTCACGGACCAAAAAATCAAATTTTGATCAAACGGGTCATTGGGCTCCCGGGAGAATCGATCAAGTATGTCGATGATCAGTTATTTGTGGATGGTGCAAAATGGAAAGAACCCTATTTAAAAGAGCAGAAAAAACATAAAATGGGGAATGTCCTGACAGGGGATTTTCAGCTGAAAGCCATCACAGGACATGATAAAATCAAAAAAAACCATTACTTCGTGATCGGAGATAACCGAATACATAGCTTTGACAGCCGGCATTTTGGAACGATTTCAAAAGATCAAGTAGTTGGTGTCAAAAGAAATCAGGATGAATAAAAAAGAGGCGCTCTGCACATGCAAAGCGTCTCTCTTTTTTATTTAGCGGCTTTATAATCAGGATGTCTTTTTGCCCAGACATGATGTAAGAATCGAAAAAACGGTGGCAGCATAGCTATGACAAGAATGATTCTAACGACTTGTACAGCTACTACAAAGGTTGAGTCCTCATGGAGTGTAACTGCTGTTGTTGCCATTTCTGCAATACCGCCAGGCGAAAAGGCAAGAATGGCTGTAATGACAGAAATGCCAGTGACCTCAGCAATGGCAATTGAACTGAGAACCGTTGCAGCAATCAATCCAGCTGAGCTGACGACGGCTACAATTAACGTGTTTTTTAGTCCGACAAACATCTGTTTATTCATTTTTGAACCGATGGTTGCACCTAGAAATACCTGTGATGCGATATTCGCTTGTGCTGGCCAATAAGGAATCAAATCATGACCTATGAGCGCACCTGCACCTACTTGAAGAGCAGCAACTCCTAACATGCTGCCAATCAGCCAAGGGGCAGGGAAATGAAGACGAACCGCCAGGCGTGACATAAGCCAGGCACCTAAAATAAGTGCAGCAGTCCACGAGATATTTGACAGGGTGAAAACACCGGATGAAAAGGCGCTCCCTTGAACGCCTGCAGCTGCATCCGCTGGATTTTTTGTATTTAAATAGAACACCGTAAATGGGATGGTGAGTACCACCATTAATACACGTGTTGTTTGTACGAGACTGACAACGGCTGTATTTGCTCCAACCTCTTGGGCAATCCCTGGCATAGCAGATAAACCGCCTGGTGCTGTGCCGACAAAGCTGGTCAGCATATCTGTTTTACTCAGCTTCCATAAGGCAAAGCCAGAGAGCATCGCCAGTAGAATAGAAAAAACGAGCATGAAACTCACAGGGAGCCAATGTTCAGCGAAAATATGAAGAACTTTCATGTTCATTTTTTGTCCGAGTTCGATTCCGAGAATAAATTGACCAAGGAGTAGCCATCTGCTGTGAATACGCAAGGTGTTGTTTCCTTTACGCTGAAACAGGGTGGGACGTCGCATGGCAATAAATGCAGCTGTGATTAATGTACCGATCATCCAGCCAATAGACATTCCTGTTAAAGACAAAAGAAAACCACCTAAACCGCTTATTGCGATCAAAATGAGATCGGTTCGAAGGCTGTTTCCTTGTTTCATCACATGTAAACCTTCTTCCTGTAATTTTGTTCAGTAAGTGAAATGTTGTTATCTTCACTATAATACAAAAGTCTCTATAAATAAAATACGAATTTTTTTACCATTTTCATAAGATTAACTTATCAAGAACCTGACAGCTTCTTAATAAAAGTGAAGATATAATTTTTACCAAAAACAAAAACAAATATACAACGATTTTCCCCTATTTTTGTTATCAGTTGACTATCATTTTCAATTACACTACAATCCTTAGTGTGAGGTGATAACATGAAAATTCCTTCTTTTAAATATAATGAAAAGGGATTGAATCGTTTTTTCGGTCCTTTAGAGGGAAGAATTATGGAGATCCTTTATCAAGGTGAGGATATGCCGATTAAAGAAGTGCAGCAGAAGCTGTCAGATGAAAAGCCGATTAATTTCAACACGGTGATGACTGTGCTGAACCGCTTAACCGAAAAGGGAATTGTGGAGAAGAAAACAAAAGGGCGTTCATCTATTTATAACCCCATTTTAACAAAAGAAGAATTTCTAAATGAGCAGACAAAATGGATTACGCAAGGTCTGATGGACGATTTTGGTCCACTGGCAGTGAATCATATGGTGGATGCAATTGAAAGTGCTGACCCTGAATTACTCAAAGTGCTTGAAGCAAGGCTGGCATCCAAAAAAGAGGAGCAGCAAAATGAATAAAATGAAATCGAGCCTGCTATTTTTAGGCGGTATATTGATTGGTTTAACGATTTTTTATCAGATGGGGTATTACGTGCTTTCAAGCTTTTTTGGCTGGAATCAAGCATATAATCTCATTCATGTATGCCAATCTGTTCTCGAATTCTATGGATTCACTCCTTTGAAATATTTTCTAGATGCTTTAGTGCTCTATACACTGGGATTTGCGATTTTCTATATGACGAAGCAAATCAAAACGTACATTCAATTCAAGCAAAATCTCATGCTTGCAGTCAATCACGAGTCGACCGAATCTTTATCTGAGAAATATGCAAACGACATCGTTGTGTTTCATTGTCATGAACCGCTTGCTTTTGCCATGGGGATGCTTCACCCAAAGGTTTACTTATCAACGTCTCTCATGGACATGCTGGATGAAGAGGAGATTGACGCTGTTGTTCATCATGAATTGCACCACAAATACAGCTATGATCCTTTAAAGGCCTTCACATTCTCAATGCTCACAAAAGTTATTTGGTACATTCCAGTGTTAAAGCATATGAGACAAAGCTATTCCGTTTTTCGTGAAGTGATCGCAGATGACTATGCGATTCGGCAGACAGGCACTGAGCTTGGAGTAGGGCAAGCCCTTTTGAAACTCATTAAAAAGAGAACTCAGTTTCAAAAACAAACGAAGTTTGCGGTATCCTTTGGAGATCGGGCATTGAATTTAAGAATACAAAAGATCTTAAATCCAACATACAATATTCCTTTCAATGTACCCATCATTCCCATTGTCACATCAACCATTCTCATGGTGGTCTTAATGATTATGCTTAATCTAAATTACTAATTTTTTTTACTTATTAACATTACATTATGTAGTGTAAAAACAGGAGGAAATCACTATATGAAAACGAATCAAGAAATAGGAACACTTTTCGTGCGTGTTATTTTAGGTTTGATCTTCTTTCTACACGGACTTCAGGCATATCAAGGAGGTCTGGGAGGAACAGCGGCATTCTTTGGACAAATCGGTATACCGGAATTTATGGCCTATATTGTGAAGACAATTGAACTGGTCGGTGGTATCGCCTTGATTTTAGGTCTAGGAACACGTATTTTCGCAGCGCTATTTGTACCAATTATGGCTGTGGCGATTATGACGGTTGGTTTTTCTAAAGGATTTGTTGGCGGTTATGAATTTGAACTATCACTGCTTGTCATGGCGCTTTATTTAACACTTAGCGGCAGTAAGATGCTGTCCATTGATGGGCTGCTAAAACATCAGCAGCAAAGCAATGAAGCAAAATTTCATTAAACGATCATGAAAAAAACTCCTTCTGCTATGTGTGGCAGAGGAGTTTTTTTATTTATCAAATTGTCGTTTTCACGTTTGAAAAAGTGAAAGAGATGAGAGGTTTGCTGAAAATAGTCCTTTATTTTATAGATTGAATGAACAAAAAGACGATTTCATTTTTTGACGGAACATACGATCTCCTATTAAAATAGGACTATCTAAGACACATGGTGCGTTAAAAGATATAAAAACCATACAGCATGCTGCTGTTCATCTTGAGCAATACGTTTCATCAGCTCTTTTGTTCCTTGATCCCGGACATAATCTGATACCGTTAAGTAAAAATCGACCGTTCTTTGTTCATCTTTAAATGCGAAAAGAAGCCCTTCTCTAAATTGATCTGGACAAGGTTCTGTTACGCTTGGTTTGTGGTTTTTACCTGTTAAAGAATAATATAGCTTTGTAAATAGTTGATAGTGTCTGACTTCATCCTGGCGTATTTCTTGAATGATTTTTTTTGCCTCAGGAGTTTTTGCTCTTTGGGCAAGTTTTTCGTAGCATTGGATCGCAGAATATTCACCATTGATCGCTTTTTCAAGGTCTGAAATGATTCTTGTGTTTTGGCGCATGTCATATGGCGAGTAGTCATAATAACCGTAATACATGATATTGCCAGCCTCCTTTAAGTTCATGATGGTTTATGATATGAGAAGAGTTAGGAAAGGTGCCTATATCTTTTTAGGAAGGAGAAGGGGAAAATAGCTATTTACTTTTATTTTCGCTAGAATATGAGTACATAAGAAAGGTGTTGTGGAGCGTGGAGATTCAGTTTTTAGCAGGCAGATCGGGGAGTGGAAAAACGACTGCAATCTTAGAGGAAATCAAAGAACAGCTTCGGCTAGATCCACTGGGTCCGCCAATCATTTTTTTAGTCCCGGATCAAATGACATTCTTAATGGAATACGAGCTTGCAAAAACGTCTGAAGCTGGCGGGATGATTAGGGCCAAAGTATTTAGTTTCACGCGTCTTGCTTGGTCTATTTTACAGCAGACTGGCGGAGCGAACCGGCAATTTGTGACAAGCACAGGAATTCAAATGCTTTTAAGAAAAGTAATTGAAGAAGAGAAAGAAAAGTTTAAGGTATTCAAAAAAGCGAGTGATAAGCCAGGTTTTGTCGAGCAAATCGAAAAGACGATGGCTGAGTTCAAAAGATACTGCATGCTGCCGGAGGATATTGAAAAAATTTCATTATCGAGCATGCATTCAGAGTATACAGAAGAAAGACGGGCAGGCGAAAAATTGCATGATCTGCATGTTCTTTATCAGCAGATGGAGCAGCATTTACTAGATGAATATGTGCACTCAGAAGACTATTTGACGCTTCTCACGCAGCAAATTCCTCTATCTGAAGAAATAAAAGGAGCACATATTTATATAGATGGCTTTTATCAATTTACACCGCAGCAGCTTCTCGTCATTGAACAGCTTCTGCTTCATGCTGAGAAAATAACGGCTGCGTTCACAGTGGATCGTTCCTACCATGATAAGCAGCCAAATGAACTTGATTTATTTCGTATGACTGGTAAAACGTATTTCCAGCTCTATCAGCTTGCCAAAGAGTGCGGAGCGGTCATTTCTGAGCACATTTTGGAGAGAAATAACCGGCATCTTCATACGCCAGATCTTGCTTATTTAGAACGCCAATATGAGCAGAGACCGGTGCAGCCATATCAGGAAGTAACCCCTCATCTCACAGTGTCTAAAAGTGCGAGTAAACGAGCTGAAATTGAGGGAGTAGCGAGAGAAATTCTTCATTTAGTGAGAGAAGAAGGACTTAGACTGCGAGATATTTCAGTTGTCGCACGGCATGTAGATGACTATAAAGATACGTTAAAAGAGGTTTTTCGAGATTACGATATTCCTTTTTTTATTGATGGAAATGAATCAATGCAGTATCACCCGCTTATTGAATTGATTCGTTCGAGCTTGGATGTCATAAAAGGAAACTGGCGGTATGAGGCCGTGTTTCGCTGCGTGAAAACAGAGTTCTTATTTCCGCTCGAACTTGCCAAAAACAAAGCGAGAGAACAGGCAGATCAGCTTGAAAACTACTGTATTGCTTATGGTGTAAAAGGAGAACGCTGGACAAACGGCTCCCGTTTCCACTACAGACGATTCCAATCTTTAGATGAGGATTTTGGACAAACAGATCAAGAAATTGAAATGGAACAGATGCTGAATGATGTAAAGGAATGGATTGCACCTCCGCTTTTCCAATTGCAAAAAAGGCTGAAAAAAGCGCAAAACGTAAAAGACATGGTGGAGGCAGTTTATGTCTTTTTAGAGGAAATACAAGTGCCAGATAAACTTGAAAAAGCTAGGCTGGAAGCAGAAGAAGCAGGTAGATTAGCTGAAGCCATGCAGCATGGACAAGTATGGGATGCTGTTATTCAATTAATGGATGAATTTGTTGAAATGCTCGGTGATGAGGAGCTCTCATTTCCTTTATTCCAGCAAATGATGGATACAGGATTGGCCTCTTTAAAATTCGCTTTAATTCCGCCTTCACTCGACCAAGTATTTATCGGAAGTATGGATTTATCAAGAATGTATCAAGTGAAGTGTATGTTTATCATTGGGGTAAATGATGGCGTTATTCCCGCACGCCCTTCTGACGAAAGTGTTTTGTCTGAGGATGACAGGGAATGGTTAAAACGAGCAGGAGCAGAGCTGGCAGAGACAGGAAAGGAACGGCTGCTAGATGAGCAATTTTTAATTTACCAGGCGCTGTCGAGTCCATCTCATCATTTGTATCTGTCTTATTCAGTGTCAGATGAAGAGGGGCGCTCTTTATTGCCTTCAACTCTTATCAAGTATTGTCAGGAGCTTATGCCAAATCATCAGCATGCTTTGTATGTGTTAGACCCGGAACAGCTGGATGACGAGGAGCAATTAAAATTTGTAGCGAATGAGCATGTCTCGTTATCGTATACTGTCTCGCAGCTGCAGCAATGGCTCAACCAATATCCCATCAGTGGTGTATGGTGGAGTGTTTATAATTATTTGATAACGTCAACTCATCGGGATGTATCAAAAAACATCTTGTCGAGTTTGTTTTTTACAAATCGAGCAAAGCGCTTAAAACCAAACGTCACAAAAGAACTTTACGGTGATCACATTCAAGGCAGTGTTTCAAGAATGGAGAAATTCAATGCGTGTGCATTTTCTCATTTTGCTTCCCACGGGTTAAAACTAAAGGACCGGCAATTTTATAAATTGGAAGCACCCGATATCGGCCAGCTGTTTCACTCGGCTTTAAAGCATATTTCAGATACGCTTGTTGAACAAAAAAAGGATTGGAAAAACTTAACGAAGGATGACTGTGTCAATTATTCAAGACATGCAATCGAACAGCTTGCTCCGCGTCTTCAAAAGGAAATCCTCTTAAGCTCTAATCGGCATGCTTATATTAAAGAAAAACTCCAGAAAATCTTAATTCGAGTCTCTTCTATCTTAAGTGAGCATGCAAGAGTGAGTGGATTTTCTCCCGTTGGACTTGAGTTAGGCTTTGGCGGCCAAGGACCTCTTCCGCCGTTCACTTTTCAATTGAAAAATGGCTGCACGATGGAGCTTGTCGGAAGAATTGACCGAGTAGATAAAGCAGAAGGTTCAAAAGGGCTGCTGTTGAGAATCGTCGACTACAAATCGAGTGAGAAAGGTCTTGATCTAGCAGAGGTATACTATGGGCTTGCCTTGCAAATGCTCACTTACTTAGATTTAACCATTACGTATTCGAAGGAATGGCTCGGTGTAGAAGCAACGCCAGCTGGCATTTTATATTTCCATATCCATGATCCGCTCATTCAAGCACCGATTCCGCTTGCAGAGGATGAAATTGAGCAGGAAATATTCAAGAAATTTAAAATGAAAGGTCTATTGCTTGAAGATGTAGAAGCGGTAAAGCTAATGGATCAAACGCTTGAATCAGGAAGATCACAAGTCATTCAAGCCGGTTTGAAAAAGGACGGATCTTTCCGTTCTGATTCTGCTGTTTTAAGTGAAGATCATTTCCATATACTCACACAGCACGTTCGGCGTACATTTGAAGAAGCAGGCGAAAGAATTACAAATGGTGAAGTAGCCATTAATCCATATAAATTGAAGGATCAAACACCATGCCGCTTTTGTTCATTTAAGTCTATTTGCCAATTTGATGAATTGGTAGAGGATAATGAATTTAGAGTGCTATCATCTGAAAAGGATGATGTTGTGATAGACCGGATCAAAAAAGAAGGGGATCAGTATGCAAATACCAAAACCGAATAACAGTACTTGGACGGATGACCAGTGGGAAGCGATCGTTTCAGAAGGACAAGATATCCTTGTTGCGGCGGCAGCAGGGTCAGGTAAAACAGCAGTTTTGGTTGAACGGCTGATTCGAAAAATGACCCGTCCAGAAGATCCAGTTGATGTGGATCGTCTGCTCGTTGTGACTTTCACAAATGCATCTGCGGCAGAGATGAAGCATCGGATCACAGAAGCACTTGAAAAGGAATTAGCGAAAAACCCCGGGTCTCTTCATATGAGAAGACAGCTGTCGCTCATGAATCGTGCCAATATTTCTACCTTGCACTCTTTTTGTTTGCAGGTTCTGCGCACCTTTTATTATGAAATTGACCTTGATCCAGGCTTCCGTTTGGCTGATCAAACAGAAGGAGAATTATTAGGAGATGAAGTGTTGGATGAACTGTTTGAGGATGTATATAAGGCTGGAAAGCCATCGTTCTTTGAACTGGTTGATCGCTATACTTCTGACCGTCATGATTTAGACTTGCAATGGCTGGTGAAGAAAATTTATGAGTTTTCCAGATCTCACCCTTCACCTGAGCAATGGATGAGGGCATTTCTTTCTCTTTATGATGTAGATGTTCAAACAAAAGTAGAACAATTACCGTTTTACCCATATATCAAAGAGGACCTTTCTCTCGTTTTTCGAAGCTGTCTGGAACTACTTGAACGAGCTCTCGCCCTATCAAAAGAACCGGGCGGCCCGGCACCGAGAGCAGAAAATTTTATAGATGATCTAGAGCAAGTCAATGAATTAATCAGGCACCAAGATGATTTTGAGAAGCTTTACGAGCTGGTGCCAAACATCAATTTTAAAAGGCTCAAAACATGTAAAGGGGACGAATATGACCCTGTGCTGTTAGAAAAAGCCACAGATGCACGTAATCAAGCAAAAAAACAATTAGAAAAGCTTAAAGATGAATACTTTATGCGCAGTCCAGCCCAGCATTTGAAGAGTTTAGCTGAAATGAAGCCGGTGGTCGAAACACTTGTGGAGCTTGTCATCCAATTTGGACAGCGTTTCGAAAAAGCGAAGCAAGAAAAATCAATCGTGGACTTTTCGGATTTAGAGCATTATTGCTTACGCATTTTAGCAGAGCAGGATGCAGAAGGAAATTTGATCGAAACAGAAGCGGCTAAGTACTATCAACAGCAGTTTGAAGAAGTGCTCGTTGATGAATACCAAGATACAAACCTTGTACAAGAAACGATTTTAAAACTTGTATCTAAAGGGGAATATGCTGCAGACGGCAACCTGTTTATGGTTGGTGATGTAAAGCAGTCCATTTATCGTTTTAGACTGGCTGAGCCCATGCTCTTTTTAAACAAATATAAACAATTTACATCAGACGGCAAAGAAACAGGGAAGAGAATCGATTTAAATAAAAACTTCCGAAGCCGTTCAGATGTGTTAGACAGTACGAACTTTTTGTTCAAACAGCTGATGGGGGAAACAGTTGGAGAAATTGAATATGATGAACAAGCTGAATTAAAGCTTGGAGCGAGTTATCCAGAAAGTAAAGATACAACGACAGAAATGCTTCTTGTCCATTTAGATCAACAGGAAGCAGAAACTGACGAAGAGCGAGAAGAACTAGAGACCGTACAGCTTGAAGCGAGAGTCATTGCTAAAAAAATAAGAGAATTGGTGGAGCAGCCATTTCAAGTGTACGATGCAAAACAGCAAATGACCCGTAACTTGCAGTATCGGGATATTGTGATTTTGCTTCGTTCTATGCCATGGGCCCCGCAAATGATGGAGGAATTGAAGAAACAGGGAATCCCTGTGTATGCGAATCTTTCTTCCGGTTATTTTGAAGCAACAGAGGTGTCTGTCATTCTTTCTCTGTTAAAAGTCATCGATAATCCATATCAGGATATCCCGCTTGCAGCTGTATTAAGATCACCACTTGTCCATTTAGACGAAAATGAAATGGCAATGATTCGCACGAGTGATAAAAAAGGCACTTATTATGATGCTGTGAAGGCATTTATGAGTGTGACTCATTCAGATCACCCTACATGCAAAAAACTAGAACGGTTTTTCAGATTGCTGCGTAAATGGCGTGATTTCTCGATGAATCATTCAGTAGCGGAATTGATTTGGGAAGTATACCGCGATACGCAGTATCTAGATTACGTTGGCGGGATGCCTGGAGGCAAGCAGAGACAGGCGAATCTCCGCGCTCTTTATGATCGATCAAAGCAGTATGAAAAAGCTGCCTTTAGAGGACTGTTCCGTTTTCTTCGTTTTATCGAAAGAATGCAGGAGCGTGGAGATGATCTTGGTGCGGCAAAAACGTTCAGTGAAACAGAAGATGTTGTTCGCATGATGACAATTCACAGCAGTAAAGGGTTAGAATTTCCAATCGTCTTTACCGCAGGACTCGGCAGGAACTTTAATATGATGGACTTAAACCAGTCCTATTTACTTGATAAAGAGCTAGGTTTTGGAAGCAAGTATATCCATCCTGAGCTGAGAATTAGTTATGCAACATTACCGCTTGTAGCGATGAAAAAAAAGATGAGGAAAGAGCTGTTATCTGAAGAGCTGAGAGTTCTATATGTGGCGCTCACAAGGGCTAAGGAAAAATTATTTCTGGTCGGCTCAGTCAAAAATCAGGTGAAAGCATTAAGCAAATGGCAAAATGCTGCAACCGGAGAAGATTGGCTGCTCCCTGATTTTGAACGTTATCAATCGAAAACATACTTAGATTTTATTGGTCCTGCTCTCATCCGTCACCAAGCAATGTCATCTATTTTAGAAGAAACAGGTGATGTTGTTCTTTCGCATCCATCAGCATTCACAATCTCATTTACTCAAGCTTCCGATCTTCTAAAAGAAGATATGTCACTTGAAAAGGAGCAGCAAGACGAGGTGGTACAAGCTTTGATGGAGGGGCTGCCTGTTGAAGAATATGGTGATGCTGATGAGAAAGTAGCAGAGAGACTTTCATGGAGATACCCATATCTAGCGGCCTCACAAGTCGGCACAAAGCAGTCTGTTTCCGAGATAAAGAGAATGAAAGAAATACAGGATGAGTACAGTGTTCCTTCTTCTCTTCGAAAAGCTCGTGCCACGTTGTATGACCGGCCGGCTTTCATGAAGAAAAAAGCACTCACTGCCGCAGAGCAAGGCACCGCAATGCACACAGTCATGCAGCATATTGCGCTTCCTTCTGACGAGCCCTACGATGATTCACGTATACAGCAGCTGCTCCATTCCTTACAGCAGCGAGACTTGCTAACAAATGAGCAAGTCCAGTCAATTGATCAAGAAGGAATTGCAGCCTTCTTCTCTACTTCTATTGGTCAAAAGCTGCGAAAAGCGGATTGGGTGAAACGAGAAGTGTCATTTAGTATGGTGTTACCTGTTAAAGAGGTATACAGCCATATTGATGCAGAGGGGGAGCCTGTCCTTATTCAAGGGATGATTGACTGTTTATTTGAAACGGACGGAAAGCTATATTTACTAGATTATAAAACCGATAGAGTGCAAGGAAGATTTACAGGCGGCCTTGAAGCAGCTGTGCCTATATTGAAAAAGCGCTATGAAACTCAAATAGCGTTATATGCAAAAGCAGTAGAACGTTTAACAAACAGAACATTAGAGGAGAAAATTCTTTATTTCTTTGACGGGAATTTAGAAATTTCATTATAAATGTATCGGAATGAGAGGTGAATCACATGAGGATTCTGCATACGGCGGATTGGCATTTAGGAAAAACCCTTGAAGGCCGAAGCCGGCTTGATGAGCAAGCACAGTTTTTAGATGAGCTGTATCAAATCGTAAAAGACGAACACATTGATGTCATTGTCATGGCTGGAGACGCCTTTGATACAGTGAATCCGCCTGCTAGAGCAGAGCAGCTTTTTTATGAAAGTCTATCCGCCTTATCTGATAAAGGAAAACGTCAGGTCGTGGTCATCTCAGGCAACCATGATAATCCGGATCGACTATCCGCCGCATCTCCTTTAACAAATGATCAGGGGATTCATTTAATTGGATATCCGACAAATGATATCATCCGCGTCGATGTTCCTTCTTCGAGTGAACGTTTATCCATTGCAGCACTCGCCTATCCGTCTGAAGCGAGACTAAACGAGGTACTGGCTGAAACATTTGAAGAGAAAGTGCTTCGTGATCATTACAATTTAAAAATACAGCAAGCATTTCAACATTTAAGCACTCAATTTCAAGCCGATACGGTCAATATCGCAACGAGCCATATTTATGTGGCAGGAGGAAGTCAAACAGATTCAGAAAGACCGATTGAAGTAGGCGGTGCATATACCGTTGCGGCTGAAAGTCTGCCAGAAGCAGCCTGCTATGTGGCCCTTGGTCATTTGCACCGGCCGCAAACCATCAAGCGTGCCAAAACGATCGCCCGCTATTCCGGGTCACCTCTTGCTTACAGCTTTTCTGAATCAGGATATGCCAAATCAGTCACGATTGTTGAGGCAAAACCTAATGAAAAAGCAAGCTGGAAAGAAGTGTTGTTATCAAGCGGAAAACCACTTGTGAAATGGAAGGCGACAGAGGGACTAAGTCAAGTACACGAGTGGCTGGATGAAAAACGGGATCTTCAGGCATGGATTGATTTAGAGATTCATTTAACAGATCAGCTCTCCATAGAAGAGATCCATCAGCTCCGAAAGCAGCATAGCGGGTTTGTTCATATTAGACCAAAATTTAAAGAACTGCAGCAATTGGAAGAACAAAAGCAAGTTGAAAAGCTCTCGATCGAAGAGCGGTTCGTGAAATTTTATGAGCGCCAGACAGGCGGCGGACTTCCTGATGAAAAAACAGTTAAGCTGTTTTTGGAGCTCGCCAATGAAATGCAAGAGGAGGAAGCGACTTGAAGCCGATTACGCTAACCATTAAAGGACTTCATAGCTTCAGAGAAGAACAAACAATTGACTTTAGCTCATTATGTGATGCAGGTGTGTTTGGCATTTTTGGACCGACAGGAAGCGGAAAATCGTCCATATTAGACGCGATGACCCTGGCACTCTATGGCAAAGTGGAACGTGCGTTAAATAATACACATGGTATTTTGAACCAAGCGGAAGAGAAACTGTCAGTTTCCTTTACGTTCGCTTTGCAGAAGGAACACCATATTTCTTATAAAGTCGAACGTGCTTTTAAGCGGGCGGATGAAATGAAAGTCAGAACGACACTATGCCGTCTGATTGAAATTGGTGATACGCAGACAGTCCTTGCAGATAAAGCGAGTGAGGTCAATCGTAAAATAGAGGAATTACTCGGGTTAACCATCGATGATTTTACGCGTGCGGTTGTCTTGCCCCAAGGGAAGTTTGCAGAATTTCTTTCCTTAAAAGGAGCCGATAGACGACAAATGCTTCAGCGTTTGTTTAACCTGGAAAAGTATGGGGATCAGCTCGTCAAACGTTTGCGTGCAAAGGCGCAGAATCAGTATGGACAAAAAAATGAACTGCTTGCTGAGCTGAATGGTTTAGGTGAAGCTGGTCCAGAGGCGCTCGCAAAGGCAAAGGAAGCGGCAGAGCAGGCAAAGGCTATTTTTCATGAGAAAAAACAAGCGCGGGATGAGGCGTTCACTGCTTTTACAAAGGCGCAAACAATTTGGCAGTATCAAAAAGAACAAGAAGCTTATGAGACGGAACTAAACCATCTGAATCAACTGGCACCATCAATGGAAGAAAAAAAGGCCAAGCTTCATATTGCTGAGCAGGCAGAGGCATTAAAGCCCTATGCGGATGCATTAACAAAGGCTGAAAATCAGCTTTCTCAAGCATTAAAAGAGAAGCAGGAAGCAGAAAATCAGCTTCTGCATCAACGATCGATCTATGATCAAATGACGCAGAACTATGAGCAAGCCAGACAAAAGAAAATAGAAACTGAGCCGGAACTTCTCCAAAAGAAAGAGCAGCTGATTCAGCTAAAGGAAATTGAACGAAAAAAAGAGGCGGCTCTTCAGGAAAAGACGGCAATCGAACAGAGAAAAAATAATACAGCGCAGCAATTATTACAAAAAAAAGAAGAAGCAGACAATCTCCAATCATTGTTAGAACGTGCCCTGGCAAAACAAACACAGCTGAAGCGTGAGCTGGAGTCATTACAAGTCTCTGTAAAAGAACGGAAAAGTGTACAGGATGCTTTGCGTTTAAGCGAAAATGTTCAAAGAATACATCAAAGCATACACAAGGAAGAACAAAAGATGGAGGAGCTCAAAAAGCGATCATCACAGACCGTAGCAGCATTTGAAAAGCTTCAAAAACAGCAAAAAGACCATCATGAAAAAATAGACCAATCGTTTCAAGCGATTGAACAGCTCTATTTCTATGTATGTGAATTCGAACGGGCTTTTACAGAATGGAGTAAAAGAGAACAAAGTCAGAAGCTCGAAAAATTAAAACAGCGTGATGCTGTTAGGGCGGCGGAATTAAGAAAAGAATTAGCGGCAGAGCTTGTAGATGGTGAGCCATGTCCTGTTTGTGGATCGGTTCATCATGACCCAAAGGCATTGGAAAACAATGACCATGAAGAAACAGTGGCACAAATCGATGAAGTGATTCAACGGATGGACACAGAGCTTAATCGGGCAGAGGAATACACAAGAGACATGTATGCCGCCAAGCAGCTATTGGAAACGCACGCTAATCAATTAGTAAAACAATTTGCCTTTTTATCTCAGAAAGCTCCAGGTGCGGAAGTGGCAGCAGCAGTAGAAGCAGTGCAAAATCCGGAGTCCTTGCAGTATCTCATGCAAGAATGGAAAGGCTTGAAACAAGATATTCAAGAAGTTGATCGTAAACGAGCTCGTTTAATGGATGAAACACATGATCAAGCAGCAGAGATAAACAAGATAAAAGATCAAATGACATTTGAACAGCAGCGTATCGAAGAATTAGACGGGCTGATCAAGGAGCTTCAATCTGAGCTTTCAGAGCAAACATCTCAATTTGAACAGGCCTTCCCGCACTTTACATTGCATCAAGTACAAGAAATGCAAAAGCAGATAGATGCAAAGGACCAGCAAGTGGAAGGCTATAAAGAGCGGATTGAGAAAAGTATTTCATTTTTGGAAGAAAAACAGCAGGCAAAAGAACAGCTGCAAACAGCCATATACGATGTGGAGAAGGAACTTGATAAACTAGCGCATCAGCTGGAAAGTCAGGAAAAGCTCATTCATCAATATGAAACAGATTTAGGGCGGTATCCATTAAAAGCTGTCTCCATTTCTGAAGAACTGATCGAGGTTGAACACACGCTTGTTCGTCTGAATGAAATGGAACAGCAATCGTACAAGCAATTACAGCATGCGCAGGAGCTCTTTAGTCAAGCACAAAGCCATTTTTCAAGCAGTGAGCGTCAGCTTCAAGAGGCTGAACGAAGAAAACAAGAAGCACGAGCAGCATGGGATAAAGAATCGGAGTCTTCTCCTTTTGATAAGCCTCAAGAGATTGAATCTGCTTTGCTGAATCAGGCAGTACGTCAATCAGTTAAACAAGAAATTGATGAATTTGAGGATAAAAGAAAGCAATGTGCCGCAAACTTAAAGCGAATTTCTGAACTGCTGAAAGATGAGTCACTAGATGAAGAGCAGTGGACTGATATTCAACTGAGGAAAGAAGCGGCAGAAAAGGCATTAGAAGAAGCAACAGTGATGAGCGGCTCTGCTTATGAACATCTGCGTGTGATGGAAGAAAATCACCAGCGATTTGCAAGTATTCATGAACGCTTAGCGGAGCTGCAGCAAGAAATTGATCGGCTTGATAAGCTGCAAACTGTGTTTAAAGGAAATACATTTGTTGAGTTCTTAGCAGAAGAACAGCTGGAAAGTGTCAGTCGTGATGCATCTGCCCGTCTTGGTATTTTGACAAGACAAAGGTATGCGATTGAGGTGGATTCAGAAGGCGGCTTTGTCATGCGCGATGATGCGAATGGCGGTGTCAGACGTCCAGTGTCCAGCTTGTCCGGCGGGGAAACCTTCCTGACGTCGCTTGCGCTTGCACTAGCTCTTTCAGCGCAGATTCAGCTGAGAGGTGAGTTTCCGCTGCAATTCTTTTTCCTTGATGAAGGCTTTGGTACCCTTGATCAAGACTTGCTTGATACGGTCATTACCGCATTAGAGAAATTACAATCCCAAAACTTAGCTGTTGGTGTCATCAGCCATGTGGAAGAATTGAAAATGCGGCTGCCGAAGAAACTGATTGTCCATCCAGCAGATCCAAGCGGGAAAGGGACAACAGTCTCAATGGAATTAATGTAAATATTGAGGTGATGACACGGTGGCAAAGCAAACAATTGGATTATGTGAGCTGTGCGGAAGACAAGATGTCCTGCTCACAGAACATCACTTAACGCCAAGAGAAGAGGGTGGTGCTTTTTTACCGACTGCCTTCTTGTGCATCCCTTGTCATAAACAAGTACATGCCCTTTTTACAAACCAGGAGCTTGCCGCACGTTTGAACACAATTGATGCACTGAGGCAGGATGAAAAGCTTGCTTCGTACATCAAATGGATTCGGAAACAGCCGGCAAGCAAGCTGGTTAAAACAAAAAAATCGAGACAGCGCAGAAAGAAATAAGCATAAAAAAGCGCTCCTCTATTTGAAATGGGTGTAGAGGAGCTGCTTCATGCATTGCCTACCATATTCTGATCGTTTAAGTCAGGATCCACATAGTTGGTGGCGCTAATGCCATTATTTAATATCAAGAAATCTCCGGTATTCCCCGCTCCAGAGCCTAAAGCAGATTTTGACGAACTTTTAGGCGACAGGTAGAATGAGTCACCGACGTTTACGACGCCTCCAGAAATAGAGTTAATGTAAATGGGTCCGACAATTGCTGGCATAATCGACATCCTTTATTCGAAGTCATATCACCATCATATGCGCAGGTAGGTCCATTTGTGAGTTTTGCGGACTTTCATCATTGCTAAATAGCTCCCTAATATGCTTCACTCGCGCAACGCCATTCATTCGACAAGTAGAGCCGATTTGATAGACAGAGGACGATGATACCCCTTCTACATGGATGGAAGACACTTTAATCACAGGCTTTTCATGGTAAAAGGCTGTTCTCACTGATCGTTCTGGCAGCATCAATGGAATAGGCTCATAATACACTTCAAATTCTTTCGCATCTAAATTTTCTGCTTCATAGCCATAAAACAAACTAATGGTTCGTTGAACAGCTAACACCTTGACTTTCGGGCATAGCTCCTGAGTATCACCGATTTGAACCACACTCGAAATCCCGACAGAATTCACCTTTGAGAACTTCACTTGAGATGTGCGCTTGATCATTATCGAGGTGCTAGAGGAACAAACGGGCCAATAATCAGAGATTCTGGCGGTGTATCGAAAATTGAGGATAATTGTACATGATCTGTGTCCCCGATGATAAATAAGGAAGAAGACGATACCCCGACTACTTTAATGCTTCCGGTCTCAATGTTGCGGTTGACAACTGTGAAATTCATCCGTTTTCCTCTCCTTTCGTTTCACTTGGAATATGGGCTAAAAAGTGCTCAATCGCCCGCTTTACATCATGCTTCACATATTCAGCAATTTGCTCTGAACGCTGCAACGGTGTCATATCTTCCCGGTGTGGTAACTGTCCCGCATAGTATTTGATCCTGCTGTCAATTTGCTTGCGAATGTCCTCAATGATATGGTGTTTGTTGCTTTCATCGAGGGATCCTTCATATCGCTGTTCTAGTTCTTCAAGAAGTTCTGGAGCTTCTTCATTTAAAAATGCATCGACAAGCTGCCGTGTTTGATTGAAAAATTGATCAGCCATTTCTTGCTGCATCATTCCAATTCCCGGGGTTGTTGTTTGGCCCACTTCAAAGTTTTGAACACTGTTTGGATCAGATGGGTTGAGGCCGATATTCAGCGTCCCTTCCAGCCGTTCGATTTTCAGTTGATCAAATTGATAATCAATCCGTTCTATATTCGTTGTCGGTTTATCTTTGATCATTTGTATTTCCTGCTGAAGCTCGTTAAGCCTTTTTTCAAGCATCATGATTTGTTGCGATTGTTTTTGAATGATGCCATATACTTGTGAAGCGTTGCTCTGATAATCATACATTTACCTACACCTCCGGGGATTGCAGATGACTTAAGTTGTTGGTGACTGAAGCGGTACAAAAGGTGCTGTGCTTGCGCCTTGAGATTCTTCAATTCCTTGTGTACCTGCTGCGGCAGGCGCTGCTTCTACGTAGCTTCCCGTGTTATACAGGTTGGAAAGGGCTTTGATGGATCCAGCACTCCCGATTTGCAGAACAGAGGAGTTACTCACAGACTCCACACGTAAATAATTAATTTGTATCGCTTGATTAATATAGAAGTTCAACGGATCCTCACTCCTTACAAGTTACCAACAAGCGGTTGATCTATGACATCACTGTCGTACGTATTTGTCACACTTTTGTAGTTGCTAATTTGCAATTGATCACCTGTATTAAAACTGCCTGCGCCAGCAAACGTTTTAACCTGACTATTTGGAGAAATGGTGATACAGTCTCCAACATGAACGACTCCGCTCGTTCCGACGGCATTTACTTTAAAGGCTCCCACAATAGCCGGCATAGCGGTGCACATCCTTTATAAAATTAGGGCACTTTGTTTTGGGCGTTTCACCATAGCTTATGATGGGTCTTTTAATGTGTGATTGTCTTTTTGAAAGCTTTTCATGAGAGGAATTAGATGTATGGCTTACCCTTTTTTTGAGCAATCTTTAGAGGTGGATTTGATGCCTTTATTTAAGAGCATGTCAAGCTCTTGACTGCATCTGATGGTTTCTTCGGCATTCATCCCGAATTTTTTTGCAGTCTCAATCAAATGTAATCTTTTTTGTTCAATTTCATAATTGATCATAACGGACGCCAACTCTCACATTTTTTATCAAATAGAAGGATATGGTTAGTATACCCTATTTTTCTATAAAAAAAGCTGTTTCGTCAATATGAGTAATAAAGTGACAAAATTCGAAAGAGTTCTTACGTGCCAAATTTCTCTTTTCTGATCTCAGCCTGTAAATAACGTCGTCTTTTGTTGATATACTGCCGGATTAAGTCTCGTTCAGATGGCAGGATGTCTTTTCGATCTTTCGTATATGGATCATCTCCAATTCGGTCCACAATCGATTCATGCCATTTCTCTATGATTGGACAGAGCCGGTCTTCTACAAAATGTGTATCGAGTACATGCTGGAAAAGTGTGTAATAGGCCTCTTTAAACGAAGGGATATCTAGTAATCTAGCAGTTAATGTATTAAAGCCGTTTAATGGGATGTAATCAAACGCCATTTCTTCACCATGAATGTCACGACCCCATGTTGCATCATAATCCCAAGGAAGTACTTGAAACCGTCCTTGTTCATTCACATAAAGAGCGTAGTTATGAACAAAACCATCAAAGTTTTGTGTGCATACCACACCGATGAGCCAGCGAAAATATTGTGTTACATCTAGGTATTGTTCAATTTTTTCTGCAAAAGTGTCATCTCTTGCTGTGTTGAGAAAGTAAATAAATTCGCTCAACTGCTGATCATGTTGAGACGTCCCCGTTTTTTTCTCGTATCCGAGAAGAAGGTGCTTTTTTGGCTTTTTATCAAAAGAACTCAAAAGGGAGAAGTTCGCGTCGTCATCAACCGCATAATAAATGCCGCCTCCTGAAAGCTGCCGTTTTTGAAGAAAGAACTCATCGACGGATTCTATTTTCAAATAAATGCCTTCTTTTCTTCCGTTTATGGTGAGAAACACATGAGAAGCGGCTGGACTAAGCACCCCCATCTGCTCAAAGAAATAAAAAGATAGTCTGTTTCGGATAAACGAAGGGTCATTGTACTCTGCATTTAAATGAAAGATGGATTCGCCTTGTCTTTGTTTTGGCTTTCGATATTCAATTTGATAGGACTTTTTCTTAAGCTTTCTAATGTGTGAACCGCGGTATGAAGCATAAATATGTGATTTGATTTGGCCTGTTTTCAGAATAGCTTCAACAGGTTCATCGTTCCAAATATCTTTTTTTAGTTCAATCAGGTCCTTTGGATGAATCCACATATCAAGTTGTTTTAAAGGTTCCGTGTTCATACGTTCATCAGCCTCCTATATGCTCTTCTTTACAATATGAAAGTGAAGGAATGTCCTGTACCGGCTGGTAGGTATTCATGGAGTTTTAAAGGAAAGAGGCATTCGTCACGAACACTTGTCTACCGAGTCTCGTAACATAAAGCAGAGAAGATAAACAGCTTTGTCTGTTTGTTTTGTCGCAGCATAGACTGGGAGGGGAATTGTTCGTGAGTACATTTGATCATTCACACATTGAACATGCAGTGGCTTCACTTCGAAGTGAGGGACGTGATCATCACTTAGATCGTGAACCAGAATCGAGACGTTCGCATAAGTCAGCTCGTTCTCGTCATTCAAATCGCGGTCATTGGTTCTTTGGTGGTGGACGCCGTAAATCACGCCGCAGTAAAAAAAGCTACAGAAGCTATCGTTCAAAGAAAAGTTATCGCTCTAAGAAAAGCTATCGTTCGAAGAAAAGCATGAAGAGTAAAAAGTCATATAAAAGCAAGAAATCTTACAGAAGCAAAAAGAGCGAACCGAAAAAGTCATGTCGCAGCAAACACAGATCGCATCATAAGAAGAGCTGCCGCAAGTCACACCGCAGCAAACACAGATCGCATCATAAGAAGAGCTGCCGCAAATCACATCGCAGCAAACACAGATCACATCATAAGAAAAGCTGCCGTAAATCACATCGCAGCAAGCACAGATCACATCATAAGAAGAGCCGCAAGTCACGCCGTAGCCATCGATCTAAACGTTCTCATCACCATAAACGCAGCCGATCTTGCCATAGATGTAGAAAGAAAAAGCATCGTTCTCAAAGAACAGGAAATGTTGAGCGTAAATGGGACCAAGGAAATATGTGGGAATACCGCCGTTTCCGCTAGGCATTCAATCATCATTTTTGAAACCCTTTTTAAAAGAGAGTATGATAAAAAAGGGTTTTTTTTATTTCATAGAGAAATAAAATGAGACATCATAACTTAGCGAAATGAAGATTGTGAGGGGAAGACATGAAGTTTTTTACAGGTGAGATACATAGCAGCATGTTTATTGGGGTAGTCATTGATGATGAATGGGTGATGGACGTCAAAAAGGCAGAAGCCAAATTATTTGAGCTTGAGACTCTGCCAAACTCTTTATCTGAGTGCATCAAAATGGGGGACAAGTTTGTAGAACATGTGGGGCAGCTTCTTGATTGGGCTGAGAAAAAAGAAGAAGACCGCGGCTCTTATGTATATCCGCTTTCGGACGTGAAACTCCATGCCCCGATTCCAAAGCCGTCTAAAAACATCATGTGTGTCGGAAAGAATTATCAAGATCATGTTATGGAAATGGGAAGTGCGGCGGATATTCCTAAAGACGTGATGATTTTTACAAAGGCACCTACTTCTGTCATTGGACACGAAGATGAGATTCTTCTTCATGAAGATGTGACAAGTGAATTGGATTATGAAGGAGAGCTTGCTATCGTGATGGGCAAATCAGGGAAAAACATTGCTCCTGAAGAGGTCCGAGATTATATATTCGGTTACACCATTCTAAATGATGTGACGGCAAGAGATTTGCAGAAAAAACACAAACAATTTTTCATTGGCAAAAGCTTAGATACAACCTGCCCTATAGGACCTTATATCGTTCATAAATCAATGATCGAGGATCATGGTGCGCTCCATGTGGAAACAAAGGTAAACGGAGAGGTTCGTCAGTCTGCCAGTACGGAATTAATGATCTTCACAATTGAGAACATCGTCTCCACTCTTTCAAAAGGGATGACGCTAGAAGCAGGTGACATCATTGCAACAGGTACACCTTCTGGGGTAGGGAAGGGCTTTGAACCGCCTAAGTTTTTAGCTTCTGGAGATCGAATTGACATCACGATTGAACCGATTGGGACGCTGACAAATCACGTCAAATAAAGCACGTGATGACACAGGATTGTCGCTTTGTGTTCGACTTATTTCGTGGTACGATGAGAAGGTACTTGTTCTGATAAAGGGGGAAATCACAAATGGGAACACATTTACATATCACAGCATGGGTGCTGGGGATTATTTTATTCTTCGTAGCCTTTGCTCTAGCAGGTAAAAACGACAAAGGCGCTAAAATTGTGCACATGATCGTTCGCTTATTCTACTTGATCATTATCGCAACAGGCGTAGAGCTGTATGTTCGCACAGGAATGAAAATTCCAGGTTTCGGGGGCGAGTATATCGGAAAAATGATTCTCGGTATCCTAGTGATCGGTTTCATGGAAATGGTCCTAGTGCGCAAGAAAAAAGGAAAATCGGTGACTGGTGTGTTGATTGGTTTTATCGTATTTGCGATTGTGACCATTCTTCTCGGTTTACGTCTGCCGATCGGTTTCCATATCTTTTAATATAAAAAGGACATTGCTTATACGAAGCAGTGTCCTTTTTATGTGGCATCAAATTGTGAAACGATCCGTTGTCCATCTGAAGTGGTCCATTCAAAACGAATGTGACTGGAGGCAGGGTCATGGTGACATTGAAGTGCAAGTGATTGCGTATCTGCCGAAAACTGAAAGAAAGAGACGCGCTGCAATGAATGAAAGGAAGAGAAGACACAATCATAGACGGAAAAACCAAGCTGCTCTACCTGCTCAAGGATGTGATCAAAGACGTTCTCCGGTACGAACAAGAGAAGATCGAGCCAGCCTTTGGCAAGGGACGCCGTATATTGAATTTTTTCTCCTCCTTGTACTTCTATTAGCTGCCCGTTTTCATGAAGAACCATGGAACCAAGCAATTCTCCTTTTGTCCATCGGTCATTTTCCTTCAAACAGATCATTGTGCTTTGAAGACTTTCTGGCAGCATGATCTCTCCTTCTTCATCTTCAATCAAACAATGCCCGTTTTCAATGAGCAAATACCCGTTACACCATCTTCTGCTACAGCGTTCAAGCTGCTTCATTCGATTCTCCATTTGCAAAAGCTCCTTTCCTCTTTCTTTTCTTACCAAATCAAGCCTGTCCTATACGCCGGGAAAAAAGGACAAATCAACTATCAAGGAGACGATGCATAAACTAAGAAAGGCTGAATGAGAACACTTGAGGAAAAACGGATGGGAGCTGATGATGATGTGTGGAATTACAGGCTGGGCAGACTTTAAAAAGCAGCTCATCCAACAGGATCATGTAATCAATCAAATGACAGATACATTATCTAAAAGAGGGCCAGATGATACAAATACGTGGAAAAGTGAGCATGTTCTTTTCGGACATAAAAGGTTAGCGGTGGTAGATGTAGAAGGCGGAAAGCAGCCGATGACATATACACATCAAAACCATGCTTATACGATTGTATACAATGGAGAGCTCTATAACACGGAGGATATAAGAAAAGAATTGTTAAAAAGGGGGCACCGCTTTCTTGGGCATTCTGATACAGAAGTTCTTCTTCATGCCTATACAGAATGGAAGGAAGAGTGTGTCTCCCATTTTAATGGCATTTTTGCATTTGTGATCTGGGATAGTGAGCGTGAATTGTTATTTGCAGGGAGAGACCGGCTCGGCGTCAAGCCATTTTTCTATACAGAACGTCATCATTCCTTCTTATTTGGTTCAGAGATTAAAGCACTTCTTGCTCACCCTGATATCAAAGCAAAAGTCGATCATGAAGGGCTGTCGGAGATCTTTGGCTTAGGGCCGTCAAGAACACCAGGCCAAGGAGTGTTTAAAGGGGTAAAAGAACTGAGACCTGCACATGCCTTGACCTTTTCAAAAGACGGCCTGCGCGTGTGGAGATACTGGAATGTCAAAAGCAAGGAGCATACTGACTCACTTGATGACACCGCACAGCACATTAAGCATCTCTTTACAGATGCCGTGACAAGACAGCTTGTCTCTGATGTGCCTGTATGTACATTTTTATCTGGCGGCGTCGATTCTAGTGCCATTACTGCCATTGCCGCTAAGCACTTTGAGAAAATAGGGAAAGCACCGCTTCATACGTATTCCATTGACTACGAAGAAAATGATCAATTCTTTGAAGCAAGTCAATTCCAGCCGAATGCTGATGGCCCGTGGATTAATCAAATGACCAAAGCATTTCAAACGAATCATCACAACTGTATCATCGGTCAAAAAGAGCTGGCTGCGTATTTGAAGGAAGCGGTTGAGGTTCGAGATTTACCAGGGATGGCAGATATCGATTCTTCTTTACTTATATTCTGCCGAGAAATTAAAAAGGATTTCGTTGTCGGTTTGTCAGGTGAGTGTGCTGATGAGATTTTTGGCGGCTATCCTTGGTTTCACATGGCAAATGAAACAAATAGTTTCCCTTGGATGAGATCGACAGAAGCAAGAACGCAGCTCCTGCAAGACTCTTGGCAAAAAAAGCTGTCACTTAAGGAATATGCGCAAAGCAAATATGAAGAAACGGTTGCAGAAACGCCTCTTTTAGATGGAGAAACTGGAGTCGATAAAGCCCGGAGAGAACTTTTTTACTTAAATATGATCTGGTTTATGACAACACTGCTTGATCGAAAAGATCGAATGAGTATGGGTGCTAGTCTTGAGGTACGTGTGCCATTTGCAGATCATCGCCTTGTCGAATATGTGTGGAATATTCCTTGGGAAATGAAAATGCATGGAAATCGTGAAAAAGGGGTTTTACGAAAAGCATTAGAGGGAATTTTACCGAATGAAGTGCTTTATCGAAAGAAGAGTCCTTACCCGAAAACACATCATCCAGCCTATACTCAGGCTGTGAAAGAGATGCTGACAAACTGTCTCGCACAAAAAGATTCTGTACTTCACGAATTTTTAGATCCACATCAATTAAAGCAGCTGATTGAAACGGAAGGAGCTTCCTTTCATGTGCCTTGGTATGGCCAGCTCATGAAGGGCCCACAGTTGATTGCCCATCTAGCACAGATTCATCATTGGTTTGAAACGTATCGAATTGATATAGAAGCGTAATAGAGGGTCGGCTTTCTTGCATTTGTTGAAAGGAAGCCGGCTTTTTTGATACATAACATGAGACTTTTTGAGCACATCAAAAGTTGATCTAATCTTTCTAATTTGTATAATTAACTTAAAGTGAATTAATTTGGAGGAAAAAGGATAATGAAAATCATTGTGATCGGAGCGGGACCAGGGGGACTTGCGGCAGCTATGATGCTTCAAAGCAAAGGACATGAAGTTCATGTATACGAAAAACAGTCCTTTGTCGGCGGACGTAATGCTAAGTTTCAGCTTGGTGATTTCACGTTTGATACAGGTCCTACCTTTCTCAGCATGATTCATATTGCAGAGGAGCTGTTCACCTTTGCTGGTAAAAATCTTTATGACTATATCGATGTGATTGAATTAAAAGAGATGTATAGATTAATTTTTCAAGACAATCAGCTGGATATGATCAGGGATCGCGATGAAATGTACAAACGATTAGAAGCCTTTGCACCTGGTGAGGGTGAAGGATATCTAAGATTTATGAAGGATACAAAGCGCAAAATGGATCGGCTCACACCAATTTTACAAAGTAAAATGGACCGCTTTCATCATTACCTTCGTCCGAAGGTGATCAAAGCACTTCCACAGCTTTCGCTAAATAAAAGTTTGTATGATGTACTGTCAGACTATTTCTCGAATGAATCAGTAAAATATGCCTTTACATTTCAATCAAAGTACTTAGGAATGTCGCCGTGGGAATGCCCTGGTGCGTTCTCAATTCTTTCGTTTATGGAGCATGATACAGGTGTATTCCATCCGAAGGGCGGTGTCAATCAGCTGTCAGAAGCGATGGCAAAGGCGGCGGTTGAAGCTGGAGCAGAGATTCATCTGTCAGCTGGCGTCGAAAAGCTGCTCACGGAGGGAAGGAAAGTAAAAGGCATTCGTTTAGAATCTGGGGAAGAAATACAAGCAGATGAGGTTGTCGTCAATGGAGACTTTGCACATGTGATGACAAGGCTTGTCGAGCCAGGTCTTTTAAAGAAATACAGTCAGAAAAAACTAAAAAAGAAAAAATTCTCATGCTCTACCTTTATGCTCTATTTAGGATTGGATACCATGTATGATGAGCCGCATCATACCATTGTTTTTTCCGATGATTATGCTAGATTCGTCAAAGGCATTACGAAAACATATGAGCTGCCAGATGATCCGTCTATTTATATACAAAATGCAAGCGTAACTGATGACTCACTTGCTCCAAAAGGAAAATCAGCTCTTTATGTGCTGGCTCCAGTTGCCAATAACCAAAGCGGTATTGACTGGGAAGCGCATCAAGATGAATTTAGAGAGCTAGTGCTGGATACATTGGAGCGGAAAACCGGCTTTCAGAATGTCAGGCAGCATATAGAAGTTGAGCGGATGATCACACCGAAGCAATGGGAGGAAGACCTTTACGTATATGAAGGAGCTACATTTAACCTTGGCCACCAGCTCACGCAGATGATGGTCCTAAGGCCGCACAATGAATTTGATGAATTAAAGCACTGCTGGCTCGTTGGAGGAGGAACACATCCAGGAAGCGGACTGCCAACCATTTTAGAATCAGCGCGTATCACGACAAATGCCATTCTTTCAAAAGAGAAACATTCACACAAAACAATGCGGCATCAAGAAAAGGGGAGCGCCTCATGAAACAACATATATTGATTGCAGGTGGCGGTATTGGCGGAATGATCTCAGCGCTTTATTTGAAAAAAGCGGGACATGATGTCACCCTTGTCGAAAAAAATGAACGGCTTGGCGGGAGACTTGCTTTTGTACGTGAGAAAGGATATAAAGTAGATGAAGGTCCGACCATTGTCCTACTTCCTGACATGTTAAAAGGCATTTTACATGAGGTAGGAATTGACGAATCATCTCTTGATCTGTTGCAGCTTGATCCGCTGTACACAATTCAATATCAAGATGGAACCTCCTATACGAAATACTCTGATGCACGTCGTCAGCTAGATGAAATCAGACGTGTATTTCCAAAAGAAGATCAAGGATTCCAGAGGTTTATGGAAGAAATGACGGACCGGTTTCAAGAAGGGCAGAAAGCTTTTCTAGAAAAATCATTTCATGAAAAACGTACATTTTTTACAAAAGCCAATATGAAGATTTTAATGAAATTAAAGGCGTATCGAACGGTACAAAGCGCTCTGAAAAAATATTTCTCAGACGAACGCCTGCGAGATGCATACGCACTTCAAACCCTCTATGTTGGGGGAAACCCGTATGAAGCATCGGCCATTTATTCGCTTGTTTCATATAGTGAGCACGCACATGGAATTTACTATTTAAAAGGCGGTTATGCAAGTTTAGTAGATATATTGGAAGGGCAGCTTATCAAAATGGGTGTGCATGTAAGAAAAAATGAAGAAGTCACGCAATTTGAGTTTGAGGGAAAACGGGCAGTCAAAGCAAAAGTGAATGATGAACATGTAGCCGCTGATGCATTTGTGATTAATGGAGATTATCCAGCTGCGTTAAAACAGTTTGGTTTAGACGAACAAGATCGCCGAAAATACGTGCCGTCCTCTGGCTGTTTGATGGTGTATCTTGGTTTAAATAAGATGTATCAGGAAGCACCTGTTCATCAATTTTTTATGGGAGAACACTTTGATCAGCATATGAAAGAGGTTTTTCAAACGAAAACGATTCCTCAAGACCCGTCATTTTATACATTTAATCCATCGATCATTGATCCATCTCTTGCCCCAGATGGCTGCAGTGTTCTATACATGCTCGTTCCCGTTCCTTCAGGAGATCATATCAACTGGGAAGAGGAGACAGGTTTTGTCGAGAACATGGTGGGTGTCCTTGAAAAAAGAGGTTTTCCGGGATTGCGAGAGTCGATTGTCTGGCAAAAGGTCAGGACACCAAATGATTCCCTGCGAGAAGGATTGTTTGAAGGCGGCAGCTTTGGACTTGCGCCTAATTTGTTCCAATCAGGTGTCTTCCGCCCGCAAGTGAAGGTCAGTGAGACAGACAATCTTTATGCGGCAGGTGCTTCCATCCATCCGGGCGGCGGGGTGCCGATCGTGATGCAAAGTGCGAAGCTCATGGCTTCTGTACTACTAAAAGATTTGAATGATAGAAAGGAAGTGAAGCTAAGTGGTTGATGTACAAACAGCATTAAAAGTGTGTGAGGAAACCATTCAAACCCATTCAAAAACGTTTTACCGGGCCTTTTCCATGCTGCCTAAAAAGAAAAGACAGGCCGTCTGGGCCGTGTATTCCTTTTGCCGGAGAGCAGATGATATTGTAGATGAGTCGCCTTCGCCACAAGAGGACCTTGCATCCTTTCGGGAGACGTTTGATCGATTTTTACAAGGTGAGGTAGACCGGAATGATCCGATATGGGTGGCGCTAGAGCATACATTTCAAGAGTTTCGGATGGATGAAGCCCCGTTTCGTGACCTGCTCCAAGGACAGGAGATGGATTTAGAGCAGCAGCGATACGAAACGTTAGATGAACTGCTCATCTATTCCTATCATGTTGCTAGTACCGTTGGACTCATGCTCCTTCCTATTATTGCACCGCGTAAAAAAGAGCAGCTAAAAGAAGCAGCCATTTCGTTAGGGATCGCTATGCAGCTAACCAACATTCTTCGAGATATCGGCGAAGATCAGGCTGAAAGAGACCGTATTTATTTGCCAAAGCAAGTGATGGATCAATTCGGGTACACAGAGCAAGAATTGAAGGAAGGGATTGTCAATCAAGCTTTTCAGCACGTCTGGGAGTACATTGCTTTTGAGGCAGAGGCATACTACGAGGAGTTTTTTGACCATCTTCATGAATTCCCGCTATATTCACGTATACCGGTGAAAGCAGCAGCCCACTTTTATAAAGCCATCTTAGATAAAACAAGAGAAAACGAATACCGCGTCTTTACAGAGCGAGCATTTATTTCAAAACAGGAAAAAGCACTTATTTTAGAAGATATTACGTAAAAAAGGACTGCACCCCGCAGTCCTTTCAGCGTGTAGACAAACCCTCGCATTCGTTGTCAGGTCTGCGCTCCGGTGCTCACGAATGTCAAATTCGCTCCACTCCGGTACTCGCCCTTCCTAGATTGCAAAGGTTTTCTATCACGCTGAAAAGAAGACAAAGGGCTAGAATCAAAATCATTTTAGCCCTTTGTCAACAATCTAAAAAGGACTGCACCCCGCAGTCCTTTTTATGTGGAAGAAAAACGATACTCCGTCCATACTCTGGAACGCCAGCGCCTATACATAAAGATGCCTCTGACCCATTCATCCACGATAAAAGAAATCCAAACCCCGATGAGCCCCATTTCAAGCTGAATGCCTAACAAGTAAGCGATCGGAAGCCCGATTCCCCACATTGAAATCATCGCCATATACACTGGAAACTTCGCGTCACCAGCAGCCCGCAATGAATTAATAATGACCATATTAAAAGAGCGTCCCGGCTCTAAAATGATCGTCAATAGGAGAAGTGTGGCGGCGATTTGAATGATTTCATGATTGCTAGTGAAAAACGTAAGCAAATGCGTCGATGATAAAGATAAAGCAGTGGAAGAAAGAAGAGAGATCGCAATGGCCCAGTATAAGCTTTTCATACATCTGCGGTAGGCCGCATCGAATTCTTTCGCTCCGATATGGCGCCCGATTAAAATCTGTGTCCCTTGGCTAATCGCTGCACCAAATAACATAATAAACATCATCAAATTTTGAGTGTAGACCTTAGCTGCTAAAGCCTGCGTCCCCATAAATGTAATAAACAGGGTAATGATCATTTGAGAGCCGTTATAAGAAAGCTGCTCTCCAGCAGAAGGAATGCCAATTTTCAGCAGCCTTTTTAAATGCGTCCGCTGGATGTGAAACATGCTCTTCAGCGAAAAGCGCAATCCAATTCGGCGGCGGACAATGAGAATCATCGCCATCAATCCGATCAATCGAGCAAGCGAGGTTGAAAAGGCAACACCCATGACACCTAATACCGGAAAACCAAACGGACCAAAAATGACCAAATAATTGCCGGCAACGTTTAGCAAATTCATTCCGATGGTGACATACATCGTGTCTCTTGTATATCCGTAGCTTTTTAAAATAGCACTGTACGTCATAATAAGCGCTTGAATAAAAGAAAGCAGCCCGACAATTTGTAAAAAGACCGCCGCATCCGGCATGAGTTCACTTGATAAGCCCATCATGTGCAGAATGGGAACAGCTAACATAAACATGAGGAGACTAATGACAAAGCTGATCAAGAAGTTGGTCCCTAGTGAGACATAGGCGACTTGAGTCGCTTCCTGCTTGCGGTCAGCTCCTAGAAGCTGCGCAATCACAATGGTCGTTCCTGTTGTAATGAAGCTGAACATGACAATTAATAAATTCAGGAGCTGGTTACTTACACCTACTGCGGCCACACTGTTATCAGAGTATTGGCTGAGCATAAGTGTATCAGCGCTCCCCATGAGCATATATAAAGAGATTTCGATAAAAATAGGCCAAGTTAATGCAAATAATGAAGGGTGCGTTTTCTCATCTTTGGCTTGAACCTTTTCATATGACAGGGTTTGAGATTTCATCACAAAGCCCCCTTTCGTATAAATCCGATTTATAGTGTACCTTGCATCGACTATAATAAGAAGAGATGAAACCGAAACTTATTGGAGAAATACGACTTCATAAGGGGATGAATATGAATCGATTTATTACATTTACTGTACCGCCGTTTCCTATTTATATAGCTTCAGGTAGAGGGATATTTCATCAAGGAGAAAGACATATCTCAAGAACCTTCGCTGTATTTGATCTTCTCTATGTCACAAAAGGTGAACTATGGATGACAGAGGACGAGGAGGCTTTTCACGTAAAAGAAGGTGAATATATGATTCTCTCACCGGGCCTGTCACATGGCGGACATCTGCCATGTGAAGAGGATACCTACTATGAGTGGCTGCATTTCTCAATTGATCGATTTGAGCTGACGAACCGGCCGAGAGAACACTGGATTGATATGAAACAAAACCAAGCCACCTTCGAAAAGCCGGCAACATATGAATTTAGCCTGCCTCGTTTAGGAAAAGTGAAGGGACGAAGTGTGTTAGAAAAACACCTTTCAGCGATGAGCGCACTAAATCATGATGCATCTGAACTTCCGCTGAAAAAACAGCTTCTATTTGAGGAACTGCTCATTCACCTGCAAAAGGAAGCATTCCATATTCCAAGTGCAAAAGAGACTGTCGCATCAGAAGTAGTTCACTATCTTGAGCATCACTTTATGGAGAAATTGCATATGGAGCAGCTTTCAGAGAAGCTGCACTATCATCCTGACTACATGACAAGGTGTATGCAGACGGTGTATGGATTGACGCCAAACCAGTACAGCCATCGTCTCAAGATCGAAAAAGCTAAAAGCATGCTCGCCTCAACAAATGAAAAAATCGCAGCCATTGCAGAGCATGTAGGCATTGACGACCCTACTTATTTTTCTAAGCTGTTTCGGCAAAATGAAGGCATGACGCCGATTGAGTACCGTCATCTAGCAAAAAGAACGACAAAGTAAAGGAACGTGAACAGATGAAAAGAGAAAAGGAAGAGCTTGTGAACATACGTCCATTAACCGAAACGGACTTAGAGGCGGTGTGGCATTTAAAATTTAAAGCACCAGACCAGTCCTATCGAAATTGGAATGCCCCTTATTTTTATGAACACGAAATCCCGCTTTCTGCATTTAAGAAACGTTACTTACAGGATGAATCCATTCCCCAAAAGCTATATGGTATTGAAATAGACGGTGATATCAAAGGTACCGTATCATATTATTGGGAGAATGAACGTACACGGTGGCTTGAATGCGGCATTGTCATTTATGACTCACGCTTTTGGAGCGGGGGCGTTGGGACAAAGGCATTAAATCTATGGATTGATGTATTATTTACGCATATTGATATCCCTCGAATTGGTCTAACCACTTGGTCAGGGAATGAACGGATGATGCGGTGCGCAGAGAAATGCGGATTTGTCCTTGAGGGGAGACTGAGAAAGGTCCGTTATTATCAAGGAGAGTATTATGATTCGATGCGCTACGGAATGCTGAGAGAAGAATGGCGAAGCCTCCCGCGCAATATCCTCTGAATCATTATTTTTTAGGAAAAAAGAATCATATAATGAAATAAACTGAAGAAGGGTGGCAGAAGAATGTGGGCTGGATAACTGGATGGTTTGTTTCTATTCTAGTCGCAATCTATCTATTGATAGATGCACCAAAACATGGGAAAAATAAATGGTTATGGTCTATTTTAGGTCTTTTATTCGGGCTCTTTGCATTTGGGATATACCTCATCAAAACAGGAAGAAAAGGATTGGGCTGGACAGTTCTGATCGTGTCCATCATCATCTATTCTATTGTTATGCTAGTCTATGTTTTTTACTTCCTGTTGCTGATCATCGGATACTCAAACGCATCATAGAGAGCGCGTATACATAATAAGGGGGAGTTTAATCTTGAGAATAACGGGTCTATTCGTTTCACTTGCTGTTGCTATCTATTTATGGTTTGATGCGCCAAAGCATCACAAAGACAAATGGCTGTGGGCCATTTTAGGCGTGCTTTTTAGTACCATCGTACTCGGTATTTATTTGATCAAGACAGAGAGGAAGGGGCTGGGCTGGACGATCTTGATTTTAACCATCTTGTTTTATCTCATGCTGCTCATCTCTGTTTTAATCGGTGTAATTCTTTTTTATCAGGCGCCTTCATGAAGAAGGGCCTTTTTCTTTTACCTTTTGAGCCGGCACACCAGCAATAACGATCTCCTCTTCATGAAAGGAATGATTCACCACGGCATTTGCTCCAATTGAGATATGATTTGCGATATAAATGTCTCCAAACAGCTTAGCACCGGGCCCAATCCATACGTGATCTCCAATGGTTGGTACATCCTTTTCGGAATGGTTTTGACCAATATTCACCCCTTGATGAATATCACAAAATGCCCCAATTTTTGCGTGCTTATTCACAATTAAGAGGCCAGTATGATTGATTCTAAGGCCGGGGCCAAAGACGCCAATCGGGATATCAAAGCCAAGCTGCATCCCTTTCTTTTTATGTAAATAGCGGTAAAACCATTTGCGCAATGTAGCACCGCTATTAGAATAGTATTCATATTTTCGTAAATACCTTTGATATTTCCATATATCGTCCCCAAACCATTTTGGCCTTCTGCGCGTGATAGCTAATGCTTTCTTATCCTGCGTTAAGTAATGGTGAAGATCTTGCTTTGTTAAAATCATCAAAATTCCCCTCTCCATCCCCTTATGTTTCAGAGAAATTATACCATCCAAACCATTTATATCAAGAAAAAATAGTGTGATTTCTTCAATTTTCTACCTTCATTTCATCCAAATTTCTGCATAAAATGAGTGCTTTGAATTGAATAGAACAAATGAACCAGGAAAAATGATTTGTAATTTTTTTCAATGTCAATCCATCTCATGCGTTCCATCTCCTTATGGCAGTAAGGTTTGTAAAAATTACTCGAAAATACTCATTAAAAAGAGAATATTGCATTCATATGCTTTTAGAATCATCTTTTTGAATACAATTGACTTTCATATCTTACATCCTCTAGGCTAGTAAATGAAAATGATAATCTTTATCAATTGGAGGAGTGTTTTATTATGTCCATCAAAACCGTTTCTAAAAATCAGCAATTTTTAGAGCAGCAAAGTCAAAGAGAATCTAATGCAAGGTCTTACCCGAGACGGTTCCCATTAGCCATGCAAAAAGCCGAGGGCATGATCGTGACAGATGCGGATGGCAGAGAGTTTTATGACTGTCTAGCAGGCGCAGGAACACTTGCACTTGGCCACAATCATCCGGTTGTGATAGAAGCGATTGAACGTATGCTTCATGAAAAAAGGCCATTGCATACGTTGGACATAACCTCAGAAATTAAAGAAGAGTTTGTGAATGAAATTTTTTCTCACCTGCCAGAAGAGTTTGCAAAGAGAGCAAAAATTCAATTTTGTGGACCAACTGGCGGTGATGCCATAGAAGCTGCGATTAAATTAGTCAAGACAGCGACAGGAAATCGTTCCATTCTTTCTTTCCACGGTGCTTATCACGGTGCGACACATGGCACGATGTCATTAAGCGGGAATTTGTCTCCAAAGGAAAGAGTGCAAGGGTTAATCCCAGATGTGCATTTCATGCCTTATCCATATGAATATCGCTGCCCATTCGGAATTGGCGGGAAAGATTCACACCGCATTTCCAGCTCTTATATTGAGCGTGTATTAAATGATCCTGAAAGTGGTATTCTTCCGCCAGCAGGTATGATCTTTGAAGCAGTACAAGGTGAGGGAGGCTCAATTCCAGCATCTATTGAATGGATGCAAGAAATGAGAAGAATCACAAATGAAAAAGGCATTCCGCTCATCATCGATGAGGTTCAATCAGGCATTGGCCGAACAGGTAAGATGTTTGCTTTTGAACATGCAGGAATTGTGCCGGACGTCATTGTATTATCTAAAGCCATTGGTGGAAGCCTGCCGCTTTCAGTTGTGATTTATGATAAAGATTTGGATCAATGGAATCCAGGTGCACACATTGGCACATTTAGAGGAAATCAAATGGCAATGGCTGCAGGAACCGCTACGCTTAAATTTATAAAAGAAACGAATTTGCTTGATCATGTTGACCAGTTAGGGAATCGCATGCAGGCTCATCTAAAAGACATTCAAAAAAATGTACCTGCTATCGGTGATGTTCGAGGAAGAGGATTAATGATTGGTGCTGAAATAGTTAATCCAAATGAAAAGCAGGATGTGGATGGAAGTTATCCAGCAAATCCTGAGCTAGCCAGTCTCATTCAAAAGAATTGCTTCGATAAAGGCTTAATTGTAGAGACAGGAGGCCGTTTCGGCAGCGTCATTCGATTCTTACCGCCATTGATCATGACAGAAGAACAGCTTGAACAAGTTATCGCTATTTTCAAAGAGGCCGTATACGATGCAATCAACTAAAGCTTCTGTGGATTCATTATTTATCAATCAAAGCCAGCTTGGAAGAGAGTCCTTCCAAGCGGCTCTTCATACATCTATCGACAGCTTACTGGACCAATGGCAAAAAGACCAAGGACCATACAGTGGAATATTGCCTGGGAAATTAGCGGCTAGTGTCGAATCATTATTTCAGTTTCAACCGTCAGGCGAATCAATTGAATCTGTCTTTCAAGATATAAAGCAGCACCTTTTGCCACATCTGGTTGATGTATCGCATCCTAAATGCTTGGCACATTTGCATTGCCCGCCGCTTATACCTGCGCTTGCCGCAGAGGTGATAGTAAGTTCTTTTAACCAATCAATGGATTCCTTTGATCAAAGCGGTATTGCATCTTTGGTTGAAGAGGAAATTTTAAAGTGGCTATGTGCGAAGTTTTCTTATGGAAATTTAGCAGATGGGACATTTACGAGCGGTGGAACCCAATCTAACTACATGGGGCTGCTTCTTGCAAGAGATGCTTTTTGTGAAAACACATGGCAATGGAATGTTCAGCAGAAAGGCTTGCCGAGTGAGGCTCACCGCATGAGAATTCTTTGCTCTAAGAATGCTCATTTCACTGTGAAAAAATCTGCATCCCAACTAGGCTTAGGGGAGCAGGCGGTTGTTCTGATAGAGACAGATGAGCGTCACCGCATGGACCTCAACGATTTGAAGAAGAAACTTGTTGAGTTAAAGGAACAGGATCTCCTGCCTTTTGCGCTAGTGGCGACTTGCGGGACAACTGATTTTGGCAGTATTGATCCCGTTCGAGGTGTGTATGACATCGTCAAACCATACGGTCTGTGGATACACGCAGATGCTGCCTATGGTGGAGCGCTTGTATTAAGTGAAAACTACCGAGATAAATTAGATGGTGTTGAGCTTGCTGATTCCATCACGATTGACTTTCATAAACAATTTTATCAGCCGATCTCCTGCGGAGCATTTTTGCTGAAGGATAAAAGGCATTTCGGTTTGATCAATTATCATGCAGATTATCTTAATCCAAAAGAAGATGAACTGGATGGAATACTACATCTCGTCCATAAATCTGTCCAAACGACGCGCCGTTTTGATGCACTGAAATTGCTTCTTTCTCTTCGTCTGATTGGGGAGGAAGGGTTTGGTGACATGATTGACCATACCATTGATTTTGCGAAGGATGTGGCTGCGCTTATCGAGAGCAATGATCACCTTGAAGTGATCAATCCTGAGCCAGAAATCAATGCAGTAGTGTTTCGATTTAAGGGTGCGGATGACATCAATAAAATCATCCATCGAACGCTATTCACATCAGGAACTGCTGTCATTGCAAAAACAGTGGTGGATGGTCAAACATGCTTGAAATTCACTTTGTTAAATCCGAGAACGACAATTACACATATTGAGGAAATCCTTTCTGACATCGTTGATATCGGGATCGCTCATATTCAATCCGGGAGGGTACTACGTTGAGTCAATATAAACAAATGGCTGAAAATGCAACTATGCAAAGTTTTTTAAACTGTTTTTTACGTGAAACAGGAATCGATCGATCTGCAAAAAAAGAGACGAAAGCAGATGGTTCGCTTGTATTCGTGGCAAAACTAGCAAAGCAAGACCTTGAGCTTGTGATTCCGATCCGATACTTTTCATCTGTAGGCCGCCATCTCTTTGATTTTCCGATTCGCTTTCGTCCGAGTGGAAGCGAGCAAGAGGGGACGATCGTCGATTACACGACACTTGTTGCTTTATGTTCAAAGGAGCTTCTCATTGCATATGGCCGCACAGATGCAGAGGATGAATTCATGCTTCGCATCATTTTAAGCTGCCGAAATATTGAACGATTCTTAAGGGAGAGAGAAATTGATCGAGCTGCTTTATCTCAAGCTGATTTTGAGTACATCGAGGCTGAACAGTCACTTCTCCTTGGGCATTTAACACATCCAACACCAAAAAGCAGACAAGGGATGACAGAAGAGGAGGAAGCCGTCTATTCTCCTGAGCTGAAAGGGGCTTTCCAGCTTCATTACTTTAAAGCGCACCATTCGATTGTGCTTCAGGATTCATCTATTTCACAACCTGCGGCAAGTCTCATGTTAGAAGAGCTTTCGCGTCAAGTGCCAGAAGAAACAGAGAGACTGAATAGGTTAACAGAAAACGGAGAATATGTGTTCATTCCAATTCATCCGCTGCAAGTCAAAGTGGTCATGGAGAAGGCATTCGTGAAGCGTTATATAGAGGAGGGGAAACTGACTTATTTAGGACCGCTAGGGTCTGAATACACAGCGACCTCATCCTTTAGAACGGTCTATCAAAAGGATTCTGCTTACATGCTCAAATTCTCTGTTCCTGTGAAAATTACGAACTCGTTACGCATCAATAAACAAAAGGAACTGGATCGAGGAGTAGAGATGTCCCGCATCTTAAAAACAGAATTAGGCGTTTCTTTATATGAAAAATTCTCTGGATTCCGGGTCATTGAAGATCCTGCATATCTATCTATTCGAGGAGATGAAGCGGAATCTGGCTTTGAAGTGGTCATTCGTCAAAATCCATTCTTGCATCGTGAAAAAGGCGCAAGCTTAATTGCTGGGCTGTGTCAGGATCATGCGTACGGAGGAAAATCAAGATTAGCAGGAATTATTTATAAACTTGCAGATGCAGAAGGCCGGTCAACAGAAGCGGTCAGCCAAGATTGGTTTAAACAATACTTAACCATTTCGTTAAAGCCGATGCTCTGGCTGTTTGAAACGTATGGTCTTGCACTCGAGGCCCATCAGCAAAATGCTGTTGTGCAAATGAAGGATGGTTATCCAGACACCTTCTATTACCGTGACAATCAAGGCTACTATTATAGTGAATCAAAAAAAGATAAGCTCGCAAATCTAGTTCAAAACTTGAGCGTAAGAAGTGAAACCATTTGTGCGGATGATGTCGCCGTTGAGAGACTCCGTTATTATTTCTTCTTTAATCATTTATTTGGTCTCATTAATGGCTTTGGCACAGAAGGACTAGCAAAGGAAGAAGACTTGCTGGCACTCGTGAGAGATACATTGCTTGCTCATGAGGAGATGTATGGAGCTTCTGATCTGACAAACAGCCTTCTCCGTTCAAAAGAACTTCCTTCAAAAGCGAATTTGCTGACACGATTTGAAGATATGGATGAGCTGACAGGATCTCTGGAAACACAGTCTCGTTACACAGCTGTCTTGAATCCGCTCTTTTTACATAAGGAGGCGCTGATTGGATGAGGCATCGTATTAGGTTTATTCGTGCTGAATATGAAAGAGACGTCCAGCTTGTCCATAAATGGATGCAAGAAGAGTATGTTCACCCATTTTGGCATTTGAATATTCCGTTTCCTGATTTTGAAAAGCATTTTTATCAGGCAATACATGATCCGCATCAAACCCTTTATTTAGGCACGATTGATGGGACGCCAATGAGTTATTTTGAGGCTTACAACGTGAAAGGGGATGTCATTGAATCCTACTATGAGCCTTCTCCGCATGATCAAGGCATTCACCTGTTAATAGGGGAGCCGGATTATGTGGGAAAAGGATTTGCTGCGCCGCTCCTTCAGGCAATGACAGCATTTCAATTTGAGCAGAACAAGCGAACAGAAAAAATCGTCGCTGAGCCGGATATTCGCAATGAAAAAATGATTCATGTATTTGAAAAATGCGGCTTTGAACGTGTAAAACCAGTCACTTTGCCGGATAAAACAGGTCTTTTGATGTTTTGTGATCGAGAACGATTCGAAAGGAAGTATAACCATGACGCGGTTCAACAAGCAAAATAATTTAGTGGATGTAATTGGGATCGGCATTGGCCCGTTTAACCTTGGACTTGCCGCATTATCTGAAGAGGTAAATGAAATCGACGCTTTGTTTTTTGAAAGAAGTGAAGCCTTTCACTGGCACCCAGGGATGCTCATTGAAGGGACAACACTGCAAGTCCCATTTTTAGCGGACCTTGTCAGTATGGCAGATGTGAAAAGCAAATATAGCTTTCTCAACTATTTGCAGGAACAAAACCGTTTGTATTCATTTTACTTTCTAGAGGACTTCCATATCCCGCGCAAGGAATACAGTCATTACTGTCGCTGGGTCGCTGACCAGTTAGACTCTTGCCGATTTGGCATGAACGTCGAATCTGTCTCACTGGTTGAAAAGGCAGGGGAAAAGCGGTATGAAGTGCATGTCCGTCATGTGAAGGATCAAACTGTAGAGGTGTTTGAAAGCAAACATCTTGTCTTAGGAATTGGCACGCAGCCCGCAGTGCCAGCATCGCTCCAGCCAGCTTTAGGAGAGAAGGTTTTTCACTCAGCTGACTATTTAAAACGAAAGAAAGAAGGCTGTTTCAAAGGGAAATCTGTCACAGTTATCGGCTCTGGTCAAAGTGCAGCAGAAGTGTTTTATGACATTTTATCAGATGATGAAGCGAAGGATATTCACTGGTTCACACGGTCAAAAGGATTTTTCCCAATGGAATATTCAAACCTAGGGCTGGAGTATTTCTCCCCTGACTATATTGATTTCTTTTATGAGCTTCCGCAAACAAAAAAGGATGCGTTATTAAAACAGCAAGACTTGCTGTATAAAGGCATCAGTTCGGCAATGATTCGTGATATTTATCATTTGCTTTATGAACGTTCTGCCTGCGGAACGCAGTTGAACACAGTGCTTCAAGCCATGACGGAGGTCAACTTGATTGAGGAAACAGCGGGCGGATTATCACTTTCCTGCACGCAATGGGTCAAGGAAGAATCATTTACGCATGAGACGGATATTGTTGTATTGGCGACTGGCTATCAATCCGTTCTGCCGCCATTTATCAACCCTATTTCTCACCACATTCAATGGGATGATCAAGGACGTTTCCAAGTGGAACGTGAATATCGTTTGAAAACAAATACGATGGGTGAAAATGATATTTTTGTACAAAATGCAGAGCTTCATACACATGGGGTCGGCGCTCCAGATTTGGGGCTGGGGGCTTATCGAAACAGTGTGATCATCAATGAACTTGCTCGTCAAACCGTGTATCCACTTTATCAAAAGCACGTCTTCCAGACATTTGGTACACACAAGAACGCACACACATTTGAAGAAATCAAAGGTTAAGGAGGATGAAGCGATGAGTGTACAAGACGAATTGAAAAAAGCGGTGAATCCTGCTGCTTGGAAAAAGGCAAACCAGAGAATGGTGGCAAAAATGCTGTCCGAATACATGTATGAGGACATGCTTCATCCTGTCGAGCTGGATCGTAAGGATGGCATTGCCCAGTATGAATTAATCATTCATGAACATAAGAAATATCGTTATCTGGCAAAACCTCGGTTGTTTGATAGTTTTGATACAATCGCTGAATCAATTGAGTACTGTCAGGATGGAAAGTGGTCAAAGGATGTCAGTGCCATTGTGTTTTTACTAGACATTCAGCCGATCATTCCAATGTCCTCTGACACAACAGGCCATCTTATCAAAGAGCTTCACCATACTTTGTTAGCCGATGTCCATTTGCTGTCGAAAAAAGCACTTCGTGCGGATGAGCTGACAGATACGGATTATGCATGGATTGAAGGAGAAATGACAGGCCATCCTTGGATTGTGTATAACAAAGGGCGTATAGGATTCAGCTACGATGATTACTTAGCCTATGCACCAGAACGTCAAGAATGTGTGCAGCTGTCTTGGATTGCTGTTCACAGGGAACTTGCGACATTCCATGCAGTCGATCATGAAAACTATGAGCAGGTGATCGCCAAAGAATTAGATGAAGTCACGATTCGTCAATTTCAACGTGTGTTAAAGGATGAAGGACTGAATGCAGCTGACTATTATATGATGCCTGTCCATCAGTGGCAGTGGACGCATATGATTATTCAGCATTTTCCGGAAGATTTGGCCTTGCGCCGGATTGTGTATTTAGGAGAGGGGCTGGATCAATATATCCCGCAGCAGTCGATCAGAACCTTTACAAATATCTCAAATAAAGGCAAGCATCATATTAAACTGCCAATGAGTATTTTAAATACACTTGTGTACCGTGGACTCCCATCAGAACGTACGGTCATTGCCCCGCGCATTACAGCACATATTAAAGGGATTGCCGATCAAGACTCATTTTTATCTGATGTGTGCCGCGTCATTTTACCAGGTGAGAATGCAAGTATCAATGTCGATCATCCATACTACAGCAAACTGCCTGGTGCGCCTTATCAATATCTTGAGATGCTCGGTGTCATTTTTAGAGAAAGCATTTATACGTACTTAGATGAAGGGGAGAGCCCTGTTACACTTGCGGCACTCACATATGAGGATCATGAAGGAGAGCCGTATATCAAGCAGCTGATTGAAAAATCAGGTCTCTCCGCAAAAGAATGGATGGCGAAGTTTTTCCATGTCGTGATGCCGCCGCTTTTACACTTTATGTATCAATACGGCACAGTCTTTTCACCGCATGGGCAAAATACAATTCTTGTGTTAAAAAATCATCAGCCGCATCGTTTGGCGATCAAAGATTTCGTTGATGATGTGAATATAAGTGACCAGCCGCTGCCTGAATTAGCTTCACTAGAAGAAGATTTAAAAGAAGTGCTGCGCAGTGAGCCGCCAGAAGGTTTAGTACAATTTATTTTTACAGGATTATTTATTTGCAATCTGCGCTATGTATCCAACGTATTAGACAATCACGATCTGTTAGATGAAACGACTCTTTGGCGTTTGCTTGCTGAAGAAATTCAGCAGTATCAAAATCAATTCCCACAGCTAAAAGACCGTTTTGAATTATTTGATCTATTCCAGCCGAAGCTGACAAAGCTTTGCTTAAATCGTAATCGAATGATTGATTACGGCTATGGAGATGGTGATGACCGCCCGCATGCATCAGAGCATGGGAAGGTCACAAATGCACTCGCTCATGTTCTTTCATCAGTTGGAGAGAAGTAATAAAAAAGCTGTAGACATCTAGTGTCTACAGCTTTTTTGTTTTTTAAGAAAATGCTTGAGAGGCGAGGAAATAGAATAGGGCGGGATCATTTAGTTTTTCTTTCCCACGAATCATCATAAAATGGGCTACGTTTGTTTTCGTAAATCCTGCTTCAACAAGTGTTTCATGCAGGTGCTCAGCTGTTTCTTCCTGCATATCTAAACGAATTGCCCCTGAATAAGACGAGATGAGTGATTGGATGAGCGAGAGAGCGGTTTGTTCATCGTTTGCTGCAAGCGGCCCAATCATGAGATTAGCAGGGGTTTCGATGCCAAATGCAAAGCCAGTTGTTTCATGATGTTCATTCTGTGCGATCAGCCGGAACGATGCTCGATCCATTCGCTTTCTTATAAAGCTTGATCGATTGGTACCTGCACCTTTTTCGTCAAGTGCTTCAATAGACGGGAGATGAGTTTCATCAGCGGGAGACAGATGAATCTTATCTGACACCTGAAGCGCAGTAGGATTTGTTTTCTGTGCTTTGTATGTATGAATGTAGCCGGCCGTTTGAAATCCGATTTTTTCGTAAACGGGCTGTCCTTGTACAGTAGCGGTTAAAACGACAGGAACGCTTTGATCACTCCGGCGAAGCAGGGTGTCAATCATTTTCCGTGCAAGACCTAAGCCGCGATGCGTCTCAGATACAATCACGGCACCAATTGATGCTGCTTTATCATATTGGAAAAGTCCCGCACATGAGATGACTTGTCCATCTGTTGTTGAAAAACCAGTAAAGTATCCGTTTGTTAAAAGAGATGTAAGCTCATCCACATTGTAATCAGGCCAGTCGACCTCTTTTGACAATGCGATAAGATCGGGTATGTCATGAAGTGTTAAAGTTCGTTGTACAACGTTTTCCAATACACGCAACTCCTTCTTAGCTGATTTCATCTATATGTATCGTACCATATGAAGGCATAAGAAAAAGGAAAAGGAAGATCCTTTTCCTCACAGCGTGTATCAAATAAGAACCCCCAATCACGGAGGTTCTAGTCTTAATGAACATTAAAATATCGAGCTTCAGGGTGGGAGACGACGATCGCTGAAACAGATGCTTCAGGTTCCATCATGAATCCTTCTGTCAGGTGGATGCCGATTTTTTCAGGCTGAAGCAGCTTGAACAGCTTTTCTTGGTCCTCAAGATTTGGACACGCTGGATAACCAAAGGAATAGCGCTGCCCTTGATATTTCGCTTGAAATCGTTTTTCCATTGTAAAATCGACTGGGTCAGGGAAGCCCCATTTGTCACGAATCACTTGGTGGGTTCTTTCAGCTAATCCTTCTGCAAGCTCAAGTGCCAGAGCTTGGACAGCATGCATTTTTAAATAATCTCCTTCCTGCTTAAATTGCTGCGCGACTTCACGTATACGCGCGCCAGCTGTGACGGCGAATAAGGCAATATAATCTTTCTCGTTTTCATCACTTTTCCGTACATAATCAGAAATGGAGCGGTACGGGAGCTTCTCCTGCCTTGGAAATTGGAACGTTTCAATGATGCGGTCAGGCTTTTCGGGATCATAAATATGCAAATCATTTCCGTCTGAACCGGCAGGGAAGAATTGATACACAAATGCTGGCGCAAACCAGTTTTTCTCTCTGCCTTCGTTTAGAAGATCTGTGACAAGCTGTTTTAATTCCAATGCTTTTGGGTGCTGTTCAGCTAATAAGGTTTTGACCTTTCCCTTTAAGCCGAGATGATGACCAATGAGCATTTGTTCATTCACATAAGGCATAATATGATGCAAATCGATGTCCCTCACATAATGGCGTGCAGTATCTTCTGGCGTAAATACCGGTGCCTGAGGAAGGGCTACGCGTTTTTCTAGTAATTCAATGACAGCTTTCGGCTGCTTTCCTTCTTTCTCCTTGAAAGGTGCCACTGGCTCCTCTTCGGGCTTTGTTTGAAATTGCAGTGGATTCGCTTTTAACTCATTGGCTAATGACAGACCGTCCATGGCATCTTTTGCATAAAGAACAGGTCCATCATAATGAGGCGAAATTTTCATTTTCGTAAATTTGCGAGAAAGGGCAGCACCGCCGACCAAAATAGGAACAGAAATATTGGCCTTTTGTAAATCCTGAGCGGTTAATACCATTTGCTGTGCGGACTTTACAAGTAAGCCTGATAATCCGATCATATCTGGTTTTTCCTTTTGCACAGCTTCAATCAATGTTTGAGGTGTCACCTTGATGCCGAGGTCGACTACTTGAAAGCCGTTATTGCTCAAAATGATGTCGACAAGGTTTTTCCCGATATCATGGACATCTCCTTTTACGGTCGCAAGAAGAATCTTTCCTTTCCCGCTGGCATGCTGCTTTTCCATATATTGCTCAAGGAACGAAACAGATGCTTTCATGACCTCTGCTGATTGAAGCACCTCGGCGACAATCAGTTCGTTTTGATTAAAAAGACGACCAACCTCAGCCATTCCCTGCATTAACGGACCATTGATAATATGAAGCGGCGATTCATATTGCTCCAAAGCAAGGGATAAATCATCGATGAGACCTTCTTTCGTTCCTTCGACGACGTAGAGCGCCAGCCTTTCATCAAGTGATAAGGAGACCTTTGGTTTTTTCTCCGTTTTCTTTTTGCCGCGGTAAAATTGGGTGAATTCAGCCAGTGTTTGGTCATTTGTTTCATAAAGCAAGGTTTCAGCTAGTTTGATTTCTTCCTTTGGAATGGATGCGAAGCGCTCAAGCTTTTCCGTATTCACGATGGCATAGTCAAGTCCTGCTTGCACGCAGTGATACAAATAGACGGCATTTAAGATTTCTCTGCCAACAGGCGGAAGTCCGAAAGATACATTGCTGATGCCTAAAATGGTGAGGCACTCGGGCAGGGTTTCCTTGATCATTTTAATGCCTTTGATCGTTTCTTCAGCGGCGCCAATATATTGCTCGTCTCCAGTGCCTACAGGAAAGACAAGCGGATCAAAAATAATGTCACTTGCAGGAATTCCATATTTCTTCGTTAACAAATCATGCGAACGTATAGCAATTTCAAGCTTTCGTTCTGCTGTCACAGCCATTCCTATTTCATCAATTGTGCCAACAACAAGTGCACCGCCATATAGCTTCACAAGAGGTAGAATCTCTTCAAAACGTTCCACGCCATCCTCAAGATTAATAGAATTGATGATGGCTTTCCCTTGAGAATAGGTGAGTGCCTTTTCAATCACGTGTTTATCCGTTGAATCAATGACAAAAGGAGCTTTCACCTTTTTCATCGCTTCTTGTAAAAAGCCTTCCATGTCTGCTGCCTCATCACGGTCTGGATCGGCGAGACACACATCAACGACGTGAGCGCCATTTTTCACCTGAGCACGAGCAATTTCTGCTGCTTCTTCAAACTTTTGTTCCGCAATGAGCCGTTTGAATTTGCGAGAACCAATGACATTGGTCCGTTCGCCTACAAAAAGAGGACGCATTGAATCCTCATAAATAAGGGGCTCAATTCCTGATACGGTATGCTGCGGTGATTCGCGAGTGATATGACGCGGCTGAATCGTGCGTACTTCATCTGACAATGCTTGAATATGTGCAGGTGTCGTTCCGCAACAGCCGCCGACAATATTTAACCAGCCTTCCTTAGCAAAGGCAGCGATTTTTTTAGCAAGAGAAGCAGGGGATTCATGATATTGGCCTTCTTCATCTGGGAGACCAGCATTCGGATAGCAGCTCACCGCTGACTTTGCGATGGAGGAGAGCGTGCGGATGTGGTCTGTCATAAATTCTGGACCAGTCGCACAGTTCAGGCCCACACTGATGGGTTTCATATGCTCAAGAGAGATATAAAAGGCTTCGATATCCTGACCAGCAAGGGTGGTGCCCATTGGTTCAATCGTTCCTGATACCATGAGTGGTAATTGAATGCCCGTCTGCTGAAAGGCTTCCTGAATTCCTTTGAAACCAGCTTTTACATTCAGCATGTCTTGGCTTGTTTCTAAAAGAAGGGCATCACACTTTCCGTCAATTAGAGCGCGGGCCTGTTCTTCATAGTTTCTGACGAGCTCACTGAAGGTTGTGCCGCCTGTTACAGATAATGTTTTCGTTGTTGGGCCCATTGCGCCTACAACAAAACGTGGCTTATCCGGTGTGGAGAAACGGTCTGCTTCAGCCTTTGCCAGCTGTGCAGCTCGAACATTGAGTTCATAGGCAAGGTGGCCAAGCCCATATTCATCAAGAACGAGCTTTGTCGCGCCGAACGTATTTGTTTCAATGAGATCGGCACTTGCTTCGAGGTACTCCCTATGGATCGCACGGATGATGTGAGGGGCTGTCACATTCAAATACTCGTTACAGCCCTCATACTCTTCTCCGCCAAATTCCTCTGCTGTCAGGTTGGCGTTTTGAATCATTGTGCCCATTGCACCATCAAGGACGAGGATGCGTTTTTTGAGCTGTTCAGTGATAGTTGACATGGATGTTAGACTCCTTTTCTTTCTGATGGATGTAGGTGGTCAGTTCTGCTGTTAAATCTGATCGAAGGAAAGGAGTAATTAAATAAATGCCATTAAACAATTCGCAGGCTGTATCTAATAAAGAGCGGGCAATCGCTAAACCTTCTGCTCGCTGCTTTTCTTTATCCTCGCCAGCCTTAGCCATAATGTCACGAATAGAATCAGATAATTTGATGCCGGGAATTTCGTGATGAATAAACTCTGCATTTCGGCTGCTTGTTAACGGCATAATGCCGATGTAAATTGGTTTATCCAAGTGGCGGCTTTCCTCATGAATTTTCACAAGCTGTTCTTCAGAATAAACAGGCTGTGAAATAAAATAATCAGCGCCGTATTCGATTTTTTTCTCAAGACGTTTGACCGCTTTATCTATATGACGCACATTTGGGTTAAACGCGCCAGCCACTGAAAAATTGGTCTTTTTGCCAAGAGGCTTTCCTGAGAAAGAAAGGCCTTCATTAAATTGTTTGATGAGACGAATCAAATCAAAGGAGGTTAAATCATAGACAGATGTTGCACCTGGGAAGTCTCCAATTTTAGATGGATCGCCTGTGATCGCTAAAATATCGGTTAATCCAAGGGTGTCGAGCCCCATTAAATGGGATTGTAGCCCAATCAAATTACGGTCGCGGCATGTGATATGAACAAGAGAACGCATATCAAGCTGCTGCTTTAATAATGCGCCGCAAGCGACATTGCTAATGCGCGGAGTCGCAAGAGAATTATCGGCTAACGTTAACGCATCAATGCCAGCATTCTTTAATTCATTTGCAGCAACGAGAAATTTTTCGAAGTTCAGCTTCTTCGGTGGATCGAGCTCTACGATAATCGATCGTTTTTTCACAGCCAGCTCATCAAGACCTGGTTCAGTGCGCTGATCTTGGATGGAAATGATTTCTTCTTTTAACACCTTCACTTCTTTTTCAGTAATCGGTGCTAAATCTTTGACCGCTTCAGCCATTGTGCTAATATGTTGAGGTGTTGTTCCACAGCAGCCTCCGATAATGCGTGCGCCCTGATTTCTAAATTCAAGTGCACTTTTTCGGAAATAATCGTTATCAGTATCATAGACGAGTCTGCCTTCTTCAAGAGAGGGGAGACTACTGTTAGGATAGACAGATAAATGCGAATTTTCTAAAAGTGGAACGCCTTCAAGTGCCTGAATCATGTGATAAGGGCCCAGCCTGCAGTTGATGCCGACGACATCTGCACCAAGAGATGATAACTCAGATAAACCATCCTTCAGCGGGGTACCATCCTGCAAAACGCCTTGTTCATGCATAGAGACATTCATGACAATCGGAAGAGTCGTTTCTTTGCGAGCAATTTGGAGAACAGCCTTCGCTTCTTCTATGTCATAATACGTTTCAAGCAATAATCCGTCAGGCTCTTCATTTAATAGGATGTACAGCTGCTCTCTAAAACTTCGTTTGATTTCTTCTATAGAGTAGGCATTTTTGTTAAACGTTCGAATGCCGCCAATTGTTCCGAGAACATAAGCAGAGCCAGCGGCTGCTTTTGCAATTTGTACCGCTTTTGTATTGATGCGTTTCGTTTCTTCCTCTAAGCCGTAGCGGGATAGTTTAATATAATTCGCACCGTATGTGTTCGTTTGGATGATGTCAGCGCCTGCCTGCACATAAGCTTCGTGCACGCGTTTCACTTCATCCTCTTTCGATAAATTTAATTCTTCAAAACAGCGGTCAATGCCGTAAGAGTATAAAAGTGTTCCCATCGCTCCGTCAGCTATCAGTACGCGATTTTGTAAGTCTTGTAATAGGCCCATTGTATTCCTCCTTATTTCTATGTAACAAAAAAAGCCTTCTGATAAGAAGAAGACTTTTTGGCTGTATCGTAATTCTTCTCCTTATCTTCCAAGCAGTTGCTTGCTGGATTTAGCACCTTGGTCATAGAAAATAGATTTCTACTACACCGGTTGCTGAGGCTTCACAGGGCCAGTCCCTCTGCCTCTCTTGATAAGAAAGCAATATGAACATGTCAATGAATTGAACTTCCATCAACTGTAACGAAAAATGCAGAAATAATCAATGGAAAATTTGAAATTTATCGAAAATTTATAAATTGGACATCAATCGGCAAATCAGCCTTACGCATAAGAGAAATAACCTCTTGTAAATCATCTTTATTTTTCCCTGTCACACGCACTTGGTCATCCTGAAATTGTGATTTCACTTTGATGCCAGACTGCTTGATGAGTGCGTTAATCTTTTTAGCGTTGTCTTGATCAATCCCGCTGATCAGCTTCGCACGCTGGCGTACTGTACCGCCAAGAGCATGCTCGGTTTTTCCGTAATCGATGTTTTTAGTTGGCACATTTCGTTTGATCAGCTTTGTCACAAGTACATCTTTTAGCTGCTCAAGCTTGAAGTCATCATCAGAAATGAGAACAAGTTCTTCTTTTTCGAGAGAAATATCACTTTTACTTCCTTTAAAATCATAACGGTTTTTAATTTCTTTCAGCGCTGCTTGAACAGCGTTTTGCACCTCAGGCAGTTCGACTTTCGATACAATGTCAAATGAGCTTTCTTTTGCCATCACACATGACCTCCAAGTATTGATATTGCGTCTATTTTATCATGCCAATAGGCGAAGAAGAAACTTTATCGAAGAGATGAGGCAAAGAGTTCAGCCGGCTGCGGTATAAATCGTGACCAGTTTGTCCACTTTAGCTAACAGAACTAGAGATGTTCATGCGGGGAGAAGTATAGTAGAATAAAGTGAATCAAAAGATGAACGAACGCTCTTTTATGGGCAGATAGGAAGGAAGAGAACATGAGACCAGGTGAGCAACTGACCTTGCAAATAGAGAACGAAATGGAATACGGCTACTTTTTGACAGATGGTGAAGATTCGGTTCTCCTGCACCGCAGTGAAATGACAGAGGATCTTGATGACCGAGATGAAGTAGAGGTCTATTTATATGTAGATCATGAAGAAAGACTCGCTGCCACAATGAAAATCCCTACAATTAACGCACATACATATGGCTGGGTACAAGTTGTAGACGTGGTAGAAGACATGGGTGCATTTGTCGATGTTGGACTATCAAAGGATGCACTTGTTGCAACAGAACACCTCCCGCCATTTGAGGAAGCATGGCCGAAAAAAGGAGACAAACTCTACTGTATGCTGAAAGTCACAAGTTACGGCAGAATGTTCGCAAAACCAGCCACAGAAGACGTGATCAGTGAATTGTTTACTGAGGCACCAGAAACCTTAATGAACAAAGAAATCACTGGAACAATCTATCGTTTAATTGCGACAGGTTCTTTTATGCTGACAGATACAGGTGTGCGAGGGTTTATTCACCGCACGGAACGAAAAGAAGAGCCAAGACTAGGATCGACCGTTACGGGACGCGTTATTGCAGTGAAAGAGGATGGAACCGTGAACGTTTCTCTGCTTCCTAGAAAACAGGATGCATTATCTGTCGATGCAGAAGAAATTTTAACCTATATGAGAACAAGAAACGGCGCCATGCCTTACGGAGACAAAAGTGATCCAGAGGATATCCGCGAAAGATTTCAAATGAGCAAAGCCGCCTTTAAACGAGCACTAGGTCATCTGATGAAAAATGATCTCGTTTACCAAAAAGAAGGCTGGACATACGAGAAAAAGTGAGCATTTGCTCACTTCAGCGTGCAGACAAACCCTCGCATTCGGTGTCAGTCCTGCGTGCCAGTACTCACGAATGTCAAATTCGCTCCGCTCCGGTACTCGTCCCTCCTAGACTGCAAAGGTTTTCAGGTCACGCTGAAAAGAAGACAAAGTTCTAAAATAAAGTTCATTTTAGCCCTTTGTCAATGATCTAAAAGTGAGCATTTGCTCACTTTTTTATTTTTGTCTTAAATAATGGATTTTTTCTATGAAAAAAGTCATGAAAACCTTCACTATATCATTGAAACAACGCCCCTCAAATCCGATAAAAAAGGAGTAAGGATGATAAAAGGAGTGTGTTTTTGGATGAAAGTGAAGATTTCATTGCTTCTGATGGCAGCCATGCTTATGGTGCTCGCCGCATGCGGTAATCAACAGGAGGGGTCGCCAAAATCAACTGCGAAGCATATTGGCGTTATGCTCACAGATGATGGTCTTGGTGATCAATCATTTAACGATTCATCATTTAAAGGATTAGAAAAAGCACGTGATGAGCTTGGCATTGAATTTGATTATAGAGAAATTGCAGAAACTGATACATATGAAAAAGGGCTGACAGAACTCGTAAAAGATGGTAATGATCTCATTATCGGTGTAGGTTTTAGTATGCAAGAAGACCTAGAAAAAGTCGCAAAGAAATATCCGAAGAAGCAGTTTCTTCTGATCGATGCCGTATCTGAGCTGAAAAATGTGACCTCTGTGACGTTTAAAGAAGAGGAAGGCAGCTATTTAGCAGGTGCACTTGCTGCGATGACAACGAAAAGCGATGTCATTGGATTTGTTGGCGGTGTTGATGCAGACGTCATTCATCGTTTTGAAAAAGGGTTTCAAAAAGGCGCCAAATCAGTCAATCCAAAAATCAAAATCTTATCTACCTATGCCGGTACATTTAGTGATGCAGGTAAGGGCGGTAAAATAGCCAAAGATATGATCAAAAAGAAAGCAGACGTTTTATATGCTGCAGCCGGTTATTCAGGTGTTGGTGTATTAAAAGAAGCGCAATCGCAAGGCAAATATGCCATTGGTGTTGACAGCGATCAGTACTATACTGCGGAAAAAGCTGTGATTTCATCTATGGTGAAAAAAGTCGATGAAGTGGTTTATCAATTCAGCGAACAGGTCGTCAAGAACAATCAAATTAAAAGCGGGCATGTTGTCTATGACTTAAGCAATGATGGAATCGATATGGCAAAAATCCGGATCTTGAAAAATGCTGAGACACTGACCAAAAAATTAAATGGTCTGAAGCAGACGCTTCTGAAAGAAGAGGGGGGCGCATCATGAGTTTACGCGTCAAAATTTTACTCAACTCACTTATCTCACTTCTTTTAGCAGTTGGTGTCATTGCCTTTATCATTGTCAGCATGACAAAGATCCAATCATCAAATGAAGCAGATGTCCAAACCTTATTAAACGTACAAAAAACGAAGGCAAGCTTTGAAAGTGTCGAGCAAGCGATGACCAATTATTCGATGACACTTTCAGATGAACAGCTAGAGATCGTTCAAAACGATATTTCTACAGCAAAAAAACAGCTGCAAACGTTAAACAAGTATGCAGGAAATTTGAACAAAGAGGCATTAACAAGGTTAAATTCAAAATATGACACATGGACCAAAGAAGCAAACAATGCCATTGGTGAAAAAAACGCCTCGGATGCAAGACGTGTGGCAGCAAGAATTGATGGCGTTTTAAACGATGTGCATACGATGAATAAAAGAGCAGAAGAAGCGTATAAACAAAATCTAGAGGATGCAGCAGACAATGTACAATGGATTATTACAAGTGCACTCGTCTCAGCCCTCACACTGATTGTCATTGCCGTCTTTTTGAATATGGGGTTAACGCGATCCATCGTGACACCTATCAAATCACTATCCTACAGAGCAAAGCAGATCGCAGAAGGGAATCTTGCTGTGGAGCGGACAGATATTCAGCGTAAGGATGAAATCGGCGGCTTGAATGAATCCTTTAATCAAATGACAGATCAGTTGATTAGTTTGATTAAAGAAATCAGCCATGTCTCAAGCCGGGTAGAGACATTCTCGATCCACCTGAATGATGAAAATAAAAAGATGATGGAATCTGCCAATCAAGTATCTGTCTCAACAGACGAAATGGCCAATGGGTCACAAGCGATTTCAGAAGATCTCCAGCATGGCGTCAGCTTGATTGAGAAAATGGACCAGCATGGACGTAAAAATTCCGAACGCTCACAAACGGTCATCCGCAGTACAGAGGATGCCATCGAAGCCGTAGAAAGCGGAAAGCACACGTTAACAGAAACAAAATCAGCGATTGAAAAAAATACACATGCCACGAGACAAATCGAAGAATCAGCAGGAGAATTCACGCAATACGCCAGCGGAATCTCGGCCATGGCCAAAACGGTTTCTGACATTGCGGATCAAACAAACTTACTTTCCTTAAACGCAGCCATTGAAGCGGCAAGGGCAGGCGAAGCTGGAAAAGGCTTTGCCGTTGTAGCAGATGAAATTCGCAAGCTTGCCGATGAATCGTCAAATGCAACAAGACAAATTTTTGACATGGTCAGTCATATTGAAAGAGGGATTCAATCCATTAGTCAAACGGTTCAAGAAGGGGTCAAGCTTTCAATTCAGCAGCAGGATGCGATGGACAAAACCTCACACTCCTTTGAAGATATAGAAACAAAAGCGCAGCATATTAAACAAGAAATGGCGGTCTTAAATGACCAAATTATCCAATCAACAGAACTTGGCGGACAAGTACTGCACTCGATTGAAAATATTAGTGCAGTAGTAGAAGAAACAGCAGCTGGCAGCGAAGAAATTTCTGCCTCAGCAAATGAACAGCTGCAATCGTTCCATCAAATGAACAAACAAGTCGAAGAATTGATGAGTATGACGGCAAGGTTAAATGAAACTGTCCAGCGATTTAAACTTTCATAAGAAAAGCACCCTTCCCGTGTTGTATCAGGGAAGGGTGCTTTTTATGATCATTTGCCTGTAAAAAAGATCGCAAGCGTGCTAGGTCCTGAATGGGATCCCACAGCGGCGCCGATGATATGAATATCAATTTCTTTAGGATGAAATTCGTCTTCAATCAGTTGTTTCATGTCTTCTGCAAGTGCAGGATCATCACCATGACTAATGCCAACCGTTTGATTAGGCCAATCCGTTCCGCGTTCTTTCATTAGTTCAATAATGCGTTTCAGCAGCTTTTTACGTCCACGGATTTTTTCTAGTGGGATGAGTTTTCCATCTTCGACATGTAAAATGGGTTTAATGCTTAACAAACCGCCAACAAATGCGGACGCTTTACTGATCCTTCCGCCTCTTGCTAAATACGTTAAATCGTCTACAGTAAAAATATGTTGTAAAGATTCACAAAAATGCTTTACAGACGTTTCAATTTCTTGTATTGTATTTCCGTCAATGGCAAGTGATTGAGCGTGTTTGACAGCAAGCCCATAGCCGAGTGAAGCGCATTTAGAATCAATGATTCGTAAATCAAAATCAGGATATTCTTCCTTCACTTCATTTGCCATCATCATAGCTGTCTGATATGTACCTGAAAGCTCTGATGAAAAAGCGACATAGATGGCAGATGTATGGGTTTGAGCGGCAGAAACAAAGGCTTCCTTGATCCGGTTTGGTGAAGCCTGTGACGTTTTTGGACTGGCTCCTTGTCTCATCGCATCAAATACTTGTTTTGGTTCAATGGTGATCAAATCCTCAAATTCCTGCTCGCCAAGCAACACGCGGAGCGGAATGAGTGTTATGTTATGTTCATCATAATAAGAAAGAGGCAGATCAGCAGCACTGTCTGCTATGATATGAACAGTCATATAAATCCCTTCTTTCTAAAAAATAAGCCATATTTTACATCTTTTTAGCCTAACTATATCATAGAAATCATCTTTTCGTGTTCAAATTCTAAATTTTAGGGAAAACCATAGAGAGAATGGTAAGTGGAGGAATGACAACATGTTCATTGGAGAAGCAAAAAAACTCATTGTCGTCGTAATTGGTGCATTACTCAATGCGATTGGACTGAATTTATTCTTAATCCCAGCTGACGTATATGCGAGCGGTTTTACAGGGGTGGCCCAGCTGCTATCCAGCTTAATCGATCAATATGCGCCATTTTATGTATCAACAGGGATTCTATTATTTATTTTAAACATTCCAGTCGGCATTTTAGGCTGGATGAAAGTTGGCCGTTCCTTTACTTTGTACAGCATCATCAGTGTTGCACTAACAACCATTTTCCTTGGCGTTTTACCAGAAACGAGTGTTTCCCATGATATTTTATTAAATGCTGTGTTTGGTGGTGTCATATCCGCCGTTGGGATTGGGATCACGCTCAAATACGGGGCATCGACAGGCGGACTCGACATCGTTGCTATGGTATTAGCAAAATGGAAAGACAAACCAGTTGGCACGTATTTCTTCATTTTAAATGGAATCATCATTTTTACAGCAGGATTATTACAAGGTTGGGAGAAAGCATTATATACGCTTGTCACATTATATGTGACCACAAGGGTCATTGATGCCATCCATACAAGACATGAGAAGCTGACCGCGATGATTGTGACGAAAAAAGCAGATGAAATCAAAGAAGCCATTTACGGAAAAATGGTCAGAGGTATTACGACTGTACCTGCAAAAGGCGCATTCACCAACGAGCAAAAGGAAATGATGGTGATCGTCATTACAAGGTATGAGCTGTATGAACTTGAACAAATTATTAAAGAAGTCGATCCAAAAGCCTTTACAAATATTGTGCAGACAACCAATATTCTTGGATTTTTCAGACGAGATTAAAAAGGTGGGTAGCAGATGAAAAAAGGGTTGGTACTTCTTCTCATTCTATTGTTTTTAGCCGCTTGTGGACAACAAAAAAAGGATGAACCAGACAAGGAGGTTTCCGGTCAAATGGGAGAAAAAACGGTTGTACTCACAGTAGACCCCGTCCAGAAAGGTTCTTCAGTTCAATTTAACATGTCACTGAAAAATGAATCAGATCGAGATATTGAATTTACCTTTAACACAAGCCAAAAATTCGAACTCAGTGTGTATGACGAAAACGGGAACGAACAATATCGCTATTCGAAAGACCGTATGTTCACACAGGCCATCCAAACTTTTGTGCTGAAAAAAGGCGAGGCCTATGATTTTCAAGACACGTGGTCAAACGGTGTAAAGCCCGGAACATACGAAGCGGTTGTAACGTTTAAAGGAAAAGCAGAAGGGCTGAAACAAATCACGGAGAAGAAAACATTCCAAGTCAAATAAGCATGGGAATTAGAAAAAGCTGTCCATCAAATGTGGACAGCTTTTTTATGTCAGAGATCATCAAGCAAGTCTTGGAAGGTATGCAGCTGGTTTCTTTCTGCATCTGTTGAATTGGCAAATGCAGAGGATACGGCATTTTTCGCTCGTTTGACTGCCTGTTGACGCTCTAACCCAGATGAAAATGAAGAAGTAAGAGCCTCTTCAGTAAATGATTTGGCTTGATCAAAAAGTTCGTTTCTCACAATGAACCTCCAGAAGCATCAGTCTTCATATTTCCTCTGTCTGACGCTTCTTCAAGTGTCGAACGGTAAGGAAAACGTGCGTCATGAAGACTGACTGAATCTTTACCTTGTTGTATAAAGCGTTTCGATTTGCTTCTTTTACCCATTCGGAATCCGCCCCTTTACACAAGCTGACAGGACAACCTGTCTAACGGTAGTATGCCCGCTTCCATCTGCTATGTATGAATGGAAAAATTAAAGCGAGAAGTAATTCGTTAGAAACTTAGCAATCCCGTCTTGTTCATTCGTATCAGTGACTTCATTTGAGACACGTTTCACGGCATCAATTCCGTTGCCCATTGCCACACCACATCCAGCAAATTCAAGCATTTCTAAATCATTGTCTTCATCTCCGAATGCCACAATCCGCTCCTTAGGAACACCGTAATAATCACTGATCTTTTGCAGTCCAACAGCTTTGTTCATGCCTGTTTTAATGATTTCAATCACGTGCCACGGGGCAGCCCAGCGTCTGTGATCAATCACTTCTGCATGAACATCTGATAAATAGCTTCGAATAGCTCCGACGTCCTCTTCTTTTGCATGAATTAACACGCTCGTCACATTTTCTCCAAGGTTGTCCCTTAGGTCTCCAACAGTGACTTTGTTTGCATTCATATTAAAGATATCAATGAGTTTTTCATCATGATAATGGAAATACAAATCGTCTAACACTTCAGCTAACACATTGTGCACTTTATACTCTTCACTAATGTCTACAAGCTGTTTGACCACTTGAAGATCAAGTGACGTATGAAATCTGCCCCATTTTTCATCGAGAGGATGATGGACAAACGCTCCGTTAAAATTCACAATTGGTGAATCAAGCTGTAATTGCTGATAATAAGGAGAGCTGGATCGAAATGGCCGGCCTGTTGATATACAGACGTGATGCCCGCTGTCTCTCACTTTTTGAATGACGTCAAGTGTGTGCGCAGAAATGGTTTTATCATCTTTTAATAATGTGCCATCCAGGTCAAGTGCGATTAGATAAGGTTTAGTCTCCATAAAATCTCCTTTGATCTGTAAGTGATAGGAGGCAATCCATGTTAGCGCCTCTTTCTATAGTGTATCTTTATCACATCTTTGTTGTCTACATGTTAAAATAAACAAAGACGGGAATGATAAAGGAGGATTCATAGGCTGTGATCACCATTGATGAGCAAATTACGCGCGATATTCCATTTTTACATATCGTAAAAGCTGAAAATAAAGACAAACCGCTGCCGCTTGTATTTTTTATTCACGGATTTACAAGTGCACGAGAGCATAATTTACACTTCGCCTTCCATCTGGCGGAAAAAGGCATGAGAGTCATTTTGCCTGACTGTGCTTATCATGGTGTAAGATCAGAAAACCTCAACTTAGAGGAACTGGCATCAAAGTTCTGGGAAATTGTCCTGAACGAAATTCGTGAAATCGATATACTCAAAACATACTTTCAAGAAAAACAATTGATTGAAGCCGATTTGATAGGCGTTGCAGGTACTTCCATGGGCGGCATCACCACCTTTGGCGCACTTGCCAAGCATGATTGGATCAAAGCCGCTGTCAGCTTGATGGGGAGTCCGAACTATACGACGTTTCTAAAAGCACAGATCATGGACATGCGTCACAAAGGGTTGATGAAAGACATTACAGACGAAGAGGTTCATCTGCAACTAGACGCCCTGCGCCCATATGATTTAACGCTGCAAACGGATCGATTAAACAAAAGACCGCTGTTATTCTGGCATGCAGAAAATGATCCTGTAGTCCCTTACCGGCACGCAAAATCCCTATACGATGAGTTAGCGTCCACACAATATAAGCAGGATCCGCACCTGATTCGCTTTATCACTGATGGACAAGCTGGCCATAAGGTCTCAAGACAAGCGATGTTTGAAACGATTGACTGGTTTGTGACTCATCTGAAAAGCACAAACGTTTAGTCATAAGAAAAAGTACGTTATACTAATGGAAAAAGGAGTGGATATCATGGATGAAGCATTGAAAGAAAATATTTTAGGTGCCCTAGAACAGGTGATTGACCCTGAGCTGAATGTTGACATCGTCAACCTTGGACTTGTCTATGATGTCGATCTTGATGAGAATGGAAAAGCGGATATCACCATGACCTTAACATCAATGGGTTGTCCTCTTGCACCAATTATCGTGGATGAAGTCAAAAAAGCATTAAGTGATCTTCCAGAAGTAAAAGAAACAGAAGTTCACATCGTATGGAATCCGCCTTGGACACGAGACAAAATGTCAAGATACGCAAAAATCGCGCTCGGTATTCAATAAGCACAAAATGAAAAATGCCTGGTATGAGATAAACTCATGCCAGGTTTTTTTATGAAAAATTAAGGTGGAGGAAGAGAATGGCTTGATATAATGGATGTAATTTTATAGAACGGAGTACCTATCATGAAACGAAAATGGCTATGGGTCGTTCTTTTGATCGTATATGCTACTGCATTTTTTGTATCAATCACTATACGAGAAGGCCAAACACACAAAAAACAGGATCTTGAGGCTTTTACTGATGTTAGTCATCTCATGCCTGTCAAAATCAAAAAAGTTGTTCAAGGGAAAGAAATAGACACGTTAAAAGAAGTATTGAAAGAAGCAAAAGCAAAACACCTGCCGATTTCTATTGCCGGTAAACAGCATAGTATGGGCGGCCACACATATTATGAAAACGGCATCGTGCTCGATATGACGGAATTCCGCCAGATTTTAGCGTTTGATCCTAAAAAGAAAACGATTCGGGTTCAAAGCGGCGCTACATGGGATGATATACAAAAATATGTGAATCCATATGGTCTTGCTGTGAAGGTGATGCAATCGCAGAATATCTTTACAATTGGCGGATCTTTAAGTGCAAACGCACATGGACGTGACATTCGTTACGGGTCACTCATTGACACAGTTCGCTCATTCAGGCTGTTAAAAGCAGACGGTGAGATTGTCACAGTAAAGCCAGGCGATGATTTATTTACTGCCGTTATTGGGGGATACGGTTTGTTCGGCGTCATTTTAGATGTGGAGCTTTCTTTAACAAAAGATGAACTATATAAAATGGAGACAACCTCTCTGGGTTACGATGAGTATACGGATTATTTTCAAAAGCATGTCAAACACAATAAAGAAGTACGCATGCATCTTGCCAGAATCTCAACAGCGAAAACAAACTTTTTGAAAGAGATGTATGTGACGAATTATTCACTTACTTCACAACAAGGGATTGAATCATATCAAGAACTGAAAGAAGATCAACTCGTCATGCCTTTGAAATTTATGCTCGGCCTTTCAAGAAGATTTGATATGGGAAAAGATCTGCTCTGGAATTTGCAAAAAAAGTATTTCTTAAGTCAAAATGATCAGCTGATCACAAGAAACAATGTGATGCGTTCTGACTCTGCCTTTTTAGAATATGAAAATGAATCTGACACAGATGTGCTGCAGGAATATTTCGTCCCAGTTGACCGTTTTCGTGCGTACATCGATGACATGAGATCCTTTTTACAACAAGAAGATTTGAATCTAATGAATATCACAATACGTTATGTACAAAAAAATGAAAAAGCGGATCTCTCATATGCGAAACAAGATATGTTTGCACTTGTGCTTTTAGTGAATTACGGGTTCGAAAAAGAAGAGAAGGCGGAAGCCGAGCGAATCATTCGAAAAATGACAGATATCACGCTGCGGCACGATGGAAGCTATTACTTACCGTATATGCCTTATCAAACGAAAGCGCAAATGAAGCGGGCGTATCCTAAAACCGATGTATTCTTCCAAAAGAAAAAACAAGCAGATCCAGATGGCACGTTCACCAACTACTTTTATGAGAGGTACAATACACAATGAATGCAAAAGCAATGAAATGGTTCGTTTACTCACAAAGTCTGCTGTTTTTCGCCAGCAGTTTGATTTTCCCTTTTTACATTCTTTTTATTAAAAATGTTGGGTCAAGCTATTCACAGTTTGGTCTTGCCTACGGCCTGTTTGGTTTAAGCGGAGCATTTATTCATTTACTCTTAGGGAAACTGCCCGAAACCACCGACAGGCGGCTCTTTTTAATCATTCATTCGTTCGGTATGGCGTTTCTTTTGCTGCTTTTTCCGCATATAACAGAAGTGGAGCAAGTGTATATGATTCAGCTGGCACTTGGTGCGCTTGGCGGCTTTCAAAAGCACGGAGAGAAACTGCTCGTCACGGACCTTACAACAGAGAACAAAAGAATGAAAGAAGTCGGTCACTATCATTTTTGGACAGCCCTTTTTTCATCCATCGCTATTATGCTTGGAGGTCTGTTCGCTGATTTCTTTACCGTTTACTTCATTTTTTATGCAAGCTCTATATTATATTTATGCAGTGCGCTCATGGTCATCTATATCAAAAACGAAAGATAAATCCGCATGTCTCGTGAAGATATGCGGTTTTTTTGTTGAAAAAAAATGAAAACAAATATTAAATATACAATTGAATTAATTTTTATACATGTTATAATGTTAAATAATTTCACAAAGATCAAGAGGGTGTATTGACGTTGAAAATAGGTATTATAGGTGCTACAGGGTACGGTGGTGCGGAATTGGTTCGTATCTTCAAGCATCACCCGCATGTGGAGGAATGTATATTGTATTCATCAAGTGGTGATGGGCAATCATACAGTCAATCTTATCCACATCTAACAACGATTACTGACCAAACATTAAAAGCCATTGACCCGGCTGCTATTGTGCAAGAGACAGATGCTGTGTTTTTAGCGACTCCAGCAGGCGTATCAAGTGAACTGACGCCAAAGCTTATGAATCAAGGAGTGCCGATCATTGATTTATCAGGTGATTTGCGCATTCAAGATGGAGCCACCTATGAAGCTTGGTATAAACGAAGGGCAGCGGATGAAGCATCTGTTCAACAAGCGGTGTACGGTTTATCCGAACTGAATCGTGACAAAATTCAACAAGCTGAAGTGATTGCCAATCCGGGCTGCTTTCCTACCGCAGTTCTTCTCGGTTTAGCACCACTCATCAAACAGAATGTCATCGATGAATCTATGATTATAATAGATGCAAAAACAGGGGTGTCCGGTGCCGGACGATCTGCCTCACTTGGAACGCATTTTTCAGAACTAAACGATAACTTTAAAATTTATAAGGTGAATGAGCATCAGCATACGCCAGAAATAGAGCAAATATTAAGAGAATGGAATCCGCAGACGGCGAACGTCACATTTTCTACGCATCTTGTCCCGATGACAAGAGGGATTATGGCGACGATGTATACACAATTAAAAACCGATGTCACAAAAGAAGAATTGATGAAGCGAATGAAAGGCTTTTATGAAGATTCCTATTTTGTCAGAGTGAGAGATCACGGAATTTATCCACAAACGAAAGAAGTATATGGCAGTAACTTCTGTGACATTGGCTTTCATTTAGATGAGCGAACAGGGAGACTTACAATCGTGTCGGTCATAGACAATCTCATGAAAGGCGCGGCCGGCCAAGCGGTTCAAAACTTCAACATCATCAAAGGCTTACATGAAGAGGCGGGCCTCACAATGACACCTCTTTATCCATAAGAGAACAGGGGAGACAACAAACATGATCGAATTGAATGAAAAAAGCATTGTCAAAATAGACGGTGACGTATCATCACCAAAAGGCTTTGAAGCGAAGGGGATTCACATTGGCTTGCGCTATTCAAAAAAAGACCTTGGCCTCATCGTCAGCGAAGTACCAGCAGCAAGTGCAGCGGTCTACACACAAAGTCACTTTCAAGCTGCGCCTCTCAAAGTCACACAACAAAGCTTAAAAAAGACAGGACAATTAAAAGGTGTCATTGTCAATAGTGCCATCGCCAATGCATGTACTGGTGAGCAGGGATTAAAAGACGCGTACGACATGCAGGCAGCCTGTGCAGATATGTTAGGTGTAGCACCTGATTACATCGCTGTTTCTTCTACTGGTGTCATTGGGGAATGTCTGGAGATGGATAAAATCAAAAAGGGCATCGCCGAGTTAAAAGAAGCAAAAGCCGAAAAAGGCCATTTTGAAGAAGCGATCTTAACGACAGATACTGTCATTAAAAATACAACATACACCCTTACGATAGACGGAAAAGAGATCATCATTTCAGGCGCAGCAAAAGGCTCTGGCATGATTCACCCGAACATGGCGACAATGCTTGGCTTTGTCACAACAGATGCAAATGTCGAACAGGAAGCCTTACAGCAAGCGCTTCGTGACATTACGGATGTGACCTTTAATCAAATTACCGTCGATGGAGAAACGTCGACAAACGATATGGTGCTCGTGATGGCAAATGGCATGGCAGAAAACGATGTACTCAATGAAGAGCATCCAGAATGGCCTTTGTTTAAAGAAGGATTAAAACTAGCTTGTGAGGATTTAGCCAAAGAGATTGCGAGAGATGGAGAAGGTGCAACGAAATTAATTGAAGCGAAAGTCGCTGGTGCTAAAAATAATTTGGAAGCCGGCATCATTGCGAAAAAAATCGTTGGTTCAAGTCTTGTCAAAACCGCCGTATATGGTACGGATGCTAACTGGGGTCGAATCGTTGGAGCCATTGGTCATAGCGCAGCTTCCGTCACTCCGGAAGAGGTAGAAGTTTATTTAGGCGGACAATGTTTATTCAAACACAATGAACCGCAGCCATTCTCAGAAGAGGAAGCAAAAGCATATCTAGAGCAGGATGAGATTACGATTTTCATTCAAATGAGTGAGGGAAATGGTGAAGCAGCAGCTTGGGGCTGTGATCTCACCTATGATTATGTGAAAATTAACGCGAGCTATCGCACATAAAGAAGGAGATAGACATGGATAAAACGATCGTGTTCAAGTGTGGAGGCAGTGTCATTCGAGAACTTTCAGATACCTTCTATGAAAATGTCCGCTCACTTCAAGCTGCTGGGTTTAAGCTGGCTATCGTGCATGGCGGAGGACCTGAAATCACCGACATGCTGCAAAAATTAGAAGTGAAAACAGAATTTGTTGACGGTCAGCGTAAAACAACGAAGCCTGTGTTAGAGGTAGCCGAAATGGTTCTCTCGGGAACAGTCAATAAATACTTTGTGTCAGAGCTCGCAAAGCATGATATACCATCTGTCGGCGTATCCGGTAAAGATGGGCAGATGCTTGTCGCCGATTTCCTTGATCAAGACGTTTATGGGTACGTTGGCGAAATCAAAGAAGTTCATCCAGAAATGGCGGAAGCACTCATGGAGAAACAATTCATTCCTGTAATTGCGCCGCTGTCTATGACGGAAGAATGCCAAACCTTAAATGTGAATGCTGATTTAGCAGCATCAGCTGTCGCCGGAGCCATGAAAGCTGATAAGCTCATGTTTGTCACAGATGTTGAAGGCATTTTAAAAAATGGTGAACTATTAGATGTCGTCACCGAACAAGAAGCCCTTTCACTCATTGATGAAGGCATTATTTCCGGGGGAATGATTCCAAAAGTACAATCCGCTTTGAGTGCTTTATCAGGTGATGTAGATGAAGTGATGATCGTAAATGGCAAAGGCAGTATCTTTACAGGAGAAACCTTTAAAGGCACAAGAATCGTAAAACAAAAGGAGGCGGTCCTGTGAGTCATCTTTTTCAAAATTATGGACGGTGGAATGTTGAAATTAAAGAGGCAGCAGGTTCTTGGGCAGTCGATACAAATGGGAAAAAATATTTAGACTTTATCCAAGGCATTGCAGTAACAAATTTAGGCCACAATCATCCAAAGGTCAATCAAGCCATTAAGGAACAGCTTGATCACGTCTGGCATGTGTCGAATCTGTTTGAAAATGGTCTGCAAGAAAAAGCAGCAGAAAAGCTGGCAGCAAACAGTTCAGGCGATCTCGTTTTTTTCTGCAATAGCGGCGCAGAGGCAAATGAAGGTGCCATTAAATTAGCACGTAAAGCGACAGGGAAAACAAATATCATCACATTTTTGCACTCTTTCCATGGGCGCACGTATGCTGGTATGGCTGCCACAGGTCAAGATAAAATCAAAACTGGCTTTGGTCCTATGCTAGAAGGCTTTCACTATGTACCGTTTAATGATCCAGACGCTATGTCAGCCTGTGCAGTCGATGATGTGGCAGCGGTGATGCTGGAGGTTGTGCAAGGTGAAGGTGGAGTGAATCCAGCGACACCAGAATTTCTAGAAGCAGTTCAAGCATTTTGTGAAAAGCATGAAGCACTGCTGATTGTAGACGAAATTCAAACGGGCATCGGTCGTACAGGAACAGCATTTGCGTACGAAGAGACGTGTCTTGATCCTGATATTATCTCTGCAGCAAAAGGGTTAGGAAACGGCTTTCCAGTTGGTGCAGTTATAGGGAAAAAAGCTCTAGGAGATGCATTCTCCCCAGGTTCACATGGTACAACATTTGGTGGAAATATGCTTGCCATGGCCGCTGTGAATGCGACACTCGATGTAATTTTCCAAGAAGAGTTTCTTTCAGAAGTGAAAGAAAAGGGTGATTACTTGTTAGAAAAGCTGCAAAATGTCAAACAGCTGAATATCGTAAAAGAGGTGCGGGGAAAAGGATTGATGGCAGGTATTGAATGTGGTCAGCCAGTCGGTGAATATATCACAGCTCTTAGAGAACTGGGGTTGCTGGTGCTTCCAGCTGGTCCCAATGTCATTCGTTTATTACCTCCGCTGAATGTGAAGAAAGCAGAGCTGGATCAAGCGATCGAAGCAATTGTTCAAGTATTAGCCAATAAAACAGTTTCGGTGTAAATTTTTTTACAAAGAAACGTATAAAAATACATTTGTATCATTAATTATTCAATTTTGGGGTGACATAAGCATGAAAGGTTATTTAAATTTAGAAGATGGAGCCTCTTTTGAAGGAGATCTGACAGGAGAAGCTGGCATCACAGGTGAAGTGGTCTTTTTTACAGGTATGACAGGTTATCAAGAGGTGCTCACAGATCCTTCCTATAAAGGTCAGATCATTGTTTTCACATATCCGCTGATCGGAAATTACGGCATTAATCATGAAGACTTTGAGAGCAAAAAGCCTCAAGTAAAAGCGGTGGTTGTTTACGAGGCAGCAGAGCATTTTTCACATCATCTTGCAGCGGTCAGCTTAAAAGATTATTTACAAAAGTGGAATATTCCGCTTCTGACACATACAGATACGCGCGCAGTCGTGCAAAACATCCGGGCAAATGGAACGATGAACGCTGTGCTCAGTGTAGACGAAAACGAAACGCCGCCTGCAATGAAACAAGACAATGTCGTCGCACAGGTGACAGATAGCGAGATCTACACACAAGGCAGTGGTGAGGAACATGTGGCGCTCATTGATTTTGGCTTTAAAAAATCAATTGCAGATTCGCTTGCAGCGCGCGGCTGTAAAGTAACCGTCATTCCATATAAACAAATGGAAAAGGTGTTTGAGATCAAACCAGATGCGATCCTGCTGTCAAACGGACCTGGAGATCCGAAAACCATGACACCATATTTAAAAACGATTCATGACATCATGATGACATTCCCGACACTTGGAATCTGCTTAGGTCACCAATTAATCGCTCTAGCACTTGGCGGGGATACGTATAAGCTGCCATTTGGCCACAGGGGAGCGAATCATCCTGTACAGGATACAGAATCCAAACGTGTCTTTATGACAAGTCAGAACCACAGCTATGTGGTGAATGAAAAAAGCATGAATGACAAAGAAGTGGATGTGAAATTCCTTCATGTCAATGATGGATCTGTAGAAGGATTCATTCATAAAGAAAAGCTGATTATGTCAGTTCAATTTCATCCAGAAGCACACCCAGGGCCTGCTGAAAGTGAATGGGTATTCGATGATTTTATTGAGAAAGTGAAACAAGCAAGGAGAGAAGTCGCACATGCCTAAAGATCAAAGCATACAAACCATTCTAGTCATCGGGTCTGGTCCAATCATCATTGGTCAGGCAGCAGAATTTGATTACTCAGGAACACAAGGATGTATGGCCTTAAAAGAAGAAGGCTACAAAGTCATCTTAGTGAATAATAACCCAGCAACCATTATGACAGACGAGTCATTTGCTGATGAAATCTATTTTGAACCGCTTTCAGTTGATTCAGTGACAAGAATCATTGAAAAGGAAAAACCAGATGGTCTTTTAGCCAACCTTGGCGGACAGACGGCTTTAAACCTTGCTGTCGAGCTAGAAAAAGCCGGTGTGCTGAAAAAGCATGGGGTAACTCTGCTCGGAACGTCAGTTGAAACAATTGAAAACGGTGAAGATCGAGAGAAATTCCGTGCTCTCATGAAGCATTTGAACGAACCTGTGCCAGATAGTGAAATTGTGGATAATGCGGAAGATGCCCTTCAATTTGCAAAAGAAGTCGGCTTCCCAGTCATCCTAAGACCAGCATACACACTTGGCGGTAAAGGCGGCGGAATCGCTCTAACAGAAGAGGCATTTAAGCCGCTCATTGAAGGAGCTCTTTTAGCGAGTCCGATTCACCAGTGTTTAGTTGAAAAAAGCATAGCTGGCTTTAAAGAAGTCGAATATGAGGTCATGAGAGACCGTCAAAATACGTGTATCACGGTATGCAACATGGAAAATATTGATCCAGTTGGTGTGCATACAGGAGACTCAATTGTCGTTGCACCTTCCCAGACATTAACGGATCAGGATTATCAAATGCTCCGTTCAGCGAGCCTGAAAATCATTTCAGCACTGGATGTAGTCGGCGGCTGCAACATCCAATTTGCCCTTGATCCACTCAGTAAAGAATACTTTGTCATTGAGGTGAATCCTCGGGTCAGCCGTTCATCTGCTCTTGCATCAAAAGCAACGGGCTATCCGATTGCGAAAATGGCAGCTAAGCTTGCGGTGGGGTATACGCTTGACGAATTGAAAAACCCGCTCACAGGCACAACCTATGCTAGTTTTGAGCCGGCACTCGATTATGTTGTCGTGAAATTCCCGCGCTGGCCGTTTGATAAATTTAAACAGGCAGACCGTCAATTAGGCACAAAAATGAAGGCTACTGGCGAAGTCATGGCGATTGATCGGAATTTAGAATCAGCCATCCAAAAAGCAGTTGCATCCCTTGAAATTAAAACGAAGGGCTTCCACCTGCCAGAACTGAAAGAGCAATCGACAGAACAATTATTTGAACTCATCAAAACACCAGACGATCGCCGATTTTTCGCAGTTATGGAGCTTCTTTCAAGACAAGAAACGGTTGAAACGATTCATCAAACGACGAAAATCGATCGATTCTTCTTACATGTGTTCCAGAATATGATTACGCTCGAGCAAGAATTGAACGATCATAAGGGGACGCTATCAAAAGATACCTTGAAAAAGGTAAAAGAAAAAGGATTCCTTGATGAAACGATTGCTCTTCTTACGGGTCAAACGGAAGAGTCAATCAGGCAGCTCCGTCAAGAGTACGGGATTGCTGCTTCATTTAAAATTGTCGACACATGTGCGGCGGAATTTGATGCAAAAACGAATTACTTCTATTCCACCTACTTTGGAAAAAGTGATGGTGAGCATCAAGAAAAAACAAAGCAGCGTGCTCTTATCATTGGCTCAGGTCCGATTCGAATCGGGCAGGGGGTCGAATTTGATTATAGTGCCGTTCATGGCGTTCTTACCTTGCAAAAGCTTGGATTTGAAACCATCATGATGAACAACAATCCAGAAACAGTCAGTACTGATTATGAGATTGCAGATCGTTTATATTTTGAGCCGATTACATTAGAGCACATCCTAAACGTTGTGGAAGCAGAACAAATTGATTTTGTCATTGTCCAATTTGGCGGACAGACTGCGATCAACGTCGCAGAAGGCTTAGAAAAAGCCGGTGTCACGTTGTTAGGTACATCCTTTGCTACGCTGGATGCACTTGAAGACCGTGATTTATTCTATCAGCTTCTTGATGAACTGAACCTTCCTCACGCAAAAGGAGATACAGCTCATTCAAAAGAAGAAGCACTCGTACATGCGAAAAGCATCGGTTACCCTGTATTAATTCGCCCATCGTATGTCATTGGCGGAATGGGAATGATCGTTGTTCAGTCAGAAGCACATTTGGCATCACTGCTCGATCAGCCAGATCATTTGCCATACCCAATCTTAATTGATGAGTACGTCACTGGAAAAGAAGTTGAAGTGGATCTTATTTCTGACGGAAAAACAGCCTTCATTCCAACGATCGTAGAACATATTGAGAAAGCGGGCGTGCACTCAGGTGACAGCTTTGCCATTTTACCAAGCATCTCAATCAGTGAAGATATCAAACAGCAGGTGCATACTGCGTCTGAACAAATAACGAAGAAATTAGCGTTCAAGGGCATTATGAATATCCAATTTGTCATCAAAGGTGATCAGGCGCTTGTATTAGAGGTGAATCCGCGGGCAAGCCGGACTGTTCCAGTCGTCAGTAAGGTAATGGGCATTGATATGATCCCAATAGCCACTCAATTATTAGCTGGTGCGGCGCTTGAAGAGCTAAACCCTGCAACGAAAAACAAAGGGGGGACAGCGGTCAAATTCCCAGTGTTCTCATCCCATGCCATTCAAGATATCGACCTCAAGCTGACACCTGAAATGAAAGCGACAGGAGAAGGAATGTGTGTAGGCAAGAACGCCGAAAGCGCCTTGAAAAAAGTGTTTGCACCGATCTGGAAGAAAAAAGGAAGCCTCTTTATACAAGGCAGTGAGCAATTGATCGATGAAGCGAAACATGCAGGCTTTGACGTCTGGACTGGCAGCTTTGAATCCTGGCTGCAGAATGAAGATAAATCCCTTCATATTCATTTAGGAGAAGATGAAGAGGCAAAAGAGCAGCGTGTAAAAGCACTCACACACGGCGTTCAAGTTCTAACTGAATATGAAACAGTTCAAGCATTCCTGCAAGGGAAAAATGGAGATGTATCACCAGTATCACTCCATGAATTATATAAAAAGGAAGTGACGGCATGAGTCAAATCGACGTGCAACCGGCATTATACGGAAAAGACTTTTTATCGTTAAAAGATTTCTCAATCCATGAGATTGCTTATTTAATTGAAAAAGCGGAAGAAATGAAACAAAACCCATATCAAGATTTATTCAAAGGGAAAACGTTAGCAATGATTTTTGAAAAATCTTCGACTAGAACCCGTGTCTCGTTTGAAGCGGGGATGACGCAGCTAGGAGGACATGCGCTCTTCCTCAGCTCAAATGATTTGCAAATTGGCAGAGGGGAAACCATCAGTGATACAGCGCAGGTGCTGTCTGGCTATGTCAACGGTATTATGATTCGAACCTTTGAGCATGAGAAGGTTGAAGAGCTTGCACAATACGCGTCTATTCCAGTCATTAATGGATTAACGGACTACTCACATCCATGTCAGGCACTTGCTGATTTATTAACGATTAAAGAAACAAAAGGCACGTTAAAAGGAATCAAAGTCGCCTATATCGGTGACGGAAATAACGTGGCGCACTCCTTGATGGTCGGCTGTGCGCAGCTAGGCTGTGACATTGCGGTTGCATCACCAAAAGGCTATGAACCACTTCAAGAAGTAACAGACACTGCCCGTGAGTTTGCGAAACAATCAGGTGCAGAAGTGACCGTGACGACAGATCCTGTCGCAGCTGTAAAAGATGCAGATGTTATTTATTCAGATGTGTTTACAAGCATGGGACAGGAAGCAGAAACAGAGAAACGTCTTGCTGAATTTAAAGAATATCAAATCAATGACGAACTGATGAGTCTTGCGGCAAAGGACTATATTTTCCTTCATTGTCTCCCGGCACATCGCGGCGAAGAAGTGACGGCAGATATTATTGACGGGCCGCACTCAAAAGTATTTCAGCAGGCAGAAAACCGCCTGCATGTGCAAAAAGCGTTAATGAAAGAACTTATGTATCAACCATCCAAATAAATCAAAGTGTCCCTGACTCGTATGAGCAGGGACTTTTTGCATAAAGGATTGGAGAGTCAAGGGACGGGACATAATAACATCAATCGAGAAAGGAGGATGAAAATGGGTCAGCAGCATCAATTTAAATCAGGGAATAAGGCACCAAATAATGGTGTATATATCGAGATCGGTGAAACTGGCAGTATGGTGAAAGATCCTTTAAAGATTAAGCTTAAAGCAGGCGATGTCTTTCCTGATAACTCGAACCATAATCGTGTTTGGACTTACCAAAGAAAGCCGTAAGCAATTGACTAAGAGTCATAAGGAATAAGTCTTTAGAGGCATGTGTCATGCCTCTTTTTTCTTTATAATAAAAAACAATTAAGTTCCAATTTTCAAATAAATAGTATGAAAAAAAGAGAACTTAAGGTAAAATATGTAATATATTGTTGAAAGGATTTGTGTGATGGAAAAGATGAATCTCAGTGAAAGTGTTTGGAATAAACGCTTCACCTCATTATTCATATCAAGACTCATTAAAAACACAGGGGAAAGTTTTGCTTTTACATCCGTCCTTTGGCTATTGATTTTAAGAGGGGATGGAGCGCTCGGTACAGGACTTCTTCTAGCAGTAACTGTTCTCCCTTCATCTTTGCTAGCCCCAATATTAGGACCTCTTATGAAAAAGCATCATTTGTCTAAATGGATGTTCGCTTCAGATGTTGTTCGAGCAACAATTGTACTCATTATTCCACTTCTGCACTTTTCGCATCTATTGCCTCTATGGTTATTGATCTCATTAATGGTTATTCAATCGGCAACAGGTGCAGCATATAATCCAGCTTCGGTGGCCATCTTACCGCAGATTGTTCCAAAGCATCTCATTCAAAAAGCAAATGCGATCCTGCAATCTTCTTTTGAGATTGTTGCACTTGCAGCAGTCATGGTGGCTGGTCTTTTGGTTAAATTGATTGGCCCTGCTGATACCCTGCTGATCACCACTGCTTTATTTGTTATTTCTGGCCTGTTTATTATCGGGGTTAAGCTGAAGAAAACCGATGAAGAAAAAGCAGCAGGCATTAAACAAGCGAAGAATACATATTTGTATAACTTAAAAAAAGGGTTTCTCGTTGTCAAAAACCATCACATTTTATTTGCACTCACACTTTATTGTATCTTAATGAATGTCGCAGCAGCTCCGTGGCAGGCGCTCTCAGCGGTATACGTAGCAGAAGCGCTGCAAAGCGACTCCATGGTGTATTCCATTTTAAGAGGCGTTGCCGCAGTGGGCGCGTTTATGATGGGCTTTGCTCTAGCGAAGGTCAAAATTAAGAGATTTGGTTTGTTCTTTATTGTCGCTGGCATGATTGAAGGGGCCGCGTTCTTTATGACAGGGATGAGTACATGGCTGCCGGTCGTTCTGCTTGCTTCCTTTATTTTCGGAGCTGCTGTCAGTGCGATCAATGTACCGGAAATGGTCATTATTCAAACGTCTGTTGACCAAGAGGATCAGCCGCAAGTATATGCTGTGATCAATGCGTCATCAAATGTCTTTCTCCCGCTTGCAGCTGTCGTATCAGGCGTTCTGGCAGAAAGATTTGGAGCGGGACCTGTCATTGCTGGCGGAGGAATCCTTGAAATTTTATCAGGTATCGCGATCTTCCTGTTTACAGGGCTTGCGAAAAGCCATTTGACAGCGGACAAACAAAAGTCCGAAACCGTCGAGGTGTAAACGATAAAAACCCCCTGAATGTTATAGACAGGGGGTTTTAGCATGCCGCTTTTTAATCACGCAGAAAAAAAGAAAAAAGAGCTAAACATCATTTTAGCTCTTTTTCACAAATCGTTTTCTTGCATATTAAGAGTGTTTTGTTGAACTTTCCGTTTCTTTCATTGGACTTACTTCAGCAAAGATGAATAAAATAACCGTAAACACAACTGCAAGAATGGAAGTGAGCGTAAAATCATAAGCAGCTCCATTCATAGAGGCAACGATGTAACCAGCCATATGTGTCAGCAGAAAAGTCCAAATGAGGGTGATAATATAATGCATAATCCCACCGTCCTTTATGTAACAATCTATTGATTATCATACCATAGATGCAAGTGAAGGGAAAAGACTGTTTTCCGCCTTTATGTGACCATTTTTAGACCTTCTGCTATAAAAATAAAAAGAATTCTTCTGTCTTTAGGGGATTTCCTTATTCCTACAAGAGTTGTTGTTCATATCATAGAAAGCAGAATCACTGAAAGGAGGCTGGCCATATGGGTGTAAGCGAACGTTTTTTCCAGCTTGGTTCCCAGTGGAACATCATTCACCTTCCTCAAAAACCAAATGGCTTTGGCATTCTAATCCTCGGTGACCGAAATCACTTTGTGCAGGAAAATACATCATTCTGGCTTCAGCATTATGGAAGAAACCAGCTTTTAACTGCCTTAAAGGATGAAGGATATACATTGTTTAATAGTCAACTTCATGGGAATCACTGGGGATGCGAAGATGCTGTTTTTAGTGCCAAGCAGCTCGTGCATCACACATTAAAACAAGAAATATTAAACCGGGAAATTCATGTGCTCGCAGAGGGAATGGGCGCACTTGTTGCCATGAGCCTTGCAGAGGAGATGCCTGAAGTGTTAAGGTCCATTGCGATGATGAATCCATGTCTGAATCTGGATGCACAACGAGAAAGAGAAAGGGAACACAAATTCTTTTACAAGCAGCTGATCAAAGAGTTAGCAGAGAGCTATGGCTGTTCTGAAAAGGAAGCTGAAACGTATCCACTGCCTTCTTGCCCTGTTCATTCTGCTCATGTGCCGATTCATATATGGCAAAGACTAAACGGCGCACCTTATGCATATGATCTTCACGCAAAACCTTTTATTGATCAGCATATGAAAAATCCAGAACATTGTCAGATCGATCTCACACTGCATATGTTTGATCATCCGAGAAGAATCTTTCAATCCATTCACAAGTTTTATAAATCGCATGAAAGAGAATTGTGATGAATAGGATGATAACAGCCCTTCATAGAAAGGGCTCTTCTTTTTATTCGATATTAAAAAAGGGGACATGAACATGGAAACAGGACTGATCATAGGGGCAGATGAATTTTTTGGCCTGACACTTTGTGAATATATGATGAAAGAGGGCATTCAAGTGGATATCACGCGTCCTCATGATCTTAAAGAAGAACAAAAGGAACTGTTAGAAGAGCGGATGATGTGGCTGGGCAGAAATGATCTCGTTCGTGTCATTGACCTTCAGGATAGCAAAGACACGTATGATCTCATTTTTATTCAATCAGAGGAACCGCATAACAGGCAGGAAGACATCAAAGCAAAGCATGGCATGTACAGGATTCTTTTTCATAAACCTGAAAACGAATCAGCAAAACAGAATGTGCCGGCAGTGATTCTTCCTCACATGTTCGGACCATGGACACTCAATGAAGATCAAACAAAGCGTGCAGATTCATTTTTTGTAGAAGATGTGGCGAAGAACTTGTTACAATGGGCATCAGACACAGGTCAAAGACAGGACATGACGTATGAATTGAAGGTAGAAAGCGAAACAGATGACAAAAAAGCAGAAGATATGATAGCTGAATGGAAAAGACAAAACTCAACATTTTTCGACAAAAAGCAAGAATGATCTTCCATCTTATCTTTTTTCAGTATAAAATAAACCTATATTTAACATACAGGTTCATCACTGCATGTTGCAAAAGGGAGTTGAACATGGCATGAAGTACCAGCGGCTTGTCATGATCTTTTCGTTCCTTCTTCTATTATCTGCCTGCTCGCAGGCGCCTTTAAAAGGAAAAATTGAGAAGGTGGGTTTACTCGTCCCCGATACGATCAATGATCAAGTTTGGGGAACGAAAGGTTATAAAGGCTTATTAAGTATCCAATCAACATTTGGTGTAGATGTTTATTATAAGGAAGGAATGGTCGACAAGGAGAAAATCGTTGATGCCATTGAAGAATTCCATAAAAAAGGAGTCAATTTGATTATTGGCCATGGCAATGAATACAGTGAAATTTTCAACTTGATCAGTGAAGATTATCCAAACATACAATTTATTACGGTCAATGGAAACAAGCCTCAGGCGGACAATGTCACAAACGTGACGTTTAAAGGTGAAGCGATGGGCTTTTTCGGAGGCATGACAGCTGCACATATGTCTAAAACAAAAAAGATTGGTATTCTTGCTACATATGATTGGCAAAGTGAGGTAGACGGCTTTATAAAAGGGGCAAAATATCAAGATGAACATGTACAAGTGTTAGCAGAGTTTGTCGAAAACTGGGATGATGCTGACAAAGCGGTGGAGCTCTATCAAAAATTAAAAAAGCAGGGCGTAGATGTTGTGTATCCCGCAGGTGATGGTTATAATATCCCTGTCATTGAACAAATCAAAGCCGATAATTTATCAGCGATCGGGTACGTGACTGATCAATCCAACCTCGGAAGTCATACGGTTTTAACGAGCACTGTCCAGCATGTTGATAAAGCGTACAGCATCATTGCAAAGAAATTTAATGAAGGCAAGCTGAATGAACAAGGTCAGTACTCCTTTGATTTTAAAGAAGGAGTGATCGAGATGGGGAAATTTAGCACCACCATTGACGACGCTTTTGTGAAAGACATTGAAAGTGATATTGCGTCTTACAAAAAAACAGGCAAACTGCCAAATGAAAAGTGAGGAGACGACGATCATGCAGCACGAAAAATCGATGGAATTTTTACAAATTGCCATGAAGTATTTTCCGCAGGCAAAGGAAGAATTAGATAAAGCAGGGATTCAGCTTGAGCCTGAAGCGCTTCAGCCGCTGCTAACATTATTTACATCTGTCATGCAGGAAGCATATGAGCTAGGAAAAGCAGATGCAGAATCAGAAAAAGCCACAGAATAGTGGCTTTTTTTTATGATAATTTTTTCTTGAAGGCACTAATCATAGGACCAACATCTTTAAACACAGGCTTCAGCTCATCGATGGAGTTCATAATGTTCCCAATTTGATTCATGACATGCATGTAGTCAATTGAGTCATCACTTGAAGATGTCTCCGCACGTTCCTCCTTTGCCTCTGACTTACTTTTCTCCTTTTCAATCGGCTGTCCAAACATCATTGCTGAGAAAATATCTTTTTGCGCCATAACACATGTTCCTTTCTACTATTGGTATATATCATTAATCTATGAAAAAAGTGAGAGAAAAGGTTAGACGTTTGTATTGCCAAGAAGAAAAAAATAAGGTAAAATTAGTACCAGATACTAATATAAGATCACAATATCACATGCTCGTATGAGTAAAAGGAGTCTTATTCAATGAATGCTGGAATTATTGGCCTTGGCCGCTATATACCTGAAAAAGTATTAACAAATCATGATTTAGAAAAAATGGTTGAAACTTCTGACGAGTGGATTCGTACTAGAACAGGTATAGAAGAAAGAAGAATTGCATCTGATGATGTCAATACATCTCATATGGCGCTTGCTGCTGCAAAAAAAGCATTAGCTGACGCAGATGTGGCTGCAGAAGATATCGATATGATTCTTGTGGCAACAGTCACGCCAGATCAAGCATTTCCGACAGTCGCTTGTATGATTCAAGAGCAGCTCGGTGCACATAAAGCATGTGCAATGGATATTAGCGCTGCGTGTGCTGGCTTTATGTATGGGCTTGTTACTGGAAAACAATTTATCGAATCAGGAACTTACAAACACGTGCTTGTCGTCGGTGTTGAAAAACTTTCTCGCATTACCGACTGGGATGACCGCAATACAGCTGTTTTGTTTGGAGATGGAGCTGGCGCTGCTGTGCTGGGAGAAGTCAGCGAAGGCAAAGGAATTCTATCATTTGAACTCGGAGCAGATGGAAGCGGCGGGAAGCACTTGTACTTAGATGAAAAAGATCATACAATCATGAATGGACGAGAAGTATTTAAATTTGCTGTAAGACAAATGGGCGAGTCAAGTGTAAACGTCATTGAAAAAGCTGGACTATCAAAAGAAGACGTTGACTTCTTGATCCCGCATCAAGCAAATATTCGCATTATGGAAGCAGCACGCGAACGCTTAGAGCTGCCAGTTGAAAAAATGTCGAAGACTGTCCATAAATATGGAAACACATCAGCAGCTTCTATTCCAATTTCACTATGTGAAGAAATCGAAGCCGGAAAAATTCATGACGGCGATGTGATTGTAATGGTTGGTTTTGGCGGCGGATTAACTTGGGGCGCAATCGCTATGCGATGGGGCCGATAAAAGAGTGGGGTGCACAAATTAATGGATAAGAAACGAGTAGTTGTTACAGGATTAGGTGCTTTGACACCACTTGGCAACGATGTAGAATCAACATGGAAAAATGCTTTAGCGGGAGTATCAGGGGTTGGACCGATTACACGTGTCGATTCAAGTGAATATACCGCAAAAGTAGCAGCAGAACTAAAAGATTTTAACATTGAAGATTACATGGAGAAAAAAGAAGCGCGAAAAATGGCACGCTTTACGCAATATGCAGTCGTTGCTGCTCAAAAGGCGCTCGAAGATTCACGTCTTGAAATCACAGATGAAATCGCACCGCGTGTTGGTGTATGGGTTGGGTCTGGTATTGGCGGACTTGAAACATTTGAAGAGCAGTTCGAAGTGTATTCAAATAAAGGGGCAAGACGCGTAAGTCCATTCTTCGTCCCAATGATGATTCCTGATATGGCGACAGGTCAAATCTCTATTGCACTTGGTGCAAAAGGAGTTAACTCTTGTACAGTGACAGCATGTGCAACAGGTACAAACTCAATTGGTGATGCATTTAAAGTCATTCAGCGCGGAGATGCAGATGCAATGATCACAGGCGGAACAGAAGCGCCGTTAACAAAAATGTCGTTTGCGGGTTTCTGTGCGAACAAAGCCCTTTCGACAAATCCTGATCCAAAGACAGCAAGCCGTCCGTTCGACAAAAACCGTGACGGATTTGTCATGGGTGAAGGTGCAGGGATTATTGTTCTTGAAGAACTTGAGCATGCGTTAAAACGTGGTGCGACCATTTATGCTGAAATCGTTGGTTATGGTTCAACTGGAGATGCCTACCATATTACGGCGCCAGCTCCAAACGGTGAAGGCGGCGTCCGTGCAATGCAAGAAGCGATTCGAGATGCAGGTTTGTCTGTGGAAGACATTGATTATATCAATGCCCACGGAACAAGCACACCTTACAATGATAAATTTGAAACAATGGCGATTAAAGAAGTGTTCGGAGAGCATGCGAACCAGCTTGCAATCAGTTCAACAAAATCAATGACAGGTCACTTACTTGGCGCAGCGGGCGGAGTAGAAGCTATTTTCTCTGTTCTTGCGATTAAAGACAGCGTCATTCCTCCGACCATTAATCTTGAAACACCGGATGAAGAATGTGATCTTGATTATGTAGCAAATGAAGCACGTTCAAAAGAAGTACAAGTTGCTTTAAGTAACTCACTTGGTTTTGGCGGGCATAATGCGACAATAATTTTCAAAAAATACGAAGCGTAATACTTCCTGAGAAAGCGGCGGTCGATAAACAGATCGCCGCTTTTTTGCATATGATGAAAATGGAGGTGTTCAGCGGTATGGGTCTGATCAATACACAATATCTCATTCATCAATCATCATCATTTCAGGAGCTTGCGGCGCGCTTTATTCCTTATTTTAAAGGGGCAGAGGAAAAAGAATGGTCGTCTATCCTCGCTCACCTGCAGCATCACGGGATGGTTCGGTCTTGGAGCTCGTGTAAAAACATGATCGACAAGCTCAAAGAAAAAGGGTACTTCAAGCTTGTCATGAAAGAATACCAAACGCTTCAAAAAGAGTGGGAAGGTCCTGACATCCCTGTGTTTATTTTACCTGTCAACGAGAGCAGCAGAGAAATCAGAGAGCAATTTTATTATCAATCCGGCATGGCATTTGATGACAAGGTCTTTCTTTTTTTGTCTCCAAATACCCCGAAGGAGCGAATCGGTACATTGCTGACTCACGAGTATCACCATGTATGCAGGCTGCATTTTCTCTCAAAAGAAGAAAAAGACTTTACATTCCTCGATACAATCATGATGGAGGGGCTCGCTGAATATGCTGTGTATCATAGATATGGTGAGAGCTATACAGCGAAATGGACCACCTTCTATAGCGAATCCCAGCTTCAGCGCATGTACAAGAAATGGGTATCCAGTCATCTTGATCAAAAAGTCCAGGACGACGAAAGGCTGATACAGAATCTTCTTTATGGAAAAGGGAACTACCCTAAAATGCTTGGTTACGCCACCGGGTTTTATATCGTGAAAAAATATTTTAATGAGCACCGAATCAGCGAGGAGTCTATGATTGCAGAGCCGTCAGAAACTTTTTTAAAAGCGATAGAATCAAAAAGTGAGTAATTCACATAAAAAGAGACATATTACAAATTTACTAAATACTTCTTGATTTCGTCATAGCGATGTAATAATATACAAATAATTCTTTTTATTTTAAAAAGACGGAATATTCAGGTTCGATTCTATTGATCTATGGAGAAAGGGGCGAATGAATGAGCACGCTGCTTGAAGTGCAAAACTTAAAAACATATTTTTTTCGAAAAAAGGAACCGATACCTGCTGTTGATGGCGTTGATTTCAGCATCAACAGAGGAGAAACTGTCGCATTAGTCGGTGAGTCTGGATCTGGCAAAAGCATTACGTCCTTATCCATTATGGGTCTGATTCATGGAACTGGTGGGAAAATTATGGACGGTTCTATCAAACTTGATGGAAAGGACCTTGTTACATATAGTGAAAAGGAATTATGCAGCATCCGTGGTAATGAAGTATCTATGATCTTTCAGGAACCCATGACCTCACTTAATCCCGTCTTAACCATCGGAGAACAAATAACAGAAATCCTCATCTATCACAAAAAATTTTCAAAAAAAGAAGCGGTCAAAAAAGCGGTTGATCTGCTGAAGCTTGTTGGTTTTTCCCGTCCGGAGCAAATCATGAAAGATTATCCGCATCGATTATCAGGCGGCATGCGGCAAAGAGTAATGATTGCCATAGCGCTCAGCTGTGATCCGAAGCTTCTCATTGCAGATGAACCGACAACAGCCCTGGATGTGACCATTCAAGCACAGGTCCTCACATTAATGAAAGATTTATGCTCTACCTTTGGTACTTCTATTCTTCTTATCACACATGATTTAGGTGTCGTGTCTGAAGTAGCAGATCGAGTGATTGTCATGTACTGCGGACAGGTTGTTGAAAATGGAACCGTGGAAGAGTTGTTTGAACAGCCGCTTCATCCTTACACAGAAGGGCTGCTTGAATCAATTCCTGTCATTGACGGAGACATCCAGCCGTTAACAGCCATCAAAGGAAATGTTCCTGCGCCAGATCAGCTTCCAGCCGGCTGCCGCTTTGCTCCTAGATGTCCGCAAGTGAAGGAACGCTGCCTGGGTGAACTGCCTAAGCTGAGAACATTTGAAGATGGCAGAAGCGTCAGATGTTTCTTATATGAGGAGGCAGATCAAACATGACCCTTGCTCAAAATCAAACACAAATAACGGAATTACCAGAGAAAGAAACGATTCTTGAACTGAAACAGATTCGAAAACATTTTCCGATTAAAGCGGGTGTCTTTCAGAAAAAAGTCGGTGCAGTAAAAGCTGTTGACGGCATAGACTTGAAGATTTATAAAGGTGAAACGTTAGGTATTGTCGGGGAGTCAGGATGCGGTAAATCCACATTAGGACGGACGATGATTCGTCTATATGAACCAACTGACGGTCAAATCTTTTTTAAAGGGCAAGACATCACGCGCGTATCAGAATCAAAGCTAAGACAATCTACACGAAAAAACATCCAAATGGTTTTTCAAGATCCCTTTGCATCACTCAACCCTAGAAAAACACTTCGAAGCATCATCAAAGAACCCTACAAAACACATCACTTATATTCCTTAAAAGAAAGAAATGAAAAAGTAGAACAGCTTTTATCAAAGGTAGGCCTTCATCCAAGCTTTGCGAACCGCTATCCCCATGAATTTTCAGGCGGGCAGAGGCAGCGAATCGGCATCGCTCGTGCGCTTGCCATGAATCCCTACATGATCATCGCAGATGAGCCTGTATCAGCACTTGATGTATCCATTCAGGCGCAGGTCATTAATCTAATGGAGGAGCTTCAGGAGGAATTTGACCTTACCTATCTATTTATCTCTCACGATTTAAGTGTGGTCAGGCATATTAGCGATAGAGTCGGCGTCATGTATCTCGGCAAAATGATGGAGCTTGCCGATAAACATAGTCTGTACGATGAACCGCTCCATCCATATACACAGGCTCTGCTTTCTTCCGTTCCTGTCACCCGTAAAAAAGGGCAGGTGAAAAGAGAACGCATTATGCTGCAAGGCGACCTGCCGAGTCCTGCAAATCCGCCAAAAGGCTGCGTATTTCACACAAGATGCCCGCATGCGAAAGAAATCTGTAAAGAAAAAGTACCAGCATTTCAGGAGTTAAAAACGAACCACTTTGTTGCCTGCCACCTCTACAACGCTTGATCAAGCTTGTATGATCTCATCTTTGAGAGGGGGGATGAAACAGGATTCTGTCATGATTTTTAAAAAAGAATAGGGGGAATTGTCTATGAAAGTTAGAAATAGAAAGTCCATTTTGGTCAGTTTACTGCTGATTTTTACATTAATCCTAGCTGCTTGTTCTGGTGGAAATAAAACATCTGGAGACAGTGAAAAGAAATCCACTGGTAAACCGGTACAAGGCGGAGATCTTGTCATCGGTTCAATTGCAGAGCCAACATTATTTAACTCTCTGTATTCTACAGATGTGGCAAGCTCTGATATTGAAGAAAGAATCTACAGCTTCTTACTTCAAACAGACGGAAAGCTGAACCCTCAGCTATCGCTGGCAGAGGATATTAAAGAATCGGATGACGGCAAGCAGTTTGATGTCACCATTAAAAAAGGTGTGAAGTTTCATGATGGTGAAGAACTGACTGCTGATGATGTTGTGTTTACATACAGCATTCCAATCAATAAGGACTACAATGGGGAGCGCGGATCAGGCTTTGAAGTATTAGAGTCTGTTAAAAAGACAGGGGACTACTCGATCGAATTTAAGCTTAATAAAAAAGATCCCTATTTTTATAATGTCACATTAGGAAGCTATGGCATTTTACCTAAGCATATTTTAGGTGATGTGCCTATAAAGGATCTCGGTGAAAACGAATTTAACCGAAAAAAACCAATCGGTTCTGGTCCATTTAAATTTGCAGAGTGGAAAGAAGGAGACTACGTCAAACTAGAAGCCTTTGACGATTATTGGGATGGACGTCCATACCTTGATACCGTCACGATTAAAACGATTCCTGACCAAAATGCAGCCATTGCTCAGCTGTCAGCAGGCGATATTGATTTCTTTGCTGTACCAGGAGCGGAGCTGCAAACAGCTGAAAAAGTGAGCAACATTAAAATTGAATCTGACTTAGGCCTGAATTATTCATACATTGGCTGGAACCAGAAAAATGAACTTTTTAAAAGTAAAAAGGTCCGCCAAGCGCTGACACATGCCATTGATCGTCAAACGATTGTTGACCAAGTGTTAGATGGAGACGGCAAAGTAGCTAACATTCCAGAAAGTCCGCTGTCCTGGAACTATCCAAAGGATGAAAGTGTTCCAGTATTTGAATTTGATCAAGAAAAAGCGAAAAAGATGCTGAAAGAAGAGGGCTGGGAGGATACAGATGGAGATGGCTATCTTGATAAGGATGGCAAGAAATTCTCCTTTGTCATAAAGACCAACCAAGGAAATAAAGTTCGTGAAGATATCGCTGTCGTTGTCCAGCAGCAGCTCAAAGAAATTGGTGTGGAAGCGAAGCCGCAAATTGTGGAATTCAGTGCACTCATTGAGCAGACGACACCGCCTAAATGGGATTATGATGCGCTGCTGCTCGGCTGGAGCCTTGCGACATTCCCTGATCAATTTAGCATTTTCCACTCAAGCCAGTCAGAAAAAGGCTTAAATAACATCTGGTATAAAAATAAAGAGGTCGATAAGCTGTTAGTCGATGCTAAAAAATTAAGCGATCGAAAAGATTATTCAAAGGCATATGAAAAAATTTATAAACTGATCGCAGAGGATCAGCCATATACGTTCCTTTACTATGCTAACTCACATCGCGCTATGCCATCTAATCTTCAAGGCTATTCTTACCACCCGAAAGATGAGTATTACAAAATCGAAAAATGGTGGCTTGAACAGTAGGCTGATAGTGAAGAGGGGGAGGATTCTCCCCTTTCACCGTGAGAACAATCCCTTGCATTTGGTGTCAGGTCTTTGCGTGGTGCTAATCGCGCTCCCGTATCAGCACGAGAATTCAAGGGGGTTCATATCACGCTGAAAAGAAGACAAAGGGCTAAAATAACTTCATTTTAGCCTTTTTTTCACAGAATGGCGATCCGATGAAAAAGGAGTTGTGCATATGGTTACATATATCATTAGAAGGACATTGCTCTCTATTCCTATTTTATTAGGGATTACCATTTTGTCCTTTGCCATTATGAAAGCAGCACCAGGCGATCCGATGTCACTCATGATGGACCCTACCATTAGTGCGGCAGACCGGGAAGCATTTATTGATAAGTACGGCTTGAATGATCCGGAATATGTGCAATATATGAAATGGCTTGGCAATATGCTTCAAGGTGACTTTGGCACATCCATTGTCAAAAAGGGAACGCCCGTGGCTGATTTGATTTTTGCCCGGCTGCCAAATACCCTCATCCTCATGATTTTTTCTACATTAGTTGCCCTGCTGATCGCCATCCCATTTGGTGTTCTTTCAGCAAAACGTCCGTATACAAAGCTTGACTATGGGATTACGGTTACATCTTTTATCGGACTGGCTATTCCAAACTTTTGGTTTGGTCTCATCCTCATTATGGTTTTATCCGTGAACCTAGGGTGGTTCCCGACTGGCGGAGTCTCTACCTTGAATGCTGATTTTAATGTGTTTGATCGGCTCCATCACATTATTTTACCTGCCTTTGTTTTAGCAACGGCTGATATGGCAGGGCTGACCCGGTACACAAGGTCGAGTATGCTTGATGTCATGAGGCAGGATTACATTCGCACCGCAAGAGCGAAAGGCTTTAGAGAAAACAAAGTTATTTTTAAACATGGTTTACGGAACGGTCTTATGCCTGTCATAACGATTTTCGGATTGATGATACCATCCTTTATTGGCGGCGCAGTCGTGGTGGAACAAATCTTCACCTGGCCTGGACTTGGAAAGCTGTTCATTGATTCTGCCTTTTCGAGAGATTATCCGGTCATTATGGCGATGACCGTTATTTCCGCAGTGCTCGTGGTGGTGGGGAATTTAATAGCGGATATTTTATATGCGATCGTTGATCCGCGTATTGAATATTAGAAGGGAGCTGAAGGACAATTGGCACAGCCTAATATGGGAACACCTCCTGTTGATATCAAATTAAAGGAGGGCCTTCCGCCAAAGCCAGAGACAATGCTGCGTTTATTTTGCGAGAAATTTTTCAAAAATAAATTGGCAGTTGCCGGCTCCGTGATCTTATTGGTCATTATTTTTTCTGCCATTTTTGCTCCAGTGATCGCTCCATATGCACCAGAGCATCAAGATTTATTGAAGCGGCTCCAGCCGCCAAGTGCTGAGCATTTTATGGGGACAGACAAGTTTGGCCGCGATATTTTCTCAAGGGTGCTATATGGCGCGCGCGTTTCTTTATTGGTCGGTTTCGTCTCGGTGGTTGGTGCAATCACTATTGGAACTGTCGTTGGCGCGGTCGCGGGGTATTTCAAAGGGTTTGTTGATTCCTTGTTAATGAGGTTTGTGGATGTCGTGTTGTCGATTCCAGATATTTTTCTATTGATCACGCTCGTCACCATTTTCAAACCGGGCATTGATAAATTGATTTTAATCTTTGCTCTGACTGGCTGGACAACAACCGCCAGGCTCATTCGCAGTGAATTCTTATCACTTCGAACAAGAGAATTCGTACTCGCGGCAAGAACCATTGGAACGAAAAATCATGTCATCATCTTTTCGCATATTTTACCGAACTGTATCGGTCCTATTATTGTGTCAGCTACATTAAAAGTAGGCTCTGTCATTTTAGCTGAATCAACGCTCAGCTACCTTGGCTTTGGTATTCAGCCACCAACGGCAAGCTGGGGCAACATGCTGCAAGATGCACAAAATTTCTCGATTATGGTGCAAGCGTGGTGGTACCCGCTTTTCCCAGGCTTACTCATTTTGCTGACTGTTTTATGCTTTAATTTTTTAGGAGATGGGCTGAGAGATGCGCTTGATCCTAAAAAGCTGAAGTAAGGTTTAAAGGGGCTCTGCGTGCGCTCTCCGTTTCCTGAATGAAATAAAGACACGAAGCCGTCATTCATCCAGCTTGAAGTTTTGATAAAGTTGGAATAATTTCTCTATCCCTTGCCCATACTGTGGACAACAGTTTTTATAAAGTGAGGGATTGGTTATGTTATTTCTTCATGACGTATGGGTGAATTGGTTTGAAGGGGAAGAAAATGGCTACAATGTGTGTCATTTTCATGAGTGGCGTAAGGAGGACAGCGTTGAGCTGTTAGATCAAGTGCCTTTACTTAAGGTGCAGAGTCCTTTGTTTGATTACATAGAGAATGATCTTTCAGAGCTGCCAAAGACGCTGCTAGAGTCTGTATTTGAGAAATCATATATTCGAAAAAATCATGAGCGCCGTAAATTAGAGTATTGCTTTGTAGTCACAGATGGCATACGAATCATTGCCGTGGATACGATTGGGTATTCCATTCCTGTGAGAAAAAGCCGCTTGATCCCAAGGCAGGAGCAATTGGTCTATGAAATGGTGAAAGATGTGAAAGCAGAAGAATATGAATTCTCTAAGGACAGTCTTGAATCGACGAAGGAGTACCACATTCTATCACTGCCGCCGCAGCATATCAGCGGATTAACGAGAAAAGAAAGACAGCTGAAGCAGCTGATGTTTATGGCGCTCGATCAATTAAAGGGGCTCCAAAACAGGGCGGAGATTGCGTATTGGTATACGGAATGGAACCCGCGCATGTACAACCAAATCAAACGAATGTCATTCGAAGAGATTTGGAACATGCTTTACAATGAAACGATTGATGGATGGTCAGAAAATCATTTAGCTTTCTGTGAAAAAATGATTAAAGGACAGCCATTTTTCGAAAAACTTTGGGAAATGGAAAACGAATCAAAAGTAAATTAGAAAAAGCTTGCAGCGAGTAGTGCTGCAAGCTTTTTTTATTTGCGTTTTCTGCCAAGACCCATCGCATTCTCCATTTTTTTCAGCATTTTGTTTGCTGTGCGGTTTGCTTTTTCAGCACCTTCGTCTAGAATACGGTCAAGCTCGTCTGATTCAATGAGTTCATAGTATCGATCTTGAATTGGTTTTAAAGCATCAACGACAACGTTCGCAAGATCTCCTTTAAACTCACCATATCCTTTGCCTTCGTACTTTTGCTCCAGCTCTGCAATCGATTTGTTGCCTAATACAGAATAAATCGTCAGCAAGTTGGCAATTCCAGGCTTGTTCTCTTTGTCATACTTGACGATGCCTTCTGAATCCGTCACAGCACTTTTAATTTTCTTTTCAAGCTGCTTTGGTTCATCTAATAAGGTAATGAAGGATTTTTGGTTTGGATCGGATTTGCTCATTTTTTTCGTTGGATCTGTTAAAGACATAATCCGAGCGCCTTCTTTTGGAATTTTCACTTCAGGCACAGTGAAGATGTCATTGTATTTTCGGTTAAAGCGTTCAGCAAGCGTTCTAGTCAATTCAAGATGCTGCTTTTGGTCTTCTCCAACAGGGACTAAATCAGTACCATATAATAAGATATCGCCAGCCATTAATGGGGGATACGTTAATAGGCCTGAAACAACTGCTTCCTTACCAGCGGATTTGTCCTTGAATTGGGTCATTCTTTCTAATTCTCCAATATAAGCAACACATTGCAGCATCCATCCTGCCTGGGCGTGAGCAGGTACCTCTGATTGGATAAACAATGTCGCCTTCTCTGGATCAAGTCCAACGGCTAAATAAAGAGCTGCTAAGCTTCTAATATTTTGGCGGAGAGCTAATCGGTCCTGACTCACTGTAATCGCATGCTGATCTACGACACAAAAATAGCCATTATAGTCATGCTGCAAATCGACAAATTGCTTCATTGCTCCAATATAGTTCCCTAATGTGACAGAACCGCTCGGCTGAATGCCTGAAAAAATTGTCTTCTTTGTCATACTAAAACCTCTTTTCTTCAATATAAAAAGGCCCACCCGTCACTTTTCAACAGAAAAGGGACGAATGAACCGTGGTACCACCCTTGTTATTTCACATAGAAATCACTCAAGACGTTGATAACGGAGACTGCTCCGTCTAAGCCTACTCACTTATTTAGAAGTGTTCGGTTAGCTGCTCCAAAGCCCATTCCATACATGCCATTATCTGCTCACACCGGCCGCAGACTCTCTGTAAATGGTGAATATATGTACTCTTCTTTTTCATCGCAACAGTATAATTTAATCCATTATAAATAAGCAAAATTCAAATGTCAAAGCCTATATATAATAAATGAAAAGCAAAATAAACATTTCAATTAGTAAGCTAAAACCTATTATTTTCATAGAGGAAAAATTGCTTTGGAATGATGATGATAAATGTTTGTTTAAATCATCGTCAATAGTGCCCTTTTGTTTATTTATTGAATCAAATACCTTTCGAAAGCTGTAAGCTGTTTGATCAAAAAATCCACTTTTTAAAGTGATTAACGATAACCATACTAGCAAAGTGCCCGATGCTAAATAAAAAGTGATGTTAATCATGTTTAAGAGAGAGATGTGCCCATAAAAAATGAAACTTAAAATGAATACAAGACAATTAGAACTAATTAAAAGAATAAAAAATTTGATAACAATCACTCCTGCGCATTAAAACTTTACTGTACTAAAATAGCAATTAAAACGTTTAATTCAAGACTTTCACTATATAAGAAAAACGAAACAAGGAATTAAGCAGTTGTTTTAACAAAATTCTTGATATTAGTTTACAATGAATCATGAAGATTGCCAATTGTATAGACAGGATTACTTCTGATTAGGTATTTAAGATCACAAAATGAAAGGAAAATACCCAATTTGTTTCAATTTTTTAATAAATTTATTAAAAAACAATCGAAATATGAAAATTTTCTTAAAAAAATGAATGCACAATTACTTATTTGCTAGTATAATAGTTCCTGTAGTTCATTTATGAAGGGGAGGTCAACAACTAGATGAAAAAGTCTAAATTTTCACTGCTTTTAGTTTTTTTATTGGTGCTGACTATTTTTGTATCTGCATGTTCAGGTAAACAAAGTAGCGACAAGGGCACTGCATCCAAAGATTCAAAACAAGAGGCTACAATTTTAGAATCACAGGAAATGCCTGCAATGGATACAATCCAAGCAAGTGATACAATTAGTTTCACAACGATGAATAACGTTTTTGAAGGTTTGTATCGATTCAACGATAAAGAAGAATTAGTACCTGGTATGGCGGATGGCGAACCAGTTGCTAACAAAGATAAAACAGTTTATAACATTAAACTGAAAGATGCAAAATGGTCTAATGGTGATCCAGTTAAAGCACAAGACTTCGTTTATGCTTGGCAACGTGCTTTAGATCCAGAACAAAAGTCTGAGTATGGCCCATATATGATGGTTGGTAAAATCAAAAATGCTGATAAGGTCTACAACAAAAAAGCAAAGCCTGACGAACTAGGAATTAAAGCTGTAAGTGATAAAGAATTGCAAATTACACTTGAAAAACCAATTCCTTACTTCCAATCTCTACTTTCATTCCCAACTTTCTATCCAGTGAATGAAAAGTTCGTTAAAGAACAAGGCGATAAATATGCGAAGACTGCAAAAAATCTTGTATACAATGGCCCATATGAACTTTCTTCTTGGGATGGACCACAAGCAACTACTTGGGAATACAAAAAGAATGAAGAATATTGGGACAAAAAGAACGTCTCTATGACAAAACTTACTTTTAAAGTATCTAAAGATCCACAGGCAGCCGTTAACGCATTCGAAGCTGGAGAAGCTGATATTACACCTAAATTATCAACTCCTGCAATCATCTCCCAATACGAAGGTGATAAGCGAATGAAAAGATTACTAGAGCCTACTGTGTTCTGGTTGAAAATGAACCAAGGAAATAAATCTCTAAAGAATGAAAACATTCGTCGTGCAATTGCAACAGCAATTGACAAAGAAGCGTTTGTAAAAGATGTATTGCAGAATGGTTCTGTTGCTGCATACTATCAAATTCCAAAAGACTTTGTACATGATGAAAACGGAAAAGACTTCCGCGATGGAATGCCTAAATACTTAGAAACAAACAAAGACGAAGCTAAGAAACTTTTCGAAAAAGGTCTAAAAGAATTAGGTACGTCTAAAGTAACGCTTAATTACTTAGGTGATGATTCTGAGACAGCTAAAACAATCGGAGCTTTCATTAAAGATCAGCTTGAGAAAACTTTACCTGGCTTAGATATCAATATTCAAAGTGTTCCTTTCGCTACTCGTATTGATCGTGATAAGAAAGAGGATTACGATCTACAGATGGCTGGATGGGGTCCTGATTACCTTGATCCAATCACATTCTCTGACTTGTTTATCACTGGTGGCGGAAACAACCACATGGGATACTCAGATAAGAAATATGATCAGCTGTTAAAAGATGCATCTGGGAAATTAGCTGCTAAACCTGAAGAACGCTGGAAAGCTTTACAAGAAGCTGAAAAAGTATTACTACAAGACGACGCAGCACTTTCACCAATTTATCAGAGAGCAACTAACTATTTGATTAATAATAAAGTTAAAGGGTTTGTCATTCACAAGGTTGGTCCAGAATTCAGCTACAAATGGATGAAAATTGAAGGATAATTAACAATCTTATAGAAAAGAGAGTGTATTCTCTGAATATACTCTCTTTTTCACTGAAAGAAATATGTCGAAATATACAGAAAAGTCAGTTTTATCAGGAGGTGCAAGTATGCTGAAATACTTAATTAGACGGGTTGGCTTCATGGTCGTTACCCTCTTCATCATTGTTTCAATCACTTTTTTCTTAATGAAACTCATTCCGGGTTCTCCTTTTGTTAATGCACAAAAGTTGTCAGAAGCCCAACAAGCTGTACTTAATGCAAAATATGGGCTAGATCAGCCTATCCCAGTTCAATACTTTCATTACTTGATTAATACATTCACTGGGGATTTAGGTGTTTCATTCCAATTCAACAATACCTCCGTAACAGAACTTCTTTCATACCGAGTAGGACCATCTGCTGTCCTAGGCCTTCAAGCGATTATTATAGGAACGATTGTTGGTATCTTCTTGGGAGTAGTTGGAGCTTTAAGGCAGAACACATGGGTGGATTACTCTGCTACTTTCTTGGCAGTTATCGGTAAATCAATACCGAGTTTTGTATTCGCGGGATTACTTCAATACTATATTGCGGTGAAATTGGGGTTATTACCAACTCAATTCTGGAATGGATTCGAGTATACAATCTTGCCTACTATCGCATTAGCAATGTTCCCTATTTCCATTTGTGCACGTTTTATGCGAACAGAAATGGTTGAAGTACTTGAGACAGACTATATTTTGCTGGCAAAGGCAAAAGGGGCAGGCTATTTTGAAATAGCATTTAAGCATGCAATGAGAAATGCTTTAATCCCTGTTGTTACAGTTCTTGGTCCATTAACTGTTAGTTTAATGACGGGATCTCTCGTAATCGAAAAAATCTTCTCAATCCCTGGAATTGGTGAGCAGTTTGTTAAAGCAATTACTGTAAATGACTATCCAGTTATTATGGGAACAACAATTTTATTCGCCGTTCTTTTTGTTGTGGTTGTATTTATTGTCGATATTCTATATGGAATTATCGATCCGAGAATTCGTGTAGCAGGGGGTAACAAATGATGAAACAGCAAGAAGAAAATATTGATAAAAGTCTATTTGAGCCCGCTGGTGTTGATACATTTTCTGCTGAAAAAATTGAGAAACCTAGTCTGAATTATTGGCAAGATGCATGGCTTAGAATCAAAAAGAATAAAGCTGCGGTTGTGAGCTTGGTGATTTTATTTTTAATTGTATTGATGGCTATAGCCGGACCTTTAATTAGTGGTAAAGATTTTAGTACTCAGACAACATCTGAAGCGAACCTACCACCTCGAATCCAAGGATTAGAGCATGTTAGTTTTCTTCCATTTACTGGAGAGAGAACGCTGAAAAATGGTGATGTGGTTAATCCTTATGAACAAAAAGGAATTGATCATTACTACTGGTTCGGTACAGATAATCTTGGGAGAGATCTATTTACACGGGTGTGGAAAGGAACTCAAATCTCACTGCTTATTGCTGTTGTTGCAGCTGTGATCGATTTAATTATTGGTGTTGCTTATGGTGCTATTTCTGGTTATTTTGGCGGGAAAATTGATAATGCGATGCAGCGTGTTTTAGAGGTTCTAATGGGTATTCCAAACTTGATCGTTGTCATATTAATGATTCTCGTCTTAAAGCCAGGGATTATTCCAATTATTATTGCTCTAAGTATTACCGGGTGGATCAGTATGGCCAGGGTTGTACGAGCCCAAGTCATGAAGCTGAAAGAACAGGAATATGTACTAGCCGCTAGAACTTTGGGGTTAAGCAACTTTAAAATTATCTTTAAACACATGTTGCCTAACTTAACAGGTGTGATGATTATTAATACAATGTTCACCATTCCTAGTGCAATTTTCTTCGAAGCTTTCTTAAGCTTTATTGGTTTAGGTCTCCAAGAGCCGCAAGCTTCACTAGGGACGTTAATTGAAGACGGATTTAAATCAATGATCGCTTTCCCATATCAGATGGTTTATCCAGCAATTATCATTAGTGTTATCATGATCGTCTTTAACCTTGTTGCCGACGGTGTGAGAGATGCACTTGATCCAAAAATGAAAGATTAGTACGGGACGGTGATGATGATGAATAAACAAGAAACCATTCTAACAGTAAATGACTTAAATATCTCATTTCACACGTTCGCTGGTGAAGTCAAGGCGATAAGAGGTGTGAATTTTGATCTGAAAAAAGGTGAGACACTTGCCATTGTAGGAGAATCAGGTTCAGGAAAATCAGTTACTTCTAAATCAATCATGGGACTGCTTCCTAAATCTAACTCTGAAGTGAAAAAAGGCGAGATTTTGTTTCAAGATAAAGACTTAACAAAACTTTCTGATAAGCAAATGCAAAAAATACGTGGAAAAGATATTGCAATGGTCTTTCAAGATCCTATGACATCGTTGAATCCTACAATGACAATCGGCAAACAAATTATAGAACCGATCTTAAAACATCAAAATGCTAGTAAAGAAGAGGCTAAAAAAAGAGCGCTTGAATTACTTAGTCTTGTAGGCATCCCAAATCCTGAACAAAGATTTAAACAATATCCTCATCAATTTTCTGGAGGGATGAGACAAAGGGTTGTGGTGGCAATTGCACTTGCTTGTAATCCGAAAATATTAATTGCAGATGAGCCAACTACAGCGTTAGATGTAACAATTCAGGCGCAAATTTTAGAACTGATGAAGGACCTTCAAAAGAAAATTGAAACATCAATTATCTTTATTACGCATGATTTAGGTGTCGTTGCGAATGTAGCAGATCGTGTAGCGGTAATGTATGGTGGTCAAATTGTTGAAATTGGTACAGTTGATGAGATTTTCTATAATCCGAAACACCCTTATACATGGGGTTTATTAAGTTCTATGCCAAGCCTGGATACTAAAGAGGAGAAATTATTTGCAATTCCTGGAACGCCCCCAGATTTGCTAAATCCTCCAAAAGGCGATCCATTTGCCGCTAGAAATCAATATGCAATGAAAATTGATTTTGAAAAGCAACCGCCTTTATATCAAGTGTCAGAAACGCATTATGCAGCGACATGGCTATTACACCCAAATGCACCTAAAGTAGAACCTCCTGAATCCATTAAGCAAAGGATGCTACAATTTAAAGCGCAAAAAGGGGGGGATCACATTGAGTGAAAAAGATGTTATTTTACAAGTGAAAAATCTTAAACAATATTTTAATGTGGGCAAACCAAATGAAGTAAAAGCTGTTGATGATGTTAGTTTTGACATATATAGAGGAGAAACATTGGGGCTAGTAGGTGAGTCTGGCTGTGGAAAATCAACTACGGGCAGAACCATTATTCGGTTATATAATGCAACAGGTGGAGAGGTTATTTTTAATGGACAGAATGTTCATGATAAAAAATCGACCACTGATCTTAAGCAATTTAATCGTAAGATGCAAATGATTTTTCAGGATCCATATGCTTCTCTCAATCCAAGAATGAAAGTTGAGGATATCATTGCAGAGGGCATCGACATTCATGGTCTTGCGAAAACAAAACAGGCGCGTAAAGAGCGTGTGTATCAATTACTTGAAACTGTTGGATTGAACAAAGAGCATGCGAACAGATACCCGCATGAATTCTCAGGCGGTCAAAGACAGCGTATTGGAATTGCACGTGCATTAGCAGTAGAGCCTGATTTCATCATCGCCGATGAACCAATCTCTGCATTAGACGTGTCGATCCAAGCGCAGGTCGTCAACTTATTGAAAGAGCTTCAAGAGGAAAAAGGTTTAACGTACTTATTCATTGCTCATGACCTGTCCATGGTAAAATACATCAGCGATCGTATCGGCGTGATGTATTTCGGAAAATTGGTTGAGCTGGCACCAGCGAATGAATTATACGAAAACCCGCTTCATCCATACACAAAATCATTGTTGTCTGCGATTCCGCTTCCAGATCCTGATTATGAGCGTAATCGTAAACGAATCAAGTATGATCCATCTGTTCACAAAGGAACAAACACCGAGTTCCGTGAAGTAAAGCCAGGTCACTTTGTGAGCTGCACAGAGGAAGAATTCAAAGAACTTCAGGCGAAACAATCATAAGAAGAGAGAAGCACTGCTAATGCAGTGCTTCTTTTTTTATTTTACAAAAAAACAAGATGATGGTAATTTTTAGTTAAGTACAAGCAGATACCGGAGGAAATCAAATGTCCAATTGGAAAACCTATCGTTATTCATTGCTTCATGTTCTCATTGTATTCATACTATTTTCAACGTCTTTTTTCAGGAAACCAAACGGAGGAAAGTGGATGCTCTTGTTTATGGTGCTCATTGGGATTGTGTCTTTTTCAGTGGAATATATGCTTAACCAAAAGACAAGGGGTCAGAAGCAAGAAACACGGCGTGTAAAATATCTTTATTTCATCATGTTGCAAATCACGATGACACTGATCTTGTTTGTCTGTATTCAACTCGTCATGAATCGTTCGTTATAAAACTTTTTTTACGTTAATTGAAAAAAAGTGAAACTACTGAAGACCTTGCTGCGTCTTACTAGTACAGGCGTTTAAATAGCAGGAAATCGGGAATATCTAAGGAAGTGGTTCTTAACTATAGCATAAGGAGCAGATCCATGAATTGGTATGAAAAGCTCAGTGAATACTTCCCGATAGAAGAAATGAAGTCAAAAGAGCATATGGAAGCTTTATTAAAGGAAAGAAGTGATATTTATCATAAGGAGGAAGGACCTCATCATGTGATGATGTATGCCGAATTTGATTCTTTCATCTTTATTGATTATTTATTTGTTTCCAAAGATGCAAGAGGTGAAGGCCTCGGATCAAAGCTGATCCATAAGCTGAAGGAAAAAAAGAAACCGATCTTGCTTGAAGTCGAGCCTGTAGATGAAGATGATGCAGATACTGCAAAACGCCTAAAGTTTTACCAAAGAGAGCACTTCAAGCATGCAGAATCAATTGGTTATAAACGCAGGTCACTTGCAACAAATGAAGTGAACCGCATGGAAATTCTTTATTGGTCGCCTCTTACAAACCATGAGGAAGAGATCATGGAAGCTATGAGGAAGACCTATGAACGAATCCATACGTATAAAGATGAAGAATGGTATGGACAATCGTATGAGGATGTTGATGATGTATTGAAGATCATTGAAAATAGAAAGCAAAAAAATATTTTCGATCATCTCGACTAAATGAGAATGTTCTGACATCAAGCAGCACCACAAAATGAATAAAATTGTCTAGTTTTTGTCACAAAAATTGCAAGAAAATCTGTTCACACTTACTTTTTTATAGTATAATCACTATAAAGATTACTTATTTAGAACAATTTTAATTTAAGAATACAGATCAATATTCATTCTACAAATTGAGGAGTGAAGATTTATGGTAACATTATACACATCACCAAGTTGTACATCATGTAGAAAAGCAAGAGCGTGGTTAGAAGAGCACAATATCCCGTATCAAGAGAGAAACATTTTTTCTGAGCCTCTTTCAATCGATGAAATCAAAGAAATTCTTCGAATGACAGAAGACGGTACAGACGAAATTATCTCAACACGTTCAAAAGTATTCCAAAAACTAAATGTCAATGTTGAGACAATGCCGCTTCAACAATTGTATAAACTAATCAATGAGCATCCAGGTCTTTTACGTCGTCCAATTATCTTGGATGAAAAAAGATTACAAGTTGGGTACAATGAAGATGAAATTAGACGTTTCTTGCCAAGAACCGTTCGTACATTCCAACTTAGAGAAGCTCAGCGACTTGCTAACTAATATAAACACGAAAAGCTGCCGATCATTTGGCAGCTTTTTTTATTTGGTTTCAGCCGTTTGCTCGTAAAAGAGGCCCGCTAATATGACCACTATGACGGTTAAGAACGGAAGCAACAATTCAAGCGTGGCATGCTGTGACATAAATTCAGTCAATTTCACATCACGTACAATCATTTCTCCGCCAGTAAAGGCTAAAAGCGCACTTCCTCCGTATAAAAGAAACGGAAATTTGGTCAAAGCTGCATGAATCAGCTTGCTTCCCCAAATAATAATCGGTACTGAAATCATGAGGCCAAAAGCGGTCAGAAGCATGTTGCCTTTTGCCGCACCTGCAACTGCGATGACATTATCAAGTGACATAAAGAGGTCGGCAATCACAATGGTTTGCACCGCACGCCAAAGGGAGCCGCTGCTCTTAATCCGAATCGATTCCTTCTTTTGTTCAATTAACAGATTGTATCCTATATAAAGGAGAAAAAGACCGCCAATAAACTGCAAATAAGGGATAGTCAATAAATAAACGGCGGCACCAGTCATTGTAATTCTCATCAGCACGGCTAAAAGTGTGCCGATCCAAATGGCTTTATTGCGTTTATCATGTGATAAATTTCGACTGGCCATTGCAATGATGAGCGCATTATCTCCGCCTAAAATCAGGTCTATGCCAATAATCATCAGTAAGGATACGATCCACTCTGTTTCCATCCATTTCACCTCATGTCCCAAATAGAGCTCGTACAACCAATATATGAAGACAATTCAAATATATGTTTCTGCAAGTTTTCTCTGCAAAAAATGCGTTTTTATTTCTTTTATTCATGTTTTATCATAAAATAGACAGTACGAAGCAATACCTCAATTCTTTAAACGGTTAACATGTAGACGTAACGGGTAAAGTGTAGTAAAGTACTATTAATTGGGAGCTTGTATGTCCCTTCAACATCTTATATAGAAGGGAAGGTTGGCAAAATGGAAATCGAAAGAATAAATGAACATACAGTCAAATTTTATATTTCCTACGGTGATATTGAAGATCGCGGATTTGACCGTGAAGAGATTTGGTATAATCGTGAGCGCAGTGAAGAGCTGTTTTGGGAAGTAATGGACGAAGTGCACGAAGAAGAAGAATTTGCAGTAGAGGGACCGCTTTGGATTCAAGTACAGGCACTTGACAAAGGTCTTGAAATTGTCGTGACAAAAGCCCAACTTTCTAAAGATGGACAAAAGCTCGAATTGCCGATTCCAGAAGATAAAAAAGATCAAACAGATGAAGAAAGCTTAGACGCACTGCTTGATGATTTTCATAAAGAAGAGCAAGATCAAGAAGACCATAATGAGAAGGACAAAAAACTTCAACTTCAATTCGTGTTGAAAATGGATGATTTTGAAGATTTGATTGCACTTTCTCAATTAAATATGCAGGATTTTACCACAAGTTTATATTCGTTTGAAAACCGTTATTATCTATATGTTGACTTCCACGAGGATTTGTCAGATGAGCAAGTGGAGAATAAGCTCAGCATTTTGCTTGAATATGCTCATGAATCAGTTGTCAGCATCTACAGACTGAAAGAATACGGTCAGCTGATTATCGAAGGGAATGCCCTTGAAACGATTCAACAGCACTTCTCGTAACTACAAAAAGTCGATTTCTATAGAGGAATCGGCTTTTTTATCTGAATGAATAGGTAAATAAAGAGATTGGCAAGGAGAAAATGAAATGAGAAATTTAGTCAAAGTTCTATTTTTTCTAATCATTACGATAGGTGCTTATTTAATCGTCCAATTGATTGTCGGTGATTTAGCGGTAAGTGTATTAAGTTCAGTCAGTGTTCTATTTACTTTATCGATTATTTTCATCGGATTTGTTATTTTCTTGGAGAACCGGAATCCGTCTCACACGATTACATGGCTTGTCCTGCTGGGCAGCTTTCCGTTATTCGGCTTTTTGTTCTACATTTTCTTTGGACGCAATATCAAAAAGCGCCGGCTGTTTGAAAAGAAAGCGGTATTGGATGAGCAGTTAATCCAGGAAGATGAACGTATTCATAGAGAAGCAATTGAAAAAATGACGCATATGGGTTATCATCAGCAGCTCTTATTTAAGCTGGCCCACAGACTTGGACATACTCCTATTACATATCGCACGTCCTCTAAAGTCTTAACCAATGGTGAAGAAACATTCTCTCATATTTTTGAAGAGATCAAAAAAGCAACACATCACATTCATTTAGAATATTACATTCTCCGCCACGATGACCTTGGCCAAGAATTAAAGGACATTCTAATTGAAAAAGCGAAAAATGGCGTGATTGTCCGCTTTTTATATGACGATGTAGGAAGCTTAAAGCTTTCTCGTCAATATATTGCTGACCTAGAAAAGGCTGGCGTTCAGATCGTTCCATTTTTACCAGTAAGGCTCCCCCTTTTAAATAATAAAATTAACTTCCGAAATCATAGAAAAATTGTTGTTATTGATGGAGAAGTGGGGTTTGTCGGCGGGCTTAATATCGGAGACGAATACATGGGCAGAAGCAGACAATATGGATTCTGGCGTGATACACATCTGATGATTAAGGGCGAAGCTGTTCGTGACCTCCAACAGATTTTCATGCAGGATTGGTATTATATGACGAATGAAAGATGCTCAGGTGTGGACTATTTCAAAGATTTCAGTCACCTTGAGAGTACAACAGAAGGCGTACAAATGATTGCTGGCGGGCCTGACAAGCAGTGGGAGGTTATTAAAAATCTCTTTTTCTCTATGATCATCTCTGCTAAAAAGTCCATCTGGATCGCTTCACCGTATTTTGTCCCGGATGATGATATTTTGTCCGCATTGAAAATTGCCGCATTGAGCGGAGTAGATGTCCGGATTATTGCTCCAAAGAATCCAGATAAACGGATTGTGTTCCATGCGTCTCGTTCATACTTCCCAGAGCTTCTTGATGCAGGGGCGAAGGTGTACGAGTATGATCAAGGCTTTATGCATAGTAAATTTATTATTGTGGATAGCGAGCTGGCTTCGATAGGAACAGCAAACATGGATATGAGAAGCTTTCATTTGAACTTTGAAGTGAATGCCTTCCTCTATAAAACGAAAAGCACAGAGAAGCTTGTCAACGATTTCTTAGGTGATTTAGAGCAGTCACATGAAATTGTGTCAGAAGAGTTCGCAAAGAGACCTTTGAGGGTCAGACTGTTTGAATCAACTGCAAGATTATTATCACCACTTTTATAAAGATTGTATTTTCCCTCTTTTCTATAAGGGGGATTTTTTATTTTACGGAAGTTATGATCAGTAAAATCATTTTTTGACACGGTAAAAATTCATTTTCCCTTTTCGCTTTCTTATAGACGAACAAGCTATAATACGGGCATCAAAGAGCGAGGGGCGAACTGAATGAATGCAGCAATGATGGATAACGGTAAGCTTATCCGAATTACACATCATCTATCGAAAAGCCGGCTGGAGCATGTAAGAACGACGTGCAAATTTTATTGTCCTGAATGTAGGGAGGAGGTGCAATTAAAGCTAGGGGAGCATCGTGTCTATCATTTTGCGCATAAACAGCTGACAGCATGTTCGTTAGCCTCAGGCGAAACAGCTTATCATCAGGCGGGAAAGGAAGCCATTATGAATTGGCTGAAGCGGCTTGGACATATACCTGCGCTGGAAAAGTATATGTCAAAGGTTCATCAGCGTCCTGATGTGACCGTCACTATAGGAAATGAAACCTATGCAATCGAATTTCAATGTGCTAATATTTCCCGGCAGGAGCTGCGCAGAAGAACAGCAGGTCTCCGTGAAGCAGGTCTCTTTCCAATATGGATGATAGGGGCAAATCGTTTGAAACGAAAATCTGCCCAGCTTTTTTCTTTCTCCTCCATTCATTGGGGAATTTTAAGGGAATCAGAGAAAAGGCGGTTGATTTTTTTCTGCCCGCTTCAAAATAAGTTCATCCATCTTGATCAATTTCTCGTGTTTCAACCAACGAAAATATGTGCGGCAATGACTGTCAGATCACCTTCCGCATACAGCGAAATTCCTGCACTCCTATCTCCGCCCTCAAGCAAGTGTCAAGTAAACCAACAATGGCTTAAATGTATACAGCAATTTAGGCAGCGTCCTCCTCGCATTTTATCAAATGAAAGCAAACGTTTGAGAGATGTTTTTTATGAGCATCATCAAACGGCATTCCCTTTTTTGCCGACTGCATTATTTATCCCGGTGCAAGAAGCGTATATCTTTACAAGTCCCGTATATGTTTGGCAAGGTTGCCTCTATGATTGGATGATGAGGAAAAAGGGAAGCAGGCGAGTAACGATTCAACAGCTCATGAAAGAAATCAACCGGTGTGTGCAGATGAAAGAAGTGAAACTCCGATATAGTGATGTGTCAAGAGAAGAAATAAAAGGGGTGGTCACTGCATATGTAAAGGCGCTTGTAAGACAAGGGTTTTTACATATGACGAAAGAGGGTAATTATGAAGTATCGTCGAATCAAATGCCAATACAAACACTTGATGAAGTGCTAAAACGAGATGCTTTCTTATTTCATTAGCATGTTTCATGACCACTTTGATCATGATAAGAAAAAGGTGGTGCTGCTATTGAATCGAAAGAAACGCTTTTTTCTCATTTTTTTAGTCTGTTTGGTATTTATTTCTGCATATGATTTGACAAATATAGTTCAAAACAAAGAAGATAAATACAACACCAATTTCTTTCACTTTCCGAAAGGTTGGTTCAACACAACTCATGCAAGGGGGATTCATATGACTTCACAAAACAAAAACAATCATCTACCAGACAGAAGCGAAGTAAAAGAAGAAAACAAATGGCGCCTTGAAGATATTTTTGAAAGCGTCGATGCATGGAACAAGGAATTCGAAGCGGTCAAAAAAGAAATTCCGAAGCTGGCACAATTTAAAGGCAAGCTGGCCCATTCTGCTGATGTCCTGTATGAAGCCCTAACCTTTCAGGATCAACTTTCTGAAAAGCTTGGCAAGCTTTATACATATGCGCACATGAAATACGATGAAGATACAACGAACTCATCCTTTCAGGCGTTAAATGATAAAGCCTCGAATCTATTTACACAGCTATCTAGTACATCTGCTTATATTGTTCCAGAGATTTTATCAATTCAAGAAGATAAATTGCAGCAATTTATTCTGGAAAAAGAAGAATTAAAACTGTATTCTCATGCTCTCGAAGAAATTAATAAAGAGCGTCCACATATTTTAAGTGAGGAACAAGAAGCTTTATTAGCTGGGGCCTCTGAACCACTTTCATCTGCATCTACTACTTTTAGTATGTTTAACAACGCCGATATTTCGTTCCCTTCTGTAAAGGATGAGAATGGGGAGGAAAAGAAAATTACCCACGGCAACTTTATTACATTTTTAAATAGTGATGATCGTGAAGTGAGAAAGAATGCCTTTAAAGCTGTGTATAAAACGTATGATCAGTATAAGAACACACTTGCTTCTACACTAAGCGGTTCAATTAAAAAGGATAATTTTTATGCAAAAGTACGAAATTACAAATCGGCAAGAGAAGCAGCACTATCACGAAACAGCATCCCAGAAGAAGTGTATGACAATCTAATTGATACAGTTCATCAATATTTACCGTTGTTACACCGCTATATTGAATTACGCAAAAAGGTATTAAAGCTTGATGAAGTGCACAATTACGACTTGTATACACCACTTGTGAAAGATGCTGGCATGAAGCTCACCTACGATGAAGCAAAGGATTATATGCTGAAAGGGTTAGCGCCATTAGGAGAAGAATATGTGTCCGTGTTAAAAGAAGGACTCGAAAATCGCTGGGTAGACGTTTATGAGAATAAAGGGAAACGAAGCGGTGCTTATTCATCAGGAAGCTATGGTACAAATCCATATATCCTCATGAACTGGCAGAATAACATTGATAATTTGTTTACGCTGGCTCATGAATTTGGGCACTCTGTACACAGCTACTACACGAGAAAACACCAGCCATATCCGTATGGAAACTATAGCATCTTTGTAGCTGAAGTGGCTTCCACTACAAATGAAGCGTTATTAGGCGAATACCTGCTTAATCATTTAGACGATAAAAAACAGCGCCTGTATGTATTAAACCACTTGTTAGAAGGATTTAGAGGAACAGTATTCAGACAAACGATGTTTGCTGAGTTTGAGCATCTTATTCATGTGAAAGCACAAGAAGGAGAGGCTTTAACGCCAGAATTTATGACGAACCTTTATTATGACCTGAACAAGAAGTATTTTGGTGACGGCATGGTGGTTGATAAGGAAATTGGATTAGAGTGGACGAGAATTCCTCATTTCTATTACAACTATTATGTGTATCAATACGCGACAGGCTATAGTGCGGCGCAGGCATTAAGCAAGCAAATCTTACAAGAAGGAAAACCAGCGGTAGAGCGCTATACAGATTTCCTTAAAGCAGGAAGCTCTGATTATCCAATCAATGTGCTGAAAAAAGCTGGTGTTGATATGGCTTCTAAAGAACCAATTGAAGCAGCATGCCAATTGTTTGAAGAAAAACTAAAAGAAATGGAAGAGCTCATCTCTAAAACAGGTGAGTAATGAAAAGACTTCTGTCAGACGTGTGAGTGCCAGCTCATCTTTTGACAGGAGTTTTTTTCTCATAAAAAAGACCTCTTCAGATGGAGAGGCCAATCCTTTTAAATGATCAACCTTTAAAACCTCTAAAGGTCTTACGATGATTCATTCGATAAAGCGTAAAAAGAATTGCAGCAAATAAAAGTGGAGACGTCAAATAAAGAGGAAGCATTTTCATTAAGCCTAATATATTTAAAAAGAAACATAAGCCAATGGCAACAAGTCCAATAGTTGTGCTGCGCATGCAGATCCCCCCATTTTTTTGTTACTTTTACTATATGAAAGTGACAACCCTCTTATGTTTTGTGACAAAAATATGAACATATAGTATATCTGTTGTCATAAGTCGACAAAATTTGATATACTACAGATGTGAAATTAATCACATACAAACATTACCCCTTTGTTTGACCGTGAAAAATTTCTCCCATCCCCTTTGTTGTCGTTAAGACATAGTGAAACCGCGCTTATCCCGGCGCGGTTTCTTCGTGTCTATAAACGGAACAAATGTTCCTTTTTGGAGTAAAGAAAAACATGGGTCAGCACCCATGTTCATTTTCACAGCGATAGACATCAAGATCTGTATGGTTGTCATTCTCTTTATAGCGCCAAAACATTTCTTGCTGCACTTGTACACGTTCTACCTTTTGAGCGAAAGCCAGCTTCTTCATTTCTCGTTCAACTTCTTCAAGCGTCAGATCATAAACAACGGCTATCTCTTTTGCGGATGCAAATTGAAAGTATGCAATAAACCATTCAATTGGAGGCCGTTCAGATGGTGTTGGTTTTTCACCAATCATTTCAAAAAGGATTTCCTCGTATATATCATAAGAGTAGGCACCTGAAATTTTTAATCCTTCATCTCCATTTACGGTATTAAAAAAGGCGAAGGTCGGAAGCTCAGATACGTCCATTTCAGCTGCAATTTTCATATCACATTGCAGTGCTTTCACCGCACTTTGAGAATGAATGTCGCGCTGGAATTCCTCGATGTCCAGACCAGCACTTTTTGCATTTTCTATCAGCACCTGCTCACTTGTGACATCTTGCTGATGGCAAAAAAGCGATTCTTGAATGAGACGCAAAAATTTCATTCCGCATTTTCTTCCTTGAAGCTCCGCTGCTTTTAATGCGAGTGAGGCGAGGTAGGGTGATGTCACAATTTGTTCAGACAGCATTTGTTCTTTTTTGGTCTGCGTTTTAGTGGCAAATTTCCCCCATGCTTCAGTCAGTAAATGTTTCTTTCTTTTCCGATTCAATGCATTAATACTAGAACTTGTTACTGTTCGTAAAGTGAAAAAACGGCCATATTTCATTTTCAATTTTTTAATGGATGGCTCTAATAACCAGCAGTCTGGGCTTAGCGGATCAATGAATACATAGATTTCAATCGGCTTTTGAGGATGTCCGTGACAGTGTGAGAAATATTGATCGTGCGAATTGCAGCTCAAAATCGTCCATCCTTTTCAGGTGTTTGGTTGACCATATGACGAGCCGTCAGAGAAAGCCGTTCAAATAAAAAGTCACGAATATCGCCGGTTAGTCCTACTTGATCCATTGCATCCTCCATGCATTCAAGCCATGCGTCCGCCCGCTCCTCAGTAATCGGAAAAGGGAGATGTCTCGCCCGCAGCATTGGGTGGCCATGCTCCTCTGTATAGAGCGGTGGTCCGCCTAAATATTGCGTTAAAAACTGTTTTTGTTTTCTTGCTGTTTCTTTTAAGTCATCCGGGAAAATAGGATGAAGCAAAGGATGACACTTTACATTTTCATAAAAAGTATCAACAAGTTGCGATAGAAGTTCCTCTCCAACCGCTTCGTAAGGTGCGTTAAACGATTGTACCATGTTGACTACTCCTTTTACTCGTAGTTAATAGGATGACTCACCCTATTGCGCATTTCATTTATTTCAAAAGTGATATTCAGTTTGTTCTATTTTATTGTTTCTATTCTTGTACTTATTTTAACAACCTCATCTCAATTCCACAAACAAACAGCTTTGGTCTGCTCGAAATAAAGAGTGGGGCGGGTTCCGTGATCAATTGACCATATCATAACACATTCAGTCAAAAAAGGGGGAAAAGCGACATACAAAAAACCGAAGAGGTTATTCTCTTCGGTTTAAGCGAAATATTGAGCTGTGATTTTCTTTACATAATTTTGTGTTTCTTTAAATGGAGGGATGCCCCCGTATTTATCTACATTTCCTGAACCTGCATTATAGGCAGCTAAGGCGAGTGAGATATTTCCGTTATATTTCTGAAGCATTTGTTTTATATACTTCGTTCCGCCTTCAATGTTTTGGGCAGCATCAAAGGCATTGTTGACGCCAAGTGACTTAGCCGTAGATGGCATGAGCTGCATGAGACCAAGCGCACCTGCATGGCTGACAGCATTCGTGCGATAGCCGGATTCCTGCTTGATGACTGCGTGAATCAGCTTTTCGGGAACGCCATGCTTTTGAGCCATTTGTGACACGATTTGATTAATCTCTTTTGATGATGAGCCGCTGGAGACAGCCTTTTGAAGCGGCGGTGTGTAGCTGTTGTTTAAGACATTTCCAATGCCATTCGCTGTATTTAATTGATTGTCATTTGCATATAAAGATTGAGCCTCAAGCTGATCACTGCCGGCAATCGCAGATAAATATGGGTTTGTACGCGCATATTGCGTGTTCGGAGCCGTTGATGGGTCCGTGCCCATAAAAGCAGAAATGGATAGCGGGAGACGTGATAATTCTGATCCGCCTAAAAAATCTTGCAGCAGCGATTGAAATGAAGCTTGGGCATTTGATTCTTGACCGGCAGACATTTGCGTTTGTGCTGGATCTGTTTGTAACGTTTTAAGCGCTTGAAGCTGCATAAAGGATTGAAGTTGATTAACGTTCATCATGTTCCTCCTTCAAGGAATTCATCTATTCTGTGATTTCATTTTTTCTTCATAAAAACGAACGACTTTGTTTTTCGTGTTTCGTACTGGGATATGAAATTTGCGGAGCAATGCGGAGAAAGCGGCTTGTCCGATTTCCAGGTCGCTCACTTCAAATTCAAGTTCATAGTCCTCTACTGTTAAATATCGGCTGTGATCCAAAACAATTAAGCCTTCTTGGATCATTTTTTCTGCTCTTGACGTTTCAAGTGAACCAAAGTACACAATTTGATCCTTTTGAATGTTCAGGTGGTCTAATCTGTCCGCAACTTCACCTTCTGGCAGCTCAAAATCGTTAAGTTGTGATGGGGGAGCGATCGTTTGGTGGGTTTCAAGCAAGCCTATCTCGTGCGGTTCCTTTAATGTGAGCACCCATTGACCGTTTTTTTCTCTCATTCTTAATGCAGCCAATTGAGATTTTATATCAAATTGAGGTGTATCAAAATAATAGTTGGTTTGCGTGTGGAAATCCGCATCCTTCAATTGAAAATGCAGTTTCAGCTGTTCAAATTCTTCTTTCATTAATAATTGTTTTAGTTCTATTTCAATTTCCTGTGCCATTTTGACATCAACCTTTCATTTAGAGGAAATATGATTATTGTACATGAAGTGTGTTCACCATGTAAAAGACTGTTTTATTCTCTTTATTTTCTTTAGGTGTGGACCAAAATGAATGAAGAATCGTGTGAAAGAATCATTTAAAAGAGAAAAACAGGATTTTCTCCAAAAGTTCGGTTTATCAATATTGAACTTGATATGATAAAATAAAGCTGTACTTTGTTGTAAAGGAGATCATGATGCAAAACAGAATTGAAATCACAGAAGCAACTTTAAAAGAAGACAGGCTGATTTTGACAATCCAGTCAGAAGAGCAAATCCAAAAAGCAAAAGCATCAGGACAAATGCTTGTTGATTCTGATCACTTTGCGTTCGTTTACATACTTGAAACCGAGGAGTCCTTTTCGTATCTTATTTTAGGGGAACATACATGGGCTCCATTAAAAGAAGCAATGAATCGTGACATCCCTGTCTATTTGGCATCGGATGAATATTCGCTGGAACTCATTCAGCTTCAACAGGAATTACATTATTTAATCGACAATATTAAAGACAATGCCAATTACGGAGATATGGAAGAGAAAGTGAAAAGCACATTCCTCTGAAATAATTAGGTATATGGAATTGGGGGAAGTTTCATGGACAAAAAACAATGGGATCAATTCCTCGCACCGTATAAACAAGCAGTCGAAGAATTAAAAGTGAAACTAAAAGGCATTCGAAAGCTGTATGAATTCGAGGATGACCATTCACCAGTAGAATTTGTCACAGGCCGAGTGAAACCCGTTGCCAGCATATTAGAAAAGGCAAAGCGTAAAAACATCCCGATGCATGAGATTGAAACGATGCAGGATATTGCTGGGCTTCGCATTATGTGCCAGTTTGTAGAAGATATACAAGTCGTGAAAAAAATGCTCCAGTCACGTAAAGATTTTGTGGTTGTAGATAAACGCGACTATATTGCAGAACATAAAGAAAGCGGATACCGCTCTTACCACCTTGTTGTGTTATATCCGCTGCAAACGATCAACGGAGAGAAGCAGCTCCTTGTCGAAATCCAAATTCGTACGCTTGCGATGAACTTTTGGGCGACCATTGAGCATTCTCTGAATTATAAATATAGCGGGAATATCCCGGAGAAGGTTAAGCTGCGCCTTCAAAGAGCATCTGAGGCAGCATCTCGTCTCGATGAAGAGATGTCCGAAATTAGAGGGGAAATTCAAGAAGCACAAGTGGCATTTTCCCGGAAAAAGAAAAACGACAGCTGAGCCAGTTTGATCAAATATGATGCTGCCCTCTCATAGCAGCAAGGTGAAAAAGGAGAAGAATTCATGAAATTTGCAGTTTCTTCAAAAGGGAATTCTGTATCTGACACGCTCAAAAGTAAAATTCAGACCTACTTATTGGATTTTGGCATGGAACTAAATGAAGAGGAACCGGATCTTGTCATTACGGTTGGTGGAGACGGCACCCTTCTTTATGCCTTTCACCGCTACAGCAACCGTCTGAATGAAACAGCCTTTGTCGGTGTTCATACAGGTCATCTTGGCTTCTATGCTGACTGGGTGCCGAGTGAGATTGAAAAACTCGTCTTAGCCATTGCGAAAACGCCTTATCATATTGTGGAATATCCGATCTTAGAGGTCATTGTCAGATACAACGACGGCGGCAGAGAAGAGAAATATTTAGCAATGAATGAATGTACGATTAAAAGCATGGAAGGGACACTTGTGGCAGATGTTGAAATCAGAGGCCAGCTGTTTGAAACATTCAGAGGTGACGGCCTTTGTTTGTCTACTCCATCAGGCAGTACGGCCTATAATAAGGCACTTGGAGGCGCCATTATTCATCCTTCCATTAGAGCCATTCAGCTGGCAGAAATGGCTTCAATCAACAACAGAGTGTTTCGGACGGTCGGTTCACCGCTTATTTTGCCTGACCACCATACTTGTGTGATTAAGCCGAGGAATGATGTCGATTTTCAGGTGACGATTGATCATTTGACGCTGCTTCATAAAGACGTCAAATCCATTCAATGCCGGGTGGCAGATGAGAATGTCCGTTTTGCTAGATTTAGACCGTTTCCGTTTTGGAAAAGGGTGCAAGATTCCTTTATCGGAAAAGGAGAATAAGAAAGAGGTTGTTCTCGCTGGAATACTTTACGTTAAACAAAACCATGACAGCCAAAGAAGAAGGGCTGTTTTTAAAGGAATATTTAATTGATCTTGGTATTTCGAAAAGAATGCTGACGGATATTAAGTTTGATGGCGGTGACCTCCTCATTAATGGAGAGCATGTTACCGTGAGATATGAGCTGCATGAAGGGGACAGGCTCACCATTTTATTTCCCGAGGAAAAAGTGAGTGAAGGGCTGAAGCCTGCACCGATTCCGCTTGATATTATATTTGAGGACGAGCATGTCCTTGTGCTGAATAAAAGGCCGTATATTCCTTCGATCCCTTCTCGGGAGCACCCCGAGCACAGTATTGCGAATGGATTACTGCACCATTATGCCAAGCAGTCTGTTCGGCATACGGTTCATTTAGTGAACCGTCTTGATCGTGATACATCTGGCGTTATGCTTGTGGCGAAGCATCGTTTTGCCCATAGCCTTTTATCTAAGGCACAAAAGAGTGGAGCGGTTAAGCGAACATACAGAGCGTTTACACATGGCATGATCACAGAAAAACATGGAACCATCGCTGCAAAAATTGCCCGAAAAGGGGATAGTATCATCGAGCGGATGGTTGATGATACTGGGCAGGAGGCAGTGACGCATTATACCGTGCGAGCAGTAATCGCTGAGTTAAATATGTCGGATGTGTCTCTCTCGCTTGAAACCGGGAGAACACATCAAATTCGTGTGCATATGCAATTTCTTGGGCATCCGCTCATCGGAGATACGCTGTATGGCGGAAGGGCCGAGCGGATAGACAGGCAGGCACTGCATAGTGAAACCCTTGTGTTTCCTCATCCGATGACAGGTGAGCAAATGACATTTTCAGCTCCGCTTCCTGATGATATGAAATCCTTGCTTTTTAATTAGAGAAACCCGGTCACCTGCATCGCAGGGCCGGGTTTTTTTATAATGTGAAATGCTGAAATCTTGAATCGTCATAAGGCATAGATGAGGGAACGGAGACCGTTTTAAGCTCAGGGTATGTGAGGGCAGACAGTTTGTTGCCAAATACACAGCCTGTATCAATATTGACGGTTCTGCCAACGAATCGAGGTTCTTTCACAGGTGTATGGCCGTACACAATCCACGGTTTTCCGTGATATTCCTTTGCCCAGTCCTTGCGAACAGGCCGTCCATCTGGCCATGTTTCTCCTGTGACGGCACCAAATAATAAGTAGGACCGCATCTGTTTATTCGGCTTTTTTCCAATATCCTTTTCCTTCATCGCTGCGTGTGCAATGATCAGCTCATCAGGAATGAGTACATCATAAAGCGGAGCCTTCTCAAATAACTGCTTAAATTCATGTGACAATTTGTTTTGTTCATGAGTTGGCAGTTTTTTTATTTCGTTCACTGTCGTTTCGATGCCATGAAGCAATTTGACGGGATTTCCTTTTAAATAACGATAAAGCTTAAAGCAATGGTTGCCAGGTACATATCGGATTGCGCCTTGTGAATAGGCATGAATGACAAATCGCATGACGTCTACTGACTGAGGCCCTCGATCTGTTAAATCGCCAACAAGGGCCAGCGTTCTCTTATCAGGATGGACGGGTAATCCATGTTTGAGTTCGTATCCTAGTTTGTGTATGAGGGTAAGCAGCTCTTCGTAGCAGCCGTGGATATCGCCAATGATATCGAATTTCATAAGGTTTCCTCCTGATTTTTTTCATCCATTCGTCGGATATAAAGAAGTTTGAATTTTAGAAAATATAACGAATGGCTTTCATTTCATTTAGGCAATTGTTAGAATCAATCCTTTAACGTAAGACTTATAAAATTAAACATGAATGTTAGGAGGCTTTAGCCAATGGAGCATACATCTGTTTCATCACTCGTTGTCGTTATTATTGTCGCCTTTTTCACCCCTATTTTATTGCACCGATTTAAGCTGACCATTCCGGTCGTTGTAGCTGAAATCATTATGGGGCTCATCATTGGGAAAAGCGGTCTTCAACTGGTTGTCGAACATGATGCGTGGTTAGATACATTATCCATGCTCGGTTTTATTTTTCTGATGTTTTTAAGTGGACTTGAAATAGATTTTTCTTCTTTTGAGTCAAAGAAGAAAGCACGAGAACTTCCAAATGGTTTAAAAGAACCAAATACATTTAAAGCAGCCACCATTATTTTTCTTGGGGTATTTTGTATTTCTTTTATCCTGTCCTATGCGTTTGTACTCGCAGGGTTTATCCAAAATGCCTTTTTAATGACGCTCATTATCTCTACCATCTCATTAGGCGTAGTGGTGCCAACCTTAAAAGAGGAAAAGTTGATGCAGACGAATATCGGTCAAATCATTCTGCTTGTAGCTGTCATTGCTGATTTGGTCACGATGATTTTACTTGCTGTGTTTTCCTCCATTTATGGAGATGGAACAGGGAACATGTGGCTTCTGCTCTTATTATTTGCTGCAGGCATTCTTCTTTATTTATTTGGCCGCGTATTTAAGACAAAGTCAATTTTTCAGTCGATGTCAAAAGGAACCGTGCAAATTGGGACAAGGGCAATCTTTACTCTCATTATAGTCTTAGTTGCCTTATCTGAATCACTCGGGGCTGAAAATATTCTAGGGGCGTTTTTAGCTGGCGTGCTTGTGTCCCTTCTTTCACCAAATAAAGAGCTCGTTCAGCAGCTGGACTCATTTGGCTACGGATTTTTAATCCCGATCTTTTTTGTGATGGTCGGAGTGGATCTAAATATATGGGCACTGTTTAAGGACCCGACGATTATGATCATGATTCCGCTGCTGTTTATTGCGTTGCTTATAAGTAAGCTTATCCCAATTCTTTATTTGAAAAAATGGTATGACATGAATAAGGTCATCGGCTCAGGCTTTTTATTAACTTCAACATTATCTCTCGTCATTGCAGCTGCGACGATTGGTGAGCGGCTCGGTGTCATTGATCATAAAATGTCTGGAGCGCTGATTTTAGTTGCTGTGCTAACGAGTATTTTAACACCTGTTTGGTTTAAAGCGCTCTTTAAAAAAGAACAAGCGGCGAGCCATAAGAAGCGTGTGACCTTTATTGGTGCAAATCAGCTGACCTTACCTGTCACACTTGATTTGCATCATGATGAATATGACATTCGGATTTTGCATGTGTTTCAAGAAAATAAGGAAGCACTGCTGGCAGACTCTATCTTTGAAGTCGAATCAATTGAACAATACGACGATGAGACGCTGAGAAAGGCAGGCGTCGGCCAAGAGGATGTCCTTGTCGTCGCAACAGGCAGTGAGACAAAAAATAAGGAAATTGCTTTATTTGCAAAAGAAGAAGGTTCAAAACAAGTCATTGCAAGTGTCAACAAAGCTGAGGCAGAGCTGACATTGAAGGAAGCGGGCATTGATACGTTTTCTACTTTCCTTTCATCTAAAACGGTGCTAAGAGCTTTGATTGAAGCACCTGATGCGATTCGATTGCTAACAAATGAGGATTCTTCTTTGTATCAAATTCAAATGAACAATCATCGTTATCATAATGTCATGCTGAGAGAATTTCCTTTCACCGGTGATTTGGTATTTGTCCGGATTTTCAGAGGGGTAGACAGCTTAGTACCGCATGGAGATACGACACTTAGAAGCGGCGACCGTGTGCTTGTATCGGGCTCCCGGGAGTATGTAGCAGGACTAAGAGCCCAATTAGAATGACAATGAACCCTTGACCAATGAACAATTCCTGATTAAGATAGAGGTACAACATCATATATTTGATCCACTAGGGGAGTCCTTTAAAAGGGCTGAGATAAAAGTGTCGACTTTTAGACCCTCATTACCTGAACAGGTTCATACCTGCGTAGGGAAGTGGTGCGGTTTTTGACTATGCTTTTTACAAATTCCAAGCCACTTTCCACGCGGAAAGTGGCTTTTTTATATGGAAAAAAAGGAGGAGAGGAACATGACGTTTTCAACAGAATGTAAAGAGGCTGCAGCAACATGGTGGAATGGAAGCTTTACGCATCCTTTTGTCAAAGGGATTGGGGATGGCACACTTTCACTCGATCGTTTCACCTATTACGTGATGCAGGATTCGTATTATTTAACTCATTTTGCAAAGGTGCAGGCATATGGAGCGGCGATTAGTGAAGACTTACATACGACGGGCAGAATGGCGTATCATGCACAGGGCACGTATGAAGCAGAGCTGTCGCTGCATAGGAAATTTACAGAGCTTCTGCAAATTTCTGATGAAGCCATTGAGAACTTTAAGCCTTCCCCGACTGCTTATGCGTATACCTCTCATATGTACCGGTCTGTAAAAAGCGGACGGTTTGAAGAGATTTTAGCCGCGTTATTACCGTGTTACTGGCTTTATTATGAGGTAGGTGAAAAGCTAAAACAAACAACACCTGACCATCCAATTTATCAAGAATGGATTTTGACATATGGAGGCGATTGGTTTAAGGAACTCGTTTTCGAACAGGTGAACCGCTTTGATGAACTAGCAGAAAAAGCACCAGAACATGTACGCGCCAATATGAAAGAAAATTTTGTGATTTCAAGCTATTACGAATATCACTTTTGGGAGATGGCGTATCAAAAAGAATTGTGGCAAACAGCATGCTTAGATGGGGTTGGTGCAAATGGAACTCCACGCAGTGACAAATGATTCGCTTCCTGCGGGTGAACTGATCAAACAAATAAAAGCCATTGCGTCTGAAGTGGATTTTATTCATATTCGGGAACGGTCTAAAACAGCAGGTGAGCTTGTTGATCTCGTGAAGAATCTCCTTTTAGAAGGTGTACCGAAAGAAAAGCTCGTGATCAATGACCGAGTAGACGTGGCGCTGCTAACCAATATTCACAGGGTGCATCTTCCGGGCCATAGCTTTTCGCCGAAAGAGCTGCGAAGAAAATTCCCTCACCTTCATGCAGGGGTGTCTGTCCATTCGATAGAAGAAGCGAAAGCAGCAGAGAAAAATGGAGCAGAGTATGTCATGTTTGGGCACGTATATGACACCTCTTGTAAACCAGGACTTCAGGCAAGAGGTGTACAGCTTGTGAAAGAACTGACTTCTGCACTAACAATTCCAGTGGTGGCCATCGGCGGGATGACCCCAGAACGAGTTCCAGAATTGAAACACGCTCATGTGAAAGGAATCGCTGTCATGTCTGGGATTTTTACTCATCATCAGCCGCGTATGATGGCACAAGCATTTTCTGAAAAGGTAAAGGAGAATCCTTATGAAAAAGCATTATGACGTTGCAATCATTGGTGGTGGAATCATAGGGATGTCAATCGCCTATCACCTTGCAAAAGCAGGAAAACAGGTGATCTTATTTGAAGCAAATGAGATAGGGAAGCAAACGACAAGTGCGGCTGCCGGGATGCTCGGTGCACATGCTGAAGGAGAGGGGCATGAGGATATTTTCTTTCAGGCAGGCAGAGCAAGCCAGGCATTATACGAAAAATTAAAGGTCGATCTTTTGCATGAATCAGGTATTGATATTCGGACTTCAGCAGGCGGCATCATGAAGGTCGCCTTTACTGAAGAAGAGAAGCAGGCCCTTTGCCGGATGCAGCATTTGTCTACGTTTAAGTGGCTTGATGCAAGCAGCGTAAAAAAATGCATGCCTCAAGTCACAGATCACATGCTGGGAGCAGGTTTGATTGAAGAGGATGTGCATGTGGAGCCTTATGCTGTATGCAGGGCTTTGTGGCAGGCGGCGGTCCGGTACGGAGCAGATGTGAAAGAGTGTACACCTGTGATCGAAGTGAAGCGGGACAAAGAAGTGTTAACTGTCAGAACAACGAAGGGCACATTCACATGTGATGACCTGACAGTTGCAAGTGGTGTATGGTCTGGCCGTTTTTTTGAAGAGCTCGGATTATCTCATTCTCTTTATCCAGTAAAAGGAGAATGTGTGTCTGTATGGAATAACGGTCCAGCGCTCGCACACACCATTTATCATGATCATTGTTATATCGTTCAGCGAGATAGTGGAAAGCTTGTTATCGGTGCAACGATGAAGCCAAACGAGTGGCAGGCTGTTCCAACGCTTGGCGGCATGGAAGCTGTGATTCAAAAGGCGTCTCAGCTTATGCCTTCTATTAAAGAGATGCCGATTGAAGAGTGCTGGGCAGGCCTTCGTCCGGCGACAAACGACCGGCATCCCTATATCGGAAGACATCCAGAAGACAAGCGTATTCTTTTTGCTGCAGGGCATTACAGGAATGGCATTTTACTTGCGCCGATTACTGGAGGAATCATTCGTGACCTCATATTAGACAAACCGGTCAAAGAGGAATGGCTTCACGCATTTCGTATTGGACGAAAGGAGGCACTATTCGTATGAAGATTCAATTGAATGGCAGAATCGTTGACTTCGATCAAGAGAATGGAACGATCTATGATCTGCTATCAGCCTATCAGCTTGAAAACCGTGTGGTGATCGTTGAAAAGAACCAAGAAATCATTGATAAAGAAGCGTTTCAACAAGTAGTGATTCAACCAAATGACACGATTGAAATCGTTCATTTTGTAGGAGGAGGATGATCCAATGCTGCACATTGGCGGAAAAACATTCACATCAAGACTATTACTCGGAACAGGGAAGTACCCATCATTTGAGGTTCAAAAAGAAGCGGTGAACGTATCGGAAGCCGAAATTTTAACCTTTGCTGTCAGAAGGATGAACATATTCGAAGCATCTCAGCCTAATTTTCTAGAGCAGCTTGATTTATCAAGATATACGCTGCTTCCGAATACAGCTGGTGCAAGTACAGCAGAAGAGGCAGTGCGTATTGCCCGTTTAGCAAGGGCTTCTGGGCTGTGTGACATGATCAAGGTAGAAGTCATTGGCTGTTCAAGGTCTCTTTTGCCAGATCCAGTTGAAACATTAAAAGCATCTGAAATGCTGCTCGAAGAAGGATTTATCGTGCTGCCATATACATCTGATGATGTGGTGCTCGCAAGAAAATTAGAAGAACTCGGTGTCCACGCCATCATGCCAGGTGCTTCTCCGATTGGTTCAGGCCAAGGCTTACTAAATCCTCTGAATCTCTCATTTATTATCGAGCAGGCGAAGGTGCCGGTCATTATTGATGCTGGCGTAGGTTCTCCGAAGGATGCAGCTTATGCGATGGAGCTTGGAGCTGACGCAGTATTACTAAATACCGCTGTCTCTGGTGCAAAGGATCCTGTGAAAATGGCAAAAGCAATGAAACTGGCGATTGAATCAGGAAGACTAGGCTATGAGGCAGGACGTATTCCCCTGAAAAACTATGGGACAGCGAGCAGTCCACAGGAAGGAATGCCGTCATTTTGAGCACTCGTTATTCACGCCAAGAGCTTTTTCAGCCAATTGGAACAGAGGGACAAAAGCGGCTAAATGACTCAAAGGCGGTCATTATTGGAGCGGGGGCACTTGGAACGGCTAGTGCAGAAATGCTCGTTCGTGCCGGCGTTGGATCTGTCACCATTTTGGACCGAGATTATATTGAATGGAGCAACCTTCAGCGCCAGCAGCTTTACACGGAGCAAGACGTGAAGGATCGGCTGCCAAAGGCTGTGGCGGCTGAAAAAAGACTCAAGCAAGTAAACAGTGACGTGTACGTCAAAGGCATCGTGATTGATGTGACTGCTCACAATATTGACGAACTGGTCAGCGGGGCTTCGATCATTGTCGATGCAGCGGATAATTTTGAGGTAAGAATGATTGCAAATGATGCTGCTGTCAAACATCAAATTCCGTTCCTTTATGGGGCCTGTGTAGCCAGTTATGGTATTCAATTTACTGTGATTCCTGGTGAGACGCCGTGTTTACACTGTCTGCTTGAACATTTACCTGCACAAGGCATGACATGTGATACAGCAGGTATCATTAGTCCAGTTGTGCAGCAGGTGGCCGCATATCAAGTGGCAGATGCACTTAAATATTTAACAGGACATCCAGTGACGCCAATATTAAAATCCTTCGATTTATGGAAAAATGAACGGTCTGACATTCGGTCGGCCGCATCTTTAAAGAAGAAGCAATGTCCAAGCTGTGGACTTAAGATGTATCCATTTCTTTCATATGAGAAGAGTGCGAAGGCAGATGTACTATGCGGCCGCAATACGGTACAAATCCGCAGTGCAGCAGAAACACCGCCGCCTTTACATGAAGTGGCTCTTCGGTTAAAGAAAGCAGGGATGGATGTGCTTGAAAATCCATATTTGCTTTCGTGTCAAAAGGATGAATTTAAGCTTGTCTTATTTAAAGATGGCAGAGCGCTTGTTCATGGAACCAATGATATTGCCAAAGCAAGAACGATTTATCATCAATGGATTGGCTAATGAGAGGTGTGAAGAAATGACGATCAAAAAAGCATTCACAATCGCGGGTTCTGATTCTGGCGGCGGAGCAGGCATTCAGGCCGATTTGAAAACTTTTCAGGAGCTCGGTGTGTATGGAATGTCTGCAATCACAGCGATTACTGCGCAAAACACACTAGGTGTTCACGGAATTTACCCGCTTTCAATTGAGGCGTTAGAGCGTCAAATAGATGCAGTGGCAGAAGATTTACTGCCAGATGCCGTCAAAACAGGGATGCTGTGGAGTGCAGACATGATCAAGATCGTAGCTGAAAAAACGGTTCAATATGATATGAAGCTGATTGTAGATCCAGTCATGATTGCAAAAGGAGGAGCCTCTTTATTAAATGAAGATGCGGTCGCTGCGATGAAAACACACTTGCTGCCTGTGAGCTATGCTGTAACGCCGAATCTTCCTGAGGCAGAAGTACTGTCAGGTTTACGTATTCAGACGAAAGAGGATCGCTATCTGGCAGCAGAGCGCCTTTATGAGCTCGGTACGAAACATGTCGTGATCAAAGGCGGCCATGGTCCATCTGATGGGATGATTACAGACCTGCTGTATGATGGAAAAGGCTTTATTGAAATCACAAATGAACATATTGATACACCACATACACATGGCACAGGCTGCACGTTTGCAGCAGCATTAACCGCTGAAGTTGCGAAAGGTTATTCGATAAAGGAAGCCTTTGAAACAGCAGAAACCTTTGTCCATGAAGCGATCAAATTCCCTTTACGAATTGGATCTGGACACGGGCCTACAAACCATTTTGCTTATCAGCAAAACAGAATCAAACGTTAAGGGAATCGAACCGTCTTCCTTGTGAGGGCGGTTTTTTTGCGAAAATGAAACTTTCTTTCAGAGGAAATTGTCATTCTCTTATGATCTGTGATAATATTATGATCAGGTACTAATACTATGTCTTGAAAAAATAGGAGGCTTTATTACATATGAACTTTTCTTTAGAAGGCCGTAATATCGTGGTGATGGGTGTTGCCAATAAACGAAGCATCGCTTGGGGAATTGCCCGATCACTTCATGAAGCTGGAGCTCGTTTAATTTTTACTTATGTTGGAGATCGTCTTGCTGAATCGGTAAAAGAGCTTGCAAGCACACTTGAGCGTGATGATTCAATTATTCTTCCGTGTGATGTGACAAGTGATGAAGAAATCGAGAAATGTTTTGCTGAAATTAAAGAAAAAGTACAAGTCATTCATGGCGTTGCGCATGCCATTGCATTTGCAAATAAGGAAGAGCTTGTTGGCGAATACTTGAACACGAATCGTGAAGGTTTCCTTTTGGCGCACAACATTAGTGCATACTCATTAACTGCTGTAGCAAAAGCAGCACGTCCATTAATGACAGAGGGTGGAAGCATTGTGACGCTTACATACCTAGGCGGAGAGCGTGTTGTATCTAACTACAACGTAATGGGTGTAGCGAAAGCATCACTTGAAGCAAGTGTGAAATATTTAGCAGCTGATTTAGGCGCAGAAGGCATCCGCGTGAACAGTATTTCTGCTGGTCCAATTCGTACGTTATCTGCAAAAGGCATCAGCGGCTTTAATACCATTCTGAAGGATATTGAAGAGCGTGCACCGCTTCGTCGTACAACAACTCCTGAAGAAGTTGGCGATACAGCTCTATTCTTATTCAGTGATCTATCTCGCGGCATGACAGGTGAGAATCTGCATGTTGATTCTGGCTTCCATATCATTGCCCGCTAAACGAATACATGATTTGCAGCATACCGAAGAAGGGTATGCTGTTTTTTTATTTTTCTTCTGATTTGAGCCCTCCGTTCATATATATAAGGAATGAATCATTCGGGAGGGATTAGTATGTCAAATAAAGGTGATGAGAATCAAAAGCCGCTGATGTATATTGTTCAGCCGAGCTATCATGAATCAAAGCCGGCCATGCAAAATATTGTGAGAAAGCGAAAAAAATCAGAAAAAAAGTCAGAAAGTGATCACAATGCAAAAGGCGAGATCGAAGAAAGCACGCAGCAGGAGCCTGCGATTCAAGAGATAGAGCAGAAAAAAGAAGCCGAGCCGCCTGCACACCAGCAAGATCGAGATATAAAACAAGAAGCCGAGTTTACAGAAGAACGAGATATCGCACAAGAGGCTGAGCTTGCACAGGAACAAGAGAACACACAAGAACCAGAGCTCATACAAAAGCAAGAGCCTCAGCAAGAAGAGGGGAACCAGCCAGAGGGTGTCTTTCATGAAACAAAAGAAGAACCAAGAAGAAAACGAGTGAAAAAGCCTTTAAGTCAGATGAGTATTGATGAAAAAGTCGATTTTCTCACAAGACTGCCTCATAATATGCCAAGGGCTCTTTGTCTGATTGAAGCTGATGGTAAAACATATAGAGGAATCATCATGGATCGAAAAGACGATACTGTGATCATTCGTACAGCAGGCGGGGGGAATCCAGTCGAATTAGTGATTGCTGAGATTTCTTCCATCCACCCGCTTGGTTTTTAACAAAGAAAAAAGTCCCATATAGGGACTTTTTTTTTAGCAGTTACGGTTGATGAGTCTTGGGTTTAGGCATTCGATTGCGCAGAAGCAGTCAAGGTCTACTTCAATGCAATATTTTGATTTTTCTAATCGGAACACATCACATAAGGAATCTTTATCTGTAAAATCTAAAATATGACGGTCTTTGTCAAATGCGATAAGCAAGCTGAGAGTTGCGCAGTGATCAGAGATGTGTTCGACTCTGAAAAATGCAGTGCTGAAGCAAGGGCCTGGATCTACTTCTCCGACGTTTCCGAATGCGACGAATGGTTTTGATTTGGATGTAAAGAGAACAAATGGGACAGTGTCACCTAAAGAATGTGATGGAGAAAGGAGATTGCTGTAACAGCTGGTCGGGCAATCTTCTTCGACGGCATTTTGTAAGTCGTGAATGTTTTCAACAGCCTCTGCTACACAGTTCCATGAATGTTTGCGGCTCATATTCAACCCTCCTATACTAGGAAATTTGTTTGAGTGTTTGAGCACTGTTATCATCTACAAGCTATTTTTGCCGGTTCGTGCATCTACTTTTAACCAATGCGGAAGCGGCCGCTACTTATGCTGCCTGCTCCGCATAATTGGCTGTCATTCGTAAGGAAGGGGATGCTTTGACTCATGACAAGTTAGATGATCGGCCTGTTGATTTAGCCGTGGTGATGATGCTTTTTATCTTTCGATGGCATGACTCTGTCGACAAGCTCTGGGTTTAAGCATTGGATTGCGCAGAAGCAGTTTAAATCAACCTCAATACAAAAGTCCGTTTTTTCTAGACCAAAGAAGTCAGGGTCACAAGGGTGACACACGCTTAGCGTATGTCCGTGTACATCAACAGGTCTTAATACAGATAACGTAGCACAGCAGTCGTGTAATTTTTCAACCCGGAAGAAAATAGATTCGAAGCATTGGCAATCGTCAACGAATCCTCCAATATTTCCGAAAGTAGAGAACAACCCGCCCTTTTTATCAAAAAGTAAAAACGGAATCGTATCTTTTCCAGAAACTGTTGGGCTTAATAAATTACTGTAGCAGCTCGTAGGACATTTATCTTCTACAGCTTCCTGCTCTGCTAAAATCTTATCAACCGCATCGCATACACAGTTTTCATCATGTCGGCCATGGTGTTTTCCGCAGCTCATGGATTTCAGCTCCTTTAACAAGGTATTTGACTTTAGTCCTTAACAACATATGTATGCGCCCTCTAGTTGGTGTGGGTAAATGACCATTTATATTTGTTGTATTTTTATAAAAGGAAAAGCAGAGCTTTTCGCTCTGCTTTTGGACATTAGAGGATGCCGATTGCAACGATTGTCGCAACAAGAGTTTGTGTAAGTGTTTGGATTGCGATAGAGATGTCCGCATCGATTGTAGATACTGTAACGTTTCTTGAATTTTCGATGACAAGTTTTTGGCGGTTTGTTTGTTTGTGAGTAGCAGCTTGTAAGAGATCCTGCGTGACGCGGTCTGCCAAATCACCGTCTGCGATTGAGATGTTTGTAATGGTGATGATCGCTGTTTGAATCGCTACTTGGATAGATGCTGCAACCTGTGCATCGACAGAAGATACGTTAATGTCACAAGAGTCCCTAACGATAATGACCTCTTCAGATGTCTGCTTTGTGAAGCTTACTTGATCCAAATCTTGTAAGACATCTTCGTCATCATAATAATCGTCACAAAGTGCTTTTCTTTCATAGTTGCAATCGTCGTGGTGTTCGTGGTATCTGTGGTGTCCGTGGTGTGAACAGTTACGATCTAGAGCGACCCAAGAATATGGTTTAGAATCCATTTCTATTCCTCCTTCCGTTTACTTTATTAAATGCTGGAATGCGTTGTTTTGTCTCGGGCATTTACCCTAGCAGGCAACCCATTTTTATTTAATCGTTATTACGCTGAGCATTACGACGCTGCTGAATACGATTTCGAAGTGAATTTCGATTTGGACGTACTTTTGGTTCAGGCACTACTTCTTCTGGCTGTTTTGCTGCCTCAGCCTGCCTTTTTTTCTCCTGCTGCTGTTCTACGAAATCATTTGCTTTCTTTTGTAAGTCCTCGACTAATTTCAAAATCATTTTTCTTTGATCATCTGAAATTTTTGCTTTCTGATCATCAGTGATATTGTTTTTGTTTAACACATCACTGACAAGAAGACTTGTTAATGGATCAATATCCGTATTGATTTGAAACTCCTTTTTTTCGTTCTCTTCAGCCACGATGATTTCACCTCTTTCATACGTCATGTTAGAAAAAGAAAGGGTCAAAGAATGCCGGCTTCAACTAAGAGCACATTCAATGTTTGAGTGAGAATTTGGACGGAGTTCATAATGGATGCATCTGATAATGTAATTGTAATGTTATAGCAGTTGATGATTTGAATCACAGTTTTCTTTTGGATTTCCACTTGTTGCACAGCTAAAAGCTGATCTGTGATGTCAGCAGCCACTTCATCGTCTGGTACAAGAATTTGGATTAAAAGAGTAATGATTGTCGTTACGGTCGCTTGAAGGGAGAGTGCAGCTGTTACATCTGTTTTATGAATTGTGACATTTTCGGAATCTTTGATCTCAATGAAATCATCATAATTGCTGATTAATTCGTTTAACAGTTGTGTATATAATATTTCAGCACTTTCTTCAATAGACAATACTTTCACTCCTTTCTTATCTATACATTATTTAATGCAGCAAGGACTCAAGGTGGAATCGGAAAGTGTGAAAAAGTACAACCCAATTTTATTTCCACTCGATTCATCATGATGGTCTTTTTTCTTGCATATATAAAGAAAGGACGGAAAAAGAAGAAAGAAGGAGGTGGAGGCTTCTGAGCGGTGCTTTGTCATTTGTCGTGTTTGCCCTCGCATCCTTTAGACTGACGAGACTGATTGTGTTTGATACCATTACTGCCCCTTTCCGCCGTCTATTTCATGAAGAACAGGAAGAGGTAAATGAACAAGGTGAGGTCGAAACATATATCATCATTAAAGGTGAAGGACTGCGGTCCTGGGTTGGAGAACTGTTAAGCTGTTATTGGTGTACTGGCATGTGGTGCACTGCTGCCTTACTTCTGATATACATACTTTTTCCTGTCATCAGCATGTGGCTTAATTTATTATTAGCGATTGCCGCAGCAGCAGGCATCATTGAAGCGGTCGTCTCGAAGCTTGTGAAATAAACAGGCATTCTGATCAGACACGCTTTCAATAAATGCATATACTATCAAGGAATAGGAAAGGAAGGGTTGCGATGAAACCAACTGAAACGCCGTCACATATGCTTCAAGGTTATCCAGCGCAGTCAAATCAACAATCTGTATATACGAAAAAAATCAAGAAAACAGGCTGCGGCTGTGGAAACAAAAAGAAACCTCAATAATAGAAGAGAAAAACAAAAGCCGGATTTATCCGGTTTTTTTGTTGCCCTTTTTTTGAGTGGTGCATATGTAAGAGAGAAGGGGTGACCAGAATGGATGCATTCGAACAATTAATCGGTTCCTTGTTCACTAAACCCCATGATGGGAAAGAACAAGCGCACGAAAAGGCTGAAATGGATCTATCGGATAAAGCTCATGATCTTGAGGAGCACTTAAAAGCATTTGGCGTGAAGATGGAGGCTTTTGCAAAAGAAACAGAAGCATTCATGATGCGTCATACAGAGGCAGATTACGTCTTTAAACAGCAGAAATAAAAATTCCGCACTTTTTTATGTGATCGTCCAAACCATTTCTTGCATTTTTCATACTTTGTAAGGGAGAAGAGGAGGTGCTTAAATATGAGTTACGGTTACGGTGGCGGTTCTTGCGGCGGCTACGGTGGAGGCTACGGCGGCGGATATGGATCAACATTTGTTCTTGTTGTCGTGCTTTTCATCCTTCTAATCATCGTTGGTGCTTCTTTCTTTAACTACTAAAAAGTAAGAAGGTGAGGGAAGCAAGGGGGAAGCCTTTTGCTTTCCTTTCTCTTTGGTCAAACAAGGTTTTAGGATAGGCACATATCCCGCCTATTTTCATATAGTAAGGTGATTACTCCACAAAGAGGAGGCAAATGAATGGATAATAAATTCTTTAAAAGCGTAGAAAACAAAACCGGTGTGAATATGAATGATGTGTTTAAACTTGCAGGTTCTTTGCAAAATGCCAACTTTAAAGATGAGAATACCGTTCGAGGTGTCATTAAAAAAGTAGCGCAGCTTGCGAACAAACGTGTACCTAAAGAAATGGAAGACAAAATCGTTCAATCGATTACTAGTGGAAAAGAAAAGCTTGATTTCAATACAATCGCTAAAATGATGAATAACAAAAAATAAACAACAGGCTCTCCGTTTAAAGGGGGGCCTGTTGTTTTTTTGTAAATAATTCACGGTTTTTCTTTAGAAGAGGATACAAAAAGCGAGAACGATGAGCCGTTTTGCCTCGTCTAAATGAAGGAACAGACAGATAAAGAGATTGTTCAGCTCTTGTCATGGCCACGTATAATAAACGGCGCTCTTCTTCCAGCGCTTCTTCATCACCGTTTCTGAGTTCATCCAGTGAGAAATCATGAGGCAATGCCCCATCGACCACACAAGTGATGTATACTGTCTGGAATTCAAGTCCCTTTGCACGGTGGATCGTCATGAGCTGAACACCGGGTTCATCTGTTTTTTCCTTTTCGGCAGATTTCATATGTTCGGCATGTGCGAGAAAGGCTTCAATCGTTTCAAAGCGTCTGGCAGCTGTTTTCACATCACGTACATCATCTGTCCCTTTTTCAAGTACATTCGTATCGTTCACCCGTTTTTTTAAGTAATCACCGAGTCCCATCTTTTGTTCAATAAATGTCACCGCGTCCGATGGCTTTAATGTTCGTAACGTTCGGAACAAAGGAACGATTGATTGCAGCTTTTTCCGTTGAAACGGCTGTATATCTGTCAGCTTTCCGAGCGCATCTACCATTGAACAATCCTCTGTGATAGTCAGTGCCTTTAGTGTATTCAGCGTTTGCTGCTTTAAAAAGAAAACCGGCAGCAGCTGTTTCATGGCGGCCACATCATCTGCATCCTGACTTAAGGAAAGAAAGGCGAGGAGTACCCGAACAATTCGTCTGCTGTAGAAGGCTTTAACGCCAGCATCCGTTTCATACGGAATGGCCGACTGATGCAGTCGTTCATAAATCGCACGGCCGCCTGTATTCGTACGAAACAGCACGCAGAAGTCATTCGGCTTTGCGCCGTTTTTAATTTTCTCCTGAATATCTGCGACAATCATCGTCGCTTCCTCTTCTTCATCATATGGATAAAAGAGCGTCGGCGAAATTTTCTCCGCCCGAACGGCTTTTAACGTCTTCTCATAACGATGCTGATTTTTCTTAATAATCGCATCTGCACTTGCGACAATTGTATGATGAGAGCGGTAATTCGCATGTAAATGGACGATCTGAGCCGAAGGATAATCCTGTTTGAATTCAAGGATGAAAGCAGGATTGCTACCCCTAAATGCGTAAATGGCTTGATCATCGTCCCCTACACAAAATAACTGCTCTGATTCTCCGGCTAAAAGTTGAATCAAGCGATATTGCACTGGATTAATATCCTGAAATTCATCCACTAAAATATACTGGAATCGTTCTTGATACCGTTTTAACAGTTTAGGCTGTTCTGTCAGCATATGTAAGCAGGCAATCGCCATATCATCAAAGTCAAATTGCTGATGATCTCGTTTTTGCTGTTCATATGATTGATAGATCGTCCACATGTGTTTTTCCTTTTCATCCTTCAAATCAGGAAGTTCACCTGGTAAAAAGGCATTTTTCCAATAGCCGATGGATTGCAGCACTTGATCAGTAGGGTAGTCTTTCTCATCAAATCCTTCATTCATTATGGCTTTTCGAATGTATTGCTCCTTTTGCCAGTCAAACTTGATCAGATGCTGGCCGTTCCATTTATTTGCGTCATCGTGAAGCAGCATTTTATAAAAAAGACTGTGGAAGGTGCCTGTCACCACTTGGCTGGCTTGTGAAGGATGAAGCTGGTATTGCTTGCGCAGTCTTTCTTTCATCTCACTGCTCGCTTTTGTAGTAAAAGTTACGAGTAAAATATGGTGAGCAGGAATATGATGATGGGACATGAGATAAGCCGCTCTAGCCGTCAGGACTCTTGTTTTCCCGCTGCCGGCACCAGCCAGCACAAGCATCGGACCATCTAAATGTGTGACAGCTTGAAGCTGCGGTGTGCTAAAGGTGATATGCGGGAAGAGGTCGATCGTATGAACTTGTTCATTTTCTTCTAAATGTAAGGCGTCGCTAAATTGAATCGACTTTGGTTCCTGCCAGTCATATGATTCGCTAGTTTGCGAGATGATCTGTTTGCCGGTTGGAAAACGGAAGCCGCCAAGTTCTTTATAGGAAGCCTTTTCCTCCTGTTCAGCCGTTTGATTATGATCTGCTTGTTCTTCAGCTTGTTCACAAATCTCTTGCTGAGACATGTGCTTATGAATAAAGGCAGGTTCATCATGTATATTTAATCTAAAAAAGACCGGTTGTCCGCAATATGGGCAGAATAATTGTCCTTTTTTTCCCTCGTCATGGAGGAATTGATAATGTTCTCTCGAATACGTATGTAATGAGATCGTTCGATCATGTCGTCGTGCGCATTTCAAAGCTAGTCCTCCAATAGTCAATCAATCTTAAAATGAAACACATCTAATCATATCAAATGAGGCGTGTTTCAAACAGTCATAATTAGGGAATAGTAGAGTAAGAGAGAAGCAAAGGAGGCGTTCTTGATGGGATATATAGCCCCGATTCAGCCGGATCTGTATTTTCAATATATCAATCGTCCAGCTCCTCAGGATAAAGAAGACTACGCGAAAGTAACAAAGGTTACTCGCACCTTTCATGACAAGATTTACAGAGAGCTGGAGAAAAAAGAGGACTTAGTGACAGAAGCGGAAACGAAAGTACAGCAAAAAAAGCGGGAACGCTTTGTACGAGATATGTTTATGGAGGAAGGAAAAGGCGTTCATATCAATACGTATATATAAATGATTGCGCTTTCTTCCATTGGCGAACGATAATGAAAAAGAAAAAGCCAGGGCATTTTGAATGCTCTGGCTTTTCTTTTGGTCAAACAGACAGTGTTTTTGTCATTTTGACATGGGTGATTCCAGCTTCTTCAAACGGTTCAGAAACCGCTTTGTAGCCTTTCTTTTCGTAGAAAGGAAGCGCATGGACTTGGGCATGCATCACCGCTTCTTTTGCTCCATTAGCAATTGCTTCTGTTTCTAGCGCCTCTAATAGCTTGAGGCCAAGGCCGAAGGAGCGCGCCTCTTTTAACACACAAATTCTTTCTAGCTTTGCCTTTGATCCCTCAATGATCCGCAGTCTAGCGGCCGCCTGAGGCTTTTTGTCATCATTGTAAATGACAAAATGGGTGGCTTTGTCCTCTAGTTCATCTATTTCGATCTCTACTGGAACTTCTTGTTCTTTGACGAATACTTCTTTTCGAACGTAATATGCATCTTCTCGTTGTGTTTGTTCTGTTGCGATGACTGTTTTCAAATGTCTTTAACCCTCTTCTCCTAAAATAAATGTTTCATAGACGGTCCAAGATCCGTTTTCTAATTGATATAAAAGGTGGAAGCGATCCACTGTTTCTTCATGGTCAATCTTTCTCAGCTTTAATGTGCCAAGTACGTCTGAATGCTCATCATCTGATAGTTTTTGAGCCACTGTGACATGCGGAACAAAGGCATATTCAGGTGTACCAGCCAGTGGCTCTGCGTACAATCTTTCATTGAGCGCCATGATGTCCTCGTTCGGTTCTACTTTCATATAAATGACGTTGTTTACAGGAGCGAATGAACTGAATTTTTTAATACGTAACGTAATAGGAGAAGCATTTTTTGCATAATCTCTTAACGTTGAGACGACCTCAGCCGCTTCTAGATCCGTTAATTCAAAAGGTGTTCTTAATGTTAAATGAGGCGGTATGAGTGCATAGTTCGGATCATAACGCTTCCGGTAAGAGTTCGCAATATCTTGCAATTTTTTTGATGGAAATATAACAACTCCGTATTTCATCATGTTCCCTCCTGAATAAGAAAGTATTTATTATTGTTTATTATAACAAAATTCAGTTGATTAACGAATATGGGAGCATTCTTTTTAACGAAGGCGCAATGAGCGGCTGCCAAAACGTCCATTTATGATCCCCTTCGAATGTCTCAAATAAATAATCCGCTCCAGATTGTTCAAGAAGGGCCTTTAAATCATCATTCGGCTGAACAAAATCAAGCACCTGGCCATCTGTTGTTTTCACAGCGGTTTCCTCCAGCCCAATTTGATGGATAATCGCATAATGAGAAAGGGCTGTCGACTGTTTGACGGCTTCTAGAACCGACTCGTCAACGTAAGGGGACTGCAAAATCAGCCCGCCAAATAAAGAAGGATAATCAATGGCTGTCATGAGGGAAATCGTCGCACCAAGTGAATCACCAATAAACGTACGTCCTGATCCAATTTGATAGGTTGGATAGTGTTCATCAATATAAGGAACCAGTTCATTGGCTAAAAAGCGTTTATACGCTTCAAACTTTGTGCCGTCTGGATGATACGTGTTCCGTCTTTCCGTAACATTTTCATAAGGGACACCAATGATAATCGAGCGTTCCATTTCTTTGTTCTGCATCAATTCTTCTGCCTGTCTGCCTATTTTGCCTAGGCGGAAATAATCATGACCATCCTGGGCAATGATGACATGATATGTATAAAGGGGGGAGTAATTGACTGGCAAATAGATCAAAATAGTCATGTCCGCCCCAAGTTCTTTTGACTGTAAGGTTTCTTCTTGAATGATTCCTGTTTTCTTCACCATAATCCATTCCTCCAGCTAACCAAATTCATCATAAAGTGAAACGTTTCCATTCATTGTAACACGAAAAACAGCGTTGTTCCTATATGCTAACATGCAATCAAACCGTATAACATCGATTCTGTTATAAAATACAGAAAATTTTAATTAATCATGACATTTCCCCTTGAAAAATGAGATTTAATGGGTTACAGTATTAAGAATTAGAACAGACAGACAACACATTCTTATCGTGAGAGGTGGAGGGACTGGCCCTTTGAAACCTCAGCAACCGGTATGCATCACTACATGTGATGTACCAAGGTGCTAAATCCAGCAAGCAGCTTTTTTGCTTGGAAGATAAGAGGAAGCGATTAAACCCCTTCTTCTTATGAAGAAGGGGTTTTCTGTTTTGAAATCAGATTTTTACTTAGGATGGTGTCAAATGACAGAACATGTGGAAACGAAATTAGCGCAGATTGGAAACCGTAGCGAAGAGGTGACTGGCACTGTCAGTCCTCCCGTTTACCTTTCGACAGCATACAGACATAGAGGTATAGGGGAATCTACAGGATTTGATTATATTCGAACGAAAAACCCAACAAGACAGCTCGTAGAGGATGCAATTGCTTCACTCGAAGAAGGGACGGCCGGTTTTGCCTTCAGTTCGGGAATGGCTGCGATTCAAACGATCATGGCTCTATTTGAAAGCGGAGATGAACTCATCGTCTCATCAGACCTATATGGCGGTACATACCGTTTGTTTGAAAACGAATGGAAAAAGTACGGCTTACGTTTTCTTTATGATGATTTTGCAGATGAAGACTGTTTACGCTCTAAAATCACGCCAAACACAAAAGCGGTCTTTATTGAAACACCGACAAATCCACTGATGCAGGAAGCAGATATTCAAAAAATAGCGAAGATTGCAAAAGAACATGGCGCTTTGGTGATTGTCGATAATACTTTTTACACACCAGTCTTGCAAAAGCCGATTACGCTTGGAGCGGACATTGTCATTCATAGCGCAACCAAATATTTAGGCGGACATAATGATGTTCTTGCAGGGCTTGTCGTGACAAAAGGAGAGCAGCTGTCTGAAGACATGTTCCAGCATCAAAACGCGATTGGAGCGGTTCTATCACCATTTGACTCATGGCTTTTAATGAGAGGAATGAAAACACTGGCTCTTAGAATGCGCCAGCACGAGGCAAATGCGAAGGAGCTGGCTGAGTTTTTAAAGAAACAGCCAGAAATTCAAGATGTGCTTTATCCAGGAAAGGGAGGCATGCTGTCATTTCGAGTAGCTAAAGAGGACTGGGTCAATCCATTTTTAAAGCAGCTAAAAACGATTTGTTTTGCTGAAAGCCTTGGCGGAGTCGAAAGCTTCATTACGTATCCTGCAACGCAAACGCACATGGATATCCCAGAAGAAATTCGCATTGCAAACGGTGTATGTAACAAGCTGCTCCGTTTCTCTGTTGGCATCGAGCATGTAGATGACCTGAAAGCAGACCTGAAACAGGCACTATCACAAGTAAAAGAGGAGGTACACGCCAAATGACCACACATGATTGGACACTCGAAACACAACTCGTTCATAATGCGTTTAAAACAGACCGTTCAACAGGTGCAGTCAGTGTACCGATTCAGCATGCATCCACCTTTCATCAAAGCAGCTTCGATGAATTTGGCCAATATGACTACTCGAGATCGGGAACTCCTACACGTCAAGCATTAGAGGATACGATTGCGGCGCTGGAAGGAGGAACGAGAGGGCTTGCCTTTGCATCAGGCATGGCTGCTATTTCAACCGCTTTTCTTCTATTATCAAAGGGAGATCACGTCCTTGTCACAAGAGATGTGTACGGCGGGACTTTCCGAATGATCACCCAAGTTCTGTCGAGATTTGGAATTGAGCATACCTTCGTGGATATGACGGATTTGAATGAAGTCAAAAGAGGCATTCAATCGAATACAAAGGTCATTTACATGGAAACACCGTCAAATCCAACACTAGGCATTACAGATATTGAAGGTGTCGTACAGATTGCGAAAGAGCATGACTGTTTGACATTCTTAGATAATACGTTTTTAACGCCTGCTCTTCAGCGCCCGCTGGACCTTGGTGTGGATGTTGTTCTGCACAGCGCAACGAAATTTTTAAGCGGCCATAGTGATGTGCTGTCAGGCTTAGCCGTGGTAAAAGATGAGAAGCTGGGAGAGGAACTCTATTCACTGCAAAACTCCTTCGGTGCGGTCCTTGGCGTGCAGGATTGCTGGCTCGTGTTAAGAGGATTAAAAACCCTTCAGGTCAGATTAGAGAAAGCTAGTCAAACGGCCTTCGAGCTAGCTTCATTTCTTAAAGAACATCCTGCGGTCAAAAAAGTATACTATCCAGGCTTAGATGATCACCCGGGTGCAGATATTCAGCGAAAGCAAGCGAGCGGAGCAGGGGCTGTTCTCTCATTTGAACTAGAAAACCAAGCGGCAGTCAAAGAATTAGTGGATGCCGTCACATTACCTGTATTCGCCGTCAGCCTCGGCGCCGTCGAATCCATTCTGTCGTATCCAGCCAAAATGTCACATGCGGCTATGCCAAAAGAAGAAAGAGAAAAAAGAGGGATTACAGATGGGCTGCTTCGTTTAAGTGTAGGTGTCGAAAACGGAGAAGACCTCAAACGTGACTTCAAACAAGCACTCGATCAACTAAAGCCCGTCCTTGTGAACCAATCATAAAGAAGGAGAGAAAAAAGCCGGCACGGCCGCCGGCTTTTTGACCTTTTTTAAACAAAACCATTGACGCTTTATTATTATGGTTATATAATAGAGACTGTCAGTAACAGAAAGCCCAGAACTGATACATAACCCGATTCCGTAGCTCAGCTGGGAGAGCGCTACCTTGACAGGGTAGAGGTCGCTGGTTCGAGCCCAGTCGGAATCATCGTTGAAACCCTTGCGTAGCAAGGGTTTTTTGTTTTTATCTTTCTTCATGAAAACGTATGAAATTTGTATCGCAACGCCTTTTGAGTCACCTAATAAATGGATCAGTAACTTTTAAATCCTATATGATTTTATTTCCTTTATCTTTCCAGACTTTGCAGCACTACTAAAAATATATACATCACAGAAATCAATTTTTAAACCATTCGCTAGTAACATCACACCATTTATTGAAGCAAATTTCCCGTGTGTGATTACTTGGCAAATTTCAAGTTCGCTAACGATTTCTCTGTCCTCTTTGTACAAAGTGGAGATTAAGGCATTTCGTCCTTCAAGCTTTGTATTATCCTTTAACTGATACCAGATAATAGATTCATCCGCATATTCCTTAATAACTTCAGTCTGCCGCGTTAATATAGCTACTGTAAAATCAATGACTATTTGCTTCCTAGGAGCATTGTCACATCCTGTTGGAATGATAAGCTTTATTTCATTGAGGGAACTGTCCACTAATGTTAACCTCCTAAAAATACGTTTTATAAAAGCTTTTTGTGATGTAATTTGGATCGTCTGTTAAAGTTCAAAAAAGGCATTTTTAAACTGATATTGAATTATATCATAAAGAATTTATAGTTCATTACCTAAGATGGGAGAGATTAATTTAGAAAAACAATTAAATCCTCCCTTAAAAAGGTAGAGTAATCCACATTTTCAGGATAGAGGTCGCTGGTTCGAGCCAGTCGGAATCATCGTTGAAACCCTTGCCTAGTGTTCTGCAGTGTTAAATTCTAATTTGTTTGTGACATGACTATAAATACCTGAGGTTGTTTTAGCACTAGCATGTCCCGCTCTTTTTTGAATAGATGTACCCCACCTGTTTGGGATGGGGTATCTGCATCAATACATTCAATATTTGTCTGGTGTAATTTAAATAAATAAAGTTCGTTTATCTTAATATTTAATAATGGTTCTTCCTAAATGTTGGCCATTTTTAATGGCTTCAATTTTTTCAGGTAACGTATCGAGCGTAATCTCATTGACTAGAGTCGTTTGGGAGATATTCCATTCGTTTGCTATCTCGTTCCAAATTACTTTGCGTTTATTGATTGGTACATTTACAGAATCAATCCCTAGAAGGTTGATCCCTCTTAGAATAAAAGGTAACACAGTTGTTGTTAATTTAATTCCGCCTGCATTCCCGCACATGCTCATGCTTCCACCATAAGAAATTTGAGGAATGATCACAGAAGCCACATCTCCTCCTACGGTATCTAAGACGAAGTCAAATTTTTGCTTGTTTAATGGTTTTTTTAGCTCTCCTAATTCGTTTGCAAAAATGACATCAGCTGCTCCTAAAGATTTTGCTATATCAACTTGATTATCTTTACGCACTAAAGCAAAAATATTGTTGTACCCAATTTTAGATAATAATTGTATAGCAATGCTACCAACTCCACCAGTTGACCCTGTAACGAGTATATTAGGTTGATTTTTCGTACTCATACCATTTTCCTGTAAAGCCATGATAGAAAGAGCTGCGGTAAAGCCTGCTGTTCCAAAAATCATTGCTTCTTTTAAAGTCAAGTTATTTGGCAAAGGAACAATCCAATCCGCAGGTACTCTAGCATATTCAGAAAAACCTCCAGTGTGGCTCATGCCCATAGCGAAACCTGTGACAATCACTTGTTGACCCTCTACGAAACGATGATCTGTTGTATGAACGATAGTCCCACTTAGATCAATTCCAGGAATCATTGGATAGTTACGAATAACACCTCCATTTTTTTGAACAGCCAGCATATCTTTATAATTGATTGAAGAATATGCTACTTTAATTAATACTTCTCCTTCGGATAAATCATTAACACTTACATTTTGAAGATCATAACTAACTTGATCATTTTTTTCTGTAACTAGAATCGCTTTAAATGAATCCATTGTGTATCTTCCTCTCCAAAAATATATTACAACAAAATATTTCTGTTCCAAAAGTATTTCAATTAAAAAACTACCATGATATTATAGGTGAAGTCAATGTGGGGGAGATAAAATGGAATTATCAGAGTGCATAAATTTTTTACTAAGTGTTAGTCAAAATAAAGTGTTCAAGTACTTTAGTAAACTTTTAGAGGAAAGTGATTTGACACCCGCTCAATATGGTGTGTTGAACTGTCTATGGAGAGAGGGTCAGTTATCTCCTAAACAAATTGGAGAACTTGTATATTTAGAAGCCTCAACCGTTTCTGGAATATTAGATAAAATGCAAAAAGCTGACTTAATTGAACGCACAATAGATCCAAACAATCGAAGAAATATATTAGTAGAGGCTACTCAAAAATCTTTAGTCATTAGAGATCAAGTTGAAGCAGCAACAATTGAGCTGAACAAGACAGCGCTTCAAAACTTGTCAAATGATGATAAGGTTGTACTAAAGAAAGCATTAAGTACCATTATAAATAATTTTCAATGATGTACTTTTATAAACAAGTTTCATATTAAATCGATAACTATCACAAGGCTCCTTTACAGGAGCTTTTTTCAGTTTCTTTTCGGTGCTTTGTAAATCCTTGGATGTGATAATAAATATAATATTAAGTTTTTTATGGAAATTAGGTAAGGAATGGACAAAATTCTTTCTTCAGTGGAGAAGATTCAATGTTGATGGCAGCTATTCAGAATGGTTGGCTTGATGTAAATGTTGTAATTGAAGAATTATTAATGTCGTTCAAACGCGCCGGATGAGCTGGCATTTTGACTTATTTTGCTTTAGATATGGCTCCGCGACTGAGAGATGGAGAATCTCAAAACATATAGGCAAAATGAAAACAGACCATGCAGGGTCTGTTTTTTTATGAGGAATTATTTGAGGACCTTCAGAAAAAGTATTGATGGAAGAAATCCTTTTTCATACCGATCACACATCTTTTAATAGTATCAGCATATTCAGTTTAAGAGGTTACTTACAAAATATTTAGAACTATCTTGTAAGAATCCTCCTAAATGTAATACGGACTTTACATATTTTCTATTTGTCTATACCTTTCATATCTCTGTTGGATAAGCTCTTCTGAGGATAATGGTGTCAATTTTTTTAGAGATGATTCGATCACAGATTCAATCATTTGTGCCTGTGATTTTATATCATTTTGTGCTCCACCTTTTATTTCAGGGATGATTTCATCAATAATTCCTAAATGCTTTAAATCTTTTGCTGAAATTTTCATATGTTCAGCAGCTTCTGGAGCATACTTAGCGTCCTTCCATAGGATAGATGCTGCTCCTTCTGGTGAAATTACCGAGTACCATGAATACTCTAACATATGGATATGGTTACCGACACTAATGCCAAGAGCTCCACCACTTGATGCCTCTCCAATTACAATACAAACAATTGGCACTTTAAGCGTAGCCATTTCCAATAGATTTCGAGCTATCGCTTCAGAAATTCCACGTTCTTCAGACCCTTTCCCTGGATAGGCGCCTATAGTATCAATAAATGTAATAATAGGGCGATTAAATTTATCAGCTTGTTTCATCAGTCTTAGCGCTTTTCTATATCCTTCTGGATGAGCCATTCCAAAATTTCTTTCTATATTTTCCTTTGTACTTCTACCTCTTTGATGACCTATAACCGTAACGGGCATTCCTTTAAATTTTGCAATACCACCTATCATTGCTTTATCATCACCATATAATCGATCACCATGAAGTTCGAAAAAATTTGTAAACAATAAAGGTATATAATCCAATGTCGTGGACCGGTTACGTAGCCTTGCAATTTGAACTCGTTGAAAAGCTGTAAGATTAGAATAAACTTCATCTTGCATTTTATTTAAACGTTTTTCTAATAAATGAATTTCTGACGATAAATCTACATTATTTTCTTTCATCATTTTCTTTAATTCATCAAATTTCTCTTTTAGTTCAATAATAGGACGTTCAAAATCCAAACTCATTTTATCCTCCAAAGGTTATGACCTCACTCTAATCAAAAGACTTAGAAATAGAATCAATAAATAATTCAAAACCATCCACAACAATTTTTTGTTCTGATTCTGATAAATTATTAAGGATACGTTGATAAAATGTAAGGGATTGTTCTCTTAAGCGATTAACAGTAATGTGCCCTTTTTCTGTGAGGTGCAGAAAAAGCTCTCTTCTATTTTTTTCATTTACTTCACGATAAACAAGCCCCATTTTTACTAACTTATCTACCAACCTACTTACAGTTGAAGTCTCTAATCTAAGTTTATTGGATAGTTGCCAAACAGTTAATTTTTCCATCTCTAGTTCCTCTAACGCCATCATTTGAGAAGTTGGTAGAGGTTTTTCAAATGGTCCATTCGGCAAATTTTGAGATTCGAAAACCCCAGTTAATATAATCATTTTCTTAATATCTGTTCTTAATTTTAAGGCATCTTCTCTTTTCAAAAGGTCAACCTCCTAAAATTCATGCATCATACATCAATTGTATTATACATCAATTTGGTTTTTTCACAAGCTTAACATAAGCCAATGTGACAACATGGACGAGGTATTTTTTCTTGTTAAAATGGTTTAGGTGGATTGTTTTCTACAAATGGCAGAACATCAATTATGTATCAGGGACCTTTATGGGGTACCGCTCATCGCAATCAAGCTAAGAAAATGAAAGTATCTCAAAAGGTCGATTTGAAGAAGCTACAGCTGCTTATTAAAAGATATTAGAAACACAACTCAAAATTTAGAGAGAGGATTGTTTGTATGATTTTTAAGAAGGATTTTACGATGATCGCTCTTACAGTGATTTCAGCTGCAGGAATGTACAGTATTGCAGCTGATCGAAACACGACGATGATTGATCCAAACTCAACATTTTAAAAAGGAGACGAACCCTTTCAGTTTTCTTTAGAAATGCACATTTTTTATCAGAAAGGCTCATCATAGAACCTTATTTAAATCAGTCTTGTTCAGGGAAAGTCTGTTTGCTTCGGATGAAGTCATTCACCTTGACAGGGTAGAGGTCGCTGGTTCGAGCCTAGTCGGAATTATCGTTAAAACCCTTGCGTAGCAAGGGTCATCTTGTAGACAAAGTTGAAAAGGACGGCATCATTGCGGACGGCGTTGACTTAATCGGCTACATATCATGGGGACCAATCGACCTTGTCAGCGTATCCACTGAGGAAATGAAAAAACGCTACGGCTTCATTTATGTAGATCGGGACAATGAAGGAAACGGAACGTTAAAGCGCATCAAGAAAAAAGCTTCAACTGATATCAGCTAGTCATCGCCACAAACTGAGAGAGTCTCTGACAACTTTTTGAAAACTGACGCACTTCAATTGACAATAATCGGAAGCAGGAGGACAATAAAAGAGAAAGATGAACCAGCCACATTCCGAAAGGCGGGAAGAGCATGTTTAACAAAATGTTAGTTGCGATTGATGGATCAGACATGAGTGAAAAAGCGTTTGATGCCGCAGTGCATTTGGCTAAAGAACAGCAGGCCGAACTAAGCATCCTTCATGTGGGGAGAGAAGCCGTCGTCGCGACTTCTTCTCTGACGGGAATTGTCTATGTACCCAAACATTTTATTGATGAAATTAGGGACCAGGTTAAAAAAGAAGGCCTGAAAATCCTTGAGAACGCAAAAGAAAAAGCAGCCGAGAACGGTGTTCAGGCTGAAATCATTTATGCGAATGGCGAGCCGGCACATGAGATATTAAATCATGCAAAAGAGAAAGGCATCAGCTTGATCGTAGTCGGAAGCCGGGGCATCAGCGGCCTGAAAGAAATGATGCTTGGAAGCGTCAGCCATAAAGTGTCGCAATTATCACCTTGCCCGGTTTTGATTGTTCGATAGATTTGTAAAAAAAGCGCCCTCGGGCGCTATTTTTATCTGTTAGAAAAGGTAACTAATAAGATATCTCGATGTGCCTGCCCCATCTGCATTGGCAGTGTCGACCGGTGTTACCGCATGAAAAACCTGTTTCAAGCGGTTGATTTTCAATAATCTGAATACTACAGTTTGACAATCAATGCAGCAGGAATAAGGGAAAAATCACCCTGTCCGGGATTAACGGCAGCACCTCATTGACACAGCTGATGGGATCTGGCATCATTTGGGCAGTTCTCGCTGCACTGTTTTATGCGTTAACAACTTTAGTGGGAAAAGGCATTCAAAACCTCAGCCCTTACACGACCACCTTCCTGCAAACTGGTTTAGGGGTTATTATCCTGATTCCGTTTATTCACTTCGGCGCTTTTACCAACCTGTCTCAAGGAAACTGGATCATGGTGGTATCTACTGGTATCATCCATACAGGTATTGTGTATTTGCTGTTTTTTGATAGTTTGCGATTTTTATCAACGAAGTTTATTTCAATCATTGTCTTCCTAGACCCGGCTGTCGCGATCGTGCTGGATACCGTCTTCACAGGCTTCCGCCCAGACCTCTATCAAACACTGGGTATCGTAATGATCTTTGCAGGTATGACTTTGACGCTTGTCAGGAGTCGGGGAAAGGCAGATATGGTTGCTGAGGATAAGGATATTGAGCAAATTCACTAATAAAAAAATGTAAAAAGGCCTAAGCGGCCTTTTTTTTGATTCTTAAAATAAAATAAACATTCCAGAAAACATATTGTAATCATATTTTAATGACGATAACATGTTAAATCAATAATACACTTATTTCAAATTGCGAGGTGAATCATTGAATCACTTGTTAAGGATTTGATGCAAGTATCATAAAGGTTTTTATTGGATTTTACCATTTATTTAGCAGAAGTAACATATACGTTCTTACCAGAATTCACACCAGTAATTAAAATAATGACTGAAATGAAGATTAGCATTAACAGAGGCACAGTCCAATGATAAGTAACGTCATGTAACCAACCGAATAAAATAGGACCTATAGCTGCTAATAGATAGCCTAAAGACTGTGCCATACCAGATAATTCTGCTGCTTCTTGTATATTTTTGGTGCGTAAACTAAAAAACATCATGGCTAAGCTAAAGGCCATTCCAATGCCAATCCCAATCATTATAATCCACAGAGGTATAAAGAAAGACACTCCAAATAAAATTCCCAATAAACCAACAACAAGCAAGAGAAAAGAAATCAATACTAATATCTGTTGCTTGCTAAAATGTCCAGCTAAAATAGGTACAATAAATGTAGCAGGAAGCATTGAAAGTTGCATTAATGAAAGCATCCATCCACCTTCATTAGTATTTAGCCCTTTAGTTTCAAGAATTTCAGGAAGCCATGAAATTACTGTGAAAAATATGAAGGACTGAGTCCCCATAAACAACGTAACATTCCATGCTATCTTTGAACGCCAAAGGCTGATAGAATTTTTCTTATTTTCTTTTTGAAAAAAATCCACAGATTCTGGGTTGTTCTTTAATTGTGGTATCCAAAATATCATGGTAAGAAGAGTTAAGAATCCCCAACAACTCAGGGAGCCTGACCACTCGAAACCTAATGATGAAGAAATAGGGACGCTAATCCCTGAACCAATAGCTCCAAATAAATTCATAGAAACTGCATATACGCCAGTCATCAAACCTAATTTTTTTGCAAATTGATGTTTAATGAAGCTAGGTAATAAAACATTACAAACCGCGATAGATGAACCTATTATGATGGTACCTAAAAATAACGTGTCCACTCTACCAACAGAGCGTATTCCAATTCCAACTAATAATAATGTTATTGCTATAAACAGTGTTGATTCTATGCTGAAATGACGAGTGATCTTAGGGGCAAAAGGAGAAAACAATGCGAATGTGAATAAAACGGCTGTAGGAATTGTACCAGCTAATGTGTTAGAGATCTCAAGATTATCACGAATGGAAGATAATAATGGACCAACTGCTGTAATTGGAGCCCTAAGATTTGCTGCAATTAGAATAACACCAACAACAGTTAATATCCTCTTTTTTGTCTGCATACTCGATCTTTGCTCTTGCTCTGTTTGTGGAATTCTCATGACAGCTAAGGCCCCCCTCCAAATCTCTTATGGTTAATTGGGACAAGCAGGATTAAATGATTTGAACCTGCTTGCAAGAAATAATAACTATCGAATTGGAGAACGACAACTACCTACTTTTATTCCCAAAGCATTGTAATGATTTTTAATATTTACAACTGCGTGTCCACGTGTAACTTTATCGATTAATTTATTTATTTTTTGAAGGTTCACAGGCTTTTTTGCAACTAAGTCAGTAAAAAATTTTTGAATCTCTTTTGGATAAACATTTCCTACCATACTAGAAAGCCCATTACATCCGTTTAATATTTTTTCAGTGATATTTACATCTCCTCCAGCGAACATGATAAAGTCATCTGGTAAAGTTGTATTTTTATGGCGTCTAACATCACTCTCTTCTTTCATACCAACCAATGTAGCGTGTTTTTGATTAATAAGAGTCTGAAATGAGTCAGCACTCAATTCAAACCCTGTGCGAGAAGGATTGTTATAAAGAACAATGTTTTTGAGGTTTGCTCTAATAATTCATTAATGTAAGACATTGCTTGTTCTTGAGTTGGTTGAATATAAGGAGGAAATTGAATTAGAATGGAGTCGAAAACTGAATCCTCGAGACGTTCAATTAATTTTATTGCATTTTTTGTCGTTGTAGCTGATACACCAAACATTAGTTCAACATTTTTAAAATCTTGCTGATTGAAAAAATCAATAATGTGTATCCTTTCTTCAATACTCATTGAGTTTTGTTCACCTGTAGTTGCAGATACGAGTAGTGAGTCAATACCATTTTCAGCTAAATATTCAACAATTGGTTTAAATCCATCCAAGTATAGACTTTCATCTTCGTGAAACGGGGTTGGAATTGCTACATTTAAATTCTTCACTTGATTTAACCTCCTACAATAAAATTTCTATAACTTATAAAAAATGTTACTTGTTCTTGTTATATCTACTGACCTCCTTTACACGATCTGAAGGATTTCTTTGTATAAGAATTTTGCATTTAAGTCTGGCCTTCATGTAATAGTCTAGGACACTTTTTTTAATAGAACAATTCAATTATTTATATAATAACTATAGTTTGTAACTATGGTATAATTTGTATAATGATGTATATTAGATGACAATATTTAAAAATCATAAGGTTTGTACTTATAAAAAATATAATTGGGAATCGAAAGAATGGAATTAAGACAATTGGAGTATTTTTATGCAATGTGTCAGGAACTGCATTTTACAAAAGCTGCAGAAAAGGTTGGAATATCTCAACCATCTTTAAGTCAGCAAATCAAACTTTTAGAGTATGAAATAGGAACACCTTTGTTTGATCGTATTGGTAAGAAAACGACTCTTACTGAGTCTGGAAATCTTCTGTTAAAATATACTCGCAATATTTTTCACGAAATTGAACAGGCGAAAATATCGATCAATGAATTGAATGGACTTCAAAGAGGATCAATCTCTATTGGGACATTACTAACAGTAGAGAATTATCTTATTCCACCAGCATTATTTAAATTTCATCAGCAATACCCAGCTGTTAAAATTTCTGTACTAGGTCTGCGTACTGGGGATATTCAAAAACACTTAATAGAAAATAAAGTGGACTTAGGGATTGTCTTTTTACCAATGAAAGGGGATGAATTTGAAACAATCTCTCTATACACTGAAGATATGGCTTTTGCAGTACCTGTTAAACACCCCCTAGCACAAAGCGAAATGCTGGGGCTAGAAGTATTAAAGGAAACCGCTTCAATTTTGTTTCCTGAGCAATTTTTCATCAGACAATTTATAAACAAAAATTGTAAGGATATCGGTTTTGCACCGAATCCTATTTTTGAAGTAACAACTATGCAGTCATTAATTAATATGGTGGTAGATGGCATAGGGATAACGGTCTTACCGACCCCTTATCTTGAATATCTAAGCGAACCTCAATTAAAGATTATTCCTATAAAGAACGCTCATCTTATTAGAAGTGTAGGAATCGTTTATAGGAAGGACAAACATCTAGGAGCAGCCATTCATATTTTCATTGATATATTAAAAGAGATTGCTTTTGGTTTGAACTATGTTTATGAGTCGAGAAAGAAGTAATGAATTTTTTTGGAAGTAAAAAAGACTCTTAGAGAAAAAAACAGCTCTTAAGGGTCTATTTTTATATGAGGACGAGCTGATATTTGCCAGAAAAAACGATGACTAAGATTGATGATTAGGAAATCATCACCTGAAAATATACTGACAAGTCTATGTACCGTAATGTTAGAAGAGCAACTCCTATGCAGAAGTTGCCCCGTATGTCATTCACTAATTCAATGACTCAAGGTGCTAGTCATAATTTAAGTCACTGCTGTTGCAACTGATTGTGCCGATTTCTAGTTATTCCTATATCAATAAGAAAACCTTATTAGCAATAGATAATACTTAAGAGCATGAAAATAGCTGAAAATCCATACTGTAAAGGTGCAATTTTTCTCTTGAAGATTAGAGAAACACTCATATAATGCAAACTGTCAGTAGCCAGTATGTCATTGTTTACTTCTTTGTAGAAAAGAAATAAGAAATTATTTTATTTCCTCATCCATCACTTTCTTATATTTTTCAAACTCAGAATCCTTCATTTCTCCGTTCATTTGAAGCAGGAAGTTTCCTTTTGAATATGTGTGAGAGAAGAACATAGATCCAGCATTTCCCAACTCATCATAATAAGATTTGGCCTGGTTAAGGTCAGTTTCATTTCCAAATTTAAAAATCCTTCCACCAGCATTTTCACCTAAAGAAGGAATGAGAATCCTTTTTCCTTCTTCTCTTATATTTCCAAACTCTTTTTGTTTAAGGTCAGTTGGTTTTTCTGCTTCAAGCCCAGCACTTTTGAAAGCTTCAATGATGTTGTCTGTGGTGAGCTGTTTTTTAGTAGATGCTGCACTGCTACAAGCTGTTAACAATAGTAAACAAGTAAAAAATAATACAAAATTTTTCTTCATAGTAGATCCTCCTGATTGATAGATGCATAAGGATCTTACACTAAGTAATTCCTGTTTACTATCCTTTCGACAAAAGTAGACAAATATGAAAAAATAAAGGAAGGGTAAAATGATAACATCCAGGTGAATATATATTTGATAAAATATTTAGCGAGGGTAGAAAGATATGAAGTCATTTTTACTAATTGGACAATCAAATATGGCGGGGCGTGGCTTCAAACATGAAGTGCCTCCGATTTATAATGAAAGAATTATGATGCTGCGAAATGGTAGATGGCAAATGATGACTGAGCCCATTCATTTTGATAGGCCGGTAGCTGGCGTAGGACTAGCTGCTTCCTTTGCGGAGTCTTGGTGTATGGATCATGAAAGAGAAAAGATTGGCCTTATTCCTTGTGCAGAGGGTGGCAGTTCCATTGATGAGTGGTCGCAGGATGGAGCATTATTTCGTCATGCTATAAGTGAAGCTAAATTTGCAAAGGAAAATAGCGAATTGGTCGGGATATTATGGCATCAAGGAGAAAGCGACAGCCAAGATGGGAAATACAAAGAATACTATGAAAAAATAATAAGATTATTTCATGAACTAAGAACTGAATTATCTGTACCTAACATTCCGCTTGTAATAGGAGGTTTGGGCGATTTCTTGGGGAAAACAGCATTTGGCGCAGGGTGTGTGGAATATCAACTGATGAATGAAGAACTAAAAAAATATGCACATCATCATGAAAATTGTTATTATGTTACTGCCAAAGGCCTTGCACCTAACCCAGACGGAATTCACATCAATGCGATGTCTCAGAGAATATTTGGTATAAGATATTATGAAGCATTTCGAAAAAAAGAACATATACATGAACCATTACCAAATGAATATGAGTTAGTGAATGAATGTCATAATAGAATGAATACCTCAGCGGAGAAAACATATATAGCACTAGAAAAATTCACGTTGGGCAAGCTGACTTACGAAGAGTTGTTAAAGGTTTTATCGTAGGCTAAGTGATAGACTGAAATATAATATATCTCTTGAAAGGATGATTGTGGTGGTGAAAACAGATAAAGTCTCCTCCTGAATACAGTAAATCACATTCAGGAGGAGATAAAAAATGTTTAAAAAAATAGATGGAAATTATCCGAGAAAAGAGCACTTTCATCATTATATGAAGGTAACCCGATGCTCATATAGCCTAGTGATCGATTTAGATATCACGAAATTGCATGCAATATCAAAAGAAAAAAAGCTAAAAGTATATCCTGTGCAAATTTATTTGTTAGCAAGGGCTGTGCAAAAAATACCGGAGTTTCGGATGGATCTAGTGAATGATGAACTTGGTCACTGGGATCTTCTCCATCCTAGTTATACGATTCTAAATAAAGAAACAAAGACATTTTCAAGTATTTGGACGCCTTATGACGAAAATTTTGCTCGGTTTTATAAAAGCTGTGTAGCTGATATTGAAGCTTATAGCGAAAGTAACAAACTATTTCCGAAACCTCATATGCCAGAAAATATGTTCAATATTTCAAGCCTGCCTTGGATTGATTTTACTTCTTTTAACCTTAATGTATCTACAGATGAAACTTATTTACTGCCGATATTTACGTTAGGCAAATTTAAGGTGGAAGAAGAAAAAATCATCTTGCCAGTCGCCATTCAAGTACATCATGCTGTTTGTGACGGCTATCATGCCGGTCAATATGTGGAATATTTGAGATGGCTGATAGAACATTGTGAAGAGTGGTTAAGCGATTCATTGTATACTTAATTTTCAAAGGTATAGTCATTTGATAGAAAAAGGCAGACTTAGTAGAGTCTGCTTTTTCTGTTGTGAGCAGAAATGTGTAAAGTCACGTTATGAATTGTTCTTTTTGCGGTTTCTTTTCGGTGCTTTGTCATCTCTTACATGTGATAATAAATGTAATATAAGGGAAATTAGTGGAAGGGGAATAAGGGATGGAGAAAGTGATTTCTTCACATGTTGGTGTGAAAATTAATGAATGGTATAAAATGATTCGGCAATTCAGTGTACCCGATGCAGAGATTTTGAAAGCTGAGGTAGAACAAGAAATTGAACGGATGGAAGAAGATCAGGATTTACTGATTTACTATCAACTAATGTGTTTTCGCCATCAGCTTATGCTTGATTATATTAAACCTTCGGAAAAACGATCACCTTCTGTTTCTGATTTGGTTGATAAAATCGAAAATTCAAATCATCAACTTTCTGGTATGTTGCAATACTATAATGCTTTTTTTAGAGGAATGTATGAGTTTAGTAAGAAAGAATACATACAGGCTATTCAATATTATAAGATCGCTGAAAGGCAGCTCGCACTGGTTGTCGATGATATTGAGCAAGCGGAGTTTCACTTCAAGGTAGCTGAAGCCTACTATATTATGAAACAAACTCATGTTTCTATGCATCACATCATAAAGGCGCTTGAAATTTACGATCAGTATGAGTTATATAAGATTAGAAAAGTTCAATGCTTATTTGTCATAGCAGGAAATTATGATGATTTTAAGCAGTATGAAAAATCATTAATACATCTGAATAAAGCCTATTCCATCGCTGAAGAAATAGCGGATAAAAGGTTGATTGCCAAGGTACTTTTAAATATAGGAAACAATTATGAAAAAAAACAAGAGTATGCAAAGGCTATCCAATACTATCAAGAATCCCTTGAAATATCAGAAGATGGTATGGACGATGTAAAATCGGTCATATATGTTAACCTTTGTTGGGCTCTATATAAGATTGGAGAAAATGCCGAAGCATCCAAATTAGTGGATAAAGCTTTGAAGCTGGTCTCTCATAAAGAGAATCCACACGAGAATTTATTAATACGATCTATAAGAACAACATATGAGAGTAATGATGAGGAAGAGATTCAAGCTATGCTTCAGACATTTGAAGAAAAGCAGTTGTTTGTTTTCGTTGAAGAATTCACTAAAAACCTTGCAGTTATTCATGAAAAAAGAGGAAAGTTTGAGAAAGCAACAGAATATTACAGGAAGGCATTTCAAGCCCAACATAATATTCAAAAAGGAGAGTGTCTTTATGAGTGTTAAAAAAATGATTGTTATAAGCACAATTATCCTTCTAGGTGCAGGTGTATATGAAGCATCTAGCTTAATTAAACCAGCATCAAATAGAAATACAACAATGGAGGAGTCGAATAGAAATACAACTTTTATTCCACAAAAAATCGATCGAAACACAACTTCTCAAAACGTATAAATAAAAAATTAAAACAGACCCTGCCTGGTCTGTTTTTTTAGGGGAGGGTTTGGGGTTTAACCCTTTCGGTTTTCTTCAGAAATTCACATTTTTTATCAAAAAGGCTTATCATAAAACTTTAATAAATTAGTCTTTTTCAGAGAATTTATGTTCAATCATCGTTGAAACCCTTGCCTAGCAAGTTTTTTTGTTTTTCCAATAATGAATGTTCTGTTTTTTTGATCGGGACGGGCTTTTCTATCAAAATTGTTTTGAGTGTTTTTAGGAAGAGCTCGATATCACTTATTAAAAAACAAGTAACCTATAACTCTAGATAGTAATCTGGGTTTTGTTTTTGTGTCTTTACTCCTATTTCATGACAAATCCTCTGTTGGTAAAATTGACCTTGTCAATGAATAGGAAGGAGTGAATTCTGCTGGGGAAGATACTTGATGCAAAAGCACTAACAAGTGCAATGGACACAAGGGCAAAACACTATCAGGAACTCCGCGAACAAATGATAGATTTAAAACAGGCATTACAAAGTGTTGCCAACCTCGGTGATGATTTTACTGGGAAAGGTGCCGATAACATTAAAAGCTTTTATAAAGAACTAGCGGGTAATGTTGACATGTTTATCAATTTCATTGATAAGCAAAAAGCCTTTCATGAAGGTGTTTCTGGGACACTGGATGATACGAGCTTTGGCGGCGATACCTTTGTAGAAGAACACTTTTTAGACAACGCAGTACATATGGGCATCAAGAATGCCAAAAGCATTGTGAAGGATCAAAAAAAGGCACTCAGAACGATTTTTCAAGACATTGATGACCTCATTTCCCTAGAGGTATTTGATAGCCAAACCTTTGATGAAAAAATAGAAGATGCGGAAGATGAACGAAAAAAAACGGTCAAAGAACTAAGAGAGCTTGATCAAAATTTAAAAGATGAATATGCTTTGTCAGAGACTGAAGAGAAGGCTACAATGGCATTGTACGCTGAAATGATGAGTGCAACAAATGACGGAAAAGCGATTTCGCCTATGAATTTTGACAAGAAAGCGTATCAAAATAGCGACATCTACAAGGCAAAAAGCGATATTGAGAAGCAAACTTCTGAATATCTCAAAATCAAAAAAGAACAAGAAGAAGCCCGAGAGATCGCAAAGGAACAAGAAGCACTCGCCAACCGCCCTTGGTATGAAAAAGCGCTCGATTATGGTGGAAACATCGTGAATGAACTGACAGGTGTGAACGATGCAAAACGTGCCGCAACAGGCGTTGATCCAATCACGGGCGAGGAACTCACCGCTGGACAGCGTGTCGCGGCAGGTGGAATGGCAGCAGCCGGTTACATTCCAATCGTCGGCTGGGCAGGCCGCATTTTCAAAGGCGGAAAAGCTGTCTATAAAACCACCCAAGCCACATCAGCTGCAGTCAGAGCAGTCGACATCTACAAGACATCACAAAAATCCTTTGATGCCCTAAAGACATCACAAAAAGGATTATATGGCCTCACCGCCACCAACGGCTTCAGCGAAGCAATCACAGGCCGAGACATGTTTGGAAATAAGATCTCGAAAGAACAGCAGGAAGCAAGTATGAATGCGGCGCTGGGAATGCTTTTGCCATTTGGGGCGAAAGGGTTTCATGGGAAAATGGGAATTAAGAAAGGTGAGAAAAATTCTTTATCTCCAGGTAATGGATTAGCTACACATGAATCCAGAGGTGGGCACTTAATAGAAAGACACGTTGGGAAAACAGATAAAGAACTATTAGAAAGATTGAAAAGTAATCCTAAAATTACGGGTTCTTCTACTTTTAATGATAGAATGACTGCAGAAAAAGTTGCTGATTCAGTTTTGGGTGATCCTAAGAGTGTTGATAAAATACAAAAGTGGTTATCTGACCCCAACAGTAGACCTACTTTACAATTAAAATATAAGGGTGATGGAGAGGTAATTGGCAGAAGTGTTTCGAGAAATTCAGAAGTAGTCGAGAATGTTACAAATGCGAAAATTATATTGAAAAAAGATGAGAATGGCGGTTTTATTTTAACAGGATACCCTGTTAAATAGAAAGAAGGATGATAAAATGAATGAGAGTTACAGATATTTAGAAGAGTTAGAAGATTTTTTAGGTGGCACATTTCATCAAGATATCGATTCACCAGAAGAAGCGATGGATGAGTTTATTCATGAAGCAAGCAAAGAATGTCTGGTGTCTACTATAAAGGATTGTCAGGATTTTATGAATAGTACTTTAACAATACAGGAAAAAGAAAGCTTTATCGAAAACAATGCAGAAATCCACTTTCCGGCGATCTCATTAAACCCTTTACAGTGGTTTAATAAAATAATAGAGGAAATGAAAGAAGCAGTGAAAATGAAGTAACAAAATGAACCTTGATTGGCTAATGCCTTTCAAGGTTTTTTTGTCTCTATTGGTAAACAAACCGAGAAAAAGAGGATCTTTTTCTACGTGGATCATCGTATGATATAGATAAACAAATCGAACGTGAATATTTTGTCCAGAAGGAATAACCTGAGGATGCTGGCATTGAGCACTTTAAGTGCCTTGTACTTAGCTGGCACTCCAGTCAGATCTTTTTTATATCTACTGATAAATTCTTTATTGGAGGAAGGGATTGAACAGGTTTGTAATTTGAGGTTTTAAAATGGTAAATGAACAGTTGGTCAATGTTATACTAACCTCAATAGATATAGGGAGGTATCCACTTTGAAATCATTCTGGGAGAAAGAAGAAGAGAGCCCTTTCACGTTAGAAAAGGTAGATGAGGAAAAAATTCGTGAAGCAGAGGGGACACTTGGTGTCACTTTACCTGCTACATACAAAAAGCTCATTTTAGAATGGAACGGTGGCTTTACAGTGCGTAATGCGTTTCCAACTGATCGGCCGAACTCATGGGCAGATGATCATGTTCAATTTGACCATCTAAGAGGAATCGCCAAAGATGATGGCATCATGAATAGTTCCCAGTTAAGTGATGAATTGGAGCTGCCGGAGGGGCTTGTGATCATCAGCGGAGAAGAAGATACATGGATCGCAATGGATTATCGAGAAACGAAGGAACACCCGCCTATTCACTATTTTGATTTAGAGATGGGAGTCGATTTTAAACTGGCGGATACTTTCGATGATTTTATTGAGCAGTTATATACAGCTGAAGATGCGATGATCGAGGTTGTAGAGATTGATGAGGAATCTTCTGAATTATATATAAGTAGAGAAGAGCTTGAACTCATATTTGAGAGAGGAGACCTTCGTCAGCAGAACCTCTTTAAAATGGCACATTATCCAATGGAAGACATTGAAGAGATTGAATGGTTTTTCGATCGTATGAAAAAATGCATCAAACAGATAAAAGATCAAAATGTCTTGTACGAAGCAGCCACTACTGTTCACTCAATCCTTTTGTTAAATCCAGAAATGCCAAGGAATGACCGTATCAATCAAGAGCTGAAAGAAATTGCTGAGTTTCTAGAAAAGAGTGGAGAGTCTCTTACCGTCCTTTTGGGAGAAGACATTCATCCAGTGAAAAAACGATAGTGAAAGAATAAAAGCCCTTAAAAGGCAATTAGCCAGCATTATAGAAAAGTTCTATTTGAAGGTTGATCAAAAACGCTTTTTATTTTCTTCTTTATCTGTCTTGAGGTATGAGTTACAATCTATCCAAAATCCATTAAAATAAAGAAAAACTGATAAAGGAGCAACCACATGAATTTTAATTTAAATGAAGCTTTGGATATGTTGAGTCGAACTCCTCACACGTTAGAAAGTCTTTTGTCGGGTTTATCGAAGGATTGGCTTCACAGCCGTGAAGGGGAGGGGACGTGGAATCCAGTTGAAGTCATTGAACATTTGATTGAAGCAGAGAAATTCAACTGGATTCCTCGATTAAATGTGATTCTTGCTGATGGAGAGAATACACCATTTCCTGCGTTTGACCGCTACTCTCATTTGAACCAATCTGAAAGACAGATAGAACAAGCATTATCTGAGTTTCATCATATGCGGATGGAGAATGTGGCATACATTCAGCGTATGACACATTCAGGCCTTGATTTAGAAAAAAAGGGCGTTCACCCGGAGTTTGGAGTCGTGAAAGTGAGCGAATTACTTTCTGCGTGGGTTGTCCATGACTTCACACATATGTCCCAGATTGTTCGGGTCATGGCGGAACGATATCGAACCGATGTAGGCCCGTGGAGCGCTTATTTAGGGATTTTGAATAGGAAATAAATGTTTAATGGTGCTTGGCGGCCCACTCAGATTGAAGCATGGCATATTGATATTCATCGACCCAATGTCCCTTCGACATATAATTTTGCAGCAAATGTCCTTCGCGTCTCATTTCTAAACGTTCCAGCACTCGAATGGATTTTTCGTTGCGCACATCTGTAAAGGCAATGATTTTATGTTTGTTTAGTGTTATAAAGATATATTCGAAAATTGCACTCAGAGCTTCATGAATATAGCCCATTCCTTGGTATTCAGGCGCGAGTGTAAAACCTATTTCAACAATTCTCGGCTCACTGTCAAGTGTATGAATGGCGCAATCTCCTATCAGCTGATTGGATTCAGATAAGGCAATAGCGTATTGAAACCACGTCCCCGGTTGATTAGGTTTTTGTGTCATTTGATGTTGAACAAATGATTCAGCATCTTCGTACGTGTAGTTTTCCCAAGATTGAAATTTTGCAATAGAGGGATTTGCTCGGTATTGATAAAATGCTTCAATATCCTGCCTGTCAAATTGGCGAATAACAACCCGGTTTGTTCTTGTGAATATGCTGTTTGCATTCTTCATGTGTTAACCTCACTTTTAGTTTGTTCTTGATTTGAAAAAGTCTATCAGCCATTCAGATAGCTGCTGTTGTGCTTTGCTGACAAATCGATCTGCATAATAAATTAATTCCAAGTGCCGGACAGGTGCTGGCTCAGCAATAGGAATCGAAACAATATTGGACCACGTCGAATGTTGTTTTAGTAATCCTCTTGGCTGAATGGTTGCACCGATCCCGGCTTCAACCAGCTGCAATAGCGAAAATGCGGATCCAACCTCCATGGCAGTGTCTAGTTCAACACCCTGTTCTTTACATACGTCATCTACTAAATCCCTTCCTAGATATCCCTTCGGATACATGACCAACGCATGCTGAGTCAGCTCTTCCAATGTCACTTCACTCTTTTGGGCTAAATCACTTTTTGAATGAACAAATAATTCGTATGGCTCACTCCCAAGTGGAATTTGAACGAGACGCTTATCTGCAGGCCCTCGCAGCCCGATGCCGAGATCCACTTTATGCGAAAGGACTTCTTCACGCACGAAGATATTTGAATATGCCTTCAGATTGGTTTCGGGGTAAAGTGTTTTAAATTCTACAAAAAGTGGCACCAGCTGAAAATCAAGATCGGATGGGAGTACTGCGAGACGAACGGTTCCTCGTTTTTCCGATAATAGTTCTTTCATCGCATTTTTTGCATCTCTTTCAGCTTGAAGCATTTTCATGCCATATTGATAAAGCAGCGAACCGGCTTCGGTAGCCACGACTTTTTTGCCGATTCGATCAAAGAGCGGCATCCCAACTGCTGCTTCAAGCAGTCGAATTTGCTGGCTAAGTGTCGGCTGTGAAATGCCTAGCTCCTCAGCAGCCTTTGTAAAATGCAAATGATGATATACAGCCATAAAATAGGTAATATGCCGGGTATCCATTTGTCCTCCTTTCATAAATGATAGCCTTTTCCTATCATCATAATACGATTTATTGTATTGATCAATGGATGCAGCAGTTTTATACTCAAAGTAACCTTAACGAGATGAAAGAAGGGTATTGATGAAAAAAATATATTATTTAGCCGCTTTATTTTTAGCAGCATTAAACTTACGTCCAATCATTACGTCCGTGGCTTCCATGATGAGCATGATTCAATCAGAGCTTGGTGTAAACGCACTGACAGCAAGTCTTTTGACCACTTTGCCTGTCCTTTGTATGGGGGTATTTGCTCCTGTTGCGACGATACTCAGCCGGCGTTTTGGTTTAGAAAGAACGCTGTTTTTCTCAATTCTTCTTATCACGATTGCCACAGCACTGCGTGGTACAAGCCAATCGGTTGCTATCCTGCTCATGACTGCGTTCGCAGGAGGGGTAGGGATTAGCTTTGCGGGTCCTTTATTGTCTAGTTTTATTAAAAAATATTTCCCGAGAAATCCTGGTATTGTTAGTGTGTATTCAATTTCGATGACAATAGGTGCAGCGCTCGCTTCCGGCTTCACCATTCCGATTTATCTACGCAGTCAGCATCACCTTACGTTAGCTTTGTCCTGCTGGGCGATTCTAGGGGTGATTACCCTTATTCTATGGGTCGGTTTAGTTCGCAAAAATGAGCGGAGTGATCATGTAACTTTGCCGTTAAAATTGCCGTTGAGAAACAAAAAGGCTATTCAATTCACTTTGTTCTTTGGCTTTATGTCTAGTATGTTTTATTCTTTGACGGCATGGATTTCACCGATTGCTCTTAGCTTTGGAAACAGTCCGCAATATGCTGCCATGCTGCTGACCATATTTACACTCATTCAGATTCCAGTGGCACTGCTTGTTCCAGCGGTCGTTACTCGATTAGGAAAACCGAAATTATTTCTCATCTTATGCAGTCTGTCTGAACTCATTGGCCTTATCTTTCTTCTTCTGCCAATGCCGATCTTGCCAGCCGTCATTTTCCTAGGTATGGGTGCAGGTGGATTATTTCCTTTAGCGCTTATGCTCCCGATTATGGAGACGAATACTCCAGAGGAAGCCGGAACCTGGTCAGCGATGTCGCAGATGGGCGGGTACATTGTAGGTGGATTCGGTCCATTTTTCATTGGCTTGGTTTTCGATCTAAGCGGACATTTTTATGCTTCTATTGTGGCAATGGTTGTCATCGTCATGCTGATGATTGGCGTTCAGTTATCCATGAACCTTGGTAAAAAACGCGAAGTGGGATCCAATTAAAGATCAATTGATCGGCGCTTTTATATCATTGCACAATGGAAATCGCCATAGCCTTCCTAAATAAATAGGCTATGGCGGTTATTTTTTTAGAAGCTGCACATGAACGAATTATCTTGCAAGATATTTTTCAACTTTACGGGTAGCCATTTCTGCAGCTTCCATGATCATTTCACCTAATGTTGGGTGAGGATGAATCGTCATTGCTAAATCTTCTGCTGTAGCGCCAATTTCAATAGAGAGAGCTAGTTCTGATATAAGAGTAGATGCTTCAGCCCCTACGATTTGTGCCCCTAGAATAAGACCAGATTCAGCATGGGCTACAATCTTCACAAAACCTTCTGGTTCTTTTAATGCAAGCGCTCGGCCATTAATGGAGAACATTGCTTTCCCAATGACAGTCGGAATGGATTTTTGCTTGCAATCCGTTTCGCTTAGTCCAACACTCGTCAATTCTGGGCTGGAAAAAACAACAAGTGGGATCGCTTTATAGTCTATTATCGAAGGTTTACCAGCGATTGCTTCTGCTGCAACTTTTGCTTCATAGGAAGCTTTATGAGCCAAAGCAGGCCCCTCTGTGATATCACCAATCGCATATATGTGCGGGATGGATGTTCTGCATTGTTCATCAATTTCAATTCGTCCGTGAGAAGGAATAGACAACCCGATAGAATCAAGACCTAATGTTCCATCTGTATTCGGTTTTCTTCCGACAGTAATCAGTGCATATTCCGCTTTCACCGTGTAGCTTTCTTTCTGTTTCTCATAATGAAGATCAATTCCGCTCATACGCTGCTCGGCATCTGTGACGTTTGCTCCTGTAATCAGCGTGATTTTATCTTCTTTCAATTGACGAACGACAGGCGAGACAAGCTCACTTTCAAAGCCAGGCAATACTTGATTGCCGCCTTCCAAGATGGTGACTTTTGTTCCAAACCTAGCAAACATCTGTCCTAATTCAACCCCAATATAACCACCCCCAACTACGACAAGGCTTTTAGGGATCTCGGGAAGGGATAGTGCTTCAGTGGAAGACAATATACGACCACCGAAAGGGAGTGATTTAATTTCAATTGGACGGGAGCCGGTTGCTAGTATAAGGTGTTTGAAGTTGATTTGCTTTTCACCTTTTTCTCCATGTTGAATGACCGCTGTATGCTGATCGATCAAGCTTGCATCGCCTTCCAGTATGGTAACTCCCGCTGACTTTAACAAAAATTGTACGCCTCCCGCTTGTTTATCCACAACCGCTTTTTTGAACGCTTGAGCTTCCTTGAAAGAGCCGCCTTCTTGAAAACCACCCCATTGTGTGCGGAGCTTGAACCGCTCTGCTTCTGCTATTAGCGCCTTAGAAGGGATACAGCCTACATGGGTGCATACTCCACCTAACTGATCACGCTCTACAATCGCTGTCTTCATGCCGAGATGAGCTGAACGTAATGCCGCCACATAGCCTCCCGGACCTGATCCAATTACTAATGTATCTACTGTGTCTAAATGAATCATTTCTTGCACCTCCAACTTCAAAATATGATGATCATAATATATTATAGTCGTCATATTTTAATGAAGTCAATCCCATCTGAGTGAGGAAAGATGGATTTCAGTCAATTGACAGAAGATAATATGATGAATATAATATTTTGATAAGAAGGAGGTTAGGTAGAGGGATGCCTTATCCGAAAGGTCATAAGTCAAAAGTGAGAGAGCAGATCATTGAAAGTGCTGCACGAGCATTTCGAACAAATGGCGTTCGTAATATCAGTTTGCCATTCATTATGAAAGGAGCAGGCCTAACTCATGGAGGGTTTTATGCTCACTTTAAGAACAAGGATCAGTTGGTGATAGAGGCTTTTCATTTTGCTATCACTGATACGATCAAGCTGCTGCAAAGTGTTGCAGACAAGAAAGCAGATCAGCCTCGAATTCAGACGATCATTGAATTCTATTTAAGTTCGGTTCACCGTGATCAGACGGAGGTCGGCTGTATACTGCCTGCGCTGTCAGGAGAAATTGCTCAATTATCGCAAGAGGTACGGAATGCTTATACCGATGAATTGAAACGATTTATGGATTTTATAGCTGATGCTGGAAACATAGATCTCTCTACAAGTTACGCACTAGTAAGCAGCATGATTGGTACAATTGCTCTTGCACGTGCTGTCAATGATTCGCAGTTCAGTGATCAATTGTTACTGGCAGGCATAATACAGGCAAAACGCGTTCTAGAGGCGAATTAACATTCAAATAAAAAACATAGGAGATGTTGCGATGTTGATTAGAGAAGCAAGCATAGAAGATTATCCAGAATTAAGACAAATCTATTTAGAATCCCGGCGCCAAAGCTTTCACTGGCTTAATCCAGAAGAACTCAATCTGCAAGATTTTGATCAAGATACGCAGGAAGAGCAAATTTTCTTAGCTGAGGAGAACAATAAAATCCTCGGATTCATTTCTCTATATGTACCCGATCGATTTATTCACCTCTTGTTTGTACATCCAGAAGCTGCGGGCCAAGGGGCTGGAGATCTGCTGCTCAAACAAGCGATAAAAGTTTTGGGAACACCGGTCACCCTCAAATGTGTCTCCGAAAATCACAAAGCTTTATCTTTTTATCAAAAAAGAGGCTGGAAGGCTGTTGTAGAAGAAGGAGAACCTGGGGCAGAATACTGGGTGCTTATTTATGAATAGAAGTCTTTTTATCTTATCATTCGCATGGCCCTTTATAGGGCTTTTTTGCGGTTTCTTTTCGGTGTCGAATGGTTCATAAAATGATAATATATGTCATTATAGGGAAAATAGAGGAAGGGGTAAGGGCTGATGGAGAAAGTGCTTTCTTCTCACGTCGGTTTGAAAATCAATGAATGGTATTATCATATTCAAAGATTTAACGTACCGGACGCCGAAGCATATAAAGAGGAAATCAAATCAATGCTTGATCATATGGAAGAAAATCAAGATTTATTATTGTATTTCTCACTCATGGAGTTCAGACATAAATTAATGCTTGATTACTTGAATCCTTTAGAAAATGGGAAAGAGCGGGCCAACTTCAAGGAACTCGCAATGAAGATCAAAAGGGACCAAGAGAAATTAACAGGATTGCTCGAGTATTACTTCAATTTTTTCTACGGCATGTATGAATTCGAAAACTATGAATACCTAAATGCGATTACCTTCTATAAACGGGCAGAAAAAAAGCTGTCTCTTGTCAGTGACGATATTGAACGGGCCGAGTTCAATTACAAGATGGCTGAAATCTATTACCACATGAAACAAACCCACATGTCCATGCACCATATCGCACAGGCGATAGAATGTTATCGAGAAAAAGATACATACACAGTAAGAGAAATACAATGTTCTTTTGTGATTGGATTAAACTACATAGATATGGGCTGCCCCGAAAAAGCAATACCCCATTTTCAACACGCACTAGAAAAAGCCGCCGACAACTCAACAAAACGATTAAAAGGATCAGCACTCTATAATTTAGGGTTGAGTTATTTTCATAACAAAGAAATAGCCCAAGCAATAATTCACTTTAATGACTCAATTCGAGCATTTAGAGAGCAGGGATACGAACATTTAAATAGAATCTTAGACCCGCTTATTATGTTGTCAAAAGCCTACTTCAAAAAGAAAGAACAGGATTTAGGTATATATGCTTTAAATAACGGCATAGAACTATCTGAAAAACTGAAAGACCATGTGCTGTTATTGATATTCAAATTTTTAAGATCACTATACGTTGACAACAATTTTGAGCAGTTGGAAAAAATAATGGAATTGCTAGAAATAAAGTCAATGTATCCTGATCTAGAAGATTTAGCAAAAGATGCTGCAAAATATTATAATGAAATGGGAGATAAAGACAATGCGATGCTTTTTTATGAGAAAATTCTTTATTTCCAAACTCAAGTGAAGCGGGGGGACTGTCAGTATGAAATTTAAAACGTTATCAGTCGTATTTGTGATGATCAGCATTATCAGTATTGTTGGTTATTTTACATCTGAAGTGACAGCAAGTCATGATGAAGCTAGGAGAGGTCATACTGCAAGTATCGGTTACACTGCATAAAATAAAAAGCCCTTTAAGGGCTTTTTATTTTAAGACGGAATATATGCTATGAATAAAGAATATTTTTTCCATAGAAAAGATATTAAGGAGGAAGTAAAAATGACAATGTTAAAATCAACATTATTTAGAAGGATTTTTATTATATTTTTTGCTTTAACCTTTATGATTAGCTTGTTTAATATGGCTGTGTTTCCAGGAACGCCAGCGTCTTATTATATTGGCCTAGTTTGTAAGATGTTGTTTATCAGTTTGTTAAATGGTTTGTTTTTCGGAACAATCATCTATTTGATTGTCGTCTTTCTCAATGCTAAATCTTCAAAAGAAAATCAATAACGAGCGAGCGGCTAAAGTCCGTTCTTTTTTATTTTAAAAATGACAGAGAACATGTATGAACTAGATCGCACATTACATTATTTTTAATATCCTACTGCATTCTATTTTAAAGGATGTTACCGTTGGTTGTAAGGAATGATTGGCCAGTCTTCCAATAAAAATTGGAGGGAAATCATGAATTACAAAATTGAAATGTTAACGAATATGAAAATGGTGTATATGAGAAATATAGGATCATATGGCAGCAAAGAGAATTTTGAGATGATGAAGAGATTTAAGAAATGGATCAAGCAACATCAATTAAATGATGAATTAAAGGAATATGGTATATATGGTGTTCCTCAAGATGTTCCTGGAAAAATTCCATCAGAAAAATGCAGATACGACCTCATGCTTATGACAAATAGAGATTTCACAAATGATCAAATGGTTCAGACTGGTCATTTTGAAGGGGGAAAGTATGCTGTGTTTACAGTGACACATACAACCGAAAAAGTGAATTTATTTTGGAGACAATTGCCTCAAATGATCCAACACAATCAATTGAACACGCGTCAGGTACCTATTATGGAGAGATATAGAGAAGAAGAAGGCGTGTGTGAGTTCTTACTACCTATCTTTTAAACACTTTATTGAACTGCAATGAAAACAGACCTCTTATGGTCTGTTTTCATGAATATGAAATGTTTAAATATTCTACGACTCGCTCCTTTAAATAACGATACTGATCCTCATTCGTATCTTGAAATGCTTCTTCTCGATTTGAAGGTACATCCATATAAACGATTTCCTCAGAGAATTGTGCAGAAGTAAAGTCGATTCTTGTTCCATTCACTACGTTGTAAAAGTGCCATCCGTTGGGTAATGCAGTTTTGTTTATTTTTCCGCCTAAAAGATCATGTACGACTAAAGAAGTGACGCCACATTGTCCGTTTGCCGGGTTGTCTTTACTCCATTTTGAACTAGATTGAGAAGACCATGCTTTATAAAGAGCATCAATGATTTCGTCTGTCGTGTAGAGGTTCATCATAAAAATCCTTTCTATTTGAAAAGTGAAATGAATGTAGTATCTGTTTAGTCTATAGTAGATTTTTTTTCGATCAAAATCCAGATGCTATACTATGGCTAAACCAATATAACAATGAAGATTCAGACAGGAGAGCTCGATGTGGTATTCATCATAGGTATTGTAATCGCTTATATTGTTGCTATTTTAGGCTTTACTGTTTTCGTAGATGTAGGGAATGGGTTGGGGACGGCTCTCAGCATCATCGGGGGAATGGTCATTTTATTCATAGCTGGTAGATTACAAAGACAAAAAGAAAAGAATGGTCCAAACATATTATTAGATAAAATGATGATGCTTTTTCAAGAAGACGGATTTCAGGCTTCAACATACATCTTTTCACAAAATGTGGATAAAGGTTTTGCGATTGATGATGTGCGAAAGGTCATGCGCTTTATTACACATCAACCTGGCGGCTCATCTCGAAAATTCAGGTTTGATGTTACTGAGCTTTCCATGAAAGAGTTGAAACAAGTTGACATGTTAGAAGATGGTGTGCCGATTGAACAATCTGTTGAGAGTGATAATAATGAAGAGATCTCGACACTTGAATTGAGATTAACTATGAATGATCAGGAATCATCAACGATCACGCTCACCTTTCTAAAATTTGATGTGCCTGTTCGTAAGAGCACCGCAGAATATTTGATTGAACGAGAAAATCTGGAGGAGATTTATCATGAAATTGATTCAATGATGAAATCTGAGGATTAATGAAATGACTGTTCATAAAGAAGAAATCACAGTTTGAGGTGGTTTCTTTTTTTATGTCAATCAAGTCAAAGCTGATCCAGTCATTGCGGTTGAATGTTTTTCTCAAAAATGAATAAAGATAGACTAGACACGAAAACGAACATTGATATCGAAATGACTCATGTGATGAGGAGGAAACATACATGCAAAAGCTTTGCAGGGAAGTCTGGATCGAGGTCAATCTTGACGCGATTAAAAGAAATATCGAAGCCATTCAAGCGCATATTCCAAAGAAAAGTAAGATCATGGCTGTCGTAAAGGCGAATGCATATGGGCACGGTTCCGTGGAGGTTGCGCGGCAGGCATTAGAAAGCGGTGCGACAGAGCTTGCAGTTGCCAGCTTGGAAGAAGGCATTGTATTGCGGAGAGCAAAAATTGAAGCACCGATTCTCGTCCTTGGATTTACCCCGCTCGACTGTGTGAAAAGAGCTGCAACCTGGAGAATTGATCTCTCCGGCCTTCGTGAAGACTGGATTGTTCAAGCAAATGAGATTTTAGCGGAAGAAGAAAGTCTGCCCCGGCTTGGGATTCATGTCAATGTCGATACTGGGATGGGACGATTAGGTGTACGGACAAAGGAAGAGCTGTTAGAGGTGGTGAGGGCGCTTGAAGAGAGTGAAAACCTGAGATGGGATGGAATATTTACGCATTTTTCCACTGCGGATGAGCCTGACCCTGATTTCACACTGCTTCAGCACAGCATTTTTATTGATTTTCTTCGTTTCTTAAAAAAACAAGGCATTACATTGCCCACGGTACATATGAACAATACAGCAGCTGCCATCGCATTTCCTGAATTTAGTGCAGATATGATTCGGCTCGGCATCGGGCTATATGGACTGTACCCCTCGCAATACATTGAGAGTTTAGACGCTGTTAAGCTAGAGCCCGCTCTCAGTTTAAAAGCAAGGATTGCGTTCGTGAAGGAAATGGTGACAAAGCCAAGGACCGTCAGCTATGGGGCAACCTATGTAGCAAAACCTGATGAAGTTATAGCAACCATACCAATCGGTTATGCAGATGGGTATTCACGTGCTTTATCCAATAGAGGATTTATGCTTTTCCGAGGAAAACGAATGCCGATTGCTGGCCGAGTCACAATGGATATGACCATGATCAGTTTAGGAGAAATGAAAGCAAAGCAAGGCGAGGAAGTCGTTATTTACGGTCGTCAAAAGGGCGGAGAAATTTCTGTCGATGAAATTGCTGAAATGCTCAATACGATCAACTACGAAGTTGTTGCCACTTTAAGCCGCCGCGTTCCTAGGTTTTATCGTCGGGGCGGGAAGATTATTAAAATATCGACGCCGGTGATGTATGTGTGAGTCAATTTGTTAGACCTCATATGAAAATTCAAATAGCCCCCTTTACTTGGCAAGGGGGCTAATGAGTTTGTGCTCTACTTTCACGACTTAAGCACGATACTCTTTATCTAAAATAAGAATTGGTTTAATCGTAGATCCATTTTTAGAATCTTCAAAGGCTTGTTCAATATCTTCTAATTCGTAGAATTTTGCTAGTTTCTCAACTGGGAATTGTCCATTTTTAAAGAACTTCACTAGTTTAGGAATAAGTAGTTGTGGAACGGCATCCCCTTCTATCACACCTTTTAATGTGAGAGCATTGGTCATTAGGTCATTTGTTACATTAAATGTTAAGTCACGCTTTCCTACTGCTACTGTTGCACAAGTCCCTTTGACACGCAGACAATGAAGGGCAGCTAGAGTGACTTCTGGTACACCAGTTGTTTCAAATGAGTAATGTGCACCTTTGCCTTCTGTGATTTCCTTAATTTTTTCAGCTGGATTCTCATGCTTACTGTTGATGATATGTGTTGCACCTAATTCTTTTGCTAACTCAAGGCGGCTATCATGAATATCAACGGCAATAATCGGATCACAGCCAGCGATTTTTGCTGCCATTAACCCACTTAAACCAACAGCCCCTGTACCGAACACTACAAAGCTTGTACCTGGTGCTGGAGCAAGTGAATTTAAGACAGTACCGCTCCCGGTCATTAAGCCGCATCCGAATGGGCCTAAATAACGTAAATCGATTTCTTTGTCTACTTTCACCACATTTTTCTCATCAACCGTGGCATATGTACCAAATGACGATTGACCGAAAAATTGCGATACATCTTGGTGATCATGTGTATGAAGTGGCGTTTCATTATGTTTATTACGACCAGAGAAATTCAAAGGCATCATGTTCTCACATCCACCTGCGTTCCCATCTAGACAATTATGACAATGACCACAATAAGAGAAACCTAGTACAACGTGGTCTCCTTCTTGAACGGTTGTGACATTAGAACCTGCTTTCACTACAATGCCAGAACCTTCATGTCCTAATAGAGCAGGACGAGGGACAGGAAGCGTTCCATCTAATACTGTCGCATCAGTATGACAGACGCCAGATGCAACAATTTTGACAAGCACTTCATCTGCTTTTGGGTCATCTAGTAATAACGTTTGTTTCTCAAAATCTTTTTCATTTGTTGTGACCATCGCTTGAATTTCCATATCATGTGCCCTCACTTTGTATAGTATAATATTCAATAAAGTTAGATCAAATGTCACAAAAAATTCATTTCTTTATGACTAATTTGATTGTAGGATGAAAGATTTTTCGTTTCAATCAGCAAAAAAACTTTTTTGTATAGGTTTTCAACATAAAAGTTTTTTTGTATCTCTATTCAACATTTTTTTAAAAGTGTCTAAAGGAGGGGCCAATGATCAAAAAAGAGGATCGCCGTGTTGAGCGAACAAAAGAAACACTTCGTCAAACATTCAAAATACTAGTAAAAGAAAAAGGATATTCACACGTAAAAGTGAAAGATATCGTGGAAAAGGCAAACTATAATCGGACGACGTTTTATGTGCATTATGAAAGTAAAGATGAACTAGCAACAGATGTTATTCACCGGGAAATGGAAGATTTCGAATATGAATTTTGTAAGCCAACTCGTGAAAATCCACTGTTGGATTTAACCCGCATGAAACCAGGGGGCACCGATGTGTTTCAATATATCATCGAAAATCGCGACTACTATGATTTATTAGTGATGGAAGACCGCATCCCGCAAATACAAGAACAATTACTTAAGAAAATACAATATATCTTCCAAAATAGAATGTCGTTTGTGAGTGATCAGTATGCAGAAATCAACGACAGTTATTTTATCCAATATCGTTCATACGGTATCTTTGGTTTTATCATTGAATGGATCAGAAATGACTACAATGCATCTCCCTCAGAAATGGCACGTCGCATTATCAATTTATTATATATTCAATCCTCACTTATGATTCAATTGAAAGATGAAGAAGTGATTATGAAAAGGTAATGCTTAGGGCGCATCTCTAGCACACAACATTTTGAATGTATATAAATTTTTATTTAAACGCCTTTAAATTGTAAACTTTGTAAAAAATAGCACGATAAAAGGAGGGAATATGACGAGTTGGAGGAATTATGAAATGAAAAAAAGGTTTTTATTATTTATCACGGTACTCCTATTAATGAGTACTCTTAGTCCATTTAAAGCAAATGCAGAAAATTCAATTGGATGGACGAAACGAGCTGATTTACCAGAAGAACGTATTAATGCTGGTGTAGGCGTTGTTGATGGGAAAATTTATGTATTTGGTGGAGCTAGTGAAAAAAATAAGTTAAATAACCAAACATTTATGTATGATCCAAAAAAAGATGTTTGGGAAGAGAAAGCCAGTATGCCAAGAAATAGAACAGGCGGTACTTACGCTACTGTAGGTAAAAAAATCTATCTAATAGGTGGAATTAATGAAGAGACAGAAGTAGCTTATAACACTATAGATATTTATGATGCAGAACTTGATCAGTGGGCTGAAGAGCCGATTCGAATTCCAAGAGAGCCGGTTTTTTCAGCTTATAGTAAAGGAACTTTACAAGCAGTTGCAGTGAAAGAGAAGATATATATTGTATCTTCAAAAAACTCATATAAGAATAATGTCTATGAATACAATACAGTCTCTGGTGAATGGAAGAGCTTGAACTCATCGGGTTTACCATCTCGGAATGGGAGAGCCATTTCTGCAATTGATGGAAAAATATATGTTGCAGGTGGCGAAAATTCGATAGGGCATAGTAGAGAAAAGTATTTGTTTCAGTATGATATTTCAACAGATACTTGGAAGAGATTAATTGATGTTCAGTTAACATCTTATATATATGAACCCTCCTATGAAACTTACAACGGCAAGTTCTTTATTATTGGTGGGCAATTATATGGTGATAGTTCAAAAAATATGGTAAACAAAGTTCAGATTTTCAATCCAAAAGATGGCCAATTTAAAAATTCAGCATATGATTTACCAGAAGGTAGAGTATCAGCTGTCGCAGCAATTGTTGATGACCAATTGTATGTCATTGGCGGACGTAACTACTCGGAATCAATGAGACATCTTTCTGTAAAAAGTGATTACAGATCCGTTATTTCTATTTCATTAAAAGACTTACAAGTGATTGAGGATGGAACAAAGCAGGATGATGGGTTAGCAGAAGACCCAAAGGATCAAGGTGGAACAAGGCCAGATGATGACACAACGAAAGACCCGAAAGATCAAGACGGAACAAAACCAGATGACGGAACAACCGAAGAACCAAAAGATCAGAATGGAACAAAGCCCGGTGATGGGGCAACGGAAGAACCAAAAGATCAGGACGGAACAAAACCAGATGACGGAACAACCGAAGAACCAAAAGATCAGGATGGAACAAAACCTGGAGAAGAAACTGCGAAAGGTATACTTTCTATAACTATGATCAATGGACTGCAAAAGGATTATCTGCTCTCAATGAAAGATATCAACGATTTTCTTAACTGGTACAAAGAAAGAAGTTTTGGAATTGGTATGAACTTCTATGAAATCAATGATGAGCATAATAAAGGACCATTCACAAGTAAGAAGGATTACGTGGTGTACCAAAATATCTTAATGTTTGATATTAAGCAATACTGATATTCAAAAACGATAGAGCTGCTGAAAATAGATCAGCAGCTTTTATATTTGTAAAATTGTTAAAATTAGGATCAATGTCATGAAAAAATATGATATCTTTTAAAAAATCTGCTAAACATCCTATAACCACGTCCGATAATAAAATTGTCAGGGTTGATAAGCCCTAGAACGAAGGACTTTTTTCAGATAAGGACGTCTGTCAGGTCCCACATACATGGAGGTAATAGGAAATGAGAATTAACCACAATATCGCAGCACTTAACACATTAAACCGTTTGTCTGCAAACAACGGTGCGAGCCAAAAGAACATGGAGAAACTTTCTTCTGGTCTAAAAATCAACCGTGCAGGAGATGACGCAGCAGGTCTAGCAATCTCTGAAAAAATGCGTGGACAAATCCGCGGATTAGAAATGGCTACTAAAAACGCACAAGACGGTATCTCTCTTATCCAAATCGCTGAAGGTGCATTGACTGAAACTCACTCAATCCTTCAACGTGTTCGTGAACTTGTTGTTCAAGCTGGAAACACTGGTACACAAGACGATACAGACCTTGGTGCAATTCAAGATGAGATCAAGGCGCTTGTAGAAGAAGTTGGTGGACAAACAGATAGTAAGGGTATTGCTGACCGTACTCAATTTAACGGTAAAAACCTTTTAGATGGTTCTTTTGCTACTGATAAAATTACATTCCAAATTGGTGCCAACTCTGGTCAACAATTAAGCGTAAATATCGATAGCATGAAAGCTGCTGATTTAGGTAGCGCTACTGTAAAGATCAGTGCAATCGATGTAACTGATTTTGCTACAACATCTTTTGACAATCAACTTGATGGAGTTGATGCTGCAATCAACCAAGTATCTACTCAACGTTCTAAACTAGGTGCGGTCCAAAACCGTCTAGAGCACACAATCAACAACCTTGGTGCTTCTGGTGAAAACTTAACAGCTGCTGAGTCTCGTATCCGCGACGTTGACATGGCGAAAGAAATGAGTGAGTTCACAAAGAACAACATTCTTTCTCAAGCGTCTCAAGCAATGCTTGCACAAGCGAACCAACAGCCACAAAACGTACTTCAATTACTACGTTAATGACAGGCCCCTTTATGGGGCTTTTTTCTTGATAACTTACTACTTAGATGGAATTAGATTGTATAAGTTAAACTAGATATAAAAGATTGGTAAATTAATAATAAAATTAAGATGAAAGATAGAAAAATGCTAAACTTTCTTTGGAATTATCCGATATTTTAAATGTCAGGGCACCTTAGCCCTAGAATAAAGGACTTTTTTCAGACAAGGACGTCTGTCAGGTCCCACATACATGGAGGTAATAGGAAATGAGAATTAACCACAATATCGCAGCACTTAACACATTAAACCGTTTGTCTGCAAACAACGGTGCGAGCCAAAAGAACATGGAGAAACTTTCTTCTGGTCTAAAAATCAACCGTGCAGGAGATGACGCAGCAGGTCTAGCAATCTCTGAAAAAATGCGTGGACAAATCCGCGGATTAGAAATGGCTACTAAAAACGCACAAGACGGTATCTCTCTTATCCAAATCGCTGAAGGTGCATTGACTGAAACTCACTCAATTCTTCAACGTGTTCGTGAACTTGTTGTTCAAGCTGGAAACACTGGTACACAAGACGATACAGACCTTGGTGCAATTCAAGATGAGATTAAGGCGCTTGTTGAAGAAATTGGTAATGGAGCAGACAAAAATGGTATTTCTGATCGTACAGAATTCAACGGAAAGAAACTACTTGACGGTTCTTTCAGCGCAACTGCTGCTACACCAAAATCATTAACTTTCCAAATCGGTGCTAATGGCGCGCAACAGTTATCAGTTAACATTGAAGCAATGTCTGCTGACAAACTTGGTGCAGTTGATCCCGGTACTGGTGATTTAGTAGCGAACCAAGCTGTAGTAAATATTGATGTTACAAAATTTGCAGCAAACGCTGCTGATGCAGCTGATGTTGGTTTTGATGCACAATTAGGAATTGTTGATGGAGCGATCAAACAAGTTTCAACTCAACGTTCTAAACTAGGTGCGGTCCAAAACCGTCTAGAGCACACAATCAACAACCTTGGTGCTTCTGGTGAAAACCTAACAGCTGCTGAGTCTCGTATCCGTGACGTTGATATGGCGAAAGAAATGAGTGAGTTCACAAAGAACAACATTCTTTCTCAAGCGTCTCAAGCAATGCTTGCACAAGCGAACCAACAGCCACAAAACGTACTTCAATTACTACGTTAATGACAGGCCCCTTTATGGGGCTTTTTTTTATGTTGTTTTTTCTTCGAATTACCTCCACTCTTATGATTCTTAAATCCCTCTGATAAATCATGAAAAATGACCTTTAAATTTGGCATGCTCTAGCGAAACGATCATAGTGAATGAGACTTTATTCTTATTTATCCCTTTTTTGTTAAACATATTCCAGTTAAGTTCGATAAATGGATTGTAAGGCTTACAAAAAAATTTTAATTTAGAACTTTTGGATAAGGACGTCCAATTGGTTCAAACACATGGAGGTCATTTAACATGAGAATTAACCACAATATCGCAGCACTTAACACACTGAACCGTTTGTCTGCAAACAATGGGGCAGGACAAAAGAACATGGAAAAGCTTTCTTCTGGTCTTAAAATCAACCGTGCAGGAGATGACGCAGCAGGTCTTGCAATCTCTGAAAAAATGCGTGGACAAATCCGCGGATTAGAAATGGCGACGAAAAATGCACAAGACGGTATTTCTCTTATTCAAACTGCTGAGGGAGCATTGACTGAAACTCACTCAATCCTTCAACGTGTTCGTGAACTAGTCGTTCAAGCTGGAAACACAGGTACTCAGGATGATACAGATCTAGGTGCGATTCAAGAAGAAATTGATGCGCTAGTTCAAGAAATTGGTAACGGTACAGATAAGAACGGTATTTCTGACCGTACTGAATTCAATGGAAAGAAACTTCTTGATGGTACTTTTGCTGCTGAACCAGAAGGCGGAGAAGCGAAAAAACTTACTTTCCAAATTGGAGCTAACGGTGCGCAGCAATTGTCAGTTCATATTGAAGCAATGTCTGCTGATAAACTTGGAGTTGAGGATAAAACAGTTTCTACTATTAAAGTAACTGATTTCGCCGAAATTGCAGCAGATGAAGAAGGTGGATTTAACGACCAATTAGCAATCATTGATGGAGCAATCAAACAAGTTTCTGATCAACGTTCTAAACTAGGTGCAGTCCAAAACCGCCTAGAGCACACAATCAACAACCTTGGTGCTTCTGCTGAAAACTTAACAGCTGCTGAGTCTCGTATCCGTGACGTTGACATGGCGAAAGAAATGAGTGAGTTCACAAAGAACAACATTCTTTCTCAAGCATCTCAAGCAATGTTAGCACAAGCAAACCAACAGCCACAAAACGTACTTCAATTATTACGTTAATGAAAAAGCCCCATTAAAGGGGCTTTTTTTAGTTCAATCAAATGACAGCAAGTGCTCTAGACGAAAGTCAGGAACCGCTTCATGGAAAAAAGCTCGGTTGCCTTCATCGTTCTTTTGATCCCATTGCTTCCACCATTCGGCGGTTTCTCCTGAGGTGTCAGCTTGAATCATGTCGTGCAGCTGTTCTAAGTTGATGATTTCTCTCGGTTCTGTTAAGAAAGAATGCATCCGGTGATACACCTCAAAACGTTCAGGCTGTTTTGTGACAATGGCGTATTGTACGTAGCGATTTAAAAATTCCTGTACGAACGTCAAGTGGGGTATGGTTGTTTCTCCTTTTAACTCGACACCGTCCCAAGCCATATCAGCAATTGCACAAAGCCACCAGCCAAGTTCACTCGCGTGCTGCATTTGTTGTAATGTGTCCTTTTCAAAAGAGACTCGCTCATTTTTTTGTGTTTGTTTGAGCATACGGTCAAGTGTTTGTGCTTCAAGAGCTGCTTTGGTCATACCCTGCCCATGAATGGGATCTAATGTACACAAGGCATCGCCCATCACCAATAATCCACTTGGCCAATCCTGCATGTGTTCATAGTGATGTCTTACGCAAGAAGGAACTCTAAATCCTTTTGGTTTTGTAAAGGGCGTTAAATGGGTGATGGCTTCTGCTATCGCGGGATCGCTCAGAGCAGCGGTTTCTGAATCAAACTGATCAGCATCCGTTGTTGGATAATGTGAACCGCCGGCTGCAGAAAGAAGCACAGCTACTAAATCATGATCTACCCGTTCAAACAGTCCTGTTGGGATTTGCTTGTCTGGCTGGCCAACTACAACCATTGATTGCAGGGGTGGCGCACCTGATGGTATTTGATAGTATCTTGTGCTGTAGCCTAGAAACACACTTAACTCATCAGTCTGTGGTAAGGTGAGTCCAGCGTCTTTCAGCCATTTTGGCAATTTAGACATTCTTCCAGACGTATCAATTACTAAGTCCGCTTTCATTTTATGAATGCTGCCAGGTTTTACTTGCCGGTCCTTCACGATAAGCCCCATGACTTGATTAGTTCCCTCTTTAAACTGAAGGGAGATGGCTTCATGTTTTTCTAAAAACTGCACGCGTTCTTCTGTTACTATTCTTTGCATCAATACCCACTCTAGCATTGCGCGTCTTGTGACGGCGGTTTCTTCTCTATCAGTGAGTGTTAATTCGCCATCTTTTGTGATAAATCGAGAGGTTTGATGCATGGTATTAAATCCGCCCATCGCCAGTAACTCTTTTGTATAACCAGGAAATAGCCGTTCAACGATTTGCTTGCCAAGTGGCAGCATTCTATGTGGATGAAAGGCTTGAGGAGTGCCGAGACGATTCTCAGGAGAGTCCGGCAGTTCATCCTTTTCAATAATCAATACTTGATGATAAAACGTTGATAAAACTTTTGCAGCGAGCATCCCGGTGATACCTCCGCCAATGACGATTGCCCGCTCATATTTCATGGGTTGTGTCACAACATGCGCCTCCATTGAATACACAAAATGGTTACATGACCATTTCATCATATGTTGATTCATTAATTATAGCAAATTTACGCTTGAATATAGAAAGGAAACGTACTTCTTTTTACTCGTAAATATGAAGAATTTCTTCAATCATTATTATTATTTTTAAAAAGTAACTATTAATTTAAGAAGAACGACCGATAAACTATATAAGGGGGTAGAGAAATTGGATATACTACAGAGTATTGTGACAGCAGCACCTTATATGATGCAGATTTTAAAAAACGAAGTGACGATGGGTGTCATTGATCGAGAGAAATTCTTGCTGTATTTGCCATCGAAAGATGTGGATTTTCAAATTCGTGCTGGAGAACTTATTAAACCAGATGATTTAAATATGAAAAAAGCGCTTAGAGGTGAGACATCAAGTATGTTTGTGCCTGAATCGGTTTACGGAATACCGTTAAATGCAATGGGGCTGCCAATTTTTGATGAAAATCAACAGGTTATTGGTGCACTCGCTTTAGGTTTTCCGCTTAAAAATCAATTAGAGCTTGAAGCATATATGGAGTCATTAAATGACATCATTCATAGTATTCAAGAAAAGGTGCATGTGGTGGCGGCGCATTCAGAAGAGCTTTCTGCGACAAGTGAGGAAATGACCTTACAAACGCAGCAAACACTTGAAAGCTCGAAAAAAACATCCGATATTACAAAAATGATTAAAGGGATTTCGAAACAAACGAGTTTGCTAGGATTGAATGCGTCAATTGAAGCAGCCCGGGCAGGAAAAGAAGGGGCTGGCTTTAGTGTTGTAGCCAGTGAGGTTCAAAAGCTTTCAAGTGAAACTTCACGTGCAACAGAAAATATCGAAAGCTCTTTGCAAGGAATTTCCTCCAATATACATACATTACTTGAGAGTATGGGACATATGAAAAGTTCATCAGCAGAGCAGGCTTTACTTGTAACAGAGTTTAGTGAAATTGTGGAACGACTGACAATCGTAAGTAAAGAAATGAAAGAATTTATGCAGCATGTGATGTCAACGTAAAAAACGAATCCAAGAGGGATTCGTTTTTTTAATACGCTATTTTCTTTTGTTCCGATCAAAGCGATAATCGTATGTTTCACCCTTTACCACATTTAAAAATTCATGCCCGATTTGTACAAGCTGTCCATTTTTCCACTTGATGAGGGGGTCTTTATCAGGGTATTTCCAGTAAATCGTTTTCTTTCGGTGGGTGAGCTTGTTTTCAATTTCTGCTCTAACTGCGTTCTCCTTTAGTTTCCCTCCGCTATGTCGATAGGTGTTGATGATATATGTTCCGTCTGGTGATGTCATCGAGCGGATAAAGGTTCCGTGAGATACGCCTTGAAGAGAAAAGCATTTCCAGTAAATGATGCCAGCGAAGCTAAGGAATAAGATGACAAGGGTGATGGTGGTTTTCTTTTTTAACATGAATTCCTCCAGATGTAGATCACAATATTTCTAATTTATGAGAGAGAATGCAAAAAGATTCATATAGTCCAAAAGTTCTATTCATTTCAATTATCGGTCATTTTTTCTCAAAATTCAACAGATAGCCGTAAAGATAAGGAAAATTTAAGGATGTTTCATGTCGATAGGTCATTCGAAATCCCTTTACAAAAGAATTTAAGATCAGTAGACTTATGCTCATATAGAGAAATGGGGAAGATGGAATGACGCAAATCATTGATACATATCAAAGTTATGAAGAGCTTTCCGCTCATGAAAGAGAAGGAATCGATTATCAAATTCTTCACGAGTGGAAAGGTGACCAGCTTTTGGTTTTATCTCCTCATGCCGGAGGAATTGAATCTGGCGTGAGTGAGCTCATTCATGAAATCGCAAGTGATCAGTCTATGTATTTATTTGAAGGCCTTAAAGTGAAAGGCAATCATGTGCTTCACATTACAAGCACACGTTTCGATGAGCCGGTCTGCCTTTCTCTAGTGCATACCCATCATTACACGTTTGCGCTCCATGGCTACGGTGAAACGGAGATGCTTCAAACATTAGTGGGCGGGACAGACAGAGAAAGAGCGGCAGAAACAGTGAAACGTTTAACGCTTAATGGCTTCCAAGCAGTGCTGCTATCTGAATCTGATCGTTATTCTGGAACACATCCTCACAATATCAATAATCAATGTCTGACGGGAAAAAGTGTACAACTTGAAATCAGTCAGGCGCAAAGAAGAGCATTCTTTCAAGACTTCAGACGGCGCTATCGCCGCGAAACGCAAAATGAGCAATTTTATCGGTACACAAATGTACTCAAGCAAGTATTAAACCTGTATGAATAAACGCCTGCTCCCCTATGCAGAGAGGCTTATGTTTGATAAACAGCTTCTTTTTCCGCGACCTTTTCAGCTTTCATTAAATAAGATGTAAACTCTTGTTGAAAGCGAATGCCTGCTTTCCGTTGTTCGAATAAGGCCAGCCGCTTTTCAGCGAAAGCCCAGGTGACGTGAAATGTTTGCGCAATCTGCAAAATGGCTTGCTGCCGAAGGTTTGGAAGCTTCATTTGCATCAGCATAAAGGTCGGTACACAAAAGTGATACATGAATTGTTTAGCCTGAAACTCTTGCAGTTCTCGAAAGAGTTTGTGCATCTTGAAATGATTGCCTGCATGCTTCAGCACATGACAAAGCTCGTGGGCAAAATCCTGCCATTGTTCCTCTGATGATAGAGATCTGTTTAATATAATACTGTAAAGACCTTGATGTTTGATCATCATGCTGCCAGTATCCTCATAGTGGACCCATACATGAAATTCAGAAGCGATCCTTTGCATGTCTCTATAAGCAGGACCGCTTATTTGTAGTTTGGCATATAACCGTTTAATCTCTTCTTCTAAATGGGTTAAAAATCCAGTCATTTAAAAACCTCCAAGCAAACGTATGTTCTGTTTTTGGCGTAAAAGAAAAGTCCATATAGGACTAAATAGCTAATTGAGCTATTGCTTACTTTTATTATCGGCTTATTTTTAACAATTTTAACATAAAATCAAGGAAAAATGGAATTAATTCCTGTTTTTTTCTTCATTTTTACGTTTTCCACTACTAAAATGAGTGATTGAATTCAAATTTTACCATAGTCTTATCACTAAAACAAACTCATGTTGTCTTACGAACGCCACCAATTGATGAGAAAGATCAATTCAATCTAGCAAAAGGGAGTGCAGAACATGGTAGAAATTTATCAAGATTTTATTCCAGTTGGAAACGGAAACCGCCCAGGATACGCCATGACACCGATGTATGTGACGGTGCATAACACAGCAAACACATCAAAAGGAGCGGATGCGAAAAGTCATGCGGCATATGTGAAACGCCCAACGACAGAGGTGAGCTGGCACTTTACAGTGGATGATCATGAAATCTTTCAGCATCTGCCGTTAAATGAAAATGGCTGGCATGCAGGGGACGGACAAGGCAATGGTAATCGAAAGTCGATCGGCATTGAAATTTGTGAAAATGAAGATGGGAATTTCCAGCAAGCGGTCAAACATGCGCAATGGCTCATCCAAAAGCTGCTGAAAGAACATAACATTCCACTAGCTAACGTGGTTACACATCAGCACTGGTCTGGAAAAGCATGTCCACGCCTGCTTCTTGCTACATGGGATGAATTTAAAAAAGGAATTGAAACGGCAGGAGACCCTGAGACGGTCATCACGTATGTCGTCAAAAGCGGGGATACGTTAACGAGTATTGCTAAAGCTCATGACGTCACAGTTCAGGATCTACAGAAGTGGAATAACATTAGCGACCCGAACAAGATTCAAATTGGACAGGTTCTTAAAATTTATCGAAATGATGGAAAAATGATGTATGAGCTGCCGGATGGGATTTTAAAGGTGACTTCGCCTCTAACGAAGGGAGAGCACGTACGCCTCGTCCAAAAAGCGCTTGCTGCCGTTTATTTTTATCCTGATAAATCGGCTGCAGATAAAGGCATCGATGGTGTTTACGGAGAAAAAACGGCGAATGCCGTGGCACGCTTTCAGCTGGTGAACGGTCTGACAAGTGATGGGGTATACGGTCCTAAAACGAAGGAAAAGCTGCTTAAACTATTAAATCAGTGAGTGTTTCTGTTTGTATGATTGGATGGCTGTTTCACTTTTTTCAATTAATCGCCTAGTATATGGGGATGGCTGATATTCGGCAAACTGAACATATCTTAGTTGTTTGATTTTCTTTTTCATTTTGGCACCTCAATCGTTGCAGCGTATAGCGTATTGTATGCAAGTCTATGTAAAAATGGAATCAGGACGCGGATTTCGTTCCGCGTCCTTTAGTGTAATCAAGCCTTTTTGTTTTTATACTCATCGAGAAGCTGTTCATTCTTTTTAAAAATTCGCTCAGTATGGGGGCTTACCTTATAATCGGCCATACTGATATGGCGTTTTTTCTTTAAAATTTTAAAAGGGTTTTTCTTAGGATTGTTGTTATCCCCTTGAAGTGCGTGGTCCATCTTCATCACCTTCCTCTTCGTCAGGCAAGATTAGGTCATAAATTGTTGTAAGTGATGTCATTAATAAATAGTCGAACTCCGTGACAATCTCATCGGAGGTGAGCTTAATGACAAAATGAGCATCTGCTACAGAAAATGGGATGAGCACCAAATGACCGAAATCATCATAATATACTTCCTGCCTGTCAAGCTTCGCCTGAATGAGAGCCCGCTGGTCAAGTGTCCGAAGCAGGTCATCTTTTTGTTCCTGCGTATCGTATGGACAAAGCACCGCTTGAATATTCATCTTGTCGGCAAAAGAATAAATTAGCCGCTCAATTCCCTCTATATATGCCTCTACACTTCCATAATATACATGGATCGGTTCATTTTTCAATAGGTATTGGTACGTTTTTAGTTTATTAAGGTAAGAATGAAGCAGATCGTTATTTTGTTCAAGGAGTTGATGGGTGTCGGTTTCCAGCTCATGATTTCCGAGTTTCTTAATATAGGAGCTAAGAAAGATGAAAGCATCGGTTAATGCGAAAAAAACGGCAATGATCAAGTAGTGCATCCAATCAGTGAAGATAGAAGAAGGATCATTTGTCCAGTACACGACAGCACCCGCTACATAAATCCAATACCACGTTTTACGAATGGCAAACATCTTTTCTTTTACTTTTTGTTCAAAGCGCCATACCGCAAATACATACACAGCAAGAGCACCTAGCAATAACCATACAGTCAATTGAAAAAATAATAGCATGTTCTTCTCTCCCATAGACAGATGATTACTTGTTTATTTCTATGGATATGATTGGAAACCCTGCTTCATGAAAAAATGTCCTGCGGGGAAAGGATATTTAAGTGTGCAGACAAATAAAAAAAGACCTGTCAGACAGGTCTTTGAAATTAGAGAATCGCATTTAACACAAAGTATATAAGAGCTCCTAGAGTTCCTGAAATCGGTAATGTAATCACCCAAGTGACAAGCATACGTTTTGCCGTACCCCAGTTTACCCCTTTGACTCTGTGTGCAGAACCTACACCTAGAATAGAAGATGAGATCACGTGAGTGGTACTAACAGGTAAGTGAATAAACGTCGCACCGAAGATAATAGCTGCACCCGTTAAGTCGGCAGATACTCCGTTTACTGGACGAATTTTCATAATTTTACCGCCGACTGTTTTGATAATCTTCCAGCCGCCAATAGAAGTACCGAGTCCCATTGCAAGCGCACAAGAGAATTGTACCCAGAAAGGAATGTCGTCTGTTGTATGCAAATTACCTGCAATTAAAGCCATCGTAATAATTCCCATCGCTTTTTGCGCATCGTTTGTTCCATGGGTATACGATTGCAGTGCAGCCGTTAAAATTTGAACACGTCGGAATTGTTTATTTGTTTTTGCGAGATTGTTGTTTCTAAATATAATTTTGATAATGGTATACACGATATATCCCAATACGAAAGCTAGGATAGGTGAAAGCAAAAGGGCTTGAATGATTTTAATGAATCCCGAATAGTTTAAAGCGCCAAAACCAGCAGAGGCAATAACCGCTCCTGCAATTGATCCGATTAGTGCATGTGAAGAACTACTCGGAATCCCGTAATACCAAGTAAGCAAGTTCCATGTGATGGCGGCAATTAAAGCAGCCAAGATCACAACAGAGCCGTTTTGAAGTGTAAATGGATCTGCGATATCTTTTGTAATGGATTTTGCCACACCTGTAAATGTCATTGCTCCTAAGAAGTTCATGAACGCTGCCATGATAATCGCATGTCTAGGCTTTAATGCCTTCGTTGAAACTGAAGTCGCAATGGCATTTGCTGTATCGTGGAACCCGTTAATGAAATCAAAAGCAAGTGCACAAATGACAATAAGTATGGTAAGGATGAGTAATGTGTCCATGTTTAACTAACCCCGTTACGCATTCTTCATAATGATTGTTTCTAGATTGTTGGCAACACTTTGACAGGAATCAGCGATTTCTTCAAGTGTTTCGTAAATTTCTTTGTATTGAATCACCTTAATTGGATCTGTTTCTTTTCCAAACAAGTTCTTTAATGATTTACGATGAAGATTGTCACAATTATGTTCAATCTCTTTAATCTTGATTGCGTGCGGATGAATATCTTTCAAGCGATTTTCAGCTAGTAAATCAATTGTGATTAAAATTTCTTTCGCACACTCTCTGATGTAGTGGCTGAATTTGTCGATATGTTCGTCAGAGCTTGTGATTGAGTAAATTTCTAATGTTGCGGAAAAATGCTCAATTCCATCTAAAACATCATCGAGGCTATTCGTTAATTGAAGAATGTCTTCACGTTCAATCGGTGTAATAAAGGCTTTGTTCAGCTCTTTAATCATGGTATGAACATGATTATCACCTTTTGTCTCATATTCCTTCAATGTGTCAGAAAATTCTTTCAGAGTGGTTTGATTTGTTACTTTATAGCTAACAAAATACTCAGCAGTTTCATCTAAATTTTTAGCAATTTCCGTTAACAAGACGGAAAACTTGTCTTTTTTCCTTTTTAACATGTAAAAACCCTCCATTGTATAAATGAGACAATGCACACATCAAATAATTATATATTCTTTTGTCGAAAAAAAACAGGTGTAGTCGAAAATTTCTTCACTTTTTCTATTTGATCTTATTCTGACCTAAAGATGTGATCTCAACACACCTTTTTCTAAAAGGGGAAAAGCAACGAAAAAAGCGGGCCATTTTTGGCACCGCTTATAGGCTAAGAAGCCGAATGAATCAGCTTAAACCTTTCACAAACAAGAAGCATATCCTCTTTGAAATCTAATCCGTATGATTGGAGTGCTTCTGTGAAAAATTCTTTATGTTCTCTATACCAATAGTCATAAGATAAATCGCCTTCACCTTCTGCTTTTGCAAATGATTCGGGGACTTCATTCATTGGCATGACATCTACATGTGTAATTTCAATGATGGCTTTTGGCTCTTCCTGGCTATCCAAAATGACCGCATATTGTCCGGGTTTTGGAAGCGGCTCCTGTTCCTTTTCATAAAACAGGTGTCCAGAACAAGTGGCTGTTTTCTTTCCTTGCTTGACAAGATCAAGTAAATGATCTGGATCTGATCCGAATGCCCACGCCGATACAAATGCGTCAGCGGGTGCTTGTTCTGATTTCTCTTTCCAATAGTCTTCCCAAAATAATCTGCTTTTGTTGTTCACCGTTTTTTCCCCCTCTTTGTTGTATTTATTATACCTTGAACCCGAATCGTTGGAAATGCTGTGTCTTTATTCCTAATGATCGAGTGCGTCATATGTTTTGAAAAACAATGTCCGATTTGGGAAATGTAGGATGATAGGATGAAAATTTTAGAAATTTTAGAATAATCTATTGTATTCTGGTCAAGAAGTCGGTAAGGTCAAAGTAAGAATATGGAAGGGGTGTTGTTCATGAAACGCATTTCTCTAACTGTTTTGTCCATATGTCTGTTTGTTTTCTCGTTTTTTCTGCCTGTCAGCCAAGTCAATGCGAACGAATCTCATGGGAGTAAAGTAGCTGTTGGTAAAGATGGCATGGTTGCTACTGCTCACCCGCTGGCATCAGAAGTAGGTGCTGATGTATTGAAGAAAGGTGGAAACGCAGTGGATGCTGCTGTTGCCATCCAGTACGCACTGAATGTGACAGAGCCAATGATGTCTGGAATTGGCGGCGGTGGTTTTATGATGGTTTATGATGGAAAGACAAAAGAAACATCCATCATCAATAGTAGAGAACGAGCACCACAGGGCGCAACACCTGACATGTTTTTAACGGACGAGGGAAAAGTCATCCCATTTGCTGAGCGGTCTTCACACGGTAATGCGGTTGGTGTTCCAGGGACAGTAAAAGGTCTCGAGGCAGCATTGGATAAGTGGGGGACCCGTTCGATGAAGGAATTGATTGAGCCTTCCATCAAGCTTGCAGAGGATGGATTTGAAATCGATTCTGTTCTGGCACAAGCCATTGAAGATCATCAAGGGAAGCTGAAAAAAACGGCTGCAGCGCCAATCTTTCTTCCAGATGATCAGCCGCTCAAAGAAGGCGATCTGCTTGTACAGCCAGGCCTTGCCAAAACATTTAAGCTCATTGCGAAAAAAGGAAGTAAAGCATTTTATGAAGGAAAAGTAGCAAAGGCACTTGCAAATACAGTCCAAGATTTTGGCGGAACGATGACAACTGATGACATTGGTCGTTATGAGGTCAAGACTGACAAGCCTATCTGGGGGGACTATAAAGGATACCAGCTTGCAAGTATGCCTCCACCAAGCTCAGGCGGTGTGTTTATGCTGCAAATACTCAAAATACTAGATCACTTCAATCTATCACAATATGACCCCAAATCATTCGAAAAATATCAGCTGCTTGCTGAAACAATGCATCTCTCCTATGCTGACCGTGCTGCATATGCAGGCGACCCCGAATTCGTAGATGTTCCACTAAAAGGACTACTAGACGATGATTACATTTCAAAAAGAGCTTCTCTCATTCAATTAGATCAAATGAATAAAAACCCGAAAGAAGGAGATCCATGGGCTTATGAGGATGAAAAGAATCCATCCCCGATTGTCCCGCAGCCAGAAGATAAAACCATTGGCGAGACCACTCATTTTACTGTTGCCGATCAGTGGGGAAATGTCGTGTCATTCACAACAACCATTGAACAGTTATTTGGTACAGGGATTCTTGTTCCGGAATATGGCTTTTTCTTAAACAATGAACTAACAGATTTTGACGCAAGACCAGGCGGAGCAAATGAAGTCCAGCCGAATAAACGTCCATTATCCAGTATGACTCCGACGATCATATTCAAAGATAACGAGCCGGTCATGACTGTTGGCTCACCTGGAGGAACGACCATTATTGCTTCTGTTTCACAAACCATCCTAAACTTGCTTGAATACGATATGGAGCTTCAAGATGCAGTGGAAGAGCCGCGGATATATACAAACAGTCCAACTTCTTACCGTTACGAAGTAGGAGTTCCCCTTGATGTGAGAACGAAGCTAAATGACATGGGTCACCGTTTTGGCAGTTCGCCTATTGATATAGGAAATGTGCAAGCCTTACTCATTGATCGAAAAGCAGGGACATTTACTGGAGTAGCTGACTCCTCGAGAAATGGAACCGCTGTTGGTGTCAATTTAAAGCTATCTGCCGATTAAAACCATTTCCCGGGAAAAGAAGCGCCTCTTCAAGATGGCGTTTCTTTTTTGTTAAATGAAAAAACAGAGTTGACACCTGTGAATAGTTTGAATAATATATAGACTAACATCAATCATACATAGCTGATCGGACAACCGAAGGCTCTTGGCAATTTGAAGTACAGGACTGTAATGTATTTCAGGTGGCTAAGGGTCTTTTTTGCGTATGAAACGGCAAGGTTGGTGTCACTATTATTTGATAACAGGGGAGCGGGATAACGTGAAAAAGTGGAAATGGGTCTCGGTTGTAACCATCGTAGTGGTCTTGGCTGTGACGAGTGCTGCGTGCTCAAACGCAAACGAAGCCTCAAAGCAAAAGGGGAAGGTTGAGCTGTTAAATGTTTCGTATGATCCTACACGTGAATTGTATCAGGAATACAATCAAGCCTTTCAGACGTATTGGAAAGACAAAACAGGTGAGGATGTCACGATCAAGCAGTCTCACGGTGGATCAGGCAAGCAGGGAAGATCGATTATTGATGGACTCGAGGCAGATGTGGCAACGCTGGCTTTAGGGTATGACATTGATGCGATTGCAGATCGCGGACTGCTTTCGAAAGATTGGCAAAAAGAATTTCCAAATCAGTCAACTCCTTATACATCCACCATTGTGTTTCTTGTGAAGAAAGGGAACCCCAAAAATATTAAAGACTGGGACGACTTGATTAAACCAGGTGTGTCCATCATTACACCAAATCCGAAAACGTCCGGCGGTGCGAGATGGAATTACTTAGCTGCATGGGCCTATGCCGATAAAACATTTCATGGGAATGAAGACAAAACAAAGGATTTTGTCAAAAAGCTATATGAACATGTCGAAGTCCTTGATTCAGGTGCACGCGGGGCCACAACGACCTTTGTTGAACGCGGTCTTGGAGATGTGTTAATTGCATGGGAAAATGAAGCCTATTTAACACAGCACGAACTAGGCAAAGACAAATTTGAGATTGTCACCCCATCGATTAGTATTCTAGCAGAGCCGCCTGTTGCGGTCGTCGATCAAAATGTGAAACGTAAAGGAACAGAGAAAGTGGCAAAGGCTTATTTAGATTATTTATATTCTAAAAAAGGGCAGGACATTGCGGCGAAAAACTATTATCGTCCTAGAAATCAAGAAGTCTTAAACAAATATAAAGACCAGTTTAAAAAGATTGATATGGTGACGATTGATCAAGCATTTGGCGGGTGGAGAAAGGCGCAGAAAAGATTTTTTGATGATGGCGGCTTATTTGATCAAATATACAGCGGACAAAAATAGGGGGCGATGTGATGAAGAAAACACATGCAGCCGCCAATAAAAGAAAACGTATATTGCCTGGATTTGGGCTGAGCCTTGGGGTGACGCTCGTTTATGTAAGTGCGATTGTCGTCATTCCTTTATCCATGGTATTTATTTGGACGGCTTCATTAGGAGCAGAGGGGATTTGGAAGGTGTTTACCGATGCAAGAGTATTGAAGTCGCTCCAGCTGACCGTGACGACTTCCTTTGCAGCTGCTCTCATCAATGCAGGGTTTGGTGTACTGATTGCCTGGGTTCTCGCCAGGTACACATTTCCCGGAAAGAAAATTTTAGATGCTCTCATCGATTTGCCTTTTGCGCTCCCAACGGCTGTTGCGGGTATCGCTCTCACCACCCTTTATTCTCCAAATGGGTGGATTGGTCAATTTCTGCATTTAAAGGTGGCATACACACCGATTGGGATTATTTTGGCACTTATTTTTATCGGCATACCATTCGTTATCCGAACCGTTCAGCCTGTGATAGAAGGGCTGCAGCAGGAAGTGGAAGAGGCTGCGGCGATTCTTGGTGCGACAAGGAGACAGACCTTTTTTCACGTGCTACTGCCAGCTTTGTTTCCTGCGGTGATGACTGGATTTTCACTTGCGTTTGCAAGAGCACTAGGGGAATATGGCTCTGTTGTGTTTATTGCTGGAAATATTCCGTTTAAAACAGAAATTACACCGCTGATGATCATGTCCAAGCTTGAACAATATGATTATCATGGTGCAGCAGCGATTGCATGCTTGATGCTGCTTCTTTCGTTTTTCATCCTGTTATTGATTCACGGCATTCAGTGGTATGTTGAGCGGAAAAAACAAGTATACGTGAGGTGAAACCATTGGAGAGAGAGCTTAGTCATCGGCATCATGTTCAGTATAAAAGTCCTGTAACCGAATCTAAAGCGGTGAAAATCCTATTAATTACGGTTGTGTATGCTTTTTTGATTTTATTTTTACTCATACCGCTGATCGCCGTGTTTTCAAAGGCATTTGAGAAAGGGTGGAGTTCATACCTTCTGGCCATCTCACATCCAGATACACTAGCGGCAATCAAATTGACCGTTTTCATTGTCGTCGTCACCTTGCCGCTTCAAATGATCTTCGGGGTGAGTGCTGCATGGCTTATCACAAAATTTAACTTCCGCGGCAAACGTTTGTTGACGACTGTAATTGACCTCCCGTTTGCCGTTTCGCCTGTGATTGCTGGACTTGTATTTGTGCTTTTATTTGGTTCAAACGGGCTTTTAGGACCTTGGCTTATGGAGAATGGATGGAAAGTCATTTATTCTGTACCAGGCATGATTCTAGCAACCATATTCGTTACATTTCCGTTTATTGCTAGAGAATTAATCCCGTTTATGCAGCATGAAGGCATTCATGAGGAGGAAGCATCACTCACACTTGGTGCAAACGGATGGAAGACTTTTTTCCTTGTGACACTCCCAAATATCAAATGGGCTCTTTTTTACGGCGTTATTTTAGCCGGGGCAAGAGCGATTGGTGAATTTGGTGCTGTGTCGGTTGTATCAGGTCATATTCGAGGGATGACCAATACGATACCGCTTCATATCGAAATTTTATACAATGAGTACCAATTTCAAGCCGCTTTTGCTGTGGCGTCTCTTATGGCATTTGTGGCAGTCATTACTTTAATCATTAAACAAATCATTCAGCAGAGGGATCACCGTCTTGGCAAGCGGTCAACATAAATGGAGGGATCGGCCTTGGGGATTACAGCAAAACAAATATCAAAACAATTTGGTCAGACAAAGGTTTTGCAAAACGTGGATTTATCGATAAGAAATGGTGAATTGATTTCTTTATTAGGACCATCTGGCTCTGGAAAGACGACGTTATTAAGAATCATTGCAGGTCTTGATTACGCCAATAACGGGCAAGTTTTATTCGGAGATCAGGATTATACACACGTTCCAGTACGAAAGCGGCAGATTGGATTTGTGTTTCAGCAATATGCGCTTTTTCGAAATATGACGGTTTTTGATAATGTGGCATATGGGCTGAAAATTAAACCTAGAGGAGAAAGACTGCCTAAAAAAGATATCAAAGAGCGGGTGCATGAGCTTTTAGAGGTTGTTCAGCTCACACAGTATGAGCAGCGTTATCCAGAGCAGCTGTCAGGCGGACAAAAGCAGCGTGTAGCACTGGCACGAGCACTTGCCGTTCAGCCGAAGGCACTTTTATTAGATGAACCTTTTGGTGCGCTTGACACAAAGGTGAGGAAAGAATTAAGGCATTGGCTGAAAAAAGTTCATCGTGACTTTCAAATGACCACTATTTTTGTGACACATGATCAAGAAGAAGCATTCGATATTGCTGATCGTGTCGTGGTGATGAATGAAGGAAGAATCGAAAAAATTGGCACAAAGGAAGAAATGGCAGTACAGACTGACAATCTATTTGTATCTGAATTTTTAGATATAGGAAGCCACATTTAACAAGAAGTATAGAAGGTGAGTAGGGAAAGACGCAGTGATCACTGCGTCTTTTTTTTATAAAAATTTCCCTAGGAACATTGACTTATAATTTCGAATATTATAATATCTTTACAAAGGTAACAACGTTGAACATTTTTAATAACTTGATATTGTAAGCGCTTTATAAAAGATTCTATTCTAAAATGTTCTTTTTTTTGTTACATGTGTTCATGTTTATACCAAATGAAAGGGGTGGTTGTTTGAATAACTTGTTTGAGTTAAATGAACAACTGATTACGCTGCAGTTCGAAGCATCTTCGAGAGAGGAGGTGACGACATACTTAGCAGATAGGTTAGAAGCTGGAGGGTACATTAAATCGAGCTATTTACCTGCAGCGCTTGAAAGAGAAAAAACATATCCTACAGGTCTCCCGCTTGCAACTTTTGGGGTAGCGATTCCGCATACAGATCCTGAGCATGTGAACAAACCGGCGATTAGTGTTGCTACATTAAAGGAACCTGTCGTGTTTCATAAGATGGGGAGCCCCGATGAAACAGTGCAAGCCAAAATTGTGTTTGTCCTAGCAATCTCTGAGCCTAGCAAACAGCTTGTGATGCTCGAGAAGCTCATGACACTTTTTAGAAAAGAAGAAGTGATGACAAAGCTGTCTCACATGACCTCTTATGAAGAAGCGGCTCATTTGCTTCAACAAGAGCTAAACCAATAATCATTCATGAAATAATGTAAGCGCTTTATCTGAAAAATTCAGGAGGTGGATGTATGATCAAGCAAGCCGTCGATTTTATATTAGACCTTGGACCAACTATTATGCTCCCGATTATTATGACGCTTTTCGGTATGATTTTAAGACAGGGCTTTAAGAAATCCTTCAGGGCCGGTATTACGATCGGAATTGGATTTGTCGGTGTCAATCTTGTCATTAATTTGCTCGTGAGCGGTCTTGGGCCAGCAGCGAAAGCTATGGTTAATTCCCTTGGACTAAAGCTCGACATTTTGGATGTTGGATGGCCGATTGGCGCTGCCATATCCTTTGGTACACCTGTTGCCCCGCTCATGATTCCTCTTGTGCTTTTGTTAAATGTGATTTTATTGTCCGTAAACTTCACGAAAACACTGAATGTGGATATTTGGAACTTCTGGCATTTAATTTTCGCAGCCTCTGTTACTTACTACGCTTATCATAATATGTTCTTGGCTCTTGCTGTTGGCTTGATTGTTTCTGCGATCACGCTTAAATTAGCCGATTGGACAGCGCCGACAATCGAACACCATTTTGGATTAAAAGGCGTATCGATGGCTCATGCTGAAACGGTCAACTTCGCACCGCTGATGTATGCGTCCAACCGCGTCATTGATAAAATTCCTGGTTTAAACAAAATTCATGCTGATCCAGAAACATTAAAGAAACGCTTTGGCATCTTTGGTGAACCGCTTGTGATGGGTCTCATACTTGGTATCATTATTGGTCTTCTCGGCGGCTATGATGCAAAAGGCGTGATGACACTCGGGATTCAAATGGCAGCAGTTCTTGTCTTAATGCCAAGAATGGTTGCGTTATTAATGGAAGGACTCATTCCAATCTCTGAGGGCGCTCGTTCTTATATTCAAAAGCGTTTCCCAGGGAAAAATGTCTATATTGGTTTAGATACAGCGATTGTCATTGGTCATCCAGCGAATATGGCGGTAGCCCTTTTAATGGTGCCGATTACGATTTTGCTCGCTGTTGTTCTGCCTTACAATGGCATGCTTCCGTTTGCTGACTTATCGGTTCTGCCATTTACAGTTGTCTGGGCAGTAGCAGCCGCTCGTGGAAATATTATTCGCGGCCTTATTAACAGTATTTTTACATTAATGATTGTCTTCTTTATCGCAACGAACCTTGCACCGCTTGCAACGACCATGGGGAAAGCCGTCGGCTTTGATTTCCCAGAAGGGGCAAACATGATTTCAGGTATTGACCTTGGTTCTCACGTCATTCCTTGGATCATGGTGAGACTTCTTGATCCGAGCAACCCTTACTTTATTGCAGCGATTATCTGTGCTCTGGCTTATGCGCTTCTATGGTACTGGGTGCGAAATGATATTAAAAAGCAGTATGCAAAAGAAATGGGTTTAGATCAGAAAGAACAATAAATGAGCTGGAGGGATTCTAATGGCGAAGAAAATATTAGTATCATGCGGAACGGCAGTTGCAACATCAACGGTTGTGGCTAAAAAGGTAGAAGAGACGTTAAAGGAAAAAGGATATGATGTCGTGGTGGAACAATGTAAGGCATCTGAAGTCCCGCAAAAAGCAGAGGGCGCCGATTTAATTGTGACAACAACGCCTGTGAGTGATACAAAAGGGACACCTGTGATTCAAACATTATCCTTTTTAACTGGATTTGGCATTGAAGATGATATCGAGAAAATCATAGAGTATATCAAGTAGAGGGCTATTTTCTGGAGGAGCTTTCGCGGCTCCTTCTAGTGATTTGAAAGGAGGAAGTCTCATGCAGCATCATGCTTATAGCCGAACGTCTGCAGTGTTGTCTATTTTTCTTCCGGCTGTGCTTATCTGTCTGTTTTTTCTCTGGTCTCTTTATACGTTATGGTCAGCAGGACCTGAGCCGTTAGCTGTGCTGGGCGTTTATACACTGCCGATTCTCATGCTGTCTAGTATCACAGGACTGAACCAGCCGACAAATGTCGTCATTAGTGAAGATCAACTGAAGATAGGGGCTTTTGGCAGATGGCACACATATGCAGTGTCTGATATTAAAGGAAAGCTTTTTTTAAAGCCATATCCTCATATTGGGAAAGTCTATGTCAGGGTGGGACCAGCCCGGATATTCGGAGGGCGCTACTGGATATCAAGTGAGATGAGTGAGTATAAGCAGCTTGTTCAAACGTTACAGGATTTTGCGACGGGTGATGAAAAGGAGGATGCCGCTACATGAAATCAGCTGTCTTTTATTCTTCAGAGGACATTCGGTATGAGGAGCGGAACCGGCCAGCCATCGGTGATGATGAAGTTCTGTTAAAGCTGCGAGCCTGCGGCTTATGCGGAACGGATATTTATAAAGCAACGCATGAGACAGTACCTCCTGGGACCGTGCTGGGACATGAAATCGCTGGTGATATTGTCGAGACCGGCACACGAGTGACACATGTCCAGACGGGGGACAGGGTCTATGTGGCGCATCATGTGCCTTGTTTCACCTGTGACTTTTGTCAAAAGGGATTCTATACGATGTGTCCGCAGTTTACAGCCACAAATGTAGAGCCAGGCGGGTTTTCAGAATATATCCGTATACCTGCTTTGCATGTCAAGCACACGATGGGCAAGCTTCCAAAAGACGTATCGTATGAGCAAGGGGCGATGGTAGAACCCGTTGCCTGCTGCCTGCACGGATTTGAACGAGCACCTGTTCATCCAGGAGATTCCGTCTTGATCCTTGGAGCGGGGCAAATTGGCTGTATTCAATTGCAGCTTGCCAAATATTATTTAGCTGGAAAAGTGATGATAACAGATGTGAATGAGAACAGGCTGCTGCGTGCGAGAAGTTTAGGTGCAGATGCCGCTTTTCATCCAGCAGCTGAACCAGTGGAAAACCGGGTGATGAAAGAAACAAATGGAAAGGGAGCAGACCTCGTTATTATTTCTGTTGGGAGCAGTGCGCTTTTAAAAGAGGCGTTTCAAGCTGTAGCGCGAGGCGGGACGATTTTGGTGTTTGCTCATTTTCCAAAGGGAGATGTGGCCATTCCTGCTGAACGATTTTTCAATGATGAAGTGAAGGTAGTAGGAGCCTATTCATCGCATCCATATCATTATCGTGAAGCCCTTGAGCTTCTGAAAGCAAAAGTGGTCAACACTGAAAAGATGGTGACGCACCGTTATCCGTTAAGCCAGCTGCTTCAGGCGATAAAATGCGCAAGGAATCCTGAGGGTGAGAGCGTCAAAATCATGATGTATCCAGATGAATGAGTGTAGGAGATTAAAAGAGAAAGAGAAGTTCTTTGGAAAAGGGCTTTGCCTTTCTCTTTTTTTCTGACAAAAGATGAAAACGCTTAAAAATGAGAGAGAATTGCTTGACTTCGCTGACACTTAAACGTATGATAATTACAAATGTAACATACAAGAACAAATGTAAAGGGGAGAGAAGAAATGCAAAAACAAATCACTTTGCCTGAACAGATTAGTCATGAGAAGTTAGCAGATTTATATAAACAAATGTGGTTAGTGAGATATTTTGATGAAAAGGTCGATCAATTCTTTGCAAAAGGACTTATCCATGGCACCACTCATTTATGTGTTGGACAGGAAGCATCAGCTGTTGGATCGATTGCAGTGTTAAAGGATAAAGATAAGATCGTCAGCACACACCGAGGACATGGTCACTGTATTGCAAAAGGGGCCGAGGTCAATAAAATGATGGCTGAATTGTTTGGACGTGAAACCGGCTATTGTAAAGGAAAAGGCGGCTCCATGCATATTGCGGACTTAGAAAAAGGAAACCTTGGGGCAAATGGAATCGTTGGCGGCGGTATCCCGCTGGCAACAGGTGCAGCGCTCACATCTAAAATGAAGCAGGAAGGCTTTGTTGTTCTTTGTTTCTTCGGAGATGGCGCCACAAATGAAGGCAGCTTCCATGAAGCATTAAACCTTGCGTCTATTTGGGATTTACCAGTTGTGTTTATTTGTGAAAACAACCAGTACGGCATGTCTGGCCCTGTGAAAGAAATGATCAACATTGAAGATATTTCAACAAGAGCAGAAAGCTACGGAATGCCAGGGAAAACAGTTGATGGAAATGACATGGTTGAAATTATGAACACAGTTGATGAAGCAGTCAGCCGTGCGAGAGCGGGAGAAGGCCCATCACTTATTGAAATGAAAACGTACCGCTGGAAGGGTCACTCTAAGAGTGATGCGAAAAAATACCGTACACGTGAAGAAGAGACAGAGTGGAGACAAAAAGACGGCATCAAACGCTTTAAGTCTCTTTTGATTGAACTGAATGTTTTGACAGAAGAGCAGGCAGCAAGCTTACAGGAAGAAGCGAAGCAGGAAATTGAAGCGTCTGTAGAATTCGCCAAAAACAGTAAAGAACCGTCAATCGACACACTATTAGAGGATGTATACGCCTAATTAGGAGGGGAATCACGTGACAAAAACAACAGTGAGAGAGATTTCATATTTAGAAGCCGTTCGAGAGGCTATGAGTCAGGAAATGAGAGAAAACCAAGATGTCTTCATTTTAGGTGAAGATATTGGCGTATATGGAGGTGCTTTTGGGGTCACGCGCGGCATGATTGAAGAATTTGGGCCAGAGCGCGTTCGCAATACACCTATCTCAGAGGCTGCCATCGCAGGTGGGGCAGTCGGAGCGGCTTTAACCGGTATGCGTCCGATTTTAGAACTTCAATTCTCTGACTTTATTACAATCGCAATGGATCAGCTTGTGAACCAAGCAGCCAAAACACGATACATGTTTGGCGGAAAAGGGAAGGTGCCGCTTGTTGTAAGAACGCCAGCAGGATCGGGAACGGGTGCAGCGGCGCAGCACTCACAAAGCTTAGAAGCGTGGATGGCACATATTCCAGGACTCAAAGTGGTTCAGCCTTCAACAGCCTATGATGCAAAAGGTCTTTTAAAAGCAGCGATGGATGATGACAACCCTGTCATTTTCTACGAGCACAAGCTTTTATATAAAACAATCGGTGAAGTGCCTGAAGAGCAATATTCAATTCCTCTAGGAAAAGCAGATGTGAAAAGAAGCGGGAAAGACGTCACGATTGTAGCAACAGCGATTATGGTTCACAAAGCGTTAGAAGCGGCGAAGGAACTAGAAGCAGAGGGAATCGATGTTGAAATCATTGACCCAAGAACACTTGTCCCATTAGATGAAGAAACGATTATCGAATCTGTGAAGAAAACAGGTAAATGTATCGTGGTTCATGAAGCGGTAAAACGAGGCGGCTATGGCGGAGAGATTGCAAGTATGATAGCGGAAAGTGAAGCCTTTGACTACTTAGATGCTCCAATTAAACGACTTGGCGGTCTTGCGGTTCCAATACCATACAACCCGACGCTGGAAAAAGCGGTCATTCCACAAGTGCCAGATATTATTGAAGCAGCAAAAGAGCTTGTGCGCTCTTAAGTAAAGGGGAGAAGATCATGCCAAAAGAGATATTTATGCCGAAGCTAAGCAGTACGATGGAAGTCGGCACCTTGCTTCAATGGTTTAAAGAAGAAGGAGATTCGGTTGAAATCGGTGAGCCTCTTTTTGAAATTATGACAGACAAGATCAATATCGAAGTGGAAGCCTATGATGATGGTATTTTTCTAAAGAAATATTATGAAGCCGATGATCAAATTCCAGTCAATGCTGTCATTGGATATATCGGAGAGGCAAATGAACAGGTGCCAAGCGAACCGCCAGCACAATCAGATGAAGATTCATCCGGGAGCAGCGAATCGGCTTCATCAGACACGGCTTCATCCAGTTCTACTGAAGCCCCAAAAACACCTAATGAAAAAGTGCGTGCCACTCCTGCGGCGAGAAAAACGGCAAAGGATCATCATGTGGCGATTCATGAGGTATCTGGCACAGGACCTAAAGGCAGAGTTCAAAAGCGGGACGTCGAGGCGGCTGTCCACTCTAATGAGAAAGATCAGCGCGTGTCACCTCTAGCAGAGAAAGTGGCTGCTCGTGAAGGAATCGATTTAGCGAATGTTGCTGGATCTGGTGCGCACGGAAAAATTATGAAGAGTGATGTAACGGCAGCAGCTGCACAAACAGCTGAGTCTTCTCCAGTGAAAACACAAAAACTAGCTGGTATGAGAAAAGTGATTGCTGATCGCATGTCACAAAGTGCCTTTACAGCACCGCACGTGACATTAACAAGTGAAATCGATATGACAAAAACAAAAGAAGTACGCAAACAGCTATTGCCAGCGATTGAAAAAGAGACAGGCTACAGACTGTCGTTCACAGAAATTATCATTCATGCGGTTAGCAATGTACTCACGCGCCACCCGCATATCAATATGACGTTTGAACAAAATGAGCTCCATTTCCATGATGATGTGCACATTGGTCTCGCTGTCGCTGTAAAAGATGGCTTAATGGTTCCAGTCATTTCTCATGCGAACCAAAAAGGGTTAAAACAGCTGACAAAAGAGGCGAAAGAAATCGGCCGAAACGCACGTGACCAAAAACTGCTGCCAGACCAGCTGAAAGGGTCCACTTTTACCATTAGTAACTTAGGTATGTATGCCATTGATACCTTTACCCCGATTATTAATCAGCCAGAAGTGGCGATCTTAGGCGTTGGGCGCATTCAAGAAAAACCTGTTGTGGTAGATGGAGAAATTCAGGTGCGGCCGATGATGGGCGTTAGTTTATCGTTTGATCACCGAGTGGTAGATGGCGCACCAGCGGCTGCCTTTTTAACAGACCTTAAAAAAGTGCTTGAACAACCATTTGAATTGCTAATGTAGGAGATGAATCGGATGACGAAAACGTATGATCTGACAGTCATTGGCGGAGGGCCTGGCGGATATACTGCCGCCCTTCAAGCAGCTGAGCGTGGACGGAAGGTCGCATTGATTGAAGAGGATTTTCTTGGCGGTACTTGTTTAAATCGTGGCTGCATTCCTTCAAAGACACTGCTCAAACATGCAGAAGTCATTGAATCAATTGAGAAGGCGAAAAGCTGGGGAATTGAAACAGGTGATTTGGTCCTTTCCTTCGATAAAATGAGAAAGCGCAAAGATGACGTCATTGAAAAGCTCAGAGGCGGAATTGCCTTTTTATTAAACCAAGGAAAGATTGATGTATATAACGGCAGAGGTACAGCTGTGACAAGACACCAGATTGGGATTGAAAAACAAGATGGTTCAGAATTGATTGAAACGAAAGAGCTCATGATTGCCACTGGATCTTCACCCGCTATTCCGCCAATACCGGGCCTTAAAGACATTCAATTTGACACAAGTGATACGATCTTTGACATCCCAGATATTCCTGCTTCTGTCGTCATCATTGGCGGCGGTGTCATTGGACTTGAGCTGGCTTGTATCTTCCAGAGCCTTCAATCAAAAGTCACGATTATTGAAGCAGCTCCGTCCATTATTCCGCAAGAAGACGAGGAAGCATCTAAGCTGCTAGAAAGAGAATTAAAGAAAAAAGGCATCCATATCGCGAAGAAAACCACTGTGACAGAGGTAACGGAAAGCGAAGGAGTCAAAGCGGTTCATGCATCAGACGATAAAGGGGAGACGCATATCTTTACGGCTGAAAGACTGCTTGTTTGTGTAGGAAGAAGACCTGCTGTTTCTGCTGTCAGCCAGCTTGATCTTCAGCTGGATGGTCCTTTTATCAAGGTGAACGACAAGATGCAGACAAGCGTTGAAGGTGTCTATGCAGTTGGGGATGTTGCGGGCGGCTATCAACTGGCTCATGCAGCGATGGCAGAGGCGGCTGTTGCGGTCAGTAATATTTGCGGTGTGTCTGAAAAAATGAATGCTGATATCATGCCTAGATGTATTTATACATTACCAGAGGTAGCAAGTGTCGGTCTGACTGAGAAAGAGGCAAAAGCCAAAGGACTTAACGTGCGGGCAGAACGATTTGATTTAGCGGCAAGCGGTAAAGCACTAGCGGCAGGTGAGCAAACAGGCTTTATTAAATTGGTATACGATACAGCCTATGGTGAAGTGATTGGCGCGACGATGGTTGGCCCGCACGTCACAGAGATGATTTCAGAAGCTTCCTCCTTTATGTATTTAGAAGGAACAGCAGAAGAGATGGCGAAAATGATTCATCCGCATCCGACCATCTCAGAAGGTTTTTATGAAGCAGCACTTGATATCGTGAGTAAGCTGAGAAAATAATGGCCAAACAAGGGATAGGGAGGAGATACGTGTGCACGTCCAGCTTCATCAGAAAGCGGCACTTGTGACAGGTAGCACAGATGGATTTGGAGAAGCCATCTGCCTGGCTTTAGCCCAGGCAGGTGCACATGTTTTTTTACACACGTTTCATGATGAATCAAAGGCTAAAACCATTCGTGAAGACATTCAAAAAATGGGCGGTCAAGCGAGTATTATTCAGAACCCGCTGGAAACGCCGCATGATGCGACACGGATGCTGAGGCAAGTGATTGATACATGCGGTAAACTGGATATTCTGGTCAATCAAGCAGAGCAAGGAGCGTGCGCAGAGCTTGATGACGTGAGCCCTGATGGATGGGTAGATGAAGTGGAATCGGCTGTGAATACCGTCTTTCTTTCCAGTCAGGCTGCCGTATGGCATATGGTTGATCAGAAGCAAGGCTGCATCATTAATATATCGTCATCAGGCAGTATCACAGGAGATGGCGGGATCTCGCATGCTACTTCGAATTCTATGCTGAATGCCATGACAAAAGGGTTAGCGAGAGAATTTAAAGACAAAGGCATTCGGGTGCTTGCGCTGCTGCCTCCGCCTCTCGATTTGGTTCCTGATACAGAGCAAATCAAGGAGACTGTGGCCCATATGACGGTGTTCCTCAGTACATCCTATGGTGCATTTACAGATGGCGTGGCGATTATGCTTGATGGGGGTGAGAGCGCTGGCTAATGATCAAAAACCAGTTCTCATCGTTGGCGGAGCACAAGGGATCGGAAAAGAAATAGCTGAGCGTTTTTTAAAAGAAGGACAGCCAGTTGCTGTGTCAGATATAGATGAAAAGGGACTTTCGCTCTTAAAGACACAGTATCCTCAGCTGCTGATATTTCAAGCTGACGTTTCATCGTGGGAAAGTGTTCAGCAAATGATATCAGCAGCTGAAAGGGAGCTGGGCGGTATTGCTCATCTTGTGTATTCAGCAGGAATGACAAAATCACTACCTTTTTTAGAAGTCGATTTTTCACTCTGGAAAAAGACATTGGCTGTGAACTTATATGGTCTTTACTATTGCATCAAAGCGTTGGCACCCTATATGTGTGAGCGGGAGGAAGGCAGTGTTGTCATTATTGGATCGGGATCGGCCATCACCGGCTCAGGCGGCGGTATTCAATATTATGCATCAAAAGCAGGTGCTTTTGGATTGATGCGATCGCTCGTAAAGGACCTAGGCTCCCATCATATACGCATCAATGTGATTGCTCCCCGCGTGATTGAATCTCAAATGCTTGATACACTCTATCCGACTGTTGAGGAGAAACGGCAGCTGCAATCACTCATTCCCATCGGAAGGTTAGGAAAACCTGATGATATCGCGGGACTCACTTTATTTCTCACACGTGATGAGGGGAGTTATTTGCACGGACAAATTATCTTGTTAGACGGTGGGAGAACGTATCAGCCGAAATATACTGAGGGAAAAAGAGCGGAGAGTTAATCGCTCTTTTTGTCATTTTCATAACAATTGTTCCAATTGGAAACGAATGTTTGATATACTGGTAATCATAGTATATTAAAAGGATGATGTCACATGCTGAATTGGGAAGAAAGACGACAGCTCGTCAAAGTTGCTCATCTTTATTATACAGACGGGTGGACGCAGCAAGAAATTGCAAAAAAGCTCAATGTCTCAAGACCAGTCATTTCAAAGCTCTTACAAAAAGCAAAAGATGTGGGAATCGTTGAAGTGTACATTAAAGACGAAAGCATTCATACAGTGGAACTTGAGAAGCAGCTGGAAACAACCTTTCAATTAACAGATGCGGTCGTTGTCCCAAGTGTTGGGACAATGTCCGAGATGGTGAAGCGGGCAGTCGGTCAAGCAGGCGCCTATTATTTGTCTAAAAACATGAAAAATGCGGAGAAAATCGGTATTTCATGGGGGACGACGCTTGCTGAGCTTGTCAAAGAATATCCGTTTGAACGAAGAAACGATGTGAAGGTCATTCCTTTAGAGGGCGGAATGGGCAGGCAGGCAGTCGATATTCATGCCAATCAGCTGGCATATGAGCTGGCAAAGAAAATGAACGGCACGTGTTCCTATTTATATGCCCCTGCGATTTTAGAAACAGAAGAATTAAAAGAACGGCTCATGGCGATGCAGGACATAGAAGCTGTGCTTGAAGAAGGCAGAAATGTGGATATTGCCCTCATCGGTATTGGCAACCCGCATAAAGGGTCGACTTTAAAAACAGTCGGTTATTTAAAAGAAGAGGATTTATCTGGTTTAAGGCAATCAGGCGCTGTCGGTGATATTGGTTTTCGTTTCTTTGATGGAGAAGGAAAACCTGTCCAAGATGAACTGAATCAAAAGGTCATAGGCTTATCGCTGGAACAATTAAAGAGCGTCAAAACGGTCATCGCTGTTGTAGAAGGAACCCATAAAGCTGAAAGTATTTTAGGGGCTTTAAATGGCGGCTTCATCCAAGTACTGGTGACAGACGAACTAACGGCGGCAGCCATTTTAAAGGAAGCATCCGTGCAATAAAAGGCTTGCAGCGTTCGAATGGTATAACAAGAGCAACATCAAACGAGAAAGGAGCTGTGTATCTTGAAGAAAACCGAAATGGAAGCAAACCTACATTGTACTCGGTGCCAAGAAGAGACCCTCCACAGCATCGTTTATGTGAATGATCAGATGAAAAGCGTTGAGTGTACAGAGTGTCATCAAAAGATCAGTGTGCAAGTCGACATCATGAAGGAATTTTACAAAGAAGTATATGAAAAAATAGCGACAAAGCCAAAGCGGATCACGCAGGAATATAAGTCGAACCTGAATGGATTTATCTCAAGGCTCCCAATCCGCGTGCTTAGTAAGCCATACCGGCTCATGAGATATTTAAACGAATCATATAAAGTGATCAAACAATATAAAAAATGAAGCAGAGCACTGATTAGTGCTCTGCTTTATTTTGTGTTTTTTTCATATAATAATAAATAGGCAGTCCAGCCATGCCGATCAGCATGGAGATCAGACAGCTTTTCCAATCGGTGATCATGGTGCTGATTAAGACGAATAATGAACCGATAATCGCAATGATTGGTGTCAGCGGGTAAAGTGGTACACTGTACGCACGCTTCATTCCGCTGTTTTGTTTTCTCAGCTTAAAGACGGCGAAAAAGGCCATGACATAAAAGATGTAAATCATGAAAATCGATACTTCAGACAGCTTCTCGGGATTACTGACGATCATAAACACAATGGCGATCAAAATTTGCACAAATACAGCGATCCAAGGTGTTTTAAATGTTGGGTGAATACGGGAAATCGCGTTGGCGAAAGGAATCTGCTTTCGTTCTGCCATCGCAAAAATCACACGTGGGAATGAAAGAACCTTTCCGTTCAAACAGCCAAAGATACTGATGATGATCCCAATACTAATGATTTTCCCGCCAATTGGTCCAAAGAGCATGGTAGCAGCAGTGCTTGTCGCATTTTCACCTAGCTGGACGATTTGATCAGCTGGCAGCACGTGCAAAAGTGCGACATTAATAAAGAGATAACAAGCCGTCACAATTAAAATTCCGCCTGCCATCGCGCGAGGAAGCAGTTTCTCAGGGTTTTTCATTTCTCCACCAAGCGCAGCAAGTAAAATCCAGCCATCATAAGCAAATAACGTAGCCAAAATCGCTGCACCGAAGTTCATTTGAGCGATACTATCGTTGACAGCCATGAAGATGTTTTCGTTACCTTTCCATATGCCAAACACAATAATAGCGGCAATCGGGACAAGCTTTCCAATAGTGGTCAGCCCCTGAACAAATCCGCCGTATTTTGTTCCCATGATGTTGATGATACATAAAAATAAAACGGTGATAATGCCGATCGTTGTAGACCATAAAGTCGAAAGCGAAAATAAATTGGCTAATAATGAACCAAAATAAAGACCAAGTGCACCAATGATGGCGGGTCCGTAAATAATAATCTGTACCCAGCCGCATAAGTAGCCCCAAAATTCACCATACACTTCTTCAAGATAGGCGTATAAACCGCCGGTTCTCGGGATTTGTGTACCAATTTCAGCGACAGTCAGTCCGCCTGCAAGGGTTAAGATTCCACCTAACAGCCAAGCGAATAATGCGATGTCTGAGCTCCCTGAATAGGAAAGGACGTTGCCTGGCTTCATAAAGACGCCTGACCCGATAATGGTCCCGATGACAAGAGATAGGGCGAAAAATAAGCCGATGTCTTGTTTTAACGCTGGTTGTTCTTTGTTCATTACACACGACCTCCTGCATCAATTTCGTACGTTACTGTGACATGTATTTTGTTCATTGTAATACGATTTTAGGAAAACAAGAATTAAAAAAATTTTCTGATTTTCGTATTTGTGATTGAAAGTGTTCGTTTATTGGAGATATCAGGGTGAATGTTGTGTTAAAAACGAACAATGAAAGATTATTTTCGATTTAATGTTAATTTAATGTCCAGAAACCGAACATCCAGTAAACGTACAGTTAAATGGTTGACTTTTCTTGAAAAATGAACTATTTTATTCATAAGGAAATTATCTCGAATTCGAGATAATTAAAAATAGGAGTGAAAATAATGAAAATCAATGGGATTCACCACGTATCTGCGTTAACAGCCAATGCTCAGAAGAATGTTGATTTCTATCGCCAAATTCTTGGCTTGAAACTTGTAAAGAAAACAGTCAATCAAGATGACCCGTCTATGTATCACTTGTTTTATGGAGATGAGGTTGCTTCACCAGGAACAGAGCTTACATTCTTTGAGATTCCAATGCTTGCCCGCCGTTTGGAAGGGACAAATGCGATCACAAGCACAGGCCTTCTCGTTTCTTCTGAAGAGGCACTCACGTTTTGGGAAAAGCGGTTTGAAGATAAAGGCGTACAGCAAGAAACAGCTTCCTTGAGAGGCGGAAGACCTGCCTTACGTTTTAAAGACCCAGAAGGGCAGCAGCTGTTTTTAACAGTAGAACCGAACGCACAAGAAGAAGGCTCACCGCCAGTGCATGATGATATTCCTGCAGAGTATGCGATTAGAGGTTTAGGTCCAGTTGAATTAACCGTTGCAGAAGCTGATAAGACGATCCGTGTTTTAACAGACATCCTTGGTTTCACCGAAAGAGCACGTGAACAATCAAATGATGGTGAGATCGTGACCATTTTTGAGTCAGGAAATGGCGGTGCTGGAACAGAAATTCATGTGATTGAAAAAACAGGAGGGCCTTCTGAACGTTCCGGCAGAGGAAGTGTGCATCATGTCGCATTCCGCGTAAAGGATGCAGAAGAGCTTGAAAAATGGTATGAAAAAATATCAAAAGCAGGCTTTACGAATTCTGGTGTTGTAGAACGTTTTTACTTTAAAGCTCTTTACTTTAGAGAGCCAAATGGTATTTTATTTGAAATTTCAACAGATGGTCCTGGGTTTACAGTCGATGAAGGGGTGGATGTACTTGGCGATCAATTAGCCCTTCCGCCATTCCTAGAGCATAAACGAGCAGAAATTGAACAAAGATTAACGCCAATTCAATCGTCATAAAAAAACAGCTCATAATTGAGCTGTTTTTTCATTAGGAACTGACCTGCTTAGATTCAGATTGTGTTAATGTGACCTGTTTTGTTTCTTGTTTTCCGTTTCGAATGAGGGTGATGCTCACGGTGTCTCCTACTTTTGTATTCGTGTATAGCTCGTGACGTAATTCGCTGCCAGTTTTGATTTGTATTCCATTGATGGCGGTAATGACATCCTCTGACTTTAAGCCTGCTTTGGCGGCAGGTGAGCCAGCGGCGATTTCTTTGACATACACGCCTTGATCGAGCTGACTGCTTTTAAGTCCGAGTGTTTCTTTCTGATACACATCTGGAACTTGTTCGAGATCCAGCATGCTGATGCCGATATATGGACGTTCAATTTTTCCTTTAGCGAGAAGCTGATCAGCGATTGGTTTGACATCATTGATTGGCAGCGCGAATCCAATGCCTTCCACACCTGTTTCAGAGATTTTCATACTCGTGATCCCCACAACCTTTCCGTCTGTCGTCAGAAGCGGGCCGCCGCTGTTACCTGGATTAATGGCTGCATCTGTTTGAATGACATTAATGCTGCTTTCGCCTGCTGATGTGTTCATAGAGACTGTTCGGTCGACACCGCTGACAATTCCTTGTGTCACCGTTCTTGAAAGGTCTTCACCAAGCGGGTTTCCGATTGCGATGACAGTTTCTCCAGCACGCAGTGAGGAGGAATTGCCTAATGCCGCCACCTTCGTCACATGACTGCTGCTAATTTCCACAACAGCTAGGTCAGTGAGCGGATCAGCTCCGACCAGTTTTCCTTCAATGGTTTTGCCATCGTGTAAGGATACGGTGAGTTTGTTTGCCCCTTCAATGACGTGGTTGTTTGTTAAGATATAGGCTTTATTGCCTGATTTTTTGAAAATCACTCCTGAGCCTGTACCGGTTTTTTCCTCTTGACTGCTTTTGTTTTGCTGTGATTCATCGAAAGGGTTACTGAAATCGCCAAAGCTCGTGTCTGTTTGAGTTTGTGCTTGGTAGTTTGTAATGCCGACAATTGCTGGTGATACATTTTCGACCATGCTGGAAATGCTGTTTGATGAATTTGATGTTTGGACGGCTGTTGTTTTTGACGAATTCGTGTGATTTGTCGATACTGCTTCTGTTTTCGCTGCCGAATCATTTGCAGTGCTGTCTGATGAATGCTGAGCATACGGTGTAAGAACGTAGACACCTAACGCTAATATACCGCCCACAACACCGCTGACGAATGGTTTAAACCAGCCATTTGGCTTCTTCTGTTTTTGAGGTTGTTCAATAGTTTGTTTGTCATCTTTGTGAGTCATCCGAATCACTCTCTTTCATTGATTTTTTCATGTATGTGTTCAAGGTGTTTTACCGTATGTGGTGGTGACTGATTTTATCGTAAGAAAAAAGTGTGGGATAAAAATGAAAACATTGTGGGAAATTGTTAAAATAAGTAGTGAATCTTAGTAAATAGAGGAGTTTAAACTGTGGAGACAATCGGAATTATTGGATATGGAAGTATGGCTGATATGATGGTGCAAAAGTGGTTGGAAAATGGGGTGCTAGATGCTCATCAAATCATGATCCATACAAGAAGTGAAACGGAACGCCTGCATCAGCTTAAAGAAAAGCACCAAGAAATCAACATTTGTTCATTAGACGAACTTTCTGCGTCATGTGATATATTGTTTGTCTGCGTGCCGCCGCTTGCTGTACTAGATGTTCTAGATCAGCTGCCATCTAAAGCGAAAGCGGTACATATTGTGTCAGTAGCAGCAGCTGTGACATTAGAAAAGTTACAAGCGCATACAACACAGCTAGTGTCTAGATACATCCCAACACTCACGTCAGCTGTTGGCACAGGCGTATCCCTTGTTGCGCATGGTGCAGCCGCAGGGCGTGAGAACAAGGAGCGTTTACACCGTCTGCTTTCAGCTTTTAGCATCGTCAGGGAGGTAGAGGAAGACCGGTTTGATGCGGCAAGCAATTTGACAAGCTCATCTCCTGGTTTTATTGCTGCTCTGTTTGAAGAAATGGCGAAAGCCGCTGTGAGAAATAGTGATCTTTCCTTAGAGGAAGCGAATGAATTTTTAACGTATGCCCTTTTAGGGACAGGCCAGATCCTTGTAGAACGAGGTCTCACCTTTGCTGAAACTGTCGATAGAGTGGCGACAAAAGGGGGAATTACAGGAGAAGGTGCTGAGGTCATTCAACAGCAGGCACCTCAGATGTTTGATGATTTATTTACACAAACCATGAAGAAATATGAACAGCTGAAATCGCAGATTAATGAAGCGGATAAACACCACTAAAGACATAGTTAGTGGTGTTTTATTTGTTAAAAAAATCCTTTCTGAAATAGTCTTTTGACCTGTATTATCTAAGTCTAAATTCCTTATTTTCAGACATTGTATTGAAAAATCAATCAAGTTCTCATATAATTTTTTAGAAAATTTAGAAAAATATACACAAATTTTATGTTTAATTAAAGGGGGATGGGAATGAAGCTCTATCTATCTGTCGATATGGAGGGAATTACTGGTCTAGCTGATCATACATTTGTTGATTCACGCCAGCATAATTATGAGCGGGGCAGACGCATTATGACAGGTGAAGTGAACGCCTGTGTAGAGGCGCTTATTCAGCATGGTGCCACCGACATTTTGGTGAATGACAGTCATTCTAAAATGAATAATCTTTTGATCGAAGAACTGCATGAAGAGGCAGTTCTCATATCAGGTGATGTAAAGCCTTATTCAATGGTGCAAGGGTTGGATCAAACCTATGATGCAGCTGTTTTTTTAGGCTATCATGCAAGAGCATCAATGAAAGGTGTGATGTCGCACAGTATGATTTTTGGGGTCAGACATTTTTACATAAATGATCATCCAATTGGTGAAATGGGCTTTAATGCGTATATTGCAGGCTACTATGGTGTTCCAGTGATTCTTGTTTGCGGGGATGATCAAGCAGCACTTGAGGCAGAAGAGCTGATGCCTGGTGTAAAGACAGTAGCGGTGAAAGAGACCATCTCAAGATCTGCTGTGAAATGCTTACCTCCTGCCAAAGTCAATAAACAAATCTCGCAGCAAGTGGAAGCCGCGATGAAACAGATTGATCAAATGAACCCGCTGACGCCTCCTGATCAGCCGCTGCTTAAGATTGAGTTTGCCAACTATGGACAAGCTGAATGGGCGAATTTAATGCCGGGTACTGCCATCATAGAAGGAACAACAATGGTAACGTACCAAGCAGAGAATATATTAGAAGCCTATCAAGCGATGCTTGTCATGACAGAGCTTGCCGCACGTACAACATTTTGTTAAGCGAGGGGGAGACAGCAGATGGCCAGCTTTTTGCTCAAGCGTTTCATTGCGATGATTGCCACGATCTTAACGATTACGACTTTAACGTTTATTTTAATGAAGGTCATCCCAGGATCGCCTTTCAATGAAGAACGAAATACAAACGAAACCGTCCAGCGAAACCTCGAAAGCTACTATCACTTAGACGAACCACTCTATGTTCAATATGTCATCTATTTAAAATCCATTGTTACCTTTGATTTTGGTCCTTCCATTAAAAAGCCTTCTGAAAGTGTCAATGATCTATTGGCGAGAGGCTTCCCAGTCTCATTAGAACTTGGTCTTATCTCAATATTGATTGCTGTCATCTCTGGCATTCTGCTAGGGGTCATGGCTGCCCTCCGGCATAATGGTTTGATTGATTACATCGCTATGACCATTGCTGTTTTCGGTATATCCATTCCAAACTTTATCTTTGCTACCTTATTAATTCAGCAGCTTGCTGTCAATTTGAAGCTCTTTCCTACAGCGATGTGGACAAGTCCAATGCATATGGTGCTGCCTACAATCGCCCTTGCTGTCGGGCCAATGGCCATTATCGCCAGGTTAACGAGATCGAGCATGATTGAAGTGCTGTCGCAAGACTATATCCGTACTGCCAAAGCAAAAGGACTTTCTCCCTTAAAAATTGTATTTAAGCATGCGCTTCGGAATGCACTTTTACCCGTTGTGACCATTCTTGGAACACTTGTCGCAAGTATTTTAACAGGAAGTTTTGTCATTGAAAAAATATTTGCCATTCCTGGAATGGGAAAATACTTTGTCGAGAGCATTAACAATCGTGATTATCCTGTCATCATGGGAACCACTGTTTTTTACAGCATTATTTTAATCACACTTCTCTTCATTGTCGATGTGGCGTATCGTCTCCTTGATCCGAGGATTCAGCTGCATCAGAAAGGAGGAAAGGCATGAGTATACACCTTCAGCATGATCCACCGAACAGGCACCCTGAAGTCCCGGACGAATGGTTTTCTTCTCGAGAGCAAAAGAAAACGGAAGCCCATGCCATTAAAAGACCCTCTCTTTCCTATTGGGCTGATACATGGAGGCGGCTGAAGCAAAATAAGCTTGCGATGTTTAGTCTATCGGTCCTGATTTTTCTTTTTGTCATGGCAATCTTAGGCCCATTGCTTGCGCCAAATAGTGTGACAGAGCAGCGTCTTTCGATGCAAAATCTGCCGCCCTCGGCTGCTCACTGGTTCGGAACAGATGAGCTTGGGCGAGATGTGTTCACACGTACTTGGTACGGAGCACGCATTTCGTTATTTGTGGGTGTCATGGCAGCCCTGATTGATTTTGCCATCGGTGTGATTTATGGGGGCATAGCCGGCTATAAAGGCGGACGCTATGACCATATCATGATGCGGATTGTCGAGGTGCTCTATGGACTTCCTTATTTACTTGTCGTCATTTTATTGATGGTGCTCATGGGGCCAGGGCTTGTCACCATTATTGTAGCGCTCACTGTCACCGGATGGATTGGAATGGCAAGAATTGTGAGAGGTCAGGTTCTTCAGCTGAAAAGCCAGGAATATGTCCTTGCCTCCAAAACCTTTGGTGCCAAAAGCCTGCGGATCATTCGCCGCAACCTTCTGCCGAATACGATGGGGCCGATTATCGTCCAGATGACCCTCACTGTGCCGACCGCGATATTTGCTGAAGCGTTCCTAAGCTTTCTCGGTTTAGGTATTCAAGCGCCGTTTGCAAGCTGGGGCGTGATGGCCAATGATGCTTTGCCGACTGTGTTGTCAGACAATGGACATTGGTGGCGTTTATTTTTCCCGGCATTTTTTATTTCACTCACGATGTTTTGCTTTAACAATTTAGGTGATGGCTTGCAAGATGCGCTTGATCCAAAGATGAAGAGGTGATGGTGCTGTGAAAAAAGTTCTGCAAATTATCGATCTGCACGTCAGCTTTCGAACATACGGCGGTTCAGTTCAAGCAGTACGCGGAGTGAATGTCGATGTTTATGAAAAAGAAACCTTAGCCATTGTAGGAGAATCAGGCTGCGGAAAAAGTGTGACATCACAAAGTATTATGAGGCTTCTGCCTGCATACAGCGCGCATGTTGATCAGGGAGAAATCTGGTTTCAAGACCGCAACTTGCTGTCATTATCTGAAAAAGAAATGCGCGCCATAAGAGGTGTCGATATCTCGATGATCTTCCAAGATCCGATGACGGCACTCAACCCAACCTTGACAATAGGAGATCAGCTGATGGAAGCAGCGAAGGAACATCAAAAGCTGACGAAAAAAGAAGTGAAAGAAGCCGCCGTACAGATGCTTGATTTGGTTGGTATTCCGCAGCCGAAGGAGAGATTAAAGCAATACCCGCACCAATTCAGCGGGGGAATGAGGCAGCGGCTCATGATTGCAATGGCACTGATTTGTGAGCCAAAGGTACTGATTGCAGATGAACCGACGACCGCGCTGGATGTGACCATACAGGCACAAATTTTAGAGCTGTTTAAAGAGATTCAGAGGAAAACAGGTGTCACCATTATTTTAATCACACACGACTTAGGGGTCGTAGCCCAAGTTGCCGACCGGGTAGCGGTCATGTACGGAGGGAAAATGGTTGAAGTCGGAACAAGGCGAGATATTTTTTACAGTCCGCAGCATCCTTATACTAAAGGGCTCCTGCAATCCGTTCCAAGACTTGATATGAAAGATGAACTGATTCCGATTGAAGGAAGCCCGCCTGATTTATTTGCTCCGCCAAAGGGCTGTCCGTATACCGATCGCTGCCCATCTGCCATGAAAGTGTGTGATCATATCATGCCGCACGAAACGCAGCGGTCACCTACTCATACAGTGCATTGCTGGCTCCAGGATGAGCGAGCGAACCAAGCGATGTTATCTTCAACACAAAGGGGGAGTTTTTGATGAGAAAAAAAGGGTGGATCATCAGTGTTTGTTTGTTCATCATCATGCTGCTCGCAGGATGTACAGCGAATGAGCAAGCAGGTAAAGGATCATCAAGTAACAAGGGTGAAAAGAAAATATTAACCTTAAATAACGAAAACGAACCGACGTCATTTGACCCGCCGATTGGTTTTAATAATGTATCGTGGCAAGGGCTGAATAACTTAATGGAAGGATTAACAAGACTGAATGAAAAGCACGAACCATCTCCTGCAATGGCTGAAAAATGGGAGATTTCAGAGGATGGAAAAACGTACACGTTTCATTTAAGAGATGGTATCAAGTGGTCGAATGGTGATCCAGTGAAAGCGAGTGACTTTGAATATGCGTGGAAGCGTCTGCTCGATCCGAAAACAGGCTCCTCTGCATCGTTCTTAGCTTACATGATTGAAGGCGGAGAGGCATTTAACAGTGGAAAGGGAAAGAAAGAGGACGTAAAAGTCAGTGCTGAAAATGACAAAACGCTAAAAGTCACACTGGCATACCCGCAGAAGTCATTCTTAAATATGACCGCAAACCCTGCCTTTTTCCCTGTTAATGAGAAGGTAGCTGAGAAGGACCCAAATTGGGCAAAGGATGCCAAAACTTTTGTTGGGAATGGACCGTTTCAGCTGACAGAATGGAAGCATGATGAGAGCTTCACTATGGAAAAAAGTGAGACGTATTGGGACAAAAAATCAGTTAAGCTGGATCAGGTAAAGTGGCTGATGATCAGTGATCGCAACACTGATTATCAAATGTATCAATCGGGAGATTTAGATACTGCCTTCGTCCCAGCAGAACAAAGTGAAAATTTGCTGAAAAATAAAGATGTGCACATTGAAGATCAGGCAGGACTGTTCTTTTATCGTCTGAATGTGAACATGGAACCTTTTCAAAATAAGAACATTCGCAAAGCCTTTCAAATGGCGATCAATCCGCAAGATATCGTGGATTATGTAACGAAGAATAAAGAGAAGCCTGCCCGCGCCTTCGTTTCACCGGGAATTCTAGATTCAAAGGGTGAAGATTTCAGAGAAGCTGGCGGCGATCTTGTCAAACAAGATACGAGTGAAGCTGCGAAGCTATTAGAAAAAGGGCTGAAAGAAGAGAACTATTCGAAGCTGCCGCCCGTCACATTAACATATAGTACAAAGCCTGAGAACAAGAAAAAAGCTGAAGCCATCCAGCAACAATTAAAAGAAGCGCTGGGTGTAGACGTGAAGCTTGCGAACATGGAAGCCAATGTATTTGCAGAAGATCAAAAGGCACTGAAATTCCAATTCTCGCAAAGTTCATTTTTAGCAGACTATGCAGATCCGATCAATTTCCTAGAGAGCTTTCAAACAGGGAATGCGATGAACCGGACGGGATGGTCAAACGACACCTATGATCAGCTGATTAAAAAGGCGAGCCAGGAAGCAGATGAACAAAAGAGAAACAGCATCCTTCATGAGGCAGAGGCACTTCTCATGGAAGAAGCACCGATCATTCCAATTCATTTTTATAACCAAGTCCATTTACAAAAAGAGGGCGTAAAGGGGATTGTCCGCCATCCTGTTGGGTATATCGATTTGAAATGGGCGCAAGTAGATGGAGAGTAATAAATGAGAAACACGGACGCTTTGGAAAAAAGCGTCTGTTCCTTTATTCGTTCATGTTATGGAGAAGATGCCCATAGATTGAAAGAAACAAAGAGAAAGAGGGGATTGGCATGAACCAGCTGCCAGCAGCGCTTCAAACAGGGGATACGGTGGGGATTATTGCACCAGCAAGCCCGCCTGATGAATTGAAATTAGCAAAAGGAATTGCCTTTTTAGAAAGCCTCGGGCTGAAGGTGAAAAAAGGGAAGTATCTCGATTCTCGGTACGGGTATTTAGCGGGGCGTGATCATGAAAGAGTGGAAGATCTTCATGGCATGTTTCAAGATCCAGAAGTCAAAGCAGTTATTTGTGCCTGCGGAGGGTACGGAACTGGAAGACTTGCGGAAGCCATTGACTATGATCTCATTCGCCGGAATCCGAAAATCTTTTGGGGTTATAGTGACATTACGTTTTTACATACGGCCATCCAGCAGCAGACCGGCCTTGTGACCTTTCATGGTCCAATGCTTTCCTCTGATGTGGGACTTGAAGAGGTTCATCCGTATACGAAGGATACCTTTTTGCAGCTGTTCACGCCGAAGGCCTTTACGTATACGCATCACTTGTCACCTCTTCATACCTTCTACCCCGGCACTGCTTCAGGTGACATCATAGGAGGGAATCTTGCCCTCATCGTGACAACACTTGGTACACCTTTTGAAATTGATACGAAGGGAAAGCTGTTGTTCATTGAAGATATTGACGAAGAGCCGTATAAAATCGATCGCATGATGCAGCACCTCACCTCTGCTGGAAAACTGGATGATGCGGCAGGATTCATCATTGGAGATTTTCATCAATGTGAACCAAAAAAGAAAGACCAGTCCTTAACCTTGGAACAGCTGTGGGAAACCTATATTGTGCCGCAAAAGAAACCTGCACTCGGCGGCTTTCGGATCGGTCATTCATCACCGAACTTTGCCATTCCAATGGGCGTGCAGGCTGCTCTAGATGCGGCGGGGAAAAAACTGCACATTTCCCCAGGCGTTGCTGCGAAAGAGGCGATCAAATGAAAATCGTGGATGTTCATACATGCAGAACGAGTGTACCGCTAAAAAAGCCTTTTAAAACCGCTTTAAGAACGGTGTATGACGCAGCATCTCTGATCGTCATCATCACATATGATCAAGGTGACGTCAGCTACGGAGAGGCAGTTCCCACGGCGGTGATTACAGGAGAAACGCTGGAAAGCATCGACTATGCTATCTGTGAAGTGATCAGACCCATTTTGCTCGGGGCTTCCTTGGCAGAGTATGAACAAATCTTTTCTGCTATGAACCGTGTGCTCGCAAGCAACACAAGCGCAAAGGCTGCAATCGATATGGCCATTTATGATGGGTTAGCAAAGCAGGCAGGACTTCCGCTTTATCAATATCTTGGCGGATATCGTCATCAGCTCGAAACCGACTATACGGTCAGTGTAAACCGTCCGCTCGAGATGGCAGAAGATGCGAAACAATACGCAGCCGAAGGCTTTCAGACGTTAAAGGTGAAAGTGGGGAAAGATGACATACACACGGATATTCAGCGGATCAAGCGGATTCGAGAAAAAGTCGGACCGGACATTCAGATCAGGCTCGACGCAAACCAAGGATGGACGTGGAAGGAAGCGATCACAGCCATTCGAAAAATGGAAGCACTGAATATTGAATTAGTAGAACAGCCAGTACCGAAAGAAGATATCGAAGGTCTGCGCCGTGTGACAGAAGCAACTGATACATTGATTATGGCAGACGAAAGCATTTTTAGTTTTCATGATGCAATCAAAGTGCTTGAAACGAGAAGCTGTGATCTGATCAATTTAAAATTAATGAAATCAGGCGGCATAAAAGAAGCACTAAAAATCAATGCCCTAGCTGAAGCATACGGTGTTCAGTGCATGGTTGGCAGTATGATTGAGTCAAAGCTTGGCATTACAGCAGCGGCACATTTCGCCGCAAGTCAGCCGAATATCACCCGCTGCGATTTTGATGCGCCGCTTATGCTGAAAGAAGACATGATAGACGGAGGAATCGTGTACAAAGGAAAAGACATATTTTTACCGATCGATCATGGGTTAGGCATTCAAGGGGTGAAAGGAGTCTCGTGATGATATATGAATCGAAGGTTCCAGTCGCTAACGTATGGACAGCGCCGCAGTCTCCGAGAGAAATCGATCGAAAGGTACTTCAGGATTCCATCAACATCAAAGAATGGATTGACCAGCAAACATATGAAGAAAAGTTGGCTTTATGTGAAGAAAATTTGATTCAATCTCAAGTACTGCTCGGCGGGCGAGTGATTGGATTAGAAGAGACAGATGGCTGGATAAAAGTCGTCATACCGCAGCAGGCCAGCCGGAAACATCCGCAAGGCTATCCAGGCTATATACCTGCTGAGCAATTAAACCAAGTAACAGAGGGAAGTGCGTCAGCAGCATCTCTGATCGTTTGTCAGAAAAAAGCCACGCTCTATCAAAACGGGGAACCCGATATGGAGATTAGTTTTTTAACAGAGCTGGCAGCAGCTAAAGAAACAGATGATCAATTTTATGTTGTCACCCCAGTAGGAATAAGAGAAATCAACAAAGCGGATGTGCGCCCAGTTTCACATGCTTACTCTTTGACCGGCAAAGATGTCGTAGACACAGGAAAACAATTTATTGGACTTTCGTATTTATGGGGAGGCATGAGCAGCTTTGGCTATGATTGTTCAGGCTTTGCTTACAGCATGTACAAAGCGTGCGGATATCTTTTGCCGAGAGATGCAAGTGACCAAGCAGTTCAAGGAACGCCGGTGACATCAAGCCATTTAGAACCAGGCGACTTGTTGTTTTTTGCAAATGAAAACGGAAAGGGAGCGGTCCGCCATGTAGGGATCTACGCTGGAGACGGGAAGATGCTTCATTCGCCTAAAACCGGCAGACATATTGAACTGCTCTCCCTTTCTGGCACTTCATATGAAAAGGAATGGGCAGGTGCAAGGCGGTATTTACCAAGCGAGAGGAGGAGCGATCATGACAGTTGAACCACTTTTACAAGTAAACAACCTCAAAAAACATTTTCACCTATCAAAAGGGAGAACGTTAAAAGCGCTGGATGGTGTCTCTTTTCAGTTGAAACAAGGTGAAACCTTTGGTCTCGTTGGTGAATCTGGCTGCGGCAAATCCACACTTGGAAAAGTGCTCATGCGTCTTTATGAACCAACAGATGGTGAAGCCTTATATGAAGGGAAAAGTCTTCACCACCTTTCTAAAAAAGAATCATTTGATTTCAACCGGCAAATGCAAATGGTCTTTCAAGATCCGTATTCCTCCTTAAATCCGAGACTGTCAGTAAAAGATATTATGCTGGAGCCAATGGAGATTCATCAGCTTTATGGCAGTCAAAAGAAAAGGATTGCCCGCGTAAAAGAACTGCTCGAAGCGGTAGGGTTAAGCTATGATTTTGCCACCCGGTATCCGCACGAATTTAGCGGAGGACAGAGGCAGAGAATCGGCATTGCAAGAGCACTTGCCTTAGCGCCAAAGTTTATTGTGGCAGATGAGCCAATTTCTGCACTAGACGTCTCCGTTCAAGCGCAGGTCGTGAATCTGCTGAAGAAACTGCAAAAAGACGAAGGATTAACTTTTCTTTTTATTGCACATGACTTGTCGATGGTGAAATATATTAGCGACCGAATCGGTGTCATGTATTTAGGCCATCTCGTTGAATTGACGACGAGTGATGCATTATATCAAACACCGCTTCACCCATATACACAAGCCTTACTGTCTGCCATCCCCATTCCAGATCCTGACGTAGAGGACAAGCGCAAAAGGTTTATTTTAAAAGGAGAAATTCCAAGTCCTGTGAACCCGCCAAGCGGCTGTGTATTTCGAACAAGATGTCCTGCCGCGATGGATGTGTGTGCTGAAAAAAAGCCAGTATTACAAGCAGTGGAAGAAGGACATGAAGTTGCCTGTCATTTATATAATAGAAAATAGGACAAGCCAGATAAAAAGCCAGCAAGTAGACAAGCTGTTCTACTCGCTGGCTTTTTTAATAGATGAACGCCGAATAGGCAATGTGCAGCACCTGAACGAGCCGCCAGATTTAATAATTTCAGAAAAGTCCACTTCAATAACGTTGTACCCGTGAGCGGTTAATGCAGCATTTGTTTCTTGGTTGCTGGGCAAGCTGATCACTTTTTTCTGCCCAATGGATAAAACATTTGGTCCAAGCGTGAATTGCTCTTGTTCACCGATTTCAACAAAATCATAATACGTTTTGAGCAGCTGGAGATCCTTTTGCTTGAACGCTTCAGGATAAATGAATATCTCGTCATGAGACAGAATATTCATCACACAATCGAGATGCAAAATGTGAGGAGGAAGGTGAATTGGGATGATGTCGTGATCCGGCAGTTCCTTTTTGAGCTGGTAGATAGCGGCTGGACTAGTTCTTTTGCTCGTGCCAACAAACACTCGGTTCTGATCCACAAGCACATCGCCGCCTTCAATCGTTCCGTCTGTCAAGGTGACAGCTGATAACCCGTTTGCCTGTGCCCACTCTTTTAGACATTGTTCTTCCCCTTGCCGAACCGGAGCGGCCATCTTTGAAACAAACAGTGTATGTCCAATCGTAAACCCAATATCCCGAGTGAAGACTTGCTCAGGGAAGCGGTCATTCGCTGGGAGCAGGATGGGCCGTACTTGATGATCTTTAAGCGCTTGGATCAATTGCTTATGCTGAGCGACTGCTTTCATTTGAGAAATATTTTCTTTCGCAAAATGTTTCTGTGTTTCGTTGATAATTTGTTTGATTTCCATATAAATAGGACTGCATAAAAGAACTTCTTCTAAATCGTCGTATTCACTCATGCATTGCGGCATTTTGTATAATTGCTCTGCTCTCATCGAATCCATCAAATGGCCTCCTTGTTTGTTCATAGTTCTATTATTCCTTCTTCTTGTCATGGTTGAAACATTTCCGAAAGAAAATCTCTCACATAAGACTAAAGCAAAAAGTTTAGACAAACCTAAAAGAATAGTGTTTAATAAAAGTCGTTCCGCATCTACGAAAACAGCAAGAAGGAGCTATGATGATGAGTGAAGAAAATTTCAAATACTGCAAGGAATCGAAAGTTGTAAAAACCAGCAGGGTATTCCCTCTCGATACGAATAACCACCAAACGTTATTTGGCGGGAAATTAATGAGCTATATAGATGACATTGCCTCTATCTCGGCAGCAAGACACAGCCGCAGTGAAACGGTCACAGCTTCAATGGATTCTGTTGACTTTTTAGAGCCGATTGGACAAAAGGAGTCAGTATGCTTGGAATCCTATGTCACATGGGTCGGCACGTCTTCTATGGAAGTGTTCGTCAAAGTTATTAAAGAAAACTTGATGTCTGGAGAACGCAGGCTCGCAGCGACTTCATTTCTGACATTTGTCTCATTAGATGAAAACGGAAAGCCTAAACGAGTCCCGCAGGTGATGCCGGAAACAGAAGAAGAGATCATGCTTCATCAAACAGCGAAGCAGCGGGCAGAGGAAAGAAAAAGCCGCCGAAAACATAGTAAGGCGCTTGCTGACGCACTTGGGACAGATAAACCTTGGGCGTAAAAATCACCCTTTAAGTGGTGATTTTTTTTCTAGTACGGTATCTTGCATGGCAAGATAGTGTATGGTAAGATGAAGCTATCTTGTGATGCAAGATACTTAAATCGGAGGAACAATCATGACAACATCCACACAAATGCTAAAAGGGATTTTAGAAGGCTGTCTGCTGTCGATTATTTCTGAGGGAGAAATTTATGGGTATGAAATGACGAAGAAGCTCGCGCTTTATGGGTTTGATCAAATAAGTGAAGGCAGTATCTATCCGATTTTGCTGCGAATGCAAAAGGAACAGCTGGTGACCACTGTCACAAAAGCGTCAGCAAGCGGACCGAAAAGGAAATACTATACGCTCACACAAGCGGGTGAACTAGCGCTCACAGAGTTTATTGCCCGCTGGGATGAGCTTTCAAATAATGTAAACCGCTTATTACAAAAAGGGAAGTGAGATTATGGTATCAAAAGAAACACGACACATTCTACTAGAGCTGCAACTTTATCTCATATCAAAGGGAAAAAATCAGGATGAGATTGATGAGCTGATGGATGAACTGACCACACATGCAGTTGAGGCTGAAAAAGACGGCAAAACAGGAGAGGATGTGTTCGGCGGAGATCCGCGGAGCTATGCAGATGAACTGGCAAAAGAGCTGTCAGGAAATCATAAAGACTGGGTGCCGTTTGTCAGTGCATTTTTGATTGGGTCACTTTTTTACATGATTTTATCAGATGCAATCAGTCAAAACTTATCGTATTCTTGGTTTGCTTTGATTGGATATCCAATCGTTTTAGTGGCCAATGTGATCATGATCATTGTGATGTTTAGAGCGACCGCCTTTCAAACAAGCCGCAGGGCATTTCTCTATTTTTGGATATTAGGAATTTTCCAGCTGACAGCAATGGTGACAATCAAACTTTTGGATCAAAAACTTGGCACGCCATTACTTGTACTTACTTCAGGACAAAGATGGGGCGTCATTCTGCTTATGCTGCTATGTATCGTTGTATTCAATGCAATCTTAAAGGCGAATGTCGTTTCATTGATTCCGCTCATTTTTTTCGGACCGCAGCTCATATTCGAATGGATTGGCTGGACGTCACCAAGTGTGATTTTACTGCAAAGCCTGCTGTCTATTGTGATTTTAATAGGGCTTATGCTCATTGTCCTGCGCCGGGCAAATAAGAAAAATGAAAATACGAATGTAAACTGAGCACATCCGATCCGATGTGCTTTTCTTTTTCTAAAAAAATGTAGAAATGGAATTGTGTTTTTCATTACAATGGGGAGAGGACAAAAATGAAAAGGGGTTCTGTTTTTGGATATCGTATGGGGGTATGTACTCGTTTTTGTATTGGCTGCTTTGCCTTTTTTTGAAGTGATTGGAGTCGTTCCATTCGCAATCTTAAGTGGACTGCATCCTGTGACAACAGCTGTGATTGGATTCATCGGCAACTTTCTCACAGTCTTGTTTCTCATTGTGTTTGTGGACCGGTTTAAAGCATGGTGGTTAAAGAGAAAAGAAGAGAAAGGTGATGAAAAAGGAGAGAAAAAGCAGCTGCGGGCGAGAAAAATTTGGGAACGATATGGTCTGCCTGGATTAGCGCTCATTGGTCCTTTTATCATCGGCAGTCATTTAGCGGCCTTGATGTGCATGAGCTTTGGAACGAAAAGAAAGCAAGTCGCGGTGTGGATGACCGTCAGCTTAATGATGTGGACAGCGCTGGCTGCAAGTTTAACCGGTGCGGGCTTCCATTACTTTGCCCCAGATTCAAATGGGTTGTTCGGAGATATTTTTAGCAAGTAAAAAAGGGAGGATCATCAATGACAATTCAAACAAGAACAGTATTTGAAACAGAGCGCCTGAAACTGAGAACGATGAATGAACATGATGCGTCATTTTTATATGACGAGCTGTTCCAAGACGAAGAAGTGATGAAGTATTATCCTTCTTTGAAGGATGAACAGCAGACAAAAGAGTGGATTGCATGGAATCAAAAAAATGACCGCACGTACCACACCTCGCTATGGATCATTGAAGATAAAGAAACAAATGAACGACTTGGACAAAGCGGAATTGTTCTGCAAAACATTGAAGGGCAAACCGAGCTTGAGATCGGCTATATGCTAAAGAAAGCGGCGTGGGGAAATGGCTATGCTGCGGAGGCTGCAAAAGGCTGTCTTACTTATGGATTTGAAGAAATGATGGTCAGACGGATGATCAGCTTAATACGCCCTGAGAATGAAGCGTCGGTGAAGGTTGCTTTAAAAATGGGCATGAAAAAAGAAAAAACCATTTCAAAATGGGACCAAATCATTGATGTATACAGCATCACCCGTGACGGAGAAAATGGCTCGCTTACTGAATAAGCAGAGCCGTTTTTTTCTTTTATGCACGTTGTTCTAACTGAAGCAAATATTTCTTTCGTTCAATTCCCCCGCCGTAGCCTCCAAGTTCACCATTTGTTTGAATCACGCGGTGGCAAGGAATGATAATCGCCAATTGATTCGCACCATTTGCATTACCAACGGCACGAACCAAATGCGGATCGCCAAGTCTCGTGGCTAGATCACGATAGGATCTCGTTTCGCCTGATGGAATGAGTGAGAGCTGCTCCCACACCTTCATTTGAAAAGGGGTGCCATGTAAGGAAAGGGGTACAGTAAACTTGGTCAGCTTTTTCTCAAAATATAAGGCCAATTCCTTTGCTAATTGCTGATGGACGTTTGTTTCTCCAACTAAAATACGGGCATGATGCTTCTTTCTTAATGTTTCAATTTCTTTTTCGAGTCCCCGCCTGTCCATAAACTCCAGTAAATACACATGTGTGGCATCTGTCACGCTGATCATCCGCCCGATTGGTGTGGAAATAAAATTAGCATAGAGAATGTGAATCTGCGCTTTTTTAGGGGGATTTCCCATGATTTTCGTAAATGCATCATTGAAGGCGCTTGAAGATTCATAGCCGAAGGTGACCTGCTGATCGATTACTTTTTTTCCGTTCAAAATTTCTTTAAAGGCAAGTCCCATTCGGCGTGATCTTGCATATTGAACAAAGGTCATGCCGTAAATGTCTTTAAACTTTCTTCGAGCTGTGGCAGAGTGAATCCCTAATTGACGGAAGTCCTCTTCCTTCCAGCGTTTCTCAGGATTTTTTTCTACTGCTGAAACGAGTGTTTTGACTTCTTCAGGAATACTGTTAGGGTATGTTAATGGTGTGCAGCGTTTGCATGGGCGATACCCTGCCAGCAGTGCCTCCTCCGCTGTAAAGAAAAACTCACAGTTTTCATATTTGGGCTTTCTGGCCGTACATGTGGCATGACAGAAGATGCCGGTTGTCTTAATACAGGCAAAGAATGTGCCGTCATATTGCGGATTCTTGTCAATAAGTGCTTGATAAAATTCATGTTTTTGTTCATCGGTCATCATCATATGAATCCACCTCTTGATTTTCTATAAAATGTTTTTCAGTATTTTAAAGTTGAACGTTCATCACATCAATCTTATTTCATTATATCAGCGATGTGATCGTTGCCGTACCCGTACCCGCGCTTTAAGGAAGGCGGAATGAACCTTCTTTCTCGTATGAAAGCATGATAAATATGTCGATCTCCTCCTGTTTTAGTTCATATACTTTAGCTGCTTCTGTTTCATTTCTTCATAAAATGCTTCAACTTCTTGTTCGTAAAGTACGGTCTCCATGTCCTTGTATTTACGCTTGATCGTCAATGTCATAAAAAATAAATGGATTGTCATATATGCTCATTTCCCTTCAGTCCGCAGCACGCGAAACAGCCCGTAAATCTTCTTGATCAGTTAACCTGTTTCTAACACTTAGTATACGGCGGTCCCATAAAAATTCTTTCGAAAAATGAACAAGTATATTTGGCAGAGGAAAGCAAAGTGATAGACCAGTATTTAGGGGTGTGATACAATTTTGACACAGAATCTGCTCTAAGTCAGATCTGCTTATCATGAATTGGTTTTCTAGGGTTCCGTGCGGGTGGCGCAGTCTGGACCGAGAGAAAACACATAGGGTCTAGACAATAGACCGTATGACACGGAGGGATAAAAGCCCGGGAGATTTGATCAAACGATCGATTTCCAGGCTTTTTTTGTTGGTTGGAATCGTTCAGAAAGGAAGGGATCTAATGAAATGGGGAAATGTCTTGATTGCGGCGATCTTTGAAGTCGGCTGGGTGATGGGATTGAAATATGCTGACTCTTTATTGGAATGGGCCGCAACCATCGTTTGTATTGTCGTCAGCTTTTATTTACTCCTGAAAGCTACGACTGTACTGCCAGTTGGCACACTTTATGCCGTTTTTACCGGACTTGGGACAGCAGGTACTGTCATAGTAGGTATGGTCATGGGGGAGCCGGTACAGCTAGTGAAATTACTTTTAATCATGGTGCTTTTAAGCGGTGTATTAGGGCTCAAACTGACCATAGGAGAAAAGAAAGGAGAGACTGAATCATGAGCTGGCTTTTACTCATTGGGGCAGGCATTTTAGAAATGCTTTGTGTCACCATGATGAATCAATTCCAGAAAGACCGGCATGTCAAATGGATTTTATTTATTGCAGCTGGATTTTCGCTGTCCTTTCTCATGCTCTCTCTTGCGATGAATACAATTCCGATGGGAACGGCGTACGCCATTTGGACAGGTATTGGAGCTGCTGGAGGAGCCATTGTCGGCATGCTGTTTTATGGTGAGTCGAAAGACGCAAAACGTATTTTCTTTATCGCATTGATTTTATCTGCGGCGGTCGGTTTAAAGATTATTGAATAAGAAAAGGGCTGGCATCTGTCTGCCAGCCTTTTTTATTACATCGAATGATGATTGGAATCGTTTTCATTTTTTCGGTAAAGCTGACTCACAAGCAGAAAACAGACACCAAATGTGAGCAAAGGAATGAGTCTCTCACCGGTCATAAATAGATAAATACCTGTGATTAGACATACGATGCCGAGCCAAAAGCTCACTTTACCAAACAAAGTCATGCTTTTCATCTCCATCACTCCTTTTGTGATAAAAGGTCTACTCACATTATATCACGCTAGGTGCAGAATTGAATGAATATTCAATAAAAAATGGACTCTTCATTGCTTTTTCTCTTTCCAGTCCAGTATAATATTTCATTAGAATGAAAACGTAAATGAGGTCATGATACATGAGAACATTGATTACAGAGAAACTTGAATTACACAGACAAAAGCACGAGCAAAAAGGCAGACTGCTTGTCAGTTGCCCGGATCAGCCTGGTATTGTATCAGCTGTTTCTTCCTTTTTATTTGAGCACGGAGCGAACATCATTGAATCCAGCCAATACACAACAGATCATGAAAGCGGCCGGTTCTTTTTAAGAATTGAATTTGATTGGAAAGACATTTCGGCCAACTTAGATCAGTTGAAAAATAGCTTTGAGCCAATTGCCGCATCATTTCAAATGACATGGAGCATGTCACGTGCAAGTGATCTGAAAAAGCTGGCGATCTTTGTATCGAAAGAGCTTCATTGTTTAAATGAACTTCTATGGGAATGGCAAAGCGGAAATTTAATGGCTGAAATCGCAGTTGTGATCAGCAATCATGAAACGGCAAAGGATACGGTCGAAGCACTCGGCATCCCATTCCATTTTGTGAAGGCGAATAAAGACATTCGTCAAGAGGCAGAAAAACAGCAGCTTGCTCTATTAGAAAAGTACGACATTGATGCCGTTGTGCTTGCTCGATACATGCAAATTTTAACGCCTAAATTTATTGAAGAGCATCCAAACAAAATCATTAATATTCATCATTCCTTCCTGCCGGCGTTTATTGGTGCAAACCCATACAAGCGGGCATATGAACGAGGCGTCAAATTAATTGGTGCGACTTCTCATTATGTGACCAATGATTTAGACGAAGGACCGATCATTGAACAAGATATTGAGCGTGTAGATCACCGGGATGATGCGGAAGCTCTAAAAAATATTGGCCGGACAATTGAGCGCAGTGTGCTTGCACGTGCTGTCAAATGGCACTTGGAAGATCGAATTATTGTTCATGAGAATAAAACGATTGTCTTTAATTGACCGCTTGACTTTTCTTTAGCAATTGGTGATAATATAAAAAAATTAACGAGCGTTGAAAAGGAATAGTAAGCAGGAACTGATGCGTAAAGAGAGCAAATGATATGCTGAAACATTTGCCGCAGACAGCTGCTGAACCTGCCCTTTGAGCCTTAGAGGAAAAATCTAAGCGCGTGCCTGGCGTTACAGGAGTTGAGTGGAATAAGCATGTCGCATGCTTATTCAATGAAGGTGGTACCACGGAAAATCCCTTTTCGTCCTTTACATAAGGAGAAAAAGGGATTTTTTTGTGCCTAAAGGTATAGCGGAGGGAATCAAGGATGAAAAAGCAAAGGATCGTCATAAAAATTGGCAGCAGTTCATTAACAGAGCAAAAAGGAGCGATTGATGAACAAAAGATGCAGGATCATGTAAGAGCCATAGCAAAGCTCAAAGAAGCAGGGCATGAAATCATTTTAATTTCATCAGGAGCCGTTGCGGCAGGATTTGGAAGCCTAGGCTATCCATCAAGACCTGTGACCTTAAAGGGGAAACAGGCAGCCGCTGCCGTTGGTCAGGGCTTGTTAATGCAAAAATATACAGAGCTTTTTTCACAGTTTCAGATGACACCTGCTCAAATGCTTTTAACACGTAATGACTTTTCAGATCGAACAAGATATCGAAATGCTTACGCAACGATGATGGAGCTGCTGGAAAGAAAGATTTTGCCGATCATAAACGAAAATGATTCAGTTTCCATCGAGGAGCTTACCTTTGGGGATAATGACATGCTGTCAGCTCTTGTCAGTGGATTAATCCATGCAGACCAATTGATCATATTAACAGACATCAATGGCATTTATGATGCAAATCCAAATGAGCATCCTGAGGCGAAGCGGTTTGATGTCCTGACTCACATTTCAGAAGAATTGTTTTCATATGCAAAGAGCACTGGTTCAAAGGTTGGAACAGGCGGAATGAAATCGAAGCTGTCTGCTGCACAAACGGCACTTTCACTTGGTGTGAAAGTCTTCATTGGTACAGGCACTGGGGAAGACAAACTGCTTCGCATTCTTGCGGGTCAAGGTGACGGAACGTATATCGGTGAACAGGATTTATCAGCTGTGAACAACCGCCGTCAATGGATTCAATTCCACTCACCGGTCTCTGGAAAGATCATGATTGATGCAGGAGCGGAAGCGGCGATTTTGCATAATGGCAGAAGTCTTCTTCCGGCAGGAGTCATTGATGTCGCTGGTGACTTTTCTAAAGGAGAGGTTGTAGAAGTCGTCGGGCCAAACGGATTAGTTGGTAAGGGACAAACCTTGTACGCATCCGATGAGCTTCTTGGCATTAAAGGAATGCGAAGTGACGAGCTTTCAAAAGAGAAGCCTGAGGTCATACACCGAGATCACTGGGTACAGCATGTACAAAACTGAGGAGGGAATACGATGAATGAAGTTCTTGAAAAAGCAAAAAAAGCAAGTGTAGCTAAAGATCAGCTGCTTCTAAAAACGACGGAACAAAAAAATGCTGCCCTGCACGCCATAGCAAGTGCACTAAAAGCATCTTCAGCTTATTTAATAGAGGAGAACCAAAAGGATGTTCAAGCGGCTGAGGAAAAGCAGTTCACGCCATCTGTCATTGACCGGATCACACTCACGGAAGAGAGAATTGAAGCCATTGCAGACGCAACCCTTCAACTCATTCAGCTAAAAGACCCAATTGGTGAAACGTTAGAAACCATTCAAAAAGAAAACGGTCTATTCATCGAAAAGGTCCGTGTACCGCTTGGAACGGTTGGTATGATTTATGAAGCAAGACCAAATGTGACAGTCGATGCTGCGACCCTTTGTTTGAAAACTGGGAATGCTGTTATTCTGCGCGGAAGCTCATCTGCTATTCATAGTAATAAAGCGATTGTAAAGGTGATTCATGAAGCGCTTCATACGACGGATATTCCAGTAGACAGTGTGCAATTGATTGAAGATACGGGCCGTGAAACGGCGAAAACGCTGTTCACCTTAAATGAATACCTGGATGTCCTCATTCCGCGCGGAGGGAAGAATTTAATTGATCTTGTAGTGAGAGAGTCTACTGTGCCGGTGCTTGAGACAGGTGCAGGAAATTGTCATATCTACATTGATGAAACAGCGAAAAACGAAATGGCTGAGCGGATTGTGCTGAATGCCAAAACCCAAAGACCATCTGTTTGTAATGCGATTGAGAGCATTGTCATTCATGAAACTTGGGCAAAAACATACGGTGCTTCGTTATTTGAAGCCCTTCAATCAAATGGGGTAGAAATACGCGGTGATGAAGCCGTTTGCGCGCTTGCTCCTAGTGCTGCATTAGCGACAACTGAGGACTATGCAACGGAGTTTTTAGCACCGATTGTCAGCATTAAAATAGTAAAAAACTTAGAAGAAGCGATTCAGCATATTCAAACATATAGCTCTAAGCACTCTGAAGCGATCATTACAGAAAATGATGAACATGCAGCCCTTTTCTTAACAGCTGTCGATGCAGCCGCTGTTTATCATAATGCTTCTACTCGTTTCACAGATGGATTTGAATTTGGTTATGGAGCGGAAATAGGTATTAGTACACAAAAACTTCATGCAAGAGGGCCAATGGGTCTACCAGCCTTAACGTCTGAAAAATTTGTCATTCGTGGTCAAGGACAAATAAGAGAATAACGAATTCAAAAGAGAGTCTTGTGACAACAGGCTCTCTTTTTCCTTTCATTTTTGTATTTCTCCGGTCAAGTATGATAAAATATGGTAATGTTTTATATTTTGAGAAGATTGGAGAAGGCAACGTATGGCGAAAATCATTCCCTCTTCGGATATTGGAGTGAAAATCAACAAGTGGTATGAATTAATCCGCAGATTTGATTCAGAACAAGCAGAACAGTTAAAACAGGAAATTCGCACCTCTCTTGATTCAATGGAAGAAGATCAGAATTTGCTTCTCTATTTTTCTTTAATGGAATTTCGGCATGAGGTCATGCTCGATTATTTAAAGCCATTAAAGGAAGGAAAGCTTCGCGCCAACTTTTCCGAGCTTTCGAAAGAAATAGATGAGCATCAAACGCATGTCACAGGCATGCTTGAATACTACTATCATTTTTTCAGAGGCATGTATGAATTCGGACGGAGGGAGTATATTGCTGCCATATCGTCTTATCAAAAGGCAGAGCACAAGCTTTCTTTTGTATCAGATGATATTGAACGTGCGGAATTTCATTTTAAAATGTCAGAAATATATTACCACATGAAACAAACACATATCTCGATGCACCATGCTAAACTAGCGCTGGATGTTTATGTTCAGCATGAACTGTATGCGCTTCGCACCATTCAGTGTCAATTTATTGTGGCCGGTAACTACGATGATATGAGAAGGCATGAAAAAGCATTACCACATCTCGAAAGAGCACTTGCGAGATCAAGAGAGTTTCAGAATGTGCGTTTTATTGCCTCCTCTTTATTTAATATGGGCAACAGTTATTACCGAATGGGAGACTTGGACCGCGCACTCGAATTAATGAAAGAATCCATCTCGTTATTTGATCAAAATCAATCCGATCATCTTCGTCGATCTATAGACCCTCTTTATACAGCCGCTCAGATATTATACAAACAAGGAAAACACGAAGAAGCATTACACTACAGAGAAGAATGTATGAAGCGAGCAGAAGCTCTTCAAGATGACATTCATATTCAGAAAACCATATTTCTAGAAGCTTTGTATTTAAGACAAGATGCGGAGCATATGAAACGAATTTTCCATTTTTTAGAGTCTGCCTATGCATATCCTGATATAGAGGAGCTGGCATTAGATACCGCAAAGTATTATAATGAAATGGGGGATTATGAAAAATCTTCCATGTTCTATGGGGAAGCGGAACATGCGCGAATCTATATTCAGAGAGGGGATTGTTTATATGAATTTTAAAAAATGGGCAGTCGTCTGTACAAGCATCACCATCATGGCATTGTGGCTGGCAGCAGCAAATGCCGATCCAGATAACAGAAACCATACGCTAGAACAACCGAATCCACAGCATGACACGATCTAAAAGCCCTTGTTAAAGGGCTTTTTTTATGTCTAACAATTTTGGGACATGCTCATAAAAAGGGTTCAGGGAGGAAAACTTAAAAAAGAGTATTTATTGATTGACTCCGCAATTTAAATTGTGTACAATTCAATTGTAGAAAATATTATTGGAGAGAAAGAGGGTTATATTCATGTCAGACGTTTTATTTACAGCAACGGTATCAGCTGTCGGAGGAAGAGAAGGAAAGGTTGTTTCAACAGATGGTGTACTTGAGCATGATGTAGCAATGCCTGGAACACCAAGAGCAAAAAAACTTGAAAAAGCAACAAACCCAGAGCAATTATTCGCAGCAGGCTACTCTGCATGTTTTGATTCTGCCCTTCAAATGGTAGCAAGACAAGAGCGTATCCGTTTTGAAAGTGAAGTAACAGCACATGTCAGCTTATTAAAAGACAGTTCAGATGGCGGCTTCAAACTAGGCGTTCAATTAGAAGTAAAGGGAACTGGCATTGAGCAGTCAGTATTAGAAGAACTTGTTCATAAAGCACACGGTGTATGTCCATATTCAAAAGCAACTCAAGGAAATATCGAAGTAGAACTAGTAGCTGTCGCACAATAATTAGACATCAATAAAAGGCTGAGGGGATCGTTCCCTCAGCCTTTTGGTTGTGTTAAATTTTGCAAAAGCTCATGTAAAGAGGCGCGCAGTATTTTTAGCTCTTCTTCTGATCTGCCTGTCCCAGTCAGCATGTGAGACGGAATTGCAGTAGCCTTTTCCTTTAGCTGTTCTCCATATTCCGTTAAACGAATTTGCACAGACCGCTCATCCTCTTTCGAGCGTTCTCGGATAATGAGTCCGTTTTGCTCCATTCGTTTCAGCATGGGTGTGAGTGTACCGGAGTCTAAATAGAGAAGCTCTCCCATCGTTTTCACATTTAATGTTCCATGCTCCCACAATAAAAGCAGTGCCAAATATTGCGGATACGTAATGTTTAATTCTTCTAATAACGGTTTATACTGCTTCGTCATCTCTCGTGAACTTGCATATAACAAGAAACAAAGCTGATTTTCCAGCTTCATATGTTCAAATTCATTTGTCATGTCAGTCACCAACTATTTTTTGTCATACTTATCATTGTATAAGATTTTCTTCCTTTTTAAAATAAATACAGACGAAAAATGAAAAATTGTTCAATGTGCGATAAATGTTTGAGAAATGAATAGAACGTGAAAAGGATCAATAGATAAAGGAGGAGATGAAGATGAAACCATTATTCACAGCAAAAGTAAAGGCGCAGCATGGAAGAGCTGGACATGTTCGTTCAGAAGATGGTGTGCTCGATCATAACATTGTCATGCCTAACGCAAAGAAAGATGGAGAGACTGGTACAAACCCAGAGCAATTATTTGCAGCAGGCTATGCAGCTTGTTTCGGAGGAGCACTTGAACAGGTAGCCAAGAAGCAAGGGATAGAAATTGAATCGGAAGTAGAAGGACATGTCAGTCTTTTAAAAGATGAAAGCGACGGCGGCTTTAAGCTTGGCGTAAAGCTGATTGTGTCTGCGAAAGGTCATGATCATGACAAAGTGAAAGAGCTTGTCCATGCTGCACATGAATTCTGTCCATATTCAAAAGCAACAAGAGGGAACATTGAAGTAGAGCTTGAAGTGGCGAAGTAATAGTAGAAGACACCTGCTTACGAGCAGGTGTCTCAGCGTGTAGACAAACCCTCGCATTCTTTGTCAGGTCTGCGCTCCGGTGCTCATGAATGTCGAATTCGCTCTGCAAAGGTAGCCGCCCTTCCTAGACTTCAAAGGTTTTCTATCACGCTGAATAGAAGACAAAGGGCTAAAATAAAAACCATTTTAGCCCTTTGTCAACAATTCGCAACACCTGCTTACGAGCAGGTGTCTTTTTTTAATATTCTTTCTTTTTATCGTATGCTTCCCATGCTTCAAATGGCGCAAGGGTTTTTTGAGGTGTCAGCTTGTAAAATGGTATATTTCTTGATTCGTATTCTTTGTTGATTTCTTCATAAATAAACGAGTCATCAAAACCAGCATCCGCTGCATCCTGATGTCCAGCAGCAAAATACACCGCTTTTGGTCTAGCCCAGTAAATAGCGCCAAGGCACATCGGACAAGGCTCGCAGCTTGTGTATAGAGTGCAATCTTCTAATTGGTATGTATGTAGAGTTTGGCATGCATTTCGAATGGCTGTGACTTCTGCATGTGCGGTAGGGTCATTACTCGTTGTCACATTGTTGCTTCCCTCTGCAATAATCTGACCATCCTTGACAATGACTGCTCCAAAAGGGCCGCCAGTTCCACTATTGACTCCTTCTACTGCAAGATCAATTGCGCGTTGTAAAAAATCTTCGTGATTCATTGTCTTCCTCCCTTTGTTCGACTGACTTCTCTAGTATAAACGAATCATGCTAGAAAAGAAATCTTCATAGTAGAAGATCGAACAGGCCAATTTGCACATAAAAAACCCCTGCCACGTTCAGCAGGGGAGAGGTATTCAATTATGCGTGCTGCGCAAGCTTTTTACGAGCGACTTGAGCAGCTGTGACCATGTTTTTCAAAGCAGCAATGGTTTCAGGCTCTTGTCTAGTTTTTAGACCGCAATCCGGATTCACCCAGAAGCGATCTGTTGGACAAACGTTCAGCGCATCATCAATGATTTCGCTCATTTCTTCAACAGATGGAACGCGCGGGCTATGGATGTCATAAACGCCTAGTCCAAGTCCTTTCAAATACGGGTGCTTTTCTAAGTAATCGAGGAATCCGCCATGACTGCGTGAATGTTCAATTGTAATCACGTCAGCATCCAAGTCTTCGATCGTATCGACAATATCCTCGAAGTTACTGTAGCACATATGTGTATGAATTTGTGTGTCATTTTGAACGGATGATGTGGATAAACGGAATGACTCTGCTGCCCAGTTTAAATATTCTGCCCAATCACTTTCTTTGAGCGGAAGTCCTTCTCTTAGCGCAGGCTCATCCACTTGGATCACTTGAATACCAGCTGCCTCTAAAGCTTCTACCTCTTTACGCAAAGCGAAAGCGATTTGGAAAGCAATGTCTTTTCGAGAGATATCCGTTCTTGGGAAAGACCAGTTTAAGATGGTAACAGGTCCTGTCAGCATTCCTTTAACTTTTTTCTCTGTTAAACTTTGTGCGTAAACTGTCTCTTTCACTGTCATTGGCTCTGTAAACTCTACATCTCCATAAATGATTGGCGGCTTCACGCAGCGTGATCCATAGGATTGTACCCAAGCAAATTTTGTAAAGGCAAATCCGGCTAGCTTTTCACCGAAGTATTCAACCATGTCTGTCCGTTCAAATTCTCCATGTACGAGCACATCCAGGCCAATTTCTTCTTGAATATCAATCCATCGTTTTGTTTCTTTCTTAATAAATTCATCATACTCTGCATCTGTCCACTCATTTTTGCGCCACTTTTGACGAGCACTGCGTACTTCGGCAGACTGCGGGAAGCTGCCAATTGTTGTGGTTGGAAGAAGCGGGAGCTCAAGAGATTCGTTTTGGATACGCAGGCGTTCTTCAAAGGCAACTGGACGTTTAAAATCTTTCGATGAAAGATTGTTGCGTTCCGCTGTGAGATCCGCATTTGTTCCTTTTGCGAACTCTTTTAAGGTAAGAAGTGCTTGTGCTGCTTCGTTAATGTCGGCATCAATGGCAGCTGCTCCTTTTGTTAAACCTTCTTTTAATAATGTCAATTCAGCCAGCTTTTCAGTGGCATAAGATAGTCCGTTTAATAGTTTTTCTTCAAGCTGTTCACTTGGGTGCTTGGCAACTGGTACATGCAGTAAGCTGCTTGATGGCTGCAGCCACACTTCTTTCGGCTGAGCCTCAGCAATGACTTCAGAAATAAAGGATAATCTTTCCCCAAGATCTGATCTCCAAATATTTCTTCCATCAATGATGCCAGCTGCTAAAATTTTATCTTTCGGGAAGCCGTGCTTTTTCACTTGATCCAGGTTGCGCCCTTGATCATGGACAAAATCAAGACCGATTGCTTCAACAGGATATGTGACAAGCTCTTCATACGCATCTACTGAATCAAAGTAGGTTTGAAGAAGAATGTTCAAGCCAGGTACGGCTTCTTTGATCGTTTGATAAATTTCTTTTACGGATTTTACGTCTTCACTTGAAGCTGTGACAAGTGCAGGTTCATCAATTTGAACCCATTTGACGCCGGCTTCTTCAAGTTCTTTTAAAAGCTGCGTATAAAGCGGCACTAGACGCTGCTGGATTTCTTTCACTTCATTTGCTTCATAACCTTTAGAAAGTGAGACAAATGTATAAAGACCAAGTACAACCGGTTTTGTTTCAACACCAAATGCCTTTTTCACCTTTTCGTAAGCTTCAAGCGGTTTGTTGTGTGTGAGTTTAAATTCTGTGCTTTTTTCGTATTCTGGAACGATGTAGTGATAGTTTGTATTAAACCATTTTGTCATTTCACTTGAGACGGCATCTTTTGTCCCTCTTGCCATCGCGAAGTATGTATCTAGCGGGTCTTTTAAGCTGCGGAAGCGCTCTGGAATCCAATTGAACATAACAGCAGTATCCAGTACGTGATCATAGAAGGTAAAGTCTCCAGAAGGTACAACATCAATTTGTTGATCGATTTGTGTTTTAATGGCAGTTAAAAATTGTTCATCCAGTGTGCCTAAGAGGGTTTCGCGGTCTGTTTGACCTTTCCAGTAAGACTCAAGTGCTTTTTTCCATTCTCTGTTTAAACCAATTCGCGGAAAGCCTAGATTACTTGTTTTAACAATTGTCAATTCCAATTCCTCCTCTAAATATAAAAAGACATTTACGCTCATGATCAAGATTGATGAGGTAAATGTCTGGTTTAAAAGACAAAATGTGTGTGCGAAATAAGGCGTGAGTATCACCGACGCTTTTCCGACATCTCCTATCAACCGTAGGGGGTTTGATGTGATAGAGCGGCTGGTATCCTGGCTGGTGAATCTGCAAGCTTTTCATCCTTCCCATCCTAATGACAGTGGATTACTGAGAAAAGCTCTCCTCACTCACAGTGGCGGGACCGCGCCGGATTTTCACCGGTCTTCCCAATTAAAATTCGACGTGTAATCGAATTACCGACTCTCAAACTATGAATTTATTGTGTTCGATTATATAACGTTCACTTCATTTCGTCAAAGTAAATTTTGAATAATTTTAATTAAAAAAATCCTGAGAAAATTCTTACTTTTCTCAGGATCTCTATTTAAGCTATAGAGATAAAAGATCTGCTTCCAATGTTTTTTCTAAAAGGACATCAGGCGCAGTTAAATATAAAAATCCATTCCCTACAAGGGCTTTCGACTGTTTTAATGGAAGGGTTCTTCTGACAAGCTGAGCATAGATCTCAGGCTCTGTCAGCTTGCGCTGGAACGCTTCTTCTTCGGCATTTTTAATAATGGCTAGTGCACCGCTTACGTGAGGGGCAGCCATTGAAGTCCCTGTGAGCCTGCCATATTTATGGTTAGGGAGAGTGGATAAAATGTCTTCTCCTGGAGCAACGAGGTCGATTTCTTTATTGGCATTAGAAAATTCAGAGGATTCTCTAGCAAGGGAAACAGAACCGACGGCAATGACCTCATTGTATGCTGCTGGGTAGGAGAACTCTTCCGTACGCTCGTCCCCGTCCCCTTCATTTCCTGCTGCGCAAACAACAAGCACACCGCTTTTCACCGCATTTTGAATGGCTTCCTGCAGGGCTGGCTCATTGCTTGGACCACCGAGAGACATGGAGATAATATCAACCTTCTGCTCTGCAGCATAGTTGATGCCATCAATGATCCATTCATATTTTCCGCTGCCATTTTCACCGCCAAGAACTTTCACGATGAGCAGCTTGGCTTCAGGGGCAACCCCTAAAATTCCGCCATTTTGATCTGTTGCGGCAATCGTTCCTGCTACATGGGTACCATGCCCATTGTAGTCTTTGACATTTTCAGCATCTCCATCGTCATCATCGGTAAAGTTCTTTCCTCCGATAATCTGATCTTTTAAGTCGGGATGCTCTGTGTCACAGCCTGTATCAAGGACAGCAATGGTTATGCCTTTTCCTTTGAAGCCACTTGACCAAAGTTCGGGTGCTTTAATCTCCTGAATACTTTCCGGCGTCTCTTTCGCTTCCATCACATTGGCTTTTACTTCATACGGAATTAAGCGAATTTCACCTTTCATAAGAAAGCCCTCCTTATTTTGTTTTCAAAGTAGATTCAGGCTGCATAATGTTATTGTATAAAAGAAACTTTTGATCGGAAAGGGTCAATTGTAATAATTTTTCAAATAATCAATCTATTATCAAAAGTGCAGTTCTCCTCACTTATTGACGAAAGAGCTCACCTTTTGAAGAAAACTCTTGATATCATATGAAAAAGAAGGAAATGCTGCATAGTGAGGTTGCACCTGTACAGATGAAAATGGGTGAATAGAACTAAAATAGGCAGATTGAAAAAGAATCAATAGATGAAAGAAGAGAAGAAAATAGATAAACCATGAGAGCAGAATATTGCTTTTCAATGATAATTTTATAAAGAATAAGAAATGTAAAAAGTATTTGACATTTAAGGGACTAATGCTATGATTATAAATGTAAAGAATATTTGACATTTTATTTGAAAGGGGACTAAAGATTGGATTACGTAAAGGTTGTCTATTCAGTTATAATATTATTGATCGGATTGTTCATTTTGATCACTTCGATGATTCAAAAGGGTGATGAACGAAAGAGATTTATTTACTCGAAAGCTCAATCTTATGCGTTTATTGTGGTTTTCGGTATGCTTTTATTAGAAGTCGCACAAAATATTTTTCTAACGATTCAAGGGAACTCAAATCAGGGGATTGGGATTTCACCTATCGCGTTCCTGTCTGTGGTTTCAATAATATATGTATTCACATTCCTCATTTACAGAAAAAAATATGGTGATTAAATGCAGAATCATATTAGAGAGCTAAGAAAATCTAATAAATTGTCTCAAGAAGAATTAGCTAAACTTTGTAAGGTGTCGAGACAAACCATTAATGCGATCGAAAATGATAAATATGACCCCACTTTGCAATTAGCTTTTGACATAGCTTTTGTTTTAGGAACTTCAGTAGATCAGCTCTTTGTCAGCAGACCTATAAAAAAGTAAACAGGCCTCAAGATGAGGTCTTTTTTTGAGTGGTTAGCCGTTTTATTTTCCTTTCAATTGATGTGCGGTTACTGTGTTAAAAAACAACTTCATTCAATATATTTCTTCTTTTATGAAAAAATAGATGTGAAGATTGTGACTGTTCCAAATGAGAAAGGCAACATATAATAATGGAAAGACAAGCTTGCCTTTCAGATAGGAGAGATAGAGATGAACAAAGGGAAGATACTCGTAGTCGAAGATGAAAAGAAAATCGCAAGGGTGCTGTCACTTGAACTTGAATATGAAGGATATGAGGTGACAGTCAAAGAGACAGGAATGGCCGGCCTTCAGGCTCTTGAAGAAGACAGCTTCGATTTGGTGCTGCTTGACGTCATGCTTCCAGAGTTAAGTGGTCTTGAAGTGCTGAGAAGGGTTCGAAAGACAAATACAGCGACACCTATTATTTTGATTACAGCAAGGGGGAGTGTCCCTGACAAGGTAAGCGGGCTCGATCTTGGGGCGAATGATTATATAACAAAACCTTTTGACATAGAAGAATTATTAGCACGAATTCGCGCGCAGCTAAGACTGAATATACATGCACAAGAAGAAAAGGAGACAGAGCTGAGCATAGCAGATTTAACGGTCAACGAGAAAACAAGAGAAATACAAAGGGCTGGGCAAATGCTTGAACTCACGCCGAGAGAATATGATCTGCTTGTCCACTTACTGAACCATCAGCAGCAAGTGCTCACAAGAGATCAGCTTTTAACAGCGGTTTGGGGTTTTGATTATTTTGGTGATACAAACGTGGTTGATGTCTATATCCGTTATTTAAGGAAAAAAATCGATTACCCATTCGAAAAACAGCTGATTCACACAGTGAGAGGTGTGGGTTATGTGATGAAAGGATAAAGAATGAGATTAAAAAATAAGATTCAGCTTTATACGTCGTTGTCTTTGTTTTTAATGGTGCTCTTGTTTCATACAGCCATTTATTTTATTTTTTCGATGACCTTGACGCAAAAAGATATGTCCCGTTTGTCTGAGGTGGCTGAAAATATTGCCATTGCTTTAAAAAAATCAGAGGAAGAGGGTCTTCCGTCCTCGGAGCTGCTGAAGGCGTACCTGCCTCAAAATGGCATGATCCGTGTCGTGACAGAATCGGGAGAGTCAAAACTGACTGTCACAAAGGAATCAACGTTTAGCTCACTGCCTTTTACATACGAATCTGGCCAGACGGCTGAAATCAAAGAATACAATAAGCATATGGTTGCGTTCGCTGCTATTCCGGTCATTTGGACAAATGGTGAGATTATGTCGCTTCAAGTATATGAAGAAATCGAAAATACGGAAGAGAACTTAGCGTTATTAAAAATGATTTTAATCACAACCGGCGTTTTGTTTATTGTGCTTTCCTATTTTGCTGGCCACGTGTTAACAAAGCAAATTGTCCGGCCGATTAGCAGAATAACGAGTACCATGAAGGCAAGTATGAAAGAGAAGGCGTTTAAACGAATTGAATTAACAGGCGATTCAAAGGATGAACTATATCAAATGGGACAAACCTTTAATGAAATGTCCGAGATTCTCGAGAAGCATTATGAAAAAGAACAGCAATTTTTGCATGATGCCTCTCATGAATTAAAGACTCCTATTACCGTCATTATGAGCTACAGCAATTTACTAAAACGCTGGGGGCAAACACGTCCAGAGGTTGTAGAAGAATCTTCCCAAGCGATTCATGATGAAGCGAAAAAAATGAAAAGACTGACAGATCAATTACTGACATTGGCGAAAAACGGTCAGCCGTTATACTTGGATATGAAGCCGGTTGATCTTGGTCATTTGTGCAAGCAGCTATGTCATACACTTGAAGTGGCCACCAATCGAACGATCCAATTCCATGTGCAGACAGATCAGCCGCTGATCGCAGAAGGAGACGAAGAGAAAATCAAACAGCTTTTGACCATCTTAATTGATAATGCGGTCAAATATAGTAGAGAGCCAGTTGATGTGACCTGCGGATGGGCAGGAGACAAGCCGTTTATTTCAGTGATTGATCAAGGAATCGGTATAAAAGAAGAGGATCTGCCGAAAATCTTTGACCGCTTTTTCCGTGTGGATGAAGCGAGAAACAGCGAGACGGGCGGAACCGGTCTTGGTCTTTCAATTGCGAAGCAAATTGCAGAAGAACATGGGGCCGAGCTGAAGGTAGACAGCCGTATCGGCGAAGGGACAGCCATGACCATTCTTTTTCAGAAATGAATGGGTCTTTTCTCATCAATTTCTCATTTCCTCCTTATAAAATAGGAAATAGGAAGGAGGCGCTGCATGTCTAGAAAAACGAAAATGGTGCTTGCGCTCGCAGGATGTCTTGCAATTCTTGCGGCCTTTGCAATGCTCATGATCCAAACCATTGATCATAAAATATTAAGTGAAGCAGAAATGAAAAAAATGATCTCAAAAGACTACAATGGAAACATTACACATATTGATCTAATCAACCATAAACAGGACTATACATTGACGCTGGAAAATGCAAATGGCATCTACCAAATCATTGCATCTTCTTCAAGCGGTCAAATGAAAGAAATTAGACAGTTAAAAAGCTATCAGAAGCCGAATGAAAAAAATGCTGAGCTCCAGGCAGAAGAGGCGGCTGTTAAAAAGGTGAGCGGAACCGTCATTCAAAAAAAAGAGACGACAGATCGTTTTATTTTTACCATCCAATCAAAAAAAGAATTGTATCAAGTCGAGGTCGACAAACAGTCATTCAAGGTGCTTGAAGCAGAAAAGAAAAAACCAACCTCTAAAGAAAAGAAGCTCACAAAAATCACTGTCGAGGAAGCCATCCAAATTGCCGTCAAAGAAGTTGGCGGAACAGTGGATGATGCCGATCTTGAAACATTCAGCGGTATGCTCGTTTTTGAGGTGGAGCTGGATTTGCCTGACGGCAGAGAGGCAGAGGTGCTTGTGAACGCCTATACAGGAGACATTGAGGGCATTACGTACGAAAACTAATCCTTTTCTCATGATATTCTCATGTTTCTTTCCTTCCTTTATCATCTTGTTTTCTTAAGATATAGAAGAAATCAAAAAGAGGAGGAAATGAACATGATGAAAAAAGTACTAGTAGCTACTGCATTAACGGGAACTCTTGTCGCAGGTGGTTTCACACTTCAAGCGCAAAATACAAATCAAACAGCAAACGCCGAGCAAGTCGTGCAAAAGAAATCGTCTTTTGTTTCAAAGAAACAAGCTGAAAAAGCAGCCTTAAAAGTGGTGAAAGGCTATGTAGACGATGTGGATCTTGAGCGTAAAAAAGGAAAATGGGTGTATGAGGTCGAGATTAAAAAAGGCGGCTTTGAATATAAAGTATATGTCGATGCAAAAACTGGAAAAGCGCTGAATGATCCAGTCAAAGAAAAGAAACAGAATGTGAAGATCACGAAAAAACAAGCTGAAAAAATTGCTCTTGCAAAAGTAAAAGGCACAGTCACCGATTCTGATCTAGATAAAGAAAATGGTGTGTACATCTATGAAGTTGAAATCACAACACCTAGCGGCGAAGAAGTTGATTTTGAGATTTCCGCTAAAACGGGCAAAATCCTGAAGCAAGAATGGGATGATTAAGCCATCACCAAACCTTACACTTTCATGTGTAAGGTTTTTTCATTGGGACAAACTACGGGAAAGGAGGCGAGAGAATATGAAGAAAAAAGAAGAAGAGCAGACAATGGATTATGCGGAATACGTTCCGCATCCTGATGGAGAAGGATATGCTTTGTTTTTGCATGATTCCTTTCATCTCCTCTCCCAAGAGGATATGAATCAGCCGGAAGAGGAATAAAAAGACAGGAAAGGGCGATGGCAAGAGCTGTCCATCGCTCTTTTTTTAAAAAGTAAGCGAATACATAAGAATACTTGGCATCTTGCTTATTGACATCATTCCGCTTTTTCTGTAATCTCAGTGTGTTAACAATATGAGACTTCGTTAGGTGAGGCTCCTGTATGGAGATACGCTGCTGCCCAAAAATGTCCAAAGACGCCAATGGGTCAACAGAAATCATCGACATAAGGTGATTTTTAATGCAGCTGGATTTTATCCTATGCCATACAGTGCTAAAGCTCTACGATTGAAGGAGCAAGTGTTTATTTTGTCATGCTTACAAAGCGCCTTCATTCGGTTGAAGGTGCTTTTTTATGAGAAAAGGAGGTGTGGGGATGGATCATCCCGATTCGAGACACATAGAGAGTATGTCAGAAGATCAGATTGACGCATCAGACAGAGGAGATCCTGACCCCCGCACATTCTAAGGGATTCGGGTATCTCCTGATTTTGGGGAGGTAACAGCGATGATACAGAACATTACGTACGATGAACTCATTTTAAGAATCATTATTTTGTTAAGAGATGGCAAACGCAAAGAATTCAAAAACATTATGGAAGAACTTCAGCCATATGATATGGCCTATTTATTTAAAGAACTTCCAGAAAAACACCGCGGCCGCTTCCTTAGCTTTTTAACAGTCGATGATGTGACGGAAATGATGGGTGAGCTTGAGCGCGAGTACCAAGAAATTGTGCTTGAAAAAGTAGGGAAAGACAAAGCCACCTTCGTCACAAACAAAATGGATAACGATGACCTAGCCAACTTGTTTGATGAAATGGATGATGAGCTGAAAGATCAGCTTTTATCAAACATGGAGGCAGAGGAATCAAAGGCCGTCCAGCTTCTCATGAATTATCCTGCTGAGACAGCAGGCCGGATTATGACCAACCGGTACGTATGGATTCCTCAGCACTATACGGTTCAGGACGCAGTTGTGAAGCTGAAAAGCTTTGCTGAAATTGCAGAATCGATCAACTATTTATATGTTATTAACGATCAAAAGCAGCTTGTAGGGGTTCTGTCGTACCGCGATCTCATTTTAGGTGAACCAGATGAAAAAGTGCAGGATCTTATGTTTACAAGAGTCATTGCCGTTGGGGCCTTTCAGGATCAGGAAGAAATCGCCAAGCTGATTGAACGGTATGATTTTCTTGCCATTCCTGTTGTGGAAGAGAACAATGTCCTCGTCGGAATCGTCACAGTCGATGATATCATTGATGTCGTCATCCAAGAGGCAGGAGAAGACTATGAGAAGTTCGCAGCCTCCGGTAAAGATATTACATTCGACACGCCCGCTTTTGTTGCAGCATACCGCCGTCTCCCGTGGCTCATTTTACTTTTATTCATTGGGCTGATTTCAGGCAGTATTTTAAATTACTTTGAAGATACCCTTCAGCAAGTCGTCGCCTTAGCTTTCTTCATGCCAATGATTGCTGGGATGACAGGGAATACAGGGACACAGTCGCTAGCGGTCGTCATTAGAGGACTTTCAAAAGAAGAATTAACGAAAAAAACCATTATGCGCCTAATTTTTAGAGAGCTCCGGACCAGTATTTACATTGGGATTGTCTGTTCCATCATTATTACAGTCGTCGCAATGGTGTGGCAGGGCAATATGATTTTAGGTTTTGTTGTCGGGTCCTCACTACTTGCCACACTGATTATTGGAACGATGGCAGGTACGATCGTGCCTATTATTTTACACAGATTAAACGTCGACCCTGCTATTGCATCTGGGCCGCTTATTACAACATTGAATGATATTTTATCACTGCTCATCTATTTTGGAATTGCGACAGCGTTCCTCCATACACTTATGTAGCAAGAAGACTGTAAAACATGACGTTTTACAGTCTCAGCGCGCTGACAAACCCTTGCATTCGGTGTCAGTCCTTGCGTGCCGGTGCTCACGAATGTTCAATTCGCTCCGCTCCGCTCCGGTACTCGTCCTTCCTAGACTTCAAAGGTTTTCAGATCGCGCTGAAAGGTAGACAAAGAACCATCCTTTGTCCACAATCTAAGACTGTAAAACATGACGTTTTACAGTCTTTTTTTGTATAAAGATTGCATATAGCGCTTCCATCCTTTACATTTTAAGGAGAAGGTGGGAGAGAAACATGAAGAAGTTTTTATTCATTGTGATGTGTTTGCTTTTGCTGAATGCATGTCAAAGGGAAGACGAGGGGAAAGACCGGAGGCTAGTGGCTGCAGAGCATATGCTTGAAGCCATCACTGAAGGAAATAAAAGAAAAATGGAAGACGTCTACGTCGAAGGTGCGGTCCCGAGCCCAAATGACATTCTGAAATTGAAAAAAGAATGGGGCATAGACACAATTTCTTATGAGGATTTTCAATTAGAAGAAGCCAGCATTCATGTGTTCCATGCGAATTATGAAGATGCAAAAACCGGGAAGAAAAAGGCACTTGCCCTTCGGGTGAAAGAAGATCCAGAAAGAGGCGGTGTGCGAATTGACTTTGTAGGGGTTGTTGAAGGGTCTGAGGCATCCTCTAAATAAAAGTCAAGGTATATTTAAAAGGATAGAAGAGCTGACAAAAATTAGCTCTCCTATCTTTTTTTTATCACAAATCAGTTATACCCATTAACTCCATAAAGTGTGAGAGGGCACTGGTCATGTAAGAATCGCGGCGCCTTATAAACACAGTGGGTACTATTCTATGTGGCTCCGGTAATGGATGACAGGTAAAGCCGCCTTGCACCCGGGATTCAACCATAGATTTTGGTAATACGGTAACTCCCAGACCGTTTTCAACGCATTTAAGCACGCCCTCTAAAGTACCATATTCCATTACCTTCATAGGAGGATAACCGCTGCTCTCTAGCCATTGCTGCCAACGGCCTAAATAGATGCAATGAGCGAATGACGAGAGCAATGGTTCGTGTAAAATTGATTCTACCTGGAATTGCTCCGAGGAGTAGCTTGTAATCAGGACCAGGGATTCGTCCAATAAAGGATACTCCATAATTTCCGGATGAAGAATGGGCCCATCTACCAATGCGCCGTCTACCTTGTAGTTGAGAATAGAATTAACTTGATCTACTGTAGGTGCCATATACATACTCAATTCTACTTGTGGAAAATTCTTATGATATTCGGCAAAAATTTTTGGCAATCTTGTAGAAGCGGTTGACTCTATAGATCCAATGTGTAAAGTTCCCCGCGGAGTAGAGGAAAGCTTTACTGCCTCTATCGCTTCTTCGAAATCGTAGAGTAATTTGTTTACATAGGGCAATAGTTCGCGTCCTGCAGGTGTTAAAGATATCTTCTTATGATATCGATAGAGAAGAGGAACTCCTAATTCTTGTTCAAGACGTTGGATTCGTGCAGTAACATTGGACTGCACATAATTCAATTTCTGTGCCGCTTTTGTGATGCTTTGTTCAATTGCAACGGCTTTAAACACTTCCAAAGATTTAATATCCAAAATAACTCTCCTTTTTGCATCACAAATTGTGATCAACTATACATTATTTTTTGATTTTACGTGATCCAATGGAATAAGTAAACTTAAAGATATAAGAGGTTGATGCTAATTGTGTCCCTTGGTATCTGATCATGAGGAGGATGGTGAGGTAGGGAATTTTATCTAGGAAAAGAAAAACAAACGTTTCCAATGAATGAGGAGGGAATCTATTGATTTCAAAGACGAATGTCCAAGAGAAATTTTTGCAAATAAATGATTATTGGAATCCTAGAATAAGCGGAGAATTGAACGATTCATACATTAAGATGGTAAAAGTTAAAGGTGAATTCATTTGGCATCACCATGATGAAGAGGATGAAATGTTTTTTGTATGTAAAGGGAAGCTGGTCATCCGTTTCAGGGATAAAGAAATAGCTCTTAATGAAGGGGAGTTTATTGTGATTCCTAAAGGAATTGAACATCAGCCAATTGCTGAAGAAGAAGTTCATTTGCTATTAATTGAACCCAAAACGACGCTAAACACGGGGAATGTGGTCAATGAACGAACCGTTTCGATTCCTGAGCGAATCGATGAACACTAACTCGTTGCACTTAACAGGTGCGTTAGTTAAAAAAGAGGCAGCAATCGCTGTCTCTTTTTCATTCAGCAATTGCAACAATCAATACGAACAAAACTTTGATTTTAAAGAATAAGCGATTCTTTTTTTGTTTAACGATTTTTATACCGAAAGTGTGCATTAATCTGGCCTTCAAGCATTTTTTTCTTAAATTGTCCGCTTTTTAGCGCTTGTTCTTTTTTCTTCATGTCTTTTAAAATTTCAGCTGTCTGCACACCGTCTTCCCGTTTATTGGCGATGTCCATTAAACGTTCAACATCTGCAAAAGAATATTTCCGTGTGCCTCTTGTTGAGCGCTGGGGGTAAATGAGTTTACGTTCCTCATAATATCGGATTTGCCTGACGGAAAGCCCTGTTAACTCACTGACAATCCCGATTGAAATGACTTTTTTATCTTTATAAGATACATCTTCCTGCGTCATATACTCACCCCTGCAAGTCTTTTCTTCATATTATATAGAACGAGAAGTAAAAAAACCTATCGTTTGTTAGAAAATATAACACAAAAACGAAAAAAATGAAAAAACTATGGAAGGAAAGATAACAGATAATGTGCAATACATCTTACGCCGGCATATAATCATGGTGAGTTGACATAGGAGGAGGAGCATATAATGGAGCAAGCACAGATCATTCGTATGGCAAAAGAAATCATCGCATTAGATGTGAAGAGGGATGAATTGCTCGAGCAATTCATGCAGGCTGCGGGTCAGAATGCACATGCGCTTCTAAGGGCCATACAAAATGATTTGTATAAGAGGTCTTCATAAGCACCCGATCCAAATCACTTGATAGGAGGGGATAATCGGTGCGGCGTATATTAAAGGAAGCTTTAGCAAAAGAAAGACATTATTATACGAAGCAGCTATGTTCATTAGGGGTTTACAGCCCTGATGCGGCCAAGAACATGACAATTAGTGACTTAAAAAAAGAGTATCATTTCTTTTTCAACAAAACAGAGCGCTGTTTGTAAAAATCCCTTGAAATGTGCGTATGTCACATAAAGGGTTCTTTTTTTGTGTTTAATATTATAGCAATATTGAATTTTGTAGAAATTTGGCGAATGGAGTGCAAGAAACCATAGATTCTTTACAGATTATGTTAAAGTGTGTCGCATCTTGATGGTTTGCTGAAAAAGCTTTTTTTCGAGATGATTGTGAAAAATAAGAAGGATTTTAAAAGTTTATATCGAAAACTTATACATAACACGAATGGAGTCACTTATGTGGTTGAAAGGGTTTTCAAAAACGTACTTCTATTTTTTACGAAAGGCTCCAACTGCACCGCAAGACAGCCTTGAAGTTAAAAAAATATTATAAGAGGTAGATATGTGATGAGACTATCGTTTAATGAAGAAGAAGTAGAACGCTCAATGACGCTTTACAAAGTTTTTGCAAGAGCATTTAAAAGCGTTTCAGAACACAGTATTAGAGACAGCAAAGAGCATGGGTTTAATCCAACTGAATTTGCCGTACTTGAATTACTGTACACGAGAGGTGCTCAAAAGCTTCAGCAAATCGGCTCAAGACTCCTGCTTGTCAGCGGGAATGTGACGTACGTAATTGACAAATTAGAACGAAATGGTTTCATTGAAAGAGAACAGGACCCTAAGGATAAACGTTCGGTTTATGCCCATTTAACGGATAAAGGGCGAAGTTATCTTGACAAGATTTATCCGATCCACTCTCTTCGGATTGCGCGTGCATTCTCTGGTCTGACGCGTGAAGAACAAGAGCAATTGATTAGTCTATTGAAAAAAGCAGGTATTCACAGTCAGCATTTATTATTTAGATAAAACGAAAAGGTGCCATGATTGGCACCTTTTCGATTGTTGATAAAGGGCTAAAGTGATCTTTATTTTAGCCCTTTGTCTTCTTCTCGGCTCAGCGTGACAGAAAACCTTTGAAGTCTAGGAAGGACGAGTACCGGAGCGGAGCGAATTGAGCATTCGTGAGCACCGGCACGCAGGACTGACACCGAATGCGAGGGTTTGTCTGCACGCTGGAAGGTGCCATGATTGGCACCTTTTTTATGTATCAAGATGCGCCGGATAGGCGATGAATTTTTCAATATCGCTTGCTGGCAGCGGCTTGGCATAATAGAACCCTTGCAGGTCGTCACAGCCCTGGGCAGATAATAGCTGGGCCTGTGCAAATGTTTCAACACCTTCTGCTATCACTTCGAGAGATAATTGGTGTCCCATCGCTATAATAGCCCCTGTAATCTGTTCTGACTTTGAATCACTTAAAATATCCTCAATAAAGGATTTATCAATTTTCAGCCGATGAATAGGTAAATCCTTTAAATAGCTTAAGGAGCTGTGGCCTGTACCGAAATCATCAATACTAATGCGGACGCCAAGCTGTTTTAGCGATGTCAGCACTTGTTTTGATTGCTTGATATTGTCCATTGTCATACTTTCTGTGACTTCAAGCTCCAAGAGGGACGGTTTCAGGTCGTATTTTTTCAGTGTCAGCTTGATCAAATCAATTAAGTCTTCAGAATTGAATTGTTTCGCAGATAAATTCACAGCCACAGGGATCTTTAGCCCATCGTCATACCACCTTTTTGCCTGCTTGCCAGCCGTATCAATGACCCATCTGCCAATATCGATGATCAGTCCTGATTCCTCTGCCAGCTCAATAAAAGCCTCAGGTGACTTTAAGGAACCATCTGGTGCCTTCATTCTTAAAAGGGCTTCAACCCCAGTCATCTTTCTTGTTTTGGCACTGACTTGCGGCTGGTAGTGAAGGACAAATTGTTCTCTTTGAATGGCATCCCTCAGCTCCAGCTCCCGGTTTAACCTGTCCTCACTCAATCTTTCCATGGATTCGGTAAAGAACTCATAACGGCTTTGCTTATGTTTTTTGGATAAATACATGGCCATATCGGCTTTTCTCATCAGCTCCATTCCGTCTTTGCCATTTTGCGGAGAGATAGCGATTCCAATGCTGATGGATGTAATGAGCTGATGGTTCTGGATGAAAAAAGGACGTTCAAATTGATGGATGATATTTTTAGAAAATTGTTCGACTTTATATGTATCATGATCCATGTGAGGAAAGATCATTAAAAATTCATCGCCGCCAAGTCTTGCGATAAAGCCATTGTCCGGTAAACATTGCGTCAGTCTATTTGCGGCAGCTTTCAGCAGTAAGTCTCCGATGTTATGCCCAAGTGCATCATTAATAATTTTAAAACGATTTAAGTCAAGAAACAGAACCGCTGTTGATGTTTTTGACTTTTCTTGAGCGGAGAGAACATCATTTAAATGATTAATGCCGTGGCGGCGGTTAGGAAGCTCTGTTAATGCATCATAATGTGCCATCACATGAATTTCTTTTTCTGCTATCCGCTGCTGCGTTAAATCTTTTAAAACAAGATAAATGCTGTCGAGTGAATTGTTTACATGGACAGGTATGTAAGTGACATGATAATAATAAAAACGATCTGCTGCTTTCAGTTCTGCTTCGCGTGTAATGGCTTTTTTTGACTGAGAAATAAATTCTTCCCACAATTCAGTAGGCATCACATATTGGCTGACATCATCACCAATCTTAGAATTGCACAACTCTAAGATTTGTTTACCTGAGTCATTTGCAGAAAGCACCTTTCGATGGACAGATAACACGATAATACCGTCTATATTATGCTTGATCAGCGATTGAAACCGCTGTTCATTTTCCTTCAGCTGATCTGACTGTGTCATGATCCGGTGATCAATATAGGCACCAAAGATCATCAGCGTTTGGACAATCAGTGTCATCAATCCGATGAAAAGCGACAGGCTAAATGGCGACATTTCAAAAAAACCACCTGCATCGGCCTGTCCATTTGAATGATAAAACATGGTAGAGGCAGCCATACCAGTATAATGCATACCTGCTATAGCACCGCCCATCAACATTGAACCAAGACCCTTTAAAAGATAATTCTCCCGTTTACTTTTAGTGCGGTCAACACGAAAGAAGAGTTTCAATGAGAAGTAGGAGGTAATGGCAGCAATGAAAAACGAAAGAAAAAAGAGGACTGGATCATAGCTGATTGAGACATTGGCCATTGATTCCATTCCAAGATAATGCATGCTACAAATAGCTGAACCCATGGTGATTGAACTAATGAGCAGCCGTCTTCTAGAGAGCTGCTTTTGAATGCATATTGAAAAAGCGATCAAGGATCCGATAAATGAGGCCAAAATCGATAAAATCAGTAAGTATGTATCATATGTGATGCCAACACGCATTTGAAATGCCATCATGCCAATAAAATGCATCGACCATATCCCCATTCCCATGATCATTGCACCAATGAGCAGCCATACCTTTTTCTTTGCACCGCTTGATTGTGCTACCCTGCTGGCTATATGAAGAGCTGAGTAGGAGGCAACAGCGGCGACAGCGATTGACAGAAAGACAAGCCATCCGTTGTAGCTTCCTGTTAAATGGGTCATGTAAGAAAACCTCCAGTACTTTAAAACAGACATATACTTAATATATCGGATCGAATGGCTTCTGTGTTCACCTTTCCTTCACTTAAATACAATAATCAACGTTTTTTTCACCCTTTTTTTATAGTAAAATCAAATTTAATGTAAAAAAACGACGAAAAGCGAATCGTTTCTTTGGTTTTATTCGTTTAATATATGGTGTGATTCTAAAAGAGATAGGATCAGTCAAATGATTATGTTTGAAAGGGATTGATAAACATCGAAGATTTTATTATTTCTTTAGCTGATGCCTTTAAGAACTTGTCATACTTTGGCATCTTCCTCGCATTATGCATTGAATTTGTACCTGCTGAAGTGGTTTTGCCTCTTGCGGGTTACTGGGTCTCAGAAGGGGACATGGCTTTTATCGGTGTTGTGGCGGCCGGCTCCATTGGCGGCGTGGCAGGTCCTTTGACCTTGTACTGGTTAGGACGTTACGGCGGCAGACCCTTTTTAAATAAATATGGAAAGTACTTTTTTATAAAACCTGAGTCGCTTGATAAATCGGATGCTTTCTTTGAAAAGCATGGTGGATTCGTCGCATTCAGCGGCCGGTTCATACCAGGGGTCAGAACACTTATCTCCATCCCGTGTGGCATTGCCAAGATGAATGTGTGGGTCTTTTGCCTGTATACGTTTTTGGCAATTACACCAATTACGTTTGTGTATGTGTATCTTGGATTTATGCTCGGAGAGAACTGGAAAGAGGTTGGCGCCATCTTAGATCCATATCTTTTACCAATTGGGATCGGTGTGGTGTTATTGTTTGTTCTCTACTTATTGCTAAAACGAAGAAAAAGAAAAACAGAAACGCCAACTGCCTAATCAATGGATCGAAGTGAATTTCACCTGTTGACAATCCAGTGTCTATTGATTAAGATATAAGTAATCTAAATATTCTAAATCCCGCCAAAGGGGAGTAGCGTCCGGTTTTTACCGGAAACAAAGTCGTCATTACATGGACTGATGTTCATCGGCTTTGTTGGCATGATTCTACATATCACATGTCTAGCAAGACCTTTGCCATTACAGGCAAAGGTCTTTTTTGCATTCATAAGCCTTTGTCTGTTGTGGGACAATAGATAAAAACAAGGAGGAATGATGATGGATGCAGCCATTATTTTAGAGTACGGGTGGGTTCTACTCGTACTGATTGGATTAGAAGGGATTTTAGCAGCTGATAACGCGCTGGTCATGGCCGTGATGGTCAAACACCTTCCTGAAAAACAAAGAAAAAAGGCACTGTTTTACGGACTTGCAGGTGCGTTTGTCATGCGATTTGGTTCTCTGTTTCTTATTTCGTTTTTAGTGGATGTATGGCAAGTTCAAGCCATTGGCGCAATTTATCTTCTTTATATTTCCATTCACCATATTTTAAAATCGCACGTATTTAAGAAAAAGGAAACTGAAACAAATATGAAACAAAGCGGCTTCTGGGCAACAGTCGTGAAAGTAGAGCTTGCCGACATTGCTTTTGCTGTTGATTCCATTTTAGCGGCCGTCGCTTTAGCTGTGACACTGCCGAAAACAAGTCTTCCGCAAATCGGTGGACTCGATGGCGGTCAATTTATTGTCATTCTTTTGGGCGGTATTATTGGTCTTGTCATTATGCGATTTGCAGCAACGGTCTTTGTGAAACTGCTCAAAACAAGACCGAGCCTAGAAACAGCAGCATTTGTCATTGTCGGATGGGTGGGTGTGAAGCTCACGCTTTATACACTGTCACATCCAGCCATTGGGGTCGTATCGTCTCATTTTATCCATTCAGCATTATGGAAAGTGATTTTCTGGACAGTGCTTCTCGCAATTGCAGCATTTGGCTGGTTTTTATCAAATCCATCAAGAAAAGGCGGGCAGGAAAACGAGGAGAAACAAGAGGCACGCCTGGGAGAGTAGGTTTTTTGAAAGAAATATCATTTCATTTTCATAACACGTATATTACAAATAAGGGGGAGATACCCCCTTATTTCTTTGCTTTTAGACGAAACATTGTAAAGTAGATGATGACATACATGTCATAATTGAGTAACAGGAAATGAATTCCTCATTTCTTCCTTTGCGCTTCCCTCATAAATTAGCTATCATAAATGAGTAATATAGGGAGAACTGAGGTGAAACCATTGCTTAGCCTTTTGTTTAAAAAAGGAAAGAAAAAGCAAACATTAGAGCAGTCGGCTATCAGTATTCAACAAGGTGATAGCGAACTGCAAAATGCATTAATAGAGCAATACAAACCATTTGTCGCTAAGACGGTTTCATCCGTTTGTAAACGATATATAGATGAAAAAGATGATGAATTCAGCATAGGCTTAATTGCCTTTAATGAAGCGATAGAAAAATACTCTGCCGAAAAAGGAAACTCACTGCTTGCTTTCGCAGAATTAATTATTAAAAGAAAAGTGATTGACTATATTCGAAAAGAAGCAAGAAATGCGCCAACGGTTCAAATGGACCTGCAAGAAAGTGAGAATGGCGAATACTCTCAAAGCATGATTGAAGCAGAGCTCTCTGCAAATGAATATAGGCGTTTAATTGAACAAGAACATAGAAGAGAAGAGATTGAACATTTTAAAGAACGACTGAAAGTATACGGTCTCACGTTTCAAGAGCTGCTTGAGCATTCACCAAAGCATGCAGATGCCAGGCAAAATGCCATTAAAGTAGCCCATACACTCGTTGAACACGATGAGCTGAGAACGATTTTATTTCAGAAAAAACAATTGCCGGTCAAACAGCTGGAAAAGCTAGTGGAAGTCAGCCGCAAAACGATTGAGAGAAATAGAAAATATATCATTGCGATGGCGATCATTATGACAGGTGATTATGTGTATTTGAAAGATTACCTTAAAGGGGTGCTTAATTCATGAGAAGAGGCATTATAGTAGAGAAAAACAAAAAATATGTCACGCTGCTGACCCCTGATGGACAATTTCTGCGGACAAAATATGAAGAGCAAAACTATGAAATCGGCCAAGAAGTGACATTTCCAAATGAATCACGTCTTGAAAGAAAAAGAGCCGGTTTTTTTGACCTGCTTCGTTTACGTCCTTTAAATGCAGGAATCCTATCAATAGCAGCGATTATTGTCGTAATTTTTACTATGATGCCATCTTTCTCAAGTCAAAAAGCATATGCGTATATGACAATTGACATTAACCCAAGCTTTGAGCTGAAGCTTGATCACAATTATCAAGTGATCGGTGTCACACCGCTGAATAAAGATGCGAAGCAAGTACTGGCGAGTATGAAGGATTTAGAAAAAAACGACATGACCAAAGTCGTGCAGGAAATTATAGATGACTGTGACAAAAAAGGATATGTGAACGACTCTAAAAGTATTTATATTTCAACCGTTTATGAAAACAAGCAGGACAATACATATAAAACAAACGTAAAAAGCAAAATTAATACCATTTCTGGTGAATATCAAAAACGCAATTATAAGCTGGAAGCTGTGGAAAGTGACCTGGAAACAAGGGAAAAAGCTCAAAAGGCAGGCATTTCAACAGGAACATATATTAGAAATCAAGAAATGCAAGACAAAGAACATGAAAATATCAAAAAGGATGAAGACGCAGCAGAGAACGATGCTGTGAAGGAAGAAGATCCTAAGAAACATGATGAAGAACAAGCAGATAAAGACAAACAAGAAGACGTAAAAATAGACGATAGCAAAGAGATGCAGCCAGATCAAGAGGCTCCAGAAGCTGAGGACAAAGAGCAGAAGGAAGCAGAGAGGGAAGAGCAAGGATCTGTTCAAAAGCCTCAAAAACCTGAGGATGAAAGCAAAGACAACAAAATAAAGGAAGAAAAGGTTCCTTCTTTCGATAAAGAGCAAAAAAAAAATCACTCAACTGATCGTGATGAAAGAAGACACTGGAACGGACCATCACGTGGTGATGCGGAAAAACACGCAAAAAAAAACCGCAGGGATCTGAACAATCCTTCCGCTGAACAAAAAAGAGAACATGCAAAGCAAAAAGGGAAAGGTGCACCGTTTCCTTATCGCGAGAACAGGCATGAGCACACATATGAACAATAAAAAAACGCCAGAATAGCTCCGGCGTATTTCACCATGTCTTTATTTAGATTGATTGCCCATTTGTGATTGAGCTTGTTGAACGAGTCTTTTTGTGATTTCACCACCAACAGAACCGTTAGCACGTGAGACTGTATCTGAACCGAGAGTGACGCCAAATTCTTGCGCGATCTCGTATTTAAATTGATCTAAAGCTTGTTCTACTCCAGGAACAAGAAGTTGATTTCGATTTGCCATGTCATATTCCTCCTTTCACCTCATGTTTGTTGCGCCTTCTTATTTTGAAAAAAACGGCGTGCAATTATGCTGGCAATTGCTGTACAAAAAAGCCGAGGTGATGGAAGTCACCTCGGTTCTTATTTATCCCTTATTCAGCTGCAGCGTATTATACATCATTTCTTGAGCTGTGCTTTGCAAATGAGAAGTAAAGACAGAGAAGACGGTAGAACTGATAATGCCTTTAATCAAATGCCATTGGCTCTTCGTTAATTCTGTAAACTCGTCATGGAGCTTGTCTGTCTGCTCCTCGGTTATTTCTCGTAAATTTGTTTCCTTTAATGGAAATTGTGTATGGTGATAAATAAAATCAAGGACGTGCGCATATGCTTCATAAAAACGGATTGGACTAATAATATCATCTGTTCGATCTGTGATGGTGTTAAATAAGGCAGATAAGATCACACGAATGGTATCGAAGTCAAAAACTGATTTTAAATCCCTGACAATTAATAAAATAACGACCTGATCAATAGAGTATTTTTTGCCAAGCTCTGGATGGCCAATCATATCTTTAATATCACGTTTGATCCAATTTTGAATCGCCGTCGATTTAAGAGAAGTCAGCTCACACAAGTTGCCAAGCTCAACAATTTCATTTGTAGACAGACCATGCTCTGATTTTTGCTTCCGCCGTTCAAGCTTCTCAAAAAAAGACGGGATCTTTAATTCATCATAGTCATGATCCTTGCCATTTTTTACAGATAGTTTCAAAAGCTGAAGCGGAGTCAGATCTCCCTCTCCTTTTAGAGAATACAGAAGTCTTGTCATGTCAATTCTCGTTAATTTAAAAGTAACCATGTTCCACCTCATTTGTACGTCAAAACGTGATTATTGATCTAATTCAACATCATAGTCTCTTTTTGATGAAAATGCAAAATAAACTCAAAATCAAAGCCGGCGCGTCACAATTTGTTCACTTTTATGCTGGGACAAATGTCGTAAATATTGATGTGACGGGGCTTTAGCCGTTATGATAAACAGAGAAAGTGATTCCTTTTTCCTTGCAATTTGAGACGTTTATTTTTATAATTTTATTAATAAGTTCATTTGAACTTAATATGACAGCGGAGGTTATGTATGGGTAAGAGAATATTTCTGTTTATATTAACGAACATTCTTGTTATCACTACGATTGGTATTGTACTGTCGGTTATTAGTGCAGCAACTGGTGTTGGTTCTTATATAGGAGCAGACGGAAGACTTGATATCCTTTATCTTCTTGTATTCAGTGCAGTTGTTGGTTTTGTTGGCTCGTTTATGTCACTTGCAATGTCTCGTTGGATGGCAAAAATGATGATGGGTGTACGTGTGTTAAATCCAGAAAAGGATTCATTAACATATGATGAGCAGCAGCTTGTTGACCGCGTGCACAGACTTTCAAGAGCAGCAGGCCTTTCTAAAATGCCTGAGGTTGGTATTTATCAATCATCTGAAGTAAATGCATTTGCAACAGGTCCTTCTAAGAGAAGATCACTTGTTGCGGTATCAACTGGATTGCTTCATGAAATGGATGATGCAGCAGTTGAAGGTGTAATCGCCCACGAAGTTGCTCACGTTGCAAATGGTGACATGGTGACAATGACGCTGCTTCAAGGAATCGTCAACACGTTCGTTGTCTTCCTTTCAAGAATTGCGGCATGGATCGCAAGCCGTTTTGTTTCACGTGAAGAGCTTGTGCCGATTGTTCACTTTATCGCTGTGATTGTTTTCCAAATCATTTTCTCTGTCCTAGGAAGTCTTGTCGTGTTTGCATATTCTAGACACCGTGAATTCCATGCAGACCGCGGCGGAGCCGACCTTGCAGGTAAAGATAAAATGATTCATGCGCTTCGTTCACTTGAGGCGTACACGTCAAGAATCAAAGATGATGACCAAACAGCAGTCGCTACGCTAAAAATCAGCGGTAAACGAAAAGCTTCTCTTTTCTCAACACACCCTGATTTAAATGAAAGAATCAGAAGACTTGAAGCAAAATAAGAAGGACGAAAAGACATTCTTTTACAGGATGTCTTTTTCTTTTTGATGAAAAAGAAAATAAAGCATAAAATAGCTTTAAAATCATGTCTCTTTTCATTAAAATGATAAAGGTATTCGAAAAGATAGATAAAAGAAGGAATGACAATGAATCCTATAAAAAAGCTAATTGACCGGCTGTCAGCGTTTCAGTTGATTGCCCTTTATTATTTTCTTGCTGTAACCGTGTCGCTTATTCTTCTCAGCCTTCCAGTGGCTCATCAAGAGGGGGTCAAATGGACATTCATTGATGCCTTGTTTACAGCGGTGAGTGCTGTAAGTGTCACAGGACTGACTGTTGTCGACACCTCACAAACTTTTAGTGTCACAGGGATGTGGATCCTTGCGTTTGTTCTGCAAATCGGAGGCATTGGCATTATGACGCTCGGTACCTTCGTATGGCTTGTCATGCGAAAAAGAATTGGAATTAAAGAAAGAAAACTTATCATGGCAGATCAAAACCAGAGCAATTTATCTGGAATTGTAAAACTAATGAAGCAGGTCTTATATTTGATTTTACTGATTGAGTTTGTCGGCGGGCTCATTTTAAGCATGTATTTTCTCAAATATTATGATGTGCAAGGAGCTTTCTTACATGGTTTCTTCTCGAGTATTAGTGCGACAACCAATGGGGGCTTCGATATTACGGGGAGCTCACTTATCCCTTACAAAGATGATTATTTCGTCCAGTTTATTACGATGCTGCTGATCATCTTTGGAGCGATTGGTTTTCCTGTGCTAGTGGAAGTGAAGGATTATTTGTTCAATCAGGACCGAAAGCACGCATCGTTCTCATTGTTTACAAAAATCACAACGCTCACGTTCGGCGGTCTTGTCGTTGTTGGAGCGATTGGGATATATGCACTAGAGGCCGGGTTTAGCTTCGTAGGGAAGAGCTGGCACGAAATCTTGTTTTACTCTTTGTTTCAATCGACTGCAACAAGAAGCGGGGGGCTGACAACGTTAGATATTACGCAGCTGACCGAACCGACGCTTTTATTTTTATGTATGCTCATGTTTATCGGGGCTTCCCCAAGCTCTGTGGGGGGCGGAATTCGGACAACTACGTTTGCCCTTAATTTACTCGCATTGTTTCATTATGCTAGGGGAAACAAGTCCATCAAAATCTTCAAGAGGGAGCTTCATCAAGCAGATATTAATAAATCCCTTATGGTGACCATGATGGCTTTTATTTTGGTTTTTGGCGCTACGTTCCTGTTATCCTTAACAGAGCATAATACACTTCTTGAAAATTTATTTGAAGTTTGCTCTGCTTTCGGAACAACGGGACTGTCGCTTGGGATTACCTCAGATCTCACTGTGTTTGGTAAATGTATCATCATGATTGTCATGTTTATTGGACGGATCGGTATTCCAAGCTTTTTATATTTAATCGGCCGAAGAGAAAGCGAAGCGAATTATCATTATCCGAAAGAGCGCGTCATCATTGGCTAAACAGCATTCAATTTGAATGCTGTTTTTTTATTTCCATTATCTAACTGGCTAAATCACATGGGATGTTCGCAATCTATAGGTAAGAGGTGAACGAGACGTGCTGGATGTGTTGTGGAAAGCAATTGTCATGCTGCTAGTTGGTACCTTGCTGCTGAGAATAGCAGGGCCTAAATCCATTAGTCAATTAACTGTACAACAAACAGTGATTATGATTTCAATCGGATCGATTATTATCCAACCCTTTATTGAGCATAATTTACTTGAAACCATTTATGCAGCTACCATCTTTATTGTGGCACTTGTCATTATGGAAAAACTGTCGATTCAATCTGATTTCTTTGAAAAGTTGCTTTCAGGCAAATCGGTCGTGATTTTACAGGATGGCGAAATGCTTGATCATAAGCTGAAGAAAACAAGGCTCACAAGGGACGAATTTAGAATGCGTTTAAAGCAGCAAGGCATCACTGACATCAGCAGTCTCAAAAAAGCCACGCTAGAAGCCAATGGACAAATTGGCTATGAGTTAAAACCTGAGGAAAAGCCAGTGACGGTCAAGCAGATGAAGGAATTCCTTGACCAATTAAGAGAAGAACTAAACCTGCCAAAAAAGGACTGAATTCAGATGAAAAGAAAAGCAGCGAAAAATGAAGCATTAACAAATAATATGACGCCGACAGAAAGCATGGCACATGATCAAGGACAAACCCAATTTGATGAACAATCAAGAGATCGTCAGGCAAACCGAAATTCTCATAAAGGGAAACAAGGGGGGGCATCTCGTGACTAAGAAGCATGTGAAGAGCAAAGAGATGAAGGACCATAAAAAGCCGATGGACCCAGATATTTTAGAAGAGGAATTTGGCAGTGAGCTTGGAGATATCAACAGCAGCAAATGGATTGATACGTTGATGAAGCCAAAGAAAGATGCTGCATGTAAGCAGAATAAGAAATAGAAAAAACGATCCAATCAGGATCGTTTTTTATTTGATATAACTCCCCTGCCTGCCGGTGATCGTTCGCATGAAGTTGTTCATTTTGAGCTCAATCACTGGCTGTGCAACGGTTTTAACAAAAGTGCTAGACAGGGTAAAGGTTAACAGAATGGTCAGCAGCAATAAAATAAGAACACTTGCTGCATTTAGCGCCCAGTCATCAAACCAAGTGGTTCTTAGCAGCTTGATCACAAAGCCATGTAATAAATAAACATATAACGTTCTTGTTCCCCATTTTGTAAAGAAGAAACGGCGTGTTGGAACTAATGCAAAGAAGCTGAATGTAGCACCAAATGCAAGCAAATACCAAGCCATTCGTTTCATCGCCGCAATCATTCCTTCATCTCCTAGAGAAGCATACGACTTTGAGCCAAATAAGAAGGAATAATCAAATTCATAGAAGTAGCAAAACAGGAAGACAGCCATTAATACAAAAAGTGCTGCCAGTTTTCCTTTGCTTGTACGAATGAATTCAAAATGCTGCTTTTTTAAATAAAATCCAGCTAAAAACATAGGCAAAAAGACAAACGTACGTGATAAGCTGAGTGTATTGCTGATGCTGTCCACATAACCGACAAGTAATGCAATCGATAAACTGACGATCATCGCCCAGTGGAACGGCAGTTTTGAAAAAGGAATAAGCAGCAAATTCCAAAAGAATAAACTAATTAAAAACCATAAGGACCATTGCGGATCAATTGGATTTAAATTGGTTATGCTTTGATCCTGTAATAGGTAATAGTAAACCGAATAGATCACCTGAAAGATTAAATATGGGATGATCAGCTTAACGGCGACTTTTTTCATAAAGCCCGGTTTTCTAAACCCTTTTGCAAAAAAGCCAGAAACTAAAATAAAGGCGGGCATGTGAAAGGTATAAATAAACTTGTATAAATAGAGCATCCAGTCATTATCGTGAATGAATGATCGTAACAAATGACCAAAAACAACTAGAAAAATCAGAAGGAATTTCGCATTATCAAAATAACTATCTCGTGAAGATGCCATAACATCACCTTTCCTGCTCGATTTCAAACATAAATGTTCTAAGTGCACTGTTCCCTTATTTGCCCCATTCTAAAATACATTTTTGCTTAATTCGCTATTTGATGTGAAATTGTAGAACGGTTGTAAAAGAAGCGTAAGAAAAGTGAAATGTTATACAATCCTGTCATCCAAATGAAATAAATGAGACAGTCTTCGTGTAAAAAGTTATCTTTTTTTATGAGTCGAATGAAGGAACAATGAAAATATTGTAGAAATATTGTAGAGGAATGAGGCTGGAAAAGGAGTGTAAGAGAATGACTGAAACGCTCGATGGCAATAGATTAACCCCTGCAGGAGATATCAGAAAATTAGAAAAAGAGAACGAATATTTGCGAACTGAGTTGATGCAGCAAAAAATGCTGTTAAATAAGACGCTAGATGCCATTTTTATATTTGATCAACACCTCAACATCATCCAAGCCAACGAAGCAACATGCAGGCTTGTACAGACACCGAAAGAAGACCTCCTCAATAAATCCGTTCTAGATTTCCTATACGGCATCCCGAAAGATAAAGTTGAATGCTCACTCGATCTATTTTTTCGAAAAGGTACGTTAAAAAGAGAAATCTCCATTCAGCTTGAAAGTGGTGAAACAAAATACATTGAATTTGTTGCAGAGCATGACACCATGAATCAGCAATATATTGTGGTCATGCGAGACATTTCCTCCAAAAAAATATTAGAACGGGAACGCTCCATGAATGAGCAGCTGTTCAAAGATTTGTTTGACCGGGCCATTGACGGGATGGTCATATTTGATCAGGATGGCTGCATGATTGATGCGAATCATTCTTTTTGTCAGAGCTTTGAGCTGCAAAAGACTGATTTAACCGACCGCTATTTACATGAATTTGTCGAAGGCGATAATCTTCCAGCTTTGCAGCATCTTTTAACGTCACTTAAAGAAACAGGGAAAGCAAAAGGGGAGCTTCCTGTTACCCTTCAATCTGGCCAGCAAAAATTATTCGAACTCACCATTACATCAAATGTGATGAGTGGTTTTTATATGTCCATCATGCGGGATATTACAGAAAAAAGACTGATGGAAGAGAAACTGTTAAAAAGTGAAGAACGCTTTAGAGAAATTTTCGAAAATGCAATGGATGCCATCATTATATGGGCGGACGATGGAGAGATTGTGAGAGCCAATGAATCAGCCTGCCGAATTTTTGAATTACCGATGCACTCGCTGATTGGCAAAAAGCTCACCGACTTTCTCGTCAAATCTGATAAGAGATATAGACCAACAAGAAGACGTTATATCCGCAATCATGAAATAAGGGAAGAGCTATTGTTCAAAATGGCAAATGGGCAGTATAAAGAGCTTGAGTTTACATCAAAGCATGCGGTATTAGAAGGACAGCACTTAACCATTTTACGTAATGTAAGTGATCGAAAAAGAATGGAGCAGGAGCTGCGCGAAAGTGAGCTCAAATTCCGTAAAGTATTTAATGGGTCAATGGACGGCATTGTTCTTTTTGATAATCAATACCGAATCATTGAAGTCAATCCATCTGCAAGCGAGCTGCTTCAATTGAAGGACGATCATTTAACAGAAATGAATCTTTTCCACATCCTTGCCCCTTATCAAATTGAAAATTTGGCTCAACCAGCCGAGGCGATGTCATTAGATGAAATGGACAATGAGGTTCCGTTTGTACTGAATCATCCAGATCAGCGTATATTGGAATTCTCTTTTAAACGTAACATTATCCATAATATGAATTTGGCCATCTTTAGAGATGTGACAGAGCGGAAGGAATTAGAAGAGCGGGTGAGAAAATCAGATACCCTTCATGTGGTCGGAGAGCTTGCTGCTGGAATTGCTCATGAAATTAGAAACCCGATGACAGCATTAAAAGGCTTCATTCAGCTATTAAAAGGAAATATTGAAGGGGAGTATTCGCTCTATTTTAATGTCATCACATCAGAGCTGAAAAGAATAGAATCCATCATCACTGAATTTTTGATTTTAGCGAAACCGCAAGCTATTGTATATGAAGAAAAAAATGTGGTGCAAATTGTGAAGGACACGATGGATCTTCTGCACGCACAGGCGAATCTTGGCAATGTTCAAATGCATCTCAATGTGCTGGATGAGATTCCGCTCATTTATTGTGAACAAAACCAATTAAAGCAAGTCTTTATTAACATTTTAAAAAATGCAATTGAAGTCATGCCGCGCAAAGGAAATGTCTATGTGAGCATTCAGCGGAAGGGCGAGGAGCATATTGTCATTTCACTGCGTGATGAAGGCTGCGGAATGGCAGAGGATAAGCTAAAGCGTCTAGGTGAGCCTTTTTATACTACGAAAGAAAGAGGAACTGGACTTGGTTTAATGGTTAGTTATAAAATTATTGAAGAGCATCAAGGAACCATTGAAGTAGAAAGTGAGGAAGGCGTAGGAACCGTCTTCCATCTCACGCTGCCACTAAGGCAGCAGAAACAAGAAGGAGAGCAGTAAAGTGTATTATACCGTCTATCACGCACCCATTGGGGCATTATACATACTAGAAAAGGACGGTGCCATCATCGAGGTGATGTTTGATGATGAGCCGTTTTTAGCAAAAAAGCAGGCAGTGTATTTAAAGCAAGCAGATACGCCAGTCTTACAAGAAGCGAAAAAGCAGCTGGATGAATATTTCAAGGGAGAGCGTCAAGTATTCGATCTCCCGCTCAAGCAAACAGGTTCTCCGTTCCAAGAGCAGGTGTGGGGAGCATTGTCGGCCATTCCATATGGTGAATCAAAAAGCTATGCAGACATTGCAGAAGCGATAGGCAATCCCAAGGCTGTAAGAGCCATCGGACAAGCTAACAGACGAAATGCATTACCTATTTTTATTCCTTGTCACAGAGTGATTGGAAAAGACCGGTCTCTGACTGGCTATGCAGGATCGAAGACAGACATGAAAGCGGTCCTCCTTGAATTAGAAGGCATCCCATTTGTTCAAAAATAAATCGATTGACCTGTTCCGAATTTTTCCTAAGCGACATATCCTTTTATTAAGCTAAAAAAGTTGGTTGAGGGAAAAAGGAGGGCGCTGGCATGTTTTGGGGCAAAAAAGGTAAAATGTATGCCGTTACGTCACTATGTGTCAAAATGAACGTTTTAACGGAAGAACAGAAAGAAGAAATCTTAACAAAAACGAATCAAGAAACAAAAAAGCGCGGTGCTCTTAAATGACAAGAACACGGCGCTTTTTTGCGATCATTGGGAGATGCTTTCGGCGAAAAGAGCATCAATCTCTTCTGCATAGTTCGATGTGATAATTCCCTTTTCTGTAATGATGCCTGAAATGAGATGATGAGGAGTGACATCAAAGGCGGGATTGAATACTTGGACATCGGGCGGTGCAATGGGGACACCGTTTAATTCCTTTACTTCCAGCGGGTCGCGCTCTTCAATTGGGATATCTGACCCGTCATGGGTGGATACATCAAAGGTTGAAAGCGGTGCTGCTACAAAAAACGGAATGTGAAAATGTTTGGCTAGAACGGCAAGACCTAACGTTCCAATCTTATTCGCTGTATCTCCATTACGGGCGATACGGTCTGCTCCAACAATGACAGCAGAAATTTGCTTTTCTTTCATCGTATGGGCGGCCATGTTATCTGTAATGAGTGTCACATCCACGCCGCCTTGCATGAGCTCCCATGTTGTCAGACGAGCGCCTTGAAGAACAGGGCGTGTTTCACATGCATAAATGTGAAGGTCAAGATTTTTCTTTTTGGCTAAATAAAAGGGAGCAAGGGCTGTTCCGTACCGGCTCGTTGCAATGGAGCCTGCATTACAAATGGTCATGATACGGTCACCTGATTTAAAGAGCTGAAGTGCATTTTGACCGATTTGTCTGCATGTTTCTTCATCTTCAATTTGAATTTGAATGGCTTCATGGACAAGATCTGTTTTAGCTGCATTTACTGATGCTGCACGCTGAATGCGCTGCAGCAGCCGGTCTAATGCCCAGGCGAGGTTCACAGCAGTTGGACGAGCACTGTTTAAATATTCTTTGATTCGAATCACTTCTTGTTTAAAAACATCGATTTCTTCTGTCTCAATGGCTTGCGCACTAAGTGCCAGTCCAAATGCTGCTGTAATGCCAATCGCAGGGGCTCCGCGTACTTTTAATGTCACAATTGCATCATACACATCTTCTTTCGTATATAAATGCTCAAAGACGGTTTCGGTCGGTAATTTTTGCTGATTTAAAATGTGAATACGGTTTTCTTCCCATTCGACAGAACGGGGGACTTCAAATTCTTTTGACAAAACCCGTCACTCCTTTACAGATGGCTGGAATAATGCGACGAGGTCAGACGCTGTTTCCACTGCATGATATTGTTTGATAAATGTTTTTCCAAGTGTCAGTGCTGCTTTTTTCTGTTGAATCCGTCTAGTTGGTGATGGAATCGCATCAAGATCAGCGGCATGAGCAAGGCCAATTGTTCGGCGGACAAGCTCACAGCCGGCAAAGCCTGTCGCTTCTTTTAAAATCCGGTCAAACGTTGTTTCTAAAAAGCTGTCCGATACACTAAATGCTTCAATGCTGTCCTCTTTCCAAGCTTTTGTGAACACTTCTTTGAATGTTGCCCATACATTGACGACATGGTCAAAAAGGTGCTGCTGCTCGTGTTCATTCTCGCGAGATAAAGCATTCAGGAACAGATTGGCGATAAAGTGGCCGATATCGAATCCAAAGGGACCGTAAAACGCGAATTCTGGATCAATGATTTTCGTTTCAGTCTCATTTGCAAAAATACTGCCTGTATGAAGATCTCCATGAACCAATGTTTCAGCTGATGTCAGGAAGATACGCTTCAATTCTGCTGCTTTGGCCTGCACTTCAAGATCTGCCCAAAGCGCTTCTGCTGATTCTCTTAATTCTTCTTCGAAGTCATTTGTTTCACTATCAAAGAAAGGGTCTGTGAAGACAAGTTTTTCTGTGATATCACACAGGTCAGGGTTCGTAAATTGCTTCACAAATTGTTTTTTGATTTTAGGATTTGTCGCAAAGTCAGATGTGTAAAAAAGTGTTTTTCCTAAAAATTCTCCAACATGATCAGATAAATGCGGATATTGTTTTCCGGCAATTAGCCCTTTTCTGACGATTTCTAAGTGTGAGAGATCCTCCATGGCTGTCACTGCAAGAGCTGTATCCGAGTAATAGACCGCTGGTACGAGATGCGGAGCATATTCTGACTGTTTGATCAGGGCAGCACTTTCAATTCTTGCCCGGTCTAATGTAAGAGGCCAGCTCTCACCAACCACCTTTGCATAAGGTAGCGCCTGCTTGATGATCAATCCTTTTTCTTGTTTGTGATCATAAATATGAAAGACGTAATTTAAATTTCCGTCGCCGATTTCAGTACAAGTCAAATGACTGCTTTCTTGGATTAAGCCAAGTCTAATTGCGAGTGCAACTGCCGAGCTTTCTGTTAGTTCTTCATATGATGCCGTAAGTGTAACCAATTGCTTCCCCTCCAAATCATATAAAAAAGCCTCTTTCTCCTGAGAGAAAGAGGCTTGATGGTGTGTATGCTCAAAGCCTCTCTTATCTCTCAGCACATACGTCTGATGGAATTAGCACCGTGCCCTATAAGACAATTGTCTTGGCGCGTTACTTGCTGCGCCCCACTTCACAGTGGTATTAACGGTCGGTTGCTGTTGGGGTCAAAAGGCCAAATCCCTCGCCCAACTCTCGATAAGAGAAATCAATATGTAATTGTTTCGTGTCTGTTTGCATTTCTTAATTCAAGATATTATCAGAGCTGCGCTTTACATGTCAATCTTTTTTCAAAATTGCTTTACAATTCATAAAACAATCCATTACAGTGATTGTATTGTTACGTAACTTGAATAGAAGGTGAAGAAATGGAATTCCAGCAATCAGATGTGTTGAAACAATTACCGAAACAATTTTTTGCGTCTCTTGTCCAAAAGGTGCAGAAAAAAGTGCAGGAAGGGGCAGATATCATTAATTTGGGGCAGGGAAATCCTGATCAGCCAACTCCTCCGCACATTGTAAAAGCCATGCAGGAAGCGGTAGCAAAACCTGAAAATCATCAATACTCCTCATTCCGTGGAACAGCGAAATTAAAAAAGGCCGCTGCCGCTTTTTATGAAAGAGAATATGGCGTTACGCTTGATCCAAAGACGGAAATTGCGATTTTATTTGGCGGGAAAGCAGGGCTTGTTGAGCTGCCTCAATGCCTGCTGAATCCGGGTGATACGCTTCTCGTCCCTGACCCAGGTTATCCTGATTATTGGTCAGGTGCTGTACTTGCTGGAGCTCATATGGTGACCATGCCACTTCTTGAAAAAAATGATTTTTTACCTGACTACGATTTGCTGCCTGAGGATGATAAGAAAAAGGCGAAATTAATGTACTTAAATTACCCCAACAATCCGACGGGGGCTACGGCAAGCCGTTCATTTTTTGAAGAAACCGTGACATTTGCGAAAGATCACAAGCTTTGTGTTGTTCATGATTTTGCATATGGCGGCATTGGATTTGATGGAGAAAAGCCGATCAGCTTTCTGCAAGTAGATGGAGCGAAAGAGACGGGAATAGAAATTTACACATTGTCTAAAACGTACAATATGGCAGGGTGGAGAGTAGGATTTGCAGCAGGTAATCCGTCTGTTATTGAAGCGATTGAGCTTTATCAGGATCATTTGTTTGTCTCGTTGTTTAAAGCCACGCAAGATGCAGCAGCGGAAGCCCTATTAAGCGATCAAACGTGCGTACGGGTGCAAAATGACCGATATGAGAAAAGACGGAATGTGTGGATAGCTGCCTGCAAAGAAATTGGCTGGGAAGTCAGTGCTCCAAAGGGATCATTTTTTGCTTGGTTAAAGGTGCCAGAAGGATATACATCTGAAGCCTTTTCTGATTTATTATTAGAAAAAGCGCATGTTGTTGTAGCGCCAGGTAATGGCTTTGGTGCTCACGGTGAAGGGTACGTGAGAGTAGGGCTTCTAACAAGCGAGGAGCGGTTACAAGAAGCTGCTCAGCGCATCGCTGCCTTGAAGCTGTTTGAAAAAAAGCCATTGACAACATAAAAAAATGGTGCGATAATTCAGGCAATATTTAAGAAAATTGAATATTCTTATCAAGAGTAGGCAGAGGGACTAGCCCAATGAAGCCCGGCAACCGACTTCCATGAAGCACGGTGCTAATTCTTGCAGCAAGCGCTGAGAGATAAGATTCGGATGAATAACACGAAATAACCTCTTTAAGGCGCTCAAGAAGCACTTGAAGAGGTTTTTTTATTGAACATATGCATGACGCAATCGAAAGGGGATTCCTAGTGAGTGAATTACTGGCAACATACGTATTAACACATCGAGAGGATGAACAAATAAATCGAAAAGCGGAGCAGATCGCGCTTGGTTTAACAGTTGGATCATGGACGGATTTGCCGCAGCTCAAAAAGGAGCAGCTTCAAAAGCATAAAGGCCGAGTTGAAAAAGTATTAGAAAAGGCTGCTACAGCCGAAAATGGCCTTTATCAATCAGAGGTGACCATTGCTTATCCTGAGGCAAACTTTTCAGCAGATTTACCAGCTGTTTTCACGACGATTTTTGGAAAGCTTTCACTAGACGGAAAAGTGAAGCTAGTCGATATCCAATTTTCTGAAGAATTTAAAAAAAGCCTGCCAGGACCGGTATTTGGAATTGATGGCATACGAAATAAGGTAAATGTATTTGATCGTCCATTATTGATGAGTATTTTTAAAGGTGTTATCGGCCGTGATATGCAGGATTTAAAAGAGCAGCTCCGTTTACAGGCATTAGGCGGGGTTGACCTCATCAAAGACGATGAAATTTTATTTGAAAGTCCATTAGCTCCTTTTGAAGAGCGAATCAAAGAAGGAAAAGAGATTTTAAAAGAAACCTATGAAGAGACAGGACACCGCACGCTGTATGCTGTCAATTTAACGGGCAGAACCTTTGACCTGAGGGATCGAGCGAGAAAGGCCGCTGAACTTGGAGCAGATGCGCTCTTATTCAATGTCTTTGCTTACGGCCTTGATGTTATGCAAAGCTTAGCTGAGGATCCAGATATTCCACTGCCTATTATGGCGCATCCCGCAGTGAGCGGTGCATTGACATCCTCTCCTGAATATGGATTCTCGCATTCTCTTCTTTTAGGCAAATTAAATCGATATGCTGGCGCTGATTTGAGCCTCTTTCCCTCACCGTATGGATCGGTTGCACTTCCGCAAAAGGATGCCCTTGGAATCTATGAAGCTTGCGTGAAAGAGGATACGGTTCAAAAAACATTCCCTGTCCCGTCAGCAGGCATTCATCCAGGAATGGTTCCAGTATTGATCAAAGATTTTGGAATTGATCATGTGATTAACGCAGGTGGAGGCATTCACGGACATCCGCGGGGAGCCATCGGCGGAGGGAAGGCATTTCGTTCGATCATTGATGCCGTGATACAGGAAGAGTCTATCCAAGATAAGGCGGCTTCCTGCCAAGACTTAAAAGCGGCACTTGATCTTTGGGGAAGGGTAGCAGAATAATGAAAAAACCAATTGTGTGTTGTGATTTTGATGGAACAATTACAAAAAATGATAATATCATCCGCATCATGAAACAGTTTGCACCGAGTGAATGGACGAAACTGAAGGATGGTGTCCTGTCAAAGGAAATTACCATTCAAGAAGGCGTCGGGCAGATGTTTCAATTACTGACAAGTGATCAGAAGGAAGCCATTCAATCATTTATTTTAGAGGATACAGAGATTCGAGAAGGATTTAAGGAATTTGTTGATGAGGTAAAAAAAGCAGACATTCCTTTCTATGTACTTAGTGGGGGGATGGACTTTTTTGTCTACCCCATCCTCGAAGGCATTGTCGATCGAGACGATATTTATTGCAATCATGCATCATTTGGGGAAGAGCATATTCAGATTGAATGGCCGCATGCCTGCGATACGCAATGTCAAAATGGGTGCGGATGCTGCAAGCCCTCAATCATTCGAAACCTGACTCATGAGGATGATTTCATCATCATGATCGGAGATTCAGTGACTGATGTGGAGGCGGCGAAACATGCAGATCTTACGTTTGCGCGCGACTACTTGCTCAATGAATGTCAAGAGCTCGGGCTCGTACATAAGGAGTTTGACACATTTATTGATCTACACGCGCAATTTGTTCAAATAAAGGAAGTGAAGGAATGGCAGACGCAAAGAGCAAACGCTGGCAGGAGCTAGCAGACGTTAAACGTGAACTGGCCCAAAGAGACTGGTTTTTCGGAACAAGCGGTAATTTATCGATCAAGGTGTCGGATGATCCAACCACGTTTTTGGTGACGGCAAGCGGCAAAGATAAACGAAAAGAAACGAACGAAGATTTTCTGTTAGTGAATGCGGAAGGCCAGCCTCACGATCCGAACGAATCACTTAGACCATCAGCTGAAACACTGCTTCACACGTACGTGTATGAACGGACGAAAGCAGGCTGCTGTCTCCATGTCCACACCATTGATAATAATGTGATGTCAGAGCTGTATGGGGATAAGGGAGAGATTCGTTTTAAAGGCAACGAAATCATCAAAGCGCTTGGTTATTGGGAAGAGGATGCAGAAGTGTCGATTCCGATTATTGAAAATCCAGCTCATATTCCGCATCTTGCAGAGCAATTTGCCAAACATCTGACACTAGAGGCGTCATCTGGTGCTGTACTCATTCGCAATCATGGCATCACGGTCTGGGGAAAAACAGCCTTTGAAGCAAAACGAGTATTAGAAGCATATGAATTTTTATTTAGCTATCACTTAAAATTAGCGCTGTATCAACAGCAGCTTGTAAGATAAAAAGGAGGAAAAGCACATGGCGACGATTTTGATTCACAATGAAGAGAACACATTACTTGAGAACGAGCAAGAGGTTGCATCATATTTAGAAAACCAAGGGGTTATTTATGAGCATTGGGATATTGAAAAGCTGCCAAACCGTTTATCAGAAAAGTATGATTTAACCGATGAGGAAAAGGAAGAGATTTTGACTGTTTTCCAAAAGGAAATCCAAAGTATTTCTGAAAAAAGAGGGTACAAAGCGCAGGATGTGATTTCATTATCTGATGCCACGCCAAATCTTGATGAGCTGCTCCAAAACTTTAAACGTGAGCATCACCATACAGATGATGAAGTACGCTTTATTGTGAGCGGGCACGGAATCTTTGCTATTCAAGGCAAGGATGGCGTCTTTTTTGATGTGAGATTGAACCCAGGTGATTTAATTTCTGTTCCGCCAAACATCCGTCATTACTTTACACTTCAAGAGGATCGCAAAGTGGTCGCAGTTCGCATATTTGTCACAACTGAGGGCTGGGTGCCAATTTACGAGGAAGAAACGGTTTAATGATAGAGCTGATCATTCCGCATGAGGCGGAAGATCAGCTTTTTTTTAGGAAATTAGACATAAAATGTGAAAGAAAATAGTTGATTTTGATCTTCTGTATAGGATAAAATTCTGTTTAATCAATGTGACAGTCCTGTCCAAATTTGAAGTTTACCCCCAAATTTGATTGGGTAAAAGGTCTTTAGGCTGTAAAAAATTAAATAAAATAAGCATATTTAATTTAATTTACAAATAAAGTATAATTTTGGTGTCGGATCATTTTGAGCATAGACAGTCGAAATCATTGCGGGAGCTGAGATCATGAATATTTATGTAAGGAAAGAACAATTGCTGATGTCCATTGATGAGAAGAGAAAACAGATGGTAGAAGCTGCTCAAGTGGAAGGGTACACTGGTGAGATGACAATTAAATATAGTCAAGAACTGGACAACCTGATGAATGAGTATCAGCATCTTCTTTTTCATGAGAAACAATCTGCCCCCTCCTTTCATGATCTTGTGTCTCAAATGAGTCTTTTATCTGTGAACCGCCCCTCTTATTGACATGAAAAACCGGTCTTGCATAAGCAAAACCGGCTGACATCTTCAGCTATGCTGAGTGAGCAGAAGGAAGCATGATCATAACAGTCGTTCCTTTATTCACTTCGCTATGAATATCAATTGTTCCGCCATACATCGAAATGATTCGTTTACACACGACAAGCCCGAGACCCGTGCCTTTTTCCTTCGACGTAATAAAGGGGAGGAAGATGTGCTTTAACATCTCTTCTGGTATGCCTTCACCTGTATCCGCTACTTTAATGATGACATGTTCTTTTTCAGCTTCGATCACAATCTTCAAATGACCGCCGTTTGGCATCGCTTCTAAAGAGTTCTTTGCTACATTTAAAACGACTTGTTTAATATGATCCTTCGTGCAATACACGCCCACATCTTGAATCGTATTGATTTGCAAATCCACTTCGACATTATAAAGGTTTGCCTCAGAGAAAACGATCGGCATAATCTCACTTACAATTTCTTTTACAGAGTTATTCTGCCATTTTTCTGCCGTTGGTTTTCCTAATACAAGAAATTCACTGACGATTTGGTTGATCCGTTTAATTTCTTCCTCGATGACAGAAAAATAGAGCTGATCTTCTTCTGAATGATACTTCTTTTGCAATAGCTGGATAAAGCCGCTAATCCCTGTTAATGGGTTACGAATTTCGTGTGCTGTACTTGCTGCGAGTGTTCCGATCAATTCAAGCTTTTGCGCTTCGTTTTGATGACGCTCCTGCTGAGTTTGCCGCCTTAACACGATATATTGGACTAGTGTGAATAAAATATTTAATAAAATAAACGCACTGGATAAAGGAATGAGCATCACAGACAGCACTTCACTTGTTGAAGCACGCTGCGGAAAGACCTCTAGCTTCCAGCTGTTTTCGTCTAAATATGTAGACACGGTGCTGCCGCCCTCGGATATTGGCTGTGGACCACTTGTAAACACGACATGTCCATTTTGATTCAGCATTTTAAAATGAAGATCAGGATTCAATACATTCATAATATTTCTTAAATAATCAATTTGAATGGCTGCAATCAGCACATTGGTGACCTCTTCATTTTCATCGAGAACAGGCACACAAATGGAGAGAATCCGCTGTTTTGTAATTCGGCTCACATAGTTGTCTGTGATCACGGTCTGCTTGGTCACTTGAATGCGTTTAAAGTAATCTCTGAATGATAGGTTGATTTTTTCCTTTAACGGGGTGGTGCTTGCTGTTACATTTCCTTTTTTGTCTAGGAGATACAGACCTGAAAAACGAGGTTCTTGTTTATAGATTTTCTCTAGGATGTTTTGTACTTTTTTCGTCTCAAGTGGCTGGTCAAATCCCATGGCAAGGGAAGTTAATCTCGCTTCTGTTTCACTTATTAAATAATTCATTTGGTTTTTGTGAATATTTAACATAAGTGTAGCGGTTTGTTTGTTCTTTAAATCGATTTTTTCAGTTTCTTTTTCGTAGATAAAATAACTAATGATTAGGGTTGGAAGCATGACCAAAATAAGGTAAAGTCTGATCTTCTTCCAAAACCCTTTGAGTATACTCATCATTCATCGCTCCAACGTATTACCTAATAGACTTATTATAGCATTGAACCTATCTTTATTACGATGACTTGTGTGATTTTTAAAAAATTAGGTGATTCGTTCTGGTCTCATTTTCGTGCTAAAGATGGATCAAAATGTTGACATTTTACTTATTGTTTATTAATGTCACATTAGTGGGTTGCATTTCATAAAGGATGATAAAAAATGGAAAATCATAATGTTGAAAAATCATTGAAATTATTTATTGTATTATCACGTGCCTATCGCTCAATTAATCATCACATGAACAAACATATTGTGAAGCACGGGCTGAATCCAACTGAATTTGCTGTGCTAGAATTGCTGTATCATAAAGGTGATCAGCCGCTTCAGCAAATCGGTGATAAGATCTTACTTGCAAGCGGCAGCATCACGTATGTGGTCGATAAATTGGAGAAGAAAGAACTCCTCAGCCGGAAGGCTTGTGCAGAAGACCGCAGGGTGACATTTGCGCATATTACAAAGCAGGGACGAGCTTTGCTTGATGACATCTTCCCAGATCATGCGAAAGAAATTCATGAGATGATCAGTGTCCTGAGCGAAGAAGAGAAAGATGCCTGCATCGATATGCTCAAACATGTAGGGCTGCGTGCAAAGCATTTATATGATCATCAAGAATAAATAAAAAGGAAGCCGCTGGCTTCCTTTTCAGCGTGCAGGCAAACCCTCGCATTCGGTGTCAGTCCTGCGCTCCGGTGCTCGTCCTTCCTAGGGCTGCAAAGGTTTTCTATCACGCTGAAAAGAAGACAAAGGGCTAAAATAAAGATCATTTTAGCCCTTTGTCAACAATCTGAAAGGAAGCCGCTGGCTTCCTTTTTTATTTCGCTTTTTTCTCAATCGGTAAAATGAGTACTTCTACACGCCGGTTTTTACTTCTGCCTTCTGCTGTATCGTTTGAGGCAATCGGTTTGAATTCGCCGTATCCTTTTGTACTAAAGTTCTCTTGGTCTAGGTTGCTGTTTTCAAGAAGAATATTTAAAAAGTTCACAGCACGAATGGCGCTTAAATACCAGTTTGATTCAAATTCTGAATTTCTGATCGGTACATTATCTGTATGTCCGCTAATGACGATGTCACGAGCGGGATTAATGACGAGCAGCTTTGAGATTTCTTTTGCTAACGGGACATCCTGAGAGCGAATAACTGCCCGTCCGGAATCAAAGAAGATACTGTCCTCAATCGTAATGAGAAGTCCTTCATCCGTAAGCTTTGTTTCGAGCTTGGAACCAAGTTTTTTATTTGCAATGAATGAATCGACCTGCTGTTTGACCTTTGTGAGAACCGCTTGGTCTCGAGCCTTTGCTTTGGCTTCTTCATCTTTCTCTTCCTCGGCTGCTTTCTTGACTTGGTTGCTATGTTCAGTTTCTTCCGTGCTTTGCATGCTGGATTGATCCATGACACCAGTACCGCCAGTAAAAACAACATTAAAAGACTTAGCCATCTGTTCATATTTTGCCGCATCAATCGAACTAGATGCAAAAAGCACAATGAAGAGGGCGAGAAGAAGCGTCAGAAGATCGGCATAAGGGATAAGCCAAGATTCATCTACATGGTCTTCATGATCATGGTTTTTACGTTTCCTAGCCATTTTGATTTTCTCCTTCTTCAATGACAAGATTTGCACGTTCTTTTGCTGGTAAGTACATAAGAAGTTTTTGTTCAATGACTTTTGGAGATTGACCTTCAAGAACAGAAAGAATACCTTCGATCATAATCAGACGAAGCTTTACTTCTTCCTTTGATTTACGCTTCAATTTGTTGGCAAATGGGTGCCATAATACATACCCGGTAAAAATCCCAAGCAGTGTGGCGACGAAGGCAGCACTGATTGCATGTCCAAGTGCTTCAATATCTCCCATGTTGGCAAGTGCTGCAATAAGTCCGACAACGGCGCCAAGTACCCCTAGCGTCGGAGCGTATGTACCAGCTTGTGTAAAGATTAATGCGCCTGACTGATGTCGTTCAGACATGGCGTCAACTTCTTCTGTTAAGACGTCTCGAATAAATTCAGCACTTTGGCCGTCAACTGCCATGCTTAACCCGTTCTTTAGAAAATCATCATCGACTTCCTCAAGACTTGCTTCTAATGCCAAAAGGCCTTCACGACGCGCAATTTGTGCCCAGTTTGAAAATAGAGGGATCATTTCTTGAATCGTTGGAAGCTGGCTGTCTTTGAAAATTTTGCCGAACAATTTTGGTGTTTTCTTAATTTCACTAGAAGGGAATGCGATGACAACAGCTGCAACCGTCCCAACAATGATGATTAATATAGCCGCCGGGTTGAGAAGAGCAGTTAGACTCACACCTTTCAAAACCATACCGACACCTAGTGCAATAAATGCTAAAATAATACCAATTAACGATGTTTTGTCCATTATCTCACCAAATCCTTTAACTATCTTTTTCTATAGTTAATATCGGTGTGTTCTAGAAGGGTTTTAGTCAGAATATAAAATTAAGACAGTTTCTGTGAAGAATTTTTGACGAAAGCGCTTTCTATATTTGTAAAAAGAAGAAACTCCCTCTCATATAAAGGGAGTCTCCATTTAATCGTTTTGTGCTGGTTCATCTAAATGAAGCAGCTCTTTTAATTTTTCTTCATACATAATTTTGACAAGATCGTAGCTCCAATTCATCATGTGATCCACCTCTTTTTCTTTTATCGTAAAGGAAAAGAGGCGGGGGAGCGTCAGCGTTCAGATGGAACTTAGCCGCCGCAACATGATGGAGGTACATATCATCCTGAAGATGTAGTTATCCTTTTTTTACGACGATTTCGTCATGTTCAACATCCACAGTAAATCCAGAAAGCTGCTCCTCTTCAAGCAGGATTTCTGTCATTTGATCTTCAACGTGCTCTTGGATGGTTCTTCGAAGTGGACGAGCACCAAATGCAGGGTGATATCCAAGCTCTGCGATTTTTTCTTTCGCTTCATTTGTGACATGGACTGTTAAATTCTGTTCTTTTAATTGCTCTGACAGCTCATTGAGCAGAAGATCAACAATCTTCACTAAGTCCTCTCTGTCTAGTGAATCAAATTGAATAATGCTGTCAAAGCGGTTCAAAAATTCTGGTTTGAAGTAGCTGCTGAGCGAATCAATGAGTGATTGTTCCTCAATCGCTTCGTCCTGATCAGACTGGAAGCCGACCTTGACCGTTTTATCTGTGCTGCCTGCGTTACTTGTCATGATGATGACTGTATCTTTAAAGCTGACCGTTCTGCCTTGACTGTCTGTTAAGCGGCCATCTTCCATGATTTGAAGGAACATGTGCTGTACATCTGGGTGTGCTTTTTCGATTTCATCCAGCAAAATGATGCTGTAAGGTTTTCTGCGCACTTTTTCAGTCAGCTGGCCAGCTTCATCGTGTCCAACGTAACCAGGAGGAGAACCGATGAGTTTGGACACAGAGTGTTTTTCCATGTACTCACTCATATCTAAACGAATGATCGCATCTCTTGAACCGAATAATTCTTCAGCCAGTGTTTTAGACAATTCGGTTTTCCCGACACCTGTTGGTCCAACGAAAAGGAAGGAGCCTGTCGGTCTATGTTTCGATTTTAATCCAGCTCTGCTTCTTTTCACGGCTTTCGCCACTTTATCAACCGCATGCTCCTGCCCAATTACTCGTGCTTTTAGACGGACATCAATTTCTTTCATTTTGGTTTGTTCGTCTGCTTGCAGTTTGCCGACAGGAATGCCTGTTTTTTGTTCCACAATGGCCTGAATGTCCTCTGCTGTGACGATATGCTCTTTGTCAGTTGTTTTGTTTTGAAGTCTTGCTTCTATCGCTTCTTCTTCGTCGCGAAGCTTCGCTGCTTTTTCATATTGTTCTTCTTTTAGCGCAGCCTGTTTTTCTGCGGCAATTTGCGCTAGTCGGTTTGTCAGTTCATCTTCACTTGCTGCATCAATGGAGAGGTTCGCTTTTGAACCAGCTTCATCCATTAGATCAATGGCTTTATCCGGCAAATGACGGTCTTGAATATACCGGGAAGATAATTGAACGCACGCTTTGATGGCTTCATCTGAATAGGTGACACCATGATAGGCCTCGTACTTATCTTGAATGCCTTTTAAGATGTCGATCGCTTCATCTGGTGTTGGCTCATCCACGATAACGGGCTGGAAGCGTCGTTCGAGTGCAGCATCTTTTTCAATTTGGCGATATTCTTTTAATGTCGTCGCACCTACTAACTGCAGTTCGCCTCTTGCAAGGGCTGGTTTTAAAATGTTTCCAGCATCCATTGATCCTTCTGCAGATCCTGCGCCCACAAGAAGGTGGATTTCATCTACAAACAAGATGATATTTTTACGGCTTTGCAGTTCTTTAATTAACTGCTTCATTCTTTCCTCAAATTGACCGCGTACACCTGTGTTTGCGACAAGTGAAGAAACATCTAATAAATAGATTTGTTTGTTCTTTAATTTATTTGGCACATCGCCGCTCGCAATTTTCAGTGCGAGTCCTTCTGCGATCGCTGTTTTCCCAACACCTGGTTCACCAATAAGAACAGGGTTATTTTTATTTCTTCTATTTAAAATCTCAATGACTCTTGCGACTTCTTCATCACGGCCAATGACTGGATCAATTAAGCCAGCATTTGCTCCATCTGTTAAGTTACGGCCAAGCTCATCGAGTAAGCCTTTTTGTTTTGGCTGCTCCATGTTTGGGGCATGACCTGCCTGCTGAGAGAAGAATGAACTTCCTCCAAAAAGCTGAGGTCCCATTTTCATTTTTGACTGCTCCATCAAAGAGGTATAGCAGTCTTCACATAAAACCATTTGGCTCCGGGACGAATTTACTTGCATATTCAGGCGAATAGTTGCTTCATTTACTTGACAATGTTGACAACGCATTTGCCATGACCTCCTTAAAATAAAGTTTGACTTTATTTGACCAATGAATGTTAAAGAAAATGGTCTGTTGTTTGACCATCTTTGACTATAGTATACTCTGACCTATTTTGACTTTCAACTGTTTTGCTCAAAGACGGATAAAAATCCTTTTTTGCATTTAATCATGGTTTGTCCTTCTTTTCAAGGAACTTGTCTCATAGGATAAAAAAGAGACAATCGAAAGTGATGGGTGCGGAGGGGTCACATGAAACGTTCAAATGAATCCGCTTTTCAGCTTGCCTTTGTATATGTAGGAACAGTGGTTGGAGCTGGGTTTGCGACAGGAAAAGAAATCGTAGAATTTTTTGTTCGTTTTGGCTGGATTGGACTATTAGGAATCCTGATTAGCGGTGTTATTTTTACTGGCCTTGGTGCAAAAATGATGCTAATTTCGAAACGAATCAAAGCAGAATCTTATCAAGATATGAACCGTTTTTTATTTGGCGCAGTTGCGAGTCGATATATTAATATTGTGATGTTTTTTATTTTACTCGGTGTTACCTCAGTCATGATTTCAGGTGCAGGGGCTATCTTTGAAGAACAGCTTGGTATATCGAAGGAGTATGGGATCTTTTTGACGATCATTCTGAGCGTCATTGTACTCTTTAAAGGTTCAAAAGGGCTGTTTGGTGTTAACGTCCTTGTCGTTCCAATGCTGATTTTCTTTTCATTGATTGTGTTTCTTGATTCATTTGTTTTTAGCAGCAGTGAAAGTTATGTTCTTGCGCTGCAAATGGGTGAGGGCGAGTGGATACTATCAGCAGTGTCCTATGGTGCCTTTAATTTAGCACTGTCACAGGCAGTGTTAGTACCCGTTGCAAATGAAATGACCTCTGAAGCAGTCATTAAAAAGGGAGCGGTGCTTGGGGGCGTCATGCTGACCCTCATTTTGCTTGCTTGCTTTTTATCTCTTTCTTCATTAGATATGCTGGAGGCGTTTGATATTCCAATGGCTCAGGTGGTGTATCAAGTCGCAAACTCCATTCATCTCATTTATTTATTTGTCATCTTCGGTGAAGTTTTTACATCCGTCATAGGCAATTTATACGGGCTGGAGAGACAAGTAAGGGCATATATCCGAATGAACAGCATCTTTACGATATCCCTTATTCTCATATGCTGCTATGTGATTAGTAAAATTGGTTACGGTACACTGATATCAACGGTTTACCCGGTTTTTGGCTATGTCAGCATCTTTTTTATCCTCTTTCTTTGTCTAAAAAAAGTGCCTGCACCGCTAGGTAAGTAAAGAAAGGATAGCCTGCATGAAAAATATGTGGTACACTATCCTCTGTGAAAATTGAACAAAAATCCGTGAAGACGGGAGAGGTTCTAGCAAAACCCTCTATAAAAAACTAAGGACTTGCCGTATCCTTGGATGTGGCATTTTTTATTTTTTATGGCTGGGACACCTCATACACATGTAAAGGTGTCTTTTCTTTTGAGGAAAATAGGGGTTTTCAGGAGCCTTTCAGATGCAGTGTTGTACGGTTGTACGCTCTGCAAAAGGAGGAGAACAGAAAATGAAAAATGAAAAAGCAGTCGTTGTCTTCAGCGGGGGACAGGACAGTACGACATGTTTGTTATGGGCACTTCAACAATTTGAAGAGGTAGAAACAGTGACCTTTCATTATAATCAGCGTCATCAAGAAGAAATTGATGTCGCCAAAAGAATCGCTGACAAGTTAGGTGTGAAGAATCATCTATTAGATATGTCACTTTTAAATCAGCTGGCGCCTAATGCTTTAACAAGAGATGACATTGACATTGAGGAAAAAGAAGGAGAGCTTCCTTCCACATTTGTGCCAGGAAGAAACTTAGTGTTCTTATCCTTTGCCTCTATTCTGGCGTATCAAATTGGAGCAAGACATATTATCACAGGTGTTTGTGAAACAGACTTTAGCGGCTATCCAGATTGCCGTGACGAGTTTGTGAAATCTTGCAACGTCACAGTGAACTTAGCAATGGAAAAACCATTTGTGATTCATACACCACTGATGTGGCTGAATAAAGCAGAAACATGGAAGCTGGCAGATGAGCTCAATGCACTGGATTTTGTGAAAAATGAAACGCTCACTTGCTATAACGGCATTATTTCTGATGGCTGCGGGGAATGTCCTGCGTGTAAGCTGCGGAAAAACGGCTATGACACTTATATGGAAATGAAGGAGGCAAAATAAATGCTTTCTCAAATCTATCCACAAACCGATCATCCATTTTCATTTGAATTGAATAAAGACATGCATGTATCGGCTGCCCATTTCATCCCGCGAGAAGATGCGGGCGCATGCAGCCGTGTTCATGGTCATACGTACACCATCAACATCACAATTGCGGGCGATGAACTAGATGAATCGGGTTTCCTTGTCAATTTTAGTACATTGAAGAAGCTTATTCATGGGCAGTACGATCACACGCTGCTCAATGATCATGAGGAATTCTCATCAAACGATCGATACGCGATGCCAACCACTGAGGTGGTGGCAAAGACCGTACATGACAAAGTCGCAGCGTATTTATCGACTTTAGCGAACAAGCCAACATGTGTTCAAGTCTTTGTCAGAGAGACACCAACAAGCTACTGCATTTACCGTCCGAAACGAGTTGAGATCAATGGCTAAAGCGATTCCTGTATTAGAAATCTTTGGTCCAACCATTCAAGGAGAAGGAATGGTGATTGGACAAAAAACGATGTTTGTCAGAACGGCTGGCTGTGACTACTCTTGCAGCTGGTGTGATTCAACCTTTACATGGGACGGCTCAGCGAAGCATGATATTCAGTGGCTTGAGGCAGAAGACATTGTCAAAGAATTAAAAAGAATAGGCGGACAGGCTTTTTCTCATGTCACCATTTCAGGAGGAAATCCTGCGCTTTTAAAACAAATGGAATCCCTCATTGATTTGCTGCATGAAGAAGGGATTGATACAGCGCTTGAAACACAAGGGACGATGTATCAGGAATGGTTTTTGAAAATTGATGACTTAACCATTTCCCCTAAGCCGCCAAGCTCGAATATGAAAACAGATTTTACGAAACTAACACGTATCATAGATGAGCTGAAAAACGGAAATAGATTGCAGCATGCAAGCCTGAAGGTCGTGATCTTTGACGATCGTGATCTAGCGTATGCGAAGGATGTTCATGCGAAGTACCCTGAGCTTCCTTTTTATTTGCAGGTAGGAAATGATGACACGACGACAGGTGATGATGCGTACTTATTGACGCATTTATTAAAGAAATATGAAGCGCTTGTAGATCAAGTCGCACAAGATCCAGACTTAAACCGCGTAAGAGTGCTGCCGCAGCTGCACACGTTATTGTGGGGAAATAAACGAGGCGTATAGAAAGGAAGAGATGTCATGACGACAAGAAAACCGGAAGAATTAGAAGGTGTCACGTTACTAGGAAACCAAGGAACCAATTATTTGTTTGATTACGCACCACATGTGCTTGAAACGTTCCCAAATAAACATACAAATAGAGATTACTTTGTGAAATTCAACTGCCCAGAATTTACATCACTATGTCCGCAAACAGGACAACCGGATTTTGCAACAGTTTATATCAGCTATATCCCAAATGAAATCATGGTCGAAAGTAAATCCCTAAAATTATATTTGTTCAGCTTCCGTAACCATGGTGACTTCCATGAGGATTGTATGAACATTATTATGAACGACTTAATCGAATTGATGGACCCAAGATATATTGAAGTTTGGGGCAAATTTACGCCAAGAGGCGGTATTTCAATTGATCCGTATACGAACTATGGGAAACCTGGGACAAAGTATGAAGAAATGGCATCGTACCGTATGATGAACCATGATATGTATCCAGAAACGATTGATAATCGCTAATAAATAGGAAAAGACATGCCGGATGCATGTTTCAGCGTGTAGACAAACCCTCGCATTCGTTGTCAGTCCTGCGCTCCGGTGCTCACGAATGTCAAATTCGCTCCGCTCCGGTTCTCGTCCTTCCTAGACTGCAAAGGTTTTCTATCACGCTGAAATGAAGACAAAGGGCTAAAATCAAGCATTTTAGCCCTTTGTCAACAATCTGAGACATGACGGATGCATGTCTTTTTTTTATGGGATTGTAGCGATTCAATCATAAAAAAAGAGAAGAGTCATGTCACTCTTCTCATACGAATGGGAATAGAACTTGCTAGGACGGCTGGGGGCTACCAGCTCGTAAATATATTATACATGACAGAACGTATGTTTGTAAAGGTGAATCATGCTTTTTTTGCTTATCTCATTTGATTTAAGATAAAATAGGGGTATTGAATGGTAAATGGAGGCGTTGGATTTGGCAAACAAAGAAGAGCGGGCAGAGCAGCTGCTAATGGAGCTTAGAGAAGAGCTTCAAATGCTTGAACATCAAAACAAAGAACGGTATAAATGGAGTGCCTCCACATTGCTTGGAGTGATTGCCCTCTTGATTGATAAAGGAGTGATCACCCCTGAGGAAGTCGAGATGTACAAGACGAAGGCGGAAATGCAAACCTTTCATACGCAAAAAGACTAATGCTTACTGATATGATGTGGCGAGAAAAAGAAAAGGACATAACAAATTGATGACTCAATTGATATTATGTCCTTACTTCTGCAATTCGTTTTCACAGCATTAAACCAGCTTATACATTAAAACGTCATCCCAGTATTCATGATCATTTATTTTAAATTCTTTTATTTTACGTCCTTCTTCTATAAACCCCATCTTTTTGTATAAAGAAATGGCCTTTTGATTTGTAGAGAAAACGGCTAAACTAACCTTTTCAATTGAAGGATTCTTTTCTGCCCAATGTAATAAAGCTGTTAGTAACTTTTCTCCTACGCCTAAACCTCTATAGCTCTTATGCACCATCAGCCCGAATGATCCCGTATGAGAAGTTCTTTTTCTATTTGATGAATGTTCAAAGGCTATCCATCCAATGACTTTCTCATCAGTTTGAGCAACTATGTACGTCTCGTTTTCATTTTCAATTCTTTTCTGTATCCATTCCCTGTGTTCTAAGAGGGTTTTTTTGTTTTCTTCAGGTGATGTAAGAAGATAATCTGATTCAGCAATAACTGATTTCTGTATTTCTAAAGTCATTTCAGCATCTTCTATTTTTCCAAAACGTACAATGATATCATTGGAATTTTGCATATTAGTTTCTCCTGTCTAGAGCTAATACTGAATCTTATCATTTTTTTAGAAGGGTACTGAAATAGCAATCACCATTTGGTCGAATCGTGATTAGCTTTGCTTTATATATACGTATGTACCGATCGTCTGTATTGAGGATTGCAAATTAATGTACGGAGTCTTTGATGATTTTATAGTTTTTGTGATTAACGACTGTTAGTGAATCCAGTTCTAAATCTCTATAGTTGTCCATAATGGTGACATCCACAATGACAGAGTTTTCATTCACTTTTTCAACTACACCTGTTAAACCATTTCTAAATTCGATCACATTTCCAATTTTTGCAATCTTCAACCGATCCCTCTCCTTTAAAAACAGATTTCATTCCCTATTAAAAAGTATTTTGCAATATTTTCATACCAATGTAAAGGATAAAGACGTTTTTGTTTTGTTTTCGTTGTATGCTCTTCTAACGAATGGTATATTTAATATTTGATCATGGCTGAAAAGGAGCGATTTTTTTGACTGAAGAACAAATCCTCACAATCATCGAATCTTTACGGAATGGGACGGAAAAACAGGTGACCATCCAAAAAGATGACTTTTTAACGTTTCGTTCTGTTTTGGTGAATCAAGATGATTTTAAACATTTTCGCGGAATCGCCAAACATGGTGGAGATGTTATTTTTGAATATCTTACAGAAGCAAGAAGCTAAAGCTTTTTCTCATTGATGAGAGAAAGCTTTTTTATTTCGTTCTTTTGTCACACTTCAAACCACTTTGATACATATGAAAAGAAAATGTAATAACCCATAAACAGGAGCATAAGGATGATGATAGGTGAAAAAAGGACCTTTTTAAGCGCTAACAATTCCATTTTATGTGCGCAAAACTAGGTCATGCCATTTAATGACGGAATTTGGACAGGCATGTAAATCTTTGTGCGTGAAAATAGAATGAGGTCTTGTTAGAGTGGACAAGTATCTTACAGCCTACTTTGATTAAAGGAGGAAAAAGGCGAATGATTAAAATTCATACAGCTCTTTTTGTCATCCTTATGCTGGTTGCAGCAATGAAGATGGACAATATACAAGAGCATCAAGGCACATTAAGTCACGAACTTTCACAAGCACCTGTTAAACATCAGCTTTCATATATAGATCAAGGTCACGATCAAGTCATCCCAGCATTTTCTGAAGAGAAGCGTCAACCAAAAGTGAAAATGCTAAGTACGTCAACAGAAGAAAAGTCTTCAAAACCGAAGCAAAAGAAAAAAGTAAAATCTGAAACGACGAATAAGGCAAGCGGCAAACAGTATTCTAATGAAGAAATGGACTTGCTTTCTCGATTGGTTCACGCTGAAGCGAAAGGTGAATCTTACGAAGGGAAAAAAGCGGTGGCAAGCGTTGTTTTAAACAGAGTAGAGCATCGTTCTTTTCCTGACAGCGTAAAAGGTGTGATCTATCAGCGAAATGCTTTCCAGCCAGTATCGAATGGAAGTATTCATGATAAGGCAGATCAAGATTCCATTAAAGCTGTGAAGCAGGTAGTAAAAGAGCATGACAGAACAACAAAGGCTATCTATTTTTATAATCCAAAAACGGCAACAGATCATTGGATTCGTTCCCGCAAAATTGTAGAACGCATCGGACGTCACGTATTTGCCGTATAAAGAAAAAGAGCGATCAATGAGATTGCTCTTTTTTGTCTTCAATTATTAAAATATTTTTTGGACTTGTCTCATAGAATGTGAAAAGAATTTGCTTTAGACAAGGGGAGGCTACATGAATCGATTTGTAAAAGGGGTCATTCTGCTATCTGTCGCAGCTTTTATTGCGGAGTGTATCGAGTTTTTAGTCAATATGATTTTAGCGAGAGAGCTTGGAGAACATGGAATGGGTTTATATATGAGTATCCTTCCAATCATCATGCTTGTCCTTGTGATCGCTAGCTTAGAGCTGCCAGTCTCCATTTCTAAATTCATTGCAGAATCACATGAGCGTCTCCACAAAAGTATGCTTCGTCATGCCTTTAAAATGACGCTTGTGGTGACAAGTACAACAACAGGTATAGCAGCCATTGTACTGCCTTTCATTCCAGTGTTTCAGTCGTATCATCCGCTTATGAAGGGCCTAGTGCTGTCACTTATCCCGATTATTGCGTTTACCTCCATTGCCCGCGGCTACTTTATGGGAAAGCAGCAAATGGGCAGAATCGCTCTAGCCAATATGATGAAGAAAACAATCCAGCTGATCTGCTTATTTTTGTTTTTTCATTGGTATTCGTTTGATATTGAAACAGCAGTACTCATCGCCATCGGTGTCATTGTTGCGAGTGATCTTGTCGTCTTTATTTATTTATACTCCCAATACGTCATGGCGAAAAATGCTGTGAATGTCAGGTCTGTTGAATTAAGAGGGATTGATGTGCGAAAGCGCCTATTAGCCGTTTCTATACCGACAACGGGCATGCGCATCTTTCATGCGATCGCTAATGCGGTTGAACCATTTTTAATCAAAGGAGCGCTCGTTGCAGCAGGCATCTCTGGAACACTTGCTGTTGATCATTACGGCATGCTGGCTGGTGTCGCGATGTCGATCGGTTTTTTCCCAGCGTTTATCGCTCATTCGATCATGATTGTGATGATTCCGAGTGTCTCTGAAGCCTATGCTTTAGGTCAGTATGATCTTGTGAAAAAACGGGTCAGACAGGCGATTCTCATAACGTTTGGATACGGGGTGCCGGCAGTGATGGTCATGTATTATTTTGCTTACCCGCTCACACAGCTTTTTTTTGATTCACCGCAAGCTGCTGTCTATTTACAGCTGCTTTGGCCATACTTTTTATGCCACCTGTTTGTGATGCCGTTTCAAGCGTGTTTAATCGGTATGGGGCTCATCAAAGATGTGTTCCTACATAATATATGGGTGCATGTCGTTTCTTTTTCTATGGTGTATTTCCTCGGTTCAATGGAAAGCTTGAATATGATGGGGGTCATTTTAGGGATGAACACAGGCATGCTGCTTTTGACTGCCCTGCATTATGCGACGATTTGTAAGGAGCTCGGCGTTTCAATGTTTCTTACATTGAAAAAAGCTTGAATGTCATCGCCATCGAGAGGGCAAGCTATAAGAAAACTGGGAAGGAAGATCCTGATGAATCGTAAACATCTACCCGCCAGTCTTCTAATGATGACCATGCTGCTATTTCTAATGAGCGCAGCAGCGGAAGCAAAAGAGCCTGTGATGGCGCCAAGAATAGAGGCACCGACATTAACTGGTGAAATGCAGATGGTTCCCGCAAAAGGGAAAAAGACCATTTTGCATTTTTGGACAACATGGTGTCCGTCCTGCAAAATGGAGCTGCCCGAATTTGAACAGATTGTGAAAGAAAATCAGAGTGATGTTGACATATTGACCGTGAATTTACTAGGTGCTGAACAAAGTAAACATGCTGTTGCCCAATTTGTGAAAGACAGAAGGTTTACATTCCCGATCATACTAGATGAACACGGAGAAATGATGAAGAAGTATCAAATTATCACCATTCCAACGACCTTTTTGATTAATGAAAAAGGAGAAGTGGTGAAAAATCATGTAGGTCCACTGACGAAAAAACAAATTAAAGAGTGGACGAATTCGTAGAACCAATCCTTTCTGTGAAAGAACCAATTCTGTTGGTTCTTTTTTGTGTTCATTTGCTTTTCATCTGAATACACTGTGCTCAGAAGAAGAAGGAACGGTCTATATCAATAATGATAATTATTATCAAAAAGAAATTATAATAATTATTAATTGAAAATTGTTCAGAACCTGTTATAATGAGTTACAGACCAATAAAAAGCTTGAAACAGCAGAAAATATAGATGGAATAAGAAACGGGCAACGATTGATAATGTGAAAACGATTATCAATTAGAGAGGAGAAAACAATCATGAATGAGAATACAGTACTTTACCAAACGACAAATCAAAAGGAATCGAAATGGTCCTTACATAAATGGGCACAGCACGGAGAATTAATTGCAGCAGGAATATCGGGGATTCTCATTTTAATTGGATGGTTTCTAAAAGATGAGAGCATGTGGAGCATTCCTCTTTTCATCCTGGCATTTGTCATTGGTGGTTTTGCAAAGGCGAAAGAAGGAATTGAAGAAACGATTTCGTCTAAGACCTTGAATGTGGAACTTTTAATGATTTTCGCAGCAATAGGCTCAGCTCTGATCGGCTATTGGGCAGAAGGCGCTATTTTAATTTTTATTTTCTCACTGAGTGGTGCGCTAGAAACGTATACGTCAAATAAAAGCAAGAAAGATTTAACAGCTTTAATGAGCATTGCACCAGATGAAGCAACTTTAATTGAAGAAGATGGTACGACCATTCAAATCGCCGCTTCATCATTAACACCTGGTGACCGTATTATGATCAAAGCTGGGGAACGCATTGCAGCAGATGGTGTGATTTTAAGCGGGAGAACAAGTGTGGACGAATCTGCACTTACAGGCGAATCTGTTCCACAGGAAAAAGGGCAGGGGGAAGACGTATTTGCAGGAACAGTGAACTTAAATGGTTCCTTAACAGTGGAAGTCACTAAACATAATGAAGAAACGCTTTTCCATAAAATTATTAAACTTGTCGAATCCGCTCAAGAAAGTGTTTCGCCAAGCCAGGCATTTATTGAAAAATTCGAGGGTGCCTATGTAAAAGGTGTGCTGATCACCGTCGCAATTTTAATGGTTCTGCCTCATTTTGTACTCGGCTGGAGCATGAGTGAAACCTTCTACCGGGCAATGGTGTTTATGGTCGTTGCTTCACCTTGTGCTCTAGTTGCATCCATAATGCCAGCAGCACTGTCATTGATCTCAAATGGCGCGAGAAATGGAATGCTTGTCAAAGGAAGTGTCTTTTTAGAAAAACTAGGCACAAGCAGCATGATTGCTTTTGATAAAACGGGGACGATTACAAACGGGAAGCCAGCCGTAGAGCAAGTCGTCATCGCTAAAGGACAGGATGAATCTGCTTTTTATCAGGCGCTCTATCAAATTGAGAGTCAATCAAACCATCCATTAGCGAAAGCAATTTCTGATATGGCAAAGGAGCACCAAACAGATAAATCAGTCCATGTCACCATTGAAGAAACCTCTGGATTTGGTGTGAAAGCACAATTAAATGGGGAAACGTGGCGGATTGGGAAGAAAGACTTCGCTGGTAAGGCGTCAATCGACCGCGAGATGGAAGAGACAGGTGATGACCTTTCAGCGCAAGGATACACAGTGGTCTACGTTCAAAAGGGTGAAGAAGTTGTTGGCTGTCTTGGCCTTAAGGATCAAATCAGACCTGAAGCCAAAAAAATGATTCAAGAACTAAATGATTTAGGCATCCAAACCGTCATGCTGACAGGAGATCAGCAAAAAACGGCTGAAGCGATTGCGCAGGAAGCCGGCATCCAAACTGTCGTGGCTGAATGTCTTCCAGATGAAAAGGTACATGAGGTCAATCAATTAAAAAAACAAGGTAATTCAATCATCATGGTAGGAGACGGAATCAATGATGCGCCAGCACTCGCTACAGCAGATGTTGGGGTTGCGATGGGCGGAGGCACAGACGTTGCTTTAGAGACTGCGGATCTCATCTTAATGAAGAACAATTTAAATAACCTAACAAAGATGATCCGTCTTTCAAGAAAAATGAATCGAATCATTAAGCAAAACATTGTTTTCTCATTAACGGTGATCTGTCTGTTAATTTGTGCGAATTTCTTACAAGTGCTTGATTTGCCTTTTGGCGTCATCGGGCATGAAGGAAGTACGATTTTGGTCATTTTAAATGGTCTGCGTCTGCTTCGTGCATCTTAATTAATCATCAAGGCGCACTGGATCTATGCCAGTGCGCTTTTGTGCGAAATACAGCAAAAACTGATACAATAGACCAGTAGTAAAACGTGTGAGGAGGATCATGATGAACCGAATGAAGAGCTTGTCTTCTTGGTTTAAGAAAGAAGACATTCAAGGTGCATTTATACATACAAAGGAAAATGTGTTTTATCTATCTGGATACTTCACAGAGCCGCATGAAAGAGTGATGGGGCTGTTTGTGTTTCAAGAGGCAGAACCATTTTTTATTTTGCCTAAAATGGAAGTCGAGCAGGCAAAAAATGCAGGATGGTCCGGAGATATCATTGGATATGAAGATCATGAGAATCCATTTGATTTCATTCAATCAGCGATAGAAAAACGAGGTGTTCATGCCGCGCGTCTTGCGATTGAAAAAGAATCGATACCGCTTCAAAGAGCAGAGCAGCTCCAAGCTGTCACCGGGGCAGAAATGTTCGTCCGGGCTGAAGATGAGCTCAATCAGCTCAGACTGATTAAAGATGAATCTGAAATTGCTACACTCAAAAAAGCGGCACAATTAGCAGATGAAGGTGTAAAAGTTGGGGTTAATGCCTTAAAAGAAGGAATCACGGAAACAGAAGTTCTCGCTGTCATTGAATATGAACTAAAGAAAAAAGGCATTCAAGGCATGTCCTTTTCAACCATGGTTCTCTTTGGTGAAAAATCAGGCGAGCCTCATGGAAATCCGGGGCAGGCAACCTTAAAAAAAGGCGATTTTGTGTTATTTGACCTTGGTGTCATTGTCGATGGATATTGCTCAGACATCACACGAACATTCATCTATCAGGAGGCTTCTGAAAAACAAAAGGACATTTATCATACTGTCTTAAATGCAGAAATGGCAGCACTTGAAATGAGTAAGCCTGGCGTTAGAATCGGTGATCTTGACTTAAAAGCCCGCGGGCTCATCACAGAAGCGGGATATGGTGAATATTTCCCGCATCGCCTCGGACATGGGTTAGGGGTTTCTGTTCATGAGTTTCCTTCTATGAGTCAGGCAAATGACGACCTTCTGCAAGAAGGTATGGTGTATACGATTGAACCAGGAATTTATGTCCCGGGAGTCGGCGGCGTAAGAATTGAAGATGATGTTCTCATTACGGCAGATGGTCCAGTCACTTTAACCAATTATCCAAAAGAGCTGACGATCATCAAGTAATGAAAAAAATCACGATGAACGTCCAGGTCTTGGAAGCGTCATCGTGATTTTTTATCACTCTTCTCGATCCTTATCAACAAAAAAATCATCAATTGATTGAAACGGTTTGATTTTATGTTCTTTTCCTAAAGGATGTAATGCAAAACGAGCAGAAAACAAAACAGTCATACATAATATAATCCATATGATGAAACCCATCTTGAATTCCCCTTTCCATCCAGTGATTTGTTCAGCTCACATACATCTTAAAGTATGAAACGCTTACCATATCAAGAGAAAGTAGGAGAAAAAATGGCAAACATAAGGGAGATTGCGAAAAGAGCGGGCGTATCTGTGACAACCGTATCACGTGTGTTGAATGAGCATCCTTATGTTAAAGAAGAAAAAAGGGAACGTGTTCTACAAGCGATGGAAGAGCTCAAGTATACGAGAAACATTCAGGCGGTCCATTTAGCGAAGGGCTATTCGAATATGCTTGGCATCGTCCTTCCAAACATTGAACACTCTTATTTCAGCGCACTCGTCACAGGTATTGCAGAAAAAGCACAGGCGCGCGGCATGCATTTTGCTTTATTTCAAACAGGATATGATCCATTAAAAGAAAAAGAAGCGTTAATGAGTTTAAAAGAGCGCCGTGTGGATGGTTTAATATTTTGTTCAAATGCGTTAAGTGATAGGCATATTTTAAAGTGGCAGGAATCAGGACCGATTATATTTTGTCATCCTGCGCCGCACGATAAGTGCTCAACCGTGTCAATTGCGCATGATCATGCATTTAAGGAGGGCCTGCATCATTTGGCGGCATGCGGACATCAACGAATTGCGATCGTTCTCGCCAGAACAGAAGGAGCAAATAGCGAGTCGCGCCTTCAGGCCTATCAAGACATGATGCAATCCCTCGGGCAGACCATTGATGAGGAATGGATCATCGAAGGGAAGTTATCCCTGCTTGATGGGAAGCACTTATTTGCAGAATGGCAGAAAATGAAAAATCGTCCTACAGCTTTATTCATTACAAATGACGAAGTTTCTGCAGGCTTTTTATTAGAGGCGCAGCGTCATGACATAAAAGTAGGCGAATCACCAGCCATACTTAGCTTTCAAAATAACCAATTGAGTGAGGCGCTAGGGATTTCCAGCATTCATATTCCCCTCAAACAAATGGGGCAGGAAGCGTTTGACTTGTTTGACCGGGCATTAAAGGGAGAGAAATCAGAAAAAAGAATGCTGCCATTTCGTCTGATTGAGCGAACAACTACCGTTTTGAAAAACAATCGTTGACGCACGTTTCATCTGTTTTGTACGATAAGAGGGATTGAAAAAGAAGGAGGTGGGGATGTTCATGGAATCCTTCACCGTTGATAAAGCGTTAAATAATAATGTCATCATCGCAAGGCACCCTTCTTTGGGCGAAGTAGTTCTGATTGGGAAAGGGATTGGCTTCGGTAAAAAATCGGGGGATGTTCTCGATCAAGACGTGTTTGAAAAAATGTTTGTGTTAAAAAACACGAAAGAACAAACAGAATATAAACAACTGCTTCATCATATTGATGAGAACATGATTGAGCTTGCCAATGACGTCATTTATCATATACGAGAAAAAATGGGACAACGCTTGAATGAGCATATTCATGTTGCACTGACCGACCATATTGCGTTTAGTTTTAAGCGGGTGCAGCAAGGCTATGATATCACGAACCCTTTTATGCTTGAGACGCAATCGCTATACCCGAAAGAATACGAGGTCGCAAAGGAAGTCGTTGAACTGATTAACGAGCGGCCAGATGTTAAAACGAAGCTGCCAGAAGGAGAAATTGGCTTTATAGCGCTTCATATCCATTCAGCTTTGACGAATCGGCCTTTATCTGAGGTCAACCGTCATTCGCAACTGATTACACAAATGGTCCAAGTTATAGAAGATTCATTTCATATGAAAGTAGACAGAGAAAGTATTCATTATTTACGCTTATTACGCCATATTACGTTTTCAATTGAGCGTATTAAACGGGGAGAATCTTTAGAGGAGCCAGAAAAATTGCTTCATCTATTGAAAAATGAATATCCTTTATGCTACAATACTGCTTGGAAAATGATCAAAATTTTGCAGCATGCATTGAAAAAGCCTGTACAGGATGCTGAGGCTGTCTACTTGACACTTCATCTGTACAGATTGACAAATAAAATTTCATAGTTTCCTTGAAACGTGTAACTGATTCGATCAGGCATGAGTGACTTAAGGTAAATACAGGATAAGATCCTGTTATTTGCGCAACCTTATATCACCATGCCTTTTTTGCATTTGAAAGTGAAATGTAAACGGTTAATTATGAAATGTACGTCAGGGAGCAGCCCAAATGTATGTTGTAAGCGAAAACAAAAGGAGGTTCAACCAGTGTTTAAATCACTTTTTGGTGTGTTGCAAAAAATTGGACGAGCTCTCATGCTTCCAGTTGCGATCCTTCCTGCTGCCGGTATTTTACTAGCACTTGGGAATGCGATGCAAAATCCGCAGCTGATTGATGTAGCTCAATTTTTAAGCAATGATACAATTCAGCTTGTTGCAAGTGTCATGGAGAATGCGGGGAACATCGTCTTCTCGAATCTTCCGCTATTATTTGCTGTAGGGGTTGCCATCGGTCTTGCAAATGGAGACGGAGTGGCAGGGATTGCCGCTATCATCGGTTACCTTGTCATGAACGTAACGATGAGTGCCGTATTAATGGCTAACGGATCTATTCCATCCGATTCAATCAAATTGGCTAAGTTCTTTAAGGAAAGCCATCCAGCATATGTGAATATGCTCGGTATACCGACCTTGTCTACCGGCGTTTTTGGCGGGATTATCGTCGGGGTATTAGCCGCTTATATGTTTAATAAATTTTACAAGATTGAGCTTCCGCAATACCTTGGCTTCTTTGCAGGTAAGCGTTTTGTTCCAATCGTCACTTCTATTTCAGCACTTATTTTAGGGCTTTTGATGCTAGTCATTTGGCCGCCAATCCAAGGTGCATTGAACTCATTTTCAACAGGACTGCTTGCAGCAAATGAGCCGCTGGCTGCCTTTGTATTCGGAGTCATTGAACGCTCATTAATTCCGTTTGGTCTGCACCACATATTCTACGCACCATTCTGGTATGAATTTTTTAGCTATAAGAGCTTATCAGGAGATATTATCCGTGGTGACCAGCGTATTTTCATGGCGCAAATCAAAGATGGTGTTCAGCTGACAGCTGGTACATTCATGACAGGGAAATATCCATTCATGATGTTCGGTCTTCCAGCAGCAGCTCTTGCGATTTACCATGAAGCAAAACCAAAGAATAAAAAGCTTGTAGCAGGAATTATGGGATCAGCAGCCCTTACTTCTTTCCTAACAGGGATCACTGAACCGCTTGAATTCTCATTCTTGTTTGTAGCACCGATATTATTTGCGATTCACTGTGTATTTGCTGGATTATCCTTTATGATAATGGATATTCTAAACGTGAAAATCGGGATGACCTTCTCAGGAGGGTTAATCGACTTCTTCCTATTTGGTATCCTGCCGAATAGAACCGCTTGGTGGCTTGTCATTCCAGTAGGTCTCGTACTTGCTGTCATTTACTACTTCGGATTTAGATTCGCCATTCGCAAATTTAATCTGAAAACGCCAGGCCGCGAGGATGAAGCAGCAGACGGAGCAAGTGAAGCGAAGTCTGAAAAAGGGAATGACTTGCCTTATGAAATCCTTGAAGCAATGGGTGATCAAGAAAACATTAAGCACCTTGATGCTTGTATCACGCGTTTACGTGTTACTGTCAATGATCAGAAGAAAGTGGACAAAGACCGCTTGAAAAAGCTTGGCGCTTCTGGTGTTCTCGAAGTAGGGAACAACATCCAGGCAATTTTCGGCCCGCGTTCTGATAATTTAAAAACACAAATGCAGGATATCATTGCAGGCCGCACGCCTCGTCCAGCGAAAGACCCTTCTGCAAAAGAAGAAGTCAGCCAGCAGGTCGAAGAAGTCATTGCAAAGCCGCTTCAAAATGAACAAGGGGAAGAAATTTTTGCTTCACCAATTACAGGGGAGCTTCATCCAATTACAGATGTACCAGATCAAGTATTCTCAGGGAAAATGATGGGTGACGGTTTCGCTATCTTGCCAACAGATGGAACGGTTGTTTCACCGGTAAGAGGGAAGATTTTAAATGTGTTCCCGACGAAACACGCCATTGGCCTGCAATCTGACGGTGGACTTGAAATTTTAATCCACTTCGGAATTGATACGGTCGGCCTCAAAGGAGAAGGATTTGAAGCATTTGTACAAGAGGGAGATCAAGTAGAAATCGGTCAAAAACTTTTAGAGGTTGATATTGATAAAATTAAGTCTGAAGTACCATCTTTGATGACACCAATTGTATTTACCAACTTAAGTGAAGGACAATTTATTGACCTTCAAGAATCCGGTGAAATCAAAGCTGGACAAGAAAACATCATGAAAATTTCAAAATAATTTTCATAACTGCCGTTCTTGTTAGATGACAAGCTCGGCAGTATGATATAATATTGTGGATGTATTAATTGTATAAAAAGGAGATTGATAAAAATGGCTCAACAAACATTCAAAGTAACTGCAGATTCTGGAATTCACGCACGTCCTGCAACAGTTCTTGTACAAACTGCTAGTAAATATGATGCTGATATCAACTTAGAATATAATGGTAAAACAGTGAACCTGAAATCTATTATGGGTGTAATGTCTCTAGGAATTGCGAAAGGTGCTACAATCACAATCTCTGCTTCTGGTTCTGATGAAAATGATGCACTTGCTGCGCTTAAAGACACAATGAAAAGTGAAGGCCTAGGCGAGTAATGCAACAACTGAAAGGAATCGGTGCTTCAGCAGGCGTTGCAATTGCAAAAGCATATCGTCTGGAAGAACCAGATTTAACAGTTCACCAAAAAGACATCAACGATCCAGAGACAGAAGTGAAGCGTTTTGAAGAAGCAATTCATGTTTCTAAACAAGAACTTGAAGCAATTAAAGAACATGCGCTAAAAGAACTTGGCCAAGACAAAGCAGATATCTTTTCTGCCCACCTTCTTGTGTTAAGTGATCCTGAACTGCTTAACCCAGTAAAGGATAAAATTAGTGCTGACAAAGTAAATGCTGAATTTGCTTTAAAAGAAACAGCGACAATGTTTGTCACAATGTTCGAAGCAATGGACAATGAATACATGAAGGAACGTGCAGCGGATATTCGCGACGTCACAAAACGTGTTATTGGACATTTGCTAGGCGTTGACATTCCAAATCCAAGCATGATTTCTGAAGAAGTCATCATCATAGCTGAAGATTTAACACCTTCTGATACTGCTCAGCTGAACAGACAATTTGTTAAAGGCTTTGCGACAGATATCGGCGGTCGTACTTCTCACTCAGCGATCATGGCGAGATCTATGGAGATTCCAGCAGTTGTTGGGACAAAAGAAGCAACAAAAACGGTGAAAAACGATGATCTGATCATTGTGGATGGTATTACTGGAGACGTCATCATTCAGCCTTCTGAAGATGAAGTGAAAGCGTATCAAAAAAAGCATGAAGACTACTTAGCTCAAAAAGCGGAATGGGCGAAACTTGTTGACCAGCCAACGGTAACAAAAGACGGCGTTCACGTAGAGCTAGCTGCAAATATCGGAACACCTGAAGATGTAAAAGGTGTACTTGAAAATGGCGGCGAAGCAGTCGGATTGTACCGTACTGAATTTTTATACATGGGCAGAGACCAGCTTCCTACAGAAGAAGAGCAGTTCGATGCGTATAAAACCGTTTTAGAGAAGATGGAAGGGAAAGCAGTGGTTGTCCGCACACTAGATATTGGTGGCGATAAAGAACTTCCTTACTTGCAGCTTCCAAAAGAAATGAACCCGTTCCTTGGCTATAGAGCTATTCGCCTTTGCCTGGAAGAGCAGGAGATTTTCAGAACTCAACTACGCGCCTTACTTCGTGCAAGTACATATGGAAACTTGAAAATCATGTTCCCTATGATCGCGACATTATCAGAATTTAGAGAAGCAAAAGCCATTTTACTTGAAGAAAAAGAAGCATTGGTTGCCGCTGGTACAGACGTTTCTGATTCCATTGAAATCGGAATGATGGTAGAAATTCCATCAACGGCTGTCATCGCAGACCAATTTGCAAAAGAAGTAGATTTCTTCAGTATTGGAACGAATGATTTGATTCAATACACAATGGCTGCTGATCGAATGAACGAACGAGTGTCTTATCTTTACCAGCCTTACAACCCAGCGATTTTACGTCTCATTACGCTTGTGATTGAAGCAGCGCATAAAGAGGGTAAATGGGTCGGCATGTGCGGTGAGATGGCAGGAGATGAAATCGCAATCCCTCTTCTACTTGGATTAGGATTAGATGAATTCTCAATGAGTGCAACATCCATTCTTCCAGCTAGAACACAGCTAAGCAAGCTATCTAAGGAAGAAGCTGCATCATTTAAAGAGCATATTTTATCACTTAGCACAACAGAAGAAGTGGTTGATTTCGTCAAGAAAACATTTCAACAGAACTAAGTGAATGAAAACCAGACAGGTGAAACTGTCTGGTTTTTTTGTCGAATTTTATCATATTGAGTCATATTGGGCAGTGAGAAGGGCACCCTATTATTAAAAAATGGAGGTGACCAGATTGCCTTTCTCAGACTATAAACCAGGTGATCAAGTATATGTGATTTATCGAAATCCACATGCTGCAAACGTAGCACAAATTAAAGAAGCTGAAATTGTTTCACATCCTTACAACGAAGAAGAGCTTGCCCTCTTTTTACTTGAAACGTATCATCCACTAGCACCTGATGATGCTGTTTTTCCAACATATGAAGAAGCAGAAGCACTTTATCAAGACTTATTTGAATAAGGGAGATTTTAGAAAGGATAAAAGCCATCCTGTGCGGTTAAAGTAACGGTATAAAAACGTTAAAGGTAAGGATGTGCTTAATATGATCAAACCTTTCGTCCCCCAGCTTGTTTACATTGAACCCCGGGCGTTAGAGTACCCGTTAGGACGAGAGCTGAAGGAAAAGTTCGAGGGTATGGGAATCGAAATAAGAGAAACAACCTCACACAACCAGGTAAGAAATATTCCGGGGAAAAATGACCTGCAAAAGTATCGTAACGCGAAGTCAACGCTTGTTATTGGTGTGAGAAAGACATTGAAGTTTGACTCGTCTAAACCATCTGCAGAGTATGCGATCCCATTTGCAACAGGATGTATGGGACATTGTCATTATTGCTATTTGCAAACAACAATGGGAAGTAAGCCCTACATTCGAACGTACGTCAATGTAGAAGAAATATTAGATCAAGCTGAGCAGTACATGAACGAGCGAGCGCCAGATATCACAAGATTTGAAGCATCATGTACTTCAGACATCGTAGGAATTGATCATTTGACACACACTCTCAAACGAGCGATTGAATACTTTGGGCAGACCGATCTAGGAAAACTTCGATTTGTCACGAAATTCCATCATGTTGATCATCTGTTAGATGCAAAGCATAATGGCCGGACAAGATTCCGTTTCAGTATTAATGCCGATTATGTCATTAAATATTTCGAGCCTGGCACATCACCGCTTGATCAGCGGATTGAAGCGGCTGTTAAGGTTGCAAAGGCAGGCTATCCTCTTGGCTTTATTATTGCTCCCATCTACATCCACGAAGGCTGGCAGGAAGGATATAAAGTTTTATTTGAAAAGCTCGATGCAGCCCTTTCTGATGATGTGAGAGACGATATCACCTTTGAAATGATTCAGCATCGCTTTACAAAACCAGCAAAGCGTGTGATTCAAAAAAACTACCCGAAATCTAAATTAGAATTAGATGAAGAAAAAAGACGATACAAGTGGGGGAGATATGGGATTGGGAAATATATCTACCAAAAAGATGAGGAACAAGAACTAAGAGAGACGTTAGAATCATATATTGATCAGTACTTTCCGTCCGCAAAAATTGAATATTTTACTTAAAGCAAGCCTATAGGGCTTGTTTTTCTATTTAAATTTTCTTACAACTATTGAATGCTTTACCCATTTTGCCGATATATAAAATAAGGTGTGAAAGTAGATGTAGGGGTGTGAGGAGATGTTTAAGAAACTTCAAGTGAGAATAGCTGTTTTCATCTCAGTTATTTTAATTTTAACCGTCGTGGCTGTTCAAGTGGGTTCTAACTTAGTGTTAAGACCACTTATTGAACGAGATGCAAAAACCACCGCAGCAGCAACGGCAGAAAGCCTGAAAGACATTATTACAGAAAAGCTTGATAATTACGGCAATACCATTAACAAAGTGGCAACAAGTACAATGACTGAAGAATTTGCGCAAAAACAAACAAAACAAACATTAGCTTATGAAACAGATGCACTAAAAAAATTGCAGGAACAGGATAAACTCATTTCGTTTACCTATATTGGAACAATTGATGGCAAAATGCTCGGCTTCCCAGAGTTCGATCTTGGCGAAGGCTATGATCCATCTAAACAAGGCTGGTTTAAACAAGCAGCCGAAAAGCCTGATCAGGTCGTTTGGACAGATCCATATGTTGATGAAGCAACGAAAAAAGTGATTGTCTCAGCCACGAAGGCGATTGTCAAAGATGGAAAGGTCATTGGGGTCGCTGGACTTGATTTGAAGCTGTCCTCGATTCAGTCCTATATCAATGAACAAGAGATTCCTTATAAGGGGACCGCTTTCTTAGTTGATGGCACAGGCACCCTTTTGGCGCATCCAACAGAGCAAGGAAAAAATATATCAAAGGTCGCTTCTGTGAAAAAAGCGATCGACAACTCAGGTATTGATGACAGTAAAGAACTGACGGTCACATCTAAAATCAAAGAAGCCGATTGGACGGTTGGTGTCAGCTTTGAGAAAAAGCAACTGCTTTGGATTACAGAAAAAATGAATCAGACAAGCATCATTATATCCGTCATTGCCATTATTCTTGCGATGATCCTCAGCTTCTTATTGGCAAGAAGCATAACTACGCCAATCAAGCGTCTAATAGAGCACGCTCGTAAGGTGTCAGAAGGCGATTTAACAAGCACGCTTGAAACGAAGTCTCAAGATGAAATTGGTTTCCTTACGAAAAGCTTTAATCAAATGACCGAGGACATCAGGGAGTTAATTGAAAAAGTGAAAGGGGCTTCAGATCAAGTTGTGGAATCAGCGGATGAAGTGACCCAAATTTCAAATGAGACCTTGCTGTCTAGCGAACAGATTGCAACCGCGATTCAAGAGGTGGCAACAGGGGCGACTAAGCAGGCGTCGGATGCAGAAACGATTAATGAGAAATCAGAGCAATTGTATGAGAAAGTGCGCCATATGGGTGAACTCGCCACACAAATGCAAACCAACTCAAAATCATCTGAAGATGCAAGCTATAAAGGGCTTGATGCACTTGGTGTGCTCGTCCAAAAATCAACACAAGCGAGCGATGAATCGAAAAAGGTTGAGCAAATGCTGCTAGATCTTGAGCATAAAACGAAAAATATTGAAAACGTCGTGACTGCTATCTCTGAAATCTCTGATCAAACGAATTTACTTGCACTGAATGCAAGTATTGAAGCGGCGAGAGCAGGAGAAAGTGGACGAGGATTTGCTGTAGTTGCAGAAGAAGTCAGAAAGCTTGCTGAACAATCTGCGCAGTCAACAAAACACATTAGTGAAACCGTCAAACTCATTCAAGATGAATCGAAGAAAGCGGCGGAAGCGATGACAGCAGCAAGTAGAATGAATGAGGAACAAGGTGATGCCATTAATGCAACAGGTGAGGCACTCAGCAGCATCACAATGGAAATGCAGGCACTTGTCGGTTCAATCGACAGCATTCATACACAGATCAATGAAATGACAGAAGAACAGCAGAAGATGAGTGAATCCATTCAAAGTATTGCTGCTATTTCAGAAGAATCTGCTGCCTCAGCTGAGGAAGTGCATGCGTCTACAGATGAACAAGTTCAAGCGTTAGAAAGAACGAAAACCTCAACTGAAATGCTAAACGAATCAAGCCAGGCACTGCGTCAGGCGGTTGACCGATTTAAGGTGTGATTCGCGGAAAGGAACCTTGCGACGTGAGCAAGGTTCTTTTTGTATGATAAAATGAACGAGAGGAGGTGCTTACATGGATGTCAAACTAACTGGAAAAAAAGCATTGGTCGCTGCAAGCAGTCAAGGTATCGGAAAAGCGATTGCCTTTGCTCTAGCAAAAGAGGGAGCGGATGTAATGCTCTCGGGAAGACATGAACAAACGCTGAAAGAAACAGTCAACGAGCTGTCTCCATTTGCCAAAGGACAGCTGACTTATCAAGTATGTGACGTATCTGACGCCAGGCAAATTAAGGCGCTTGTTCAAGCGGCGGCTGGCGATGAGCAACGTCTAGACATTCTTGTGAACAATACAGGCGGACCTAAAACAGGAACGCTTGACACCTTAACAGATGAAGATTGGATCGAATCATTTCAGCTTCATTTACTCAGCTATATTCGGTTATTAAAAGAGGCATTACCTTATTTGAAAAAACGTGGTGCACGTGTGTTAAACATTGCGTCAATGTCAGTGAAAGAACCGATCCCAGGCTTGATGCTGTCGAATACATTTAGACCAGCTATAGCCGGCTGGACAAAAACAGTCGCTCAGGAGCTTGCAAAGGATGGTATTTTGATCAATACGTTAGCACCCGGAAAAATTGAAACAGACCGCGTCAAACAGCTGGAAAAGCACCGCGCACAAAAAGAGAATCGAACGGTTGAAGAAATCAAAGCACAGGCTGAACAAGCGATCCCGCTTGGCCGCTATGGACAGCCAGAGGAATTTGCAGCATATGCAGCTTTTCTTTTATCTGAAGCCAATACATATATGACAGGTCAAACACTGATCATTGATGGTGGCTTGACAAAGTCTCTTTAAGGAGGAACAAGTGATGGCACAAATCAAAACGGTTGGTTTTATAGGAATCGGTGTAATGGGGCGCAGTATGGCAGGACATTTAATGGATGCAGGCTATGAAGTTCTCGTTTATACAAGAACGAAAGCAAAAGCAGACGCATTGATTCAAAAAGGGGTGTCATGGAAGCCGGCAGTAAAGGACATTGCAGAGAGTGCAGATGCTGTCATCACAATGGTGGGATATCCATCTGATGTAGAAGAGATCTATTTAGGTGAAGATGGGCTTGTGGCACATGCCGCGCCTGGAACATATCTCATTGATATGACGACCTCGAAGCCTCAGCTTGCAAAAGAAATTGAGTTGAAAGCGAAGGAAAGAGGTGTATTTGCATTAGATGCACCTGTATCAGGGGGAGACATAGGAGCTCAAAATGGCACGCTCGCCATTATGATCGGCGGAGAAAGGTCTGCCTATGAAGCCTGCCTGCCGGTATTTGAGCAAATGGGTAAAAATATTCAATATCAAGGACCGGCAGGAAGCGGTCAGCATACAAAAATGTGTAACCAAATTGCCATCGCAGCGGGGATGGTCGGTGTCGCAGAGGCAATGGCCTATGCCGAAAAATCAGGGCTTGATCCAGAGCAGGTGCTCAAAAGCATCACAACAGGTGCAGCAGGCAGCTGGTCATTGTCAAACCTTGCACCAAGAATGCTGAAAGGCGATTTCGAGCCAGGGTTTTATGTAAAGCATTTTATCAAGGATATGGGCATTGCACTTGAAGAAGCAGAGCTGATGGGAGAAGAAATGCCAGGGCTCTCACTTGCGAAATCACTTTATGAAAAGCTGAGTGAACAGGGCGAAGAAAACAGCGGGACACAGAGCATCTATAAATTATGGGTCAAATAAAAAAACGGCCCCGCCTATGTGGATTGCAGCGTGTAAACAAGCCCTCGCATTGCTGAAAAAGTAGACAAATTAAAAACCTGTCCCAAATAAGGACAGGTTTTTTGATATTATTTTCCGATGAATTGCTGCGTCCAGTAGTTGCCAGATTTCACATAACCAACACCGATATGTGTATAGCTTTTGTTTAAAATGTTCGCTCTGTGGCCTTCACTGTTCATCCATGCTGTCACAACTTCTTGAGGAGATCTTTGACCTTGAGCAATGTTTTCACCTGCTGATTTGTAAGTGATACCGAATTGCTTCATTTGATCAAATGGAGAGCCATAAGTTGGGCTTGTATGAGAGAAATAGTTTTTATCTTTCATATCTTGAGATTTTGCGCGAGCAGATTTGCTTAATTTAGAATCCACAGAAAGTGCCTTTAAGCCCTGTTTTGCACGCTCTTTATTTGTAAGCTCGACCACTTCTTTTTCAAATGCATTTAAGCTGCTGTCTGCTTTTGATGCATTTGTGTCTTTTTGGTCAGCTTTTGTGTTGCTATTGCTGTTTGTGTTTTCTTTTGCTGGAGTGCTTGGTTTAGAAGCAGTTGGTTTTTTCACTGATTCTTGTTTTTGTTCTTGTTTTGCTTTGTTTACTTCTTTTACTACTTTTGTTCCAGTAACAGGCTGGCCGCTTTTGATCAGCTTGTTTAATAGAGCTTCGATCTCTTTTTGATTTGACTTGCTTAGCTTGTTTACATCTGAAGAGATATGTAATTTTGCTGCTAATGTATGAAGATCAATGGCTTGATGCTGTACGTTTATCACTTGTTTCAGGTTAAGCTCCTTCGCATCAGCTGAATGTCCCCCAGTGAATGTGATGAGTGCAGCAGCTGTCAGCGCTGAAAAAAAGAATGATTTCTTCTTCATATTGTAACTCCTCCTAAAATCTTTGTTTTGTTTTCTCACAAAAAATCATACCATGGACTTTTTGTTATAAACGTACCAGCATCCTCCATTGACAATACCAGTTTGTCATTTTTGTTAAAGTCATAGTAAGAGCCGCTTCATATCAAAGGATAGGGAATTCTTCCATTTAAAGAAAACGACATAAACATACCAATATTTTAAAGTGTTAGTATATTTTTTTGCAGATTAGGGATTGACAGCTTTTTTTCACTCGTTTCGCTGTAACAACTATTACAAAAGTGTTACAATAATGAGTGGTAATTGTAAAAGATTGAAAAGGATGAGAGGAGCTACATAAGTGGGAGAGAAACAGCATCAAGGTGCTGCCGAGCAGAAAAAAATGAAGCGCCGGAACGCCTGGAGGATTAATCTCTTTTTCTTCGCTGTATTTAGTTTATTTGCTGGACTTGTGATCAAGCTTGGTGTGCTGCAAATCGTCAATGGTGAAGATTATAAAAAGCAAGCCAACCGAACAGAGGTCAAAACGGCATCATACCCGTCTCCAAGAGGAAAAATGTATGACGCGAGAGGAAGAGTCGTCGTTGATAACGAAAGTGTACCTGCCATCGTTTATACATCAGAAAGCGGTGTGAAAGCGAAGGATAAGATTAAGGTAGCAAGAAAACTTGCGACTTATATAAAAATGGATACTGATTTTTTGAGAGAGCGTGACATTCGGGATTTTTGGCTGGCGAGCCATCCAAAAGAAGCGGATAAGCTCATTTCAAAAGCGGAGAAAAAGGATATCGATGCAAAAGATGTCTATCCGCTTCAAGTAGAGCGTGTCCCAAAGAAAGAAGTCAAAGCGATTGAAAAGGATGCGGAGGAAAAAGCTGTTGCAGCGATCTACCGTAGATTTACAGGCGGATATGCCTTTGAGCCTCAAATCGTGAAGGCAATGGACCCAAACGAAGAGAAAAAAGGAGACGAAAAAGTTGCTTTACTCGATGAAACGAAAGAATCAAAACAGACTTCATCCGTGAGTTTGACATATGAAGAGATTTCACTTGTCTCAGAGCATCTTGATGAACTGCCAGGTGTGAACGTCATCAATGACTGGACAAGAAAATATCCGTATGAAAAGACCCTTTATAATGTACTTGGCGGTGTGACCACACCAGAGCAAGGAATCATTAAAGAGCGCGAAGATTACTATATGGCAAGAGGCTACTCGCGAAATGACCGTGTAGGGAAGAGCTATTTAGAATATCAATATGAGGATTTTCTGAACCCAGAGAAAGCAACCGTTCAATATACACAGGTTGGCGGGAAGCTGCTTGATGAAATCAAGCGGACAGAAGGACGAAGAGGACTTGATCTTGCGCTGACATTTGATATGGAGCTGCAAAAGGAAGTCGACAAAATCGTCGAATCAGAGCTTAGATCGGCCAGTGCGAGAAACTATATGATGGATCGTGCCTTTGTCGTCATGATGGATCCTCACACAGGGGATGTTCTCGCCATGTCGGGCAAGAAAATGGACGGCAGAGACGTCACAGATTATGCGATCGGAACATTTACGACTCAGTATGAAATGGGCTCTGTTGTCAAAGGAGCCACAGTACTTGGCGGTTATCAGGACGGGATGTCACACAACCAAGCCTATATGGATACACCGCTCTACTTTGCAGGAAGTAAAGGAAAGCCGAAACAGTCTTACAAAGTTCTTGGATGGGTTAACGACATTCAGGCACTCCAAAAAAGTTCCAACGTCTACATGTTCCAAGTAGCGATGAGAATGGCGGGCATCACCTATCAAAAGGATGGTCCGTTACCTGCAAGGCCTGAGCACTTACAAAAAATGAGAAACTACTATGCGCAATTCGGTCTTGGCGTAAAAACAGGGATCGACCTGCCGCAGGAATCAAGCGGGATGCAGACGCATCCTAAGACGGTCGGCGGACTCTTGCTTGATGAAGCAATTGGTCAGTATGACACGTATACACCGCTCCAAGTGGCACAATACATGTCGACGATCGCCAACGGAGGCAGCCGTATTCAGCCAAGAGTAGTGAAAAGTGTTCATCTTCCAACGAAGAAGGATGAAGTAGGCCCAGTCGTAAAAAAATATGAGCCGAAGGTGCTGAATACGATTAACAACTCGAAAGCAGATATTGACCGCGTAAAAACGGGACTGAAAATGGTCACATCAACAGGCGGAACTGCCGCTGGCCGATTTGGTCAGCATGATGTCGCGGGAAAAACGGGTACAGCGCAAACCTTCTACTATGGCGCCAACCGCAGCTGGTGGGGAAATGCCACGTACAATTTAACCTTTGGAGGATATTATCCTTCTTCTAATCCAGAGGTAGCGTTTAGTGTCGTGACACCTTATGTCTCAGATAAAGATCCTGTCATTAAAAATATCCCAAGTAAAATTGTGGATAAGTACGTAGAATTACAAAAGAAATATGAAAAACAATAAACCGCAGGGAGCACAGCAGCAGAAAGTGCTCCCTTTTTGCTGAAAATATGGACGTTTCCCTCGATGACAGAAGGAAAATACGGGTTTTCTAGCGAATCTTTTTTATACATCAATCTAAGGACAACCCTAAAAAATGAAAAGGAGGGTCGGACGACGATGGAACAACAAATGAAAGATTCGAATCAATTGTATTCGAACATCGATTTACATGCCGTTCTTTCTTCTAATGGCCGCTTTCTCTACATTTCTTCCAACTGTAAGCAGCTTTTGCTCTATGAACAAAAGGATTTACTAGGGTGTTTTTTGAAAGACTTTGTTCATACCGAAGATCAATTTCTCGTCGAAAGTTATTTTTACAATCAGCACATGCTAGAGGTTTGCCACTTTAGACTGCTAAGAAGTGATCTGACAGCTGTATGGGTCGAAGCAAGCATTGATTTTGTTGCTTGTGATGGGTTAGACAACGAAGAAAGTAGAGAAATGATCCTGAAAATGAGGGTGCTGGATACTAAGCCCCAAAAAGCAGCATTTCAAGAAGTATCAAAAGTAGCAGAACAGTCGCTGGGCAGTCTGCCGGCTTTCCAAAATGTCGGTGAAGCTGAACAATTGATTGCCATGCTGCCAAATCCGTTATGTATTACGACTTTAGGGAAAATTGTGTATGCGAATGATGCGATGCTGCAATTAATGGGGGTAAGTGCAAGAGATGACATGATCGGCAAGTCCGCGTTTGATTTTATTGCTGAAGAGTACCATGATATTGTCAGAAGCCGCATAACAAGGCTGCAGCAAGGTCTTCCAGTCGGAATGATTGAACAGATATGGAAGCGTAAAGATGGGAGCAGTATTCATATTGAGGTAAAGTCATCACCGACGATTTATCAAAATCAGCGGGCAGAGCTTTTGCTGCTCGTGGACATCTCATCCCGTAAAAAATTCCAAACTGTTCTTCAAAAAAGCCGGGAAAGGTATCAGCTGCTCATTCAAAACTCCATTGACACGATTGCAGTCATCCATGATCACAAATGGGTGTTTATGAATGAATCAGGTATTAAATTATTTGAAGCCGAGCATTACGATAAATTAATAGGAAAGGATATTTTTCATCAAATTCATTCCTGTGATCAGCAGAAGGTCAAAAACAGCTTATCTCGTATTATTGAAAGAGCATCAGATTCCGAGATTGTCACGATGAGCTGTCATACGTTTAAGCATAAGCTGATTTATACAGAAATGGTCTGTATCCCAACTACATTCTTTGGAGAAACAGCGGTTCAAATTATTTTAAGAGATATATCCGAACGTAAGCAGACAGAAGAGCTCATGCTCCGCTCTGAAAAATTATCGATCGCAGGTCAATTGGCGGCTGGCATTGCACATGAAATCAGAAATCCATTGACCGCCATCAAAGGCTTTTTACAGCTCATTAAACCGAAAACAAAGGATCGCGATCAATACTTCGAGATTGTTTTCTCTGAGCTGAGCCGAATAGAAATTATCTTGAGTGAACTGCTAATGCTGGCGAAACCGCAGCAAACGTCCTCAATGCAGACGCTTGATTTGAAAAAAATCATCAGCGAAGTCACGGCTTTGTTAGAAACACAAGCGAACTTAAATGGCATTTTAATGAACACAAGTGAGATAGAGGAAGGTCTCCTGATGAACGGGGATCAAAATCAGCTCAAGCAAGTGTTTATCAATTTAATCAAAAATGCCGTAGAATCCATGCCGGACGGAGGAAAGGTAGACATCACGGCCAAAGCAGAAAGTGAAGGAATACTTGTCACCATTCGTGATGAAGGGGTCGGCATTCCAGAAGCGGTAATGAAACGGATTGGAGAGCCCTTTTTAACCACAAAGGAAAAAGGAACTGGACTTGGCCTTATGGTCACATTTAATATTTTAGAAAATCATAATGGGACGATCCGTGTGGATAGTCAGCCTGAAAAGGGCACCGTATTTCACATCATGTTTCCTGCAAAATAAAAACAACGGCAAGAGAGCCGTTGTTTCAATCTAGCGAATGAATGGAACGTTTTTCAAGTACAAATTGTTCTAGCCGGTCAAGTCCTTCTTTCAGCGTTTCAAGTGAATAAGCATAAGACAGGCGCACATACCCTTCGCCGAGTGGAGAGAAAGCAGAGCCTGGGACGACCGCAAGTCTTGTACTTTCTAACAGCTCCATGCAAAAATCAAAGGAACTTATCCCAAACGATTCAATGGATGGAAAAATATAAAAAGCGCCAGAAGGTTTAATCACCGGAAGCCCCATAGAAATGAGCCGATCATATACATAATCGAGTCTTTTCTTATATTGCTCTCTCATGATCAGTGCATCATCCACACCATTTGTCACAGCTTCAAGTGCCGCCTTTTGTGAGACAGCCGAGGCACAAGACACGTTATATTGATGTACTTTTAATACATGTTTAGCAATTGGAGCTGAAGCAAATAAAAAGCCAATTCTCCATCCAGTCATGCTATGAGATTTAGACAGTCCATTGATGACAATGGTCTGTTCTTTTAAGAAAGAGGCAATTGAATGATGCGGCCGGTCAAATGTCAGCTCACTGTAAATTTCATCGGATAAAATAAAGATGTCTTTTCCTTCAAGGAGCTGGGCAATTTCTTTCAATTCTTCTTCTGAAAGCGTGACACCAGTCGGGTTTGAAGGGTAAGGAAGAACCACACACTTTGTCTTTTCCGTTAACGCATCCTCAATCAGCTTGGCATTCAATTTAAAGCCGGCATTCGTTGTGTCAATATGTACAGGTACTGCACCGCACATTCGAATGATCGGTTCATATCCGGGGTATACAGGTCCAGGTAAAATGACCTCGTCGCCTTCTGTTAAAATGGTTCGAAACGCAGCATCAATTGCTTGACTTGCACCTGTTGTCACAATGATTTCTGACTCTGCATCATAATCAAGATTCACTTTCTTCTTGATATAATGCTGAATCGCTTGTCTTAGCTCTAGGAACCCAGCATTGTGAGTGTATGAAGTGAAATTCTCGTCAATGGCTGCTTTGGCAGCTGTTTTGACATGATGCGGCGTATAAAAATCGGGCTGGCCTATCGTCAATGAAACGACATCCTCATATGACGATACGAGATTTGAAAATGTTCGAATGCCTGAAATTTCAATATCCTTTACTCTTGGATTCAGCAAATGCTCCATTTCTCATCACCTTAAAAATTTATGTTTTTATCCTATTTTACCATTCACTGCATAAATGTCATCTGCGAAAGGCACTGGATATCGTTATATGTAGTCTATTCTCCTATCCATCACCGCATGAGTGATATATTAAAGAAAGAGCAACATTTATTATAGCGTAACCTCAAGAGAAAATACAGGCTGTGATGAGAATGATTAGAAAACGGCAAAACTGCGTAAACTGAAAGAACGTGAGAATCATGGTCATGGGAATGGCTTTCATAGACATACGATCTCCTAAAGGAGGACGATAGATGGAACAATCAGCGAAGACATCGAAAATCGCGTTTCTATCCGTGCTGAGCAACACATTTGTTGTCATCTTAAAAATCATTGTAGGTCTCTTAACCGGATCTGTTGCGGTTTTATCAGAAGCCATTCATTCGTTTCTCGATTTAATGGCTTCGTTTATTGCATTTATTTCTGTTCGTATTTCAAGAAAGCCAGCAGATTCTAAACATCCTTATGGACATGGAAAAGTCGAAAATATTTCTGGAACGATTGAGACCCTGCTCATTTTCGTTGCTGGCATTTGGATTATATACGAATGTGTTCACAAATTAATGCATCCAGAGCCAGTTAAGCTACCCGTGCTTGGCATTGTGGTCATGCTGCTAGGCGCGCTCATCAATTTTGTTGTATCGAGGATTGTGAACAAAGAGGCTGAGCGAGTACATTCAGTCGCCATGAAATCAAATGCATTGCACCTTTTAACGGATGTGTATACGTCACTAGGGGTGGCATTCAGTTTATTGCTTGTAGCATTAACCGACTGGTATTTCCTAGATCCGATCATTGGAATGATTCTGGCCCTCTTTATTATGCGTGAAGCGTTTAAACTCATGAAGGAAGCCTTCCCGCCGCTTGTTGATGCTCGTTTAACACCAGAGGAAGAACAATCAATTGAAGCGATCATTCAAGGATTCAGTCAAGAATTTATTGAATATCATGACTTTCGAACAAGGCGGTCTGGTGCAGAGGAATATATTGATTTCCATTTGATTGTAGATGGAAAGACAACCATTGAAGATGTTCACCAATTATGTGATCGAATTGAAGAGAAGATTCAGCTCGAATTTCCGCATGCGCAAATCTTTATTCATGTGGAACCTGAAAGTGAAAGAAGCTCACAAACGTAAAAAAGGCGATCAACCTATTCTCAGGTTGTATCGCCTTTTTTTACGCTTCATCTATGAAATGAAATCAATATCCATAAGCAGTATCGTAGTCTTCGTACCAAGAGATATAAGCTGTGTCATCGTTTGACAAACCATGCTTCATATCTAAATAATCAGCTTCGCAAATATCTTCAATTACAGTCATTTCGTTGTTCTTTAATAATACGACAGTTCCCATCATGAACACCTTTCTTTAAAAAATCCTTGACTATTGTACCATTTGAAGAATCATTGTCAACAGAAGAATGGAAACAAGACGAAAATATCACAAAATGTTAAAAAATCAGGAGGTAAAAGAACTAGAAGTGCCATGATTTTCACAAATTTTCAGTATTTATTCACATAAATCATTTAGATCAAACTGATCTAAAATGTATGTAAAAGTGTAAAGCTGCATTGATCTTGCTATATTCATAGGATATAATAACGAATGATTATAAGAAATTTATAGAAAACATACATAATAAAGGAGAAATAGGATGGAAACCAACATAACAGAACCACACATTCAAGAAAAGAAGCATCCTGAGCTAGCAGGCGTAGGCTATCGTTTTCTTGCACATCTTTTGGACGGTATCATTATTAGTGTACCATTTTCATTCATTGTATTTATTCTGGCAACACTCTTTTTTGTCTCAAGCCCTGAGGCGGCATTTTTAATGTATGATGATAGCTATTACTATTCTTCAACGGTGATTACGGATGAAGAATGGGCAGTCATTATGGGCCTTATCTTTTTCTATGGCGTAACGATCTTAGTCGGTATCGCGGTGACTTGGCTGTATTATGCGATCATGGAATCATCAAAGTTGCAAGGAACTCTTGGCAAGATGGCTCTTGGAATTAAAGTGACAAAAGTAACGGGTGAAAAAATAACATTCGGGCGCGCGACAGGCCGATTTTTTGCAAAAGGCTTTTTGTCTCCAATCTTATGTATTGGCTACATCATTGCGTTTTTCACAGAAAAAAAACAAGCACTTCACGATTTGATTGCAAGTACCATTGTTGTAAAGAAATAATGAAAAGAAGCACCTCTGCTATATAGTAAGGGGTGCTTTTTGTATAGATGCTTGTATGGAAGAGGGAAACGTCACATAAAGTAGAATGATAGTGAAAATAAAGCAGAGAAGGGAGTCAATCTATTGAAAAGAGGGAAAATGACTGTTCAGAAAAAAGGGGCAGGCTTCGGGCTGTTTTTGACAGCACCTGTGCTGGCCTGGGCTTTGTATGATTTTGCAAATACGATCTTTTCATCAAATATGATCACCATTTTCTTCCCGTTTTACTTGCAGGAAACGATCGGGGACAGTGCGAGAATGGACCAGATCGCAAGTACCTTTATTTCTTATGCAAACGCATTAGCCAGCTTTTTTCTCGTCATTTTTACACCTTTATACGGAGTGCTGATTGATCGTACAGGAAAAAAGAAACGCTACATTACGGTGTTTACGTTCATATGTATTGCTTGTACGGTGTTGATGGGGATTTTTGCTGGGATTGATTTCTCAAGTGAATGGTTTGGGCTGCCTGTTTCTTTATTGGTCGTGGTTACCTTGTTTGTGATCGCAAAGTTTTTCTATCATTCTAGTCTTGTTTTCTATGACACCATTTTGCCCGATCTTGGGACAAAGGATGAAATCCCGCTTATTTCTGGATTTGGTATCGCCGTTGGCTATTTAGGAACACTTGTGGGTCTCTCTGTTTATTTACTTGTCGGCAATGACCAGTTTCATGAAGCATTTATCCCAACAGCCCTTTTATTCCTTCTCTTTTTCCTACCTTTTCTCTTTTTTGTAAAAGATCCTCATCCGCTGCCTCAGCAAGAGAAAAAGGCATCTTTTTTCAGCGGGTATAAAGAGATTGTTCACACGTTTAAAGAGATGAAAAGGTACAAGCCAGCTTTTATTTTTATGATCGCCTTCTTTTTTATGAATGATGCCTTACAAACAGCAATTGCGATGATGGCTGTTTATGCCAAAATCATTATTGGCTTTACAGCTGGGCAATTTATTTTACTCTATCTTGTGTCGACCATTTCAAGTATCATTGGCTCCTTTCTGTTTGGTTATATCACAAAAGCGATAGGGGCAAAACGCTCGATTACCGTCGTGTATGTCATTTTAATTGTGGCGCTCATTCTAGCTGTGACAGCGACAACCGAATGGGTCTTCTGGGTAGCTGGCAGTTTATTTGGGATTTCACTTGGCGCAAGCTGGGGGGCATCACGAATCTTGATTATTGAACTAACCCCGAAGGAAAAGCGAGGACAGTTTTTTGGCCTCTTTGCCTTCTCAGGAAAGGTGTCTTCCATTATTGGGCCCATTATTTATGGCTCAGTTACCCTGCTGTTTGCAGAGCACGGAAATCTCGCAAGCCGCCTTGCACTAGGGTCTTTGCTCATCCTTGCATCGATAGGACTTGTGATTCATCAATTCGTTCGAGAGAAAGCGTAAAGAAACGTCAACTTTTTACCTATGCTGCCGATATAAAAAGTACAATCTAATATTGAAGAATAGAGGGATTTCCGTGGCTTTAAATAAACAAGAAATTTTACTTGACTCTGGTACCAATGAATTGGAAATTGTGAAGTTTGAAATTGGTGCAAATCAATTCGGCATTAACGTCATGAAAGTAAGAGAAATCATTCAGCCGGTTGAGGTGACGGTTGTACCGCACTCTCACCAAGATGTAGAAGGGATGATTAGTTTACGAGGCGAGATTTTACCAGTCATCAATCTATTTTCCTTTTTTAATGTCGAGTCAGATCAGTCGGAACAAGAGAAATATATTGTGACTGAATTCAACCAACGGAAATTTGTGTTCCACACAGGAACAGTATCACAAATTCACCGCGTCAGCTGGGAAGAGATTGAGAAGCCGACTGCACTGAATCAAGGGATGGACCGTCATTTAACTGGCATCATTAAGCTTGATGAAAAAATGATTTTCCTTCCAGATTACGAAAAAATCATTTATGATATTGAATCCGCTTCAGGTGTTGATACGTATCATATGTTTGACGGTGAGAAAGACGAGAGAAGAACAGGGAAGAAGCTGTATGTCGTTGAAGATTCTCCGCTTCTCATGCGTTTATTAACAAATGAATTAACCGAAGCAGGCTATAAAAACATTGTGACCTTTGAAGATGGCAAACAGGCATATGATCATGTCATGGATCTTGTCAGCAAAGGAATCAGTGTGACAGAAGAAATTGATATGATTATTACGGATATTGAAATGCCTAAAATGGATGGCCACCGGCTAACAAAATTGCTCAAGGACAATCCTTTAACAAATTCCATCCCGATTCTTATCTTCTCTTCATTAATCACTGAAGATTTGCGTCATAAAGGGGAAACGATCGGTGCAGATGATCAAATCAGTAAACCAGAAATTCATCAGCTGATTGAAAAAGTCGATCATTTTATTATCTAAACAAAAAACCACTCGGCATGAGTGGTTTTTTTCTGTTTAAAAATAACTTTCCCCGAGTCGTTTGAAGACGGGCTTTGTGTAATGTGATTTTTGTTTTGTGGCGGCAGGTTTTTCTTTTAAACCGACATACGTTTGAAGTATTTGCTTTGCTCGGTTTAATGACATATTCGCTTTCGGATTGCGATATGATTGATTTAAATTTCCTAAGTGTGGCAAAAATTCGAAGTCTTCTTTCGTTGGTGGCAGGTGAAAATAATAATCTCCAATTTCAATCAGCACGTCGGACTGTTGTTGACTATACTTGGGATTGTTAGAGAAATGTAGGCCCACTTTTCTTCCTTTACCTTCTTGCAATAGTTTTTGCAGCGCGCGTTTTTTCAAAAGATAAAGAAACTTTGGGTTTGGTGCGGTTTTAGCATGGCGGTTAACAGTATAAATGGCTTTTGCGATGTTTTCTGCTGTAGGTTCTATGTCTTTAGTATGAGCATAATCGTCCATTTTTTCTCTCCTTTGTCTTTCGTCTTCCTGTGCTTAGTATAAATTATACGTTTTTATTAGTAAATTGCAAATAGAGATATTGTAAAAAGAAAACCTTTGGTATAAAGGGATTATGGAGGGTTAAAAATTTTGTGTGTTCGAATCCCCCAATCTCCCCCAAAAAAACTTCAACTGATTCTATTTCTGTTGATTATATAGTATGTATATAAGTTATTAATGAAAGGAGGTAATATCATGACATTCAAAAAAGCATTCAATATAGGTTATCTTGTGTTGCTTTTATCTTTTGTTGTCGTATATTTCTTGCTTCCAGCCGATCAATTATTTACAGCAATTATGATCCTCACCGTACTATTCGGAGTATATCAATTTGTGATTTTTAAGAAACTAAAAGAACAAAAACAGCAATAAAAAACGCCCTTGTCTGCATTAGGCGAGGGCGGTTGAAATGTAGCCATTCTCATCGTTTGTATTTACAAAAGCCATTTAAGACGCCTTCTGCATTATTTTTCTTCTATCCATTTTATCTGGAGAGAATCCAGCTGTTTTAATTTTCTATATGCTAAAGGTGTCGTATTTTTTATTCTTTTAAACAAATTGATAAAATAACTTGTGCTGTTAAAGCCTACTTGGTAGGCGATTTCTGTAATATTGAAATCCGTTTCTTGGAGCAGGACGAGGCTTTGCTGAATTCTATATTCATTTACATAATGCATGGGTGATTTCTTTAAAATGTCTTTGAAGGATCTGCAGCATTCTGAGCGACTTAACTGTCCTGCACGAGCAATATCTTCGAGAAGGATCTTTTCATAATAATGCTGGTGAATCCAATTCAGCATAAGTTTCATCCGTTCATTTTTATCGTGTTTACGCGCATCATGTTTCATTTGGAATCCGTTTTGTAATAAGCATTTCCAAATGGTGATAAGCTGAATATTGAGTTCAAGTTCATAATATACCGGAGTTTCATCAATTAATTGTTGAATGATTTGAATGCATTGATAGATCTGCTTTGGCCAATGATCTTTTCGGTTGAATAAAATATAAGGTGTCTGGCTCGCACGCATATATGGATGGACAAATGTGGTGAATAATTCATTCGCTGTGATGAAAGAGGGAGAGACATTTAAACAAACATAAGTACATGCCGTCCCATTCGCATCTTTTGCCATGTGCAGGCAGCCACTATTGATGAAAATGCCATCTCCTTGCTTTAAACATAATGTTTCTTCATTGATATGAAATTCAGCTTCACCCTCTAAAATAAAGACAAATTGAAACTCGTCATGCCAGTGAAGAGGGATATAGCTGCTTCTATGATGACGAATTTTTGTATGATAAATAGCAATAGGCCATGTTGTCGTAGAATGCTCCGTCAATTCTTTCAGGTTGTAGTCAATCAGAAAATGATGGTTGTGCATAATTCTCCTCAATATTCTTTTATTTTTATGTTCAATTGATATATCAATATGTAACAAAGTGAACTACTATCAACTATATTATCATGATTTGTTGAGAATTGAGGAGAATGAAAATGAATAGGAGAAAGGGAATTTTACTTGTACTCATAGGCGCTATCTGCTGGGGAGTAGGAGGAACAATTTCACAAAAATTGTTTCAGCAATATGGGATTGATGTCAATTGGCTTGTGACGGTCCGGCTGCTCATTTCAGGGGGATTGCTTTTATTTGTTCATGTGATGACAAAAGAAAAAACACATCTGTTCGGTGTGTGGCAAAAGAAGAGGACAGCGATGCAAGTCCTTCTATTTGGGCTAATGGGTATGCTGGCTGTTCAATATACTTATATGGCATCCATTCAACATGGAAATGCTGCTGTGGCAACGCTGCTGCAGTATACAGCCCCTGTCATGATTATCGTGTATTTGGTCATTCGCAGGCAATCAACCTTCACTAGAAGAGATTTGGTCACAGTGGTATTGGCTTTAGCGGGTATGTTTTTCTTATTGACGAATGGTTCTATTTCAACATTAACCGTTCCATTTGTGGCAGTGATTTGGGGAATACTATCGGCTGTGTCGCTCTCGTTTTATACGTTATATCCGATCAGCCTGTTAAAACAATTCGACTCTCTAGTGGTTGTCGGCTGGGCGATGCTTATAGGAGGAGGCGCCCTTAGCTTGATCCATCCTCCATGGAAGGTCAATCTCACTCATTTACCTTTTGAAGCGTATGTCTATTTATTGTTTGTGGTCATATTTGGAACGATGATCGCTTTTTGGTTTTACATAGAAAGTTTGCAATACTTATCACCAAAAGAGTCGAGCTTAATTGGAAGTGTTGAGCCCCTTGCAGCAGTCGTCACGACTGTTTTCTGGTTAAAAGAGCCATTCGGACTTTTCCAATGGATAGGGACAGCTTGTATTGTCTATATGATTTTATTCTTGGCATTGTATCAGCCGAAAAAATGAGCGGGGTGGGCGATGAACAATAGAAGAAATGATAAGAAGAATTGACTGAATGAAATATAAACAAAGTGAACTATTAGTTCATGATAACTACCTATTTATCAAAATGGGTAGTTTCTCAAATGATATTTTTTTATATATGCAGTCCACCATATGCGCGTATATGTGATGCATACAGGATAAATTATTTTGTATGAATAGAATAAGCGCAATAAAAACAACCATTAAAGTCAGTTTCATTCGTCATTTGTTTGGCTTCATCCATGGCGCTTTCGCCATTCATGTGCAGGCCAATCAACGTACGGCTTGCAGCATCGCCTAAAAATGCACAATCTTCTGTATGTACAACAAACTGTCCCTGTTCATTTTTAGTATGAATAAAATAGTAACTTTTTAGCATTTCTTTCACCTCCAACCTGACTATCCTACTATAAAACGTTTAAAGATGTAAAGGAATTTAATTGTGAAAAACAAGAAAAAATGGATCAATAAAGCAAGCCTTCAAGCAGATTCTCTCAACAGAGGAAATGCATGAAGGACGTTTCATCCATGAAAAAAGGACTTTCCTGAAAAGAAAGTCCTTTTTGCTATTTACTTATTGAACTCCCTGCCCCTTTAGTTCACGCTGCACGTCTAAGTCGTCAGCTTCTCTGCTGAACTTTGGCAGTGTAATGAAGTAAAAAAGGAAGACAAGTAAAATAATAAAGCCCATTCCGTAATAAATATAAGAAACATTTGTGATGAGTTTTGGAAATAATACAGCAATCAGACCTAATGTCATCGATTGAGCAAACATAGTGAGCGGGTCAACCCATCCTGACACACGACCCATCAGTCGAGGATGGACGATTCTAGGCAGCCAGCCTCCAATGACAATGTTGACTGGGCCGATGCATGTACCAATGACAAATGAGGTGACATAAAACAACCATAATGTATGGGTAGAACCAAGGACAAAAATCAAAATACCTGCGACCAAAATTGGAATCGACATGAGATATTGCATCTTTACCTTTTTAGCGAGGACAGAGCCCATTAAGCTTCCAACGAGCAAGCCTGCACCGATCGCAATGGTAAAGAAGGATGTATGCAGTTCAAAATGGTCTGGTGAAAGTCCATATTTCATTGTAAACATCGGCAGAACGGCAAATGCGCCATTAACTAGACCGAAAACAAAAAAGCCAAAAATTAAAGAAGCCAATAATTTATTTTTTAAAATATATAGGATGCCTTCTTTAAAATCTTTCAGAGACGTTTTGATGGTCATGCCTCTCCAGCCAGCTTGTCCATTTGGCTGACGCGCTTCAATTGGAATGTTACATGAACGAATCAGGATGCCTGAAATAATAAAGCTGACCAAATCAATTGTAATGGCACCGTGAAGTCCAATCGTCTTATACATAATGGCACCGAGTCCAACGCCAAATACCATAAATAAACTAAACAGCATTTGATTTAAGCCAGCGGCTTTTGCATATTGATCTTTATTTAAAATCGCCTGAACGAGAGAAGCTTCAGCTGGATAGAAGAACTTCGTAATAGCACTTCGAATAAACAAGATCAAGAAAATAAGTGGCAGTGAATTAAAATAAATAACGATGAATAATACAATCGTCAGCCCAGCTCGTATCCAATCACAATTCTCTGCGACTTTTTTACGATCAAAACGGTCTGCGACCACACCGACCATAAAAAAGACAAAGACGGTAGGAAGAGAATACATAAGTTCAGCCAATGTGGCGTATGCGGGCTGATGACTAAAATGGTCGAGCAAATAAAAGGCAAACGCCATATTGCCTACTGTTGTCCCCATTTGCGAAGCAAGTGCCGCAAAAAAGAGACGAACAAAATTTCTGTTTTTAAAAATATCCATAAATACGCTCCTTAACCTGAAGATCCCACTTTATATCATATAAAATTTTAACCATTCGTACAATTGATTTCATCTACTGGCTAATGGTCACAGGTGTTCCGTTTGGAACGAGTGAAGCAAGCTCGATGACATTCTGATTATACATGCGAATGCATCCTCTAGAAACAGCTTTACCAATTGAAGACGGGTTATTCGTACCGTGAATGCCGTAATGAATTTTTGAGAGGCTCAGCCAATAAGCGCCAAAGGGACCTCCTGGGTTTGGCTGTCTGTTGACAATATAATAAGAACCTGTCGGTGTCATATTTAAAATTTTCCCTGTTGCAATCGGATACGAACGAATAAGCTGTGATCCAGAAAACAAAACGAGACGTTTCGTTGAAATCGAAACAAAGATGCGGTAAGGGATCGTATTAGGATCTGGCAAACCAGGTATGATGATGACCTCATTTTGTTCAGGCTCGCGAGCTTGAAGTGACGGATTTGCAGCCTTTAAGGCATCTGTTGTTGTTCGAAAATCAAGCGCTATAGAAGCAAGAGTTTCTCCTCTTTTCACCGTATATCGAAGCACCAAAGTACACTCCTTTTACTTAAATAAAAGAAGCCATGATGCCGTCACTTGACATACTATATGGACGGAATCAGGCTCAGTAAGGTTTCTCCTAACATTTGTCATGAAAAAGTACTTTGATTATACATATGCAGGAGAGGGCGGTTTGGCTTCTATTTATACACGAGATGTAAAGGTAAAAAAGGTTAACTCCGGCTTGGCTAAAAACCGAAGCGGGAGACGTGTTGTCCCAAGTCCACGGTTGACATAGATGCGGTGCTGACCGCTTTCGTATAAACCTTCTACATATGTACGGCCGTAAGGTGCTGTGAGAATCGGTCCATAGAAAGGCAGCTGCACTTGACCGCCATGCGTATGCCCGGAAAGCTGCAAGTTAATAGGTGTTGTTTTCAGCTCTAATGCTGCATCAGGCTCATGGACGAGCAGCAACGTAAATAAATCAGATGATACTTCCCGTTTGATCAAATCGTAATCAGGCACGCTCATCATAAGATCATCCAGTGCAGCAATCTGAATATGTGCATGATCTTTTTCTAATAGAAACACATCATTTTTACATAATGTAAATCCACAAGCCTCCATTGTTTTCTCATAAAGCTCCACTCCGAATGGTCCGTAGTCATGATTTCCGTAGATGGCTAGTTTACCGAACGGAGCATGAAGCTTATTCAAATAAGTCTTCGCTTTTTCATGCTCTTGGGTGGATGCTTGAAAATCAACGAGATCACCTGTGAACACAATGAGATCTGGAGATGCAGCATTGATTTTCTGAACGATGGCTTCTAGGTCCTTCGCAGGAAATGTATCACTCAAATGAACGTCACTAAATTGGGCTATTTTAAACTGGTCAAATGAAGCTGGAAGCTGAGCATCTTGAATGGTCAGTGACACGGTATCGATCATGCGCGGCTCAATGTACCTGGCATATCCATATCCACAACTTGTAGCCAAAAAACCGAGAATACTCGCACCAGCTGCTCCTTTTAAAAATTGTCTGCGGGAAAGCTGCTTCATATAAGACTCCTTTATAAATAAAATTAAGTATAGCATCATATTTGGATAATCTCCCATATGGTGCACCGAGGGTCAATCATGATATGATAGACAATAATGAATGAATAGTCATTCAAATCATACAAAGGGGGAGAACAAATGACGAAGCAAACAGTGATTGTCACAGGGGGATCAAGCGGTATGGGGAAGGCAATGGCTGCCCATTTGGCAGCTGAAGGCTGGAATGTTGTGATTACTGGTAGAACGGAAGAGACGCTGGAAAAGACGGCAAAAGAAATGAAGCAGAAGGGCGGAGCAGTCGCTTACTTCCAAATGGATGTGCGAAACCCAGAGGATGCTGACCAAATGGTCAAGTTTGCGGTGGATACATTTGGTGATGTCGATGCCCTCATTAACAACGCAGCAGGAAATTTTTTAGTGCCAGCAGAAAAGCTGTCTCCTAACGGCTGGAAAGCTGTGATTGATATTGTGTTAAATGGTACATTTTTTTGCAGCCATGCAGTGGGCAATTACTGGATTCGGCAAAAGAAAAGGGGCAGTATACTTAACATGGTGGCTACCTATGCATGGGGTGCTGGTGTAGGCGTGGCGCATTCGGCGGCAGCAAAGGCCGGCGTGTTGTCCCTGACTCGAACGCTTGCTGTTGAATGGGGGAGGCAATATCGAATTCGCGTCAATGCCATCGCACCAGGCCCAATCGAGAGAACAGGCGGAGCAGATAAACTATGGGAATCAGAAGAAGCAGCGCAAAGAACATTAGATAGCGTTCCTCTTGGCAGACTGGGCACACCTGAGGAAATTGCAGCGCTTGCGAGCTTTTTATTATCGGAGCATGCGTCTTATATAAATGGAGATTGTATTACGATGGATGGGGGACAATGGCTCAACCAATCACCATTTTGATTGACGATGTAAGACCTGCTTTTGATGTGGTATAATCACACAAAGAGAGAAGCAGGTGATGAAAATGGTCGATCCATTGGATATTTTAACGAATATTGAAGATGTTTTCCCGCACTATCAAGCAATATTCAGTGCGGAAGAGCAAAAAGTGATAGGCTATGAGATTCTAGGAAGAATGAAGCTTGAGTCAGAAACGGTCAGCCTAGGCTCCTTCTTTACGGATTCATCTATTCCTGACGAATATAAATTGGAAGTAGATCACAAAGTACTGACTCAAGCACTTGATCTCTTCACAACAGCAGATGACGATTTGCTCATTTTTATTAATCATGATGCCAATATCCTCATGCTGGATCACGGGGAAAGCTTTTTAGAACTCTTAAAGGAATATGAAGCAAGGGGCATTCAGCTTAACCGGTTTGTTATTGAGTTTGCAGAGCATACGTTTAGCGGCGACATTGAACAGCTTTACCATACGTTAACGTATTATCGTACATATGGGATTAAAATCGCCGTCTCAAATATAGGAAAAGAAAGCAGTAATCTGGACCGGATTGCCTTGCTTTCACCTGATTTATTAAAAATAGATTTACAGGCATTAAAGGCATCGGCTCCATCTCCTTCCTATGAATATGTCTTGTACAGCATTTCATTGCTTGCAAGAAAAATAGGAGCTGCTTTAATTTATGAGGACATTGAAGCAAATTTCCAGCTACAGTATGCTTGGAGAAATGGCGGGAGATATTTTCAAGGGTTCTATCTTCATGAGCCTGCAGGAGAATTAATCGATCGAAGCCACCGAAAAGATCAGCTTAGAGAAGAATTCCAGCAATTTATTGCCCATGAGAAAAAGAAGCTGCAAGCTGTCTACGAACATTCTGAAACATTTTATAAACGAATTCATCAAGCTGTTACGACTTTAAAGAAATCGTGCAGCACAAATGATGAGCTCATTCAAAAACTGGCACTTGAACTAACAGATTGCAGCTTTCGGATTTATATGTGTAATGAAGAAGGCTTTCAAATCACTGGAAATGTGTTCAAAAAAGAAGAAGAATGGTTGTTTCAGCCGGAGTATATAGAAAAAAACTGGAGCTGGCGTCCTTATTTCCTAGCAAATATTCTTCAAATGAGAATTAGCGGAAAAGGATTTTTCAGCGATATTTATAGTGATTTAGAAACAGGTGAGAGGATACGTACGTTTTCTTATCCTTTAGAGGGAGATATGTATTTGTTTATAGACCTTCCATATGCCTATTTATATGAGCAAGATGGATTAATTTGAAGACGCGGCGTGAAGACTAATCCTCGCATTCTTTGTCAGTCCTGCGTGGCAGTGCTCACGAATGTATAATTCGCTCCGGTACTCGTCCTTCCTAGACTTCAAAGGTTTTCTATCACACTGAAATGTAAACAAAAGGAATTTCAGCTTTTTGTCATCAATCTGAGCAGCCTCGTAGGCTGCTTTTTTTGATAGAAAAAAGAAAATAAAAAATGGTTGACAATGAAACTGATAATCATTATCATTTAGTTATAGAGAGAAGCTACTCTCTGTTCCCCAACCCCTCTATCAGATCAAGATCCAAAAAACTTGGCGCTACCCCCGCCAAGTTTTTTTTGTGCTTCAATCTTTCCCTTCATGCATAGGACAGCCCAAACCCTCCATACATCTTAAGTGATGATAGTTAGACAGTAGGAGGGAAACATCATGATCAAACGTGACACGCGGCTGCTCATTGATTTGCCAAGACCAGATCACCCAGATGCAAATGGTGCCGCTGCTGTGCAAGAATTACTCGGCGGAAAATTCGGTGAAATGTCCACATTAAATAATTACATGTTTCAATCCTTTAACTTTAGAGGGAAACGAAAACTCAAACCGTTTTATGACCTCGTATCCAGTATTACAGCTGAAGAATTCGGTCATGTTGAGCTTGTGACCACAGCCATCAATCTCATGATTACAGGAACTACCCATGGAGGAGATCCAGATACGACGCCGATGAAGGCAGCTGTCGATAAACGAAATACACAGCATTTTATTCAAACAGCCCAAACAGGCTATCCGTTTGATTCAATGGCAAAACCTTGGACAGGAGAGAATGTGTTCTCAAGCGGCAACCTGATTCTTGACCTCCTTCATAATTTCTTCCTTGAATGCGGAGCACGTACGCACAAAATGCGTGTATATGAAATGACGGACCACCCTACAGCAAGAGAGATGATCGGTTATTTACTTGTCAGGGGCGGCGTGCATATTGTGGCATATGCAAAGGCACTAGAAGTCGCTACAGGAGTAGATGTAGGGAAGATGCTCCCAATCCCAAATCTCGATAATAAATACTTTGATTCAGCGAGAAAATTTGAAGACCAGAATGTTCATACAAAGCTGTATACATTTAGTGATACGGACTACAAGGATATCAATAAAATTTGGAAAGGGAGCCACCCGATTGATGGAAAACCGCTCACAGTCATTGAAGGCACCCCGCAAGGTGCACCTGTGCCAGATTATAGAGAATTACCGGAAGAGTTTGCTCCAGGCATTTCAAAAGAGGATTTTGATGAAATTGCGAAACGGCTGATGAGATCTGCTGGTTTATAAAAATCATGGTGCATGAGATTAGAAAAAAGACTCAAACTAAAAAAACAGATTCTTTTTCTTTTTTTGAATTCAAGAGGAAAAATATCATCTGAGAACACTTTATGGTATGATGCTTTGTAGGACTTGTGTATAATCAATACGGGTTCATCTTGAGTTGTTTTTTTGAAAGGAGTCTTTTTTTAGAATGTCACAATTAATGGGTATCATTACAAGGCTGCAAAGTCTTCAAGAGACAGCAGAAGCTGCAAACGAGCCGGCACAGCGTTATTTCGAAGTGAACGGTGAGAAAATCTGTAGTGTTAAGTATTTCGAAAAGAATCAAACGTTTGAATTGACTGTTTTTCAACAAGGGGATAAGCCAAACACTTTCCCATTTGACAACATTGATATGATTTCGATTGAGATTTTTGAGCTTCTACAATCCTAAGCTGAATCGTATGAAATGTTTTTTCTGAGGATTCCTTCGTTTATTGCGGCAGCATACATGGATCATCATAGATGATATGTACAAATGGAAGATGATCAATCAGCGCATTTTTCGGATAAGAGACCATTAAAAAGGAGTTCCTTTCTGTGAGTGATTCTTTTTTCTACAATCTTTCTGAAGATCGTTTAGCGTTTTCTGATGTCGTCATGAGAATGAAAGACTTTATTCGAAAAGACCCTAGGTCCGCCTATGTGTTATCAATTGGTACGGACTCTCAGGTCAATCAAAATGTCACAACATTTATGACTGCAATTCATCTCCACCGGATTGGCAAAGGAGCTTGGGGCTGCCTCACACAACAAGTGATTGAAAGACCCGTGCAAAGTCTTAGAGAAAAAATTTCATTAGAGACAGCGTTTAGCCAAAAGGTATGTGCAGACATCCTTGAGGGGCCTTTAACAGAACTGATGGATTTGCTTCTTCCGTTTGCTGAGGAAGGGGCAGACCTTCGTTTTGAAGCCCATCTGGACATTGGCAAAAAAGGAAGTACAAAAGAGCTGATCCAGGAAATGACCGGAATGATCACAGCTATGGGAATTGAAGCGAAAATAAAACCCGACTCATATGCAGCATTTTGCTATGCCAATCGATATACAAAATAAATTCCGTCATTTTTCTCCAAACCTTGTCGAAACGTGCGGTTGACGATTCGATTCTAGTTCCTTATTCTAGCTGTATAGAGAGGAAGCAGACATTCAAAAGCCTGCTAATCAATATAAAAGCATATATGAAACAGGGGGCCTGATGTTGAATGAGCGTCATCGAAAATCGTTTTAATGAAGAAGAGAAAAAGCTATTATTAAACGTATTGCTGAATCAGGAATATGCTGTCGAATTACTAAGCAGTGAGATCAATGATATAGAATGTGGAACAAAAAATGTCGACGACAATACGTATAAGCAATTGATCACATTGTATGACAGAGTAAGGTTTGAGAATTAATATTGCTTTAACATTCTATTAGATACTCGGGGGCTGAGTATCTTTTTTATGCAGAAAAAATCTTTCGACAAAATTCGTTTTAGTTTATGCTTAATCGTAATGGGGAATGTATGATTGATGATTGAGAGAAAAGGGGTCGAAGAAACATGATAGAGATAGAGCCGACTCAATTGCTTGAGTCCACAGTAGCCGAGCATATGATTGATGCAGATAAAGTCGCACATGTTCAAATTGGCAATAACCTTGAGCATGCCCTATTGGTCCTAACCAAAACAGGATATACAGCTATTCCGGTATTAGACGCTTCTTATCATTTACACGGGTTAATTGGAACGAATATGATTATGGATAAAATCTTCGGTTTAGAACGAATCGAATTTGAGAAGCTCGACCAGTTGAAGGTCGAAGAGGTTATGCTGAAGGATATTCCGAGACTCAAAACGACAGATCCTGTAATAAAAGGCGTTCACGCTGTGACAAATAATGGATTTGTTTGTGTAGTAAATGAGGAGCAAGTCTTTGAAGGCATTTTTACTCGACGAGTTGTATTAAAGCGCTTAAATGAGGTCATTCATTCCGCGAAAAAATGAGCTGCAGCCCAGCTTATTTTTTTTGCCTTCATAAGTTAAAATTTATATAATGAGCATATGAAATAAGAAAAACTTATAGAGAGAAAGGGGACGCCCATGCAGCTTCAGGAGTTACATATGCTTGTTGTGCTAAGTGAAGAATTGAATATGAGGAAGGCTTCGGAACGGCTCTTTGTCTCTCAGCCTGCATTATCGCAAAGATTGCAGACGATCGAAAAGGAATGGGGAACGAAAATCTTTTTTCGTTCACAAAAGGGGCTGACCGTGACTTCAGCAGGTGAACAGATTATCCAATTTGCAAAAGAAGTAACGGTTGAACAGGATCGAGTGAGAGAACGAATTGATGAACTTGAGGGTGACATTCACGGTACACTCAAGCTTGCGGTGGCGTCGATTATTGGACAGCACTGGCTGCCAAAGGTGTTAAAACGGTATGTCGAAAAATATCCAAATGCCAAGGTGTCACTCGTTACCGGCTGGAGCAGTGAAATGCTCAAAAGCTTGTATGAAGACCATGTGCACATAGGAATCATTCGCGGAAACCCTGATTGGAAGGGGACAAAGGAATACTTGATGACAGATCATTTATACTTAGTCGATTCCGTGATCAAGGACGTAGATGAATTAATCAAGACTGAACGGCCATTTATCCAATTTAAAAGCGACAGCACGTATTATCAGGAAATCCAGCACTGGTGGCATCAAAAATTTAAAGTATCTCCAAAGCAGACGATTTTAGTAGACCAAATTGAAACATGTAAACAAATGGCCTACCACGGCATCGGCTACGCCATTTTGCCTTCTGTTACTCTATATGACCACGAAAAAAGTGTTTATAAAACACCGCTTGTTGATGTGAACGGAGAGCAAATCGGCCGTGACACATGGCTGCTAGGCTATGAAGCGTCTTTTCAGTTAAAACAGGTACAAGCATTTGTTGGTGTGGTTAAAGAAATGCTTGAAAATGATGCCGTGTAAGTACCTTCTTGGAATAGGGAGGTACTTTTTTTTATGAAATCATTTGACAATGAAAATCATTATCATTTAAAGTGTACATATAATAATTGAAAATGATTATCATTTAGATGAGGTGACCGATAGATGAAAGCACTAATTGCATTTGCGAGTATGTCTGGAAATACGGAAGATATGGCAGCGATCTTAAAGCAAACACTTGAAGGAAAAGGGATAGATACAGAGATGATGGAATTTGATGATACGAACGCAGAGGACCTATCCTCATACGATTACGTATTCATTGGTTCTTATACTTGGGGTGATGGAGATTTGCCATATGAAGCAGAGGATTTTTATGAGGAGGTCTCTACTCTTGAACTTAGTCACATAAAAGCAGCTGTCTTTGGATCGGGTGATTACAGCTATCCAAAGTTTTGCGAGGCTGTCCATACATTCCATGACATGCTGAAATCAACGGGTGCATCTGTTTTTCCTGAAACATTAAAAATGGAGCTTGCACCGGATACAGATGAAGATGTGGCGTGCTGTCAGGAATTTGCTGTGAGCTTTTTAACGTGGGCCGCTTTGTCTGAGAAACGAGTTGAAAATCATGTTTCATAAAGGAGCAACAGCCGTTGCAGCATCTAAAAGTGGTGGATACTTTGTTGCTGTAAAACGTGAAGGTATTTTTCACTATAGTGTGGAGAGCGGATGGCAGCAGCTATTTAAGCTCAAGCATAAAATTCATGCGATCAGCTATATTGGCCCTTATTTATTCGGTGTTGGTGAAAATGGCACAGTGATTAGATCAGGAGATGAAGGCAATACATGGGCGTTATCTTCATTTCCAACAAACGCAGTCGTCTGGTCTATTACAGGACGCAAAGATGGGTTTGTATGTGCGCATGGAAAACATAGTATCTATGTGTCAAATGATTTCGGAATTTCCTGGGAAATTATGAAGCCATTTGCTCATGTGAATCATCCGCCGGTCATTCGTTCTTTATGTGCTGCAGGTGACCACCTTTATATTGGAACACAGATTCATGAAGTTCACGGAGGAATATGGGTGTATGACTTGCAGAGTGAACAAATTTTTCTTTTAAACAGAGAGGAGCACCGAATGACAGCTTCTATGCTTCTCTGTCATGAACATCTTCTTGTTTGTGCATTAGGTTCAAAAAAAGGCAAAAAAGGATCTGTTCAAATTTTAGATTTACATACAAATATTCTGCATGATATTCAATCACAGGCCTTTGCTAGAGAAGAATCATTTTTGGATGTATCAGAGGATAATGGCATTGTGTATGTGACTACCTCACAAGACGAACACGGATTTTCTAAAGTGTATCAGCTTGATATTGAGCAAAAAGAGCTCAAATGGTTTGATACGATCAAAGGACACGGTTTTCGTGTAGCCAATCAAAACGAAAACTTTTTCTGTGCGGGTTTATATGAAAGTAAGTTTGTCAGGCCGTATGAGGAGCCTGCATTGATTCATTGATAAGGAGGAAGAAAAAGTGACAGAAAAGGTTTTATTGGTGTATGCCACGATGTCTGGAAATACAGAAGCGATGGCAGATTTAATTGAAAAAGGTATAACGGAAGCAGGAGCCAGCGTGGACCGGCATGAAGCGATGGATATTGATGCGGAGCTGCTTAATGATTACTCGCACATTATGTTAGGTGCGTATACATGGGGAGATGGCGATCTTCCGGATGATTTTATTGATTTATATGAAGAAATGGAAGAGCTTGATTTAACGGGAAAAGCATTTGCAGTATTCGGTTCTGGCGATACATCTTACGAACATTTTTGCGGAGCTGTTGACCTAATCGAAGAAAAAGTGAAGGAGCTTGGCGGTGACATTGTCCTCCCATCAGTTAAAATTGAGCTGAATCCAGAAGGAGAGGAAGAAGACGAATTAATTTCTTTTGGTAAACAATTTGTTCAGCTTCACCAGCAAGAAGCGGGATAATCGGTCCCGCTTGTTTTATTTTCCATTGAGGAGATGACTCTTTCACTTGTCATTAAAACACTCCTTTGGTACAGTAATGAAGTATAAATTAAGAGGAGGACATACATACATGAAACAAATGGATGCTAATGAAATTATTTCATTTATTCAAAATAGTACAAAATCAACACCTGTCAAAGTCTATATTAAAGGTGACTTAGAAGGTATTGAGTTTGGTGAACATGCAAAAACATTCATCACAGGAAACACTGGAGTTGTTTTCGGTGAGTGGAGTGAAATTCAAGAAGTGTTAGCATCAAACAAAGACAAAATTGAAGATGTTGTCGTGGAAAATGACCGCCGCAACTCTGCAATTCCGATGTTAGATTTGAAAAACATTAAAGCCCGTATTGAGCCAGGGGCAATCATCCGTGACCAAGTTGAAATCGGTGATAATGCAGTCATTATGATGGGTGCTTCTATTAATATCGGTTCTGTGATTGGCGAAGGTACGATGATTGACATGAACGTGGTGCTTGGCGGCCGTGCGACAGTAGGTAAGAACTGTCATATCGGTGCTGGATCTGTTCTTGCAGGTGTTATTGAGCCGCCGTCTGCTAAACCAGTTGTGGTAGAAGATGACGTTGTCATCGGTGCGAACGCTGTTGTTCTAGAAGGCGTGACAATTGGTAAAGGTGCAGTAGTAGCTGCTGGTGCGATCGTTGTGAACGATGTAGAGCCTTACACAGTTGTAGCAGGTACACCTGCTAAGAAAATCAAAGACATCGATGAAAAAACAAAAGGTAAGACTGAAATCAAACAAGAACTGCGTCAGCTTTAATCATATAATTCGCAGCTGAAGACAAAGACGTGGATGAGATATCCACGTCTTATTCGTATAGAAGAAAGGAAGTGAGTTCACTTGTTAAATCGTGAGCAATTAATATCCATTCGAAGAGATTTACACCAAATCCCTGAGCTTGGTTTCCAAGAATTTAAAACACAAGCTTATCTCATTCAGCATTTGGACACCTATTCAAAAGATCGAGTTGAGATTGAAACGTGGCGAACTGGGCTTTTTGTAAAAGTGAAAGGGACAAATCCAACGCGCGTATTTGCTTATCGTGCAGATATGGATGGCCTGTCTATACCCGAGGAAACAGGGTATCCATTTGAATCTGTGCATGAAGGGAAGATGCATGCATGTGGACATGACCTTCATATGACCATTGCACTTGGTATCATCGATCATTTCGTTCATGAACCGATCAAAGAAGACGTATTATTTATCTTCCAGCCGGCAGAAGAAGGTCCAGGCGGTGCCGAACCAATGCTTGCAAGTGATGTTCTCAAAAAATGGACGCCAGACTTTATTACAGCGCTGCATATCGCACCTGAATATCCTGTTGGAACAATTGCTACAAAGCCTGGTTTGTTATTTGCCAATACGAGTGAGCTTGTGATTGAGCTTGAAGGAAAAGGCGGACACGCTGCATATCCTCATTTAGCAAATGATATGGTTGTTGCTGCAAGTGCTCTTGTAGGTCAGCTGCAATCGGTGATTTCGCGTAATGTTGATCCCCTTGATAGTGCGGTCATTACAGTGGGCACGATTACTGGAGGAACGGCTCAAAATATTATTGCGCAGCATGCAAAGCTTGACGGTACCATTCGCACACTTTCGCCAGAGTCTATGGACAAGGTGAGAAAGCGAATTGAAGCATTGGCAAAAGGAATTGAAATTGGCTACGAATGCAAAGCAACCGTTCGTTACCCTTCGTCTTATTACGAAGTGGACAATTCAAAGGATTTGACAGAGGAATTTATGTCATATGTAGCCGAAGAAGGACTTGCGAATGTGATTGAATGCAGAGAAGCCATGACAGGAGAAGATTTTGGCTACATGCTGAAAAAATATCCCGGCTTCATGTTTTGGTTAGGGGTCGATTCAGAATACGGCCTCCATCATGCAAAGCTCCAGCCGGATGAAAACGCGATTGAAACAGCTGTGAATGTCATGACGGCTTATTTTAAAAAGCAAGCTGGTGAATGAATAATCGAGCTGCCTCCTGTACACCTTATGAACAGGAGGTGTTCTTGATTATGACAAGAATTGGTGTAGAACAATCTTTATCCGATGTAGAAGAACTATTGAAGCAAAAAGGGTATGATGTCGTACGTATTCAAAATGAACAGCAAATGGATCAGTGTGACTGTTATGTCGTCACAGGATTAGATTCAAATGTTCTTGGCATTTCAGACACAACAACAAAGGCATCTGTTATTACAGCATCAGGTATGACGGCTGATGAAATTTGCCAAGAAGTAGAACAGCGTGTTCAATAAAACAAGAAAAAGAACCGGTAGATTATGATCCCGGTTCTTTTTGCTCTTTTTCTATATCGAGTACTTCTTTCATTTTTTTGCGCAAGATTCGTTCTACCCGCCATTGCTCCATTGTTTCAGTTTTCGCTATGATGCGCAGCACAAGGGAAGAAGAACCGAACGCCTCCACGCCGACAACTTGAGGACCTTCGATAATTTGAGGAGTTTCCTCCCGCACCTCATCACAGGCAGCTTGAAGGGCTGTGATCATTTGATCCACATTTTCATCCGGAGACAGCTCAATATCAACGAGTGCCTGCATCGTCCCTCTTGAATGGTTGCTCACATTCAGTATGCTGCGATTAGGAATGAAATGAAGGGTGCCGTCGAAGCTTCGAAGCTGTGTGGTTCTTAGTCCAATTTGTTCGACAATCCCATCAAAGCCAGCGACCGTTATATATTCTCCTACATCAAATTGTTTTTCCAATAGTATAAAGAATCCGGTCACAATATCACTCACTAACCCTTGAGCGCCAAAACCGATCGCAAGTCCTACAACGCCTGCACCTGCCAGCAAAGCAGTCGGGTTATAATGAAATAAGTCGAGGATCATCACAACTAGAATAAAAATCAATAAGTAGGCGAAAATATTTAACGTTAGACTTTGCAGCGTCTGGGCTCTTGATAAAGAGACTTCATGCTTTTCAGCGAATGTGGAATAGGCTCGCTTAATCATCTTGTTTCCTATGGCTCTGATGATAAAGTAAATGGCAAAAATGGCGACTAGTTTTAGCAAAATCATACTGCTATTGAGGATAATGGAAACCCAATCTACTTGTTGAAATGCTCTCATGATCTTCAAAACCTTTCTATGTATGCTCTAAAAGAGAAGCTAATCATTTGTTCCCTTATGCAAGTCATGTTAAACTTTTGATAGGTGAAGCAGGAATTGTGACAAATCGTTAATTAAATTTATTATTAATTAATATTGACTAAAAATCGCATAAGTATTATAATTGTAATTGTGAAGTTATTAACTAAATGAGAATTTTAAGTTTTGATTCTCATTTTATATACAGCTAAGAAGACTGTATAAAGATATTATTTTTTGGAGGGATTTACATATGGCAGAGCGTTTTGTAGGAAAACAAGCTCCACGTTTTGAAATGGAAGCAGTACTTGCTAACAAGGAATTTGGTAAAGTAAGTTTAGAGGAAAACATGAAGAATGACAAATGGACAGTTCTTTTCTTCTATCCAATGGATTTCACATTTGTTTGCCCAACTGAAATTACTGCAATGAGCGATCGTTATGACGAGTTCGAAGATTTAGATGCAGAAATCATCGGTGTATCTACTGATACAATCCACACGCATCTTGCTTGGATCAATACAGACCGTAAAGACAATGGTCTAGGTGAATTAAAATACCCGTTAGCTGCTGATACTAACCACACAGTGTCTAGAGAATACGGCGTTTTAATTGAAGAAGAAGGAATTGCTCTTCGCGGTTTATTCATCATTAACCCAGAAGGCGAACTTCAATACCAAACAGTATTCCACAACAATATCGGTCGTGATGTAGATGAGACATTACGTGTTCTTCAAGCATTACAAACTGGTGGACTTTGCCCAGCGAACTGGAAACCTGGTCAAAAAACACTTTAATTGATAACTGAAGAAACAGGAGGGTCTAACTGATGTTAGACCTTTTTGTTTCGACACATACAATGGATGGAGGCGCTTCATAATGAAATTACGTCAACCAATGCCAGAACTAACTGGTGCAAAAGAGTGGTTAAATGGAGAAGTAACAAAAGAAGATTTGATTGGTGACAAACCAACATTGATTCATTTCTGGTCAGTCAGCTGTCATCTTTGTAAAGAGGCAATGCCTCAAGTCAATCAATTCCGTGATGAGTACAAGGATCAACTAAACGTTGTAGCAGTTCATATGCCTCGTTCAGAAGATGACCTAGATCTAGAAAAAATCAAAGAAGTTGCGAAAGAACATGAAATTACGCAGCCAATCTTTGTGGACAGTGATCATCACCTAACAGAAGCCTTTGAAAACGAATATGTACCTGCATATTATGTATTTGATAAAACAGGTGCTTTGCGTCACTTCCAAGCCGGCGGAAGCGGAATGAAAATGCTTGAAAAGCGTGTCAATCGAGTGCTTTCTGAGTCTGAAAAGGCTGCAGAATAGACTTTCCCCCATAAATGGGGGTTTTTTCATGGGCAAAAACAGGCGGCGTATTGCACTGGATGAGTTTATTATTCCTAAGAAAAGAGAAAATGAGGGAGTTTATTAAAAAATATCCCTGAAACAAAAAGGTATAACGACCTATTTACATTTTTGTTTTGAAATGAAATTGTAAAGATTTTAACTTTTTACTATTCAGAACGTTTTTGCACAAAAGAAATTTCAGTTAGGTAAATAACTATATAAATCAAGTAGTATAAGCGTTTATTCAATTTTTTTACAATATTTTAAGGTTTGTCAAAAGCCTATAGTGGCAATGAAATAAGTGCCGATTCTTCCTCCTTGGCAAAATTTTAGTTGAAAATACCTATCTGTTAGCAAACTGTAAAATGATAAAAAAATAGTTGATAAAATTAGTTTTCTAATCTAATATTTACTATAGAATATTTTTTATATGATGAGGGGGAAATCCATTGTTTAATGAGAGGGAAGCGTTACGTTTACGATTGGAACAATTAAACGAGGCAGAAGTAAAGGTCATCCGTGAATATCAAATTGAGCGCGATGCGATTTATGCAAAATTAAGAGAATTAGACCGTCAAGGAACAGGTCTAGTGTCAGATACAAAAAAAGAAGTACGTACAGAAAGAAAGACAGATTCACTGCCTGTATTAGCTGAGCTTGCTGCGCAAGAAATGAGAAGCTACCAGCAGCCGGCACAACCACAATCATCATCTTTAGGAACAGGACAGCTAAACGGTGCACCTGTAGGTATTCCTGAAGGATCGACAAGACGCAGAAGAGGCACAGCTCGTCCTGGCTCAAAGGCAGCGAAGCTTCGTGAAGCTGCGATTAAAACGTTAAAACGTCATAATGCAGCGATTAAAAGCTCAGAGCTTCAAAAAGAGATCGAAAAAGAGAGCGGTCTTGAAATCCCAAATATGACAACGTTTATGCAAAGCTTAATTAAAATGTATCCTGAAGTGAAGAAGCCTTATCGCGGACAGTATATTTTAGAAGGCGACATTCAAACAGAAGACGAATAAATAAAAAAACTGCTGGGCGTCAAGCCAGCAGTTTTTTTATTCGAGAATTACTTCTTTTGATCAACTGTATAGACAATTTTGCGTTCCTTAGGCAGGTGATCACGCTGTTTTTTAAAGCCGTCGATTTTGACTGTCATGACTTCTCCATTACGCTGCACAGCATCGACTTGTTCCTGAAGTGTTTGAACTTGTTCGTTGAGTTTCTTCAAAATCGGTTCGATTTCTTCTGTCGTTTGCAGGATGCGGTCTCGTGAGAATGGCTGTGAATTTGTTTGTGCTGACTGGTCAATATCAGCAAAATGAGATGCGATCCATTCCTCGCTTTCTGCTAACTGCTTTTGATAGCTCGTGAGCGTTTCATAAAAAATCGCTTCTTTTGCTTTTTCAATTTGCAGTAATTTCTCCTGCGTTTCATAAAAACGCTCTTGAAGGTGTCTGACGCCTTCCTGTAATACATGGAGCTCTGCGTTTTTATCGCCCAAATTTTGCTGCAGCTTTTCAATCACTGCGGATAAAGTATTTCCTTTTTTCTCCTCTTTTGCAAGTCGTTTATCTTGATCCTCTATCCGTTCATTTAATTGTTGCGAGATTTCCTTATATTTGACAACTTTCAAATGCAGCCTGTGTTTTTCTTCTGTTTCTTTTCTTCTATGATAGGTTTCCTTTTGCAGCATCTCATGGAGAAGGACCATTTTATGTAACAATTCTGATTTGCTGTAGGAGAGATCCTGTATTTTTGAGGCAGCATCATGTTGATCATTGGTTATTTCATCCAGTTGTTGTTTTAATTGCGTGTAATCCTTTTTCATCTCATGATATTCTTGAGTTAGCTTCTTATTTTTAGAATACGTATACGAGGACTGTAAATCAGAGATCATTTGTTGATATTTGGCAGTTTCAGCTTTTAAGTATAAATTCTCTTGAGATAGATCATGGAATAGGGGAGAAGCATGGCGCCTGTTCATCGATAGACCCTCCTTATTCATGTTACCAATAAAGTATGCGAAAGGAGTGCGATTAGAACAACCATATCAAAGGAGGATGAGAGGATGCACGTAGTGAATGTGATTTTAGCTGGAGGAGCTTCCAGACGTTTTGGAGAGCCAAAGGCAAGTCATATGTATCAAGGGAAACCATTATATGAGCATGTGAAAGAGCAGCTTTTAGAGGGGCAGACTGTCATCATCAGTCATCCATCGCTTCTTCCTTTTTTCAAAGCAAGAGGTGAACAAAGTGTGTGGTTAGATGATGAAGAGGTGCGCGGATGCGGACCGCTTGCTGGCATATATACAGCAATGCAAAAGCAAGAAGCAGAATGGTATTTAGTGACGGCATGTGACATGCCTTTCATACGGAAGAAAACGGCGGAAGTATTATCGTCCTATTGCAGTGAGCACGCAGATGCCATCATCCCGCTTGTTCAGGGCAGATTACAGCCTTTATTTGCACTTTATCACCGCCGCTCTCTGCCGTTTATTCGCGCGTGCTTAAAAGAGAATCAATTAGCCATTAAAGATTTGCTTCAAAAGCTTCATGTGCGTATCGTTTCAGAGAAAGAACTGAACGTGACATCAAACGAATTTCGTAATATCAATAAAAGAAGCGATTTACCTGAAAACGGTATGATATGATACATAAAAAAACGGTGAGGAGAGAACAGCATTGAATGACCGATATTCAAGACAAATCTTGTTCCCTCCGGTTGGGGAAAAAGGGCAGAATGCGCTGGCTGAAAGTCATGTGCTGATCGTTGGAGCCGGTGCACTTGGTACCGCTTCTGCGGAAGGGCTTGTCCGGTCTGGCATCGGTACGCTTACGATTGTCGATCGTGATTATGTGGAATTTTCAAATTTACAGCGGCAGCAGCTCTACACGGAACATGATGCAAAGGCACATGTACCAAAAGCAGCTGCGGCACAAAAACGTCTCGAGCAGATCAATCATGAAGTGACCATACACGCTCTGATTGAAGATGCAGGGGCGGAGCTGTTAAGGCCGTTATTCCAGAGAGCAGATATCGTCATTGATGCAACAGATAATTTTGAGACAAGAATGGTGATGAATGACTTATCACTAGAAACGAAGACGCCGTGGATATATGGTGCTTGTGTGAGCAGTCAGGGGATGTATATGACCATATTGCCGGATAAAACGCCATGTTTATCATGTGTGTTCACGGCAATGCCTGTTGGCGGCTTGACGTGTGATACAGCGGGGATTATTTCACCTGCTGTTCAAATGGTTTCTGCTTATCAGCAAACAGAGGCACTAAAATATTTAACAGGGCATGAAGATCAAATCGAGCGGAAATTTGTCACGTTTGATCTTTGGCAGTCCACATCATTTAAAATGGATTTATCTCGCACTAAAGAGAAGAACTGTCCAACTTGCGGCATCGCAAGAACCTATCCTTATTTACATGATCAGCGTAAAAAATCGACGGTCCTTTGCGGACGTGACACCGTTCAAATTGTTTCAAAGGATTTAGCAAAACTCTCATTTCAGCATATGAAAGAGCGGCTCTCATCTATTTGTGAGGTGAAAGTAAACGACTTCTTAATCCATGTACGCTACGAAAATTACCGGATGGTCTGTTTCAAAGGAGGACGTGCATTAATCCATGGAACAAATGATGAAAAAGAAGCCAATTCATTACTAGCGAGACTGCTAGGGATATAGGAGTGAAGTGTGATGGAAAGACGGCAGCCAATACCAGTAGAAGAGGCTATAAAGAAAGTTCACCAATACGAAAAACATGGAGAAATAGAATGGGTCCCTTTAAAGGATAGCCTTGGAAGGTTTATTGCAGAAGATATTTTGGCAGACCATGATGTTCCGGCATTTGATCGTTCTCCGTATGATGGATTTGCGCTTCGGGCAGAAGATACAAAAGAAGCGTCAAGTGCGCATCCAGTTGAATTCGAGGTCATTGATCATATTGGTGCAGGAACGATCTCAGCAAAAACCATCGGTCCCTTTCAGGCCATCCGTATAATGACAGGGGCAAAAATTCCAAATGGAGCAAATGTCGTCATCATGATCGAGCTGACGAAGACTTTCGAAAAAGACGGCAAATCATTCATGTCACTGAAAAGACCGCTGAAAAAGGGAGATAATATTTCTCGTCAAGGAGAAGAGGTTCTCAAAGGAAACGTGATGGTCAAAAAAGGAACAGCTGTCACTTCTGGCGTCACGGCTCTTTTGGCGACATTTGGATATGCGGTAGTGCCAGTTGTCAAAAAACCGGTGATTGGCATTATTTCAACGGGCACAGAGCTTCTTCAAGTAAGTGATGCCATGGTAGACGGCAAGATTAGAAATAGTAATCTGAGTATGGTCTATGCGCAGGTACTTGAGGCCGGAGCTGATCCGCTAGATTTAGGCGGAGTCTCCGATGATTTTGACAAAAGTTATCATGCGGTAAAAGAAGCCATGAGCAAGGTAGACATTTTGATCACAACAGGCGGTGTGTCTGTGGGTGATTTTGACTTTCTGCCTGCCATTTATGAAAAGCTGGGAGCCAAGGTACTGTTTAATAAAGTAGCCATGAGACCTGGAAGTGTGACGACTGTGGCTGCAATGCCGAATGGTCAATTGCTGTTTGGGCTGTCTGGAAACCCTGCTGCCTGTTTTGTGGGCTTTGAATTATTTGTGAAACCGATCATTTATAAATGGTATATGAAAGAAAATCCGTTTCCCGCTTTTGCTGAGGCGAAACTCACACATGATTTTCCAAAAGCCAATCCGTTTACTCGTTTTGTCAGGGCGGCTCTTCAATTCACTGGGAGTCAGATCAGTGTGACTCCGACAGGTCTTGATAAATCAAGTGCGGTGACCTCTATTGCAGAGGCTGACTGTTTCATCATGCTGCCTGGGGGAACAAGAGGTTTTCAAGCAGGTGATCAAGTTGATGTTCTGCTGTTTCAGCACAAAGGCGGTGGGTCTCCATGCTGGATGACAAATTAAGCATATTACAGGTGGTCGGTTTTCAAAATAGCGGCAAGACCACATTAATCGAAAAGCTCTGTCAGCTGGCCGAACGTGAAGGACTGAAGCTGGGTTGCTTTAAACACCATGGACATGGCGGGACACCAGATCGTCTTGTCAAAGAAAAAGATACTGATCGATATATTCAGGCAGGTGCCTATGCCGCAGGTGTGGAAGGAGAAGGTGAATTTCATTTTTCGATGCAGGACTTCACGTTAGAACAGCTGCTCAACATGTGTCAGCATCTTCCGTTAGACGCTGTTCTCATAGAGGGGTACAAACAGGCGCCTTATCGCAAAATCGTTTGTGTAAAGAATGAAGAGGAGCTTATTGACCTTTCCACTCTTTCCAATATACAAGCAGCTATTTATTTTTCTCAAGAAGATCAATTAACCGAAAATTACCCGTTTCCTGTGTTTTCAGCTTTTGATAAGCGCGGGATGACATTTGCTTTTCACTTATTGAAGGGAGGCGGCACGTTTTGAGCGAATTTTTTAAAATAACAAAAACCCCGATTGAGGTAAACGAATTGATTCAGCATGTGACAAGACGAAAGGCAGGGGCGATTACGACGTTTATCGGGACGGTCAGAGAATGGACAAACGGCAAGAAAACATTGCGTTTAACCTACGAAGCATACATACCAATGGCGGAAAGCATGCTAAGGCAGATTGGACAAGAAATCAAGAATCGATGGCCTGACACTGAAGCAGCGATTGTGCACCGGATTGGAACACTTGAGATAACGGATATTGCTGTTGCGATCGCCGTTTCGTCTCCTCATAGGAAGGCTGCCTACGAAGCCAATGAATATGCCATTGAACGAATCAAGGAAATCGTTCCCATTTGGAAAAAAGAATATTGGGAAGACGGAGAGGCCTGGATAGGTGATCAGCTTGAAACGGTTTCATATCCAGAAGGTAAACCTAGCAATCTTCAACTTGCAGAGAAAGAAGGTGATCAGCATGATTAATGTATTATTGTTCGCCGGCCTTGCTGAGAAGGCCGGTAAACAACAAATCATCATTCAAAAAGATCAAACAACGGTTGATGAGATTAAAATAGAATTACAGGAGGTATATGGTGTTGATGCTGCACAAAACGTAATGGTTGCAGTCAACGAAATATATACGAGGGAAAATGCTGAAGTGCGTAGCGGGGACACTGTTGCACTCATTCCTCCTGTAAGTGGTGGATAATAGATATTAGAGGATTTGGTTATGGCCACCCGGCTGTAACCAATTTTTTATGTGTGAAAAGTTTGTAGAGGTACTTGGGTGTGATCTTCGTAAATAAAACATCCCCTTCTTGCTTTAGAAATGTGAGGATCGAGCTGCTGAATGAGATCATACAATTCGCTGATTCGTCTCACATTGAAATCTGTTTGGGCTTGAAGCTGTTCTTTTAATTCTTTTGTGCTCACAATGCTTCCCTTTTTCTCTTTGATAATATCTACACATCTTGCAGCGTAGTATATTTTGTCATTAGAAGGTCTGCTTTCTTTCATATCAAGTAATTTGAGCTCATGATAAATCGATTCTCTTTCCTTTCGAAAGTATTGCCATGCTTCTTGTTCCTTTTCATACAGTAAAATCAATTGCATTTTCAATTTTTCTCTTAACATTCACTTGACTCCATTTCCACTATCATTTAACCTACCTCTATTTTACATTATATGAAAAAATAACTTTTGATCAAGTAAAATCCCTTTATTTTTAATTTTTTAATATGAAAGTATTGATACTAAAGACTTATTTGTTCTGTAAAAGAAACCAATCATAGTCCTATAAAGCCGGGATTTGTCGAAATTACTAGGAATATTTTAACAAAAAATTGTTGTGTCTATCTAAGACCATGCGAATCCAAAAGAAAAGGATATTTATTCCGAAAGACATATTGTTTACTTAATAAAATGTTTTTAGGTCAGTAAAAGCACGATTCTTGGTATGAATATGGTCGGATCATGAGGTCATTTGAAGGGTTTCTTTCGTGAAAATAGAATAATAGATAAAATTTTTTCTCAACGAAAATAAGAAAATCAAATGTTCGATCACTTATTGGCAATCTTTTGATAAAATAGAAAGAAAAAGAGCGTTATTGTGCGTTTGCATACTTGCTTGACATAGAGAGGATGACATTTGATGAAAGAAAACATGGACAAACCTACAATCATTGGAGTGAGTACAAGACCATCAGAGCACCTGAAAAGAGTATGGGAAAATCCAGTTGTTTGGTGGCCTTTATCTTGTGTGCTTATTTTAACAGTCGTTGTGACTTATTTGTCTGAGCTCGTAAATAAGGGAATGTGGGCAGATTTAAGTTTGCCGGTACCTGTTGTTTATGTGGTGACGCTCATTGGTCTCGTATTTGGAATTGTCATCAATGCGGCTATATATAAGTTCATCGTTTTTTTAGCGAAAGGTGATGCATCATTTCGGCAGCTTTTTTCAGCGGTCCTGTTCATTACACCCGTTACGATCATTGGGACAATTATTTCTCATTTGGCAGTCATCCTTTTTCATGTTCCAAAAGACATCACGGTTACCTCGTTAAACGCGCTCATTCGAATTTCTGGTCCATGGCAGGCGGTGTTAGCCAATATCGATCTATTTGTGATCTGGAATCTTGTTTTAACTGGCTTTTTATTCATCCAAGTTGGGCGTATATCACCGAGAATTTCTTGGGTGATTATAGGCGTTTTTTATATCTTAACGTTAATTTTTCAATATGTAGGAACAGCAATTAACATATCAGTAAGCTGGGGGTAGAAGGTTTTTATGAGAAAGAAAATCATCATCGGATCTATTTTAATTATTGTGATTGGACTATTTATTGGATTTAATATTGCGAAAAACCAAGCAAAGCCTGCTTCTACAGCAGCGATTAAAACAGTCAAACTCACGCCAAAAGAAATCACCTCTACCGTGATGACACCGGGGACACTTTCATTCTCTGAAGAGCAGTTCATCTATGAAGAAGAGGAAAAGGGGAAATTGAAGGGAATTGCTGTGAAAGAAGGGGAAAAGGTAAAGGCTGGAACGCCGCTTCTTACATATGAAAATAAGGAACTGGAGTTTGAAGAGCAGCAGCAAGCACTAGCCGTTGAATCAAGTACATTAAAACTGGAACAATTGCAAAATCGGCTGAGTGAATTAGAGGAGAAAAAAGCAGGCGTTAATATCAAAAGCGAGCGAGATCAGCTTCAATTAGAACTGAAAGCGGCTGAATTAGAACAAAAGCAAGCAGAGATCAGCCAAGAAAAAGTAAAGGCTCAAATAGAAGATTTAACCGTACATAGTAAAATTGATGGAACAGTGATTTCCATTGAGCAAGAGGCAGGGGCAGGCAAGGCGGAAGAAAGGCAGCCGATCATCCATATTGGTCATGATAAAAAAATGACCGTGCGGGGTTTGATCTCAGAGTATGATGCCATAAAAATCAAAAAGAAACAAAAAGTGAAGGTAACGTCTGATGTCATTCGCGGGAAGAGCTGGCAAGGAGTCGTGAAAAAAGTAGGCACTGTTCCTGTCCAGACAGCAGTCGAAACAACTTCGAGCGACCAAACGGTTCAATATCCTGTTGAGGTAGAAATAAAGGGAAAGAAACCTGAGGCGAAGCCTGGTTTTAAAATGATCATGGAAATTCAAACAGATAAGCGCCAAGCGCAAACAATTCCTGAAACAGCGGTAAAAAAAGAGACTGATGGACAATACGTTTATGTTGTTGAAAAAAATGAATTGAAAAAAGTAAAAGTGGTCATAGGGGAAACGTCAGGTCATGATCTTGAAGTGACAAAAGGTGTCAAGGCAGAGGATCAAATCATTGCTCATCCAACAGATGACATGTATGACGGAATGGAAGTGAATGCTGAATGATTCAGCTTTCCAACGTGACAAAAAGCTATGAGGTCGCACACGAAACATTTGATGTATTAAGTGATATGAATCTTGTCATTGAAAAAGGCGAGTATATGTCCATTATGGGCCCGTCCGGCTCTGGAAAATCAACATTAATGAATATTATTGGCTGTTTAGACCGCCCAACGACAGGACAATATCATTTTAAAGGTACAGAGCTGTCAGCAGCAAAGGACCAGGAGCTTGCGGTCATTCGAAATCAATCCATTGGATTTGTTTTTCAGCAATTTCATCTGCTGCCAAGGTTAAATGCGAGGCGCAATGTGGAACTGCCGATGATTTACGCTGGGATCAGTCAAAAGGAAAGAAAAGAACGTGCGGAATTGGCACTGGAAAAGGTTGGTTTGGCAGATCGAATGAAACATATGCCAAGTGAGTTGTCAGGAGGACAAAAGCAAAGGGTGGCAATTGCACGAGCGATTGTCAATAAGCCTCAGCTGATTTTAGCAGATGAACCGACTGGTGCTCTCGACTCAAAAACAAGCATCTCAATTATGGAACAGTTTACACAGCTGAATGAGGAAGGGACAACGATTGTGCTTGTCACCCATGAAGAAGAAATAGCTGCGTATACAAATCGGACTGTCGTTGTGAGAGATGGACGGCTTGTTGAAGATAGATGGATACAAGGGGACGCTATGAATGAAACTCTTTGAAAATATCAAAATAGCGCTGAATTCGGTTTTAGCTCATAAATTACGTTCTATTTTAACGATGCTTGGGATTATTATTGGTGTTGGATCAGTCATTGCAGTCGTGGCGATCGGTCAAGGCGGTGAGCAAATGTTAAAAGGATCAATTTCAGGTCCAAACAATACCATTGATATGACATATACGCCTTCTGACGAAGAATTAAATGCAAATCCAAATGCCTTATTCGAAGCCGCATTTACTGAGGAAGACATAAAAAGCATTCGGACAATCAACGGGGTGAAGCAGGTCGCCTCCTCGACTGCACAAGGAATGCAGCTGAGGTTTCAAGATACGACAGTTGATGCGACAGTTAACGGTATAAATGAAGGGTATACAAATGTACATTCATTACAAATCGCAGAAGGACAGAATTTAAGAGATATTGATTTTAGAAGCGGCAGAAGAGCTGCTCTTATCTCAGATGGCTTACAAAAAGAACTATTCAACGGACAAAAGGCATTAGGCGAACTGATTTGGATGAACGGACAGCCAGTTGAAGTCATCGGTGTGTTAGCAAAACAGATAGGGATGTTTTCATTTGATATGAATGAAATCTATGTCCCATTTGCGATGCTCACCTCCACATTTGGTATGAGTGAATATGATAAGTTGTCTATTCAAGTCGCACATGCTGATCAAATGAAGGAAGTAGGAAAGAGCGCGGCTGCCATATTAAATGAAAATCATCATACAGAAGATGATTACGAAATGATCAATATGGAAGAAATCGCAGAAGGGATTGGTCAAATAACGTCCGTTATGACAACGATCATTGGCTCAATAGCTGGGATCTCTTTACTTGTGGGCGGAATCGGTGTGATGAATATTATGCTCGTTTCTGTGACAGAGAGGACAAGAGAAATCGGTATTCGAAAGGCGATGGGCGCAACAAGGGCTCAAATTCTCGTTCAGTTTTTAATTGAGTCTGTCGTTTTAACACTCATCGGCGGGTTGATGGGGATTGCACTTGGCTTAGGTGGTGCTTCGTTAGTATCACTATTTGCCGGCTGGCCGTCTCTTGTATCTTGGCAAGTAGTATGTGGAGGCGTACTGTTTAGTATGCTCATTGGTATTGTTTTTGGGTTAATTCCTGCGAATAAAGCAGCGAGACTAGACCCTATTGAATCGCTCAGGTATGAATAATTCGGAGAGGAAAGAAGCATACAATCGGTTTACATTCGCCTTCATTACCCATCAAAAGCTTTTATGCAAATTGCATAAAAGCTTTTTTTAGTTCCATTGAATGAAATAAAAAATGATAGAAATGCTAATATCATGACTTTCATCTTATTGTCACATATTTTTCAGTTTACAAATGGTACATATAAAGGTAAGATGACCATGGTGAAAGATTTTGATAGTTATTGAATGTATTTGATTGTTTTGTATTGATAATGTTGAAAAAAGCGATTACAATAAAGGTGCGCGCAAAATGAATACGTTTTCAAAAGGGGTGTTTGCATGTTAACACCGGAAAGACATCAACTCATTATCGACAGCTTGGAAGAAAATGATGTCATTAAAATACAGGACTTAACGATGATGACGGATGCGTCTGAATCTACAATTAGAAGAGATTTATCAGCCCTTGAAGAAAAAGGATTTCTTAAAAGGGTTCATGGAGGAGCAGCCAAGATTTCGAGTATTCGCCTTGAACCAGATGTATTTGAGAAATCTGCCAAAAACCTTCAAGAAAAGTCATTGGTAGCAGAGGCAGCGGCATCTCTTTTAAAACAGGGCGACTGTATTTATTTAGATGCTGGTACAACCACACAGCAAATGATTGAATATATCGATCCAGATCAAGATATTGTCGTGGTGACAAACGGTGTGATGCACATTGAAGCCCTCATGAGAAAAGGTATTACCTTTTACTTGATAGGCGGATCAGTGAAACATCGAACAGGAGCCATGGTTGGAGCCGCAGCTTTGACAGCGATGGAGAATTATCGTTTTGACAAAAGCTTTGTTGGGACAAATGGCATTCATCCCGAGGCGGGTTTTACAACACCTGATCCAGAGGAAGCACTCATGAAAAAAAGAGCCATGAAACAGGCGAAAAAAACCTATATCTTATCAGATGCCTCGAAGTTTGGCGAAATATCGTTTTCAACCTTTGCTAGTTTACAGGAAGCCACCATTATCACAAACGACGCAAAAGAAGATTCATTCGATAATTACCATGAAAAAACGGTTATAAAGGTAGTGAAAACATGATTTATACAGTTACTTTAAACCCATCAGTTGATTACATCGTACACGTGGAGGATTTTGCAGTCGGCGGTTTAAATCGTTCAACCTATGATCAAAAATATCCAGGTGGTAAAGGAATCAATGTCTCAAGGCTATTAAAACGTCACGGTGTTGAATCGAAAGCACTTGGATTCATTGGTGGATTTACAGGCAAATATATTCAAAATTTTTTACAGAACGAACAATTACAAACAGCCTTTCACGAGGTGTCAGAAGATACAAGGATCAATGTGAAACTAAAAACAGGTGAAGAGACAGAAATCAACGGACTCGGCCCATCTATTACTGAAGCGCAATTTGAGTCGTTTCTATCTCAATTTTCTTCATTGACTGAAGGAGATGTCGTTGTTTTAGCTGGCAGCATTCCTTCATCATTACCTCATAACACATATGAGCGTATTGCTGAAGTTTGCCGAGAGCAAGGTGTAAGAGTTGTTCTTGATATTTCTGGCGAAGCGTTAAAAAAAGCAGCAGACATGAAACCGTTCTTAATGAAGCCAAATCATCATGAACTGGGTGAAATGTTTGAGACGAGTATTTCATCAGCAGCAGAAGCCATTCCTTATGGGAAAAAGCTGTTAGAACAAGGTGCTGAGCATGTCATCGTCTCCATGGCTGGTGATGGCGCCCTCTTATTCAGTAAAGAAGGAATCTATCAGTCCAATGTTCCAAAAGGAACGCTCGTTAATTCAGTTGGAGCAGGGGATTCAGTCGTTGCAGGGTTTTTAGCCGGCGTTTCAAAAGGCCTTTCAATTGAAGAGTCATTTAAGCTTGGTGTCACTTCAGGAAGCGCTACAGCCTTTTCTGAGGAGCTTGGCACAAAAGAGCTTGTCGACACACTATTACCACAAGTAAAAGTCACACGCATTTAAAGGAGGAGTCATCATGAAAATTACAGAACTACTCACGAAGCATACCATTAAGCTTCAATTAGACAGCCAGCAGAAAGAAGCAGTCATTGAAGAGCTTGTCACTGTTTTAGATACAGCAGGCAAGTTAAATGATAAAGAGGGCTATAAAGAAGCTGTGATTAATCGTGAAAAACAGAGCTCTACTGGTATTGGTGAAGGAATTGCCATCCCGCACGCTAAAACAGCAAGTGTAAAAGAGCCTGCCATTGCATTTGGCCGCTCCACTGCTGGTGTAGATTATGAATCACTGGACGCTCAGCCGAGTCATCTTGTCTTTATGATTGCCGCAACTGAAGGCGCAAACAACACGCACTTAGAGGCACTTTCTCGTTTATCTACACTTCTTATGCGTGAAGAAATTCGAAAGCAGCTTCTTGAAGCGGCGACTGAAGATGAAATCATTGAGATCATCAATACACATGATCAAGATGATGAAGAAGAAGAGGAAGTTCAAGAAGAGCCGGCTGCAGAAGGAAAACCTGCTAAAATTTTAGCGGTAACAGCTTGCCCGACCGGCATTGCACATACATTTATGGCAGCAGATGCTTTGAAAGAAAAAGCAAAAGAAATGGGCGTTGACATTAAAGTTGAAACAAACGGCTCTGGCGGTATTAAACATGCCCTTACAGCAAAAGAAATTGAAGAAGCACCAGCCATCATTGTGGCAGCGGACAAGCAAGTTGAAATGGAACGCTTTAAAGGCAAACATGTCATTGAAGTCCCTGTAACAGCTGGTATTCGCCGTCCGCAGGAGTTAATTGAAAAAGCCATCAATCAAGATGCGCCGATTTATAAAGGTTCAGGCGGCAGTTCTTCTAAAGACGAAAATGAATCATCTGGCAAAGGAAGAAGCGGATTTTACAAGCACTTAATGAGTGGTGTAAGTAACATGCTTCCATTTGTTGTCGGAGGCGGTATCTTAGTTGCGATTTCATTCTTCTGGGGTATTAACTCAGCAGATCCTAAGGATCCTTCATTTAATTCATTTGCAGCTGTCTTAAAAGGAATTGGCGGCGATAATGCGCTTGCCTTGATCGTTGCGGTATTAGCTGGATTTATTGCCATGAGTATTGCAGATCGTCCAGGTTTTGCGCCAGGTATGGTCGGTGGATTTATGGCGTCAGCAGCAGGTGCAGGGTTCTTAGGTGGACTGATTGCTGGTTTCCTAGCAGGTTACATTGTTGTACTGCTCAAAAAAGTATTCACATTCGTACCGCAGACACTCGACGGGATTAAACCGGTTCTGCTGTATCCATTGTTCGGTATTTTCTTTACAGGCATTATCATGCATTATATTGTCAACACACCAGTGAAAATGGTGATGGACGGATTAACACATTGGCTTGAATCATTAGGTACTGGAAACCTTGTTTTAATGGGTATTATTTTAGCTGGTATGATGGCAATTGATATGGGTGGCCCAATTAACAAAGCGGCTTACACATTTGGTCTTGCAATGATTGCTGCTGGCAACTATGCACCGCATGCTGCAATTATGGCAGGCGGAATGGTTCCACCACTAGGTATTGCACTTGCAACAACGATCTTTAGAAATAAGTTCTCAAAACGTGACCGTGAAGCAGGGATTACATGCTACTTCATGGGAGCAGCCTTCATCACTGAAGGGGCGATCCCATTTGCGGCGGCAGATCCTCTTCGTGTGATTCCTTCAGCTGTTATTGGTGCAGCAGTTGCTGGTGGATTAACGGAATTCTTTAGAGTGACGCTTCCTGCACCGCATGGCGGACTATTTGTTTTCTGGGTAACAAATCATCCAGTTCTTTACATCATCAGCATCTTAATCGGTGCCGTTGTGACAGCGATTTTACTGGGTATTTTGAAAAAACCGGTTCAACAAGAAGCGTAATGCAGAAGAGAAGCATCGTGAAAAACGGTGCTTCTTTTTGTTTAATCATCAGTGAATTAGGAAAAAATATCTAATTAGATGGTTGTCTTGTGAATTTTTAAATGACATATGATAAAGTAAAGTTATTCAATTCACGTTTCAAGTCTTTTAGCAGAAAGTCTTAGGAGGAAGCAGTATTTTGAACGAAGAAAACAAACAAAACGAAAATGACATTCAATCTGATGCGAAGCAAGCCAAAACAGAGAAGAAAAGTTCACTGTTTGAATGGATCAAAGCCATTTTAATTGCACTTGCGCTCGTCTTGCTCATCCGTACATTTATATTTGAACCGTATGTGGTGGAAGGAGAGTCAATGGAACCGACACTTCATGACGGGGAAAAGCTGTTTGTCAACAAAACCATTAACTATCTCGGTGGTGTGAAACGCGGTGACATCGTGATTATTAATGGAAAAGATGGACAGAAGATTCATTATGTCAAACGATTGATCGGCCTTCCAGGTGATACGATTGAAATGAAGGATGATACGCTTTACATTAATGGTAAAAAAGTAGATGAGCCTTATTTAAAAGAGAACAAGGCGCATGCGAAAGAGTATGAAGTGCATTTAACTGGAGATTTTGGTCCAGTGAAAGTACCGAAAAACGATTACTTTGTGATGGGGGACAATAGACTCAATTCCATGGACAGCAGAAATGGACTTGGCCTCATTGAAAAGGATCGGGTTGTCGGGACATCAGAATTTGTTTTCTTCCCGTTTGGCGACATTCGACAGACAAAATAAAAGCACCTTCTCAGAGGCAAGAGAAAGGTGCTTGAACGAGCGACCCTTACAGAAGGGTCGTTTTTAATTTGGCGTGAGCACTGTAACAATGATCACAATGGCTAGTACCGAAGCGAATACAGATCCGGTAATGGCTAATACGGATCGAAACAATCCGATTTTTTTGTTTTCTTTTCCCCGCTTTTGTAAAAAGCGTTTGGAAAAGATGTGGACCAGTGTGTAAATGAGGACAAGCCCAATATAAAGGCCAAAGTCCTTCGCATTAAAGCCTGTTGCAGATAAATAAATGCCCATAAAGAAAATCAATAAACAGTATTCCATCAGTGTGAGTAATCTCAAATCGCCCGAACTCCTTCAATCAATCATTCCCGTTTATTATACCATAATGGACAAAAAGCCTTCGTTCTTAGCGAGAGACGTTTCTATCAAACGTTATTCATGTTATACTTCATAATGATGAATGAGTGATGGAGGATTAATAAATGATTGCAGTAAATAATGTTAGTTTGCGCTTTGCTGATCGTAAACTATTTGAAGAAGTAAATATTAAATTCACTCCTGGCAACTGCTACGGATTAATTGGTGCCAATGGAGCTGGTAAATCAACGTTCCTAAAGATTCTTTCTGGAGAAATTGAGGCTCAAACGGGTGATGTTCATATGAGCCCTGGTGAGCGTTTAGCGATTTTAAAACAGAACCACTTTGAATACGAAGAGTTTGAAGTGCTGAAAGTCGTCATCATGGGTCACAAACGTTTATATGACGTGATGCAGGAGAAAGATGCGATCTATATGAAACCTGATTTCTCAGATGAAGACGGGATTCGTGCAGCCGAGCTTGAAGGTGAGTTTGCTGAATTAAACGGATGGGAAGCTGAAAGTGAAGCAGCGATTCTACTAAAGGGTCTTGGCATTCCAGAAAGCCTTCAATCGAAGAAAATGTCTGAGCTTGGCGGTTCTGAAAAGGTAAAAGTACTTTTAGCTCAAGCTTTATTTGGCAAGCCTGACGTTCTTCTTCTCGATGAGCCAACGAACCACTTGGACTTACAAGCGATCCAGTGGCTCGAAGAGTTCCTCATTAACTTTGAAAATACCGTCATCGTCGTTTCGCATGATCGTCATTTCTTAAACAAAGTATGTACACATATTGCGGACCTTGATTTCGGAAAAATCCAAGTATATGTCGGTAACTATGATTTTTGGTATGAGTCCAGCCAGTTAGCGCTGAAATTAAGCCAAGAAGCAAATAAGAAAAAAGAAGAACAAATTAAGCAGCTTCAAGAATTCGTTGCCCGGTTTAGTGCGAACGCTTCTAAATCGAAGCAAGCGACATCAAGAAAGAAATTGCTTGATAAAATCTCTTTAGATGACATTAAGCCGTCTTCACGTAAATATCCGTATGTTCATTTTGCGCCAGAGCGCGAAATCGGAAATGATGTCCTTCAAGTAGAAGGTCTATCAAAAACAATTGACGGTGTGAAAGTACTTGATAATGTCAGCTTTATTATGAACCGCGAAGATAAAATTGCGTTCTTAAGCCGTAATGAACTTGCTGTGTCCACTTTATTTAAGATCCTTGCTGGTGAAATGGAGCCAGACAGCGGATCATTTAAATGGGGTGTCACAACGTCACAAGCCTTTTTCCCGAAAGACAATAGTGAATATTTTGAAGGAAACGATGTTGATCTCGTTGATTGGCTTCGTCAATATTCTCCGAATGATCAAAGTGAAAGCTTCCTGCGTGGTTTCTTAGGACGTATGCTTTTCTCTGGGGAAGAAGTGAAGAAAAAAGCAAGTGTCTTATCAGGAGGAGAAAAGGTTCGTTGTATGTTATCAAAAATGATGCTGTCTGGAGCGAATATTTTGCTGCTGGATGAGCCAACGAACCACTTAGACCTAGAATCCATTACAGCGCTGAATAACGGCCTCATGAGCTTTAAAGGAGCAATGCTCTTCTCATCTCATGACCATCAGTTTGTTGAAACAGTCGCAAACCGAATTATCGAAGTGACGCCAAATGGCATCGTCGATAAACAAACAACATATGATGAGTTCTTATCAGATCAAGACATCCAAAAAAGACTTCAAGAGCTTTACGCATAACAAAGAAAAGACATCCTATGGATGTCTTTTTTTGATTAAATCGCCCAGTTTCCATTTCGGAAGATCGGTTCGCGTTTCCCGTCTTTTGTAATCCCGTCAATATTCATTTCCTTTGAACCAATCATGAAATCAACGTGTGTAATACTGCTGTTCACACCCGCTGCATCCAATTCTTCTCGTTTCATTTCTTTTCCGCCTTCGATATTAAACGCATATCCGCTGCCGATCGCAAGGTGATTTGATGCATTTTCATCGTAAAGTGTATTGTAATAAAGAATATTGGAGTTAGAAATTGGTGAATCATCTGGTACGAGGGCAACCTCACCTAGATAATGAGAGCCTTCATCTGTTTCAACGAGAGATTTTAAAATATCTTCGCCTTCTTTTGCTTTCACATCCACAATCCGGCCATTTTCAAAGGTTAATGAAAATTCATCAATGATGTTTCCGGCATAGCTGAGCGGCTTAGTGCTTGAGACTGTCCCATTTACACCGTCTTTTTTCGGTACGGTAAAGACTTCTTCTGTCGGCATGTTGGCCATGAAGGAAACGCCGCGTTCACTTACGCTGCCAGCACCTACCCAAATATGCTGCTCTGGAAGTTCAATCGTTAGGTCTGTGCCCGGTGCTTCATAATGAAGCTTGTGGTAGTGGCGTTCATTGAGTATTTTGACCTTTTCATTTAATGACGCATCATGCTTTTTCCAAGCCTCAACAGGATCTGCTTGATCAGCGCGTGCGACTTTAAAGATTTGATCCCACAATAAAGTGACAGCTTCTTCATCTGTATGATCAGGGAAAATCTTTTTCGCCCATTCTTTTGATGCAGCACCTACGACCGTCCAAGCGACTTTGTCAGATTGAACGTATTGACGATATGTATGTAGTGCTGAACCAGCAGCTTTTTGCTGTGCAGCGATTTTTTTCGAATCAATGCCTCGCAGAAGGTCAGGGCTTTCTGACAGGATGGTAATAAAAGCACCGCCGCGTTTTGCGATGGTTTCCATCATCTGTGCTTCCCATTCTGGGAATTGCTCAAAGACATCCTGTGGCGCATGTTCAAATTTTAAACGGGTGAGAACACCATCACTCCAGCGGATATGTATGTTTTTCGCCCCGCGCTCATACGCGTGTTTCGCGACAAGACGAACAAGGTGTGCAGATTCAGTAAATGCGGATACAACCACTTCCTGCCCCTTTTGTACATTCACACCGACTTCAACGATGGTCTTAGCATATTGATCTAGTTGTTTTTCAAATGAACTCATAAAAAACCCTCCTTTAGTCATGTTCATCATATCAGATTTATGACCGAAAAGGAAAATGGGGAGCACGCTTAAAGCCAAAATAAAAAAGCCGCTTTCGTGCGGCTTTTTTAGCGGTTCAGTTGTTTCACAGGCTGTGCATTAGAAGGCGGCATATGTGAAAACGACAGGCTCATTCCTCCTAAAATAATACCCGTTAAAATGACTGTGACAACGACCCGTTTACCTAAATCAAGCAACATGTTCTTCCTCCTTCACGTTTATCCATTTCTCACGATATGATCGAAATGACAAAAAAAGAAGTAGAACATGAAGATTATTTTAATGTTTTTTGCAATTTGTCGATGACTTCTAATGAACGACCTGTTCCAATGGCAACAGACTCAAGTGGATTAGCTGCAATATGAACTGGAACAACAATCTCTTGAGAGAGCCATTCTTGAATTCCATTTAACAGAGCGCCTCCGCCAGTTAAAATGACGCCGCGGTCTACAATATCTCCGCTTAGCTCTGGAGGGCTGTCCTCTAATGTGGCACGAATCGCTTCTAAAATATGAAGAAGTGATTCTCGCATAGCGCCTTGAATTTCATGAGAGACAAGTGTGATCGTTTTTGGCAGACCTGTCACAAGGTCGCGCCCGCGCACTTCTAATGATTCAGGCTCATGCTCAATAAGACCATACCCAATTTCCATTTTCACCTGCTCGGCAGTCCGTTCGCCGATTAATAGGTTATATTTCTTTCTGACAAACGTAATGATATCTTCATCCAGCTGATCGCCGCCAATTCGGATCGAATGACAAGAGACAACACCGCCAAATGAAATAATCGCAACTTCTGTTGTTCCGCCGCCAATATCGACTACGACGTTCGCAACAGGCTCGTCTACCGGAAGATCAGCACCGATTGCTGCTGCAACAGGTTCTTCAATTAAATGCACATGTTTTGCTCCACAGTTTTTCACAGCATCGCTGATGGCGCGGCGCTCAACAGCTGTTGATCCAGAAGGTGTACATACAACGACAGTTGGTTTTCTAAAGGTAAACCCGATATTTTTTCCTGCTTTTTTCATGATTTGTTTAAGTAAATCTGTTGTCATATCATAATCAGCGATAACACCGTCTTTCATCGGACGGATCGCAACAATTTTCCCAGGTGTTTTCCCGATCATTTCTTTTGCTTCTGATCCGACGGCAAGTACAGTCTTTGTTTCTGTATCGACTGCCACGACGGACGGTTCATTTAAAATAATTCCCTTATTTTTACTATAAACCAATATGTTAGCTGTTCCTAAATCAATTCCAATTTCGGCATTTTGAAACATGTTTTCACCCAATCTCTATTTTTGCTGTTTTAAACAATTTTACATTTAAAAGTTCAGAGGGTTGATGTCATTTGTGGGGGTTTGTGATCACCTTGAAATGAATCTGTAAAATTCAAGTATCATTTTGACAATCACAATAAATTTTCCCTTTGTTTTTTCTTTTATGAAAAAAATTTTTATAGAGGAGAAACCTTTTAAGAATCTCTTACGTCTACGATATATCAATTGGTGAAAAACAGATTGATCTTGAGCTAATGAAAGAAAGAGGGAACGAAATTGAAATCTATCGGAGTCGTAAGAAAAGTAGACGAACTAGGGCGTATTGTGATGCCAATCGAATTGAGAAGAGCACTTGATATCGCTATTAAAGACAGTATGGAATTTTTTATAGATGGAGATAAAATCGTCTTGAAAAAATATCAACCAGAGGGCGTTTGTCTCATGACTGGTGAGATTACATCAGAGAACCATGAATACGGAAATGGTCAAATTACATTAAGCGCTGAAGGCGCAGAACTGCTGTTAAAAGAGCTGCAAGAAGCTCTTCAGCAGTAATCGAAATAGCCTGATCTCTTCCTTTGTGCTGAGAACAGGCTATTTTTCTTTAAAAAAAAGTTCCTTAAAAATGCCCCATCTCCCTCAAAAAATAAGTGGAAAATGGTACAATTGACAAAGAATCTCAGGGCGGCAGGTGGAATCATTTGAACAAAACATATCAAGTGCGGATCGTGTTATCTGTTCTTGCATTTATCTTAATCATAAGCTGGGATTTCTTTTATTATCTAGGCGGCTATCAAATTAATTGGCCGCTCGATTTAGCCTTTACAGTCGTTGTGTTAGCAGGGATCTGGGTTGTCTCAGGGTATGTAGACCGCTTGAATTTATTTGTGTCAGATCTAAATAAGAGAGAAAAAGAAGCACACGAACTAACAGAGCGGCTGAATCGAATTACAGATAACTTGCAGGAAATCGTCTTTGAAACAGATGAAAAAGGGCACATCATTTTCTTAAATCAAGCATGGAAACAAATGACCGGCTATGACATAGATGAATGTCTAGGTACGATGTACAATCAGTACTTTGATCAAGAAGAAAGAGTTATTCAGCATTTGTCATCTGTCATCAAAGAGCATAAAGATTCAGGACGGATCGAGCTCCAGCTTCTTCATAAAGAGGGGAAGAAAGTATGGGGAGACGTACATTATAAGCTCTACTTTGATGAAGAGCATCAGTTTACTGGAGGTATTGGAACAGTTGCAGATATTACAAAACAAAAGCTGGCAAAGCTTGAGCTTGAAAGGTCAAATCAACAATTGCAAATGCAGGCGCAAAAGCTGGCCGTTGCAGGACAAATCGCCGCTGGAATCGCCCATGAAGTCAGAAATCCGCTGACCTCAGTAAACGGCTTTTTGCAGCTGATGAAAACTCAATATCCTGAAAGAACCGATTATTTTGACATTATCTTTTCCGAAATTAAACGGATTGATTTTGTTTTAAGTGAACTGCTTGTGCTGGCAAAGCCGCAGTCGGTCCATTTTCAAGAAGTTCAGCTTCATGGACTGTTAGAGCAGGTCATTACATTGCTAAAAACCAATGCAGTCCTTTCGAATATTGATCTCAAACAGCCATTTAAAAAGCAGGATGCCGGCGCTATTTTAGCAGACGCTAATCAAATGAAGCAGCTGTTCATTAATTTAATCAAAAATGCCATTGAGGCAATGCCTGAAGGCGGCAGCATATACATATCAACAGAAAAAGTGATGAACGAATGGAAAATTACCATTCAAGATGAAGGAAAAGGGATGTCTGAAGAGGATATTCAGAAAATATATGATCCTTTCTTCTCCACGAAAACAGAAGGGACGGGTCTTGGCCTCACCATCTGTGCAACGATTTTAAAAGATCATCACGGTAGGATGGATGTGGTCAGTGAGCTGGGAAAAGGTACAACTTTTCATATCTATTTACCTGTGTGTCAAAAAAGCAGACAGCAGCAAGGCGAGAGGACGTGATTTCATGAAGGCGAAAGCTTTATTTGTATATGGGACGCTTCTGCAGCATGAAGAACACCACGAGACATATATGAAAGAAAGCAGACCATTAGCTAAATCAGCTTGGATCAGCGGCAAAATCTATGATACAGGTCAAGGATACCCTGCGTGCGTTCCAGAAGAAAAAAGCACAGTATATGGAGAATTGTACGAGGTAACCGCAAGCACGCTGAATAAGATAGATTTACTTGAGGAAGGGTATGACAAGCAGGTGGTCGATGTCATGACAGACCGGGGGCTGGTGGCGGCTATTACATACACTTTACCAAAACAGAAGGCATCAGCGCTGAAGGAAATCGAGAGTGGCTGCTGGAAGGAATATAGACTATGGCAGCAGAGGCCGGCATCCTTCTATTATTTTGCCTATGGCTCTTGTATGGATGATGCAAGATTTAAACTGGCAGAAGTCGATCATTATTTTAAACAAATCATCGGCGGTGGTGCTCTGAACGGCTTTACAACTAGATTTACATTGGTGAGGCCTGATGGGTCAAGAGCCGATATGGTAGAAGACGGCGGAGAAACAGAGGGCGTTTTATATGAGGTTCCTTTTGATGCCATTCGATATTTGTACAAACGAGAAGGCGTATATGAGGGCACATATCGTCCAGCTTTTGTGGATGTTAAAATAGGTGACCAAATATATGAGGACTGTTTAACCTTTCTTGTTCTTCAAAAGAGCGAAGAAATTGCTCCACCAGGTCATTACCGCAGTGAAATTGAAAAAGGAGCAGACCTTTACTTAAGTGAAGCGTTCCGTAAAAAAATTCGCTCGCATATGGATTCATTAATCAAACCGTAGTAAAATGCATGGTAAGTGAGATAAAAGGAGTCTGAACATGAAAAAGGAATATGCAGTCATTGGTCTTGGACGCTTTGGCGGAAGTATTTGCAAAGCGCTGAGCGAAGAAGGACTTGAAGTCATGGCCATGGATATGAATGAAGATCGAGTGAACGAATACGCGAAAATTGCATCACATGCGGTCATTGGCGATTCGACGGACGAATCGGTTTTAAAAAATCTCGGTATTCGTAATTTTGATCATGTCATCGTTGCGATTGGTGAAAACATTCAGGCTAGTATTTTAACGACGATTATGCTGAAAGAGCTTGGCGTCAAAATGGTCACAGTAAAGGCGCAAAACGACTATCACGAAAAGGTACTAAATAAAATTGGGGCTGATCGCATCGTTCATCCAGAGCGAGACATGGGCAGACGAATTGCACATAAAATCATCTCCAACAACGTATTAGATTATCTTGAGCTGTCAGATGAGTACAGCCTCATTGAAATCGTTGCCAACAGCAGGCTTGCAGGGCATTCTCTTTTAGATCTCGATATTAGAGCGAGATATGGCATTAATATTGTGGCGATAAAGCGTGGAAAAGAAGTGATTGTTTCACCACTCGCAGATGAAATGATACAAAAAGAAGATATTCTCATTGTCATCGGGGCAGTAGCCGATATTGGACGCTTTGAAAAACGAGAAATGCAGAACGATTATTAAACACTCCGGAGCGGGGTGTTTTTTATATTGTTGTGTACACACAGGACGGACAGTGAGGAGAGAAGAAGACACTAAAAAAGGGCTATTTTGTTCTGCATAAACAGCAAAAGCCAATCATCATATTTTTCGTGCAATTATCACTATTCAGAAATAAAAATCAGCCTTTTTATCTGGATGATTTTCTCTAAATGTCATTGACTGGGCAAACAGATTCGTTTACGATAAGAAACATTATATTGTTTACTTGGAGGAGGCAGTGTCGTTGGATAAGGAGCTTTTCAGACATCAAATTGAAGTAGCTGCAAAGAGAAAAAAAGCAGCTCTAGTGATTAAACATGCGAAGGTTATGGACGTGTTTAACCAGGAATGGATAGACGCTGATGTCGCTGTTGAAAATGGACAAATAGTAGGGATTGGAGAGTACGAGGGAGAACAGGAGCTGGATGCAGCAGGTCAAATGCTTGTACCCGGTTTTATTGATGGCCACGTTCATATCGAGTCCTCTATGGTGACCCCTGCTGAATTCTCCAAAGCTGTCGTCCCGCACGGTGTGACAACTGTCGTAACAGACCCGCATGAAATTGCCAATGTGTCAGGGATCTCAGGCATCCGTTTTATGCTGGAAGAAGCGAGAAAAGCTGCCTTAAATATTTATTTCATGCTGCCATCCTGCGTACCGGCAGTCAGTTTTGAACGATCAGGTGCTGTCTTAAAAGCGAAAGATTTAAAGCCTTTGTATCAAGAGAAAGAGGTTCTTGGTCTTGCTGAGGTGATGGATTACGTCGGTGTAGAGCAGGCAGAAGAAGATATGCTTCAAAAGCTGCTTGATGCACAAAACGAACATAAACTGATTGATGGCCATCTAGCAGGCTTAACAGACCGATTAATAAACGTTTACCGCACAGCAAGTGTCCAAACAGATCATGAGGTAACAACAGCCAGCGAAGCCCTTGAACGTGTAAAACGAGGCATGTATGTCATGCTAAGAGAAGGCTCTGTTGCCAAAAACGTGAAAAACGTTTTACCAGCTGTGAATGAAAAGAATGCGAGACGCTTTTTCTTTTGTACCGATGATAAACATTTAGATGATTTAATGTCGGAGGGAAGTATTGACGAACAAGTACGTATGTCTATAAAAGAAGGGTTAGACCCATTTTTAGCGTATCAAATGGGAAGTTTAAACGCAGCAGAGTGTTTTGGCCTCAAAACAAAGGGAGCCATTGCGCCAGGCTTTGATGCTGATTTTATGCTCGTCTCTGATCTTCATCAAGTCGACATCACCAGCGTATTTATTGCAGGAGAATTGGTGGCGCAGCATGGAGAGTACAAGCCAAGTGTCGAAAAAATTGCACCGAGTCCAGCATTATTACAATCTGTTCATACTATAGACGTTCAAGAGCAAGATCTGGCACTGCCTATCACAGCTCATCAAAAAATGAATGTGATCCGCATTATTCCGAATCAGCTAGAAACAAAATTAGAACAAGTCTCTCCTTCAGAAACGAACGGACAATTCACTAGTGATACAGAAAGAGATGTATTAAAAATGGTGCTTGTCGAACGCCATCAAGGCTTATCTGAAATGGGGATAGGGGTTGTCAGCGGCTTTGGATTAGAAAAGGGCGCAATTGCAACAACGGTTGCGCATGATTCTCACAATTTAATTGCGGTTGGCACAAATGATGCTGATATCGTAAAAGCCATTGACGTGTTAAAAGAAGCAGGCGGCGGTTTGACTGTTGTCAAAAATGGCGAGTCTCTACATACGCTGCCATTACCGATATCTGGTTTACTTTCAGATCAGCCGGCACATCTTGTAAATGAAAGCCTTCATGCGCTCCATGAAGCGTTAAAAGAAACAGGCTTTACTTTAGACTTTAATCCATTTTTGACGCTGTCCTTCTTGGCACTCCCAGTCATTCCTGATGTGAAAATGACGACAAAGGGTTTGTTTGATGTCAGAAGCTTTCAGCATCTCCCAATTCAATCATAAAAAAGAGAAACCGCATATGTATATATGCGGTTTTTTCAATGAATGGTGAAAAAAAGAGACACAGCCAAGCGGCTTGTGTCTCTTTTTTGTGATTACACTTCCATAATAATCGGTAAGATCATTGGACGGCGTCTTGTTTTTTCATAAAGGAAAGGTGCAAGAGTGTCAGTAATTTCGTTCTTGATTTCAGACCACTGAGTTGTCTTACGTTCCATTACTTTTTCAAGATGCTTTGAAATTAAATCCTGTGCATCGTTGATAAGGTCTCCAGATTCTCTCATGTAGACAAAACCTCTTGAGATCAAATCAGGTCCAGCAGAGATTTTGAATTCTTTCATGTCCATGCTGACGACTACAATGACAAGACCCTCTTCAGAAAGAATGCGGCGGTCTCTTAAAACGATGTTTCCGATATCGCCAATACCGCTTCCATCGATATACACGTTGCCTGATGGAATTTTGCCAGCGACACTTGCTTCGTCACCTTTCAGTGCAAGAACTTCACCGTTATCCATGATAAAGCAGTTTTCCTCAGGGATGCCGCAGTCATTCGCAAGCTTGATATGCGTTTTTTGCATGCGGTATTCACCGTGAATCGGCATAAAGAATTTTGGTTTAATTAAACGGAGCATCAGTTTTTGTTCTTCTTGTCCGCCGTGACCAGATGTATGAATATTATTAAGCGAGCCATGAATAACCTCAGCGCCTGCACGATAAAGCTGGTTAATGGTGCGGCTTACGCTAATATTGTTACCTGGGATTGGTGAAGATGAGAAGACAACAGTGTCTCCAGGGTTAATCGAAATCTGGCGGTGAGTACCGTTCGCAATACGAGAAAGAGCTGCCATCGGTTCACCCTGGCTACCAGTACAAAGAATGGTTACTTTGTTTGCTGGAAGGCGGTTGATTTCATTATGTTCAATAAACGTGTTTTTTGGACATTTAATATAGCCAAGATCTTGTCCAATATCAATAGCAGACTCCATACTGCGTCCAAATACAGCGACTTTTCTACCGTTGGCAACAGCAGACTCAATCACTTGCTGAAGTCTGTGAATGTTTGAAGCAAACGTGGCAAAGATGATACGTCCGTCGACTTTTCTAAAGATGTCATCAATGCTTTCACCTACACGTCTTTCAGACATCGTAAATTCTGGGATTTCACTGTTTGTACTATCAGATAAAAGACAAAGTACGCCTTCTTTTCCGATCTCAGCCATTTTGGTTAAATTGGCAGGCTCGCCAACAGGAGTAAAGTCAAACTTGAAATCACCTGTATGTACGATGTTACCAGGAGGTGTCTTGACGACAATTCCATAAGAATCTGGAATACTGTGTGTCGTTCTAAAGAAAGACACAGCTGTTTTTCTAAATTTGATGGTATCTTCTTCTTCAAAAATGTGAAGTTTTGTTTGTCTCAAGAGACCATGCTCTTCCAATTTATTACGAAGTAGGCCGATTGCGAGTTTGCCGCCGTAAACTGGAATATTCACTTGCTTGAGAAGGTAAGGGATACCGCCGATGTGGTCTTCATGTCCGTGAGTGATGAAAAGACCTTTGATTTTATCTTCGTTTTTAACTAAGTACGTATAGTCAGGGATGACGTAGTCAATTCCAAGAAGCTCATCTTCAGGAAACTTAATACCAGCATCAATTAAAATGATTTCATCTTGAAATTGAACGCCATACGTGTTTTTACCGATCTCGCCTAAACCGCCGAGCGCAAAAACTGCCGCCTGATCGTTTTTTACAAATTTCATTCCTCTCATAGCTCCAATACTTTAAAATTTTCACTTTCTCGTTCATAGTCTAAAAAAGCACCGTCTACAGGCTGAATGAATTCAATGTTGTAGTTATGTTTTTTCAACTTATCGCGTACGTCTCTTTCAGAAACCGCTTCAACGTATAGTGAATCTGTGTGTTCTCTTACAGGTACCTCAGTAGTACTTGCCTGAAAAAATACCTTATATATCATCCAAATCTCTCCTTAAATACCGTATGTTACACTCGCTTATTCTATTATATTAAAAAAACGCGCATAAGAAAAGTCTCTGAGAAAAAAGGACCTTCGGCAAATGTGCGAAAGATCCCTTTAAGCAATCGATTTTTTACGAAGCATGTCCTTCCATTGTCTTCGAATTTTCTTGCGCAGACGACGAAGCATCACAGGCCGCCTCCTTTCGGTTTAAAGTAAGCTTAAACAGCGTATTCCGATCTCTCTATATACTTGTATTATATGATGTTTCCAATGAATGTTACATGGATATATGTGGGAAAATAGGCGTTTTCAAAAGGATTTGGTTTCGAAAGCGAAAATCTTTCTGTATGATGAAAGGGAGTGTGTATACATAACAAAGGGCAGGAGGGCGAGATATGAATAAAAAAGTCATCTTCTTTGATATCGATGGTACTTTATATGATCATGATAAAAAAATACCTGAGTCAACGAAGCGAGCGGTTCATTTATTAAAAGAAAAAGGTCATCATCTCTTTATTGCATCTGGGCGTTCTCCTTTTCTGATTCAGCCCATTTTAGAAGAATTAGGGCTTGACTCATTCATTGCTTATAACGGTCAGTATGTCATGTATGAGGGAGACGTTATTTACGGTAATCCGCTGAAGCAGGAGCTGATGGAGCGGATTTATGAGACAGCGGATCGTCATGATCATCCGCTTGTTTTTATGGGAGAAGAAACGATGAAGGCGTCTGTACCGAACCATCCGTTTATCCATGAAGGAATCGGTACTTTAAAAACAGAGCATCCTGAGCACGATTTGTCTTTCTTTAAAGAAAACGACATTTTTCAAATGCTGTTATTTTGTAAGGCAGAAGAGGAAGAGCAATATAAGGCATTCTACGATGAGATTGACCTTGTCAGATGGCATGAGCTGTCAACAGATGTTCTGCCAAAAGGCGGATCAAAAGCTGAAGGAATCAAACGAGTCATCGAAAGACTTCCTTACGATCAAAAGGATACCATTGCCTTTGGAGACGGACTGAACGATAGAGAAATGATTTCGTTTGCTGGAACAGGCGTTGCGATGGGAAATGCTGTGAGTGAACTGAAAGCATTGGCTGATTTTGTGACAAAGCCAGTAGATGAGGACGGCATATTCCATGCAGTGACCCATCTTGGCCTTATTGAAGAATAAAAAAGAAGACCCTTAGATGTGGGGTCTTCTTTTTTATGTTATGATCTGCCGATCGCAACAGAGTTTTCTGGCTCAGCGAAAGGCTGATCCTTTTGAATATGATCATAAAACATAATGCCATTTAAATGGTCAATTTCATGCTGAAAGACAATAGCAGGGAATCCTTTTAGACGGATATCAATGTCCTCTCCTTCAAGCGTTGTGGCCTTGACCCTGATTTTTTGATATCGAGGAACAAATCCAGGGATGGCTTCATCAACTGATAAGCAGCCTTCACCAGTAGCTAAATAAGCTCTTTTGACTGAATGACTGACAATACGCGGGTTGAACAGAGCATAGCTGTATTCTTCTCCGTCTTCATCCTCACAATGAACTGCGATCATCCGTTTACTAATATTGATCTGCGGAGCAGCTAATCCAACGCCGGGTCTTAGTCCGTATTTTTCAGCAATATCAGCATCTTGACTGTTTTTGACGAATTCGATCATGTCAGTTAATTGCTGTTTTTCCTCTTCTGTCGGCGGGAGCTCGACCGCTTCAGCTGTTTGTCTTAAGACGGGATGTCCGTCCCTTACGATATCATCCATGGTAATCACAAAACTTCACTCCTATTTCCTTTGTATGTAAAGTATATAAAATGATACACAACATATGCAATGAAATAAAGAAGACCGGTCCTTTGAGACCGGTCAGAGGCTTAAACAGCCTTAGCAGCAGCCACCGCCGCCTAAGAATGCTGCGCCAACGATGATTAATAGGATGAAAAGCACAACGATTAAAGCGAATGTACGTCCGCCGCCGTATCCGCATCCGTATCCACCGCCATAACTTGGGTAACAACAGCCGCCGCCGTATCCATACCCGTAACCGCCGTATCCACCATACATACTTCCATGACTATAATTAGACATACTTTTGACCTCCTTTGGAAATACACTCGGCCTTTCATAAGTGAAGGCGAAGCGTGTAATATAAACTATGTATGAATGCACTATTTGTATAGTCATGAGCCTATTGCTTGAAAAAAATCTTCTCCGCCTCATCTGACTGACCTCTTTCCTTGTCACAAACGCCTATAAAAATTATAGTGGTATGTGGAGATGTAAAGGGGGACCTTGTGATGAGACAGATGAAAAGAAGCATGAAAGCAGGTGCTGCTTTAGCGGGGATATGTACCCTTTTGCTGACAGGATGCGGAGGTCAAAATCCATTCAATGACATGCAGGATGCGATGATGAAAATGAGTGAAAAAGAAGCATCCTTCGAAAAAGAGCAAGGTACACTGCAAAGCTATGAGAAAAAAGAACAGAAGCTGTACACAAAAATGATTCAAACAACAAAGGACCATACAAAAACAGTGTCAAGCCTTTCTAATCAGGCGTTAGCATCGGCAGCGAAACGAGAAGAACATTTAAAAACAGAAAAAGACAGCATGGATGAATCGAAAAAAGAATTGAAAACGGTAAAGGAATCTGCTGCACGATTGCAAGATGCCGAGTTAAAAGAGAAAGCAGATCAAACAGTCAAATCGATCGAGAAACGATATGCATCATATGATCAGCTTTACAAGGAGTATCAAAAGGCGCTGAAACAAGATCAGCATTTGTATCAATCTTTAAAGAAAAAGGATCTAGGATATGAAGAGCTGAAGTCTAAGCTGAAGACCGTCAATCGTTCATATAGCAAAGTCAGAAAAGAAAGTAAGAAGTTCAATCGATATACAGATCAATTGAATGATCATAAAAAGGCTTTGTATAAAGCAGCAGAACAAGAGTCAAAAAAGAGCTGAAAAACAGCTCTTTTTTTATTTTTCGACAAAAACAAACATTTTCTATTGTAGTACAGTAGTACACTCTATACTAGTACAGATTAGGTTGTTTGTTAAACAGATTGATACAGTTCACCATAAAAAGTAAAGCGAATACATTTATTTAAATAAAGCCGTTAAATCAATTGACGGACTATTTTTCTTGTTGTAAACTATTCCTTGTTAACAGAAGTTGTATTAGTTTTTTGTGAACTATCGTTAATACAGTTAGAAGGACTCAAAAAAGAGTGGTCAACCTATGTTTCGACAACGATCTTAGTGGCTATTATATACAGGAGTCATATGAGTATTTTGGGTTATCCTATATCTGTATGTATAAATGGATTCACGACAAATGGACTGTTAAAAGAAAGGAAGAGGTGACTTTAGAATGGCTGCAAAAACAAAAAAAGCAATTGTTGATAGCAAAAAGCAATTTGATGCCATCAAAAAGCAGTTTGAAACGTTTCAAATTTTAAACGAAAAAGGCGAAGTCGTAAACGAAGCGGCAATGCCGGATCTTTCAGATGACCAATTAAAAGAATTAATGCGCCGTATGGTGTTTACACGTGTATTAGATCAACGTTCAATTTCATTGAACCGTCAAGGACGTCTTGGCTTCTATGCGCCAACAGCTGGACAAGAGGCTTCTCAGCTTGCAACTCACTTTGCACTTGAGAAAGAAGATTTCATTCTTCCAGGATATCGTGATGTACCACAATTAATCTGGCATGGTCTTCCGCTAACAAAAGCATTCTTGTTCTCTCGCGGACACTTTGTTGGTAACCAAATGCCTGATGATGTGAATGCACTTTCACCGCAAATCATTATCGGTGCACAAATCATTCAAGCTGCTGGTGTAGCTCTTGGTTTGAAAAAGCGCGGTAAAAAAGCTGTTGCAATCACTTACACTGGTGACGGTGGAGCTTCACAAGGTGATTTCTACGAAGGTATTAACTTTGCAGGGGCTTACAAAGCGCCAGCGATTTTTGTTGTCCAAAACAACAGATATGCGATCTCTACACCTGTTGAAAAGCAGTCTGCTGCACAAACAATTGCACAAAAAGCAGCTGCAGCTGGTATCGTAGGCGTACAAGTTGACGGTATGGATGCATTAGCTGTTTATGCAGCAACTGCTGAAGCTCGTGAGCGCGCTGTAAATGGTGAAGGACCAACATTAATCGAAACTCTTACATTCCGTTACGGCCCACATACAATGGCTGGTGACGATCCAACAAGATATCGTACAAAAGAAGATGAAAACGAGTGGGAGCAAAAAGATCCATTGGTACGCTACCGCAAATTCTTGGAAAACAAAGGCCTATGGTCTGAAGAAGAAGAGAATAAAGTGATCGAAGATGCAAAAGAACAAATCAAACAAGCGATCAAAGAAGCTGACGAACAGCCTAAGCAAAAAGTCACTGACTTGATTGAAAACATGTACGATGTGAAACCATTCAACTTAGTTGAACAGCTTGAAATTTACAAACAGAAGGAGTCGAAGTAAGCCATGGCGCAAATGACAATGATTCAAGCGATCACTGATGCGTTACGCACAGAACTGAAAAATGACGAAAACGTTCTCGTTTTCGGAGAAGACGTTGGTAAAAACGGCGGCGTATTCCGTGCGACTGAAGGATTGCAAAAAGAGTTTGGTGAGGATCGTGTATTCGATACTCCACTTGCTGAATCTGGTATTGGCGGTCTTGCAATTGGCCTTGGACTACAAGAATTCCGCCCAGTAATGGAAATTCAATTCTTCGGATTCGTTTACGAAGTATTAGATTCTGTTTCTGGACAAATGGCTCGTATGCGTTACCGTTCTGGCGGACGCTGGCATTCTCCAGTGACAATCCGTTCTCCATTCGGTGGGGGAGTTCACACACCTGAGCTTCACGCTGACAGCTTAGAAGGTCTTATCGCACAACAGCCTGGTATCAAGGTTGTCATTCCTTCAACACCTTATGATGCAAAAGGACTTTTAATTTCTGCAATTCGTGACAACGATCCTGTAGTGTTCCTTGAGCATATGAAACTTTATCGTTCTTTCCGTCAGGAAGTTCCTGAAGAAGAGTACACAATTGAAATCGGTAAAGCTGACGTGAAACGTGAAGGTACTGACCTTTCAATCATCACTTACGGTGCAATGGTTCACGAATCACTAAAAGCTGCTGAAGAGCTAGAAAAAGAAGGCGTTTCTGCTGAAGTTATCGATCTTCGCACAGTAAGCCCGCTTGATATTGAAACAATCATCGCTTCTGTTGAAAAAACAGGCCGTGCGATCGTTGTTCAAGAAGCACAAAAACAAGCTGGTATTGCTGCAAACGTAGTAGCTGAAATCAATGACAGAGCGATCCTTAGCCTGGAAGCACCAGTACTTCGTGTAGCTGCACCTGATACTGTATTTGCTTTCTCTCAAGCTGAGAGCGTATGGCTTCCAAACCATAAAGATGTACTTGAAACAGCGAAAAAAGTTCTTGAATTTTAATTAAATGACAGAGGGGAAAAGAATTTATTTCTCTTCCCCTTTATCAATTACATGACCGTGTAAACATACACAACAAGGGTTCAACAAAATCTAGGAGGCGAAAAACAGTGGCATTTGAATTTAAACTTCCGGACATCGGAGAAGGTATCCACGAAGGTGAGATCGTTAAGTGGTTTGTTAAACCAAACGACGAAATCAATGAAGATGACGTTTTAGCAGAGGTACAAAATGATAAAGCAGTTGTAGAAATTCCTTCACCTGTTAAAGGAAAAGTATTAGAATTAAAAGTTGAAGAGGGAACAGTTGCAACTGTAGGACAAACAATCATTACGTTTGATGCACCTGGTTACGAAAATCTTCAATTTAAAGGCAGCGAAGAAGAAGGCGAAGCAAAAACTGAAGCTCAAGTACAAGGTACTGCTGAAGCTGGTAACGAGCCAGAGAAGAAAGAAGTAGCACAAGAAGAAGCGGCAGCAGCAACTGGTGCAGGCGCACAAGAGCAAGTAGATGCTGATCCAAACAAACGCGTGATCGCTATGCCATCTGTACGTAAATATGCTCGTGAAAAAGGCGTTGAAATTTACAAAGTTGCAGGTTCTGGTAAAAACGGACGTGTGTTAAAAGAAGATATCGACAGCTTCGTTAATGGTGGTTCTGCAGCTCCAGCAGCAGCACCTCAAGCAGCTGAAAGTGCGAAAGAAGAAGCAGCTCCTAAAGCGGCAGCAGCTCCAGTTCTTGAAGGAGAATTCCCAGAAACTCGCGAGAAAATGAGCGGAATCCGCAAAGCAATCGCGAAAGCAATGGTGAACTCTAAGCATACAGCTCCTCACGTAACATTAATGGATGAAGTTGATGTAACAAACCTTGTTGCACATCGTAAACAATTCAAACAAGTTGCAGCTGATCAAGGAATCAAGTTAACTTACTTGCCTTACGTTGTAAAAGCTCTAACTTCTGCTTTGAAAAAGTACCCAGTACTTAACACTTCTATCGATGATAAAACGGATGAAGTTGTTCAAAAGCATTACTACAACATCGGAATTGCAGCTGACACTGAAAAAGGCTTGCTCGTTCCAGTTGTGAAAAATGCAGATCGCAAAGCGATTTTCGAAGTTTCTAACGAAATCAATGAGCTTGCAACAAAAGCACGTGATGGTAAATTGGCTCCAGCTGAAATGAAAGGTGCATCTTGCACAATCACAAACATCGGTTCTGCTGGTGGACAATGGTTTACTCCAGTCATCAACCACCCAGAAGTAGCGATCCTTGGTATTGGCCGTATCGCTGAAAAAGCGGTTGTTCGTGATGGCGAAATCGTTGCAGCTCCAGTCTTAGCTCTTTCCCTAAGCTTTGACCACCGTATGATTGACGGAGCTACTGCGCAAAATGCCCTTAACCACATCAAGCGTTTATTGAATGATCCACAATTAATTTTAATGGAGGCGTAATGTCATGGTAGTAGGAGATTTCCCAATCGAAACAGATACTCTTGTCATCGGTGCAGGTCCTGGTGGATATGTAGCTGCTATTCGTGCTGCACAGCTTGGACAAAAAGTAACAATCGTTGAAAAAGGAACACTTGGCGGTGTATGTCTAAACGTTGGTTGTATTCCTTCAAAAGCATTAATCAATGCTGGCCATCGTTTCGAAAATGCTAAGCATTCTGAAGACATGGGTATCAAAGCTGAAAACGTAACAGTTGATTTCACAAAAGTTCAAGAGTGGAAAGCTTCTGTTGTAAACAAATTAACAGGTGGAGTTCAAGGTCTTCTTAAAGGAAATAAAGTAGACATCGTTAAAGGTGAAGCTTATTTCGTAGACAGCAACTCTGTACGTGTAATGGATGAAAATTCAGCACAGACTTACACTTTCAAAAATGCAATTCTTGCTACTGGATCTCGTCCAATCGAATTGCCTACTTTTAAATACACAGACCGCGTGATCAACTCAACTGGTGCTTTAGCGCTTAAAGAAGTACCTAAAAAGTTAGTTGTCATCGGTGGTGGATACATCGGTACTGAGCTTGGTACTGCTTATGCAAACTTTGGAACAGAAGTTGTGATCCTTGAAGGTGGAGACGAAATCCTTCCAGGTTTCGAAAAGCAAATGAGCTCATTGGTTAAACGTAACCTGAAGAAAAAAGGAAACGTTGAAATCCATACAAACGCTCTTGCAAAAGGCGTTGAAGAAAAATCTGATGGTGTCACTGTTACATTCGAAGTAAAAGGTGAAGAAAAAACAGTTGATGCTGATTACGTACTTGTGACTGTTGGGCGTCGTCCAAACACTGATGAGCTTGGTCTTGAGCAAGTTGGTGTTGAATTGACTGACCGCGGAGTTGTCAAAACAGACAAACAATGCCGTACAAGCGTATCTAACATCTATGCAATTGGTGACATCGTTGATGGACCACCACTTGCACACAAAGCTTCTTACGAAGGTAAAATTGCAGCTGAAGCAATCGCTGGAGAGCCAGCTGAAATTGATTACCTTGGTATTCCTGCTGTTGTATTCTCTGAGCCAGAACTTGCAACTGTTGGATACACTGAAGCAGAAGCAAAAGCAGAAGGAATCGAAATCGTTGCAGCGAAATTCCCATTCGCAGCGAACGGACGTGCACTTTCTCTTGATGCAACTGATGGCTTCATGAAAATGATCACTCGTAAAGAGGATGGTCTAGTTATCGGTGCTCAAATCGCAGGTGTTGGCGCTTCTGATATGATTTCAGAGCTTAGCCTTGCAATCGAAGCTGGAGTGACTGCTGAAGACATCGCTATGACAATTCATGCTCACCCAACATTAGGTGAAATTACAATGGAAACGGCTGAAGTAGCAATTGGAAGCCCAATCCACATCGTAAAATAATGAACCTATGAAACCCTCTCCTTGATGGAGAGGGTTTTTTTGCGCCCTGAACACCATATGAAAAACCCCTCATGAGGTGAGGGGTTTTTTCATATGGTTATATATAAGTGCAAGGAAAATATCATTAGTTTGTATTGACGCGGTCTAAAGCATGGCATAAGGGCGATAAGATCTCCTGTTTACTGCGAACATTTCCTTCAACCTTCACGATGACTTTTTCATCATTGACAAGTAAAATAGCCGGCAGTTCATCAACTTCATTTTTCCAGCCTTTACGATCTTCTTTCACAATCATTTTTGACATTTCCTTAGGGTATTCATTCTTTAAATCGAGGACTGCATCATAATAAGGGCTTTCTTTATCAAGGTTTTCTGCATCAGTAAAGAAGAGAATTCTCGGTTTTTGAATATGACTGACTTGGTCGGTCTGAGTCGGTATGATATACGCAAATGAGCATGAACTAAGTACAAAGAGCATGGGGAATATAATGAGAAGTGTCCTCATAAAATTCAATCTATTCACCTCAAAATCATTTGGGGTTGTCCCAACATTTTTAGGAGCTTGTTCCCTGTTAGTCACTCTAGTGTATCATGTCCCTTTTGACAATTTTCGATTGTTACTCAATTGTTACAGAATTGATATGAAGCAAAATACAATTGAAACGTTCCCTCAATATGATGAGAAAAAAGCACATATTTATAAAAAATGATTAAATGTGTCATACAATTAACCGTTGACAACTTAAATGTGACATCATATTATAGAGATAAGAAATAGATCAAACGCTTTCAAACTATGAATGAAGAAAAGGGGAATGTACGTGGGTACAATTATTTGTCAAGATTGCAATGAAACCATTGATCAATTTGAAAATGAAAAAGTGACAACGCTATACGGAACGTGCGGTCACTGTCATTGCTGTGATGAAGCCTCTGAATAAATAAAAAAAGCATGCAGCTCCATTTGGGGCTGCATGTTTCTTTTTTATAAAATTGGTTTTTGTTCCTTAATCACACGGATCATTTCAAGCGTTGAATCTTCAGGTCCTTGGACAGGGAGGCCAATTTCAATATTTTTAAAGATATACGATATATTTTCTTCTGTGATAATTTCACCTGGTATAAAAATTGGAATACCTGGCGGATATACCATCACAAACTCTGCGGTGATGCGGCCGACTGCTTCCTTAAAAGGAACGACTTCAGTTGTGGCATAAAAGGCGTCACGCGGCGTCATAGCAAGCGATGGGATATCAGGCAGCAGTACCTCTGTTACCGCTTGTTTGCCGCCGTCACGAGTAGACGCTGCGGCAATTTCCTGCATCGCCGTCACGAGCGTATCAATTGTCTCATCTGAATCACCAGGGGTTACGATACATAAGATATTGTAAAGGTCAGAGAGCTCTACTTCAATTCGATAGCTTTCTCTCAGCCATTTTTCGACATCATGTCCGTTTAACCCAAGGTCTTTAATGGAGATAATTAATTTCGTTGGGTCATAATCGTAAGTAGAAGCTGAACCGAGTATTTCCTTGCCGATGCAGCTAATACCGTCAATTTGATTCAAGCGGTCTCTCGCTGATTCAGCCAAACGAATGGCTTCGTCAGCAAGTGCCTTTCCTTCAGTGGCTAATCGTTTTCGAGCGACATCCAGTGATGCTAAGAGCAAATAAGAAGTGGATGTTGTCGTCAGCATACTCAAAATCGATTGCACGCGGTCTTTTGAAACAAGCCCTTCCTTCATATTTAAAATAGAGCTCTGCGTAAGAGAGCCGCCAAGTTTATGGACACTTGTTGCTGCCATGTCGGCACCTGCCTGCATCGCAGAGAGGGGAAGCTCATCATGAAAATGGATATGCACACCGTGTGCTTCATCGACAAGGACAGGCACATCAAATGAATGGGCAATGTCTACGATTGATTTTAAGTCTGCTGAAATACCAAAATACGTTGGATTAATGACAAGTAAACCTTTCGCATCTGGATGCTTAGTGAGCGCCTTTTTGGCTGATTCAGGTGTAATACCGTGAGAGATGCCAAGCTCTTTGTCTATTTCTGGGTGAATAAAAACAGGAATGGCGCCAGAAAATACAATCGCGGACATAATTGATTTATGAACGTTACGAGGAACGATAATTTTATCTCCAGGTCCGCATACCGTCATCACCATTGTCATGATGGCGCCGCTTGTTCCTTGAATAGAGAAAAACGTATGATCAGCACCGAAGGCTTCAGCAGCAAGCTCCTGTGCTTCTTTTATCATCCCTCGTGGTGAATGTAAATCATCGAGAGGTTCTATATTAATGAGGTCAATGCTTAATGCATTGTCGCCAATGAATGCTCTAAATTCAGGATCCATTCCGGCTCCTTTTTTATGGCCTGGAATGTGAAATTGGACTGGATTGGTTGCTGCGTGTTTTTTTAGTCCAGTGTATAAGGGTGTATCATGTTGTGACAATTGCTTTCCCACCTTCATCGAAATACCTGCTATTATTGTGCCAATTACAGCAGATTTCATTGCATAAAACAAAAGAATTATATTATGAACTGATCGGAATGTAAAGCATAAAATCAATCGGTTTCTTAACAAACAGATGCTATAATAAAAGTTCAAATCAGAAATGAGTATTAAAGTGAGGGACAAGTAAATGGAATATCAATATCCAATGGATGTCGACTGGACGACAGAGGAAAAGATTGCGGTCATTTCATTTTTTCAGGCTGTTGAAAAAGCCTACGAAAAAGGAATTGCGAAGCAGGAGTTATTAGACGCATATAAACGATTTAAAGAGGTTGTGCCATCAAAAGCAGAGGAAAAAACGCATTGTGCGGCGTTTGAAAAGGGAAGCGGGTATTCCCCTTATCATGCAGTAAAAACCGCAAGAGAGGCAGAAGAGACTGCTATTATACGCATGTAAAAAACGAGCCTAAAAGGGCTCGTTTTTTCATACAGATTCTTTCTGTGTAAAACGGTATAGATACGTCAGCGTGCGGAAGGCATTTTCAATTTTCGAGAGGAATTCTTCATTATTCATTTGCACGACTTCTTCTCTCGGTAGCTGAATGCCGCAAAGAAGCTCGGCTTTCTTGACTGTTTGAACACGTTCAAACAGCGTTTTCAGCTGTTCTGAATCTAGTTCGCTGTGACGCATGACATCTGGTTTCATATGATCTTTAGACCAAACAAAATCTTGCGGTATTTTCTGCTGAATGGTGTCTAGTTCTTTTTCAAATAGCTGGCCGTACTCACCTTTTACTGGAGATTCATAAATGAGTGCAAACCAGACAAAGACATGTGTTTTCCAAAGCCCGATTTGAAAATGAGGGAGTTTTTTATATCCGCGCTTACTGTTTGCAAAAGCAACCCACGTATCATTTGGCGGGTTGACAGATCTTCTAGCATGCTTTGCGACGTGTACAAACATTTCGTCTCCTGTAATAGAAGAAAGAAGTGGTGCAAAATGTTCGCCAAGTGCCTCAAGCTTTGGACGGACTCTTTCTTTTAATACAGTCATTCGTTCATCTAAACCATCAACTGTGAATGTTTCAAAATCTTCATCTCTAAAACGCATTTCACTCATGTTATGCCTCCTGTATCTTTTCGCTGATCATATTTTATCATAGCTTGGGTCAAGCTCAAAAAAAGATGCACCGTTAGATCAAAGTTTATGAAGGTCGTGTCGCAGCGTTTAAAATCATCAATTTTGTGGTACATAATAAATAGGTAAAGACACAATTTTCAGAATGTCGTTGCGGTTATGCGATCGCTTCATACGATATAAGCAAGAACCATTTCTCTTATCGATTGAATTTTTTATCAATGAAAACTGACAAGGAATGAATCATTCTCTGGAAGGGGCGTTGACCAATGAAGCAAATCGTGAAGCAGGGGTATAGGCAGGAGAAGAAGAATCGCATCGCTGTGTGGAGATTAGAGGTTGATTATGAGCTTTCTACGCTTCATGAAGCCATCGAGCATAAAGATGACATCCAAATCGAACGCAGCAAACGAAAGCTTGAGCGCCTAAGAAAAGAATGGGAGCAGCTTCAAGGGTAAAACAGCGTGAGGTAAAAACGAACCAATTCATCGGTTCGTTTTTGTATGAAGCTGCTTTTTTCTTGCTTTTACGTACATAATATCAGTATGCTATTACAAATAGGTCCTACATAGAAAAGAGGTTTACAATCTGATGACAAACTGGGTGGAAATTGACCGTCTTGCAAAGCTCTGGGTAAAAGAAGCAGGGAGCCGTATTAAAGCGTCCATGCAGGAAGGTCTATCAATTGAAACAAAATCAAATCCAAATGATCTTGTCACGAATATCGATAAAGAAACAGAGCGTTTTTTTATTGAAAAAATACAGTCGACATTTTCAGACCATCACATTTTAGGAGAAGAGGGACAAGGGGAAGAGGTGACCTCACTCGATGGGATTGTGTGGATTATTGATCCGATCGATGGCACAATGAACTTTGTCCATCAAAAACGCAACTTTGCCATTTCAATCGGGATATTTGAAAATGGTGTTGGGAAAATCGGTCTTATTTATGACGTTATTCATGACGAGCTCTACCATGCCATCAAAGGAGAAGGAGCTTATATGAACGATACCCTGCTCCCTCGATTAAAAGATGTGGAAATTGAAAAAGCCATTGTGGGGATTAATCCGACATGGGCGATCGAAAGCCCTTATTTTGACGCCAAACCATTTGCCCGTCTTGTGCGTGATGTGAGAGGGACACGAACGATTGGATCCGCTGCCCTTGAGCTTGCTTATATTGCAAGCGGCAGAAGTGACGCATATGTCACGTTAAGGCTTGCGCCATGGGATTATGCAGCGGGCTGCGTACTGCTTGATGAAGTAGGGGCTGTTTACTCAAATATTCACGGAGAGCGTCTTACGTTCCTAGATAAAAACAGCATAGTCGCCGGAAATCGATCCATTTGTGAAAAAATCTTGCATGATTACATAAAAGGAAGCGGAAATAAAAAATAATCGGAATCACTTCATGAGAATGAAGTGATTTTTTGTTTTTCCTGAAACTTTTTGGTAAGGCGAATGTCTATACGAATGAGGCCTTAATTTTATGTAAAGGATTGTGTATCAATGTTTGATTTGTTTAGTGATTTATCGCTCCATTTTGAAAGGTATTTTATTTTAAATGAGTATAGTATCCGCATCATTCAATGGTGTGTACTTGGACTATTTGTTCTTTTCATGACACTTCCGCTATGGAAAGAAAAGAAGAGTGGTTATGTATTTTATGCTGGAATCGTATTAAGAGTTGTTCTGCTTGGCGGAATAACAGTTGAAATGATCCACCAAGTCCTAGCTAGACAGTATACGATCGAAACATTTGAAGTGCTGACAGATTTCATGCAATTTCTCATTTATGGGTATGTTTTGCTTGCATCACTGTACTATGTGATTACTCTTCCTTATTTAAAAAATAAAGGCATGTTTTTTGCTTTTGATTTATCTGTATTACTTCTGCCTTTATGTCAAACCGTGTTTATTGTGTTTGCTGAAAGCAAAAAGTTCTTTCTTAGCGGTGATATGGGGCTAGTATGGAGAGATCTGATCACCATTTTGGTTATGGCTGGCTTTGCCGCTTTAGTACTGCATCTTTTCTTTCGCTTGTTTTGGCACTGGAAGTGGAAGGGATTGCTGTTGTTCTATGGCCTAATTTTTGCAGCCCTGCTTTATATTTTTTATCCTTCTATTTCGAAGTATGAACTTCAATCTACATTTAAATCGATTGTCATTTTAGCGGCAGCAGCAGGAAGCTTTATGACGATTTATTTGTTATCTGCTTTACTGCGGGACAAAGTGAGATTAAGGCAGTGGGGCGCTGGTTGTATAGCTGTCTTTTTTCTGCTATTACTCAATCCGATTATTAATATCCCTCATACCATGTTCCAATTCACCAAAACGGAATTGGTAGATACTTTCTCGGAAGAATATCGCCCTTTATCAGCAGCAAGTGCAAAAGCATTCGCTTCAAAGTTTGTACCGGAGAATCAATCGCTGTATTTAAATGCTAGTCATCAGCCTATCCCTTATCATTACGTGTTTGCAGATGATCAGTATGAAGTGAATATTTCTCCGTTTACAGGTGAATTAAGCGAATATTCTTATCGAGGTCGTGTAGAGGGAAAGGAACTGACCGATAAAGAATATAGGCAAAAGACCATTGAATTTTTCGAAAGAAGCGGAAGGTCAATAGATCTCAATCGCATTCAATTGACTGTACAAAAAGAGGATGGAGAGACGAACGTTCTTCTTCTGCCAAAAATGTCTCAGATTGAAGAGGACAGTTTAGCGTCTGCCACCTGGGAAAAAGGGACGCTTCGACAAGCGCAATACGTAAACGCCATCTTTCAATTAAAGGATATTGACGGAATCCATTTAACAGAAACGGAGATAAAAAACAGGATCAACAGTATTTATAAACATTTAAACCTCAAGCCGCCAGCTTATCAAATCACAGGCATTGATGAATTTTATTTTGATTGGCAGCATGAAGTGAGGGTCACAACAAAAGATCAATCGGAGTTTCTGTTTAATGGCTCATTAAATGAAGTCATCAGCTTCAAGCTGTCAAAAGCGTTTCTTCAACAGAAAAAAGGGAACGTCAGCGATAAAGATTTGTTAAAGATCATAGGGAAAACACCAAAAGACGTAAGGAAAGAAATAGGCACTAGTGAAAGTAAACAATATACATTTAAACGCTCCTCTCATGTCGTCAATCTTTTTAAAGGGGATGATGGAATTGAGTTGAGAGTGCAAGTTGCTTCTTCTATCCCGCACGCAGTATCTAATCAAGATCGTGAGGACGTCTATCAGCAAGTACTTAAAAGGTATAAACCATATACGATCTATAAAAAGCAAATAAAACCTGTGAGAATGATCGACAAAGAAGGGAACATCGACATTTCATGGCTTGTCATCATACAAACCTTCGGATCAAATGAGCATAAAATCTATGAAGTGCGAACAAAAGAGGTGCATCGTTTTGACAGATAAAGAAAAACAAGCCATCTTTCAAGACTTATATGAACTGTATCAAGAAGGGGATCTGGGAGACGAGGCAGCTAGCTGGATGAAGGCACACGAACAGCAATTTCAGCATGCGGTCACGGGTAAAAAGCCGTCTTCAGCGCCGATGGAAGGTCAGAAGGACTATGACGAGTTAAAACGTATGAAAGGGTTTATTTACTCGTTATATTTCTTTTTTATCGTTTTATCGATTTGGATGACTGTGTGGTTTTATTTTTGATGTCCAGACCAGCAGAGCAAATTGAAAAAATCTATCAAGAATATTTTCAGGAAATCACTAAATATTTATATCGCCGGACGGGAAATATGGAAACAGCCAAGGACCTTGCACAGGACGTATTTATGAAGGCACTGCATGGGTTGTCCTCCTTTAAGGGACATTCAAGTATGAAAACATGGCTTTATACCATTGCGTATCACACATTTGTGAATGATTATCGCCGAAAAGTAAAATGGACTTTTACGAACGTAGAGGAAATGGATTTCTTAGAGCAGCAGTCGTTCACGACACCAGAAGATCACATTGAAAAACAAGCTGATATAGAAAGGCTGTGGCATCATATTTATCAGCTGAAGGATTCCTACCGGGAGGTCCTCATTTTAAGAGATATTCAAGAATTGTCATATGAAGAAGTAGCTGAAATTTTGAATTGGACTTTATCTAAAGTCAAAACAACCCTTCATCGAGCCAGATTAGAGCTGAAGCGAATGCTACATTGTGAGGAGTTCAATAAATGAGCTGTTATTTGATTGAAGAAATGTTACCACTTTATATAGAGGGGGACACAAGTGCAGAAACAAATAAAATTGTTGCAGAGCACTTACAATCCTGCGAGAGCTGCCAACACCTTTATCACGAAATGAAAGAGCCAATAACCCTTATACAAACTCCTGATCTCATGCCATATATAGATGAAAAGGAAGAAAGAAGAAAATTTGAAAAGCGCTACTATGGCAAGCTGTTATATAGAGCAAGTATCGCATTTGGTATAGGATACGCCATGATGATCATTCTTTATTGGCTGAAATAAAAAACCCCCATCTGGATAAACCAGGTGGGGGTTTTTTCTGAGCTTAGCTTAATTTTTCTTTCGCAATTTGAACTGCATCATAAAACGTTTTTAATTGCTCTTGAGGAATTTTCTTAAGCATTTGGTTGAAAACAAGTAATTCAGTAGAGCTGAATCCAAGACCTTTTGCGATTTTTGAATCAATCACAACGTTTCCTTTTTTGTCTAGAACAAGGGCATCACCAGCAAGATCAGCAATTCTGATCACTGATTTGAAAAGCTTTTCGAATTTAGCCGCTTCTTCTTTTGTAAGACCAAGTTCAACAGCTTTTGCTGCATCAAAAACCAATTTCCCTTTTTCGTTTTTAGTGATGCTTTCACTGAAAACGATTGTAAGAACAGCTGCGCGATCTAAGAATTTCTCAGCAGTCGCCGCTTCTTCTTCAGTTAGTCCGAGCTCAACAGCTTTTTTCACATCAAATGTGTAGTTGTTGTCTTCCTCAACAAATGAATTGATGAGAATGTTGATGACACGCTCGTTTTTCTCCAATAATTCTTGAATGATTTGCTGCTGTTCAAAAGGAATTCCTTTGAAAGTTGCAGCGCTTGCTTGCCCAGGAGCTACTGTTGTGAAAGTAAGAATGATAGCTAAAGCGAAAAATACAACAGAGCTGAGCGATTTGCTCAAAAACTTCTTCATGCTTCTTTTCTCTCCCTTTTCTGTTAAATTTTGTTGCAAGAACAGCATACCATGAGAAACTTTGTGGAAGAATAGGAAAATTGTAACTTTCTGTTTGATTTTGGAGAACTATAAAAGTTCTTGTCGAATTATGGAGAGGTTCAGATTGCTTACTTTTGTCAATTCTCAATAGATGTTTTTGTATGTGACGCAAGCTTTCATAGGTGATTTGTCTTGTTTTTACTCAAAATAAAAAGCCTTCTACATATAGAATGTAAAAGGCTTTTACCTAATTTTATGATTGCACGTTTAATTTTCTTTTTAATGTAAATCCTGTACCCATGAAAATCATGGCGAATACAATGCTTAGACATATGCCCAGTATGTTTTTTTCTGCAAGAGTTACCCCAATAAACGCCATACTGACAACTGCAAGTAATGCACATAATAATAGAAGCCATTTGATTTGTTTCATAATGTCCCCATCCCTTTTTTTAGAGTTAATATAAGTTTACAGAAAAACGATCGGCATTTAAAGGGGATTGTGATATAATATGAAAGTTATCTAATTATTTTAGGAGATGAAAATGTGAAACTTCGAAAAGACCTTCGCAACATCGCAATTATTGCCCACGTTGACCATGGTAAAACGACGCTTGTTGACCAATTGCTCCATCAAGCTGGTACTTTCCGTGCGAATGAAAATATCGCTGAGAGAGCCATGGATTCAAATGATTTAGAGCGAGAGCGCGGTATTACGATTTTAGCTAAAAATACTGCGATAAATTATAAAGATACACGCATTAATATTTTAGATACACCAGGACACGCCGATTTCGGTGGTGAAGTTGAGCGTATCATGAAAATGGTAGATGGTGTACTCCTCGTTGTGGATGCTTATGAAGGCTGTATGCCTCAAACACGCTTTGTGCTGAAAAAAGCACTTGAGCAAAACTTAACACCAATCGTTGTCGTCAATAAAATTGACCGCGACTTTGCTCGTCCGGCTGAAGTAGTCGATGAAGTGATTGACTTGTTCATTGAATTGGATGCAACAGAAGAACAGCTTGAGTTCCCAGTTGTCTATGCATCAGCAATCAATGGTACAGCAAGTAACGATGCGAGCAAACAAGATGAAAACATGGAATCTTTGTTTGAAGCTATTGTGAACCATATTCCTTGCCCGGTTGATAACCATGAAGAGCCGCTTCAATTCCAAGTGGCGCTACTTGATTACAATGATTATGTTGGCAGAATTGGAATTGGCCGTGTATTCAGAGGAACAATGCAAGTAGGACAGCAGGTAGCCTTGATGAAAGTCGACGGCACTGTGAAACAATTTCGTGTAACAAAGATCTTTGGTTTCCAAGGGTTAAAACGAGTGGAAATCAACGAAGCGAAAGCGGGAGATCTTGTCGCTGTATCTGGAATGGAAGACATCAACGTAGGTGAAACGGTTTGTCCGGTAGAACACCAAGAGGCACTTCCAATCCTTCGTATTGATGAGCCGACACTTCAAATGACGTTTGTTGTAAACAACAGCCCATTTGCAGGCCGTGAAGGAAAATACGTGACATCACGTAAAATCGAAGAGCGTTTAGAGCAGCAGCTTCAAACAGACGTCAGTCTTCGTGTGGATCCAACTGATTCACCTGATGCTTGGGTTGTTTCTGGACGCGGAGAGCTTCACTTATCCATTCTCATTGAGAATATGAGACGTGAAGGATTTGAATTACAAGTATCGAAGCCAGAAGTTATTGTAAAAGAAGTTGATGGTGTTCGATGTGAGCCTGTAGAGCGCGTTCAAATTGATGTACCAGAAGAGCATACTGGCTCTGTTATGGAATCAATGGGTGCAAGAAAAGGTGAAATGATTGACATGATCAACAATGGTAACGGTCAAGTTCGCCTGATCTTTACAGTGCCATCACGTGGTTTAATTGGATACACAACTGAATTTCTTTCATTAACTCGTGGTTTTGGTATTTTGAACCATACGTTTGACAGCTACCAGCCAATGCAGTCTGGTCAAGTCGGCGGACGCCGTCAAGGTGTACTTGTTTCAATGGAAACAGGTAAAGCGACTGCTTACGGAATCCAAGGTGTTGAAGAGCGCGGTGTGATCTTCGTTGAGCCAGGTACTGAAGTATACCAAGGCATGATTGTTGGGGAGCATAACCGTGAGAACGACCTTGTTGTAAACGTAAGCCGTATGAAACAACAAACAAACGTACGTTCAGCGACGAAAGATCAAACGGTTAGCATGAAAAAACCTCGTATTATGTCACTTGAGGAATCTCTTGAGTACTTGAATGAAGACGAATACTGTGAGGTTACACCTGAATCCATTCGTCTTAGAAAGAAAATTTTAGACAAAAACGAACGTGAGAAAGCAGCGAAGAAGAAAAAGCTAGCAGGATTATCTTAATTCCATGAAGAATTAAAAAGATAGAACCCTGAAAGATAAGGGGAGGGAATCTTTTTGAATGAACAGGAAGTAAGTGAAAATCTATCCTTTTTCGCGATGCTGTTTCGTGTCGATGAAAATCCGCAAACAGGGATGTGGCTCCTATATGGCACCATCCTTGTTTTAGCGATTATTGTTTTTAAGCTCGGCTTTGCAAGACGTTTACCGATTTTAAAAGCGCTCGTGATTTATTTGTTTTTGATTTTTGGCTGCACGTTTCTCACATTTCTAGGAATCTTCCTGCCAGTAGCGGAAGGCCTTGTTGTGGCAGCTGCCATTTTGATTATTTATAAAATACGGCTGCATCGTGCGAAAAAAGAAGGAACAGTCAATACGTAAAAAAAGACCTGAACATGTGTCAGGTCTTTTTTTATGTCTTTTGTTCTTTCTTTCCTTTTTTCTTCTTTTTCTCTTTTGTCGCAGGATCCTGATAAAGAGAGAATCTGCCGGTTTTGATGCGAGCTTCTGTCTTTATTTTAATGCGTTCTTGGCAGTCATCGCACATATATGTATGAATTGGCCGGTTTCTTAACCGTTTCGCAACGAGTGTATCATCATCAATGGTTTCAAGCTTTTCACATAATGAGCACTTCACTCTCATCATTTTCACCTCACTTTATTGCATTTATTATAGCATGTTTTCCAGCCACTTAAAATCAGCGTAGAAAAAGGCTTATATCACAGGAGATATAAGCCGTTCTCATTATTTCTTTTGGTTCATATGATGATTTGATTGGTCGTTTTGATTTTTTTCTAACTGTTTTTGATCTTGTTCTTTGAGCTGATTATTCGGATCATTTGTCGGATCCTTTTCGTTACGGTCGATCTCATTTTTCGGCATCTCTGGCATCACGCGGCCGACAATGGCAGCCAGTTCATCCATAATACCGCTTACAGGGCGGCCTGCTTGAATTTCTTTGCCCATTTCTTTTAAACGGCTGACTGTATCCGGATCAGCAACCACAACAGCATTTGCACCTTCCGGGTCATTTCTCAGCGCTTTTGCAACTGAATATTTAATGGTTTCTACTTTGCTTCTATCTAAATCATCTTTTACATCAATACCAACAACAGCATATCGGCCGATGACGATTGCTGTTGCATCATTGACATCTGCTACGTGCTCTGTCACATTGACAAGATGCTGCGCAACATCTGTGGATGGGCGGGCTTGATCTGTCTTTTTCTTCGATGAGTCAGACACCCTTACTAAGTGCTGGCGTCCATCTTGCTTGTCCAGCGCCTCTGGCTTTTCCTGCTGCTGGCAAGCGCCTAACAGAATGATCGTTTGAATCATGAATAATGTTAAAAATAGTCGCATCTAAATTCCCTCCTTCACAAACTGCATGATTTATTTTATTGTTGAATTAACCTTCTAACTTTATTCATGAAAACATATATTTTAACAATCGTTTTGGGAAAGACAAGGATGAATGAAACCCCGATCAGGAGGCGAAGGACCTGAGTAAAATTTATGTATTAGACACAAATGTGTTATTACAGGATCCGAATTCAATCTTTTCATTTGAAGACAACGAGGTCGTCATTCCGGCCGTTGTGTTAGAAGAAGTAGACTCGAAAAAGAGATACATGGACGAGGTTGGGCAAAACGCTCGGCGCGTCTCACGTTTAATCGACGGTTTGAGATCGAAAGGGAAACTGCATGAAAAAATTACGCTAGAGTCAAAAGGAACGCTGCGCATCGAGCTGAATCATCGCTCTTTCCATGAACTTCAAGAAATTTTTATTGAAAAAACGAACGATAATCGGATTTTGGCTGTCGCGAAAAATTTGAGCTTAGAGGAAGAAACAAAGCCTCACGGCCGGCCAGTTATTTTGGTCAGTAAAGATGTTTTAGTCCGGGTAAAGGCAGATGCTATAGGCCTCCAAGCTGAAGACTTCTTAAGTGACCGTGTGCTGCAAAACGAAGACATTGATAACGGCTATCATGAGCTCTATATTCCGACGGAGCAATTAAATACATTTTATAAACAAAGCCAATTACCGATAAAAGAAGTCACGAGTGTACCATTAAACCCTCATCAGTTTGTCATTATGAAGGGGAATGAAGGCGGCTCTGCTTTAGGAATGCTTGACCAAAAAGCAGAGAATGTGAAACGGCTCATTTATGATCAAGAGCATGTTTGGGGAATTCGTCCGAAAAATGTTCAGCAGACGATGGCACTAGAACTGCTATTGCGCCGTGATATTCCCCTCGTGACATTGATCGGAAAAGCGGGAACTGGTAAAACACTCCTTGCGCTGGCTGCCGGATTAATGCAGACAGAGGATCTCGGCATGTTTAAAAAACTGATCGTAGCCCGTTCAATTGTTCCTGTCGGCAAGGACTTAGGCTACTTGCCAGGTGAAAAGGAAGAGAAACTCAGACCATGGATGCAGCCGATCTATGACAATCTAGAATTTTTATTTAATACAAAAAAACCTGGTGAACTTGATGCGATTTTGGCAGGAATTGGTTCGATTCAAGTGGAAGCTTTAACGTATATCCGCGGAAGAAGTATCCCTGATCAATTTATTATCATTGATGAGGCGCAGAATTTAACGAAACACGAGGTGAAAACATTATTAACGCGAGTCGGAGAGGGAAGTAAAATTGTGCTAATGGGAGACCCAGAGCAGATCGATCATCCTTATTTAGACAGCTTAAATAATGGGCTTACGTATGTCATTGAGCGGTTCAAAGGACAGCAAATATCTGGACATGTCAAGCTTGTCAAAGGAGAAAGGTCTGGACTTGCACAGCTTGCAGCTGATTTGCTGTAGTCCAGACCCTCTGTCTTATGTAATGATGAGCTCTTTGACACCTTTTATCGGCTGAGTGAGGTTGGACTGATCCGCGAAATAAACGTGGATTGGTCCTTCTTCAGTTATAGGCTTCCCATTTTGGCTGAAGTGTGCAATGCTTTCCATTGCCTGAGAAAGCGGAACAGAAATTGTTCCTGTTTCTGTGACAAATTCGCATGTATCTGCATGTTCAAGCGGTTCTGCATTTTTCAGCATATCACCCAGCTTCATTCCGAAGCTGCCTGTGACGAGTCTTTCCTTTTCGTACTTCTTCTCTGTTTTTAAAGTGGGTGGAAGTGTTTGTCCTTCTCTGATCACCCGCTCTTGGTCAAGCTCCTGATCCAGCTGACTTTCTTCATTTGCTGCACTTTTTTCAAAAAATGAATCCATTAAAAATTTGCGGTCATCAAAAATCCATACACTTGGATCAATGGTGATCTTGTACTTTACGTTCCCCTTAATTTGAATGATGCTCATGTTCAAGACAACCCCTTTCCACCATAAATTATAGAAGTTTTCGCCTGCTTTGTCACTTTCATAAACATGCATCTCCTTGTACACACTAATCTTACATGAAAGATAGGGAGGATATTGGGCATGGCATGTCGCGACAATGAAGAGCTTCAGCGATTTGTAGAAGAAGCAAAAAAAGTGGCCAAAGATGGCAAAGTAGCATCCTATATTCCCGCTCTCGCCAAAGCGGATCAGACGGATTTATCTGTGGCTGTGTATCATGTGAGTAATACTTGCCACTCGGCAGGAGATGTAGATAAACGCTTTACTCTGCAAAGTATTTCAAAAGTATTAGCCCTTGCGCTCGTACTCTCAGAAGAAGGGCCAAAAAAAGTTTTTCAATTTGTTGGCCAAGAGCCTACAGGTGACCCGTTTAATTCAATGATTAAGCTGGAAACAGCAAGTCCGAATAAGCCGCTGAATCCAATGATTAATGCAGGAGCGCTTGCAGTCACAAGCTTAATAAGAGGCGCGACACCGCAAGATCAGCTAAACCGCCTGCTTGGCTTTATTAGAGAGCTTGCAAATGATAAAAGCATTACATATTGCAAGGAAACAGCCGCATCCGAATTCGAGACATCTATGATTAACCGGGCTATGTGCTATTATATGAAGCAATATCATATTATTAGAGGGAACGTAGAAGAGGTCATGGACGTGTATACGAAACAATGTGCCATCATGATGAACAGCTTAGATTTGGCGAAAATTGCTTGTGTTTTTTCATTAGATGGCAGACATCCAGAGACGGGGCAGCAAATTCTTTCAAAAGATGTCGCTAGAATTTGTAAAACCTTTATGGTGACGTGCGGCATGTACAATGCAAGCGGGGAGTTTGCCATTAATATCGGCATACCCGCTAAAAGCGGTGTTTCAGGCGGGATTATGGGAGCGGCTCCATATGATTTTGGGATCGGAATTTTTGGTCCTGCACTGGATGAAAAAGGGAATAGTATTGCTGGGATTAAGCTGCTTGAGCTCATGAGTGAAAAATATGAGATGAGTATCTTTTAATGATGAATGTCTTCTTTTTATTTTTACAAAGCGAACTGTACAAATCTGCTTGCAATTTTGGGCGTTTCGCTTTATGATAAATAGAAGAATTAGGTACTCGCCTGGGGAACGGAGGGATACTTTTGGCGTCAGAAATTTTAGTCGATCATCGGCAAAAAGCACTGGCTTTATTAAAATTGGATGCAGATAAAATTTTAAAATTGATCCAAGTGCAAATGGACAACTTAACGATGCCGCAATGTCCTCTTTATGAAGAGGTTTTAGATACTCAAATGTTCGGATTATCGAGAGAAATTGATTTCGCTGTCCGGCTTGGATTAGTTGATCAACATGAAGGCAAGAAACTGCTCGATAAACTTGAGAGAGAGCTTTCCGCACTTCATGATGCGTTCACAAAAAAATAATGATTGAAAACTCAAACTTCCATAACTAAGTTTGAGTTTTTTTGTCCTCTATTTTCTTTTGATGGATTGACGGCAAACGGACTTGATTCTTTCATGAATGACGAACAATATAAAAGAGGTAAAACGGGATCAAACGGAGAAAATGTAGTAGAATAAGAACAGCTAAGAAGATATCAAGCAGTAGAAACAGACGTTAGGAAGAGGATTATATGTTAAAGAGAATGCTAAAATCGTATGACTACTCATTATTGTTCGCCATTATCTTAATCAGCGCATTCGGTTTGGTTATGGTGTATAGCTCAAGTATGATTACATCTGTTATCAGATACGATGCCGCGCCAGATAACTTTTTTAAGAAACAGCTCTTATTTATGATTGTTGGAGCAGCCATCTTGATCTTTACAGCATTAGTTCCATATCAGCTGTTTTCAAATAAGAAATTCCAGATTGGTATGCTGCTGCTTTCAGTTTTTTCCCTCATCTATGTATATTTTGGCGGTCATATTGCAGGGAACGCAAGAAGCTGGATCAAATTAGGACCTTTTAGTCTTCAGCCAGCTGAATTTGTGAAGATTGTCGTCATCATCTATCTTGCTGCGGTGTATGCCAAAAAGCAGCATTATATTGATCATATTTTAAGAGGTGTTACGCCTCCGATCGTGATTGTCTCTATCCTGTGCGGATTTATCATTTTGCAGCCAGACTATGGGACAGCCTTTATCATTGGCATGATTGCCCTTGCGATGATTTTATGCTCAGGTTTTAGCGGCAAAACGCTAGCGAAGCTGCTCGCGCTATTTAGTGCAGTAATGGTCGTCGTGACCCCATTTATTATTCTTTTTTGGGATAAAATTTTCACGCAAAATCGTCTCGGACGTTTTGAGAGTTTCCAAGATCCATTTAAAGATGCAGGGGCTACTGGGCATCAATTGATTAATTCATATTATGCCATTGGATCAGGCGGCTTTTTTGGACTCGGTCTAGGAGAAAGCGTTCAAAAGTACGGATATCTGCCAGAACCGCACACAGACTTTATCATGGCAATTATCTCAGAAGAGCTTGGTTTTTTCGGCGTGTTTTTCGTTATCGCTCTTCTTGGTTTCATCGTCGTGAAAGGTTTTTATATTGCGAGAAAGTGTGAAGATCCGTTTGGAAGTTTGCTTGCAATAGGAATTTCCTCCATGATTGCGATCCAAACTTGTATCAATTTAGGCGGTGTTTCAGGTCTTATTCCAATCACTGGGGTGACACTTCCGTTTATCAGCTACGGGGGATCGTCCATCATTTTACTTAGCATCTGTATGGGCATGCTGCTGAATATCAGCATGTTTACTGAATATAAAGAGCGTTACAAAAAGAAAAAATCAATGAGCAAACCATCGGTTGAAAAAAATGGATTGCAGAAAACTTTGAATCTTTAGAAAACAAAAGTGTACAGTTTTCATTTCTTCCTTTATTATAGAGTACATATAAAATTTTAAGGGATATGGAGGAGTGAGAATGTCACAGAGAACAATTCAAAAGGTTCTAGTTGCAAACAGAGGGGAAATCGCTATCAGAGTCTTCAGGGCCTGTACGGAGCTCAACTTACGTACAGTGGCCATTTATTCCAAAGAAGACTCTGGCTCTTATCATCGCTATAAAGCAGATGAAGCATATCTAGTTGGAGAAGGAAAGAAACCGATTGATGCCTACCTTGATATCGAGGGGATCATCGAAATTGCAAAACGAAATGACGTGGATGCGATTCATCCAGGCTACGGATTTTTATCCGAAAACATTCATTTTGCAAGACGATGCGAAGAGGAAGGCATTCAATTTATCGGTCCAACTTCTCAGCATTTAGATATGTTTGGAGATAAAGTAAAGGCGAGAGAAGAAGCGAAAAAAGCTGGTATTCCAGTCATTCCAGGAAGTGACGGACCAGTTGATTCGGTCGAAGAAGTCGAAAAATTCGGTGAAGAATACGGTTACCCGTTTATTATTAAAGCTTCACTAGGCGGCGGCGGCCGGGGTATGCGGATTGTCAGATCAAAAGAAGAGCTGAAGGAAGCCTATGACCGTGCGAAGTCAGAGGCAAAAGCTGCTTTTGGAAATGATGAAGTATACGTTGAAAAGCTGATTGAGAATCCAAAACATATTGAAGTGCAGGTGATTGGTGACAATCACGGCAATATCATTCATTTATATGAGCGTGACTGCTCAGTTCAAAGGCGGCATCAAAAGGTCATTGAAGTGGCGCCAAGTGTGTCTCTAACAGATCAATTGCGTGAAGATATTTGCGAAGCAGCTGTCAAGCTGGCCCAGAATGTATCGTACATTAATGCTGGGACTGTAGAATTCCTTGTTGCAAATGGAGAGTTTTACTTTATTGAAGTTAATCCAAGGGTGCAGGTAGAACACACGATCACAGAAATGATCACAGGTGTCGATATCGTCCAAACCCAAATTCTTGTTGCAAAGGGGCATAACCTTCACAGCAAAGAAGTTGGTATTCCAAAGCAGGAAGATATCTTTACACACGGCTTTGCCATTCAATCAAGGGTCACAACAGAAGATCCGCTCAATGACTTTATGCCAGACACAGGAAAAATTATGGCCTACCGTTCAGGTGGGGGATTTGGTGTACGTCTTGATACAGGGAACAGTTTCCAAGGTGCGGTCATTACACCTTATTACGATTCACTATTGGTCAAGCTGTCCACATGGGCGCTCACATTTGATCAAGCGGCTGCTAAAATGGTCCGAAATTTACAAGAATTCAGGATTCGCGGGATTAAAACAAACATCCCATTTCTTGAAAACGTAGCTAAGCATGAGAAATTCTTAAAAGGAGAATACGATACATCGTTTATCGACTCAACGCCAGAGCTATTTAATTTCCCTAAGCAAAAAGACCGCGGAACGAAGATGTTAACTTATATTGGTAACGTTACCATTAATGGGTTCCCTGGTATTGCGGAGAAAAAGAAGCCTCATTTTGACAAGCCAGACGTACCGAAGCTTCCTCTCAATCAAGAGATCCCGTCTGGGACAAAACAATTGTTAGATACGCATGGACCTGAAGGACTTGCCAACTGGGTGAAAGAACAAAATAACGTCCTTTTAACTGATACAACCTTTAGAGATGCGCATCAGTCTTTGCTTGCGACACGCTTTAGAACTCATGATTTAAAGAAAGTTGCCCAGCCAACAGCAGGTTTATGGCCGGAGCTGTTTAGTATGGAAATGTGGGGCGGTGCTACATTTGATGTCGCGTACCGTTTCTTAAAAGAAGATCCGTGGGAACGATTGAAAGAGCTTCGTCAAGAAGTGCCAAACACACTGTTCCAAATGCTATTAAGATCATCAAACGCTGTCGGATATACAAACTATCCGGATAATGTGATCAAAGCATTTGTAAAAGAATCTGCCGAGGCAGGCATTGACGTGTTCCGTATTTTCGATAGCTTAAACTGGGTCAAAGGCATGACGCTTGCCATTGATTCTGTTCGGGAATCAGGCAAAGTGGCAGAGGCGGCCATTTGTTATACGGGGGACATCCTTGATCCGTCTCGTCCAAAATATGATCTTAGGTACTATGTATCTCTTGCGAAGGAGCTTGAATCTGCCGGCGCACATATTTTAGGTATTAAAGATATGGCGGGGTTATTAAAACCGCAGGCAGCCTATGAGCTAGTCTCTGCTTTAAAAGATGAGCTTACAATCCCTATCCATCTTCATACGCATGACACGAGTGGAAATGGACTGTTCACCTATGCAAGAGCGATTGATGCAGGTGTTGATATTGTGGATGTTGCCGTCAGCTCTATGGCAGGACTCACATCGCAGCCAAGTGCAAGCTCACTTTATTATGCTTTAGATGGACATGAAAGAAAGCCAGACATGAACGTCCAATCTGTCGAACGCCTTTCTCAATACTGGGATTCCGTCAGAAAATACTATCATGAATTCGAAAGCGGCATGAATTCGCCTCATACAGAAATTTATGAGCATGAAATGCCTGGCGGTCAATATAGTAACTTGCAGCAGCAGGCGAAAGGTGTCGGTCTTGGCGAACGCTGGAATGAAGTAAAGGAAATGTACAGACGTGTGAATGACATGTTTGGTGATATTGTAAAGGTAACACCATCCTCTAAAGTAGTTGGAGATATGGCACTTTATATGGTGCAAAATGATCTAACAGAAGAAGATGTCTATGAAAAAGGAGCAACATTAGACTTCCCGGATTCTGTTGTGGAATTATTTAAAGGCTATTTAGGCCAGCCGCATGGCGGATTCCCAGAAAAACTGCAAAAGCTGATTTTAAAAGGGGAAGAGCCTCTTACTGTCAGACCTGGTGAGAAGCTGAAGCCAGTGGACTTTGAAGACATTAAGAAGCAGTTCAAAGAATCTCATGACCTGACGTTAACAGAGCAAGACGCAATTGCGTATGCCCTATATCCAAAAGTCTTTTCTGAATTTGTCCAAACAGCAGAAAGCTATGGTGACATCTCTGTTCTTGATACACCAACGTTCTTCTACGGGATGAGACTTGGAGAAGAGATTGAGGTAGAAATCGAAAAAGGAAAAACCCTTATTGTCAAACTCGTATCAATTGGCGAACCGAATCCAGATGCCACAAGAGTTCTTTACTTTGAGTTAAATGGCCAGCCACGTGAAGTGGTGATTAAGGATGAAAGCATCAAATCCTCCGTTCAAGAAAAAATGAAGGCGGACCGCTCGAATCCAAATCACATCGCCGCGTCGATGCCAGGCACTGTCATTAAAGTACTCGTGGAAAAAGGACAAAAAATTTCACAAGGCGAGCATTTGATGATCAACGAAGCCATGAAAATGGAAACGACTGTACAAGCCCCATTTTCTGCGGTCGTAGATGAAATACATGTGACAAATGGAGAACCGATTCAAACCGGTGATCTGCTCATTGTATTAAAGCCTGAATAAGAAGTGAGACACATCCACCGTGATGTGTCTTTTTTTTGAGCGCATTAAAATGTGCAGCAGCAAGTGAGAGTGATTACACTATAGAGTGAGGTGAAGAAGGTTGGACAAAACTGTTGTGATATGGTTTCGCCGGGATATGCGATTAGATGATCATATCGCCTTATCAAAAGCGATCACATATGCAAAAAAACACGAGTACAAATTATTTGCTCTTTATCATCTAGATCCATTCTTTACTGAAATGGACCTCGATTTAAACAACGAACATTTTTTCCAAAACGTGGCGCATTTCGTCAAGGAAGCAAGAGAATCTCAAATGTATGTTCACCTTCTCTATGGAGATGTCTTGCGTGCCTTTCAGCAAGTTATCGATCTGTATGACATCAAAGCTGTTTTTTTTAATGAAGATCAAGTGGGAATCGGACAAAGGCGTGACCATCACGTAACCGATTTTTTAGAAAAGAAGGGCATTCATGTGTCAAAATGGCAAGATACACACCTTCACGGGGCGCAAGATATTTTAAAAGCGGATGGCACTCATTATCAAGTGTTTACTCCATACTATCAATCATGGCGAAAGCAAGAGAAGCAGCCTGTGATAAAAGTTGACAAATCATTTCTCAGCAGCGCTCATACGATTTGTGATGAGTCACTTTCGCATGAAGGGAATGACAAACTACGCAGCATGATCAAGAAATGCTCAAGGAAATTTGATCAAATCGGCTCACACAAAGCGATGAACACGCTGCATGACTTTATCCAAAAAAGATTAACACGTTACCATGAAAAACGAGATATTCCATCTGTTTTTGGAACGAGCAAGCTGTCACGTTTCTTAAAAACAGGGACAATCTCAATCCGAACGATCTTCCATGCGGTTCAGGAGGAAGCGCTGTTTGAAGACGAGGGCAGAGAAACCTTTATCAAAGAGCTAGCATGGCGAGATTTTTACCATATGATTTATGCTCATTATCCAGAGATGAAAGAAAAAGAAATTAATTCGGCGTTTCAAGGGATGAAATGGAATGAAGATGAGACGCTGTTTAACGCATGGTGTAAAGGTGAAACAGGCTTTCCCCTCGTCGATGCAGGGATGCGGCAGTTAAATGAGGAAGGCTGGATGCATAACCGTTTAAGAATGGTCACCGCCTCATTTTTAACAAAGGACTATTTGATTGATTGGAGAAAGGGAGAAGCGTATTTTGCAAAAAAGCTTGTGGATTATGATGAGGCTTCGAATATCGGAGGATTTCAGTGGGCAGCTTCTGTTGGGACAGATGCCGTTCCATACTTCCGTATTTTTAACCCAACGACTCAGTCAAAGCGATTTGATCCGAGCGGGGAATATATTAGAAGATATGTACCAGAGCTTAAGCATGTCGATGAAAAATGGATTCATGAACCAAGTAAAATGCCGATCGATGAACAACTGAAATCGAGCTGTGTACTAGGGGATACATACCCGCTGCCAACAGTTGATCACGGGGAAAGACGCAAAAAAGCCATCTCGCTATTCGAAGAAGCAAAACAACAATAAAAAAATCCCCCTTTCGGCATGATAGGGGGATGTAAATCTTATTTAAATGGCTCTTTGCTTTCATATTTAAACCGGGCAATAAGTAAGCAGAAGTAGCATAGTACCCCAAACAAACAAGAAATAAAGAATGAATGAGCCAACGCGTAACCAAGTGCAAGCTGAGAATAAACAGACATCACACCTGAAATGGCTTGAAGTGTAATCAGAATGGCTGAGATGATCCATCCATAATACAGCTGCTTCTGTTCTTTATAATGTTTCATGGCATGGAACATAGCGACAAATATCCAGACGAATAAAAGAAGTGCTGCTGCTCGGTGAGACATTTGAACCCACTGATTAAAATAAGTTGGAAGCGCACCGTCTTTTGAACAAAACGGGAAGACAGAGCAAGCAAGGCTTGACTTTGTATGTCTCACATAAGCACCCGTATAGACAACGATATACGTATATGTGATCAACCCATAAATATGGAACTGCATCTTTTTGCCGATATGAAGCGGCTTCACAAGCTTTGTTTCAGATCTGGTTGCTTCAAAGACAAGAAGGGCAAGCAGTAATACTGAAGCAAATGAAATGAGTGAAATACCGAAGTGCAGTGCCATCACAAGTGCGTTAGAACCAAATACGACGGCAAGAGCTCCTAAAAGCGCTTGAAGCACTAAGAATATAATGGACATGATGACCAAAAATTTGGTTTCACGGAATACTGGACTAATTTTTTTCCAGCATAAGACCGCTAGTGCCAGAACAAGAATGGTGGAAACCCCTGTTGACATGCGGTGACTCCATTCGATGATGGAAGCGGGGTTCATTTCAGGAAAGAAACGACCGTGGCAAAGCGGCCACTGTCTACCGCAGCCAAGACCCGAACCGGTTTTCGTAACAAGCGCACCGCCAATCAGTACGATCAGCATCACAAACGTTGTGATCACGCTCAATAGCCTTAAAGCAAATTTCATCAAATTATTTCACCTTCTCTAAAAAACTTCTGATGTAAATGAAAACCTCACATGCTCTCAAGTTTAAGCCAAATGCGTGTTCTGTTGCAATTCATAATGACCAAAGTTCACAAAAAAATGATATGTTAGTTCACAAAGTTTACAGATTTAGAGTGCTTGATCTTTCTTTGACAGTCTGATAGAAATAGAGGAGAGAATATTTCATTTTGCACCGCCTTCTGAAACACACATATATCCTAATAAATTCACGAAAAGTTCACAAATAACTTCAAGTTTGTCGTTTATTATTTAATAGGATGTTTTTTTACAGCTGTTTATCTTGTATGATAGAGTTGTAATGATTTTACGTGTCATTCGTTCGTTTGAAGGTTTGGGCAAGGGAGGTTATACACATTGGCAAATTCCAAAACAGCCGCGGAAGCAGCTATTCATGGACAAATAGAAGAAACAACAGCGTGGAAAGATTTTCTTGCTCTGATTAAAATGGGCATCGTCAATTCCAATTTCATTACGACATTTACTGGAATGTGGCTTGCTTTTTATTTTACAGGTATGAGTTTTCTTGGAAATCTTGATATTGTGCTGTTAACAATGATTGGTTCTTCTCTTATTATTGCCGGTTCATGCGCGATTAATAATGCGTTTGACCGTGATATTGATATATTAATGGAAAGAACAAAAACAAGACCGACGGTTACAGGTAAAATTCAGCCGGGGCAAGCGTATGCATTTGGCATTCTGCTTGTTGTATTAGGACTCATTATGCTTCTGATGACAACCATTACATCAGCAGTGATTGGATTTATTGGAGTCTTTACTTATGCGGTTCTTTACACCATGTGGTCTAAACGCCATTACACCATCAATACAGTTATCGGAAGTGTATCTGGCGCGGTTCCGCCATTAATTGGCTGGACAGCTGTCACAGGTACAATCGACACAACGGCTTGGGTTTTGTTTATGATTATGTTCATTTGGCAAATCCCGCACTTCCTATCACTTGCGATTAAGAAAACAGAAGATTACCGTAAGGCGGGCATTCCAATGCTGCCAGTTGTTTACGGCTTTGAAGTCACAAAACGCCAAATCATCATTTGGACAGCATGTCTTCTTCCACTTCCATTTTTCTTAGGTGGATTAGGATGGCCGATTGTCGCACTTGGTACACTGCTTAATATTGGATGGCTTGTTATTGGCCTTATGGGCTTTAAAATGAAAGACGTCATGAAGTGGTCAACGCTCATGTTCGTTTATTCATTAAACTACTTAACCATCTTTTTCGTAGCGATGATTATTATTACACTATTCTAGAGTGAAATACACTTTGATCACATCAAAACAATGGCTATATCTTATAACACAACATTTTCTAACAACTATGAAAGCCGCCTGATATTCAGTTCTATTTAGGCGGCTTTCTGTTTATACATAGATGGTATTTTGAGTAAAAACATCATTTTTTTATGAAAAGAGGAAATGTAAGTGCTTTTATAAGAGGCGGGGGTTATAGATGGGTGAGAAGTGATTTTATAAATAAGAGGTAAAAAGCGAAAGGCAAAGGAGATCAAGCAAAAGGGGTTGGGACAAATTATGATAAGAAAATGGCGTGTTTATTCACTGTTTCTCTTACTGACGCTCGTTTTGGCGGGCTGTGGTGAACCATACTTATCAACACTCAAGCCAGTTGGGGAAGTAGCAGATAAACAGTTTTTCCTAACGGTACTGAGTACACTTATTATGGTTCTTGTCGTCATTGTTGTATCGATCATTTTCTTTTACGTCATCATTAAATTCAAACGTTCTAAAGTGGGAGAAGATACGATTCCAAAGCAGGTGGAAGGGAACCGCAACTTGGAAATCACATGGACAGCGATTCCGATTCTTCTACTTATTATTCTCGTTGTACCTGTTGTGGCATACACGCTTGAACTAGGGGATACAAGCGCTATGGATAAGAAAAAACGAGATCCTGAAAAGACACTTGTTGTGAATGTAAGGGCCAGCTTATATTGGTGGGAATTTGAATACCCTGATTATGGGATTGTCACAAGTCAGGAATTGATCGTACCAACAGATCAAAAGGTGTACTTTAAGCTAAAAGCATCCGATGTCAAACACTCATTCTGGGTTCCATCGGCTGGCGGTAAAATAGATACAAACACAGATAATGAGAACAAATTTTATTTAATCTTTGACTCGAAACGAACGAAAGATGCAGGGGAATATTTCTACGGGAAATGTGCGGAGCTTTGCGGACCGTCACATGCTTTAATGGACTTTAAAGTTAAAACGCTTTCTCAAGATGAGTTCTTAGGATGGACGAAAAAAATGGCTGATTACAAGAAGCCTGAATCCACAAAAGATCTCGCTTTAGAGGGTGAAAAGCTATTTAAAGAGAAAAACTGTTTAAGCTGTCACGCAGTAGAGCCTGGTGACGAACGGCCGGAAGCAGCAAGGACAGCACCAAACCTTGCGACCTTCGGAGAACGGACGAAAGTAGCTGGAATCAAAGACATGAACAAAGAAAATGTGAAAGCGTGGCTGAAAGATCCAGAAAGCTTTAAACCAGGTAATAAGATGACAGGAACGTACCCTAAATTAAATGACTCAGAAGCAGATGCACTTTACGAGTATTTAAAAGGTCTTAAAGTCGAGTAACAACTAGAAGCAGATATGCAAGAGGGTATGTGATCGATGTGAAGTTTTTGTTAAGAGCTCCCGAATATGTCTCTACAACCGAGAAGTCGTCATCTGTCAGACATAGTCTGTTTAAAGGATCGTGAAGAAAGACATCTATATGAAAAGGGGCAAATGGGAGATAAGAGGGGGATTTCATGGTGAGTACAATAGCTAAAAAGCGGGGGTTTGGCGCTGTCTTATGGGATTACTTGACAACGGTTGACCACAAAAAAATTGCCATATTATATTTAGTGGCAGGGGGATTTTTCTTTTTGGTTGGCGGAATCGAAGCGATGTTTATCCGTATTCAGCTAGCCATCCCTGAAAGTGATTTTGTCAGTGCAGGGGTTTACAATGAAATCATGACGATGCATGGAACGACAATGATTTTCCTTGCAGCTATGCCGCTTTTATTTGCATTAATGAATGCGGTTGTACCAATTCAAATTGGTGCACGTGACGTAGCATTTCCGTTTGTGAATTCACTTGGTTTTTGGTTATTCTTTTTCGGAGGAATTTTCTTAAACCTTGGATGGTTTATGGGCGGAGCACCTGATGCAGGTTGGACTGCATACGCTTCGCTCACGCTGAATTCTGAAGGGCATGGAATGGATTTCTATATTTTGGGTTTGCAGATTGCGGGTATTGGTACGCTGATTGCCGGGATTAACTTTCTTGCAACGATTATAAATATGAGAGCGCCTGGTATGACGTATATGAGAATGCCGCTCTTTACTTGGACGACATTTGTCGCCTCCGCACTTATTTTATTCGCATTCCCGCCGTTGACAGCAGGGCTTGCGATGCTGATGCTTGATAGAATGTTTGACACGAGCTTTTTCAATCCAGAGCTTGGAGGAAATACAATCATCTGGGAGCATTTGTTCTGGATTTTCGGACACCCGGAAGTATATATCTTGATCCTGCCGGCATTTGGAATCTTCTCTGAGATCATTCCTGTGTTTGCAAGAAAAAGACTGTTTGGCTACTCGTCCATGGTGTTCGCTACTGTATTGATTGGTTTCCTTGGATTCATGGTGTGGGCGCATCACATGTTCACAACAGGGCTTGGACCTATCGCTAATGCGATCTTTGCCGTAGCGACCATGGCAATTGCGGTGCCAACAGGAATTAAAGTGTTCAACTGGCTGCTCACGATATGGGGCGGTAATGTGAAGTTTACAACGCCGATGCTTTATTCTGTTGCCTTTATTCCGTCGTTCTTACTTGGCGGGGTAACCGGGGTCATGCTTGCGGCAGCTGCAGCAGATTATCAGTTCCATGATACGTATTTTGTTGTGGCGCATTTCCATTACGTCATTATCGGCGGGGTTGTATTCGGTATTCTAGCAGGTGTGCATTACTGGTGGCCGAAGATGTTTGGAAAGATACTGAATGAGAAACTTGGAAAAATTGGCTTTGTGCTGTTTTTCATCGGTTTCCACTTAACTTTCTTTATCCAGCATTTTCTCGGTCTATGGGGCATGCCGCGCCGGGTCTTTACGTTCCTGCCAGGTCAGGGTCTCGAGCTTGGGAACTTGATCAGTACGATTGGGGCACTGTTTATGTTTGTAGCTGTTGTGATCATGCTGATTAATATCATCTGGACAACAGCAAAAGGGGAGCGTGTATCGAGCGATCCTTGGGGAGATGGAAGAACACTTGAATGGGCAGTGTCTTCGCCTCCGCCAGAATACAACTTTAAACAGCTTCCGCTTGTGAGAGGACTAGATCCATTATGGATTGAAAAAATGGATGGTAAAAAAGGAATGACAGCATCTGAACCGCTCGATGATATTCACATGCCGAATAATTCCATTTTGCCTGTCATTATCTCATTCGGTCTATTTGTGTCAGCGTTTGGTTTCATGTATCGTCAAGAGCACGACTGGGGGCTTCCAGTGATCTTCATTGGTCTTGGTATTACGTTTGCGACCATGCTCGTTAGGTCTCTGAAAGATGATCATGGATACCATATTCACAAAGAAGATTTGACCGACGACGATGATAAAGGGGTGAAAGCATAATGGAACCACAAAAAATGACGGCGGAAACCTTTCCGGCTTCTCCTGAGAAAGCCACGTTAGAAGGGAAGAATAAGTTTGTCGGGTTCTGGCTGTTTCTTGGAGGAGAAACCGTTCTGTTTGCATCGCTTTTCGCCACGTATTTGGCGCTGAAAAACTCAAATGCAGGCGGAGCAAAAACAACTGATATGTTTGACCTCACACTTGTCTTTATTGCCACAATGCTTCTATTAACGAGCAGTTTAACGAGTGTGTATGCCATGTATCATATGAAAAACTTTGCCTTTAAAAAGATGCAGCTTTGGCTTGGTATCACGGTCCTTTTAGGTGCTGGATTTTTAGGGGTTGAGATTTATGAGTTTTATCACTACGTGCATGCGTATGAATTTACGATTACCAGCTCAGCTCTTGGTTCTTCCTTCTATACACTTGTAGGAACTCACGGAGCTCACGTCGCCTTCGGACTTTGCTGGATTACCGCTCTCATGATTCGAAATATGAGACGCGGACTCGATTTATACAATGCACCGAAATATTATGTGGCAAGTCTCTATTGGCACTTCATTGATGTTGTGTGGGTCTTCATCTTTACCGTTGTATATTTAATGGGAATGGTGGGATAAGAATGGGAAATAAAAACACAAATCAGTCCAAAGTCGACCTTGTATATCGTAAAAAGAAAAATGCCGAAGAAATGAAGCATCAGCTCATTTCTTTCGGCTTGATGATTGGATTAACATTTGTTGCGTTTTTAACGATCGCCTCAGAAGACGTTGGAAATTGGTTCGCTGTACCGTTTATTTTACTGCTTGCAGGCATTCAGGTGGCTTTTCAGCTTTATTATTTTATGCACATGAACCAAAAAGGGCATGAAACACCCGCCTTGTTTCTATACTCAGGTGTGTTTGTTGCGTTTATTACCGTATTAGCCTTTTTGACCATTATATGGTGGTAAACCCGCTTTGCCCTTGAAGGAGGCGCAGCAATGGAGAACTTAGAAATATTCGGATTTCGGGCATTATGGAGCCCTTATTATTTGACTTGTATTGTGATAGCAGCTGCTCTTTATCTGCTTCTTGTGACAAAGGGGAAGTACCGTGCGACGGTGAAAGAGAAAACGTTATTTCTGACGGGGCTTGTTCTATTATATGCCGTGAAAGGGAGCCCAATTGATTTAATGGGGCATATTATGTTTAGTGCACATATGGCGCAAATGGCAGTGCTCTATTTAGTCATCCCGCCTCTCCTTATTACAGGATTGCCTGCAGCCATCTGGGAGCGGATCATTCAAACACCAGGTATTCAAGCCGTTTTCCGTTTGTTTTCCAAGCCTTTAATTGCACTGCTTGGGTTTAACGGCTTGTTTTCGCTGTATCACATTCCACTTGTGTTTGATTTTGTGAAAACAGATCCGTTTTACCATGCATTGATGACGGTTGTTATTTTTATCGCTGCCTTTTTCATGTGGTGGCCGCTTGTCCATAAAGTTCAAAGTCTGCCGCAGATTACAGGCATTTTGAAGCTTGGATATATCATGGCAGACGGGATATTGATGACTCCGGCCTGTGCACTCATCATGTTTAGTGAGGCACCGATCTATGCAACCTATTCTGATGCAGGTGCATGGATACAAGCACTGCATTTATGTGTGCCAAGTGATATGCTTGCAGGCCTTGCTCTCACTGGTCCTGATATGTTCCACACCTTGCCGCTGCTAGAGGATCAGCAGCTAGGTGCCATTTTGATGAAAATTATTCAGGAGATTGTGTACGGCTCTATTCTTGCTGTTGTCTTCTTTGACTGGGCAAGAAAAGAAAGAGCAAAAGATGCCGTACCAGATGCGCTTATTCCGAAATATGAATAAAAAAGCACAGCCGACTGGCTGTGCTTTCATCTTAGAAAAAGGGCTAAAAGATCATTTTAGCCTTGTTTTATGCTTCAGCCGTCATGGCTTCTAGTTTTTCCTTCAGTTGTGCAAGTGTTTTTTTGCTTGATTGGATGAGAGACTTAGGGAATTCTTCGCCTTCGCCATATTCAACGCCATGTGGATAATAATGTTTTCCAAGTAATGGTGTTAGAAGCTGGATGTGTGCCTTTTTGGAACCGACATCTCCTTCAGTGGCGTAGCCGGAAATTCGTAAATAAAAGGTTCCCTCTACCATGCTGTACTTTCTGTCGTACGTCACACGCTCATAATCCCATTGATCGGCTCGTACAAATCCTTCACTTTCCATAATGAAATCTAATTTATTTAAGTCAGCTGATACTTCTTCAATCCCCGTACCTTCAAACTTCACCCAAAACCCCTCCTTATAAAATTTCCCTTTACTGACAATCATAGTATGAAAGCGTTAAACTTTCAACTGTGAAAGGTATGTTCTTTTATAAGCTGGTTACAGTAATAAAGAAAATAACGGATGGAGGAATCAACGTGAAAACGAAAAAAATCAAAGATATTATGACAAAAAAAGTAGTGACATGTCAGCAAGATGACAATACGTATGAAGCAGCAGTCAAAATGAGAGATGCTGACATCGGTGCCATTCCAGTAGTTGACGGAGAACAGCTCGTTGGAATAGTGACAGACCGTGACCTTGTGCTTAGAGGCATTGCAGAAAAAAAGCCAAATTCACAGGAAGTGGGCTCGCTGATGACTAAGGAAGTACTAACAGCTGAAGAAGATGCAACGCTTGAAGAAATTGTCCGGCTCATGTCAGAGCATCAGCTCCGCCGCATTCCCGTTGTGAAAAACGGTGCATTAACAGGGATTGTCGCTCTTGGAGATTTATCAGTCGAAGATTTATCAAATGATCGCGCGGGAGATGCACTGACAGAAATCTCTCAACAGGATCAAGATCATGGACAAGGATTTCTTCATTAAGAGGGGCATATTTTAAATTCGTGTTAAATAGGCTGTATTGTCGTTGATAAATGGAGCAAGTTTTGTTTAAATGACAGTAGAAGGTACTTTTTGTACCTTGCCAATTTAACGGAGGTGTTTATTTGAAAACTGTGCTCAAAACACTCCTCATCCTCCTGATTATATCTGGAACGTACGTTCTGTTTATTCAATATGGATCTTCACCAGAAAAAGAAAACAGCAATGAACCGAAGGTGTCTAATGAAGAAACATCTAGCGATAAGCCGATCAATATCCCAAAGAAGGGGCTCATGTCCTTTATGGGGAAATCTTCAAACGAAGTGCTTAAACAGCTGGGAGAACCAGATCGCATTGATCCTTCCGCATATGATTATGACTGGTGGATTTACAACCAATCGAAGAAGCACTATATTCAAGTAGGGGTAAAGGATAGTAAAGTGGTGACCTTGTTTGCAACAGGAGACGGACTGAATGTAGAACCATTTAAAATCGGTCAAGCCACAAGTGAAGTATTTAAGAAAACACAAATTGCACCTTACATTCATGTAGAGGATGAACAAAATTCATACCGCTTTGAATTCTCAGAAGATGATATGAATACAAGACCCACTGTGAAAGTGGGAGATGATGTGTATGTTCAGCTTTACATGGATAAGTTTGAAAGCACCCTTTCAAGTATCAGGGCCTTCAACGCAGATACATTTGTGAAACAAAAGCCGTATGAGGTCGTCTACCGAGGTCAATTGGTAGAACCTGAGCCAATATCGGGCGAAAAGTGGAAAGATATCGAAACATCCAGTCAAAAACAAATTTTTGATATGACCAATATTATCCGCCATAAGTACAACCTGCCGATCTTAAAGTGGGATGATGAAACCTCTCAAGTGGCCTTTATGCATAGTGAGGACATGAAAGAGAATCATTATTTCTCCCATGAATCTAAAAAATACGGTACGCTGAAAGACCGGTTAGAAAGAGGCGAGGTGGGCTTTCAGCTCGCAGGTGAAAACATTGCCTATAACTATGTCGATGGACCTGCAGCGGTAGAGGGCTGGCTCAATAGTGAAGGTCACAGGAAGGCGTTATTAAATAAAGATTACACGCATCTTGGCGTAGGGGTGAAAGAAAAATATTACACCCAGAATTTCATCAAGAAATCATCTTAAACGAAAGCAGCTGCATAAGTCGCAGCTGTTTTTTGATGTTTAAAAAGAGGCTCACCAAAATAGATGCTGGTGTATATAGTATAGTAGGCATTTGTATGGGGGGTGAGGATATGACAAACAAGCAAAAACAAACATCCATTGATGAATTTAAACAATTCGTCAGACGCCATCCGAAGTTAATTCAAGAAGTGCAAACGCAAGAAAAAAGCTGGCAAAGTGTCTACGAGAATTGGGTCATGTTTGGTGAGGAAGATGAGATGTGGTCACCTTACCGGCAATCGAAATCTGAAGACGCGAAAGAAGAAAAAGCCTCTAAGCCAAGTGAAGCAGGAAAAGCAGATTTTATGTCTAAAATGGTTTCTGCTGTGAAAAAAATGGACGCTGATCAAATGAATGAACAGATTAACAAAATGAGCCAGTCTATTTCCTCTTTACAAAGCTTACTCGGCCAATTTTCATCCAATGGTTCAAAGAAAGGTTCATCTGGAGGCAGTCAGCACCCATTCTCCTTCAGGAAAGATTAAGTGAAAGGGGATGCTTCTGGTGCGAAAAGAAGTACAGGAATTTGTCATGGCCGAAGAGGATCGAATCAAATTCATAAGGCAGCGTCCTCTCTGGTACAGACAGCTGACGCGACATCCTGAAAATCTCTCGTCCTTTGAATTAGATAAAATGAACTTTTACGAAAAAACCATTCCTCATCGTGTAAGTCAGTTGAGCAATAGCGTCCAAATGGCTGAAATGATGATTCAAATGTTCCAAGCAATGCGCAATCAAAATGGAGCCGGTTGAGGCTTTTTTGAGTTGATTAAGATGTCTATTTCCTGAGCATCCTATAAAAGTAGATGAAAGGAGAATCAGATGATGAAATGGATGCTGTCAATAGGCGCATTGCTTTTTCTTGTTACCGGGTGTCAAAGTCAACATGGAGAAGAGCAAGTGATCAAGCAAGACCCAGCAGTACCAGTCATGCAGCAAACCAAAAGCGAAATGCAGCAGCAAGGCTTTTTGAAATACAAAGTGCAAGGATCGTCGGTCTATATAGAAAGTACACTTCAAGATTTTCATCTTCAGCCAGAGCGTCTAAAAAAGAACGAGAAGGCGGGATATTTCACAGTGTATGTAGACGGGAAACGTGCAGGGAATGAGTATACTGCGGCATTTGTGGTCAAGCACCTTTCAAAAGGAAAGCATAAAATGACCGTTGTGCTGAATTCTCGTCATCCAGAATATAAACAGAAAAGAGAAACATGGGATGTATTTGTCACGTAAAAGCATTTTCTGATCCATAGGTTTCGTGGTAAACTATGAATTGGAGGTGCAACATTTATGTATGCGACAATCGAATCTGTGGAGCTCCAAGAGGAAGCAAATCAATTGGCTGCCATGATTCTTCAGTCGGAGGAGGCTGAACATTACCGCAACTGCTTTAAGCGTCTCCAGCAAGACGAAGAAGCCCAACAAATTATTGCCCATTTTACAAAAGTAAAAGAGCAATATGAGGATGTGCAGCGGTTCGGCAAATACCATCCGGACTATAGAACGATCTCAAAGGAAATGCGTGAGGTCAAAAGAAAGCTAGATCTTCACGATACAGTGGTTGATTTCAAAAAAGCAGAAACAGCGATTCAATCCATCTTAGATGAGATTAGTATTGAAATCGGTCAAGCTGTATCAGCATATATTAAAGTTCCAACAGGGAACCCATATTTTGATGGTCTATCATCATGCGGCGGTGGCTGTGGATCAGGTGGCAGCTGCGGCTGTAAAGTATCTTGACGAGACTTGAATGTCTCGTCTTTTACATAATGAATGAAAAGAATTGAAAAGCGGCAGGTGAAAAGATGGAAACCAAACGTCAAGGGATGGTCGTCTGGCTGCATTCGTTAAAGCAGTCAAAAGCGCTAAGAAAATTCGGGAATGTTCACTATATTTCAAGGAAAATGAAATATGCGGTGATCTATTGTGATATGAATGATCTTGAGCGCCATATGGCTAAGCTCAGCTCGTTACCATTTGTGAAACGTGTTGAGCCTTCATATAAACCTTTTATTAAATTAGAGTACGAATCCAAATTGGACAAAGCAAAAGAGTATGATTATAAGGTGGGCTTTTAAAGACACAAAAAAATCCCCGCGGCATCACCCGCGGGGTCCTTCTATTCTTAATGATTCATTAAGGAGAAGGCAAAGGGAGAGGAGAAACCGGAGGAAGAACTTATGGGGAAACGTAAGTCTTCTCCGCGGTTGGCAACAGCACCACATCAGATGCTGTTATAAGTAGTATGACCCCGGATTTCTTGATCTATACATAGAAAATGAATGAAAATCCGCGCATTGTTCCTTGAGGAGTGATGTGGTAAGATAATGTTGAATTTTTTGTCATCAACAATGACCAATAGAAGCAAGCAGAAAAAGTGGTGGAAAAATGAGAGTCATCTCTGGAACGAGAAAAGGCCGCACACTTAAAGCGGTACCAGGTCAATCAACAAGACCGACGACAGATAAAGTAAAAGAATCGATATTTAATATGATCGGCCCGTATTTCGATGGCGGATGGGCCCTTGATTTATTTGCAGGAAGCGGTGGTTTAGGAATTGAAGCGCTTTCTAGAGGATTCGATCATTGCATATTTGTTGATCGCGATATGAAGGCGATTCAAACGATTAAAGGCAACCTGAATCAATTGTCGCTAATGGATCAAAGTGAAGTGTTTCGAAATGAAGCAAAGCGTGCACTCGCAGCTGTTGTGAAACGAGAGGAATCCTTTCAAGCCATCTTCCTTGATCCGCCCTATAAAGATCAACAGCTAAAAGCACTTCTTGAAATGATTGACGAGCACGCCTTGTTAACAGATGACGGCGTGATCGTGTGTGAGCACGACAAAGATGTGAAGCTGCCAGAAGAAGCAGGACAACTTCACATCACAAGACAGGAACTGTACGGATTGACTGGTATTACGATCTATAGAAAGCGGGGAAATTAATATGGGGAACATAGCCGTTTGTCCGGGCAGCTTCGATCCAGTCACATTGGGGCATTTGGATATCATCAAAAGAGGTGCAAAGATTTTTGATGAAGTGTATGTATGTGTATTAAATAATTCATCTAAAAAACCGTTATTTACTGTTGAAGAACGGTGTGAGCTTATTCGCCAAGCGACGAAGGAGCTGCCAAATATCAAAGTTGAATCCTTTCACGGCCTGCTCGTTGATTACGCGAAACAAAAAGAAGCCAAAGTCATTTTACGTGGACTAAGAGCTGTGACGGACTTTGAGTATGAGATGCAAGGCACCTCAATGAACAAAGTGTTAGACGATGAAATTGAAACGTTTTTTATGATGACCAACAATCAATATTCTTTCTTAAGCTCCAGCATTGTCAAAGAAGTAGCGAAATATCATGGGGCAGTCAAAGATCTTGTACCAAAAGAGGTAGAAGCAGCGCTGAAGGAAAAATTTAATGGATGAGTGCACCTGGCACTCATCCATTTTTTAATTTCCGATAGTAGAGCGCGATATACACAATCAAGCTGCAAAGTGTGATTAAGGGACCAGCTGTCACAAGCTGATTCCAAAGCACGCTGCTGAACATGACGACCTGCTGGCCTGCATCAAAGGCACCCGCCGGGAGAGCGATGTCTGATCGAGAGACATAAAGAGGCTTGAATAATAAAAAGGCAAAAACAGCTGCATAAATCCCGTGAAGCAAACGGGCGAAGAAAAATGGTTTAAAGCGGATATCGGTTGCCGCTAGAATGCCGGCGACTTGGGCTTGAACAGAAAACCCGCTGAATCCTAAAATAAAGCTGACGACAATGGTTTTAGCGAGAAGGGTGACTTCCTGTGCCCCCGTCATCTGGCTTCCTAATGTGATTTCAAATAAACCAGCAATCATGGCAAGGTCTAATTCTGGCGGAAGGTGCATCGTTTGCAGCATATATCCGAGCCCTATGGATAAAAGGTCTGTCACATGGACAACTGACAGCATTTTACTAAACACAGAAAATAAGATAATAAAGCCGCCAATCATAAAGAGTGTTTGGACTGATGACATGACTGCATCACTTAAAATTTGGCCGAGCGGTCTTTTCTCTGCGAGTCTTGCTGTATGAAGAGCATTGAAAGCCTCTTTAAACGGCGGGATTAAAAATTTCTTGCGGCTTCTTAGATGCGCATCATGCCGCGCTTTATATCCCCGCATCGTCACACCAACAGCAAGGTTCCCTAAATAATGTGCGCTTGCCAATACAATGCCTAAAGCTGGGTGATGAAAAAAACCAACAGCCACCGCACCGAAAATAAACAATGGATTCGATGAATTTGTAAAGGAAACGAGACGCTCTGCTTCGATCCGCGTCAGCTGCCTTTCCTGCCTCAGTCTTGTCGTTAATTTCGCACCGGAAGGAAACCCTGAAGCCATTCCCATTGCTAGGACAAATCCGCCTACACCTGGCACCCGGAAGATGGGGCGCATAAATGGCTCTAATAATACTCCGACAAATCTGACAATCCCAAAACTAATTAATAGCTCGGACAAAATAAAAAAAGGAAGCAATGATGGAAACACAACCTCCCACCACATTGCAAGTCCATTTTTCGACGCTTGCAAAGAGGCTTGTGGGTGTGTAATCACAGTGGCTGTTAAAAAAATAAAAAAAGCAGCGATGAACAGAGTGTTCCATTTTTTCATGGAGATTTCGCCCCTTGCCGTTATGATCTATTGGCGAGCTCGTGATAAGAAATTTGCCGAGCCTGTCTTCTATTACTATACGAGCAGTAGGGGCATGTTTAGACCTATAGATTCGTATATATGCATAGAAAGAGGAGGGTGGATTTTCATGAAGCGACCGATCATCGGGCTTGCACTAGGCTCCGGGGGTGCGAGGGGAATGGCGCATATCGGGGTTTTGTCTAGTCTTGAGAAGCAAGGGATACAGGTAGATATGATCGCAGGAAGCAGTATTGGCGCACTTGTTGGGAGCTTTTATGCGGCAGGACAAGACGTAGAAAAAATGAAAAAACTTGCACTTGTCTTCAGAAGAAAGTATTATGCTGACTATACACTGCCAAAAATCGGTCTTTTAAAAGGAAATCGAATTTTGCAGCTGATTCACACGTTTACATATGGGAAAACATTCAAAGAATTAAGCATGCCCCTTGCGGTGGTCGCCTGTGACCTCGAAACAGGGGAAAAGGTTGTGTTTAAAGAAGGGTCTGTCTCACAAGCAGTCAGAGCAAGCATCAGCATTCCAGGCGTGTTTGTTCCTCACGAAATGGGCGGCAGACAGCTAGTGGATGGAGCGGTTGTTGACCGCATTCCTGTGTCTGTGTTAAAAGAAATGGGCGCAGACCTTATCATCGCCTCTGATGTATCAAGGGTGAAAAAAACAGAAAAGGCGACGAGATTATCGGATGTGATTATGCAAAGTTTGGACATCCTTCAAAATGAATTGGTCCGTCATCAAACCATTCATGCAGATCTCATGATTCGGCCGAGGCTTGAAACATTTAGCTCTAGTTCGTTCACACAGGTTCAGGAGATGATTGAAGCTGGGGAGCTCGCCGCAGACCAATTAACAGGTAAACTGAAAGATGTCATTGATAAATGGGAGTGTTAATAGAATGAAAAAATTGAATATTCGCTGGCTCAGCTTTTTTGTCGTTGTTCTTGTCTTATTTGGCTTAACTTTTGTCAAACTGCCGTATTACGTGACAAAGCCGGGTGATGCAACAGAGATTGCCCCTCACATTCAAGTGGACGGTGGATACGGTGAGAAGGGCAGCTTCTCTCTTATGACAATTAAAGTAGGTCCAGCCAATCCGTATACGTATTTGCTTGCGAAAATGAATAAATATGACGAAATCGTCCCAGAAGAAAATATTAAAGCGGACGGAGAGTCGGATGAAGATTATATGAAAAGACAGCTTCAGCTAATGAAAAGCTCTCAAGAAAATGCCATGATTGCAGCGTATACAAAAGCAGGTAAAAAAGTAGATTATACGTTTAATGGGGTATATGCGAGCTACGTCATGAAAGGCATGCCTGCTTACGGCAAAATTGAAGTGGGTGACCGGATTAAAAGCGTTGATGGCAAGACGTATGACTCAGCTGATAAAATGGTGTCGTATATCAGTCGTCAAAAAGCAGGTACATCTGTCCGTTTTGTCCTTGAACGAAACGGCAAGGATATCACGCAGCAAGTGAAGTTAAAACCTTTTAAAGAAGAGCCGAATCGAGTCGGGATTGGCGTATCATTATTTACAGATCGAAATGTGAAAGTCTCGCCTTCCATTAAGGTCGATATTGAAAATATCGGCGGCCCGTCGGCAGGTTTAATGATGTCACTTGAAATTTATAACCAGCTAACAAAGGAAGACGAAACTCATGGCTATGCGATTGCAGGGACCGGAACGATTGACGCAGATGGCACGGTCGGGCCAATTGGCGGCATTGATCAAAAGGTCGTTGCAGCAGATAAAGCAGGAAAAGATATCTTCTTTGCACCAAACGATAAAGGTGATCCAAACTCAGACTACAAAAATGCAGTGAAAACAGCGAAAGATATTAAAAGTGATATGAAAATCGTTCCTGTGGACACAATGCAGGACGCACTGAACTATTTAAACAAGTTAAAAGAGAAAGCATCTTAACTAAAAAAGAGCAGCCTTCATCAAAGGCTGCTCTTTTTATCAAGATTGGAAGAGACCAGTCTCTTCATCATAGCGGATCGGTGAGGTTTTAAATTCTGCTTCTGTTAACTTTGTTTGCATTGGTTCGCTGATGGGAAGGCTGAAGACGCGGGAAGCACGAATGTCAAGATCAAGGGCAGGGTGTGAAAAGGAAGACAGCTTGCTGATGAGCGGTACGTCCAATTCTTTTTTGACAAGTGATAAGTATTGCTGTCCTTTCTTTGACATACCAAGTAAACGAATGTATGGCGTGTGTTTCTCGTTTAGCAGCTCATGCATCACAGTTTTCTTTACCCTCATTAAAAGGTGCGTATTCATCCGCTGCAGCCTTGTCCACGTATATCGTTTTGTTTTCAAAAGTGATAGATATTCCTCGTAGGAGGACGCATGCGTGATCGCCTTTTGCATGCGGTGTTCGATGCCTTCTTCAATTTCATAGATGCCTTCTAATTCTGCTGTATCCATTGTGTGAAACACATGTTTTAAGAAGCTGAAATAGTCTTCTTGTGTATGTAAAAGATCATAAGAAGAATAATAGTCATGTAATTGCTTAAGCGAAGCTTCCGGAAGATAAGAGGCGACAGTTTCAAATGACCCATTCTCTTTTAACGCTTTTCGGATGCTTGTTGCGCTTGCGATTTTCTGATGTTTAGGAAGCTCTTGATCATGATAACCTGATGCAATTCTTTGAGAGGTAAAGGGCTCTATGTGAGGAGATCTCTCTAAGATCGCTTTGACATAATGGAAGCCTAAAATGTTATTGGGCTTAGACAGATCCAGTAAGTGTTTAGGATCAATGATCTCTTGAAACGCAGCGGCAGAGGCAGCTGGATAACTAAGCCCTTCTTTGACCTTTGCTTTTGTGAAAAAATCAATTTCTTCTTTTTTCTCATGCCAAGCGTGAGCTGTTCGTTCAAATGCTTTGATATCTCCATCCTCGCTTCCGAAAAAAAGGGAGCGGCATTTTAAAGCGTCTAAAATGGACACAGCGCCGTTTGCAAAGGTTTCTGCCTTTTGCACTGCATAGATGTATGGAAGCTCACATACGATGTCTACACCGTTTTGTAATGCCATTTTAGTACGTGCCCATTTGGAGACGATGGCAGGCTCTCCGCGCTGGAGGAAGGAACCGCTCATGACGGCAATGGCTACATCTGAGGAGGTATGTGTTTTCGCCTGACGAACATGATAGGCATGTCCATAATGAAATGGATTGTACTCGACAACAACTCCTGTTGCTTTCAATAGATGTTCCGCCTTTCTTGCTATGGTTAAATGGTCTATGCTACAGTAGCATAAGGGAAAAATGAAGCCCATTTTTTTCAGTGTAGGCATTCCGTGAACTGATGTCAAACAACGCTCTGACATCACAAAGGACTGTAAAGAAAAAATATTGACAAATAGCATGATGAAAGCTATAATCATGTTTGTTGCTCTTAGAGGTGATACAATTGAAATGGACAGTTTATCAGTTACATCAAAAAGCTAAAAACAGCTTCGATTTTCATGAGACGGTTGACTTAAATGAACTTACTAGCCTTCATTCAGATATACGTCGCATTTCACCAGTAGAGGTGAAAGGGACTGGAGTGATCGAATCAAAGCAAGTCGCATTTGATTTAACCATCACAGGTGAAATGACATTGCCTTGTTCAAGAACGCTTGTTGATGTAAATTATCCATTTGCGATTTCAACGAAAGAACTATTTGTACTTCATAAGACAGACGATATAGAAGATGAAGACGTATCTGTTGTAGAAGACGATATCATCGACTTAACGCCTATAGTCAAGGAAGAAATTCTTCTTGAAGTGCCGATGCAAATCTTTTGCGACCAAACAGACGTAAAAGGTGCTGCACCACAGGAAGGGAATGACTGGGCGGTCATTTCGGAAGATGCACATCAAAACCGAATTGATCCGCGTCTGGAAGGCTTGAAGAAGCTCTTAGAAGAAAATAATGAATCTTAACTCTTTAAGGAGGTGGGAATAATGGCTGTACCTTTTAGAAGAACTTCTAAAATGAAAAAAAGATTGCGTCGTACGCATTTCAAACTACAAGTACCTGGTATGGTAGCTTGCCCAGAATGCGGTGAAATGAAAATTTCTCATCGTGTCTGCAAATCTTGCGGAACATACAAAGGCAAAGACGTAAAAAGCAACTAATGCTTGATAAAAAAGCGTAAGGGAATCTTCCCTTGCGTTTTTTTATTTGTCTATTTTTTAGGTTTCTCTCCTGCAAATAGTCTATCTACTCTAGTAAGCGCATATGATGTGGTATTCAGATTCAGGGGGGATGATCAATTGACGATTACAAGGCAGGATGCATGGACACAAGATGAAGATTTACTTTTAGCGGAAGTCGTCTTAAGGCACATTCGAGATGGAGGAACGCAGCTTTCCGCATTTGAGGAAGTCGGGAAAGCATTGTCAAGAACAGCTGCAGCATGTGGATTCAGATGGAACTCATACGTCAGAAAACAATATCAGGCAGGCATTGAGCTGGCGAAAAAACAGCGAAAAGAACTGCGTAAAAAGATTGGGATCCATTCCTCAGGTTTACCGCAAAATACGTTAACGATAGAAGAGAAGACATCTTCAGATCAGACTGAATTAACCTTGCGAGAAGTGATTCAGTTTTTAGAGCAGCTTGAAAAAGAACCTGCTGGCTCTGCTTATTTACGTGAAGAACTAGCGGATGCACAGCATCAACTGAAGTCGCTCACGGAAGAAAATGAACACTTGAAGCGACAATTAAAAATGACAGAAGAAGATTACCGGGCACTCATTGGGATTGTTGAAAGAGTCAAACAGAATATCAACTTAAAAGAATATGCTAAATAAGAAAACGCCCCTCACAGAGAAAGGAGGGGCGTTTTGCCATCAGTATTAAGCGGATTCACCTGTATTCTTTTGAATATGGGCGGGCTCCCAGATGAGTGGATTTTCACCTTTGTCGCGTTCCATATCATATTTCACCGCTTCAAAGCCCATTTTATCCCAAAAACCGGCAGATTTGACGCGTGGATTGGTTCGGATAGGCAACCCGAAAGATTTGGCGAAATCAACAAGTGCCTCGCCGTACCCTTTACGCTGATACCCAGGAAGCACTTCCAGCTTCCATAGCTCTAAATAATCATGATTGTGGTCAAAATACGTTGTCGTCGAGCCGTCCACTTGATAAAGGCTCATACGTGCAACCAGCTTATCTCCAAAATAAATCCCGTAAAATGGAGAGTTGCTGTCATTTTCTATCATATTACTTTCAAGGTCTTCAAGCATGGATAGTTCTTGTATGCCATATTCCTTAAATTGTTTAAATTCCTCTAAAGTTTTGTAATTGATTAGAAGTCGCTTTACTTGTGTCATATGATCTTCCCCCTTACACACATAATGTTGACAGTGATGTCGTTGAAGGCGTTTTCATCCCATCCGCCTCAAAAAGTTTTTACACTTATTATTATAGTTTTTAAATTAAAAAAATTCAATCGCGGCGCGCCATCTGCTTTTTGCATCGCGGCATGAAACTGTTAAAATGGTTGATATGATGAAGTAAACAGAAAAAGGGAAGTGCGGCAGTTGAACATTGGAATCATTGGCGGCGGTGCGATTGGTCTGCTTTGTGCTAGTTATTTATCACAGCATCATGACATCACTGTTTTGACAAGAAGAAAAGAACAGGCAGAGGAGATTCGAACATCAGGAATTAAGCGAACGGTAAAAGGAGAGACATTCTGGTCGTCTGCTGAGGCACGGGCAGGGATTACAGGAGGATTTGATCTGCTGATTGTGACGGTGAAATATCATCATTTGCAAGAGGTGCTTGATGACCTATCGACATTACCTCGTCAGCGAATCTTATTTTTACAAAATGGCATGGCCCACTTATTAGATTTAGAAAACTGGAAAACGGCGCATACAATATATATAGGTGTCGTAGAGCACGGGGCGATGAAGGTATCAGATCATGCGGTAAACCATACAGGGATTGGTGTCATCAAGTGGGGGGCTTTTCATCCTGAGGATGTAGCTGATGTGAGAAATGCTTTAAACGAAACGCCGGCTCATTTTCAGATGATTTATACGGATGAATGGAAAAAAGTGCTGGAGGAAAAACTGCTAGTCAATGTATGCATTAACCCGCTCACGGCTTTATTGCATGTGAAAAATGGGGAATTGATTGCAAATCCTTCATATGAATACATGATGAAATGTGCATTTGAAGAAGCATTGTCCATTTTAGGTCTGGCTGAAAAAGAGCAGCTCTGGTCACACGTCGTTTCAATTTGTAAGAAAACGGCCGCCAATCAATCGTCGATGCTTCAAGATATCGTCAAAGGCCGTGAAACCGAAAGAAAAGCCATCGTTGGCTATCTTTTAAAAAAGGCTCAAGCTCAAGAGATTCTGGCGCCACATCTTACTTTCTTCAATCGAAGCTTGGAAGTATTGGAAAAAAAGCAAACAAAATCTTTTGAGTGAGCTCATTTACATGCTATACTTTTTTCGGGAAACTAACTATTTATTGAAGAAAGGAAGTTCTAAACATGCAATTGACTGAACTTTCCATCCGAAGTCAGAATTTATTCATACGTGATTATATAGAAGAAAAAAAAGAGATGACTGCTTTTTTTGATTATGATATACATTCTGAGCACACATGGAAAAAGAGATACGACGATCTCATGGAAATGAGCTTCCCGCGCGAGGCTTTAGCAGATTATATGAGCGCATACCATGCAAAGTTTGAATCGGCAGCGATGCGTCAGAACATTGAAAAGATCCGTGACAAGCGGAGTGTCATGGTGGTTGGAGGGCAGCAGGCAGGCCTACTTTCAGGACCGCTTTATACCATACATAAAATCATATCCATTATTCAGTTCGCAAAAGAAAAAGAATCAGCGCTTGGCGTTCCTGTGATTCCAGTCTTTTGGGTAGCAGGTGAGGATCATGACGTAGATGAAATTAATTTTGTCTACACATCTGGCGACAAAGGTCCAGTCAAGCAAAAGCTGCCATTACATAACGTTAAAAAAACTGCTGCAAAAAGAACACCGCTACATCAAGAAAAAACAGAGAAATGGCTACGTGACGTGTTTTCAACGTATGAGGAATCTGCATATACAAATGACTTGCTTGATCAGCTTCTTCGATGTTTACGCAAATCACAAACGTTTACGGATTTCTTTGAATGGATTGTATGCGACCTTTTTGAAGAAGATGGACTTCTTCTATTTAATTCAGGAGACTTAGGCGTTAAACCACTTGAGCGTACGTTGTTCAAGCACATTGTCGAGACAAATGATGCGGTCACAGCTCGTTTGAATGAAACGCAGGCTGCCATGAAACGAGCGGGATATCAGCCGATCATTGAAGCTGTTGACAATCAGGCGAACCTGTTTTACGAATATGATGAGGAGCGTTTCCTTATTGAAAAAGAAAACGGCCAGTTTTCTATATCAGAAGTGGGGCTTACATGGACAAAAGAAGAGATTTTGCAGGAAATTGAGGAGCACCCAGAACGGTTCAGCAACAATGTGGTGACGCGCCCCTTAATGCAGGAAACCCTTCTTCCGACACTTGCTTTTATGGCAGGACACGGTGAAGTCAACTATTGGGGGGAGCTGAAAGGAATCTTTGAGCATTTTAAATTGAAGATGGCACCTGTTCTTCCAAGACTGCACGTGACCATTCTTGAAAGGCACATCGATAAGAAGCTGCCGGCTAGAGAACTTTCTGTAGAAGAAGTGCTGACAAGCGGAGTAAAAGAAAAGAAAGAGGCTCACTTTGAGCAAAGCCTTCCAGACAGCTTTGTTCAAGCCGTTGATCATGCGAAACGTGAATTAGCGAAAGTTCACGGTGTATTGAGGCAAGAAGCACTGGAGGTTGAACCAAACTTCGAGCAGCTGCTAGATAAAAATGCCAAATTTATCGAAGACCAGCTTCAATTTGTTTATCAAAAGGTGGCGCAGCGTGTGGAAGAGAAGGAAGGATATATCCTTCGGGATTTTGAACGGATTGAAAACAGCTTAAAACCACTAGATGCCCCGCAAGAAAGAATTTGGAATATCATGTACTTTTTAAACAAATATGGTCCAGAATTCTTCAAAACGTTCAAAAATCTGCCATTTTCATTTCAAAACAAGCAGCAAATTGTCAAACTTTGAAATAAAGTTTTAATGAACCCTGACTAGTTCAGGGTTTTTTTTTATGTAGAAACAGTGTAAAATAAGTTTTGTGGAGAGAAGTGGTGGATAGTGGAGAGTAAGGGTGAGAAAGTGGGGCTCTGATTATCATGTTCATGGGTGAATACCAACATACGATTGATACAAAAGGGCGCATGATCATCCCTGCTAAATTTAGAGACGGTCTCGGAGAACAGTTTGTGCTGACGAGAGGGCTTGATCAATGTTTATTTGGCTACCCTATGAGTGAGTGGAAACTAATTGAAGAGAAACTCAAAGCACTGCCGCTAACGAAAAAAGATGCACGTGCGTTTACCCGGTTCTTCTTCTCCGGCGCAGTTGAATGCGATCTGGACAAGCAGGGGCGCATTAACATCGCATCAAACCTACTCCAATATGCAAAACTCGAAAAAGAATGTGTGGTCATCGGCGTTTCAAATCGAATTGAGTTGTGGAGTAAGTCGATCTGGGAACAATATACAGAAGAGCAAGAAGATTCTTTTGCTGAAATTGCTGAAAACATGATTGGGTTTGATATATAATAATCCCTTGTGCAGCAAGCTTTCTACACATTCATTTCTATTTGAAAAAGGTGGGACCATAACATCATGTTTCAACATGAGACAGTATTATTAAAAGAAACAGTTGACGGTTTAAACGTCAAAGAAGACGGTACATATGTAGACTGCACGCTGGGCGGAGCAGGTCATAGCTCATATTTACTATCTCAACTATCAGAAAAAGGTACATTGATTGGATTTGACCAAGACGATGCTGCACTGGATCATGCACGAGAGAAGCTCGCGGATTCTAAAGCGAACATTCTTTTCATAAAAAGCAACTTCCGATATTTAAAAGAACGTCTGAATGAACAAGGCATTACAAGCGTAGACGGTGTGATTTTTGATCTTGGGGTTTCATCTCCTCAGCTCGACACACCAGAGAGAGGCTTTAGTTATCACCATGATGCACCTCTTGACATGCGAATGGATCAAACAGCCGCATTGTCGGCAAAGCAAGTGGTGAATGAATGGCCATTTGAAGATCTAGTTCGGATTTTCTACAAATATGGGGAAGAAAAATTCAGCAAGCAAATCGCACGCAAAATTGAAGAAGCTAGAAAAAAAGCGCCAATTGAAACAACAGGTGAGCTTGTCGACATTATCAAAGAAGGAATTCCCGCACCTGCAAGACGAACTGGCGGACATCCAGCAAAAAGAGTGTTTCAAGCGATCCGAATTGCCGTAAATGATGAATTGAAAGTTTTTGAAGAAGCACTAGAACAAGCAATAGAGTTACTCAATCCGAAGGGGAGAATTTCTGTCATTACATTCCATTCACTTGAAGACCGGATTTGTAAAAGTACATTTAAAGAAATGTCTTCTCTTCCAGAACTTCCGCACGGACTACCAGTGATTCCAGAAGGACTTGAACCAAAGCTGAAGCTGATCACGAGAAAACCAATCGTTGCATCAGAACAAGAGCTGGAACATAACAACCGTGCCCGTTCAGCGAAGCTCCGAATTGCAGAAAAAAAGTAAAACGACACCATAGATGATGATAAAAAGGAGGTTTCTTATGAGTAATTTGGCTTACCAAAGAGAAGTAAAACAATATCAAACAGAGCAGCAAGGCCAATCGGTTGTTATTAAAAGAAGAGGTTCTATAACACTTGGTGAAAAAATCTTACTTGTCATGTTTGTCATGGCTCTTATGTGCAGCTCTATTCTCATCATTTCTAAAGCCTTTGCTGTCTATCACGCCAATATCGAGGTGCAGAAATTAGAGCAGCAAGTATCTTTAGAATCGAAGAAGATTACTGAGCTTCAAAAGGAAAAAGACTTGCTGAGTGAACCAGAAAGAATCATCGAAGCTGCGAAAAAAGCTGGCTTAAGCATTTCGAAAGATGTTAAGAAGGTCGATTAAGATGGCGATGCCTAAAAAGAATAAAATGATGAACAGAGGCGCGGCAATTGCGAGTATTTGCTTCGCCCTGTTTTTCTTTATCATCCTTGCACGTTTTATTTATATTCAGATTACAGGAACGGTCGATGGTCAAGTGTTAGCCGCAAAGGCAAATGAACAATATCAATCGAAAAAAACACTTGAAGCCAAAAGAGGGTCTATTTTAGACCGAAATGGGAATGTGATTGCCGAGGATACATCTGTCTATAAACTCATTGCGATCATGAGCAAGAAAATGACGGTCGATCCAAAGCACCCAATGCATGTCGTCGACAAAGAAAAGACAGCAAAAGAGCTGTCAAAAGTAATTGATATGAGCGAAAGCGAAATTTTAAAGCGTCTGAATACAAAAGATGCGTTCCAAGTTGAGTTTGGTAAAGCTGGGAAAGACATCAGTTTTTCAACAAAGGAAAAAATTGAAAAGCTAAAGCTGCCAGGAATCGCATTTGAAAAAGACACGAAGCGATATTATCCAAACGGCATGTTTGCTTCAAATCTGATCGGTTATGCAAGATTAGATGAGGCAACGAAGGACATGTCAGGCGCGATGGGACTTGAGAAGGCACTGAACAAATTTTTAAAAGAAAAAGACGGCTATGTGACATATAACAGTGACAGAAGCGGATGGGCTCTTCCAAATAGTAAAGAAGACATTGTCGCTCCGAAGGATGGGAAAAACGTCACGCTGACCATCGATCAAAAAATCCAAGCGTTCCTTGAAGAAAGTATGACGCAGGTTGCTAAAAAATATAAACCGAAGAAAATCATTGCTACAGTCGTTGACCCAAAAACGGGAAAGGTGCTCGCGATGGGACAACGGCCAAGCTTTAATTTAAATGAATTAGACATTACGAATTATAACAATGATGTCATTTCATATGCGTTTGAACCAGGTTCAACGATGAAAATCTTTACACTTGCTGCGGCAATCCAAGAAGGGGCCTACCAAGGCAATGATAAATATCAATCTGGTACTTATAAAGTAGGCGGCGGCCTTGTAAGAGACCACAACAACGGAAATGGCTGGGGGAAAATTGACTTTCATGAAGGTGTTCTCCGTTCGTCAAACGTAGCCTTTGCAAAGCTGGCAAAAGAAAAGTTAGGCTTCACGCGCTACGAACAATATTTGCAGAAGTTCCATTTCTATGACAAAACAGGTATTGACTTGCCGAACGAAGCGTCTAGTAAAATCAATTACAGATACGAATATGACAAAGCATCGACAGCTTACGGTCAAGCGTCTGCCATTACACCGATTCAACAAATCGAAGCAGCGACAGCGATAGCAAACGGTGGAACGATGATGAAGCCATATGTCATTGATCATATTACAGACCCGAACACAAACAAAACGATTTTACAGCACGAACCAACAGTAGCTGGAAAGCCAATTTCCTCAGATACAGCAAAGCAAGTACGTGACATTTTAGGTGAGGTTGTTTCCTCGAAGATTGGAACAGGTCAGCCTTACCAAATCAAAGGCTTTGACGTTGCTGGAAAAACAGGAACAGGACAAATCGGCGGTGCCGGCGGTTATCTCCAAGGAAGAAACGATTACGTCTTTTCATTTATGGGAATGGCGCCGAAAGATGATCCAAAGCTGCTCGTTTATGTAGCTGTACAGCAGCCGCAGCTGTCTGACACAGAAACTGGCTCTGCCCCAGTTGCACAAATCTTTAACCCAGTGATGAAAAATAGTCTGCTATATTTAAATATTGCACCAACAAAAACAGACGATAAAAAATCAGGCGAACAAAAAGTGAAGCAAGAAACAATGCCTTCACTCTTAGATTTAGAAGTGAAGCAGGCGGAAACAGAAGCCAAAAACAAAAACTTAACGCCTGTTGTCATCGGCGATGGCCTCTCCATTAAACGACAGTGGCCAAGTGCAGGCTCTGAATTCTCTGAAAGCCAGAAAGTTTTCTTGAAAACAGCAGGAAAAACCATCAAAATGCCTGATATGACAGGCTGGTCGAGAAGAGAAGTTCTTCAATATGCATCCATTTCCGGTGTGCATATCGAAACAAAGGGACAAGGATATGCTATCAAACAAAGTGTGAAAAGTGGAGCGGAGATTTCAGATAAAGTTGTCACTGTGACATTTAAAAGCCCGAATTAATTGCAAAACCTAGCAAACGACTTGCTAGGTTTTTTCTTTTGCCGAGCGGGATAGACGAGACGTTCTACATAAGGACGGGCCTGCATATGATGGAAACAAGCCATATGTATGTAAGGAGTGAACCGGGCGTGCGAGTATCAAGTGTAACAGTGAGAAAACGATTGCTTTTCGTGCTGCTGATTGGGGTGATCATTTTTTTCATCATAGATACTAGATTAGGATATGTACAGTTTATTATGGGTGAGAAGCTCACAAGCTTAGCAAAAGATTCATGGAGCCGGAACCTCCCGTTCGAACCAGAAAGGGGAGATATTTTGGATCGAAATGGGGTAGAGCTTGCGACGAACAAAAGTGCCCCATCTATATTGGTCGTTCCGCGTCAAATTAAAGATCCCGCAGAAACAAGCAAGAAACTGGCGGCAGTACTGAATATGTCAGAGGAAAAAGCGTACAAGCACGTCACAAAGAAAACATCGATCGAACGAATTTCTCCAGAGGGAAGAAAAGTATCTCATGAAAAAGCAAAAGAAGTCAGAGAGCTTGATTTAGATGGCGTTTATGTCGCGGAAGACAGCATCAGACACTATCCCTTCGGCAGTTTTCTTTCTCATGTGCTTGGCTTCGCTGGAATTGATAATCAAGGGTTACTTGGACTTGAAGCCTATTATGATGATGACCTGAAAGGTGAAAAAGGCTCTGTAAAGTTCTATTCCGATGCAAAAGGGCAGAAAATGCCAGATGAAGCAGATGATTATACACCGCCTAAAGATGGGCTTGATATGAAGTTAACTGTCGATGCGAAAGTACAAACCATCATAGAGCGGGAATTAGACAACGCGCAGGCAAAATATAACCCAGACGGCATGATTGCAATTGCGATGAATCCGAAGAACGGTGAAGTGCTTGGAATGTCGAGCAGACCGGATTTTGATCCAGCGGATTATCAATCAGTTGACTCGAAAGTGTTTAACCGAAATCTACCGGTGTGGAGCACATATGAGCCAGGTTCGACGTTTAAAATAATTACACTTGCAGCAGCACTAGAAGAGAAAAAAGTCAATTTAAAACGCGATCATTTTTTTGACAGCGGATCTGTAACAGTAGATGGTGCAAGGCTTAGGTGCTGGAAAAAAGGCGGGCACGGATCACAGTCATTTTTAGAAGTGGTGCAAAACTCCTGTAACCCCGGCTTTGTTGAACTAGGCGACCGTCTAGGAAAGGATAAATTATTTTCCTATATTAAAAATTTCGGGTTTGGCCAAAAAACAGGGATCGATCTTCAAGGGGAAGGGCGGGGCATATTGTTCCCGCTGGACCGGGTTGGCCCTGTAGAGCAGGCGACAACTGCCTTTGGTCAAGGTGTATCTGTTACGCCGATACAGCAAGTAGCTGCCGTAGCCGCAGCGGTAAATGGCGGAACACTTTACACGCCGTACATTGCAAAAGAATGGATAGATCCAATCACAAAAGAGGTTGTGAAAAAGCAATCACCGATTGCCAAAAAGAAAGTGATTTCAGCAGAAACATCAAAAGAAATCAGATATGCGCTTGAAAGTGTAGTCGCTCAAGGGACTGGCCGCAATGCATTTGTTGAAGGATATCGTGTTGGCGGTAAAACAGGGACAGCACAGAAGGTAAAAGACGGCAAGTACATGGAAAATAATCACATTGTGTCGTTTATCGGGTTTGCGCCTGCTGATGATCCAAGTATCGTTGTATATGTGGCTGTAGATAATCCGAAAGGCACCATTCAATTTGGCGGGACAGTTGCTGCGCCAATTGTGGGTCATATTATGCGGGACAGCCTGCCTGAAATGGGTGTGAAAAAAAGAAAAGGACAAATTGAAAAGAAGTACCAGTGGCTGGACACAAAAACAATTGAAGTACCGAATCTTGTAGGGGGATCTGTTTCAGACCTTGAATCCCTCCTGATTAATCTTAAGATCGATGCTTCTGGAACTGGCAGTAAAGTGGTGAAGCAATCACCTGCTGCTGGGACGAAGGTCAAAGAAGGCTCCACCATCAGATTATACTTAAACGATGAATAATAAAGAATGAACAGAGGGTAGCCGCACTCATTCGGCTGCCTCTTTTTGTTGAAAGAGAAGGTCTGTTTGAAAAAAAGAACCTAAAGTGTGTTTTTTCCAAGAGAAACTTAAGGAATACGCTGGATGTATCCTTTTTTTTACGATAAAATATAGACTGTGTGTTTTTTTCGCAAGACATGCACGTGAACGAATTTGAGAGGTTTGATATGAAATGAAATTACAAGAACTCCTTACATACTTTAAAAGTGAAAACAACGAATTAATAAACGAAAATCCTGATATCACTTCCATCGAAATGGATTCTAGAGAGGTGAAAAAAGGAAGCCTTTTTGTCTGTATAAAAGGCTATACAGTAGATGGACACGATTATGCTGAAAAAGCGGTGAAAAGCGGGGCTGCAGCGATTGTAGCAGAACACCCTCTTAACATAACAGATGTACCAGTCATTATTGTGAAACACTCTCAAAGAGCTCTTGCAAGAATAGCTGATGCGTTTTACGAACAGCCAACTCATAAGCTGAATCTCATCGGGATCACAGGCACAAACGGAAAAACTTCCACAACACACATGATTGAACAAATGATGAGAAAAGCCGAAAAGAAAACAGGCTTAATCGGTACGATGTATATGAAGGTGAATGACGACATTCTCGATGTGAAAAACACGACACCTGAAAGTGTCACACTTCAGAAGACCTTTAAACAGATGCTTGATCAAGATGTAGACACAGCCATTATGGAAGTATCATCACACGCACTGCATCTTGGCAGGGTACATGGATGTGATTATGATATTGCCGTTTTCACAAACCTTTCGCAGGACCATCTTGACTACCACAACACAATGGAAGAATATAAACATGCGAAAAGCTTGCTGTTTTCACAGCTGGGCAGTGCCTTTCATCACGATAAGCCAAAGCATGCGATTTTAAATGCGGATGATGATGCTTCGAGTTACTATGAAAAAGTGACAGCTGCTGAAGTCATGACATATGGCTTAGAGCAAAAAGCAGATGTCATGGCAAAGAATATTCAAATCAAGCCGAAGGGAACTCAATTTGATTTAATCACTCCAATTGGCACCAAAAATGTGACAGTTGCCCTCATCGGTAAGTTTAATGTGTACAACATCCTAGCAGCTGTATCAGTAGGGATCGTATCTGGCTTAACATTTGAAACGATTGTAAGTGCTATTGAAGAGCTGGAAGGAGTTAAAGGCCGATTTGAACTTGTGAACTGTGATCAAGATTTCCCTGTGATCGTCGATTACGCCCATACACCTGACAGCTTAGAAAATGTCCTGACAACGTGTAGAGAATTAACAGCCGGCAAAATTTTCTGTGTGATAGGCTGCGGCGGCGACCGTGATAAAACAAAGCGTCCTCAAATGGCCCAAATCGCTGTGAAGTATGCAGATGAGCCTGTATTTACATCAGACAACCCAAGAAGCGAAGATCCTTCAGCTATCTTAAAGGATATGGAAAATGGTGTGCCAGACGCATATTATCATAGCTTTGTGAATCGCAAACAAGCCATCTTTTTTGCAATTGCCAATGCGAAAAAAGGCGATACAGTCTTAATAGCGGGTAAAGGCCATGAGACATATCAAATCGTTGGCGATCAAGTGTACGATTTTGATGATGCAAAGGTTGCAATGGACGCTATTTTAGATCTAAACAAATCTTAAAATGATGAAAAGAGTGTAATGAAATGAAGCATTTTGTACAAAAACAACATACGAAGAACGCGAATGAATACCTTAATAATGAATGCAATTTTCTGATGGAAAACGGCTTTGGAAATTCGGAAGGAGTAAAGAACGATGCTTGAACAGGTGATATTGTTTACAATCATAATGGGATTTTTAATCAGTGTTCTTTTATCCCCGATTTTTATTCCGTTTTTAAGAAGACTTAAATTTGGTCAAAGTATTAGAGAAGAAGGACCACAGTCTCATCAAAAGAAATCAGGTACTCCGACAATGGGCGGAATTATGATTATCTTTTCTATCACAATTACGACGATTGTGATGATCAACAAATTTTCTGAGATTAGTCCAGAAATGTTTTTATTGTTATTTGTCACGCTTGGCTACGGTCTATTAGGATTTTTAGATGATTATATTAAAGTAGCGATGAAACGAAACCTAGGTTTAACATCAAAACAGAAATTAATCGGTCAAATTGTGATCGCAGTGATTTTTTATGCAGTCTTCCATTATTATCAGTTTGCAACGACGATTCGCATTCCAGGAACAGATGTCAGCTTCGATTTAGGATGGGCTTACTTTATCCTTGTCGTTTTCATGCTTGTCGGGGGTTCAAATGCTGTGAACTTAACGGATGGACTGGATGGTCTATTATCTGGTACCGCTGCTATTTCCTTTGGAGCCTTTGCTATACTGGCTTGGAATCAATCACAGTACGATGTAGCGATCTTTTCAGTAGCTGTTGCTGGAGCCGTTCTTGGGTTTCTTGTGTTTAACGCGCATCCTGCAAAAGTATTTATGGGCGATACAGGGTCGCTTGCTTTAGGCGGAGCGATTGTAGCGATTGCCATTTTAACAAAGCTTGAAATTTTACTTGTCATTATTGGAGGAGTATTTGTTGTCGAAACGTTATCCGTTATTCTTCAAGTGATCTCCTTTAAAACAACTGGAAAAAGAATCTTTAAGATGAGTCCGCTTCACCACCACTATGAGTTAGTTGGCTGGTCTGAGTGGAGAGTAGTTGTCACCTTCTGGACAGCTGGTTTATTACTTGCTGTTTTAGGAATTTACATCGAGGTGTGGTTATAATTGAATAAGATGCAAATGTTAAAAAACGAACATGTACTAGTATTAGGTCTTGCAAAAAGCGGATATGCGGCAGCTTCAATTCTTCATGAGCATGGAGTAAATGTCATAGTAAATGACCAAAAGCCGTTTGAAGAAAATGAACCTGCTCAGCTTCTTTCTGAAAAGGGGATTGATGTCATTTGTGGCAGCCATCCTCTTCGTATGTTCGATGATAATGAAATAACGATTTTAATTAAAAATCCAGGAATTCCATATGAAAATGTGATGGTTCAAGAGGCGATTCGCCGCCAAATTCCAGTTTGGACGGAAATTGAATTAGCTTATCATTTAACCTCAGCTCCTTTTATTGGGATTACTGGATCAAATGGAAAAACCACTACCACGACTTTGATTTATGAAATGCTGAAAAGCGATAGTCAAAAAACTTTAGTGGCAGGTAATATTGGCACAGTTGCCAGCGAAGTCGCTGCAAAGGCAGCTGGCGATGAGTGGATTGTAACTGAGTTGTCTTCTTTCCAGTTAATGGGAACGGTTGATTTTAGACCTAAAATCAGCTTAATATTAAATATTTTTGATGCACATTTAGACTATCACCACACTCGTGATGAATATGAAAAAGCAAAGCAGAAAGTATACGCACATCAACTTGAAGATGACATAGCTGTCATTAACCTTGATGATCCATCAGTTGTAAAACTGGCCGAAGCTTCAAAAGCAAAAAAAGTATTTTTCTCGGTAAAAGAGCAAGTAGAACATGGTGCTTATATTAAAAATGGTGCGATTTACTACATGAATGAACATATCATTGATTTAAAGGATGTTGTTCTTCCTGGTGAGCATAACCAAGAAAATATTTTAGCAGCTATTTGTGTTGTGAAAAATACTGGCTGCTCAAATGAAGCAATCGCACACGTTCTCACGACTTTTAGTGGAGTGAAGCATCGTCTCCAGTTTGTAGATACAATTCAAAGCAGAAAATTCTATAACGATAGTAAAGCCACCAATATACTGGCAACAAGTAAAGCATTGTCAGCTTTTAAGCAGCCGACCATTTTACTAGCCGGCGGGCTTGATCGCGGTAATGAATTTGATGAATTGAAGCCTTTTATGAAAAATGTAAAAGGAATCATCACATTTGGTGAGACGGCACCTAAGTTTGTGAAGCTTGGTGAAGAACTGGGAATACATCACGTAAAACATGTCGATAATGTTGAACAAGCAGTACCTGCGGCGTTTAACATTTCTGAAGAAGAAGACGTGATTTTATTATCCCCGGCTTGTGCAAGCTGGGATCAACATAAAACATTTGAAGAACGTGGAGACATGTTTGTAAACGCCGTGCATATGCTTAAATAAGGGCTTGTCTCTCATAATGACTGACAGCCCAAATGAATTATGCTTGGGGTGTCGGTCTCTTGACGAATAAGAAAACTTCTCCGGACTTTTTGCTTGTTGTCATTACGTTACTTTTATTGACGATTGGTTTAATTATGGTGTACAGCGCTAGTGCTGTGTGGGCATCGTATAAATTTGATGATTCGTTTTATTTTGCAAAAAGACAGCTTTTGTTTGCCGGAATCGGAGTTATCGCGATGTTTTTCATTATGCGAGTCGATTATTGGACGTGGCGGACTTGGTCAAAGATATTGATTGCTGTTTGTTTTCTCCTTTTACTGCTTGTACTTATTCCAGGTATCGGTATGGAGAGAAATGGATCAAGAAGCTGGATCGGTGTCGGTGCGTTTAGTATTCAGCCCTCTGAATTTATGAAGCTTGCGATGATTGCGTTTCTTGCAAAATTCTTATCTGAAAAACAAAAAAATATCACATCCTTTCGTAAAGGTTTCGCACCAGCATTAGGCATTGTGTTTTCTGCATTTGCCATCATAATGCTGCAGCCAGATTTGGGAACAGGGACGGTAATGGTTGGAACCTGTATTATTATGATATTTGTTTCAGGTGCGAGAATTGCTCACTTTATATTTCTCGGTCTTTTAGGGCTCAGCGGATTTGCTGCACTCGTCTTATCAGCGCCCTACCGCATAAAACGAATTACATCGTACTTAAATCCTTGGGAAGATCCACTAGGCAGTGGGTTTCAAATTATTCAATCCTTATACGCTGTTGGTCCAGGCGGTCTGTTCGGAATGGGTCTCGGTCAAAGTAGACAGAAATTCTTTTATTTACCTGAGCCTCAAACAGACTTCATCTTTGCGATATTGTCTGAAGAGCTTGGCTTTATAGGAGGATCACTCATTTTGCTGCTCTTTAGTGTTCTATTATGGAGAGGCATACGAATAGCACTTGGAGCCCCAGACTTATACGGAAGTTTCCTAGCAGTTGGCATTATTTCAATGGTTGCCATTCAAGTGATGATTAATATCGCAGTTGTTACTGGACTCATCCCTGTGACAGGGATCACGCTCCCATTCCTAAGTTATGGCGGCTCATCACTGACATTAATGCTGATGGCAATTGGCGTACTTCTGAATGTAAGCAGGTACGCTAGATATTAATGTGCTGCTAGTTCATGAAACCATGATGACATTTATTTTGCAAAAGTACAAAAAAATGATTTGAAGAGTGAAAAAGACAGCTTTCGTATTGAAAACATGTTTTTTTGACTCTTCTTTACAGGTTTTAACGGAGCCCTGTTGTTTAAAACAGGGTTTATACTTTGTTCAGAGCAGAAAAAAATTGAGGGGAAATGGTATAATGCGTATAGTAATCAGTGGAGGCGGAACAGGCGGACATATTTATCCGGCCTTAGCTTTTATTAAAGAAGTGAAAAGACTGCATCCTAATGTAGAATTTTTATATATTGGTACTGAAAATGGACTTGAAAAGAAAATTGTAGAAAGAGAAAATATCCCTTTCAAGTCCATAGAAATTTCAGGTTTTAAAAGAAAGCTTTCCTTTGATAACGTAAAAACGGTGATGAGATTTCTAAAGGGCGTTCAAAAAAGTAAATCTTACTTAAAAGAATTCAAGCCAGATGCGGTCATTGGAACAGGTGGTTATGTGTGCGGCCCTGTTGTTTATGCAGCTTCTAAGCTGAAAATCCCGACTATTATTCACGAACAGAACAGTCTGCCTGGAATCACAAATAAGTTTCTGGCGAGATATGTTGATAAGGTAGCCATCTGTTTTGAAGAAGCAAAGGCACATTTTCCTTCTGAAAAGGTTGTATTTACGGGAAACCCTAGAGCCTCTGAAGTCGTCTCTATAAAAGAGGGGAAATCTCTTAAAGAGTTTGGGCTGGATGAAAAGAAAAAAACAGTTCTTATTTTTGGCGGGAGCCGGGGGGCTGCACCGATTAATAGAGCAGTCATTGACATGCAAAATGAATTAAAGGCTAAGAACTATCAGCTTTTATATATCACAGGTGAGGTTCATTATGAAAAAGTGCTGAACGAACTAAAGGAAAAAGATGCAGCACCTAATATGATCACAAAGCCTTTCTTGCACCAAATGCCGGAGTACTTGAAATCAATTGATGTGATTGTTGCAAGAGCAGGTGCCACAACGATCGCTGAAGTGACAGCCCTTGGAATCCCAACTATTTTTATTCCAAGCCCATACGTGACAGCAAATCACCAGGAAATTAATGCAAGATCATTAGAAAAGCATGACGCTGCAATCGTTTTAAGAGAATCAGAGCTTTCTGGAGAGAGCCTCCTTCATGCCATTGATGAAATTGCTGGTAATGAAGAAAAATTAAACGAAATGAGCCGCTTAACAAAAGAACTGGGAGTACCAGATGCGGCTGGACGTTTATATAATGTATTAAAAGAAATTACGACTACATGATGGAATGATATTAGGTAAGGCGGAGGGTAATATGGAGAACTTGAAGAATGAATTATTAGAAGCGCAAGTCGGTAAAGTGCTTGAAAATGAGCCGCTTGCAAATCATACGACAATGAAAATAGGCGGGCCGGCAGATCTATTGATCGTTCCTAAAGATATCGATGCAGTTAAAACGATCATGGATCAGATAAAAAAACACCACGCGGACTGGACGGTTATTGGGAGAGGGTCGAATTTACTCGTACTTGATAAAGGAATACGTGGCGTTGTCCTGAAGTTAGGCGCTGGACTTGATCATTTAACTGTAAATGATGAAGAAATTACAGTTGGCGGCGGCTATTCTGTTGTAAGGCTTGCAACGTCTCTTAGTAAGCAGGGTCTTTCAGGGCTGGAGTTTGCAGCTGGTATCCCGGGATCTATTGGCGGTGCTGTTTATATGAACGCAGGTGCGCACGGATCTGATATTAGTAAGATCCTTGTGAAAGCGAGAATCTTATTTGAAGATGGAAGCATCGAGTGGCTAACAAATGAGCAGATGAACTTTAGCTATAGAACATCTGTCCTTCAAAAGGAACGACCAGGCATTGTTCTCGAGGCCGTGTTTAAGCTCAAACAGGATGATCGCGAGAAAATCACAAAGAAAATGCAGCAAAATAAAGACTATCGTAAGGAAACACAGCCTTATAATCGACCATGTGCCGGAAGTATTTTTCGAAATCCGCTGCCTGAATATGCAGGACAGCTTGTAGAAAAAGCGAATTTAAAAGGGTACCAAATTGGCGGAGCAAGAATCTCTGATATGCATGGCAACTTTATTGTGAACGCTGGTGGTGCTACTGCTCAAGACGTGCTGGACTTAATTCAGTACATCCAAAAGAAAATTAAAGATGACTACAATGTAGATATGCTTACAGAAGTAGAAATTATCGGTGAAGCAAATTAAAAGCTAGTTTTTATGAATGATGGCATCACAGGAAAACAAACGGCATGAAAGAATGCCGTTTGTTTTCTCATCAAAATGATGACCCAAAGGTGTGGACAAGCAGCTTTGAATGGGGTGAAGAATATACATGCGACCTGATCATGAAAATGAAAAGATCGTCAATATAGAAGAACGAATTCCTAAAATTAAAGAACAAAGGAAGCAGAAAGCGAACCGGAGACTAATCTCTTTTATTCTACTGTTTTTTATCATGGTTTTAATCATTATTTATTTGCAGACACCAATCAGTAAAATTTCTTCTTTAACTATTACGGGTAACGAGCATGTCCCTACAAAACAGCTTGTGAAACTTTCTCAAATCAAAGAAGGCGAAACAGAGTTTTGGAATTTAAATAAAGATTTAACAGCAGATCATATTAAACAAAACAAACTGATTAAAAGTGTCAGTATCAAAAAACATTTTCCAAATAAGGTCAGTATTGCTGTCAAAGAATATGCCAATATTGCGTATCTTCAAAAGGGAAATCTATACTATGAGCTTCTTGAAAATGGGACAGCATTACCAGAAGAAGTCACACCAAGTCATGCAGGACCTATTTTTGTGGATTGGGACAATAAAGAGAAGCTGAAGCAAACTGTAAGATCTTTAAATCAGCTGCCAGCCTCTATTCAGGAACTCATCTCGGAAATATATTATGTGCCGACAAGCTCAAACCAATGGCTCGTTAAATTTTATATGAATGATGGGAACACTGTGATTGCATCAATTAAAACATTCGCTGATAAAATGGAAACCTATCCTGCCATTGTAAAAGAACTTTCACCTTCTGAAAAAGGCACAATCCATATGGAAGTCGCGACGTATTTTGAAGCGTTTAAATCTAAGAAAAAGGAAGATGAACGTTGAGAGGCAAAACAGTTATATTCTCAATTGTAATGCTTGTTCTTGGTTTTCTGATTTCTTTTTCATACCAATATACTAAGCAGCATCAGGCAGAGGTCATTCGCACAGAGCAATGGAAAAAAGAATACTCCTTGAAAAGTCAGCTGACAAAGCAAGAAAAGGCGAATCAGAAACTTGAAAAAGAATTATACAGCCTTCAATCACAGGTTCAAGCCACTGAGTCCAATTTGAAAAATGAAAAAGAGCAGTATTTTAATGTATTGGAAGATGTTGAGAAATACAGGATGTTTACAGGAGAGATCGGCGTAAAAGGAAAAGGGGTAAAAGTATCCCTTGAAGATGCATCTTATATCCCGAGTGGACAAAATGTCAATAATTACATTGTTCATGAGAGCCACATTTTTCATGTGATAAACGAACTATTTATATCAGGAGCCTCTGCCGTATCTATTAATGGACAGAGAATTACACACCAATCATACATACATTGTAACGGCCCAGTTGTCACAGTTGACGGTGTACAGCATCCAGCGCCGTTTGTCATTTCTGCTATCGGTGATCCGGCTGTGTTAATACCTGCATTAAATATTGCAGGAGGAGTGGTCGATCAGCTGACAAGTGATCATATTTCGATGACGATTGAAAAAAAGGATATTCGTATGAATCCTCTTTTAAAACACAAAGATTAAAAGTGAAAAGGTGAGTGGTGTTGAGGAAAAAGAAGCCTTTACTTAGTTTGACAGTCTTAATGGTGATATTCGGCATCATGGTCTCCATCCAATTTAACTCATTGCAAAAGCCCAAAGTTCGTGATACTCGCGATGTGTGGGAGCTAAGAGAGGATTTATCTGCATCTAAAAGTAAAGAATTGGATTTACTGAAAGAAATTGATAAATATGATGAAATGCTGAAAAAGTATGGTCATCAAGGTGATCAATCAAAAGAAGCTCAACTAACAAAAACATTAAAAGATTTAAAAGAAAAGGCTGGTTTTACAGAAGTGACAGGAGAGGGAATTGAAGTTGATATCTCTCAGCTCTTCTCAAAGGATCTGACTGGAGAAGAAGTGAAAAATATCCCGCCTGATCTTCTGAAAAAGCTAATCAACGAAGCCAATATGTATGGGGCAAAGCATATTTCCATTAATGACCACCGTGTGATTAATACTAGTGTGATTCGAGATATTAATGGCACGACGAAAATGGATGGCTATAGCTTAGATGGTGATGAAGTGACCATCAAGATGATCAGCGACCAGGCCGACAAATTATACAGCCGTTTAAATGTATCAGATATTGGTGATTTGTTTGCTCAGGAAAATTTCGGCTTGAGTATTAGCCAGCCAAAGCAACAAATTCAACTAAAAGCATATGACGGTGCAATTCAGGTAAACGAGTTGAAGCCTCTTGACGATGTAAAGGAGGGAAAATCTTAATGTGGCTTCCTGTACTTGGCTTAATCATAGGAGTTGCGATCGGTTTCTTAACAAATTTTACGATACCGAATGAGTATTCTAATTATCTTTCCCTCGCTGTACTTGCTGCACTTGATACATTGATTGGTGGAATCAGGGCACATCTGCAAGGGGCATACGATGAACTAGTGTTTGTATCAGGCTTCTTTTTTAATATTATACTTGCAATAAGTTTAGCTTTTCTGGGCGTCCATCTTGGTGTAGACTTGTATTTAGTCGGAATGTTTGCTTTCGGCGTTAGATTGTTTCAAAATATAGCAGTTATTCGAAGAATTCTACTAACTAAATGGACAATTTCTAGAGAAAAAAAGAAAAAAAGTGAGTCATAAAAAAGGATATACATATGATGTAACGAATATTTTCAGTAATCCTAATAAAAAATGTTGATTTTTTAAGTTTTGTTACACACTTGTAAAAACACATTCATTGTATTGTTGTTCAGCAAATAATAGAATAGAAAGTATTGATATGTGAGGAGGTGCCATAGAATGAACAACAATGAAATTTACGTCAGCCTTGACATCGGTACATCCAATATTAAAGTCATCGTCGGAGAAATGGCGGATGATTCGCTTAACATTATAGGTGTTGGAAATGTCCCTTCAGAAGGGTTAAAAAAAGGATCGATTGTTGATATAGATGAGACAGTTCATTCTATTAGACAAGCATTTGAACAGGCTGAAAGAATGGTAGGTTTTCCTTTACAAAAGGCGATTGTCGGAATTAACGGAAACCACATTCATATTCAGAATACGAGCGGCGTGGTCGCAGTATCTAGTGAAAACAAAGAAATACATGCTGAAGATGTGAGACGTGTCTTAGATGCTGCACAGGTAGTATCTATTCCTCAAGAACATCTCGTCGTAGACGTCATCCCGAGGCAATTTATCGTCGACGGAAGAGATGAGATCACTGATCCGAAAAAAATGCTTGGTGTTCGGCTAGAGGTGGATGGATCGTTAATTACAGGTTCTAAAACGATTCTACATAACTGGCTCCGATGTGTAGAGAGAGCTGGAATTGAAATTATGGATATTTGCTTGCAGCCGCTCGCATCGGGCTCAGCAGCATTATCGAAAGATGAAAAAAATCTAGGGGTAGCTCTCGTTGATATTGGCGGCGGATCTACAACGATTTCCGTATTTGAAAACGGGCATCTCTATTCTACTCACAGTATCCCTTTGGGCGGAGAGAACATTACAAAAGATTTGTCTATAGGACTTAGAACTTCTACTGAAGAAGCTGAACGAATCAAAAAACAATTTGGACATGCGTTTTATGATGAGGCATCGTCTGATGAAACATTTGAAGTTTCTGTCATCGGTACCGATCAGAAACAGACGTATACACAGCTTGAAGCGGCTAATATCATCGAAGCTCGGCTGGAAGAAATCTTGCTCTTTGTGGCAGAGGAATTAAGAAATATGGGTGTCCATGATTTGCCTGGCGGATTCGTTCTAACAGGTGGACAGGCAGCTATACCAGGTATCCTTTCTCTTGCACAAACGGTCTTGCAAAACAATGTTAGAATTGCAAGTCCGAATTATATTGGGGTGAGAGAACCTCAGTATATGACAGGAGTGGGTCTGATCCACTTTGCTTATCGCAATGCAAAGATTCAGGGCAGACAGGTTGGATTCCAAATGCCGGATGAGGCGTTTCATGAAGTAGGCGCATCCATGGAGCCGGTTTCTTCTGCACCACAAGTGAAAGAAGCGCAGCCAAGACCGAAAGTAAAACAAAAAGCACAAGAAGAGACAAATAAAAAACCGGGCAAAATGAAAAAACTATTTAATATGTTCTGGGAATAGAATTAGATTTTCGACGGATTAGGAGGATTCAGCATGTTGGAGTTTGAAACAAATATAGACGGCCTAGCATCAATTAAAGTAATCGGAGTAGGTGGAGGCGGAAATAACGCTGTCAACCGAATGATTGAAAATGACGTACAAGGTGTCGATTTCATTGCAGTTAATACAGATGCACAGGCGTTAAATCTATCAAAAGCAGAAACGAAAATGCAAATCGGTGCTAAGCTGACAAGAGGGCTTGGAGCAGGTGCGAATCCTGAAGTCGGTAAAAAAGCTGCTGAAGAAAGCAAAGAACAGATTGAAGAAGTATTAAAAGGCGCTGACATGGTCTTTGTAACTGCTGGTATGGGCGGTGGAACTGGTACGGGTGCTGCACCTGTCATTGCAAAAATCGCAAAAGATTCTGGTGCATTGACAGTTGGAGTCGTGACTCGTCCTTTCACATTTGAAGGAAGAAAACGTCAGCTTCAAGCAGTAGAAGGAATTGCTTCTATGAAAGAAGCAGTTGACACATTAATTGTGATTCCAAACGATCGCTTGCTTGAAATTGTTGATAAAAACACGCCAATGCTTGAAGCATTCCGTGCAGCAGATAACGTACTACGACAAGGTGTTCAAGGGATCTCAGATCTTATTGCTACACCAGGTTTAATCAACCTTGACTTTGCTGACGTGAAAACGATCATGTCTAATAAAGGTTCTGCTCTTATGGGTATTGGTGTCGCAACTGGTGAAAATCGTGCTGCTGAAGCTGCGAAGAAAGCTATTTCTTCACCACTTCTGGAAACGGCAATCGATGGTGCACAAGGTGTCATCATGAATATTACTGGTGGTACGAACCTAAGTCTTTATGAGGTACAAGAAGCAGCGGACATTGTGGCTTCTGCATCTGATGAAGATGTAAACATGATTTTCGGTTCTGTCATTAATGATAACTTGAAGGATGAAATTGTGGTAACCGTGATCGCGACTGGCTTTATTGAGCAAGAGCCAGAAGTGACAAAATCACAAAGAAATCCATTAGGACAAGGATTAAAGCAAAATCAATCCATTCCTCAAAAGCGTGAAGTGAAACGTGAGGAGCATCAGCAGCCATCATCTCAGCCGAGACAAAATACACAATCTAGCGATGATACGCTGGATATCCCAACGTTCTTGCGCAATCGTAATAAACGCTAGTCGAGTATCACTCATCCCCTTCCATTGGAAGGGGATTTTTTTCATGTCTCATATATAAAGAAACCCGTATGACTACTAATCAAAAAGTCTTAAATCTGTCTGGGTCACTTCATTCAAAATATGTATTTTGGCTTAGGGTGATTAAGTAAAAAGAATCATTTTTAAATCCTATTACAAAAAGCGACAAAATGATGATCTTTATTTGACTACATTAAATAGAACACCATGAATCTTGTCATGAACAAAGGAAAGGGAGGAGTGAGACCCGCACTCTGTTTGACCATTTGAGGAGGAGGGATTTGATTGAAAGTGAAGTTTCGCAAAACCGCCGGCTATCGTTTGATGAGTCTTTTGGTGATTGGTACTTTAACGATGACAAGCTTTGGGATGGTTCAAGCAAAATCGACTTCTACCTCATATCAAGAGGAAGCTGTTTCCTCCAAGAAAACAAAAGCAAAGATCTCATCTAGATTAATGAAACAGTTTCAACAAGAAGACAAGGTGACCTTTTTAGTCAAAATGAAGGAACAAACAAATGTCAAAAAAGTGGCGAAGGATGCTGTGTCAAAAGCCAAAAAACAGAAGTTAACAGCTGCTAAAACGCAGTACACAAAAAGATCAGCTGTTGTATCAGAACTAAGAGCAACATCTGAAGAGACGCAGGAAGCGCTGCTTGCTTATTTACAAAAGGCACAAAAGAAAAAGCAAGTGAAGGATATTCATTCGTACTATATTGTGAATGGTCTCGCTGTGACGGGAACGAAAGAAGTCATGGAAAAGGTTGCTTCCTTCCCAGAAGTAGATCAAGTACTGCCAAATGAAATCCGTCAAATTCATCGTCCTGTTGATTTGAAGACTTCAAAGCCGAACAAACAAATCAAAGCAGCAGATGGAATCGAGTGGAATATTTCTCAAGTTCATGCCCCAGAAGCATGGGCTTTAGGCTATGACGGTACTGGTACCGTTGTGGCAAGTATTGATACAGGTGTGGAATGGGATCATCCTGCATTAAAAGAAAAGTACCGCGGATTTGATCCTGCACGTCCGAATGAACCTTCACATGAATTCAATTGGTACGATGCAACGACAGGTTCTGAAACGCCATACGATGATTTAGAGCATGGTACACATGTGACGGGAACGATGGTTGGCTCTGAGCCAAATGGAGAGAATCAAATTGGCGTCGCACCAGGTGCAAAATGGATTGCGGTGAAAGCTTTCTCAGAAGATGGTGGATCAGATGCTGATCTGCTTGACGCAGGTGAATGGATTTTAGCCCCAAAAGATGAAAATGGGAACCCTCATCCGGAAAAGGCACCTGACGTAGTGAATAATTCTTGGGGCGGCGGGCCTGGTCTTGATGATTGGTATAAAGATGTGGTCAATGCTTGGAGAGCGGCAGACATCTTCCCAGAGTTTTCAGCTGGTAATACGGATTTATTTAACCCTGGCGGTGAGGGATCTATTGCAAATCCTGCGAACTATCCAGAAGCCTTTGCGACGGGTGCAACAGATCAAAACAACAAATTGGGTTCTTTCTCTTTGCAAGGTCCCTCTCCATATGGCGTCATGAAACCAGATATTGCGGCCCCAGGGGTAAACATTCGTTCTTCTATACCTGGAAAAGGGTATGAGGATGGCTGGAATGGAACCTCGATGGCAGGTCCGCATGTTTCAGCTGTTGTGGCTCTTCTTCGCCAAGTACAGTCAGATCTGTCTGTGGAAGAGATCGAAGAAATTCTCATTGATACTGCAAAGCCGCTGACAGATCAGCAATTCCCGGAATCCCCTAACAATGGCTATGGGGCAGGATTAGTTGATGCAAGAGAGGCGATCACAGCATTAACAGATGGAATTGGCAAGATTGAAGGACAGGTAACAAAAGAAGGAGAAGATACAGAACCACCTGTTTTTTCTCATAAAGGACCGAATGAAATTTTTGCCTCTACGCCAACTCCTCTAAGCATCACAGCCGAAGATGAAGTAGCTGTGACAAATGTCTCCTTGAGCTATCAAGTGGATCAAGGGAAAAGGGAGACGCTGCAAGCAAAACGTACGGATGGAAATCATTTAAAGGGGACATATGTTGTCCAGCTGCCAGAACTTGAGGGAGAAAACGTCACGTACCGATGGATTGTGAAAGATTTTGGAGAAAATGAAGCCGCATCAGAACCGTATACGCTTCCGATTAAAACATCCATCACGACTGGCTACTCGCAAGATTTTGAAGCGTGGCCTAGTGGATGGTTCAGTGGTGGAACAAAAGATCCTTGGCAGTGGGGAAAGCCGACCACAGGTCCGAAACAAGCCTTTACTGGAGATCATGTCTACGCCACGAACCTAGACAGTCCTTATGAAAATCAAACAGATGCTCATTTATCCATGCCGATGATTGCTGTACCTGAGTCAGGCTCCTCCTTTTTACAATATCAATACTGGCATGACCTTGAAGCAAATTATGACTATGTGCATATTCATGTGCAGCCTGAGGGGGAAGATGCTGTCCAGGTGGCAGCCTATACAGGTAAAACAAGTGCATGGACAAAAGGAGAAGTTGATTTATCGGCCTACAAAGGTCAAAATGTGAGGGTTATTTTTCAGCTTAGAACGGATGGCAGTGTGACAAAAGACGGTTTTTATTTAGATGATGTGAAAATAACAGATGAAGCCTTGCCTCAAAAGGCAAAGAAACAACTTGGCATCATCAAAAAAGAAAAGCCAGCACAGGAGCAGAAGAAACCCGTTGATCCGAAAAGGGCAAAGCCTGCTAAAATAAAAGAAAAACATGTCCAGATGAAAAAGGAAAAAAGCTTAGATGCTCCGTCTATCAAAGCTCTTCCGATGAAGGCAGAAATCAGTGTTCTTGAAAGCGGCAAGTCCACGTACACAGATGAAGCGACAGGGAGATATCAGCTTTCTCATGGTGCAGGGGAGTTTACAGTGAAAGCTGAAGCATATGGATTTGAATCACGCACCCAAAAAGTCAATATTTCCTCAAATGACACGGCAGAGGCGAATTTCTCTTTGCAGCCACTTGAGAAACGAACGATCTCCGGCACAATTGTAAACGAAACAACGGGTGAAAAAGTCAAGGATGCCACGGTTTATCTTGTAGAAGATGCGAAAATTGAGCCGGTCAAAACAGATGAATCTGGCGAGTTTTCTCTAGAGGCATTGAGCGGTGTGTATACAGTCAAAGTATTTGCGAAAGGGTTTAAAGGATATTCGTTTACAGCGGATGTGACAGAAAAGCCGCTTGAAAAAGCAATTAAGCTTGAACCATTCATCGGTTTTGCTGGCGAAATTGGCTACGATGACGGAACAGCTGAAAATGCGCGGGCGTTCTATGATCCTGGCAATGGCTGGGCGGTGAAATTTTCATTAGAAAAGGGGAAGAAACAAGCGCAAGTCACAGGTGGGCTTTTCCGTTTCTGGACAACAGAGTGGCCAGCCCCTGGCGGGAATGAATTTGCGGTTGAAGTGTATGATGCGTCCGGGAAGGACGGCGCTCCAGGTGAGAAAGTCGCTGGACCTTTCAAAGCGAATGCGCTGCGCAATGGTGAATGGACAAAAGTAGATTTAGAAGATCAAGCCATTACGGTGGAGGGAGATTTCTACCTTGTCTATATTCAAACGAAAAAGAATACGGAATCTCCAGGCCTTGCAACAGATGAAGATGGACCAAATGCTGAAAGAAGTTGGCAGCTGACAAGCGGTGCCTTTTCTCCTTCTCCAAAAGAAGAGGGAAATTATATGATTCGTGCGCTTGTCCAATATGAAGCAGATGTACCAGAAATAACGTCTCCAAAAGCAGGAACGGTCACGAACAAAGATGAACTGGAGATTGAAGGAAAAGCCTCTCCAGGGCTTGATGTAGCGATCTATCAAAATGATGAAGAGATTGCCAAAGTAAAAGCAGACCAGTCAGGTGTTTTCAAAGAGAAGGTCACAGTGTCAAGCGGAGAGCATGTATTCACGGCTGCTACTGTTACGGATAAAGGCGCAACGAAAAAATCCAAATCAGTAAAGGTGATCATTGATCAAACAGCCCCAGCGTTAACGATAGATACACCGAAAAAAGGGGAAAAGTCTAACAAAGAATCTCTCACTGTAGAAGGAAAGGTAACGGATGATCATCTTGATCAAGTCACTGTGGATGGAAAAAAGGCAGCAATAAAAGATGGGAAATATACTGCAAGAATACTGCTTGAAAACGGGAAAAATACGATCAAAGTAACAGCGAAAGATGCAGCAGGAAACAAAACGACTAAAAAAGTCGATATCGATGTTCAATACGAAGCACCTGAGATTTCAAAGCTGACACCAGCAGAGAATGTCAATCTATCATCAGGTGAGTCTGTTAAAATTTCATTTCACAGCAGAGAAAAGTTAGACGCAACGTTTGTCATTCATATGCCGCTGACAAATGCTAGATCAAAGCTGCAAAATACAACAGAGCTGCCGCTTCGCGAGGTAGCTAACGGAACATATGAAGGCTACTGGACAGCTACCTCTACTGCCAAAGCAAAAGGTGCAGTCATTGAAGTGATTGTGCGGGATGATTATGGAAATGTCACACGACAAAAGGCTCCAGGCACATTAAATATCAATGAAAAATAATCCTTGAAAAAAGGCACGACTCCTAGGAGCGTGTCTTTTTCATTTCGAACAATTGTTTGAAGGCTTGTCCAGGAGCACACTCCCTTGCTTTACGCTCTCATTCCTCGACAAAAACAATAACAATCCACCAAAAGTTCTCTATCATCCCCAACAAGAATTGACAGACTTCCATCTCATGGCTGTTTTATACTGGTACAAACAAGTGCAAGTACTGCTTTTGATTCTTTGTTTCAGATGAAAGGAGCAGAAGGTGGTCATTTATTTAGATGTGATTTGGCTGTTAAACTTTTGTTTTGATCTATTGCTTCTCTTACTCACTGCATTTATTCTCAAACGACAAGTAAAAAAAAGGCGATATATGTTAGGAGCTCTGATTGGATCGAGCATTGTTCTCTTGCTCTTTACACCATTTGCAATGTTTGTGTCACACCCTCTAGGCAAACTGCTTTTTTCTGTCTTGATCGTGCTTGCAACTTTTGGATTTCAAAGATTTCGTTCCTTTTTTCAAAACCTGTTTGCTTTTTACTTTGTCACATTTTTGATGGGAGGAGGCATGATCGGGGTTCATTCGTTTTTACAAACCAATACTGTTATTCAAAACGGGCTGCTGATTTCACAAAATGATGGATTTGGTGATCCCATTAGCTGGCTTTTCGTTTTAACTGGCTTTCCTGCGATTTGGCTCTTTTCAAAGAAAAGATTAGGAGAGGTCGGTGCGAAAAAAAGACAGTTTGATGAACAAGTACTTGTGGAGATACACATTCACGGAGAGACCATCCGGCTAAAGGGACTCGTCGATTCTGGCAATCAGCTGTATGATCCTATGACGAAAACACCTGTGATGATTGTTCAGGCCGATCAGCTCATGTCCATTTGCGGAGAGCCTTTTATAGAGCTTATGAAGCAGTCTCATCCTGTTGAAGTGATGCAAAAGCTAGATGATCGATTTCCGCTTCTTGATCGTTTAAGACTTGTTCCATATCGAGCGGTCGGTCATGATCACGGGTTTCTTCTATGCTTAAAACCAGATACGGTCATCATTTATTCAAAAACACATATGATCCAGCCAGCCAAGTGTTTTGTAGGCATGAGTCTAAGCGGTTTATCAGCAGATCAGGAATTTCAATCCATCATTCATCCAGATATGTTAGACGGAAAAATCATCCAAGGGGTGTCTTAAGTTTTGGTGATGTCTTTTATCTTACGAGGTCAACTTGACATTTAGAAGGGAGAAGAAGATGAAAAAATTAAAATTTAAACTCACTTACTACTGGTATAAACTCCTCATGAAGCTAGGTCTTAAGAGTGATGAGATTTATTATATTGGTGGTAGTGAGGCGCTGCCGCCGCCATTATCAAAGGATGAAGAGCAGGAACTGCTTGTCAAATTACCAAAAGGTGATCAAACAGCAAGAGCCATCCTGATCGAAAGAAATTTGCGGTTGGTGGTCTACATCGCAAGAAAATTTGAAAACACAGGGATTAATATTGAGGATTTAATTAGTATTGGAACCATTGGCCTGATTAAGGCGGTCAATACATTTAACCCAGAAAAAAAGATCAAGCTCGCGACATATGCTTCGAGATGTATTGAAAATGAGATTTTGATGTATTTGCGCCGGAATAATAAAATTCGTTCAGAAGTGTCGTTTGATGAGCCGCTCAATATTGATTGGGACGGAAATGAACTGCTTTTATCAGACGTCCTTGGAACAGATGATGATATTATCACGCGGGATATTGAAGCAAATGTAGATAAAAAACTTTTGAAAAAAGCGCTGGAGCAATTAAATGACCGCGAAAAGCAGATCATGGAGCTCAGGTTCGGTTTGGTCGGCGGCGAAGAAAAAACCCAAAAAGATGTCGCTGACATGCTAGGAATTTCTCAATCGTATATTTCGAGGCTTGAAAAAAGAATTATTAAACGATTACAAAAAGAATTTAACAAAATGGTCTAAAAAAATTTTTTTGAAAGCTCTGTCCCTTTGCTGTCAAAGGAATCAACTTCTTTTCTCATGATTCTCATCATCACTCGTGCATATTTTTCCATCCCAAGGAGATACTGAACTTTGTACAACAGCTCCTGTAGGGAGGGAAAAAAGTGTCCAGAAATAAAGTGGAAATCTGCGGAGTCGACACCTCCAAACTGCCTGTTCTGAAAAACGAAGAGATGAGAAAATTGTTCAGACAGCTGCAAGATGAAGGTGACGATACAGCAAGAGAAAAGCTAGTCAATGGCAATTTGCGGTTGGTTTTAAGTGTGATTCAGCGTTTTAACAACAGAGGCGAGTATGTGGATGATCTCTTCCAAGTAGGCTGTATCGGATTAATGAAATCAATTGATAATTTTGATTTAAGCCACAATGTCAGATTTTCAACTTATGCGGTCCCTATGATCATAGGAGAAATCCGTCGATACTTGCGTGATAACAACCCGATTCGGGTGTCTCGTTCACTAAGAGATATTGCCTATAAAGCGCTTCAGGTCCGTGAGAGGCTGATTAGTGAGACAAGCAAGGAGCCAACGGCAGAAGACATTGCCAAAGTGCTGGAAGTGCCTCATGAGGAAATTGTCTTTGCCCTAGATGCGATTCAAGATCCTGTTTCTTTGTTTGAACCGATTTATAATGACGGAGGAGATCCGATTTATGTGATGGATCAAATTAGTGATGATCGGAACAAAGACACACAATGGGTAGAGGAATTAGCCTTAAAAGAGGGAATGCGCCGATTGAATGATCGAGAAAAAATGATTCTCCGCAAACGTTTCTTCCAGGGAAAAACGCAAATGGAAGTCGCTGAAGAGATCGGGATTTCTCAAGCACAAGTCTCAAGACTTGAAAAAGCAGCCATCAAACAAATGAATAAAAATATCTTTTAAAGCCGCCGCTTCATGTGCGGCTTTTTTCATTCTTGTGAGAGAGCACGTCTCTAGTATTGACTCTGTTATTTTTTTCATTTAATCTGTTTTTAACAAATGTTATTTTAGATATCATTTGTTAGGGAACACTTAAGCGGAAAGAAGGGTTATTATGACATTCCATGATGAAAGAAGGCTGCTCATAAAGGTTGCGCATATGTATTATGAAGAAGGCGCCACTCAATCTAAAATAGCAGAAGCTGTTGGGGTTAGCCGTTCGCTCATATCGAAATATTTGGCAAAAGCACGTGAAGCAGGAATCGTGGAAATCATTATTCATGATGAAGTGAATCAACAATATGGATCATTAGAAAGAAAAATAGAGCGGAAATATGGGCTGCGAGAAGTCGTCTGTGTGGAAACGCTCAGCCAAGAAACAACCAAAAGCCGAATCGGCGCTGCAGCGGCAGGCTTTTTGTTAAAAGTAATAAAGGATGGACAAGTTATCGGTTTTTCCTCAGGAACCACTTTGCATGAAATGGCGAAAGCGCTTACGTCAGTTCAGCACTTTCCATCCGTGACATTTGTTCCGCTTGTCGGGGGTGTGGGAAACGAAGATGTTGATATCCACGCCAACTATATTATTGCAAGGTGCACAGAAGCACTCAAATCTAAATGTGAGTTTTTACATGTGCCTGTTATGCTTGATACGAAAGAAGCGAAGGACGTACTAATCCGGCAGCCATCAATCAAAAAAGTGATTAAACTAGGAGAATCATCAAATATTGCGGTTGTCGGAATTGGCGGGGTTCCGCAGCATTCAACGATGGTGAAATCTTATATGACAAGCGGTGAGGAGGATATTCTTCAAGCGAAGGATGTGGCGGGTGACATTTGCTATAACTTTATTGATCATCAAGGGGAAGTGTATCCCCACCCGTGGAACGACCGGGTAATGGGCATAAGCCCGCAAAAGCTGAAGGAAATCCCGCTAGTCATTGGTGTCGCTGGAGGCGAAGAGAAAATTGAAGCGATCCGGGCAGCATTAGAAGGTGGATTAATTCATGTATTAATTACGGATGAACGAACAGGAGATGCCTTGTTAAAGTAACTACCTAATCATATTAGGTAGTTTTTTTGAGTCTTTAGACTCAAAAAGATTGAAAATTTTATCGATTTTAGCTTGACACAAAGTTGACACATCATATAAACTAAGTTCATAACAAATGATAAATAAAATAACAAATGTTACAAGAAACAGATTTTTGTTAATTTTTATAACATTTGTTAAAAGTTTCAGATTATTTTTCTAGCAATCTACCCGAGAAGCAAGAAAACCTGAAAGGATGATTTAGATGTCAATCTATCAACAATTGTTAGCTCGAGAACGCAGTGGAGATCCAATCAAAGTAGGAATTATTGGGGCAGGCCAAATGGGCTTTGGACTCATTTCACAAATTTCTAAAATTCCAGGCATGATTGTAGCAGGTGTTTGTGATATTCACCTTAGTGCAGCAGAGAAGGCAGCGAATTTTTACAAGCAGCATGCGAAGCCGCATCAAATGGTCGTCACAAATGATTATAGAGAAGTGATTCAATCAGATTTTGTGGAAGTAGTTGTAGATGCAACAGGTGTTCCAGAAGTCGGAGCAAACATTTCTTTGGAAGCGCTTAATTCAAAAAAACATCTCGTTCTTTTAAATGTAGAAGTTGATATTACCATCGGTTTGGTGATGCATAAATTATTCACAAATGCAGGACTTGTTTACTCTGGATCAGCTGGTGACGAACCGGCAGCAACACTAGAATTATATGAATTTGCGAAAACAATGGGACTTGAGGTGCTCGTTGCTGGGAAAGGCAAGAACAACCCATTCTTCCCAGAAGCAAATCCAGATACGTGTAAAGCAGAAGCAGATAGTAAACATATGAGTGCACATATGCTCGCTGCCTTCCAAGACGGAACAAAAACAATGGCAGAAATGAACTTATTAAGTAACGCGACAGGGCTTTTGCCAGATAAAGTCGGTATGCACGGAGTCGAAGCAAATTTAGAGAATGTAGCAGATAAATTGAATCAAAAACAACAAGGCGGCGTGCTCGATAACTTCGGAGTCGTTGAATATGTAAATGGGCTAGCACCAGGCGTATTCGTTATCGTCAAGAGTGATCTTGAGCCAGTAGATGAAGAGCTTCGTTACTTAAAAGTTGGAAAAGGTCCTCACTACACACTTTACCGTCCTTTCCACTTAGCAAGTCTTGAAACACCTGTTACCATCGCAAAAGCGGTCTTACAGCATGACTCATCGATCCACCCGATTGGTGTACCAGTGTCAGAAACAGTTGCTGTAGCGAAAAGAGATATTCAAGCAGGAGAATCACTTGACGGAATTGGCGGATACTCCGTAAGAGGTGTACTTGAAACGCATCAAGACATGAAATCGAACGGTCATATTCCGATTGGCTTAATCAGCGGAAAAGTCGTAGCGAAAAAAGACATCAAATTAGGACAGTTCCTCACTCATGATGATGTAGAGCTTGATTCAAACACAACCGTTTGGAAGCTGCGTTCATTACAAGATCACTTATTTCAATCATAAGGACGTGAAGCTATGGAAAAATTAGCAATCGTACTTTGTATCATTCTCATCGTGCAGTATGGATTATCTTTTATTCAGATCAAGTATTACCGCAAAAGCATGGACTCACTAATTGATGACTACAGAGGGAAACAGGGATATCACTTATTTTCAGGAATGGAACGGCGCAAAGTTGGCCCTGGGGCCATTGCGCTCATCATTGTGGATGAATCGTATATCATTCAAAAATGTCATGTGCTTGGCGGCGTGTCGATCTTATCTAAATTTAAAGAAGTTCCTTCATATGAAGGAAAGCATGTAGGGGCTGTGCTGGACGAGCACCACATGATGAAGAAAACATTGAAAAAACGTAAAAAGACGCCAGCTGTCATGCAAGCACTATCCATGGCGGCTGAGCAGGCACTTGTCTCGATTTCGAAAAAAAATATAACAAATGTGAACTAAAGAAAGGGGAGATGAAACATGGAATGGATTCAATGGTTTGGAGAGCACTTTATCGGAATGTTTGAAGCCGGCGGAAAGCAATTCATGGGTCTTGTTACAGGTATCGTTCCAACGCTTGTTGTGTTACTTACTTTCACTTATGCTGTCATGAAATTTATTGGAGAAGAGCGAGTGAATAGAGCCATTCAGTTTGCAGCGAAGTATACCATTTTGCGCTACACGTTAATGCCGATCTTATCCGTTCTTATTTTGACAAACCCAATGGCTTATACGTTTGGCCGCTTCTTACCTGAAAAACAAAAACCAGCATTCTATGATTCAGCTGTTTCATTTGTTCATCCGGTGACATCACTTTTCCCGTATGCCAACGCAGGAGAACTATTTGTCTACTTAGGAATTGCGAACGGGATTAAAGAAGCTGGATATTCAATGTCAGAGCTTGCTGTTCGTTACTTCTTAGTCGGGATCGTCGTCATTTTACTACGCGGAATCATTACTGAATGGATTACAAAATATTTAGCAGGAAAAATGAAAGCGAATTCACAATAGGGGAGGGTTAGACATGACAAACCACAAAGTATTTGTTGCAAAAGGTGCTGGCGGATGGGGAGAAGGCTTAGAGCTTGAACCAACTGGTAAAAGAAGAAAAGTTGTTTCCATTACAGGGGGAGGCATTCACCCGGTTGCACGTAAAATTGCAGAAATGACAGGGACAGAAGCATGTGACGGCTTTAAAAACTCCATACCAGAAGATGAAATGATGTGTGTTGTCATTGACTGCGGGGGAACAGCGCGAATCGGACTTTATCCAATGAAACGCATTCCTACTGTAGACGTTTTGGCATCCTCTCCTTCTGGACCGCTTGCTAAACATATTACAGAAGATATCTTCGTATCAGGCGTAACAGAAAAAGATATTTCCTATGCAGAAGCATCTGATGGTGAGGCAAAAGCAGAAGGTCAGGAAAACAGTGAGTCGATTGACAAAGAGAATTTCAAAGAGACGTATGCAAAGCTGAAAGAGGAAAATATCGAGCGGCAGGAAAAAGGCAATTTTCTGATGAGATTCTCGCGTGGAATTGGGAAAGTCACCGGTACGTTCTACCAGGCTGGCCGTGATTCGGTTGATATGCTTTTGAAAAACATTATTCCATTCATGGCATTTGTCAGTATGTTAATTGGAATTATCAATTATACAAAAATTGGTGACCTGATTGCCCATTTTCTATCACCTTTGGCAGGATCTCTTTGGGGGCTCTTACTGCTCGTAGTGGTCTGTACATTGCCGTTCCTATCACCAGTCTTAGGACCTGGAGCAGTCATTGCCCAAGTTATCGGTGTTCTGATTGGTAGTCAAATCGCACTAGGAAACATTCCGCCTCAATTTGCACTTCCTGCACTATTTGCCATCAACGGTCAAGTAGGGTGTGATTTTATTCCAGTGGGGCTGTCACTTGGTGAAGCGAAGCCGGAAACGGTACAATATGGGGTACCAGCTGTTTTGTATAGCCGTCTCATTACAGGGGTTCTATCTGTTGTGATCGCATACGTTGCTAGCTTCGGTATGTATTAAACGTATTAAAGGAGGAATCGAGATACATGGTAACACAATCTGTCGTAAAAGAAATTGGGATCTTAGTCCCGCAATTTAAAGAAGATAAGCTGATTGTATTATTTGGACCCGCAGCGCCGCAGGAATTAAGAGATATGTCTGTCATTCATGAGTTCGAACATCTAGAAGAAGAGCCGCTGAAGCTGGGCGGAACCATTCAAGTGGGCGATCAAACGTACACGATCACAGCCCTCGGCAATAAAGCAAATGACAACTTTAAAGAGCTCGGCCATATTTCGATCTACTTCCAAGAGCCGTTTGATGATGTATTACCAGGAGCTGTATTTGCATCCCCGCACACGTTTCCTGATATAAAAGAAGGCGTACGAATTGAAATTTCGTAACCATAAAAAAAGCTGTTCCTAAAAAGGAGCAGCTTTTTTACATGAGGTTTACCAGAAAGAGCATTTGCGATATGCTGTAAACATTCATTATTTGTATATTCAGAATTTTTACTCAGGAGGAAGTTATCGTGTCACTTGAATTGAAGAATGTTTCATTAAAACGAAATGGGAAATGGCTGCTTGAGTCTATTGACTGGCAGGTGAACAAGCAGGAACACTGGGTACTTTACGGTTTAAATGGTGCGGGGAAAACCGCATTATTAAATATGCTCTGCTCTTATTATTTCCCCACGTCAGGCGAGATGACAGTGCTGGGACATGTCTTTGGCAAGGAGGCTCTTGGTGAAAAGCTCAGGAGGAAAATTGGACTCATCTCAGCAGGACTTGAAAAGAAATTGCACAGAGACGACAATGCTTTTGAAATTGTGCTGAGCGGCGCATTTGCTTCTATCGGGCTTTATGAAACCCCGACAGATGAAATGAGAGAGAAAGCCATTGATCTATTAAAAGCATTTGGTTCATTCAAATATGCCAACAGAACTTATGAAACACTCTCACAGGGAGAGAAGCAAAAAGTCTTGATTGCGAGAGCTTTAATGAATGATCCGCAGCTCTTGATTTTAGATGAACCTGTGACGGGTCTTGATTTTCTAGCAAGAGAGCAAGTGCTGGAGACCATCTCATTGATTGCAGCAAAGCCTGATGCGCCTACTTTGCTCTATACGACCCATCATGCAGAGGAGATTCTGCCTGTTTTTCAGCATACCTTATTATTAAAAAATGGATCTGTTTTTGATCAAGGAGAAACAAAAGAGATGATGACAAGCGGCCTGCTTTCTTCTTTTTTTGAATGTCCGGTAGATGTCATGTGGAGAAATGGCCGTCCGCATTTAAGTAAATTGTAGATAAAAGAAACTATTGGTCTGCGTCCCTGCTTTTCCATCATACATATTATAGTAGAAAACGAAAGGCGGGGAAGGACAGATGATCAGCATTTCTGAATTCCAAATCAAGGATGTCGTCGATGTATCCAGCGGGAAAAAACTAGGTACCATTGGGGACATTGATATTAATGTCACAAGCGGCAAAATCCAAGCGATTATTATTGGCGGCACAGGTAAAATGATGGGATTTTTCGGAAAAGAAGAGGAAATGATTGTCCCATGGCGAAATATAGTAAAAATTGGCGAAGATGTGATACTTGTCCGCTTGTCTTCTTAATTCGTATAACTCCTCAATGAATCATTCAATTTTTCCTTAAAATAAACTCTTCATTCTTAGCAAACAATGTCTTTTTCGGGTAAAAAGATTACGTTTTCATATCAATTTGAAAAAAAACCTGCAGAAAGGGCACATTTGAGTGTAATATTTAATGAATCCCACTAACTGTCTATGTATGTCTTGTGGTAAAATAGGAGCGAAATAAAGAGAGATGAATGAAAGGTGGGAGGCAGCTTTGACACACAAATATGACCCCTTTCAGCAGAAATCACCATATGCAATGACCATTCATGATTGGACGAACATGACATGTTCTGGTAAAGAGGTATTGGCCGGATTTACAACAAAAAATGGCGGCTTCAGCCTTACTCCATATCAATCATTGAACACTGGACTCCATGTAGGAGACGATGCTTCTAGTGTTCAAATGAATCGTCAAGTCATAGCAGATGCTGCTGCTGTGCCGCTCTCTGATTGGGTGTTTGCAGACCAAACACACGAGGATCGCATCCTGAAAGTCACCAAGGAGCAAAGAGGAAGAGGAAGTCTTCATTATGATGAGGCACTGCCAGGTACAGACGGTTTATATACGTCTGAGACGAACATGATGCTCGCTCTTTGTTTCGCTGATTGTGTTCCGCTTTATTTTCTAGCTCCGCAAAACGGATTAATTGGAACGGCTCATGCCGGCTGGAAAGGAACCGTCAAGCAAATTGGTGCAAAGATGGTTGATGTATGGGTCAGCCAAGAAGGTGCCAAGGTCGATCAGATTCAAGTCGTCATTGGACCATCCATTGGCAGCTGCTGCTACATAGTCGATGACGTCGTCATGGATCAAGTGAAACAGCTTCCTTTTTCAACAGAGGATGTGTATTCCGAGATTTCACAAGGACAATATAAAATTGATTTGAAAACACTAAACAAAAACGTATTGCTTCATGCAGGAATAAAAGAAGAAAACATACATGTCAGTTCGATGTGCACAAGCTGCAATGATCAGCTTTTCTTCTCACACCGGCGTGATCAAGGGAAAACAGGACGTATGATGTCTTTTGTCGGGTTTAAGGAGGCATAAGTGCAATTGAATGTACGAGAGAATCTCAGACAAATAAATGAACAAATAAACGAAGCATGTAAAAGAGCCGGTAGACAACCAGCAGATGTATCAGTCGTCGCTGTGACAAAATATGTCTCGATTGAACGAGCACTAGAAGCCAAGGAAGCAGGGATTGTGCACTTTGGTGAAAATCGAGACCAAGGGTTACTTGAAAAGCAGGCGGCCATAACCGATGAAAACATTAACTGGCACTTTATCGGCAGTTTACAAACACGAAAAGTGAAATCAGTCATTCAGACAATTGACTACTTACATTCGCTCGACAGAATGTCTCTTGCGAATGAAATTGAAAAAAGAGCGGATCACACAGTTCGCTGTTTTGTACAAGTGAACACATCACTTGAGGAGTCAAAACACGGCTTGAAAAGTGAAGACGTCATTCCATTTGTGAAACAGCTCGCTGATTTCAAACAGATTGAAATTGCAGGACTGATGACGATGGCTCCATTTACAGAGGATCACACTGTGATTCGCAACTGTTTTAAAGCATTAAAAAACCTTCAAGAAGAAGTAAAACATCTTAACCAAGTAAATGCACCTTGTCAGCATTTATCGATGGGCATGTCAAATGATTTTGAAATCGCAATTGAAGAAGGTGCGACATTCGTTCGGATTGGCTCTTCACTTGTTGGAAATGAAACAGGAGGTGCGTGACATGAGCATAAAAAATAAGTTTAAAAGCTTTTTCACTCTCGACGATGAAGAGTATGAGTACGAATATATTGATGAAGAAAGAGAACCCGTTCAAGAAGAAAAAGGAACGAAGGACAAAGCAGCATTTCAAGAGCGCCCGCAGACAGGAAAACAAAATGTTGTCAGCTTGCAAAGCGTGCAGAAATCCTCTAAAGTGGTGTTAAGTGAGCCGCGTGTTTATGCAGAAGCGCAGGAGATTGCAGACCATATTAAAAACAGACGTGCAGTCGTCGTGAATTTGCAGCGCATACAGCATGATCAAGCAAAGCGAATCATTGACTTCTTAAGCGGAACCGTTTATGCAATTGGTGGAGACATCCAGCGTATTGGCTCGAATATATTCCTCTGCACACCTGATAATGTAGATGTATCTGGCACAATATCAGAGCTATTGACAGAGGAAGAACCTCAGAGGTGGTAAATCATAGTGATTCTAAATTTCATTTTTAATATTTTAGGAACGGTATTAACGATTTACTCATTCGCGATTATTATTTACATCTTTATGTCATGGGTGCCATCTGCAAGAGAAACTGTGTTTGGCCGTTTTCTGACAAATATTTGCGAACCGTATTTAGAACCATTTCGTAAAATTATTCCGCCAATCGGTATGATTGACATCTCGCCGATTGTGGCATTGCTTGTGATTCGCTTTGCATCATCATATGGACTAACTGGTCTTTACAATATGATTGTGCGCTTCATGTAAACAGGCTGCCGGGCTTGGCACTGCCAGGCCCTTTTACATAAGAGGGGAACAAAATGAGCGATATCTATCAGCATTTTAGAAAAGACGAACAGCCATTTGTCGACCAAGTGTTAGGCTGGAAAAAAATCGCACTCGACCAATATCGAATGAAATTAACAGACTTCCTTGATCCGCGTGAGCAATTTATTACCGAGTCCGTCATCCAGCATGCTGAAGAACTTGGAATCATGTTTTTTGGCGGGTATGAGGGAGCCGAGCGCAAAAGAGCTCTCATTTATCCTGATTATTTAGAACCTTCTATTGAAGATGTTGAGCTGTCATATTTTCAGGTGAACTATGCGAAAAAGTTTATTTCCTTAGAACACCCGAAACTTCTCGGCTCATTGATTGGGACAGGCTTGAAGCGTCAAAAATTCGGAGATCTATTATTTTCAGAGGAAGATGTGCAGTTTATTTGTACAAGTGATGTCGCTGATTTTGTGCGGGCGCAGCTGACACATGTCGGCAGAGCCTCCGTTTCATTAGAGGAAATCACGCAGGCAGAAATAAAGCCAGTGATGACGAAGACTGATATCAAAGAAGATACCATTTCTTCACTTCGGCTTGATGCTGTATGTGCTGCTGTCAGCCGTCAGTCTCGGCAAAAAGCACAGCTTTTAGTCAAAAATGGACTTGTCAAAGTCAATTGGAAAGTCACTGAGGACCCTTCCTTTACAATCGGTGAAGGTGATCAGCTCTCTGTTCGGGGATTTGGCCGCTTTAGCCTCAAAACGATTGATGGGAAGACCAAAAAAGATAAATTCAAAGTAACATTTGAGCTTATGACATAACGAACTTGAATCTGGAGGTGGCGAGGTTGCCATTAACACCTAATGATATTCATAATAAAACGTTCACAAAAAGCTTTCGCGGCTATGACGAAGACGAAGTAAACGAGTTTTTAAGCCAAGTACGTAAAGACTACGAGATCGTACTCCGTAAAAAGAACGAGCTTGAAGACAAAGTAAACGAGCTTGACGAAAGACTAGGTCATTTTGCAACAATTGAAGAAACATTAAACAAATCGATTCTTGTGGCGCAGGAAGCAGCAGAAGACGTTAAGCGTCATTCTGATAAAGAAGCAAAATTGATTATTCGTGAAGCAGAGAAAAATGCTGACCGAATTATCAACGAAGCGCTGTCAAAATCAAGAAAGATTGCAATGGAAATTGAAGAGCTGAAGAAACAATCGAAGGTCTTTAGAACTCGTTTCCAAATGCTCATCGAAGCGCAGCTTGATCTTCTGAAAAATGACGATTGGGATCATTTACTGGAATATGAAGTGGACGCTGTCTTTGACGAAAAAGAATAAGCGCATCATCTTGACATGACGTGCTCATGTTGCATATAATACCATCATAAATTAACAAGAGATAAACGTTTGAAAGGGACACTCGCAGCTGTCACATGCGTAATTAAGCGAATCAGGGATGGTGGAAGCCTGACATTACGAGACGCTGCAATGAGATCACCCCTTTAGTTCCTTTTCTGAAAAAACAGTAAGAAAAGGCGTCTGATCACGTTACGATTTTAGAGTGGATAAGCGACTGCTTAAATAGCGCTTGTCTAAAAGGGTGGTACCGCGAGACAAGCCTTCTCGTCCCTTATGGGATGAGAGGGCTTTTTTTATTGTTTTTTAATCAGAATTTGCATGTGGAGGAATGGGTATGAACTACAAAGACACCTTATTAATGCCGAAAACAGAATTCCCGATGAGAGGGAATTTGCCGAACAAAGAGCCTGAAATCCAAGAGGAGTGGGCAGAGAAAGACATCTATCAAATGGTTTTAGAGCGGACAAAAGGACGCCCAACGTTTATTTTGCATGATGGGCCTCCATATGCGAATGGTGACATTCATATGGGGCATGCACTCAATAAAATCCTAAAAGATTTTATCGTCCGTTTTAAATCAATGAACGGATACCATGCTCCGTACGTACCAGGCTGGGATACACACGGGCTGCCAATTGAAACAGCTCTTACTAAAAATAAAAAAGTAAAGCGCAAAGAAATGTCTACAGCAGAATTCCGCAAACTATGCGAGGAGTATGCTTGGAAGCAAATTGAAGGTCAGCGCAGCCAGTTTAAGCGCTTAGGCGTCAGAGCAGACTGGGACAATCCATATGTCACATTAAAGCCTGAATACGAAGCGCAGCAAATTCTTGTCTTTGGTGAAATGGCGAAGAGAGGCTATATCTACAAAGGTCTGAAGCCAGTTAACTGGTCTCCTTCAAGTGAATCAGCTCTTGCTGAAGCGGAAATTGAATATAAAGACAAACGTTCACCATCGATTTACGTTTCGTTTAAAGTAAAAGATGGCAAAGGCGTTCTTGAAAACGGCGAACAATTCATTATCTGGACAACAACACCATGGACGCTTCCAGCAAACCTTGGCATTTGTGTTCATCCGAACTTAGAGTACAGTGTTCTTCAAGTCGGTGCTGAGCGTTATGTCGTTGCATCTGAACTGGTTGAACAAGTGGCAAAAGCACTCGGCTTTGAAGAGTATGAAGTCGTGAAAACGCTAAAAGGAAAAGAATTAGACAATATCGTTGCAGAGCATCCAATCTATGGTAGAGATTCTCTTGTGATGCTTGGCGATCACGTGACAACTGATGCAGGAACAGGCTGTGTTCACACTGCACCAGGCCACGGGGAAGATGACTTTATTGTCGGTATGAAATACGGTCTTGATGTGCTCTGTCCAGTAGATGAAAAAGGTGTGATGACAGATGAGGCACCTGGTTTTGAAGGACTATTCTACGAGGATGCCAATAAAGCCATCACAGAACAGCTTGAAGCAAAAGGCGCGCTGAAGAAGCTCGACTTTATCACGCACTCCTATCCGCATGACTGGAGAACGAAAAAACCAACGATTTATCGTGCGACAGCTCAGTGGTTTGCATCCATTAAAGATTTTAGAGAAGCGTTATTAGACAATATTAAAGAAACGAAATGGGTTCCAGCATGGGGTGAAACACGCCTGTTCAATATGGTGCGTGACAGAGGTGACTGGTGCATTTCAAGACAGCGTGTATGGGGCGTTCCAATTCCGGTGTTTTATGCAGAAAATGGTGAGCCGATCATCACAGACGAAACCATCCAGCATGTCTCTCAATTATTTAGAGAGCATGGCTCGAATATTTGGTTTGAAAAAGAAGCGAAAGAGCTATTGCCAGAAGGCTTTACACATCCAGGCAGCCCGAATGGTGAATTCACTAAAGAGCAGGACATCATGGATGTATGGTTTGATTCCGGTTCTTCTCACCAAGCCGTTTTAGAAGAAAGAGATGACCTAGTCCGTCCGGCAGATCTATACCTTGAAGGCTCTGACCAATATCGCGGCTGGTTTAACTCCTCTTTATCAACAGCAGTTGCTGTCACTGGAAAAGCGCCGTATAAAGGTGTCCTAAGCCACGGCTTTACGCTTGATAAAGAAGGACGTAAGATGAGTAAATCATTAGGCAACACGATTGACCCAACGAAGGTTGCGAAGCAGCTCGGTGCAGAAATTCTTAGACTTTGGGTATCTTCTGTCAACTATCAAGCCGATCATCCAGTGTCTGATGATATTTTGAAACAAGTAGCAGAAGTCTATCGTAAAATCCGTAACACATTCCGCTTCCTGCATGGAAACCTATTTGACTTTGATCCAGCAGTAAATGCTGTGCCAGTAGAAGAGCTTCGCGAAGTGGACCAATACATCTTGATCAAATTAAACAAATTGATTGATAAAGTGAAAAAAGCTTATGATGATTACGAATTTGCGGTCGTCTATCATGCGATTCACAATTTCTGTACGATTGAGCTCAGCTCTTTCTATCTCGATTTTGCAAAGGATGTCGTCTACATTGAGCATGCAGATCACCCAGACCGCCGCAGCATGCAGACTGTCTTCTACGAAACATTAATGGCATTAGTGAAGCTGACTGCACCAATTCTTCCGCATACAGCAGATGAATTATGGAGCCATTTAAGCTTTGTTGAAGAGCCAAGTGTTCAGTTAACAGATATGCCAGAAGGTGTGGCAGTTCCTCAAGCTGAAGCGACAGAAGCGAAGTTTGACCGCTTTATGGAGGTACGTGACGATGTGCTAAAAGCGCTGGAGATTGCGCGTAATGAGAAAGTCATCGGTCGTTCACTTGAAGCAAGTGTGACGCTTTATGCGACAGACGAAGTGAAAAACCTTCTTGCATCCATTAAAGAAGATGTGAAGCAGCTCTTTATCATCTCTGAATTAACGGTCGAGGATAAGCAGCATGCAGATACATCGGCGCCTGAATATACATCAGGAAGAATTGTGGTTCAAAAAGCAGAAGGAGAACTGTGCGAACGTTCCCGCATTATTTCAAAAGATGTTGGTGCAAATCCGAAATACCCAACATTGTCGCTGAAAAATGCTGAAATCGTGGAGAAATATTACCAAAATTAACAGTGCGATATCACAAGCTGGCGCCCCGTCATATGCGGGGCGTTTTCTTTTTTGAGAAAATGACAGCGTTTAGAACGAAAGGAAAAATCTTATGGCTTTAAAGTAACCAGGCAGGGCAACAATATGATTATCACGACAGGGCAGGAGTTGAAATAGCGACATGAATGGCGATCTAGAGACGATTTACACGGAACTCCTTCAAATCAAAGAAGAGCTGCAATCTAAACTGTTTGAATACGCATCATTTCGTTCACCCGCTGAGCATGTCTCGTTGAATGACGTTAAAACGACCACACTTCTTTATCACATCAAAGAAGAGCTGCAAGATGTGTCTCTCGCTATTGCAAAGATCGAACAAGGGACCTATGGCATATGTGAGGCGACAGGTAATATGATTCCGCTTGAACAAATGAGCATTCTTCCTACCGCCCGCACGGCTGACGACTTTTTATATCATAAGCAATACGAGAAAAAAGCATTCACTCCTTATCCTTCCGAATCAAATGATTCTCATTTTGAAGCCTTCCACATGTAGGGAGGTTTTTGTCTGTCAACTAAAGTTTCTTTACTCCTTCCTGTTTTCTTGATAAAATGCTTAAAGATCAAAGTATGAAGATGGAGGAACGTGTGTGTTCTATTACATAATCGCATTCGTTATCATTTGTTTAGACCAATTAACAAAATGGCTCATTGTCAAAAATATGATGCTCGGTGATTCTGTTCCAGTCATTGATGGATTCTTTTATATCACGTCTCACCGAAATTCAGGAGCCGCATGGGGAATTCTCCAAGGGCAAATGTGGTTTTTCTATGTGATCACACTCGTTGTTATTGCGGGAATTGTTTATTACTTACAAAAACATGGACAAAAGGACAAGCTGCTTGGAGTAGCGCTGGCCTTAATGCTTGGCGGAGCGATCGGAAACTTTATCGACCGTATTTTCCGTCAGGAAGTGGTTGATTTTGCTCATTTCGTATTTGGGGATTATCACTACCCAATCTTTAATATTGCAGATTCTTCTCTCTGTGTAGGGGTTATTCTGCTCTTCATTCAAATGCTGTTAGATGGAAAGAAAAATAAGGAGTCAACTACATGAATCAAGTAAATATTGCCGTTTCAGAAGAACAAACGAGTGAACGGCTAGATAAATTTCTAAGCACAACAGAACCAGAATGGTCAAGAACCCAAGTCCAGCAATGGGTAAAAGATGGGCTGATCGAAGTAAACGGGAAACAAGTAAAGGCCAATTACAAAGTACAAGCTGGGGATCAAATCAAAGTGGAGATTCCAGATCCGGAAGCGCTAGATGTAGAAGCAGAACCAATGGATCTTGATATTTATTATGAGGATGCAGATGTGTTAGTCGTAAATAAGCCTCGAGGAATGGTCGTTCATCCAGCCCCAGGTCATGTGTCAGGTACACTTGTAAATGGTCTGATGGCACATTGTACCGATTTATCAGGGATTAACGGTGTGATGCGTCCTGGAATTGTCCACCGAATTGATAAAGATACGTCTGGGCTGTTAATGGTTGCAAAAAACGATATCGCACATGAGTCACTCGTCAATCAGCTGGTGGCTAAAACTGTCACAAGAAAGTATACGGCTGTTGTCCACGGTATTATCCAGCATGATACAGGCACAATTGATGCACCAATTGGCAGAGACAAAAAAGACCGCCAAAGCATGACGGTCACAAAAGAAAATGCAAAACAGGCCGTCACTCACTTTGATGTGATTGAACGCTTTAAAGACTTCACGGTTGTCGAGTGCCGTCTGGAAACAGGAAGAACACACCAAATTCGTGTTCATATGAAATATATCGGCTACCCTCTTGCAGGAGATCCGAAATATGGGCCGAGAAAAACAGTCGATTTTAATGGACAGCTTCTGCATGCTGGTGTTTTAGGATTTGATCATCCTAGAACAGGAGAATATATCGAGTTCACAGCACCAATTCCAGCTGATATGCGGGGCTTTATCGATTCATTAAGAAATAACGATTGACAGGCCGTTCTTTTTCTGAAATAATAAACGAAGAAATTGAGATTCTTTAAAACAGTCCAGAGAGGCTGAGAAGGATAACGGATCAATTTGTGCACGAGTATGCACAAATGAACGCCCCTCTCTGCCCTTTGCAGAAGGGGCTTTTTATTTGTCAAAAAGAGGTGTAAAAGATGGAACAAAAAGCAGTCATTCTTGATGAACAAGCGATCAGACGAGCGCTTACCCGCATTGCACATGAAATGATTGAGCGCAACAAAGGGATGAAGGATGTCATCCTTGCCGGGATCAAGACAAGAGGCATACATCTTGCAAAGCGCCTTGCAGAGCGCATCGAGCAAATTGAAGGAAATCCAGTCACTGTGGGTGAACTTGATATTACGCTATACCGTGATGACCTGACAAAAAAGACAGACAACCAAGACCCGCTTGTAAAGGGTGCAGACATCCCAGCTGACATTAATGACAAAACACTCATTGTCGTTGACGATGTCCTGTTTACAGGCAGAACCGTCAGAGCAGCTATGGATGCCCTTGTGGATGTAGGAAGACCATCTTCCATTCAGCTGGCTGTGCTCGTCGACCGGGGACACCGGGAGCTGCCAATTCGAGCGGATTATATCGGGAAAAACATTCCGACATCGAAAGCAGAGACCGTCATGGTTCAACTGAATGAAGTAGATCAAAACGACCTTGTCGCTATATATGAAAAATAACCTTTTTAAATGCATTCCAGAGAGTTTGCAAAGAGGGCAATAACAGAGACACCGAGCACACGGCTAACATGACGTGTCCGGTTTTTCTAGGCCTCTTTGCGCATACTCGCAAAGAGGCTTTTTTAATGAAAAAGGACACATCTAGGAGGAAAATCATGAGTCAGCAAAAAGCCAATTTAGGCATTCGAGATATCCCAAAACCATTCACATGGCTGTCACTTAGCCTGCAGCATTTGTTTGCGATGTTTGGTGCAACCATTCTTGTACCAAAAATCATTGATATGAGTCCAGCCGTCGCGCTCATCTCAAGCGGTGTGGGAACGATTGTTTACTTAATCATCACAAGAGGACAGATTCCGGCGTATCTTGGATCGTCCTTTGCCTTCATCGCCCCCATACTAAATGTGAAAGCAACGGGCGGCCCCGGAGCCGCAATGGTTGGCGCCTTCATGGCGGGTGTCGCTTATGCGCTCATTGCCCTGTTCATTAAATGGCTCGGCACAGGCTGGCTGATGAAGCTTCTGCCGCCGGTCGTCGTAGGACCAGTCATTATGGTCATTGGACTTGGACTCGCTGGAACAGCAGTCAACATGGCGATGTATGTTGATCCGAATGCAACCGAGCTTGTTTACAGCCTCAAGCATTTAATGGTCGCTGGCTTCACACTGGCTGTCACGATTATCAGTATGATTTTCCTAAGAGGATTCCTTAGCTTAATCCCAGTATTAATCGGCATAATCAGCGGCTATCTCTTTGCCTTAACTCAAGGCATTGTGAACTTCCAGCCGGTCATTGACGCAAAATGGTTTGCCGTACCAGACTTCGTCGTGCCATTTGTCGACTATACACCTGCTGTGACTTTAAGCATTCTCACAGTGATGGTGCCGGTTGCCTTTGTCACAATGTCTGAGCATATTGGCCACCAGGTGGTGTTAAGTAAGGTCGTAGGACAAGATTTTATTAAAAAACCAGGTCTTCACCGCTCCATTTTAGGAGACAGTGCGGCGACCATCTTCGCTTCACTTATTGGTGGACCACCAACAACAACTTATGGAGAGAACATTGGCGTACTTGCCATCACAAGAGTGTTCAGTATCTTCGTCATCGGCGGAGCAGCAGTGTTTGCGATCTGCTTCGGTTTTGTAGGAAAAATTTCAGCATTAATCAGTACAGTGCCGTCCGCGGTGATGGGAGGCGTTTCGTTCCTGCTCTTTGGAATCATTGCCTCAAGCGGCCTGAGAATCCTGATTGATCATAAAGTGAATTTTGAAGAAAAGCGTAATCTCATTATCGCATCAGTCATCCTAGTCATCGGAATTGGCGGGGCATTCATTGAGGTGAAACAAATCAATCTCACGCTATCTGGAATGGCACTTGCTGCGATTACGGGTGTCCTGTTAAACCTGATCCTGCCGCATCAAAAAGCGGAAGATGACGAGTCAAATGAATCAAATACAGAAAACCTTTTAAAAGAAGTCCAGTGAGGCTGACAAGGGTTCTAAATGGAGCAGAATGCACGAAAGTGCCGCTGCTTCTTTTGGAGAACCCTAAGCTGCCGAGGCTTAGGGTTTTTTTGAACCTGAAAGTGATGAAAAACTAGAGGGGGAAGAAAAAATGAATGATTTATCGACAATGAGCAGCTTGTCTAAAGAAGAGATTTTACAGCTGATTGAAGAAGCAGCGGCACTCAAAAAGGGGAAACAAGAACATGGATTAGCCGGAGAATTTGTGGCAAACCTCTTCTTTGAACCAAGCACAAGAACACGTTTTAGCTTCGAAGTAGCAGAGAAGAAATTAGGGATGAATGTCCTGAGCTTAGATGCAGCAAGCACCTCCGTTCAAAAGGGCGAAACACTTTACGATACGGTAAAAACACTGGAATCGATCGGAGTAAAGGCATGTGTGATCAGAGACAGCACCGATGAATATTATAACGAGCTGATCGGGAAGGTTGGAATTCCCATCATCAATGCAGGAGATGGCTGCGGACAGCATCCAACCCAATCACTGCTTGACCTCATGACCATTTTTGAAGAGTTTGGCGGTTTTGAAGGCTTAACGATTTCGATTCATGGAGACATCAAACATAGCAGGGTAGCAAGGTCAAATGCTGAGGTTCTCTCAAGGCTGGGAGCCACAGTCCTCTTTTCAGGACCTGCTTCCTTCCAGGATGAACAAAACCCTCACGGAACGTACGTCCAAGTAGATGAAGCCATCGCACTATCTGATGTGGTGATGCTGCTCAGAATCCAGCATGAACGGCACGCTGAAAAAATGGGCAGTGAAGATTACTTATCAACTTATGGATTAACAGTAGACAGAGCAAACAAAATGAAAGAACGCGCGATTATTATGCATCCAGCACCAGTAAACAGAGGTGTTGAAATAGATGATTCTTTAGTAGAGTCCAAGCAGTCAAGGATTTTCAAGCAAATGGAAAACGGTGTTTATATCCGAATGGCCGTATTAAAAAGAGCTTTTCAAAATAGCACACTACATCAAAAAGGGAGAGATTCTGTCTATGTCATATCTCATTAAAAACGGTTTTATCTTAACAAGCACAGGTGAAAGAGTGCAGCAGGATATTAGGGTAAAAGGAAAAGTGATTCAAGCGATTGGTCACCTAGAAAGAGAAGACGGAGAAGAGGTTATTGATGCAGCAGGGCTATTTGTGTCACCAGGCTTGATCGATCTGCATGTGCATTTAAGAGAGCCAGGCGGAGAGAAAAAGGAAACAATTGAAACAGGCTCTAAAGCAGCCGCAAGAGGCGGATATACGACGATTGCAGCGATGCCGAATACAAGGCCGGTTCCAGATACAAAAGAGCAAATGGAATGGCTCATGAATCGAATCGAAGAAACCTCATCTGTGAGAGTACTGCCATACGCCTCCATCACAACGAGACAAATTGGGGAAGAGATGACGGATTTTGCAGCACTAAAAGAAGCAGGCGCCTTTGCCTTTACAGATGATGGTGTCGGCATCCAAACAGCAGGCATGATGTACGAAGCGATGAAACAGGCAGCAAGTCTTGATCAAGCGATTGTGGCGCACTGTGAGGATAATTCGCTCATTTACGGCGGGTGCGTTCATGAAGGAGAATTTTCAAAAGCAAATGGGTTAAACGGAATACCGTCAATCTGTGAATCGGTGCATATTGCAAGAGATGTTCTTTTAGCAGAAGCAGCGAACTGTCATTATCATGTATGTCATATCAGTACGAAAGAATCTGTGCGGGTCGTACGCGATGCAAAAAAAGCGGGTATCCGTGTGACGGCTGAGGTGTCACCGCATCACCTGCTGTTGTGTGATACGGACATTCCGGGTCTTGATACAAACTATAAAATGAACCCGCCGCTCAGAGGAAAAGAGGATCGCGAGGCATTGATCGAGGGACTGTTAGATGGAACGATTGATTTCATCGCCACAGACCATGCGCCGCATACAGAAGAAGAAAAGAACGAAACCATGCAGCGTGCCCCGTTTGGAATTGTGGGACTTGAAACAGCGTTTCCGCTTCTGTATACACGATTTGTCAAAACAGGCGAATGGACATTAAAAGAACTCGTTGATTATATGACAATCAAACCAGCAGAAGCCTTTTCCCTTCCATACGGAAAGCTTGAAGAAGGACACATAGCTGATATTACACTCATTGATTTAAACAAAGAAACGACAATCGATAAAACAAGCTTCTTATCAAAAGGACAAAATACACCGTTTGACAAATTGACTGTATCAGGATGGCCGGTCATGACACTTGCATCTGGGAAAGTCGTTTATGAAGAGGGGAGACTAGTAAAATGAAGAGACGCTTAGTGCTAGAAAACGGAACAGTATTCGAAGGAACAGGCTTTGGCAGCTTAGAACCATCAGTCGGAGAAGTCGTCTTTAATACAGGGATGACGGGCTATCAAGAAATTTTATCTGATCCATCATACTGCGGACAAATTGTCACACTGACTTACCCGCTTATCGGCAACTACGGCATTAACCGTGACGATTTTGAATCGATCACACCGTTTGTGAAAGGGCTGATTGTGAAAGAGCTTTGTGAAAAGCCCTCAAACTGGCGCTCTTCATACTCACTTGATGAATATTTAAAAATGAAAAACATTCCGGGTCTGAGCGGAATCGATACACGGAAGCTGACTAGAATGATTCGAAGTGCAGGGACTTTAAGAGGGGCGTTTGCAGGACCTGATGAACAAGTGGAGGACGTTGTCCGCCGTCTTCAAACATTGCAGCTGCCAACTGATCAGGTGAGTCAAGTATCTGTGAAAAATGCGTACCCAAGCCCAGGCAGAGGAAAAAGAATTGTCCTTGTCGATTTCGGCATGAAGCACGGCATTTTGCGCGAGCTCAATAAACGTGATTGCGACGTCATTGTGGTGCCATACAACATCACTGCAGATGAAGTGCTGCAGCTAAAGCCTGATGGCATCATGCTTTCAAACGGACCTGGAGATCCTGTGGATGTACCAGAAGCCGTTGAGATGATTCAGCAATTGATTGGAAAGGTGCCGCTCTTTGGAATTTGCCTCGGACATCAATTATTTGCTCTAGCGTGCGGTGCAAGTACAGAAAAAATGAAATTTGGTCACAGAGGATCAAACCATCCGGTGAAAGAACTAGCAACTGGCAAGGTAACACTGACGTCTCAAAACCATGGCTACACGGTTAGCAGTATTAACGAAGACGTGCTCGAAGTCACACATATTGCCTTAAACGACAATACGATTGAAGGATTAAAACATAAAGAAGCACCAGCATTCACTGTTCAGTACCACCCAGAAGCATCACCGGGTCCAGAAGATGCAAACTACTTATTTGACCAGTTCATGGAAATGATTCATACGACTGAGAAAGAAGGGGAAGAAGTATGCCAAAACGCGTAGACATCAAAAAGATTTTAGTAATCGGATCAGGTCCTATCATCATCGGTCAGGCAGCGGAGTTTGACTATGCAGGCACACAGGCTTGCTTAGCACTAAAAGAAGAGGGCTATGAAGTCGTTCTTGTGAACTCTAATCCTGCGACCATCATGACAGATACAGAAATGGCCGACAAGGTATACATCGAACCACTGACACCAGAATTTTTAACACGAATCATTCGAAAAGAACGCCCTGATGCGATCTTGCCAACACTTGGCGGGCAAACTGGATTAAACCTTGCTGTTGAATTGTCAGACCTTGGTGTATTAGCTGAATGCGGCGTTGAAGTACTCGGTACAAAGCTGTCAGCCATCCAAAAAGCAGAGGATAGAGATTTATTCCGTAATTTGATGAATGAACTAAATGAGCCTGTACCAGAAAGTGAAATCATTCATAACCTGGAAGAAGCAATTGCGTTTACGGATCAAATCGGTTTCCCTGTCATCGTCAGACCAGCCTATACATTAGGTGGAACGGGCGGCGGAATTTGTACAAACGAGCAAGAACTGAAGGAAATCGTTGAAAACGGCCTGAAGCTAAGCCCAGTTACACAATGCTTACTTGAAAAAAGCATTGCAGGCTTTAAAGAAATTGAATATGAAGTCATGCGAGACAGCGGTGACCATGCAATCGTTGTTTGTAACATGGAAAACTTTGACCCTGTCGGTATCCATACAGGTGACAGTATTGTTGTAGCACCAAGCCAAACGTTAAGTGATCGTGAATATCAGCTGCTTCGCAATGTGTCGCTTAAGCTGATCCGTGCACTTGGCATAGAAGGCGGCTGTAACGTTCAGCTCGCACTTGATCCAAACAGCTTTCAATACTATATCATCGAAGTAAACCCGCGTGTGAGCCGTTCCTCTGCGCTTGCGTCAAAAGCGACAGGCTATCCAATTGCCAAATTGGCAGCGAAAATTGCAGTCGGCTTAACGCTTGATGAAATGATGAACCCAGTCACAGGTAAAACCTATGCAGCCTTCGAGCCTGCACTTGACTATATCGTTTCAAAAATACCGCGCTGGCCGTTCGATAAATTTGAATCTGCCAACAGACGTCTTGGTACGCAAATGAAGGCAACTGGTGAAGTCATGGCGATCGGCCGCACATTAGAAGAGTCTCTTTTAAAGGCTGTACGCTCACTTGAAGCCGATGTGCATCACATTGAATTAAAAGATGAAGCAGACATCACAAATGAAGTGCTTGAAAAACGGATTATTAAAGCGGGAGACGAACGATTATTTTATATCGCTGAGGCGCTTAGAAGAGGCTATACAGTCGAACAAATACACGAATTCTCAAAAATTGATTATTTCTTCCTTCATAAACTGGAAGGCATCATCGCCTTTGAGAAGACATTAAAAGAAAACAAAGGCAATACAGACGTATTAAAAGAAGCGAAAGAAAAAGGCTTCTCAGATATCTACATTAGCCGCGAGTGGAATATGAACGAAGCGGATGTCTACAAGCTAAGACAAGAAGCAGGCATTGTACCTGTATACAAAATGGTAGATACATGTGCGGCAGAATTTGAATCAGAGACACCTTATTTCTACAGCACGTATGAAGATGAAAATGAATCAGAACGTACAGACAAGAAAAGCGTTATCGTATTAGGTTCAGGTCCTATCAGAATTGGACAAGGGGTAGAATTTGATTATGCGACCGTTCACTCTGTGTGGGCAATTAAACAAGCAGGCTATGAAGCGATCATTATTAACAACAACCCTGAAACGGTTTCAACAGACTTTAGTATTTCAGATAAGCTCTACTTTGAACCACTCACTGTAGAAGACGTGATGCATATCATCGACCTTGAACAGCCTGAAGGAGTTGTCGTTCAGTTCGGCGGGCAAACAGCGATCAACTTAGCAGATGAATTATCAAATAGAGGGGTTAAAATTCTTGGAACTTCTCTAGAAGACCTAGACCGCGCAGAAAACCGGGACAAGTTTGAACAAACGTTAGAAACACTTGGCGTGCCCCAGCCTAAAGGGAAAACAGCAACGTCTGTGCCTGAAGCAGTAGCGATTGCCAATCAAATTGGCTACCCAGTCCTTGTCCGTCCTTCCTATGTATTAGGCGGCCGCGCGATGGAAATTGTGTATCAAGAAGCCGAGCTTCTTCACTACATGGAGAATGCGGTGAAGGTCAATCCGCAGCATCCAGTGTTAATTGACAAGTATTTGACAGGAAAAGAAATTGAAGTAGATGCCGTGTCTGATGGCGAAACTGTCGTGATCCCAGGCATTATGGAACACATTGAAAGAGCCGGAGTTCACTCTGGTGACTCGATTGCGGTCTATCCGCCGCAAACATTGTCTGAGGACATCAAAGCGAAGATCGCAGAATACACGATCAAGCTTGCAAAAGGACTCAACATTATTGGGCTTTTGAACATCCAGTTTGTCCTATCAAAAGGTGAAGTGTATGTACTTGAAGTGAACCCGCGATCAAGCCGGACGGTTCCTTTCTTAAGTAAAATTACAGGCATCCCGATGGCCAACCTTGCGACAAAAGTCATCTTAGGAGAGAAGCTCAAAAATTATGGCTACGAAGAAGGGCTTCACACAGAGCAAGAAGGAGTGTACGTTAAAGTCCCAGTCTTCTCTTTTGCTAAATTAAGAAGAGTCGATATTACACTCGGACCTGAAATGAAATCAACAGGTGAAGTCATGGGGAAAGATGTCACGATCGAAAAAGCCCTATATAAAGGATTGATTGCGTCAGGTATTCAAATTCCTAATGACGGAACAGTACTTCTGACAGTGGCTGATAAGGATAAAGAAGAAGGACTTGAGATCGCAAGAAGATTCCATTCTATCGGCTATCATATTTTAGCAACGGAAGGAACGGCGAATTATTTAAAACAAGCCTCCATTCCATCAAGTGTGGTCGGCAAAATCGGAGAAGAAGGCAAAAATCTTCTCGATGTCATTCGAAACGGGGAAGCGCAATTTGTCATCAACACCTTAACAAAAGGAAAACAGCCGGCAAGAGACGGCTTTAGAATTAGACGTGAATCTGTTGAAAACGGAGTGGCCTGCTTAACGTCCTTAGATACAGCAGAAGCCATTTTAAGAGTGCTTGAGAGCATGACATTTAGAGCAGATGAAATGCCAGAAGTGAAAACGAATGCTGAGGTGACAGTAACGATATGAAAAAAGCATACTTGACGGTCGTCTCGAACCGAGAGATCGCTGATCATATTTACGAAATGACATTAAAAGGTGACCTTGTGGACTCCTTTCAAACGGCTGGACAATTTCTTCATCTAAAGGTCAGTGAATCCATGACACCGCTGCTGAGAAGACCGATCAGTATTGCCAACATTCATGCCGAGCAAAAAGAAGCAACCATCATTTACCGCGCAGAGGGAGAGGGCACAAAGCTCCTCTCCCAAAAGCGGGAGGGAGAATCAGTCGATGTATTAGGGCCGCTTGGAAACGGGTATGATCCTTCAGTCGTCCAGCCCGGAGAGACGGCATTACTAGTCGGCGGCGGAATTGGCGTACCGCCTCTATATGAACTGTCCAAGCGTTTAACGAAAAAAGGCGTCATCGTGAAGCATGTGCTCGGCTTTCAATCGAAAAAGGATGTATTTTACGAGGAGAAATTTCAAGCACTCGGTGATACGTTTATTGCAACGGTTGATGGCACATACGGTGCTAAAGGCTTTGTAACAGATGTGATAAAAGAGCAAAACCTGAGCTTTGATGTGCTGTTTTCATGCGGTCCAACACCTATGCTAAAAGCGCTGAAAGACACGTATCCTGATAAGCCCGTCTACATTTCGATGGAAGAACGAATGGGCTGCGGAATTGGTGCGTGCTTTGCATGTGTCTGTCATACCGATCAGCTCGACAAACCTTACGTCAAAGTCTGTCTTGATGGACCTGTTTTTAAAGCAGAGGAGGTGGCGTTGTCATGCTAAACGTTGAGTTACCGGGATTATCTTTAAAAAATCCAATCATCCCTGCATCAGGCTGCTTCGGGTTCGGGAGAGAATTTGCATCCTTATATGACCTATCATTGCTAGGCGGTATCATGATCAAAGCCACAACCCTTGAACCGAGATTTGGCAATCCCACACCAAGGGTAGCCGAGACAGGAGCTGGTATGCTTAATGCAATCGGCCTTCAAAATCCGGGTCTAAAAGGCGTGCTTGAAAATGAGCTGCCTTGGCTTGAACAATTTGATACACCTATTATTGCGAATGTTGCTGGCTCACAGGTTGATGATTATGTGGAAGTAGCCAAGCAAATCAGCCAAGCAAAAAATGTTCATGCCCTTGAACTGAATATTTCTTGCCCAAATGTGAAAACAGGCGGGATTGCCTTCGGTACAGATCCAAATATGGCGGCGTCATTGACAAAAGCGGTCAAGGAAGTCTCTTCTGTACCTGTCTATGTCAAGCTGTCACCTAACGTAGCCAATATTGTGGAGATTGCTCAAGCGATTGAAGCTGCTGGAGCGGATGGACTCACCATGATTAACACATTAATCGGTATGCGTTTAGATTTAAAAACGGGGAAACCCATCCTTGCCAATAAAACAGGTGGATTATCAGGACCAGCTGTCAAACCGGTCGCTGTGCGCATGGTACACGAGGTGAGTCAAGCGGTTTCTATTCCGATTATCGGGATGGGCGGAGTGCAAAGTGCTGAAGATGTACTTGAATTTTTACTAGCAGGTGCAAGTGCAGTAGCTGTCGGCACAGCCAATTTTGTGAATCCATTTATTTGCCCGGAAATCATTGAAGAGCTGCCAAATGTGTTAGCAGCATATGGTTATTCATCTGTAGAGGAATGCATCGGAAGGAGCTGGAAAAATGAAGCACTTGCCCATCATCGCGCTTGATTTTCCATCAGGGAAGGACGCGCTTGCCTTTTTAGACCTTTTTGAAGGGACACCATTATTTGTGAAGGTTGGCATGGAGCTGTTTTACCAAGAAGGACCTGCCATCCTTGATGCGCTGAAAGAAAAAAATTGCCGTATTTTCCTTGATCTGAAGCTTCATGATATTCCAACAACCGTGCAAAAAGCGATGAACCGGCTTGCTGCACTTGGTGTTGATTTGGTCAATGTGCATGCTGCTGGCGGGAAACGAATGATGCAGGCTGCGTTAGAGGGACTTGAAAGCGGGACTCCTGCTGGACAAAACCGCCCGGGCATTATTGCAGTGACCCAGCTGACTAGTACGTCAGAAGACATGATGAGAAATGAATTACTCATTGACCGTCCGCTGCAAGAGACTGTGATCCGGTACGGACAATTAGCATATGAAAGTGGGCTGGACGGGGTTGTTTGTTCTGTTCATGAATCTAAAGCACTTCATGAACATATTTCACCATCCTTTCTCACTGTAACGCCAGGAATTCGCTTACCGAATGATCAAACCGATGATCAACAGCGCGTGGCGACACCTGCCTATGCAAAAGAGCAAGGTGTTTCACAAATCGTTGTCGGAAGATCAATCACAAAAGCTGATAAACCAATAGAAGCCTATCATCAAATTTTGAAAGAGTGGGAGTGACTGCCAGATGAAATCAAAAATCGCGAAACATCTATTACAAATCAAAGCGGTCTCATTAAAACCAGACGAACCGTTTACATGGGCGAGCGGTATAAAATCACCGATCTATTGTGATAACCGCCTGACATTGTCATATCCAGAAGTGAGACACGACATTGCTGAAGGTCTAAAAGATTTGATTCTCACTCATTTCAAGGGAGCAGAGGTTGTCGCGGGTACTGCAACAGCAGGCATTCCTCATGCGGCATTAGCAGCAGACCGCTTGAACATCCCGATGTGTTATGTCAGAAGTAAGCCTAAAGCACATGGAAAAGGAAATCAAATTGAAGGAGCCGTATCAAAAGGCCAAAAGGTTGTCGTTGTAGAAGACCTTATTTCCACAGGAGGCAGTGTGCTTGAAGTGGTCGCTGCTCTTCAAGATGAGGGCTGCGAGGTACTTGGGGTTGCTGCGATCTTCACATACGGACTGCCAAAAGCAGCGGCAGCCTTTCAAGAAAAAAATATTCCATATGTCACCCTAACAGACTATGACACATTGACAGACGTGGCGCTTGAACTGAAAGCGATTGAGCCTGCTGCGATGAACAAACTAAAACGCTGGAGACAAGATCCTTCCTCAGAATCTTGGATGGAAGAAACGGTCTGAAAAGTCAAAGCCCATCGTTAACAAAAACTGTGCCTGCCCGCACAGTTTTTTTATTTAGGTAAAAATAGTAAAATAGACTCAAATTTTAATAAAAACTAATCCTATCAATAAAGTCGGGTTGACTTTTGTTTGAATTGTGTTAATATTTAAGACAAATTGAAACTCTTATCCAGAGAGGTGGAGGGACTGGCCCGATGAAACCCGGCAACCTGCGATACGCAAGGTGCTACTTCCTGCAAAATGATTCTATTTTGAAAGATAAGGAAATCGTGTGCTTCCTCATCTTTCTTTCGGACTGAAAGAAAGTTTTTTTATTTTAACGGTGAGGAGGAAGAGGAGATGGAAGTGAAACAAAATCAGGATGAGGACTTAGTAAAGCATATGCAAGAACTGATTGGGGATATGAAATTCGGTTCAATTACGTTAATTGTTCAGGACGGTCATGTGATTCAAGTGGAAAAGAACGAAAAAATTAGATTGAAGTAGTGCGGAAAAAAGCAATATGAGCTGTACTCCGGAAGGGGAGAAATCATGTTAACTTATGAAAATTGGCAAGAGCCGTCCATTACATTTCAAGAAGATGATTTGTATAAAGGAGCCCTGTCTGTACTGAAATGGGCGTACGGTCATTATGGTGACCAGCTCGTATATGCGTGCAGCTTTGGGATTGAGGGCATCGTTCTGATTGATCTGATTGCAAAAGTAAAAAAAGATGCGAAAATTGTCTTTTTAGATACAGGTCTGCATTTTAAAGAAACATACGACACAATTGATGCGGTAAAGGAAAGATACCCGGGTTTAGACATTGAACTGAAAACGCCTGAGCTGACGGTTGAACAGCAAAATGAGCAGCACGGTGATCAATTATGGAAAACAAATCCTCAAAGCTGCTGCCATATGCGTAAGGTCATTCCTTTGCAAGAAGCCCTATCTGGTTATCCAGCTTGGCTTTCCGGTTTAAGAAGAGAGCAGTCACCAAAACGAGCAGGGACGAATTTCTTAAATAAGGATGAAAAATTCAAATCAGTGAAAGTATGTCCGCTTATCCATTGGACGTGGAAGGACATATGGAGATATGCATCTAGAGAAGAACTTACTTATAATCCGCTGCATGACCAGGGATATCCAAGTATCGGCTGTGCACCGTGTACACAGCCAGCATTTACTGCAGATGATCTGCGTTCTGGCAGATGGTCAGGCACAGCAAAGACAGAGTGCGGATTACATGAGTAAGGGAGCATAATGTATGGAAATCGCCGCAATTTTATTTAGTCTATTCTTTGCTTTAAACATAGGCGCAAGCGGAGCAGCTGCTTCTATGGGCATTGCGTACGGGTCAGGCGCGATTCAAAAGCCCATTTATGCGCTCAGCGTTTGTGCAATTGGGATTTTAGCAGGTTCAGTGATTGGCGGCGGTGAGGTCGTCAAAACGATCAGCTCTGGTATTATGCCAGAATCAGTCATTACACTTGAGATCGTTTGTATTATCATTGGTTCTGCTGCACTATCACTTTTCATAGCGAATCTGATGGCGATTCCTTTATCAACAAGTGAGGTCACAGTAGGGGCTGTGGTTGGTGTTGCCGTCGCGTATAAAGTATTGTTTGTGAAATCCATTTTAGTGATTGTGGCATTTTGGGTGATCATCCCAATTTTCGCCTTTCTTTTTACCTTTGCTGTCGTCAAAATCATCAGAATGTTCCCTAAACGGAAGCTGTCTAAAAAAGGCACAGCTATTTTATCTGTCGTGTTAATCCTCAGCGGATTTCTAGAGGCGTTTTCAGCTGGTATGAACAATGTCGCAAATGCGGTCGGTCCGCTTGTCGCGTCAGGCGTTTTGTCAGTCGGGCAAGGAACTCTTTACGGCGGGATCTTTGTTGCACTTGGTGCGCTTTTGCTTGGGAGAAGGGTACTAGAAACAAACGGAAAGAAAATCACCCGTTATCAAACGGGCGAAGGGATTTTACTTTCGAGTACCGGTGCCGGGCTTGTCATCGTCAGCTCTATTTTTGGGCTGCCTGTTCCGCTTACGCAAATCACCTCATCGTCTATCATCGGGCTTGGAATGGCAAAAGGCGGGCCAAACATTTTTCACAAACATGTTGTGAAAAAAATGCTGAAAGTGTGGGTGGTGTCACCCTTCTTATCACTCAGCCTATCGTATTTGCTGGTGAGCCTTTTCTTAAAAGGAGACTATTACTCTATCTTTATCATGATGAGTGTACTGCTTGCCTCACTTGGTGCGCTGAGTCTGATGAAGGCAGTCAAAAATGAGAGCAGCTCTATTCATGAACAGGGCGGCGGGATTTAATCACAAATCCGACTATTAACATCTAATAAATATGAACATTGAGAGGAAGATGAACAAATGAGTTTAACACCACATGGTGGCGTATTAATTAATCGAGTAAATGAAGAATATGATCTCAGCACAGCTGCAAAGGAAATTGAACTAGATGCGATCTCCTTTGCAGACCTTGAACTCATTGCAATTGGCGGATATAGTCCAATTGAAGGGTTTTTAACAAAAGCTGATTATGAAGCAGTTGTGAGCAGTATGCGGCTAGCAAGTGGTGTCGTTTGGTCTCTTCCTATTACACTGCCAGTGACAAAAGAAAAGGCGGCGGAAATCCATCAAGGCGATATCGTGCGCTTATCTTATAATGGAACTGTATATGGGGTCATTGAAGTAGAGGATCAATACACACCAGATAAGGAAAAAGAAGCGGTAAATATCTATAAAACTGATGACCGCAATCATCCAGGCGTGAAAAAATTATTTGAACGCGGTGATACTTACATTGGCGGGAAAATTACACTGACGAAACGCAGTGAAAAACCATTCCCTCAATTTACGTATGAGCCAGAAGAAACAAGACGTCATTTTAAAGAAAACGGCTGGAAAACCATTGTTGGTTTCCAAACGAGAAACCCGGTTCATCGTGCGCATGAATATATTCAAAAAACAGCATTAGAAACGGTCGATGGTTTATTCTTAAATCCTCTTGTCGGTGAAACAAAATCTGACGATATCCCGGCAGATGTGAGAATGAAAAGCTATCAAGTGTTATTGAATGGTTATTATCCAAAAGACCGCGTCTTTTTAGGTGTTTTTCCTGCTGCAATGCGTTATGCTGGACCAAAGGAAGCGATATTTCACGCGCTTGTTCGTAAAAATTATGGCTGCACCCATTTTATTGTCGGAAGAGATCATGCAGGTGTTGGTGACTATTACGGCACATACGAGGCGCAGGAACTATTTGATCAATTTACAAGCGAAGAAATCGGCATTACTCCATTAAAATTTGAACACAGCTTCTACTGTAATACATGTGAAGCGATGGCCACACCAAAAACGTGTCCTCACGACAAAAGCGAGCATGTCATTCTTTCAGGTACAAAGGTTCGAACGATGCTGAGAAACGGTGAATTACCACCAAGCACGTTCAGCCGAAAAGAAGTCATTGAAACATTAATCGAAGGATTAAAAACGACGGTATCTTAAAGGGAGGGTATGACATGAGCAACGAACATATCGTGTGGCATGATGCATCTATTACAAAAAAAGAATATCAACAGAAAAACAATCATACGAGCGGCATTATCTGGCTTACAGGTTTAAGCGGATCAGGTAAATCAACGATCGCAAATGCAGCTGCAAGAGAGCTGTTTGAACAAGGCTATCAAGTCACCGTTCTTGACGGCGATAACGTGCGGCACGGACTCAATAAAGATCTAGGGTTTTCAGATGACGACAGAAAAGAAAACATCCGCCGAATCGGAGAAGTGGCGAAATTATTTGTGGAGCAAGGTACGATTGTCATCACTGCTTTTATTTCTCCATTTCAAGAAGACCGCCACATTGTCAGACAGTTAGTCGAAGATGGGGAATTTCACGAAGTGTTTGTCAAATGTGATCTGAACGTGTGTGAAGAGCGTGATCCAAAAGGGTTATATAAAAAAGCGAGAAACGGCGAAATTCCATTTTTCACTGGAATCGATTCACCATATGAAGAGCCAGCTGCGCCTGAGCTCGTCTTAGATACAGGGGAATTATCCCGTGAGGAATCCAAACAGCGTCTTGTTGATTATGTAAAAGCAACAACGAAATAATCGCCTGATGGCAGGGGGAGAAAAGCAAGATGGGGAAAGTATACATTGTGGGTGCTGGACCCGGAGACCCAGATTTAATCACATTAAAGGCCCATAAGGCGATACAGCAGGCAGATGTCATCTTATATGATCGTCTTGTCAATCAAGACATTCTCGCCCACGCCAAACCAGAGGCGGAATTGATTTATTGCGGAAAGCTGCCAAATCATCATACAATGAGACAGGAAGCCATCAATGAAGCGCTTGTGGCTCATGCAAAGGAAGGGAACGTTGTCGTTCGGCTGAAAGGCGGCGATCCCTTTGTCTTTGGCCGCGGCGGTGAAGAAATCGAATGCTTAGCTGAGCACGGAATTCCGTATGAGGTTGTCCCAGGAATTACTTCTGGTATTGCGGCGGCTGCTTATGCGGGCATCCCTGTGACACACCGTGAATTCAGCTCAAATGTTGCTTTTGTCACGGGTCACTATCAAAAGGATGAACATTTTGAAGAAAAGTGGGAGGCGCTGGCTACAGGGATTGATACTCTTGTGATTTACATGGGTGTCAAAAACGTGGAAAGAGTGCAGCGCCTGCTTTTAAAAAATGGACGGGATCCAGAAACACCCGCTGCATTTATACACTGGGGAACCACGACGAGGCAAAAGACAACTTGCTGCACTGTGGCGACACTGTCTGAAACCGTTGAAAAAGAAGGGATCGAGCATCCAAGTTTAATTGTTGTTGGAGATGTCGTTCATTTTCATCAAAAACTGAACTGGTTTGAACCCTCATTAATTGAGAATTGAGAATGATAGAGAAAAGACACGTATATACATCGTGTCTTTTCGTCTGATGAAAATAAGTGAGAGGGAGGAGCCGCATGAAACAAGCTGTCCTTTATGTTGGGCATGGAAGCAGGGTGAAAGAAGCACAAGATAAGGCCATTTCTTTTATGAAAAGCTGTATGCCGTTAGTGAAAGCAGATATACAAGAAATTTGTTTTTTAGAGCTGACGGACCCTTCTATAGAAGAAGGATTTGAGGCCTGTGTGAACAAAGGAGCGACACACATTGCAATCGTCCCGCTCCTCCTTTTAACTGCCATGCATGCCAAATCGGATATCCCGGTCGAAATTGAGAAAGTGCGCGCGCGTTTCCCGCAAGTGAAGGTCACATATGGAAAGCCAATCGGCGTGAATCAAGAAGTAACAAAAGCGGTTGCCGCGAGAATTGAAGAAGCAGGATATCAAGGCGAGCAGGCGCGGATTCTTTTAATTGGCCGCGGGAGCTCTGATCCGGATGTGAAGCGAGATGTGTTTGGCATTGCAGACGATGTCAGAAGTCTGCTTCCACATGCAGAGGTTTTTCCGTGTTTTATTACAGCATGTGAGCCCAATTATCGAGATGTTCTCGCGCAGTTATCAGCAGATGACGATGGGCCTGTCTATATCGTTCCTTACTTGCTGTTTACCGGAATTTTAATGAAAGAAATTGAAAGTGAAGCCGCTCAGGCGAGAAATCAGCTGAAAGATGTCCGGGTATGCCGGTATATTGGCTTTCATCCGCATGTTAAAGCGGCTTATATTGAACGCGTGCAAGAAACCATGTTAAACAAAGACGATGCGTTTCGTTTCCAAGGAGAAAGCCATGCTTCCAGTCCATCTTGATTTAACCAATAAACAAGTGGTCATTGCCGGCGGCGGATCTGTGGCGTTAAGAAGAGCAAAGGCACTGTGCACGGAGCCTTGCCATATAACCATTGTCAGTCCTAATCTTTCTGAAGAGATGGCACACATCATTGATACATACCAATTGAATTGGAAGGAAAAGAAGGTAGATGCTGAAGATTTGAAGGATGCATTTTTCATTGTAGCTGCGACAAATGACCCTTCGGTAAATGAATGGATTGCACAAACAGCACAGCCTCACCAGCTTGTGAATTGTGTGAGCCAATCAGAGCTAGGCAATGTGATGGTGCCGAAGGTTGTCAAAGCAGGAAAAGTGACGATTTCAGTCTCTACAAGCGGTGCAAGCCCCGCCCGGACAAAACAGCTGGCGGCGGCAATTGAATCCTTGCTTGAACAAGAGGATATTGACGCACTTGATGCCCTTTACATCGAAAGAAAAAAACGACAAAGAAAAAGCCGATAAATCCTCATGTCAGGATTTTATCGGCTTTTCTTATTTATTTTCTCAGCTTGAGCACAAGATCTTCGTCAGGCGTGACAAATAATGTTTGCTGCTGATCATACGTAACAAAGCCAGGCTTTGCTCCGTTCGGTTTTTTCACATGCCGGATTTTTGTATAGTCGACAGGAACGGAGCTGGACTCTTTTGCTTTCGAAAAGTAGGCGGCAATTTGAGCCGCTTCAAGCAGCGTTTGTTCATCAGGTGCTTGGTGACGAATGACGACGTGTGATCCAGGAATATCCTTTGTATGCAGCCAAATATCATCACGAGCAGCTGCCTTTGTAGTCAAATGCTCGTTTTGTTTGTTATTTTTTCCAACTAAAATCGGAATACCTTGGGACGATTCATACGTTTCGAGCTGAATGGCCGCCGGTTTTTTCTTTTTGGCGTGACGCTTTTGTTTGGCGCGCAAATATTTTCCTTCAACAAGCTCTTCTCTCATTTCCTCTAAATCCTTCGGAGAAGCAGAGGACAGCTGCTGAATCAGCTCTTCAAAATAAGCAATTTCTTCATGAGTTCGCTCAATTTGTTCATTTACAGCTTCTACAGCATTTTTTGCCTTTTGATATTTTGTAAAATATGCTTGTGCATTTTCAGAAGGGGTTTTGTTTGTTTTAAGCGGGATTGTAATTTCTCCGCCGTCTTCATCGTAATAATTGATGACAGTCGCTTCTTTATCCCCTTTTTTGATCGCATATAAATTGGCTGTTAACAATTCGCCATAGAGCTGATACTTGTGTGCATCCTGAGATTCTTCAAGGGTTCTTTTTAGCTTTTTTAGCTTGTTTTCATTTTTCTTTTTTTCATTGACGACAAACCGTTCAAGGTCAGCCGCCTGCTGTTTGACTCTGTCTCTCTCAGCTTTTCCAAAATAAAAGCGGTCAAGCAGCTGGCTGAGTGAGTTGAATGTCTTCATCTCGCCTTGGACATGCTGAAGCTCTAATAAATAGAAATACTCTTTCCCGTCTTTTCTTGTAAGCTGCGGCGTAAAAGAATGCATGCGAATGAGCTGGAACATGTCGAGCAGTGTATTTGGGATCGTTTCTTGATTGGCAAGACCGGCCCGGTGTACTGCTTCCTTTGCAAAAAGCGGGGAAACCCCAGAGAAGGTATCGACAATTTGATTGGCGATCTTTCCTTCTTGAAAGCGTAAATGCTTCAAAATATCATCCTTTGTCACGTCAAAAGGATTCAATTTTTGCTGCGCAGGTGGCAGTAGGTATTCATAACCAGGGAGCACCGTTCGATAGCTGTTTACAGATGGAGAAAGGTGTTTCAGACCATCAATGATCTGCTGCGTTCCATCCTCTACAAGAATGAAGTTGCTATGACGTCCCATGATTTCAATGTAAAGCTTACGCGTCTGCTCATCGCCGATTTCGTTTCGGCTTCGCACGTGAAGCACAATGACCCTGTCAAATCCAATCTGTTCAAAACGTTCAATGAAGCCGCCCTCAAGATGCTTTCTGAGTAGCATACAAAACATTGGCGGCTCACTTGGATTGTCGTATTGATGCTCGGTGAGCTGCACTCTTGCATAGCTCGGATGAGCCGATAAAAGGAGCTTATGATTTTTCCCGTTTGCTCGAATATGAAAAATCAGCTCGTGCTTATATGGCTGATGGATTTTTGAAATCCTTCCGCCAGTTAATGCCTTTTGCAATTCATTAGTCATACCATATGTAAAAATGCCGTCAAATGACATGTTGGATACACCCTCTTCTTTCACACAAATCTACTGAAAGAACCTTCCGTTTTCTCGTTCTTTAGGCAGTCTTATTATTATAGCATGATTTAGGACGAGTCTGAATAAACTGGCTTATAGAACACTGCATATGAGAGAGAACAAAAGAGGAGTGGACGAGGTCAAATGAATTGGCATGAACTGAACCAAACCGATTTATTAAAAACAATGAATACATCGATAGGTGACGGACTGTCAGAAAAAGATGTACAAAAGCGGCTTGAAAAACACGGGCCAAATGAATTGCAGGAAGGAAAAAAGGCGTCGGCTCTGATCATTTTTTTAGCACAGTTTAAAGATTTCATGGTGTTAATCTTGCTTGCTGCAACAATCATTTCTGCCTTTTTAGGAGAATACATTGATGCTGTTGCGATTGTGGCCATTGTTTTGATTAATGGTGTACTCGGCTTTTATCAAGAACGCCGGGCGGAAAAATCCCTTCAAGCGTTAAAGGAATTATCAACTCCGCACGTGTATGCAAGGAGAAATAATGAATGGGTCAAGATCCCGTCTAAACATCTCGTGCCAGGGGATATTGTGAAATTTTCAAGCGGAGACCGGATTGGGGCAGATATTAGATTACTAGAAACAAAGAGCTTAGAAATTGAGGAGTCCGCCCTCACTGGTGAGTCTATCCCAGCGGTCAAACACGCAAGTCCGCTTTCAAGCGGCCATGTTTCGCTCGGGGATTTGACGAATATGGCCTTTATGGGGACGCTTGTTACTAGAGGCAGCGGCGTAGGGGTTGTCATTGGTACAGGAATGAATACAGCGATGGGACAAATTGCCGGCATGCTGGATGCAGCAGGTAATATGGAAACGCCGCTGCAAAGGCGTCTCGAGCAGCTTGGAAAAATTCTGATTGTGGCTGCTTTATTTTTAACGGTGCTCGTTGTTGTTCTTGGTGTAGTGCAAGGACATGAATTGTATCATATGTTCCTAGCGGGTGTATCTCTTGCTGTGGCGGCGATTCCAGAAGGACTGCCGGCGATCGTCACTGTCGCCCTTTCCCTAGGGGTACAGCGGATGATCAAACAAAAATCGATTGTCAGAAAGCTCCCGGCAGTGGAAACACTCGGCTGCGCGTCAATCATTTGCTCTGATAAAACAGGAACCATGACGCAAAATAAAATGACTGTGACCCATGTGTGGGCAGAGGGAAAAACGTGGAATATTTCTGGCACAGGCTACGAGCCATCCGGTGACTTTACCTTAAACGGGGAAATCGTCCATGCCGACAAGCATCCAAGCCTGCAAAAGGTGTTATTATACGGGGCGCTTTGTAATACATCGACCATCGTTGAAAAAGACGGGGAGATGAGGCTTGATGGGGATCCAACAGAGGGAGCGCTCCTTACCGCAGCACGTAAAGCGGGTTTTACAGAGCAATTCATCGAAGCTGGATTTCATGTCATTGAGGAGTTTCCTTTTGACTCAGAAAGAAAGATGATGTCAGTCGTCGTTGAAACAAATCAAAAAGAGCGGTATGTCATTGCAAAAGGTGCGCCGGATGTACTAATGAACCGTTCAAGTCATATCATGCACGGCGGACGCACAGCTTCTTTTTCAGCCACTCACAGGCAAGAAACAGAAGCTGCGATTCAAGGTTTAGCAAGACAGGCGCTTAGAACCATTGCCATTGCGTATAAAAAAGTCGGTCTGACAGAAAAAATCACCTCTGTACAGCAGGCTGAAGCTGATTTAACATTTATCGGATTAGAGGGCATGATCGATCCGCCGCGTCCTGAAGTCAGACGAGCGATTAAAGAGTGCCGGGATGCTGGCATTAAAACGGTCATGATTACAGGGGATCACGTGGAAACGGCCAAAGCGATCGCAAAAGACTTAAGCCTTTTACCGAAGCAAGGACAGGTGCTCGACGGAAAAGCACTTGATCAAATGAGCGACAAAGAGCTTGAGCAAACGGCTGAAAATGTATATGTCTTTGCCCGGGTTTCTCCTGAGCATAAGCTGAGAATTGTCAAAGCCTATCAAAAAAATGGTCATGTTGTAGCGATGACAGGTGACGGGGTCAATGATGCGCCTGCCATTAAACAAGCAGATATCGGCATCTCCATGGGCATCACTGGTACAGACGTAGCCAAGGAAGCGTCTTCTCTTATTTTACTTGACGACAACTTTGCGACCATTAAATCCGCCATTAAAGAAGGCCGAAATATTTATGAAAATATTCGTAAGTTTGTCCGCTATTTGCTGGCATCAAATGTTGGAGAAATTTTGGTCATGCTGTTTGCGATGCTCCTCGCGCTGCCGCTTCCGCTCGTTCCTATACAAATCTTATGGGTAAACCTTGTCACAGATGGTCTACCGGCTATGGCACTTGGCATGGATAAGCCAGAAGGCGATGTCATGAAGAGAAAGCCGCGGAATATGAAAGAGGGTATTTTTGCTAGAGGGCTTGGCTGGAAGGTCATCTCAAGAGGATTCCTCATCGGGCTTGCGACCCTTTTGGCATTTATATTTGTGTATCACCGCGATCCAAACAACCTGCAATATGCACAGACTGTCGCATTTAGTACGCTTGTTTTGGCGCAGCTCATTCATGTATTTGACTGCCGCAGTGAACGGTCCATTTTTGAACGTAATCCATTTGGGAACCTTTATTTGATCGGTGCGGTTTTGTCATCACTTTTACTCATGCTTGTGGTCATTTATTACCCGCCGCTTCAGCCAATTTTCAAAACGGTCGCGATTGCACCAATTGATTGGCTGCTGATCATCGGGATGTCTGCACTGCCAACTTTTTTACTGGCAGGATCACTTTTGACAAGAAAAAAATAATTCATTATGGTATAATTTTGAGGTAATAGTGTCTGCTATTACCTTTTTCATTTTATTAATATGAAAGAATTGGGTGTTTTAACATGATACGCAGTATGACGGGATTCGGCCAAGCGAGTAAAACGGATGGAGAACTGACAGTGTCAGTTGAGCTAAAATCGGTCAATCACCGTTTTAAAGAGGTTCATGCCCGTTTGCCGAGGCCGCTTTTATATTTCGAAGATACATTAAAAAAGATCATTCTTCGTCACGTGCAGCGCGGTAGAATTGAGCTGTTTGTCACGATTGAAGGCGGTAAACTAGCAAGCCGGTCCTTACAGATCGACTGGCCGCTGCTTGATGAATACATGAAAGCCGCAAAAGACCTCGAGGAACGCTATCACATTTCAGGCATTCAGCATGCACATGACTTATTGGGGCTTGAGCTTGCCGTTCAGGTGGAAGAGTCAGCCAGCCGAAATGAACAGCTAGAGCAGCTGCTGATGGAAGCTTGCGAGGATGCTGTCAAGGAGCTTTGCTTCATGAGAGAGCAAGAGGGAGCATCACTTCAAAAAGACTGTGAACTAAGGCTTTCTGAACTAGAGGCCTATACAGAAGAAATCAAAGTCTTTGCACCAGAGGTTGTGAGTCAGTACAAAGAACGATTGAATCAGCGATTGCAAGAATGGATCGGAGAGGCGCTTGACGAGAGCAGACTGACAACAGAGGCTGCCATCTTTGCTGACCGGTGTGACATTACAGAAGAGATGACGAGATTAAAAAGTCACTTTCAGCAATTTCAGCAAATCTTGCTGCAAGGCGGTGCTGCCGGCCGAAAACTTGACTTCCTTGTACAGGAGCTCAACCGTGAAGTGAACACCATTGGATCAAAAGCGAACCATCACCATTTAACAAAGCTGGTGGTTGAAATGAAAAGTGCTATTGAAAAAATAAAAGAACAAGTGCAAAATATAGAATAGTCATTGTGTATACTGTTTACAGTGCGTCTCTTTCGGCGAGACTAGAGACGTTTATATTACAGGGGGACGAAAGAAGATGACCATAAAGTTGATCAATATCGGATTTGGAAACATCATTTCAGCGAATCGGATGATTTCGATCGTCAGTCCGGAATCAGCACCGATTAAACGAATGATACAAGACGCAAGAGATCGAGGCATGCTCATAGATGCTACATACGGAAGAAGAACCCGTGCTGTTGTCATTATGGACAGTGACCATGTCATCTTATCTGCCGTTCAGCCTGAGACTGTCGCGCAAAGACTTTCTGTAAAAGAAGAAATCATAGATGAAGGGCAGGGGTAATACGCCATTATGAAAGAAAGAGGACTATTAATCGTTCTCTCTGGACCTTCGGGAGTTGGAAAAGGAACGGTCAGACAAGCCATTTTCTCCCAGGAAGATACGAAATTTGAATACTCTATTTCTGTGACGACACGCAAACCGCGTGAAGGAGAAAGAAATGGTGTCGATTATTTCTTTAAAACCAGGGAAGAATTTGAACATATGATTGAAAACAAAAAGCTGTTAGAATGGGCAGAGTACGTCGGGAATTACTACGGCACGCCTGTTGACTATGTTGAACAGACATTAAGCGAAGGAAAAGATGTTTTCCTTGAAATTGAAGTGCAAGGTGCACTTCAAGTAAGAGAAGCATTCCCGGAAGGTCTATTTATTTTCCTTGCACCGCCTAGTCTTTCAGAACTTCAAAACCGCATCATTACACGCGGTACAGAATCTGAAGAGCTCATTCGAAACCGAATGGCCGCTGCGAAAGAAGAAATTGAAATGATGGATGCTTACGACTATGTCGTTGAAAACGATGATGTCGAGCTTGCTTGTGAAAGAATCAAAGCGATCGTCCTTGCAGAACACCTGCGCAGAGACAGAGTCGCACCGAGATATAAAAAAATGCTGGGGGTAGAATAAACCATGTTAGATCCTTCAATTGACTCATTGATGAACAAACTTGATTCAAAATATACGCTTGTAACAGTGTCTGCACGCCGTGCACGTGAAATGCAGATCCACCAAGATCAGCAGATTGAAAACACAAAGTCTTACAAATTCGTAGGCAAAGCACTAGAAGAAATCGACGCTGGTCTTTTGACATTTGAAAAAGAGGATCAAGAATAACACATCGCTTCTGCTATGCAGATACGATACGTTCAAAAAAGTCAAAACTATGATTGGTTTTGACTTTTTTGAATTGTAGACGAATTTGTGAAAAAGGCCGTTAAGGGGGACAATCAAATGTTACAGTCAAAAAATATTTTGCTCGGTGTCAGCGGAGGAATCGCCGTATATAAAGCAGCAGCACTTACTAGTAAACTCGTACAAGCAGGCGCAAATGTCAGAGTGATTATGACGGAATCTGCTCGTGAGTTTGTGTCTCCGCTAACCTTCCAAGCTCTGTCTAGGCATGAGGTATATGTGGATACATTCAAAGAAAACAATCCAAGAGTCATTGCGCATATTGACGTAGCTGACTGGGCCGATCTCATTCTTGTTGCCCCTGCAACAGCACATACAATCGGTAAAATGGCCGCTGGACTTGCAGATGATATGCTGACGACGACTTTGCTTGCTTCAACAGCGCCTGTATGGATCGCTCCAGCGATGAATGTGCATATGTACGATCACCCGGCTGTGAAACGGAACATTCGCATATTATATGAAGACGGGTACCGGTTTATTGAGCCAAGTGAAGGTTATTTAGCCTGCGGATACATTGGAAAAGGGCGATTAGAAGAGCCTGAAAAAATTGTTGAACACATCCGTGCTTTTTTTGATGAGCCAAAAAGCTTACCGCTCTCAGGAAAAAAAGTCGTGGTGACAGCAGGTCCTACACGTGAAGTCATCGATCCTGTCCGATTCTTTACAAATCGTTCTAGTGGAAAAATGGGCTATGCGATTGCAGAGGCTGCTCAGCAAATGGGGGCAGATGTTACGCTGATTTCTGGACCTGTTTCTTTAACTGAACCTGACCATGTACATGTAGTGCACGTTGAATCAGCTGAAGAGATGTATCAAGCTGTGCTAGAGGTATATGGGGAAGCTGATCTTGTTATTAAATCAGCAGCTGTCGCCGATTACACCCCTGTCACGACATATGCTCATAAAATGAAAAAACAGGACGGCGCTTTGGACATTGAATTCACCCGGACAAAAGATATTTTAAAAGAGCTCGGGAAAAGAAAAGAGCATCAAGTGCTGGTCGGTTTTGCAGCTGAAACGCAGGATGTAGAATATTATGCGAAAAAGAAAATTGAATCCAAACATCTAGATATGATTGTCGCCAATAACGTCACAAAAGAGGGTGCAGGCTTTGGCACAGATACCAATGTGGCAGCGATGATCAAAGCAGATGGAACGAAAAAAGAGCTGCCGATGATGAGCAAAAAAGACCTCGCTTTTGAAATTTTAAAGGAGGCAATACAGCTGCTTCCAGAAGAGCGTGATCGAGCATGATTGCTGAAGTCATCGTAGATGTCACAACGAAAGCCATTGACCGGCCATTTGATTACCGTGTACCAGATCGATTCAAAGATCTCGTCAAAGCGGGAATGAGGGTGGTCGTTCCCTTTGGCCCGAGGAAGATTCAAGGGTTTGTGACAAAAGTCAAAGATGAAACAGACATCAAGACAGGAAACATCAAAGAGATTGTCGATTTATTTGATTTATCACCTGTTCTGACAGATGAGCTATTGGAGCTTTCCCACTGGCTGACGGAAAAAACATTGTCTTATCATATCACGGCACTTCAATCGATGCTGCCCGCAGCCATGAAGGCAAAGTATGAAAAAGAAATTCAGGTGCTTTCAGAGGAAGAACTTCCGCAGTCATTGAAAGAGCTTTTCGGTCAGCGAGAAAGCATTCTTTATGCTGACATCCCGGCTGAACAATTAAAACAAATTCAAAAGCATGTTCAAAAAGGTCATCTAGAGGTGAGATACCATGTCTCGCAAAAATCTGGAAAGAAAAAGGTCCGCATGCTCCAGATGGCTGTATCGAAAGAAAAACTTGCAGAAAAACAGCAGCAGCTAAAGAAAAATGCGGTGAAACAAAAAGCACTGATCTCCTATCTGCTTGAAGCGGGAGAGACAACCTTTTTAGCGAAAGACTTGCAGCAGCAAACAGGCGCAAGTTCTCAAACGCTTAAAACCTTTATTCAAGAAGGGCTGTTAACAGAAAGCTATGAAGAGGTCTATCGAGATCCTTATCGTGACCGTGAGTTTACACCATCTGCTCCACTTGATCTCACGCCAGAGCAAAGAGAGGCGGCCGATCATATTCATCAAGCAGTGAGTGAGGATCAGCACGAAACCTTTCTTTTGCACGGAGTGACAGGAAGCGGCAAAACGGAGATTTACTTGCAGACAATCGATCATGTTCTTCAAAAAGGAAAAGAAGCGATCGTTTTAGTTCCTGAAATCTCGTTAACCCCTCAAATGGTGCAGCGATTTAAAGAACGATTTGGCTCATATGTGGCCGTTCTTCACAGCGGCTTATCGACAGGAGAAAAATATGATGAATGGCGGAAAATCCATCGCAAGGAAGTCAAGCTTGTCGTTGGCGCAAGATCTGCTGTTTTCGCTCCATTTGAAAATCTAGGCATGATTATTATAGATGAAGAGCACGAATCCTCTTATAAACAAGAAGAAATGCCTCGTTACCATGCCAAGGATGTCGCCATTGAACGAGCAGGGCGGCATCAATGTCCAGTCGTATTAGGCAGTGCAACACCTTCACTTGAAACCTATGCACGTGCGAAAAAAGGCGTCTATACATTGCTGTCGCTCAAACACCGCGTCAACCAGCAGCAGCTGCCGCACGTTTCGTTAATTGATATGAGAGAAGAACTAAGAAATGGCAACCGCTCCATGTTTTCAGAGGAATTAATGCTTAGGTTAAAGGAAGTGCTTGAAAGAAAAGAACAAGCCGTTTTATTTCTGAACAAAAGAGGCTATTCATCCTTTGTCATGTGCCGTGATTGCGGATATGTAGAGCAATGTCCTCATTGCGAAATTTCTCTCACCTATCACCGCTATCAAAAACGGCTGAAATGCCATTATTGTGGTCACGAAGCACCAGTACCTGCTGAATGTCCAGAATGCCACAGTGAGCATATTCGCTATTTTGGTACGGGTACGCAGCGTGTAGAAGAAGAGCTGACAAAAGTACTGCCAGAGGCAAGAGTCATCCGAATGGATGTGGATACAACGTCTCGTAAAGGTGCTCATGAAAAGCTTCTTACCTCTTTTGGCAATAAAGAAGCGGACATTTTGCTCGGGACGCAAATGATTGCAAAGGGACTGGATTTCCCAGATGTCACACTTGTTGGTGTTCTCAGTGCGGATACATCCCTTCACATCCCTGATTTCCGTTCAAGTGAAAAAACATTTCAGCTTCTCACGCAGGTCAGCGGCAGGGCAGGGCGACATGAAAAAGCGGGCTCGGTTATTATTCAATCGTATACGCCTTCTCACTATAGTATTGAATTAACGAAGCAGCATGACTACGAAGCCTTTTATGAACAGGAGATGCTGCATCGCCGCCACCAGTCCTATCCGCCGTATTACTTTTTGGCGATGGTGACAGTATCACATGAGGAAGTGACGAAGGCAGCACATGTGACTGATCAAATTGTTCAGTTCCTAAAAATGAATTGTGCACCGAATACGCGAATCCTTGGTCCGGCTGCATCACCAATCGCTAAGATCAAAGATAGATATCGCTATCAATGCGTGATAAAATACAAAAGGGAAAATGAACTGGCAAGTTTACTACGGAAAATACAAGACCATTATCAAAAGGAAATGGAACAAAAACAATTGATGATTTCAATAGATATGAATCCATATATGATGATGTAAAACGGAGGGCTATAAGTGGCAGTAAAACCAATAGTCATACATCCGGCAGAAGTGCTTGAACAAAAGACAGAGCGTGTCGATACGTTCGATAAAAAGCTGAAAAAACTGCTGGATGATATGTATGATACAATGCTTGAGCTGGATGGAGTTGGACTAGCCGCACCACAAATCGGTGTTTCAAAAAGAATCGCTGTTGTAGATATTGGAGAAGAATCTGGCAGAATTGATTTAGTGAACCCCGAGGTGCTTGAAGTTGAAGGAAGCCAAACAGATATTGAAGGCTGCCTGAGCTTTCCATCTTTATACGGCACTGTAGAGAGACCAAACTATGTGAAGGTAAAAGCCTTTGATAAGAAAGGAAAACCATTTACAATAGAAGCAGATGGATTTTTAGCAAGAGCTTTATTGCACGAAATTGATCATTTAGACGGCATTTTATTTACGTCAAAAATCATTGAAACCTATACAGAAAAAGAACTTGCGGAAATGGAAGGGTGAAGAAAATGGCACGTATCGTATTTATGGGAACCCCTGATTTCTCAGTACCTGTGCTGCAAACACTGATAACAGAAGGATACGAAGTGGTAGGGGTCGTCACGCAGCCAGACCGCCCGAAAGGAAGAAAGCGAGTGCTCACACCGCCTCCTGTGAAAGTGGAAGCCTTAAAGCACGGCATTCCTGTGTTACAGCCTGAAAAGGTACGTCTAGATGAAGAAATTGATAAGGTGCTTGCATTACAGCCGGATTTAATCGTCACAGCGGCATTTGGACAAATTCTACCTAAACGGTTACTTGATGAACCTAAGTTTGGCTGTATCAATGTTCATGCCTCGCTCCTGCCAGAACTAAGAGGCGGCGCACCGATTCATTATGCGATCCTTCAAGGCAAAAAGAAAACAGGCGTTACGATCATGTACATGGTGGAAAGGCTCGATGCAGGTGACATGATCAGTAAAGTAGAAGTTGAAATCGATGAATTAGACAATGTTGGAACACTGCATGACAAATTAAGTACAGCTGGTGCCGCACTTCTAAAAGATACGGTGCCAAATGTTCTGAGCGGGTCTATTTCTCCGATTCCGCAAAATGAAGAAGCGGCCACATACGCGCCAAATATTAAGCGGGAGCAAGAAAGATTAGACTGGACAAAAACCGGTGAAGAGCTTTACAACCAAGTTCGCGGGCTAAATCCATGGCCAGTTGCCTATACTGAATGGAACGGCGCTCATCTAAAAGTATGGGAAGCGAAAAAGGTTCCGCTGCAAGCGCAAGAAGAACCTGGGAAAGTGATTGAGCTTCAAAAAGAAGGTCCGGTCATTGGAACGGGGAATAAGCAAGGCCTCTTATTGACAGGTGTGCAGCCGGCTGGTAAGAAAAAAATGAGCGGTGAAGACTTCTTAAGAGGCGCAAATATCGAAATTGGGCAGAAATTAGGGTTAATGAATGAAGAAAAGTAATGTGAGAGAAGTAGCGCTGGACGCTTTAATCAAACTCGAACAAAACCAAGCTTACAGTAATTTGCTTTTGCAGTCAGTCATGAAAGATAAAGACTTAGCTGATCAGGACAAACCGCTGTTAACAGAGCTTGTGTATGGTACACTGCAAAATAAGCTGGCATTAGATTATATGCTTGCGCCCTTTGTGAAAAAACCGCAAAAGGTGGCTCCATGGGTGATGCAGCTTTTACGGATGTCACTTTATCAAATGGTGTACCTTGAAAAAATCCCAGATCGTGCAGCCATTCATGAAGCAGTCGAGCTAACGAAAAAGCGCGGGCATAAAGGTATTTCTTCACTTGTGAACGGTGTTCTTCGTTCCGTACAAAGAGAAGGCGTTCCGTCATTTGATGCGATCAAAGATCCAGTAAAGCGGCTGTCCATTGAGACAAGCCACCCATTATGGCTTGTGCAGGAATGGGTTCAGGCGTACGGATTTGAAGCGGCAGAAAACATGTGCCGCATTCATTTAGTCCCGCCAAAGCAAACCCTTCGCGTCAATCGAATGAAAACTGACCGCACGGCACTGCAGCAAAAACTAATGGATGCAGGCATTGAAACGGAGCTTGGCGACTTATCTGAAGATGCACTTAAGCTCATGAAAGGGTCCATCGTCTCAACCCCTTCTTTTCAAGAAGGCTATGTTACGATACAAGACGAAAGCTCTATGCTTGTTGCAAGAGCGCTTGACCCTCAGCCGGGAGAAACGGTGCTTGACGCCTGTGCGGCTCCTGGCGGAAAATCAACACATATTGCAGAACGTATGAATGATGAGGGGAAAATTGTTTCGCTTGACTTACATGAACATAAAGTGAAACTCATCAAACAAGCAGCGAAACGTCTGAACCTTACTCACATTGAGGCAAAAGCACTTGATGCAAGGAAAGCAGCAGACTATTACAGCGAAGCTTCGTTTGACCGCATTCTCATTGATGCGCCGTGTTCCGGTTTTGGCGTCATTAGACGAAAACCAGATATGAAATATACAAAGTCACAAGAAGACTCAGCAAGGCTTGCAGCTATCCAGCAGGCCATTTTAAAGGAAGCGGCCCCGCTTTTAAAACCGGGCGGAACCCTTGTATACAGTACATGTACAATGGACCCAACAGAAAATCAACAAGTGATTCATGCGTTTTTACAAGAACACCAAGACTTCGAACCCGATCTATCTCTTAATGAACGGCTGCCTGAGCAGGTTGCTCCGTTTGTTCAAAACGGAAGTGTACAAATTCTTCCTCATTATTTCGGAACAGATGGTTTCTTTATTTGCAGCATGAGAAAGAAGGGATAAAAAATGACAGAACAAAAAGTAAGAAAAGAACTGAAGACAGAAATGCCGTCGATCTACTCATTTGAGCTTCACGAAATGAAAGAATGGTTAAAAGAACAAGGCGAAAAGTCTTTCCGCGCAGCTCAAATTTTCGAGTGGCTTTATGAGAAACGTGTGACATCCTTTGACGATATGTCTAACCTTTCAAAGGATTTAAGAGAAAAATTAAAAAATCAATTTGCGATCACCACATTAAAAACCGTGATCAAACAAACGTCTCAAGACGGAACGATCAAGTTTTTATTTGAATTACATGATGGCTATACCATTGAAACAGTGCTGATGCGCCACGAATACGGAAACTCTGTCTGTGTCACAACTCAAGTTGGCTGCCGAATTGGCTGTACATTCTGTGCATCTACACTTGGTGGGTTAAAACGAAACCTTGAAGCAGGAGAAATCGTTGCTCAAGTATTGAAAGTGCAGCAGGCACTTGACGAAACAGATGAGAGAGTCAGCTCGGTTGTCATCATGGGAATTGGTGAACCGTTTGATAACTTTGACGAAATGCTTGCTTTCCTTAAAATCATCAACCATGACAACGGCTTAAATATTGGCGCGCGTCATATTACAGTGTCGACAAGCGGAATCATTCCAAAGATCTATCAATTCGCTGATGAGCAAATGCAAATCAATTTTGCTGTCTCCCTGCATGCACCAAACACAGAGATCAGAAGCCGTCTTATGCCGATCAATAAGGCATATAAGCTGCCGAAATTAATGGAAGCCATTGAATATTACATTCAAAAAACAGGAAGACGTGTCAGCTTTGAATACGGCCTGTTTGGCGGAGTAAATGATCAAGTTCATCATGCAGAAGAGCTTGCAGACTTATTAAAAGGAATCAAGTGCCACGTGAACCTCATTCCGGTGAACTATGTACCGGAAAGGGATTATGTAAGAACACCGAGAGAACAAATCTTCCTATTTGAAAAAACGCTGAAAGAACGCGGCGTAAACGTAACGATTAGACGAGAGCAAGGCCATGATATTGATGCTGCTTGCGGTCAGCTAAGAGCGAAGGAGCGTCAGGAAGAGACGAGGTGACGAATGTTGATAAGGGCAGCCTTTCAAACCGATACAGGAAAAGTCCGTCAGCATAATGAAGATGATGCAGGTATTTTTGAAGCAAAAGAAGATACCCTTCTAGCTGTTGTAGCAGATGGAATGGGAGGTCATCTTGCTGGTGATGTTGCCAGCAGGATGGCCGTCTCTTCTTTAAAAGAATACTGGGAAGAAACATCTTCAATTCCAGCAAAACCAGCAGAGCAAGAAAGCTGGTTAATCTCAAAAATTAGTGACATTAATGATCAAGTATATGAACATGCGAAAAACAATGAGGAGTGCCAAGGAATGGGGACAACCATTGTTTGTGCGCTCGTTCATTTGCAAACGGTCACAATTGCCCATATTGGAGACAGCCGCTGCTACTTGCTAAGAGAAGGAGCACTGACCCAGCTAACGGATGACCATTCACTTGTAAATGAGCTTGTGAAAACAGGTGAAATTTCTAAAGAAGATGCAGAATATCATCCAAGAAAAAATGTGCTCACGAAAGCACTAGGAACAGATAAACACGTTCAAATCGATGCACATACTTTTGAAGTGGACCCAGGAGATCAAATCCTGCTTTGCTCAGATGGTTTATCAAATAAAGTAGAAGAAGAGAATTTGATTCATATTTTAAACCAAACGACCGCACCAGATGAAAAAGTAACAGCATTAATCCAAACAGCGAATGACAACGGCGGTGAAGATAACATTACAGCAGTATTGTTAGAAATCTCCTCCCAGCCAGAGGAGGGTGACAGCAAGTGTTGATCGGAAAACGGATCAGCGGCCGTTATCAGATTCTTCGCGTCATAGGCGGAGGCGGAATGGCAAACGTTTATTTGGCGGAGGATATGATTTTAGATCGCGAAGTCGCGATTAAAATTTTGCGCTTTGACTTTGCAAGCGATGATGATTTTATTAGACGTTTCCGGCGCGAGGCGCAATCAGCCGCAAGCTTAGATCATTCAAATATTGTCAGCATCTACGATGTAGGGGAAGAAGATGACATTTATTATATTGTCATGGAATATGTCGAGGGGATGACGCTAAAAGAATACATACACGCCAATGGCCCGCTTCATCCGAAAGAAGCCGTTCGCATTATGGAGCAAGTCGTTGCGGCGATGGAAGAAGCCCATGCGAAACAGCTCGTCCACCGGGACATTAAGCCTCACAATATATTAATAGACAACATGGGGAATATTAAAGTCACTGATTTCGGGATTGCCATAGCACTCAGCTCAGCGACCATCACCCACACAAATTCGGTCCTAGGATCCGTGCACTATTTGTCTCCAGAACAAGCACGCGGAGGTCTTGCGACGAAAAAGTCAGACATCTATTCACTTGGCATTGTGCTCTATGAACTCATTTCTGGACGCATGCCATTTGAAGGGGAATCAGCTGTCAGTGTTGCGCTGAAGCATTTACAATCAGAGCCGCCATCTGTGAGAAGGTGGAACCCTTCTGTTCCACAAAGCGTGGAAAACATCATTTTAAAGGCGATGGCCAAAGATCCTTTTTATCGATATGAAGATGCATCTGAAATGCAAAAAGATTTACAAACTGCTTTCGACCCTTCAAGACTAAAAGAAAAACGCTTTGTGATTGAAGAAGATCATGAAGCAACGAAAGCGATCCCAATCATTCAAGATCATCAAGTCGATCAAGACAATGAAAAAACAGCTGTCCATCCGGTGAAAAAACCGAAGAAAAAAGAGAAACAAAAGCCGAAAAAGAAACGGAAAAAATGGCCTTGGATTGTGGCATCCATCCTATTTATTCTGACTGCTGCGACCATTTTAGCCATCACTGTGTTTCCGGGACTGCTTTTTCCAAAAGATGTGGAGGTCACTGATGTATCTGGCATGACGATTGACAAAGCCGAGGACACCTTGAAGAAAGCCGGCTTTACCGTCGCCTCTGATCCAATTGAGATCGCTGATGAAAAAATTGAAAAAGGGCTTGTCGTCAAAACAGACCCGAAAATCGGCACAAAGGTAAAAGAAGGAACCGAAATTCAGCTTTATCAAAGTACGGGCAAGGAAAAGACCGAATTACCTGATGTAACAGGTGAAAAGGTCGATAAAGCAAAAGAATTATTAGCGAAAAAAGGGTTTAAGCAAGTTGTTGTGGAGGAAGTAAATGATAATGACACCGAATCTGGGATTGTCATGGAACAGAAACCTTCAGCGAGTACTGAGCTTGTGGCAGCAGATGAAGAAGTGACGTTGACGGTCAGCATAGGTCCTGCCGATATTACTTTGCGGGATTTAACGACATATAGTAAACAGGCTGCATCGAATTATTTAGAGGATAACGGATTAAAGCTTGATGAAAAAGAAGCGTATTCTGATGATGTGCCAAAAGGTGAAGTGATGAAACAGGAGCCAGGAGCTGGTACTGCTGTGAAACCAGGTGATACGGTTAAGATCACCTTCTCACTCGGACCGAAGAAAAAACCGGCTAAAACGGTGACTGAGAAGATCGCCATCCCGTATGAACCAGTAACAGAAGGGCAAGAGATGACCGTTCAGATTTCCATTGACGATGCTGAGCATAGCATTTCTGATTCATATGAAACCTTTAACATCACTGCACCAACTGAACGGACCATTAAATTTAAGATTGAACCAGGTCAAAAAGGATACTATCAAGTGACGGTTGATGATAAAGTCGTAAGCTCTAAAACAATTGAATACCCTGAAGATGAATAAAGGAGGGACTTTATGCCTGAGGGCAAAATTATTAAAGCATTAAGCGGATTTTATTATGTGCTCGATGAGTCTTTAGAAACTGGAAAAGTGATTCAGTGCAGAGCGAGAGGTATTTTTCGTAAAAACAAAATCACACCTCTTGTTGGAGATTATGTTGTGTATCAAGCAGACAACGATAAAGAAGGCTACTTATTAGAAGTAAAAGAGCGGACAAATGAACTTGTTCGTCCGCCTATTAGTAACGTCGATCAAGCGGTGCTCGTTTTCTCTGCGACAGAACCAACCTTCAGCACATCGCTTTTAGACAGATTTCTAGTGCTTGTAGAAGCAAATGATATTGAGCCGATTATCTGTATCACAAAAGTGGACTTATTGAAAACAGATGAAGAGCGTGAAAGTATTCAAGGCTATGCAGAGGACTATCGGCAAATTGGATATGATGTTCATTTAACATCCACGATCGAGGGAGACGGAATTGAAAAGCTGACCCCGCATTTTCACAATAAGATTACTGTATTTGCTGGTCAGTCTGGTGTAGGCAAATCCTCCCTTTTAAATGCGATGAGTCCTGATCTGGCGCTGAAAACCAATGATATTTCCTCCCATCTTGGAAGAGGAAAACATACGACTAGACATGTCGAACTCATTCGTACAGCAGAAGGGCTTATTGCAGATACACCTGGCTTTAGCTCACTCGAATTTACCGGCATCGAAGCGGAAGATTTAGGTCTTTACTTTTTAGAAATCAAAGAGCGGAGTGCGGATTGTAAGTTTAGAGGCTGCCTGCACGTGAAAGAGCCAGGCTGTGCGGTAAAAGATGCGGTCGAACAAGAGCAAATCAGAGAGTATCGCTATCAGCATTATTTAGAGTTTTTAACTGAAATCAAAGACAGAAAGCCGAGGTACTAAATCATGGTTTATATTGCCCCTTCCATTTTATCAGCAGATTTCGCCAATTTGGAGAAAGATATCCGTGATGTGGAACAAGGCGGAGCGGATTACATTCATATCGATGTGATGGACGGCCATTTTGTACCGAATATCACATTTGGGCCGAATGTTGTGGAAGCAATCAGACCGCATACAAAGCTGCCGCTTGATGTTCACTTAATGATTGAGCAGCCAGACCGGTATATTCCTGCATTCGCCAAAGCAGGTGCTGACATTATTTCTGTCCATGTTGAGGCTTGTCCGCACTTGCACCGAACGATACAGCACATAAAAGAACAAGGTGTAAAAGCAGGTGTCGTCTTGAACCCGCACACACCTGTTTCTCAGATTGAGCATGTATTAGAGGATGTAGACCTTGTCTTATTCATGACGGTGAATCCTGGTTTTGGCGGACAGGCGTTTATTCCTTCTGTCCTCACGAAGGTAAAAGAAGTGAAGACCCTTAGCGAACAAAAGGGCTTATCAGACTTACTCATAGAAATAGACGGCGGTGTCAATGTAGAGACTGCAAAAAGCTGTAAAGAGGCGGGCGCTAATTTACTTGTGGCCGGCTCAGCTGTATACGGTAAAGACAACCGTGCAGCTGCTATTCAGGCTATTCGAGAAGCGTAAAAAAAGGAACCAAAGTCACTCTGATCTTTGGTTCTTTTTACATGGAGAGGAGCGTATATCATGCACATACATATCGTAGCCGGCGGTCCTTTTGAATACATTCCGCCCCTTGAACATGAAGCATCACAGGATGATATTCTCTGGGTTGGTGTAGACCGGGGAACGCTTTTTTTACTAGAGCGCGGCATCATGCCTGCCAAGGCTTTTGGTGATTTTGACAGTGTGACAGAAGAAGAGCTTTGTGAGCTGAAAAAGAAATTGCCTGCCCTGAATGTATTTCAGGCTGAAAAGGATGAAACCGATTTAGAGCTTGCGCTGAACTGGGCCATGCGCCAGCATCCAGCGCATATTTACATCTACGGCATTACAGGAGGAAGGGCTGATCATTTTCTAGGAAATATTCACCTTCTATATCAAGGCATTCAGCACAAGCAGAACATGACTCTTGTAGATAAACAAAATATCATTCAAATGTTTGGGCCTGGTACATACGAAATCAAAGAAGACCCTGATAAAAAATATGTGTCGTTTCTGCCCTTTGGTACATCGGTTGAAAAGCTGACATTAAAAGGTTTCAAATATCCTCTGAAAAATTGTCATATTGAGCCTGGTTCCACACTATGTATTAGTAACGAACTCATCCACTCAAATGGTACTTTTTCTTTTCATGAAGGCATATTAATAATGGTAAGAAGCAAAGATTGACCAACCTATCAATGTGGATGGCTGATTAAGCTCAATTGTGCTGCAAGCGGTACTTTTAGGAGGGGGACAAAATGAAATTTTATACAATCAAACTGCCTAGATTTCTTGGCGGCATTGTCCGTGCGATGCTTGGTTCATTTAAAAAAGATTAATGAGTAATCTCCTTTATTTCCACATAAAAACGCCTGCTACAGTTTATTGTAGCAGGCGTTTACTCTTGCTTATACACGCTCAACTTTACCAGATTTCAAAGCTCGAGCTGATACATATACTCTTTTAGGCTTACCGTCCACTAGAATACGAACTTTTTGAAGGTTCGCGCCCCATGTACGTTTTGTAGAGTTCATTGCGTGAGAACGGTTGTTCCCAGCTTTTGTTTTTCTGCCTGTAATAACGCATTTACGTGCCATTTGTTTCCCTCCTAACTGCGAAAACATCATCATATTCTTCATATACGTACTTAGAGATGCCTCAAGATACTTTAATAATTTACCACAGCTTCAAGGGGTTTGCAAGGATTGTTTACTCCTCTTTCAAGAAAAATACCTTGACATCTTGATAAAAAATCAAGGCTATAGTATAAGTAGGATTGGGTCGGATTGAATGATTTCTTTTAAAAAGAAGGGTCTTATAGTAAAATAGTGATAACTCAGGGCAATTTCTCAAAAAGGGGGAACCAATGTGTCCATTGAACTTAGAACGAAATACGGACAAATTGATATATCAAATGAAGTCATTGCAATGGTGGCAGGAGGCGCTGCGATCGATTGCTATGGTATTGTTGGCATGGCGTCCAAAAATCAAATCAAGGACGGCTTGACGGATATTCTCCGCAAAGAGAACTTCAGCCGGGGTGTTCTTGTGCGTCAAAAAGAAGACCGCATTCATATTGATATGTACATCATCGTCAGCTACGGTACAAAAATATCAGAAGTCGCACATAATGTTCAAACGAAAGTCAAATACACGATTCATCACACAATTGGACTTTCTGTTGACTCGGTCAACATTTATGTACAAGGAGTAAAAGTTACGAACCCGTAGTAAGGAGGAAATATATTGTCTATTAGAAATCTTGATGGCCGCTCATTTGCAAAAATGATTCTTGCAGGTGCTCACCATCTTTCTCAAAACGCACAAATTGTGGATGCGTTAAATGTTTTTCCAGTGCCAGACGGAGACACGGGGACAAATATGAATTTGTCGATGACTTCAGGGGCAAAAGCAGTTGAAGAAACAAATACCGATCATATTGGGAAGGTCGGCGTGGCTCTCTCGAAAGGGTTATTGATGGGCGCAAGAGGAAACTCAGGCGTGATCCTGTCACAGCTCTTTAGAGGTTTCAGTAAACATATTGAACAAAAAGAAACGATTGATGCAAAAGAATTTGCTCTTGCCTTACAGGCGGGTGTTGATACAGCATATAAAGCCGTGATGAAACCAATTGAAGGAACCATCTTAACGGTTGCAAAGGATGCAGCAAAGAAAGCGGTTGCTGTTTCAGCGGCAGAAGATCAAATTGACCGCGTTCTAGAGTTAACGATTGAGGAAGCAAGAGCATCACTTGATCGAACGCCAGATCTGCTTCCTGTCTTAAAAGAAGTGGGTGTTGTCGATAGTGGAGGTAAAGGACTTCTATGCGTATATGAAGGTTTCCTTGCTTCATTAAGAGGAGAAGAGCTTCCTCCTAAAGCTGCTTCTTTACCGACGCTAAAAGAACTTGTCAGTGCAGAGCATCATAAAAGTGCGCAAAGCCATATGAACACAGAAGATATCGAATTTGGCTATTGTACTGAATTTATGGTGAAATTTGAAGAAGACAAACAGTCCTTTGATGAGAATGCCTTCAGAGAAGACTTAAGTGAATTCGGAGATTCACTTCTTGTAGTGTCTGACGATACACTTGCGAAAGTTCATATTCATGCAGAGCAGCCGGGAGATGTTTTATCATATGCACAGCGCTACGGCAGCTTGATTAATATGAAAATTGAAAACATGAGAGAGCAGCATAGCTCAATCGTAAACGAAGAAAGAGAACATGCACCTGCTGCACCAAAAGCACCTGCTGCTGAAAAACAGCGCTTTGGTGTCGTCAGTGTCGCAATGGGAGAAGGAATTGCTGACTTGTTCAAAAGCATCGGAGCTTCCGTCGTCATTGAAGGCGGGCAGACGATGAATCCGAGCACAGAAGACATTGTCACAGCAATAGAAAGCGTACATGCCGAAACCGTCTTTATCTTACCTAATAATTCTAATATTGTCATGGCAGCTAAACAGGCGGCAACTGTCTCAAACCGTGAGGTCGTTGTCATTCCGACGAAGACCGTTCCTCAAGGAATGTCGGCACTTCTTTCTCTCAATGAAGCAGCTTCAAATGAAGATAACGAAAGAGCGATGCTAGAAGCGATTGACCATGTGAAAAGCGGGCAAATTACCTTTGCAGTGAGAGATACCCAAATTGATGGAATCGACATTGCGAAAGGTGACTATATGGGTCTGTTCAACGGGAAAATCACCTTAACAGCGAAAAATCAATTAGATGCAGCAAAAGAACTTCTCGCCAAAATGGTGACAGAAGATGATGAGATTGTCACCATCATTAAAGGGGAAGATGCATCATCTGATGAAATGGATGCGTTACAAGCCTTTATTGAAGAAACATTTGAAGATGTAGAAGTTGAAGTCCACGATGGAAAACAGCCGCTTTATTCATATATTTTGGCGGTTGAATAACGAAAGAAGGGCAAATAAAGCCCTTCTTCTTCTTTTGCAATTTTTTACTAGCCATTCCACGGTGAAATGAGTTGCGGGAAACGAATGAATCCATTAGTCTAAAGAAAGAACCAAACCATACGTGAGTGGTGATGAGAGGGGAAGACCTATGAAATTTAGAAGTGTGTTTGATATTATTGGACCTGTCATGATTGGGCCATCAAGTTCGCACACAGCGGGTGCGGCTCGTATCGGGAGAGTAGCTCGCAGCTTATTTGGAAGAGAACCAAAACGAATTATCGTTTCATTTTATGGTTCCTTTAAAGATACGTATAAAGGGCATGGTACAGATGTCGCCATTATCGGCGGTGTTCTTGACTTTGATACATTTGATGAACGAATCAAAACAGCGATCGATATTGCTAAAAGCAAAGAGATCGATATTGAATTTAAAGAAGAAGAGGCAGTGCCGGCGCATCCAAATACAGCAAAAGTAGAGATTTCAGATGCGAACGGAAGCCTTGAATTAATCGGAATTTCCATCGGCGGAGGTAAAATTGAAATCACAGAATTAAATGGCTTTGAGCTCAGGCTTTCAGGGAATCATCCTGCCATTCTTGTGGTTCATAACGATCGCTACGGGACGATTGCGGCAGTTGCCAATGTCTTAGCGAAATTCGCCATCAACATCGGTCATATGGAAGTGGCACGTAAAGATGTCGGGCAAGAGGCACTGATGACGATTGAAGTGGATCAAAATATTGACCCAGCGGTCCTATCAGAGCTTGAAACACTGCCAAACATTATTCAGGTCACACAAATTGCAGAGTAACAACAAGGAGGTTATGAATGATGTTTAAAAACGTCAAAGAACTCGTGCAGCTAACAGAAGAACGGAATACCTCCATTTCAGAAATTATGATTATGCAAGAAATGGAAGTGACAGGGAAGTCACGTGAAGAAATTTTCTCCCAGATGTACCGCAACCTAGAAGTGATGGAGCAGGCTGTTGAAAACGGGCTGAAGGGTGTGAAATCATTATCAGGGTTAACAGGCGGAGATGCAGTCAAACTTCAAGCCTATATCGCATCAGGCAAAACGCTGTCTGGTCATACGATATTAGATGCTGTTAGTAAGGCTGTTGCAACAAATGAAGTCAATGCTGCAATGGGAACCATTTGTGCAACGCCTACAGCAGGCTCAGCAGGTGTTGTACCAGGTACGTTATTTGCAGTGAAAGAAACATTAAAGCCAACAAAGGAACAAATGGTCAGATTCCTGTTTACTTCTGGCGCATTTGGTTTTGTTGTGGCGAATAACGCCAGCATTTCTGGTGCAGCAGGCGGCTGTCAGGCAGAGGTAGGTTCTGCATCAGGTATGGCAGCAGCAGCTATTGTCGAAATGGCAGGAGGTACACCGCAGCAATCTGCAGAAGCGATGGCGATTACACTCAAAAATATGCTTGGACTTGTTTGCGATCCAGTAGCAGGACTTGTCGAAGTGCCGTGTGTGAAACGAAATGCAATGGGTGCATCTAACGCTATGATCGCAGCAGATATGGCGCTTGCCGGCATCACTAGCCGCATTCCTTGTGATGAAGTCATTGATGCGATGTACAAAATCGGTCAAACGATGCCAACAGCTCTTCGTGAAACAGCCCAAGGCGGACTCGCTGCGACACCGACAGCAAGAGAGCTTGAAAAGAAGATTTTCGGAGGTGTGACCTCATCTCGTGATACAGAAACTGCAAGATAATGTCTCTGTCCTGAAGGGGATTGGAGAGGAAACCGAAAAAACACTCAATGAACTTGGAATCTACACAGTAGCCGATTTACTCGGCTACTTTCCTTATCGATATGACGACTATGAGCTTCGTAACTTAGAAGAAGTAAGGCATGACGAACGTGTCACAGTTGAAGGGAAAGTACATAGTGAGCCCGTTCTCACCTATTATGGAAAAAAACGAAGCAGGCTGACATTCAGGCTGCTTGTCGGGCGTTTTCTCATTACAGCGATTTGTTTCAATCGTCCATATTTAAAACGAAGCCTTGTGTTAGGTGATACAGTTTCCGTCACAGGAAAATGGGATAAAAACCGCCAATCTATCATGGTACAGGAATTTAAAAAAGGGACACACGAGCAAGATGGCAGTATAGAACCCGTTTATTCAGTAAAAGAAAATGTGACCGTGAAAATGATGAGACGCTTTGTGAAACAAGCTTTGTCACTTTATGCAGACAAAGCTGAAGATCCATTGCCAAAGCAGCTTGTTTCTGCCTATAAACTTATGTCCTATCAGGAAGCATTAAAAACCATTCATCTCCCAGAGACAAGAGACTCGCTCAAACAAGCAAGACGACGTTTTGTGTACGAAGAATTTCTCATCTTTCAGCTGAAGATGCAGGCGATTAGAAAGAAAGAACGAGAGAGAACATCAGGCATCCAGCATCCGTTTTCCAAAGAAGCTGTTTTTGAGTTTGTTCACAGTCTGCCATTTCCACTGACGAAGGCACAATCAAGAGTGCTTGATGAAATCATGTCAGACATGGCGTCTCCATATCGAATGAACCGGCTGCTCCAAGGAGATGTAGGTTCAGGGAAAACAGCTGTTGCAGCCATTGCGCTTTATGCCGCTCATTTATCAGGTTTTCAAGGTGCATTAATGGTCCCAACAGAAATTTTGGCAGAACAGCATGCGGATTCGCTTTACCAGCTGTTTGAAAAATGGGGACTGAATATCGCCCTTTTGACAAGCTCTGTGAAAGGAAAGCGCCGCAGAGAATTGCTTGAACGTTTAAAAGAAGGTGAGATTGACATTTTAGTCGGTACCCACGCACTCATCCAAGACGAAGTCGAATTTCAGCAGCTCGGTCTTGTCATCACAGATGAGCAGCACCGGTTTGGCGTAGAGCAGCGGAAAAAACTGCGAAGTAAAGGGCAGGACCCGGATGTCTTGTTTATGACTGCCACACCTATTCCGCGAACACTTGCGATTACTGTCTTTGGAGAAATGGACGTATCCGTCATTGATGAATTGCCAGCTGGCAGAAAACAAATCGAAACGTATTGGGTGAAGCATGACATGCTTGAGAGAATTCTTGCTTTTGTGGATAAAGAGCTGAGAAAAGGCAGACAGGCATATATTATTTGTCCGCTCATTGAAGAATCAGACAAGCTTGATGTCCAAAATGCGCTTGATGTCCATAGCATGCTGACTGAAGCATACCGCGGAAAGTGGTCAATCGGCTTAATGCATGGGAAACTGGCAAGTGATGAAAAAGATCAGGTCATGAGAGCCTTTACCGCAAATGAAGTACAAATTCTCGTTTCAACCACAGTCGTTGAAGTCGGGGTCAACGTGCCGAATGCAACCATCATGGTTATTTATGATGCAGACCGCTTCGGGTTGTCTCAGCTTCATCAGCTAAGAGGCCGGGTCGGCCGAGGAGAGCATCAATCATTTTGTATTTTAATGGCTGATCCAAAGTCAGAAACGGGGAAAGAGCGGATGCGGATCATGTCCGAAACAACCGATGGCTTTGAGCTGTCTGAAAAGGACTTAGAACTAAGAGGACCCGGCGACTTCTTCGGTAAAAAACAAAGCGGGATGCCCGAATTTAAGGTAGCAGATATGGTTCACGACTATAGAGCACTGGAAACGGCTAGAAAAGATGCGGCCGACCTTGTCCAATCGGACGCCTTTTGGACTGATCCCGAATACAAAGAACTCCGGCAAACGCTGATAGATAGCGGTGTGCTGGGCGGAGATAAATTAAGCTGATCAAACGCTGGAGGAATTTTCTTGTCTTTTTGAAACAAGGATTGATTTATCATCTATGAGATTATATACTACTATTAGTACCTAGTCATAAATGTACGGATGGTGTCTGCATATGAAACTAAATAAAAAAGAACGTCAAAAGCTCCTCCAGCAAACGATCAGCTCGACTCCATTCATTACTGATGAAGAATTGGCAAGTAAATTCGGTGTCAGCATACAAACGGTTCGTCTTGATCGTTTAGAGCTGTCGATCCCTGAATTACGCGAAAGAATTAAGCATGTGGCCGAAAAGACATTAGAGGATGAAGTAAAATCACTTCCACTGGATGAAGTGATTGGAGAAATGATTGATGTAGAACTTGATGACCAAGCCATTTCCATTTTAGAAGTGAGAAAAGAGCATGTATTCAGCCGAAACCAAATTGCCAGGGGACATCATCTCTTCGCCCAGGCAAATTCGCTGGCAGTTGCCGTCATCGACGATGAATTGGCTTTGACAGCAAAAGCGAATATCAGGTTTACAAGGCAGGTGAAACAAGGCGAAAGAGTCGTCTCTAAAGCCAAAGTAGCCTCACATGATAAAGAAAAAGGAAGAACCGTAGTTGAAGTAAACAGCTATGTTGGTGAGGAAGTTGTCTTCTCAGGTGACTTCGTCATGTATCGCTCAAAACAAAAGTAAAAGGTGGCACGTAATATGAGAATTGCAGTCGATGCAATGGGGGGAGATCATGCCCCTAAAGCCATTATTGACGGTGTGCAAAAAAGCTTAACAGCATTTTCAGATATCGAGATTACACTTGTCGGCGATGAAAACAAAATCAAACCATACATAACAAACAACGATCGCATCACGATTTTAGATGCAAAAGAAGTCATTGAACCGACGGATGAACCAGTGCGTGCAGTCAGACGTAAAAAGGATTCATCTATGGTGAAAATGGCGCAGGAAGTCTCCGAGGGACGAGCAGATGCCTGCATCTCAGCAGGAAATACCGGTGCCCTCATGACAGCTGGGCTGTTTATCGTAGGCAGAATTGACGGTATTGACAGACCAGCCCTTGCCCCAACTTTGCCAACACTGGATAGCAGCGGCTTCTTATTACTAGATGTTGGTGCCAACGTTGATGCAAAACCAGAGCATCTCGTGCAATATGCCATGATGGGATCCATCTACGCAGAGCGTGTCTTCCCAAAGAGCAATCCGCGTGTTGGACTGTTAAATGTAGGAACAGAAGATAAAAAAGGCAACGATTTAACGAAAAAAACCTTTGAATTATTAAAAGCATCAGACTTGAATTTTGTAGGAAATGTAGAGTCCCGTGACTTATTAGAAGGTGTTGCTGACGTTGTTGTCACAGATGGTTTCACAGGAAATATTGCGCTTAAAACAATTGAAGGCACAGCCCTTTCTGTCTTTAAAATGCTGAAAGAAACATTAACATCCAGTTTCACAGCAAAAATAGCAGCAGGCATGATGAAGCCGAAATTGATGCAGATGAAATCTAAAATGGATTACTCTGAATATGGCGGTGCCGCTTTATTTGGTTTAAAGGCACCTGTTATTAAAGCGCACGGCTCCTCTGATGAAAATGCCATTTTCCATGCAATTCGTCAGGCACGTGATATCGTAGAAAAAGACGTTTCAGCTATCATTCATCAAGAAGTCCAAAAAGAAACGACGAATGAGTCTTAATGGAGGTAAAGCAGCATGACTAAAATTGCATTTTTATTCCCTGGCCAAGGCTCTCAAAAAATTGGCATGGGAAAAGATTTATTTGACCAAGAAGCAGTATCTAAAGCTGTATTTGAAGAAGCAGACAATACCCTCGGGTTTGATTTATCTTCTATGATTTTTGAAGGGGATGCAGAAGAACTGACGCTCACTTATAACGCGCAGCCAGCTCTTTTAACGACAAGTATCGCCATCTTAAAGAAATTTGAAGAGAGCGGAATCAAAGCCGATTATGCAGCAGGACACAGTCTTGGCGAATACACTGCCCTCGTTGCAGCAGGCGCACTTTCGTTTAAAGATGCTGTTTATGCAGTTAGAAAGCGCGGAGAATTAATGAATGAAGCTGTTCCAGCAGGAGAAGGCGCCATGGCAGCGATTCTCGGCTTAGACAAAGCGGCACTTGTCGAAGTGACAAAAGAAGTGACAGAAAGCGGTCACCTTGTAGAGCTCGCTAACTTAAACTGTCCTGGTCAAATCGTCATCTCTGGTACAGCAAAAGGGGTAGAACTTGCTTCAGAGAGAGCGAAAGAAAAAGGCGCAAAACGTGCAATTGCTCTTGAAGTGAGCGGACCTTTCCATTCTGCATTAATGAAACCAGCTGCTGAAAAATTTACAGATGTTTTGTCAAAGCTGGATATTGCGGATGCCAAAACTCCGGTCATCTCAAATGTAACAGCAGACATCGTGACATCTCGTGATGACATTGAGACAAAGCTCATTGAACAACTGTATTCTCCAGTTCGTTTTGAAGAAAGTGTGGAACGCCTCATTGATCTAGGCGTCACAACATTTATTGAAATTGGTCCTGGCAAAGTGCTTTCAGGTCTTGTGAAAAAAGTGAATCGCCGCCTGACGACGATTTCCGTTTCAGATCAAGAAACAATTGAAGCAGCCATTCAAACACTCAAGGGGGATTCTTGATGCTTACAAATAAAACAGCCGTTGTAACAGGAGCATCACGCGGTATTGGCCGTTCCATCGCGATCGATCTAGCGAAAAGTGGTGCAAATGTTGTCGTGAACTATTCTGGAAACGAAGCAAAAGCAAATGAAGTCGTAGATGAAATCAAAGCACTCGGCCAGCAGGCATTTGCAGTTAAAGCTGATGTCTCAAATGCTGAAGAAGTACAAGCTATGATGAAACAAGCGATTGATACCTTTGGTTCAATTGACATTCTTGTGAATAATGCAGGCATCACAAAGGACAACCTGCTCATGAGAATGAAAGAGAATGAATGGGATGATGTTATTAACATAAACTTAAAAGGTGTCTTTAACTGTACAAAAGCCGTGACACGTCAAATGATGAAGCAAAGAAGCGGAAGAATCATCAATTTGGCTTCAGTCGTTGGTGTGTGTGGAAACCCTGGACAAGCAAACTATGTTGCAGCAAAAGCTGGCGTCATCGGATTAACAAAAACAACAGCAAAAGAGCTGGCAACCCGCCATATTACAGTGAATGCAGTAGCACCAGGCTTTATTTCAACAGATATGACAGACAAGCTTGATGACAATGTACAGACGGAAATGCTCAAACAAATCCCGCTCGCACGCTTTGGTGCACCTGAAGATATTAGCAATGTTGTTGTCTTTTTAGCTTCAGAAGGAGCAGGTTATATTACAGGCCAAACCATCCAAGTAGATGGCGGAATGGTCATGTCCTAAGAAATATCAAAATTTCATTAGGTTTTCTCTAGTTTTTTAAAAACAATTCAACTATAATACTTTGAGGGGAGGTGAAAGGCAATGGCAGACGTATTAGAGCGTGTATCAAAAATTATTGTAGACCGCCTTGGCGTTGATGAGGCTGACGTGAAAATGGAAGCTTCATTTAAAGAAGATTTAGGCGCTGATTCCCTTGATGTAGTTGAGCTAGTTATGGAACTTGAAGATGAGTTCGATATGGAAATTTCTGACGAAGATGCTGAAAAAATTGCAACAGTCGGTGACGCTGTGAACTACATAAATAACCAGCAATAAGCGTAACAAAGTCCCGTCTACTTTCGACGGGACTTTGAAAATTTATGTTAGTTTCAACACATTCAGCTGATCAATTGTCAGCCTTTTTCAGATGCTGGGAGCAATGTTTCCCTGCATGTAGAAAGAGAGACTCCATATAATCAGTATCCTTAAAGGCGATTACGCCTACCTGGAGGTTGCTATGCCAAAACAATATAAAGACAAACAGAAACAGAGCAAAAAACTAGAGCAATTTAGAGAATTCCAGCAGCGCATTTCTGTACACTTCAAAAATGAAAAGCTTCTATATCAAGCTTTTACCCATTCCTCTTATGTGAATGAACACCGGAAAAAGCCATACGAGGACAATGAAAGACTTGAATTTTTAGGAGATGCTGTTTTAGAATTGACCATCTCTCAATTCTTATTTGCAAAATATCCAGCGATGAGCGAGGGAGATTTAACGAAACTAAGAGCGGCGATCGTATGTGAACCGTCACTTGTATCACTAGCACATGAGCTGTCCTTCGGTGACCTTGTTCTCTTAGGAAAAGGCGAAGAAATGACAGGCGGCAGAAAACGCCCAGCCCTCTTAGCGGACGTATTCGAGGCGTTTATCGGCGCACTTTATTTAGATCAGGGACTGGAGCCAGTTGAACGGTTCCTAGAAGCGTACGTTTATCCGAAAATTAATGATGGAGCGTTCTCGCACGTCATGGACTTTAAAAGCCAACTGCAAGAATTTGTGCAGCGCGATGGAAAAGGTGTGCTTGAATACCGCATCCTGCATGAAAAAGGGCCTGCACATAACCGGGAATTTGAAGCAAATGTATCCCTTCGAGGTGAAGTGCTCGGAATCGGAAATGGACGCTCTAAAAAAGAAGCAGAACAGCACGCTGCACAGGAAGCACTTGCTAAATTGCAGAAACATCATATGAACCAATAAAATCCCCCTCGTTATTCAGGGGGATTTCACTCTGTTTTCCATCATCTTTTTTCACTTCATATGGTAAGATGATAGTACTTTAAATACATAAGGAGGATCACTCTCATGTTCCTCAAACGTTTAGACGTGATAGGATTCAAATCATTTGCACAGCGAGTGACCGTGGACTTTGTCAAAGGGGTCACAGCTGTTGTTGGACCAAACGGAAGCGGCAAAAGCAATATTACCGATGCCATCCGCTGGGTACTTGGAGAACAATCAGCGAAAAGCCTCCGCGGAGGAAAAATGGAAGATATCATTTTTGCAGGAAGTGACTCAAGGAAAAGAGTCAATCTAGCAGAAGTGACTTTAACATTAGATAACGAAGACCACTTTTTACCGATCGATTTTCACGAAGTCAGTGTGACAAGAAGGGTTTATCGTTCAGGCGAAAGTGAATTTCTCATCAACAATCAATCTGTCCGCTTAAAGGATATTATTGATCTTTTCATGGATTCAGGTCTTGGAAAAGAAGCTTTTTCAATCATCAGTCAAGGAAAGGTAGAAGAAATTCTATCAAGTAAGGCAGAAGAGAGAAGAAGCATCTTTGAAGAAGCGGCTGGTGTTTTGAAATATAAAACAAGAAAGAAAAAAGCCGAGAATAAACTGTTTGAAACGCAGGACAACTTAAACCGAGTAGAAGATATTCTGCATGAACTAGAAGATCAAGTAGAACCATTAAGAATGCAAGCCTCTATTGCAAAAGACTATTTGCAAAAAAAAGAAGAGCTTGAAAATGTCGAAATCGCCCTCACTGTCCATGACATCGAAGCACTTCATGAAAAATGGACAACACTTGGTGAAGCAGTCGAGCGCTTCAAACAAGATGAAATGAAGCAGTCTGCAGATATCCAAGCAAAAGAAGCCAAAATTGAAGAATCGAGAGACCGCATTCAAGCGCTTGACGAATCAATTAATGACCTGCAAGAAGTTCTTCTTTTCACAAGTGAAGAGTTAGAAAAACTTGAAGGAAAAAAAGAAGTGCTAAAAGAACGGAAAAAAAATGCTGCCGCAAACCAAGGGCAGCTAGAAGAAACGCTCGTTCGCTTAACTGAAAAGCAGGCACTGTTAACCGAAAAGATTGAACAGCAGAAAATCACGCGGGACAGCCTGCAAAAAGAAGTGCAGCAGCTAAAAGATGAAGTGAGCACAAAGCAGCATCAACTGTCGCTTCATAGTGAAGATGTGGAAGCTCAAATTGAACAGCTGAAAAGCGATTATTTTGATCTGCTCAATGAACAGGCTTCCATCCGTAATGAACGTAAATTACTAGAAGAACAGCAGCGACAAGCGGCGATGCAGCTAGAGCGGCTGACGCAAAATAACCAAAAACATATCGAAGAACGAGTGTCTGTCAAAGAAAAGAAAACAGAGGCTGAGCAGCAGCTTTCAGCACTGGAAGAAGACATTCTGGCACAAGTCAAACGTTTTAGAGAAGCTGAACAAAAGCTTGAGCAAATGAAACGTCAATACGAGAAAAAAGAAACGGCTCTTTACCAAGCCTATCAATACGTACAGCAGGCAAAATCAAAAAAAGAGATGCTTGAATCCATGCAGGAAGATTTCTCAGGCTTTTTCCAAGGAGTGAAAGAGGTCTTAAAGGCAAAAGAACGGTTAGGCGGTATTCACGGTGCCATTGCAGAGCTGATTCAAACGGATCAGCAGTATGAGACAGCAATTGAAATTGCGCTAGGTGCAGCCACGCAGCACGTCGTCTCAGAAAATGAAGCTGCTGCGAGACAAGCGATTGGATACTTAAAGCAGCATTCCTTTGGACGTGCAACCTTCCTGCCAATGAACGTCATCAAAGAAAGAACCATTCAGCTCAGAGATGTCCAAACAGCAGAGCAGCACGCTGCATTTATCGGTGTAGCGAGTCACCTCGTTTCCTTTGACGAAAAGTATCAAAAGGTGATTCAGAATTTACTTGGAACTGTGCTGATCGTTAGAGACTTAAAAGGCGCCAATGAATTGGCAAAAATGCTTGGACATCGTTACCGTATCGTGACCCTTGATGGAGATGTCGTGAACCCCGGCGGTTCAATGACCGGTGGCGGCGTAAAGAAAAAGAACAACTCTCTTCTTTCAAGAAACCGGGAGATCGAAACGTTAACAAAGCAGCTCGTTGAAATGGAAGAGAAAACAACGATCCTTGAAAAAGAAACAAAAGAAACGAAGCAATTGATCGGAGCAAACGAAAGCCAATTAAACGAACTGCGCCAGCGCGGCGAAACGCTTCGCGAAAAGCAGCAAGAACTCAAAGGGAAATTATACGAACTGCAAGTCGCAGAAAAAAATATCAATGCTCATCTTGAACTCTATGATCAAGAAAAAGAAGAATTGCAGCAGCGTTCTACTGAACTTGCGGATAAGGACAAAAAGCAGGTTACTCTTGAAGCCTCTATAGGTGAAAAATTGACGGCTCTTGATCAAGAGATCAATACATTAACAAAGCGTAAGCAGACGCAAAGCTCAACGAAAGAAACCATTTCTGCCGAATTAACAGAGCTGAAAATCTCGCTTGCCAAAAAAGATCAGTCCTTAGCCAATGAACAAGAAAAGCTTTCGAGCTTAATGGCTGAATTAGAAGAGGCTGAACAGACGCTGATGGAAACAAAAGAAGATCTGTCACTCTTAACAAGTGAAATGTCATCTAGTTCAAGCGGAGCCGAACAACTGGAAGAAGCGGCGAAAGAGAAGCTGGAAAACAAAAACAAAACAACCGCACTCATTTCAGAGCGGCGTAAGCAGCGTCTTGCTCTTTCTGAAACATTAGAATTCGCTGAACGTGAACTTAAAGAACAAAAGCGTTTATACAAGCAGCTCACCACAAGCTTAAAAGATGAAGAGATTAAGCTAGGCCGTATGGAAGTCGAGCTCGATAACCTGATTGCTTATTTGAACGATGAATATGCTCTTTCGTTTGAAGGAGCAAAAGAGATGTATCAGTTGACGTTATCGCCAGATGAAGCGAGAAAACGAGTGAAGCTGATCAAACTAGCGATTGAAGAACTTGGAACAGTGAACTTAGGCAGCATTGACGAGTATGAACGTGTCAATGAACGCTATCTCTTCTTAACAGAGCAGCGAAATGATCTGACAGAAGCGAAAAATACATTATTCCAAGTCATCGAAGAAATGGATCAAGAGATGACAAAGCGCTTCTCTGAGACATTCTCTCAAATTCGCAGGCACTTTGAATCTGTATTCCAAGCATTATTTGGCGGCGGAAGAGCCGATCTTAAGCTGACAGATCCAAATGATTTGCTCAACTCTGGCGTTGATATTGTCGCGCAGCCGCCAGGGAAAAAACTGCAAAACTTAAGCCTGCTTTCAGGCGGGGAGAGAGCCTTAACAGCGATCGCTTTACTATTCTCTATTTTAAAAGTGAGACCTGTTCCATTCTGCGTATTAGATGAGGTAGAAGCGGCGCTTGATGAAGCAAATGTTTTCCGTTTTGCGCAATATTTAAAGAAATACAGCGAGGAAACACAGTTCATTGTCATTACGCACCGCAAGGGAACAATGGAAGAAGCCGATGTGCTCTATGGTGTGACCATGCAGGAATCAGGTGTTTCTAAGCTTGTATCTGTCAAACTAGAAGAAACAAAAGAGCTTGTCCAGTAATTAAAGGAGGTTTTTGAACCAATGAGCTTTTTTAAGAAATTAAAAGAAAAATTTACGCAGCAAACCGATTCAGTATCTGAAAAGTTTAAAGATGGACTCGAAAAAACGAGAAACTCCTTCCAAGGAAAAGTAAATGAACTGATTTCTCGCTACCGCAAAGTCGATGAAGACTTTTTTGAAGAGCTCGAAGAGGTTCTGATCGGCGCTGATGTTGGTTTCACAACTGTGATGGAACTGATTGATGAGCTGAAAAAAGAAGTGAAATTAAGAAACATTCAAGACCCAAGTGAAGTACAAGCGGTGATTTCTGAAAAACTGGTTGACATCTACAATAGCGGAGAGGAACAAATTTCTGCGCTGAACATTGAAGACGGGCGTTTGAATATCATTTTGTTTGTAGGCGTCAACGGTGTTGGGAAAACAACGACTATCGGTAAGCTTGCAAACAAGCTGAAAAATGAAGGGAAATCCGTTATTTTAGCAGCAGGTGATACGTTCCGTGCCGGTGCGATCGAGCAGCTTGAAGTTTGGGGAGAGCGTTCAGGTGTTCCTGTCGTCAAACAAACAGCAGGCTCTGATCCAGCAGCGGTGATCTATGATGCCGTCCAATCAGCAAAAGCGAAAAATGCAGATGTCCTCATCTGCGATACAGCAGGAAGACTTCAAAACAAAGTCAACTTGATGAAAGAGCTGGAGAAAGTCAAGAGAGTCATTGAACGCGAGGTTCCAGATGCACCTCATGAAGTATTGCTCGCTCTTGATGCGACAACAGGTCAAAACGCCATGGCACAAGCCAAGGAATTTTCTAAAGCGACAAATGTGACAGGGATTGCTTTAACAAAGCTTGACGGTACTGCAAAAGGCGGAATTGTTCTTGCGATTCGAAATGAGCTGAACATCCCAGTAAAGCTTGTCGGTTTAGGTGAAAAGGTGGACGATCTGCAAGAGTTTGATGCAGAATCGTATGTGTATGGATTATTCTCAGACGTAATTGATCAACAAGACTGACAAAAAAATGCCGGCAAAACTGCTGGCATTTTTATTTATACGTAGCTTCATGAAGTGACAAGATAAAAACTTGACACACAGAAGAGAACCGTGTAAACTTAGTTGATGTAAAGGGAATGAACTTAACAAAGGGGAGAGAGCCCATGACGCTTGAAAAAACAACGAGAATGAATTACTTGTTTGACTTCTATCAATCGTTGTTGACCGCAAAGCAAAAGAGCTACATGTCGCTTTACTACCTAGACGATTTTTCCCTCGGTGAAATTGCGGATGAATATGAAGTATCAAGGCAGGCTGTTTATGATAATATTAAACGGACTGAAGCGATGCTTGAACAATATGAAGAAAAGCTGCTCTTGTTTAAGAAATTTAAAGAGCGTAAAGAACTTCTCAAAAAAATGAGAGAGCTTGTAGCTGATTCTGCGCAAACGGAAGAAGCAGAAGCTTTAATTGAATCGCTTGAGAAATTAGATTAGGAGGCGGCACAGTATGGCATTTGAAGGATTAGCCGACCGACTGCAGCAGACGATTTCAAAAATCCGCGGCAAAGGAAAAGTGTCAGAGCAAGATGTAAAAGAAATGATGCGCGAGGTACGCCTTGCCCTTCTTGAAGCTGACGTCAATTTTAAAGTAGTCAAAGACTTTGTGAAAAAAGTAAGTGAGCGGGCAGTTGGACAAGAGGTCATGAAAAGCCTTACCCCTGGACAACAGGTCATTAAAGTTGTAAAAGAAGAACTCACTGAATTAATGGGCGGAGAAGAGAGTAAGATCGCTGTAGCGAAAAAATCTCCAACAGTCATTATGATGGTTGGTCTTCAAGGGGCAGGTAAAACAACCACAACTGGGAAGCTTGCCAATTTACTTCGCAAAAAACATAATCGCAAGCCGATGATGGTGGCTGCTGATATTTATAGACCAGCAGCGATCCAGCAGCTTCAAACGCTTGGGAAACAGCTTGATATGCCGGTGTTTTCATTAGGTGATCAAGTCAGCCCTGTCGAAATTGCCAAACAGGCAATTGAAAAAGCGAAAGAAGAACACCATGATTATGTCATTTTAGATACAGCAGGACGTCTTCATATCGATGAAGAATTAATGGATGAACTTCAAAAAGTAAAAGAAGTAGCGAATCCAGAAGAAATTTTCCTAGTTGTTGACTCTATGACTGGTCAAGATGCTGTCAATGTCGCAAAAAGCTTTAATGAACAGCTTGGTTTAACAGGTGTTGTTCTCACAAAACTAGACGGTGATACAAGAGGCGGTGCAGCCCTTTCTATTCGAGCTGTCACCAATACGCCGATTAAATTCGCTGCACTAGGAGAAAAGCTTGATGCAATTGAACCATTCCATCCGGAGCGGATGGCATCAAGAATTCTTGGCATGGGAGATGTGCTCACGCTGATTGAAAAAGCACAGGCAAACGTCGACCAAGATAAAGCGAAAGAGCTTGAGCAAAAAATGCGGACAATGAGCTTCACGCTCGATGATTTCCTCGAGCAGCTTGGCCAAGTTCGCAATATGGGTCCTCTTGATGAACTGATCCAAATGATGCCGGGAGCCGGTAAAATGAAAGGGCTCAAAAACGTCCAAGTGGACGAAAAGCAGCTCAATCACATTGAAGCGATCATTAAATCAATGACGACTCAGGAAAAAGAACAGCCAGAGGTCATCAATGCAAGCCGAAGAAAACGGATTGCAAAAGGAAGCGGAACATCTGTACAGGAAGTCAATCGCCTTTTAAAGCAATTTGATGAAATGAAAAAGATGATGAAGCAAATGACCAACATGTCCAAAGGAAAGAAAAAGGGCTTTAAATTACCATTTATGTAATTGGTTATACATGATAAAACCGTTGTTAAGAAAAAACACTTTACAAACCCTTTTATCATTGTTAATATACTATCTTGTTGAAATATTTTCGGAGGTGCTAGTAAAATGGCAGTAAAAATTCGTTTAAAACGTATGGGAGCAAAAAAATCTCCTTTCTATCGTATTGTTGTAGCAGATTCTCGTTCACCACGTGACGGTCGTTTCATCGAAACAGTTGGAACTTACAACCCAGTGGTATCACCAGCTGAGGTGAAAATCAACGAAGAATTAGCGCTTAAATGGCTTCAAAATGGTGCGAAACCATCTGATACAGTTCGCAACCTTTTCTCAAGCCAAGGAATTCTTGAAAAATTTCATAATGCGAAAAACAGCAAATAATGAATGAGCTGTCCTTGGAAGAATTGATTGTGTCCATCGTCGAGCCACTTGTTGATTTCCCTGAAGATATTCACGTATCTTCATTAGAAAAAGATGAGCAGGTGATTTACACACTGTCTGTCAATGCTGAAGATACCGGAAAAGTGATCGGAAAGCAGGGACGTACAGCAAAAGCGATACGAACAGTCATTTTTGCAGCAAGTGCAGAGTCTTCTAAGAAAGTTCAACTTGAGATTGCTGACTAAAAAGGGAGAGGGCTTAGGACCTCCCCTTTTTTTACACGTTTAAATCTATTTTTCGTTATACTGTAGAGGACAAATGCCTTCGGATAGGGGGACAAAAAGGAAGATGCAGATCATTCAACATGTCACCGTGATGCAAGTATTAACTGAAAGCAGTAAGGACAAACTGTTAACGACTTTTTTGGAGAAAAAAGAAAGACTAGAACGTGAATGCAATCAATTATATTTTCAACTAAAAAAACATGAAAAAGAACCACATCAGCAAGAAGCCATCCCTCAATTTCAAAAAGCGATCGATAAAAGGCAAGAGAAGATCAGGCAGATTGATTTTCAAGTAGAGCAGCTTCATATTTTGCCGCTTGGAAGTGAAATGAAAGAAACAGAAGTGGATGCACTGGTTGAAGTAAAAATAGGTGATAAATGGGATGACAAAATGCAAGATAATGTCATCGTCGTGAAAGACGGCACCATTGTGGAAATACGTCAGGGGTGATTGAGAACATGGAGCTAGAATGGTTGAATGTTGGAAAGATCGTCAATACACACGGAGTGCGTGGAGAAGTACGCGTCGTGTCAAAGACGGATTTCCCAGAAGAGCGTTACAAAAAGGGAAGCGTGCTCTATATTTTTAAACAAGGCCAAAATGAGCCGCTGAAAGTGACTGTCGCATCACACCGCCAGCACAAACAGTTTGATTTGCTCACATTTGAAGAAATCAACTCATTAAATGAAGCAGAGCTTCTGAAAGAGTCAATCTTAAAGGTAGAAAAAGAACATCTTGGGTCATTAGACGAAGGAGAATTTTATTTCCACCAAATCATTGGCTGTGAAGTATACGATGAAGAGGACAAGCTGATCGGTCAAATCAAAGAAATTCTTACGCCAGGGGCAAATGATGTGTGGGTGATTGGAAGAAAAGGCAAAAAAGATGCCCTCATTCCATATATTCCATCTGTCGTCAAAAACATCGATATCTCATCCAAAACCGTACACATAGAAGTGATGGAAGGACTCATTGACGAATGAAAATCGATTTCTTAACTCTTTTTCCTGAAATGTTCGATGGTGTGCTTCACTCATCCATCTTAAAAAAAGCACAGGAGAAAGATGCCGTCTCATTTCAAGTCGTCAATTTTAGAGAGTATTCAGATCATAAGCATAAAACAGTGGATGACTATCCGTATGGCGGCGGTGCTGGTATGGTACTGAAAGCACAGCCCGTATTTGATGCGGTAGAAGATTTAACGAAGAAAGCAAGCACGAAGCCCCGAGTTATTCTTGTCTGTCCTCAAGGGGAAAGATATACACAAAAGAAGGCAGAAGAACTTGCAAAAGAAGAGCATCTTATGTTCATTTGCGGCCACTATGAAGGCTACGATGAGCGCATCAGGGAGCATCTTGTCACAGATGAGATCTCAATCGGAGATTTCGTCCTCACAGGCGGAGAGCTGCCAGCGATGATGATTGCAGACAGTGTGGTCAGGCTTTTGCCTCATGTGCTTGGAAAAGAAGCGTCTCACATCGAAGATTCATTCAGTACAGGTCTGCTTGAGCACCCGCACTATACAAGGCCAGCGGATTATAAAGGACTAAAAGTGCCGGATGTGCTCCTCTCTGGAAATCATGCCAAAATAGAAGAGTGGCGGCGCAAAGAATCATTGAAGCGAACCTATACAAGACGCCCAGATTTGATCGATTCTTGCAAAACGTTAACGAATGAAGAAAAAAGATGGCTTTGGCAGCTTCATAATGACTAGATTGTATTGCACACGGCATAGAGGTATGGTATGATACTACTTGTGACTTGGACGGCTTGCTGATCCAAGTTTGAAAACGATGTTCCGCTGCAATGAAGAAAGAGGACATGAGCATCTGTTGGAAGGAGTTGAAAACGATGCAACATTTGATTGAAGAAATCACAAAAGAACAATTACGCACTGATCTTCCTGCGTTCCGTCCTGGTGACACTTTACGTGTACACGTTAAAGTTGTCGAGGGTACTCGTGAGCGTATCCAGATCTTTGAAGGTGTTGTAATTAAGCGTCGTGGTGGTGGAATCAGCGAAACTTTCACAGTTCGTAAGATCTCTTACGGTGTAGGCGTTGAGCGTACATTCCCTGTACACACACCAAAAATCGCTAAGATCGAAGTTGTACGTCACGGTAAGGTACGTCGTGCGAAACTTTACTACCTACGTGAACTTCGCGGTAAAGCGGCTCGTATCAAAGAAATCAGACGATAATGATATCAAAGGAAAGAGCTTGTTACCTGTAACAGGCTCTTTTTTTGTACAATGTATAAAGATAACAGGTAGAAGAGAGAAGGTGCACATATGACGATTCAATGGTTTCCAGGCCATATGGCAAAAGCAAGACGTGAAGTCACAGAAAAATTAAAGCTCATCGACATCGTATTTGAATTAACCGATGCAAGAATTCCGATGTCCTCTAGAAACCCAATGATCGAAGAAATCCTTCAAAATAAACCCAAAATCATGCTATTAAACAAAGCAGATAAAGCAGATCCTCGTATGACAAAGGAGTGGCAGGCGCATTTTGAGCAGCAAGGCGTTCGGTCACTAGCTATTAACTCTGTCGATGGACAAGGGTTAAATCAGATCATCACAACTTCAAAAGAAATTTTAAAAGAAAAGTTCGACCGCATGAAAGCAAAAGGCGTCAAACCACGTGCCATTCGAGCACTGATTATCGGGATTCCCAACGTCGGAAAATCGACCTTAATCAATCGTTTAGCGAAAAAGAACATTGCCAAAACAGGAGACCGTCCTGGTATTACGACATCACAGCAATGGGTAAAGGTAGGGAAAGAACTAGAGCTGCTCGATACCCCTGGAATCCTCTGGCCGAAGTTTGAAGATGAGCAAGTAGGACTCAGACTTGCGGTGACCGGAGCGATCAAAGATTCGATCATCAACTTACAGGATGTCGCTGTGTATGCACTTCGTTTTCTAGAAGAGAACTACCCAGAGCGATTAAAAAAACGCTATGACCTAGCGGAGATACCTGAAGATACGGTTGAGCTGTTTGATGCAATTGGCACTAAGCGCGGCTGTCTAATGAGCGGGGGATTCATAAACTATGACAAAACCACCGAAATCATTATTCGGGATATTCGAACAGAAAAATTTGGTCCCCTCACTTTTGAGAAGCCTGAAAGCTAAAAGACACGCAGCTCATGCGGGTCTTTATTTTTTGCGAAAAACTGCCGATATAAAGAAGGAGGCTGCGAAAAAGCCTATGTACACTGTGAAACAAATAAAAGAACTAATAGAAAAGCATGCAGGCGATGAGTCATACATTCGTGAGCTTGTGAAAGATGATACGAGAAAAAGTGTCCAAAAACTCATAGAAAAGTGGCACAAAGAGAGAGAAAAGCAGCAAGCACTTCGCGTGGGATGGGATGACATGCTGCAATTTGAAAACAAAGCAAAGGCACAGGGATACACATGTATTGCGGGAATAGATGAAGCAGGAAGAGGACCGCTCGCCGGCCCAGTTGTGGCAGCAGCCGTCATACTAAAGGAAGATACAGTCCTGCTCGGTTTAAACGACTCAAAGCAATTATCTGAGAAAAAAAGATTGGCTTATTATGATTTAATTCAAAAAGAAGCACTTGATATCGGAATCGGCATTGTTGATGCGGCTACGATTGACGAAATCAATATTTACGAAGCATCAAGACTGGCGATGGTGAGAGCTGTGGAACAGTTAACTCATACACCAGATTATCTACTCATAGATGCCATGACACTCCCGCTTTCAACTCACCAAGAGAATATCATCAAAGGAGATGCAAAAAGTGCATCCATTGCAGCAGGTGCATGTATTGCGAAGGTGACAAGGGATCAGATGATGGAAGAGTATGGGCGTAAGTATCCTGAGTATCAATTTGAAAAACATAAAGGGTACGGAACGAAAGAGCACTTGGCTGCGATTCAAACACATGGTGCGGCCCCAATCCACCGATTATCGTTTGCGCCAGTGAAATCTGTTATATCATAAATTTTAATCTAAGGAGGCTGCCTGTGATGACAAGAGTTGAGGATATACATACAGCACTGAATAGCCGGCTGAATACGGCTGAATCTGTTCCATTAAACACCGAAGGGAAGGAAAATGTTCATCGGCTGATTCTCGGTAAAGTACTAAAAATGCTTGGAGATGATACAGCCCTTGTTCAAATAGGCTCAACGAAAATAAAAGCGCAGCTGGCGGCCCAGCTTAAAGCAGACGCATTTTATTGGTTCCAATTTGAACAAGAGGGCGGAGGCAGCCTCAATAAACTAAGACCCGTTCAGCAATTTGATCAAGATCCTAAGACGTTAAAGGATGCAGCAGCCAAACTATTAGAAGGACTTTCACTGAAAAATGGGCTTGAAAACATGCTGACAGCTACAGCTTTTTTAAAGGAAAAGTCCGTCATTAACGAAGGAGAGTTAAGAACGGCAGTGAAATGGATCGAACAGCTTCAAGGAGCTGATGTGAAGAAAGGGCTCCAAGCACTCCTCTTTGCTTTAAAGAAAGATTTACCGATCCAGCAAGGGGTACTTCAATCTATTTTAGCCGTGAAATCATCCTCTGCTCTTCATCAGGATATAACAGCGCTGCTAAATCAATTAACACAGCTTCCGAAGCACACAGATGCTACACAGACCCTTACACAAGCCGTTCGGTCAGTTGTAGATGCAGAGACAGCCATCCATGCAGAAAAGCTCTTATCAGTCCTTCTAGCAGCGAGAGAAGGCGAGGCGAAGCAAGGCGGTAATATACCAGTAACGACTCAGCTCAACTCGTCTCAGCAAAAAGAAAATAGCCAAGCCCCAATCGTTCAAGAGCGTCAGCCGTCCCAAGTTCTTCAGACAAACGCGCAGCAGCAGTCAACAAGTCCAAAAGAGCTGCAAATCCCGCTTCAGCAAATTGAGCGGATACTGGCCAGCTTGATGAAACAAGGTGCAGATGGGCAGCAAGAACCCAACGTAAAACAGCTCACAGCATTGCTGCACGGACTCCAGCAGGCAGGCACTCAGCCTGACGCAAAAGCAGCTGTGCTTCAAAAAGAGTTTCCATTCCTTTCGAAACCAGAGGCGAAAGCATTAGCTCAGGCGGTGCAGCAGACTGAACCAACATTAAGCAATAAAACTGATGTGCTCGATTTACTAATGACGATGAAAAAGGCAATCGGTGTGCGTGATGAAATTGGTATGCTGAAACTGCTTGAAAAAGGCAGCCAGGATGTCAAAAGTCAGGAGCTGCACCAATTAAAGCTTACCTTAAATGATGTGAGACAGGCTGATTTACCAGAGCACGTTAAAAAAGAAGTGGATCAATTATTTCATAGATTGAATGGACAGTTATTTGTGCAGCAGGAGAACCAAACCGTCAGTCAAATGATGGTTTCCTATCCTCTTTTCTCAAAACATAGTGTTCAAGATTTAACCTTTATACTAAAGGGACATAAGAAAAAAGATGGCTCTATTGATATTTCTCAGTGCCGCCTGATGTTTTATTTAAACATGGAAAACCTTGAAGAAACCTTAATAGACTGTACGATTCAGCAAAAGGTCATGTCCATTACTGTCGAGACAGCTCATGAACTGCAAGGAACCATTAATCCGATGATTCCGGCTGTTCGGGAGAATTTAAATGCTTTAGGTTACAGTTTAACGGGAATTACAGCAAAAAAGAGACAAGAGCCAGTAGATCCGTCTCAATTTCTAGATGAACACTTTCATAAAATCAGCGAGAAAGGGCTGGACTTACGAGTATGAAGGATTCAAAACCGCTTAGAAGAGCGGTCGCTCTGCATTACGATGAAGAAAAACAAAAGGCGCCAAAAGTCGTTGCAACAGGCAGCGGCTATGTGGCAGATCATATTATTGAAGAAGCAAAAAAGTCGGGAGTCCCTATTCAAGAAGACCGTAATTTAGTCGAACTCATGCGCCACTTAACGTTAGATGAGGAGATCCCTGAAGCGTTATACGATACTGTAGCAGAAATTTTTTCGTTTATCTACAGGTTAGATCAAAAAATGAAAAAATAAGGTAAAATAAGTGATTTGACTGAAAAATTTATATTTTTAATAAAATAAAAGTTTGAATGTTTAGAAGGATTTTACGATTTTACATAGAACCCTAGACATTCTCTTTTTTATTCTTTAAAATGAAAGCGCAGTCTATTTTATAATTTTTGTTTCTACATATGTTGGGAGGATGGGAAATGAATATCCATGAGTACCAAGGAAAAGAAATCCTAAGAAAATATGGGGTTTCAGTTCCAAATGGTAAAGTAGCATTTACACCTGATGAAGCAGTGAAAGCATCAGAAGAGCTAGGGAGCTCTGTATATGTCGTAAAAGCACAGATTCATGCAGGCGGCCGTGGTAAAGCAGGCGGGGTAAAAATTGCAAAAACGAAAGATGAAGTGAAAGGGTTTGCAGAGGAATTGCTCGGCAAGACACTTGTCACACATCAAACAGGGCCTGAAGGGCGCGAAATAAAACGCTTACTTATTGAAGAAGGCTGCGATATTCAAAAGGAATACTATGTTGGACTAGTTTTGGACAGAGCGACATCAAGAATTGTATTGATGGCATCTGAAGAAGGCGGTACTGAAATTGAAGAAGTAGCAGAAAAAACGCCAGAAAAAATCGTCAAAGTTGTCATCGACCCAGCGATTGGCCTGCAAGGCTATCAGGCGAGAGAAGTAGCATTTAAAATTAATATTCCAACAAAATTAGTTGGCCAAGCTGTTAAGTTTATGACAAGCCTTTACAATGCGTTTATTGAAAAAGATTGTTCAATTGCTGAGATTAATCCACTGGTTGTAACAGGCGATGGAAAAGTCATGGCACTTGATGCAAAATTAAACTTTGATAGCAATGCCTTATATAGACAAAAAGATATATTAGAATACCGTGACCTTGATGAAGAGGATCCAAAAGAAATTGAAGCATCTAAATATGACTTAAGCTACATTTCTCTAGATGGAAATATTGGCTGTATGGTCAATGGAGCAGGTCTTGCGATGTCTACAATGGATATCATCAAGCATTACGGCGGGGACCCTGCAAACTTCCTAGATGTTGGCGGCGGTGCAACAGCTGAAAAAGTAACGGAAGCATTTAAAATCATCTTATCTGATCAAAATGTAAAAGGGATTTTCGTGAACATTTTTGGCGGCATCATGAAATGTGATGTCATTGCAGAAGGTGTTGTTGAAGCGACGAAACAAGTCGGCTTAACATTACCACTTGTTGTACGTCTGGAAGGAACAAACGTTGAATTAGGGAAGAAAATCCTGAGTGATTCAGGCTTAAATATCACTTCTGCTGAGTCTATGGCTGACGGGGCAGAAAAGATTGTATCTTTAGTCAAGTAGAGCAGAAAGGCAGGGAACCTAAATGAGTGTATTTATTAATAAAAATACGAGAGTAATTGTTCAGGGGATTACCGGTTCAACCGCATTGTTCCATACAAAACAAATGATTGAGTACGGAACAAATATTGTTGGCGGTGTCACACCTGGAAAAGGTGGAACTGAAGTAGAAGGAGTTCCTGTATTTAATACTGTATCTGAAGCAGTTCAGACAACTGGAGCGAACGCTTCTGTTATCTATGTACCAGCACCATTTGCGGCAGATGCCATTTTAGAGGCTGTTGACGCAGAAGTCGATCTCGTCATTTGTATCACAGAACATATTCCAGTTCTGGACATGGTCAAAGTGAAGCGTTACATGGAAGGTAAGAAAACAAGACTTGTTGGACCAAACTGCCCAGGTGTCATCACACCTGAAGAATGTAAAATTGGTATCATGCCTGGCTACATTCATAAAAAAGGTCATGTGGGTGTTGTTTCTCGTTCTGGAACGCTTACATATGAAGCGGTACATCAGCTTTCAGAAGCTGGCGTTGGTCAATCGACAGCTGTAGGCATCGGGGGGGACCCGGTAAATGGGACAAACTTTATTGATGTGTTAAAAGCATTCAATGAAGATCCTGAAACGCATGCTGTGATTATGATCGGTGAAATCGGTGGTACGGCTGAAGAAGAAGCAGCTGAATGGGTAAAAGCAAATATGACTAAACCAGTCGTAGGCTTTATTGGCGGTAAAACGGCGCCTCCAGGAAAACGTATGGGACATGCTGGTGCCATTATTTCTGGTGGTAAAGGAACAGCTGATGAAAAAGTAAAAACAATGCGTGAATGTGGAATTGAAGTGGCAGAAACACCATCTGTCATGGGAGAAACGTTGATTAAAGTATTAAAAGAGAAGAATCTCTTCGAAGCTTGTAAAACGCATTAATGACACAAGAAGACTTGTTCTTTGACAAGTCTTCTTCTTTCTATCTTAAACTGGAGGAATGGTATGTACAACGTGTCCGAAAGAATGATTTTTCACCGCTTAAAAGGCCTCATCTCACCCTCATTACTTACAAAATGGTGGAAAGTCGATCCTGAGCTATATATAAATGAAGAAACACATCATTTTAAACAGGATCGAGCATTACAAACGATCGACTTTACCCGCTTAAAACAAGCTGAAGAAAATGAATTCCCCATTTTTCAACACATCGTTCAAGCCTATTTAAAGCAAAACATTCACATGATTCCCATCACATCACCCTTATATCCAAGCACTCTAAAAAATATTTATGATCCTCCCCCTGTGTTATTCCTAAAAGGAAACGTATCATATTTAAATGAAGAAAAAAGTTTAGGTGTAGTCGGCACGCGACTTCCATCATCTTATGGAGAAGCATGTGTGAAAAAAATTGTTGGTGAGCTTGTCAAAGAAGAGTGGATGATTGTTAGTGGGCTAGCTAAAGGAATCGATGGACTGGCACATAAAGAGTGCATCAGGAAAAAAGGGAAAACGATTGGCATTATAGCCGGTGGCTTTCAGCATTTATACCCAAAAGAGCATGCGCAAATGGCTCAATACATGGGCGAGCATCATTTGCTTTTGTCAGAGCATCCGCCTTATGTCAAACCAGAAAAGTGGCATTTTCCAATGAGAAATCGTTTAATTAGTGCGTTGACGAGAGGAACCATTGTCATTCAGTGCAAAGAAAAGAGCGGTTCTCTTATTACAGCCTATCAAGCACTTGAGCAAGGAAAAGAAGTATTTGCGGTTGCCGGTTCCATCTTTGATCCTAATTCCACAGGACCGGCAAGACTCATTCAGCAGGGAGCAAAGCTTGTTCATTCTACAAAGGATATTTTAGAGGAATTCTCCTTCCGCAGCGTTCAATATACTGAACTCTCATAAAAATATCGTTTGACAAAAGACATCGGAATATTTAATAATAGTGAGGATTTAAGTTTACACTTTGTTTTTCGTGTTTATAATGATGTTCATCATAAAGAATTTTTAACGATTGCCTGTTAGATAGGTGCAATTAACATAAATATGAATTGTGAAATGTATAAAGAGAGAACACCTCTTAAGGGGGATTTTGAGTATGGCTGATTATTTAGTCATCGTTGAGTCGCCAGCAAAGGCGAAAACGATTGAGCGTTATTTAGGAAAAAAGTATAAAGTAAAAGCTTCAATGGGACACGTCAGGGATTTACCGAAAAGTCAGCTCGGTGTTGACACTGATCATGACTTCGAACCGAGATATATTACGATTCGCGGGAAAGGCCCAGTTCTAAAGGAATTAAAAACAGCGGCGAAAAAAGCAAAGAAAGTCTTTCTCGCGGCTGACCCCGATAGAGAGGGAGAAGCGATTGCTTGGCATTTAGCACATAGCCTTGACCTTGACCTCTCTTCTGACTGCCGTGTTGTTTTTAACGAGATTACAAAAGATGCGATTAAAGATTCCTTTAAGCATCCTCGTATGATCGATATGGACTTAGTTGATGCACAGCAGGCAAGACGAATTTTAGATCGTCTCGTTGGGTATAAAATCAGTCCGATTTTATGGAAGAAAGTGAAAAAGGGTTTAAGTGCTGGCCGTGTTCAATCAGTTGCACTTCGACTCATTATTGATCGCGAGAATGAAATTAATGAATTTAAACCAGAAGAATACTGGACAATTGACGGTACATTCCTCAAAGGAAAAGAAAGCTTCGAAGCAAGTTTCTTTGGCCTCAACGGGAAAAAGCATCCACTGAAAACAAAAGAAGATGTAAAAGAAATCCTTTCGAAATTAAAGGGAAGCAAATTCTCTGTAGAGAAAGTAACGAAAAAAGAGCGAAAGCGTAATCCAGCTGTTCCGTTTACGACTTCTACTTTACAGCAGGAGGCTGCAAGAAAATTAAACTTCCGTGCGAAAAAGACGATGATGATTGCACAGCAATTATATGAAGGAATTGATCTTGGTAAAGAAGGTACAGTCGGTCTCATCACTTATATGAGAACGGACTCAACACGTATTTCAAATACGGCGATTGAAGAAGTATCTGCTTTCATTGATCAGACGTACGGCAAGAATTTCTTAAATACAACAAAACGAACGGCTAAAAAGAATGAAAACGCACAAGATGCTCACGAAGCCATCCGTCCGACTTCTACGTTAAGAAAACCGGCAGATGTCAAGCATGTGCTAAGCCGTGATCAGCTTCGCCTGTACAAATTGATTTGGGAACGATTCGTGGCAAGCCAAATGGCGCCGGCTGTTCTTGATACAATGAGTGTGGATCTTGATCATAATGGTCTTACTTTCCGTGCGAATGGAAGTAAAGTGAAATTCCCTGGGTTTATGAAGGTTTATGTAGAAGGGAAGGACGACCAGCTCGAGGAAAAGGACAAAATGCTTCCTGATCTGAAAGAAGGGGATACAGTCCTTTCAAAAGATATCGAACCTGAACAGCATTTCACACAGCCGCCTCCACGCTACACAGAGGCAAGATTGGTCAAAACACTTGAAGAGCTCGGTATAGGCCGTCCATCTACGTATGCACCAACATTAGATACGATTCAAAAGCGCGGTTATGTCGCGCTTGATAATAAACGATTTACTCCGACAGAGCTTGGAGAGATTGTACTCAACTTAATCATCGAATTCTTTCCTGAAATCATTAACGTTGAATTTACAGCGAAAATGGAAAAGGAACTTGATAGTGTTGAAGAAGGTACGATCGAATGGGTTCGTATTATCGACAGCTTCTATCAAGACTTTGCAAAACGGGTAGAAAAAGCTGAAGCAGAGATGCAAGAAGTTGAGATTGAGCCGGAATACGCAGGTGTTGATTGTGAAGAGTGCGGACATCCGATGGTGTACAAAATGGGTAGATACGGCAAGTTCATGGCGTGCTCTAACTTTCCTGACTGCCGTAACACAAAACCAATTGTCAAAGATATCGGTGTCAAATGCCCGTCATGTCATGAAGGAAACATCGTTGAACGAAAATCGAAGAAACGCCGCATTTTTTACGGCTGTGATCGTTTTCCAGAGTGTGAATTCGTTTCTTGGGACAAACCAATTGAAAGAAAGTGTCCAAAATGCGAAAATATGCTTGTAGAGAAAAAGCTGAAAAAAGGCGTTCAAGTTCAATGTGTGAACTGTGATTATAAAGAGGAACAACAAAAATAGCGGTGAGCAGCCTTGTTCACCTGCTTTTTTATGTCATCAAACAGAACTTACGAAATAGGAGAGTTGTCCAATGAGTCAATTTGTAAATGTGATCGGAGCCGGTTTAGCTGGAAGTGAAGCTGCATGGCAAATCGCTAAACGAGGAATTAAAGTCAATTTATACGAAATGAGACCTGTGAAACAAACGCCGGCTCACCACACAGATAAATTTGCGGAGCTTGTATGCAGCAACTCACTGCGTGCGAACGCTTTGACGAATGCAGTAGGTGTATTAAAGGAAGAAATGCGTCATTTAGATTCAGCCATTATCGCAGCAGCAGATGAAAGCTCAGTTCCTGCAGGCGGCGCGCTTGCAGTAGACCGTCATGAATTTGCAGCAAACGTGACAGATCGCGTGAAAAATCATCCGAATGTTACGGTCTTTCAAGAAGAAGTGCAAAGCATTCCAGAAGGTCCGACAATTATCGCGACTGGCCCGCTGACATCAGAAGCACTTTCAAAAGAATTAAAATCGTTAACAGGAGAAGAATATCTCTATTTCTACGATGCAGCGGCACCTATTCTAGAGAAAGATAGCATTGATATGGATAAGGTGTATTTGAAATCACGCTATGACAAAGGGGAAGCCGCATATTTAAACTGTCCAATGACAGAAGAAGAATTCGATCGTTTTTATGAGGCGCTCATTTCTGCTGAAACTGTGCCATTAAAAGAATTTGAAAAAGAAATCTTCTTTGAAGGCTGTATGCCAATTGAAGTCATGGCGAAAAGAGGAAAGAAAACGATGCTGTTTGGCCCGATGAAGCCAGTAGGACTGGAAGATCCGAAAACAGGAAAAAGACCTTACGCTGTTGTTCAATTAAGACAGGATGATGCAGCAGGTACTTTATATAACATCGTTGGCTTCCAGACACATCTAAAGTGGGGCGATCAAAAGAAAGTATTCCGTTTGATTCCAGGCCTTGAAGAAGCAGAGATTGTTCGTTACGGGGTAATGCACCGTAATACATTTATTAACTCGCCAAGCCTTTTAAGACCGACTTATCAGTTTAAAAATAGAGATGATCTATTCTTTGCCGGACAAATGACAGGCGTTGAAGGGTATGTCGAGTCTGCAGCTTCCGGACTTGTGGCTGGCATTAACGCCGCTCGTTTTGTTAAAGGGGAAGAGCTTGTGACACTTCCTGAGGAAACGGCGATTGGCAGTATGGCTTATTACATCACGTCGACAAACAAGAAAAGCTTCCAGCCGATGAATGCGAATTTTGGTTTGCTGAAAGATCTAGGTGTTCGAATTAAAAACAAACAAGAACGTTATGCAGAGTACGCTAAGCGCGCAATCGAAACTATTCAAACTATTTCGAAATCTCTGTAGTAAAACATTGCACGGAAAGCAAGATATGTGATACCATTTAAAAGCCTTAAAGAGGTGTAAAAATGACGAATAAACAGCGTCTTGTCCACTTATTCATTGAATATCTGCAAATTGAAAAAAACTATTCAGCTTTAACGATCTCAGGATATACAGAAGCCATTGAAGAGTTTGTCAGATTTATGAACATTCAAGGAATAGACGGTTTTGAAGAGGTATCCTATCAAGATACGAGAATTTATTTAACAGAAGCTTATGAAAAAGGCCTGGCAAGAAGAACGATTAGTAAGAAAGTCTCTGCGCTTCGCAGCTTTTATAAATTTTTATTAAGAGAACAGCTTGTGAAAGAAAATCCTTTTTTACTCGTTAGCTTACCAAAACAGGATAAGCGGATTCCTTCATTTTTGTATGAGGAGGAACTAAAAGAGCTTTTTACAGTTTCTGATGTCAGCACACCGCTTGGGCAAAGAAATCAAGCCATTTTAGAACTTCTTTATGCAACAGGTATGAGGGTCAGTGAGTTATGTTCATTAAAAGAATCTGATCTTGATTTATCGATGGATACAGTGCTTGTTCATGGGAAAGGCAGCAAGCAGCGGTATGTTCCTTTCGGGTCATATGCTCATGAAGCGCTCATTACTTATTTAGAGGATGGAAGGCAGAAGCTGAAATCTAAGGGGAAAGACCGCGCTGATGCACATGTGTTTTTGAATCAGCGCGGGGCGCCTCTTACAGACCGAGGTGTTCGATTCATTCTCACTGAATTAATGAAAAAGGCGTCAGGTACATTACATATCCATCCTCACATGTTAAGGCACACCTTTGCCACGCATCTCTTAAACGAGGGGGCGGATTTGAGAAGTGTTCAAGAACTTCTCGGTCATTCAAATTTATCATCTACACAGGTGTACACGCATGTATCAAAAGATTCTTTAAGAAACACGTACATGTCTCATCACCCAAGGGCTTTTAAACGATCCTAAAAGGAGGTTTTTTCATGTCATCATTTCATGCAACAACCATCTTTGCCGTTCAACATAAAGGAAAAAGTGCAATGGCTGGCGACGGTCAAGTCACTTTCGGGCAGGCTGTCGTGATGAAACACACAGCAAAAAAAGTGCGCCGTCTTTTCGGAGGCAAGGTGCTTGCAGGTTTTGCAGGTTCAGTAGCAGATGCGTTTACACTCTTTGAAAAGTTTGAAACAAAGCTTGAAGAATATGGTGGCAACTTAAAGCGGGCAGCCGTAGAACTAGCGAAGGAATGGCGAAGTGACAAGATGCTAAGGCAGCTTGAGGCCATGCTCATCGTCATGAACAAAGAGAGCATCCTGCTCGTCTCTGGAACTGGAGAGGTCATTGAACCAGATGATGGGATTTTGGCCATTGGCTCAGGCGGCAACTATGCCCTTAGCGCAGGGAGAGCACTCAAAACCCATGCAGGTGATCATCTCTCAGCGAGAGAAATTGCAAAGGCCGCTCTTGAAACGGCCGGAGAAATCTGTGTCTACACGAACGATCAAATCACTTTAGAAGAGCTTGAATAGAAAGGACATGAGACGTATGGAGAAAAAGCCGTTCACCCCAAGAGAGATAGTTGAAAAGCTTGATCAATATATCATTGGTCAGCTTGATGCGAAAAAAGCAGTGGCGGTGGCTTTAAGAAACCGTTACAGAAGAAGTCTTTTACATGATAAGCTAAAGGATGAAGTCGTTCCTAAAAATATTTTAATGATCGGCCCTACAGGTGTGGGGAAAACAGAAATTGCCCGAAGAATTGCTCGAATTTCTGGTGCGCCTTTTATTAAAGTGGAAGCGACGAAATTTACTGAAGTGGGTTATGTTGGCCGTGACGTAGAGTCAATGGTGAGAGATTTAGTTGAAACAGCGATTAGACTCGTCAAAGAAGAAAAAATGAAAGATGTTCAAGATGAAGCAGAAAAACAAGCAAATAAACGTCTTGTTCATTTACTTGTTCCTGGTAAGAAAAAAAGCCAGTCTGTAAAAAATCCTTTTGAGATGCTGTTTGGCGGTTCAGATGAAGATGACCGTGATCGAGATCATTCAAATGAAGAAGTGGAACTCGAATCGACAAGAAAGCGAATTGCTCATCAGCTGGCGATGGGAGAACTTGAAGATCATTACGTCACGATCGAAGTAGAAGAACAGCAGCCTTCCATGTTTGATATGCTTCAAGGCTCGGGTATGGAGCAAATGGGTATGAACATGCAGGATGCGCTCGGCAATCTCATGCCTAAAAAGAAAAAACGCAGAAAGCTGACTGTCAGAGAAGCAAGAAAGGCGTTAACGGCTGAGGAAGCTTCAAAACTGATTGATATGGATGAAGTCAGTCAGGAAGCGGTCTACAAAGCAGAGCAGCAAGGAATTATTTTTATCGATGAAATCGACAAAATCGCCAAAAGCGGCGGTGCATCATCTGCAGATGTTTCTCGTGAAGGGGTTCAGCGTGATATTTTACCGATTGTAGAAGGTTCAACTGTGATGACGAAATATGGTGCCGTTAAAACTGATCATGTGCTTTTTGTTGCAGCAGGTGCATTTCATATGGCAAAGCCATCAGATTTGATTCCCGAGCTTCAGGGGCGCTTCCCAATTCGTGTAGAATTAGATAAATTAAGTATAGAAGACTTTGTGAAAATCTTAACGGAACCAGATAATGCATTATTAAAGCAATATAAAGCTTTACTTGAAACAGAAGGTATATCTCTTGAATTTTCTGACGATGCTATTCATAAGATTGCCGAAGTGGCTTATCATGTCAATCAGGAGACAGATAACATCGGTGCAAGAAGGCTTCATACCATACTTGAGAAGCTGCTTGAAGAGCTTTCATTTGAGGCGCCTGATATTACGATGGAGACAGTGACCATTACCCCTCAGTATGTCGAAGAGAAGCTAGGAAAGATTGCAAATAACAAAGATTTAAGTCAATTTATACTTTAACAAATGAATAAAGTAATCTAGGAGGATCATTATTATGGCGTTACTACAAAAAACAAGGATTATTAACTCAATGCTGCAAGATGCAGCGGGGAAACCAGTTAATTTCAAAGAAATGGCGGAAACACTGAGAGATGTCATTGATTCAAACATTTTCGTATTAAGCAGAAGGGGAAAGCTTCTTGGTTACTCCATTAATCAACAGATCGAAAATGCACGTATGAAAAAAATGCTTGAAGATCGTCAGTTCCCTGAAGAATATACAAAGAGTCTATTCAATGTCCCAGAAACGTCTTCAAACCTTGATATTAACAGTGAATATACAGCTTTCCCGATTGAGAACCGTGACTTATTCCAATCAGGTTTAACAACAATTGTTCCAATTATCGGCGGAGGAGATCGTTTAGGTACGTTAATCCTGTCCCGCTTACAAGATACATTCACAGATGATGATTTAATTCTTGCTGAATACGGGGCAACAGTTGTTGGAATGGAGATTCTTCGCGAGAAAGCAGAGGAAATCGAAGAAGAAGCAAGAAGTAAAGCGGTTGTCCAAATGGCGATTAGCTCTCTATCATACAGTGAGCTTGAAGCGATTGAGCACATTTTTGAAGAGCTTGATGGAAACGAAGGTCTTCTTGTCGCAAGTAAAATTGCAGACCGTGTAGGGATCACTCGTTCAGTGATCGTAAACGCATTACGTAAGTTAGAAAGTGCAGGCGTAATCGAATCTCGTTCTCTTGGAATGAAGGGAACGTACATCAAAGTGTTAAACAACAAATTTTTAATTGAACTCGAAAATTTAAAATCTCATTAATCAAAAACCCTTTTTAGCCGAAATAAATGCTGAAAAGGGTTTTTTTATGTGAAAAAATGAGGATTTGTCCGAAAAATGTCACTCTTTTTTCCAAGAAACCCCTTACAAATCTGTAGTGCTTTGAATCTAGGCCTTTATACCTATTCGTAAAATAGATATATATTACGAGTTTTTTTTACATATACATCATAGACTTTAATCCTATTATTTCTTACAATGAACATATGGTTTTACAAATCTCGACATGATTAAATGGAATGAAATACATATGATTGGAGGTATATGGTTTTGGATATATTTTCTGGAACGATAAGCAACCTTGAGAATGCCTTGGGTAGAGCGAATGTTAAGCAAAAAGTCATAAGCAATAATATCGCGAATATAGACACACCGAACTACAAGTCGAAAAACGTCGCATTCCATGACATGCTAAATGACGCATCGAACAAATTAGATGCTAAAAAAACATACCAAGGTCACATTGATTTTTCAAAAACAGGGTCTAATTATTCAGTTGTTTCTAGCAACCGTACTTCATATCAAGAAAACGGAAATAATGTCGATATTGATCAAGAGATGAGTGAACTCGCTAAAAACCAAATTCAGTATAATGCTTTGGTGGAAAGAATGAGCGGGAAATTTAATTCTCTTAAAACAGTTTTGACAGGAGGTAAGTGATGTCGATTTTTTCAGGAGTGAACGCTTCGGCCTCAGCATTAACGGCACAGAGGCTCAGAATGGACGTTGTATCCTCAAACCTTGCAAATATGGATACAACAAGAGCTAAACAGGTTGATGGCAACTGGGAGCCTTATAGACGTAAACTTGTCACATTACAGCCGTCAGGTGAATCATTTTCATCTATATTGAACTCAAGTATGAATTCGAGCGGCAAATTAGGAAACGGCGTCAAAGTAACAAAGATTACAGAAGACGAAACTCCATTCAACCTTCAATATGATCCTACAAATCCCGATGCCAATGAAAATGGATATGTTCAAACACCAAATGTCGATCCATTAAAAGAAATGGTCGACCTCATCAGCAGCTCAAGATCATATGAAGCGAACGTGACTGCTCTAAATGCGAACAAAAGCATGCTGATGAAAGCTTTAGAAATAGGAAAGTAAGGTGAAAAGAATTGGTTAATGCAATATCTCCTTTCCAGCTTCAAACCGCTCAGCAAGCAAGTGAATTGACGAATGCATCGTCCTTGCAGGCGGCTGCACCTAAAAGTCAAACGAATTTCTCTGATGTGCTGAAGAATTCCATTGAGGCATTAAATCAATCACAGCTGAAATCAGACCAGTATACAAATGCGCTTGCACAAGGAAAAGATGTCAATCTCGATGAAGTCATGATTGCCTCGCAGAAAGCGAGTGTCACACTCACAGCTGCGACAGAGTTTCGAAATAAAGCAGTCGAAGCGTACCAAGAGATTATGAGAATGCAGATGTAGGAGGTGCTGGTGGACAAAAAAAGACTGAATGGAATGACCGGGGGTTAAGATGAATCGTACTTTAATGCAATTAAGAACAAAAACAGTTGAGTTTTGGCGAAATCGATCAAAATTACAAAAAATACTCATGATTGGCGGCGTTGCTGCCCTAGCAATCATTATTACGGTTGTTAGCATCTTTGCTTCTTCTGAAAAAATGGTTCCGCTCTTTAGAGACTTGTCTGAGGCAGAAGCTGGACAAATCAAACAGGAACTAGATGGCAAAAACGTTAAATCGGAACTTGCAAACAATGGAACAACGATTCTCGTTCCAGAAAAGCAAGCAGACTCTTTAAAAGTAACACTCGCATCTGAAGGGCTTCCTAAGACAGGCAACATTGATTATTCCTTCTTTGCAAACAATTCAGGCTTCGGTTTAACAGATAATGAATTTGATGTTCTGAAAGTAGACGCAACTCAGACAGAACTATCCAATCTGATCAACACAATTGATGGGATTAAAGATTCAAAAGTGATGATTAACCTGCCAAAAGATTCCGTTTTTGTTGGAGAAGAGCAAAGTAATGCATCAGCATCCATTGTGCTGCAAGTTGAGCCTGGCTACACGCTTACGCCGCAGCAAGTAAAAGGCCTTTATCATCTTATTTCAAAAAGTGTGCCGAATTTAAAAACAGAAAACATTGTCATTATGGACCAAGATTCCAACTACTACGACTTAAACACCAGTTCCGATTCTTATGCAAGTGGAATGGATGCACAGCAGCAGAAAAAAGAGGAAATCGAAAAGAATCTTCAAAGAAAAATTCAGCAGCTGCTCGGAACAATGATGGGTCAAGATAAAGTGGCTGTATCGGTCACAACAGACATTGATTTTACTGAAGAAAAAAGAAAAGAAGACCTTGTAGAACCTGTTGATAAAGAAAACATGCAGGGGATTGCTGTCAGCGCTGAAAAGATTGCTGAAACATATTCAGGCAATGGAGCAGCAGCTGGAGGCACCGCTGGAACAGGTGACGATGATGTCACAAATTATCAAGGTGCCGATGGAGCGAATGGAAGCGGAGATTACGAGAAGAGTGAAGATCGTATCAATTATGAAGTCAACCGCATTCATAAAGATATCAAAGAAAGCCCTTATAAAATTAGAGATGTTGGCATTCAAGCGTTGGTCGAACCACCAACTGCAAACGATGCAAACTCTTTAACAGCTGAAAGACAAGATGATATCAAAAAGATTCTTTCAACGATCATTAGCACATCGATTGATAAAGAATACACAAATGGTCAAGCGCTCACTCAAGCAGACTTAGATAACAAAATCGTTTTATCAGTATCAAAATTAGACGGTAAACAGCAAACTGCGGCAGATAACCCTTCAAATAATATTCCAATCTGGGTTTATATTGTAGGCGGTGTGCTCCTACTTGCAATTATCGCTCTTATCATTCTTCTTGTACGTAAGCGTAGAAGAGATGAGGAAGAAGAGTTTGAGTTTGATGAACGTACACCAATCGATGTTCCTGATATCGACACTGAACCAGAAACAGAAGAAATGGTGAGAAAAAATCAGCTTGAAAAAATGGCAAAAGAAAAACCAGAAGACTTTGCTAAATTGCTACGCAGCTGGCTGTCCGAGGATTAGGAGGAATACACATGTCGAGAAAAGATCCAAATCGACTAACAGGCAGACAAAAAGCAGCAATCCTAATGATTTCCTTAGGGCTAGACGTGTCAGCATCTGTATACAAACATCTGTCTGAAGACGAAATAGAAAAATTAACATTAGAAATTTCCAATGTACGAAGTGTAGATACTGCTAAAAAAGATGAAATCATCGAAGAGTTTCACAGCATTGCCATCGCGCAGGACTACATATCGCAGGGTGGTCTTATGTACGCAAGACAAGTGCTTGAAAAAGCGCTTGGTGAGGACAAAGCGGACAGCATCTTAAACCGGTTAACATCCTCTCTTCAAGTAAAACCATTTGATTTTGCTCGAAAGGCTGAACCAGAACAAATTTTAAACTTTATCCAGCATGAGCATCCACAAACGATTGCGCTCATCCTTTCCTACCTGGATCCAGTGCAGGCTGGGCAAATTTTATCTGAATTAGGCGAGGAAGTACAAACTGAGGTTGCAAGACGTATTGCCTTAATGGACCGCACATCTCCAGAGATCATCAATGAGGTGGAACGCATTCTTGAACAAAAGCTGTCTTCAACCTTTACGCAGGACTACACGCAAACAGGCGGAGTCGAAGCGGTTGTGGAAGTGCTAAATGGTGTAGACCGTGCTACGGAGAAGACCATTTTAGACACACTTGAAATTCAAGATCCTGAACTTGCTGATGAAATTAAGAAACGTATGTTTGTCTTTGAAGATATTGTCACTCTTGACAGCAGAGCGATTCAGCGCGTCATCAGAGATGTTGAAAATGATGACTTATTGCTCGCACTCAAAGTGGCAAGCGAAGAGGTCAAAGAAATTGTCTTCCGCAACATGTCACAGCGGATGGTCGAAACATTCAAAGAAGAAATGGAGTTTATGGGGCCTGTCCGGCTTAGAGATGTCGAGGAAGCACAAACCCGTATTGTCAGCATCGTAAGACGACTTGAGGAAGCTGGAGAAATCGTCATAGCTCGAGGCGGAGGAGACGATATCATTGTCTAGGATTATCAAACATGAAACATCTGTTATTCCTGAACAAGGACGGCAAACGATTCCTTTACAGCAAGTGGAGTTTAAAAGAGAACATCACGAAGAAGAGCTTGTCAATGAAACCGAAGCATCGCAGCTTGTACTTAGTGATGCAGAAGATCAGGCGAGCCGCATCTTAGACCAAGCAAACAGTGAGCTGGAAAAAACAATGGCTGAAATCAATCAGCGCAGAACTGATTTTGAAGAAGAAAGAATACAGCTCATTGAAGAAGCGAAACAAGCAGGTTATCAAGACGGCTTTCAAAAGGGCGAAGCAGATGCAAATTTGCAGTACCAAGCTATTCTTGATCAAGCAAATGACATCGCCGGTCTTGCAAGGCAGGACTACGAAGAAAAAATTGAAAGCTCTGCTGAGCAAATTGTGGAACTTGCTTTTGAACTCGCTAAACGCGTTTGGAATGCAGCTGAGGAGACGAAAGATCAATTTTTGGCTCTTGTGAAGCAGGTCATTTCAGAAGTGAAAGAATATGACGATATTTCCATCTATGTTGACCCTGAACATTACGAGCATGTGATGGAATATAAAGACGAATTGATTAGAATCCTTCAAAAGGATACACATCTTGCCATTTACTCGGATGAAAAAGCGCCAAAAGGAACTTGTTACGTAGAAACAAGTTTTGGAAAAGTGGAAGCGAGTGTTGATACCCAATTGAATCAGCTGAAAGAAAAATTATTAGAAGTCATTGATTCAGGTGATCACAAATGAAAATGGATGTGTTAAAAGAAACGATTGAAACCGCTGATCCTTATAAACGATTTGGAAAAGTCAACCGAGTGGTTGGGCTCATGATTGAATCTAAGGGGCCGGAGAGTTCGATCGGTGACGTGTGTCTCATTCATAAAAAAGGGAGCAAGCACCATCCGATAAAAGCAGAGGTCGTAGGGTTTAGAGATGAAAACATTCTGCTCATGCCTTATGTAGAAGCATCCAATATTTCACCAGGAAGTCTTGTGGAAGCGACGGGTGAGTCGCTGAAGGTCAAAGTAGGGACTGGATTAATAGGTGAAGTCGTTGATGCCTTCGGTGATCCGCTTGATGGCAGTATGCTTCCAAAGGGACTTGCACCTGTTTCGACAGATCAATCACCCCCAAATCCGATGGACAGACCGCCTATTCGAGAAAAGATGGGTGTCGGCGTTAGAGTCATTGATAGTTTGCTCACAGTTGGCACTGGTCAAAGGATCGGGATTTTTGCCGGAAGTGGTGTTGGAAAAAGTACCTTAATGGGGATGATTGCAAAGCAGACAGAAGCAGACCTCAATGTCATTGCCCTTGTTGGAGAGCGTGGCCGTGAAGTTCGTGAGTTTATTGAAAAGGATTTAGGTGCTGAAGGACTGAAGCGATCAATTGTTGTCGTCGCAACTTCTGACCAGCCTGCACTGACGAGACTGAAAGCTGCCTATACTGCAACAGCCATTGCGGAATATTTCAGAGACAGAGGCAAAAATGTCATGTTCATGATGGATTCTGTTACGAGGGTTGCCATGGCGCAAAGGGAAATAGGTCTTGCAACTGGCGAGCCGCCAACAACAAAAGGATATACACCATCAGTGTTCGCTATACTGCCAAAATTGCTCGAACGAACTGGAACAAATCAGCTTGGTTCGATCACAGCGTTTTACACAGTTCTTGTTGATGGGGACGATATGAATGAACCGATCGCTGATACAGTGAGGGGGATCCTGGATGGCCACATTGTCCTTGATCGTGCTTTAGCCAACAAAGGACAATTTCCCGCTGTTAATATTTTGAAAAGTATCAGCCGTGTCATGAGCAATATCGCAAGTCATGATCACAAGGAAGCGGCTAACCGGTTCCGCCAGCTTTTATCCACTTATCAAAACGCTGAAGACCTCATTAATATAGGAGCATATAAAAAAGGCTCCTCCAAAGATATTGATGAGGCCATGCAGGCTTACCCTCATCTGATTTCATTTTTAAAGCAGGATGTAGAAGAGGCTGTATCTATTGAAGACAGTGTGAGTTTATTGCTCAGTTTGATGAATAGAGAGGATTGACAAAAACAGTGAGATATCAATACAAATTTCAAAAGCTCTTAGAACTGAAAGAAAGTGAAAAAGACAAGTCACTTGCAGCGTACCAACAATCCGTTTCGGCATTTGAGCAAGTCGCTGAAAAACTCTATGAAAATATGAGTAAAAAAGAGCTAATGGAAAAAAGCAAAGAAGAAAAGCTGAGAAGTGGAATGAGTGTTCAAGAAATGCGTCATTACCAGCAATTTGTGACCAACTTAGATAACACCATTCAGCATTATCAGCAGCTTGTGATCATGAAACGTCATCAAATGAATGAAAAACAATCTGATTTAACTGAAAAAAACATTGAGTTTAAAAAGTTTGAAAAAATGAAAGAAAAGCAATTTGAAAAGTTTTCCCTTGAACATAAGGCAATTGAAATGAAAGAAATGGATGATATCTCTATCAGCCAATTCATGTTTCAAGGACATTAGGAGTCGAGATGAATGCCTAAGAAGGAAAAAACAAAGGAATCAGGCGGCGGGAAATTTCAATGGATCTTGTTTATTGTCATCATCCCATTGATTGTGCTTGTGATTGTCACTGGCACGATCCTTTATATGGCAGGTTTTGATCTAAAAAAACCGCTCCAAAACATTCCGGTGATCAGCAGCTTAGTTGGTTCAGATGACACCTCAAAAACGTCATCTTCACCTAATGATCAAAGCGATGCAGAGTTGAAAGAACTGAAAAAGACTATTAAAGAGCAAAAAAATGAGCTCGAAATTGCACAAAAAGATTTGAAAACAAGTGATGAAGAGATTAAAAGACTGAATCAAAAAATCAACTCACTTGAAAAAACATCTGCAAATGATGCAAAGAATACGTCAGCCAATGACAGTTCATCGAATAACAGCTCATCAAATAATACGTCAGGTAATAACTCGGCAGCGGAGTCCTCTGATGCAGCGGCATCCTCTAATCAGCAGACAAAAGGAAAGATCGCCAGCATTTATGAAAGCATGGACCCAGGGAAATCCGCCAAAATTTTATCAGAACTAAGTGATAAAGAGGCATTAAAAATCCTTGAAGAGCTGAGCAAAAATAAACTGACAGACATATTAGCAAAACTGACACCTCAGAAGGCAGCAACGTTTACAAAAGAGCTTGCCAAAAAAGAAGAACGTGAAAATGGGGGTGGACAATAAGTGAAGCTATTGGATATTGCAGCCTTACAGCAATCTTCTCAAGGTCTCTCGGGACTAAAGGGAGGCGGCGCGGCAACTGCCAGCGGTTTGTTTAAACAATTACTTAGCGGAGCAGGCGCCCAAAGCGGTCCTGTTGATGCTGAGACAGCCGCTGCTGCCTCTCTTTCTATCAATGATGCGATGCAGATCATTGAAAAATGGATGCAATCACCTGAAGAAGGAATGAGCGCAGATCTACTAAGTGCGCTTCAAACACTACAAGGTCAAACACTTGAAGCAACTGATCTCAAGTCACTTGAAGAATTATTTCAAAAAATGGAATCTTCCATTTACGGTGATCAAGCTGAAAAGCCAGGTTCTGAACATAGTGAACAGCTCATACAAGTCCACTTTTTCATCTATCAATTGCTTAATCAACAGCCGCTCAGCTTTGATGCGAAACTTGTGCAGGATATTGAAGGAAAAGGTCAAGACTTCATCGACTTTCTTTCGAAAAACGGGGTAGATGAGAAACTCGTTCAGCAAGTAAAAGAGCAGTTCTTTTCGCAGGGTTCAGCACCAAAGCTGAATTCGATGACTCAAAGTGAGCTAAAGCACTTTAATCAGTTAATCGATCATATGATGGCGAGTGCGAAAGGATCTGACAAAGAGTGGAAAATTTCACTAGGAGAGTTGAAGGAACTGGTCTCTCCAAAACAAGAATCTACTCTCGCTTCTCCGGCAAAAGGGAATGCATCTCTTGAGTGGCTCATCAAAAAAGAAGTCGTTAAAGGACAAAGCACTGCTGCGCCAGCTTCTGAAAAAATAATGACCCACTCGCTTCTGCCAGGTCATAAGCAGTTTTTCCACCTGCAGTCAGCGGCTCCTGTTCAGCAGACACAAACGACGGATGAAAAGCCAGGAACAGTTGATCAGCAAATTCTAAACACGTGGAAGCAAATGAAATTCACGCCGTTTGGCAATTCAAGCGGACGGTTTACCGTTCGATTAAATCCTGAAAATCTTGGATTTATTACCATTCAGCTAACGAAACAAAACGGTATGTATGCGAGTAAAATTACTGCCTCGACGCAAGCAGCAAAAGAGCTGTTAGAGCATCACCTTCCGCAGCTCAAGCAGGCGCTTCCGAATATGTCGGTTCAAGTGGACCGTTTCCATATACCGCTTCAATCAAATGAGCAGCCGTTATTTGGACAGTTTAGTGAAGAAAACAAGCAGCAGCAGCCAAAAGGACAGAATTTCCAGCAGACTGATGAACAGGAAGCAGAATTCCAAGATGTCCTAGATGCTCTTGTTGGGTCAGATGAAGAAGAGGAGGAGATCTAATGGCAACAGTTGATGCTACGAATAGAACAGCCGCACAAACAGACACTTCTTCAAAAGCAGAAAAGAAAACAGATACGCTCGGCAAAGATCAATTCTTGAAAATTTTGCTCACACAGCTTCAAAACCAAGATCCGACAAACCCACTTGATGACCGTGAGTTTGTCACGCAGCTTGCCACTTTTTCATCTTTAGAACAGCAAACCAATATGAACGATTCGATCACCAAGCTGAATCAGCTCATGTCTACATTTGTTGCACACCAAGATCCGTTTACGACGTATGTAGGCTGGATTGGTAAAGAAGTATCGGGCAAGCTGGATGATAAAGAGATATCGGGCACTGTGAAGTCTGTTAAAAACATAGACAATGAATACTTGCTTATTTTGGAAGATGGAACGAAAATCAGCCCTTGGGACGTTACAGCAGTTGGAGAAAAAACGAAGTAATTCGAGGAGGAAAATAAATGTTACGCTCACTTTACTCAGGAATTAGCGGAATGAAAAACTTCCAAACAAAATTAGATGTGGTAGCCAATAACGTAGCCAACGTCAATACACACGGATACAAAAAAAGCCGTATCACGTTTAAAGATATGGTCAGTCAAACCATTTCAAGCTCAGGTGGACCGACGAACAATTCTGGTTCGATCAACTCAAAACAAGTTGGTTTAGGATCATCTTTATCTTCTATTGATAAAATCATGAAACCAGGCTCTTCTCAAAATACAGACGAACCATATGATTTCTATATTAATGGAGATGGATTTTTCCGTATTCAAAAGCAAGGTGAAATCCTATTTACAAGAACAGGGAACTTCAAACCTGATTCAAATGGGGATTTGGCAACACCTGATGGAAACTATCTACTTGGCATGGATGGACAAAGAATCAACATTCCAAGCGACAATGTGTCAAGTGTCAGTGTTGGGCCAGATGGGACCGTTTCTGTTGTTGAGAACAACGTTTCTCGTACTGTTGGGCAAATATCACTTGTGTCATTCAGTAATGCAGGAGGATTAGATAAGATTGGGGATAACCTATATCGCCAAACGCTCAGTTCCGGTGCACCAAGTAATGCCATCGCTCCTGGAACTCAAGGAACAGGTGAACTTCAAACAGGGAAACTTGAAATGTCAAACGTTGATTTAACAGACGAGTTTACCGAAATGATTATCGCGCAGCGCGGATTCCAATCGAATGCAAAGACGATCACAACTTCTGATGAAATTCTGCAAGAGCTTGTGAATCTGAAACGATAGGAGGTAGGGGGAGCGGATGATCGCTTCTCTGCTTAATATGATTGAAGTGACAAGATTAAATGGCAAAGGATTTATGCTGAACGCTCTCCATATCGAGCAAATCGAAAGTTTTCCAGACACGACCATTACTTTGGCCAATGGAAAGAAATTCGTTGTGAAAGAAGATGAAGAGCAGCTTCAAGAGAAAATCATTTCTTTCTACAGAAAAATCCAAGTCATTTCATTGAATCAAGGAATAGAGGAATTTGAATGAAGAAGAAATTAGTCGTAGTAATGCTAATCATGATTATTGCCATCGTCGGAATTGGAGCAGGCATCTTTTTTCTGCTGAATGGGTCAGACGAAGCAAAAGCTGAAAAAGAGCCAACAGCAGATGAAGTCGTAAAAGCTTCTGTTGAAATTCCTGAGATTATCACCAATTTAAAATCTGAAGGAAATGCTGTCAAACTTGTCCTGAATATTGAAACGGACTCTGAAAAGGCAAAATCAGAGCTTGAGAAAAGAAGTTTCCAAGTAAAAGATGCTGTAATCGACATTTTATCAGACACGAATGCAGATGAACTTGATGGCAAAAAAGGCAGAGAACATTTTAAAACACAAGTCAAAAACAAAGTGAATAACTATTTGCAAGATGGCAAGGTGAAAGAAGTATATATAACCTCCTTTAATCTGCAATAGAGGCGATTAATTAACGCGACGGAGGTGAAGAAATGTCAGGAGAAGTGCTTTCCCAGAATGAGATCGACGCATTATTATCCGCCATCTCAACAGGCGAAATGGATGCAGAAGAGCTGAAAAAAGAAGAAACGACGAAAAAAGTGAAAGTGTATGACTTTAAACGTGCACTGCGCTTTTCAAAAGACCAGATTCGAAGTTTAACAAGGATTCATGATAACTTCGCTAGACTGCTCACCACGCATTTTTCAGCGCAGCTAAGATCATATATTCAAATTACTGTCAGCTCGGTTGACCAAGTACCATACGAAGAATTTATTCGTTCGATTCCTAATATGACATTATTAAACTTATTTTATGTCAGCCCGCTTGAAGGAAGAATCATGCTTGAAGTGAACCCAACAATCGGCTATGCGATGATGGACAGGCTGATGGGCGGGATTGGCATTAGTCATAATAAGACAGAATCACTTACAGAAATTGAAACAAAGATTATCTCAAACATGTTTGAGGGAGCTTTGGAAAATTACAGAGAAGCGTGGCAGTCCATAACCGACATCGAGCCTGAAATGGCAGATTTCGAGGTAAATCCCCAGTTTGTTCAAATGGTGTCACCAAACGAAACAGTTGTCGTCATTTCTCTTAATACACAGATTGGCGAGGTAAGCGGGGTTATTAACCTATGTATTCCTCACGTTGTATTAGAGCCTATTATTCCGAAGCTGTCTGTACACTACTGGATGCAGTCTGAACGAAATGAACCAAAACAGCAAGAGACAAAGGCCATTGAAAAACGGATTATGAAGGCAAAAATACCGGTAGTCGCAGAGCTGGGACAATCGGAAATGACGGTGGAAGAGTTTTTGAATTTGGAAATTGGTGATTGTATTGCCTTGGACAAACCAGTAAATGCGCCTCTTACTGTTATGGTCGGAAATAAACCGAAATTCTTGGGACAGGCCGGCCGCGTGAATCGGAAACAGGCGATTCAAATTCTAGATCACGACATAAGAGGTGAAGAAGATGGAGAATAACGGAAGTAAATTATCACAAGACGAAATCGATGCGCTCCTTAAAGGAGGCAGCAATGATGATATAGAGCCTGATACAATCCTTTCTGCAATGGAGCAAGATGCCATTGGAGAAATCGGTAATATTTCATTTGGCAGCTCTGCAACAGCACTTTCAACCCTATTAAATCAAAAAGTGGAGATTACAACTCCAACGGTTACAGTGATTCAAAAAAGTAAGCTGAATGAGGAATTTCCTCATCCGTATGTCGCTATTGAAGTGAATTATACAGAGGGCTTCAGCGCAAGTAACCTGCTTGTTATCCAGCAAACAGATGCAGCAGTCATTGCGGACTTAATGATGGGCGGAGACGGGACAAATGCTGACCCTTCTTTAAGCGAAATTCATTTAAGTGCAGTGCAAGAAGCGATGAACCAAATGATGGGCTCTGCTGCGACGTCTATGTCGACAGTCTTTAATAAAAAGATTGATATTTCTCCGCCGCGCGTCGAATTACTTGATGTGAAAGAAGGAGAAGGGACAGACCGAATTCCAGCTGAAGAAATGCTTGTCAAAGTATCCTTCAGATTAACAATAGGTGAACTGATCGATTCAAATATTATGCAGCTTTATCCTATTACATTTGCGAAGGATTTAATCGCAGAATTAACAGTCCCTGCGCAAGAAGAAGAGCCTGTTCAAGAAGCTCAAGTGAGCACACCTGAACCTCAGCCGGCAGCAACGCAAACGCAGTCTGCCCCAGCGCAGCAAGCAGCACCGCCGAAAAGACAGGCGAAGCCGGCAGCACCTGTAAATGTGGCGCCAGTCGAATTTGAAGCGTTCAGTGAGCCTCAGCATACAACAAGCCAGCTTGGAAATCTTGATATGCTGATGGACATTCCCCTTTCTATTACGGTGGAACTTGGAAGAACTCAGCGCAGTGTGAAAGAAGTTCTTGAGCTTTCAGCTGGAAGTATCATTGAACTGGACAAACTTGCTGGTGAGCCAGTAGACATTCTAGTTAACAAACGAATCGTCGCCAAAGGGGAAGTCGTTGTCATTGATGAGAACTTTGGTGTTCGTGTGACTGACATTCTAAGCCAGTCAGAAAGACTTTCTAATTTAAAATAAACAAACATACAGGGAGAGAATAAGTAAATGGCTACTAAGGTATTAATCGTAGATGATGCAGCATTCATGAGAATGATGATCAAGGATATTCTTGTAAAAAACGGATTTGATGTAGTAGGAGAAGCAGAAAACGGCGCACAAGCAGTTGAAAAATACAAAGAAACATCTCCTGATCTTGTCACAATGGATATCACAATGCCAGAAATGGACGGAATCACTGCACTAAAAGAAATTAAACAAATCGATGCTTCTGCAAAAATCATCATGTGTTCTGCAATGGGACAGCAGTCAATGGTTATTGACGCGATCCAAGCAGGCGCAAAAGACTTTATCGTGAAGCCATTCCAGGCAGACCGTGTACTTGAAGCAATTAATAAAACGTTAGGCTAAAAAAGGGTGTAAGATTTGTTGAAAAAACGTTTGATATGTATAGCAATGATCAGTTTTATGCTTTTCTTGACGATGCAGCCTGCCTCACTGTTTGCTGAAACGAAAGATCCTGAGAATGGCACAGTGAATGACTGGCTCAAAGATGAGAAAGAAAGCAAAAAGGATACAGAGAAGAAAACCACTGACAATCAAACGAATCCGGCAGAAGAAGTTCCCTCTTCTTCTGTCTCCATTATGGATTTTGTCAAAATGATTGGTGCCTTACTATTTGTCATCCTGCTTATTTATGGATTGGTGAGATTTGTTGGTAAGCAAAACCGCTTACTCAAACCATTTCGCTATGTTGAAAATATTGGCGGAACGACAGTCGGACAAAACCGTTCAGTCCAGCTGATCAAGGTGGGCAAACGAGTATTAGTTGTCGGCGTAGCAGATTCAATCCAGCTGCTAAAAGAAATTGATGATGAACAAGAATGTGAAGCAATCGTAAAACAATATGAAGAAGCGATGGAGAGTAAGACCGATTTACCAAAAATGGTTCAAAAATTCACCTCGCAGGTAAAGAAACATGATCAGCCGACCACTTCTTCTTTTTCAGCCAATTTAAAGGCGCAGCTAGCCGAATTGAAAAAGACCCAATCAGAAGTCAGAAAGAAAGGCCCGAAACAAAATGAATGAGTTTATCGATTTATTTAATTCCAGCGGTGCAGGAAATATTAGCACATCTGTCCGTCTTCTATTACTTTTAACTGTATTTTCGGTTGCACCGGGCATTCTCATTTTAATGACGTGTTTTACACGGATTGTGATTGTTCTTTCATTTGTCAGAACATCACTTGCAACCAACTCAATGCCGCCAAACCAAGTGCTTGTTGGACTTGCTTTGTTTCTCACATTTTTTATCATGGCACCCACGTTCTCACAGATTAATAAAGAGGCGCTCACGCCGCTTTTAAATGATGACATCACGTTAAATCAGGCATATGAAAAAGCCGAAGTGCCTATTAAAGAGTTTATGAGTAAACATACAAGACAGAAAGATTTGGCTTTATTTCTTAGCTACGCAAAAATGGATACACCTGAATCGATTAAAGATATTCCATTAACGGCGATGGTTCCCGCTTTTGCCATCTCAGAATTAAAGACGGCATTTCAAATTGGTTTTATGATCTTTATTCCATTTTTAATTATTGACATGGTGGTCGCAAGTGTTCTGATGTCAATGGGGATGATGATGCTTCCGCCGGTTATGATATCACTCCCTTTCAAAATATTGTTATTTGTTTTAGTCGATGGATGGTATTTGATAGTTAAATCTTTGCTGCAAAGCTTTTAGAGTAGGTGCTTAAAACATGAGTTCAGAATTTGTCATTACGATGGCTGAAAGATCAGTGTATGTAGTATTGCTTGTGAGTGGGCCGCTTCTAGCGCTCGCACTCATTGTGGGACTGATTGTCAGTGTGTTTCAGGCGACAACCCAAATTCAAGAACAGACGCTTGCGTTTATTCCTAAGATTGTTGCAGTACTCATTGGACTCGTTGTGTTTGGTCCATGGATGCTTTCAACAATCGTGTCCTTTACGACAGAGCTGTTCTCAAATTTAGATCGATTTGCAGGTTAACCAGCGATGTCAATCATAGAATTATTCCCTGCTTTTCTTTTAGTTTTTATTCGGATCACCGCTTTTTTTGTGACAGTACCGCTTTTAGCGCATAGAACGATCCCAGCTGTTCACAGAGTTGGATTCTCGCTATTTTTAGCTGTCATTAGTTTTAGCACCATAAAAGAACCGCCATCACTTGACATCGACGGTCTTTATATGATGCTTGCGGTGAAAGAAGCAATGGTCGGTCTGCTGCTTGGGCTGATTGCATACATCATGGTGTCCGCTGTTCAAATTGCCGGCTCATTCATTGATTTTCAAATGGGTTTTGCGATTGCCAATATTATCGATCCGCAAACAGGGGCGCAGACGCCGCTGATGGGACAGTTTTTTTATACGGTCACATTGCTGTTGATGCTGGCAACAAACGCACATCACCTGCTGCTTGATGGAATCTATTACAGCTTTCAATACATTGCAGTTGATCAATACGCGCTGAATTTCGGCAGTGAATCCTTTGCTTACTTTATCGCAAAGAGCTTCAACCAAATGTTTATCATTGCCTTTCAAATCTCGGCACCTGTAGTGGCAAGTCTGTTTTTAGTCGATTTGGCACTGGGGATTGTGGCACGTACAGTTCCGCAAATGAACGTATTTGTGGTTGGACTTCCTATTAAAATGGGTGTGAGTTTTATTATGATCATCATCTGTATGGGCGTCATCTTCGGTGTTGTCCAAAATACATTTGAAACGATTGTACTCACCATGAGGAATTTCTTAGCATTGGTCGGTGGTTCGTCATGATGACAAGGCTTAGACTAGACTTGCAATTTTTCGCAGGTGAAAAAACAGAAAAAGCAACGCCGAAAAAAAGACGGGATTCACGTAAAAAAGGACAGGTTGCCAAAAGTACCGACGTCAATACAGCCATCTCATTTCTATTAATCTTTTTATCATTCTTTTTTATTGGGCCTTTTATGAAAGAGCGGATTATCGCGCTCATTGAACGTTTTTATTCAACAACCATGCTAATGAAGGTTAGCACATCTAATATTCATCAATTATTCTTGGAATTGCTTCAAGAAACAGGGATCCTCCTTATGCCAATCCTTGGTGTTGGTATGCTGGCAGGCGTTCTCAGTAACTATTTACAAGTCGGCTTTCTCTTTTCGACAGAAGTAATTCAACCGAAATTAGAAAAGCTTGACCCAATCAAAGGATTTAAACGAATATACAGTATTCGAGCCCTCGTAGAGCTATTAAAATCTATTTTGAAAATTGGCTTTGTTGGCTTTGCGACATTTATTGCTCTTTGGATGCACTTTGATGAAATTCTGCGGCTTCCTTTATTAACAGCAGAGGAAACCCTTCATTTCGTCGCAAATATGACCTTGATTATGGGGCTGTATGCTGCTGGTGCTCTTCTGATCTTGGCAGGGCTTGATTATATGTATCAGAAATTTGATTATGAAAAAAACTTGCGGATGTCCAAACAAGACATCAAAGATGAGTATAAAAAATCAGAGGGTGACCCGCTTATCAAATCAAAGATTAAACAGCGTCAGCGGGAAATGGCCATGAGACGGATGATGCAGGAAGTCCCAAAAGCGGACGTCATCATTACAAACCCAACCCACTATGCCATTGCTTTAAAGTATGACGAAGAAAAAATGGACGCGCCCTATGTTGTAGCAAAGGGAACGGATATTTTGGCTTTGAAAATTAGAACGATTGCGAAAGAACATGATGTCATGACTGTAGAGAACAGGCCGCTTGCCCGTGCGCTCTATGATCAGGTCGACATCGACCAAGCGGTGCCAGAAGAATACTTTAAGGCCATCGCAGAAATTTTAGCTTACGTCTATAAAACGAAACAAAAGATTTTATGAATTTTTGGTTTTAAAAGGAGAGAACAGGCATGTCAGCAAGAGATTTATCTGTTTTATTCAGTGTTATTTTAATTGTGGCGATGCTGGTCATACCGTTTCCGCCCGTTTTATTAAGTATTTTAATCATTATTAATATTTCTCTTGCGCTTATCGTGCTTCTCACCACAATGAACATGCAAGAACCACTGCAATTTTCAATTTTTCCATCATTGCTTTTGCTCTTAACGCTGTTTCGTTTAGGGCTTAACATCTCTACAACACGTTCTATTCTTTCAACAGGAGATGCTGGGAAGGTTGTCGAAACGTTCGGTTCATTTGTTGTTGGAGGAAATATCCTCGTTGGTCTTGTTGTTTTCCTTATCCTGATCATCATTCAGTTTATTGTTATCACAAAAGGGGCAGAGCGTGTATCAGAGGTTGCGGCAAGATTTACACTCGATGCGATGCCAGGTAAACAAATGAGTATTGACGCAGATTTAAATGCAGGAATGCTGACAGAAAGTGAAGCAAGAAATCGCCGTGAAAAAGTAGCGAGAGAAGCAGACTTTTATGGAGCGATGGATGGTGCCAGTAAGTTCGTGAAAGGGGACGCCATCGCAGGTATTATCATCGTCATCATCAATATTATATTTGGAATCATTATCGGGATGCTTCAGCAAGGCATGTCGATTCAAGAATCAGCTTCACACTTTACCCTATTAACGGTAGGAGACGGAATCGTTTCGCAAATTCCGGCACTCCTCATTTCAACGGCGACAGGGATTGTTGTGACTAGAGCAGCTTCTAATGGAAACCTTGGGTCAGACATCACAGGTCAGCTCTTCGCATTCCCAGCCATGCTTTATGTGACAGCGGGCACGATCTTCCTTCTTGGGCTGTTTACGCCAATCGGCATACTTTTGACAGGGCCGATCGCAGGTTTACTTGCACTTGGCGCATACATGATGTCGAAAAACAAACAAGACCAAGAAGAAATTGAAGAGGTACTAGAGGAACAGGCAGAGGTAGAAGAGATGAAAAGTCCAGAAAGCGTTATTCATCTCCTGCAAATGGATGCCATTGAATTTGAATTTGGCTACGGCCTCATCCCGCTCGCTGATGCAAACCAGGGCGGTGACCTGTTAGACCGAATTGTGATGATCCGAAGGCAGCTTGCCCTCGAACTGGGTCTTGTCATTCCAGTCGTCCGGATCCGGGACAATATTGCACTGAACCCAAATGAATACCGATTGAAAATTAAAGGGAACGAAGTAGCAAAAGGGGAGCTGCTGCTTGATCACTACTTAGCGATGTCCCCAACGCCTGATGATGATCCAATTGAAGGTATTGAAACAATCGAACCATCCTTTGGACTGCCGGCTAAATGGATATCCGAAGCAGAAAAAGATCAGGCTGAGATGCTAGGCTATACGGTTGTGGACCCAGCATCTGTCGTGTCTACTCACATCACAGAGAAGATTAGACAAAACACACACGAACTGCTCGGACGCCAAGAAACGAAGCAATTAATCGATCATCTGAAAGAAAGTTATCCTGTCTTAGTGGATGAGGTAACGCCAAATCCGCTGGCAGTCGGTGATATTCAAAAAGTACTGGCGAAGCTGCTGAAAGAAAAGGTCTCTATCCGAAACCTTGTCACCATTTTTGAGACGCTTGCAGACTACGGAAAATTAACGACTGATACAGATTTATTAACAGAGTATGTCAGACAGGCGCTGGCAAGACAAATTACCGCACAGTATGCAAGAGAAGATGAATCACTCAAAGTCGTGACATGCTCAGGCCGAGTAGAAAAGGTGATTGCAGACAGCGTTCAGCAGACAGAGCATGGCAACTACTTATCGTTAGATCCAGAATCCTCTGAAAGTGTGATTCAATCAGTGGCGAGAGAAATTGAACAGCTTTCGCTTCGTCAGGAAACGCCGGTTCTATTATGCTCACCTCCTATAAGAATGTACGTGAAGCAGTTGTTAGAAAGATATTTCCCAGATTTACCGGTACTATCTTATAACGAACTAGAAGCGAATGTGGAAGTACAGAGCATCGGAGTGGTGGATATCTAATGAAAATGAAAAAAATCACAGCAAATTCTATGCAGGAGGCAACGATTCAAATCAGGCAGCAGCTTGGGAAAGATGCCGTTATTTTAAATTCCAAAACCGTTGTCAAACGCAAACTGTTTGGTTTAAAGAAACAGCAAATGGTCGAAGTGATTGCAGTGCTGGATCAAGATTTCGAGGAAAGAGCTGGTAAAGGGTTAAAACCTGTGCCGCCTCTTCCAGTGTTACCAAAAAAGGAACAAGTTCAAAAGCAGCCCGAAGAGCCATCCTTTGCTCCCAAGGCGGCGAAACCAGCGCCTACTCATACTCAGCCTTTAGAATATGTGAGGAATGAACGGCATGCTGGTATTCTGCCTGAACCTCTCGTAGCAATCGATCAAAAGCTAAAGGATCAAGGTCTTGATGATGCTATTCGAGACGAATGCCTGAAAGGTCTTTTAACAAAGGGCGCGGTTAAAGAAGATCACATAGAAAAAGAACTTGAACAACTGCTGACAGATATGCTACCAGCTAAAACCTCTGATGAGCCGATGATTTCTTCAAAATACATTGTACTGTTCGGTTCAACTGGAGCTGGTAAAACGACAACGATTGCAAAGCTGGCTGCTAAAACGGCCATTCAGCAGCAAAAAAAGATCGCTTTTATTACAACTGATACGTACCGGATTGCAGCGATCGAACAGCTGAAAACATATGCTGAACTGCTGAATGCACCGCTTGAGGTTTGTTATTCGAGAGAGGATTTTGTAAAAGCTCAAGAGACCTTTAAAGAGTATGATCATATTTTCATCGATACAGCAGGCCGTAACTTTAAAGAAGAAGCGTATATCAAAGAGCTGACCGACATTATTCCATTTGATGAGAGCATTCAAAGTTTTCTCGTGATGAGTGCTACATCAAAATATCAAGACATGAAAGCCATGGTCAAGCGCTTTGAACACGTTCCAATCGATCAATTCATTTTTACAAAAGTAGATGAAACGGACACGATGGGAACCATTTTTCAAATCATTGCTGACTCTCAAATCAAACTTGGTTTTTTAACAAATGGCCAAAATGTGCCTGAGGATATTCTTGAAGGTTCTCCTCGTGAACTTACAAGGATGGTTTTACAATCATGAAGCCCGACCAAGCAGAAGGGTTAAGAAAACTAGTTCAGCAGAGTCAAATGATCACACCGGCTCCTCATAACGTCAACGGACAGGCAAAAACCATTGCCGTTATGAGCGGCAAAGGCGGGGTAGGTAAATCGAATTTGACACTGAATATGGCACTGTCTATCGCAAGCACAGGCAAAAGAGTGTTAGTGATCGATCTTGATTTTGGGATGGGGAATATTGATATTTTACTAGGGAAAACATCGACTAGCTCTATATTAGATGTTCTCGTTAGAAAAAAATCCTTCCAAGCAGCTATGACAAAAGGAACGGACAACCTATATTACATTTCTGGCGGAAGCGGACTTGAACAGCTGTTTTCTTTAGATAAAGATCAATGGTCGTTCTTTTTGGAAGAGATGGAAAAAATGATGCAGGGCTTCGATTGTATTTTCTTTGATATGGGTGCCGGGCTGTCAAAAGATCAGCTGCCATTTGTCTTATCAGCAGGAGAAGTAGTCGTTGTGACTACGCCAGAGCCAACATCCATCATGGATGCCTACAGCGCAATTAAACACTTAGCCATTCATCAGTTTGAACGGTCTGTGCAAATCATTGTCAATCGGTGTAAAACCCCGTCAGAAGGGTCTGAAACCTACCGGAAATTAGCAGGAGTGGTCACAAGTTTTCTTCACAGAAAACTTGTATTCGCTGGCGCTGTGCCTGATGATCCTGCGGTTCCTAAAGCAGTATCAGAACAAATTCCATTTTATATGAAGCAGCCTCATTCAAGGCTGAGTAAAACCGTTAAGATGCTGGCAGAAACACTATATCATCAGCAGATAAGAGAGGCACGGAGAGAACAGCATACGTTTATAGATAAGTTGTCCTCTTTTTTTAAAAGGAGGAAGGTGGACTCATGATTAGAGTGCTAGTAGTAGATGACTCGGCCTTTATGAGAAAACTCATTAGTGATTTTCTAAGTGCTGAGCAAGAAATTGAAGTCGTCGGAACGGCGCGAAATGGGGAAGATGCCTTAAAACGGATCAAGGAACTGAATCCAGATGTTGTCACATTAGATGTGGAAATGCCTGTTTTAAATGGAACAGAAGCATTAAAACAAATTCTGGCTGAACACGACCTTGCCGTAATTATGGTGTCAAGCCAGACAAAGCAAGGAAAAGATTTAACCATCCATTGCTTAGAACTCGGTGCTTTCGACTTTGTGACAAAACCTTCGGGAAGTATTTCGCTCGATTTGCACAAAGTGAGAGGGCAAATTGTAGAGCGGGTACTTGCGGCAGGACTGTCAAGGAAACGCACTGAAGAGAAGGTGTCTCCTAAGCCGGTGATAAAGCCGCCAAGTCCAGTGGCTGCACCCCGTCTGCAAACAGTAAAAGGCGCCTCACTCCGAAAGATTATTTCTATTGGAACATCTACAGGAGGGCCAAGGGCACTTCAACGAGTCGTAACGAAGCTGCCTAAGGACATAGAGGCACCTATATTGATTGTGCAGCATATGCCGGCAGGATTTACGGCATCACTTGCTGCTAGGTTAGACCATTTATCACAAATTACGATTAAAGAAGCGCAAGATGGAGACATCGCGAAAAATGGAGTGGCTTACATAGCTCCTGGTGGAATGAATATGTCACTTCATGACCAAGGGGGATCACTTGTTATCAGGCTGTCCCCTGAAGACACGGAAAGCCGGCACAAACCATCTGTTAACTATTTATTTGAATCCATCAGCAATATAAAGGGTTACGAGAAAATCGCTGTCATTATGACAGGCATGGGCAGTGACGGTACGGAAGGTGTCAAAAAAATGGTCGCAAGCGGTCATACGAAAGTCATTGCAGAAAAAGAAGAATCATGTGTTGTTTTCGGAATGCCTAAATCAGTCATTAAAGCAGGCCTTGCACATGAAACAAGGCATGTGGATGACATCGCACATGCAATTATAAGCTCCATGAAAAAAGAGAGGGCGTGAACACGTTGGATGTAAACCAATACTTAGATATCTTTTTAGATGAAAGCAGAGAACACTTACAAACTTGTAATGAAAAACTTCTTGATTTAGAAAAGAACCCAACCGACTTGCAGCTAGTGAATGATATATTCAGAGCAGCTCATACATTGAAAGGCATGAGTGCAACGATGGGCTTTGATGATATGGCTCACTTAACGCATCATTTAGAAAACATGTTTGATGCTATCCGTAATGAACAAATGATTGTCACTCCTGAGTCAATGGATACGATGTTCGAAGCACTCGATCATCTTGAAGCAATGGTTCAATCGATTGCAGAAGGAGGAGACGGGAAACGTGATGTCACTGAGATTAGTAAAAAGCTAGATGTGACAGGAAGCCATGCTGAGGCAGCTTCTAGCGTTGAAACAGCAGATGCATCAGCAGCTGCTAATGACTTAGATTATAACGAATTTGAACGAACGGTTCTTGATGAAGCGAGAGAGCAAGGCTTTAAATGCTATGAACTCAACGTGACATTAAGCGAAGCGTGCTTACTAAAAGCCGTTCGTGTCTATATGATTTTTGAAAGACTAAATGAAGCAGGCGAGGTTGTCAAAACCGTTCCGAATGCAGAGCTGTTAGAATCAGAAGATTTCGAATCAGAATTCAGCATTTCTTATCTTTCTAAACTGCCGATGGACGAAGTGCAGAAAATCGTCACGGCGATCTCAGAGGTTGAGAAGGTTGAGATCTCTGAAGTCTCCGCATTTGATGAAGCAGCTCCGGCTGAAAAACAAGAGGCGCAGCCTGAACAGAAAAAAGAAGAAGTCTCCGTTCCTGCTGCGAAAGCGCCAGCAAATGATGCACCAAAAGCAAATGGCAATAACGGTGCAGCTGCCGGCGGAACAAAAACAATTCGTGTCAACATCGACCGTCTAGATTCTCTAATGAATCTATTTGAAGAACTTGTGATTGATAGAGGCCGATTAGAACAGATTGCCAAAGAACTAGAAAATAACGAACTCACAGACACAGTCGAAAGAATGACACGTATTTCTGGAGACCTGCAATCAATCATCCTGAACATGAGAATGGTACCTGTGGAAACTGTCTTTAACAGATTCCCGCGTATGATTCGTCAATTGACGAAAGAGCTTAATAAGAAAATTGAACTTATTATTGAGGGTGCTGAGACAGAGCTTGATCGAACAGTGATCGACGAGATTGGAGATCCGCTCTTGCACTTACTTAGAAACAGTCTAGATCACGGGATTGAATCACCAGAAGAACGTGTGAAAAAAGGCAAGCCGGAAAAAGGTACGGTTCTATTAAAAGCGTATCATAGCGGAAACCATGTCTTCATTGAAGTAGAGGATGATGGAGGCGGGATTAACCGTAAAAAGGTGCTTGAAAAAGCATTAGAGCGCGGAGTTATTACAGAAAGAGAAGCAGAAACACTTGAAGATCATCAAATTGATTCATTGATCTTTGCAGCAGGATTCTCTACAGCTGACACGATTTCTGACATCTCAGGCCGCGGTGTAGGTCTTGACGTTGTGAAAAACAAGCTGGAATCACTTGGCGGATCTGTGAGTATTAACTCAACAGAGGGACAGGGCTCCCTATTCTCGATCCAGCTTCCGCTGACACTATCGATTATTTCCGTTCTTCTTGTAAAACTGGAAGAGGAAACATTTGCGATTCCGATTTCTTCTATTATTGAAACGGCTGTCATTAAGAAAAGTGACATCCTGCAAACGCATGATCGTGAAGTGATTGATTTCCGCGGATTTATCGTACCGGTCGTGTACTTGAAGAAACAATTCCACGTACCAAATGCGAATGAATTAGAGGAAGAGCTGCACATCATTGTTGTTCGTAAAGGAGACAAGCTGACAGCATTTGTGGTCGATTCATTTATTGGTCAGCAAGAGGTTGTATTGAAATCACTAGGAGATTATCTGCCAAACGTATTTGCGATATCCGGCGCAACGATCCTAGGTGACGGTCAAGTTGCACTCATCGTTGACTGTAATGCACTGATCAAGTAAAAAACAATAGAGGAGCGGTCTGAAATGAGTACAGATATCAAAACTGGCGAAAAGATGATTGTGTTTATCGTAAACAAAAAAGAATACGCCATTTCAGTATCAGAAGTAAAGTCCATTGAAAAATGGCAGCAGCCGACAAGAGTTCCTGGCGTTGCCCCTTATATATGCGGTGTTATTAATTTACGCGGTGTCGTGACACCTGTCATTGACCTGAGAGTCAGACTTGGTTCTACTGACAACGAGATTACAGATGAAACAAGAATGATCATTGTACAAGTTGGTGATATTGAAGTCGGCTGGATTGTTGATGAAGCAAATGATGTCATAACCGTCCATCAGGAAGAAGTAGAATCTTCTCCTGAATCAGCTGAAAAAGAAGGACAGTCATGGGTGACAGGTATTATTAAGCATGATCAGCGTCTTTTCAATATCATTCATGCCGGTGCTGTCCTCGACAAGAGCGTTCAAGGTGCACCTGTTCATTAAGGGGGATGTGAAATGAGCATTTTCAACGAAATTAAAGATGAACAGCTAGATATTTTAGGAGAGGTTGGTAATATCGGGGCAGGCCACGCAGCGTCTGCTCTTGCCAACCTATTGGATCGCAAAATTGATATGGCTGTTCCTTTTGTCAAGGTTCTCTCGTTTGAAGATTTAATGGATTTCTTTGGCGGTGCAGACCTTCCCGTTGCAAGCATTTTCCTGCGAATGGAAGGGGATTTAACCGGGTCAATCTTTTTCATTATGCCGTTTGAGCAAGCGGAGCAATTTGTAAGAGAGCTTGTGCAGGATCCGGCATTTGATATTGATACGATTCATGAACATGAGATGGGGACGTCAGCACTTCATGAACTGGGAAATATTTTAGCGGGCTCTTATCTATCAGCCCTTGCCGATTTAACAAAATTGCAGCTTTACCCAAGTGTTCCAGATGTCACGCTCGATATGTTCGGAGCTGTCATTAGTGAAGGGTTAATGCAATTCAGTCCTCTTGGTGATCAGGCGATTGTGATTGATACATCTATTTTTGATGATCAAAATAAGCAAGAGCTGAAAGGAAATATGTTTCTATTACCAGACTTTGAATCGTTTGAAAAACTATTCAAAGCATTAGGTAACCTATAATGAACGTGCAAATTCCGGCAGTTGTAAAGGTTGGTATTGCGGATGTTCAGCTTGTCAAAACACCGGACCGCATTCGGACATCAGGTCTTGGTTCTTGCGTAGGGCTTGTCTTGTTTGATCAAGAGAAAAAGCTGGCAGGCCTTGTCCATGTTATGCTGCCAGACTCCTCTCTTTCAAAAGGGACGGTGGAGAACTTGGCTAAATATGCAGATACAGGTGTCAAGCATACAATTGATCTGCTCCTAAAAGCAGGCGCACGCAAACATGCGCTAAAGGCAAAACTTGCTGGCGGGGCGGAAATGTTTAAGTTTAAGTCAACCAATGATCTTATGAGAATTGGACCTAGAAACGTTTCAGCTGTGAAAGAACATCTGTCTCTTCATCATATCCCGATTATTAGTGAGGATACAGGCGGAAACAGTGGCCGTACGATTGAATTCGATCCGCTTACGGCAGAGCTTGAGATCCGTACTGTGAAGCAAGGCATTATGAAGATATAACTAAGGAAGTATAGGGGGATAAAGATGCAATCCTTAAATTACGAAGATCAGGCGCTATGGGCTAGATGGAAAGAGTGGAAAGACCCTGCTGCTGGAGATGATCTTATGCGCCGCTATATGCCGCTCGTCACATATCATGTTGGAAGAATTTCCATCGGTCTCCCGAAGTCAGTGCATAAAGAAGACTTGATCAGTCTAGGGATGCTCGGTTTATATGATGCCCTTGAAAAATTTGATCCCGGAAGAGATCTGAAGTTTGATACATATGCATCCTTCAGAATCCGCGGGGCCATCATCGACGGTCTTCGTAAAGAGGACTGGCTGCCTCGTACATCAAGAGAAAAAACAAAAAAAGTAGAAGCGGCTATTGAAAAGCTTGAACAGCGTTATTTGCGTAATGTGACGCCGACAGAGGTGGCTGAGGAACTCGGCATGAGTGAACAAGATGTTGTCACAACGATGAATGAAGGATTCTTTGCAAATCTGCTCTCAATCGATGAGAAGCTGCATGATCAAGAAGACGGAGAAAACGTCCAAGTCATGATTCGCGACGAGAAGTCTGTGACTCCAGAAGAGAAAATGCTGAAAGATGAATTAATTGAACAGCTTTCTGAAAAAATCACTGAGCTTTCTGAAAAAGAAAAGCTTGTGATCAGTCTTTTCTATAAAGAAGAACTGACATTAACGGAAATCGGTCAAGTGCTCAATTTATCTACCTCGCGCATTTCGCAAATTCATTCAAAGGCCTTGTTCAAGCTTAAGCATCTGCTTGATAAAGCCATTCAATCTTAAAGAGTTAGTGAGTGAAAAAATATGTTATGGCTGATTAGCTTCATGCTTCATGCTGCACTTATTTATTTTGTGATTATTTTATATACGAGAATGAATTCGCTGAAGGCAACAGAACAAAAACAGCGAGAACTTCTAGAAGAAACGGAAAATACCCTGGCTGCATTTTTGATGGAAGTCAAAGAAGAGAATGACAAACTAACAAAAGTGGCAGCCGCTTCCCCTGATTTTTCTGCTGAAGAGCTGAAATCGGATCTTCAGACACCAAAGCAGCCACAACCACCAATTGAATCCCAGCAATCGGTCGAAAGTGAAGATCCCGTACCAGAGCACCTGTCGGCTCTTCTTAGCGAAGTTGAGGTGCAGGAAGAGAAGGTAAACGAACCCGTTCCACAACTTGAAACAGAGGCTTCTCTGCCTTCTAAAAGTGAAATAGAAGAAACATTCGAAGATCAAGTGAAGACCTTATATGATGAAGGGCGATCACTAGAAGAAATAGCGAAAGAAATGAAAACTGGCAAGACAGAAATCGAGCTTTTATTAAAATTTAGCGGAAAGCTGTAAAGGATTCTTGATTGTCAGTCCATCATGTGTTATATTATTTCTTGGTGTTAAATACACACGCTTAATGATTCGTATGAAGGTGCTGCCGTGGCGCAGTTTTATGTGAATATGACTTAAGCGGAGGAAAAAAAACCATTATATTAGGAGGCAACAAAATGTCAGTTATTTCTATGAAACAATTGCTAGAAGCTGGTGTTCACTTCGGTCACCAAACTCGCCGTTGGAACCCAAAAATGAAGCGTTACATCTTTACAGAGCGTAACGGTATCTACATCATCGACCTTCAAAAAACGGTGAAAAAAGTAGAGGAAGCTTACAACTTCACGAAAAACCTTGCTGCTGACGGAGGAAAAATCCTTTTCGTTGGTACGAAAAAGCAAGCACAAGATTCAGTGAAAGAAGAAGCAATCCGTTCTGGTATGTTCTATGTGAACCAACGCTGGCTTGGTGGAACTTTAACAAACTTTGAAACAATCCAAAAACGTATTAAACGTTTAAAAGATATTGAAAAAATGCAAGAAAACGGTACATTCGAAGTTCTTCCTAAGAAAGAAGTCGTTCAACTGAAAAAAGAATTAGAGCGTCTTGAAAAATTCCTAGGCGGAATCAAAGACATGAAGAGTCTTCCGGATGCACTTTTCATTATCGACCCTCGTAAAGAGCGTATTGCAGTTGCAGAAGCTCGTAAATTGAATATCCCAATCATCGGTATCGTTGACACAAACTGTGATCCAGACGAAATTGATGTTGTGATCCCTGCAAACGATGATGCAATCCGTGCTGTAAAACTTCTAACTGCTAAAATGGCAGATGCAATTCTTGAGTCTAAACAAGGCGAAGAAGAAGCTGTTGTAGAAGAAACGACAGAAACTGAAACAACAACTGCGTAACCTATTCAAAAGGTGATAAGAGGGAAATGCCTTTTATCACCTTTTTTTCACCTAGTAATCCGTGTTTTAACATAGAAGGAGGAAATGTAAAATGGCAATTACTGCTCAATTAGTTAAAGAACTGCGTCAAAAAACTGGTGCAGGTATGATGGACTGTAAAAAAGCGTTAACAGAAACTGATGGTGACATCGAGAAAGCAATCGACCTTCTAAGAGAAAAAGGAATCGCAAAAGCTGCGAAAAAAGCAGACCGTATTGCGGCAGAAGGATTAACTCTTATCAAAACTGACGGCAACACAGGCGTCATCCTAGAAGTGAACTCTGAGACTGATTTCGTTGCGAAAAACGAAGGATTCCAAGCACTTCTTAACGAACTTGCTGATCATTTGCTTGCTGCTAAACCTGCAACAATTGAAGAAGCTCATGCTTCTAAAATGGAAAATGGTTCAACAGTTGAAGAGCATATCACATCTGCAATTGCGAAAATCGGAGAGAAAATCACTCTACGCCGTTTCTCTGTCATCACAAAAGAAGATAATGCTGCATTCGGTTCTTACCTGCACATGGGCGGACGTATCGGTGTGTTAGCTGTTCTTAACGGAACAACTGACGAAGAGCTTGCAAGAGACATCGCAATGCACGTTGCAGCTGTAAACCCTAAATACATTTCTCGTGACCAAGTGTCAGAAGAAGAAGCAAACCGTGAGCGTGAAGTATTAACTCAGCAAGCGCTTCAAGAAGGAAAGCCTGAAAACATCGTAGCTAAAATGGTAGAAGGCCGTCTAAACAAATTCTTCGAAGAAATTTGCTTACTTGACCAAGCGTTCGTTAAAAACCCAGATGAAAAAGTGAAACAAGTTGTAGCTGCGAAAAACGCAACTGTTCAAACTTATGTTCGCTATGAAGTGGGCGAAGGTATCGAAAAACGTCAAGACAACTTTGCTGAAGAAGTTATGAGCCAAGTGAAAAAATAATGTTTGAAAAGCTCTCTGGGGCTTTTTTAGGGAGCACAAGCACTGTGTTCCCTATTTTTTAGAGGATATTGATTTACAAAAGGCAGTTTCTTACGCATAATAAGAGACGGTATAGTATACACTTGGAGGTTATCATGAGCAAACCGAAATATAATCGCATTGTACTGAAGCTAAGTGGCGAAGCACTAGCGGGTGATGCTGGAAATGGAATTAACCCAACTGTCATTCAATCCATTGCTAAGCAAGTAAAAGAAATTGCAGAGCTTGATGTTGAAGTTGCAGTCGTTGTAGGCGGAGGAAACCTTTGGCGCGGAAAGACAGGCAGTGATCTAGGAATGGACCGTGCAACAGCAGACTATATGGGGATGCTGGCAACAGTGATGAACTCACTGGCGTTACAGGACAGCCTAGAAACGCTTGGCATTCAGTCTAGAGTGCAAACCTCTATTGAAATGAGACAGGTTGCAGAACCATACATAAGAAGAAAAGCGATCCGTCATCTTGAGAAGAAACGTGTCGTCATTTTTGCTGCTGGAACAGGTAACCCTTATTTCTCTACAGATACTACGGCAGCACTTCGTGCAGCAGAAATTGAAGCAGATGTCATTTTAATGGCGAAAAATAATGTAGATGGTGTCTACAGTGCTGATCCTCGTACAGATGCGGATGCAGTAAAATATGATAAGCTTTCATATCTTGATGTACTTAAAGAAGGGCTTGCTGTAATGGATTCTACTGCGTCCTCATTATGTATGGACAATGACATTCCATTAATTGTCTTCTCCATTATGGAAGAAGGAAATATTAAACGTGCCGTAAATGGCGAATCAATCGGAACGATCGTGAGGGGGAAATAACGTGTCAAAAGAAGTGTTGAACCAAACGAAAGAAAAAATGGAAAAAGCTGTACAAGCATACGGACGTGAGCTTGCAACTGTTCGTGCAGGCCGTGCAAATGCTTCACTGCTTGATAAAGTGACAGTTGATTATTACGGTGCACAAACACCTCTTAACCAAATTGCGTCAATCACAGTGCCAGAAGCACGTATGCTGATTATCACACCTTACGATAAAACAGCAATCGGTGATATCGAAAAAGCGATCCAAAAGTCTGATCTTGGCATCACGCCAACAAGTGACGGAAATGTGATCCGCATTGCGATTCCTGCGCTGACAGAAGAAAGACGTAAAGAGCTTGTGAAAGTAGTGAAAAAATACTCAGAAGAAGCAAAAGTAGCTGTTCGTAACGTTCGTCGTGATGCAAACGATGATTTGAAAAAGCTTGAGAAAAATGGGGAGATCACTGAAGATGAATTAAGATCATCGACAGAGGATGTCCAAAAATTGACAGATGAATATGTCGCTAAAATTGATGACGTGACGAAAGATAAAGAAAAAGAAATCATGGAAGTTTAAGAAAAAACTATGTACAATAGATAATAGTGAAAAGACCCTCTTCATGTTTACAGGGGGTTTTTTTGTTAATACTGTTGATGACTATATTATTAGCGGGAACGCAACCTTTTTGGGTGATGGAGGAATCTCATGCTCAATATACTCAAAAATTGGAAGAATCAGCAAACAGCAGCTTCCAACTTAGAAAGCCTGACAAAAGAAGACATATTAAATGGAGAAATTCCTGAACATATCGCCATTATCATGGATGGGAACGGAAGATGGGCGAAAAAACGTGCTCTTCCACGGGTAGCAGGTCATCATGAAGGAATGAAAGTCGTCAAGCGCATGACAAAGCTTGCAAATGAGCTGAATGTCAAAGTGCTGACTTTGTATGCTTTCTCTACGGAAAATTGGAAACGTCCAAAACTAGAAGTAGACTTTTTAATGAAACTTCCTGAAGAATTTTTAAACATCTACCTGCCTGAACTCATCGAGGAGAATGTCCGTGTGCGTTTAACAGGTGATCCAGACGGCCTCCCGCAGCATACGAAAAAAGCGGTAGAGAATGCAGTAAAGAGTACGGCAAATAACGACGGACTCGTTTTGAATTTTGCGCTCAACTATGGAGGGCGCACAGAAATCGTCTCCGCATGCAGACAAATTTCTGAAATGGTCAAAGAAGGTAAGCTTCAAGCAGAAGACATCACAGAAGAGATGTTTTCAGCTTATTTAATGACAGAATCTCTTCAAGATCCGGATTTGCTCATTCGCACGAGTGGAGAAATTAGATTAAGCAACTTTATGCTTTGGCAAATTGCTTACAGCGAGTTTGTCTTTACGGATGTGCTTTGGCCTGACTTTTCTGATGAGCACCTTATAGGCGCTATTGGAGAGTACCAGCGCCGCGGCCGGAGGTTCGGTGGAATTTAGAGGGTGGTGCAGATGAAACAAAGAATTTTGACGGGTGTTTTGGCAGCTGCAGTCTTTTTACTTGCTGTGATATATGGACAGATGCCATTTACCCTGCTGATTTATTTAATGGGAAGTGTCGCTCTCTTTGAGCTTTTAAGAATGAAAAAAATCTCGATTTTCAGCTTTCCTGGTATTGTCAGCTTAATATTGCTTTGGCTTTTAATGGGCGGAGACAACAGTTTCTTCCCAAACGTGGACGCATCAAAAATGCAGATTGCTTTATTCGCAGTCTTAATACTTTTAACTTATACAGTTTTGAGCAAAAACTCTTTCACATTCGATGAGGTTGCTTTTGTTGTATTAGCCACATTATATATTGGCGTTAGTTTCTATTATTTTATCCAAATTAGAGGCTTATATGGCATGAGTGCGATCTTCTTCGCAGCAGTGATTATTTGGTCTACTGACTCAGGAGCCTACTTTATTGGGAAATCTATGGGGAAACGAAAGCTTTGGCCTGAAATCAGCCCAAACAAAACAGTAGAAGGATTTATCGGCGGAATCGTCACAGCGGTCGTGTTGTCACTTGTGTTTCAAGCGGTTACAGGATTTTTGCCATCATATCTGCTTGTGATGTTTATTACTCTTTTACTCAGTATCTTTGGACAGCTTGGCGACCTAGTGGAATCTGCTTTAAAGCGTCATTATCACGTGAAGGATTCAGGGACAATTCTCCCTGGCCATGGCGGAATTTTGGACAGGTTTGACAGCTTTTTATTCGTTCTGCCGTTTTTATACTTACTGCTCGCAACGTTTGCCAGCTAACCTCATAGAAACTTATTGAACGAGAGAAGGAGTGGCAATTTGAAATATATTTCGCTATTAGGCGCAACAGGATCAATTGGAGAACAAACGTTAGATGTGATCAGGCAGCACCCGGACAAATTTAAGCTGAAAGCCATGACCTTTGGCAGAAATATAGCAAAAGCGATTCCGATCATTGAGCGCTTTCAGCCTGAATTCGTTGGCTGTGTAGACGAAGAAACCTATCGCATGCTAAAAAATCATTCATTTGCATACGGTGTGAAGCTGGCTGCTGGTGATGAAGCCAACATCGAGGCAGCGACCTATGATGCAGTGGACGTAGTGGTAAATGCACTTGTAGGAAGTGTTGGACTTGTTCCAACATTAAAGGCCATTGAACAAAAAAAGACGATTGCACTCGCAAATAAGGAAACACTTGTAACAGCTGGTCATATAGTAAAAGAGTACGCTAAAACATATGATGTACCTTTACTTCCTGTCGATAGTGAGCATTCCGCTATTTTTCAATGCCTGCAAGGTGAACAAGCTAAAAATATTGAACGCTTAATCGTGACAGCTTCAGGTGGTAGTTTCCGAGATAAAAAACGAACTGAACTTGAAGGTGTTACGGTTGAAGAAGCGCTGAACCACCCGAACTGGTCGATGGGAGCGAAAATCACCATTGATTCAGCGACGATGATGAATAAAGGGCTCGAGGTGATTGAGGCACATTGGTTGTTTGATATCCCTTATGAACAAATTGATGTGCTGCTACATAAAGAGAGCATTATCCATTCGATGGTGGAATTTCACGACAAAAGCGTCATGGCTCAGTTAGGGACACCTGACATGAGAGTGCCTATTCAATATGCACTCACATACCCTGACAGGGCGCCGTTACAAGAAGCGAAATCATTGAACCTTTGGGAGATTGGACAATTGAATTTCCAAAAAGCGGATTTTGACAGGTATCGCTGCTTACATTTTGCTTATGAATCAGGTAAAATAGGAGGGACAATGCCTGCTGTACTTAATGCAGCAAATGAAATAGCAGTCGATGCATTTCTGAAAGGCAAAGTAACGTTCCTGCAAATTGAAGAATTGATTGAAAAGGCACTAATTAGACATCATGTGATTTCAACGCCTAGTTTGCAAGATATCCATGAAGTGGACAAAGATACACGAGACTTTGTTCAATCAATCCTCACATAAGGTGGTATGTTCGTGAATACAGTGATTGCGTTTATTATTATTTTTGGAACGCTCGTTTTTTTCCACGAGCTTGGCCATTTAATTATGGCGCAGCGCGCGGGGATTTTATGCCGCGAGTTCGCAATTGGTTTTGGGCCGAAGATTTTCTCCTTTAAACGAAAGGAAACCGTTTATACCATTAGACTCCTCCCTATTGGCGGATTTGTGAAAATGGCTGGAGAAGACCCAGAAGTCATCGAAATTAAACCAGGTCATACAGTGGGGCTCTTATTCAATGAGCAAAATGAAGTAGAAAAGATCATTTTAAATGATAAAGAAAAATATCCTGATGCACTTGTCATCGAAGTGGAGCAGATCGATTTAGATCATGCCATGAGAATCTCGGGATATGAAGCTGGAAATGAAGATATTCTGACTGGCTACAATGTCAGTCAAACAAGCTTCTATATTGCAGATGGTGAAGAAATTCAAATTGCACCATACAATCGTCAATTTGGTTCAAAAACAGTTTGGCAGAGAATTAAAGCCATCGCAGCTGGACCAATTATGAACTTTATCCTGGCGTATGTGATTTTGGTTGCTTTAGGCTTTATCCAAGGGGTAACCGTTGATGATCCTGTACTCGGTAAGCTGACAAAAGATGGACGAGCGGCGGAAGCTGGACTGATGCAGGGAGATCACATCGTGTCCATTAACGGCGAGAAAATGAATTCTTGGACAGACGTCGTTCAAACAGTTCAAAAGAACCCTGAGAAAAAAATGAATGTCGTCATTGACCGAGACGGCAAAGAAAGTACTGTGCAGGTTGTACCAGAAGCTGTGAAAGCTGACGGAAAAAGCATTGGCCGTTTCGGATCATATCCGCCAACGGAAAATGGATTTTTGAAAGTCATTTCATCTTCAGGCACAACCGTCATTTCAACGGCAGGTCTGATCTTAACGAACTTGCAAAAAATTGTCACAGGACAATTTTCACTAGATATGTTAGCAGGTCCTGTTGGAATTTATGACATGACAGGAGAAGTAGCCAAACAAGGTGTGTTAACATTAATGCAGTTTGCGGCGTTCCTCAGTATCAACCTAGGCATCGTGAATTTGTTACCGATTCCTGCATTAGACGGAGGACGTTTACTATTCTTATTTGTTGAAGCCATTCGCGGTAAACCAATTAATCGTGAGAAAGAAGCACTTGTTGTCTTTATTGGTGTTGCTTTCCTCATGCTGTTAATGTTAGTGGTAACGTGGAATGACATTCAGCGGTTATTTTTATAAAAACCATTCTCTCTTGTTTCTCATTCCGGGAAACAAGAGTTTTTGTGAGAAGTCCTATTTCATAAATGAGGTGTAACGACATGAGACAATCCCTGACTTTCATTCCAACTCTTCGAGAGGTGCCGGCAGATGCTGAGGCAAAAAGCCATCAACTCTTAGTAAGAGCTGGATTTATTAGACAAAATACAAGTGGAATCTATCATTATCTGCCGCTTGCGCATAAAGTCATTCAGCATATTCAATCCATCGTCCGCAAGGAAATGGAAAAGGCAGGCGCAGCTGAGCTGTTAATGCCAGTGCTTCAGCAGGCAGAAATGTGGCAAGAGTCAGGAAGATGGTATACATACGGTCCAGAACTGATGCGTATGAAGGATCGCCATGGCCGCGAATTTGCGCTTGGTCCAACCCACGAAGAAGTGATTACATCACTAGTACGCAGTGAAGTGAAATCGTATAAGAAGCTACCTTTAACTCTATATCAAATTCAATCAAAATTCCGTGATGAACAGAGACCACGCTTTGGACTGCTGCGCGGACGTGAATTTATTATGAAGGATGCATACTCATTCCATTCTTCACCAGAAAGCCTTGACGAGACATACAACAAAATGTTTACAGCTTATTCTAATGTGTTCTCAAAAGTGGGTCTCAACTTTAGACCAGTCATTGCAGATTCTGGGGCAATGGGCGGAAAAGATACACATGAGTTCATGGCACTCTCAGAGGTCGGAGAGGATACCATCGCTTATTCTGATACTTCCTCATATGCTGCGAACATTGAAATGGCTGAGGCTGTATATCACGGAGATGAAGCAAACCCTGCGGACTTCAAAGAGCTTGAAAAAGTCCACACGCCGCAAGCGAAAACAATTCAAGATGTGGCTGAATTTTTAGAAGTTGATCCTTCTGCATGCATGAAATCTGTTTTGTTTAAAGCAGATGATGCGTATGTTCTCATCCTTACTAGAGGCGATCATGAAGTAAATGATGTGAAAGTGAAAAACTTAGTAGGAGCACAGCTTGTCGAACTAGCATCACGCGAAGAAGTGCTAGAAGTCATTGGAACTGAGCCTGGATTTGTTGGACCTGTTAAACTGGAAGCAGAAGTCGATATTTATGCGGACCTTGCTGTGAAGGGAATGACAAATGCAGTCGCTGGTGCAAACGAAGCGGATTATCACTATGTCAATGTCAACCCTGCACGTGATGTGTCAGTGAAAGAATTCACAGATCTTCGCTTGATTCAAGAAGGAGATGTTTCTCCAGACGGGGAAGGCACCATCCAGTTTGCAAAAGGGATTGAAGTAGGACAAGTCTTTAAACTTGGCACTCGTTATTCTGAGTCAATGGATGCAACGTACCTTGATGAGAATGGACGTGCACAGCCAATGATAATGGGCTGCTATGGCATCGGCATCTCTAGAACTCTTTCAGCGATTGTTGAACAGCATCATGATGAGAAAGGAATCATTTGGCCGGAAACAGTGGCACCATATGACCTTCACCTCCTTGCATTAAATATGAAAAACGATGCGCAAAAAGAACTGGCTGAAACGTTGTACGAGCGCTTAGAAGATGAAGGCTTTGACGTACTTTTCGATGACCGCCAGGAGCGTGCAGGAGTGAAATTTGCAGACAGTGATTTAATTGGACTGCCAATTCGCATTAGCTGCGGTAAACGTTCAGAAGAAGGTATTGTTGAAGTGAAGTTTAGAAAATCAGGTGAATCACATGAAGTATCTGTTGATGATCTGATTTCATTTATACGCCAAGCATAAAACGAACAAAAAAATGAAGGTACCTCCTGTAGAAAAGAGGTACCTTTCTGATTGACAAAAGGAGGGTCCTGTCTTGGATGAACAATTACCGATCACACGGCGGCAATTTCATATATTACTCAATCAGATTCAAATGACAGATGATGACCTCAGTCGTTACTTTGAAGAAGGAGAAATCGTCAAATTGACGGTGCACAAAGCGACGAAAACATGGCATTTCCTTTTTAAATTTAAGGCTCTTTTGCCTTACAAAGTATACGCCATGTTTCTCAGCAGACTGACAAATGCATTTTCTCATATTGCACAAATTACTTGTACGATTGAAGTGAGTGATCCGCACATCTCTGAAGAACTCGTACAATCGTACTGGTCACATTGTGTGGAAGAACTTCAAGGAATTTCTCCCCCAATCATCAGTTTGCTTCAGCAGCAAAAGCCATCGCTGTCTGGTCATAAAATCATCATTAAAACGAAAAGCGAAACAGAGGCACTCGCTATTAAGAAGAAGTACAGCCCGATGCTCCAGGCCGCATTTAAACAAGTAGGTTTTCCAGAGCTGCAATTCGATACAGAAATTTTTGTATCAGATCAAGAGATTCAGAAGTTCAGAGAACAAAAGCTTGCTGAAGATCAAGAAAGAGCCATGCAAGCCCTCACTGAGATGGAGAAGAAAGAAAGTGAGGAGCAGGATGAAGCTCCGTCAGGCCCTCTGATGATTGGCTATCAAATCAAAGACAATGAAGAAATTCGTACGCTTGACAGTATCATGGACGAGGAAAGAAGAATCACCGTTCAAGGCTACGTATTCGATGCAGAAACCCGTGAGCTGAAAAGCGGGAGAACGCTTTGTATCTTTAAGATCACTGATTATACAAATAGTATATTGATCAAAATGTTTGCAAGAGAAAAAGAAGATGCTCAGCTGATGAAATCATTGAAAAAAGGCATGTGGGTGAAAGCAAGAGGAAGCATTCAAAATGATACGTTTGTCAGAGATCTTGTCATGATCGCTAATGATGTCAATGAAATGAAACCGCAGCTGAAAGAAGATACAGCACCTGAGGGTGAAAAGCGTGTGGAGCTTCATTTACATTCACCTATGAGCCAAATGGATGCTGTCACTGGCATCGGCAGGCTTGTTGAACAAGCAAAAAAATGGGGACATGAAGCCATTGCCCTGACAGATCATGCCGTTGTACAATCCTTCCCGGATGCGTATGCAGCAAGTAAAAAGCATGGCATCAAAATGATGTACGGTGTGGAAATCAATTTAGTGGACGACGGGGTACCGATTGCATATAACCCAGAGCACCGCTTGTTAGAGGATGCGACATATGTCGTATTTGACGTAGAGACAACTGGACTTTCAGCCGTTTATGACACGATCATTGAGCTGGCAGCAGTGAAAATCAAAGGCGGGGAAATCATTGACCGCTTTGAGGCGTTTGCAAATCCCCATCACCCGTTATCAGCGACAACCATCGAATTAACAGGTATCACCGATGATATGGTGAGAGATGCACCAGATGTCGTCGACGTCGTACGGGATTTCAAAGAATGGATTGGACAAGATATTCTTGTTGCGCACAATGCGAGCTTTGATATGGGCTTTTTAAATGCAGCGTATAAACGCCTCTTAAAAACAGATAAAGCGTCAAACCCTGTCATTGATACACTTGAACTTGGCCGTTTCCTTTACCCAGAATTTAAAAATCACCGGCTGAACACCCTCTGTAAAAAGTTTGATATTGAACTAACGCAGCATCACCGAGCGATTTATGATGCAGAGGCGACAGGCTATCTCATGCTGAAGATGCTAAAAGATGCGGCTGAAAAAGAGATTGCCTATCACGATCAATTGAATGAAAACATGGGGCAGTCGAATGCTTACCAGCGCTCACGTCCTTACCATGCAACTTTGATTGCTCAAAATGAGACAGGTCTTAAGAATTTATTTAAGCTTGTTTCACTTTCTCATATTCATTATTTCTACCGTGTCCCGCGTATTCCACGCTCCCAGCTTGAGAAATATCGAGAAGGTTTAATTGTTGGGTCTGCTTGTGATAAGGGTGAGGTATTTGAAGGAATGATGCAAAAGTCACCTGATGAGGTGGAAGACATTGCAGCATTTTATGACTATTTAGAGGTACATCCGCCAGAAGTGTATCAGCACCTGCTGCAGCTTGAGCTAGTTCGAGATGAACGTGCGTTAAAAGAAATCATCACAAACATTGTCAAACTTGGCGAAAAGCTGAATAAACCAGTTGTGGCGACTGGAAATGTACATTACCTGCATCCAGAAGACAAAATCTATCGTAAAATCTTAATTTCATCACAAGGTGGAGCAAATCCGCTGAACCGACATGAACTGCCAAAAGTTCATTTTAGAACGACAGATGAAATGCTCGAAGCGTTCTCCTTCCTAGGAGACGAAAAAGCGAAAGAGATCGTCGTAACAAATACGCAAAAAGTATCTGAGATGGTCGAAAGCATTAAACCTATCAAAGATGATCTTTACACACCAAAAATTGAAGGTGCAGATGAAGAAATACGGGAAATGAGCTATCAAATGGCGCGCAGTATCTACGGAGATGACCTGCCGAAAATCGTAGAAGACCGCATTGAGAAAGAATTAAAAAGTATTATCGGTCATGGTTTCGCCGTTATTTACTTAATCTCTCATAAGCTCGTAAAAAAATCACTTGATGATGGATATCTTGTTGGTTCAAGGGGATCTGTCGGATCATCTCTTGTTGCGACATTAACAGAGATTACTGAAGTAAATCCACTTGCACCTCATTATGTATGCCCAAGCTGTAAGCACTCTGAGTTCTTTAATGACGGATCTGTTGGTTCAGGCTTTGACCTTCCTGATAAAGATTGTCCTGAATGTGGTACGCCGTATAAAAAAGACGGACATGATATTCCGTTTGAAACGTTCCTAGGCTTTAAAGGAGACAAAGTTCCTGATATTGACTTGAACTTCTCAGGCGAATATCAGCCGATCGCGCATAACTATACGAAAGAGTTGTTCGGAGAAGAGTATGTATACCGAGCAGGTACGATTGGCACCGTTGCAGAAAAAACAGCATACGGTTATGTGAAAGGCTATGCAGGGGATCATAACCTTCATATGAGAGGTGCTGAAATCGACCGGCTTGTACAAGGCTGTACAGGGGTAAAACGGACAACGGGCCAGCATCCAGGCGGGATTATCGTTGTGCCGGATTATATGGATATTTACGATTTCTCACCTATTCAATACCCAGCAGATGCGACAGGTTCTGATTGGAAGACGACACATTTTGATTTCCATTCGATTCACGATAACTTGCTCAAGCTGGATATTCTTGGGCACGATGATCCAACGGTCATTCGTATGCTTCAAGATTTGAGCGGAATCGATCCAAAAACGATTCCAACAGATGACCCTGAAGTCATGAAGATTTTCCAAGGGACAGAGCCACTAGGTGTAACAGAAGAGCAAATAGGCTGTAAAACAGGTACACTCGGTATCCCGGAATTTGGAACAAGATTTGTTCGGCAAATGCTAGAGGATACAAAACCAACGACCTTCTCAGAGCTTGTTCAGATTTCTGGACTCTCACACGGTACGGATGTATGGCTCGGAAACGCACAAGAGCTCATTCACAATAAAACGTGTGAACTAAGTGAAGTCATTGGGTGCCGTGATGATATTATGGTCTATCTCATTTATCAAGGCTTAGAGCCGTCACTTGCCTTTAAAATCATGGAATCTGTTCGTAAAGGAAAGGGGCTTCCTCCTGAATGGGAAGAAGAAATGAAGAATAATAATGTACCAAACTGGTATATTGATTCTTGTAAAAAGATCAAATACATGTTCCCTAAAGCCCACGCGGCTGCATATGTATTGATGGCTGTTCGTATTGCTTATTTCAAGGTGCATCATGCACTCCTGTACTATGCGGCTTACTTTACCGTTCGTGCGGATGACTTTGATATTGAAACGATGACAAAAGGATCGAATGCAATCCGAGCCGTTATGGATGATATTAATTCAAAAGGTTTAGATGCATCACCGAAAGAAAAGAACCTATTAACTGTGCTAGAGCTTGCGCTTGAAATGTGTGAAAGAGGCTACCACTTCAAAAAAGTGGATCTCTACCGCTCAAGTGCAACAGAGTTTATCATTGATGGAGACGGATTAATTCCGCCATTCAACTCGATCCCTGGACTCGGTACAAACGTTGCATTAAATATTGTCCGCGCGCGGCAAGATGGGGAATTCCTTTCAAAAGAAGATTTACAAAAGCGTGGAAAAGTCTCAAAGACTATTCTTGAGTATTTAGATCGTCAAGGCTGTTTAGAAGCACTTCCTGATCAAAATCAGCTTTCTTTATTCTAATGTGATGAATAAGAGCGCCCTTAAAAGGGCGTTCTTTTCTATGTATACAATAATATTATTATGTTAACTAATAAAGATTTTTCATCAACTGGAATTATTTTCATATCCATTCATATATCTTGATTTAGCGTGATGTTTTAAGAGAAGAGATTGTATGTCATTCTTTCTACCCAAATAGAGCTCAAAAGAGAATTTCGCCGTCTGAAATGTTCTTAAGCGACATATGATCATTCTGGGTACAGTCAGAAGGAGAATCAAGAGAAAACTTCGATGAGCGTAAAGCTGATTGCTGTTTACTATGCTTATTTTTGAAACATATTTGATTCTTTTCAAAACTGTACAGATCACGAAACGAAGTATCAAAAGGAGGCGGTGCGTCTATTGATCAATGTTTCACTAAAAAGAAGGGGTGAGCAATAGAGAAATGGCATCTTACAACTATGTAGAGGTTTTACAAAAATCCATGCTTTTTTATGAAGCGCAGCGGTCAGGCCGGCTTCCGGAAAACAATCGTCTTAACTGGCGGGGAGATTCTGGGCTAGAGGACGGGAAGGATGTTGGGCATGATTTAACCGGCGGCTGGTATGATGCAGGAGATCATGTGAAATTTGGACTTCCGATGGCTTATTCAGCAGCCGTGCTTGCATGGACAGTATATGAATACCGGGAAGCTTATGAAGAGGCGGAGCTGCTTGATGAGATACTAGATCAAATCAAGTGGGCAACGGATTATTTTTTGAAAGCACATACGGGCCCGAATGAATTTTGGGCGCAAGTAGGTGATGGAAATGCTGATCATGCTTGGTGGGGACCAGCAGAAGTGATGCCGATGAACCGGCCAGCTTTTAAAATTGATGAACATTGTCCTGGAACAGAAGTAGCTGCACAAACTGCGGCGGCTTTAGCAGCAGGTTCTATCATTTTTAAAGAAACAGATGCGTCTTATGCGGCAAAGCTTTTGACGCACGCTAAACAGCTATATGCATTTGCTGACAAGTATCGCGGCAAATATTCAGATTGTGTCACCAATGCGCAGCCATTTTACAACTCCTGGAGCGGCTATGTTGACGAACTGATTTGGGGCGGAATCTGGCTGTACTTGGCGACAAATGAAGAAACTTATTTAAACCAAGCATTAAAAGCGGTAGAGGAATGGCCGGAGGATTGGGATTATACGTTTACCATGTCATGGGACAATACTTTTTTTGCTTCACAAATCTTACTTGCAAGAATCACGAAAGAGAACAGATTTATAGAATCCACTGAGCGCAATCTTGATTACTGGACCACAGGCCTCGTTCAAAATGGAAAAGTAGAAAGAATCACCTATACGCCTGGTGGTTTGGCATGGCTAGATCAATGGGGTTCACTTCGTTATGCCGCCAATGCAGCATTTTTAGCCTTTGTTTATGCTGATTGGGTATCTGATCAAGAAAAGAAGAATCGATACCAATCGTTTGCGATCAAGCAAACTCACTATATGTTAGGTGATAATCCGCTGAATAGAAGCTACGTCGTTGGGTTTGGCCAGAATCCGCCGAAGCACCCGCACCATCGTACTGCACATGGCTCATGGTCTAACCAGCTGACAATCCCTCCAAATCACCGGCACACACTTTATGGAGCGCTTGTTGGAGGTCCTAATGCACAGGATCAATATGACGATGACATCTCTGATTATATATCTAACGAAGTGGCGACTGATTATAATGCCGCCTTTACTGGAAATATCGCCAAAATGGTGCAGCTCTTTGGTCAAGGCCAATCAAAGCTGCCAAATTTCCCGCCTAAAGAACAGGTGGAGGATGAGTTCTTTGTAGAGGCAGCTGTGATGCATAACGATACAACATCTACTCAAGTGAAAGCAGTGCTGTACAACAGGTCCGGCTGGCCGGCAAGAACCAGTCAAACACTCTCCTTCAGATATTACGTTAATCTGAGCGAGGTCTTTGCAAAGGGATTGACTGAAAAGGATATTCAGGTGACAGCAGCCTACAATGAAGGCGCTTCCTTATCGCCTTTAAAGGTATATGACGCATCAGCTCGCGTCTATTTTGCAGAAATTGATTTTACCGGCGTAGCTATTTCTCCTAGAGGAGAATCTGAGCATAAGAAGGAAATACAATTTCGAATATCTGCTCCAAATGGATCGAATATATGGGATGCCTCAAATGATTATTCCTATCAAGGATTAACATCCACTATGCAAAAAACAACGAAGATTCCTGTCTTTGACGATGGTGCTTTAGTATTTGGCACACTTCCAGACAAATAAAAATCAACGATTTTATTGAAAGGGTGAAGGTCTTGTCAAATAAAGAACGGTTTTTAACGCTTTATCATCAAATCAAAAGCGATGCGAATGGATATTTTTCACCAGAAGGAATTCCGTATCATTCAATCGAGACGCTCATTTGCGAAGCGCCTGATTACGGACATATGACAACTTCAGAAGCGTATAGCTATTGGCTATGGCTTGAGGTACTGTACGGACATTACACAGGGGATTGGAGCAAATTAGAGGCAGCTTGGGACAATATGGAGAAGTACATCATCCCAGTCAATGAAGATGGGCATGATGAGCAGCCGCATATGAATGCTTATAATCCGTCCAGTCCAGCCACATATGCAGCAGAGAAACCAATTCCGGATCAATACCCAAGCCAATTAACCGGTGCCCGTCCTGCTGGTCAAGATCCAATTGATGGTGAATTAAAATCAACCTATGGATCGAATGAAACGTATTTAATGCACTGGCTCCTTGACGTAGATAACTGGTATGGCTATGGGAACTTGCTCAACCCATCACATACAGCCGCATATGTGAACACATTCCAGCGTGGTCCACAGGAATCTGTATGGGAGTCCATCCCTCATCCATCACAAGACGATAAATCTTTTGGTAAGCCGAATGAAGGCTTTATGAGCTTGTTCACAAAAGAAAATCAAGCTCCAGCTGCTCAGTGGCGTTATACGAATGCAACAGATGCTGATGCACGTGCGATACAAGCGATGTATTGGGCGAAGGAGCTCGGCTATAATCAGTCAGCTTATCTTGATAAAGCGAAAAAAATGGGGGATTTCCTTCGTTACGGCATGTACGATAAATATTTTCAAACGATTGGAAGCGGGAAGCAGGGGAATCCGTATCCTGGAAACGGAAAGGGTGCCTGTCATTACTTAATGGCTTGGTATACCTCTTGGGGCGGAGGACTTGGGGAGTATGCAAACTGGTCATGGCGTATTGGAGCGAGCCATTGTCATCAGGGATATCAAAATCCTGTCGCTGCTTATGCTTTATCCTCAGATAAAGGAGGCTTAAAGCCATCTTCTGCTACCGGGGCAAGCGATTGGGAAAAAACTTTAAAGAGACAGCTTGAATTTTACGTATGGCTTCAATCGAAAGAAGGAGCCATAGCAGGAGGCGCAACCAATAGCTGGAATGGAGACTATAGCGCTTATCCGGCGGGAAGAAGTACTTTTTACGATATGGCATATGAAGATGCGCCTGTTTACCTTGATCCACCATCAAATAACTGGTTTGGAATGCAGGCGTGGCCAATGGAGCGCGTAGCAGAGCTTTATTATATTTTTGTCAAAGATGGCGACAAAACATCTGAAAATGTCCAAATGGCCAAATCTGCCATAACAAAATGGGTCAACTATGCATTAGATTATATTTTTATCGGCAGCCGTCCTGTGTCGGATGAAGAGGGTTATTTCTTAGATGAGCAAGGACAGAGAATTCTAGGAGGAACAAATGTTTCGGTTGCTGCAACAAGTGCGCCTGGAGAGTTTTGGCTACCTGGAAATATTGCTTGGAGCGGACAGCCTGATACTTGGAATGGATTCCAGTCTGCAACAGGAAATCCAAATTTAACAGCTGTCACAAAAGATCCAACTCAGGATACAGGCGTATTAGGGAGTCTTGCCAAAGCTTTGATTTTCTTTGCTGCAGCCACAAAGCTGGAAACAGGTGATTATACAGCGCTTGGTGCAAGAGCGAAAGATGCAGCCGCGCAGCTTCTAGAGGTTGCATGGAATTACAATGATGGCGTCGGCATAGTGACCGAGGAAGATAGAGAAGACTATGACCGTTTCTTTAGAAAAGAAGTGTATTTTCCAAATGGATGGAACGGGACATTTGGTCAAGGAAATCAGATTCCTGGAGCCAGCACCGTTCCTTCTGACCCGCAGCGAGGAGGGAATGGGGTCTATACGAGTTTTGCTGACCTTCGTCCGAAGATTAAACAAGATCCAGCGTGGTCTTCACTCGAAAGTAAATATCAGTCTTCATTTAATGAAGCTACAGGCAAATGGGAGAATGGCGCACCAGTTTTCACTTATCACCGCTTCTGGTCTCAAGTGGATATGGCCACTGCCTATGCTGAATATCATCGTCTGATCAACTAAGAGATCAAAGGTCAAATTCAAGCTGTCGGCTTCTAGCCGGCAGTTTGAATAGAAAATATTAACAATCCAATGAAGGTAAGGGTGAGTTTATATGGTCAAAGAAAGAAGTTTTCTTCATCATTCATTCAATAGGGGCGAAAATGGACAGGACAGTCTGATGTGGAAAAAAGAGGCGGATGATCGAATCTCAGAGCATAGACAAAGAGATCTTGTGATCAACGTAACAAACGGTGAAAAAAAGCCAATAGCAGGTATAGAGGTTGAAATAAAGCAAATCAGACATGAATTCGCCTTTGGTTCAGCGATGAATGATCAAGTGTTATTTAATCAACAATATGCTGATTTTTTCGTGAAGTATTTTAATTGGGCTGTTTTTGAAAATGAGGCAAAATGGTATGCGAATGAGCCACAAAGAGGGAGAATCACCTACGAAAAAGCAGATGCGATGCTGAATTTTGCAGATCGACATCAGCTTCCAGTGAGAGGGCACGCTTTGTTTTGGGAGGTAGAGGATGCGAATCCAAGCTGGCTAAGGTCACTGCCAAATCATGAAGTATATGAAGCCATGAAAAACCGGCTTGAGCATGCGGGCAATCACTTTAAGGGAAGGTTCCGTCATTGGGATGTAAACAATGAAATGATGCATGGTTCATTTTTTAAAGATCGCTTTGGGAAAAATATTTGGAAGTGGATGTATGAAGAAACGAAAAAAATTGACCCTCAAGCACTATTGTTTGTGAATGATTATAATGTGATCTCATATGGTGAACACCATGCCTATAAAGCGCATATCAATGAACTGCGTCAGTTAGGCGCACCTATTGAGGCGATTGGGGTTCAAGGCCATTTTGAAGAACGGGTCGATCCAGTCATTGTCAAAGAGAGACTCGATGTGCTTGCTGAGCTAGGTCTTCCAATATGGGTCACAGAGTACGATTCGGTTCACCCTGACCCTAATCGAAGAGCGGATAACCTGGAAGCTTTATATCGCGTCGCATTTAGTCATCCAGCCGTAAAAGGAGTGCTGATGTGGGGATTTTGGGCAGGTGCCCATTGGAGAGGGGAAAATGCAGCCATCGTGAATTATGATTGGTCTTTAAATGAAGCAGGAAGACGTTATGAAAAGCTTCTAAATGAGTGGACGACCCAAAGAATTGAAAAAACAGATGCTAATGGCCATGTGAGATGTCCAGCATTTCACGGAACATATGAGGTTCGAATCGGTAAAGAAAGTAAAATGTTGAAACAGCAGACGATTGAACTTGATTCAAATGAACAAACACCGTTTCAACTAGACGTGATCCTGCCTCAAGAAGGATAGAGATAGATTGTGAGGAGAATGTAAATGAAAAAGTGGGCTCAAAAAGTATCTTGCTTCATACTTGTGGCCGCTATATGGTCCGGCTGGTTTTCGCTTACGATTAAAGCGGCCGCTTATGTGCAGACGTCTGGTACACAATTTACGCTGAACAATCAACCATTTTACTTCGCCGGCACAAATAATTACTATTTCCATTACAAATCTAAAAAAATGGTAGATGCTGTGTTCGATGATATGAAAGCAATGAATTTAAAGGTCATACGGATTTGGGGCTTTCACGACGGGGCCCCTCAAGAAAACTCAGTCTTACAATCTAGTCCAGGGGTCTATGAAGAATCGGGATTTCAAAAACTAGATTATGCCATTTATAAAGCAGGAAAGGAAGGAATAAAGCTTGTCATCCCACTAGTGAACAATTGGGATGACTTCGGCGGTATGAATCAATATGTGAAGTGGTTCGGGGCAGGATCGCATGATGCCTTTTATACAGATCCTCGTATTCAAAAGGCTTACAAAAATTATGTCCGCTATGTATTAGAAAGAACCAATACGTATACAGGTGTTCAATATAAAGACGATCCAGCTATTATGACGTGGGAATTAGCCAACGAGCCGCGGATGCAGTCAGATCCAACGGGAAATGGACTAGTCAAATGGGCAGATGAAATGAGTACATGGATCAAATCGCTTGATCGTCATCACCTTGTTGCAGTAGGAGATGAAGGATTCTTTCGTATACCAGGACATGAAGATTGGTTTTACGGAGGAGGGGAAGGCGTCGATTGGGACCGTCTAACATCTCTTCCTAATATCGATTATGGAACCTATCATCTGTACCCAGACCATTGGAACAAGTCTGCTGTCTGGGGAGTGAAATGGATCGAAGACCATATCACCCGCGGAAATTCAATCGGAAAACCAGTTGTGCTAGAAGAGTTTGGCTACCAAAATCAATCAGCTCGTCCAGACGTATACCAAAGCTGGCTGTCAGCGGTAGAGCGGCTTGGAGGTGCTGGCAGTCAATTTTGGATTTTAACAAGCATTCAGGATGATGACTCGCTCTATCCGGATTATGACGGATTCCGCATCATAAAAGGGAGCAGGGAGGCAGCACTTATCAGTGAACATGCGAAAAGAATGAATGAAAGAAACCGATGATAAATGCCTGCTGAAAAAAGCTGTGTATATAACTAACTTTACTTAGTATGTTCACTATCCAAGTAGAGAATGAGAATACTATATTTAAATTTTTTGAAATATGAACCGGTTATGAGACCAACCAATGAACAAGGTTTTCAGAAAAAATCAACAAGCAGAAGGTATTTATGAGATTGCGTTGAGGAAGGAGGTGGTTATTTATTTTTAATCTTAATTCATAAAAAATGTATTTCCAATAACTTGACTAAATGGAAATTTAATTCTATACTCTGTAGTACAGAGTTCTTTGTGAAAGAGGAGTTTATTTATGTCTAATGAAAAAAATAATAATTCAGAAATATTAGAGAATTTATCTCATATCAAGACGATTACAAATTATAAAACAGAGTATTGTAAACAAACAAGTATTTATTTTATCATTTGGGGCCTTATTTGGATAATGGGATATTCAATCCCTTTACTTTTTGCTAATTCAATAACTACAGGTGTCTTTTGGCTTATTTTAGGCATTGCGGGCTGGGTTATCACTTTAACTACATATTTTAAACAAAAGAAAATGATACCGATGCCCTTGTTTTTAAGAACTCAATTGCAATACACATGGCTTGGTCTTGGAATTATTTTAGGTATCTTTATTTTTTTAATATGTGTTGGTTTATTACCATATACATTAAATAATTTACCCTTTTATATTGTTTTATTGGTTTCTATCATGTATTTACTCTTAGGTATTGTTTTGGCTAAAGAGATCTTTATTATGGGGTTCTGGTTAAGTGTTTTAGGTGTAACTACATTTTTATTATTTCCTAGTTTAATGAACATTATCTTCGCTTTTATTGGTGGAGGAAGTTTGTTATTAACTGGTGTGATTTTAAAAAGAAAAGGACAAGGAAATGAGTAATGTCAATAGTTTAAATGATTTAATCCATCCAAAAGTTCGGTTAGGTATTATGAGTTTATTAATGATTTATGAAAAATGTGATTTTAGCTTCTTAAAAAGTTCTTTATCTGTAACAGACGGTAATTTGGGCTCGCATTTAAAAAAATTAGAGGAAGCAGGCTACGTGCTAATTACAAAAACCTTTGTGGATAAAAAACCAAAAACAATAGTCAGTATAACGAATTTGGGAGAGCACGCCTACAAAGAATACTTGAGTGTTATTGAAGCCATTTTAAAAAATAAATGAGATGGAAGGAAAGGGTGCCGAATGTTGAAAATAGAAAACGTTAGTAAAAAATACGGAACTTCCCAAGCATTAAATAGTGTTACATTAACGATTCCAGAAGGAGTTTGTTATGGATTAATAGGTCCAAACGGGTCTGGTAAATCAACCTTGATGAAAATTATATCTCATATCATTCAATCATATGAAGGCAAAGTTGAGCATGTTGGTGAGTCTAAAAGTGCGCTCGGCTACATCCCGCAAGACATCAGCTTAGAGGAAAAATTAACAGCTAAAGTAAATATGGAGTTTTTTGGACAAATTTATGGTTTAAAGTGGAAAACATTAGATGAAAGAGTAGAACAAACACTAAAAGATGTAGGATTGTGGGAAAGAGCAAATGATATAGTTGAAAGCTTTTCAGGAGGAATGAAACGTCGTTTGAATATTGGCTGCGCTTTAATGCACGCTCCTCAGTTAATTCTTTTAGATGAACCGACAGTGGGGGTAGATCCTCAATCAAGACGTTATATTTTCGACATCATTAACAAATTGAAGGAAGAGGGAAGAACTATTATCTATGTTAGTCATTATATGGAGGAAATAGAGAGTTTATGTGATTATGTGGCTTTCATTGATAAAGGGAAAATTGTTGAAGAAGGAAAAATAGGTGAGCTTTTGAATCGTTACGCAGAAACATCTGTCTTTTTTGAATCTAAGATTCCTAGTAAAACATTAACTAGTCTCGGGTATGATTTTGTAACCTATCAAGGTGGAGTGTTAGTTAAAACAACAAAACCATTAGATACATTAGAAGAATTGGCTAAACTAAGTAAAAAGGAATCGCTGGTTCCCCAACAATTATCTTTGTACAGACCGAGACTTGAAGATGTTTTTTTTCAATTAACAGGAACAGATTTACGTGATCAATTACAATAAAAATGTCTTTATGAATGAAAACCACTCTCGTATTCAATTACTTATAAGAGTGACTGATGTAGAAAGAGCATCAAAATCTAAAGAAAAGAATTAATTTGTGTGTACCGTAAATTTAAAATCATAAGTAATTAGTCGAAATTTTTTGGCTAATTATAATTCATCACATCTGCAAATGGTAAAATTAATAAAAAATGTGATTATTTAAGAGTGATAGATGAAAGGGAATCAAATTAATATAACGGGAGTGATTTTTATGTGGCCACTAGTCCGCATCGAATCTATAAAACAGGTGAAAGACCGATCATTGTTATTCTGGACCATTTTATTACCAGTTGCTTCAATTATTCTTTTAATAGAATTATTCACAACAGGTAGTTCTCAAGCGCAAAAAACATTGGTTGCTTCTCAATCAGTGACAGGGATGAGCGTGTTTTTCTCCACATTTGTCATTATTTCAATTGTCATTAGTTTTGTAAAAGATCGTGAGAAAGGGATTGTGACAAGGCTAGCAAGTACTCCTTTACAGCCGCATCATTTTTTTCTTGGAAAGTGCGTTCCGTTTTTTATCATCATTTTATTTCAAGTTTTGCTGTTAACCATTTTAGGGGTTTATTTATATGGTATTGAAATAACACAATACAGCTCGTATTTCTTAGTAGTGGTTCTATTATCAATGCAAGTGACTTCATGGGGAGTTGCCATCGCCGCATTTGCTAAAACTGAGAATACAGGCTTAGTAATGACAAACATGATTGCTTTAGGGACAGCAGTTGCTTGTGGTTTATGGACTCCATTTGATCAATTACCTAGTTATCTCAAAATAATTGGTATGCTCTTCCCGCAGTATTGGGCACATCAAGGCTTAGTGCAATCAGTATCAACACTACCCGGGGGAGAGAATTTAATCTTAGTAACAGTAGTTCTTATAGGCTATACACTGTTAGGGTTTATTCTTTCGTTGGTTGGCTACAAAAAATATATAAAAAGAGCCAGAGGCTAGGCTCTAAAAATTTCAGTTAAAAGTTGATTTTAATCATTTATCTAAATTTCAAGTATGCCGGCTGTAAAAAAGGGAGTGAGGCAATGTTAAGTGAAGAGTTAGTACTGTATGTTGAAAGTTTTTTTCGGCCATATAAAAAAGACAAAACATATGAAGAAAAGAAAAAAGAATTATTAGAGCTGCTTGGCGACATTAAATTAAAACTCGAAAATGATGGATTAAAAGAGGCAGAAGTTCAGGATATGCTTATTGAAAAGCTGAAATCAGGCGAAATAAGCACTGATAATCATACATTAGTAATTGATGATCATAACCGCGTAGTGCATGTGAAAAAAATATTTGTTAATGCTGATTTAGATTGGTTAACATTTATAAATGTTAAATATAAGTTGTGCGATTTTAAGGGGCTGTCGATTGAACAAAAAGTGATGAGTCATTCAGAGTTTAATGGGTGCTATCTAAAAAAAGTGAATATTAGCGATTCTGAAATTTCCTCATCTACCTTTGAAAAGAGTGATTTGAATCAATCTCATTTTGAACATTGTGAGATAAAGAATTCCTCTTTATATGGCTGTCATTTACCCAACGTTAGTATTGATGAATCATCTTTAATAAATGTTTCATTTGAAAATTGTTATTTTAAAAATATTTCTTTTGAGAATTCTAAATTAATAAATGTGAATTTTAAATCATGTACGATTAAAAAATTAAATTTTATTGGAGTGACAATGGATAAAATGACTTATCATATTTTAGAAGGAGAAGGGGCAAATTTAAGTGGTGTGGAAGTAATCGATATGTAATACAGCAGGGGCTATTGAGAAAATCTCAATAGCCTTTTATTTTGTTTTATTCACTATTTCTTGCTTAAACAAAAGATGCCCACACACCTAGCTAAGTCTGCTTCGCTAGGTGGCGAGCGATATTTTCAATGATATGTCGAAAAAACTAAAGTTGATTAGAAAGTTGAAGAACTTGAGATGATTGTTGTGCAAGTGCAGCGCGCAGCCATTGGTTCGAATAAATGTTGACCTTCCCCATGTACCTTAGCAGCCAAAGCAGTTGGGATTGTAATTTTAGTCATCTTTAGACCTCCTTATTTAAAATTTATCAACATAGATATGTAGTTGATATATTACATATGATGGTTCATAAGTCTTTATTTGTCAATGGATAAGTTTGAAAGTTTTATGTTTTCTGAAAAGTACGTTGATAAGACCAGGAGAGTGTGGTTTAATATGACTATGGAAAATAATACTATATTTAAAATTTTATGTATTTAAAGGATTTATATGGTCTCAATGTTGTTTTTTGTTGGAAGGGTGACGTTTATTTGGGTTGAATATTTTGGATATTTAGATATTAAGTTAAGTAAATGTGTGAAAATATTGAGATTACTAGTTATAAAGAACTCTAATAGAAGAATGAAATTTCTTTTATAAGTTGATTACCTTAGATTTCAACCTTTTTATTCCATTGGTGAGTTAAGAAAGAGAAAAGAGGGGGGCTGTTTATGAGTATTCATTATGTCGGGATTAGAGAACCAATAAAAGCCTATTTAGAGAAGATGAAAGTTGAGTATGAAGACTATCCTGTTCAAATAATTGATTTGGGTGGAGCTGTTAGTTATGACAAAGAATACTTTATAAATAATACTGATTTTCAAACGGAAACGATTATTTTATCTAATAGAAGGCATACTGTCGAGGATGAACTAGGTTCTCTTGAAAGTGAATTATTGAAAATCTATCAGAATAGCATACTTTATAGGACATCACCGCTTGATATTAATATAGAACTTTATAGAGGATGGGCAGGTGCTACTGGTAAATTAATAACTGCATTTTCTCCCGAGGGAGTTAATTGGATCAATACAAAAGATGTTGTAAAGGCATGTTTGATCCCTAAACAGGATGTTAGGAATCGCGCTGGAAAGGCATATGATTTAACAGGACCAGAGTTAGTAAGTATGAGTAGGCTGAAGGATATTTTTGAAGAGGATTTAAACATGAAAATTGAATTGTATTGTAAAAGTAAAGAAGAGGTCATATCAATTTTGTCCCAGAACAATATGCCTTTAGACGTATTAGAATGGTTAGCCGAATTTCAAGAAGCTTCTTCTTCAAAACATTTACAGCCATTTACGAACACGCTGGAACAAATAATTGGTCACCCCCCAAATCGGGCACAATTATCTAAAATACAAATTAATTACTCTTAAGGAGGAATAATATATGTTTGTCAAAGACCAAGAAATGACGAGGTATAAATTAGCACCACACATTACGCTAGGTAAACTAGAAGACAGTTTGATTGGTTTAAAAGCACAAACTATCACCAAAATTGAAGGTGACGGAATTATTGAATTTATTCAAGAAATTTCTGATTATCTTACGGAAGATAATGGGGTTTCAATTAAAGAGCTTAAGGAGAATTTCGAAGTAGAGAGTGATCAATTAAAACATGTCCTCGAATTTTTAGTTGCGAACGGAATGTGTGTTAAGACGGATATGACCTTTGATTTAACTGCGCTTTTGTCTTATGAAAGAGCCGGTGGACAAGTATTGGTTGAAGATATACTAGATCGTTTAAAAACAGGGATTGTTGAAGTTATTACGCGAGATCATAACCCAGTTGCTGCTGAATTCATTCGTTATTTGCAAGAGGCGGGGCTACAAGTAGTGCTTAAAGGAGAATTAAATAAGCAGCCAGATATCAGGGTTGCTATTGGCAACTCTCATTTAGACCCGATTTTTGAAGAAATAAATGATCTGGCATTAGAAGACCACATCCCTTGGTTAAGCATTGTGCCATATGATGGACAGACATCGTGGGTAGGTCCATTTTTCTTGCCCCATCAATCAGCTTGTTTACATTGCTATAACCTTCGAAAATCAGCAAACTTTTCTGACGAAGTATTGCGATCAGACTTAATGAAAATAAAACCTATAAATCCTGAAAAGAAACCGGTTTATCATATGCCGATTAATTTAGTTCAAATCGGAATTGCAAGTAATTTAATTTTAGAATGGCTCACACTAAAAGATTACGCACCAAGTGCAACACCAGGTGGATTTACAACAATTAATTTAGATGATAAAGGTGTTTCATTTAATCATCATCGTGTTTATCGAGTTCCTAGATGCCCAAAGTGTTCCCCAGCTGCAGATACAGGTTTTCCTCAAGTTTGGTTTCAAGGTGAGGTGAATAATTAATTATGGCTAATCAATGGACAACGTTAGAAGAGTCATGGGAAATACTCGACCAATTGGCAGATCCTTATGTTGGGATAGTCCGTAGAGAGTATAGAAAACTCAGAGATGTTGATGATATATGGGGTCATTCATATGGAGCGCATGGTACAGACAGTAATATTTTATTCGGGGTCCCATCGAATTCTTATAATGGGGGAGGATCTGCTAATCCAGCTGCAGCTAGATTAGCAGCAATAGGTGAAACGGTGGAAAGATATAGTGCCGCTTATTTACCTTTAAACTCTGATGTTGTATGTTTTGGTACTCAAAAGGACTTAGTCAATGAAGGCAAATCAGTAATTGGTTTTGATAAGTGGGAGATGTATGCTGTCACTCAATATGAAGATCCGAATTTTCCTCATGATAGATGGAATGAAGATACAAAATTATGGTGGAGAAAAGGTCATATTGCTGAAAATAATGAAGAAGTTTGGACGCCTGCTCAATTAATTCATATTGCAAACTATACTGAGTGGCCAGGAGACCCCAATATTGGTCATGCAACTAGTAATGGCCTAGCTTGTGGTATTACATATCAAGAAGCGGCAATCTCAGGTTTATTTGAAACAATTGAAAGAGATGCATTTATGCTTACTTGGTACAATAAGTTAAGTTTACCCAAGATTGATATTAATACTTCCCCTAGATTAAAACATTTCTATGAAAGATATATTAAACCTACTTCTCTTGATTTGCATTTAGTAGACATGAGCATTTTTTCTGGTGTTCCTACTATTTTGGCAGTAATAAGAAATCCTCATACAGATTTAGCTCCATTTGCTATTGGCGCTGCCTCGGCTCATTCAATTGAAAGAGCATGTGAGAAAGCTGCAATAGAGGGAATGTATACAAGAACTTGGGTGAAAACAGAACAACGATTAGGGAACGCCTTAGTGGATGTAGATTATTATCGTGATATTAACAGTTTTGAAGATCATATTAAACTATATGCGGGAACAGCTATTGTGAAAGAAGCTGATTTTTTAACAGCGAGTGAGAAATTAGTGGACGTTAAAAACTATGCACCGTTTGATGATCGTTCTCCAGACATTTTATGGACTAACCTTGTCAGTCATTTATCAAACCAAGGATATCATGTGGCAACTTTTGATTTAACCAGCCCTGACATAAAAGATGCTGGTGCCTATGTCGTAAAATCAATTATTCCTGGATATAAACCGATTGACGTTCTTTATAGAGGTAGAATGTTGGGCGGAGAACGAATTTTAAAACATTCTTATCATTTAGGTTTAGTAGATAAACCTTTTAAGTTAGAAGAACTGAATCCAATTCCGCATCCATTTCCTTAATATCGTAGAAAGGTGATTAAATATATGAATAGTATTGAAAGACATGCTACTAATTTGGCTGATGTTGTGTATGGAAACGAAGCATTACGGTTTGATGATCCTTCTGAAAATTGGTTTGAGGCAACAAAAATCTATAGAGGCTCAATGGCATGGGACGCACCTGGTGTTGCAGGGCTGCTTCGATCTCAAACTTTGCAAAAGATTGCTACACATGCAAGTAAAAGGTTTGATGATCTACCTTTAATTTCACTACCTAAACCATTAAATACAAATATTTCTTTAGACGATGTCATTAAGGGACGAAGAAGTGCAGATTATTTTAGCGGGGGGAGTGTTTCATTAGAACAACTCTCAACAGTTTTACAGAAGAGTTATGGATTGGTAGAACGTAAAGAAGGACCTAGACGCCCTATACCCTCTGGCGGGGCACTTTATCCTCTAGATCTATTTATTGTAGCAAGCAAAGTCGATTCTTTAGACAAAGGTGTTTATCATTTCGATCCGTATAGAAAAGGATTGACTAAAATGGGTGATTACTCTGAAAAAGAATTTGAGAAAATAATGCTACAAGAAGAATCCGTTCAAGATTTTGCATTTGCTGTAGTCATTTCAGCTAATTTTTGGCGTTCTCGATTTAAATATGGACATCGTTCTTATCGCTTCGTTTTTATGGAGGCAGGACATGTCATGCAAAATATGATTTTGCTATCTACTGCACAGAAGATTAATAGTCGACCATTCGGAGGGTTTATCGATGATGAGTTAATGGAACTGATTGGTGGATTTAATGGAGTAGATGATGCCCCAATTTATACATTGATTGCGGGTACTTAAATAGATGATTTCAATGGTAGCAGCTTTAGGGATCCTCATTCACTTTTTGGGTCCCTTAAGCTCAAAAATGGTTATCAAAATCAAAAGAGATAAACCAATATCCGTTCGAAAGTTCATAACATATATCACTCCTCAGAGGAGCTATGATGGATTCACGATTATTGGAGCTTCTATATGCTGTGGAGCATTTTCTCAAGAGCTCTTAGCTGAAATTTCTCATAAACAAAATGTGTATGGTATTTTATTCTTCTTTTTATTAGGTATCCTATTACCGTCAGTTATATGGAAATTAAAAAAGAAAGTTGTTGCATTTAGAGGCAGATATGTTGTCAATGTTGATTCAATCTTTTTTCTTCCATTAACTGCTCTATCAGAAGAATTAATTTGGCGGTTCTTTCTTCCGTTATTATTACTAACAAATTTTGTGGAATCTGCAGCGGTATCTTTCTGTATCAGTTCAATAGGATTTATCTTGCTACATATACCAATAGGCGGTGTTAAGTCTATTGCTTATATGTCGCTTTTTACATTAATCACAGTTATTTCATACTTAACATTCGGTATTTTAGCAGCGATAGCATTTCATATTTCACATAATCTGTTCATTCATTTTTTTCAACCTCGCAAAATAAAGAACTTCAAAACGAAACCTCCCGTATTATCTGAAACTGATTGGTGAGGCTTTAATAAAGGTGGTAAACCCTGTGATAATACAAGAAAAGATGAAAGAGCTTAAAGAAAAAAGAGCTCTGGCTCAGTCATGGTTTTTGGATCCAGAAAAAAGAAAAATAAGTTCAAATTATGATAATCGAGAAACACCATTTACTCGATGTCTATCAGCTGAAACTTTCATTTCTTATTATCAACTAATATTCAAAAAAACACCTGCTTCTATTTTAGATATAGGATGTGGACAAGGGCAGATGCTTGAGTATGTATCTAAGCAATTACCTCTAGCTGATTTGACTGGAATTGATTCATCTGAAGAAGCCATACATTGTGCAAAAAAATTAAATATAAAAGCTAATTTTATTTGTACGGATATCAAAAATTTTTCATCACATGCGAAAAGTTATGATGTGATTTTGATACATCTGTGTTTTGGTCTATTTGAAGATCCTTTAGCATTATTAGAACAGTTACTTCCTTATTTATCAAATGAATCGATTATTTATATAGTTGATTTAAATCGAGATAGTATAGAAAGTGGATTGAGTTCAGTTCAGAACAAAGAAGAAGAGCTGTATTTATATGATCAATATCACGCCTCATTGACATTATCTGAGTTCGAGCAGTTACTCACCTATATGACCAAAACTAGAAAGGATATGACGTATAAGATTGGTACTTCTATAATTGGAGGATTTAGCCCATTTAGTATGGAATTTTTATCGTTAATAGGAAATGAAAATTTACAACAAACGTTAAGACAGGTTCCAGGTGAATATAACAGTTCAGCACAGAATGCGCCTTTACTTTTACATGCATGGCTTATTAAACAGTCTGGATAAATAACGCCATATAAACATGGTTCTTTCTTTCGTGTGAAGATCATCCGGGGAGCTCTGTTCTTCGCTCATTGCTTACACCTGCAGTATGACCAGCCCGTTCTGTTCAGAGTGGTTTCCATTCATATATAAAGGAAGAGAGAGGTGTTAATCGTAGTGAACATGCTGTAGTAACTGATGAACGAGTACCTATTATAAGGAGGAACTTCATTTGCATAAAAAAATTGGATATGGTATAGTTTTTATGGAAATGCTAACGATTACCGAGACAAGAGTGGGGAAACCCGCTCTTTTGTATTGAACAGGCAATTTTTGTCTCGACATTATTCATCCGTTTTCTGCTCCCCCTGCTCACATAAAGCAGGGTTTTTATGCAGAATGATTGATAAGAGCGTTTATCGAAAGCACAAGGAGGAAGAGAATGAGCAAAAAAGTAGTGGATGTCGTAAGCGGAATGGTGCAGCCAATTTTAGATGGCTTACAGCTTGAACTCGTTGATGTTGAATTTGTCAAAGAGGGTCAAAACTGGTTCCTTCGCGTGTTTATTGACTCTGATAAAGGTGTCGATATCGAAGAGTGTGCCAAAGTGAGCGAAGCCTTGAGCGAAAAGCTTGATGAGGCAGATCCGATTAGCCAAAACTACTTTCTTGAAGTGTCCTCTCCTGGAGCGGAGCGCCCATTAAAGAAAAAAGCTGATTTTGAAAAAGCACTTGGAAAAAATGTTTTCATGAAAACATATGAACCAATTGATGGTGAAAAAGCATTTGAAGGTGAGCTTACAAGCTTTGATGGTGAGATTGCAACAGTGACAGTGAAGATCAAGACAAGAAAGAAAGAGATCAATATTCCATACGAAAAAATAGCTAACGCAAGATTAGCAGTTTCGTTCAATTAACCTTTTCATTGATATAAGGGGGAACCATAAAAATGAGTAGTGAGTTGTTAGATGCCCTGACTGTTCTTGAGAAAGAGAAGGGTATTAGTAAAGAAATTATAATTGAAGCGATAGAAGCTGCACTCATTTCTGCATATAAGCGTAATTTTAATCAAGCACAAAATGTTCGTGTTGATTTAAACCGCGAAACGGGAACGATTCGTGTGTTCGCAAGAAAAGATGTTGTAGATGAAGTGTATGATTCTCGCCTTGAAATCTCTGTAGATGATGCAGCCAATATTAACCCGAATTACATGGTGGGTGACGTCGTTGAGATTGAAGTCACACCAAAAGACTTCGGACGCATTGCAGCTCAGACAGCGAAACAAGTTGTGACGCAGCGAGTGAGAGAAGCAGAGCGTGGTGTGATCTACACTGAGTTTATCGACCGCGAGGAAGACATTATGACGGGAATCGTTCAGCGAATTGACAGTAAATTCATTTACGTGTCACTTGGCAAAATCGAAGCCCTTCTTCCTGTCAATGAACAAATGCCAAATGAAGAATACAAACCTCATGACCGCATTAAAGTGTTCATTACAAAAGTAGAAAAAACAACAAAAGGGCCACAAATTTATGTGTCTAGAACACATCCAGGTCTTTTAAAGCGTTTATTTGAAATTGAAGTACCAGAAATTTATGATGGTACTGTAGAGCTTAAATCGGTTGCTAGAGAAGCTGGAGACCGTTCTAAAATATCTGTTCGTACAGATGATCCTGATGTTGATCCAGTTGGCTCCTGTGTTGGACCAAAAGGTCAGCGTGTACAAGCAATTGTCAATGAGCTAAAAGGCGAAAAAATTGACATTGTCCATTGGTCTAATGACCCGGTTGAATTTGTTGCCAATGCGCTGAGTCCATCAAAAGTACTTGATGTCATTGTGAATGAAGAAGACAAGGCGACAACAGTCATTGTCCCTGATTATCAGCTGTCATTAGCGATTGGTAAAAGAGGTCAAAATGCTCGTCTTGCAGCGAAGCTGACCAGCTGGAAAATTGACATTAAAAGCGAAACAGATGCAAGGGAACTCGGTATTTTCCCAAGAACTGAAGACTCTGAATCTCTTTTCTTAGAGGCTGAACCAGTAGCTGAGGAATCTGACGAATAAGAGGTGATATAAAAGGTGAAAAGCCGAAAAAAAATCCCGCTTAGAAAATGCGTCGTGACGGGAGAAATGAAACCAAAGAAAGAACTGATCCGTGTTGTTCGTTCGAAAGAAGGAGAAGTGTCAGTTGACGCTACTGGAAAAATGAACGGACGCGGGGCTTACCTTTCTCTCGATAAAGAAACCATTCTTGCGGCAAAGAACAAACGCAGTTTACAGCAGCAATTTCAGACACAGATTGACGAACACATATTTGAAGAATTACTAGAACTAGCTGAAAAGGTGAAAAAACCTAATGAATGAATCTGAATGGTATCCTTTGCTTGGTCTAGCAAATCGAGCTCGTAAAGTCGTGTCAGGAGAAGATCTGGTGATCAAAGAAATTAGACATGCGCGTGCTAAGCTGGTTCTTCTTGCAGCAGATGCCTCACCTAACACAGAAAAAAAGGTATCTGACAAATGCAAATTTTATAATGTTCCGGTTAGAAAAGTTGAAGACCGTTCCGTTCTCGGACGTTCTATTGGGAAAGAAGCTCGCGTAGTTGTCGCTGTCACTGACCAAGGCTTCGCTAAGAAGCTCATAAGCTTGCTCGATTAATTTATTTGGGGGTGAACGAATGGCTAAAGTGAGAGTATATGAATACGCAAAAGCCATAGATGTTTCAAGTAAAGATATTATAGCAGCGCTTAAGGATATGAACGTGGAAGTGAACAACCACATGGCGACGCTTGAAGACGACACTGTGAAAAAGCTAGACGCTATCTATAAAAAAGCCAAAGCAAAAGAGACAACTAACGAGAAACCCGCAGAACAAAAAAAACAATCATCTAACAAAAACAATGATAGAAAGAAGAATGACGTGCAGAATAATCAATTTAATAAAAACAAAAAAAACAACAACCAAAATAAAAACAAAAATAAACGTGGTGGAAATAACAAACCGCAGCATCAGCAAGCTAGACCTGTGAAGCCTAAAAAAGAGCTTCCTGAAAAAATTGAATTTACAAATTCAATGACCGTCGGCCAGCTGGCTGATGAGCTTGGAAAAGAAACAGCTGAAATCATCAAAAAGCTGATGATGCTTGGTGTCATGGCAACGATCAACCAAGAACTTGACAAAGATACAGTTGAATTAATCGCTTCTGAATATGGTGTTCCAGTAGAGGAAGTCATTATTTTAGAAGAAACTGAACTTGAAAAGTATGAAGTTGAAGATAAAGAAGAAGATATGCAAGTACGCCCTCCAGTTGTAACGATCATGGGACACGTTGACCACGGGAAAACAACTCTTCTTGACAGCATTCGTAAGACAAAAGTCGTCGAAGGCGAAGCAGGTGGAATTACGCAGCATATCGGTGCATACCAAATCGAAGAAAACGGCAAAAAAATTACGTTCCTTGATACACCTGGACACGCAGCATTTACAACGATGCGTGCACGTGGTGCCGAAGTAACCGATACGACAATTCTGGTTGTTGCAGCAGATGATGGTGTCATGCCGCAAACAATTGAAGCGATTAACCATGCGAAAGCGGCAGAAGTGCCAATCATTGTCGCTGTCAATAAAATTGACAAACCAACAGCAAACCCTGACCGCGTGATGCAGGAATTAACTGAGCATGGTCTTGTACCAGAAGCTTGGGGCGGGGAAACGATCTTCGTGCCACTATCTGCAAAAACAGGTGAAGGCATTGACGAATTGATCGAAATGATCCTTCTTGTCAGCGAAGTAGCAGAATTGAAAGCCAACCCAAATCGTGCGGCAAAAGGGACTGTTATCGAGGCTGAGCTTGATAAAGGAAGAGGTTCTGTTGCAACCCTTCTTGTTCAAACAGGTACCCTTCAAGTAGGTGACCCAATCGTTGTCGGAAATACATTTGGCCGTGTACGTGCAATGGTCAATGATATCGGCCGCCGCGTGAAAACAGCAGGACCATCTACACCTGTTGAAATCACTGGTTTAAACGATGTACCGAATGCAGGGGATCAGTTCCTCGTATTCAAAGATGAAAAAACAGCTCGTCAAGTTGGTGAGGCGCGTGCTTCTAAACAGCTGGACGAACAGCGTTCAGACAAAGCAAAATTATCTCTAGACGACCTATTTGAGCAAATCAAACAAGGTGACGTAAAAGATATCAACTTGATCGTGAAAGCAGACGTACAAGGCTCTGCTGAAGCATTAACGGCAGCTCTACAAAAAATTGAAGTCGAAGGCGTAAAAGTGAAAATCATCCATACGGGTGTTGGAGCGATTACAGAATCAGACATCATTTTAGCAAGTGCTTCTAATGCCATCGTAATCGGCTTTAACGTACGCCCTGATGGAAATGCGAAGAGCACAGCTGAAACAGAAAACGTAGATATCCGCTTGCACCGCATTATCTATAAAGTCATCGATGAAATTGAAGCTGCGATGAAAGGGATGCTTGACCCTGAATATGAAGAAAAAGTCATCGGTCAAGTTGAAGTTCGTCAAACGTTTAAAGTATCTAAAATCGGTACAATTGCTGGCGGCTATGTGACTGAAGGAACGATTACAAGAGATAGCGGAATCCGCTTAATCCGTGACGGCGTCGTTATTTTCGAAGGCGAAGTTGACGTATTAAAACGATTTAAAGATGATGTGAAAGAAGTTTCACAAGGCTATGAATGTGGTATTACCATTAAGAAATACAATGATATCCGTGAAGGTGATGTTATGGAATCATTCGTTATGCAAGAAATCGAAAGAAAATGATCGGTTATACCGAATGTGAGTGCATGATCTATGATGCATCCTCACTGAAGGAAAAACGTGCGGTTCTTCAGCGTATATTGACAAGAACGCGTCATAAATTCAATGTAACCATTGCTGAAATGGATTACCAGGATACATGGCAGCGTACATCAATTGGAATCGCCGTGATTTCCTCATCTCGGGTTCAAGTGGAAAAGGAACTTCAGCGTGTATTAAGCTTTATCGATTCTTTTCCAGAAATTGAACGAACGATCACGAAAACTGAGTGGTTTTAATTAGAGGTGATAAGATCATGAGTATGAGAGCAACCCGTGTGGGTGAGCAAATGAAAAAAGAATTGGGCGACATTCTAGGCAGAAAGCTAAAAGATCCAAGAATCGGCTTTTTGACTGTAACCGATGTCGAAGTATCCGGTGATTTGCAAATTGCCAAAGTCTACATTTCTGTTCTTGGCGACGAGAAGAAAAGAGAGGAAACCTTAAAAGGCCTTGCAAAGGCTAAAGGGTACATCCGCTCTGAAATTGGCAATCGAATCAGACTTCGCAAAACACCAGAACTTCATTTTGAATTCGACGAATCCGTAGATTACGGAAACAGAATTGAAAGCCTGATTGCTGAATTAAACACAAAAGATCAAGAATAAGACGTTGAAATAAGGATAGGCGATGATCGTCTGTCCTTTTTCATCGTTTATGAAAGGAGAGAACGCAGATGATAAATGGTGTTCTTTTATTACATAAAGAAAGAGGTATGACCTCCCACGACTGTGTGTTTAAGGTAAGAAAAATTTTGCACACAAAAAAAGTCGGACATACAGGCACCCTCGACCCAGAGGTTTCAGGTGTTCTGCCTATTTGTATCGGAAGAGCAACGAAGATTGTAGAATACTTAACAGATAAATCGAAAACATATGATGCAGAAATCACGATTGGTTTTTCTACAACAACAGAAGACCAAACAGGTGAGATCGTAGAAGAAAAAAAAGTGGAAAAACCGATCTCAGAAAAAGACATTGATGCGGCGCTGAAGCAGTTTGAAGGAACCATTGAACAAATTCCTCCCATGTTTTCTGCTGTGAAAATTGGCGGGAAAAAGCTCTATGAATATGCTAGAGAAGGCATTGAAATTGAGCGTCCGGCCCGTGAAATTACTATTCATCGTATCGAGCGGACTACACCTGTCACATATGAGGATGGCAGCGTGTCATTTAGATTCACCGTACTATGCTCAAAGGGAACATATGTGAGAACATTAGCGGTTGATATCGGGAAGAAACTAGGGTTTCCAGCCCACATGTCACACCTCATTCGCACAGGGTCTGGTGATTTTACACTTGATGAATGTATCACGCTGGATGAGCTGCGAGAGATAAGCGAGGAAGGAACTGTAGATGAGCACCTTGTTCCGATCGAGCGTGCGCTCAATCATTTGCCGAAATGGGAGATAAATGATACATTAGCAAGTAAAGTGGAAAACGGTGCAGTCCTGCCAATGCCTGATGAATTTGCTCATTTCGCAGAGGAGGATCGTGTCGCTGTTTTTGCTCCTTCAGGTCGTTGTCTGGCGATATATATGAAGCACCCGACCAAACCGAACCTGATGAAGCCGGCGAAGATCTTATCTCAGGACAAGCAATCTTAAAGAAAAGGTGACATCTCGTGAAGACTATACATATTTCACACCCACATACATTGAATCAAAAGGATCAAGTCCCGTCTGTCATGGCTTTAGGGTACTTTGACGGTGTTCACCTCGGGCATCAAAAAGTCATTGATGAAGCAAGAAGCATTGCGAAAAAAGAAGGATTGGCCTTAGCGGTCATGACCTTTCATCCGCATCCATCACATGTTTTGCAAAAGGCACGGGAACCAAAAGACTTAATTACACCGCTTGAGGATAAAATTGATTTTATCAAGCAGCTGGGCGCTGACTATTTATACATCGTACAATTCAGTGAGAGCTTTGCAGCTCTATCTCCTCAAGAGTTTGTGGATCAATATTTGGATGAATTGAATGTGAAGCACGCAGTAGCGGGGTTTGATTTTACGTTTGGCCGTTTTGGTGCAGGCACAATGGAAACGTTTGATGAATATGGAAAAGGCCGTATCACGGCAACCATCGTCCCTAAGCTGTCCAATCAAGACCGAAAAGTCAGCTCCACTCTCATCCGTTCCGCATTAAAAAATGGGGATGTTGAATATGTGAGCGAGCTTCTAGGAAAACCTTATCAGCTTCGCGGCATTGTCATCCATGGAGACAAACGCGGACGGACGATCGGGTTTCCGACAGCTAATGTCGGCTTATCTGCTGAATACATTATTCCGCCAACAGGGGTATATGCTGTAAGAGCAGAAGTGAAAGGCAAAGTATATGACGGCGTTTGTAATGTTGGGTATAAACCAACGTTTTATGAAAAGCGACCTGATCAGCCTGCCATTGAAGTAAACCTCTTTGATTTTAACGAAGAAATATATGGCCAGCCGATTAAATTACAATGGTTCAAGCGCATACGCAGTGAACGTAAATTTAACGGAATTCAGGAGCTGACGGCTCAAATTAGTCAAGATAAAGAAGAAGCGATTCAGTTTTTTCAAGATCAACACAAGCAAACAAAAAAAATATAGAAAAACTGCTCTACCATTTGCAAATTCAGCATATTTTTAGTATGATAATTCCTGTAGCTTTAAAACCACTTACTTGGCAGGCCGACTTCACCGACGGTTGCGAGGTAGATGGGGCTAACATGATTTGGAGGTGAAACAGGATGGCAATTACTCAAGAGCGTAAAACGCAATTAATTAATGAGTTCAAAACACACGAATCTGATACTGGATCTCCAGAAGTTCAGATCGCTGTCCTAACAGAATCAATTAACAACTTGAACGAGCATTTACGTACTCATAAGAAAGATCACCACTCACGTCGCGGTCTTTTGAAAATGGTAGGTAGACGTCGTAATCTTCTTACGTATCTACGTAATAAAGACGTAACTCGTTACCGTGAGTTAATTAACAAACTAGGCTTACGTCGATAATCGTAAAAAGCGGGAGGATTCCCGCTTTTTTATCGTATAATCACTAATATTTTATGGTTAAAATGTTGAAAGAATGGCAAAAACCCTTCTACATACAGCTTTCACATTGATATGTGAAAATCATTTTGTTCATAATAAGAACTAACTAAAACTTTACGATAAGAGAGGAGTTTATCTCAGAATGGGACAAGAGAAACATGTCTTCACCATAGACTGGGCTGGACGTCAACTGACAGTTGAAACTGGCCAGCTTGCAAAGCAAGCAAACGGAGCGGTCCTCGTACGCTACGGAGATACAGCTGTGCTTAGCTCAGCAACAGCTTCTAAAGAACCAAAACCACTTGATTTCTTCCCGCTCACTGTGAACTACGAAGAAAGACTATACGCAGTAGGTAAAATTCCTGGCGGCTTCATTAAAAGAGAAGGCCGTCCAAGTGAAAAGGCGATCCTTGCAAGCCGCTTAATTGACAGACCAATTCGTCCGCTGTTTGCAGATGGATTTAGAAACGAAGTACAAGTCATTAGTATCGTCATGAGTGTGGATCAAGATTGCTCATCTGAAATGGCTGCAATGTTTGGCTCATCTTTAGCTTTATGTGTGTCTGACATTCCATTTGAGGGACCAATCGCCGGCGTTACAGTAGGACGAGTGGATGGAAAGCTCATCATTAACCCAAATGTGGAGCAGCTTGAACAAAGTGACATCAATCTTGTGGTTGCTGGAACAAAAGATGCGATCAACATGGTAGAAGCTGGTGCTGATGAAGTACCGGAAGAAACAATGCTTGAAGCGATCATGTACGGTCACCAAGAAATCAAACGCTTAATCGAATTCCAAGAAGAAATTGTGAAGGCAGTCGGTAAAGAAAAAATCGATATTCCTTTATATGAAGTAGATCAAACGTTAGCAGACGAAGTAAAAGCCCTTGCTGAAGCAGACCTGCTGAAAGCGATTCAAGTACATGAGAAGCATGCGCGTGAGGATGCAATTAGTGCTGTGAAAAAAGCTGTAGTTGAGAAGTTTGAAGCAGAAGAACGTGACGAAGCAACGATTAAACAAGCGAAAGATGTATTAAACAAGCTTGTCAAAAACGAAGTTCGCCGTCTGATCACTGAAGAGAAAGTACGTCCAGATGGACGCGGTGTAGATCAAATCCGCCCACTTTCTTCAGAAGTAGGACTCCTGCCAAGAACGCACGGTTCAGGCTTATTTACAAGAGGACAAACACAGGCGCTTAGTATTTGTACATTAGGTGCACTTGGCGATGTGCAAATTCTTGATGGTCTAGGTGTTGAAGAATCAAAACGCTTCATGCACCATTACAACTTCCCGCAGTTCAGTGTTGGTGAGACAGGTCCAATGCGCGGTCCAGGCCGCCGTGAGATCGGACATGGCGCACTAGGTGAACGTGCACTAGAACCAGTCATTCCATCCGAAAAAGATTTCCCTTATACGGTTCGCCTTGTTTCAGAGGTATTAGAATCAAACGGGTCTACTTCACAAGCAAGTATTTGCGCAAGCACACTTGCGATGATGGATGCGGGTGTTCCAATTAAAGCACCAGTTGCAGGGATTGCAATGGGACTTGTGAAATCAGGGGAATACTACACAGTGCTGACAGACATTCAAGGAATGGAAGATGCACTTGGAGATATGGACTTTAAAGTTGCAGGTACATCAAAAGGTGTCACAGCACTTCAAATGGACATCAAAATCGATGGTCTATCAAAAGACATCTTAGAAGAAGCTCTTCAACAAGCGAAAAAAGGAAGAATGGAAATCCTAGACAGCATGCTGTCAACGATTCCTGCTTCTAGAGGAGAATTGTCTCGTTATGCACCAAAAATCTTAACGATGACAATCAATCCGGATAAAATTCGCGATGTCATTGGACCAAGCGGTAAACAAATCAATAAAATCATTGAAGATACCGGTGTAAAAATCGATATTGAACAAGATGGTACAATCTTTATTTCTTCTACAGAAGAAGATATGAACCAAAAAGCGAAGAAAATCATTGAAGATCTTGTGAGAGAAGTTGAAGTAGGACAGCTTTACCTAGGTAAAGTCAAACGCATTGAAAAATTCGGTGCCTTCCTTGAAATCTTCAGCGGAAAAGATGGACTTGTTCATATTTCTGAGCTTGCGCTTGAGCGTGTGGGCAAAGTAGAAGATGTTGTGAAACTTGGCGATGAATTACTTGTCAAGGTCACTGAAATCGATAAACAAGGCCGTGTGAACCTCTCTCGGAAAGCTGTTTTACGTGAAGAAAAGGAAAAAGAAGAAAAGCAGTCTTAATGAGATCAAATAAAATGTGTTAGAAGCCAGGTATCCGTGCCAGGCTTCTTTCTTTTCTTGCGCTAACAATAGTTCTAGCTTGTTTCTCCCCATCATAATTTGTGGTAAAGGGGAGGGACAACCATTGAAAAAAACGTTACCATTCATTGTGTTTGTATTTTTACTGCTCGTGTCATATCAAACGATGAAGCAGCCGGCTGCTGTTACATATATTGAATCAATGAAAGAGCATGCCGAGGTAGCATCTGTTTCAAAAGATATTTTATATCAGGAGATTGAATCGAAGTCTTCTGACTATGAAGTAAAGGCGCAAAATGCTAAGATTGATAAAGTGTGGAAAAAGATACCTGGCTTAAATGGACAGACAGTTGATATCGATGCTTCTTATGAAAAAATGAAGAAACAAGGGTCATTCGATGAAAAGCTGCTTGTTTTGAATGAAACAAAACCATCTATTCATTTACATGAACTTGGTGCTGAGCCCATTTATAAAGGCCATCCAGATAAAAAAATGAATGCATTCCTCATCAACGTAGCTTGGGGTGACGAGCATTTAATCAACATGTTAAAGACGCTGGAAAAGCATCAAGTCAAGGCGACCTTTTTCTTAGAAGGCAAATGGGTGAAAAAAAGCACAGAGCTTGCTAAAAAAATCGTGGCAGATGGTCATGAAATTGGAAATCATTCATACAATCACCCAGATATGCGCACACTGACAAGAGAACGAGCATTAGAGCAGATAACGAAAACAAATCGCCAAATTGAAGAATCCCTTGGGAAGAAACCAAAATGGTTTGCGCCTCCAAGCGGCAGCTTTAAAGAAGAAACAGTTAAGCTTGCCAAACAAGAAGGCATGGAAACCATTATGTGGACAGTAGACACCATCGACTGGCAAAAGCCATCACCGGCTATTTTACAAAAGCGGGTGCTTGGGAAAATTCACAATGGGGCGATGATATTAATGCATCCAACAGATGCAACGGCCAAAAGTCTTGACGCACTTATCACTCAAATCAAGGAAAGAGGATATGAATTAGGGACGGTTTCTGACCTCCTAAGTGAAAAAAGACATCCGTGATGCGATCTGTTTGTTGAATAGGAGGAGCAAAACTTGGTCAAAACGTATACTTGCCAAAACGGAGTAAGAATTGTACTCGAAAACAATCCCACTGTAAGGTCTGTCGCAATTGGCGTCTGGATTGGAACAGGCTCTAGACATGAGACACCTGAAATTAATGGAATCTCACACTTTTTAGAGCATATGTTCTTTAAAGGGACAAAGACAAGATCTGCACGTGATATCGCAGAATCCTTTGACCGCATTGGTGGTCAAGTGAATGCCTTTACATCAAAAGAATATACTTGCTACTATGCAAAGGTGCTTGATTCACATGCTGGCTACGCCCTCGATGTATTAAGCGACATGTTCTTTCACTCTGCTTTTGATGAAGAAGAGCTGAAAAAAGAAAAAAATGTGGTGTATGAAGAAATTAAAATGTATGAGGATACACCTGATGACATCGTTCATGATTTATTAAGCAAAGCCATTTATGGTGAACATTCATTAGGATATCCGATTTTAGGAACAGAGGAAACACTTTCTACCTTTAACGGAGACTCACTTAGAAAATATATGGATGAATTCTACACGCCGGACCGCGTTGTGATCTCTGTTGCAGGGAACGTAGATGAAACCTTTATTCGTGAGGTTGAAAAGCTATTCGGCTCTTATGAAGGAAAAGGGAAAAAGCAGCCTGTAGAAGCCCCAGCATTTCATTATGACAAGCTCACACGCAAAAAGGAAACGGAACAAGCGCACCTATGTCTGGGCTTTAATGGCCTTCCAGCGGGAGATAAAGGCATCTATGACTTAATCGTCTTAAATAATGTTCTTGGCGGAAGCATGAGCAGCCGATTATTCCAAGATGTAAGAGAGGACAAAGGACTTGCTTATTCCGTCTTCAGCTATCATAGTTCATTTGCAGATAATGGAATGCTGACGATTTATGGCGGAACTGGGGCGAAGCAGCTAAACCTGCTCTCTGAGACCATCTTACAAACATTAGACGTCTTAAAGCGTGAGGGAATCACGCAGAAAGAACTAGAGAACTCTAAAGAGCAAATGAAAGGCAACCTTATGCTGAGCCTTGAAAGCACAAACAGCAAAATGAGCCGAAACGGTAAAAACGAACTGCTCCTTGGCAAACATCGGACACTCGATGAAATTATTGACGAAATCAACAGCGTCACATTAGACGGCGTGAATAACTTATCTAAACGCATCTTTACAGAAGATTACGCGCTCTCGCTTATTAGTCCGACGGGTGATCAGCCATCATAATGTAAACAACACGGCAGATTCAAAAAAAGTCTGCCGTTTTTATTGTAGGTAAAGAAGAAAGGGGTTCTGCTTTCATGGAACTTGAAAAACTGAAACAGCTTTCTCCACTTCTGACACAATCTATTTCCTTCCAACGAATGACATCTGGTTTTTCGGGAGATCGTACCTTTTTGGTTACAATATCATCTAGTGAAAAGCTGGTGCTTAAGTTATCGGACATTCAAACGTATTCCCGCTTTAAAAGAAAAGCATCAGTTCAGCGGAAATTTAAAGATCGAGGGATTCTTTGTTCTGAAGTGATTGAGATTGGAATAAGTGCTGAACTAAACTGTACCTATCGTATTTTCTCCTATATTGAAGGCGAGATTGGTAGAGATTCCATCCATCTACTCACGAATGAAGAGCAGTATGAGATCGGGAGGCGGGCAGGCAGAGAGCTAAGTTTGATGCATACATGTCATGCACCTTCTCATGTTCGTCCATGGGATGAGAAAGTCATGGCAAAACATGAACGGTATGTACATGCTTATCAATCAAGTGGCTTGTCGTTTCCCAATGATCAGTTTGTATTAGATTTTATCAAGTCGCATGCTGATGAGGTAAAAGAGAGACCTAACCAGTTCCAGCATGATGATTTTCATTTAGGGAATATTATCATACAAGGTAATCAGTATGCCGGTGTGATTGATTTCGATCAATCCGACTGGGGAGATCCGGTTCATGATTTTTATAAATTGTCCTTATTTAGTCGAGAAAGCAGCATTCCGTTTTCAGCTGGACAATTGGATCAATACGTGAGTAAGCAGTCCACAAATAATTTTTGGCTTCTTTTTTCCATCTATACAGCAATGAGCTGCTTTTCCTCTATTGTCTGGACACTTTCCTATGATCCGGGACATGTAAAAGACATGTTGAACCGAGTGGAGAGAATGCTGACAGATCATAATTGCTTTCATCAACTTAAGCCTGTTTGGTATACCAACTCGCATCACATAACTTGAAAAGAGCAGGACGGTCTATTTCTTCCTTTTGATGCATATATGATACGGAAGGGAAGTGATGCGATTTTGAGGCTGAGTGAACTGTCAGGAAAAGAGATCGTCGATATTAAAAGAGCGGAGCGGCTTGGCGTGCTTGGACAAACCGACCTTGAAATCAATGAACAGGACGGTCAAATTACAGCACTCATTATACCTTCCGTGAAGTGGTTTGGCTTTCGAAAACAAGGAAATGACATCCGCGTCCCGTGGAATCACATTCAAAAAATAGGATCAGATATGATCATTCTCGATGTGCCTGAAGAACTTCAGCCGCACGGAGAAAAAGAGCACCCACAATAACGGGTGCTCTCAGCGTGTAGACAAACCCTCGCATTCTTTGTCAGGTCTGCGCTCCGGTGCTCACGAATGCTAAATTCGCTCCACTCCGGTGCTCGTCCTTCCTAGACTTCAAAGGTTTTCTATCACGCTGAATAGAAGACAAAGGGCTAAAAGAAAACCCTTTTAGCCCTTTGTCAACAATCTAAGAGCACCCACATGGGTGCTCTTTTTCTTTTCTCTCTCTGATTCGTTCACAGGCTGAATCCTCTCCTCATATGCTGAAAGGGAGATTCAGAAAATATTACAGACTTTTTTAAATAAAGAAGGTGAACGGTCAGTATGTTGAGCGGTTTAACGGTTGCGGTGATCGGGGGAGATGCAAGGCAGCTTGAAATTATTCGCAAGTTGTCACAGCAGCATGCCAAAGTGTTTTTGGTCGGATTTGATCAGCTGGATCATGGATTTATCGGTGCTGAAAAGCTGAAAATGTCTGAACTTCCATTCGAACAAGTAGACAGTATGATCCTGCCAGTATCAGGAGCAACGGATGAAGGCGCTGTTGCTACAGTTTTTTCAAACGAGCAGGTCTTGCTGGAAGCCAAATATTTAGAAAGAACCCCTGCCCATTGTACCTTGTACTCAGGTATTTCAAATACGTACTTAGACAATCTGGCAAAGCAGGTGAACCGGAAGCTTGTGAAGCTGTTTGAGCGAGATGATATTGCCATATATAACTCTATTCCAACAGTTGAAGGGATTATCATGATGGCCATTCAGCAAACGGACTATACGATTCACGGGTCACATGTCGCTGTTCTCGGACTTGGAAGAACAGGACTCACGATTGCCCGCACATTTCGGGCACTAGGGGCAGACGTAAAAGTAGGGGCGGCAGACACGGCACATTTAGCGAGGGCCTTTGAGATGGGGCTTGATCCATTTTCAATGGACCGGTTAAAAGAAGAAGTAACGGACGTTGATATTATCATCAATACCATTCCAAGTCTTGTATTAGATTCATCTGTCATCGTCAGTATGACACCAAAGACACTCATTTTGGATATCGCCTCCCGCCCGGGCGGAACAGACTTTGACTTTGCACAAAAGCACGGAGTAAAGGCACTTCTTGCACCAGGACTCCCGGGGATTGTTGCACCTAAGACAGCAGGACAAATCATTGCAAAAGTGCTTTCCGGGCTTTTATGTGAACTTGCGGAGGAAAAAAGGGGGATGGAATCATGACAACATTAAAAGGGAAAAGAATCGGCTTTGGTTTAACAGGTTCCCACTGTACGTATGAAGCCGTTTTTCCGCAAATCGAAGCGCTTGTAAAAGAAGGGGCAGAGGTGCGTCCAGTAGTGTCGTACACGGTGCAGAGCACGAATACGAGATTTGGAGAGGGAGCCGAGTGGATCGAGCGGATTGAGAAGCTGACTGGATTTCAAGCGATTGACTCAATCGTGAAAGCAGAGCCGCTCGGACCTAAGCTGCCGCTTGATTGTATGGTCATTGCTCCTTTAACTGGAAACTCAATGGCGAAATTTGCAAATGCCATGACAGACAGTCCTGTTTTAATGGCTGCTAAAGCGACCATTCGAAATCATCGACCTGTTGTTTTAGGTATCTCAACAAACGATGCGTTAGGCTTAAATGGTACAAATCTGATGAGGCTGATGTCGACAAAGAATATTTTCTTTATTCCGTTTGGCCAAGATGATCCATTCAAAAAACCGACCTCTATGGTCGCAAATATGGATCTGCTATCTCAAACAGTAGAAGAGGCACTCCAGCATAGACAAATTCAGCCGATTTTAATTGGACCAAACGAATAATAGATTCACTAGAAAATCATGAAAGATTCAAAAAAGATGCTTCAAGCCTTGCTTTTCTATGGTAAAATAAAATGTAAAAAGTCATAGGATGGCCATCCGAAAGAAAAGAATCATGGATGGGTCGGAAGGAGTTTTACTGATGGGAAGAGGATTGCATGTAGCTGTAGTTGGAGCGACTGGAGCTGTCGGTCAACAAATGTTAAAAACACTAGCTGACAGAGATTTTGAAATGGATACACTTACTCTACTATCCTCAAAACGTTCTGCTGGAACAAAAGTGACATTCAGAGGTCAAGAGTACACTGTTCAGGAAGCAACACCTGAAAGCTTTGAAGGAGTAAACATTGCATTATTCAGTGCTGGAGGAAATGTTTCTAAAGCGCTGGCTCCTGAAGCAGTCAAACGAGGTGCGATTGTTGTTGACAACACTAGTGCTTTTCGTATGGACGAAAACATCCCTCTTGTCGTACCAGAGGTAAACGAAAAAGATTTGCATGATCATCAAGGGATCATTGCGAACCCTAACTGTTCAACGATTCAAATGGTAGCGGCATTAGAACCGCTTCGTCAGGCGTATGGAATGAAAAAAGTCATTGTCTCTACGTATCAAGCAGTATCAGGTGCGGGACATGAAGCCATTGACGAACTATACAGCCAATCACAAGCCATTTTAAATAAAGAAGATGTAAAACCAGAAGTCATGCCTTATCAAATTGCATTTAATGCGATTCCGCAAATTGATAAATTCCAAGACAATGGTTATACATTCGAAGAAATGAAAATGATTAACGAAACGAAAAAAATCATGCATATGCCAGAGCTGGAAGTAGCGGCAACATGTGTGAGACTTCCAATTGAAACGGGACATTCAGAATCTGTCTACGTCGAACTAGAATCAAATGATGCAACAGTCGAAGACCTCAAATCAATTCTAAAAGATGCACCAGGAATTACGCTGCAAGATGATCCGTCTCAGCAAATTTATCCAATGCCTGCAGATGCTGTTGGGAAAAACGACGTATTTGTCGGCCGCATTCGGAAAGATTTGGACCGTCCAAACGGGTTCCATATGTGGATTGTATCTGATAACCTGCTTAAAGGTGCTGCATGGAACTCAGTTCAAATTGCAGAAAGCTTAAAAGCATTAAAATTAGTTTAACATTTAATGGATGTTGAGGACGAACAGAAGAGAGTTAGGCATCTTTCGCCTGCTCTCTTCTGTTACGTCAGAATGAACTTGGAGTGAAAACAGTGAAAATAATTGTCCAAAAATTTGGCGGTACATCTGTCAAAGATGATCAAGGTAGAAAAAGGGCACTTGCACATATCTTATCTGCAAAAGAGAAAGGCTATAAGTCGGTTGTCGTCGTTTCTGCAATGGGACGAAAAGGCGATCCCTATGCGACAGATACGCTGCTTGGTCTGCTTTACGGCAGCGCGCAGCATATGACAAATCGAGAAAAGGATTTGCTTGTTTCCTGCGGAGAGAATATCTCAGCTGTTGTGTTTTCAAGTATGCTGAATGAAAACGGTCTAAAGGCTGTAGCGATGACTGGAGCTCAGGCGGGCTTTGTAACAGATAAGGAGCATACAAGTGCGAAAATTATTGACATGAAGTGCGAACGTCTGGAGGCAGCACTTTCTGAACATGATGTTGTTGTTGTTGCTGGATTCCAGGGAGCCGCGAAAAATGGAGACGTGACAACAATCGGACGAGGTGGCAGTGATACGTCCGCCGCTGCTTTAGGCGCTGCATTGCAGGCAGACTTTATTGATATTTTTACAGATGTAGAAGGCGTTATGACAGCAGATCCCCGTATTGTTGAAAATGCAAAACCGCTGAGAGTCGTGACATATACGGAAATTTGCAACCTCGCATATCAAGGGGCAAAAGTCATTCACCCGAGAGCTGTCGAAATTGCGATGCAAGCAAAAGTACCAATGAGGGTCCGTTCAACATACTCTGATGATGAGGGCACACTCGTTACATCACACTACTCAGATAAAATGAGCCATGATGTGTACGACCGCCTCATTACGGGTATTGCACATGTCAATGATGTGACGCAAATCAAAGTTCCAGCAAAAGAAGGTCAGTACAGCGTACAAACAGAGGTCTTCAAAGCAATGGCAAACGCACAAATCAGTGTCGACTTCTTCAACATCACACCGAGTGAAATTGTGTATACAGTAACAGGTGCAATGACTGAAAAGGCAACGTCGATCCTAAAAGATCTTGGCTATACGCCAATTGTGACAACAAATTGTGCGAAAGTATCAGCTGTTGGCGCAGGTATTATGGGTGTACCAGGTGTCACATCTAAAATTGTATCGGCTCTATCCGAGCAAAACATTCCGATTTTACAATCAGCTGACAGTCATACGACCATTTGGGTGTTAGTGAACGAAGAAAACATGAGAGCGGCCGTCAATGCCCTGCATGAAGTGTTTGAACTTTCAAGATAAATGTGATTGAATCATGATGAGGTGAAAAAAATGAATTTCGGAAATATCGCAACAGCTATGATTACACCTTTTGATAAAAAGGGCAACATTGATTTCCAAAAGCTATCAATTCTCATTGATTATTTATTAAAAAACGGCAGTGACTCCTTAGTCGTTGCAGGGACAACAGGCGAATCGCCAACTTTATCGAATGAAGAAAAAGTCGCTCTTTTTCAGCAATCGGTCAAATTAGCAAATGGTCGTTGTAAAATCATTGCAGGAACAGGCAGTAATAATACAAATGCGTCTATCAAACTAACGAAAAAAGCAGAAGAAGCGGGCGTTGATGCAGTGATGCTTGTCGTACCTTATTACAACAAGCCATCACAGGAAGGCATGTATGCACACTTTAAAGCCATTGCCGAGTCTACATCTCTTCCTGTCATGCTTTACAATGTACCAGGAAGAACGGTCGCTTCATTAGCACCAGAAACAACGATTAAGCTTGCGCAAATACCTAACATTGTTGCCATCAAAGAAGCAAGCGGCGATCTTGATGCCATGACAAAAATCATTGCTGAGACGCCAGAAGATTTCGATGTATATTCAGGGGACGACAGCTTAACACTTCCGGCTGTATCTGTTGGTGCAAAAGGAGTTGTCTCTGTTGCGTCTCATATCGTAGGGCTTGATATGCAGCAAATGCTGAAAAGCTATGCTTCAGGCCAAACAGCGAATGCAGCATTGATCCATCAAAAGCTGCTTCCAATCATGAAACAGCTTTTCTCAGCGCCAAATCCAACGCCTGTCAAAACAGCTCTTCAGCTGAAAGGACTAGACGTCGGATCTGTTCGTCTTCCGCTTTTGCCTTTGTCAGAAGAAGAGAGACTGGATTTAAGCAGCGTTTTAAACAGCTGATCAAAACAAAAGATTTCGTAAGCGGTCATTCTCAGATGTCCCTGAGTATGACCGTTTTTTATACATAAACACTTTCTTAAAATGTGACTTCATCTTGTTTTCTAAAATTAGATTCAGTTATAATAGCATTAAGCGATGATGGACGGGCTTGAGACTAGGAGGATAAGAATTTTGAAAAAGAAAAATACAGAGAACGTAAGAATTATTGCACTCGGAGGCGTTGGAGAAATCGGAAAAAACCTATATGTCATTGAGATTGACTCTGACATATATGTAGTAGATGCAGGTTTAATGCATCCAGAAAATGAAATGCTGGGCATTGACGTCGTCATTCCTGATATCTCTTACTTAACAGAACGTGCTGATCGGGTGAAAGCAATTTTTCTTACCCACGGACATGATGAAGCAATCGGAGGCGTATTCCATTGCTTGAGCAAATTGTCTGTACCAGTCTACGGAACGAAGCTGACCCTTGCGTTACTTCGAGAAAAATTAAAGCAGTATGGCTTCAATCAAAAAGCTGATTTGCGTGAGGTACATGCAAAATCAGTCATTACTTTTGAAACAACAAAAGTATCATTCTTTAGAACGAATCACAGTATCCCTGATTCAGTTGGGATCAGCTTCAAAACCTCTCTTGGTTCAATCGTATGCACAGGTGATTTTAAATTTGATCAAACCCCAGCGCTTAACCAAGCCTGTGACATCGGAGAGATTGCGAAAATTGGAAACAATGGCGTTTTAGCACTACTTTCAGACAGTGCAAATGCTGAAAAACCAGGCTATACACCTTCTGAGGCGCTCGTCCAAGACGAAATCTCAAATGCGATGTACAATGCTGAAAATCGTGTGATTGTTGCTGTGTCTTCATCTAATATTAACCGCGTGCAGCAGATCATTAATGCAACCAATCAAAATGGCCGTAAGCTTGCCGTTGCAGGGAAGAATATGATGACAACCCTTCAGCTGGCGATCAAGCTTGGTTATGTGACAGCAGACGAAGAATTATTTGTACCCGTTCAAGAAGTGAAGAAAATGGCGAAAAACGATGTGGTCATCCTGACTGCTGGAAGCCACGGAGAGCCGCTTGCTGCTTTAACAAAAATGGCAAAGCAAAATCACAAACAGCTTCATATTGAAAAAGATGACACTGTTGTGATTGCATCTACACCACTCCCTGGACAAGAACTCACATACTCTAAAACAGTGGATTTCCTCACAAGAAGCGGAGCACAAGTCATTTTTGCACAAAAACGTGTGCATGTATCTGGACATGGCTGCCAAGAAGAGTTAAAGCTGATGCTGAACTTACTAAAACCGAAGTATTTAATTCCGGTGAATGGCGAATATCGTATGCAAAAAGCACATTCTCGTATTGCCGAAGAAGTAGGTATGAAACGCAGCGACATTTTCTTGATTGATAAAGGAGATGTGGTTGAGTTTAGAGGACAGAACGTCAAAATCGGTGAAAAAGTTCACCAAGGGAACATTTTAATCGATGGTCTTGGCGTTGGTGATATCGGAAACATCGTGCTACGCGATAGACGCCTGTTGTCTCAAGACGGCATCTTGATCGTTGTCATTACGCTCGATAAACAAAAGAAACAATTAATTTCTGGACCTGAAATCATCACAAGAGGATTTGTCTATGTAAGAGAATCTGAAGAGCTGATTGTGAAAGCAACAGAAATGGTCAAAGGGATTGTCAAAGAGCAAACGGAAAACTCAATTGTTGAATGGTCCACATTGAAACAATCCATGCGCGATGTACTCAATCAATTCCTTTATGAAAAAACAAAACGTAAGCCGATGATCATTCCAATTATTATGGAAGTGTGATGAGAAAAGCCCAAAGAGTATAAGCTCTTTGGGCTTTAGATTATTGACAAAGTGCTAAAATGAACTTTATTTTAGCACTTTGTCTTCTTTTTAGCGTGATAGAAAACCTTTGCAGTCTAGAAAGGACGAGCACCGGAGCGGAGCGAATTTGACATTCGTGAGCACCGAAGCGCAGGACTGACAACGAATGCGAGGGTTTGTCTACACGCTAAGCCCAAGGAGCATAAGCTCTTTGGGCTTTTTTGATGTAGCGTGAGGAATACGGATGGAATATGGGCTATTTGTTCATAATAGGAGAAGAGTTTGAGGAAAGGATGGAGACAAATGGACGAAAAGAATGAACAGCAGCCTGAGCGAAAGCCAGAAGAAAAAGATAGCATTATGAGCAAAATACAGCAGCTTGGTGAAACAGCCGTTCCGCAGCTGCCGCAAGATACAAATATCCATTGCCTCACCATTATTGGACAAATTGAAGGCCATATGCAGCTTCCACCGCAAAATAAAACAACCAAATACGAACATGTCATTCCACAAATCGTAGCCGTTGAACAAAACCCTAAAATAGAAGGTCTTCTGATCATCTTAAATACAGTAGGAGGAGATGTTGAAGCGGGACTCGCAATTGCAGAAATGCTTGCTTCTTTATCAAAACCAACTGTCTCGATTGTGCTTGGCGGCGGCCACTCTATAGGTGTCCCGATTGCTGTATCGTGTGACTATTCGTATATTGCAGAAACAGCTACGATGACCATTCATCCTGTGCGTTTAACAGGTCTTGTCATTGGTGTTCCGCAAACCTTTGAATACTTAGATAAAATGCAGGAAAGAGTCATTAACTTTGTCACAAGCCACTCCAACATTACAGAAGAGAAGTTTAAAGAGCTCATGTTCTCAAAAGGCAATTTGACAAGAGACATCGGAACAAATGTCGTTGGTCATGAGGCAGCGGAATACGGACTCATGAATGAAGTCGGCGGTGTAGGACAAGCGATTAAAAAGTTGAATGAACTTATCGGAGACAGGGCATCTCAAAACGAGGGGCTGATCCAATGATTTTATATACGCCTATGCCATATGAAGCCATTTACGCTGAGGAACAGGGAGAACGTAAACTCCAGCAGGTAAACATTCAAGGTGTGCCAGTGATGGTTGAAATGAAAGAAGATGAAGCAGAAATCGTTCAAGTCATGAGCACCAATCCTATGGATTTTCTCAATCAAGAGCTTGCACCAGGCAAGCGATTGAAGTTACATTTAGGCACCAATCAAACCGACTCATATGAATGATTCTATGCTATAATAAAGGGAAAACTTACAACAAGATGCAGCCAAAACCAGGCTGCTTTCTTTCTGATCTTTCGGTAGGTTATATTTTCTTTCGTAGTAAGGTGATGAGTATGGCTAAAAAGAGAAAACGGAAAACGAGAAAAAAACAAAATAAACAGCTAAAACTGAAATATGAATTAAATGGGTTAGTCTGTATTGCCATAGCGATCATTGCCATTTTACAGCTGGGCGTTGTTGGACAAACCTTTGTACATTTATTCCGATTCTTTGCAGGTGAATGGTTTATTCTCTGCCTTATCGGATTATTTCTTTTTGGTGTGACGATTTTCTGGAAAAAACAAATCCCAGATATTTTGACAAGAAGAAAAGCAGGTCTCTACTGCATCATTGCGAGTATCTTGCTTTTGTCACATGTGAAGCTTTTCCAGCATCTTTCATCTGCTGGCGTCATTGGCTCTCAAAGTGTAATTAGAAATACATTTGAGCTTTTCTTGATGGATATGAAAGGCGAAACAGGGTCACCTGATTTAGGAGGCGGCATGATCGGAGCTGTATTGTTTGCTGCTTCTTATTTCTTATTTGCGCAAGCAGGCTCGCAAATCATGGCGATTGTTCTAATGCTGATTGGAATTGTTCTGATTACAAACCGATCCCTGCAGGAAATGGTGAAAAAAGTGACGATTCCTGTATCACAATTTATGGTGAAGCAGTGGAAGGCGTTTGTTGAAGATATGAAAGGAATCAGGCAGGCGAAAAAGAGCGCGTCCTCTCAGAAAACAGGTGAAAAGAAAAAACGTTCACGCATTCAAGAACAGGACGAGGATGATCTGATCTTGATCGAAGAGGAAACGCCGTCTTCTGAGAATAGCCAGCCGATTATTTCAAGCTTTGCAGACAGGGATGACATTCTCACCCCGCCCGTTCAAAAGAAGCAGGCTGCAAAAGAGACAGAGCCTCTTCAAGAGTCTGTGCAAAGTGCACCAGTTCAATCTGATACAGCTGATGAACCTAAAGAGGCGCCGCCGATGACATTTACAGAACTTGAAAACAAAGATTACGAATTGCCATCACTTGATATTTTGGCAGAGCCCCAGCATTCAGGTCAGCAAACAGATAAGAAAAATATATATGAAAATGCAAGAAAGCTTGAAAAAACATTTCAAAGCTTTGGTGTGAAAGCAAAAGTCACACAGGTTCATTTAGGTCCAGCTGTGACCAAATATGAAGTATATCCAGATGTTGGCGTGAAGGTCAGCAAAATCGTCAATCTAAGTGATGATTTAGCCCTCGCCCTTGCAGCAAAGGACATTCGAATTGAGGCGCCGATTCCTGGTAAATCAGCCATCGGGATTGAAGTTCCGAATGCAGAAATCGCTATGGTTTCATTAAAAGAGGTATTAGAATCGAAGCAAAATGACCGTCCAAATGCTAAGCTCCTTATTGGCTTAGGCCGCAATATCTCGGGTGAAGCCGTGCTTGCTGAAATGAACAAAATGCCGCATTTACTTGTAGCAGGTTCGACTGGAAGCGGAAAAAGTGTGTGTATCAATGGCATTATCACAAGTATTCTCATGAGAGCGAAGCCTCATGAAGTGAAAATGATGATGATTGATCCAAAAATGGTTGAATTAAATGTGTATAACGGCATTCCGCACCTTTTGGCACCTGTCGTAACAGACCCTAAGAAAGCTTCTCAAGCACTTAAAAAAGTAGTCAGCGAAATGGAACGCCGCTATGAATTGTTTTCTCATACGGGGACAAGAAATATTGAAGGATACAATGATTACATTAAACGAATGAATCAAACAGAAGATGCCAAACAGCCAGAGCTTCCTTATATTGTTGTCATTGTAGACGAGCTTGCAGATTTAATGATGGTGGCTTCCTCTGATGTGGAAGATTCCATTACAAGACTTTCTCAAATGGCTCGTGCTGCGGGAATTCATTTGATTATCGCTACACAAAGACCTTCTGTTGATGTTATTACTGGTGTCATTAAAGCCAACATCCCGTCCCGCATTGCCTTTAGCGTATCCTCCCAAACAGATTCAAGGACGATCCTTGATATGGGGGGTGCAGAAAAGCTGCTGGGCAGAGGGGACATGCTGTTTTTACCTGTTGGTGCAAACAAGCCGGTTCGTGTGCAAGGCGCCTTTTTATCAGATGAAGAAGTGGAACATGTTGTTGATCATGTGATCACACAGCAAAAAGCACAATACCAAGAGGAAATGATTCCAAGCGAAGAAACGCAGGATCAGCTTGCAGCTGTGGAAGATGATCTATATGATGAAGCAGTTGAACTGATTATCGGCATGCAGACGGCTTCTGTCTCTATGCTGCAAAGAAGGTTCCGCATCGGTTATACCCGGGCAGCACGTCTCATTGACGCAATGGAAGAACGAGGCGTTGTAGGCCCATATGAAGGAAGTAAACCAAGAGAGGTTCTTCTCTCAAAAGAACAATATGACGAGCTCTCTTCATAAGTTGAAGAGAGCTTTCCTGAAAAATAGTAAACGATAGTATGATTATGTTAACTGGATGTCAGACTATTTATTTATTTGCAAAAACATGATATAGTTATGTTCAACTTATCTCGGAATAGAGATTTCTCATCTTATCATTTGCATTGATTAGACGGAGGGAAAACATGTCGACCAAAACAGACAATCGCCATTTATATTTGAAAGTGATTGACCGTATTAAAGAAGATATTCAAACAGGTGTATATGCCGAAAAAGAAAAGCTGCCTTCTGAGTTTGAGCTCTCAAAGCTTTTAGGTGTGAGCAGAGCGACACTGCGTGAAGCCCTTCGTATATTAGAAGAAGAAAAGTATTTAATAAGAAGGCATGGTGTGGGGACTTTCGTCAACTCAAGACCACTTTTTTCGACAGGCATAGAACAGCTGACAAGTGTCACGAAAATGATTGAGCAGGTCAATATGACGCCTGGTACCATCTTTCTATCCTCGCAAGAAGGGGAGCCAACAGAGAATGATGTCATTCGTTTTCAGTGTGATGAATCTGATGGGATTTTTTCAATGGAACGCGTTCGAACGGCAGATGGACAGCCAGTTGTTTATTGTTTAGATAAAATTCCAGTCAAACACCTTCCTGCTTCTTTTACACATGAAGAAGAGTCTCTTTTTGAGCTGTTTGGAAGAGAGCCGCACAGCGGGATTAAATATGCGGTTGCGGACATTGAACCAATTGGCTACCACGATCAGGTCTCACCGATTCTAGATTGTGACCCTGAAACGGCGTTATTATTACTGAAACAAATGCACTATGATCAGGATGATCAGCCGGTCTTATACTCCCTCAATTATTTTCGAGCGGATAAATTCAGCTTTCATGTCATACGCAAACGATTTTAAAAAGCAGTCGCTTCCATAGGCGGCTGCTTTTTGTTTGCCCATACATAATACTCGTCAAACTTGCCACACTAATACGTAACAGTATATAGAATTGGGTGAATGATGTTGGGCGAGAAAACAGTCAGTAAAAAGAATATCATTGCGTTATCATCAGTCCCTCTAATCATGACACTAGGGAACTCGATGTTAATACCTGTATTGCCAGAGATAGAAAAGAAACTCTCGATCACTTCCTTTCAAGTCTCTCTCATTATTACGGTATATTCGGTTGTAGCAATCTTATGTATTCCAATCGCCGGTTATTTATCAGACCGGATTGGGCGGAAAAAGGTACTGCTGCCGTGTCTTTTAATCGCCGGACTTGGAGGGGCTGTGGCAGCAGTCGCCTCAACAATCATGAAAGAACCGTATATGTGGATCCTTCTTGGCAGGGTCCTTCAAGGTGTCGGTTCAGCTGGAGCGGCACCTGTTGTTATGCCATTTATAGGAGATTTGTTTCATGATGATGAAGAGGTCAGTGCGGGACTTGGCGCCATTGAAACCTCTAACACAGCGGGAAAGGTCCTAAGCCCGATTATTGGGGCATTTCTTGCTTCATGGTTTTGGTATGTGCCGTTTTGGTTCATTCCGTTCTTTTCGGCCATCAGCTTTCTCATGGTACTGTTCATGGTAGAGTCGGCGAAAAAAGAGGAGGACCCGCCTACATTTAAAGAGTTTTTAAAAGCAACAAAGACCATTTTTAAGCATGAGGGACGCTGGCTTTATGCCATTTTTGCTATTGGCGGTTTTATTATGTTTCTTCTTTTTGGTGTGCTTTTTTACTTATCCGATAATCTAGAGGCAGCTTATCAAATAAAAGGTGTCAAAAAAGGGTTTCTGCTGAGTATTCCGCTCCTTTTTCTATCAATCAGTTCCTTCGTTGCTGGAAAAACGATTGGAAAAGAAAAAGGCAAAATGAGAATCTTTTTAATCGCAGGTATGGCTTTGTTATCACTTTCTTATATTTTTTTATGGTGGAATCACAGCTTTTACGTATTGTTTATCTGTTTAAGCATTGGCGGTGTTGGTATCGGTATTGTGCTGCCTGCACTTGATGCGCTGATTACAGAAGGAATTGAAAAAGAACAATGCGGTACCATTACGTCATTTTATAGCAGTATGCGTTTTATCGGTGTTGCTTTAGGGCCTCCGATTTTTGCCTATCTTATGGATAAAGGGGACTCCATTGTTTTTATTCTCTCGACCATTTGCAGTCTCATTTCACTATTTTTGGTCCTCTTTTTCATCCAGCCAGATGAAGAGGATGAGAGCGAACAATTGAAAACAGTTTAAATATAGAAAAAAGACGGCATTTTGCCATCTTTTTTCTTTTTTATAAATTGACATGTAAAATTTTGATAGTTAAACTAATGTATAGTAATATCTTTTAAATTATCCCAAATTGGAGGTGTTCAAAAACATTCATTTTCTGTCTTTCTTTAGGCAGAAATTGAGCACGCGTGCTGATGATGGAGATGTGTTTCTTCAACACGTAAGGACAATTGAATAGGTCATCCTGCCATTTGAAGGAGACGCAGTCAGCACTTCAGACACGCTCAAATACAGCAAATTGATTGATGAACTAGAAGGAGCTTGAAGCAGCTATGTTGCAAATAATTAAAGCAAGATGGATTGTATTAGTGGTGTGGATGATAACAGCTGTGATTCTGTTTATTACTGCGCCCGATTTAGAGGAATTAACAAGAGAAAAAGGGCAATTAAAGGTTCCGGAGGGGACACCAACAGCTGAGGCACTTCACCTATTGGATAAGCTGTCAGATAAGAACGGGAAAAAAGATACAGGTGTGCTTGTATTCTCCGAACAACATCTGTTCCCTGCGAAAGAGCAGGAATTAAAAAAGGCTTTAGCTGCACTCATGACACATGCCCCAGAACTCCACATTGACGGAATTACTTCATATTTTCATGTAGATCCGGACATTCAAAAACAACTTTTATCAAAGGATAAAAGTACACTTCTTGTTCCATTCAAATTCGACCACTACGAAACAAAAGCTGTGAAGATTAAAGAACAAATTGAGGAAGTTTTAAAGCCCTATCATGTCTCATATGAAATAACGGGTCAAAAATTTGTGGATTCAGATGTCATTAAAAGTTCTCAACAAGGTCTGAAGAAAACTGAACTTATCACGATGATTTTTATTTTCTTTATTTTAATTATTGTTTTCAGATCGATATTGGCACCTGTTGTTCCGCTCATTACGATAGGCATTTCTTACGCTGTCAGCCGGTGTATTGTGGCTTTTCTTGTAGAATATACACAATTTCCTCTATCTAATTTTACTCAGATTTTTATGGTAGCCATTATGTTCGGTATCGGAACGGATTATTGCATCCTGCTGTTAAGCCGTTTTAAAGAGGAGATCGGTCAAGGCCGTGATGTCAAAGAGTCGATTATCGTCACGTATCAATGTGCAGGGAAGACGGTATTTTTCAGCGGCTTAGCCGTGTTAGTCGGCTTCTCAAGTATTGGATTTGCTAAATTCCAATTGTATCAATCAGCCGTTAGTGTTGCCGTTGGAGTGGGCATTCTGCTGATTGCCCTTGTCACTATCGTTCCCTTTTTTATGTCTGTTTTCGGAAAATCTCTATTCTGGCCATCTAAAAGAGAAAACATTCGGCACCCGCAAAGTAAAATGTGGGAATGGGCTGGGCGTTTTTCATTTAAAAGGCCGCTGATCAGCTTAGGTTTAGTCGCTCTTATTACAGTGCCTCCTATTCTGATGTACGACGGCACCCTATCTTATAACAGTTTAAATGAAATTGGGAATAAGTATGAGTCGGTGTCTGCATTTAATAAGATATCAGAGCAATTTGGCTTTGGTGAAGCGCTGCCGCTGAATGTGCTTGTTGAAAGTGACAATAAGCTAGATAATCAAAAAAAGATTGTGATCATTGAAAAACTGACCCGTAAGCTAAATGACATTGACGAAGTCAAAACAGTCCGCAGTGTCACGCGCCCTGTTGGAGACGGACTGAGCCAGCTTTATGTCACCTCTCAAGCGAAAGAGCTGGGAGGAGAACTTGGCAAAGGACATGAAGGAATCGGGAAAATTTCTGATGGCTTGACCGAAACAAATCTGGCTCTTCTCAAACAAAAACCAAAAATTGAAGAATCCGCTCAAGGCATTGACAAGCTGATTGATGGAACGAAAGCAATCAAAAGCGGTATCGGAGAAGTCAGGGAATCCCTAATCTCTTTAGAAGATGGGGTGAGGCGCAGTAAAGATGGCGTCGGTACGATTCGAAGTAAAATCAAAGAAGCGAAAAAAGAATTAGAGCAAGAATATCGCAGCAGTGAAACGATGATTCAAGAGCTAGAGCAAGTGGTGAATACACTGGAACGCCATGCGAAATCGAATCAGCAGCTGATGACAACCATTAAGAAAGTAAAGAAATCTTATGAAAATCTATCATTTGAAGCACTAGAAAATCGTCTTCCAGAAGTAAAAGACATGGAAGAATATAAAGAAATCAAGAAAGTATTCAAAGAAACAAAAGGAATGCTTGATCAAGCAGGGGATCAAATGAGTGTATATGAAGAGGAAGCCTCTCACTTTAAGCAAAAGATCAAGCAGGCAGATCAAGTGATTCAAATCTTATCAAGCAAGCAAAAAGAAGTAAAACGCCAAGTGCAGGCGCTCATGGATGGGCTTGATCAAATTTATGACGGTCTTGACCAAACAAATGAGGGCCAAAAACAATTGATTAAAGAAATGCCTAAAATTGAAGATGGTGCAGATCAGCTGACAGACGGCCAAAAAGCCATCAAAAAAGGATTTGGCCAGCTTTCATCAAAACTTACATTATTAACAGATGGATTAGATGAAAGTATTGAAGGGCTTGAGCAGGTCAAAAGCGGCTTCACCGAGGCTGACGGCTACTTAAAACAGCTTCAGCAAGCACCAGATGAAGAAATAACGGGCTGGTTTATTCCAGAAGAAGTGCTGAAACGCCAAGAATTTAAGCAAATCTTCCATACGTATATGTCTCCAGATCGTAAATTAACGACTTTTGAAGTCATCCTAAATGTGAATCCATACAGCAATGAAGCGATGAAAGGTGTCGCAAAAATCGAGGAAACTCTTGATCAATATTTACCTGTAAGTGGACTCAAAAATGCCAAATACGGTGTATCTGGTATCTCAAGCTTAAATGTGGACTTAAAAGAAACGTCTGACGGTGACTTTATTAGAACTGTCATCTTCATGTTAATTGGTATTTTTATAATTTTAATTATTTTATTACGGTCAATCGTCATGCCGATATACTTAACACTTTCACTGATTTTAACGTATTTTACATCAATCGGGTTAACAGAATGGATCTTTAAAACATTTTTTGGCTACGATGGTGTCAGCTGGGCTGTCCCATTTTTCAGCTTTGTTATTCTTGTGACACTCGGGATCGATTATTCCATCTTCCTCATGGATCGTTTTAATGAATGGAAGGGAGAGCATGTACAAGCATCGATGATATCAGCGATGAGAAATATGGGTTCTGTCATTATTTCTGCAGTGGCCATTTTGGCAGGTACGTTCGCCGCTATGCTGCCATCAGGAGTATTATCACTTGTTGAAATTGCAACGGTCGTACTCATTGGACTTTTATTATATGCTTTTGTTGTATTGCCGCTCTTTATTCCGGTTATGGTTCGTATTTTTGGTAAATGGAATTGGTGGCCGTTTAGAACGAAATAATGACTGGCGTCTCTGCTTTGAGCAGAGGCGTTTTTATTTCCTATCCTTTCCTCTGATTGATATAATGTCTATTAAATGGCTGTTTCACGTATATATCAGCTATGTTCTAATACATAATAAATAGGATGAACAAAGGAGGTTTCTCATGACGTACTTACAAGAGAAGACACTGGACACACCTGGTCTTCATACTCATATTGTCAAAACAGAAAAATTTAAAACCGTGACAATCCTTTTTAAAATGCTTGCACCGTTATCCAAAGATGACGTCACCATGCGTTCTCTTTTCCCGCATGTGTTGTTAAGAGGAACAGAAAAGATGCCGAAAACAGGTGCATTGCGTGCTTATTTTGATGAGCTCTATGGAGCAACCGTTTCAGCAGACATGGCGAAAAAAGGTGAGAATCACATCATTACCTTCCGCTTGGAAATGGCGAATGAAAAATATTTAAAGGATCAAACCCCTTTACTAGAAAAAGGGATTGCCTTACTATCTGACCTATTATTCCACCCGTATGTTGAAGATGGGGTGTTTAGTCAATTATATGTAGATCAAGAAAAACGCACGTTAAAACAGCGAATTCAGGCAGTCTATGATGACAAAATGCGTTATTCGAATTTAAGACTCGTGCAGGAAATGTGTAAAGGTGAACCATATGCACTGCACGTCAATGGTGAAATGGAAGACATCGACGCAATCACCGCTCACTCGCTCTTTGAAGCTTATGAGCATGCGCTTCAATCAAACCAGCTTGATCTTTATGTAGTAGGAGATGTTGACGAACAAGACATCAGCCGAATGGTCTCCCAATACTTTAAAACAAGTGAAAGAGAACCGGTCAAACAACAGACTGAATCAGCAAGACCTCAAAATGAACCAAAAAAAGTCATTGATGAAGAGGACGTAAAACAAGGCAAACTGAACATCGGTTTTCGCACACATACAACGATTGCAGATAAAGATTATCCGGCGCTGCATTTGTTTAATGGTATATTCGGCGGTTTCTCGCATTCTAAGCTATTCATCAATGTTCGTGAAAAAGCAAGTCTTGCGTACTACGCTGTGTCTAGACTTGAGAGCTTTAAAGGCTTGATGATGGTCATGTCAGGAATTGAAGTCGGCAACTACCAGCAGGCAGTAGACATCATCAAAGAACAATTTGAAGCGATGCAAAAAGGTGATTTTTCTGATGAAGCAATTGATCAAACAAAAGCAGTCGTCAAAAACCAACTGCTTGAAACGATCGATACGTCTTATGGGACAGCAGAATATTTGTATCAGCATGCCGTTGTACCAACTGGGGAAACCCTTGATTCCTTTTTAGAAGCATTAGACCAAGTGACAAAAGAGGACATCATCAAAGTGGGTCAGAAAATCGAGTGGGATACGACCTATTTTCTTAAAGGAACGGAGGGTGCTTCATGACAGTGAAAACAATTCAATTCGATCAGCTGCAAGAAACGGTCTATCACGAAAAAATGGAAAGCGGACTTGACGTCTATGTGCTGCCAAAGCAAGGGTTTAATAAAACCTATGCGACCTTTACAACAAAATATGGCTCAGTTGATAATGAATTTGTGCCGCTTGGCAAAGAAGACATGATTCGAGTACCTGACGGAATAGCCCATTTCTTAGAGCATAAGCTGTTTGAAAAAGAAGATGGAGATGTGTTTCATACCTTTAGTAAACAAGGAGCATCCGCAAACGCTTTTACTACGTTTACGAGAACGGCTTATTTATTCTCAAGCACCTCAAATGTCGAACAAAATCTTGAGACACTTATTGATTTTGTTCAGGAGCCTTATTTTACTGAAAAAACAGTCGAAAAAGAAAAGGGTATTATTGGCCAAGAGATTAACATGTATGATGACAATCCGGACTGGCGTTTATTCTTTGGTCTGATTGAAAATTTATATCAAGAGCATCCTGTGAGAATAGATATTGCTGGAACAGTAGAGAGCATTGCCCCTATTACAAAAGATCATTTGTATGAATGCTATGAAACGTTCTATCACCCGAGCAATATGCTTCTTTTCGTTGTCGGTCCCGTTGATCCGAAGCAAATTTTAGATCAAGTCAGAGCGAATCAGGCGAAAAAGCCATTTACAGATCAGCCGGAGATCAAACGAAAAGACATCAATGAGCCTGAAGGTGTATACCGGAAAGAATACGAACTTCCAATGAACGTACAAGGCTCTAAATGTATGTTCGGGTTGAAAACAAAAAATCCGCATAAAAAAGGAAATCAGCTGCTAAAGCATGAGCTTGGGATGAACCTCATTTTAGAGACGCTGTTTGGCAAAAGCTCATTACAATATGAACAGATGTATGAAAAAGGCTTAATTGATGAAACATTCAGCTACGATTATACAGAAGAAGGCGGCTTTGGCTTCACTTCAGTTGGCGGGGATACAAATGATCCTGATCAACTTGCAAAAGTATTAAAAGAAACCCTTCTTCAAGCAAAAAGCCTCATGACAGAGGAGAAAATTGAGCTTGCACGCAAGAAAAAAATCGGCAGCTTTTTAAAAGCCATGAATTCTCCAGAATACATTGCGAACCAATTTACTCGATATGCATTCTTAGACATGAGCTTATTTGATGTCGTCACAGTGCTGGAACAAATTCAATTAGCTGATATTCAGCAAATTTTAGATGAAGAAATTGATGAAGAACGGATGTCCGTTTTCAAAGTCGTCCCAAAAACAAAATAAATTTTAAAAAGACAAACTCATATCGGCAGAGTTTGTCTTTTTTTATGTTCATTGAAAAAGCCGCTTTATTTGCGAGGATATTCATTGACAATTGTTTTGTTCGTTAGTTAAACTCTTTAATAGTTAAACACTTAAACTAAAAAGGAGCAGCGTATGGAACAAAATAAAATTGCCCAGCTCATCCAGAGGTATACAGATGTCTATCTCATGATGGAGAAAAAAGTATCGAGTATGATCACAGAAAAGCTTGATAAAGAGCTGACGCTTGATCAATATTACTCCCTTCGATACATCAATTTACATCCGGGGTGTACATCAACGGACCTGGCTTATGTATGTAATGTAAACAAAAGTGCTGTAACATCTATGACCAATCGTCTTTTTACGAGAAACTATATTTTTCGTGAACATGATCAAGCTGACAGAAGAAATGTTCACCTGTACGTCACGCCAGAGGGCAAAGACGTAGTCAGCCGAATGGAAAAGCAGCTTCAAGACCTAGTTCGATCTTATTTTGAAAAGCTTGAAGAAAAAGAAATGGAATCATTTATTCAAACATATGAAAAGATCTATCAAGTGATCATCGAAGAGGAGGCACAAAGTACTAATGAGAGCAATCATAAAGGGTAGATGGCTGATCACGATCCTGTGGGTCGTATTAGCGGCGGTGTTACTCATCACCGCTCCTAATATGGCGCAATTAACAAAAGAAAAAGGGCAAATTTCTGTACCAGACGGCTATCCGTCCTCATATGCCAATCAGTTATTAAAGAAAATGTCTGAAAACGGGGATACAGAAAAATCAATCGTCATTGTCTTTCAAGAAAAGAACATTGTGAAAGAAAGAGAAACCTCTTTAAAAAAGGCAATGGACATTTTAGAAAAGGATCAAGATCTCCACATAGAGGACATCACTTCTTACTTTGAAGCCAATAAAGATATTAAAAAACAAATGCTCTCCAAAGATCAAACGACACTTCTTGTGCCAGTTACATATGACTCAAACAAAATCAAAGCATCCGATTTTAAAGAAAGAGTCAATGAAAAGCTGAAAAGCTTAAACCTGAAATTTGAAATGACAGGGCAGCCGTTAATTGATGATGATGTTATCACAAGTTCGCAGGAAGGCTTGAAGAAAACAGAATTCATTACGATTGGGTTTATTCTCGTCGTCCTTGTTCTTGTCTTTAGATCAGCTGTGGCGCCTTTCGTTCCGTTAGTCGCAGTGGCACTGTCTTACTTGGTGAGTCAATCGATCGTGGCTTATTTAGTAAAATATGTAGACTTTCCGCTCTCGACCTTTACTCAGATCTTTATGGTCGCGATCATGTTTGGAATTGGAACGGACTACTGCATACTGCTTCTCAGCCGCTTTAAGGAAGAGATCGCACATGGTAAAGATAAAATTGAGGCGATTCTCATTACGTATAAAACAGCAGGAAAGACCGTCTTATTCAGCGGAATTGCGGTTCTGATTGGTTTTACATGTATTGGTCTGGCACAATTCCAGCTTTATAAATCAGCTGTTGCAGTAGCAGTCGGGGTTGCTGTGCTCATTGTGGCCCTTCTCACGATTGTACCGTTCTTTATGGCGGTTTTAGGAAAGGTGTTATTTTGGCCGATTAAAGGCGATATTGCTCACCCGCAGTCAAAAATGTGGGAAACAGCAGGCCGCTTTTCATTTAAGAAACCGCTTTTCAGCTTATTAATCGTAGGAATCATTACGCTTCCGCCAATTCTGATGTATAAAGGAACCCTTTCTTATAACAGCTTAGATGAAATTGGTAACAAATACGAATCGGTCAACGCATTCAATACCATTTCTGACAAGTTTGGACCGGGTGAAGCACTTCCGGCAACAGTGGTCGTGAAATCAGCTGATGTTTTAGACAACAATGAAGGGCTGATTGCTATCGAAAAACTCAGCCGTGCAATTGAACAAACAGATGGCGTCAGCAAAGTCAGAAGTGCTACCCGTCCTGTCGGTAAAGGGCTGAGTGATCTGTACGTGAAATCACAAGCCAAGGAACTGAACACAGGGCTTGATAAAAGCAATGAAGGATTGAAAAAAATTCAGGATGCACTCACAACAATGAGTCAATCCATTGAGGATCAAACGCCGCAAATCAAATCATCAGGAAAAGGCATTAATCAATTGATTTCCGGTACTGAATCTGTGCAAACAGGGATTCAAAATGTTGAAAAATCCTTAAGAAAATTGCAAAACGGCATCGACCAAAATAAAAAAGGTGTAGCAGCCATTAAAAATGAAATCAAAGGTGCGAAAAAGGAATTAACGGCTCAAGTCGCACAAGTGAATCAGCAAGTTTCACTGTATAAAAGCATTTCCAAAGAATTAAAGGCGGCATTAGCGCAAGTGGATACATCATCATCTGCCGCAGCAGATGTAAAAGCGTTAATCAAACAAGCAAATACACAATTTAGTACACTTGAAAAGCAAATCCCGCAGGTAAAAGAAAATCAATCGTATCAAGCGATCAAAGCTTCGTACAATGAACTTTCTGCGACCTTGCAAGAAGGGGCGAAACAGGCAGACAGCTATGCCAAACAAGCGAAAGAAGCTAGAAAGCAGCTTGAAGCAGCTGATGCCTTTATCGCAAAAGCTTCAGAGCAGCAAAAAGTCTTGACGAGTCAGATCGATGAACTCATTGCTGGCTTAGATGCAGTTGAAACTGGACTGGATCAAACGTCAAAAGGCCAAGGACAATTAGCTGATAATATGCCAAAGCTTGCAAATGGAGCGGGCGACATCATTAATGGTCAAAAGCAAATGAAAGAAAAGATTGGCGGCTTTGGGGATGATCTGACAAAGCTGACAGATGGCCTGAACAAAAGTGTTAATGGACTGGAGAAAATTTCGAGCGGCTTAATGGGTGCAGGTGACTACTTAGATGAACTGAAAAATGCACCAGATCAAGACATGGCCGGCTGGTTTATTCCAAAAGACGTCTTAAAAAATAAAGCGTTCAAGCAAGTATTTGATTCATACATGTCAGATGATCGCAAGATGACAAAAATTGATGTCATTTTAGAAAAAAATCCATATGGAAATGAAGCTCTGTCGACAATAAAACAAGTGGAAGCTTCTGTTGAAAGGGCACTTCCTGAAACAAACCTAAAAGATGCGTCATTTGGCGTTTCAGGTGTATCAAGTATGAACGCTGATCTGAAACAGCTGTCAGATCAAGATTTCAATAAGACAGTGCTTTACATGATGATTGGTATTTTCCTTATTTTGGTGATCTTGTTCCGTTCGCTTGTTATGCCGCTGTACTTGGTAGGTTCACTCATATTGACTTACTTTACAGCAATCGGTATAACAGAATTTATTTTCACCCATTTCTTCGGATATCCAGGCATTAACTGGGCTGTACCATTCTTTGGATTTGTCATATTAATGGCGCTCGGAGTCGATTATTCGATTTTCTTAATGGAGCGATTCAATGAATACAAAACAAAAGACATCCAGTTTGCCATGACCGAATCAATGAAAAATATGGGATCTGTCATTATGTCTGCTGCTGTTATTCTGGCAGGAACATTTGCCGCAATGCTTCCATCAGGTGTGCTGTCTCTCTTGCAGATTGCAACACTTGTCCTCACAGGACTTTTATTGTACGCACTCGTTGTGCTACCATTGTTCGTACCTGTAATGGTAAAATTGTTCGGATCAGCCAACTGGTTCCCATTTAAACGAAAAGAATAGGTATCCCATATAGAAAGAAGGAATCAATGTGATGAGTCGTTGGGCGCTGATAACAGGTGCCAGTGGCGGGATTGGGCAGGCAGCAGCCAAAAAGCTTGCCCAAGAAGGCTGCAACCTAATGCTTCATTATCATAAAAATGAACAGGCAGCTATGCGCCTCGCCGCTCATTTGGATGAGGCATATCACATTCAGACGCATGTCGTTCAAGCAGATTTAGCTATAACGGGCGGAGCAGATGAGCTTGTCAGCCGCCTGCCGCTCTGTCCAGATATACTTGTTTTAAATAGCGGCAGGAGCCATGTCGGATTGGTGACAGACACAGAAAAAGATGTATTAGCCAGTATGGTGCAGCTTCATGTTACAAGTCCATATGAGCTTACCCAATCCCTTTTACCTGCCATGATCCAAAAGAAAGCAGGCCATATCATTGCGGTCAGCTCGATATGGGGAGAAACGGGAGCATCGTGTGAAGTGCTGTACAGCATGGTCAAAGGTGCGCAAAATGCGTTTATAAAAGGATTAGCAAAAGAGCTTGCCCCAAGTGGAATTAGAGCAAATGCTGTCTCACCAGGTGCTGTCAAAACAGACATGATGAGTAGTTTTACGCAGGAAGACATCGCAATGCTGGAAGAAGAAATCCCGCTTGGCCGGCTTGCATCGCCTGAGGAAGTTGCAGATGTCATTTGGTTTCTCGCCTCAAAACAGTCAAGTTATATCACAGGTCAAATTTTATCTGTTAATGGCGGCTGGTACTGTTAAAAAACGTGTATAATTCGTCTCTCCATGACAAAAGCTATGGCTGTAATTCATCTTTTCGAATGGAGGAATCGACATGTCTGTACTTGAGAACTGGGACCATTGGAAAAACTTTTTAGGTGATCGCTTAAATCATGCGCAGGATAAAGGTTTAGAAGATGAGACCATCAATAACCTTGCATATGAAATTGGCGGATATCTAGCTAACGAAGTTGAGGCAAAGAACGAGCAGGAAAGAGTACTTGCTGACCTTTGGAGCGTTGCATCAGAAGATGAGCAGCGTGCCATTGCAAATATGATGGTCAAGCTAGTTGAAAATAATAGCTCGCACTAAACAAAAAGAGAGGTCGTTTGTGCCTCTCTTTTTATTTTAACCGTTTCACAACATTGTGCTTTCTAAAAATGTGAAAATGCTTTATGATAAAGGAAGGTAAAAATTTGCCACAATGAAGGGGGTAATATCATTTGGCAAAGCTCGAATGGTATTTTGAATATGAGATACAGGTAAACCGTCCCGGACTTTTAGGAGACATTTCTTCTCTAATGGGGATGCTTTCAATTAATATTGTGACAATCAATGGTGTTGATGTATCAAGACGCGGAATGCTTTTACGCTGTGACCACACAGATCAAATTAAGCGGCTTGAATCAATTTTAAATACAATGGAAACGATAAAAGTAACGAAATTAAGACAGCCAAAGCTTCGTGACCGCTTAGCTGTTCGTCATGGAAGATACATACAGCGTGATGCGGATGACAAAAAGACGTTCCGTTTTGAAAGAGACGAGCTCGGTCTTCTTGTTGATTTTATGGCTGAACTCTTTAAAAAAGAAGGACATAAATTGATTGGGATTCGCGGTATGCCGCGTGTCGGAAAAACAGAATCAATTGTGGCTTCAAGTGTTTGTGCAAGCAAGAGATGGCTGTTTGTATCGTCTACTCTTTTGAAACAGACGATCCGAAGTCAGCTGATCGCAGATGAATACAGCCCAGATAACGTCTTTATTATTGATGGAATTGTGTCGACAAGAAGAGGTTCTGAGAAGCATTTGCAGCTTTTAAGGGAAATTATGAGACTGCCGGCAACAAAGGTGGTCGAGCATCCAGACATCTTTATTCAAAATTCAGAATATACAATGGATGATTTCGACTATATCATTGAATTGCGTAATAGCGCAGACGAAGAGATTACATATGAACACGCTGAAGAACCACAAGTGTTTGATCATTCTGGTTTTTCTGGCTTCGATTTTTAATATGGTAATGGTAGGTGTTTGTTTTGACTGAATTGGGAAAACGGCTCGTTGAGGCCAGAGAGGAAAAAGGGATGTCGCTGGAGGATCTTCAGACGGTTACCAAGATCCAAAAGCGCTATTTGCTAGCAATCGAACAAGGAAACTATGATATTATTCCAGGTAAATTTTACGTCAGAGCGTTTATTAAACAATATGCCGAAGCCGTTGGACTGAATCCTGAACAATTGTTCGAAGAGTTTCGTAAAGATGTTCCAAGCACGTACAATGATGAAGTATCTGATAAATTATCGAATATTAAGCCGCAAAGAGAGCTGCCAAAGCCTGCCTCGAAAGTGCTTGAACTATTGCCGACAATTTTAATTATTGGAGGCATCATTGTGGTCATCGCCATCATTTATGTGATCGTGCAGGCGGTCAATCATGATAGCGGACAGAAGAATAATCAGGCGGCTCCTCAGCAATCAGAATCTAAATATGAAGTATCTGAGGATTCATCTCTTGCAAAAGATCAAAAGAAAAAAGAAAAAGCTTCGTCAGATGATAAAGAAAAATCATCTAAAAAAGATGATTCATCAAAAGGCGATGAAACGGTCTCTTTAAAGGCGACGAATACAGAAGGCTCGACGACTACGTATGAAGTATCAGGTGCTGACGAAATGGAGTTAACCATTTCTGCCTCCCAAGCTTCATGGCTGCGCGTAAGAGACGAATCTGGAAAAGTGCTGAAGATGGGTGAACTAAAAGATGGCGAATCGTTTAAAACAGATCTGTCTGATCTTTCTCAGGTCGATATCCGTCTAGGCAATGCGTCTGGAATTGATATCAAGGTAAATGACGAGACACTTAAGTACGAATTAGACCCTAAGAATACCATGACACAAAACATTGTGATTGTGAATAAAGGAAAGGAAAAGTCATCTTAAGCAAGTAGATGACTTTTCTTTTGTTCCTACTATTATATATACATAAAAAATTGCATTATTGGAGGATTGGATTTCATGTTTAACTTACCGAATAAAATAACTCTTTCTAGGATCGCCTTGATCCCTGTTTTTATGATCATTATGCTTGCACCGTTTGATTGGGGTGTCGCACGCTTTGGCGACGTCAGCATCGATGTGACGCACCTTGTTGGAGCGATCCTGTTTATTGTCGCATCAACAACTGACTGGATTGATGGCTACTACGCACGTAAACTTAATTTAGTGACGAACTTTGGTAAATTTTTAGATCCGCTTGCAGATAAATTGCTTGTTTCAGCTGCTTTAATTATACTTGTTCAATACCACCTCACACCGGCATGGATGGCGATTGTGATCATCAGCCGTGAATTTGCTGTAACAGGTCTAAGACTTGTATTAGCTGGAGGCGGTGAAGTAGTGGCGGCGAATATGCTTGGAAAAGTGAAGACATGGGCGCAAATCATTGCGATTTCAGCACTTTTACTGCATAACCTGCCGTTTGAACTTGTATCATTCCCGTTTGGTGATCTAGCGATGTGGGTAGCGGTGTTCTTCACTGTTGTCTCAGGCTGGGATTACTTTGCAAAAAACTGGGAAGCTTTAAAGAATTCTAACTAAAAAGGACGTGTACGCTTTGAAGTCAGAGAGAAAAGCAGAAATTATTGCAGTCGGTTCCGAACTCTTGCTAGGGCAAATTACGAATACGAATGCACAATTCATCAGCAAACAACTAGCTGAAATTGGTGTGAATGTTTATTACCACACAGCAGTTGGTGACAATCCAGAGCGTTTAAAACAGGCCATTCAGGTGGCGCAGGAAAGATCTAATTTTATTATCTTCTCAGGTGGTCTTGGACCAACCAAAGATGACTTAACAAAAGAAACAATTGCGAGTACGCTCGGTAAAGAGCTTGTACTAAATGAAGAAGCATTTGAATCGATTCAAGACTACTTTCGAAAGACCGGCCGCGATATGTCACCGAACAATCGTAAGCAGGCACTCGTTCTAGAAGGATCAGATGTGCTCGTGAACCGTTTCGGGATGGCCCCAGGTATGTTTGTTCAAGAAGACGATACGTTTTATATACTTCTTCCTGGACCGCCAAGTGAATTGCACCCGATGTTTGAAAACGAGGCAAAGCCGCTGATTTCTGAGAAGCTTGGCTTAAAGGAAAAAATTGTGTCTGTTGTTCTGCGCTTCTTCGGAATCGGTGAATCGCAGCTTGAAACAGACCTAGAAGATTTAATTGATGCTCAAACCAACCCGACGATTGCACCACTCGCATCTGACGGTGAAGTGACGCTAAGGTTGACTGCTAAGCATGAGGATGAAAAAGAAACAGAGCGTCTGTTAAAAGAAACAGAAGCGCAAATTTTAGCGCGGGTAGGAGAGTACTTCTACGGATATGGGGATACATCGCTTGTCCGCGAAGCGTCCAAAGCCTTGCACGAGCACGGGAAAACAGTAGCAGCAGCAGAAAGTCTGACTGGTGGAATGTTCTCCGAATGGCTGACAGATCTCGAAGGGGCATCATCCATTTTGAACGGAAGTGTGGTTTGTTATACAAACCAAGTAAAGCAGCAGGTACTTGGCTGCCGGGAGGAAACACTGTCTTCTTATGGTGCTGTCAGCAAAGAGTGCGCTTTAGAGCTTGCTGAAGGGGTTAGAAAGCTGACCGGAAGTGATATTGGCATTAGCTTTACGGGTGTAGCAGGACCTGATTCCCAAGAGGGTCAGCCTGTTGGAAAAGTATTCATTGGATTATCCACGAAAGACCAGACGGACGTGTTTGAATGGATGTTTACGGGCAGCCGGTCGGGCATTCGAAAGCGCGCTGTGAAATATGGTCTGCATCACTTACTCAACTTATTAAAAGAGAGTTAATTTTGTTTTTTGTTAGGTTTACTCCTTTATAAAAGAGCGTTTTTTTCTAATAGAAAACACTCTTTTCTTAAAAAATCGGCCAAGAAAAAAATCGAATATGTGTTCGTTTTTTTCTTGGCAAATGACGTAAAACAAGGTATAGTATAGATAGTGGAATTGATAAAGGAGGAAACAATAGAATGAGTGATCGTCAAGCAGCCTTAGATATGGCTCTTAAACAAATAGAAAAACAGTTTGGTAAAGGCTCTATTATGAAACTAGGAGAGCAAACAGATACACGTATTTCAACAGTACCTAGTGGTTCGTTAGCACTTGATACTGCGCTTGGAATAGGCGGATATCCCCGAGGCCGTATTATCGAAGTATATGGTCCAGAGAGTTCTGGTAAAACGACAGTAGCCCTTCATGCCATTGCTGAAGTTCAGCAGCAGGGAGGACAAGCTGCATTTATTGATGCAGAGCATGCACTCGATCCAGTTTACGCTCAAAAACTAGGTGTCAACATTGATGAACTGTTACTTTCTCAGCCGGATACAGGAGAGCAAGCACTTGAAATTGCAGAAGCTCTTGTCCGCAGTGGGGCAGTTGATATTGTTGTGATTGACTCTGTAGCTGCTCTTGTACCAAAAGCAGAGATTGAAGGAGACATGGGTGATTCACACGTTGGTCTTCAAGCGCGTTTGATGTCTCAAGCACTTCGTAAACTATCAGGTGCTATCAACAAATCAAAAACAATTGCCATCTTTATTAACCAAATTCGTGAAAAAGTTGGTGTCATGTTTGGTAACCCTGAAACAACGCCTGGTGGACGTGCGCTAAAGTTCTATTCATCTGTTCGTTTAGAAGTGCGCCGTGCTGAACAGCTGAAACAAGGCAATGACATTATGGGGAATAAAACGAGAATTAAAGTGGTCAAAAACAAAGTAGCACCGCCATTCCGTATTGCGGAAGTAGACATTATGTACGGTGAAGGGATTTCAAAAGAGGGAGAAATCATCGACCTTGGAAGCGAACTAGATATCGTACAAAAGAGCGGCGCTTGGTATTCTTACCAAGAGGAACGTCTTGGACAAGGCCGTGAAAATGCGAAACAGTTCCTAAAAGAAAATAAAGATATCATGCTGATGATCCAGGAGCAAATTCGTGAACATTACGGCTTGGATACTAACGGAGTAACGCAGCAAGAATCTGAAGAGGCGCTAGAACAATTAGAATTAGAATAAAAATTAAATTAGTATGAAATGATAAAAAAGGCTGAGTGAAAAACTCAGCCTTTTTTATTTTGCAAAAAACTTTCGACAACTTTTTCAGTACTTCATCCGTCTAAAGTGTACAAAATGGAATTTATTTTGGGAGGAAAAAATAATGACAAGCCCGACCCGCAGAAGAAATGCAAAACGTAGCCGGAAACAACCAAGTCAGAAGGGAAAAATTGTGCTTGTTTTTTTAGCAGCGATGATTTGCTTTACGATGTGGAATGTGCTTCATCGAACTAGTGAAGAAAAAAACCCGTTTCAAAAAACTGCAGTAGCTTTAGAAAACAGCCAGAAAAAAGAAGTCAAAAGGAAAACCGCCAAAATATCAAAGGAACAAATCAAAACAGTGGACCGCAATCACAAAATCAGCAGTTATTTAAATAAGATCGGTTTCAGCGGAACAGCCATGATTGTTAGCAATGGAGAAATCATAATAAATAAAGGTTTTGGCTATGCAGACCGTAAACGAAAAATTCGAAATAATCCATCAACATCTTTTTATGTCGGTTCGTCACAAAAAGCGCTGATTGCAACCGCCATTTTACAGCTTGAGGAAAAGGGGAAACTCCGGACAAGTGATCCGGTAAGCACGTATTTACCTCATTTCCCTAACGGACATACAATTACTTTGAAAAATCTGCTGACACATACATCGGGAATAAACGGACATATTGAAGGAAACGGCGCAATTACTCCGGACGAATTAATAAAAGACATAGAACGTCAGGGAATTAATCGTCAGCCGGGCGTATGGGGCTACAAGGATTCCAACTATTCTGTTCTTGCTTATATTGTTGCTGAAGTAAGCGGTGAGTCCTATGAACAATATATAAAGAATCATATTTTTAAACCGGCGGGAATGACGCATGCAGGCTTTTACAAAACATATAAAAAAGAACCTTATCCTGCTGTCGGGTATAAGCTGAAAGGCAGCAAAGCGGTTACACCGTATATGCCCGATCTATCTCAGCTGTACGGTGCTGGAGATATTTATATGAGTGCTATAGATATGTACAAATTTGACCAAGCCCTGATTGACGGCAAACTGTATTCGCAGAAGAGCTATAAAAAGATGTTTACGCCAGGAAGCAGCTCCACATACGGAATGGGATTTTATGTTGCTCCCGGTAGCTATTCAAGCCATGGTGTCATGCCGGGCTTCAACATTTTGAACAGCTTTAGCAAATCTGGTCAAACCATCGTTGTTTTGTTCTCCAATATACAAAATAACACTAAACTGGGCCAAGTGAACAATAAAGTATATCAGCTGCTGAATCAAGAATAATTCTGATCTGCTTTTGCAAACGCTAAGATAGCTAGCTTGACAAGTATTTCCGACACAATTACAATGGGAATGTATCACTTGTTTTTCTTAACATGATTGATAACTAATTTAAACTTGACAAGGGCAGTGAGGATCTCATTCCCTGTGAAGGCCCTGTATGTTGAGACACAAAACAATGTACATGCCGACACTTTATTTGTAAAACCAAGTTCATAGCAAGAGGAGGTGAAAATATGTCGCCTACGATGTTTACGATCATCTCCATTTTGCTGAGCCTAATCTGTTTAGTTGTTGGCTACTTTGTTCGTAAAACCATTGCAGAAGCAAAAATATCCGGCGCAAGAAACATGGCCGAACAAATTGTTGAGGATGCAAAGCGTGATGCGGAAGCATTGAAGAAAGAAGCGCTCTTGGAAGCGAAAGATGAAATTCATTCGTTTCGTGTAGAGGCGGAGCAAGAAGTTCGTGAAAGACGAAATGAGCTTCAAAGACAAGAAAACCGTTTACTTCAAAAAGAGGAAAATCTTGATCGCAAAGACGAATCTTTAGATAAACGGGAGTCCCTGTTGGAGAAGAGAGATCATTCTCTGAATGAACGACAACAACATATTGAAGAGATGGAAAGCAAAGTGGATGATATGATTCGTTTGCAGAAAGCCGAGTTGGAACGCATTTCAAGTCTAACTCGAGATGAAGCGAAACAAATCATTCTGGATCAAGTTGAAAATGAGCTTTCCCACGACATTGCAGTCATGACGAAAGAATCTGAAAACCGAGCGAAAGAAGAGGCTGACAAAAAGGCGAAAAACATTCTTTCACTTGCGTTACAGCGTTGTGCAGCTGATCATGTAGCTGAAACAACGGTATCTGTAGTCAATCTTCCAAATGATGAGATGAAAGGTCGTATTATCGGACGTGAAGGACGAAATATCCGTACGTTAGAAACGTTAACTGGTATTGACTTGATCATAGATGATACACCTGAAGCTGTTATCCTATCGGGCTTTGATCCGATTAGACGTGAAACAGCGAGGATAGCTCTGGACAAGCTAGTCCAGGATGGCCGCATTCATCCTGCACGAATTGAAGAAATGGTGGAAAAATCACGCCGTGAAGTCGATGATTATATCCGCGAGATGGGTGAGCAAACGACATTCGAAGTCGGAGTTCACGGTCTGCATCCGGATCTTATCAAAATTCTCGGCCGCTTGAAATTCCGTACAAGTTATGGACAAAATGTCCTGAAGCATTCAATTGAGGTTGCACATCTTGCAGGTCTCATGGCTTCAGAGCTTGGAGAAGATGCAAAGCTTGCAAAACGAGCAGGTCTTCTGCATGACATTGGAAAAGCCATTGATCATGAAGTAGAAGGAAGCCACGTAGAAATTGGCGTTGAGCTTGCGACGAAATATAAAGAGCATCCTGTTGTCATCAACAGTATTGCCTCTCACCACGGTGACCAAGAACCGACATCTATTATCGCTGTTCTTGTTGCGGCAGCTGATGCATTATCTGCAGCACGCCCTGGTGCAAGAAGTGAGACGCTTGAAAATTACATTCGGAGACTTGAGAAATTAGAAGATATCTCTGAATCTTATGAAGGTGTTGAAAAATCGTTTGCGATACAGGCTGGACGTGAAGTACGTATTATGGTGAAGCCAGATTCAATTAATGATCTTGAAGCTCACCGTCTAGCAAGGGATATTCGTAAGCGAATTGAGGACGAGCTCGATTACCCTGGTCACATTAAAGTGACAGTCATTCGAGAAACTCGCGCAGTAGAGTATGCAAAATAGAGCGGTGCGCTTAGCGCCGCTTTATTTTTTTGTGTAAATATGCAACACTGATAAGAAGATCAATTTATAAGAGAAAGGGTTCAAAAGCGCATGAAAATATTATTTGTTGGAGATATCGTCGGTTCACCTGGCAGAGACACACTGAAAGAATACTTGCCAAAGCTGAAGAAAAAATATCAGCCGCACTTTACCATTGTCAACGGAGAAAATGCTGCTCACGGGAAAGGCCTGACTGAAAAAATCTATCATGAGCTCCTGCAAGCAGGAGCTGATGTGCTCACAATGGGCAACCATACTTGGGATAAAAGAGATATTTTCGATTTCATCGATGACGCAGCCCATATGGTCCGTCCTGCTAACTTCCCAGAAGGCACACCTGGAAAAGGTCTCACGTTTATTAAAAAACAAGGAAAAGAATTGGCTGTCATCAACCTGCAAGGACGTACGTTTTTACCGCCAATTGACTGCCCATTTCAAAAAGTAGATGAATTAATTGAGGAAGCATCCAAACGGACACCGTTTATTTTTATTGATTTTCATGGTGAAGCCACAAGTGAAAAGCAAGCAATGGGCTGGTATACAGATGGCCGTGCATCATGTGTCGTTGGAACGCATACACATGTTCAAACAGCAGATAACCGCGTATTGCCAAAAGGAACTGCGTATATTTCAGATGTTGGGATGACAGGACCTTATGATGGCATTTTAGGTGTTGACCGAGAAACGATTATTAAACGATTCAAAACAAGTCTTCCAGTCCGGTTTGAAATTGCAGAAGGCCGCACAACGTTAAGTGCAGTCATCGTAGAAATTGACGAACAGTCGAAAAAAGCTGTCAAAATTGATCGAATTTTGATAAATGATGACCATATTTTCTTTGAATAAATGTTCACATATTTATTTCAGAAAAATATTAATCAGAAAGAAGGAATATGCGCCCTCTATCGTGAATATAGTAAAAATGGTAGGTAGCCTGCTATTTTTGAAAAACATTTTGGGGATGGATTTTCAAAAAATAGCATCATCTAACAAAGATTGTTCTAATGAACACTCACTTATCCATTGTAAATTTAAGGGGGAGCAGAAATGGAAATTTTAAAAGTTTCAGCAAAGTCAAATCCGAATTCAGTAGCAGGAGCATTAGCGGGCGTTTTACGTGAACGCGGTGCAGCAGAAATACAAGCAATCGGCGCTGGAGCACTGAATCAGGCGGTTAAGGCTGTCGCCATTGCAAGGGGATTTGTTGCGCCAAGCGGAGTGGATTTGATATGCATTCCAGCCTTTACTGACATTCTGATCGATGGAGAAGAAAGAACAGCCATCAAATTGATTGTTGAGCCACGATAATTCTAATTTTATTATTTTCAACCTGCTTACATCATGTAAGCAGGTTGTTTTTGTTTACCGCTATACATTTCTTATATAACATATTCAGTTCGTGAAATAGATAAAAATGACATATTAGAGCTTGCATTTTTTCACCATGATGATAAATTAAGATTAAGTTGAATTTACTTCATCAAAAATAAATATTTAAGTAGGTGAAATAATGTTTGAAGCTTTTTTGAAAAGAGGAAAGCTTGTTTTGATTTTATTTTTTATCGTTCTCATTGCTGGCGGCTATTTATTCACGCAGCTTCCTAAACGAGAACTGCCAGAATTCGAGGCGAATCTCGTCACGATTTCTACCGTTTTCCCTGGTGCAGATGCAAAACAGGTGGAAAGAGACGTCACCAATAAGCTGGAATCAGCTTTATCTGATATCAATGGGGTAGAGAAAACGAGCTCGGTTTCTGCCATTGGTTTCTCAAATATTGTGCTTGAAATTGAGGATCAAGCCGACTTTCAAAAGGTGGCAAGTCAAATTAAGAATGAAACGACAAGTGCTGCGTCATCTTTTCCTGACGGAGTGATGGAGCCGGATGTAAAGGATGAGTTCGGCAGCGTACCCGTTGGTTCTTATATGATTGTGTCGAGTCAATCATCGGACTTAGCAAAGAGTCAGAAATCGCTGCGTGCATTAAAGAAAAAAGTAGAGGACATCAAAGGGGTAGACAATGTCGTTATCAAAGGCTTCAATGACAAACAAGCGATATTAAACTTAGATTCAAACAAGCTGGAGGGTGAAGGGTTCAATGTAACTGATGTCACAAATGCCATCAATCAGGAATTTGATACATCTCCACTAGGCGATATTCGGGCAGGTAAAGAGAAGGTCAAGCTGTCCATCGATACATATGACCGCTTAGATCAAGTCAAAAAAATTGAGCTTTTCTCAAAAACAAAACGAGAGCCGGTCAAAATTAGTCAGCTTGGCAGCTTAAAAGAAGTAGAAAAAGAGAAAAGTGATATTGTGTCCTATAACGGAAAGCCCGCCTATTCATTTACAGTGAATATTAAACCAGGGCTTGATATTCCTAAAATGTATGACAAAGTCAATGATGTCATTGAGAAAGAAAAGCAGCTGCCAAATGGGGTGGAGTGGGTAGACTACTATTCACAAAAAAGTGAAGTGGATGCCATTTTCAATGATTTAATAAAAGAAGCCATTGTTGCAGTCATCGCGGTCATTATCGTTACTACACTTGGACTCACGATTGGCGGGGCGTTTATCGTTTCACTCGCCATTCCGCTATCCATTACAATTGGAACCATTCCGCTGCCATTTTTACAAGTGGATCTCAATCAAATTTCGATCATCGGCTTTATCATTGCCTTAGGGATACTTGTCGATGATGCGATTGTCGTCAATGATAATATTTTAAGACAAATGAAAAAATACGAAAGTCCGCTTAAAGGAACAATTGCTGGCGTAAAAGAAGTCGCAGGGTCCATTTTGACATCAACACTTGCTGTTGTATTTGCTTTCCTGCCGCTTCTTTTCTTATCAGGTGCAAACGGTTCATTTATTCGGGCACTACCGTCTGTTCTAGTAACGACTGTGCTTGCGTCCATGGTGATTTCACTGACACTTGTGCCGGTCTATCAATATACTATGAACAGGAAAAGAAAGAACAAGAAGAGTGAAAAAGAGCCGGGCTTTCTAGGAAAACCATTAAAAAAGCTGGCGGATTTCTATGCAGACCGTGTGCTGAAAAACATTGTGAAGCGGCCGCTCGTTATTGGACTAAGTGGCTTGCTTGTTGCAACGCTTGCTTTTTTACTTATTTTCGTCACACCATTTGAATTTTTCCCTGCGGCGAATAAGAAAGAAGTGGTCGTCACGGTCACGCTTCCAAGTGAAACAACATTAGACAAAACAAATGAAACACTAAAGAAAATAGAACAAGAAATTAAGCAGCAAAAAGGCATTGAAGAAACGGCGATTTTTGCAGGCGGCGGGGTGCCGAATCTGTTTAATGAAAGTATTTCAAATGCAAGTGACCACACTGGTCAGATTGTTGTAAGAGTAGACAATGATCAGATGACAAGTAAGGCATTGATAGATCGTATGACCGAGCCTTTGCGAGAGAAATTCAAAGAGGCTGATCTCTTTATGAAAACTATTGTTCAAGGACCGCCCACTGGAGCGCCAGTAACAGTAACAGTTGCAGGTGACTCTTTCACAAAGCTCATTGATGTCAAAGAAACGCTGACAAATGAAATGAAAGACAAAGGAGCAAGCTTGATTACAGATGATGTCAATAAGCCGGTAAAAACGATCTCCTTTGAATTAAACCGTGAGCGAATGGCAGAGGATGGGCTCAGTGCTCAATTTGTCAGCAGACAGCTTGGGCTTGTGACAGAAGGGATTCCATTAGGTACCTTTAAACAAGGAACAAATGATATCGATTTAGTGGTAAAACAGGATACAGGTACACATCAAAATGGTTTAAAGCTAAAAGAATTGAAAGTGCCTGTGAAGACAAACGAGGGTGGTATGCCTCAACTTGAGCCGCTTAGCCGATATGTAACAGACAAAGAAACAGAGCAGTATGAAAGCATTCCACATGAAAATGGAGTTCCAACCATTACGCTAAAGGCGTATCCCGGCGCATCAGATTCGTTTAAAGACGATATGAAAGAAGTCGTTAATCAAGTGGGGAAAAGCGCGGCAGCGAAGGATTTGACCATTTCACAAGGTGGAGAAAATGAAAATCAGACCCAGTTCTTTATTGAAATTAGTCTCTTATTTGCGGTTGTCCTGCTGCTCATTTACGTGACCATCGCATTCCAGTTCAATTCATTAATGCTTCCACTGTTAGTTCTAGGAACGGTTTACTTAGCCGTATCAGGAGCCATTATCGGACTGTTTGTCACACAAACGCCATTCAGCTTTATGGCAACAATGGGAATTGTCTCATTGGCTGGTATTGTCGTTCGAAATGCGGTCGTCTTATTCGAATTTATTGAACAGCGGCGCAAGCAAGGATTTGATCAACAGACAGCCGTCATTGAAGCGGGAAGAGCAAGGATTAGACCGATACTTTTAACAGCATTTACGGCATTAGTTGCATTAATGCCTGTTGCATTAAGTCATGATCCACTCTTTAAGCCGCTGGCCATCTGCATTGTATCAGGTGTCTTTTTCTCAACGATTCTGACATTATTTATTGTGCCAGCCCTATATGTTGCCGTTTCAAAGAAACGCTGACGATGAAAGCAATCTCCTCTCAACCGGAGATTTGCTTTTTTTTTTAGAAAATATCTAAAAAAATATGTGGGGTGTTCATTTGTCTTTATCTAGTAGACAGTGGTGTTTACGACTAAAATAAGTCGTGTTAAAATCTGATTGGGAGAAGTTTTTTAACAAAGGGGTTGTACGTCATGTGTGGAACGATGAAAGCAATTGTTAAAAAAGAAAGCGCTTACGGAGCGGTGCTGACGGAGATGCCGATTCCAGAAATCAAAGATCATGAAGTATTGATAAAGGTGAAAGCCACTTCGATATGCGGAACAGACGTGCATATTTATAATTGGGATGACTGGGCTAAGGGGCGAGTCAAAGCGCCCTACATTTTTGGTCATGAATTTACAGGGGAAGTTGTCAAAGTGGGGAAGCAGGTCTCACGAGCAAAAGTAGGGGATTTTGTATCGGCTGAGACGCATGTTGTATGTAATCAATGTTATATGTGCTTAACAGGGCAGCAGCATTTGTGCAGTGAAACGAAAATTTTAGGGGTAGACATTGATGGCTGTTTTGCTGAATATGTCAAAATACCTGAACAAAATGTGTGGCATAATCCGGCTCAAATGCCAGTTGAACTTGCCTCTATACAAGAGCCGCTAGGAAATGCTGTCCATACAGTACTGCACACACCTGTTTCAGGTAAATCTGTGGCGATTTTTGGCTGCGGACCAATCGGTTTAATGGCAATCGCTGTCGCAAAAGCTTCTGGAGCTGTTCAAGTGTTCGCCGTTGATAAAAATGAATACAGGCTCGATCTTGCCCGAAAAATGGGTGCAGATCATATCGTGGATATTGGGAAAGATGATCCAGTCGCGATGATTAAGCAGCTCACGCGGATGGAAGGGGCAGATGTGATGTGTGAGATGTCAGGTCATCCAGCTGCCATTAATCAAGCACTCGAAGCTTGTGCAAATGGAGGAAAAGTCAATATACTAAGCTTGCCAGAACGGCCAGTGACAATTGATATTACGAACCAAATTGTTTTTAGGGGATTAACTGTGCAAGGGATCACGGGGAGAAAAATGTTTGAGACGTGGCGTCAAGTATCTGAGCTGTTAAGAACGAATACCATTGATGTAAAGCCAGTTGTCACTCACACACTGCCATTTGAAGAGTTCGAAAAGGGTTTTGAACTCATGCGGAATGGTACGTGCGGAAAAGTCGTACTGATGATGCCATCATATCAAAGGGGGAAGAAATGATGAAGGAATTCACGTATTTACAAGATGAATTGGAAACAATGAAGCAGCAAGGCACCCACCAAACCTTAAAAGAGATCGACTCAAAACAATCATCCACTGTTACATTAAATGAACAATCTGTTATACAACTCTCATCAAATAACTACTTAGGCCTCACCTCGCACCCAAGGCTGATGAAAGCAGCAAAAGAGGCGATTGATGAATTCGGAGCGGGTACAGGATCCGTTCGAACCATCGCCGGCACAATGACAATGCATGAACGTCTTGAAAAAAAGCTTGCTGCATTTAAAAAGACAGAGGCAGCCCTTGTGTTCCAATCAGGCTTTACGACCAACCAAGGGGTTTTATCAAGTATCCTAACAAAAGATGATATTGTCATTTCGGATGAACTGAATCATGCCTCAATTATTGATGGAATCCGATTAACCAAAGCAGATAAAAAGGTATACAGTCATTCCAATATGGAAGAGCTGGAGAAGATTTTGAAAAAATCAATGAATTATCGCGTCCGTCTCATCGTAACAGACGGTGTTTTCTCAATGGATGGTGATATCGCGCCACTTCCTGAAATCGTCAGGCTAGCAGAAGCATATGATGCATTTGTCATGGTAGACGATGCGCATGCCTCGGGCGTGCTTGGCGAGAATGGCCGCGGGACGGTCAACCATTTTAAACTCGACGGCAGAGTGCACATTCAGGTCGGGACCCTTAGTAAGGCTGTTGGCGTGCTCGGCGGTTACGTAGCTGGTTCAGCGGTTTTAATTGATTATTTAAAACATAAAGCAAGACCGTTTTTATTCAGCACCTCACATCCGCCAGCTGTGACTAGAGCGTGTGAAGAAGCGATTGAAGTGCTGTTAGATGAACCGGAGCGAATCGATACACTTTGGGAGAACGCCGCTTATTTTAAAGAAAAGGTCATCAGCCTTGGATTTCAAGTCGCCCCAACAGAGACACCGATTATCCCAATCATGATTGGAGACGAAGCACTTACTTTTCGTTTCTCAAAAGCTTTAATAGAACGAGGTGTGTTTGCTCAAGGCATCGCCTTCCCAACAGTAGCAAAAGGCAAGGCAAGAATTAGAGCCATCATCACAGCCGAGCACACAAAAGAAGAACTAGACCGGGCACTGACAATCATTGAAGAAGAAGCAAAAAAACTAAACATACTTGATTGAGAGAGCGCAGGCTCTCTTTTTCTTTTTATGAAAAATGGTTATGACTAATAGACAATTTTCATAGAAGAACCGTATATGATTTATTTTCAATTCATCACAAAATAGTCTATACTGTAGGGTGGAACTTGGTTTGAAAGGAGTACAAATTCATGAATGAAGAGCAGAGAAAAGCGAGCGGACAAGTAAGTTCATCGGACAAAAAATCCGAGAAGGACTACAGCAAATATTTTGAAGCTGTGTACATTCCGCCTTCCTTAAAAGATGCAAAAAAACGGGGTAAAGAAGAAGTCGAATACAATCAATTTCAAATTGACGAGCAGTTTCAAGGGTTAGGGAACGGCCGCAAGTTTTATATTCGCACATATGGCTGTCAAATGAATGAGCATGACACAGAAGTGATGGCTGGTATTTTTATGGCGCTTGGCTATGAACCAACAAATTCAACGGAAGATGCAAATGTCATCTTATTAAACACTTGTGCTATTCGTGAAAATGCAGAAAATAAAGTGTTTGGAGAGCTTGGTCATTTAAAAGCATTAAAACGCGAAAAGCCAGATTTAATTTTAGGTGTATGCGGATGTATGTCACAAGAAGAATCTGTCGTGAGCCGTATTTTGAAGAAACACCCATTTGTTGATTTGATTTTCGGCACGCACAACATTCACCGCCTGCCAGAGCTGTTATCTGAATGTTACCTTTCAAAAGAAATGGTGATTGAGGTTTGGTCAAAAGAAGGCGATGTGATTGAGAACCTTCCGAGAGCCCGTCAAGGTAAAATCAAGGGCTGGGTGAATATTATGTACGGCTGTGATAAATTCTGTACATACTGTATCGTGCCTTATACGCGCGGCAAGGAAAGAAGCCGCCGCCCAGATGAAATTATTCAAGAGGTCAGACGTTTAGCAGCAGAAGGATATAAGGAAATTACCCTTCTTGGTCAAAACGTGAATGCATATGGAAAAGATTTTGAAGATATGGAATATGGTCTTGGCCACCTGATGGATGAGCTGCGAAAAATTGATATTCCACGTATCCGTTTTACAACAAGTCACCCGCGTGATTTTGATGATCACTTAATTGAAGTGCTAGCCAAGGGCGGAAATCTTCTTGATCATATTCATCTGCCAGTACAATCCGGAAGTTCTTCTGTGCTGAAGCTTATGGCGAGAAAATATGACCGTGAGCGCTACCTTGATCTTGTGCGCAAAATCAAAGAAGCTATGCCGAATGCTTCATTAACAACGGACATTATTGTTGGGTTCCCAAATGAAACAGATGAGCAGTTTGAAGAAACACTTTCCCTCTATCGCGAGGTTGAGTTTGATGCCGCTTATACGTTCATTTATTCTCCAAGAGAAGGAACGCCGGCAGCGAAAATGAAAGACAACGTGCCAATGCGTGTGAAAAAAGAACGTCTGCAGCGCTTAAATGCACTTGTGAATGAAATTTCTGCGAAAAAAATGAAGGAATATGAAGGGCAGATTGTCGAAGTATTAGTAGAGGGTGAAAGTAAAAATAACCCTGAGATCCTAGCCGGATATACAAGTAAAAGCAAGCTTGTGAATTTTAAAGCACCAAAAGAAGCGATTGGCAACATCGTCAAAGTGAAAATCACACAAGCCAAAACTTGGTCTCTTGACGGAGAAATGGTTGGAGAAGCTATCGAGGTGAATTAAAATGACACTTTATTCAAAGAAAGAGATTGTCGAGCGCGCAAGAGAGCTCGCTAAAATGATTTCTGAAACGGAAGAAGTTGATTTCTTCAAAAAAGCAGAAGCGCAAATCAATGAAAATACAAAAATTTCAACGATCATTAATCAAATTAAGGCGCTTCAAAAACAAGCTGTGAACTTAAAGCATTACGGCAAACATGAAGCCTTAAAGCAAGTCGAAGAAAAAATCGATGCCCTGCAAGAAGAACTGGATGACATCCCAGTCATTCAAGAATTCAAAGAATCACAAATGGAAGTCAATTCCCTACTTCAGCTTGTAGCGCACACAATTTCGAATCAAGTAACAGATGAAATCATTCTTTCAACCGGCGGTGACCTCTTATTAGGAGAAACCGGTTCAAAAGTGAAAAACTCATCACCAAGTTGCTCCATTAAATGAGAAAACCCCGCAGATGCGGGGTTTTTTATTATATAGATTATATGTTATTTGTATTTTGCTACTGCATCAACATTTTGTTGTTGATGCAGTAGCCCTTGTATTTCGTAAAAAATAAATATTATATTGAAGTGTTATCAACTAAAAATGAATTGATTCTACAGATTAAAAGATTTGAATTGAAACTTAATACTTAATCCAAAAATATTTATTACAATATGAAACTCTCTCATAAAATCCCCTCCCTATATAAAGAAGGGCTACTATCTTTATTACATCAAATGACACCATTTCAGTCAACCCCAATCTCTCACTCTCCAACTTTTCCAATTTTCAAGGCAAGTTTATGGGCGACCATGCATACACTGAAACAGAAATGAATTTAATTGAACATGAAGTTCAAAATCGTGACACACTAGACGAATGCCCAGCATAAGATAAAACGATCAAGAACAAGGAGGCATGCCGGAATGTCTGAATACAGAGAAATTATTACAAAAGCGGTGGTTGCAAAAGGGAGGAAATTCACCCAAAGCACACACACCATTTCTCCATCGCAAAAACCAACCAGCATCCTAGGTGGTTGGATCATTAATCATAAGTATGATGCTGAAAAGGTCGGTAAAACGGTTGAGATCGAAGGAACATTTGATATTAACGTATGGTACTCTTACGCTGACAACACGAAAACAGAAGTCGTCACAGAGCGTGTGAAGTATGTAGACATCATTAAACTGAGATATAAAGATAAAAATTTTCTTGATGATGAGCACGAAGTGATTGCGAAAGTTTTGCAGCAGCCCAATTGCTTAGAAGTGACCATTTCTCCAAATGGCAATAAAATTATCGTTCAGGCAGAGCGAGAGTTCATTGCTGAGGTAGTCGGTGAAACAAAAATTGTTGTAGAGGTCAATTCAGACTGGAAAGAAAAAGATGATCACGAGTGGGAAGAAGAAGTGGATGAGGAGTTAGAGGATATTCATCCAGAGTTCCTAGCAGGTGATCCAGAAGAGTAAGGAATGACTAGGGCGCATATCCCCCTAGTTTTTTTGTGCCTAATCTAGGAGAAAAAAGGTGATTTTTTATGCTATAATTGAAGATGGTATGAATTCGAAAGTAATATAGTGAGGGATTAGAAATATGGCAAGTTATACGCCCATGATACAGCAATATTTAAAGATCAAGGCAGATTATCAAGATGCCTTTTTATTTTTTCGCTTAGGCGATTTTTATGAGATGTTTTTTGATGATGCGAAAGAAGCGGCGCAAGAACTAGAAATTACGCTAACAAGCAGAGACGGCGGCACAATTCCAATGTGCGGCGTTCCATATCATTCTGCTTCTGCATACATAGAACAGTTGATTTCAAAAGGCTACAAGGTCGCCATTTGTGAGCAGGTGGAAGACCCTAAAACGGCAAAAGGTGTAGTCAAAAGGGAAGTCGTTCAACTGATTACACCAGGTACGGTCATGGATGGTAAAGGTTTAAGTGAAAACGAGAACAACTTCATTGCGTCTGTTACCAGCTTTCAAAATGGATACGGTCTTGCGCTGTCTGATTTATCAACAGGTGAAAACATGGCGGCTTTCATCGATCGATTAGATGAAGTCGTATCAGAAATTTATTCTGTTGGTGCAAAAGAAATTGTGGTGTCAAAGCAGCTGGATGAGGAAACAATCAAAACCCTTAAAGAACGCTGCCAAGCAACTATTTCATACGAAGATAGTGATGAACTATTAGAGGAAGCTGAACAGCTCGTTTCCCATCTTGACGACAAGTTAAAAACGGCATTTTTAACACTATATGCCTACTTAAGAAGAACGCAAAAAAGAAGCTTGGATCACCTTCAGAAAGTTCAAGTGTTTGAGCTTGAACAAACGATGAAAATTGATCTTTACTCAAAACGAAACCTTGAATTAACAGAAACGATTCGTTCAAAAAGCAAAAAAGGCTCTTTATTATGGCTGTTAGATGAAACAAAAACAGCGATGGGCGGCAGACTGCTCAAGCAATGGATCGACCGGCCGCTCATTCGTCTTTCGCAAATCAACGAGCGCCAGGAAATGGTGCAAATTCTGATGGATCATTTCTTTGAGCGCGAGGATCTGCGCGAACGATTAAAGCAAGTATATGATCTTGAGCGTCTAGCGGGCCGCGTGGCATTTGGCAACGTGAATGCCCGTGACCTCATTCAACTCAAGGAATCTTTAAAACAAGTACCGGATATTAAACAACTCGTTCAATCATTACCAGAGGAAATGGCAAAATCAAGAGCGAATGAGATTGATCCTTGCGGCGACCTGCTTGATTTATTAGAAGATGCACTTTATGAAAATCCGCCGATGACGATAAAAGAAGGCAATTTGATTAAAGATGGCTACAATGCAAAATTAGATGAATACCGTGATGCCAGCCGAAACGGAAAGGACTGGATTGCACGTCTCGAACAGCAGGAAAGAGAATATACCGGCATTCGCTCATTAAAAGTCGGGTTTAATAAAGTGTTTGGTTATTATATCGAAGTGACACGTGCGAATACACATCTGCTGGAGGAAGGGCGTTATGAAAGAAAACAAACGCTTGCCAATGCAGAGCGGTATATCACACCTGAATTAAAAGAAAAAGAAGCACTGATTCTTGAAGCAGAATCAAATATTAACGAATTGGAATATGAACTATTTACAGCTCTTAGGGAGCAAGTAAAAGGCTATATTCCTAGATTACAGCTGCTCGCAAAACAAATGAGTGAGCTTGATGCGCTTCAATGCTTTGCGACTGTTAGTGAAAAGCGCCGTTATATCCGTCCGGAATTCTCAGAGGATGACGTGGATGTCAAGGATGGCCGTCACCCTGTCGTTGAAAAAGTGCTGGATCACCAGGAATATGTACCGAATGACTGCCATATGGGAAAAGGAAGACAAACCTTACTCATCACTGGACCGAATATGTCAGGGAAAAGTACGTATATGAGACAAATGGCTCTCATCTCGATTCTTGCACAGATTGGCTGCTTTGTACCTGCGTCAAAGGCGACGCTACCAATCTTCGATCAAATCTTTACCCGTATTGGTGCAGCAGATGATTTGATTTCTGGTCAAAGTACTTTTATGGTAGAGATGCTCGAAGCAAAAAATGCGATGGTGCACGCAACGAAAAACAGCTTGATTCTATTCGATGAAATTGGACGTGGGACAAGCACCTATGATGGAATGGCGCTTGCGCAGGCGATCATTGAATTTGTTCATGATCATATTGGGGCCAAAACCCTATTTTCTACACATTACCATGAGCTTACGGTTCTTGAATCTCAATTAAGCGAGCTGAAAAATGTTCATGTGCGCGCTGAAGAGCATGAAGGCACAGTCGTTTTCTTACATCAAATCAAAGAAGGTGCAGCTGATAAAAGCTATGGTATTCATGTAGCGCAGCTAGCTGAATTACCTGATGCCATCATCAATAGAGCCCAGACCATTTTAACGGAGCTTGAGAGCGGATCACATGACGTGACCCCAAACGTATCTGTAGCACCAAAAGTAGAAAAGACTGAAGAAAAACAGCAGCTATCCTTCTTTGAAGTAGAGGAGAAACCGCAGCCAAAAGCTGTCCTAAAACAGAAAGATCAAGCGGTCATCGATGAATTAAAATCATACAACCTAATGGATATGACGCCGCTTGAAGCTATGACAAAGCTGTATGAATTACAAAAGAAATTATAATGTAAGGTGAGGTGAGCAGAAATGGCAAAGATTATTCAGTTATCCGATGACCTATCCAATAAAATTGCTGCAGGTGAAGTGGTCGAGCGCCCAGCTTCTGTTGTAAAGGAGCTTGTGGAAAATGCGATCGATGCAAAAAGTACAGTGATTGAAATCGATGTAGAAGAAGCAGGTCTTTCTTCTATAAGGATTATTGATAATGGGGTTGGAATCGATGCTGAAGATTGTAAGCTCGCCTTCCAGCGTCATGCAACGAGCAAAATCAAAGACGAAAATGATCTGTTCCGTGTCAGAACCCTTGGATTCAGGGGAGAGGCACTGCCAAGTATTGCATCTGTCTCTCATTTAGAAATGAAAACAAGTACTGGCGAAGGAGCTGGGACACACTTAGCTTTGCAAGGCGGGAAGATTATTTCAGAGAAAAAAACCTCTGGCCGCCGCGGCACTGAGATTGTGGTCACCAATTTATTTTACAATACGCCAGCTCGCCTGAAATATATGAAAACCGTTCATACGGAGCTTGGTAATATATCGGATGTGGTCAACCGAATTGCGCTAGCACATCCCGAAGTATCGATCCGTTTGCGTCATCAAGGGAAAGTTCTCCTCCAAACGAATGGAAATGGAGATGTGCGTCATGTACTTGCGGCCATTTACGGAACAGCCGTGGCGAAAAAAATGCTGCCGCTCCACGTACAATCACTTGATTTTGAAGTGAAAGGATATATTTCGTTACCTGAAGTGACGAGGGCATCACGGAATTATATGTCTTCTGTTGTAAACGGCCGATATGTCAAACATTTTCCGCTCGTGAAAGCGATCCATGAAGGATATCACACGCTGCTTCCAATTGGCCGTCATCCAATTACATTTATTGAGATGAAGATGGATCCGATTTTAGTGGATGTGAACGTTCATCCTTCGAAGCTTGAAGTGAGACTAAGTAAAGAACAGGAACTTCATGAGCTGATTAAACAAGGAATTAAGGAAGTATTTCAAAAGCAGCAGCTCATTCCAAGTGCCTCAGTACCAAAAAAAGCACCAATACCAGCTGTGAAAAATGAGCAGCAATCCTTAACCTTTGATGCGAAACAAGGAAACCAAAGCCAACCGGAAACACCGCTAACCTATCAGCCGGAGCCGCACGAGTCGGTCATATACGAGACAAGTTATACCGATGCATATGGGATGCCTAAACAAGAGAAGAGAGAAGCATCATCACCAGTATCTTATGAAGAAGTATCATCTGAGCGTATTCATTTAGAGGAATCCGCCGCTTCATTTGAAGATGAAGAGACGGTACTATATGAAGATGTGACAGAGACGATGCCTGAAAACGAACGCGTCCCTGTGATGTATCCAATTGGGCAAATGCACGGCACATATATTTTGGCTCAAAATGAACGAGGACTTTATATCATTGACCAGCATGCAGCTCAAGAGAGAATCAAGTATGAGTATTATCGTGAGAAGGTGGGAGAGATCGAACAGGAAGTGCAAGAAATGCTCGTCCCCTTAACATTTCACTACTCTAAAAACGATATGCTGATCATTGAAGAGCATAAGGATATTCTAGCGAAAGTGGGTGTCTTCTTAGAGCCCTTTGGTTCAGGAAGCTACATCGTTCGTTCGCATCCGCAGTGGTTTCCGAAAGGTGAAGAGGCTGAACTGATCGAAGAGATTATAGAGCAAGTGCTTAATGAAAAACGTGTTGACATCAAGAAACTGAGAGAAGAAGCGGCGATTATGATGAGCTGCAAAGGCTCAATCAAAGCAAATCGTCATTTGCGTCATGATGAAATCAAAGCCTTATTAGATGAACTCCGGACAACGAAGGATCCATTCACCTGTCCGCACGGCCGGCCGATCATTATTCATCACTCCACTTATGAAATGGAGAAAATGTTTAAACGGGTGATGTGATATAAAAAAAGCGCTCTTAACAGAGCGCTCAGCGTGTAGACAAACCCTCGCATTCGTTGTCAGGTCTGCGCTTCGGTGCTCACGAATGTCAAATTCGCTCCGCTCCGATGCTCGTCCTTCCTAGACTGCAAAGGTTTTCTATCACGCTGAAAAAAAGACAAAGGGCTAAAATTAAGATCATTTTAGCCCTTTGTCAACAATCTGAAGCGCTCTTAACAGAGCGCTTTTTTCTTTAGCATCCGCAAGGATCTGGCGGTGTGACCACAACTGGTCGTGTATTAATATCAATCGTATCTTCTGCATAAAATTTGGAACCAATGCTGATTGCTCGATTTTCTGCGCGGAACGTATATGTACCTGCAGCAGGAAGTACTTTATGTGAAAGCTTTAATGTATATTTGGAAATTCCAAGTAAATCCAGTCTGAGCGGAATACGAACGGTTTGTCCGTTGTTCAAAATGTAGCTGTCTTTTAATGCTTTACCGTTCATAATGTCTTTAGTTGTTGCTTGGAAACCCTTTGGCAGAGTGAACTCAACCGCACCAAGACTTAGAACTGAATTTGGGCTGTACGTCAGCTCAATGTCAGAATAAGACCATTCCTGCTTACTAGCTCCTGTAATTTTAGCGTAAAGCGCAGCTGGCTTTACATTGGTTGATGCTTTGCTTTCGGCTCCTTCAGCAGATGCAGAAAGTGGTATTGACAGCGCCATAACCAATGTGAGCATCCCCAGCATAAGAATCGTCCATGTTTTTTTCATTTTTTCCTTCCCCCTTGTTGAATATAGGTAAATAATAGATGATTACACCCATTATTTACCTATAATGTTACCATATTACCATATGGTATTAAATGGGATATTATACCCTTATTTTGTCATTCTTTAGTAATAGCGGGGGAATAGCGCATTTGGTTGATTCATTCCGTAAAAATGGCCAGGCATTTGTTGGTTTGTTGGCATCATCATATGCATATCTTGATAACCGTATGGATGGTGCGGCATCATCCCGTATCCACCATAATGGCCTAGATGATGGTGATCCTTCATTGGAACATGCTTTGAAAAGTTATCATGCTGATTGGGAAACGTTGAATAGGGTGAATGATGATGTGGATGGTGCGCATTATACATATCTTTTTTGCCGCTATGATAATGGTTTGGCATATTCATATGATCATGCATGTTTGGTGCGATCATATGCTCATGATTGGCTGTATACACATTTTCAAATGTGTGATAGGGATTTTCTTGGTGATAATGATTCATTTGGCTGTTCATATCGTTCATGTATATCTCATCCTTTATGTCAGGTTGCCATATCCTATGAGACAGATTTACTTGATGAGCCTATCCATATGAAAGAAAAAACCGGCTTTTCAGCCGGGAAAAGGAAAAGCAGGTAAAGCGTCAAGCCTTAAATTTCGTAGCGATGTCTTCTTCTACGACGCTTTTTACATCTGCTGCAGACACTTTTAGGAAAATAACAGGGATCGTAGCTTCGAGAGGTATCCCAAAAATCGCTCTCAAACCATTTATCTTTTTTATGACAATACTTTTTTTCTTTACATGGATCCTCATGGTGATGATCGTCATGCTTTTTATGACAGTTTGAGTGGGAATGTTTGCACTTGCATTTGCACATTGTCATCCCTCCTAAATGTGACTCAATGCTAGTATATGCAAGAAAGAGTCATGAGGACTGGATGCTCTCACTTCTTTTATAAAAAAGGCTTTTTCTGAAAAAACTCAAATAAAAAGAATTGACTAGTGCTAAATTAACATGATAAAATATAAATTTTTATCCTCTGATGAAATGTGTTATAATGATATTGTGAATACTTTCGGAGGTGGCGGATTTGTTTCAAATAGGTGATAAAATTGTTTATCCAATGCATGGAGCCGGTGTGATTGAAGGAATGGAAGAAAAAGAGATTTTAGGTAAGACGCAGGAATATTTTCTGATTCAAATGCCGAATATGCAGATGATGGTCCCAAAAGGCAGAATCAATCAACTAGGTATACGTCCGGTAGCAGATCAAGCAACGCTGAAAGTTGTGATGAACAATTTTGCAGAAGAAACAAACGACGACACGCTTACTTGGAAGCAAAGATATGATGAAAATCTGAAAAAGCTAAAAACAGGTGCGATCGAAGATGGTGCAGACGTTGTTAAAGATCTGATGAGACGAAATCAGAAGAAAGCATTAAATTCAAGTGAAAAGAAGATGCTTGAAGATGCAAGAGGCATGTTAGTGAGTGAGATTTCACTTGCACAGGGACTGTCGCAAGATGAAGTGATGACAGCTTTAGAGAATGAATTAAGAATGTAATGATGATATACAGAGACTAGCTGTAAACAGAAGAGGAGACTCCTTTGTTTACAGCTTTTTTGTTTTGAAAAAAAGAGTAATATTGGCATTTTTGTAGGTGGTTTTAACTAATATTGAAAAGAGGTCATACGATTTAGTTTTTACGCGGACAACAAAAATTCAAAGACCTCTGATATACCTAGATGACATTAAAAACAGGTAAGTTTTCCTGATTCATTCAAATGAGCCGGACAACCTTTGAATTTTTTAAGCCATTGATAGTAAAATATTGCGGTAAGATGACACCTAAGAGAAAAAAGGAGCGGTGAAATGAAAAGGTTACTAATATGTGGATTCATCTTTCTTATTCTGTGTACTCTTTTAATGGTGAAATGCACCCATTCTGTTCAAGAAAAAAAAGAGCAAAAGAAGCATTATCAAGAGGTAGAAAAGTATCAAAAAGAGCGAAAACAAGGTGATCAATACGAAAGCTTTAAACAGCTCATACGACATGAAAAAGAAGGGTACGAGATAGAATTTCACGAAAAGGGCGGAAGTGATTTACTCGTATTTTCTCCTCATGGAGGTGAGATTGAACCAGGAACAAGTGAAATTGTAGAAGCCTTTCAAGAAAGCTATTCTACATATTTGTTCGAAGGTACAAAGCAAGACAATAACCGGGACCTGCATATCACGAGTACTAATTTTGATGAACCCGTTTTGGTTCAAATGATTAAAACGTATCCTTTTTCAATTTCCATCCACGGCTATAAAAGTGATAAAAGACACACGCTCGTTGGCGGCACAAATGAAAAAATGCAAAGAGCGGTTGTGCGAGAACTAAGAGATCGAGGATTTTCCGCAGAAATGGTACAAAAAGGCGAACGGCTTTCTGGTACAGATCCTAAAAATATAAATAATCAAAATGCAAGTGGTGAGAGTGTTCAACTAGAAATTAGTACAGCGCAAAGAGAAGCTTTTTTTGACAATTTTGATACGAGAAAAGGAAAGAAAAAAGCATTCAGACGTTATATCAATGCGTTAAAAGAAGTATTAAGAGAATTCGACCCGTCTTCGTAAAAAAGTTTTGATGGGCAAAAGTACTCTATTTAAACTTGGTAAAAAAGATAGGAATATGCGATTTGAGCATAAAATATGTAATAACTTACAATTTGCCTTAAAAACATAAATTATGTAAAATAATAGTTATCAGTTTGATATGATAGAATGGGGCTGAAGTGGATGGCACACAAAATACCATCTTCCGAAGTAGGTGTAAAGATCAATCAATGGTACACGCATATTTGCAAATTTGAAGTTGAACAGGCAAACGGCATGAAGCGCCTTGTTGAAGAAGAAATTCATGATATGGAAGAGGATCAAGATTTACTCCTATATTATTCCCTAATGGATTTTCGCCATCAAATGATGCTTCAGCACTTAGCGCCCGTCCATGCAGGGAGTGAAACGCTTCAAGCAGTGTCCTTTCCTAAAGAAATTGACGATGCAGAAGATGAGATGACAGGCTTACTAGGCTATTATTTTCATTTTTTTCATGGAATGTATGCGTTTATCCAGCGCCGGTATATCGAGGCCATTTCATATTACAAGCATGCGGAACATCAACTGATTTTAGTGACAGATGAGATCGAAAAAGCAGAATTCTACTATAAAATCGCAGAAGTATACTATCATATGAAACAAACTTATTTCTCCATGCACTATGCTAAAAAGGCGAGAGACATCTATAAGAAACATCAGCTTTATGGAAAAAGAAGCATTCAATGTGATTTTGTCATGGCAGGTAATTGGATTGATGTCAATCAGTATCAAAAAGCGCTTCCTTATTTAGAAAAAGCGTTAAAAGTCTGTGAAGCGATGGAACAAAAAGAATGTACATCTTACTTTAAAGCAATGGCTCTTAATAACTTAGGCACTTGTCATTATAGTATGGGAACGTACCATACAGCGACTGTCTTTTTTGAACAAGCCATTTCACTTTATCAGAAAGATCAAGCATCCACGATGATCAAATCGTTGTTTTCACTTGCCCTTACTTGTTTTAAACTCGGAGATATTCAGCGGGCGGGCGAGGCCATCTCTACAGGAATGAAAGAGGCTTGTGTATTGGAAGATGAAATTTATCAGTTAAAATTTCAATTTCTACAGGCGCTCTATTTAGAGAAAGACGGCTGTGAGCAATTGAGGTCGGCCCTTTTTGGTCTAAGAAATAAAAAAATGTTTGCTGATTTAGAGGAATTAGCACTTGATGCGGCTAATTATTATAAGGAACGCGACATGTACAAGGAATCCTCCACTTTTTTTGAGATTGTGATCGAAGCGCGTACGCACATTCAAAAAGGAGATGAGATGTATGAGAACGAAGCATAACATGTCAGCTGCTCAAGTAGATGAAAGACTTCACACTTAAAAATGAGACAAACAACACCCTTTACGCATAAACGTAAAGGGCTTTTTTTCTTTATTCTTTGATTGCTTTTTCTGCGTCAATTGCACCTGCTCCATAAATCATCGGATCATCCCCAGACCACTTGCTTGTATTTTCTTTTAACAGGGTTTTGACTTCATCTGGCGTTAAATCTGGTGAATGCTCTAATAGTAGAGCGCAAATACCAGCACAAATCGGTGTTGCCATCGATGTGCCAGATAACGTTGTATAATCATCGTCTACTCTGCTTGATTTGTCGAGTTTATCCAGAAAGGATCTTGGTGATCTGAGAGAAACGATGTTTACTCCTGGTGCGAGGATATCAGGCTTTGCTTCCCCGTAAACAGTAGGCCCTCTGCTTGAAAATGGTGCCACGATATCGTCACTTGATTCTGGTGTATTCCTGTCATCATAGGCTCCGACCGTAATGACTTTTTGACTGACAGCAGGGCTTGCAATCGTCTGGCTGTTAGGACCAGAGTTCCCGGCAGCGACGCATACAACAATCCCTTGATCCCAAGCCGCGTTGACAGCACGCACCATTGGATCGTCCTGTTCGTCATCATAACGCTGCGCAGCTCCGCCTAGCGACATGCTAATAATATGAATCGGATCATCAGGGTGGTCTTCGTTGAACTGCATGCACCATTCAACACCTTCTATAATAGTAGAAAGTGATCCAGCCCCCTGTTTATTTAACACTTTCACACCAATCAGATTTGCTTTTGGGGCAGGTCCTTTGTATAAGCCGTCTGAGGCGGATCCATCTCCCGCGACATCTCCCGCGCAGTGTGTACCGTGGCCATTATCATCATAAGGCTTTGTTTTTTGTTTGACTAAATCCACAAAATCACGAATTCTTCCATCTAAATCTTCATGCGGATAAATTCCCGTGTCAATGACAGCGACCGTAATGCCTTCACCGGTTAAAGTTGTCCCGTTTCGGATGACTTCTTCAGCATGACTTGCTTGTGTGGCTACGTCCAGCAGCGCATGAACTTTCCGGTCTAAATAAATTTTACGAATATGCTCACCGTTTGCTAATAGCTCCTCTAAAGCAGCAGGGGTTAAATCAGCAGCGCAGCAGTCGATATGTGAAAAATGTCGTTTTATATTTGTTTTTCTGCTTTTTTTCATTAATTGTTTCGTGCTTTGAATTCCTGTCTCGGCTGCACCTTCCTTAAATTCAATGATCACACGAAGCTTCTTTTTCTTCTTCAGCCTGCCTTCGAAAAAACGATGAAGAAAGCATGGCGTCCATTTAAAAGGTTTATAAAGGTGAAGAACGGTTTCTCTTAAAGGCTGATCTAGTTTACTAGCATGTGTTCTGACCATTTGCACCATAGAAAATCCAAACATGTGATGCCCTCCATTCCAGCTATCCATTCTCGTACACTCTTACGTTATGTGATTGAGAACTGCTTGGTTCGGATTCTTGTCCCTTCTTTTCTTTATATTGGCGGCTTGCTTATGCCTTTCAAAAAAGAAAAGCGCTTACATTTTGTAAAATAATAGAAAAAGGTGGAAATCATGTAGAATCTGCCGATGATAGGTGGGAGAGTTCTTCTAAGAGAACCAGCGAATCAAAGGATTTTGCAGAAAAAGGAGGGGTGTAGACAGGGTCAATGCTCATATAAATGTGATGCGTGACAGATGGAAAAAATCAAATCCTTATCAAAAAAAGCCGAATTAAAGAAAACAGACTGGATAGGACTAGGTCATATTAAACATAACGTCATTTCTTTGTCATACTATTCTAACTCTGTTTTCAAAGAGGAGAGGCGTTTCTGTGTATATAAATGCAATTATCTTATTTTTGAGGAATCTCATGATCTAGAGTGTTATGATCAAACGTGAAGAGAAAATGTGGAAAAAATGATAAGAAATGATGATTCAATATAAATCATAGAAACGGCTTAGAAATCTGTTAAAGGAGAACGGGAATGAAGAAGTTTTTTGCTTTGCTTCTCCTGCTTGCGATCGGATGGGGCGTTTATTATACCATGCAAGCACAGGAACATGATGAGCCAGTGTCATCAGGTGGGGAAGACGAAAGCGGTTCAAATGATATTTATCGAAATTTTAAAGAACTGGAAGAAAACGAATCAACAAGCAGCTACAACATTACAGCCAACCCAGTGCCCGGCAGCCGCCTTCTTGTGATGTCACCTCATGGCGGGAGGATTGAAGGCGGCGTGAGCGAGATTGTCCATTTTTTTGACAACGATTTTTCGACGTATTTATTTGAAGGTCTAAGAGAGAATGCATCAGAACTTCATATTACAAGTACAAACTTTGATGAGCCAATCGGCGTCGCGCAGGCAAAAGCACATGATTACGTGTTAGCAGTGCATGGATACAAAGGCGAGGAAGGAATTGACCATACTCTCGTCGGCGGAACAGATTACGACCGTGCAGAGAAAATTGTGAGCTCATTAGAGCGGAACGGGTTTTCTGCTGAACTAGCTGTCGCACACGCAACCCTGAGCGGGACAAGCAATCATAATATTAATAATCTTACTAAAACAGGGCAAAGTGTGCAGCTTGAGATTAGCAGAAGTCAGCGTGAAGCTTTATTTGACAGTTTCGACTTTCGGAGGCGGTCGAGTACAAAAAACGAGACGTTCTATCGTTATGTCAGGGCAATTCGCACAGTGCTTGATGAAGAATATACATAAGGGCCGTGCACATGTTAAGACAAGCAGGGGAATTCTTGTTACACTATGAACAGTGATAACAAAAGGAGAGACGGATATGACGCGTCATCATTTTCATCTTCAGGCAAGCTGGCCTGGTCTGCGTAACGATGTGGGTACAATCGCATGTGAACAATTAAAAACAAAGATTTCGATTCCAAAGGAAATGGACGGTCCAGGTATTGGAACCAATCCAGATGAGATGCTCTTAGGTGCAGCGGCTACGTGTTATATCATTACACTTGCAGCCATGATGGAGCGGAGTCAATTAGAGAAAGAGGATCTATCGATGAGCTCTGAAGCTGTCGTAGATGTGACAAATGGTGTGTTTACTTATGAGGAAATCATTCATCGACCTGTCATCATCCTCAAAGAGACCGCTTCCGCACAAGATATTGAGCTGGCCCGAAAGCTTGCGCATAAAGCCGAAAGCTCATGTATGATTTCAAGAGCTGTTCAGGGTAATGTGAACATTTCCTTAGAAGAAACTATTCAAGCCGGTCGTTAAAACAAAAAAGTCATTTTCTCTTGAAATATGGAGAAAATGACTTTTTTTATGACGTCCATTCGGTTTGATCGAGTTGTGCTTCGGTTTCGTTCTTTTGCTTCTTGGACTGATTTAAGACAATCACGCCGCAGATAACAAGTGCAAGGCCAATGAAGCCTTTCGTGCTGATTGTTTCGTTAAACAGGACAAGTCCTACAAGAGCAGTGAGAGCTGTTCCAACACCAGACCATGTTGCATAGGCAGATGAGAGCTCAATGGTTTTAAGTGCTAAACTGAGGAAAGTAAAGGCGCATCCAAATCCGATCAGTACCCCGATACTCGGCAGCAGCTGCGAAAAGCCTTGAGAAAGCTTCAGCATTGTACTGCCAAAAACCTCCGTTAAAATGGCTCCTGTTAAGTAGAGCATTCCTTTCATGCTCTCTCACATCCTTTATGACATATTTAATAGTACGACCCCTGAGACAAGCATCGCCATCCCAATGACTGCTTTTTGGTTCAAGGTTTCTTTGAAAAAGAGCACGCCAAAAATAGCCGTGAGGACCGTACCAACCCCAGACCATGTTGCATAAGACATGCTAAGCGGAATAATGTTCAGTGTCAATGACAGCATATAAAAAGCAAGTGAATAGCCAGCCACAACGACAGCGCTTGGCTTCCAGCGTGTAAAACCATTAGATAATTTTAACATCGCGGCGCCAATGGCTTCAGAAAAAATGGCCACTGCCAAAAAAAGATATCCGAGGATCATCATCATCCCTCCTCTAATAGGTGTAAAATCCGATGAAGTAAAAGGGTTTTTATCCTCTCTTTTCAGCGGTTCAAGCTGAAATATTTCTGAAAACCAGCATGCTCTGCCATCTGATGAAGGGTGAGCTAGCTTAACCCTTCTTTTAAAATCGTGCTGGCAGCTGCATCAAAAATTTGCTCTTTTTTGGTTTTAGACATAAAAAAAACACCTACTTTACTGAACAGTCGGTAAAGTAAATGTTAACCCATGAAAAAAGAGTGTGTCAATCGATTCATTTTATGAACGGATGTTTTCACTTAAACGTCATATTTAATACCAAGGGTATGGTCCGTACGGCGGGTAAGGAGGCGGGTAAGGGTATCCATAACCATATCCTGGCGCAAGAAGAGATCCAGCAAGCAAGCCTCCAGCAAAACCACCTAAAAATGGAGGTCCAAAGAATCCAGGTCTCCCAAACCCAAAACCAGGGCGTCCAAATCCAAATCCGGGTCTCCCAAACCCAAAACCAGGACGTCCAAATCCGAAACCAAAAGGTCTTCTCATGTCTTCTTGAATAAACGGAGGTGCGTCAAAATAATTCATAATAAAAGGCTCCTTTCTCATAAAATCACTGTAACTGACATCAGTGTATTCCAGTTGCCTACATATGTTTGGGTGAACGCCTAATATAAGGAGGAATGTTAGAAATGGGCCTGTATCCATCTGATTGGGCAAAGTGTCCGCCGCATGCTCATGCGTATAAAGCACGTACGGATGTAACAGAGGGGCATTATCATTTAATAGAAGGTATTTCTCAGCCTGTGAATGGAAGCAGTACTGACCGGCATACTCATTTTTATCGCGGGATCACCTCCTTTGAAAGAGGGCATTTCCACAGGTATTACGGTATCACAGGTCCTGCAATTCCTAGAGTGGATGGAACACATTATCACGAGATTGAGGAAGTCACCTATCCTGCCTACCTCGATTCTGTTCCCATCCCATATGGAGGTGTCGTCTATAGTCCAGATGAGAATCAGCCAACACATAAGCATCGTTTAAAAGGAAAAACATATGAAGTGGTCGGAAATGAACCGCTTGGCTGGTGATGGCCAGGATATAGGAGAGAAAGAAAAGTTATGCTATACTGTAGGCAGTTTTGTAAAAGAGAGTGATGTTATGAATAAAGCGAAGCAGCCAGTAATCGTATTAGTAGGGCCGACGGCTGTCGGCAAAACCAAATTGAGCATTGATATAGCCAAAGCATTTAATGGAGAGATTATCAGCGGGGATTCTATGCAGATTTATAAAGGGATGGATATCGGAACAGCTAAAATCACTCCCGAAGAAATGAATGGCATCCCGCACCATTTAATTGATATTAAACAGCCGGACGAATCTTTTTCGACAGCTGAATTTCAGCAGCTGGTTCGCTCGAAAATCAAAGAGATTGCCGCTAGAGGGAAAACGCCAATGATTGTCGGCGGAACAGGCCTCTATATCCAATCTGTTTTATATGATTACACATTTACGGATGAGAAAAGTGATCCTGTTTTTAGAGAAGAAATGGCGCTGTTTGAACAGCAGCACGGCGCGATTTTGCTGCACGAAAAGCTAAAGGCAGTAGATCCTGATGCGGCAAATGCTATTCATCCGAATAACGTCCGCCGCGTGATTCGGGCGCTGGAAGTGATCCATACAACAGGTCAGAAAATGTCGGAAATGCAAAACGGGCATCAAGAAGTTCCTCTTTATGATACAGCCTTCATTGGGCTGAAAATGGATCGAGAGCTTTTGTACGAGCGCATTCATCAAAGAATTGATATGATGATAGATGAGGGCTTAATTGAAGAAGTGAGAGCACTTTATCAATCAGGCTTGAAGGATTGTCAGTCTGTTCAAGCCATTGGTTATAAAGAGCTGTATACCTATTTTCAAGGTGACTGCTCACTTGATGAAGCCATCCAGCAATTAAAGCAAAATTCCCGTAGATATGCGAAGCGTCAGTTCACGTGGTTCCGTAATAAAATGGCGGTCACTTGGTTTGATATGACACCGCCTTGCCACTTTTCAGACAAAAAAGAGGAAATTTTCGCATATATAGCAGGAAAGCTTGGACTTAAAGCGAAACTGTAGTTATCAGAATCAAGGAGGACGAAACATGAAACCGATTAATATTCAGGAGCAGTTTTTGAATCAGATCCGCAAAGACAATACATTTGTCACAGTATTCTTACTGAATGGCTTTCAGCTTCGCGGTCAAGTGAAAGGATTTGACAATTTCACGGTGCTGCTTGAAACAGAAGGAAAGCAGCAGCTTATTTATAAACACGCCATTTCTACATTTGCACCTCAAAAGAATGTAAATCTGGAATTAGAATAGTATAGGTTGTATTGAATAGCCCCATGCCTCTGCGAATAAACCGGCCGAACCCGCTACGTTTTTTGTCAGTGCAGAGGGGCTATTTTGTATGCAATGAAACTTTTCTGCCGATTTTCCGTATAATTCCTTATTGGATATTAGAAGGGTGAGGGGATTCATATGGAAAATGCAGAGCTTGAATTAAGAAGGATTAGAGTAATCCTCCTTTTGATTGGAATTGTAGTCTTGTTTGGATCGTGCGCTATCTCAAACATTGAAACGAGACAAGAAAGTTGGAATAACCATTCTCATGAAAATGCAGATGGCGTTTTACCATCATCTGCTGCACTAAAAAATAATCACTTTGCTGTTGTGAAAGATGATCAAGTACATGTGTACCGATTTGATGAAAAAGAAGGAGAACTGACGCTCGTTACAACGAAATACATAGATGAATGGGATGAAGAAGAATATGATGATGGCCTTGATGATGAAGAGTAAGCACGTAAATTTACAAATGAATGTGAAGCCGCTACACTATAATCATGCATCAGACATCTAGACAGAAAAGGATGAGTTCATGACACATAAAATTAAAATTAATCATTGGGAACAAACTTGTGAAGACGATTCCTGTTTCGAATATGGAACAAGTGTTTCTGTAAATGGGAAAGAATTAGTGAGAGAAGCTTCAATCGCCTCTGCGCTTGAAGCGGTGCTAAAAGAATTAGGTGTTGAAGTGGAAATTACAGAAGTGTCAGAAGATTTACAGTGCGATGCCTACAAAAAATAAAACAAAAAGTCTAGTCTACTAAGCGATTTTTTTTCGTGTTATGATAGATTTCGGTTTCAGTTGAATAGGGAGTAGAGCAGTCTATTTTTAGATCCTGTTCTGCTCTATTTATTTGAACGTACGAGTTCGGCTATGAAGGTTCGGCCGGGTTGGTTGATTTTTTTCGTTTTGAACATCTATATGTTGTGTTTTGAAAAAACATAGTATACTATATATAGTGAATAGCGAAATGATCAACAATACTAAAAACTAGGTCGTGATGGAATTGATTCAAATCGTATTTGATTCAAAAACAGGAAATGTTCAACGCTTTTTGGACAAGACCCCTTTTACAGACAAACGAAAATTGACTGGAGAAGAGTTTTTGGATACGCCGTTTATTCTCGTCACCTTTACGACAGGATTTGGACAAGTCCCTAGTACCACTCAGTCTTTTTTAGAAAAAAATGCTCACCTTTTACTAGGTGTTGCGGTGAGTGGCAACAAAGTGTGGGGAGATAATTTTGCAAAAAGCGCCGATACGATTTCTAAACAATATCAAGTTCCTATTTTGCACACCTTTGAACTAAGCGGAACAAAAAGGGATGTTGAATTGTTTACACAGGAGGTAGAAAGAATTGTCACAAAATCAGGTTCCAAAGTGGATACAATTAAATAACGAAATTATGATTCAAAAAGAAGGAAAGTTTCAGTTCGATAAGGACAAAGAAGCTGTACATAGTTATTTCGTAGATTACATTAATCAAAACACGGTCTTTTTTCACAATCTAGAAGAGAAGATTGATTACTTAATAGAAAACGACTACTATGAGGAAGAATTTTTAAGACAATACAGCATGGCAGATATTAAAGAAGTTTTTGAAGCTGCATATGCCAAAAAATTTAGATTCCCATCATTTATGAGTGCATTTAAGTTTTACAATGACTATGCACTGAAAACAAATGATAAAAAGAAAATCCTTGAACGCTATGAAGACCGCATTTCAGTTGTAGCACTTTTCTTTGCGGGTGGGGATAAAGAAAAAGCACTTGAGTTTGTAGAATTGATGATCAATCAAGAGTACCAGCCAAGTACACCAACCTTCTTGAACGCTGGACGTAAAAGACGCGGTGAGCTTGTGAGCTGCTTCTTGCTTGAAGTGAATGACTCACTAAACGATATTTCAAGAGCGATTGATATTTCCATGCAGCTGTCAAAACTAGGCGGCGGCGTCAGTTTGAACCTGTCAAAACTTCGTGCAAAAGGCGAAGCAATCAAAGATGTAGAAAATGCGACAAAAGGTGTCGTCGGCGTGATGAAGCTTCTTGATAATGCATTCAGATATGCAGATCAAATGGGGCAAAGACAAGGATCAGGCAGTGCCTACCTGAATATTTTCCACAGAGATATCAATGATTTCTTAGATACGAAAAAAATCTCTGCAGATGAAGATGTTCGCGTGAAGACTCTGTCCATTGGAGTCGTCATCCCGGATAAATTTATCGAGCTTGCTAGAGAAGATAAAACAGCTTACACTTTCTATCCGCACACAGTCTATAAAGAATATGGACAGCATCTTGATGAGATGGACATGGAAGAAATGTATGACGAGCTTGTAGAAAACCCGAAAGTTAAAAAAGAAAAAGTCAATCCGAGAAAGCTTCTTGAAAAATTGGCTGTTCTACGCTCAGAATCAGGCTATCCATATATCATGTTCCAAGATAATGTAAACAGAGAGCATGCTTTGAACCATATTTCACGAGTGAAATTCTCAAACCTTTGCTCAGAAGTGCTTCAGGCGTCAGAGGTTTCTTCTTACACGGACTATGATCAAGAAGATGAAATCGGTCTTGATATTTCTTGTAACCTTGGTTCATTAAATATCATGAATGTCATGAAAAACAAATCGATCGAAAAAACGGTTAAGCTTGCAACAGACTCACTAACGCTTGTGTCTGAAACAACAGACATTCGCAATGCACCGGCTGTTCGAAAAGCGAACAAAGCGATGAAGTCAATTGGACTTGGTGCGATGAACCTTCATGGGTATTTAGCTCAAAACCAAATTGCCTATGAAAGTGAAGAAGCAAGAGATTTCGCAAATACGTTCTTTATGATGGTGAACTATTATTCAATTAAACGCTCAAGTGAGCTTGCGAAAGAAAAAGGAGAAACATTCCATCGTTATGAAGGCTCTGGCTATGCAACTGGTGAGTACTTCAATAAATACGTGGAAAATGATTTCACACCAAAAACAGAAAAAGCAGCAGCACTATTTGAAGGCATGCACATTCCAACAAAAGAAGACTGGGCAGCACTCAAAGAATTTGTAGCGGAAAATGGCATGTATCACAGCTATCGTTTATGTATTGCACCAACAGGTTCCATTTCTTATGTTCAATCGGCAACAGCCTCTGTGATGCCAATTATGGAACGTATCGAAGAAAGAACATACGGTAACAGCAAAACCTATTACCCAATGCCGGGTCTTTCAGCGCAAAACTGGTTCTTCTATAAAGAAGCGTACGATATGGACATGTTTAAAGTGGTCGATATGATCGCAACGATTCAGCAGCACGTCGATCAAGGAATCAGCTTTACACTATTCCTAAAAGATACGATGACAACGCGTGATTTAAACCGCATCGATCTTTATGCACACCATAAAGGCATTAAGACACTTTATTATGCAAGAACGAAGGATACAGGGCAGGAAGGCTGTCTTTCTTGTGTTGTTTGATTAAAGGAGAGTTTAACGTGACAAAAATTTATGATGCAGCCAACTGGTCAAAACACGAAGACGATTTTACACAAATGTTTTACAACCAAAATGTGAAGCAGTTCTGGCTTCCAGAAGAGATTTCCTTAAACGGAGATCTCTTAACATGGAAATATTTAGGTGAAAAAGAGCGAGATACGTACATGAAGGTACTTGCTGGACTGACTTTACTTGATACAGAACAAGGAAATACAGGGATGCCGATTGTGGCTGAGCATGTAGAAGGTCATCAGCGTAAAGCGGTATTAAACTTTATGGCAATGATGGAAAATGCGGTACATGCGAAATCATACTCCAATATCTTCATGACACTCGCACCAACTGAAACGATCAGTGAAGTGTTTGAATGGGTCAAGAAGAATAAATTCCTGCAAAAGAAAGCAGATATGATTGTCAGTTTATACCGTTCGATTCAAAAGGACGATCCTATTTCTCTCTTTAAAGCAATGGTGGCTTCTGTTTATTTAGAAAGCTTCCTATTTTATAGTGGTTTTTACTACCCGCTATATTTCTATGGGCAAGGAAAGCTCATGCAAAGCGGTGAAATCATCAACTTAATTTTGCGTGATGAAGCGATTCATGGTGTGTACGTTGGATTATTAGCACAAGAAATTTACAACAAACAAACACCTGATGTGCAAAAAGAGCTGTATGATTTCTCAATTGACCTCTTGAACGAGCTTTATGAAAATGAACTTCATTACACTGAAGATATTTATGACCAAGTCAATTTATCGCATGATGTGAAAAAGTTCATTCGTTACAATGCCAATAAAGCGTTAATGAACCTTGGATTTGCCCCTTATTTTGAAGAAGAAGAGATTAACCCTATTGTATTGAACGGACTCAATACAAAAACAAAATCGCATGACTTCTTCTCAATGAAAGGGAACGGCTACAAAAAAGCAACAGTTGAGCCGTTAAAAGATGACGACTTCTTCTTTGGAGATGAATCATAAGGAAAGCGTAAAAGTCAAAACGCATCACTCGTTTTGGCTTTTTGCCATTTCTAACAATGTGTTACATACTGGAGGTTACCGAACATGGGAAAAATGGACGAAATCATTTTAGTTGCACCGCGTACGCAAGTGTTCCAAAATGAAACACTTGCGTTTAATGGTGTGAACAGTGAAGAGAAAACAATCAGCACCATTATGAAAGAAATCGAAGAGCACTTCGAGCAGATGCGAAGAGGCGATGCAGAAGAAAATCCTGACTTCAAGCAGCCGATTCCTTATGTCGTGATTAAGCGTGAGGACGAAGTGTATGTATACGAAAGACTTCAAGGCGGAGGAGAGACTCGCTTACATCATAAGTTATCTCTTGGCTTTGGGGGGCATATGAATTTCATTGAAGGAAAAAACTTTGCTGAGATTCTAAAAGAAAATACGGATCGTGAGCTGGACGAAGAACTTTCAATTCAAGAAGAAGACAAACTTGAAATGAAAACCCTTGGATTAATCAATGACGATGACAACAGTGTCGGCCGTGTGCACATTGGACTGTTATCAGCGCTTGAACTATCTCCAGGTGCTCATGTAGAAGTAAAAGAAACAGATCAAATCTCAGGAAAATGGATGAAAACAGCCGATTTGAAAAAGCCTGAATACTTCGATCGTCTTGAAACATGGTCTCAATTTGTCGTCAACATCTTAGCGTAAATAAATACACAACAAACCGGCTCAGCAGAAGACTTGAGCCGGTTTGTTTCGTTACAACAGCTTTGGATTATTGGAAAACGAATGCGTCATGACCGGCCTGCTTCAATCTTGCGACGAGGTCATCTGCATTTTGCTTTGTACGGAAAGCCCCGGCCTGTACTCGGAACATGCCTCCGTCTAATACAACAAATGCGTCAAAGCCTTTGGATTTAAGTGTGGCTGCTAATTCATCTGCATTGGCTTTCACTTTGAAAGCTCCTGCCTGCACTTTATAAAGATTACTTGCTTTTTTTTTCAATTGAAAGGCTTCTTCTAGACCAGTCGCATGAGCGCGAGCGATGCCTTGAAGGAAGGTTGCGTTGCGGAGCTTATTAGCATCAGCTGTCGTATCAATGAAACCATTCTCTGTTAAAATAGCGGGCATAGAAGTTTCTCGAAGAACGTGGAAGTTCGCAGTTTTCTTGCCGCGGTTAGCAAAATCAACTGAGCGGACAATTTCATCATGAAGGGCGTTGCGATACGTGGTGGTCGGTGCTGAAACGCCAGGATACACATAGCTTTCAAACCCTGTGCCCCCGCCAGCATTAATATGAATAGATACGAAATAGTTAGCTCCCCAGCTGTTTGCTGCATTCGTACGCTGGGACAAAGTGACGGATTGGTCAGTTGAACGACTTAAGCGGACAGAAACCCCATCATATTCACTAATCAAAATGTCTCTCAGTAAAAGCGCGATTTGAAGTGTTATATTTTTCTCCAAAAGTCCATTAGCACTAGCTCCAGAATCTGTTCCTCCGTGGCCAGGATCAATAAAAATTTTCACCATCTATTCATCACCTCGTCTTTATTTTATGAGAAAATAGAAGAATTGCCTGTACAAAATGCGGAAATCATTGAGACTCTTTTCTGCATCATTTGTGATCAAAAAGCTACATTTTTCTAAGAAAAAACAAATTGTTGGTTTGTCCGCCCAAACGGGATGAATACAATGGAAATAGCACATCATTTCCTGGGAAACCGCACAAATCCCTACAATATTCGGTATCTCGGGTCATTTTGACAGCAAACTTGGGCTTAAGCGGGCGATTGTCACGATTACAGCTCCACCCGAATAGAATAAAGAGAGAAGAGCGAGAGGTGAATACGTTGGAGCGAGCTGTCACATATAAAAACAACGGCCAAATCAATATTATACTTAACGGACAAAAGCAAGTATTGGTTGATGCAGACTCAGAGGCAGAATACCTAGAAGCCTTGCAGAAAAATGAGGCAAAACACAGCATCTTACGGGAAATAGAGCGTGAAATGAACAGCCTTGTCGGTATGGATGAAATGAAACGAAACATAAAAGAGATTTATGCTTGGATTTTTGTTAATCAAAAACGGCAGGAACAAGGGTTAAAGGTAGGGAAACAAGCGCTTCATATGATGTTCAAAGGGAATCCTGGCACAGGGAAAACCACAGTTGCAAGACTTGTCGGGAAGCTTTTCTTTGAAATGAATGTGCTCTCAAAGGGTCACTTAATCGAAGCAGAACGCGGTGATCTTGTTGGAGAGTACATTGGTCATACAGCGCAAAAAACAAGGGATTTAATTAAAAAATCACTGGGTGGTATTTTGTTCATTGACGAAGCCTATTCTCTTGCACGCGGAGGAGAAAAGGATTTTGGAAAAGAGGCGATAGATACCCTTGTAAAACATATGGAGGACAAACAGCACGAATTCATTCTAATTTTAGCTGGCTACTCCAAGGAAATGGATCATTTTCTTTCTTTAAACCCCGGTCTGCAATCAAGATTTCCAATCAACATCAGCTTTCCTGATTATACAGTCGATCAGCTCATGGATATTGCTAAACGAATGATGGCGGACAGGGAATATGTTTTTACCCAAGAAGCCGAATGGAAGTTGCGGGATTATTTAATGCACATTAAAAGTACCACGAGCCCGGCAAAATTCAGCAATGGCCGGTTTGTGCGAAACACCATTGAAAAGGCCATACGAACCCAGGCGATGAGACTGCTTCTTGTGGATCATTATGATAAAAAAGATTTGCTGACCATTAAAAGTCACGATCTTCAAATGAAAGAGGATACGCCTTCTTGAAATGGCGTATCCTTTTTATAAAGAGTCACTAAAATAAACCATCCGAATAGTGGTATACGTGTGATCTGTTTGGTATGATGGTACTACTGAAAACTTAAGTACAGAAAGGAAACAACTGACGTTGAATGAACATGAAATGACTGAAAAAGCGATCCTTGTCGGCTGTCAATTGCCGCATGTAACGGATGAACGCTTTCAATACTCAATGGAAGAATTAGCTTCCTTAACCAAAACGGCTGGCGGTGAAGCTGTCAGCGTGATGACGCAGAAGAGAAATAGACAAGACAGCGCAACGTATATCGGTAAAGGGAAAGTAGAAGAACTTGAGGTGCTTTGCGAGGAACTCGAATGTGATGTCATTATTTTTAACGACGAGCTTTCTCCAAGCCAGCTAAAAGCTTTGGCGACTGCTTTAGATGTAAAAATTATTGATCGTACGCAATTGATTTTAGATATCTTTGCAAAAAGAGCACGTACAAGAGAGGGGAAGCTGCAAATAGAGCTTGCCCAGCTTCAGTATGCCCTGCCGAGACTAAGTGGACAAGGGATCAGCCTCTCAAGACAAGGAGGCGGAATTGGCGCAAGAGGTCCAGGTGAAACAAAACTCGAAACAGACAGACGCCATATTCGAAACCGCATTCACGAAATTAACGGGCAGTTATCTGCAGTCAAAGAACACCGAACAAGATACCGGGAACGCCGAAAGAAAAATGGTGTGTTCCAAATTGCCATTGTCGGGTATACGAATGCCGGAAAATCAACTTTGTTTAATCAATTAACAGAAGCAGATAGTCATGAAGAGGATCTGCTGTTTGCGACACTTGACCCAATGACACGTAAGATGACATTAGAATCCGGATACAGTGTGCTCATTTCGGATACAGTTGGGTTTATCCAAGACCTTCCTACAACACTGATCGCTGCATTTCGTTCAACCCTTGAAGAAGTGAAGGAAGCCGATTATTTGCTTCATGTCATCGACTCTTCTAATGAGGATTATGAAGGACACGAACGAACGGTTCATGAGCTTTTAGAAGAATTAGAAGCGGACCGTATTCCGATGCTGACTGTTTATAATAAGGAAGATCAAATCCGACCAGATTTCATCCCATCTTCAAAGCATCGCCACATATTAATCAGTGCTAGACGCAAAGAAGATGTAAAAAGGTTAAAAGCGGATATTATGGCTGAGCTGAAAAAAGCCTTTTTAAAGCCATATCATGTGAAGATTCCAGCGTATGAAGGGAAGCTCATCTCCGCATTAAAATCAGAAACGCTTGTGGAATCACTAGAATTTCAAAAAGAAGCAGAAATTTACGACATCACCGGATTTAGTGGTGAGGATCAGACCATTTTAGGTCAAATCAAAAAGTATATGTTGGAAAGGAATTAAATCAAGATGTTTCACACATTAAAACACGGCAGTATTTTAGAAAAAGCAGCAGCAGAAACAGAACAAGAGATTTTACACGTACATCAGCAAATTGATCAAACGAGCGAACAAAATGAGTGGCGGGTGCTTGAAAGCTATCGAAAGCACAAAGTCAGTGACTCTCACTTTAATCCAACAACTGGATATGGCTACGATGATATGGGGAGAGACACGTTAGAAAAGATTTATGCGGATGTCTTCGGAGGAGAAAGCGGCCTTGTCCGTCCGCAGATCATTTCCGGCACACACGCGATTTCCATTGCTTTATTTGGTGTGCTGAGACCTGGCGATGAATTGATCTACATGACGGGAAAACCATACGACACGTTAGAAGAAATTGTCGGGATTCGCGGGAAAGAAGGGACAGGCTCATTAAAAGACTTCCAGATTGACTACAAAGCCATTGATTTGCTTCAAGATGGATCAGTCGATTACGACAAAGTAAAAGAGTCGATTTCTTCTAAAACAAAAGTGATAGGCATTCAACGTTCAAAAGGCTATGCGTCGAGGCCATCCTTTACTATAGAAGAAATTGAGCAAATGATTTCATTTGTGAAAGAGATAAATGAAGAAATCATTGTGTTTGTAGACAACTGTTATGGTGAATTTACTGAATTACAAGAGCCGTGTCATGTCGGAGCTGATCTCATGGCCGGTTCACTTATTAAAAACCCAGGCGGAGGTCTTGCCAAAACAGGCGGCTACATCGTTGGAAAAGAAAAATGGGTCGAAGCTTGCTCTTATCGAATGACATCTCCGGGCATCGGCAGTGAAGCGGGTGCATCGCTGTATGCGCTCCAGGAAATGTATCAAGGCTTTTTCTTGGCGCCGCATGTTGTGGCTCAAAGCTTAAAAGGCGCAGTATTTACGGCTCGTTTTCTTGAGAAGCTCGGATTCCTAACAAACCCAGCATGGAATGCGAAAAGAACGGATTTAATTCAATCTGTCGAATTTGGAGATCCTAAAAAAATGATTGCGTTCTGTCAGGCAATCCAGTATGCATCTCCGATTAACAGTCACGTCACTCCACATGCAAGCTATATGCCGGGCTACGAGGATGATGTCATTATGGCAGCGGGCACATTTGTACAAGGAGCCAGTATCGAATTATCAGCCGATGGTCCGATCAGACCGCCTTATACTGCCTACGTGCAAGGCGGTCTCACGTATGCCCATGTGAAAAATGCGATTTGCAGTGCTGTCGATGCCTTATTGGATCAAGGTTTTATTGAAGTGCCTGCTCAATAAAAAACCATGTTAATATTCCTAACATAGTGTTGACACATAATATAACATGACATATAATAAATTTAAGCAAAGAGGAGGAGACAGTTGAGATGAGTGATAACATTCGCCGCTCAATGCCTTTATTCCCAATTGGGATTGTCATGCAGCTAACAGAATTATCTGCAAGACAAATTCGCTATTATGAGGAAAATGGTTTAGTATTTCCAGCAAGAAGTGATGGAAACCGCCGATTATTTTCTTTTCATGATGTTGATAAATTACTAGAAATTAAAAACCTCATCGAACAAGGTGTAAACATGGCAGGAATCAAAAAGCTTTTTGCCAAAGCTGAGGCAGAAAATCCATCGTCTGATAAAAAGACGGAGGAAAAAACCACAGCTAAGCACAACTTGTCAGATGATGAACTCAGGAAGCTACTGAAGAAGGAACTCATTCAGGCTGGACGTTTCCAACAAGGAACGACCTTTAGGCAGGGGGATATGTCAAGGTTCTTCCGTTAACCAATTAGCAAAAGCATTGCTATACACATTTTACCTTTTGTAGGGGAGGAGTTTTACGAAATGGCAAAGTACACAAGAGAAGATATCGTAAAATTAGTAAATGAGGAAAACGTAAAGTACATCCGTCTGCAATTTACAGACATTCTCGGAACGATTAAAAATGTTGAGATTCCTGTGAGCCAGTTAGAAAAAGCTCTCGATAACAAATGTATGTTTGACGGTTCATCTATTGAAGGATTCGTACGTATCGAAGAATCAGATATGTACCTATACCCAGATCTAAACACATTTGTTATTTTCCCTTGGACAGCAGAAAAAGGTAAAGTTGCACGCTTTATTTGTGACATTTATAAGCCAGACGGGACACCATTTGATGGAGACCCGCGTAACAACTTAAAGCGTATCTTAAAGGAAATGGAAGAACTAGGATTTAGTGATTTCAACCTTGGACCTGAGCCAGAATTCTTCTTATTTAAATTAGATGAAAAAGGCGAGCCAACGCTTGAACTAAACGATAAAGGTGGATACTTTGACCTTGCACCAACAGATCTAGGTGAAAACTGCCGCCGTGATATCGTGCTAGAACTTGAAGAAATGGGCTTTGAAATTGAAGCATCTCACCACGAAGTAGCACCAGGACAGCACGAAATTGATTTCAAATATGCAGGCGCTATCCGTTCTTGTGATGACATTCAAACATTCAAACTCGTTGTCAAAACAATTGCGAGAAAACACGGTCTTCATGCGACATTCATGCCAAAACCATTGTTCGGTGTAAACGGATCTGGTATGCACTGTAACCTATCATTATTCAAAAATGGTAAAAACGCATTCTTTGATGAAAAAGCAGATTTACAATTAAGCGAGACTGCTAGACACTTTATCGCAGGTATCGTCAAGCACGCAACAAGCTTTACAGCAGTCACAAACCCAACGGTTAACTCATACAAGCGTCTTGTACCTGGCTATGAAGCACCTTGCTATGTAGCATGGAGTGCACAAAACCGCAGCCCATTGATCCGTATCCCGGCATCACGCGGCATCAGCACACGTGTAGAAGTGCGCAGCGTAGACCCATCTGCAAACCCATATCTTGCACTAAGCGTATTACTTGCAGCAGGTCTAGACGGAATCAAAAATAAACTAGAAGCACCAGCACCAATCGACAGAAACATCTATGTCATGGATAAAGAAGAGCGCCTTGAAAACGGCATCGCTGACCTACCTGCAACACTTGCAGAAGCACTCGAGCTGCTAAAATCAAACGAAGTCATGATCAACGCACTAGGCGATCACCTATTCGAGCACTTCATCGAATCAAAAGAAATCGAATGGGATATGTTCCGCACCCAAGTACACCCATGGGAACGCGATCAGTATATGTCTCAGTATTAATAAAGAAAACCCCTTGGAGCCAATGGTTTCAGGGGGTTTTTATTTTGGTCAAAAAATGAACGGAACAATATTTTTGGTCCTTGACCAAAATATGATCAAAAAAATTAAAAGTTATGAATTTAACTCCACAATTAATTATACGTAAGATCGTGAATAAACAGACAATAGATAAAATCATTAATTATTACAAGGCATTGCTCAAGACTTCAATACAAAAATAGATGGCTGGTTCAACATGAAAGGGATGCGGCGATAAAAGTCTCGAGATTGCTCGTTTTATTTTGGGAGAACGGATGGAGGGTCCTTGACACTTCCGTTTCAAATTTTGAAAGTGAAAAACGGACAAGCTATCTTTAGAAATTTACGAAAGGGCCATGTTTTATTTTAAGGGGAATAAATCATGACTATTATTCATTACAACTATTCAGATACAGAGTTAAAAGAAATTTTAGGCAGTATGATCATTATTGTGGATACGAGAGAACAGAAGAATCAACATGTTCTTGACTATCTCCGCAAAAAGAATGTATCAATCAAATTCAAAGGGATGAAGACGGGTGACTATTCCGCAATGATTCCCAAAAATGAGGCATACGGGATCAATAGAGATATGTATTTAAACGCTGCTATCGAAAGGAAAAATGGAGTTGACGAGCTTGTTCAATCCATTAAGGATCGTTCCAGGTTTGAAAATGAATTGATTCGTGCATCAAAAAACCCTTTCACTCTTCTTGTGGAAGACCTGGAAGGGTATCAAAAGATACTCAACGGAAAATATCGTTCAAAATATGAACCTAAATCGCTGCTCGATAGCTTGAAAACATTTGAAGTGCGTTACAATTTTTCAACTGTTTTTATTAATCCAAGTGCGACCGGAAACTATATCTATCATCATTTTCATTATATGGCACGGGAATTATTAAAAGGTGGATTAGTATAGCAAAGCCCAGACAGCAAAGAAGTTGTATATGAGATGAGTTTTGCTGTCTGGTTTCTTATATAATCACTTATTTTTATCGTGTGAGTGTTTGAGTACCATCTAAATCGTAAACTGATACCCATCTAGCCTCTATAACACATGAACCATTACTAGATACTCTTGGATATACGACATAGATGTATTCTATCCATTCATTTCTTACGTTGTCATATTGAAACTTTACATCATGAATAAATACTCTAGTGCCATTTTTAAAGGCTGTCGATTGTGGTGGGACTGTAATAATCTGTCCAATACTTGGTTGATATTTTCTTAGTTCCGATCTTTGAATATTCGGTGCGTAATCATTGTGAATATAAGGTGACGGAACATGATAATACATTGGATACATTGAATACATTTTAAAACATCTCCTTGGAAAATAATTTACAGTTCATCGTATTTCTGATTTGTGTATAAGGTGATGGGTATAACTTATTGTCCTGTTTTTAGGACTTTGAACACGAAATGTAAAATAATTAGACGGAATATTCAAAAAACAATTGATTGAAAGGGGAAAATGAATATGGCTTTTGTAGGTTTTGAAGAATCACACGAGGTGCGGCAGCTGGCTAAAAGTTTAATTGATGAACACCACCCACATTTAAAAGATGCGATAGGACAAATTGGTTTTTATATTCGAGAAGGCAGTAGCAAATGGGCGGGGAAAGCGAAAAAATGCACGGCCTTTGAACGCCATATGACCGATTACATGCTTTTCGTATTTGTAAATAAGGAAGCCTGGAAGGCAATGAACAAGAAACAGCGTGCGCCCTGGTCGATCATGAACTAAACGGAAGAACCTGACCCGAAAGATGCGAAGAATTGGATCACTGTGTACGGGCCCGCCGATAAGCCTGACAGTTGGGCATTCGTGAGCACGATGTTGAAAAATTTTCCGAAATCATTGAGCGTCATGGTTTTTGGGATACGGGTATTGAATCATTCGCCGCAGTTGTGTGGGAGGCTGATCACCAAATGAATATTGATGATGTAAACCGTATAACAAGGGTGAAGTAGATGAGGAATCGGCTACTAATCTTTTATATCGTGTTTGGATCGGTTTCTGTTTAGCAGTCATGAATATAAATTAGGGAGGCAATGAAAGACTTGAGATTACAAGAACATCCAAGTGAAATTATAGATATTGAGACTTTAGGCACAGGAAAAGAGTCAATTGTTTTGGTTTTCTCCGATGGCAGAGCTAGATATGCACCGTTGCCGTCTCATGGCGAAATAAAAATTGTTACACATGATGATAAAGTAACTCGTGTTAATTTCAACGAAGGAGAGTTATTCTAATAAATCGTTCTACCGGAAAGCCGGGGGGCACTGATCATGACAGCATAAGCGCTGTTTGGTTGGTGTCCCTTTTTTATATTCAGAAAAGAAGAAAACGAGGTGTAAATCTATGTCTAAAAAAAGAACTGATGTTCCAAAGAGCTTTCATATGAAGAGATAAAGGAACTCGTGGGTATCCGCCCTACATATAAAAGAAGCCGTGGCGGACGTTAAAAAGCAAATAAATGGGGAGGGTATTTTATGTTAGGTGAACCACCAGTAATAGATAAAAAGGAATCGAGAAAAAGAGTTGAACGTATACTAGACAATTATCGTTTGTATCTTCTTCAAATTCCTGATGATATGCTACCTAAAATAACGGCCGGATTTAGTATCGTGCCGCCAGCTGCGACGAATGCTTTTCATTCTTCTACAGAGAGTACGGCCATAAAACGTATTGAGTGGGAGCAAAAACGAAATGCATATCTTGAGAGAGTGCAAAAGGCTGTCAACCGTCTTCCGTATAACGAGAGAAAAATAATCATTAAACGTTACATGCAGCAAGAACCTGTTTTCGATTACCAGGTATATAACGAAATTGGCATGAGTGAAAGATCATACACACGCCTAAAAGGGAAGACATTTCTTGATCTTGCTCATGCTCTCAATGAAATTGTATTTAAACGCACCCGTTTAGAGGTGTTTTTTATTTAGAAAAAAACGACCCCAAAAACTGGAAGTCGTTTAAAAAATTTGGCTTATTACTTTGAAACCCAGCACTTTCCATCAGTTAATTCTTCGCATTTTACAAGGATATAACTGTTACTACTTGTCCAAACTTGAGTGTAATTCTGACCATTTACTTTGACTAATACATAATTCCATGCATTAGGATAAGCGTCTCTGACCCATTCTAAGGCATTGATGCTTGCTGCACTTGCGGTATTCATGGAAAATAACATTGATGTAGAAAAGGCAACGGCTAATAAAACTTTTTTGATGGGTGATTTTTTCATAACAACCATCTCCTTAATTTGTATTTTAACCCATTAAATGTTAATGGATTAATCTAATAGTATCAAAGAGAAAAAACAATTTGTGTCGAAAAATGTAAAAAAACCTTAAAATTACCTATTTTCATAGGTGGGAATTTTCATAATTTTTTAAAAGAGTGCCTAACACCGATTAACGGTGTTTTTATTTTGGCGTGATGTTGGCGTAGCATGACCGAAAAAAGGTTGTAATATTGTATTATAAGATAGATTGAGAACGGCTTCCGAAGGAGATCGTTTTTTCATAATACAAATTTGTAAGTTAATTTAACATTTATGTTTCCTTTCCGATATAGACTTGGGAGGAAATTATATGAAAATTTTAAAGAAGATACTGTTTTATTTGTTCTGGATGATCAAAAAATTTATGGTTTTTTTAATTGTTCCATCAAAAAAATATTCAACAAGAAATTTCCAATTAATTATACAGGTAATTTTAGTTCGTAAATTCGCGGTATTTCTAAAATTTCCAAATGTTGAATTTTTATCTTTCCTATTAAGAAATATAATTATCTTTTCTATGATTAATTGGTTTGCAACTTTAGTTCTTTATCTAATAAGCAGAAAAGATCCAATATTTATGAAAAGTGAAGAAATATCCCCTTTCACACATGAAAACTCAAATATAAATAACATAATATTCCAGATTGAAAATCTAAAGAAATCTGTTAAAAAGTGGGCAGGAGATGATGAGGAAAAAGCTCTAAAAAATTTAAAGCTATTAAGAATACTTGATAAAGTTAATGCAGATAAAAAAAGATATAATTTCTTTATTAATTCTACAATAACTTTTATTTTAGGTTTAACGGCGACTATTATTTTTAATAAGGACGTAATGAAGGTTCTTAATTCTAAAATTGGACCAACTTCAATTGACGAAAATCTCATTTATTATACTAATGGATTCACTCTGTCTTTAATTGGAATAATGCTAGCAAGTAAACTTTTAATTCTAGGTCACAATATAAATAGAATAAATGAGCTTTATGAGGAAGTTCTTAATAATCTTATTTTAGAAATTGAAGAAAAAAAGATTGATACTGAAAATACCTCGATTTCCAATAACTAGATATACTTATTCAAAATAATTCTAATCAGTGTTTAATTTCATATATATGTATTATGGCGCTTTCCCAAAAGGGATGGCGTTTTTTCTATTTGCTGTAAAGCGTCCCTGTCTGTTTATAAAAACAATGGCGGCTAACAAACAGGGAAGGCTTAGATCAAATAAAAAAGGAGCGATTGCAATGTCATTTATAAAACCAACAAGTTTGAGTTTTGCAAAGTCATCTGATGATGAGGGAAATAAAGAAGAGCAAGACTTTCAAAGAACCTTCGTTTAGGGATATTAACACTCAATGAAGTGCGTGCGCATTATGGACTAAAGCCCATAGGAGCGATTGGTAATGTTATTTATAGGGGGAGGAAAAACCAATGAAACCTATTAAAGAAACGTCAGAAGGTCAGATCATGTCGGATGAAAAGAATCATAAGGTGATATTTGTCCCGAGACATCAAAGACATCAAATGAATGAATCAATACAAGAAGATGAAACACCTGTGATTGAAGAAACAGAACAGCGACACGAAGACGGATCCGGCGCTTGATGATCTTACGAAAGAGGGACTTATGAAGCTTACTACGGGTCGAGGCATTGAAGTAAAGCCAGCGATGAACAAACCAACGATCGCAGCTGGACGAACTAAAGGAATACGATCCAGACCTTTATCGAATAGCCCGAAAAGGTCATTTTAGCATTAACGGAATTCGTGTTCTTCCTCAATTCGAGGTACGGCCGCATGAAGATATGATGCTGTCCATCTCAAAGGATTAATCGGCCTTTACTTAGGCGGGTATGGACTTTGGTTTCGTAGAGTCATATAACGCTTTGATTCGACTGGCCGTCGATCACGAGAAGAAATATCTATGTATCTATTGGGAGTAATATCAAATGGGCACAACCGATGATGAAACTGAACAAGAGCTCATCGAATTTACAAAAACAAAAGAGCTGATCAAAGCGGATGCAGCTGAACCGAAAACCATCTCATACTTCAGGAAGATGGGTTACAACATGGTGGCTGCTCGTAAATTCCAGGGATCACGCTTGCAGTACACCAAGAAGATCAAACGGTTCAAGAAAATCATATGTTCCGATTCATGTAAAAACACGATCTATGAGCTTCAGCCGCTGACATACAAGACAGACAAGAACGGTAACATCATAGAAGACGAGTTTAAGATTGACCCTCATACTTTTTCAGCTATCTGGTATGTGTTAGATGATTATGAGGTCACCGATCTGAAAGAGCAGCCTAAAGAGCGGACACGTCCGAACAGAGATAGGAGGTCACGCTGATGAATAAAGTGAAAGCGACTGTGATTAAATCAACTGTTTCTGAAACGACCAAACAAATTCATAAAGAGACAGCTGAGAAAGAATGGACCCAACTTGAAGAGTTAACCAGGTATATGAACTATGATGAGTCAGCCGAAGTGGTTCTTGGTTATGTAATAGAAGACCGAGAGAAAACCGGTAATGGATTTGTCGAAGTTCTTCGTGAAGGTACAGGGAAGCCTGCAGGCATTGAATATCTTGATGCACAATATTTACGTGTTTGTAAGCTGAGCGATCCCTTGACGTCGAATTCCGATACACAGAAAACGGCCAAGTGAAGTCATTGCAACGGAAGAAGAGATTCAGGAAGTATGTGCAGCAGGTCAATACTAAAAAGTTTTCTTTAAGGAGTACGGTGATCCCAGAGTCATGAATGCTACTACGGGAGAATACAGCGAAGACACCCCATCTGATCTTGTAGCAAGCGAAGTCATCCACTTTAAGATTGGCAGCGGTACATATGGTGTTCCTCGTTGGATTGGTAACATCGTCAATATGTAAGGAGCGTGCAAAGCTGAAGAGCTGAACTATCTTTACTTTAAGCAAGGTCGTCATGTGCCGGCAGCAATTACTGTAGAGAATGGAATGCTTTCTGAATTTTCATATGAGCAGCTGCAGGAATACATGAACGGCATTGAAGGTTCAGATAATGCACATAAATTCCTGTTACTCGAAGTGAAGGGATTCCGAAGAAGGATGAGCTAGCGAACGATGAAGAGCCGGCTAATGTAAAGGTGGATGAGCCGATAGAAAACACAATACCTTTGTGCAAAAAGCGGAGGAAGATGAGGTCAAGGAACTCGAAGCAGCTGTAGCAGATTTCCCTGAACTGCAAGACATACCCTCTTTGGTAGAAGAATACGAGAAAACCATTGCTAGATTGTTCAGATTACAACGTAGGACGTTTTTAAACGCTCTGAATGGTTTTTTTAGATTCAGAGACGTTAGAATCCATTCTGGCGTTTTTTAATAATGATCTTTTCACTTCAGATGAATTTGCGGAGTTGTTCGTAAAAGAAACGGCTGCCTTTCTAACACTTACCGTCGCGCAACTGGCTGAGAAGATCATGTATTCCATCGATGCTATTCCTTTTAAGGTCTTATCCGAAAAAACCTCAGAGTGGATTGAATCATGGTCGCAGGAATTGGCGCAGCTGATGAAGCTGAATACTCATATGGCCATTGAGCAAACGCTGAAGGAAGGAATAAAAGAAGGCCGCTCTATCCAAGAAATTGAATTGGAGCTGAAGGACCTACCTGAATTCAGTCGCAAACGTGCACGTGTAACAGCCATTACAGAGGTGTTGACCGCGTCTTCTGTCGCTCAACATGAGTCATATGTGCAATCTCCAGCTGTAACGGGGAAGAAGTGGAAGCATAGCGGCGGGAAAAAGAATCAGTCCAGAGAAAGTCATGTGCAGCTGGACGGCACGATCATCCCGCTTGATGATGAATTTGAGATACCAGGTAGCGGAGAGCGGTGCATGTTTCCGAGAGATACACAGCTCACACCAAAAGAGCGAGTAAATTGTCATTGTGCGGTTGGGCCTGTGGTTGATCCAGTCATTTTAGGATTGTCAGCTGAGGAAAAAGAGGCTATACGACAGGAAGTTGTTGGAGTGAATTAAAATGATTAACGGCGGTCAAGTTTCATTTGATTGTTACTTTTCATATGCATGATCCTGAATAACTATTTTAGGAGTGTTTAATGTGTATAGTAAACAGCTGAATCCTAACATGCCTTACAGTCCATATACGGATTGGCCATATCCCGATGATCCATTAAAATGTTGTCACTTGTGCGAAGATGACACAGGTAGACCCCACATGTGCTGTCCGATGTGTTATTTATTATACCCACCGTACAATCCTTATTATCCTAACTTTCCGCCGCATAGCTTTTATAAGAAATATTATCCACAATTTATAAGTTAATTTGTTGAGCGGCTTCTGTCGCTTTTCTTTTGAAAGGAGGTGAATGAATTGCCACGCGAATTGATAAATGCAAAGATCACACACGTTTCATATGTGGACAAGGCTGCTAATCAAAAGCAGTTCTTTTTTATGAAATCAGAAAAGCAGCCAGACTTTCAAAAAGAGATCAAGGTCATTGCAAAGGCTGATGATGCACAGCGTCTTGTGTATGGAATTGTATACGAACCAAACGTTGCTGATGCACATGGGGATTACATGACACCGGCGGAGATCGAAAAAGCCGCTAATGGGTTCCTGAAGGATGCACGTGAGATCGATAAGCAGCACGACTTTCAAGGCGGTGTCGGAGAAGTCGTTGAATCTTATATCGCTCCGTCTGACTTTGAAATGGGCGATGAGATGATCAAGAAAGGATCATGGGTCCTTGTGACAAAAGCATCTGATGAAATCTGGGAACAGATTCAAAAGGGCGAGATCACCGGCTACTCAATGGCCGGAACAGCAGACATAGGAAAACAAGAGGATCACAAGCCAGTTTCTGATGAGAAGGGGCTTTTTTCTTTGCTCAAAAACTTCTTTCTTAAAGGAGAAGTAAAGAACAGATACGACAAAGACCGCATGCGTCGTGAGTTTTGGGCGGCACAAGATGCGCTGAATTCTGTTTTGTATAAATGGGATTCTTACGACGATGAAGACTTGGAGACTGATTCTGAAAAGGTGAGGGCAGCACTGCAAGATTTTGTGGAAATCACACAAGAGATTTTGCTTACTGATGACTTGGGTGGGATCCAAACTGATCCACCTGAAGAAGTCGCAAAAGCTGGCCGAAAGTTTTCAGCTGCTAACTTAACTGAATTGAAAAATGCAAGAGCCGCTATCGACAACTTGCTAAGTCAAGCGGAAGAGAAGGAGGAAGATGAAGTGAACAAAGAAGATTTGCAAAAGATGCTAGATGACACAATTGCACCGGTTGTAAAGCGTCTGGATGACCTTGAAAAAGGAGAAGGCGAAGGTCAGCCTGATCCGCAAGGAAAACAAATTGATGAAGCTATCGCAAAAAGAAATGGCCGCAGCTGTAGGGATGTCTAAGTCACAAGTTGCAAATAATTTGGATCGATATTCAGCGGTTGATTGAGCAACAAAATTGTATCGATGTATCAAATATAGGCTATACGAACTTCTCATTCTTTTAAGGAAACAAGTGGTTAAAGATTTCCGATTAAAAAATTGAAATGATTGATAAAGTAAAGTAGTACTTCATTATAAGTACAAATACAGGTAGAATTGAGCAAGTAAACCATAAAATACAACTGAGTTAGAGCAGTATAGCCAATATTCGAAAATAATTAAAATATGAGGGAGAAATTTAATGGAGTATGTATTAATGGAACCACCAATTATAATGGAATCCTTTGAAACTTTATCAAAAAAAGAGGCTAAAAATCTGTTTGATTGGTTTGTTAATCAGATACCACTACGGATTGAAGTTTTGAAAAATGTTACTAATGGAGAGGTGGACTTTAATTTCACCCCCGAGTCACTTATAGATATCTATAGTTGGTTTTTATCTCAGGTGGAGATTTATGAACTATCAGAAGAAGAGATTGGTAGAGAATTAGAAGAATTAAGGCAATACCCTAATTTTATTTATGAAGATGAAAAAAAGAGCTTATTGGCTAATCCAGTTGAAATTGCAAAAGTGGACTATGCAATAGCAATGGATATCGGGATTTATTATGCAGAAGTTATTAGAAGAAACCATCCTCAAGTAAAGTGGACGTGCTTTACTAAGCCAAAATCTTATTCATACTTAAACAAGCCTATTCTTCATTTCGAAGAAAGCGACAGTATTTATTATGAGCGTGAACCTATAGATTTAATGTTTATTCTGAACCAACGAATTAAAAAAGGAGAAGTAACAGAGCGTACACTTTATGAAATGTATTTTAAAGATGAGAATTTGATATTGGGTGTAGACGAAGATCCTGAAGATGAAGATTAAAAAGAGTAACTTCTGACATGGAAGTTGCTCTTTTCATTTTGTTTTTAGAAACTTGAATAAAGAAAGTATGTCTAAAATAAATACTCAACGAAAATGATTGTTTGCTGATACTCTATAATCATAATACTAGTTGGATTTCAAAAGAATATGGAGATAGGTTAAAGAAGATGGGATATTTACAAAATGACTGAGCCCTTATGCGTCTTTTGGTTAATTTAAGAGCTGAAGATCCTTTTCAGTAAATATATTAGAATTGTATTAAATATGAAAATTAGTGAAAAGATACTTATGTAATCCAGAAAAATATTAATTTTTAATGCCCTTAGAAATTGAGGGATTATTTTTAAATTAGGCAAGGAGACTGTAATTTAGATGAGTTCGGATAAATTTAAAAGTATAAATACTATAGAATATACCGAATTAAAGAATGATCTGAGGACTGGTGACCTTTTATTATGTTCGGGTGAATATTTGGTAAGTAAGTTAATTAAACAAGTTTCCAATTCACTCTTTAGTCATGTTGGTATTATTGTGAAGTGGAAAGGGCTATTATTAATAATTGAAAGTGTCGAGGACGATGGTGTTAGAATAGTTCCTTTAGAACATTATTTGACTAACTATGAGAATACAAATAAAAGTTATGATGGGAAGCTATATATTGCACGGCACAAACAGTTAAATGAAGATGGTGGTGAAAAACAAAATACCATTATTGTTAAAGGTTTATCTTTATTAAACAAGAATTATGATAAATCTGAAATAGCACAGATAGTTGCTCGAATAGGATTGGGAGTAGGTAAACATAGAGAAAATGAGGAGTTTATCTGCCCTGAATTTGTAGATGTATGTTTTAAAGAGGCAGATATTTGTTTTACCTCAGATACAAAAGGTTTTATTTTTCCTGAACACATTGCTGCTGATGAAAATGTTATTCCTATCGCTCGAATAGGTTAATATTTGATTCATAACAAACAGGCCTTCGACATGAGAAAGGCTTGTTTGTTTATGCAATTACCTGTTGATTTTTTTGTGATAGGCATTAAAATAACATTTTGTGAATTCCACTTTTAGCGTAGCCCTTCTAAAAGAACTCAGAATTCGTTCAGTTGCTTGTCACTTCTAATCAGCGATTCTAAAGTCACTCATTCAATGTATTTGCGGGATACCGAAAATTTCTATTAGGGACAGTTTGTCTTTACATATGTTGTAAATCTAGTGTTAAAATATTATAAGGGATTTGCTTAGAAGGGGGTAAAGGGATGACAGAATTAATTGCCTCTCAGGAGGTAGGAAACATGTTAAACACCTGGAATCTTGCCATACAAAAAGGGGATTTGTCGGCAGCTATTGAAATGCAAGATGACATAGACAAGGCAATCGAGCAAATGGAAGAAAATCAAGATGTTCTTTTGTATTATCAACTTTTAAGCTTTAGACTTAAGCTAAAACTTCAGAATATTAGCAAAAACCTAAATAAACCATTCTTTGAGAGGAATGCACCAAACGAAAAAGAAGAGAAGACAAACAAACTCATGTCCTATTACTTCTATTTCTATAATGGGATCTATCATGACTACTTACAAGATTATGATAAGGCGCTAAGTTATTTCAGAATAGCTGAAAAGAAGTTGGCCTATGTTGATGATGAAATAGAAAAAGCAGAATTTCATTATAAATTAGCTGTTCTATTTTATGATTTGAAAATGACTTTCTTATCTAAATATCATGCTCAAATTGCTTGTGACACATTTAATGCACATGAATCATATATCAAAAGACAAATTAACTGTCGAATGCTGCATGCGCTGAACTTAATCGATCAATTTGAATATGAGAAAGCAAGTGAACTTTTTAACGAAGCAGAGAACATGATCCGAAGTATCAATGACAATCATTTAATTATTCATCTCTATTACAGCATGGGTTTTTTGGAAAGCAAAAGAGAGAATGCTGAGAAAGCATCTGCATTTTTTAGACGCACACTGAGTTATGAAGAAATTGAGAAACAAATGTTATTAAAAATGAGATGTTTATATGAACTAGCCAGAATAGAAGTATCAAATCGAAGCAATGAAGTGATTGAATGGGTTGATCTAGGCATTTCTTTGTCGGAACAAGTGAACCATCACATTTTTCAAATTAAATTTAAATTGTTAAAAGAACTATTATATGAAACAAATGAAACTCAACAAGCCAATATCAGTAATTTGTGTGCAGAGCTTGAAGAAAGAAGAGTTTGGGTTGATTTAGAGGAAATCTTGGTTGATGTGGCGAAATATTTAGAGGAAAAAGGCTTGTTGCAACAATCATTGAGTTATTATAAAAGAGCCTTACATGCAAGTCAATTTGTAGGAAAAGGAGTGAATTAAATGAAAAAGTCTTTTTTTATTCCATTATCAATAGCTGTGGTAGCATTAGGTACACTTTTCTTTACAAATGGTTTCATTCAACCTCAACATGATGATGTCCAAACCGTCGCATCAAGAGGGAGCTCTGGAGGATAATTGGTTAAAAAACGATAAAGTGGATTAAAGTGTCAGACTCCTTATGGTATTCTAGTAAAAGAATACGCCATAAAAGGAGTCTTTTTTATATGAAAATATTAGATGCTCCATCTTTACTATCAGCAGTCGAACAAAGGTCAAAAGCCTTTCAGGAGCTTCAAGACGAAATGCAGCATGTGAAAAAAGCATTAAAAAGTGTGTCGGGATTAGGTGATAAATTTACTGGAAAAGGTGCGGACAATATCAAAGCTTTTTATGAGGATCTTGCGCTTTACACGGACACTTATCTTGATTTTATTGATATGCAAAAAGCTTTTTTAGATGGGGTAAAAGGAAAGCTTGATGATGAATCGTTAGGCGGGAGTACATTTATTGATGAGCATTTCTTAGACGCTCAACTGAAACAAGGGATTCAGAATAATAAAGATATGGTCAAGGAACAAAAAGAAGCCCTATCCACTATTTTTGATGACATCAGTGATCTCATAGAACTGAATGTATTTTCAAGTAAAGAGATCAATGAATATTTAGATGATGCGAACAAAAAAAGAAAAGAGGCAATTGATGCTGTACATAAAATAGATCATGAGCTAAAAACAGAATACGCAAAATCAGAAGCGATTGAAAAACACCTCGCCACTTTTTATGCAAAAATGATGGCCGCTACAGGAAAAGGGAAAAATGCGCAGCCAATGTATTACGATGCAAAAGCATTTCATGAAACAGATGTGTACAAGAATCATGATAAAATCGATGCACAGGTGAAAGCATATTTAAAGGTGAAAAAAGAAGAAAAAGAGAAACGAAGAATCAAAGAATTGAAGGAAAAGCTCAACGATCCTTCATGTATATCAGAAGAGAAATACTTTGAAATTGTAGACGAGATTGGATATGAAAATCTTTCTTATGATCAAAAAATGTATTACAGCCAGCTTCTCCAGATCAAAGCGCAGGAAGAAGCTTCAGAGGGGTTCGTTGATGTTGTAAAAGGTGCAGCAGTTGGTCTATATGATGTGGCCAAAGATACAGTAGTTGGCATCTATGATCTTGTGACAGATCCTGGAGGTGCCGTTGAATCGGTCGTAACGGCTGTTTCTCATCCAATTGAAACGTCGAAAGCGATTGGAAAGTCGATTTCAGACTCATTCCAAAAAGAAGTCATCGATGGTGATGCATATTCTCGATCACACTGGTTTGCCTATGCGACTGGTTCTCTAGCAGAAATCGTCTTTGGTTCTAAAGGTGCAGGAGCCATTACAAAAACGGGGACAACAGCGGCCAAAACGACTGTGAAGAAAGGGCTTGAACAAGGAGCAAAATCATTAGACAGAGTTTCTATTCCGAATCTATTGCCATACTCACCAAAGTTTCAACTGGCTGGTGGCCCGAAGCTGCCGTATAACGTGTTTGACGGAGAAAATCTCAAAAATAAACTCCTCTCTATGGCAAAGCGTCTAGACAACAATTCAGGATACGGTATCTCTAAGACAGGCAGACGATTACCAGCACCAAAATCACCACCGACTGTTGTTAGCTACGGAGATCACTATGTGAGATGGAAACGTAAAAAAGTATTAAAACCAAATGTTGTTTATTCAACAAAGCAAGGCTACACCTACACAACCGATCACTACGGACGTATTGTCAAAGTCGAAGCAAGTGATTTAAAATACGGAGAGGTCAAAAGAAACCAATATGCCCAATCCAATTCAGGTAAGCCAGATCGATTACTAGATGATGACGGAGGTCACTTGATTGCAACTATTTTTAAAGGGTCTGGGGATATTGATAATCTTGTGCCGATGAATGGGAATTTAAATAAAGGTGAATGGAAAAAGCTTGAGAATGCATGGGCTGATGCTCTTCAAAATGGTGATCAGGTTAAAGTAAAAATAACACCTAACTATAAAGCTGATTCTCTACGTCCAGAAACTTTTGATATTAAGTATAAAATTGGTGATGATGAATGGGAAATCAGACGATTCGATAATGTGTATGGAGGGAAAAAATAATGAATGAAGAAGAACTAGAACATGTTTACAAACAGATAGTTGATATTGTAGTTAAGACTATACCTGTCAATTGGGTAAAGGTGTATTTATATGGTGAAGTAGTTGAAGGTTCACAGACTGCTTACTTTTATTTTTTACCTGAGGAAAATAATGATCAGCCGATATATAGTCATGAGATCACTGAATTGTTTGAGGTGAGTGAACATGAATACAGAGAAAGATGGCATCAATTAGTTGACTGTATCCAAGAACTTAGGAGAGCGTTTGAACAAAGTGGTCAAGAGCCTTGGACAAATTTCACAATGATATTTAATGAAACGGGACATTTCAATATAGAATTTAATTATGATGATCTTTCGAATACAAACCCTCATGAAAGAAAAACCATTTGGAAATATAATCATCTAGGTATTATACCTAAAAGTAATTCTGGTAAAAAACATTTAGAAAAATACCTTTCTACATTAGAGTAACTTTTGAATTTTTTAAGATGTTATAAATTTCATTTTGATAGATTATAGAAAAAAAATAGAGAACTAATTGAGAGCACCATTCCGTGCAGAAATGGTGCTCTTATTAAATAATAACTCCTTATATTGAATAACAAAACAGACACATGTAACAACAAAATAAAATTATTGATTGTGATTGGAATCAATTGTTATTGATTAGCATGTCAAAGAAACCGATCAACGAAAGCAAAAAGATTGAAAAACAAATTCCCCTTCTAATTACATTTTTCATTTCCCTCTATCTAAACCGATAAACCGTCACCTCACAATCACCCAGTTCCTCTTCAATCATCTCTTCAACAATCGTCCAATCGCCGCCTGCCAAGCCGCAGCCAATCCCGTATGGAATGGCGATGGACGTCTGGTTTTTCTCTTCAGGTGAATGTGTCACTGTATCCTTTAAGTGTTGAAAGCAGCTGCGTAAGGCATCGTAGTCTGTTTGCTTTCTTGTTCTTCCGTATCCAACTTGGGCAAATAAGTTGGCAATTGTTTTTCCGTCTTTTGTTGTGATAAGTTGAACGGAGCTTAACAAGTCATCTCCTTGTTCTGTACATAACTGTTTATAATCTTTGTACACATTCGGATATTTGCTTTTGATCTGTTTCGCTAATCCAGCGCCCATGACTCCTTTACAGTTCACCTGGTGACAGATGATGTCTTCGCTTGCCTCTAAAATGTTGCCATCCACCGTATTGATCATATGATGTAACCCCTTTTTGATAAAATGCAAACCTATGTTCTATTATAACAGTTGTCATCATGTTATTTAATAGCCAAAATGCTTTTGATGGGTTTATTTGAAGACAATTCAATATGAATCTGATTGTCAAAGTTGATACATGTCATCTAGAATATGGAGAGACTACAAACGCGAAATCAAGCAGAAACAGTGAGGGGTAACATATGAATCTATTAGAAACGAATCGGTTAATGATTAGACCGTTTTGCGATGAAGATGCGGCAGGAATGTTAGAGTACTTGGCTCATCCAAGAGTCAATTGTTTTCTTGATGATCGAATCTCTACATTGGAGGAAGCGGCTGCTAAGGTGCAAAAGAGAAAAGAAGATCACTCATATGTAGCGGTTTGTTTAAAAGAAAGTGGGCAGGTTATTGGTGAATTGTTTCATTTAAAAGAGGAGCCTGATACGTATGCAATTGGATGGAATTTTAATGCAGCGTATGAAGGGAAAGGATATGCGCGTGAGAGTGCTGAAGCATTCTTATCCTATTTATTTTTAGAAAAGAGAGCAAGGCGTCTTTATGCCTATGTAGAGGATGATAATGTCCGTTCACAGGCATTATGTGAGCGATTAGGCATGCGGAAAGAAGGCCTTTTTCTTGAGTTTATTTCATTTACGAACCATGAAGACGGCACACCTAAATATGAAAACACATATCAATATGCTTTGCTAAAAAAAGAATGGGTGCAACATCACTCTCGTTAAACAAGTTAGTACATGATGTTCAAGTGACAGCAAAGTGACAAAACTGTCATATGATTCCATGGTTTGTTCGTTCGATCGATGGAGGCAGACATCTCATTTCAATTATCCTTATCATAAATCATGTAAAAAGGATGAAATGAGATGCGGGGATTTAATGAAGATTTATTTAGGTGGGTGAATCAGCTCAGTATTGATTATGGTTCCTTGAATCCGATATTTATTGGACTAGCTGAATATACAGTGCTGCTAGCAGCGCTCATGTGTTTGTTTGTATGGTTTCAAAATCGCAGGGGTGTTTTATTTCAATCAGCAGCCCTTTGCAGAAATGAGCCACGTCAATCTTTTGATTCAAAAGGAAGTGAATAACTCGTTTCCGAGTGATCATACGATCTTTATTTTTTCGATTTGCCTGATCTTTTGGCTGTTTCATAAACGCCATTTTTATTGGTTGATCATTGCGTGTGCTGTTGGATTTTCAAGGATTTGGGTAGGGGTTCATTATCCATTTGATGTCTTCGCAGGAGCTGCTATAGCGTGTTTAACAGCCGCTGCTGTTGTATATTTGCCGATATTTCAAAAAAGTGTTAATTCCATCTTGTCATGTTATGAGTGGCTTGAACAGAAATTGGTAGGGAAGAGAACAAAATAACATGAAGCAGTAAAATACCCCGATCTGTTAACGGCTGAGATCGGGGTACTGTTTATTTTCGCCAAAACGTTGAACAATCCGCTTTGTCTTCGATATTAAATTCGATGATTTTTTTCAGGAGAGGATAATCAACTGGCAAGCTTTCTTTCATGCGAAACATCTTTTTTCCATGATCGTACCCAGCTCGTACAATGTCAGCTGAAAATTGATCAATTCCTTTTCCTTCTGGTGCGACAGAAATGTGATGTTTTGCGACGCTAAACCCAATAATAAATGTGCCGTGATCTGTGAACATAGGCTGATTCCAAGCAATTCTTGGCTCTAATTGAGGGAATGTGTCTTCTACCCATTGTAAGATGTCTTGAGTGCGCTGCTTCAGCTCGGGGTTACCGATGTTGCTGATATATTCTTCAAACACATACATGATGTTTATCCTCCATTTCCATCGACCTCATAAGCCTCAGACGGGATTCGAACCCGCACTCCTTTCGTAAGCATAGGCTAGGGGCAACACGCTTCCCTACGGAATTTCACCGACAGGAATCTCACCTGTCTCAGCTCATGTGCTTTTCGGTGCTTCTGAAACCCTTGCCTTGCGACCCGCCAGCTACAATTTGTTTTACGGCGCTCTTCCCTTCTAGAGCTACTGAGGCGTGTAAGTGATTGATCATATTATATAAAGAAACTCGATAAATGAAAAGCTGAGCTGATCATTAGTTTACTGATCTTTAGGCGAATCGCACAAAATAGTCTTTGAAATGATGCGGTATTAACCATCATAAGATTAGAAAGCCCTAACAATGGGCTTTTTTCATTTCATCTCGAGATGTTTATTTTAAAAAAAGGCGGAATTTTTTCGCAAATATCATTGACTAGGAGAAAGAAACGCACTTTCAATGGAAACGGTTATTGAAGATTCAAGTGATTCATATTAAAATGATGTCAAATGGACTAATTAGCAATTGCTAATAGAAGTTCCATATTTAGTGAAATCATGTGCTGCAGCTGAAGGTGATTGGGGGTGTAGAATGAGCAAAGTTCCTGTTGCGGAATTGGCATCATTATTAAATGACTGGAACATGGAAATCAAAAAAGATCATGCAGATGAGGCAGAACGGTTATTTGCCAAAGCGAAACAAGCAGTAGAGGAAATTGACGATGCGGATATCCTCATATACTATTCTCTTCTTGAGAAAAGACATCACATTCTTATGTACAATTTAAGAGGGCAAAAGGGCAATGTTTCAACGAAAAGTATAGAGGGTCATTATGGAAAAAAAGAAGATGACCTGTCTAATCGTCTTGCCTATTATTTCGATTTCTATGAGGGTGTGTATGAGCAGCATCAAGGTAATTATGAGGTTGCATTGCAAATGTATCAAAGTGCTGAAAAGCTCTTAGATAAAATTCCAAGTGAGATAGAACGTGCTGATTTCGATTTTAAAGTGGCATGGCTTTACTACCGGCTTAGTCATATTATGCTTTCATTAAGCTATATCCGCAGAGCGCTCCACGTCTATAAGCGGCACAAGCAGTATGAAAGAAGAACGGCCCTTTCATACTCTCTTATAGCAGCGAATCTAACAGAGATCGGCCGGTATGAAGAGGCGCTTGAGAATTATCGTCTGGCAGAAGAAGTTTTGACAAGTGAGCAGGATGATTTTATGCTGGCTCAGCTTCATCACAATGTGGCCATTTTATATTCATTTTGGAACAAACCGAAGGAATCGATACGTCATCTTGAAAAAGCACTGTCCCATCAAGAGTACTATGATTCAGATTTCTTTTTCCATTCTACGTATCTGATCAGCCGGGAACTCTGTGTGATTGGTGAAAAGCAGCGTGCAAGCCAATATATAGAGGCTGCATATGCCAGAATAAAGGATGCTTCGCATGAAGTGTTTCAGCTAAAAATAGGCATCGTACATGATCTTTACTTAACGCATGCGCCACAAAGATTTCAGCAAATTGATGAGAAATTAAGAAAGTTAGAAGAGAAGAATGAATATCATGAAGTAAAAGAGCTATCACAATTTGCAGCAAAATATTGTGAAAAGCAAGCACTTTATGAGCAGTCTGTTTTTTACTTGAACAAAAGTTTAGAAGCAGATTTACATATGAAAAGAATGGGGTTGATTTAAGATGAAAACAGGACTAAAAGTATTATTTGTTGTTGGTTTAGCGGTCGCTGCGACTGTTCTATCGCAAAATGTAGCGGGTTCATTCGAAGTTGCAGAAAAAATCATTGGTGGTTAATACCATGTATCTCTCGCCCTTGTTGATATCGTCAGCAAGGGTTTTTTGTGTTTTAATAGGCTCTTCTTATTAAACGCTGCAAGAACGTTTAATAAGAAGAATTCGCAACAAAGGGGGTGTGCAAATTTATTACCTGCTCCATTATTCTAAATAAACATAGGGCAGAGCAACAAGTTAAAAAGGTCACTTTTCTTTGCTTAATTTAATTTTTTGCAGGACTTTTCATTCAAATTTTATCAAATTGGTCTAATGTACATAGAAGGAAAAGAAAAAGCAGGAGCACCGCCCCTTTTGTCATGCATATGATGAGATAAGGTCTGATTTGAAGGCAGGTGATTGTATGTATCCACGGGTTTATGGTGGTTTTCATGGAGGCGGTTTTAGCGGAGGCGGGGCACATATTGGGCCAGTTGGTTCCCATATCGGCTTTGGCGGATATTATTTGAGCCCTGGTGTATTCTCTGGCTTAGGCGGTTTTCCCGGGTACGGAGGATTCGGGACATTTTCTGGATATCCATATGGTTCTACGTTCATCATGGGACGCCCTCCTGGTTTTTATGTAAGGAGTTATTAGTGTAAGATCACAATCATTGAAATAGCCTTCTAAAGAGAGGCTATTTCAATTGGTGAAAGTGCTTCAATCCAGCTGTTATCACAATGATGCCTAGAATGATGATCGGCAGCCAAATGATGATAAACGGATCGTAACGATCTGTGTATGCAGCTAAAGCCGCACCAAGGCAATAGAAGACAATAGAGCCTATTCGCATCAAGCTGACAAGCTGGATAGGAGCTTTTCTTTTTTCCCTGTATGATATGCGCTGAGCTGCATCTTCAAATAGATTAGCGAGTGTACTCGTGAGAACAGTTGTGGAAATGCCAGCAACATTCAATTTACGAGCGGCTGCTGTCTGCATGCCCATGGCCATACTTAAAAGGATGATCAGAATAAAGTAAGCACCTTGTGTATAAGGGAAAATGGTCATGAGAGCAAATAGAAGCAAAATCATCACTTCTATGATAAAAATGCGTGTCACGGCTTTTGGCCAAAACGCTTTCTCATGCTTCCCGCCTACCACAACTGCAAGTAAAACCCCTAAAACGAATCCACTTAGAGCAATGATGGAATGAAGGGCTGTTAGCTGTAAGGAGCTTCCTGCTGCAATGCCAAGCAGCACAATATTACCTGTCATATTGGCTGTAAACACATGCCCTAGGCTTAAATAGCCAATCACATCCACAATTCCTGCGGAAAGACATAAGAAAATCAAAACTGTATTACGAAATGAATGTGCGGTCAAAATCGTCATCCCTTTCTTCCTCTCTAATGAATAAGTGTAACGCTTCATGACCGCGGATGTCCATCTGATGAGAAGGTCACATGTGTGCAAGCTGATGTAAGACTTGTCTAAAAGCATCATCATTCACAAGGTGCCTCATGCGGCGGAACGGATCGCCTTTTTCCTTTAAACGCTCTATGACAGCTGGCATCGTAAAAAGAGTAGGATGAAGCTCATCATGATAGAGTTCGTCCCATTCAAGCGGTGTCGCAACAAGTCCAAGCTCATTTCCTCTCGGGGAATATGGAGCGATAATTGTTTTTCCAGCATCATGCTGAATGTAGTCTAAATACAAGCGATTGCCGCGATTTTTCTTAAGACGTTCCAGAGTAAATAGATCCGGTGCTTGCTCACATAAAAAATGGCATATAAACGCGGTGAATTTTCTTGTTTCTTCGTATGTGAAGGCATTTTTCTTTAAAGGAATATAGACCTGAAGCCCTTTACCTCCGCTTGTTTTAATAAAGGCTGTGAGAAAAAGTCCGTCTAAAAGCACTTTGATTCGTTTAGCAGCTTCGATAGCTAGATGAAATTCATTTACAGATGGCGGGTCCAGATCAAAGACGATTTCTGTCGGCCGATCGGTATCTCTTGTTTCAAAAGGGATATGAAACTCCATCGTCAGCTGGTTGCCAAGCCAAAGAAGCGTACGAGGATCATTACAGACCGTGTAAGAAATATCATCAACTTCATCTGTCAAAACAAAATCCGGCGCATAATCAGGAGTTGACTTTTGATAAAAGAATTCGTCTCCACTGCCGTGCGGATACCGAATTAAAGTAAGACGCCTTTCACGTAAAAAGGGCAAAAGATAGGGAGCCACTTGTCTTAAATAAAGTAAGTAATCTGCCTTGTTCAGTTGAAGGGCCGGGACAATGGGTTTCTCAGGGTGAGTGACATGTATAACAGCAGGGAGTGGATACAGCTGTTTGAGCATTTGCTGAAATGTACATGCTGATGGATCCGCATCCAGTAAAAAGGAAGAAAAACGCGGCTCTCTTAACGCCGATCCATCAAAGGATATACACGCAATGCTGGCAACGATAGAAGGAGGGATTTCATATGATGATCCTCCTGTAAACTGGCCCTTTGTCTGGAATAGCGTGCGCAGTGTTTGTTCTTCTTCTTTAGAAAATCCATGCTTGAATTGGACAACCTCGATGAGAGCCGAATCTTGATAAATGGAGCCTTGGAAATAGCCATTTTCTTTGTCAAAACGGGTTACAATGACAGATACATACCGCCAGTTTTTTATTTTCAGCCATTCTTTTGAACGAGTATTGTCATGCCATTTACTCGTCTTTTTTTTCGCTACTAACCCTTCTGCTAAATACATTGTCATCAAGTTTTTCATGTATTCAGAGTCTAGGTCTGAATGAATGACCTGCAGAAGGGAAGGGTGCTCCAGCTGAACTGATGAAGGGAGCTTTGCGTCTTGGAAAACTTGCTGAAGCTGATTTTTTCTCTCCGTCAACGGTAAATCAACGAGAGGTTTCCCTTTACATCTTAATAGATCAAACGCAATGAAATGACATGGAAATCGTTCAGCCTGTCTTTGGATGGCTTCTTTGTTTTTCAGCCGGCCTCTTTGCTGAACCTTCGCAAACTCACTTTGCTGTTCACTGAGTAAAAAGACCAATTCTCCGTCAAGTGTCAGTGGTAAAAAGGGAGCAAATTTGTCTCTTAATTGTTCGCACTGATCCATCACTTCAGGAAATTGCTCATTTAGCTGTTTTCCGGTCCTGCTTTCTAAACGAATCTCGTCTTCTTCCCATACAAGAATAGCCCGAAAGCCATCATATTTTAATTCATACACCCAGTCTGCACCGGTAGGAATATCATGTGCAGGTGTTAATCGCATAGGTTTCATTGTGCATGTCACTTCCTTATATCATGTGTTCTTAGAGTGGGATGAAATTTTCAATCACATACATAAGTATGGTGAAAACATTACATAGTAAGGAGAAAAGAACGGAGGAAGCGCGATGCATACAGTATGGAAAGGCGGCATTAGTTTCGGATTGGTCAATATTCCAGTCAAGCTGTTTACCGCTACAGAGAACAAAGACATTAAATTAAGACAGCTGCATAAAGAATGTCACACGCCCATTAACTACAAGAAAGTATGTGCCAATTGCGGCGGTGAAGAGGTAGCGCCAGAACAAATTGTGAAGGCGTATGAATATGCGAAAAATAAATTTATTGAATTGGACGATGAAGAGCTAGAAAAACTGCGAAAAGAAAATGAAGAAAAAGCCGTTGAAATCATTGATTTTGTAAAGATTGAAGAGATAGATCCAATCTATTATGAAAGAAGTTATTTCTTATCACCGGATACCGGCGGAGCGAAGGCTTATTCATTATTAAGAAAAGCTTTAGAGGAATCAGGGAAAATTGGTGTAGCAAAAATTATGATCCGCTCCAAGGAGCAATTAGCGATCGTTAGGTGCTATGAACATATTTTGCTGATGGAAACCATTCATTTCCCTGACGAAATTAGACAAGTATCAGATGTACCGAATATTCCCCAAGAGGAGAACATTGTCAAGAAAGAGCTAGATACAGCGCTCCTTTTAATCGAGCAGCTGACCACGACATTCGATCCAGCGGTATATCAGGATGAATACAGAGAACAGCTGATGAATTTAATTGGCGATAAAATATCTGGAGAACATACCGTTCAACCAGAAACGACAGGCAAAAAAGATCCTGCATCCAATGTGACTGATTTAATGGCCGCACTACAGGCATCAATCGACCGTTCAAAACCAGCCAAAGCGAAAAAAGCAGCGCCTAAGAAAAGAAAAACACCAGCGAAAAAAGAAAAGAATGCATAAAATAAGACCGCTGACGAGCGTTTTTAAATTGTTGACAAAAGACTAAAATGATCTTTATTTTAGCCTTTTGTTTTCCTTCAGCGTGATAGAAAACCTTTGCAGTCTAGGAAGGAACGAGTACCGGAGCGGAGCGAATTTAACATTCGTGAGCACCGGCACGCAGGACTGACACCGAATGCGAGGGTTTGTCTACACGCTAAGACCGCTGACGAGCGGTCTTATTGCGGCTTTAACACGTCCTGAATCGTCCCATCTTTTCGGTGAATGACAACGGATGTTCCTTTATTAGCTGAAATCTCCTTTGCCCGGTCAATTGCTTCTTGTTTTGTTTCTTTGACCTCACTTGCTCGTTTCGCTTTCTCTGTTTGAATCGCCCAGCCTTCCTTGTGCTTCACTACATGCTGCGCATGATCCATGAGCTCTGGTCTTGCGGAGCTGCTGCCCTCAGAAGGTTTGACAGAACCATGAGATGAGAAATTCTCTACCTCTTTCTCCGTTGCGTTCTTTTTCCACTCTTTCGCTTGACTGATTGCAATTGGAATGGCTCTATTTTCCTCATAGCCTTCCTGTATCATTTTATTGGCAATCTCAAGCGCTTTTTTTCGAATGACGTTGTCTAATGATTGAAATGAAGCTGGATAATCGTTCATCGTCCAAGGCATATGAACCGCTCCTTTCTGTTATTTTATTTGAACACCTTCCCCCATCTGCAATGGGTCAAACATACAATGTCTCTCAAACTAATGTTAGGGATAAAATACATCGTTTTGCTGAGGCAGAATATCATCAACTCCTGCAGAATAGAAGGTAGAAAAGGAGTGATTTTGATGATGATGAAAGGTTTATATGAAGCACATTTACCTGTAAGTGACTTGAAGGCATCTATTGCGTTTTATGAAAAGTTGGAATTGACACTTGCTCATGAAAATGAACGAGTTGCTTTTTTATGGATTGAGAAAGGAAAGAGCTGGCTTGGCCTGTGGAAAGTAGATATGAACCATTTTCCATACCATCCTTCGACTCGGCACGTTGCCTTTCAAATTACAACGTCTAGTATCGAACAGATCAAGACTTGGCTGATTGAAAGAGGCATCAGCATTCACCCAATGTTTGGTTTTTCAGAAGAAAAGCAGCCTTTAGTTCTCGATAATCCGCCGCAATTTCATGCAGCGATCTATTTTCTTGACCCAGATGAGAATCTGCTTGAATGCATTGCTCCACTTGAACTTGATACAGGAGAAGACTACGATATCATGACGTATGAGGATTGGGAACGAAAGAAAAATCCGTTTATTGATTGACAAAATCACTTATTGTAACTATATTGATTACAACGGTGGTGAAAGATTGTGAAACAAATTAGCAGCAGGTATCCGATTGCTGTTCATATTGTGTCATTTATTGCAGGTATTCCAAAAGAGTGTACTAGTGATTTTATTGCAGAGAGCGTGAATTCAAATCCAGCCATTGTTCGAAAAATGATGGCAATGCTCAAACGAGCGGGTCTCATTGAGATTCGCCGCGGAGTAGGCGGTGCTTATTTAAAAAGAGCAGCTGAAGATATTACGCTGTTAGATGTGTATCGTGCTGTGGATGTAAGCGAGGATGAAGAATTGTTTAACTTTCATCAGCCCGTCATCGCATGCCCGATTGGTCAAGCGATGGACACGAGACTTCGGCATGAACTAAAAGAAGCACAAGCTGCACTTGAGAATCACCTAAAGCAAGTGACAATTCAGCAATTATTAACAGAGGCGGAATAAAAAAGCTCGTACATTAGAGCTTCTTTTACACCTTTGTTGTAACCATTTCGATTATAACGAATGCACATCACCGTTGAACGAAAAATGAGGAGGTCAACAAATGAAATTATTAGTAACAGGCGCAACGGGACAACTTGGATCGCTCGTCGTCAAGCATTTGCTTACAAAAGTACCGGCTGAACAAATTGCAGTCAGTGTTCGAAATCCGCAAAAAGCAGCACATTTGAAGGATGCTGGGGTGGATGTGCGCCGTGGAGATTTTACTCAGCCAGACACCCTGACATCAGCATTTGAGGGCATTGACCGTCTGTTGATTATTTCAACGGCGGATGGAGACCGCGTGCAGCAGCATAAAGCGGCAATCGAAGCGGCAAAAGCAGCAAATGTGAGTTTTATTGCTTATACAAGTGTTGTCAATGCAAGAGAGAGTCAGCTTGTCCTTGCAAATGACCATGCCAAAACAGAAGAAGCCATTTTGGCCTCTGGCATTCCTCATGTATTTTTAAGAAACAACTGGTATGTTGAAAACGAAAAAGATACGATTCTGGCGTCAGTCAGCGGCGCACCATTTTTAAGCCCTATTGGCGAAGGAAAGGTTGGCTGGGCAACAAGAAATGACTACGCAGAAGCGGCAGCAAATGCGTTAACACTTCCAGTACATGATCAGGAGATATATGAACTGTCAGGCCCGCTTCGGACACATAGTGAGCTTGCACAAATTGTCAGCAAGGTGAGCGGAAAAGAAATCAAAGTAGAAAAAATAGATGTAGATACATTTGGAGAATTTTTAGCTTCAAATGGTGTACCAAAAGAAGCAGTGCCATTTGTCAAAGCCATTCAAAGCGGCATTCGCGATGGTGCATTAGCTGTCGAAAGCCAAGATTTCGAAACATTACTAGGCCGGCCGTTAACACCTATTGAAGAAAAAATTCGTGAATTGATTTCAAAATAAACATCAAAAAACGCCCTATGAAAAGGGCGTTTTTTTATTTAGTCACACAGTCCATAAGTACAAATTTTAGACAAATCACTTCGTTGAAATTTCAGAAATTTGGGATTAAAATGAAATTAAGGCCTGTTATTTAATCATCAGATGATCAGAATGATGAATCAAAATGCAGCAATAGAAGGGAAGTTCGCCGATGAAAGTCCATTTATTCGTTACTTGTTTAGTTGACACGATGCAGCCAAATGTAGGAAAGGCGACAGTGGAAGTATTGGAAAGACTCGGTGTTGAAGTGGAATTTCCAGAAGCACAAGTGTGCTGCGGACAGCCAGCCTTTAACAGCGGCTATACAAAGGAGACAATCAAAGCAGCGAAAAACATGATCAAAGCCTTTGAGTCAGCTGAATATGTTGTGACACCATCAGGTTCGTGTAAGGCGATGTTTTTAGAATATCCTCATCTTTTAAAAGAAGACCGAGTGTGGTCGGCCAAAGCTGAGGCACTTGCCGCAAAAACATATGAATTAACAGAGTTTATTGTTGATATATTACACGTGACAGATGTAGGGGCAAGCCTGAAAGGGAACGCAGCCTATCACACCTCCTGTCATATGACGAGACTGCTGCGGATTAAGGAGGCGCCTTTTACGCTGTTGTCAAATGTCAAAGATTTGACGATGAGACCATTGCCCCGCGCAGAAAATTGCTGCGGATTTGGAGGAACCTTTTCAGTGAAAATGACCCCTATTTCTGAGCAGATGGTTGACGAAAAAGTACAAAGCATAGAGGAGACAGGCGCTGATTATATCATTGGTGCTGATTGCGGCTGCCTGCTGAATATTGGCGGGAGGCTGAACCGTCTTGAAAAACCCATCCAAGTGATGCACATCGCAGAAGTATTAAACAGCCGCGGACTTTAAGAGGAGGAACGGCACATGAGTATGAAAATTGGAGAAAAGGCCTTTAAAGAACGGATCGGGAAAGGTTTAGAAGACGCTGTCATGAGAGGTGCTGTCTCCTCAGCACAGGAACGTCTGTATAAAAGGCGGCTGACTGCAAGCGAGGAGCTTGGCAATTGGGAAAAGTGGCGTGAGCTTGGTGAGGAAATCCGGCAGCATACGCTGACGCATCTTGATGACTACTTATATCAATTAAGTGAAAGTGTAAGTGCACGCGGAGGCCATGTCTTTTTTGCGAAAACAAAGGAAGAGGCATCAGCATATATTCAAGAGGTGGCACAGAAAAAAGCAGCCAAAAAGATCGTCAAATCAAAATCAATGGTCACAGAAGAAATCGAGATGAATCAAGCGCTTGAAGAGATCGGCTGTGAGGTAGTAGAAAGCGATCTTGGTGAATATATTCTGCAAGTGGATGACCATGAACCGCCTTCACATATTGTGGCACCTGCTCTTCATATGACGAAAGAGCAAATACGGGAAGTATTTCATGAGAAGCTAGGGTATGAGATGTCAGAAACACCTGAAGATATGACGAGCTTTGTGAGAGCCATCTTACGTGAAAAATTCCTCGAAGCTGATATTGGCGTGACCGGCTGTAATTTTGCAGTGGCAAACACAGGATCCATCTGCCTTGTGACAAATGAAGGGAATGCGGATCTTGTCACGGCTATACCGAAGACGCATATTGCCGTTATGGGAATGGAGCGGCTTGTTCCAACGATGGAGGAACTGGATGTCCTTGTGGGTCTTTTGTGCAGAAGCGCAGTCGGCCAGAAATTAACTAGTTATATTTCTGTAGTGGGACCAAAAGGAGAAGGTGAAGTGGATGGACCAGAAGAATTCCACTTGGTCATTGTGGACAATGGGCGGTCAAATATATTAGGAACGGCCTTTCAGCCTGTTCTCCAATGTATCCGGTGCGCAGCCTGCATCAATGTATGCCCGGTTTACCGGCATGTTGGCGGACATTCGTACGGTTCGATTTATCCCGGGCCAATCGGAGCTGTTCTTTCGCCGCTTCTTGGCGGCTATGATGACTACAAGGAGCTCCCCTTTGCATCAAGTCTGTGCGCAGCCTGCACGGATGCTTGTCCAGTGAAAATTCCACTTCATGAGTTATTGATTAAACATAGACAGGTGATCGTAGAAAAAGAGGGCAGAGCGCCTAAAGCTGAAATGCTGGCGATGAAAATGTTTGGCATGGGGGCATCGACTCCCGGGGTGTATCAATTTGGAACAAAAGCAGCCCCAGTACTGATGAATCGTATGGCTTCAAACGGAAAAATTTCAAAAGGAATAGGCCCTTTAAAGAATTGGACAGATATTCGTGATCTGCCAGCTCCAAGTAAAGAAAGATTCAGGGATTGGTTTAAGAAGAGACAAAAGGAGGACGAGTGATGAAGGGGACCATTTCTCACCGAGAGTCGTTTTTATCTCATATCCAGCATCAATTAGGCAAAAACTCTTCCCCATCTGCCTCTATTCAACGGCCGGCATGGAAGCATCAAGTCCAGTGGGAAACAAACGGAAGTTTGTCTAAAGATGAATTAGTCGAGCAATTGAAAAAGCAATGTCAGCAAATTCATACAAGAGTAGTCGAAACGACACCGGAGAAAGCGCCCTCGGTATTACGATTGTTGATGACAGAATATGGTGAGGGTTCTGTGATGACATCGCGTGATCGGCGTTTTGAACAATATGGATTCCGCCCTATGTTTGACAGCTTGCAACAAGAAGGAATGTCCGTCACCTGCTGGAATACAGATCTATCAAGAGAAGAAAACATAAGGCAGGCAGAACAAGCGAAATATGCAGTTGTGTTCAGTGATTATACCCTTGCAGAATCAGGTACAGTTGTCCTTTCATCCCATCAAGGTCAAGGGAGAGCGCTGCATTTTTTGCCAATGATGTATATCGTGTGTATAGAGAAAAGCTCGATTGTTCCGCGAATGATTCATGCTGTTTCGGCTCTTAATCGCTCAGTAGAAGAGGGGGAGCAGGCGAAAGGTGCCATCCATTTCATATCAGGTCCAAGTAATTCTGCCGATATTGAAATGAATTTAGTGGTAGGGGTTCATGGTCCAGTTCAGGCCATTTATCTGTTAATAGATGATGAATGAAGGCTTTCGTAATGAAAGCTTTTTTTCATCCAACAAGCGGACGCAAGTTTAAAAAATCATCTTGCCACTAGGTGAATGGACATAGTAAGATGACGACATATAAGATGAACTGCTCATCTACTGCTGATGTAAAGGAAGCTGCTAATGGAAATCAAGACAACTGCTCAAACGAAATCAATTGCATTGCCACTTGTGATTTCGATTATTGCTATTTCGTTTTCTGCAATCATTGTGAAATGGTCAAATGCACCTGCTGCTATTTTAAGTATGTATCGAATGATCTTTGCGGCGGCTTTCATGCTGCCATTTATCCTGCCAAGAAAAAAAGAATTTCTCTCAATAAAACGCAGAGACTGGTTTTTCTTATGTATGTCAGGCTTCTTTTTAGGCCTCCATTTTGTGCTGTGGTTTGGCTCACTGAAGCTGACGACAGTGGCAAGCTCTACCATTATTATCGCTCTACAACCGATGGTGTCCTTATTAGGCGGATTCCTCATTTTCCGTGAACGAACGACGATGTCTGCTCTATTGACGATGTGTGCAGCGATTGTTGGTGCCCTCATGATAGGCTGGGGAGATATTGGTCATAGCAAGGAAGCCATCTTAGGAGATATTTTATCCTTTTTGAGTGTGATCGCTGTTGTTTGTTACTTGTTAATAGGTCAACAGGCTGTAAGAAAAATATCTCATTGGATTTATAGTTTTTGTGTATTTGGTTTTGCTGGTCTTTTTTTAATTTTATTCAATCTGCTTCAGCAAACCCCTTTTATAGGTTATCCGGCTAAAGAGTGGGGAATCTTTTTATTGCTCGCTATCATTCCCACTATGTCTCATGTCATTAATAATTGGCTTTTAACTTATGTTAATGCGACAACTATTTCAATGAGTATACTAGGAGAGCCTGTTGGGGCAACGATCCTTGCTGTATGGCTGCTTGGAGAGAAAGTCACGCTGCTCCAAATGCTTGGCGGTCTGCTTGTTCTTTTAGGTGTCTTTTTCTTTTTGATGCAGCAGCGTCAAGGAATCGTGATGAAAACAAAAAAATCCGGTTAACGCCCGGATTTTTTACTCTTTTAGATCGTTTTTTTCAATCACTTTGTTTAATCTTGCCTCGATTTTTTTCAATTCCATTCGTTTTCTTCTAATCATTCGAAATGCGAGGACAATGATTGTCACAATAAAGGCAATGAATAGAAGAGAGAACACTTGAAATAGAAGATCTCCCATGTTGAATGCCATATTCTCTCCATTAAACATACGTAAAACCTCCTTTTCTATCTATATATTACCATAATCAATAAAAGATTGAGATTTATCCATAATTTATCTATAATAGGTAAAATATCACTCATTAAAGGAGAACCAATATGAGAACTTTAGTCCTTTTACGAGGTCTCCCAGGCGTAGGTAAATCAACATGGATCAAAGAACTAGGCTTAGAGCCTTACACTTTATCAGCGGATCAAATCCGGCTGTTAACCCAGCCGCCGCAGCTATCAGTCAATGGGAAACTAGACATTTCAAGCAAGCATGACCACAAAGTTTGGTCTTTATTATTCGATTTACTCATAGCCCGTATGGAGCGCGGAGACTTTACTGTGATTGATGCGACACATATTTCAAGCAAATCAATTTCTCAATATAAGTCTTTAGCGACATCGTATCGTTATAGGGTGTATGTCGTCGATTTCACGCAGGTGCCCCTTGAGACAGCTCTTTTACAAAATCGCTCACGTGAATCTCACAAAGTGGTGCGTGAATCTGTTTTGTATCAAATGAACGAGCGGTTAAAAACAGAAAAGGTCCCGTCATGGGTGACTGTTTTGAAGCCGGAGGAATATCCGCAAGTGATGACCTATCAGCCTCGATCCTTTGATCAATATGAGGCCATTCATGTTTTCGGAGATATTCACGGTTGTTACACCGCACTTACCACCTATTTGCAAGGAGATATCAAAGAAAACGAACTTTATATCTTCGCAGGTGACCTTCTTGATAGAGGAATAGAAAACAAAGAAGTATTAGAATGGATGCTTGCCCATAGAGAATGCCGGAATGTCATCGTCATTGAAGGCAATCATGATCAGCATTTATACCGGTTTGCACATGGTGAAAAAGTCAGGAGCAATATGTTTAACAGGCATACTGCGCCTGAACTTGAAGCAGCAGATTTTGATTTAAAAGAAGTACGAAAGTTTGTTAGAACCTTTCATCAGCTTACTTATTTTACGTACCATAATCAGACATTTCTTGTTACCCACGGGGGGCTTGCTCATTTGCCAGAAGAGCTTTTGCATGTCTCAACACAGCAGCTCATTCACGGCGTAGGAGAATATTCAGATGACATTGATCACTTGTTTGTTCAAAACACGGCTGGGCTGGATGTCATCCAAATTCACGGTCATCGTAATTTATACAGACTGCCAATTCACGCAGCGGAAAGATCTTATAACCTAGAAGGTCAGGTTGAATTTGGAGGGCAGCTGCGGGTGTTGAAAATCACGGCTGACGGGATAGAGACCCATGAAATTGACAATCCAGTCTACAGAGCCACTGAGAAAAAACAATCAGCTGCTGTTCAGCCAGATATTTCACTGGATGATTTTTTAGCTCATTTAGATCAGCATGAATATGTACAGGAATTAAAGCTTCCGCACCATATTTCATCTTTTAATTTTACGAAAAAGGCTTTTAGTGAGCGGCAGTGGGACGATGTGAATGTGAAGGCAAGAGGTTTGTTTGTCAACATGGTTTCAAAGCAGATTGTGTCTAGAAGCTACAATAAATTTTTTAACATTGATGAGCGTCCGGAGACAAGAATGCAGCATTTAGTGAACCATTTACAATTCCCTGTCACTGTATATGATAAAGCAAATGGATACCTAGGAACTGTTGGGTATAACGAAATGGAAGATGAATTGGTGTTTACGTCCAAATCGTATACATCACATGTGAAACAAAATCAGCATGCCTCCTGGGTCGAAGAGCTATTTTATAAGACCTTCGATGACGTGCAAGCTGACTACATCAAATCATACGTCCGTGACCAGCATGTATCTCTGGTGTTTGAAGTCATTTTGCCAGAAAAAGATCCGCATATTATCACATATGAACAAGATCAACTCATTTTACTCGATATAGTGAAGCGGCAGTTAAGCTACGAAAAAGCACCATTCGCTGAAGTGAAAAGATTAAGAAAGCAGCTGGGAATATCCAGCAAGCAGGAAGTGGCTGTTTTCCATGATTGGACGTCTTTTTATAAATGGTATCAAGCGGTCTCTCATGATGACACAATTGAAGAAGAGGGATATGTCATTGAGGACGCTCGCGGCTTTATGACCAAACTCAAGCTCCCTTATTATCAATTCTGGAAGCAGATGCGCGGGATCAAGCAGCGCGTTGCAGAGAAGCGTTCCTCGCAAAAATATATGCATGCTTTGCAAACAGCGGAGCAAGCTAAGTTCTATACGTGGCTTCTTGAGCAAGAAGCAGATCATGTGAGGAATAGCTCAATTATTGAACTGCGATCACAATTTGAACAAAGCAGTACTGCCCAATTGAATAATGATGAAATAAATGCATAGTCTAACAAAGAGTCTTTTCTAAGGAAAAGGCTTTTTTTGATGCAAATGAAAGGTGGACACTTGCATGTCTGAACATATTGAAGTGATTCTTCGGACAATGTTTGCTTTTGCGATTTTATTTGGAGGAGCACGTCTTTTAGGGAAACAAACCATTGCGCAAATGAATATTTTTGATTTTATAGCAGCCATCAGCTTAGGTTCAATTGCAGCAAACCTGGCGTTTAATACAACGCTGCCGCTACAGCACACAACGATTTCCTTTGTGTCACTTGTCATGATTATTTATGTGATTTCCCTGATTGCATTAAGAAGCCGGAAGATGAGAGGGCTGATGGCTGGTAAACCAACTCTTGTCATACAAAATGGGAAAATTCTTGAAGGAAATATGAAGGGAATGAGATATACCCTTGATTATTTAAATCAGCAGCTGAGAGAAAAAGACATCTTTGATATTAGTGAAGTTGAATTTGCCATGATTGAAACAGATGGGCATATGTCAGTGAAAAAATACCCTTCGTTTGAAAATGTCACACGGAAGGACCTTCAATTATTCATGAAGGCAGAGCGTTACATGCCGATTGAAGTCATCATGGACGGGAAACTCATCCAAAAAAACATACATGAAAATCATTTAACAGAGCAATGGATAGAAGAAGAGCTTAAAAAAAGGCAGCTGTCCTTAAAGGACATTGTTTATGCTGTCCGTTCAAGTAATGGAAGCTTGTATATTGATACATATGACGACCACATTCAGTCACCAATCGATCAGGAATGAATGTGTAGTGCCGATGACACCTGCATGACACACATTTGACAATCTTTATAAGTCCTTTGGATGTCATCTGACTAGGTATCATTTCTCAATTATTATTATTTTCAGAAAATGTGGTGACGGAGTAAAATAAGTGTGTTTAAGTATAAATAGATGAAATTGAAATATTAATATAATATACCGTTTGCGGAATGAACGTTCATTCCTATATTTCAAAAGGAGGGGATGAAATGCCAGCAGTGACTGATAAACAAGAACAGATCATGAAAGCTTCGCTGGAACTATTTATAGAACGAGGCTTTGATGGCACCACAATGCCGATGATTTCAAAAAGAGCAAACGTCGGAGCGGGCACCATTTACCGTTATTTCGACAGCAAAGAGGCACTCGTCAATATTTTGTACCAGCGCAGCCTCTCAGCATTTATCGAAAAAATGAACACAAACAGTCCAGATCCAAAGGTAAGTATTCGGGCGTACTTTAAGCATGTATTTTATTGCTTGGTTTTGTTTACAAAGGAGAATCCAAGCGGGCTGTATTTTTTAGAGATTGATAAACGGTCCCATTACTTAGACGAAACGAGCAAAGAGAAAATGCAGCATTTGTTACATGAGCTGTTCCTTATCTTTGAAGAAGGGAAAAAGGATGGAATTCATCCAAACCTCTCAGGCAGAACCATTTTATCGATTGTATTTGGTGCTTTTGTGCAGCTGCATAAACAAATTCTTGCAGAAGAAATAGAGCCAACAATTGAATTTTTAGAGGAGATTGAGCAATGTTTATGGCGCGCCATCAGCGTTGCATCATAAAGAGATAAAGGGAGTGGGCATATGAAGCAAACATCAATCATTCCAAAACCAAAAACATACGGACCTTTTAAAAATATTCCCCATATAAAAAAAGGGGAGCTTTCTCAATCCTTTTGGCGGCTGGCAGATGAATTAGGACCGATCTTTCAGTTTGAATTTTCAAATGCAACAAGTATTTTTGTTTCCAGCCATGAGCTTGTCAAGGAAGTATTTGATGAGAGCCGTTTTGATAAATTTATTGGGACTAGTCTCAGTAAAGTAAGAGCCTTTGCAGGAGATGGGTTATTTACGAGCTGGACAGAAGAACCGAACTGGAGAAAGGCTCATCAAATCTTGATGCCAGCATTCAGCCAGCAGGCCATGAAGGGCTATCATGAGATGATGCTCGATATTGCGACACAGCTTGTACAAAAATGGCAAAGAACAGGCCGCGATGAAGAAATTGAAGTAGCTGAGGATATGACAAAGCTGACTTTAGATACGATCGGCCTTTGCGGTTTTGATTTTCGCTTTAACAGTTTTTATAAAGAAAACCAGCATCCATTCATAGAAAGCATGCTGAAAGGCTTAAATGAAGCAATGGAGCAGTCGAGCCGATTGCCGATTGCCGATAAACTCATGATCAAAAGACGAAAAGAATTTGATCAGCATGTCGATTTTATGAAGCAATTAGTAGATGACATTATACAGGAACGAAGAAAACAAGATAAAACAGGCGATGATTTACTGTCACTTATGCTGCATGCAGAGGACCCTGAAACAGGTGAACGTTTATCTGATGAAAATATCCGTTATCAAATCATCACCTTCTTAATTGCAGGGCACGAAACAACAAGCGGACTGCTATCCTTTGCGATTTATTTCTTATTAAAGAATCCAGAGAAATTAAAGAAAGCTGTCCAAGAAGCAGATGAGGTGCTGCAAGGCGGATTGCCGACATTTAAACAAGTGCAAAAGCTAAGCTACACTCGTATGGTGTTAAATGAAGCCCTTCGCCTCTGGCCTACGGCGCCTACATTCTCTCTTTATGCGAAAGAGGACACAGTAATCGGGGGGAAATATCCGATTCACAAGAATCAAAGTGTCTCTGTTCTGCTCCCTAAATTACACCGTGATCCAGCGGTATGGGGCGAGGATGCTGAAGAATTTAAACCAGAGCGGTTTACGCATCCTGAGAAAATCCCGCAGCATGCTTACAAGCCTTTTGGGAATGGACAGCGTGCATGTATCGGTATGCAGTTTGCCCTGCATGAAGCTACGATGGTTCTCGCGATGGTTCTGCATAATTTAGAGTTAATTGATCACACATCTTATGAGCTTGATTTAAAAGAATCTCTGACGATTAAACCAAACGATTTCAAAATCAAGGTGCGGCCAAGGAAGCAACAATTCTTTATGGCACCACCGAAAGAAGAACCGAAGAAAAGCACCAAATCTGGTGAGTCAAAAGTGCCGAGTCACGGTACACCGCTGCTAGTTTTATACGGATCGAATCTTGGCACAGCAAAGCAAATAGCGAACGAATTGGCGGAAGACGGGAAAGCAAAAGGATTCGATGTGACCACTGCGCCGCTTGATGAATATACACGCCAATTGCCAGATACAGGCGCTGTCCTCATCGTGACCGCTTCATACAACGGATATCCGCCTGACAATGCGAAGCAATTTGTGGATTGGCTGGCGCAGGATGAGGAGCAGGATTTATCAAACGTGACATTTGTGGTCTTTGGATGCGGAGATCGAAACTGGGCGAGCACGTACCAGCGGATCCCCCGTCTGATTGATGAGGCCCTTGAAAGAAAAGGTGCCAAACGTGTAGCTGATTTAGGAGAAGGTGATGCAGGTGGTGATATGGATGAGGATAAAGAAATTTTCCAGAAAACTGTCTTTGAACAGCTTGCAAAAGAATTTAAGCTCACCTTCCAAGAAAAGGGGAAGGAAAAACCAAACCTATCAGTTGCTTATACGAATGAGCTAGTGGAGCGTCCTGTAGCCAAAATATATGATGCCTTTTCAGCTGTTGTATTGAAAAATGAAGAATTACAATCAGAAAAAAGCACGAGGCAGACAAGACATATTGAACTGAAATTGCCAGCTGGAAAAGCATACAAAGAAGGAGATCATATTGGGATTGTACCGAAAAATAGTGATGCACTCGTTGAGCGTGTGACCCGCCGCTTTAAACTAAATCCAGAGCAGCATATCAAGCTTTCATCTGAGAAAGAGGCAAGTCATTTACCATTAGAACAGCCGATTCCAATCAAAGAATTACTCGCCTCACATGTTGAGCTTCAAGAGCCTGCGACACGTACACAGCTAAGAGAGCTCGCAGCACATACGGTATGTCCGCCTCACCGCGTGGAGCTTGAACAAATGGCTGGAGAAGCATATCAAGAAGCCATTTTAAAGAAACGAGTAACCATGCTGGATTTATTAGATCAATATGAAGCGTGCGAGCTGCCGTTTGTACACTTTTTGGCGCTTTTACCAGGTTTGAAACCGCGTTATTATTCGATCTCTAGCTCGCCTAAGGTAGATGAAGAAAAAGTCAGTATCACAGTAGCAGTTGTAAAAGATAAAGCGTGGAGCGGTAGAGGAGAATATGCCGGAGTTGCCTCAACCTATTTATGTGGTCTAAAAGAAGGAGAAGAAGTAGCCTGCTTCCTGCATGAAGCGCAAGATGGATTCCAGCTGCCTCCTTCATCAGAAGTGCCGATGATCATGATTGGACCAGGTACAGGAATTGCTCCATTTAGAGGATTTGTTCAGGCAAGAGAAGTGTGGCAGAAGGAAGGGAAGCAGCTAGGCGAAGCCCACTTATATTTTGGCTGCCGTCACCCTGAGGAAGATGATCTATATTTTGATGAAATGCAGCTTGCCGCGCAAAACGGAGTTATCCATATCCATCGTGCTTATTCTCGTTACGATGAGCAAAAAGTATATGTCCAGCATTTGTTGAAAGAAGAAGGCGGCATGCTCATCGAATTGCTTGATCAAGGTGCCTACCTTTACGTGTGCGGAGACGGAAAAGTCATGGCCCCAGATGTAGAGGCTACACTAATCGATCTCTATCAAAACGAGAAACAATGCTCGAAGGAAACAGCTGAAAATTGGCTGACAGCCCTTGCAAATGACAATAGATATGTAAAAGATGTGTGGAGCTGACAAAGAGGAAAGACCGCCAATTAGGCGGTTTTTTTCTGTTCACATAGAAAGAGATCGATAGAATGAAGGTTGGGAAGTTACAAAACACCTAATTTAAATATGAAATATTTTGTAAAAAATAAGAATATTCTCTCATTTACTCCAATATGAAACAATCGTATGATTTTTGATATAGGACATAAAGGAGGAATATGATGAAAAAGGTGAAAATGTTACTCCCTTCTCTTCTCGTTTTTGGTGCTTTAAGTGTGCCTAGTTTTGCCCATGCCGCATCGGATTCAGTACTAACGTCTGATTATGACATGGTGACTTCTGATGGAAAAGTGATTTCTTCAAGTGATTTCCACAATGATACGAAAGCCCCCTCATCCTTTGACAAAGTGGATGATCTTTCTTCTACTGTTGGCGAAAAAGTAAAACCACTATCAAAATATTTAAAAGATTTTCAAACAAAAGTCGTCATTGGAGACGATGGTAGAACCAAAGTAGCAAATACAAGAGTAGCACCATACAATTCGATTGCTTATATTACATTTGGCGGCTCCAGCTGTACAGGGACACTCATTGCTCCTAATAAAATTTTGACAAACGGACACTGCGTGTACAATACGGCATCGAGAAGCTATAGTGAAAAAGGAACCGTATATCCAGGTATGAATGATAGTACTGCGGTGAACGGTTCAGCAAAAATGACTGAGTTCTATGTGCCAAGCGGGTATATTAATACTGGTGCAAGTCAATATGACTTTGCCGTAATCAAAACCGATACGAATATTGGCAATACGGTCGGCTACCGATCCATCCGCCAGGTGACAAACTTGACTGGGACAACCATTAAAATCTCAGGATATCCTGGTGATAAAATGAGATCGACTGGCAAGGTGTCACAATGGGAGATGTCAGGTCCTGTGACGAGAGAAGATACGAATCTAGCATACTATACGATTGATACATTCAGCGGAAATTCAGGTTCTGCCATGCTAGATCAGAACCAGCAAATCGTTGGAGTTCATAACGCTGGGTATTCAAACGGAACGATGAATGGCGGTCCAAAAGCGACAGCTGCCTTTGTGGAGTTTATAAACTATGCGAAAGCGCAATAAAAAATAGAGCTTGTTTCCTTCATAGGGGACAAGCTTTTTTGTATGGATTCATTTAATAGAGGATTCATTTTTTTAACCTGTGGATTTGAGATTGAGAGCTACATCAATTTTTTCACATGTCATTCGCGAACCACTCATACATTAAAATGTCACATTTCCTTTAAGTCAAAACCATGCTTGAGATGGATGAGGAGGTCACGCGCTTTTGAAGATGAAAAGAGGCTGGATCGCTGCTGTCGCTTTATGTTTTGTGATATGGATGGGCATGTTGTTAGGTGGATTTGGAGAGAAGCAGGCAGCAAAAGGGGCTGATCGATATGATCATGTCGTTCAATTTCCAAAGGAAAGGTACCCTGAAACAGGCAGTCATATTCAAGAAGCCATTCGAAAAGGGCATTCAGATGTGTGTACCATTGACAGGAATGGAGCAGATGCCCGCAGGCAAGAATCATTAAAAGGGATACCGACAAAACCTGGATTTGACCGGGATGAATGGCCGATGGCGGTTTGTCTTGAGGGAGGAAAAGGCGCAAGCGTTCAATATGTCAGTCCATCTGATAATAGGGGAGCAGGCTCATGGGTCGGGCACCAAATCAGCGGATTTCCTGATGGGAAAAGAATATTATTCATTGTGAAATAAATCTGAGGAAAAGGCACCCCTCGAGCGGGTGCCTTTTTTGTTTATGGCAGAGCGTATCCGAGCTGGCAGGGAAAAAAGATTCAGTGGTACAATCAATCTATAAGGTACAAAGACTGACAAGAAGAAAATGTGAAGGGACATTTGCTTATGGATAAGAACCGTGCATTATACGATTTTTTTATGCAGCATGCAGAGAAGCTGACTGAAACATGGTATGAATCAATTGAGGACGATGATCCAGAATCGATATATCGTTCAACAGATTCCAGCATCATTGCAGAGCTAAAACGGCAAAATCAAGATTATTACCAGCACTTTATACGAGCTATTATTGAAGACAAGACATATTTACATACTGAATTTAAAAAATGGTCTGAGGATTTAGCCAGTGATCCGAAGCATTTAAATACACCATTAGATTATGTCGTAAGAGAATACATGTCCAATCAAAGAGTCGTTCTGCATTACTTAAAAGAATTTATTAAACAGCGTCAAGGTGACATTGATATTGACCGCATTTTTTATTGGTATGATTTGATTTCCGAAGCGTTTAATATATCAATCCATGTGTTTATCCAGCAATATGTGAAAAATACAACGAAGAAGCTTGTGGCTCAAAGAGATATGATTTATGAATTGAGTTCACCGGTGATTGTTTTAAAAAGCCAGATTGCGTTGTTGCCTTTAGTAGGTGATATTGACACAGCGAGAGCAAAGATTATTTTAGAAAATACGCTAAAACAGTGCTCGCAAAAAGGGGTTCAGCATTTATGTATTGATCTATCGGGTGTTGTCATTATTGATACAATGGTGGCTCATCAAATCTTTGACCTTGTTACGTCACTTCGGTTAATTGGAGTAGAGACGACCATTTCAGGAATTAGACCAGAAATTGCTCAAACAGCAGTACAGCTCGGGCTTCCTTTTAATGAATTTCGCACGGCATCATCACTTGCTCACGCGCTGGACCGCATGACTGAATTTTCTCCAATATAAAAACCAGGCCGATGAGAGGCCTGGTTTTTTATTTAGATGACAGCGTCAATTTGTGTGACTTTCCAATCTTTTTGTACTTTTTCGTACGTAACAGTTCGTTTTACTTTGCGTCCATCAAGTGTTGGGACAGTAAATTCATATGTGCGGACTGTTTGCTTCTTAGAAACAAGTTTAGGTGTGGCTTTTTCCCAATTGAGCATGTTATCTCCGTCACCGACTGGAACAGCCATTTTGCCTTTATGAACAATAAACTGATAATCTTTTAAACCATGTTTGATGGCATCTTGAGTGAACACTTGAGATAGGTAGCTGTTTAATTTTTTCTTTGTATCAAATGTTTTAGAAAGATAGTTGTATGTCATATCTTTATAGGTAAATGATTTTAATTTGTAATTAGAATGTTCTTTAATTTTGTAGCCTGACATTGCACTCCAAAAGTGTTCTCTTGCATCAAGGGCAATATGTAACGCTTCTTTATTTGTCAAAGCGGCTGATTTCTTGGAAGCGGCCAATGTTGTAGTTTGTAATGAGATCATAAGCATAATAGCAGTTAATAAAACAAATAATTTTTTCAAGGCAATTGCCTCCTTTTCTCAATGAAAACTTCTTATGTTACAAATGTTACAATAATTACAGTGATATTACAAGTATTAAATCTAAATGTTTTTTTATTTCTTTTGTTTCTAATTATATAACGTTTGAGGGAGACAAAAAGTTTTCATTTTTTTTATTTTTCTTCTTAATGATTATTTAACCGTTCTAAAGAAGAACGAAACGTCTTTTGGAAAAATTTCTATTTAGACGTTTAACACACTTTTTTATTTATGACATATACTGTCGTGATGAATGTCTAAAGAAAGTGGTGTTTATTATGTATCATCCGTATGAAGGTGTGTGGAATGGGTACTCATATGATAGGCAGATGCAAGGATTTCCATCTGTTGGTATTCCTCAAGGTGGAGGGTTTCCTGGGTTTCCGATCGGAGGAGGTACTTGGCCAGGGCAAGGTTCAGGCGGACAATCTGCACCGCCGGCACCGCCGCAGCATATCATTTCGCAGTATCAACAAGCACTCTCGCAGCCACAGAGTATGCAGTCGCTTATATCTGGGCACGGTGTTGGCGGAGGTCATCAAACTGTACAATTTGCAGCGGGATGTAATAGAAGATGGACAATTGTGTTTTTGAGAAACGGTCAAGTATTTTTAATGTTCGTTCTTTCCTCACAGCCTTTTGGCCGAACAACTGGTTTTATATGGCCGAACTTTACATTTGGTTCCTTCCCAAGTTCAAGTATTCTTGCCTATTCTTGTGCATAAGAAAAAGCCGGTTCTCATCAGCAGCTGATGAAATACCGGCTTTTTTTAATGAATATTTCGAAATACGCCAATCACTTTACCTAGTATACTCACATTCTGTAAGATAATCGGTTCCATTGATGGGTTCTCTGGCTGTAATCTAAAGTGTGTATCTTCTTTATAAAAGCGTTTCACGGTCGCTTCATCTTCCTCTGTCATGGCGACCACAATATCTCCATTGTTAGCGGTGCTTTGCTGACGCACAATGACATAGTCCTTGTCCAAAATACCTGCATCAATCATACTTTCTCCCATAATTTCAAGCATAAACACTTGTTCATCTGGTGCTGCAAAAGTCTCTGGAAGAGGGAAGTATTCTTCTACATTTTCAACAGCGGTGATAGGAAGGCCGGCCGTTACTTTTCCGATGACTGGAACGTTCATTACAGCACTCTTTGGAATATTCATTTCCTCTTCATCTAGTACTTCGATCGCTCTAGGTTTTGTCGGGTCTCTTCTAATTAAGCCCTTTGTTTCTAGTCTAGCTAAATGTCCATGGACCGTTGAACTGGATGCTAGACCGACAGCTTCTCCAATTTCACGGACGGATGGGGGATAACCCTTGCTTTTTACTTCATCTTTGATGAATTTCAGGATATCGAGTTGTCTTTTTGATAGCTTCGTCATCTTTTGCACCTCAAAACGTCAATTTTAAAGAAATTATAGCATGTTTTTCCTAACAGTACAAACATAGGTTCGAAAAAAACGTTTGACAGAAACGTTTGTTCGTATTTATAATGAGTGACAGAAAGAGCGAACACATATTCTATTAGGAGAGATGACATTATGAGGTTAAAAGAATCTATTATTTTTATTGGGGTATTCTCATTCATCGTTGGCATATTTCTCTCACTTATTGCAGTCACAAGCCATAATGATACAAATCAGTATGTTAAAATAGAGGTTCAATCAGGTGATACTCTTTGGGGGTTAGCTGATCAAGTAAACGACAGCAAATCAATCGACAAAAATGCATTTATTGATTGGGTTACCGAACACAATGATCTTGCTTCAACTGAAATCCAGCCTGGCGACATTCTTGTTATACCCGTCAAAAAAGAGCATCCAGTCGTATATCAGCTTGCAACAGTACAGTAGAAAGGTCGATTTTAGACATGAACGCAATCATTTATACGAGAGTAAGCACTGTCAAAGAAGAGCAGGAAACCTCGTTGAAAAGACAAGAAGAAGAACTGCTGGCGTTAGCTGCCATGCACAAGATGAATGTGGTCAAAGTCATCAAAGAAAAAGCAAGTGGATATGATTTAGATCGTGATGGTGTGTTTGAAATGCTTGCTGCACTGAAGGAAGAGTCAATCGATGCCGTTTTGATCCAGGATGAAACTCGTCTTGGAAGAGGACAAGCAAAAATTGCACTTCTTCATTGTTTATTTAAAGAGAACGTAAAGGTATACAGCGTGTTTCATAGAGGAGAGCTTGAGCTTTCAGAAGCAGATGAAATGGTCATTGAGATTGTAGGAGTCGTCGAAGAATACCAACGGAAAATTCATAACCTGAAAATCAAGCGGGGAATGAAAAGGGCAGTTGAGCGCGGATATCAGCCTGAACTGAATTTAAGGCAGCAGGACCATGCACCTGGCCGTGAGCGTATTGAAGTGCCGATTTCAGAAATTGTTCGATTAAGAAAAAACAATATGACATTCGCCGAAATTGCCGCAACTCTTCAGGCATTAGGTTTTGACATTTCAAAAGCAACGGTGCATAGAAGGTATCAAGAATATGAAAAAGACCTTCCCACCTAAAGCGTGATTTGTTGTCAAAATGATTGATATTTAGTAGTATGTAGAGAAAATGCTTTAAAGGAGTTTGTCATGATTTCTAAAGAACAGCTTGCAAGAATAAATGAGCTTTCAAAAAAGTCGAAAGAGACCGGTTTATCAGACGCTGAAAAAACAGAACAAAAGCAGTTGAGAGAAGAGTATTTGAAAGCTTTTCGTTCTTCTATGAAAAATACACTTAAAACTGTTAAGATCGTTGATCCTGAAGGAAACGATGTCACACCAGAAAAATTAAAAAGAGAAAAAGATCAGAACCTTCATTAAGCTGTGATTTCTTGAATTTTGAAAAGATGGGAAGATTATTCTCGTCTTTTTTCATATTTGCATAACTTTTTAGGTGATCGATAAACTAAATGTGACAAAATCCTTCTTTTTCAGCGTGAAATAGTTGTGAAAAAAGGACAGTAGATTTATGATAATGGTGTACACAAGATACGGAAGGGGATTTATATGGAAACGATTGAATTGAAATCTATTGCAACAATACGTACTCTCTCCATAGACGCAATTGAAAAAGCGAATTCCGGTCACCCAGGAATGCCGATGGGTGCTGCACCAATGGCGTACGCTTTATGGACGAATCACTTAAACGTAAGTCCGCAAAATCCAAATTGGTTTAACAGAGACCGCTTTGTTTTATCTGCGGGACATGGTTCTATGCTTCTATACAGCATGCTTCATTTAAGCGGATACAATCTGAGCATCGATGATCTAAAACAATTCCGCCAATGGGGAAGCAAAACACCTGGACATCCTGAATTTGGACACACAGAAGGCGTAGATGCCACAACAGGTCCTTTAGGCCAGGGAATTGCTATGGCAGTGGGGATGGCACTTGCAGAAAGACATCTTGCGGAAACGTATAACAAAGACAACTTTCAGGTTGTAGATCACTATACATACAGCATTTGCGGAGATGGAGACTTAATGGAGGGGATTTCCTCTGAAGCTGCTTCACTTGCTGGTCATTTAGGCTTAGGCCGTTTAATCGTTCTTTACGATTCAAATGACATTTCTTTAGATGGCGACTTAGATCGTTCATTCTCTGAAAATGTGAAGAATCGTTTTGAAGCGATGAACTGGGAAGTTCTTTACGTGAAAGACGGCAACAACATCGAAGAAGTAACAGCTGCTATTGAAAAGGCGAAACAAAGCACAGACAGACCTACTTTAATCGAAGTGAAAACAACAATCGGTTTCGGTTCGCCAAACCGTGCGGGAACGTCTGGTGTGCATGGTGCACCTCTTGGCAGCGAGGAAGCTAAGCTGACGAAGGATGCTTACTCTTGGACGTTTGAAGAAGATTTCCATGTACCTTCTGAAGTGTACGATCATTTCAAAGAAGCTGTCAAAGACGCTGGTCAGAAAAAAGAAGCAGCTTGGAATGAGCTGTTTGCGCAATACGAAAAAGAATATCCAGAGCTGGCAGCACAGCTGAAGCTTGCGATTGAAGGAAAGCTTCCTGAAAATTGGGACCAAGAGGTTCCTGTTTATGAAGCAGGTTCAAGCCTTGCCTCCCGCGCTTCTTCAGGCGAAGTGTTAAATGGCATTGCAAAGCAAGTACCTTTCTTTATTGGCGGGTCTGCTGACCTTGCAGGATCAAACAAAACAACGATTAAAAACACGGATGATTTCGGAAAAAATAATTATGCCGGCAAAAACATTTGGTTCGGTGTGAGAGAATTTGCAATGGGTGCGGCGCTCAACGGTATGGCACTTCACGGCGGTCTTCGTGTATTCGGCGGAACGTTCTTTGTTTTCTCAGATTACTTAAGACCAGCGATTCGTCTTGCTGCCTTAATGGGACTTCCAGTCACATACGTCTTTACTCATGATAGTATCGCTGTTGGTGAAGATGGTCCAACACATGAACCGGTTGAACAGCTTGCTTCACTGCGTGCGATGCCTAACCTTTCCGTTATTCGCCCAGCAGATGGAAATGAAACAGCTGCAGCGTGGAAACTAGCTGTATCTTCAACGGATAAACCGACTGCACTAGTTCTTACTCGTCAAAACCTTCCAACGATTGACCAGGCACCAGAGAAGGCATATGAGGGAGTAGAAAAAGGTGGATACGTTGTGGTTGAAGCAGCTGATGCACAGCCAGAAGCACTTCTACTCGCTTCAGGATCTGAGGTTGGTTTAGCCATTGAAGCGCAAAAGGCACTTGAAAAAGAAGGTATTCGCGCATCTGTTGTCAGCCTTCCTGCATGGGATCGCTTCGATCAGCAGTCAGACGAATACAAAGAATCCGTTCTTCCTAAAGCAGTACGTGCACGTATTGCGATTGAAATGGGTGCTTCACTTGGCTGGGAGCGTTACACTGGCCTTGACGGTGACGTGATTGCAATTGATAAATTTGGCGCATCTGCACCAGGTGAAACCATTATCGAGAAATACGGATTTACTGTCAGCAATGTAGTCAGCCGTGTGAAAGCGAAGCTGAATAAATAAACGAACTCCAAGCATCATGCTTTTTTGCTATCTGTTTGCAGAGCATTTTCATCCGCTCTGCAAACTTTTTTCTTTTTTCTTGTTTTTTTGACAAAACTAGTTTCTTCTTGCTTCATATATAGACAATTCTTTCTTTCACATTTTTGTATAATACAAGCAATAAACGAGATTGACGAAATGTGAAAGGAAGGGATAGACATGGAACGCCATTATTATATTTATTGGATTGAGGATGAATTTGCACATCACTATTTTGGCAGAGAATCGATTTTGTTTCATTTGTTTGAGTCGTTACACTGGACGAATCGCACCGACGATGAGTTAGTTATGCTTGTGAAGCAAGTGGATTATGTGACGAAGCGAATCCCTGCTTTTCATATGCATCAGCGTCTCATGAATAACTTAACGAACATTCACTACACACAAATAGGCTCGATTTACAGCGCTTCCTTACCAGATGGAAAAGGAACCGCAGCATTTATTATTAAAGACCGGTATATTCAAATGTCTGCCACTGGCAGTTATGAGGCAGAAGCGGTGTTTTTTGAAGTGCTGAGAAAAATCAGCCCTTGTTTTCTTGCGATGGACTTTAGTTCAAAGAAGCACGGGTGGCTTAATCCAGTAAAAGTGAGGAATTTTGTTTAAAAAAATAAAATTGAACGTGAAATGTTGTATAATAGCCTTTTGTTTAGTACACTTTATACGAGACAACATGAAGGAGGAAGAATTATGGATTTATGGGTTGTCATCCTTGTAGGCGTTGTTGCACTGCTTGCAGGAGTTGCACTCGGATTCTTTATTGCTCGTAAGTATATGATGAGCTATTTGAAAAAGAATCCACCGATTAATGAACAAATGCTTCGAATGATGATGATGCAAATGGGCATGAAACCGTCCCAGAAGAAAATCAATCAAATGATGAAAGCCATGAACAACCAAGCGAAATAATACGTACGATATTATGATCATAGATGGAACATGGTTATAAAGAATGGACAAGCGTTGTCCTTTCTTTATTCAATTCACCTTCATCAGACGCTTAAAACCACTGTACTTGCATGAATGAAGCAGGGAAGGTGGTTTTTATTATGGCGTCAAACAGCATGTAAAAAAACAAAAAACCCCTATGACAGAGGTTTTCGTTTCTTTTATGGTCACACATATCAACTGTTCTACAATGGTGCGGCATGTTTGATATCATGAAGTATAATTAGTTGGCTGAGTTTGAGTGTAAGTGTCGTTGATATTGTAAGAGGAGATGATCTAGCTGCTGGCTATGTTCGATGGTCACTGTTGATGTCATCCCATTATGCAAGACAACTTTCATCAGCTCTTCTCTTTTTTCTTCGATTTGAGTTAATAATGATGTTTTTACCAAAGTCATGTTCCTTTCATGCAAATCTTGATAAAAAGAATCGATTCTATTATATCCATTTTAAGGTTTATTTTCAAATTTAAAGGATTCATTATCTTGATGTCAAATTAAATTATATAAGGTTTTAAGAGAATAGACCATCTTTATTGAGGTGATGTAAAAAAAATGAAATGATTTTGTCATCTCTTATTGTATATTTGTAAGAAGGGGGTGTTCTTTTGACAGATTTGAATTACTTTTTAGCATTTGGAGCAGGATTTCTTTCTTTTATTTCACCGTGCTGTCTTCCGCTTTATCCAGCGTTTTTATCGTATATTACGGGCGTTAGTATAGATGAAGTGAAATCCGAGAAGGTGATGCTGAGAAGGAGAAGTCTGCTTCATACATTATTCTTTTTAGTTGGGTTCTCTATTATATTTATTGCGATTGGCTTTGGAACATCGTTTGTCGGGAAGTTTTTTGATGATTACCATCAAGCGATTCGTCAAATTGGAGCCATCCTCATTATTTTCTTTGGTTTCATGACCCTTGGCGTATTCAAGCCTTCTTTCCTCATGGGCGAAAAGAGAATACAGTTCAAAAATCGTCCTGCTGGTTTTTTCGGATCCATTCTCATCGGAATGGGCTTTGCCGCTGGATGGACACCTTGTACAGGACCTATTTTATCCGCTGTCATCGCACTAGCCAGTAACAATCCTGGATCGGCTGTGCCCTATATGATTGCGTATGTCTTTGGATTTGCCGTCCCGTTTTTTATTCTCTCCTTTTTCATTACGAAAATGGCGTGGATCAGAAAGCGTCAGCAGCTAATCATGCGAATTGGCGGAATCATTATGATTGTGGTAGGGCTGTTGCTGTTCTTTGATCTTCTCACATGGATTATCATCATGTTCTCATCATTGTTTGGCGGCTTTACAGGCTTTTGAAATCGTTTTCTACAGTCGCGGCGAATGGTTTTTTTTCGTCAATTGGAGTATATTATACATAGGCTGACCTTAAAGAATAAAGGAATGATTTGATATGATGATCTTGATCTCTTCTATAATTGCGGTATGTATGGCGGTGGCCGTCATGTTTATTCGCATTAAGTCATCTGCAAAACCTGCAACGGCAAAAAAAATTATTTTACCTCCTATTTTCATGAGCACTGGCGCACTGATGTTTTTTGTTCCAATGTTTCGGGTAACTGGAGCTGAATTTCTAGAAGCGATCACAGTGGGGATGTTTTTCTCTATATTTTTAATTAAAACATCGAAGTTTGAAATTAGAGGCAATGACATTTACTTAAAGCGGTCAAAAGCATTTGTGTTTATTCTCATTGGACTTCTTGTCCTTCGTATCGGGATGAAGACCATCCTAAGTTCTTCTATTGATTATGGCTCATTAAGCGGAATGTTTTGGATTCTTGCTTTTGGCATGATCGTACCTTGGCGGGTTGCTATGTATTTGTCGTTTAGAAAGCTGTCTAAACAATTAGATCCGCAGCAAATTCAAATGAATTAAACCTCCTTTTAATAAAGGAGGTTATTTTAATAACGATTCATATGGCGAGTGATCAATGTTTTTTTCTTGAAGGCGCTTCAATAAAAATTTATGATCACGCTTTGGTGTAGCCATAATGTAGCCGCGAATGATTAAGTCTAGATTAATGCTGGCAGCCTGTTCTTTTAATGCCAGCTCACCAATTTTACCCGCAATTTTTTCTTTGGCAACATCTCTAAACAACTCTGGAACTGGTAATACGAGTTCATTTAACAATTGTTTGTCCTCATCCCGCCATAGGTGAAGGCTCTTTTGAATATATTCATCCTGCCAATCAAGCTCTGATTTCCCATCTTCCTTTGGCAATCGTTTTAAAAATTTGCGAAACATAAAAAAGCCACCGATTGCGAGTAATCCGATCATCACTGTACCCCAAAATAAAATGAACCACAAAAACCAGCCGCTTAACATGTTCTCACTCCTTATACCCCTTATCTCTCTATTTTATATTACATGAAGAGAGGATAGAAGAAAATAACAAAAATGTATGTCTATTATCTCTATAAACGCCCTTTTTCATTGATAGCCGCCCATTTACTAGAATGACCCAAACCGATTAGTAGAAAAAGAATACATTATCATATAGCGATTCTACTATTTGGCCATGGTGGTTCGCAAAAGGTATTGACTTGAAACGAACGGGAAGAGAGCCCACCTATATGAAGGTGGGCTCTTAATGTTTGAAGTGGGGGATTTGAAAGGAAAATGCACCGCTTGGATGGTCGGAACATTTTTTAATTTTTATCGATATGATTTGGTTTTCATAATCTGTTGCAATGTCTTTGTCGTTTAAATAAAAAGGAAGCATCACGCTTTTTTCAATTGGCTGTTCGCCTTCACCTTTTGGCTTTTGTACTGTGTAAGTCAACGTCAGCTCATGTCCAGCGAAGGTCAGCTTTACATCAGTGATCGATAAGGTGGAGACATCGATTTCAATAATATAATCACGGCTTGTTTCATAAAGATCAATTGGGAGGTGTTCATCATACCAGGCAAATGGATCATCCATTAAAACATTGAGCCAATCATCTATTTCAAGGAAATCAGAGGAATTCGATTGCTTTTCATTCTCCATAAACACTCCTCCATCACATCTCATAATAAATCATATGATGAAAATGGAAATGTGTGAAAGACCTAAAACATCCCGTGTGGTCACGGGATGAGAGGGGAATGATTACATATCATGATGAGAATTGTGCTTTTGTCTTGTATGGTTGCGGTTTTTCACTTTTTTACTGCCTGATAGCGGCTCAGGCTGACCGCCTTGATGCTCCTTAGGAGAGTTTTGACGGATGTCTTTCCCTGTGTTTTTATTCGTCATGATGTTTGGCTCCTTCTTATTGATTTTTTTTGCGTTTTTTATTGTTTTGTCTTTGTTCTTCTGTTAAAACGAGTTGATCATCTTCCGTATAGCCTGCGCCATTACCTTGGCTTTTGGCTGCGTTCATGCCGTCAATGACATGATTTGCTTTGCGTTTTGTCATGTTCTTTCACCTCATTTGTAGTATGAACCCGCTGCGCTTCGTTTATGAAGAGTAAACATTTCCTAATGATAAGTTAAACTTATTGAATTTAATAAAAGCATTGTTATTTACTTATGTATGAATTTGTTTTAAGATGAAATTGTGAGAAAATTGTGGTGAAATACGACGATTTTTCTGAGAATTGAAATTGATCTTGATCATCAAAAGGGGGATTTTGGACATGTCGAAACAGCAGCAAGTCGCTAAACAAGACGCTTTTCAATCTAGAAAAACGTTTTCGACAAATGGGAAAACGTATCACTATTATTCGTTAGAAGCACTAGAGAAACAAGGAATCGGAAATGTTTCTAAGCTGCCTTATTCCATTAAGGTACTTTTAGAATCAGTGCTTCGCCAAGTAGACGGTAGAGTGATCAAGAAGGAACACGTTGAAAACTTGGCAAAATGGGGAACTGCCGAGGTAAAAGAAATTGATGTTCCATTTAAACCTTCTCGTGTTATTTTACAAGACTTCACGGGTGTACCAGCCGTCGTTGACCTTGCTTCTTTAAGAAAAGCAATGGCAGATGTAGGTGGGGATCCGGATAAAATTAACCCTGAAATTCCAGTTGACCTTGTTATTGACCACTCAGTACAAGTTGATAAAGCTGGAACTGAAGATGCATTAAACATTAACATGGATTTAGAATTCGAACGTAACGCAGAGCGTTATAACTTCCTTAGCTGGGCAAAGAAAGCGTTTAACAACTACCAAGCTGTTCCGCCTGCAACAGGAATTGTTCACCAAGTGAACTTAGAGTATCTTGCAAGTGTTGTTCATGCAATTGAAGAAGATGGCGAGATCATCACTTACCCAGATACATTAGTTGGAACTGACTCTCATACAACCATGATTAACGGTATCGGTGTACTTGGATGGGGCGTTGGCGGTATCGAAGCGGAAGCTGGTATGCTTGGTCAGCCTTCATACTTCCCAGTACCAGAAGTGATTGGTGCTAAATTAGTTGGAGAGCTTCCAAACGGAACGACTGCAACTGACCTTGCATTAAAAGTCACACAAGTCCTTCGTGAAAAAGGCGTAGTAAACAAGTTCGTTGAGTTCTTCGGACCGGGTGTTGCTCAATTGCCATTAGCAGATCGTGCAACAATTGCGAACATGGCGCCAGAATACGGTGCTACTTGTGGATTCTTCCCAGTAGATGAAGAAGCGCTTGCTTACCTTCGTCTTACTGGACGTGATGAAGAGCAAATTAATATCGTTGAAGAATATTCTCGTGCAAATGGCTTATTCTATACGCCAGATGCAGAAGAACCAATTTTTACTGATGTTGTGGAAATTGATCTTTCTAAAATTGAGTCAAACTTATCTGGTCCTAAACGTCCACAAGATTTGATTCCACTTTCTCAAATGAAAGAGACGTTCCATAAACACATCGAAAGCCCAGCTGGTAACCAAGGGTTTGGCTTAGATAAATCAGAGCTTGATAAACAAATCGAATTTGATCTTGCAAACGGTGAAAAAGCTGTGATGAAGACAGGTGCGATTGCGATTGCAGCGATTACGAGCTGTACGAATACATCGAACCCATACGTGTTAATCGGAGCAGGTCTTGTTGCGAAGAAAGCAAGTGAGCTCGGTATGAAAGTGCCAAACTACGTGAAAACGTCACTAGCGCCGGGTTCTAAAGTTGTAACAGGATACCTTGTGAATTCAGGACTTCTTCCATATTTAAGAGACCTCGGATTTAACATTGTTGGATATGGCTGTACAACTTGTATCGGAAACTCAGGACCGCTTGAGAAAGAAATTGAAGATGCTGTCTCTGAAAATGATCTGCTGATCACTTCTGTTTTATCAGGTAACCGTAACTTTGAAGGTCGTATCCATCCGCTTGTGAAAGGAAACTACCTTGCATCTCCACCATTAGTTGTGGCTTATGCACTTGCAGGTACGGTGAATATTGATTTAACAAAAGATCCTATCGGTGTCGATAAAAATGGCGAAAACGTTTATTTCAATGACATTTGGCCATCAATGGACGAAATCAACAGCGTCGTTAAAAGCACTGTCACACCTGAGCTATTCCGTTCAGAGTATGAAACTGTTTTTGACAACAATGACCGCTGGAATGAAATTAAAACGACGGATGATGCATTGTACAAATGGGATGAAAATTCCACATACATTGATAACCCGCCATTCTTTGAAAACCTATCAGTTGAACCTGGTAAAGTTGAACCGCTTAAAGGCTTGCGCGTAGTTGCGAAGTTCGGTGACTCTGTCACAACTGACCATATTTCTCCTGCTGGAGCGATTGGTAAGGACACACCGGCGGGCAAATACTTGCAAGAAAGAGGCGTGTCGCCTAGAGACTTTAACTCATATGGATCTCGCCGTGGTAACCACCATGTCATGATGAGAGGTACTTTTGCAAACATCCGTATTAAGAACCAAATTGCACCGGGAACAGAAGGCGGCTATACAACTTACTGGCCAACTGGTGAAGTGACATCCATTTATGATGCATGCATGCGCTATAAAGAAGATGGAACAGGTCTAGCGATCTTAGCAGGTAAAGACTACGGAATGGGTTCTTCACGTGACTGGGCTGCAAAAGGAACAAACCTTCTTGGAATTAAATTTGTTCTAGCTGAAAGCTTTGAGCGTATCCACAGAAGTAACCTTGTCTTCATGGGCGTACTTCCTTTGCAGTTTAAAGACGGAGAAAGTGCAGAAACTCATGGTCTAACAGGAACAGAAACATTTGAAGTTCATGTTGACGAAACAGTTCGTCCGCGTGATCTCGTTACTGTGAAAGCAATTGACACAGATGGTAACGAGAAAACATTTGAAGTGGTCGTTCGCTTTGACAGTGAAGTTGAAATTGACTACTATCGTCATGGCGGTATCCTTCAAATGGTACTTCGCGAAAAATTGGCAAGCAACTAATACAGCAAAGAAGAGAAGGCGATTCAACAGCTTTCTCTTCTTTTTTAAAATAGTGGAGGATCAATCATGTGGAAAAAAGGAATGGCAAGCGCTGTTTTACTTGTGTTGATTGGTTTACTTGCATGGAATTTATTTGGGCCAAAAGAGCCCGCAATCGGTCTTGAAAAAGGGGATCAAGCCCCTGATTTCGAACTAAAAACCCTTGATGGCAAAACCGCCTCGTTATCTGATTACCGAGGGAAAAAGGTGCTCATCAATTTCTGGGCGACATGGTGTAAGCCGTGCAGGACAGAAATGCCGGATCTAGACGCAATTAGGAGCGAAAATGACCAAGTTGAAGTACTAGCGGTGAATTTGACGACTACTGAAAAGAGTGTGGATCATGTGGCAGCATTCACAAAAGAATTAAAGCTGAGCTTTCCTGTTTTATTGGACCAAAAAGGCATTCAAGCAAGATATCAGGTGCTTTCATACCCAACGACCTACATATTAGATGAAAAAGGACGCATCATGTCTGTGAAGCATCAAATGCTGACAAAAAAAGAAATTGAAAAAGAGCTGGATCTATAATGATTCAGCTCTTTTTGCTTATTTTCCAAATGTTTTGGCGAAAATGTAATCATACATATATGGAGGTGAGTGGAATGAGAAGAAGAAAACGACGCACATTTGAAGAGCTTGTGCTTGAAAATAAAAAAGAATTATTAAGCAATGAGGAATTTTTAAACCAGCTCGAAGAAAAGTTGGAAGAACGATTTAGACAAAAATAAGTCATGAATTATCCGTTTTCGTTCATCCTAAAGAAGAGGGAGGGATGAATAATGGGTAGAGAGCATGATAAACAAGCGCAGTTTACACCAGACCATTTAGGGACAAAACCTGTAGCATACAAACGGAATAAAGGTAAAAAGATGCATAATAAATCAAATGAACAGCCAGATGTGATACAGACAAAGGGCGAATAAGGAGGGGAATCATCATGAATAACGAGTCATATCAATCCAATCCAGATGATCGATCTGATAATGTTGAAAAGCTGCAAGATATGATCGAGAACACACTTGACAATATCGATGAATCTGAAGCAGCGATGTCCGTTTCGACAGAGACAGAAAAGCAAATGATCAAACAAAAAAACGAAAACCGCAAAATGAGTATTGACGCGATGCGTTCTGAGATCAAGGACGAAGAAGCAGCAAGAAAGAATGGCTATACTGAATAAACCAGGGATTCCTGGTTTATTTTATTGCCTCTTTTTAGAAGAACCATTTGGAATGTGGTAAAATGGCAGAGACAGACCTTAGGTTTTGATAGGAGAGCGATGAAAACGTGTATGTATCCAAAAAAGAAATAGAAGTCCGTTATGCAGAAACAGATCAAATGGGCATCGTATATCATGCCAATTATTTAATCTGGATGGAAGTCGGCAGAACAGCATTGATTAAAGAATTAGGGTTTTCGTATGCGCAGCTAGAAGCAGACGGTGCTCTTGCACCTGTTATAGACTTGCAGGTTCAATATAAAAAACCATTGCTGTATGGTGAAACAGCAACCGTTCATACATGGATTGAAGAATATAATGGTGTCAAAACGGTGTATGGCTATGAAATTCAAAAACCTGATGGACAAACAGCGATTACAGGGACAACCTCACATATTTGTGTAGATAAAGATACCTTTAGACCTATTCAATTTAGAAAAGCCTTTCCTGCTTGGCATAAAGTATATGAACAGTCGAAGAAGCAGGTTTAATTTATGGCTTTTGGTATTAAACGAAGCGATTTAAACGCTTGGAAAACAGCTGTCCAGGAAGGAAAAGTTGCTTTTTTAACACACTACTGGCTCGATGACCGTTTTCCAAATGCCAATACCGTCACAAAAGCAGCCTGTCAGGATATGAAGCGGTTAGTTGAGTGGGGAGAAAGACATGGGCTAAAAAAAGAATGGATTCATGACCGCGAAGGGTTTCCTCATTTTGACTTGATCGGTGAGCCGCAAAAAAGAATTCTGCAAAAGGAACGGTCTTTAGGAAACATTCAAGAGTATGGGCTGTATATTGAAGTGTAAAACAAAAAAGATACCCGAGGGATGAGGTATCTTTTTTGTTTATTCATAATGAAATTCTGGTTCTTTCACGGACTCGTTATAATCAATATGCAGATCATGGTTGTCAAAGTACCAAATATCACTTTCCTCAATAAAGAAAGTAATACCTTCTATTTCAGCAGTTGCGCCGGCATTTTGAGGTTCATCTTTTGCGACGCCGAGAGAAAAGCCTTTTTGAACATTACTGCACCCGCCATATCTCACAAAAAAGCGAACTTGATCACCTTTTTCTAAATCTAATTCATCCTTGTACCAATTGAGTGCATCTTCTTTTATTGTTAATTTCAATGTGATCGCCCCTTTTTGAAGTCATGCTGTTTTTAAAATGCAGGATGCAAAAACAGCTTTTCTTTACTTTTACCACAGATTTAAATGAATGAAACGGCTAGAGCCATTTGATTTTCGGTTCAGTTTTGTTGAGAATTCGTTTGAGGTTGGCGATGTGTCTGTAAATCACAAAGCCAGCAAGAACGGCAACAACAATGATTAAGAATAGGTCTTTGGTGAATATGCTGTAAATGAATGTATAGATCCCGGTCAGCATAGATGATAGTGAAACATATTTACTAATGTATAAAAATAAGAAAAAAGCAGCGATCATCGTGATAAATAGGAATGGGGCGTAAAATAGCAGCACACCGCCTGATGTAGCGACTGCCTTTCCCCCTTTAAATTTTGCAAAGACAGGAAAGCTGTGACCGATAACAGCAGCAACTCCTGCTAATAAGGGATGGATGTCCAGCTGCATGAAAAACGGTAAAGCTGAAGCAAGCGTCCCTTTTAGGATATCAGCAGTAATCACAATAGACCCTGCTTTTACGCCAAGTGTACGAAATGCATTCGTCGCACCCAGGTTTCCGCTGCCATGTTCACGGATATCGATACCCTTTGCAGCTTTCCCGACAATGAGACCGGATGGAATACTGCCGAGAAGATAAGCCAAAATAAACATCAAAGCAATTAACATCTGCATAACTCCTTTATATTCTCCCTCTTGTCTTACATTTTAACATGATCTTGTGAAAAACATGGGGAACTTTTTTTGAAAAAATCCAAAGCAGATGGATTCAGCTTTGTTTTTAAGCAGAAATTCGCTAAAATAGAGGAAAAGGAGTGTCTTGATGAACAATCCTACGAAAGAAGAAATCGGCCGTATATTAAAGAGCAGTAAACGAATTGCTGTTGTTGGATTATCAGATCAGCCGCACCGGACGTCTTATATGGTGTCTAAAGCGATGCAGGATGCCGGGTATGAGATTATCCCAGTGAATCCAACGATCGATGAAGCACTCGGTGTGAAAGCAGTCGCTTCTTTAAAAGACATAAAAGAGCCTGTTGATATCGTCAATGTCTTTAGACGTTCAGAGTTTTTGCCAGAGGTGGCAGAAGAGTTTCTCCAAATAGACGCACCTGTTTTTTGGGCGCAGCAAGGCATATATCACGATGAAGCGAAAAGGCTGATTGAGGAAAATGGCAAGGTCGCCATCATGGATTTATGTATCAAGGTGGCTCATGCGTTGACAAAAACTCATTAATTCGTCAAAAATCCTTGGTTTTTCAAGGATTTTTGCTTTTTTGTTGCAGAAATATATTTGCGATTCTAGAAGAAAGCGATAAAATAAGGCGACAGGGACATATCGGCGGCCTTGCATATCGAGAAAAAGAGCGATAAGATAAATATAGAACATTTGTTCTGTTTTGCTAAAACCATCATATGATTGCATTTGGCTTATGAAACAGTCTTGTTTATAATGGACTTCTAGTTCTGATTGCAGAATGTAGAATGATTCTCATAGCTGTGCAAAAGAACATGTATTGGTCAATCCCACATGCATGGTGATGATGCAGCTTATTAAAGTGGACAGTAATGAGCAGCATGATCATCATTAAAATCTAGAGAGATCATTTGATGATTAGCCGGTTATGTTTGTTAGTGAAAGGGGATTAAGCATTTGGTTAAAAAGCAGCAAGTAGATTATAACGATGATTCTATTCAGGTGCTAGAGGGGCTTGAAGCGGTCCGTAAACGTCCAGGGATGTATATTGGATCTACGGATTCCCGCGGTCTTCATCACCTTGTCTATGAGATTGTAGACAACTCTGTCGATGAAGTGCTCGCTGGCCATGGAGATCATATCATTGTCAAAATACATAAAGATAACAGCATTTCCGTCCAAGATAAAGGGCGGGGAATGCCTACTGGTATGCATAAGCTTGGAAAACCGACACCTGAGATCATTTTAACGGTCCTGCACGCAGGCGGAAAATTTGGTCAAGGTGGATATAAAACAAGTGGTGGACTTCACGGAGTTGGGGCATCGGTTGTGAACGCGCTGTCAGAATGGCTTACTGTCACGATTGAACGGGACGGATTTATTTATCATCAGCGCTTTGAAAACGGCGGTAAACCTGTCACATCACTTGAAAAAGTCGGAAAATCGAAAAAAACGGGAACACTAATTCATTTTAAGCCGGACCCAACCATGTTCAGTGTTACGACCTATAATTTCGATACATTATCAGAGCGTTTAAGAGAATCTGCCTTTTTATTAAAAGGATTAAAAATAGAGCTGATCGATGAACGGCATGATGTACAAGAAACGTTTTATTATGAGACAGGCATTGAAGCCTTTGTTGCTTATCTAAATGAAGAAAAAGATGTTCTAAGTGAAGTCGTCTCATTTGAAGGAGAGCATCAGTCCATTGAAGTAGATTTTGCTTTTCAATTTAACGATGGCTACTCGGAGAATATCCTTTCCTTCGTCAATAACGTCAGAACAAAAGATGGCGGAACACATGAGTCTGGTGCCAAAACGGCCATGACGAGAGCCTTTAACGAATATGCACGCAAAGTGGCCCTTTTAAAAGAAAAAGACAAAAATTTAGAAGGTACTGATATTCGCGAAGGACTGTCTGCTATTATTTCTGTCAGAATTCCTGAAGAGCTGCTTCAATTTGAAGGGCAGACAAAAGGAAAGCTTGGGACAAGTGAGGCTCGTTCAGCTGTTGATGCTGTTATTTCTGAAAAACTTGCGTATTTTCTTGAAGAAAACCGGGAAACAGCCACTCTTCTTGTGAAAAAAGCGATTAAAGCGCAGCAGGCAAGAGAAGCTGCTAGAAAAGCCCGTGAAGAAGCGAGGAGCGGCAAGAAACGTAAAAAATCTGAAGCAACGCTGAGCGGAAAATTAACACCAGCCCAATCTAGAAACCCAGCAAGAAACGAACTATATCTAGTAGAGGGTGACTCAGCGGGCGGGTCAGCAAAACAGGGACGTGACCGTAAATTCCAAGCGGTGCTGCCACTGCGCGGAAAGGTCATCAATACTGAAAAAGCAAAGCTTGCTGATATTTTCAAAAACGAAGAAATCAACACCATTATTCATGCAATTGGTGGAGGCGTCGGTGTCGATTTTAATGTGGAAGACATCAATTATGACAAAATCGTCATCATGACAGATGCGGATACGGATGGAGCGCATATTCAAGTGCTTCTCTTAACATTCTTCTACCGCTATATGAAGCCGCTGATTGAGCATGGCAAAGTGTTTATTGCACTTCCGCCTTTATATAAAGTCAGCAAAGGCTCAGGGAAAAAAGAGATTATTGAGTACGCATGGTCTGATGAAGAAATGGATGACGTACTCAAGAAAGTTGGAAAAGGGTACACGATTCAGCGCTACAAAGGGTTAGGTGAAATGAATGCCGACCAGCTATGGGAAACGACAATGAATCCAGAATCGAGAACACTTGTCAGGGTCAAAATTGATGATGCTGCACGTGTGGAACGCCGCGTCACAACTTTAATGGGTGACAAAGTTGAACCACGCCGTAAATGGATTGAAAAGAATGTCGCCTTTGGACTTGATGAGGAAAGCAACATTCTTGAAAATGAAAACTTGTCGCTAGCTGAGGAGGTTTAAACATGGCACAACAAGAACGATTTCATGATTTACCATTAGAAGAAGTAATCGGCGACCGCTTTGGCCGCTATAGTAAATATATTATCCAAGACCGTGCGCTTCCAGATGCACGTGATGGTCTAAAACCCGTACAACGAAGAATTTTATATGCGATGTACGCAGAAGGAAATACGCAGGATAAAAACTTCCGTAAAGCCGCTAAAACAGTCGGTAACGTGATTGGTAACTACCATCCGCACGGGGACTCATCTGTTTATGAAGCGATGGTAAGAATGAGTCAGGAATGGAAAGTACGAAATGTGCTGATTGAGATGCACGGAAATAACGGGAGTATTGATGGAGATCCGCCTGCTGCCATGCGTTATACGGAAGCAAGACTGTCTGCCATTGCTTCAGAGCTTTTAAAGGACCTAGACAAGGAAACGGTCGAATTTGTTGCAAACTTTGATGATACAAGCAAAGAGCCAGTTGTACTACCAGCAATGTTCCCAAACCTTCTCGTGAATGGATCAACAGGGATTTCAGCTGGTTATGCGACAGATATCCCGCCGCATCACTTGGGAGAAGTCATTGATGGCGTTATTAAACGAATCGAACAGCCGGCTTGTACGGTTGAGGATTTAATGACAGTCATCAAAGGGCCGGATTTCCCAACGGGCGGTATCATTCAAGGTGTAGACGGTATTAAGAAAGCGTATGAAACAGGAAAAGGGAAGATCATGATTCGCGGAAAAGCGGAGATTGAAACCATCCGCGGCGGACGCCAGCAAATCGTGATCACAGAAATTCCTTACGAAGTGAATAAAGCCAACCTTGTCAAAAAGATGGACGAGTTCCGAATTGAGAGAAAAGTAGAAGGTATTTCAGAGGTCCGAGATGAAACAGACCGTACTGGGCTTCGAATCGTAGTAGAGCTGAAAAAAGAAGCAGATGCAAATGGTGTGCTGAATTTCTTATATAAAAACTCAGATCTGCAAATCCCGTATAACTTTAATATGGTAGCGATACATAATCGAAGACCGACCTTAATGACGCTCACAACTATACTAGATGCATATATTGCCCATCAAAAAGAAGTGGTGACGAACCGCTCAGCGTATGAGCTTCGAAAAGCGAAGGAACGCCACCATATTGTCGACGGCTTAATTAAGGCACTTTCTATCTTAGATGAAGTCATTGCCACAATCCGCTCCTCTAATGATAAGCGAGATGCAAAGAACAACTTGATGGCGAAATATGATTTTACAGAAGCACAATCAGAAGCGATTGTTTCACTCCAGTTATATCGTTTAACGAATACAGATATTACGCAATTAAGAGACGAAGCAAGAGAGCTTGATGTGCGCATCGCAGAGCTTGAAGACATTTTAGCGAACGAGAAAAAGCTGCTGAAGGTCATTACAAACAGCCTGAAAAAGCTCAAAAAGACATATGCTGATGAGAGAAGATCCGTGATTGAGGAAAAAATCGAAGAAATTAAGATTAACCTTGAAGTGATGATCGCATCTGAGGATGTTTACGTGACAGTCACGAAGGATGGTTACATCAAACGAACAAGCCAGCGCTCCTATGCTGCCTCTAACGGTAAGGACTTTGGCATGAAGGATACTGACCGTTTGATTCATCAGTTTGAAATGAATACAACGGATGTACTTCTGCTGTTTACGAATAAAGGAAGCTACATTTATTGTCCTGTTCACCAACTGCCAGATATACGCTGGAAAGACATGGGGCAGCATATTACGAATATCATTTCGATTGATCGCGAGGAATCAATCCAAAAAGCCATTCCAATAAAAGAATTTGATGAAACGTCATATCTTTTATTCTTTACGAAAGGTGGAATGGTGAAGAAAACAGAGCTTCTTCAATATAAAGCGCAGCGTTATTCGAAACCGCTTGTCGCCTTGAATCTAAAAGGTGACGATGAACTCGTAGATGTTCATGTTACAACAGGACAGCAGGAATTGTTTATTGCAACGAAAAATGGTTACGGTTTATGGTTTGATGAAGAAGAAGTAAGTGTTGTTGGACCGAGAGCGGCAGGTGTCAAAGGAATCAATTTGAAGGAAGGGGACGAGGTAGTCTCTGGCCAGATCATTGATCCGAAGAACGATGTCCTTGTGCTCACGACACAAAGAGGGGCTGTAAAGCGAATGAACCTCTCTGAATTTGATAAAACATCAAGAGCGAAACGCGGAGTTCTTATGCTGAGAGAGTTAAAGAAAAACCCGCACCGTATTGTGGCTGTGATCGCTGCAGCGCTGCACGATACACTTGAGATAGATACCGAAAAAGGCACAACGATTCCACTAGATATTTCTACTTTAAGAGCGAATGACCGCTATAGCAATGGGTCATTTATTGTAGATGAGGAAGAGCAGGGAGAAGTGACTCATGTCCTTCTGACACCTGAACGTGCACCAGATGACAATAAATAAGCAAACGAAAACCCCCTGCGATTGGCAGGGGGTTTCTTTTTATATACAGGTCAATTAGCTCTCGTGGTTGCCAAACATGCTTGTAATGGCATGAACTACTTCAATTCCTTGGTAAACGAAAAGAGAAAGTGAAGTGACAGAGAATAGACCTAGAATGAAAATTCTTAAGAAAAATAACATCGTGTAAAACCTCCCAGTTTTTGTTTTGATTTAGATGGTTAGGTTAAACACGAGCTTGTCGGAAATAAGAAGATTGATAGAACACTGCAAGTAAATGCTTCTTTTTCCGGTCAAATCGATCAGTATGAGTGATGCGTGCAAATCCAGCTGTCATACTGCCAATAATCAGCAGTGCTGTAAATGCGGCAAATACTGCGCTCACATGCTTTTGTTTCTTTTCATCGCCCATTGTCTGGACGATTTTCATTTCATGTGATTCTTGATCGGCAACCACCTTCGCATGATGGTATACCTGAACGGAATGAGGCATTGAGAACAAATGAAAACTTGCAAGTGCTATGCACAAAACACCTAATTTTAATAGCATATTTTTTTTCATTTTTCTCACCCCTTCCTGGTTATTTTCATGATCTTACCACGTTTTCAGTTATTTGAAAAGTCTTATTTTTTTACTTTCCCTCTTTAAAAAAGCGATAAACATCAGGACATCTATAGGACTGTTTCACTTCATGAAAGGTTTCAATTTTATTTTTTAAATTTAAAAAAAGTGCCATGATCAAGGATCAGACACGTTTAGTGAGCTTGTAATGAATGTGGTTTTGCTACTGCTTTGGTAAAGATTCCTGCAATACATATGGCAAATAGAACAAAGATAAAGGCATGAAGCAGTCCAACTTGATTAGCAAGCAGCCCTAAAATAGGAGGGCCGGAAAGGGAGGCTGTGTAACCAGATAAGGTCACAATACTGACGCGCTTGACAGCGTATCGGCTATCATCGCCAGCTGCAGAAATGGTCAGCGGAAAGCCTAAAGATGCGCCAAGTCCCCATAAAAAGATTGATATCATACATACAACAAGTGAAATCTTTAAAATGACTAAGAATAGTCCTGCAGCTGCTGATAAAATGGCCACTCTTAGCAATAACACTCTGCCAAAGCGATCAATCAATCGTCCGCTGATCAGTCTGCCGCTAATCATGCCGCACAAAAACAAAGCATAGATGACCGTACTCATGGAATGTGAAACTTGATAGCCATCCACCATTGCAAGTGGAATCCAATCATTGGCCGAGCCTTCGACAAACGCAAGGCATAAGGCGATCATCGCAAGAGATATCGTTCGTTTGTTCAGCCATGCTGTTTGAGTAGGCTCAATTGTATCTGACTGCTTCTCATGCTGATCTTTTCCTGTCCCATGCGGGATAAACCGTGTACAAATCAATATGCTGAGGAAGAATAGAAGGGCAATAGCGAGAAGGTGTATCAATACAGAAACCCCTAGATGGATAAAAAGAATTCCAGCACCTGCTCCAATTAACGTCCCAATGCTAAAGGAAGCGTGCAATATAGGCAGAATGGTTTTCTTGATGCTGTACTCAATCTCTGTTCCTTCTAAGTTCATCGCTACATTACACATGCCAGAGCCTGCTCCAAAAAGAAAAAGACCAGAAGTGACGACAAAGATAGAAGAGAGCGTGGAACCAATGGCAAGGGTAGTGAATCCAAAAAACATCAAAAAAGCACTGATCACAATCGCCACTCGACCGCCTTTTTTACGGACGAATACATTTGAAAGAACAAGCCCAACAATTGAGCCAACAGATAAACCGAGTAAAATAAGTCCCATTGTTCCTGTGTTTGCTTGTAATAAATCTCTAACTTCCGGTGTCCGCGAAAACCATGTAGAAATGGAGATTCCAGACATCGTAAAGATCACAATAATTGCTTTATACCACTTTAATTCCATCTAATCCCTCACATTTAAAAATATATATGTTATCGAACAAATCTACTCGATTATAAATGAGACTTGCTGATTCGTAAATAACAGGAGGGAGGAACGTAATGAAAAAATGTTAGTCAAACGAAATTTCTTTTGGTGAGAGGTGAAATTGATGGATACACAATGATTAATGAGCATTTTTCAAGTGTAATGTTGGACTAGATGTTTTGACATATTAGAACGAAAAAAGCATTGATTTGGTAAACACACAATCGAACATCAACTGGAGCTATAAATGAACGATTGATAGCAAAGTTCATAGCATCTGGCGCTGTTTGACAAAAACGTTGCAGCGAAATGTTTTTGTCCATGAAATCAAGCGAATATCATCAAAGCATTTAGATGAACCAATTTAAAATTGATTTTTTCTTTTTCGTCTCAATAAGATAAGTATACTTAGTTTTGAGACAAAGGAAATTCATTTGTTGCTTAACTTCCTAGAATATATATTATGTAAACTAAGAAATGAGAATACATATTTAATTTTTCACAACCTCTACCACCTTCTCAATAAATTAGATTGGTCGTAAAGGTTGTGCCTTTCCTTATTGGCTGCAACAGTAAATTAAATACTTTGGGATATTTCGTTTAAAAATATTTTTCTCTTTTCATCTGTTGTTAAGTTAACTCTTGAAAAATGAATCCATTGGGTGTCTTCATTTTTAAGTCCCAAGTCAGCAAGAGTTCTGTTAATAAAAACGCTTTGAATCGCATTCCCACCTTCAGATTCTATATAATCCTTATCTGTTGTAGATGTTGAGATCACAGTTGTTTTTTTAATATTTGTCAATAAACCTTTTAAAGCCCCAGTGTTTTTATCTTCTAAGAATGCGAAACCTCTTAACATGACTTTATCAATAAATCCTTTTAAAATTGCAGGTAAATCCCACCACCAGACAGGAAATATAAATATTAATTCAGTTGCCTGACTTAATTTCTTTTGATAATCCTTAACTAATTGATAAGGTGTTTCGCCTTTAATAAAATACTTCAATTCTTCAGCTGAAAAAACGGGATTAAACCCATCTTTATATAAATCGATCACTTGAAATAGTTCTCTCTTTGTTTCTAGATTTTCTGTAATGGAAGTCAAAATGGCATGATTATAGCTTCCGTCCCAAGGATGTGCATAGACAATCGTTTTCATTATTCATTCACCCTTTTTTGTTATTTTCATCATATTTTGATGTACATTCATTTTATTGTATGCTATAACGTACTACAAGTACGGTAATTAAAGTGCGATACTAACCTAAAGGAGAGTGTGAAATGACGAAAGAATCCTTTACAGCTAATGTTGACCTAAAAGAAACTGGATTTGGGTATACTTTATCTTTAATTGGTGGGAAATATAAGATGACGGTACTGTATGCCTTATATGCAAACAATGGTCCTATTCGCTATAATCAGTTAAAACGAATGCTCGGGACTATCTCTTTTAAAACATTAACCAATACACTAAAAGAACTTGAAGCGGATCAATTAATTAATCGTAAAGAATATCCTCAAGTGCCTCCAAAAGTAGAATATAGTTTATCGGAAAAGGGATTATCATTGATGCCTGTGTTAGATGCAATTTGTTATTGGGGAGAAGAACAAATGAAAAAATAGTTAGAAGTTGAGTGAAATTGTACTTTTGGGCAAAAGAGATTGTGCATTCAGGCAAGAAAAAGAGCATCTCTCTTGAGATACTCTTAGAATGATAATGAAACAGCTATTTTTCGACCTCTTCCTATATAAATCCCAATACCTCATTTTGTTCATGCGCTAGTTCCATACCTTCTGCTAGATAGAGAGCGTTCATTTTATCTATGTCATCATCTACTAGCCAATGGCGGATCAGTTGACGCAATCTCGCAGCAACGGTCTGACAAACCTCTGGTGATAAGTAACTATCAGAATCGGATTGTTCCAGCAATGGGATGATGTCATCTTTCAAGTTGTATTCTACGGCTTATTTTGACTTAATCCCTGCCCCGCAGAGAGGTATGACGATGGTTTCTTTTGATTCCTTTTTATATTTCAAGTAGCCGGCAAAATTGACTGCAGATGTCACTTCCACATAAAATCCTTTTTCACTTAGTTTAGAGCGTGCATTCAATATTTCATCTTCTTCAATATCTATAAATGTACCATTGGTATCTTGTACAGCTTGTAGAATTTGTTTGGAGCGCGCCGGGGCAGCAATGGCTATCCCTTCTGCTAAGGTCCCTGTATTCGTAACAGGCGATGCTGATTCCTCCTCGTTTTGATAAGCTTTCACAAGAGGTGCACAGTTTTTCGCTTGTATGGCAATGATTTTCGGTATTTTATGAATCAAACCATTTTCAAATAGCTCTTTAAAGCCATAATACGCTCCTAGAAGGAGAGTGCCGTTTCCAACCGGAATGATTACAGCATCTGGAGCTCCTTTTATTTGTTCATAGATTTCATATGCGTATGTTTTTGTTCCCTCAAAAAAATAAGGATGATACACATGGCTTGCATAAAAAACGTTTTCGTCGTCTACTGCTTTTTGGGCTGCAGCAGCAATGTCCTCGCGTGTACCACGAATTTCTTTAATCGTTGCTCCATGGGCTTTTATTTGAGCGACCTTTTTAGGTGAAGTTTCATCGCTTAAATAGATGTCACATGCAATCTTGCAACGAGCTGCATAAGCGGCAATCGCTGTTCCTGCATTCCCGCTGCTATCCGCAATGACTTTTGATACCCCTAATTCCTTTGCCTTTGTCATTAAAACAGCAGCTCCTCGATCTTTAAAGGAGAGTGTAGGCATCATATAATCAACTTTTACATAAGTATTTGGCTCATTCGGATCTAAAAGGATTAACGGAGTTTGACCTTCACCCATTGTTACAGATTCCCAAGTCTTAGAACCCTTTGAAAAGGGCATGGTTTCAACATAACGCCATAATGAGTTTGGATAGTGATCCCAAGCCGCCATATCTATTTTAGGGGTATCTTTCACCAGGTTTAATACGCCGTTACAATCACATTTCCATAGGGTTGTTGTCATCTCATATACTTTCCCACAATCGTTACAAATCAATTGATTCATCGATCATCATCCCCTTCGAATAATTTTTTATACGAAATATACTTTTTTATATATCATAGGCAAAAAAATATTCTAAATATAAGAAATAGCATCAATTTCAATTTTGAAACCGAAATGTAATTCATTCGTTGGTACAACAGTACGTGCTGGTTGGTGTTCACCGAAAAATTCAGTGTAAACCGCATCTACCTTGTCCCATAGTTCAATATCAGAAATGTATAATGTCATACGCAAAATTTTTTCTTTTTTACTTCCAGCCGCTTCTACAATCATCTCGACATTTTTAAGCGCTTGTAATGTCTCTTCTTCAATGGGACCGAATTCTTTTTCTCTCGTTTCAGGATTGATGGCAAATTGTCCTGAAACATAGACCGTGTTTTGATGAACGGTTGCGAATGCATAGTGTCCGTTGGCTTTTAGATTCCCTACCTCAAAGATGCTTTTCATTTCGTTTCCCCTTCATTCGATTTATGTTTGATCTCATCCAAATAGCTATAGACGGTGACTTTAGAAATACCTAACATAGATGCGACCTTCTCAACTGAACCTTTCATTAAAAAAATTCCCTTTTCATCCATAAACCTTATTAATTCAATTTTTTCATGGCGTTTCATGACTGGGTGAACACTGTTTTCAATGATCTGTTGAATCAATTGATCTACGATTTCTTCCACATTTTCAAGATCATCATTTGTTGTTGTTGTTTCATTCTCTTGAACTTCAACTTTTGTAGAAAGAAAAGTATCCATAAATTGCTGCATTTGATTCAATGCTTCAACATCAAAATTGATACAGAATGCACCAATCACCTTTTGCTCGGAATCACGAATTAATGAAGTCGAAGAACGAATGGTACGGTTGTCTTCGGTTTTAAATGTATACCCAGCGAGATAATCTTCTTTAAAATCTTCTGATTGTAAAACAGTCTTTACCAAATGATCAAATGATTGACCAATTTTTCTTCCCGTCACATGATGATTGACTGTAAACATGACTGATGCTTGAGGGTTCGTTAAATCATGAATCACGACTTCACAATTTGGTCCAAACATTTTTGCAGTAGATTTTGCTAAAGGAATATAGCTCTGTAATAAATTCTTTATATGTTCCATGCCTAAGCACCTCATTTGTTTATTCCACTAGATTATATAATTTTTTATATGCAAAAACAATATATAGATTTTTTTATACGTTTTGAAAAAGTGGAGAAAATATAAAAAAGCAGCCTTTGACTGCTTTTTTTGCTCCTTTCTAATTGATTTTTTGCTGGATCCCTGACAAAATGACGTCAATTCCCCACCTGAACCGTTCCAGTGATACGGTATCACCTGCAAACATTTCTTTTTTCAGGCTATGGATAAAAGGAAACCGCGTTTTGTCTGCATCATGAAATGTTTTTTTTGTATCTGAAATTTGCGAAGAGCCTTGTTTCTTCCAAGAGACCTTTTCGTATGCTACGGAAGATACGTATAACAGTAACAGGTCTACTCCCCATGCAGCGGATGTAGATTTGATTCCGCCTTCATGCAGTGCAGCGAGAAGATGTTCGGTCAACTGTAAAAAGTTCGTTCCTTGCGGGATGGTGGAAAGAGAAATTTCAGCAAGACCTGGCTTTTCGTATAGCAGCAGGAAATAAGTATGCAATATGTCAAATAACTGTTCTTTCCATGTGCCACCCGCTGAATTTGGATAAACCATTTGGCCGAGACCATAATCTAATACGTAAGCACTTAGTTCTTGAAAATTGTTCACGTAGACATACAAGGATGCAGGTCCTGTATCTAATGCTTTAGCCACCTTACGCATACTCATGCCCTCTAACCCTTGCTCCTTAAGAAGGTCAAAGGCAGTTTTCACAATGAGTTCACGGCTTAAAGGCTCTTTAGCCGGCTGAGACCGACGACTGATAATACGACGATTTGAATTGTTCATACTCTCTTTATAACATGTCAAAGTCAAATAGTAAATTGAGCATCAATCTCCGTTTTCTTGAAAAGAATTCATCATATCTGCAAGCTTGACCGCAGCATTTTTTGAAAAACACAGTTTTAAACTTTTTTCTGATTCATGAGCTTTCTCCGATGAATATTCGTACATCATGTCTTCGTATTCTTCTATAGCCTTTTCGATATGATGAGGATTTCGGACAATCGCAAGTGCGAGTTCCATTGCATCAAACATCGCCATGTTTACGCCCTCCCCTGCGAATGGTGACATGACATGAGCTGCATCACCGATAAGCGTTACTCCTTTATGGCGATTCCATTTAAAACCGACAGGAAGCGTATAAATCCGTCTTGGAATGATGGCATCTTCTGCATAACGAATATAATTTTTCAGCTGATCGTCCCAATCACTAAATAACTCTAATAATTGTTCTTTTGCTTCTTTCGCTTGATGAAAAGGAATACCACAAGCCTCAATCCAGTTACGTTCAACCATAAGGCTTGCATACACTTTTATTCGTCCATCCCCGTTTAACTGACCAATCAGTCCTTTATGGTCTGCTAAAGCAAACATCTTCCCGCGTTTATTAAATGCAGCTAAATCAGGGTGATTCACCTCTACGTTGAGGATATTCAGTTCCAGCATCGTGAGTCCGGCGTATTCAATATCAATATCTGTTAACAGAGGACGCACACGAGAAAAAGCACCATCTGCTCCAATTAAAAGATCAACTGTCTCGACAACTCCGTTTTCAAAATGAAGCTCCGTCATGCCGTTTTCTAGTGAAACGCAACTTTCTAGTTTATATCCATATTTGATGTTTTCAGCATCAATTTGATCTAACAGCAGTTCGCACAAAACACCACGGTCAATTTCTGGGCGGGTGCCTTTTTGATCTGGTTCCGTTTCTTCATCTAAATAAATTTTTCCTGACTTATCAAGTAATCGGAAATCTTCTCCTTCATAGCGTGCGTTCCTTTGAAATTCCTCATAAATTCCCGCTTCTTTTAAAGCTTTTTGGCCTGTTTCTTCGTGAATATCCAGTGAGCCCCCTCTTTCAAGACTCTTGTCATGCACCTCTCGTTCATAGATGGTTGTTTGTATACCGTAATTTTGCAGTATTAAGGCGAGCGTTAACCCCCCAGGTCCTCCTCCAATGATAGCGATTTGCTTTTGATCCTTAGATAATGCCGTCATCGTATGCATCTCCTCTTCTTTATGAAAATCGTTTAAAGTCACATCTCATTTATATTATAACGAACACCGTTCGTTAAGAACAGTGTTCGTTTAAAAAAGTTTATTTTACGAGTGCTTTAATGAAAAGAAAGCCATCGCTCGTCACTATATGATACACTCCAAATATGATTCTTTTCGATTGTTTTCATTATGAGTGTAAGAGGTGTTTCTATGAATAAATTACTAGCAATGTTGATATTAGGATTGAGCTTTAGTGGTGCCGCTCTCATTCTTTCTGTCCCTTTGTTATTCAAGTCCAAACTAGAACAATCTGAGCTCGTGTTTGCTGCTGGATCAGCGGGCGCTTTTGCAGTATTTGCTGTCTCATGCTTAGTTCTTCGAAAACAATTCAATCGCTAAAAAACCTAAACATCATCCACCATTAGAATAGTGGAGATTTGTTTAGGTTTTGTGACTTACCTTGATATGAACTTAAAGAATGTGGTACAAGCTGATCCCAATACTGAGAGCGAATAACACAAGTGCCGGGATTGCTTTTTTAAAGGGATCTTTGGCCAATACGATCAGAGTAAGTGCAGCTGCCAGCATCGTGCCTCCTAACAATAAGCCTGATAATATTGCGATTGTTGGCATCCATATGCCAATTAGCATTCCAGCTGCGCCTATGAGCTCAAAGGCTCCGGTTAAAACATTAAAAAAAGCAGGTAAACCAAATCGTTTGAACTCTTCTGCCATTTTCCCTGATATAATTTTCGATCCTGTTACAAAAAAGAAAGCGGCCAATATCATTTGAAGAATAAGTATGAAAATCGTGATCACATCTTTCTAAGTTATTTGACTGAAACACTCAAGTCCAAATGGACAAAATTTCAGCTGATACAATTTATATGTCATAGCATATATCGGACATAAACAGTTCGTTACAGATTAGACATTTCAAGATTCATAGTGTGAATGAAATAATTTGTTTAAAAGTAATTTTAATTGTTGAATCTCTTCAGCGTTTAATTGCTTTGTCACCGTTTGATGTGCATCCATGACAACAGGAAGAATGGCCTTTTTGACCTCGTCCCCTTTTTCTGTTAAAAGCAGATGATGTGAGCGCCGGTCTTGTTCATTATAGATCTTTTTGACAAGCCCTTTTCGTTCCATAGACTGGATCATTCTGACGACAGTGGTTTGATTTTTATCAATTCCTTCTGCCAATTCTTTTTGAGTAGTCCCCTTTTCACTACTCAGAATACTTATAATACTCCATTGTTCAGGCGTGACCCCGTAAGGCTTTAGCCTGTTCGTAAAATAATTGGTCATTTTGAGATCGGTACGATGAACGAGATAGCCTATTAAATCTTGTAAATCCATGTAAACACCCTCTATGAAATTTATATGCTATAGCATTTATATTAGTGAAGCCTTTGAAAATTGTCAAATCATCCATCTGCTTGTTTAAAATCAATCCCTGACAAGATATATGGCACTGCTGATTTGATAAACTCCTCTGATGATAAGTGCGAACTATTTTTTCTCCACTCAACAGAAGCTCCGTGAATTCCCCAACTTAAAAAAACAGCTGTGACCTTCAGAATTTGCTTTTCGACATTTGCATATTGATTGATTAACAATTGATAAAAAATAATTTCAAGCTGTTCCCTCACAATAGGAGCAAGTTCAGTTTCATATTCTACTTGGCAGCGGTTATGCAGAGATTGTTGGAAATTCGTTAGTGCTTTAAAAATATTGATAATCGTATCTTCATCAAGTTTACGATGATTGAAATTTATACTTTCTAAATTAATCGATAATACTTCTGATAGTGTTTTATCCAGCAAATCGTATTTATCCTCAAAATGATAATAAAACGTCGCGCGGTTGATCATGGCTTCTGCCGTGACATCTTTGATCGTAATATCCTTAAATTCCTTTTTCGATGAAAGTTTAATAAATGACTCCATGATTAACTTACGCGTTCTTAGGACCCGAGGGTCTGTCTTTGGCTGTGGCATCTTATCCCTCCTCCTTTTTCAACACATCTATCAATCTGTTGGATAAACAACAAATTGAAGAAATTATTGGTGTTGGTCTCACTCATTGTGTCTTAAGATTTAATTGTAAAGTAAATCATTGCTTGATTCAAACAAACTGATAGGCAATAGCGTTCCTACAAAATTTGAGGAGGAAAATGAAATTGAAAAACAATGAGATGTTTTGTGATATAGAAACAGGTGTATGTGGTGTAGGTGAAGAAGAGGATATTCAGGTCATTGATTTTCAGCAACCTAAAAAAACAATAACGCTCTATTATGTAACAGATCCGATTTGTTCGCATTGCTGGGCAATTGAACCTGTGCTACGTCGATTTAAAGAGCAATATGGACATTATTTTCATTTCCAGACTGTGTTGGGTGGACTGTTAGAGAAATGGCATGGCGGTCCAATTGATCCTGCAAACGGAATTTACAAACCTGCTGATGTGGCTGGTCACTGGAGAGAGGTTGGAGAACATTCCCGCATGCCAATTGATGGGTCCTTAATGATTGACAATCCTGTTCAATCTTCCTACCCGCCCTCTCGCGTGTTCAAAGTGATTCAAAAACATCATGATGATGCACTAGCCTATACTTTTTTACGCCGTGCGAGAGAAGCGCTATTTGCATTCAATCAAAATATATCGGATATCACGGTGTTAATTGACATCGTCAACGATCTTGGACTTAACGGAGATGTGATTGTCCATGAAGCGGAGCTGCCAAGCGGCCAGGAATTATTAAATCAAGATTTTACTCTAGTTCGAGACCTTGGTGCTAGAGGTTTCCCAACGATCATCTTCGTCAACGAAGAAAATAAAGGAGTCAAAATCACGGGTGGCCGCTCATTTGAAGTCTATGTTGAAGGATTAAAGCAAGCATTAAACCCTGAAGAACTTGAACCGAAAAAACGCCCAGCTGTTTCTACCCTGCTCGAAAAAGAAAAACTTCTATTTTCTAAAGAAATTGAAGTGATGTACGATGTTGACCAATCAGATGTACGGTCTTTTATGAAGAAAGAACTTCCGCAGCAGCAGTATCAAATGAAAGAAGTGCTGGGGGAACTGTATTTTACAACTTCAACATAAGGAGAATGACGATGGCACATTTATTACAGGTGGATTTTAAGATGAAAGGCCCTTTCGGTGATGAAATGGCAAAAGAGTTTGCTGATTTAGCGAAAAGTATAAATGAGGAAGACGGATTCATATGGAAAATATGGACGGAGAATCCGGAGAAGAATGAGGCTGGCGGAATCTACTTATTCGAAACAAAAGAAGCAGCTGAAAACTATCTTGAGATGCATTCTAAAAGAATCACTAGCTTTGGAATAACAGACATCAACGCTAAAATCTTTAACATAAATGCTCATCTTACTCATATCACAAAAGGTCCATTAAAAACTCATCAAGGTTGACACACGAAAAAAAGAGCGGCTGATGGCTGCTCTTTTTTTCGTGTGATTTCATCGATTCATCCACTTTACATTTTCTTTTTTCTCTTCATTGACGACGAGTTGGAAGATATCAGGTCTTGAATAATGCCCCACTACATCGAAGTCGAATTGACTAGAAGAAATATCACGCAAATCAAGATCTGCCAGCAGTATCTCTTCCTGACCATAGACAGGTTCTTTTATATATTCGCCTAAAGGACCGACGATTGCACTCCCCCCTCGGCACATCTCATCAGGAGAAGATGCTAATACATCATAGCAGGCTAAATCTTTAGGATACATCTCTTTATTCACATATTGATTACAAGATAGAACGAAGCATCGGCCTTCTGCGGCAATATGGCGAATCGTAGATTGCCATAGTTCCCTGGAATCTGCCGTAGGGGCTATATAGATTTGGACGCCTTTTGCATACATCGCTGCTCTAGCTAATGGCATATAGTTTTCCCAGCAAATTAAAGCGCCTATTTTACCGTACGGTGTATCGAAAACCGGCAGTGTGCTGCCATCCCCCTCTCCCCATATGAGTCGTTCGGAACCTGTCGGCTTTAGTTTACGGTGCTTTCCAAGTAAGGTTCCATCTGGTCCGAAAAACAATACGGAGCAGTATAAAGTCCCGCGACTTGATTCGTCATCTCTTTCAATGACACCGATGACGAGGTAGACACCAGCTTTGCGGGCTGCTTCTCCTAATCTGTCAGTCGTTCTACTTGGAACTGGAACTGAATTTTCTAAGTAACGAAGCCAGTCCTTTCTTCCTTCTGGAGAACGGCTTCCTACTGTGGCGCCAAAAGCTAGTCCTCTAGGATAGGCAGGTATAAAAGCTTCAGGAAATACAACAATATTGGCTCCTTTTTCTCCGGCTTGAAGTGTTAACGAAATGGCTTTTTCAGTACTTGCTTCTTTATCCATAATGACAGAAGCAGCTTGCACAACAGCAACTTTACATGTAGACATCTTAACCCCTCCTTATTCTCAGTGTAAAAATAAACGTTTATAATGTACAATATATCATCATCATAATGAGTATGCCTTATTGGAATAATGGAGGGTAAAATGAACATACGGGACTTTGAAATATTTAAAACGATTGCGGATTGTGGAAGTTTTTCAAGAGCAAGTGAAAAGCTTTTTATCGCCCAGCCTTCCCTCTCTAAAACCATTCAAAAATTAGAGAAAAAACTGGGTGTCATCCTTTTCGATCGGTCAAATCGAATTTTCAAGTTAACGGATGAAGGACAGCTTGTATATGAAAAAGCGATTGCGGTACTGCAGCAAATGAATGAATTGCAAATGGAGCTGGGTGATACCGACACGCATATTCGCGGCCATTTAAAGATCGGTCTGCCGCAAATAATTGGTACCTTTTTCTTTTCGAAAGTGGCAAAAGCTTTTACTCAAAAGCATCCAGATGTGACGCTCGAAATGATTGAGGAGGGCGGCTTACATGTAGAAAAACTCGTTGAGAAAGGCGAAGTAGATGCGGCCTTTATTGTCATACCTGCCCAAAGTCATGAATTAGAAGAACAACTCATTTTTGAAGCGCCGTTTGTGGCTTGTTTACCAAAAAATCACGCTTTAAAAGATGAACAACAGCTCTCGCTTGAACAGCTTAAAGAGGATAACTGGATATTGTTTGATTCTTCATTTGCGTTAAGTCAAGTGATTTTAGAAAGCTGCCGTAAGGAACATTTTGTTCCCGATGTCGCGTACAGCACAACACAATGGGATTTGCTTTTGACATTAGTTCGTGATGAATTAGGAGTTGCGATCATTCCAAGTCCTTTAACGGACATGTATAAAGAGGACATTTGTGTAAAACCAATTAGTAGTCAATATATTCCCTGGAAAATTGGCATTGTCGTGAAGAAAGGTCGATATAAAACACGTGCTTTGAAGGCTTTTTTAAAAATCGTCACGGATATATACCATGTAGAAACAAAAAAAGCCTAATTCTCAAGGCTTTTTTTCATTTTAGATCACTTACTGCTCGTTTTCTTAATCAAGTCCACGCCATCGTATGATTGACTTTCTGTGTGCGTCCGGCAGTATAGCCGCCGATTGGTTCTGGGAATGCGTCATATCTTTTCATTCTTTTGTCCCCCTTATGATTTAAAGTGAGTGTGAAAGACACATTGCAAGATAAGCGCTCTCAAAATGATGACCGCTCTCTTTATGTTTCGAGCTTTATGATATAATAACTTGTCAATGCCAGCCGTTGAGTGAAACAGAAATGAACTTTTGGAAGGTATTCATCCTGGTAAAAGATTAAAAGATAGGTGATCACAATGAGAAGGCTTGAGTCTGGTATGTCAGTAGACAATGAAATATTTTCTGATATTGTCAGGTATGAACACGAAACGATAAGCGGATCGACGATTAGCAACTCGAATGTTCATTCACCTATATTTTGGAGCTGTCAGCTGCGTCATCTTGTATTTAATACGTGTGATCTGACGAATGCGAGATTTTTTGCAGGTAGTACGATTGAGCATTGTACTTTTATTCGTTCCGATTTGCGCTCTGTTGGGATTGCTAAAGGCGAGGCTGTTTTTACGAATTGCGAATTTTCCTCCTGTGATATGAGAGGAATGACATTGGAGAATGCTGTGTTTATCGACTGTACATTTTATCAATGTAGGTTTAATGACCGCATTTTACAAGCAGCGAATATTGTTCACTGCACTTTTACCGGTAAGCTAGTGGATATAACGTTTGAGGGAAATGGTAAACAAAAGCTGATCGCCAACTTTGAAAACTGCATTCTTGACGGTGTTCGCTTTACAGGCTGTGACCTGTCGCAATGTATTCCGCCAGCTTCCAAAAACCATCTATATGTTGAAAAGGTCTCCGCGCGTGTCAAACAGGCATTGCTGAAGATAAATCATGACCCTCACCTTTCTGACGAGGATCGGAAAGTACTGGTACGCAGCCTGCGCAAGCTTGAGCATATGGAACAATATATTTTTAACACGGCGCATATGGAGAAAATACATGGGGCTGATTTTGTGGAGCGATTTTTCAGTTATCTGGAATGTAACAAAGAGAACGCTTGATGCGTCCCTCTTCCTGCTAAGTCTAGGTCGTACATCAACTTCTAGTATATTTGAGTGGAATCAGTTCCCCGATTTTCACTTTGACTAATTCGCCATGTATTTCTATATGGAAAAAGCTGATTTTTGTGAATATCAGCTTTTTCGTTATGCTCTTTTATAGCGGGCATACATATAGCGAATGATTTTTGTGATGACAGAGGTACACATGCATAAAAAGGTCATCACCACGACCCAATACATATTTGACATGTCAAACCCAGTATAGGCAAATATGAAAATAGTGGAGACGGCAAATGTGATGATAAGAACGATATAAACTCGCTTAAAGATGCAGTAGCCAACAATCCCCCAAATCAAAGATAACAAAGGCAATGTAAATAAGATCAGCGCCATAGGATGAAGAAAGAAAACACTCATCATGTCACTCTCCTTTATGAACGGGTGAAGAACCGAATATGTATCATATTAATAGGAAATTCGTGCGTTGTAAACAAAAATTGGAATTTAAGGAATTTTTAATCTGAGGTGAATTGACAATCTAAATGTATTTCATGTTGAATGGAAAAAGACTGCTTTCAGTAAGCAGCCTATTTTTTCGAATATTTAAGTCAGAGCATTTTGATGTGTGAAAAAGACCTAACTATTTATCACCTGAATGATTTTTTCCTGAGCATCTTGTGCCTCAGGGATTGGCATGACGACAAACACATGCAGCATTTCTGGGTAAACAAAGGTTTTCATATTAATTCCTTGTTCTGTTAGCTTTTCATCAAGCTTTAGTGCATCTGGATATAAAATATCATGTGTTCCAATAAAATGAGTGATCTTCCCAAGATCATGAAAGTCCCCGTGAATTGGACTGATTAATGGGTCAGTTACCCTTTTATCTGCTGCCCACATTTTTGTAATGACATCTATTCCTTCTGGTGCTAGGATGGGATCTTTATCGGCATATTCAGATATAAGAGGATTGCTTAAACTCATATCAACACATGCAGATAATAAAATAATATCCTTCGGCTGCGGCAGACCTTCCATCTTTAAGAGATGCGCCAAGCCAAGTGAGATATTTCCGCCCGCTGAATCTCCCATAATCGTTAATTGATCGGTACTCTCAACCGTTTTTAGTATTTCTTTATATAGATTTAAGATTTTCGGATAAGTATCTTGGTAGCTATAATGAGGTAATTTAGGATATATAGGAGCGACCACTTTGGCATTAAGGGATTGAGCCATTTTATCCATGTACCACCAATGGAAATTAAGAGGCTGGTTTACCCAAGCGCCACCATGTATATAGAGAATCACCTTTTGCTTTTTCGACATTTGGTCATTCAATGTGAAAACCTGCATTCCTTCGAAAATTTGCTCCTTTATTTCACTCACTAATTTTACATCGTCTCCGATTGCATAAGGCTTCATATTTTCTATTTGAGATAGAAAGTTTTTGGTTTTTTCGACACTAGCAAAACTCTCTTTATTACTTTGGGACGTGAATAATGTTTCAAATTGAATACTTTCTTCAGAACGTTCTCCGTTAAAAATTTCGACACTCATTGTATTTTCTCTCCTTTAAGCAGATATGTTTATTCGTCATCCTCATTCATCACACGAAATGATTTGAGATACACTTGTACTTCTTTCTCAGGAGTCTTTAATAAGTTAGATAAAAGGTCTTGAATGAGGCGCAGGCTTTTGATTTTCTTTTCAATTTCTTCATGTTTATGTTTTACAATTCTTTTTAAAGTATCTAGTTCTATGTCTTGACTCAGCATTTCCAATATTTCTTTTATTTCCTTTAGTGAATAACCTAATGACTTGGCATCTTTGATCAATTGAATTTTCACAATATAATCTTCTGTGTATAGTCTATAACCGTTCGAACGGCGTCTCGGGACAGGTAAAATGTTGTGTTCTTCATAGTAACGAATTGCGGCAGGGCTTATTCCAGTTTGTTTGGCCAGTTCACCTCTAGTCATCAACTCCATTGTTACTCCTTTTTTGTGATTTTGTTTTACTATAATTACATTATAAAGGTTGAAGTATACTTCAAGGTCAAGAGATGTTTTCGTGAAAAATAAAACACCATCGCATGCAGCCGGTTAAGGCGCCCTGAGATGGTGTTTTTCATCATTCAATCTGCTTTTATAGGTCTTCTCCATTTGATGCAATTACATTTTTGTACCAGAAAAATGAATCTTTACGGTAACGATTCAGTGTACCATTTCCTAGGTCGTCTTGATCCACATAGATCAAACCATAGCGTTTAGTCATTTGAGATGTTCCGCAACTGATTAAGTCAATACAGCCCCAAGGTGTGTATCCCATTAAGTCAACACCTTCTTTTACTGCTTCTTTCATCTGTTCAATATGTTTTTTCAAATAATCAATTCGATAATCATCGTGAATTTTTCCATCTTGTGTCAATGTATCTCTTGCGCCAAGTCCATTTTCACAAACAAATAAAGGCTTTTGGTATCTGTCATACAGTTTAATTAATGAAATGCGCAGACCCATTGGATCGATCGGCCAATCCCATTGTGATAATTCCAAGTGTTCATTTTTAATCGGGCTGTCAAACGTACCCGCTAGCTCAGCGGCATCTTCACGCGCTTCTGCTACGTGTGACATATAGTAGCTGATTGCAACAAAGTCAACAGTGCCCTCTTTCAAAATTTGTTCATCCTGCTCTTTAATATCCAGCTTGATTTGATTATCAGCAAAATATTTCACCATGTATGTTGGATATTCGCCTCTAGCTTGAACATCAGGATAGAACATATTCAATTGATTCGATTTGACTGCCTGCAGCTGATCCTCTGGTTTTGTTGTTTTTGCATAGGCTTCGATTTGGTTAATCATACAGCCAATTTGGACATCTGGAATGATTTCCTTCGCTGCCTTCACTGTTAATGCACTTGCCACAAATTGATGGTGAGATGCTTGGTAAGCAGCCTGTAATTTATGGTCTACTAAATCCTCTAAAATGCCAGCACCTGTATAAAGACTATTGAGGTTCATATTCATTTCATTAAATGTAATCCAATATTTCACTTTGTTTTTATATCTTTCTAAAATCGCCCGTGCGTATTTTTCGAACAATGGGACAAGCTCTCTACTCATCCATCCATTATATTTCTCTGTTAAAGTAATCGGCATTTCATAATGAGACATCGTTACTAGCGGTTCAATTCCATATTTCGCACATTCATCAAATACTTTATCGTAAAAAGCCAATCCTTCTCCATTCGGCTTGTCCTCTAAACCTGTTGGAAAGATTCTTGCCCATGAGATGGACAAACGAAAGACTTTAAATCCCATTTCTGCAAACAGTGCGATGTCTTCCTCATAACGATGATAAAAATCAATTCCGCGTCTTTTTGGGAAATCAAATGCATCAGGATTTTCCTTGTATTTGTTTAGTTCAGCTGAACTAACATCGAATGTAAAGTTGTTTACTTTTCCTTGTGCATAGGGATCTTTATATGCCGCGTAGTCTGAAGTTGACAGCCCTTTCCCGCCTTCTAAATATGCGCCCTCTATTTGATTAGCAGCTGTTGCGCCACCCCATAGAAAATTATCTGAAAAACCTTTTTTTAATTCTTTCATTTCAATCATCCCTTCTATTTATGATTAATGAATGAGCATTAAGAGTTTATTTTCTCCTGCGTTGACATAAGAGTCACCTGTATGGATCACATCCAGGTACTTCGAGGAATTAGTGACGATAATAGGTGTCACGACATTTAATTCTTTTGATTGAATTCCTTCTATATCAAATGATAATAAATGATCCCCGATGTTGATTTCATCTCCTTCTTCCACCAATACCTCAAAGAATTGACCATTTAGGCTGACGGTATCAATCCCTACATGTATTAATAATTCAATCCCATCATCTGAAACCAAACCTATTGCATGTTTAGTAGGTGTAACGGTCACTACTTTTCCGGAAAACGGTGCTTGTACCACCCCCTTATCAGGCATAATCGCTACTCCCTTGCCCATCATTTCGCTTGAGAAAACGGCATCATTGACTTCAGATAACGGAACGACCTGACCAGTTATAGGTGCTTGTACTTCATAAGGATTTACTTGTCTGGCAGCTTGTTGATTGACTGCATGCTCTGGATCTTTAGATGACTTTCCTTGTTTTAGCGGCTGACCTTCCACTTTTGTGGCAGGTTCTTTGAAACCAAGGAACATAGTGACAAGAAGTGAGACCAAAAAGCTCAGCGCTATTCCAATTAAAGCGAGCTGGAAATTGTTTGTGCCTTTCATAATGTAAGTTGGCAGAGATGTAATACCTGGAATTGAAAATGCTGTCGTTTTGACTGAAAATAAACCATAAAAACATCCGCCAACTGCGCCGCCAATTAATGAAGCATAGAAAGGCTTTTTCAATCTCAGTGTGACTCCATAAATGGCTGGTTCTGTGATACCAAAGAAACTCGGCAGCAATGTTGATAATGCCAAAGACCTTGTTTCTACTCGTTTCGTGCGAATGATGACACCTAAAACAGCGCCTGCTTGTGCCATATTGGCAATAAAGTTCATCGGAAGCAGCATGACATCGTATCCAACTTTTTCAAAGCTGGCAAACGTACTTGGAAAGAATGCGTAATGCATCCCAGTTAGCACAATTAAAGGCATGAGGCCTCCCATTAATAAACCTGCAATCGGCCCAGCAAAGTGGAATAAAGAAGTGAAAAAGATCTCTAAATACTGACCGAAAACGTTTCCAATAGGAGCTATGAAAGCTAGTGTAAGAGGCGCTGTGATCATTAAGCTCAGTACCGGTGTAAATACGATGCTTAAGGATTTTGGAATGACTTTCGTTATCCACTTATCGATAAAGCTAAGCAGCAGTACTCCTAAAATAATCGGTAAAACGGAAGAAGTATAATTATTTAATGGAATACTCAATCCTAAAAAACTAAGTGGATCTGCCCCTTTTGCTGCCCCTTCCACCATCGTGGGATATAATAAAATCCCAGCGAGTGCCATCGCGAGAGATTCTCGTGTTTTAAATTTCTTCGCTGCAGAATAAGCAATGAGGAAAGGTAAAAAGTAAAAGACAGCATTTGAAAAGATTTGTAGTACAGCATAGGTAGAGGTTTTTTCTGTCAGCCAGCCTAAACTAACGAACAAAGCCATGATCCCTTTAATCAATCCACTACCAACAATCGCCGGCAAAATCGGTGTGAAAATTCCGCTAATGACATCGAATACGACTTCGATTGGATTCATCTTTGACGTATTTTTAGCAGGAGAAGAATCATTGCTGCTGTCACCAATCAGATGGTCGATTTCCTCATAGACTTCTGCAACTTTTGCTCCAATAATGACTTGGAATTGTCCGCTTTGGAATTGCGCTCCGAGCACTCCATCTACTGTTTTCAGTTCATCTACTTTTACCTGTTTTTCATCGTTGATATTAAATCTCAGCCTCGTAATACAATGCCAGCTTTGAGATATATTGCCTGTTCCGCCGATTAATTTGATAATTTCTTGCGCCAATTCTTTGTTGTTCATGTCTTCACCCCTTCATTTTCACAAAAAAAACCTAAACAAAATCCACCATTAGAAAGACCATTCTTCTAAATGGAGATTTGTTTAGGTTAATGCTTTTTCATAACACGCCTAAAAGAAATCATGTATTCTGTTGATGTTTCTTTGTGATTCTTTCAATATGAATGACTAGAAAAACAAGTTCGTCTTCTGTGACATTCCAATTAAATTCACGCTTTAACATTTCTTTAATAATCAAACCGCATGCATAGCTCTTCATATAACGATCCTGAATTAATTCTTTTAATGAATCATCCATCTGCTGAGGCGGTTGATTTGTTTCTTGTCTGACAATAAAATATCTCAAATGAGTGATAAACCTCGAATAATCTATCGATGATTTATCTAATACCATCTCGAAAATGTTTTGAATAATCTTAACGATTTCCTTCGTGAGATGGGTCATTTTGATCGTATCTCCCATAGACTGACCATCTATTTGAGCGTTTACAAAATGAAGGGCAATAAGTGAAGCTTCTGTATCTTCAAAGGTAACCCCCATCATTTTTTGAATAATTTTAAGTGCTTTTTTCCCAATTTGATATTCTTGAAAATATAGATGTGGAATTTCCCATACGATAGGGTTTTCATATTCCATTTTTTCTTGATGCCTTTGAATAGAAAAGGTAAGATGATCAGATAGCGAAAACAGCATGCTGGAACCTAATTTTTTATTCAACATCTCTTCGCCCATATGAATGATTTTTTCAGTTAATAAAAGGATATCAGTTGGGATAGCGGCAAGTTGAGATTCTAATGGAGACGTCTGATCAGAATAAAATGTCTTACTGACAGCGCTCTCATCAAGAGTATCACCTTTTTTCTTCTTAAAGCCTATTCCTGTACCAAAAACAACTACTTCATTTTGCGTGTCTGTTAGAGCTAATACGATATTATTGTTTAAAACTTTAACGACGGTGAACATCTTCATCCCACCTTACCTAAAACTGCTAAAAAAAGCATAAAAAAACACCAAAATCTCAGCAAACAACGTACAAATGTACAACATGTTTACCTGACTTGGTGGTGCCTGATGATATCAGTAACACTCCTGCATCGGTTACGACTTTATTGTAAACACAGGATAAACCAAAGTCAACTATTTTTTTCGATAAGATAGATTTAAATACCTATATTATAGTATGTCGTTTATAAATTATTTTAAAAGGTAAATAAGTTTAAGGTTGCTGTAAGGTTCGGATTAATACAGGTTAAGGTTCAGGTAGTACAATGGGTTTGTAGTGAATAAATCATAGAGGTGAAACGTTTTGAGAGAAAATAAAATCTTGTCTTCATTATGTTACTTTAGTATCTTTTTTGCACCATTTTTGTTCCCAATTATCGTCTATTTCTTAGGTCAGGACGACGTGAAATATCATGCGAAAAAATCATTATGGACGCATATTATTCCTTATTTGATTTTTGGTATTGGCATCCTTGGTTCAGGTTTACTTGGTATGAAAGATATCAGCCATGCGGGGCCTTTCTTAATTGCGACATATGCAGTAACATTCCTCGTTGCTATCTACTTCTTCATTTGGAACATTGTGAAAGGCATCAAAGTGTTTTCAGAATAAATAATAGATGAAAAAACGGTTCTGTTGTTGATCAGAACCGTTTTTTTGTATGTTTTCATGCTGGTAGTTGGATGTCAATTGTTGTTCCTTTTCCTACACTGCTACGGATCGTGATATCCCCGCCGTGCTTGACGATAATATCCTTTGCAATAGCCATCCCAAGACCAGAGCCTGCATGCGAAACTCCTGTATTCGTCCCTCTGTAATAGCGGTCAAACACTTTTTCCAGCTCTGCCTCTTCTATTCCTCTGCCGTTGTCTTGAATCGTAATATGGGTTCTTTCTTTTTGTTCAAGCTGTACAATAATCGTCACATCAGGATCATTGTGAACGAGGGCATTTAAAATCAGATTGGTGACCGCTCTTCGAATGAGGATTTTATCAATATTCAGCATGAGCTTGTCTTCATTCGTTTGAAGCTCAATTGTCTGATCGGCATATCTTGAATCGTTTAAAATATCAATTAACGTTTCCCGCAACAGTGACACAATGTTGACCAGCTCTTTATTTAGCATGACGCCGTTATTTTTCAGCCTTGTTGTTAAATTCAGATCCTCCATGACATCTTTGATATACAATGATTTATTCTCAATGATGCCCGCGTAATGTCTAATGTCCTGGTTTGAAAGAGGATACTTTGGGTCTTTCATGATTTCTGCATAGCCTTGAATAGAAGCTAGCGGCGTTTTAATATCATGAGAAATATGGCTGATCCATTCTTCCCGCATTTGCTCTAGTTTGTCCTTTTCTTTTTTGCTTGAAGCGAGCTGCTCTGATAAGTGATTGACATTATAGAAGACATCTTTATAAATTCCTTTAGCAGGCAGATTTGTCGTGTAATCGCCGTTTGCCAGCCGCTGGATGCTATGAATGGCACGGGCAAGCGGTTTTGTGAGCTGCCGGCTGAATAAGTAACCAATGAGTAACGCTATGATGGCATCAATTGATAATAAAATCATCGTCCCGATATTGAATCTTGTTACTAAGTCCTTCGTGTCAAACGAGAATAGGTACTTTCCGATGGAAGGGTCTTTAAATCCGATAAAGTAGCTGTATTCTTTGCCCTTTACTTTTTTTCCGCCAGCATAAATGGTCGATAATAATTGCTTATCTTTATATTTATGTAAGTTCACGATTTCTATCGGTGTATATTTGTTCTTTAATCCTTTAGGTGCCTGCGCATGATACACGTCTTGGCCATATTCGTCTAAAATTTGAATCCATGCATTCTGTTGTTTTAAGGCTTTCTGCCCTTCTTTGTTTACGGTAATTCCTTGATCAGAAAAAGAGACGTATTGTTCAAATGATCTTGTGAAGGTTTCGGGCGTATTTTCCTCGTTATGCTGGCTGTTTGCCTGAAGTACGAGCCAAATCATAAATCCGAATAAGTTGATAAAGACCGTGATAATGGTCACGATAATGACAGAGACCATATACCTGCCTGTTAATCGCCATTTCATCTTTACGCATCCTTTACAACAAATTTATAACCAAGCCCTTTGACAGTGACGAGAAACTCTGGTGTTGACGGGGAATCCTCTATTTTTTCCCGTAGTCTTCGGATATGAACCATTACCGTATTGTCAGAACCGAAGAAGTCTTCTCCCCAAACGGTTTGATAAAGCGTTTCTTTACTGATAACGCGGTTCGGATGCTGCAAGAAGTAGGTCATCAGCAGAAGCTCTTTTGGCGTGAGCTCAATGATCGCACCGTTTTTTGTCAGTTCTGCTTGCTGCTCGTTTAACTCAAACGGCCCTTTTTTGATCACGGGATCGGCTTGAGTTGACTGCAAGTATGAGATCCTTCTCAGCTGCGCTTTCACCCGGTAGGCGACTTCCTTTGGACTGAATGGTTTTGTAATGTAGTCATCTCCGCCGATGGCAAGTCCTACAATTTTGTCGGATTCTTCTCCCTTTGCTGATAAAAAAATAATCGGAACATGGGAGGTCTCTCTGATTTGTCTGCAAATATCATAGCCTTCACCGTCTGGCAGCATAATATCAAGTATGACAAGATCGGGTTGTTCTTGATGAAATTTTGCAAGCCCATCACGGGCAGTTGAAGCAGTGATGACGCGATCAATGCCTTCTCTTGTTAATACAGTGTTAATTAATTCCAAGATTTCTTTTTCGTCATCGATCATTAATACTTTGCTTTGAAGCTTTGGCATACATTGATCACTCTCCTGAAGTCATTGCCATTATTATACCCAATGTAAGGACATAGTGAAAAAATCAACTTCCTATTTGCATAAAAAAAGCCAATTTTCTTTTGAAATGAGAAAATTGGCTTTTGGTGGTTCAATTCATTCTAGCGTTTGACCACAAATGTTGTCACACTTTGAGCCGGGAGATGAGCCCAAAATTGATTACCTGATATATTTAAGTCTGTACCAGGCTGAAGGTTGCTGTTGCTGCTTGTGATCCATCTTGACGCTTGTGAAGCAGTTCCGTTTTGCATCACAAAGTGCTGATTGACTCCTGTATTGTTTTTGTTAATCGCGACAATGACGACCTGATTGTTTCCTTTATAGGCTGATACGAAAACATTCGGTTCAGGACTTTTCGTTGCATCAATTCTGATGTATCCTGGGCGTACAAACTTGGAGAAATGTGCCATGTTGTAACCACGTTTGCTGATTAGACCATCTTCTTTCATAGGGCCGTAGGATCTGCGGATGTACCACCAAACATATGCCTGAAAGTCCCCTTCTACCATCGAATGGTGAATATGCTCTGAAACTCCTAATGCTTCAGGCCAGCGGTCCGCTGAATTGTTATCGCTATTCGGGTAGTAGACCTCTGTCATCCAAAGCTCCTTTCCCCCTCCCTTTTGTTTGAAAAGAGGATAAGGAAGCTGGCTGATTTGGGTTCCGTACAAATGGGCTCCGAGAATGTCCATGTTTCCAAGCGCCTGCGGATCGTTTAGGATAGGATCTGATATATTTTTAAGGTATTGAAAGGATTCTGGCGCGATCACGCGGGCATTAATGGAGCCAGCATTTTCTCTCATGAAACGCAGGATTTCCTGAGGAGTCCACCATGTCCATTCGTGTGCATAATCGGGCTCATTTTGTACAGATATAGCATAGAGATTGACGCCATTATTTTTCATATACGTCACAAAATCGTTCAGATGCTGAGCATATGCGGCGTATTGATTGTATCTCAGCCGCTTTGCAGATGTACCATTCCGGTTGAAGGTCTCTACCATATTGCTTGGAGGGTTCCAAGGTGAAGCGATCACCAAAGCTCCATGCTCTATTGCTCTTTTGGCAGTGGCGACCTCTCTGTGCCAATTATTTCTGTTCTCATCTACAAAAATTCTTAGAATGGAAAATCCTAATTGATTCTGCCCATTGCCAAAGGCGGTTTCCCTTTGAGGTGCGGTCAAATCACCAATCCAAGCCGGATGATTCATTCCACCAAAGCCGCGAATCACTTGTCTTTCCGCATTGATATTAATATTGGCATCTGCTGCTGAAACCTCAGTTACGCCAGGTCCGATGAACATGACAGACAGCATGGTGAAGCAGATCAATAAAGTGCAGATTGGTTTTTTGATCATTGACATCAAATTCTTCCACTCTCCTATCATCTTGTCTTTCTTATTTACCTTTGAGTAAACTGCCAGGAATCAAATTGAAATAGGTTTGCACCTGTTCCAGTAAAAACAAAAAATACGTTGTGCACGCCTGCTGCTCCATTTACTGCCGTTTCTACTTCTCGCCAGTTATTTGTTCCCCCTGTTGAAGGGACATTCAGTGTTCCGACGAGTCTGCCGTCAGGACTTCCGAGGCGTACTTCTATTTTCCCGCCTGCATTTGAGGCTACATTCGCTTTAAATGTTCTCGCACCGTTTGATCCGAAATCGACGTTACTGGCAGCCACCCAATCTCCGTTTTGAATGTTTGTGACATGCTGGTTATTGACCGGTCCTCCTGGAGCTGAAGATGCCTCTGTCAAAATGCGTCCATTCCATGCGAATGTTTCAGCTTCTACACGCTGATAAGGATTCAGGTTGGAAAGCTGTTTAACCCCTTCAAAATTGGCTGCGACTTCTCGAAGGGAGCCGTCAGCATTATGCACAAGCTTATTAATATGCGGAGATCTGTAGCCTTTTCCTGCTCCGTATAAAGCAGAGCTGACCGTTTGGGTATGATACACGACATACCACTCGTTTTTAAAATTGAACACAGCATGATGGTTATTACCGCCTCCCCCGAAAAATGCACCCGGATTTTTCAGGAAGTGCCCTCTATACGTAAAGGGACCCATCGGACTTGAGCTCGTCATATAACCGATCTCACCAGGTGGTTTATCTGCTGGGTGGGAGCCGCCAAAGTTGATGCAATAGGAATAGTAATAGGTTCCGTTATACTTATGCATCCCCGAATCTTCAAACATAAAAGGAGCATCAATGGTTGACGCGCTGCCTACCACACTTGTCATATCAGGTCCTAGTTTTAGGACTCTTGCTGTTTTAGGATTCGCCCATTGTCCCTGCGTTGGATTAGAACCGCCTGGAACACCTCCGCCGGCATATAGATAACCAGTGCCGTCATCATCTACAAAAACGGCAGGATCAAAAAGCCATACAACTCCAGCCATCCCTGGTGTATTTGGCGTGACGAGTGCTTTTCCGATAGGATCTGTCCATGGACCGATGGGGGAGTCTGCTGTCAGAACGCCAATCCCTCCGCCGCTGTTCGCGAAATAAAGGAAAAATTTATCCTTCCCATTGATTTTTTTCACCGCTGCTGATGGAGCCCAGGAAGCACCTGCCCATTTGGCAATTCCTTTGCCGCCATTTGCTCCATTTGCCCCAGCTACTGGAATCGCGCCATGATCTGTCCAGTTCACCATATCTGCTGAAGAGATGACAAAGACCCTATTCAAATTGGCAAAAGAATTATATTTAATCGTTCCGTTGCTGTGATATTCATAGTCATCACTCGACATATAAATGTACACTCTTCCGTTATAGGTGAGCGCAAATGGATCAGCGCCCAAGTGGTGGTCTATGAGTGGGTTGGCATTTCCTACACGTTTTGCAATTGTTGTGCTTGCCGCACTCGCATCATATACCGGTAAAAAGCTCAGTACCAAAGCAAGAATCAATAAACCAACGCCGCACTTCATCCTCGTCCTCATCGTTTCATTTCCTCCTGTTTTCATCTTCCTAATATTGGGGTTTAGGCCCAATTTCAAAATATGTTGAGAGGTACTGATGAAGAATGAATATAAAGAATGATTTCTAGTGTAAACCCTTGCAGTAATCATGATGAAAACCCTTACTTTTTGACTAGAAGACAACAAAAAATGCAGTCTCCCATGCTGGGGCTGCATTTTTTCTTCTTATGATTCATTGCATATAGCTTACATATAACGAGCGGTGACCATTTTCTTTCTTGTGTAAAACTCCACTCCGTCTGTTCCATTGGCATGCAAGTCCCCGTAGAAAGAATCCTTCCAGCCGGAAAACGGGAAGAATGCCATTGGTGCGGGTACACCGATGTTTACACCGAGCATGCCCGCTTCGATGTTTTCGCGAAACTCTCTTATGCTTGATGCACTGTCCGTATACAGACAGGCACCATTCGCAAATTTTGATTGATTGGACAGGTCGATGGCTTCTGCTAATGAAGAAACACGGACAATTGATAAGACTGGGGCGAAAATCTCGTCCTGCCAAATTTTCATTTGATTTGTGACATGATCAAAGATCGTCGGTCCGACGAAATACCCTTCTCCATTTGTTTCGTGGTCTTGCCGGCCATCACGAATGAGGCTTGCTCCTTCTTCAATCCCTGACTGGATGTATTGAAGCGTTCGTTCTTTATGTTCCTTTCGAATGACTGGCCCAAGAAAGACCTCTTCATTAATTCCGTTTCCAATGACGAGCTCGTTTGATTCATCCACTAATTTTTGAATCAACTCATCAGCCACTTCTTCTTCCACTGCGACAACGGCTGCAGCCATGCAGCGCTCTCCCGCTGATCCAAAGGCAGCCCCGATGATTTGTTTTGTTGCCGCATCTAAATCAGCATCTTTGAGGACAATGGAGTGATTCTTTGCGCCTGCAAGTGCTTGGACACGTTTGCCATGCTCCGTTCCTTTTTTATAGACATATTCAGCGACTGGCTGAGAGCCGACAAATGATATGGCTTTGACCTTTTGATGTTCAAGCAGGCCGTTGACGACATCGTGAGCTCCATTGACGATGTTGAGAACACCTTTTGGAAGACCCGCTTCTTCAAAAAGCTCAGCTAACCGTGCCGCAAGAATAGGAGTTCGTTCTGAAGGTTTTAAAACAAATGTATTTCCGCAGGCAATGGCAAGCGGGAACATCCAGCATGGAACCATCATTGGAAAGTTAAATGGCGTAATGCCGCCGATGACGCCAATGGGATAGCGGTACATGCCTGATTCAAGTCCAGTCGCAATATCTGGCAGCTGTTTTCCCATCATTAACGTCGGTGCGCCCGCAGCAAATTCCACACATTCAATCCCGCGCTGCACTTCTCCTTTTGCCTCTGTTACACTTTTTCCGTTTTCAATCGTTACGAGTTCAGCCAGCTCATCCCAGTTCTCAACGAGTAACTGCTGGTATTTAAATAAAATGCGTGCACGCCGGGGAACAGCAGTTTTAGACCAAGTAGTAAACGCTTCCTGTGCTGCTTGTACCGCACGTTCAACATCTGTTTTTGTTGAAAGCGGCACTTCCGCGATGATTTCGCCAGTAGCTGGGTTATACACTGATTCTGTTTGACTTGTTTCTGCCTCAATCCATTGTCCGCCAATATAATTTTTCAACATTTGTACATCTGTTTTGGTCATGTTCCCTCTCTCCTCTTTGTTAAAGAATGTCATGCTTAAAGGGTGTGTATGTATCGTCATTGTCTCATCTAACGGGCATTCATCTGTATACACTCTTTGTCAAATCAAACGGCAGTTTTGGTTTACGTTGTGATCATCTGGTTTGTTTGTGACATATGACACGAGAATGCCAAAAATTCATGATGTTTTTTTGGTTAACTGTTGGTTAACTTCAGAAAAATCATAATATGAAAATGGCCCTCAGTCAATCTTCTTTTTGCTTCATAAGAAAAACCTGATGCGCTGTGCATCAGGTAGAGGCTGGTTCATTGATATTATTTGGTTGATGCGGCATATTGATTTGGTTCTATATAATTTGGCAGCATCTCTCCATGTGCTTCAATGAGTTCATCACATAATTTAATGGTGTCATCAATTGATAATTCAGCGCTTGTGTGTGGATCCAGAAGAGCCGCTTGATAAATGTGTTCTTTTTTACCGCTGATTGCTGCTTCAATGGTCATCAGCTGTGAGCTGATATTCGTTCGATTGAGTCCAGCCAATTGTTCAGGTATTTCTCCGACATAGCATGGCATGATGCCGCTTCGATCTGCGACACATGGTACTTCTACACAGGCTTTTTCAGGCAGGTTGTCAATGAGCCCGCCAGTGTTCAGAACATTTCCGCCAAATTTAAAAGGAACGTTCGTTTCGATCGCTTCAATGATCCGGGAACCATATTCTTTAGAGCGGGTATGTGTAATCTGTGTGTTTCCTATAAGGTCATGCTTCATTGTATTCCAATTGTTGATTTGTTCCTCGCAGCGTCTCGGGTATTCGTCGAGCGGAATGTTAAACTGACCGATTAGTTCAGGGTACCGTGATTTAATGAAATATGGATGGTATTCGGCATTGTGCTCTGAGGATTCTGTGACATAGTAGCCGAATTTATCCATCAGTTCAAAACGAACCATATCATGATGCCGCGATTGCTGCTTTTCTTTTGCTCGTCTTTTGATTTCTGGATACAAGTCTTTTCCGTCCCGTTTCACCTCTAATAACCATGCCATATGGTTAATGCCGGCGATTTTTTCTTCAATGCCTTCATGTTCCATTTCAAGAGATTCAAATAGGTCCTTTGTACACACTTGCACACTATGACAAAGACCAACTGTTTGAACCTGAGTATAACGCAGCATTGCACCTGTCAATGTGGCCATAGGGTTTGTGTAATTTAACAATAAAGCACTTGGGCAAACCTCTTCCATATCCTTTGCAAAGTCAAGCATGACAGGAATCGTTCGAAGGGAACGGAAGATGCCGCCGATCCCTACCGTATCTGCAATCGTTTGTCTTAATCCATATTTTTTAGGTATTTCAAAATCAATGACAGTACTTGGACGGTAGCCTCCGACCTGGATGGCATTGATGACATATTTCGCACCCTGTAAGGCTTCTTTCCGGTTTTGATAGGACTGGATGGTCACATTTGCACCGGAATTTGCTTTTAAATGCCGTAGCATCGTTTCTGATTCTTTCAGCCGGTTGAGGTCAATATCATATAATGCGAATTCAAAGCCTGCAAGGGCGGGAACAAACAGACAATCTCCTAATATATTTTTAGCAAACACGGTACTCCCTGCACCGATAAATGTAATTTTAGACATAGACGACTCTCCTTTTTACATCCATATTGGGCTAGCCTTTGATAGACCCTTGTGAAAGCCCTGCGATAAAATATTTTTGTAAAAGTAAAAACATCGTAACCATTGGCAGCATCGCAATGAGGGCAGCTGCACCAACGAGCTGGAGCTGATGCTGATTTTGACCAAAAAAATGGGATAAGGCGACCGTGAGTGTATGCATCTCTTTATCTTGCAAAAAGAAGATAGCAAATTGATAGTCGTTCCAAATATACACGCAGGCAATGATTAATACAGAAGCGGTAATGGGCTTTAGAAGCGGAAAAACGACAGTGAAAAAAACTCTGAGTGTCCCTGCTCCATCAATACGGGCAGCTTCTTCAAGCTCCTTTGGAATGGTCGACCGGATAAAGCCCGCGTATAAGAAAATCGTCAGCGGCAAAAAAGCAGCCACATTATTTAAAATAGCAATTTGATAGGTGTTCATCATCCCGATTTGAACGACCATTTTATAGAGAGGGACAAGGGCTGTGAGCGGCGGAATGACCATAATGGCAATAAATAAAACATAGACTGCTTTATTCAGCTTGGTGTTCCTTCTTGCGAGCGGATAGGCTGCAAGAGATCCAAATATAATGAGCAATACAGCGGAGCTGAACGTAATGATCACTGTATTCAAAAAGGACTGGCCAAGCTGAGCCTCTGTCCATGCTGTGCGGAAGTTTTCAAGGTGCAGCGCTTTCGGAAACAGCCATTTTGAACTAAAATCTCCTATCCCCTTTAATGAAGTCGTCACCAAAATATAAAATGGAATGAGGTGTAGCAATGTAATCAATAGTGCGAGGAAGGAGTACCATCTTTTCTTGCGTTTATAGGCGTTATCCATCACACCTCGGTCTCCTTTCGTTTGAAATAAATCAGCGCTGCGACACTAATGATAAGGATGATGACCGCCATGAACACCCCTTGCGTCGCTGCATAGCCTGCATCCTGACGTTTGAAATACAGATCATACATAAAGGTCGACATGGATTGCGAGGAATCTCCAGGTCCGCCGCCCGTGAGTGCCACAATGACATCAAAGAGCTTGAGCCCGCCAATGACATTCAGCACAACATTAATGGTGATCGACGGCATAAGCAGCGGCAATGTAATCCGCCTGAATTGTTGAAAGCTCGATGCGCCGTCTAATTGTGCCGCTTCGTAATAATCCTTAGGGATACTTTGAAGTCCTGCTAAATAAATGATCATCGCAATCCCGACGAATTGATAGGTGTTGACAAGCACAATGATCCATGTGTTGAATTGCGGGTTGCCGAGCGCATTTATTTGATCAAATCCAAAAAGCGTCACCACATCATTTAAGGCACCGCCTTGGTAAGCAAACACAAAATACCAAATATAGCCCATCGCAATTGGGCTGATCATGACAGGTAAATAGATGACCGTTCTTGTGATGGCTTTCATCTTTAAGCTTTGATTTAATAAGAGCGCATATCCAAGTCCGATGATATTTTGTAAAATGGTGCTCCCAATTCCGTAGAGAAGCGTGTTTTTGACAACAAGCCATGTCGCTTGATCCTGAAGCAGCCGCTCATATTGCTCAAGACCAATCCATTGATAAGTTTGTGAGAAACCGTTCCAATTCGTAAAAGAAAGCTGAATGCCGTTCAAAAAAGGATAAATGATAAAGGTACTGACGACGAGAACAGCTGGCATGTACATCCACCAAAGTGATGAATTCTGGCGTTTTTGTATCTTTTGTTTTGGTAAAGAGGTGAATGCGGCTGGCTGCTTTGCTTTTGTGATGTCATTCATTGGCTTCACTCCTGTTTCAGCATCCATCGGCTATTGTTTTTTCAGACGTTTATACTCCTCTTCCATTTTCTTTGACAACTGTTCTGGTGTGATCGAGCCTGCTAATAATTCTTGACCCGTTGTTGCCATGACCGCCCACATTCCGCTTGGTAAGTATTTTCGATCGAAATACGGTTCAATCTTCACCTGTTCGTATTGATCGTAAAATGTAGAGTAATAGTTTTTCGCTTTCACTTGTTTTAGAGCTGTTTCAGAGGATGTGCCCTCTGCGATTTTTTTGGCGTTTTCAGGCTTTGCTAAAAAATCGATGAATTGCTTTGCTTCTTTTAGATGCTTAGAATCCTTCCAAGCAGCGACAGTAAACCGTTCTCCGCCAATCCAGCTTTGTTTATCTCCTTCATGAATGGCTGGAACAGGCATCGTGCCTACTTTGATCGATGGATTCAGCTCTGTTGCTTCAGGTCCTAATGATCCTCCGACAAAGGTGAAGGCGATTTTGTTTTGAGCCATGAGTTCCGGTGCTTGAGAGAGTTTCGCTGTCAGGACATCTTTGTTTAAAAGGTCTTGATCTTTCAGATCTTTCATGAATTGTGCAAGCGGTGTATAGAGAGACCAATCAAATGATCCGTTTTCAAGTTCCTTTCCGTATTGATGTTTTTGATCGGTGATTAATAAAGGCGTCGCCAGCTCATCAAAGACTTGGGCAATATTTGAGTTATCTCCTCCTGGTATCCAGAGCGGCACAACATCTCCTTTGCTTTTTTCTTTCACTGTCAGCAAAGCCGATTTTAATTCATCAAGTGTTTTAGGGGCTTCGATGCCATATTCATTTAATAGATTGGCATTAAAGCTAAGCCCGTCTTTTGCTTGATTCAGCGGATAGGCGTACACTTTGCCATCTTGGTCCTTTAAAATCTGGTCGAGTGAAGGATCAAGCTGTTTGACCCAATCCATCTCTTTTAAATCTGCCACATACTCGCTATAGCGCAGTTTGGCCCAGCCATGTGTATCAAAAAGGTCTGGCATATCGTTTGCCCCCATTTTGACACGGATCATATCTTCATAGCTGTTGCCTGGGAAATTGGCATCGATTCGAATGTGTTGATGCTCCTTTTCAAACTCACGAATCACTTCTTCAAACGCTTTTCTTTCCCCGCTGTTGCTCATCGTTGAAAATAGCGTCAAGGTGACCTTTCCATTTGCTTCAGAAGAACCGTTATTCCCGCAAGCAGACAAAATCATGGTCAAGAAAATGGCTGCAATCAGCAGCATGATTTTTTTATTCATGGTTTCCTCCTTTTGATCACTGAAAATTCAGACGATAATCGGTAGAATTCATGCAGTTGCGGAAACAAAAGAAGTCCATTATACTGGAATTCTATTCTTTTCAAAGAGATAAGAGAGCATACCGGCAGGCTGCCTTGTTCTTATCATGATCTGGCCATCATGCTAAGCAGCTTGTTTTCTGCTTTTTTGTCTCTTTTTTGTTTGCTGAAATCGATGGTTCACCCCCTTTCATGGATGAGACATGTACTGCCTCGCTCGATGAGTGTTGTTGGCACGACGACTTTTAGAGGAAGTTTTCTTCCGTTTATTCTCTCAAGCAAAAGCTTCAGACCGACTTCCCCCATTTCTTCTGTATATACTTTGACAGTCGTAAGCGGCGGGCTTGAAAATGATGCGGCTTCAATGTCATTAAATCCAACAATGGATACATCTGAAGGAACGTGTAGACCGGCTTCATGGAGAGCGCGCATTGCCCCGATGGCCATAGAGTCACTTCCAATGAAAAAGGCCTGCGGCAGTTTTCCTTTTTTGATAGCTTGCTGCATAAGCGAATAGCCTTCTTGCATGGAATATTCACCAATGTGGATGTCTTCCATATGAAGAGCGCCCGCCTCCTGCATTCTTTTCATAAACGTCGTTTGTCTTTCGTCCTCAATCACAGCGTTGCCTTCGAAATAATGCTCCCGCTCTTTCCCGCCAATATAGCCTAGATGTGTATAACCGAGTGATTGCAGATGACGAATGGCGCGATCTGCCGCTCTGACAAAATCCACATGTACACAATCATACAAATCTTCATCCGCATAATGATTGATAAAAACAATGTGTTCCATTCGATTTGTCATTTTTTCAACCGTATCGGGGCTGATTCGTCCAATGACAATCAAGCCGTCAATATCCTTTAGCATCGCCCCTTTATCCATGCTTCTTAGGCGAAAGGTATGGAGAGTAGACAGGCCTTGTTTGGCATATTCTTTTTCAATTCCTTTTCGAATCGATGAAAAAAAGGGATCATTTAATTCTTCGTCAATGGATTGAGCGACAACGATACCGATGACTGGGGATTCAGATGGGTTTTTTTCTTCTGCTTGATCGGCTTTTCTTGCTCTCACTGGGGTATAGTTTAACTTCTTAGCAATGTCGAGGATGTTTTGTCTCGTTGCATGTGAAACGGCAAGTGTTTGATCGCCATTTAACACACGGGATACAGTGGAAACGGACACTTTTGCATCATGAGCAATATCTTTGAGTGTGGTCATAGGCAAACTCCTCATCGTTATTTGACTAAATATTTACTAAAGATATTTGAAGGATAACATATTAATAAAGCGCTTTCAATTATAGATTTGCGATTTTTATTTTGTTTTTGGGTAAGTTTTGGTGAGTAAATATCATTTTAGTAAAAATTGCGTAAAAAAGAGGATGGGTTTCATCCTCTCTTTTACTAACGCGATTCGATTGAAGCTGTTTCTTTTGAAAATATTTGCTTCATTGTTTCCCAAGCAGTGTCGAGTTGTTTATGAAGTCCAAATAAACCTGAGGTGCCGATGATGTAGATCTCATTTCCAGCCTCAGCAAGCAGCCGGAACGTGCTCTCATTACAAGAGCCGTCTACTTCAATTGAAAACGAGTATCCTCCGTGTTTTTTGATATCTTTCACCTGTTTAATTTTCTGAAGCATTTCTTTAATAAATGGCTGTCCGGCAAAGCCTGGATCGATCGTCATGATCGTCACTCGGTCTATTAAATGAATAAAGGACTCTAATGCTGCAACTGGTGTGACGGGGTTTAAAACAAAGCCAACCTCACATTTTCTTTGGTGAATATGCCGTATGATTCGAAAGGCATCTTTCTGCACGACTTCTGGGTGTAAACAAATCATCGTTGCGCCTGCATCAATACATGCATCGATTAAAAATTCCTGGGGGTGTTCAGCCATTAGATGAACATCAATCGGTAAATTTGTCAGTTTCCGAAGCTGTTCAATGAAAAAGGGTGATAACGTCAAATTCTTCACATAATGCCCATCCATCACATCGACATGGTACCGGTCTGCTCTCGTGTTGAGAAGATGAATTTGTTCACGGAAATGCGTGAGATCCATGCACATCAGTGAAGGTGAAAAAGTGGCTGTCAATCTCAGTCTCCTCCTTTTTACAGCTGAAATAAAAACTTGATCAATCCAATTAAGATTCCGATGATACCAAAGTCTGTATCTCCAAACGTTGTCCCTTCAAAGCCGAGGGTTCCGAGCACAGGTAATAAACAAGCAGGTAAAAAGGAAAGAAGCAACCCATTTACAAAGGACCCAGCGACAGCACCTCTTACCCCTCCTGTTGCATTGCCATACACTCCTGCTGTAGCACCGCAAAAAAAGTGCGGGACAAGACCAGGGACAATGACAGTTAAACCAAACAAAGGTAAAAGAAAAATGGATACGATGCCTCCTGCAAAGCTGCATAAAAAACCAATAATGACCGCATTTGGCGCAAATGGAAAAACGGTTGGCGCATCAAGTGCCGGCTTTGCTCCCTTCACGAATCGATCGGCAATCCCCTTGAAAGCAGGCACGATCTCGCCAATGGCCATCCGTACCCCTGCTAAAATAATGTACACACCAGCAGCAAACGTAATCGCCTGAATGAGAATGAAGACAGCGAAGTTCGTGCCCCCGCTAATTTGTTCTATAAAAGGAATTCCTGCAAACGGTGCAATCGCAAAGAACAGCAAAGCCATCGTAATCGAAATGGCAACAGATGTATCTCTTAGAAAACCGAGTGATTTAGGCACTTGAATGGTTTCCGTTGATTTTTCAGGAGAACCAACCCATTTGCCGATCATTCCCGCAGTAAAATAACCGAAAGTACTGAAGTGTCCGAGCGCGAGATCATTGCTTCCGGTGACTTTCCTCGTAAACGGCTGAAGGATTGCGGGGGCAATGACCATAGCTGCCCCTAATATCATTGAGCCAGTGGAGATGAGCAGCCACCCGTGCATACCGGCTGTTGAGAGAACGACGGCGAGCATAGCCGCCATATACAACGTATGATGCCCAGTCAAAAAGACGTATTTAAAGGGTGTGAATCTTGCAAGTAACAAATTGACCAGCATGCCAAAAATCATAATGAGTGCTGTCTGTGTACCGAATTCCTTTTGAGCAATGGCGGCCATAGCATCTGTATTTGGCACAACCCCTTGAATGTGAAAGGCTGCTTCAAACATCTTTCGAAAAACCCCGAGTGAATCAGAGACGACTGTAGCGCCCGCCCCTAATATTAAAAAGCCCATGGTTGTTTTCAAGGTGCCTGACACAGTATCTGCGGCTGATTTTTTCTGCAAAAGTAAACCGGCTAGAGCAAATAAACCGATAAGAATGGCAGGTGTGCCCAATATATCGTTCATGATCAGTTCTATCATGATGTGAATCCCCCTTTTTCATGACTTAAATGTGTTGACGAAGGACGTCCTTAATGGCTTTCTGGTCTAACAAATTATTTAAGCCAGCCACATTTCTTGTGCCGTCATTCAGCTGGTCAATAATATCAGCTGCGCCGATATAAAGATCTGCTTGTTCATTTTTACTTGTACTGAGATCGGTATGATCCACTTCAGCTTTAAGACCTAATTCTTCCAATGCTTTTTTGACATTCATTTCTACAATAAAGCTGCTTCCTAACCCGTTTCCACATACAACTAGAATTTTTTTCATTCTCTTTTTCCCCCTTTATACTTGTGAAAATTGATCAATTAATTCTTGCACCGATGCTAAATCTTCTGCTTCAATCAATTGTTTCATCCGTTTCTCTTCACTTAACAGCATGGTCAGCTGTTTGAGTGCTTTCAAGTGGCTCATGCTGTCCATAGCGGCTAACACAATGACGAGCCTCACCTGCTTTTTGCCATCCTTTGAAAACGAAATGGGCTGTTTGAATGACATGAGTGTCATGCTCAATTTGTTCACGCCATCCTCGGGCCTTGCATGTGGAATGGCCACTTGTGGTGCAATCACAATATAAGGACCATTTTGATGAACAGACTGAATCATGGCTTCTACATAACTTGTTTCAATGGCATTTTGGTCAAGTAAAGGCTGCGCCGCTTTTGTAATCGCCTCTTGCCATGTGTCTGCTGTTTGGTGGAGCTTAATGGTTTGTTCTGTTAATAAATCGTTTAACACTGGGTTCCACCCTTTCTGATAGGATACATATGTGGGATGAAGCAGCTCCTGAATGTCACGAAGCAGTGCTTGTTTATTTTGTACGATGGTATGCTGCTGAATGATGTTGAATAAAGCGTTTACATGCTGCTCGTCAACCATCGTTTCTAAGCCTTTCCCGTATTGAAGTAATGTTTTTTTCTCATAGGCAGTTAAAATAGGATGAACGAGATGAACTGGTTTTCCTTTAAACGAAATAGGTGTTGTGGACACAACGAAATCTGCATCAACGGCTGCTAATTCTTCATATGCACGCTTTGATAACAGCCCTCGTACTTCGATGTAGCCGATTAATTCGAGGAGCTGAGTTTTCAGCATGTAACTTGTGCCGATTCCTTCTCCGCAGACAATGTATACAGAACGCTTAACAATGGATGAAATTCCTTCCCTTCTCATCCAGCTGCCAAAATGCATGGCGAGATATGCAACTTCATGGTCACTCAACTTTGAACAGGCCGCCTTTTCTAAATGGCAGGCAACTTTTTGAGTGATTTCAAATACTTCTGGCTGTGCTTTTTTTATAGACTCCGTCAGTTCGTTGATTATACCAATGTGATAGATGAGCCTGTAATAAGCTGGAATTAAATGCATGGTTAAGTTTTGCTCCAATGCTTTTGGTTCTTGAAAGGAAATACAAGCATATCGCTGAAAGTCAAATATCATTTGTCTGGCGATGGTGCGAATGAGATGTTCTTCTGGTTTTTTAATTGATGGAAGTTTTTGCTTTTTTGCACTGAGCCATAGGGTGCTAAGAAAATAGATCTCATCATCATGAACAATGAGACTGGCCTCTTTTTGAATCTGCGCCATGAAACGAATAGCCGCCAAGCATTCCTCTGTTTCCTGCAATGTTCGCTTTTCTTCGTTTGAAATGTGTACAGCATGCCCTAGCTTCATCCGCTTGAAGTAGAAAAAGAGATCCAAAGAGAGCTGATCCAGCATCTCATCTGCAAATTCAAGCTTAAGTTCTTGTTCTGACTGCTGGAGGAGATGGTGTACCCGTTTGGACGAAATAGGTCCCTTTAACCAAAATGACGGAAACGTTTTTTCGTTTTTTATCATTGTGCGAATGAAATGTATATAAGGTTTGAGTGCCAATCGAATGGACCTTTCGTCTCCTGAAATCACATAGCCGCTTGCTGCCTGATAGCGGAGTGTGATCTCCTGCTTTGAAAGCGCCTCTTTTAGCTGTTTCATATCCTCGAGCAATGTATTTCGGCTCACCTTTGTCATCTTCATAAAATCATCAATTCTTAGGCAATGCTCGCTGCATGCTATGGATAAAAGCAAGATGGCCCTTCGTTCCTTTTTACATGGTTCATAATCGTGACCAACAAGAATGGTATCAGCTTTTTGAAAAATGATTTCTTTTTCCAGAGGATTTAAATAATAGCCAAGTTGACCTTTTCGCTGCACACCACTAAGCTGATGAGTTTCCAGCCAGCTGTTCATTCGCTGGATTTCAGCGTAAACGGTTCGAGTCGAGACTTTCATCCGATTCTGTAAATCTTCTATTGATAGATAAGTTGTCGTGTGAAGCAGCATAGATAGTAAAGTCGTGCCCCTTTTGGTTAAGTACAGTTGGAATTCCTCCTTTCTTCTCTTTGCTTATAAGTCTAATCAACTCACATGCATCAAAGAAGTCCAAATGTCTTCAGCACGTGCTGTGCAGCGATTGTGTGCTCTTTTCATAAGAAAAACACACAATTTGAGTGTGCTTTCAGGCAAAGAGTCCTTTGTCTTTTTTTAGTGTTTGAGGACCAATAAACACAAAAAACCTTGAATGATATAAAGCCAGTCAAGGTTTTTTCACTTCTTATCATCTTTTGATTTCTTTTCCCTTGGCTACTGCCCATGCCTTGCAAGTAATTCATGGAGTCGTATCTATGACTATACCGTTGCATTGAGTGAATGCGATTTCAAAAAAAGAATGTCTTTTAAGAACAAATTCAAAAATGATGTCATAATACAGATAAAACTTGTTCTCCTCTTAGGAATTCAATAAATGCTTTAACAGTTTTAGTCTCTGTAGATTTCTGATCATACATGAGCCAAGTATCTCTAGTTAATGGCTTTTTCTTAGTATCATATATTTCCATTGTAAATAGTTTATCTGAATTTCTTAAGCAAATCTCGGGTGCTATTGAGTACCCAAGCCCTTGCTTCACCATTTCTTTGCATGTCTCATGTCGGTCAACTTCCATAGCTATGTTTGGCTGCAGGACTAGATTGTCGTACATCCAATCATCGAGAATAGTCTTTAAAGAATTATCAGTCTGATATTTTATAAATGGTAACAAAGGAAGCTGTCCTATATTAATGGGATCTCTAGAGATGATTAGTAATTTTTCTTTTGTAAGCCTCTCCTTCTCTCCTTTCCATCGATGGTCCCCTCTAATTATGCCAACTTGTACAATACCTGCATCTAATAACTTCATGACATCAGTGCTCCATCCAGTTTGCACATTAAATTGAACATTGGGATACATGTTGGAAAAATCTCCAAGTAATTTAGGAAGCTTATATTGTGCGAAATTGCTGGAAACGCCAAGTCTTAAATGTCCCTGTACCTCTTTACCTAAGTTAACGATTTTATCCTTGGTATCCTGCAGTTCCTTTAACATTCTTCGTGCGTAGAAAACTAAATGCTCTCCCTCTACAGTAAAGGTAATTCCCTTATGTCTTTTGTTAAATAATTTAATCTCAAAAAGTTCCTCAATTTTATTTAATCTATAAGTAATTGAGGGCTGAGATGTATACAATCTTTCCGCTGTTTTTGTTAAATTTTGTTCATTGTAAAGGATATCAAGTAAAATCCAATCTTTTTCATCCATAGTGGTCATCCTTTCTAAGTTTATTATAATTATAGATGTGTTCTTGTTATAAGTGTAGGTGGTCATTCATATCAGCAAACCGAGGGCTCAGGAATCATAGTATATTTACTGATTTACATGCAGAAGAGGGACTCTTAAAGAGTCCCCCTTATCCGATAGCCCTATTTCTATGCATGTTGTTTTAGAATTGATGCAGCATTGAAACCAGCAGTTTTTCCAAATACTGAACCAGACATTAAACCTGAACCACCTGGATAGTTCTCATAGAAAATACCCCCTACCATCTCACCAGCTGCGTATAAACCCTTAATAGGTTTATTCTTAGAATTTAAGACCTCGGCATTTGTATTCACTCGAAGACCGCCAAATGCAAAGGTAACACCGCATGTTACCGGATAAGCATAATAAGGTGCTTGATCTATTGTCAGCGCCCAATTTGTTTTTGGCGGCGTTATCCCTACAGTCTCCTTTCCATCCTTAATGGAAGGATTATAGTCTCCTTCTTGCACGGACAAATTATATTCTTGTATCGTATCTTTAAACACTTCTTTACTGATTTTCATTAAGTCTGCAAGTTCTTCTAAGCTATCAGCTTGATAGAAGGTAGCTTCGTCCAAAGTATATTCATCGCGTAATAATGGATGTACTTTGGCATCAAATACTTGAAATGCTTTATGACCGGGCTGCTTGAGAATTTCTCTTCCATATTTAGCGTACGTATAATTCCTGAAATCTGCTCCTTCATCTACAAATCTCTTCCCTTCCAAATTAAACATTAAGCCAAGTGGAAAAGAGGATTTCTTGTAAATATCGCCAGGCTTGTTAAAATCACCAACCGCTGGAGCATTATAATCAGTGCCTATAGAATGGCAGCTGCTCCAATCTCCATATTTAGAAGCACCAGCTTTCACTGCCATATCCAAGCCGTCTCCAGTGTTATATTCCGTACCTCTGACAATCGCACCTTCCCATTCCTTACCCAGGAATTCGATTCTCATCTTTTTATTTGCTTCAAAACTACCACATGCAAGAATGATGGTCTTAGAATGAATTTGAACTAACTCACCGTTCTTTTCGACTACTACACCTGTTACCCCATCATCACCACTCATTAAATCAACCGTTCTGGCATCATACTCCACTTTTATTCCTAATTGATCAACACGCTGATAAAGTTGTTTGATGAGGCCAACACCTTTTCCAGAAGTCTTAAGAGGTAAACCACCCCAAAAATGCCGTTTTCCTTCTTTTTCATATGACTGATTATTATAATTTAATTCAAATTTTACTCCGTTCTTATACATCCACTTAATAGTTTCAAAAGATTTTGAAATTAAATGGCGGGCTAATTTGTTATCACTTTTACCAGAAGTCACTCTCATCAAATCATTCATGAAATCATCCTCTGTATAAGGAGGCATTACAATTTGTTCTGAGTCATAATCTGTTAAATCCGGAAGCACTTCTCTTAACATATCTAGTCTGTTATAGGCTACTCGAATTGCACCATCTGTGAAATATGAATTTCCTCCACGTTTTTCCATAGGTGCCCTTTCAAGAACAAGTACATTTGCCCCTCCTTCATGCGCACTAATAGCAGCACACAAAGCCGCATTACCCCCGCCAACAACGATAACATCATAAGAGTTATTCACTCAGCTACTCCTCCTTGACTTTATTTTTAACATTAAATGTGACTGTACATTAATGTTAAAGAAGATATAGCCATAAGTAAAATATATGTTTTTTTAATTCAATTTAAAATTTTGTTTATAACTGTTGATTACTTGCAATTATTAATAGGTTTATCTATGTAAACATTTAGCTAATTAAACACAAGGACTTTTAGATAAATTCTCTAGAGATAATGGTTCAAACTAATATCAAGGAGTTAGATCCCTCTATAATATAAAAATGCCTTCCCAGATAAGGATGAGGCACTTTCTAAAAAACCCTATTTACTTATGGTACGGTTACCATGAGGTCTAACCAGCATTGATTATGGACAATATAGGAGTAGTCTCTCTTGTAAACTTTCCAAGATTTCTACAGGCATTTCCCGGACCTTGATATCATCGCCTAGGAAAAATAGCCAATTTGTTATTTCGGTTATTTCTTCTGAATGATTAACATTGATAAAAGTCTTTAAAATGGCTGTAGTTTGGTAAGGATTCGTATAAGAAATTGACATTTTGAAAGGATGGTATTTTTTGAACTGTGCAATTGCCTTTGGACCAAGTTCAAGGACAATGTTGATTACTTCCTCCTGCTTACTTAGTTTTTCTAAAATCTTTTTCCTGCTTAATCTATTTTTTGAAGAGTATGGTTCTACATCTGTGAGATTGTCGACAGGCAAAATCCGTTTCTTCTCTTCCTTTACATCAAAGCATTCAATCAACCACAGGCTTTTTTCACGATAAAGGTTCAAAAGGTAAATAGGATAGGACTTGATCACTTTCTCCTCTCTCATGGTAATCAGTAAATATCGATCCAAAATAAGCAATTGGATTAATTTTTCTAACATGGGGTGAGGGAGATCGGACAAATCAAGCAGATCAGGATTATTCGGGTTGGTTCCTTCAAATAGCAAGAGGCGATTTAACAGAACAAGGTCATCTTGCTGGGTTTCAGAGATGAGTCCTAGTAATTTTTCAGCTAAAGACTGGCGACTCTTTAAATAAGGGAGTTGTTGGTTTCTCGTGGCCATAAAAGCAATAAAAAGAGCTTTAATCTCATTATCGGTAAAACGGACAGTTGGCAGGACAGAATTGTTCATCACAAAATATCCTCCGTCCCTTCCTACTTCTGCGACAAGTGGCATCCCCATAGCTTCAATTTCTCTGATGTCTCTAATTGCTGTCGAACGAGAGATATGAAATTCTCTCATGATTTCAGTAATTGTAAAGTTGGAGCGGTTGTTAATATACCGCATGATGGTATTAATCCGTTCAACTTTTTTCATCTGGTCCCCCTAAACAGTATCATTTTTTGACATGATTTAAGCCTATTATATATTTATCAAGTGAAAAGAAAAAACATTTGATCAATTTTTCAAAAGGAAGTGTTGGATATGGCAGAGTATATACTAGAAGAAAAAGACAGCTTTCACGTGTTAGGTATTGGAACTGAACTTCAGAGTCATTACACAGACTATGCGGGCATAACGAAGGAAAAAGCAGACTTTTGGCAAGCAGTCAACCAAGAAGGTCAGCTTGACACCTTAAAAGCCATTGCCACAAATGACTATATTTTTATCGTAAACGAAGCGGTAAATAATAAGCTGATGCATTATGTCGGGGTCATGACAGAGGAATCGTTACCAGAAGCGGACAGAGTGATTCAATTTCCTAAAGGGGAATATCTAATCGTTAAAGGGGAAGCTAAAACAGCTGATGAATTGCATCAAACGCTTACTGGCATTGCATTTGGTCAAGTCTTGCCTGAAGCAAAGAATTTCGCCTATGTTGGTGGACCAAATGCAGTGGTAGAAATGGGACAGCGAAACGACTTATTACTTGGTGAGATGTGGATTCCTGTTGTACGGAAATAAGAAGGATATGGAGGGATAGAAATGGCTTATATCGTTGATTTTAAACATGTGTCTACAATTGGTTTAGAGTCTTCACCTGTAGCAGAAGCACTTGCTGGCTTACGAGCGAATGAGGCTCGTTACTTTATGAACAAATATAAGCATGCATTTACAGTATTACCTGCCAGCGAAAGTCAGGAGACCCTTGATTATGTGAACCGAGTGTTAAAAGAAGAACGTGAACTAGAGTTTGCAGCCAAACCTTTAGAAACGGCAAGTTTTCAAGTGGAAAATATCAAATGGACCTACGTCTTTTATGAGGATGGTCTTGCAATTAACGTCCTGTATACAGTGGATGACCCGAAAAAACGCGCTGTTGGTTTTAAGCTTTCTGAAGGGATGGACGTACCAAAGGAATTAGAAGGAAAATTTAAATTTGCTAGGCAGAAGTCTAAACTAGCTGGAACGATTCGTGGGTCATTCTTTAAAATTAAAGGGGAATATTGAGTTGAGAAACACTTTCTTTACTCGAATTTGTGAATCTGATTGAACAAATAAATTAAAATAATTTCCACCTTCTAAACAGAGCAGCATTCTCTATGTATTATTAGAGGATGTTATTCTGTTTATTGTACCAACCTTATTTTCTTATGAAGAAGTTCGCCGTCAAAGCGATTAGTCTGCTATTTCACTGTTTAACATCTATACTTTTTTCAGATCTATATTCAAAGAAAATGAGGTGAAGTATCCCTCATTAAAAAACACTCACCATAAAAGCTGTGAGTGCCTAGTTTTGCTTGTCTCTATCATACGATGACCCACTCAGGAAAAAAGATCCCCATTTTATCGGTATGAAGGCCAATAAACACAAAAACCTTGAAAGGCATATAGCCAGTCAAGGTATGATAACAATAACATTATATTTAGAAGTATCAACTACTTCACCTACTGATTTATCTGAGAGAATATCATATTTGTTTTATATTTCTTTCTAATACAATAAGGCTATTTTAAAGTAACTCCACTCCAACTTGTTTATAAAATTTAACTTTTAGCCTCTCTTCTTCGCCCACGTTCATTACCATAGCTTTGTCATCTTTTTTTATACTTGTTACATTATTAAAATCACCTGTAAATACTATAGAATCATTAAATGTAATACTTAGACTACTCGTTTGCTTATATACATCTAAAGTTAAAATCACCTTGAAATTTTGGTCATCTTTGTAAGTATAAATTAATTCTCCATCATCTATATTGCCTGTTATACTCACCGGCTCACTTTGAAAAAGTTCTAATAGATCATATTCATCATACTTGATAAACATTCGTATTCATCCTTTTATTAATTATTTTGGTATAACTGTGATAACATCGCCTGCTTCATTTATAATTACTTTGACATCCCGAGTTTCATGAACAAACGTTCCACTTCTATTACCAGGTATCTTTTTCGTATTCATTATAGCGTCTTCAATAACTGAAGGTGGAATATTTCTTGGATCAACATATTTTTTGATGAAATCACTAAATTCTTTTGTTTGTGGTTTAAATCCTAATTCTTCAGCTTTTTTAATTGCTCTACTTGTTAAAGTAGCTTTTACTTCAGGAGTATCAGGTGCCATTCTTTCCAAAGCATGGTGAGAATACATTCTTCCATTTATTTTCCCTCCGCCTTTTGACATATTCCAACCAATTTCACCCGTACCCTTAACCCCCATTTTACCATGAAACCCTTTCGCCCCAAACGGCAAAAGCATTCCTAGCGCCGCATTCATACTTGCTTCCTGCTGTTCTTTTGAGATCTTGTTTCCAAACATGTCTCGGCCTGTGATTGCTTCGCTGAAGCCGTTGGTGGCGGTTAGGCCATATAATCCTTTTTGAGATGTTTTCAGGGCGTCAAAGGATTTTTGTGATGTCTTGTAAATGTCGACTGCCCTGACTGCGGCTGATGTGGCTTGGGTCGTTTTATAGACAGCTTTTCCGCCTTTGAAAATGCGGCCTGCCCAGCCGACGATTGGGATGTAGCCTGCTGCTGCCATGCCTCCTGCCGCGACTCGCTGGCCTGCGGTGAGTTCCTCGCCTGTGATTGGATCAACGCCTGTTGCGGCACGTTTTGCATCGTTCACACCGGTCAGTTCATTCACGATGTTTCCACCATAATCGAGCGCTTTTTCATACCAAGGGCGGTTGGCGAGCGCTTCTTGTTCCTTTGCGACCTTGCGGGCTTCTTCTTGTTCTTTTTTGATTTTCAGATATTCAGAAGTTTGCTTCTCAATATCGCTCTTTGCCTTGTAGATGTCGCTATTTTGATACGCTTTCTTGTCAAAATTCATAGGCGAAATCGCTTTTCCGTCATTTGTCGCATTCATCATTTCAGCGTACAATGCCATTGTAGCTTGCTGCTCTGTCTCTGACAAAGCATATTCATCTTTTAAATTTTGATCAAGCTCTCTTAGTTCTTTGACCGTTTTTTTTCGTTCATCTTCCGCATCTTCTATTTTTTCATCAAAGGTTTGGCTATCAAATACCTCTAGGGAAATGAGGTCATCAATGTCTTGAAAAATCGTTCTGAGTGCCTTTTTTTGATCCTTCACAATGCTTTTGGCATTCTTGATGCCCATATGTACTGCGTTGTCTAAAAAGTGTTCTTCTACAAAGGTATCGCCGCCAAAGCTCGTATCATCAAGTGTCCCAGAAACACCGTCATGAAAGGCTTTTTGCTTATCAATGAAGCTGATAAACATGTCTACATTTCCGGAGAGCTCTTTATAAAAGCTTTTAATGTTATCGGCACCTTTCCCAGTAAAATCATCACCGAGGTTAGCAACACCTTGTAATGCCTTTTTTAAATCTACCATTTGTTCACGGAGTTCCTGATAGTGTTTTGCCCTTGTGTCCATGGCACTTGTTAGTGCTTTTGCATCAAGTATCTTGCCCAGAAGAATTCACTCCCTCCTATTCTTTGACAAGGCCAATTTTACCAATACAAAGTTTATCATTAAATAGGCATTAAGATACAAAAACAATACTGATTATGTAAATGAACATTGTTTCAATTGAAAAGCAAACTATAGAATTCATTAGCTCCACTTTTGTCATAACAATTATAATGTAGTTTTTAGAACAATCTTTTAAATAGAACATTTTTTTGAGCTACTCCATTATAAAAAAGAGTTATAGAGCACTTTTATGGTAAGGAAGATGTCACTAGTCGAGGCAATCCCTACATGAATTAGGAATGCACTTAGAAAAAGCACACCCGCATTAGTGTACTTTTTACGATTTAGACTTAAGCAATTGAAGTTCTTGCTCCATGATATCTGCTGCTTCAGTTATAAATTGAATAATTAAGTCTAATTCTTCTGGTTTGTATTCATTTGTGAGTTCCTTCGTTGATGTTGATAAGGATCGAAAGAGTTCTTTCACCTGTGATTTCCCTGCCGTTAATGGAACGATGATAACTCTTCGTTTGTCCTTTGGGTCCTTTTCTCTTTTGGCGTAGCCCGCTTTTTCAAGGCGGTCAATAAGAGCTGTGACTGCACCTGAGCTAAGGCCTGTTTTTTCACTTAGTTCTCCTGCTGTAAGGGGGCCGAGTTCATTTAATAAATCAGCTGATTTGAGATCTGTTGGAAAAAGGCCGAGTGATTGGGCGGCCGCTTGGTGGAATAAAACGGTTCGTGTGGCGAGGCGCCTCATTGTATGGATGATCTGGGTTGCTCTGTCTTCAGCCTCGTTCTTTATTGACAACTTGTTCTCCTCCCTTTAAAATCAATTTATCTTGATCATCAAGATAAATGTTCTCTTACTTTAATATTTAAGTTGATCATAGCAAAAATAAGGAGAGAACGTAAGCAGGAGGTAAATGAAATGAATCATGTGGATAAAGGCAAGGCATCCACTCGCTTTGTTGTCATCGGTTTGCTGTTAGGTATTTTTATGGCAGCGATGGACAATACCATTGTTGCAACAGCGATGGGAAGCATCGTAGCAGATTTGGGCAGTTTTGATAAATTTGCTTGGGTGACGGCTTCTTATATGGTGGCAGTAATGGCGGGAATGCCGATTTACGGAAAGCTTTCTGATATGTATGGTCGAAAGCGTTTTTTTCTGTTTGGACTTATTTTCTTTTTAATTGGATCAGCGCTGTGCGGTATCGCACAAACGATGGATCAGCTCATTATTTACCGAGCCATTCAAGGGCTTGGAGGCGGTGCCCTTCTTCCAATCGCATTTACAATTATCTTTGACATCTTCCCGCCTGAAAAGCGCGGAAAAATGTCTGGTATGTTTGGAGCTGTCTTTGGTTTATCAAGTGTACTCGGACCGCTCTTAGGTGCTATTATTACGGATTCGATCGGCTGGCATTGGGTTTTCTATATTAATGTGCCGATTGGTATTGTCAGTGTCTTCTTGATCGCCAGATACTATCAGGAATCGCTTGAACATCGCAAGCAGAAAATCGACTGGTCAGGTGCTATTACACTTGTCGTTGCGGTTGTCAGCTTAATGTTCGCGCTTGAGCTTGGCGGTAAATCGTATGCTTGGGATTCGGTGCAAATCCTCACACTTTTTGCTGTGTTTCTTGTGTTCGGTACGATCTTCTTTATTGTTGAGCGTAAAGCTGAGGAACCGATTATCTCATTTTGGATGTTTAAAAATCGATTATTTGCGACATCTCAAATTTTGGCGTTTTTATATGGTGGGACATTCATTATTCTTGCTGTGTTTATTCCTATTTTCGTGCAGGCGGTGTACGGTGAATCTGCAACAAGTGCAGGGTTTATTTTAACACCGATGATGATTGGATCAGTCATTGGCAGTATGATTGGCGGAACGATGCAGACGAAAGTGCCTTTCAGACGTCTTATGACCATCTCTGTCATTTCATTTTTCGCTGGGATGCTGCTGCTTGCCAATATGTCACCAGATACAGCAAGACTGTGGCTCACACTCTTTATGATGATATCAGGCTTTGGGGTCGGGTTCAGCTTCTCCCTTCTGCCGTCAGCTTCAATGAATGATCTTGAGCCGCGCTATCGAGGCAGTGCAAACTCGACCAATTCATTTATGAGATCACTTGGGATGACGCTCGGTGTCACGATTTTCGGGACGATTCAAACCAATGTGCTGACAAATCGTTTAGCTGATGCCTTTAGCGGAATGAAAGGAACCCCTTCTCAAATAGGCGATCCACAGGCTATTTTCCAAGAAGGTGCCCGCTCACAAATTCCGATTGATATTTTAAATAAAGTCATCGATGCAATGTCACAAAGTATTACGTATGTATTTTTGCTTGCTTTATTCCCGATTGCACTTGCGGCGATTACAGTCATATTTATGGGAAATGCACGAGTACGTACATCAAATGAAATGAAAGAAAACGAATAATGTGAAAAAGCAGAGCAATTGCAGCTCTGCTTTTTTTCTTATTGATATAGCGGATGGGCTTTGCCCTCACTGCCAACGATTCGTATTTTCGATTGGACCATGTCTTTTGCTGCTTGTTTTGCTTTTTGTAAATACATACGCGGATCTAAGCTTTCAGGTTCATTTGAGAAATGATCACGTATGGCCTCGGAGTATGCATTTTTCAATTCAGTTGAGACATTCACCTTTGCCATACCAAGTGCAACGCATCGCTTCACATCCTCATCCGGTACAGCAGAACCACCGTGGAGAACAAGTGGTACATCGACCAGGTCCGCAATTTGTTCAATGCGGGCAAAGTCAATATCCGGCACCCCTTTATAAATGCCATGGGCAGTACCAATCGCAGGCGCTAAAGTGGGCACCCCAGTTTCTTCTACAAATTGACGGCATTCTGATGGAATGGCTTTTTCAGCATCCTTTTCATCAACGACGATATCATCTTCGACACCGCCTACCTTGCCTAATTCTGCTTCAACGTTCACCCCTACTTTTAATGCGAGGTCCACAACTTCTTTTGTGCGGCGAACATTTTCTTCATATGAGTGCATCGATGCATCGATCATAACGGATGTATATCCCGCTCTGATACAGGTGAGAATCACATCAAAGTCTGTGCAATGATCGAGGTGCAGACCGATTGGGATTTGATATTGATCAGCCGCCGCCTTCACTGTATCTGCAATCGCTTTTGCTCCAAGAGATTGAACCGTTCCAACCGTTGTTTGCAATATCACAGGTGACTTTAATTCTGCTGCCGTTTCGAGTACCCAATAGATACTGTCAAAGGAGTGTACATTAAATGCCACAATTCCGTATTTTTCTTTTTTCGCATCCTCAAGCATTGGTGTTGTTGAAAGTAAAGGCATGATCAAACATCCTCTCTCGTTAAAATATCCGTTTCTAATACAGCCAGCATGTCTTCATTTGTTCTTGTTTCCAGCAGTTTTTGACGTTTCGTTTCATCCATTAAGCCTCGTGAAAGGGCAGAAAGAGCCTTTAAATGAGTCGTACCTGCTTCACTTTTAGGAATCAATAAGGATAAGAAGAAAAAGCAAGGCTTCCCATCAAAAGCGTCCCATTCAATGCCTGTTTCCGTGCGGACGATCACAAGTGCTGGTTTCGTGATGGCTTCTGTTTGTGTATGCGGAATGGCAAATCCATCTTGAAAACCGGTTGTACTCAGAGCTTCTCTTTCCGCTAAGCCTTTTTTGACTTCCTCTGGTGAGGTGCAAATACCTGCTTTGTAGGCAATGTCAGCAATGGCTGCGAACACGCCAGCCTGTGAAGAAGCTGTTTCGTGAAGATTCATATAGATATGTTCCATTATTTCTCTTCCTCCCTCTTAAACTGCGGGTTTGTCTATTTTTTTACGGTAAAGTCCGTATAGAATCGCACCTACAATTGATCCGATTAGTATGGAAAGCACCCATTGGAATGCACCTGTGACAACTGGAAGGACAAGGAATCCACCATGCGGAGCTGGAACCTGCACGCCAAACAAATATGTCAATATAGCAGAGATGGCGGAACCAAACATGATAATTGGCAGGACAACGACTGGGTTTTTTGCCGCAAATGGGATGGCTCCTTCTGTAATATGTGTCGCCCCCAGAATATAGTTGATTGCCCCAGCATTTCGTTCTTGTGGCGTGAAATGTTTTCGGAAAATGGTTGTAGCAATCGCAATGATAAGTGGTGGTGTGATACATGCTGCAGACACACCTGCCATAAAGTAAAGGTTGCCTTGTGCAAGTAAAGCCGTTCCTGTAACATAGGCTGCTTTGTTAAATGGTCCGCCCATATCAAATCCACACATTGCTCCAACAATTAAGCCTAAAAGCAGCGGATTTGTGGATTGTACAGATGAGAGAAAATCCATTAAGGAATTATTTAACCCTGTGATGGGAACCAATAGCGGGGTCATCACAGCCCCAATTAAGAAAATACCGATGACAGGATAGATGAAGATCGATTTTAATCCATCAAGTGATGCTGGTAATTTTTGAAGCAAGAATTGAAGCAATAAAATGATATATCCTGCTGCAAAACCTGCGATAATACCGCCTAAGAAGCCAGCACCTCCATCATTTGCAAGGAGCCCTCCTATAAAACCGACGACCATCCCTGGGCGTCTTGCAATTGAATCAGCGATAAATGCTGCTAAAATTGGTACCATTAAGCTAAAGCCAAGTCCTCCAATGCTTTTCAAATAGGCAGCAAACGGATGATACGTTTCGTGCTGAGGATCAGCAGAGTAGATTCCGAATAGGAAGGAAATAGCTATTAAGACCCCGCCTCCAACGACAAATGGCAGCATGTGTGATACACCGTTCATTAAGTGCTTATAAATGGTGTGTATCCATTTATTTGCCGATTTTTGTTGAGAGGATGAAGGAGCAGATGGTTTCTCTGTTCCAGAAGCTCTTCCTTTCACTTGATGAACGGGAGCATCTCCATTGATAATGCTCTGAATCAGCTCAGTCGGCGTTCGAATGCCTTTGGCTACAGGTACTTCAATCAATGGCTTGCCGTGAAAACGGTCTGTATGCACATCTTTGTCGGCTGCCACAATGACTCCATCTGCTTCCATAATGTCTTGATCAGTTAAAGCGTTTTCAATTCCTACTTGACCATGCGTTTCGACTTTGATGTCGACCCCTAGTTGCTCAGCAGCGATTTTTAATGCTTCAGCTGCCATAAATGTGTGTGCAATGCCTGTTGGACAGCCGGTTGCAGCGACAATTTTTTTACGGCTCATGTGTATTCCCCCTTATATTTTCTGTATGTGTACTTGCTCAATCAATGAATCAATGTCATGTAAATCACTTAAGCCTTTCGAAAATGCGGTAGAGGCTCCTGTTGCAATGCCGTAGCGTAAGCATTCTTCAGGTGAATGTCCTTCAAGCTGTTTACTAAGAAAAGCTGCAAGCATCGCATCTCCAGAGCAAGCTGTGTTTACTACAATGCCTGTCGGTGCGTTTCCTTTTAAGACGGCGTTTTTCGTAATGAACAAAGCCCCTTCTCCCCCGCGGGAAATAAGTACTTGCTCTGCACCCATCTCAATAAGCTTTTCTCCTGATTGAATGAGTTCTTTTTCTGACAGAGGATGTGTTTTGCCGAAAAAAGCAGCCATTTCTTCTTCATTTGGTTTTAATAAATACGGCTTGTATTGAAGCGTCTCAAGAACCGCTGCAGAGCTTGTGTCTAAAATGAACTTGACCTTCTGTTGATGGCAAATAGCTGCTACTTCTGAAAAAATGCTGGCAGGAACGCCCTTTGGCAAACTGCCTGACATGATAAGGATGCCCCCCTGCGGGATAGCTGCAATTTTCTCACGAAAGGCGTGAAGCGCTCTTTCTTCAATCGCAGGGCCCTGGTTCACGAGCTTGTATTCTTCTGTCGTATTGATAAAAACATTAATGCGTGTAATTCCCTCAACCGAGATAAAATCGGTCTGAATAGAGAGATCCTTTAAGGATTGTTCAATATAAGAGCCTGAAAACCCAGCGATAAACCCTAATGCAGTGCTGGTGAAGCCATATTTCTTTAGCATAATCGACACGTTCACGCCTTTTCCATTCGGCTGATAATCTTCATCTTCCGTACGGTTGACTGCATTTGCCCGCATTTCTTTTAATGCAATATATAGGTCAATAGCAGGATTTAAGGTGCAGGTATAAATCAATTGGTTTCACCTTCTTTCTTTTCTCTAAAGAAAGTATCTCATACGATTCAGTGAAAATGTTTTCAGAATGTGTAAAGGTTTTCATGAGAAAAAGCCTTCCAGATCAAAGTCTCGAAGGCTTTCTTATTGGTTATTTCATTCGGATCACATAGGCATCGAGTAAAATGCGGGCAATGACATGGAGAGATAGGCGGGATCTGACTTCATAATCTGGGAAGAAAGATTGTTCCCCTTTATATCCGACTAGTGTCATATCTGATATTTTGCTTAATGTAGAATCTATTCTTGTCGTGACCGTAATGGTTGTGACTTGCTTCATGCTGAGGTTTTGACACGCTTCAACGAGCTCAGCTGTTTCGCCATTTAATGAAACAAAGATGGCAAGCTCACTTTTTTCAATGTCTCGCGATTTCAGCCGAATGATATTCGGATCGTCGTGTACTTCACATGTTTTCCCGATGAGCTGTAATTTGATGGTCATCTCTTTGGCGATCATTTCTGAGAAGCCTCTGCCGAAAATATAAATTTTGTCTGCATTATGTATTTTTTGAACGGCATCTTCAATTTGTCCAATACTTTGCAGCTGGATCGTCTTTAAAACCTCTTCTTCATTTTTCCGAATCGCTAGTTTGATGTCTTCATCAATATTCTTGAGCTGGTCGCTTGCATCTGTCATTTTCTTTTCTTGTTTCAATCGATATTTAAAGGATGTATAGCCATTATAACCAATTTTTTTCATCAGTCTGACAATTGTGGCTGTCGATACATTGGCTCTTTCGCTTAAAGTGACAATGGATAAGGTGGAGATATCCTCTAAATGCTGGTGAATATAATTGAGTAAATAACGTTCTGTTTCACTTAACGTTTGATATACATCGCTTGGGATGTTAAATAATGATTCGTTCAATTCGATTCCCCCTTACTCATTTCATACTATAATTAAATGCCCAATAAAAACAAGATGATTCTTTTGTCATGTATTTAGGTGAAAGGCGAAAATGAGTGAAATTTTATTTTTGACATAAACTAAGGAAAAGTTGTGTCTATGTGAAAGGAGCTGATCCGTATGCTTCATCTTTTGTTTTATCTGATCCTTCTCTATGTCGTTTATGTCTTTTTGACCGCATTTGTTTTGTTTTATTTACCGATTCAAAAAACATGCAAAGAACATTGTATCTATAAAGCCTCTTCCATCTCAGGAGACGATCAGGGCACAAATCAAGTGATGCTTCTTGACGATGGATTTGAGTCTGGCCAGGCCAGAATTCAAATGATTCGTGAGGCAAAGAGGATGATCCGTCTTAGTTATTACTCCATTCAAAAGGGAAAAACAGCCGAATGGGTACTAGGTGCTTTGATTGAAGCAGCTGATCGAGGGGTAAAGGTTCAGCTGCTTTTAGACGGCATCTGCCACAGTTTGCGTGGACCGCTGAAGCATTTAAGGTATGCCGTGGCAAATCACCCGAACATGGCCATTCGTTTTTATGAGCCCTTTCGGTTATTTAAGCCATGGACGTGGCATAACCGCCTTCATGATAAGCTGCTGCTGGCAGATGGCCGAGTAGCTGTCATGGGCGGAAGAAATATCGGTGATAAATACTTTGCAGATCAGCCGCCGAAAGACTTTGCATTCGACCGCGATGTGCTGCTTTATAACGACAAAAAAGGAAAAGTATTAGATGAAATGGAGCAATATTTCGTTTATTTATGGAATCATAACTTTACGAAAAAAACAAAAGCCGTGTTCTCCAAGCAAAAAGCAAAAAAAGGCTTAAAACTAAGAAAGAAACTGCTTAGATCCTATCAGGAGGCAGTGCGTACGAAAGAACCTTTTGTGATGTCGTCCTTTAATTGGGCAGCAGATACCACCTCAGTAAAACAGATTGCATTCTTTACAAATCCAGTGGAGCGCTTCAATAAGCGTCCTCTTGTACTGAAAAAATTAAACGATCTTGCTCACCGGGCAAAGCGATCTGTGCTCATACAGACGCCTTATATTATCCCGACACGACCCATGAAGGACGGCCTCACTCCATTAGCTAGCGAGATTCAAACAACAGTTGTCACGAATTCTCTGACAGCCACGCCAAATCCTTTAGCTTTTGCAGGCTACTTAAGCACGAAAAAGGAACTGATGAAAACAGGCGTTCATTTGTACGAATATGAAGGTCCGTATTCCATTCATGCGAAATCGATGGTCATTGATGATTATTTAAGTATTATTGGAACATATAATTTAGATGCGAGGTCTAGTTTTTTAAATACAGAGTCGATTTTGGTCATTGATAGTGCCCCGTTTGCGCTATCACTTACTCAGGCAATCGAACGTAAAATCGCCTATAGTATTCTCGTCGCGAAGGACAAAGCAGCCTATAAAGCGGACGGCTATGGGCAGAAAAAAAAGCCTTTGATGAAAAGGCTCCTTTTAAATGGTTTATCCGCGATAACCGTTTTATGGCGGCGGTTGATCTAAAGGGCAGCTACTCTTGTGGCAGCCCTTTTTCTTCTGATTGCTCTTCTTCTGCTGGTTCCAATTTGGTCAATTTAAACACCAAGATCCCTGCAACAATCACAATGACACCTAATAGTTTTGCGGGAGAAAATTCCACTTTCTCTAACCCAAGCCAGCCAAGCGAATCAAACAAAAGCGCGCAGCCAAGCTGTGAAATTAGGACAATTGAGATTCCATAAGTCGGACCAAGACGTTTGATTGCTTGAACGAGGCAGATGACCACCCCTACTCCAATGGCTCCGCTAATCCAGTACCACGCTTCCATATGTCTTAATTGAAACATGCCGGTTCCTTCTAGCAAAAGACCCATCAAAAGTGAAGCAATAAAGCCCATACCTAGAACGAGAGTGGTTGTTGACCAAGAGCCTGTCTGCTCATTGACCTTACTGTTAAAAATGGTTTGTAAGCTGACGAGTGCGCCAGCCGCGATGGCTAATCCTATTCCTATGATCATGTCTGAATCCCTTCATTTCTTCTATTCATAAATGTTGTGCTCGGCTATTTCTAAGAGCCCTTTCCGGTCAAGAATCGTAATCTCGCCTCTTTGCCTCTCTATCAGCCCTTTTTCACAGAATTGCTGAATCACCCGGTTAATATGACGATAGCTTGTACCAATTAAGCTCGCCGCATCAGTAAGACGAAGTGCGCTCGCGCTGTTATCACCTGTTAACACAGACAATAAGTAGCTTGCGAGCCTGACCTCTACAGGATATAAAAGGTGGAAGCTCAAATCGTTTGATTTCGTATAAAATTTGTTTGTAATACCTTTTAATAAAAAGGTTAATATGCGGGGGTCATCCTTCGCATGACGCATGAGCGCTTGATGAGAAATCCTTAGCATATGTACTTCTGTGACAGCCTCCACTGTATTGACCATATCTGTCTGCTGAACGTATTCAATATCTCCAATCGCTTCAAGAGGATGTTTAAAACAAAGAATAAAGGTCTTCCCTTCCTTTGTGGTGGTGAAAATCTTTAATTTTCCTTTTACTAACAAGTACAAGTGCTCCCTCTGATCTCCCTTTGAACAAATCAGCTCACCTTGCTCATAGCGCCATAAGCTGACATGTGATATGAGTTTCTGATGAAAGACGTTTTCTAATTGATGTGCCTTGAGATAAGAAGAAAATAGACATTCATCATGAAGCTCCTCCATCTGACGCCCTCCTTTATAGCTTTAAAATGATTACACCCGCGATCATCAATAGAATTCCTGCATAATGCGGCCATTTCATTTTCTTCTTCTGTACACCAAACCATCCTTTTGCATCGATTGCAAAGGTAAATGCCAGCTGTGCAATGAGTAAAGCAGCGATCGTCAGTGTGACACCGATCATTTGAATCGCAGTGACTTCATTAAAAATAATAATGGCTGCAAATGCGCCGCCTACTAAATAAAGCGGCTGCACCTTTCGATATTCTCGAACATGTCCGTCACGTACGATCAGTAAAATGATAAGTGCGATAACAAAACCGGTCAGCTGCGTGATGGTTGCCGCCTGCCATGTCCCGATATCCTGGCTGATTCTTGCGTTTGCTACGCCTTGCAGTGTAATACAAGCGCCTCCTAATAAAGCGAAAATAACACCTTTCATTCGTTCAAATGCTCCTTCTTTTTTCAGTCTAGTTCCATTAAATGATAGATGCCCTGATGTTGAAAAGGACATATGTCCCACTTTGCGTATTATATCAGAAACTTTTTCTTTTACAGTTTCATCGTTTTAGATTTTTCACAGTGGGTACAGTTTTATATCACCTGAAAACAGAATATTGAATGGAATCACATATAAAAAGGAGACATGTCAGAATGAGAAATCAAGAGAAACATTTTATTAACGGAGAATGGATCGCATCAACAGGAAACGAAACGACGGAAGTCATCAATCCTGCTACAGAGGAAGTCATTGGCACCATTAGTTTAGGTACAAAAGAAGATTTAGATAAGGCAGTCAAAGCTGCTCGTGCCGCCTTCCCTTCTTTCTCAAAAACATCTCGAAATGAACGCGTAAAGATGCTGGAAAACATTGTGCGCGGCTACGAAAAACGTAAGGATGAACTGATAGAAGTCATGACACAAGAGCTCGGTGCACCGCTGAAAGTATCAGAAGAGGTTCATTACAAAATGGGACATGAACATTTTTCTAAAGCAGCGGAAGCACTTAAATCATATACATTTACTGAGGACCGCGGCGGGCATACCATTATAAAAGAAGCGATTGGTGTCAGCGGATTGATTACACCTTGGAATTTCCCAACGAATCAAACATCACTTAAAATCGCAGGTGCCATTGCAGCAGGTTCACCAGTCGTCTTAAAGCCTGCAGAAATTACACCTTTTGCCGCAATGATTCTTGCAGACATCATTAATGAAGCAGGCGTACCAAAAGGAGTCTTCAACCTAGTTAACGGAACTGGTGACGTCATTGGTGACGGCATTAGCTCACACCCTGATATTGACTTTGTTTCATTTACTGGATCAGGTGCTGTCGGCTCTAAAATAATGGAGAACGCTGCAGACAATATTAAGAAAGTGGCTCTTGAGCTCGGCGGTAAATCCCCTCTTATCGTCTTAGATGATGCAGATGTGGATGAGGCAGCCGAAACAGCCGTTCATCATATTGCGATGAATACAGGTCAAGTATGTTCCGCAGCTACACGTGTGCTGATTCCTGAATCAATGAAAGACGCATTTGAAAAAGCGCTGCTGAATGCCCTGCCGAAGTTTACAGTTGGTGATCCGCGAGAAGATCACGCCACTGGCCCGCTTGTCTCCAAAAAGCAGTGGGATACCGTGCAGTCTTATATTGAAAAAGGAATTCAAGAAGGTGCCAATCTGCTTGCTGGGGGAACTGGGAAGCCGGACGGACTAGACAAAGGATATTTTGCCAAGCATACTATTTTCACAAATGTGAAAAATGATATGACCATTGCGCAAGAGGAAATATTCGGACCCGTCATGAGTGTGATCACATATCAAGACCTGGATCATGCCCTTGAGATTGCCAATGATACAGTGTACGGTCTTGCTGGATATGTGGTTGGAAAAGATGAAAAAACATTAAAATATGTAGCTGAACATATTCGTGCCGGTCAAATTACCATTAACAATGCCGAAACAGATTACTTTGCCCCGTTTGGCGGCTTTAAGCAATCTGGTATCGGAAGAGAATGGGGAGACTTCGGAATCGAGGAATATTTAGAAGTGAAAGCTGTGATGGGACTTCCAACAGCATAATTTGAGAAAGGAGAAAAACCTTAGGGTTTTTCTCCTTTTTCATGATAGAAAGAATCTGCCCCTGCTCCCCTACTTATCCATCATGATGTGATATTTTTTGACCGTTGCTTTAGGAGGAGCCGATTCTTGTAACTCATCGAACCAAACCTCAATCGTTTGACCCTGTGACAGCTTTTTAGAATCTACTTTCGTTAAGTCGATTATGATGAGATCGTCTTTATACTTATCAATAAATAGTTGTGTATTCAATGAATCATCGCTTTTTAGAGGCGTTCTATTATTTATAAGAAGTAAATTTGTTTCCCCTTTACTTAGCAGTACGCCTTTTTTTGAAAAAGATGTTGTTGTTTTATTCTTATTGTATGAATCCTTTATATTGCCCTTTGGAGAATTGCACGCTGCTAATAAAATGAGAACAATCAAGAAGACAAGCCGAAAACATTTTCTGTTTTTAAATTTTAGCTGCATCAATTTTCATACACCCCTTTTCAATTCCTTACGATTGCTTCTTCATTCAAAACGGCCCCATTTTTCTTAAGGTGCTTTATACAGATAAGCGATTCATCTTCAAGTTCCTTCACCTTGCAAAGGTATTAGAAATCTTAATCATGACAATCAATATTATATATTTTACTTAATGGCAAACTTTCGGTAAAGTTCAAATTGAACCTATATATATAATTCCTATCGAATTAATCTATGTTTATATTCCTTGTGAGGTGGATATCGTTGCAACTTCATGTATTGAACAGTCCGTTTAGTCAGCAGCAGGCAGAACTGCTTAATCAGCTGCTTCCGACTTTAACAGATCAGCAAAAAATTTGGCTTACCGGTTATTTATCAGCACAGGCAGCTTTAACCGGATTAGAAAATACTGCCCAACCCCCTTCTCCTTCTGCTGCAGCACCAGCGCAGCCTGTCAGCAAAGATGTGACCGTGCTTTATGGCTCGCAAACAGGCAATTCTGAAGGGTTAGCAAAAAAGACAGCGCAGCATCTTGAAGAGAAAGGTTTTCAAGTGACGCTCTCTTCTATGTCAGATTTTAAACCAAATAGTCTGAAAAAAATAAACAATTTACTGATCATTGTCAGCACACATGGTGAGGGAGATCCGCCTGATAATGCCCTTTCTTTCCATGAATATGTTCACGGCAGACGTGCACCAAAGCTTGATCATTTAAGCTTTTCTGTCCTTTCACTTGGTGACAGCTCTTACGAATTCTTCTGTCAAACTGGTAAAGAATTTGATGAGCGTTTAAAAGAGCTTGGCGGAACGTGTCTTTTCGATCGAGTGGACTGTGACCTTGATTATGATGAGCCGTTTTCTGAATGGCTTCAAGGGGTGGCATCTTCACTTAGTGAAGGCGGAGCCGCAGCAACCCAGCAGGAATCAGCAGGAGTAAACACTCAAACCGCTGCATCTGAATACTCAAGAACAAATCCTTTTTATGCTGAAGTGCTTGAAAATATCAACCTAAATGGCCGCGGCTCTAACAAAGAAACCCGTCATTTGGAGCTTTCTCTTGAAGGATCAGGACTTGTTTATGAGCCAGGTGACAGCCTTGGTATTTATCCTACAAATGATCCTGCGCTTGTTGATGAACTGATCACAACATGTGGATGGAATGCAGAGGAAACCGTCACCGTTCATAAAAACGGCGGCACGCTTCCTTTAAAAGAAGCACTCACCTCTCATTTTGAGATTACCGTATTAACAAAACCTCTTCTTCAAAAGATGTCGTCCTTTACAAAAAGCGAAGCCTTGCAGGCCCTTTTAGAAGAAGGAAGCGAAGAAAAATTAAAAGCGTATATAGCAGGAAGAGATTTAGTAGATGCTGCGCGTGATTTCGGTCCTTTTGAAGGAACAGCGGCAGACTTCACTGCGATTTTAAGAAAAATTCCTGCACGCCTTTATTCCATTGCAAGCAGCCTTAAAGCAAATGAAGAAGAAGTTCATTTGACGATCGGTGCTGTGAGATATGATGCTCACGGAAGAGAACGTCAAGGTGTCTGCTCAATCTTATGTGCGGAGCGCTTAGAGCCAGGTGATAAGCTGCCTGTTTATATCCAGCACAATCAAAACTTTAAGCTTCCTGAAAACCATGATGCACCGATCATTATGGTGGGACCAGGCACAGGTATCGCCCCTTTCCGTTCATTTATGCAGGAGCGTGAGGAAGTCGGTGCAGATGGAAAGTCATGGTTGTTCTTCGGTGATCAGCACTTTGTGACGGATTTCTTATATCAAACCGAATGGCAAAAGTGGTTAAAAGATGGTGTGTTAACGAAAATGGATGTGGCTTTTTCAAGAGATTCAGAGGAAAAAGTATATGTCCAGCACCAAATGAAGAAACAAAGTAAAGAATTATTCGAATGGCTGGAGCAAGGTGCTTATGTATATGTCTGCGGAGATGAAAAACATATGGCGCATGATGTTCATGATACCCTTCTATCAATCATCCAAGAAGAAGGTGCGATGAGCAAAGAGAAAGCAGAAAGCTATCTAGCCAACTTGCAGCAGCAAAAACGCTATCAGCGTGACGTATATTGATTGAATGCTTGAGAGAAAGGAGCTTTTACTTACATGGTGAAGACAGCATTAACAGCGCCGGATGGACCTCCGAGCGACGTAGAGGAAATCAAAGAAAAAAGTGATTATTTACGGGGTACATTAAAAGAAGTGATGCTTGATCCGATTTCAGCGGGTATTCCTGATGATGACAACCGCCTGATGAAGCATCACGGCAGTTATTTACAGGATGATCGTGACCTGAGAAATGAACGGCAAAAACAAAAGCTTGAGCCTGCTTATCAATTTATGCTGCGTGTCCGCCTCCCTGGCGGAATCGCCACATCCAAGCAGTGGCTAGTGATGGATGAGCTTGCTCACAAATACGGAAATGGAACGTTAAAGCTGACAACGCGCGAAACCTTTCAGCTTCACGGTATTTTAAAATGGAACATGAAAAAGACCATTCAAGACATCCACTCTACTATGCTTGATACAATCGCTGCTTGCGGCGATGTGAACCGTAATGTCATGTGTACGTCAAATCCCTATCAATCAGAAGTGCACCATGACGTATACGAGCTCGCCAAAAAATTAAGTGATGACCTGCTTCCGCAAACAAGAGCATATCATGAAATTTGGCTTGATGAGGAAAAAGTAGCGGCAACGCCTGATACAGAGGTTGAGCCGATGTATGGTCCACTTTATCTGCCAAGAAAATTCAAGATTGGTGTGGCGGTCCCTCCTGCTAACGATATTGATGTCTTTTCGCAGGATTTAGGCTTCATTGCGATTATTGAAAATGATCAATTAGTCGGCTTTAATGTCGCGATTGGCGGCGGAATGGGCATGACGCATGGTGATACAGCGACCTATCCTCAGCTTGCAAAAGTGATTGGCTTTTGTACACCGGAACAAGTTGTAGAGATTGCCAAACAAGTGATCACTATTCAACGTGACTACGGAAACCGTTCGGTGAGAAAAAATGCCCGCTTTAAATATACAGTGGACCGTCTCGGTCTTGAGAATGTAAAAGAAGAGCTTGAACGCCGCCTAGGGTTCACCCTTTTAGACGCAAGAGATTATCACTTTGATCATAACGGTGACCGCTATGGCTGGGTAAAAGGCATCAATGGCAGATGGCATTATACGATGTTTGTAGAAGGCGGCCGCATCACAGATTACGATGACTACCCGCTGATGACAGGCATTCGTGAAATCGCGAAGATTCATACAGGTGACTTCCGCTTAACAGCGAATCAAAATTTAATGATTGGAAATGTCACAACGCATAAAAAGAAACAAATCGAGCAGCTCATTCAGGAGTTCGGTTTATCAGCTGGCCAGCAGCACTCGGCACTCCGCCGCAGTTCAATGGCCTGTGTTTCTCTTCCAACATGTGGTTTAGCGATGGCAGAAGCAGAACGCTACCTCCCGCGCTTGATTGACAAAATTGAAGAGATTGTCGAAAAAAACGGCTTAAGTGATAAAGAAATCACGATTCGTATGACTGGATGTCCAAATGGATGCGCCCGTCATGCACTAGGTGAAATTGGCTTTATCGGGAAATCACCTGGCAAATACAATATGTATCTTGGCGCTGCTTTCGATGGCAGCAGATTAAGTAAACTGTACCGAGAAAATGTTGGAGAAGAAGACATTTTAAACGAGCTTGGCTCTCTTCTCCCCCGCTATGCCAAAGAACGTGAAGAGGATGAACATTTCGGTGATTTTGTGATTCGGGCAGGAATTGTAAAAGCAACAACAGATGGCACGAATTTTCATGTGCAATAAAAAAAGACAGGGATCTCTCCTGTCTTTTTTTATATACTTTGTTTCCTTTTCAAGTATTCGCAAATGCATTTGTACACATTCGGATTATCTAAAGAAGATAGATCTGTTGAAGGCTGCTGTTCATACGCGCCTTTTAATAAACGCCGGACGATTTTTCCGTTTCTTGTTTTCGGTAAAGCTGAAATGAGATGAATTTCCTTTGGAGTGAGCGCTTTCCCCGCATATGAACCAACATGAGTTTTAAGCTCTGAAATGAGTGCTGCTTCTTCGAAAGACTGTAAACTGGCTACAACGAAACAAACAAGTGCTTCTCCCTTCACCTCATCCTTGACTCCAATCACAGCAGCCTCATGTACGGCTGGATGCCCGACAAGAATGGATTCAATTTCAGCTGGACCGACGCGTTTTCCTGCTGTATTAATGACATCATCCGATCTGCCCGTGATATGGAATGCGCCATCCTCTGATTGCATCACCCAATCACCGTGTGTCCACACCCCATCAAATCGTTTGAAATATGTGTCTTCATATCGCTCCGGATCTTTCCAAAATCCACATGTCATACCGACCCATGGCTTTTTCACAACAAGCTCCCCTACCTCATTCATCACGCTCTGTCCTGCCTCATTAAACACATCTGCCGCCATTCCTAAGATTGCCGCATTAAAAAGGATCGGTTTGATTGGACGAAGCAGCGTACTTCCTACAATACCGCCTGAAACCTCTGTTCCCCCTGAGTAATTTAAGATCGGAATATGCTTTTGACCAATTGTGTCAAAAAGCCATTGCCATGGTGCTTCATTCCACGGTTCACCTGTAGAAATGATGGCTTTGACATGCGGCAGCTCAATGTCTGCAAGGTTTTGCTGCATTGCAGATCGAACAAAAGTAGGTGAAAGTCCAAAATGGGTGACTTTTTGCTCGTGGATGAATGACCAAAGGTGCTGTTCATCTGGATAATCGGGAGCGCCGTCATATAAAACAATTGCAGCTCCATTGATCAAGCCGCCAAAAACGAGAAATGGCCCCATCATCCATCCCATGTCTGTGAGCCAAAACAAGCGGTCTCCTTTTGCAACATCCATACAAAGACCAGCATCAAAAGCCGCTTTTACAGGAAAGCCTGCGTGGGTATGAACAGCCCCTTTTGGTGTACCGGTTGTTCCAGACGTGTATAAGATCATAAGAGGATCTTCATTTGAAAGATAAGTCGTTTCACTTAGTGGTTCTTCTTTTAACAAATCGTTTAGCTTCATATCCTCTTTATATCCCGTATGAGAGGAAGCGTGTACAATGACTGTTTTGACGGTCTTGGTTTTGTCGATTGCTTCTGCCGCACATTCCCGCATGTTGATCGTTTTTCCCCGGCGCGTCACGCTCGACCCTGTGACGACAATGCTTGCCCCCGATGCACGAATACGTACGGCAAGAGGCTCGCTTCCATAGCCAGAAAAAACTGGGCTAAAGATGACACCAATCTTTGCAAAGGCAAGCATGACGGCAGTCGTTTCCGGAAGCATCGGCATATAAATGACCGCCACATCCCCTTTTCGAAGCCCCTTCTTCAAAAAACCAGCAGCGAGACGATTGACTTTTTCCTGAAGTTCAAGAAACGTCCATCTTCTTTCTTCTCCCGCTTCATTTCTCCAAATCACGGCTGGTTGATGCTGGGTTTCTTCATTCTCTGCCCATTTGTCAACAGCCGTTTCGACCACGTTGAGCCGGCCGCCTTTATACCAATTGGGCCACATGAATGAATCTTGGCCTAAAACGGCTTCATACGGCTCCTTCCACACGATGCCGACCGCCTTTTCAGCTTCTCTCCAAAACCAATCGGTATGGTCGATACTAGCTTGATAGAACGCATCGTAATTAGAAAAACCAAGTGAATACATCCATTTGTAAAGACGTGTTTGTTTCATCATCTGCTCTTCGGGGATCCACGCTGGTTTTTGATTCATCATGAGGCCGCCCCCCTTTAGACCGGATAAACCGGGTGTTTTCGTCTTGTAAATGTCATTTCTTTAGCGGTATAGGCTTGTAATCTATGACAAAGCTCATCTCGCAAATGGTCAAACGGGATGACACCATCAACAATCATTTCAGAGGCAAGCTCATATATATTCATATCTTCCTGGTATTCCTTGCGTTTCTCTTGAATAAATGCGGCTCTCTCTTCGGCAGGCAATTCGGCAATTTTATTCGCATAGACAGCATTTACAGCGGCTTCTGGTCCCATGACAGCAATTTGTGCTGATGGAAGTGCGAGACAGCAATCCGGTTCAAAGGCTGGTCCTGCCATCGCATATAAACCTGCACCATATGCTTTACGAACAATGACGGATATTTTCGGAACGGTTGCCTCTGACATGGCGGAGATCATTTTCGCCCCATGCCTGATAATGCCTGCTTGTTCCACTTTTGTTCCGATCATAAACCCCGGTATATCCGCAAGAAAAAGGAGTGGAATATGAAAGGCGTCACATAGCTGAATAAACTTGGCGGCTTTGTCGGCCGAGTCATGGAATAAAACGCCGCCTTTTACCCTCGGCTGGTTGGCAATAAGACCGACAGGCTGACCATTCATGCGGCCAAAGCCTGTAATCAACTCTGCGGCAAATAGCTTTTTGATTTCAAAAAATGATCCTTCATCAATGAGTAAATCAATAAGCTGATACATATCAAAAGGGGTATTCTGCCCTTTAGGGATGAGATCTTGAATGGTAATCTCTGATGGTTTAGGTGCTTTTGCGGCTGCCAGTTTTGGTTTTTCTGTATAATTGGCAGGCATGTAAGTTAAATAGGTGCGAGCGATTTGAATGGCTTCTTCTTCTGTTTTTGCTAAAATATCGCCGCATCCAGAAATGCTGCAATGCATTTTTGCTCCGCCCATTTCTTCAAGTGATACTTTCTCTCCAATCACCATTTCGGCCATTCGCGGTGAGCCTAAATACATTGAGGCATTCCCTTCGACCATGACGACGATGTCACAAAAAGCAGGAATGTAAGCACCTCCGGCTGCAGAAGGACCAAATAGTAAACAAATTTGCGGAATACGTCCAGATAGCTTTACCTGGTTATAAAAAATGCGGCCTGCACCTCTTCTGCCTGGAAACATAGCGATTTGATCGGTGATTCTAGCACCCGCAGAGTCGACTAAATACAGCATCGGACAGTTGAGTTTTTCGGCTGTTTCTTGGATTCTAATGATTTTTTCTACCGTTTTGACGCCCCATGATCCTGCTTTGACGGTAGAATCATTTGCCATGACGCAAACCGTCTGCCCATTCATCCGCCCCGTCCCTGTGACAACACCATCTGCTGGTAAATGTGCATCTTGACACTCGGCAAACATGGCATCCTCAATGAAAGAATCCTCATCCAATAACAACTGAAGGCGGTCACGGACGAACAATTTTCCTTTTTCTTTGTTTTTTTGATGGTATCGCTCGGCCCCGCCTTTCAGAATCTGCTGTTTTTTGAGTTCATATTCTTCAATCATACCCATTCCCCTTTCTTACTACCTGCCTCTGTATTGAGGCGTGCGTTTTTCTTGGAAGGCTTGAAGACCTTCCGTTCGATCTTCTGTATCAATGAGCCGTAGATAGGCTTCGTATTCCTTCGTTAGACCTGTATGCAAATCGTGATCAAGGCTTGAATAAATTGCTTGCTTCGCTTCTTTTAAGGCAAGCGGACCATTTTTGGTGATTTGTTTTGCAAGAGAGATGGCATCGTTCATAAGGGAATCTGCTACAGAAATATGCTCAATCAGCCCGATTTGAATGGCTTCTTCTGCTTGTAATGATGCGCCTGTGAAAATAAGTTCTTTTGCTTTACCGAGTCCAATGAGACGCGGAAGCCGCTGCGTCCCTCCGGCTCCTGGTATGATAGCTAGTCCTGTTTCTGGCAGGCCGAGTCTGGCTCCGGCTCGTGCGATGCGGAGATCACAAGCGAGCGCGAGCTCAAGTCCTCCGCCCAGTGCGTGTCCGTTCATCACTGCAATGACAGGTACAGGAATGGATTCAATCTCGATAAAGGTTTGCTGAATTGAACGAACAGCTCCTTTTGCTTCTGCTTCTGTCATCAATCGTCGTTCTTTTAAATCGGCTCCAGCGCAAAAGACTTTTGAACCGGCTCCTGTAATGAGCAGACAGCGGATGCTTTCGTCGTGTTTGATTTCTTGAATGATTTGATTGATCTCCTCGAGCATTGTAGAGGATAGGGAATTCGCTTGTTCTGGCCTGTTTAAGGTCATAATACCGATCTGTTCATCTTGTATCGAATAATGAACCAATGATGTCATGTTATTCATCCTTTATGAAGTAGTCTATGAGTGATAAGCGCGTAAACAGTGACTAGGCAGGATTCGATCCACTTTCGCTTCAATCCATTCTGCCGCTTGAATTAATGCAGGAAGGTGAATATTTGTCTCAATTCCTAGTTTTTGAAGCATATGCACCACATCTTCTGTCGCCACATTTCCGCTGGAGCCAGGTGCATAGGGACATCCGCCAAGCCCCCCGCTGGAGGAGTCAAATATCGTGATTCCGGCTTTTAATGCCGTATAAATATTGGCAAGAGCCATCCCCTTCGTATCATGAAAATGGAGAGCGATTTTATCAGCAGGAAAACGTTCAAGTAAAATGTCTAAGCGCCTTTCTACTTGTAGCGGATGGGCTTCACCGATGGTGTCACCGAGCGATATTTCATCAATGCCATAAGAAAGCAAAATATCCGTTAACCGCAGGACTTGATCCATTGGCACTTGTTTTTCATACGGACAGCCAAACACGGTGGAAATATACGCGCGTGTGTGTTTTCCTGCTGCTTTTAAATCAGCTGTCATTTGTTTGATGACAGGAAGTGTTTCGTGGATGGATTGATTCATATTTTTCTTGTTATGTGTTTCACTCGAAGAGATAAACATAGCGCCTGTGTCAAGATTGGCTTCAAAAAAATGAGCTAAGCCTTTTTCATTGGGAATGAGTGCTGCATAGGTGATGTCGTCTTTTTGGTTTAAGGATTGGGTGAGTTCTTTGGCATCTTTTAAGGCTGGAACCCATTTAGGATGAACAAATGATGTGACTTCAATATAAGGGAGCTGGGCTGCTGTGAGCAGATCTATCCACGTTCGCTTCTCGCTTGTGTCCAGCCAGACTGATTCATTTTGCAGTCCGTCCCGCGGGCCGACCTCCCTGATAAGCACACTCTTTGGTAATGCCATCTGGCTCCCTCCTATTCTGTTAGTTCTAAAAGAACCTCTCCTTCATCGACAAATTCCCCCTCTGCTTTATGCACTTTGCGGATGATCCCGGCCTCTTCAGCAACGATCGGAATTTCCATTTTCATTGATTCTAAGATGGCAACCTCCTGTCCTTTTTGCACTTCATCGCCTTGTTTCACAAGAAGCTTCCACAAGTTTCCGGCCATTTGAATCGTGACAGTTTTCATGAACGGTTTCCCTCCCTTTTTTTCATGAGAAAATCGGTTGTGATGCTGCCTTGTAAGAAGGCAGAAGATCCGGCCATTTCCCTTAAAAGTGGTAAGTTGGTTTTGATCCCTTCTATTTCATATGCTTGTAATGCCCCTTTTAATCGTTCTATTGCAAGTTTTCGTGTATCACCGTAAACGATCATTTTCGCAATCATTGGATCGTAAAAAGGGGTTATAATGCTTCCCTTTGTCACACTTGACTCATGACGGATATACGGAGCTTCAGGCGTAGAAAGCCGAGTGATCGTTCCTGGTGAAGGATAAAAGGTGACGGGATCTTCCGCATAAATTCTAACCTCGATGGCATGCCCGATTTGATGAATATCCTCCTGATTAAAGGAAAGCGGCTCACATGCAGCGATTTTCAGCTGCTCCTCAACAAGGTCAATACCTGTAATTTCTTCTGTGACAGGGTGCTCTACTTGTAATCTTGTGTTCATTTCTAGGAAATAAAATTGTTGATGCTGATCGACTAAGCATTCAATCGTCCCTGCATTTTCATACCCAATCGCTTTGGCTGCTTTGACGGCCATCTCCCCCATCTGACGTCTCACCGGTTCATCGAGACAGGCGGCTGGTGCTTCTTCAATGATTTTTTGATGTCTTCTTTGGAGTGAACAGTCGCGCTCAAATAAGTGAACCCCATGGCCGAAGGAATCAAAGAGAACTTGAATTTCAATGTGCCGCGCGTTTTCAATGACCTTTTCCATATACAGCGTCCCATCGTTGAAAAAGCTTTGTGCTCTTTTTTGATTCCCTTCAAAAGCCCTGTACAGCTCATCGTCATTTTGCACGAGCTGCATACCAATTCCGCCGCCCCCGCTTGATGCCTTGAGCATGATCGGATAACCGAGTGACTGCGCTTGACTCACTCCTTCTTCTGCATCATGCAGCGGAGCTGAAACGCCTGGTACAATGGGGATACCTGCTTGAGCCATCGTTTTTCTTGCTTCAATTTTATTCCCCATTCGCTGAATGACTTGTGCAGATGGTCCAATAAAGGCAATACCTTCGCTGCGGCAGCGTTCTGCAAAGGCCGCATTTTCTGATAAGAGGCCATATCCTGGGTGAATAGCATCTGTATTTGTCTGCTTGGCAACCCTAATGATGGCTTCCATGTTTAAATAACTTTCAGATACTTTCGCGCCTCCAATCAGATAGGCTCTGTCTGCTTCTTGCACATGAAGGGCATGCTGATCTGCTTCTGAATAAACGGCAACGGTGTGGATCCCGAGCCTTTTACATGTTCGAATAATTCGCCTGGCAATTTCGCCTCGATTGGCAATCAGTACTTTTTGAAACATCGCTGCCTTCACTCCTTTATTAGATCAAGCGCCTGTTTTTTCAGACGAAATTTTTGAATCTTCCCTGATGCGGTCATCGGATACTCGTCAGTGATGAAAAAATATTTAGGAATTTTGTAGCGCGCCATTTGCGACTGACAATAGCTGGTGAGTGTCTCAATCGTCACCGTTCTGCCTTGCTTAAGCCGAATGAATGCGGCGGCTTCTTCTCCATACGTCTCGTCAGGTATACCAACAACCTGTGCATCAAGAATGTCCGGATGAGTATAAAGAACGTCCTCAATCTCTTTTGGGTATACATTCTCCCCGCCTCTAATGATCATATCTTTCAGCCGTCCTGTGATTTTCACATAGCCGTCCTCATCCATCTCTGCTAAATCTCCCGTATGAAGCCAGCCGTCCTCATCAATCACTTCATTTGTGGCTTCTTCATTTTTATAGTAGCCTTTCATCACATGATAGCCTCTTGTACACAGCTCGCCTTGTTCTCCTCTTGGTACTTCCTCCGGCGTGCCTGGGACGGTGATTTTCACTTCGATGTGAGGAAGCGCCCGGCCGACGGTTTGAACCCGTCTTTCAAATGAATCATCCGTTCTTGTTTGGGTAATGACAGGAGAGCTTTCAGTCTGTCCGTAGGCAATCGTGAGCTCCTTCAGTCCCATTTGTTCAATGACGGCTTTCATCACATGGGATGGGCAAAGAGATCCTGCCATAATGCCCGTTCGTAATGTGGACAGATCGTATTGGTGAAAATTCGGATGGTCAAGCTCTGCAATGAACATTGTCGGGACGCCGTGAAGTACGGTGCACTTCTCTTTTTCCACGGTTTGAAGGACTCGCTCTGGGTGGAAGGATTCAACCGGAATAATCGTTCCTCCTTTTGTGAGGCAAGCAAGCACGCCAAGAACGGATCCAAAGCAATGAAAGAAAGGAACGGGGATACACATTCGATCCTTTTGGGTGAGCTTCATACAATCTGCGATTTGGCTGGCATTGCAGACGATGTTTGTATGGCTGAGCATGACTCCTTTTGGATAGCCGGTTGTGCCTGAAGTATATTGCATATTAATGACGTCATCTGGCGCAAGCTCATCCATTCGTTTCTCCCACTCGTGATCCTCAGTTCTTTTAGCAGCAGCTTGAATACTGTTCCAGCTGTGCATGCCTTTTGGCGTGTGCTCGCCAATATAGACGACACTTTTTAAATAAGGAAAAGATGAGGAGGTGATCTCGCCTTGATGAGCGTTTTGAAGCTCTGGTATGAGTTCTTCCAGCATTTTGACATAGGATGTCTCTTTAAAGCCGTCCACGATAAACAGCATGCAGCTATCAGAATGCTTGAGTAAATAGGCGAGTTCCTGTGCTTGAAAATTCGTATTTACGGTGACAAGAACGGCTCCGATCGACGCGCAGGCAAATTGCAGCATGAGCCATTCAGGTACATTGGGCGCCATGATGGCGATATGATCCCCTTTTTGAACCCCTAATGCCATAAGACCTTTCCCTGTTTCCTTGACTTCTCGATAAAACGCTTCATATGAATAACGTAATGAACGTTCTGGATACACAATGGCTTCATGTGCTGGATGCTGCTCCCTTTTCTCTTTTAAAAGGGAGCCGATTGTCTGTGGATGAATCGACATGATGGCTTTCCTCCTCCATTGATAGTAAGCGTTTTCATTATCGGATTACGCTAACAGTTGTCTTGCGATGACTAGACGCTGAATTTCAGAGGTCCCTTCTCCAATTTCCATCAGCTTTGCATCTCTCACTAGCCGTTCTACACCACATTCTTTCATATAGCCTGTTCCTCCGTGAATTTGGACAGCATCAAGGCTTGCTTTTGTCGCCATTTCAGAAGCAAAAAGTTTGGCATAAGCAGCTTCTTTTGTAAACGGCTTGCCGTGATCTTTCAGCCAAGCGGCTTTCCAAACCATTTGTCTGGCGAGTTCTATTTGCATCGCCATATCTGCCAGCTTAAACTGAATGGCTTGGAAGGAAGAAAGGGTCTGCCCAAATTGCTTTCTTTCCTTTGCATGCGAGAGCGAAGCATCGAGTGCAGCTTGTGCAATGCCAACTGATAACGCAGCAATTGAAATACGTCCTCCGTCTAATGTATATAAAAATTGCTTAAAGCCTTTCGCTGGGTCTCCTAAAATATTCTGGGCTGGTACACGTACACCGTCTAAAATGATTTCTGCTGTATCTGACCCGCGCACGCCCATTTTGTCATATGGATTTGTAATGGACAGCCCTTTTTGCCCTTTCTCCACAATGAAGGCGGAGATGATCGGGCGGCCGTGTTCATCATGATCCGTGACAGCGGTGACAATAATGGTTCTGGCAAAATTGGCGTTTGTGATCCAGCACTTCTCCCCGCTGATGACATATTCTTGTCCGTCTTTGACTGCTTTTGTTTTTGTCCCTTTTGCATCTGACCCTGCGTTTGGTTCTGTTAATCCGAAGGAACCAAGTGCTGTCCCAGAAGCCAGCGGGACAAGGTGGTCCATCTTTTGGTCCTCTGTACCGAAGTAATAAAGCGGGCTTGCGCCTAAGGATACGGCTGCGGCATAGCTAAGACCTGTACTGGCACACTGTTTTCCTATTTCTTCTACAGCGAGTGCATACGATATCGTATCTCCTCCTGAGCCTCCGTATTTCTCTGGAAAGGGGATGCCCATAAAGCCGAGCTCCCCCATTTTTTGAAACGTTTTGGCTGGGAATACGGCCTGTTCATCAATCGTTTGAGCGTGTGGTGCAATTTCTGCTTTGGCAAAATCTTTGACCATCTGGCGGATCATTTGTTGTTCTTTCGTTAATTCAAAATCCATCTTGCTTCCCCCTTTGTCTCTTTTCTATCATATTTATTAATCAAGCAGCTGCTTCATGCCAAGCTTGATTGAATTCAGAAAATTAAAACAAGAATAATAGAAAAAAAGCATGAACGAAGAAAATCCTCATTCATGCTTTTTTCGTTATTTTACTATTTTTGTAGAAGGCTTGCTTTCGTGATGAAGACGATTAAGAGCCGTAATCTTATAAGTATCAATCGTCTTTTGATTGATTGGTAGGTCTTTAATCGTTGTGATGGCGCCTTTTTCTTTTCTAACTGTTTGCACCAATTCATATGTTCCTTTATTTGTCAATCGATAGACTGCATAATAGGATACGGTAGAATGTGGATCATTTTTGATTTGCAAAGCCGCACCATCCGCTGTCTTTTTCACAGATTGAATGATTGGTTTTTTAGGCGCTTTCTGATGAAGCCAAGGCATTTCTGGAATGAGAGCTGGTTTGCGGTATGACTCTTCTATCAATCGATCCTTTACATTCAAAGGGTTGCGATTGAGATCCTTTAAGCTGAAATGCATGCTTCCCTGCACGAGCTGTGACTGCCTGTTCAGCTCAATCTGCCTAAAATATTCTTCCGGGTCAGACCAAGCAGGATCACTGTTTTGATTAATTTTATATGCCGCCTGACCAATATACAGGTGAACCGGCTCCCCTTTCACCTCATTTGACCACCATTTCGTCAGCACGTCATAAGCGGCAGCTTGAAAACCGATGCTCCAGTAAATTTGCGGAGTGACATAATCAATATCGTGCTGCTGAATCCACTCTCTTGTATCAGCATACAAATCATCGTAGTTGGTCATTCCTGCAGTGGTGTTTGAACCAGTCGGGTCATCTTTTATGTTGCGCCAAACCCCGAATGGACTAATACCAAATTTCACATAAGGTTTTTCTTTCTTAATGGTGTCATTGATTTGCTTCACCAGCTGATTCACATTATCTCTTCGCCAATCTTCTATATGTGTAAAAGCTTTTTTTCCATATGTTTCATATGTTTCTTGATCTGGAAACGGCACACCGGCTATTTTATTTGGGTAAAAATAATCATCCATATGCACTGCATCAATATCGTAGTTTTTCACAACCTCTTCTATGCCGAGGGCAATGAAGTCCTGTGCTTCAGGGATGCCAGGGTTGTAATATAGCTGATTACCGTAGGCAATGGTCCATTCAGGATGTTGTCTTGCAGGGTGATCAGCTGATAAACGGCTGAGATCAGTATGATTCATCGTGATTCGGTAAGGATTAAACCAAGCATGAAATTCAAGGCCGCGTTTATGAGCTTCTTCTATCATAAACTCAAGCGGATCATACCCAGGATCTTTCCCTTGCGTTCCAGTCAAATACTCTGACCACGGCCCGTATGCTGAAGGATAAAAAGCATCTGCTGTTGGTTTAATTTGCATAATGACGGCATTCATATTCATTGCTTTGATCTCGTCTAACAAACGAATGAACTCTTTTTTCTGCTCTGCTACGGGCAGCCCCTTCTTTGAGGGCCAATCTAAGTTATAAACCGATGCAATCCATACCGCGCGCATTTCTCTTGTGCTCTCAAGCTTCCCTTTTGGCACTGGACGAGCTGCTAGACTGCTAGAAGGAATCAATAAGAATACAAACATTAACATCAGTGTTAGAACTGTCATACTGATCTTTTTCAGCATGTTTTGCATCACCTCATATTCAGTTTATTCCGCTTTTTGTGATGGAATGCCAGCAGATGGTGTAAGCAGAATGTTTTTCATTTGATTGAGCTGAGCTTCAGGGACTTTGCAGGCTTCAATTAAATACCGCTCTGCACTCCCGTATGTCTCCAGCATTTCGTGCAGCACATCTTCAAGATAATCTTGCTGCACACCGACAAGCGGCTGAATTTGTTCTTTTGATACCCGGTATAAACTCATCCATCGGACAAATCGTTCCTGCCTTCTGACAAGCATTTGCACGCCTTCATTGGACCGCATGTATTCACTTAAAACGACAGTCAGCGGTACACCTGCTGTTAACTGAATCAGGGCAGATAAAAAACCTGTACGGTCCTTGCCACTCGTGCAGTGAAGCATCAGCGGATAATGGCTTTGATCTGAAAGCAGTGTGAACAGCTGCCGAATCTCTTCTTTACGCTCGGTGAGCATGCTTTGATATAAATCTTTCATGATCGGTGTAAATGAGAGAGACTTCCCTTCTGTTACCAGCATACGAAACATGGTCCATTTACTCGGCATCTTACTGTCAGGCTGCATCGGAATATGGACGATTTTGTCGTGTTCCTTGATCTTTGGTGGATGTGATTTACGTTCTGAGGTTGTACGGAGGTCGCAAACAGTTTGAATCCCGAGTGTTGAGAATATCTCGATGTCTTGTTTCGTCAATCGAGATAAGTCTGCGGATCGATAAATCATTCCCTCTTTGATCACCATCCCCTCTGTTGTTTGAAGTCCCCCTACTTCTCTAAAATTCGCAAGCTTTGAAAATGGGTTGTTTGATTGATTCATAGAAGTGAAAGTCCTTTCTGGTTTCGTTCTTTTTTCTATCATACGCTTTTATATCAAAGGAGAAAAGAGAATCAATTGACCTAATCCATGTAAGAGAATTTATTGGTATAATGGAAAAAGGACATTCGGATTGATTGGAGATATGAAGCATGATAAAAACAAAACGGATTCAGCAAATTAAAGAGTATGTGTTTGACCGGGAATCTGCTTCACTTGATGAGCTTGTGGCGCATTTTGGTGTCTCAAAAAACACGATACGCCGAGATGTACAGGCATTGGTCGAGTCTGGCGTGCTCAAAAAAGTGTATGGCGGAGTGGCTGTGAACCACTCAACGTTAGTGGTGTATAAAGAGCGAAAGATCCGTCAGCTCAGTAAAAAGCAATTGATCGGTCAGACGGCTGCTGCTTTTGTGGAAAACGGGGATATGATTTTTATTGATTCTGGTACGACAACGCTTGAGATGCTCCCCTATTTGACAGAGAAACAGGTGACCATTGTGACCAATAATGTGGATTTCATTACACAAGCGATGCCTTATGAAAATCTCACCATCTTTTCTACTGGCGGGATGCTTGAAAGGAAAACAAATTCTTTCGTAGGCTATCAAAGTGTAGAGCGCTTAAAAGCTTACAATGTGAATAAAGCCTTTATCGCGTCAACTGGTTTATCCATTGATCACGGCGTCACGAATTCGTCCCCGCTTGAAACCGATATTAAAAAGACGCTCGTTCAAAAAAGTGCCAAAACGTTTTTATTAGTGGATGATAGCAAATTCGATCATTACGCCTTGACCACGTTTTGTGATTTGCACGAAATTGATGTCGTCGTGACCAATCAGGAGCCAAATGAACATTATCTTCAATATGGAAAAGAGCATGATGTGCGGTTTGTCACGCCTTCATCAAATGAATAGATCAAAAAAAACGGCTCAGGAATTTGAGCCGTTTTTTGATTCATTGATTTCAAGCTGCATGACCATACGGAATAAAAATCGGTACACAGCCGAGATAACGTCAATGAAAGCCATATCTTCGTGGATGTCCTCAAGCTCAAGAAGCTGTAAATTCACATCAAATAAGCCATCTTGTCCATTAAATTGAAGCTGAGCACCATTTAATGGCGATAGCAAGTCCTTTAAAATATTCGTGTCTTTCTTAGGACGTTTGAAACCGAATAACACGGTATACGTTTGAAACACTTCGTCCCATTCAATGGCCAAGCCATCAACTTTCACGACATCAAACCACTTTGATTCGATATAAATAAATTCTTTTTGATGTTTTTTCACATATGTAAGCGGCGTGTTTAGAAATGAGGCGTCTTCTGTTTGAATCATGTCCTCAGATTCCTTGTCTACACGCTCTATATATACATCGCCAAAGCGCGCTTCTTCTTTTATTCTCGCCCCTTCTAAAGGCCAATTGCGGCTCGCCGCTTCATCATATTCGAAGTCTGTCAGCGCTTGTCCTTCTTTCAGTAAATCTTGTAAGCGATTTTGCAGTGACATGGCTATGTCTCCTTTCTTCTCCTTCATGTGCGTTTATTATTTTAGCATAACTCAGGAAAAGAAAGATATGTCCTAGCATATGATGGTATGATAGTGTCAAAAGAAACATCTCGGAGGGGTACATTTTGCTCACAATGACACTGGCAGAAAAGATCGTAGACGAAGTGAAAAAGGTGCTGACTGAGGAGATCATCATCGCACAAACGAACGGCACCATCATTGCAGCAACAGATCCAGCGCGCATTGGACAATTTCATGAAGGAGCTTATCTGACATCTTTTGAAGGACAGAAACGAATTCTCACAAAGGATGACCAGCACCACATGAAAGGCGTCAAAGCTGGCATCAATCTGCCTATTTATTTTAAGCAGGAGGTCATCGGAGTCATTGGGATGACAGGAGATCCTGTACATGTGTCTCCTTTTGGCGAAATATTAAGAAAAATGACCGAGCTGCTCATTCATGAACATGAATTTTTTCAAGAAACCGAAACGGATGAACGTCAGCTCGAAGCGTTTGTATTCGACTGGCTCCATCTGCCAGAGACAGCGATTGATCTCGCTGAAAAAGCATCGCGGCTTCAGCTTGATATCAACAAGGAGCGTGCGGTTGTCCTGATCGATTGTCAGGATGAATCGTTTATGAAACAAAATCAATACAAAGAATTAAAGGAAGCGCTGAATCTCACTAGTCAGGAGATCATCGTCCGCTGGGGGCATGCCCGCTTTTTGCTTATGCTGCAAACAACAGCAGATGATCGTAAAACACTGCAGCAGCGCCTATTTCACATCCATGCCTCCCTTACGGCGCAGAGCACGCCAGGGGTTTTGATTGGGGCGGGAAAACCAGCAGCTGCTCATTTGATGAAGCAATCCTTTCAACAAGCCTTTCGTGCATTAAAAATGGCACATGCTGATACGCCGATTGTATTTGATGAAGATTTAACGCTTGAACTTTTTATGGAGGAAGTGAGTCAGGAAACAAAGGAAGTGTTTCTTGATCGAACGATCGCCCCTCTTCTCCCCTATCCTGAATTAGTGAAAACATTGCGGGTACTCATGACATCAGATTGCTCATTAAAATATACCGCAGAAGCAATGCATGTTCATATCAATACACTACATTACAGGCTAAAACGAATCCAAGATTTAACGACACTTGATCCAAAGCGCATGCAAGATGCAATGCTTTTTTATTTAGCCTTCATGCTTTTAGATCATGATCCAAAAAAACGAAGCGAACAGCCCGATATTTTGTAGAATCGTCCATAGGCATGAGGCGATTCTTTTTTTATACTGAAAGAAACGATACGTCTAATCAGTAGGAGTTGAATGCGCATGTTAAATTCTGAATTTTTAAATCAATTGAAAAAGATTGTTGGTGCGCCTTACGTACAGGACAGTAAAGCCGATCGGCTTGCCTACTCTTATGATGCAACACCAAATTTTCAGCAGATGCCAGATGTCATCGTAAGCCCGCATACGGCTGAGGAAATCCAGCAGATTGTCCGGCTCTGCGCCTCATATCATATACCGATCGTGCCAAGAGGATCAGGAACGAACCTTTGTGCAGGTACATGTCCCACACAAGGCGGACTTGTGCTGCTGTTTACAAGAATGAACCAATTAATAGAAATAGATGAAGAAAACCTGACAGCAACGGTGCAGCCTGGTTTGATCACACAGGAACTCATTCGCCAAGTAGAGGCAAAAGGGCTCTTCTATCCACCTGATCCAAGCTCTATGAAAATCTCTACATTAGGCGGAAATATTAATGAAAATTCAGGTGGTCTCCGGGGCTTAAAATATGGCGTGACAAGAGATTATGTACTTGGACTTGAAGTGGTTCTGCCAAACGGTGACATTATGAAAACAGGCGGCAAACTTGCAAAGGACGTGGCCGGGTATGATATGACCCGTTTGTTCGTAGGTTCAGAAGGAACACTCGGGATTGTCACTGAAGCCACGCTGAAGCTTTTGCCGCTTCCAGAAACAAAACAAACGATGCTTTGCTTATATGAAAGCCTAGAGGAAGCAGCCGCTTCAGTGTCGGCGATTATTGCAGAGCGTATCATCCCCGCCACATTAGAATTTATGGATCAGCCGACCCTGGAAGTCGTTGAAGACTTTGCAAAAATCGGTTTGCCGACGGACGTTCAAGCGGTGCTGTTAATCGAACAGGACGGCCATCCTGAGGCGGTTTCCCGTGATATGCAGAGCATCGCAAAAGTGTGTAAGCAGCACGGTGCAAAAGAAGTGAATATCGCTCATTCTGAAGAAGAAGCAAATGCACTTTTAACAGCGAGACGATCCGCTTTATCTGCTCTCGCCCGGTTAAGCCCAACGACCATTTTAGAAGATGCCACAGTCCCTCGGTCTGAAATTGCCAGCATGGTGCGGGCAATCGAAGATATTGCGAAGGAGTACAAAGTGAAAATCTGCACATTCGGTCATGCAGGTGATGGCAATTTGCACCCTACTTGTGCAGCAGATGCAAGAAATGAAGAAGAAATGAAACGGGTGGAGGAAGCCTTTCAGGCCATTTTTGAAAAAGCCGTCTCACTTGGCGGCACCATTACGGGTGAACATGGTGTGGGTCTTATGAAAGCCCCTTACTTGGAACTAAAGGTCAAAAAAGAAGGCATTGCAGCAATGAAAGCGATCAAACAAGCGCTAGACCCAGAAAATATGATGAACCCTGATAAAGTGTTTGGTAAAGCCGCAAGAAAGCGGGTGGTGGTCTCATGAGTTCCTCTAAACAAACAGAGATTCAGCAATCATTTCAGCAGCAAATGGACGAAAAAGAGCTGCTCAATTGCATGCGCTGCGGCTTCTGCCTTCCTTCCTGCCCTACTTATATTGAATCTGGGCAACAAGAAACACACTCTCCCCGCGGCCGAATTGCTTTAATGAAGGCGGTGAGAGACGGCGTCATTGAGCCAGATGAAGATGTCGAGCATTCACTGAATCTTTGTCTTGGCTGCCGTGCATGTGAACCGGTCTGCCCTTCCGGCGTTAAATATGGCCGGTTACTTGAGGATGCAAGAGACATCATTCAGCAGCACAAAAAACAATCAATCCCTGTCAAACTTGTGAGACGTGCAGTATTCAAAGGACTCTTTCCTTCACAGAGCCGAATGCGGCAAGCGGCAGGACTACTTCGATTTTATCAAACATCTGGTCTGCAAACAGCCGCCCGTAAAACTGGCATGCTGAAGGTGCTTCCACCGCACTTACGACTGATGGAACAGGCGCTTCCAAAAGTGCCTCGTCAACAGAAAAACCGTGTGACGGAATACAAAGCCGCTGGCCCAGCAAGTAAGCGTGTCGCCTTTTTTACTGGCTGTTTAATGGACACCGTTTTTTCCAGCACAAACGAAGCGACCATCCAGCTTTTGCAGCTGGCAGGCTGTGACGTTATCGTCCCTCCTATTCAGACGTGCTGCGGAGCGCTTCATGGTCATAGCGGAGAAAAAGAGCAAGCGAAACAGCTAGCAAAGCGGAATATTGAAGCATTTGAAAAGATAGATGCAGATGCCATAGTCATGAATGCGGGCGGTTGTGGTGCTTTTTTAAGTGATTACGATCATTTGCTTCACGATGATCCGGACTTTCAAAAACGAAGTGAAATCTTCTCAAAGAAAATCACCGATATATCAGACATTTTAGTGGAGCTGGAATTTCACCGCCGCATGCCGCTTGCTTTGCCAGAGCAGGTCATCACCTATCAAGATTCCTGTCATTTGCGGAACGGAATGGGTGTACAGCATGCGCCAAGGGTGCTGATGAAGGCCATTCAAGGCATATCATTTAAAGAAATGAAGGATTCGGGCCGGTGCTGCGGCTCAGCTGGCATTTACAACATCTTGCAGCCAAAGATGTCGATGCAAATTTTAGATCATAAAATGACAGAAGCAAGGGAAACAAAGGCTGTTGCCATCGTTACGTCTAATCCAGGCTGTCAGCTGCAAATGGCAGCAGGCATCAAACGCGCGGAGCACTCGCCGACCATGCGTGCCGTCCATCTAGCTGATTTATTATTAGAAGCCGTTCAATATGGAAAAAAAGCGTCCAGCCCATCAAGCTGAACGCTTTTTTCATGCATATCTTTAGACAATCGGTTAGATAATAGAGCCAAATCGCCGAAGGAGCTGGTCCAAATGCTGAAGAAAAACAAACAACAAAAGGACCCGAATTCAGTATTTGAAGCATTGTCACGTTCTGCTGATTTTACAAATGAGCTGTCTCGAAATGGAGATTTTCTGTATAAGATTTCCTTTTTTCGATCTTTAATTAATGGACATCTTCTACATGAACAAATTCTCCCCTCTCTCAAACAAATGCACCTGACACCTACTCTTGAAGAGCTGAAAGAACAAATTCCCATTGAGCAGGCTGTCATCACGAACGATCTTCAAAAAGTGGAAGAAGCCCTTCACCGGGGCAGCATTGCCATTAGACTAGAGACAGATTGGGGCAAAACGCTTCTTTTGCCGATTGAAGAAAAGAAAGGCAGACAAGTTGGTCCGCCTGAGATTGAATTTGGCATTATCAGTGCACAGGAAGCATTTGTGGAGGTTTTAGATACCAATTTAAATTTGGTCAGGCGGCGGCTGCCGACGCCTAACCTGAAAGTTGAGGAAAAGACGGTTGGTACGCTCTCTCAAACAAAAGTAGCCGTGTTATATATTGAAGAAATCGCTAACCCAGAAAACATCGAAACGGTTCTTCAGCGAATTGAGGACGTTGATTATGATCAGATTTTAGATGCGAATTACCTCGCTCAAATGCTTTATGATGTGTCCAATACGATTTTTCCGTTGTTTTTGAATACAGAAAGACCCGACCGTGTGTCTTCAGGTTTATCAGAAGGGAAAATTGCCATATTAGTGGATGGCTCGCCTCATGTCTTGCTTGCCCCAACTATTTTACTTGAGTATTTTTCCACTATGGAAGACTACAATATGTCGTGGATTGCGGCTTCTTGCTTTAGGCTGTTACGCATATTTGCCGTGATATTTTCCATTTTTGCGACACCTTTATATGTCGCCGTTTTAACCTTTCATTATGAGCTGATCCCAAAGGATTTATTAGAAACCATTGTATCCTCGCGCTATCTTGTTCCATTTCCTCCGATCATTGAGGCACTATTTTTAGAGACTTCGATTGAATTACTAAGAGAAGCAGGGTCAAGGCTCCCAGCTAAAGTCGGGCAGACGCTCGGGATTGTTGGAGGGATTGTCATTGGACAGGCGGCTGTAGCAGCAGGCTTAACGAGCAATATTTTACTCATTATTGTTGCCCTGTCTGCTCTCGCCTCATTTGTCACGCCTATTTACAAAATGGGCAGTACCATTCGGCTGCTGAGATTCCCTTTTTTACTCGCAGCACAGGTTTGGGGCGCATTAGGCATTGCTGTGATGGGATCTTTTCTGCTCACCCATTTAATGAAATTAACTTCAATTGGCCGCCCATATTTAGAGCCTATTTTTCCAATGCGCCTTGCTGATTTAAAGGGCAGTTTGATTCGTCCTCAGCTCCGTTTTTTGAACAAAAGGCCGGAAAATTTACGACCGCAAAATGAAACCATCCATCGCTCTAAGCCAAAGCAAGGCCGCAAGAGGAAAAATGATTTTTATGAATAAGGAAGTGAAGACATGAGCTCTTCTTCTGTCAAAGAGAAATTTCAAGTATCCCCTTATTTTGTGTTTTTTCTCATCAATGCCAATCAAGTCGGTGTCAGCATTTTAAACTTTCAAACAAACCTTGTTCGTTCTATCAATAATGATGGATGGATCGCTATTTTGATTTCTGGCATGAGCGTCAATGTGATGATCTTTCTCATGTACTTGATGTTTAAAAAGGCACCTTCGGATGAATTTGGTGATATCACGCAATATGTATTTGGCAAATGGATTGGGCAATTATTCAACATTCTTTATATCTTATATTTTGCTTCTTTGTCGCTGACCGTTCTTATCCATTACATGGATGTGATCCATGTATGGCTGTTTAAAGAAATCCCTGGTCTTTTGTTTGCATCTGTACTGCTGCTGCTTGTGTATTACATTCATACTGGCGGCTTTAGAACCATTGCTGGCTGGGCATTTTTTAGCATTGTACTGACGTATTGGATGACGTTTATTTGTTTTTATGCCATGAAATATAGTCACATTCGTTTCATGTTCCCAATGTTTGATCATACATTTTCGCAAATGCTTGTGGGAGTCAAAGATGCATCCTTATCCATGTTTGGTTTTGGCACGCTGCTTGTCTATTATCCCTTTATTAAACAAGCTCAGACATCTCAAAAATTTGCTCACATGGGGGCATTATTTACGACATGCTTAAACTTGCTCACTTTTCTCGTCTCTATTGCGTATTACTCAAGTGCTCAGCTCAAATTAACAAAATGGCCGACACTAACGTTAACAAGTATTGTGAAGCTTCCGTTTATCCAGCGCTTTGAATTTATTGAAGTGTCTCTTTGGCTGCTTCTGATCATTCCTAATATCACGATTCCATTATGGGCAGCGAGCCGAATGGCAAAAAAAATGCTTCATACGAGCCAGCGCGTCACGTTCATCGGGCTCAGCATCCTCATTCTGATCATGTTTTCGTTTTTTGCCAGTGCAACTTCTTTTGAAACCTTTAATCAATGGGTGGAATTTAGTGGATTCATTCTGATCTATGGATTGATTGTCTGTATGGTCATTGGACTGATGCTGAAAAAAAGGAGGGGGAAAAAACGAGCATGAAACGTTATATACTTACGGGCCTCATGTTGTGTAGTCTTTTGTTAACCAGCTGTGCAGAGCCCCGCCTTTTAGATGAATTAAATATCTCCCAGGCGGCGGGATTTGATTTAATAGAAGACGGAGAAATGAAAGGCTTCTTTGTCTTCCCTGTCTTTAAAAGTCAAGAACAAGGAAGTTATCAAATATTAAGTGCAAGGTCAAACACCATTAGCAATATTCAATTTCTTGTATCAGAAAAATCGCCTTTTCCAGTCGTCATGGGCCAGGTACTCGTTATTTTAGTCAGTGAAAAGTTAGCAAAAGAAGTCGGCATGATTGATTTAATGAATTACATTTACCGTGATCCTATTATTGGTTCACGCCAAGTGTTTGCGATTGTAGGCGGAGAAGTGGAAGATTTATTATACACAAAAATGAATCAAACGAACTTAAATATAGGTGTATATCTCTCTGATCTGCTCGCCCAAAATATGCGAAATGGCAATGAACCTGTCACCAATCAGCATATTTTTATGAATCAGATGCTGGCAAAAGGGGTCGATGCATACCTCCCTTACATCAAGAAAACAAACAGTGGCATCAAGATCACAGGAGTCGCTCTGTTTGATCATGAAAAAATGGTCAGTCATATACCTGGAAAAGACACGTTCACATTTAAAGCGATGATTGAAAATCATAAAAATGGCATCTATGAGTTTCAATTGGCAGATCAAGCAAAGACACATGTCGTCATTGAAAATATCAAATCTCATGTGTCTTACCGAATCAAACCAACGAAAAACCTAACAAAGAAGCCTCATATCATGATTGATATCAAGCTGAAAGGTGAATTAAAAGAATTCATGAAGTCCAAAAAAATTGATAAACCTTCTATATTGAACCATGTTGAAAAAGAAGTAGAAAAACGTGTCGCTCAGCAAGGACAAGACCTTGTTCAATCCTTTAAAAAGCAAAACATAGACCCTCTTGGGCTGGGCCTTAGGTATAGATCAAAAGACAAAGCAGTGACACCAGAAAAATGGAAGAACATTTATCCTGATGCAGATGTACAAGTTAAATGCCACATGAAAATTGTTCAAACGGGAGTCAGCCAATAAAAAGGCTTATTCAAATATGTCTTGCTTGTTCTCCAAGATTTTGCACACTTTCATTTTCACTCGTGGAACATGATCTTTTTGATAATATTCATTTAAAAACTTTTCTACTTCATTTTTATCAGTTTTAAGGATTTTAGGTGAATATTGTTCCACTAGAGCAGGTCTATTCCCTTTTGCACAGGTTGCCATTGTATCTAGTGCAATTAAGCTGAAAGGTCTTCCTTTGTTTAGCCAAGATTTCATTCTCTCCCAGGTTGGGTAGCTGACGGCTGCCAGACTTCCCCACTGATCGTGAAAATGGGTGCAATTTGACTCCATCCAATCCAATATTTTATTAGAACGGAAACGGTGCAGGCAAATAAAAGCCTCTAACGGCAATTCTTTTTCACTGACAGATTTCAATTTCTCTAGAATACGTTGTAATCCCTCATCTACTGGCAAACTGCTGGCGGCTGCCCACGAAAGCGGATAAAGAAATTCTTCATCAGCTTGATCCAAAAGTTCCCTCACCCACCCAGCAGCAGAGGTACCTAACACATCAGCCGTAATTTCTAACATGCGCGATTTCACTTCGACATGATGCGTTTGATCAAACCTACTTTGAACAGCATCCAAGATTCTTTGCTGATCGTGCTGTTTCAAAGCATCGATGACATCATCCTCAAGAAACCATCTAGTGATTGAAAAGTCTAATAAAGACACCAACCAAATCACACCTAACGGCTTGTAATGTTGGTGCTTTTTCACTTTTGGTGATGACAACATCCTCCTCTAATTGGAAAGCCTGTCCGTCCTCTCCATAAAAATCATCGTGCAGTAAAAATTGTTTAGGAGAATGGAGAACAGCTAGGTTATACCCTTCAATAGGCCGTAATGAATAGGTGAGTAGTCTTTCGTGGCATTGACGGCATAATTCATAAGGCTGTTTCGGTTCATCAGACGCTTCTAAAATGTCCATTTCGTTTTTTTTGACAGGCTTCACATAAAGTAGTTGTTCCCAAAATTCCACTTCCTTTTCCTGCAAATGAATGATCTTTCTGCTTTTATCATTCGAGAAAGCATAAGGTGAAATAGAGATTAATCTTTCTATCACCCGCGGCCATTGATCCATGTTGATTCAATTGAAAAGATATTCTAATCTTCATCCTTTACATCGGGGTCTTCCGGAATCGGTTCATTTAAGATCTCTTGGACGAGCTCTTTATATTGTTCGAGCTGCTTTAAATGCGTTTGAAACTGCCCTTGATAAATAAGATAAGATTCCCCGTCAAATACGTAACGGATCTTTTTTTGCTGGATCAATTTTTCAATATACGCTTCTGATACTTCCAAGTATTCAGCTGTTTCTGCGATTGTTAAATACATGCTTGTGCACCACCCGTTCGTTTCATCTATCAAATTATATCATGATCTGCTGAAAAAACGGATGCAGCCTATTCTCTTTTCTGATGGCCATTCTTCATATAGCAAGTAGATCGTCTAGATGCCGGCAAATATGGTATGATAAAATCTGCTAGATGAGAGCTTGCCAACATAGACTTGGTGAAAAAGCCCGGTTCAGTGGTGTCTTTATGAGCCGCAAGCCATGCTGGCATATATAGAAAGCATACTCATGAGAAAAGCAAAACAAGCATAGGCTCTTATAAGGATGCTTGAAGAAAATTCGTATTTAAAGGCAGAGTGAAATGAATGGGAACCTTTTTTAATGAAATTTTAACCTGGCTGACAAGCCTTGGTTATGTAGGTGTAGCACTAGGGCTGATGATTGAAATCATTCCGAGTGAAATTGTACTTGCCTATGGCGGATATATGGTGTCAACAGGCACAATCGGTTTTGTTGGAGCTGTTATTGCCGGCGTCATCGGTGGTACGCTCGCCCAGTGTTTTATTTACTGGATCGGTCTGTACGGCGGAAGACCTTTTTTAACAAAGTATGGAAAGTATTTATTCATCCATGAACATCATATCGCGACTGCAGAGCGCTGGTTTGACCGGTATGGAACCGGTGTAGTGTTTACCGCGCGCTTTATCCCTGTTGTGCGCCATGCCATCTCGATTCCAGCAGGTATTGCCAAGATGCCTTTTTTAAAATTTGTTTTCTTGACAGGATTAGCTGCCATCCCTTGGTCTATTTTATTTATCTATCTTGGCATGCAGCTTGGGACAAAATGGGATCATATTCAAAGTGTTGCTCATACTTATACAACCCCTATTATGGTCATTGCTATTGTCCTGATTGTTCTCTATTTTGTACTCAAAAAAATTCGGACGAATCGAAAACGGACAATTTAACAAAAACGCCTTTCACTGATCTGGTGAAAGGCGTTTTTTTATGAGTGTGCTGATTGTTTTTTCATATATTGTGATAATTCTATAATCATTGCACCCATTCTCTCAAGTGAAGGGGCAAGAATTCGGTCTATTCCTTCTTCTTTTAAAGCTTCAGCAGTGACTTTTCCAACAGCTACTGCCAGAACGTCCTGCTCGAATAATGCTTGCAATTCTTCTTTTCTGCCCCATTCTGCGGCCAGTTTGAAAAAGGCGTGAACCTGGACAGCGGTTGTAAAACAGACAGCATGAACTTGTCCATCTTTCATTTCTTGCAGAAGCGTTTCAGCAGCCTCTGGTTCAGGTGGTGTGTGCTGATATGGTAAAAGCGGCAAAACATCTGCCCCCTTGTCATGTAAAAACTGAATGAGAGCTGGTGCATTTTCACCATGAAGCTGAACCATTACACGTTTGCCTTGAAACTCCTTGTCTTCAAGTTTTGAAATTAAGTCACGAACCGTACCGTCTTCATCAGAGACCTCCGGGTGAATCCCGCGTTTTTTCAGCGCAGCAAAGGTTTTGTACCCTCTTGAAGCAATATGGGCATTTGATAGAATGTTCATAAATTCATTACCAAGCTGCAGCTCTTCTGCACTCTCAATTAATGTATCTGTACCGATGCCTGTTGTTAAGATGACCCAGTCTGCCCCTTGTTTCACAAAGGTCTCTATGCCTGGCTTTAATTCTTCTTTTGCTAAAAATACGGTTCCTTGAAGAGAGCGAATAACGGCTTGTCCTCCTTGTTTTTCGACAAGTGTACGCATTTCTTCTGTTTTTCTCGTTCCACAAATGGCAATCGTTTTCCCAGATAAGCCTTTACTCATATTATCCCTCTTTTTCTATCACATTTGATATGTATTAAATATAGATTTATTTGGAAGACGATGCAAGTGTCTACTAAAAAAGAGCTTGACGTTTCTATCGAATTCGAGTATCTTTTGTAAGTGCAAATTGTAGGAGGTCATTATGGAAAAACAGAATGTTCAAGCAATTCGATTATCAATTGCAGACCCAACACCACTTGGTTTGTTTGGTTTAGCAATGGTGACGCTCGTTGCGTCCTCACAAAAACTAGGAATCACAGATGGCACTTCCCTTATTTTACCTTGGGCTATCTTCCTTGGAGGAATCGCGCAGCTGATCGCGTCCATACAAGATTCAAAGCATCATAATATTTTTGGAGCCACTGCTTTTGGCGCATTCGGTCTTTTCTGGATGGGCGTTGGAACGACTTGGCTCATTCAAGCCGGCGTTTTTGGGAAAACGCTTGCGGGAGCAGCAGATCCAAAACAGCTAGGCTTTGCGTTTATTGGTTATTTGATTTTCAGCTTGTTTATGACGATTGGTGCAATGGAAACACATAAAGTGTTATTTTTGATTTTCGTCTTTATTGATTTCTTATTCATTGGTCTTTCCCTTAGCACGTTTGGTGTGATGTACGATGTGACTCATACCATGGCAGGTATTGCAGAATTGATCATTTCCCTGCTTTCATTTTATGGTTCTGCAGCTGTTGTGCTAAATACACATTTTGGCCGTATTGTTCTGCCAATTGGACAACCATTTCGCATTTTTACAAAAGCATAAATAAAAAAGAACTGCGCTGTGCAGTTCTTTTTTATTTATTTTTCTTGCGCCTCTTGAAAGATCTCTCCGATGATTTCATACGAACGCATTCTTTCCTGATGGTCAAACATATCCGAATTAATCATCACTTCATCTGCTTGAGTAGCTTCAATAAAGGCTTCTAATTCTGTTTTCACCTTTTCTTTATCCCCTATGATAGTCGAGCTTAATTGTTCATCCACCATCGCCTTTTCATATGGACTCCAAAGACCGTCCATGCTGTCGACAGGCGCTTTCAGTTTTCCTGGTGTGTTGCGAATGAGACTTAAAAACCGCTGATAATGAGAGGTTGCCAAATATTCAGCACGCTCAGTTTGATCTGCAGCAAAAACCGTCACACCAACCATGGCATAAGGCTCTTTTAACACATCAGAAGGTCTAAATGACTGTCTGTACAATTCTAACGCGGGAATTGTATTTTTAGGTGAGAAATGTGCTGCAAAGGCAAATGGCAGTCCAAGTTCTCCTGCAAGTCTGGCGCTAAAACCACTTGAACCAAGGAGCCAAATTGGAATGTCCAGGCCTTCTCCTGGAACAGCTCTTACATGTTTTTTAACCTGACCGGTCGGCTTGAAATATTGCATCAGTTCTTCAAGCTGCTCAGGGAAATCTTCTCCGTTATGAAGATTACGTCTAAGCGCTCTTGTTGTTAACTGATCCGTCCCTGGTGCTCGGCCAAGACCTAAATCAATTCTCCCCGGATACAATGTCTCAAGTGTGCCAAATTGTTCGGCTATGACAAGTGAAGAGTGATTTGGCAGCATAATCCCACCAGATCCTACTCGAATTTTTTCTGTTCCTCCCGCAATATATCCAATTAAAACGGACGTTGCAGAGCTCGCAACCCCTTCCATGTTATGGTGTTCTGCCAGCCAGTATCTATGATAGCCCCACTTCTCCGCCTTTTTTGCTAAATCCATGCTACGATCAAAAGATTCTTTAATGGTGCCTCCTTCTGTCACAGAGGATAAATTTAAAACGGAATAGGCTTTGCCCTGTAAAACTGATTGACTCATAAATGATGTCCCCATTTCTGTCAAATATCATACTATTTTATACTTTCAACACCATAACATAAATTCATGAAAGATTTAAATAATTTGATTCGATGATTTTCGAAATGATGATTTTTTAGGTTTTACTTCCAATTTAAAAATTTGCACATAGAATGAAATATCAATTCTAGGAGATGGGCAATTTGTACAATCAATTCGAACACAAATGTCCCTTTTGCGGTAAATACCATGAACAGCCTCATTACAAAAGATCACGTCATGACCGTCCTCGAAAAAGAGACTGTCCATTCATTAAACAAGAATATATAAAACAAAATATATCTCAAGGGGATCACCCCTGCCAAATTGCAAAAGGAATAAAGCAATTAAAACCAAATCAAAGAGCTGGACCAAGAGGCCCGGCAGGCCCAGCAGGTCCCCCCGGACCAACCGGACCTACTGGACCAGCTGGCGGGTTAACCGGCGCTATTCCTTTTAATCCCTCACAATCACAAGATTACGATGCAGGGCAAGTGGTCACGTTTGATGGCAGTACTTACATTGCCAATGTAGACGCTCCATCAGGAATACCTGGACTCTCCCCCGACTATACCCTTTTGGCTGCTTCTGGAGAAACTGGGCCTACGGGTCCTACTGGGATCGGATTAAGTGGTGTTGAATCCTATGATCCTGTAACGGCACCAACATATTCAGTAGGGCAAGTGGTCACTTATGGTGGGGGTACTTATCTTGTGAATTCTTCACCACCTTCAGGTACGCCAGATACGTCGCCAGATTACACACTTTTAGCAGCACCAGGTGAAACTGGACCTGCAGGTGCTACGGGTATTACTGGTTCTACTGGTTCTACCGGTGCTACAGGTAGCACTGGAGATACTGGTCCTACTGGCGTCACAGGTATCACTGGAGATACCGGGCCTACTGGCGCTACGGGTGTCACTGGAGATACCGGGCCTACTGGCGCTACGGGTAGCACTGGAGATACTGGTTCTACTGGTGCTACGGGTATTACCGGAGCCACTGGTCCTACCGGGGCAACTGGTGTTACTGGACCAACGGGGCCTACCGGTGCTACAGGTAGCACTGGAGTTACCGGACCTACCGGTGCTACGGGTGTCACTGGAGATACTGGTTCTACTGGCGCAACGGGCAGCACCGGAGATACTGGGCCTACTGGCGTAACGGGTAGCACTGGAGATACTGGTTCTACTGGCGCAACGGGCAGCACCGGAGATACTGGGCCTACTGGCGTAACGGGTAGCACTGGAGATACTGGTTCTACTGGCGCAACGGGCAGCACCGGAGCTACTGGGCCTACTGGCGTAACGGGTAGCACTGGAGATACTGGACCTACTGGCGTAACGGGTAGCACTGGAGATACTGGGCCTACTGGCGTAACGGGTAGCACTGGAGATACCGGGCCTACTGGCGCAACTGGTATCACTGGAGATACTGGTTCTACTGGCGCAACGGGCAGCACTGGAGTTACTGGTTCTACTGGTGCTACGGGTATTACCGGGGCAACTGGTATTACTGGTCCTACCGGTGCTACAGGTAGCACTGGAGTTACCGGACCTACCGGTGCTACGGGTGTCACTGGAGATACCGGACCTACCGGGGCAACGGGCAGCACCGGAGATACTGGGCCTACTGGCGTAACGGGTAGCACTGGAGTTACCGGACCTACCGGTGCTACGGGTGTCACTGGAGATACTGGTTCTACTGGCGCAACGGGCAGCACCGGAGCTACTGGTCCTACTGGCGCAACGGGCAGCACCGGAGCTACTGGACCTACTGGCGTAACGGGTAGCACTGGAGTTACTGGTTCTACTGGTGCTACGGGTAGCACCGGAGCCACTGGTCCTACCGGGGCAACTGGTATTACTGGACCAACGGGTCCTACCGGCGCTACGGGTGTCACTGGAGATATCGGTCCTACTGGCGCTACGGGTGTCACTGGAGATACTGGTCCTACTGGCGTCACAGGTAGCACTGGAGATACCGGACCTACCGGGACGACGGGTGTCACTGGAAATACCGGACCTACCGGGGCAACTGGTATTACTGGACCAACGGGTCCTACCGGCGCTACGGGTGTCACTGGAGATACCGGTCCTACTGGCGTCACAGGTAGCACTGGAGATACCGGTCCTACTGGCGCTACGGGTATCACCGGAGCCACTGGCTCTACCGGGGCAACGGGTGTCACTGGAGATACTGGACCTACTGGCGCTACGGGTGTCACTGGAGATACCGGTCCTACTGGCGCTACGGGTATTACCGGAGCCACTGGTCCTACCGGCGCTACGGGTATTACTGGTCCTACCGGTGCTACAGGTAGCACTGGAGTTACTGGCTCTACCGGGGCAACGGGCATCACCGGAGATACTGGTTCTACTGGCGCAACGGGTATCACTGGACCAACAGGTCCTACTGGTGTAACTGGTACCACTGGAGATACCGGTCCTACCGGTGCTACGGGTGTCACTGGAGATACCGGTTCTACTGGCGCAACGGGCATCACTGGAGATACTGGTTCTACTGGCGCTACAGGTATCACTGGACCAACAGGTCCTACCGGTGCGACGGGTATCACTGGAGATACTGGTTCTACTGGCATCACTGGATCTACCGGTTCTACTGGCGCAACGGGCATCACTGGAGATACTGGTCCTACTGGCGTAACGGGTATCACTGGAGATACCGGGCCTACTGGCGCAACGGGCATCACTGGAGATACTGGTCCTACTGGCGTAACGGGTATCACTGGAGATACCGGGCCTACTGGCGCAACGGGTATCACTGGACCAACAGGTCCTACTGGTGTAACTGGTACCACTGGAGATACCGGCCCTACCGGTGCGACGGGTATCACTGGAGATACTGGTTCTACTGGCATCACTGGAGCTACTGGTCCTACTGGCGCAACTGGTATCACTGGAGCTACTGGTCCTACTGGCGCAACTGGTATCACTGGAGATACCGGACCTACCGGGACGACGGGTGTCACTGGAAATACCGGACCTACCGGGGCAACGGGCATCACTGGAGCTACTGGTCCTACTGGCGCTACGGGTATCACTGGACCAACAGGTCCTACTGGCGTAACGGGTATCACTGGACCAACAGGTCCTACTGGTGTAACTGGTACCACTGGAGATACCGGACCTACCGGTGCGACGGGTGTCACTGGAGATACCGGTTCTACTGGCGCTACAGGTATCACTGGACCAACAGGTCCTACTGGCGCTACGGGTATCACCGGAGCCACTGGCTCTACCGGGGCAACGGGTGTCACTGGAGATACTGGACCTACTGGCGCTACGGGTGTCACTGGAGATACCGGTCCTACTGGCGCTACGGGTATCACCGGAGCCACTGGCTCTACCGGGGCAACGGGTGTCACTGGAGATACTGGACCTACTGGCGCTACGGGTGTCACTGGAGATACCGGGCCTACTGGCGCTACGGGTATTACCGGAGCCACTGGTCCTACCGGTGCTACAGGTAGCACTGGAGTTACTGGCTCTACCGGGGCAACGGGCATCACCGGAGATACTGGTCCTACTGGCGCTACGGGTATCACTGGACCAACAGGTCCTACCGGTGCGACGGGTATCACTGGAGATACTGGTCCTACTGGCGTAACTGGTATCACTGGAGATACCGGTTCTACTGGCGCAACGGGTATCACTGGACCAACAGGTCCTACTGGTGTAACTGGTACCACTGGAGATACCGGTTCTACTGGCGCAACGGGTATCACTGGACCAACAGGTCCTACTGGTGTAACTGGTACCACTGGAGATACCGGTTCTACTGGCGCTACAGGTATCACTGGAGATACTGGTTCTACTGGCGCTACAGGTATCACTGGATCAACAGGTCCTACCGGCGCAACTGGTATCACTGGAGATACCGGACCTACCGGTGCGACGGGTGTCACTGGAGATACCGGTTCTACTGGCGCTACGGGCATCACTGGAGATACCGGACCTACCGGTGCGACGGGTGTCACTGGAGCTACTGGTCCTACTGGCGTAACGGGTATCACTGGAGATACCGGGCCTACCGGTGCTACAGGTATCACTGGACCAACAGGTCCTACCGGTGCTACTGGTAGTACTGGACCAACAGGTCCTACTGGTGTAACTGGTACCACTGGAGATACCGGACCTACCGGTGCGACGGGTGTCACTGGAGCTACCGGTTCTACTGGCGCAACGGGTATCACTGGAGATACTGGTCCTACTGGCGTAACGGGTATCACTGGAGATACCGGGCCTACCGGTGCTACAGGTATCACTGGACCAACAGGTCCTACCGGTGCTACTGGTAGTACTGGACCAACAGGTCCTACTGGTGTAACTGGTACCACTGGAGATACCGGACCTACCGGGACGACGGGTGTCACTGGAAATACCGGACCTACCGGGGCAACGGGTGTCACTGGAGATACCGGTCCTACTGGCGCTACGGGTGTCACTGGAGATACCGGTCCTACTGGCGCTACGGGTATTACCGGAGCCACTGGTCCTACCGGCGCTACGGGTATTACTGGTCCTACTGGTCCTACCGGTGCTACAGGTAGCACTGGAGTTACTGGCTCTACCGGGGCAACGGGTGTCACTGGAGTTACTGGTCCTACTGGCGCAACGGGTATCACCGGAGCTACTGGTTCTACTGGCGCTACGGGTATCACTGGAGCCACTGGCTCTACCGGGGCAACGGGTGTCACTGGAGATACCGGTCCTACTGGCGCTACGGGTATCACCGGAGCCACTGGCTCTACCGGGGCAACGGGTGTCACTGGAGATACTGGACCTACTGGCGCTACGGGTGTCACTGGAGATACCGGTCCTACTGGCGCTACGGGTATCACCGGAGCCACTGGCTCTACCGGGGCAACGGGTGTCACTGGAGATACTGGACCTACTGGCGCTACGGGTGTCACTGGAGATACCGGTCCTACTGGCGCTACGGGTATTACCGGAGCCACTGGTCCTACCGGGGCTACAGGTAGCACTGGAGTTACTGGCTCTACCGGGGCAACGGGCATCAGCGGAGATACTGGTCCTACTGGCGCTACGGGTATCACTGGACCAACAGGTCCTACTGGCGTAACGGGTATCACTGGACCAACAGGTCCTACCGGTGCGACGGGTATCACTGGAGATACTGGTCCTACTGGCGTAACTGGTATCACTGGAGATACCGGTTCTACTGGCGCAACGGGTATCACTGGACCAACAGGTCCTACTGGTGTAACTGGTACCACTGGAGATACCGGTTCTACTGGCGCAACGGGTATCACTGGACCAACAGGTCCTACTGGTGTAACTGGTACCACTGGAGATACCGGTTCTACTGGCGCTACAGGTATCACTGGACCAACAGGTCCTACCGGTGCGACGGGTATCACTGGATCAACAGGTCCTACCGGCGCAACTGGTATCACTGGAGATACCGGACCTACCGGTGCGACGGGTGTCACTGGAGATACCGGTTCTACTGGCGCAACGGGCATCACTGGAGATACTGGTCCTACTGGCGTAACGGGTAACACTGGACCAACAGGTCCTACCGGTGCGACGGGTGTCACTGGAGCTACTGGTCCTACTGGCGTAACGGGTATCACTGGAGATACCGGGCCTACCGGTGCTACAGGTATCACTGGACCAACAGGTCCTACCGGTGCGACGGGTATCACTGGAGATACTGGTTCTACTGGCATCACTGGAGCTACTGGTCCTACTGGCGTAACGGGTATCACTGGAGATACCGGGCCTACTGGCGCAACTGGTATCACTGGAGATACTGGTTCTACTGGCGCTACAGGTATCACTGGATCAACAGGTCCTACCGGCGCAACTGGTATCACTGGAGATACCGGACCTACCGGTGCGACGGGTGTCACTGGAGATACCGGTTCTACTGGCGCAACGGGCATCACTGGAGATACTGGTCCTACTGGCGCAACAGGTATCACCGGATCAACTGGAGATACCGGCGCTACAGGCATTACAGGTGCAACGGGCATCACCGGACCAACAGGTCCTACTGGCGCTACAGGTATCACTGGATCAACAGGTCCTACCGGCGCAACTGGTATCACTGGAGATACCGGACCTACCGGTGCGACGGGTGTCACTGGAGATACCGGTTCTACTGGCGCAACGGGCATCACTGGAGATACCGGACCTACCGGTGCGACGGGTGTCACTGGAGCTACTGGTCCTACTGGCGTAACGGGTAACACTGGAGATACCGGGCCTACCGGTGCTACAGGTATCACTGGACCAACAGGTCCTACCGGTGCTACTGGTAGTACTGGACCAACAGGTCCTACTGGTGTAACTGGTACCACTGGAGATACCGGACCTACCGGTGCGACGGGTGTCACTGGAGATACCGGTTCTACTGGCGCAACGGGTATCACTGGAGATACTGGTCCTACTGGCGTAACGGGTATCACTGGAGATACCGGGCCTACCGGTGCTACAGGTATCACTGGACCAACAGGTCCTACCGGTGCTACTGGTAGTACTGGACCAACAGGTCCTACTGGTGTAACTGGTACCACTGGAGATACCGGACCTACCGGGACGACGGGTGTCACTGGAAATACCGGACCTACCGGGGCAACGGGTGTCACTGGAGATACTGGACCTACTGGCGCTACGGGTGTCACTGGAGATACCGGTCCTACTGGCGCTACGGGTATTACCGGAGCAACTGGTCCTACCGGCGCTACGGGTATTACTGGTCCTACTGGTCCTACCGGTGCTACAGGTAGCACTGGAGTTACTGGCTCTACCGGGGCAACGGGTGTCACTGGAGTTACTGGTCCTACTGGCGCAACGGGTATCACCGGAGATACTGGTTCTACTGGCGCTACGGGTATCACTGGAGCCACTGGCTCTACCGGGGCAACGGGTGTCACTGGAGATACTGGACCTACTGGCGCTACGGGTGTCACTGGAGATACCGGTCCTACTGGCGCTACGGGTATCACCGGAGCCACTGGCTCTACCGGGGCAACGGGTGTCACTGGAGATACTGGACCTACTGGCGCTACGGGTGTCACTGGAGATACCGGTCCTACTGGCGCTACGGGTATTACCGGAGCCACTGGTCCTACCGGTGCTACAGGTAGCACTGGAGTTACTGGCTCTACCGGGGCAACGGGCATCACCGGAGATACTGGTTCTACTGGCGCTACGGGTATCACTGGAGATACCGGTCCTACTGGCGCTACGGGTATCACTGGACCAACAGGTCCTACTGGCGTAACGGGTAACACTGGAGATACCGGTTCTACTGGCGCTACGGGTATCACTGGACCAACAGGTCCTACTGGTGTAACTGGTACCACTGGAGATACCGGTCCTACCGGTGCGACGGGTGTCACTGGATCTACCGGTTCTACTGGCGCTACAGGTATCACTGGACCAACAGGTCCTACCGGTGCGACGGGTATCACTGGAGATACTGGTTCTACTGGCATCACTGGAGATACCGGTCCTACTGGCGCTACAGGTATCACTGGAGATACTGGTCCTACTGGCGTAACGGGTAGCACTGGAGATACCGGTTCTACTGGCGCTACGGGTGTCACTGGAGCTACTGGTCCTACTGGCGTAACGGGTATCACTGGAGATACCGGGCCTACCGGTGCTACAGGTAACACTGGACCAACAGGTCCTACCGGTGCGACGGGTATCACTGGAGATACTGGTTCTACTGGCATCACTGGAGCCACTGGTCCTACCGGCGCTACGGGTATTACTGGTCCTACCGGTGCTACAGGTAGCACTGGAGTTACTGGCTCTACCGGGGCAACGGGTGTCACTGGAGTTACTGGTCCTACTGGCGCAACGGGTATCACCGGAGCTACTGGTTCTACTGGCGCTACGGGTAGCACTGGAGATACCGGTCCTACTGGCGCAACGGGTATCACTGGACCAACAGGTCCTACTGGCGTAACGGGTATCACTGGAGATACTGGTCCTACTGGCGCTACAGGTATCACTGGAGATACTGGTTCTACTGGCGCTACAGGTATCACTGGATCAACAGGTCCTACCGGCGCCACGGGTACCACTGGAGATACCGGACCTACCGGTGCGACGGGTGTCACTGGAGCTACCGGTTCTACTGGCGCAACGGGTATCACTGGAGATACTGGTTCTACTGGCGCTACAGGTATCACTGGATCAACAGGTCCTACCGGCGCCACGGGTACCACTGGAGATACCGGACCTACCGGTGCGACGGGTGTCACTGGAGCTACCGGTTCTACTGGCGCTACGGGTATCACTGGAGCTACTGGTCCTACTGGCGTAACGGGTATCACTGGAGATACCGGGCCTACCGGTGCTACAGGTATCACTGGACCAACAGGTCCTACCGGTGCTACTGGTAGTACTGGACCAACAAGTCCTACTGGTGTAACTGGTACCACTGGAGATACCGGACCTACCGGTGCGACGGGTGTCACTGGAGCTACCGGTTCTACTGGCGCAACGGGTATCACTGGAGCTACTGGTCCTACTGGCGCAACAGGTATCACTGGAGCTACTGGTTCTACTGGCGCTACAGGTATCACTGGATCAACAGGTCCTACTGGCGCAACGGGCATCACTGGAGCTACTGGTCCTACTGGCGTCACAGGTAACACTGGAGCTACTGGTCCTACCGGCGCAACTGGTATTACTGGACCAACGGGTCCTACCGGCGCTACGGGTATCACCGGAGCTACTGGAGCTACCGGCGCCACAGGTATTACTGGAGTTACTGGACCTACTGGCGCAACGGGTATCACTGGACCAACAGGTCCTACTGGTGTAACTGGTACCACTGGAGATACCGGACCTACCGGTGCGACGGGCATCACTGGAGCTACTGGTTCTACTGGCGCTACAGGTATCACTGGATCAACAGGTCCTACTGGCGCAACGGGCATCACTGGAGCTACTGGTTCTACTGGCGCTACAGGTATCACTGGATCAACAGGTCCTACTGGCGCAACGGGCATCACTGGAGCTACTGGGCCTACCGGTGCCACAGGTATCACCGGAGCCACTGGACCTACCGGCGTCACGGGTATCACCGGAGCTACTGGAGCTACCGGCTCCACAGGCATTACAGGTGCAACTGGTCCTACTGGCGTCACAGGTGTTACTGGTGTCACTGGGGCAACTGGAACAGGTGGTTTTACAGATACTGCACTTTATGCTGCTAATAGTTCTGGACCTACAATTGTTACTGTAGCCGGTGGAACGAATATTCCTCTGCCAAACTTTCAAAACATTACTGGTTTTACGGCAAACGGCACAAGTACTGTTTTTACCGTTCTGCAAACTGGTAAATATTACATTACGTATCAAGTCAACACCACTACAGCTCTTTTGATTAGTACACGTTTGCTTTTAAATGGAGCAACTACTATTTCTGGTTCTGTTCAATCACCTGTTATCTCAACTTCATTTATCAACAACACTATTATTGCTAGTTTAACAGCTGGAAGCACCATTTCACTGCAGTTTTTTGGGGCAGTTGTCACAGCTATTTTAGTTGGCGGGGGCGGTGCTGCAGGAGCAGCCTTGACCATTATACGGCTAAGCTAAACGAAAAAAGAAAGGCTTTTTCAGCCTTTCTTTTTTATGTCTTCTATTACATTTATACACTGTTCAATATCATCAGATTGCAAAAGGTGAAAAACAGATTGGATGATTGAAAACTCTAAATTCCACCATTCTAATAACTGCAGTTTTTCGATTATTTCGGATGAAAATCGATATTTCATGAGCTGCTGGGGATTTCCTGCGGCTATTGCATATGGAGGCACATCTTTTGTGATCACACTATTTGCTCCTATCACAGCCCCGTTGCCTATACATACTCCGGACATAATCGTCGCACCATATCCAATCCATACGTCATGTCCAATATGAACATCCCCCTTCGATTTTGGGTGTCCTTTAATATGTGCAGCTTCTTTGAAAATTTGATTAAATGGATACGTTGTGACCCAATCTGTACGGTGTTCCCCGCCTAGAAAAATTTTCACTTCGTTTGCGATGGAACAAAACTTCCCAATATGTAATGTCGTTCCTTCCCCCCATGTCAGCACTTGGAAATCTGGTCCGGCATAAGAAAAGTCACCGATATTGTACGAGCTTAGTTCACTTCTTTGATTTAAAAACATAGAAGATCTGACCTCCTTAAAAGTGATAGATCTTCGTATGTATATGCTGCTTTACGCCTTCACATTATGATTGAACAAGCGATACAATTTGTTTTTTCTTCCATACGAGCTGATAGTAGCTGTATTGGAGAAGTAAGTTTACAAAGAACGCAGCAGGGTAGCCAATCCATATTCCCTTAATGCCGAGAGATGTATAATGGGATAGAACATAAGCGACTGGTACTTCTACAAGCCAAATGGAACAAATACTAAAGATCGTCGGCCAAAGAACTGTCCCGCTTGCTCTCATTGTAGCTGCAACAATTTGGGCCGTTCCAAAAATGAGATAGCTCCATAGTGTAATGACGACCAAACTATAGGCAATGTCTATCGTCTTAGGATCTGTTAAAAAGATAGATAAAATCTGCGGTGCAAAAATATAAACGAAAATAATGATACATCCGCCTATGGCGAAGTTAAGTCCTAACCCAATTTTAATGACATCTTTCAGTCGATTCATATTCCCTGCACCAATGAATTGTGCTGCAAAGATTGAGACCGCAATGCCAAGACTCACTGCCGGCATCTGCACATAACTCACGACTTGATTGACAACACCATAGGCAGCTGTCGCCTGTGATCCATAATCGTTGACGAAAGAAATAACGGCAATTTCTGATAAAGAAATAAGGATCATATTAATGCTTGATGGGATACTGAGCTTTAATAACGTTTTTAATAGATCCCCTTTCATCAATAAATGCTTTCTCACCGATGCATCAATACGAAGTGGATGTTTTGTCTTATATAAGTAGATATGTAGAATGATAAACGTCACAATTGTTGAAATCACTGAAGCATACGCAGCGCCATATAAGCCGAACGCCGGTAGTCCCAGCCAGCCAAATAATAAAATGGGCAGCATCAGAATATTCGTTGCCGTACTAATCATTAAGAAATAAAAAGGTGTTTTCGAATCCCCTGTTCCCCGCAAGAATGTTGTATAAACAAAATAAAGAAATAAGATCGGCATTGAGATGAATAAAATTCTGGCGTAAGCCGCACTTTCCTCCACGATATTAGCAGGTGTTCCCATGAGGTTTAAGATGTCTGTTGCGAAAAAACCTCCAATGATCGCTAAAGATACGCCAATCAAAAAAGTGAATGAAAGCGTTGTGCCAATGATTTCTTTTAATTTCTGTTCATTTTTTGCTCCATACGCCTGTCCAATAAGGATCGAGCTTCCCGATCCAATTCCAATGGAAAAAGAAACGAGCAAAAAGAAAAGCGGAAAGAATGCAGAAATGGCAGCTACTGCATCCTCTCCAATCCATCTTCCGACAAGAACAATGGACACTAACTGTCCGATCGATTGCAAAATATTGCTTAGCAAAAGCGGGATGAGAAAAATGGACATGGTTTTTACTAAAGATTGATTGTTATCTAACGTCATGATGGTTCTCCTTCTCTCTCTAAATCTAAAGATTCTCAGCTAATATGCTGACAATACGGTCTTCTATCTCTTTCCCTTTTTCCTCATCAACAAGGTGATTTAACAAGATGGAAAAAGCGAGCGTTTTTCCGCCCTGCGTGTCAATATATCCAGATAGTGTGCTGACCGTTGTTAACGACCCTGTTTTTGCACGAACTTTTTCTAGTGTAGCTGATTCTTTCAATCTGTTCCTTAACGTGCCCCCCACCATTCGTTCACTCGCCCCTGCTAAAGGGAGCGCATGTTCATAGGTTTTAAACCATTTTTCCTTTTGAATGTTTGTCAAAAATAAAGTGAACTGGTTAGCAGAGACAAGGTTAATAGGTGATATCCCCGATCCGTCACGCAAAACTGCAAGCGAAGGATCGATGCCAAACGCAGGAAGCCGTTCATTCATGACGTCCAGCCCAGCTTCAAAGCTCCCTTTGCTCTTCACTTTTTTGCCTAGTTCCTTTAGCAAAATTTCTGCATGTGTATTGTTGCTTAATTTCATCATAGGAACGAGCAGCTCTGATAATGGCATCGATGTATGGGAGGCGATTTTTTTGGCTTTTTTAGGAACTTGTTTTGCTTTCAGTGGTCCTTTTACTTGAATGCCTTCCGTCTTTAACGCTCGTTTCAATAAGTCTAAAGCATAGGCGGCCGGATCCCATAAAGCTACCCATTGTTTAGATGAGCTTGCTTTAACCGGAATGGTCCCAGTTAACGTAATCTTGTTGGTTCCGTGAGAACGCTTAAAAGAGATTTTCTTTTTTCCGCCTTCAGGAACTGTTTTCACTTGATTGATGACTTGAGCGACATCCGTCTTCGGGATCATCTCATATGCGGCTTTCTGTCCTGCTTTTTTTCCTGGTTTTACTTCGAGAATTACGGTCCCTGCATCATAATCTTGATTCGGTGAAGCCGTGAGAGCAGAAATTTGTGCCCCGTAATATTGATCCTCATCACTCCAAGGCAGGTCAATGGAGTATCTCGTGTCATCAAACCAAGTGTCATCTGCCGCAAGCTGTCCGCGAATGGTATGTATTCCGGCCCTTTTGACTTGTTTGGCAAGTGCTGCAAAATCCTCCTCTAATAAAGTCGGATCACCGGTGCCGCGAATATACAGGCTGCCATGTAACGTTTTCTTTTGAATGGAACCATCCATCCAGATGTCTGTAGGGAATGTGTGTGTTTCTCCAAGTATATCAAGTGCGATGGCTGATGTGAGCAGTTTCATATTAGAAGCAGGAGTAAGACGAATATCGGCTTGATGTTCATAAAGAAGAGAGTTGTCAGAAGTATCGCGGACGCTGATGCCAGAGATCGCGCCCTCTAAATCAGGTGCTGTTCGTATGAGTTCGTCTAAAGCGGTCATCCAAGCCAGTGAATCGTCACGAGCTGTGAGCTGTTCATCTTTCGCTGAAAAAGGAAGAAATAAAATCGACAGGATACATATTTGTAAAAACATGAGCTGTGAAAAACGCTTCACGTAGTCCCTCCTTATTGTAGCCGCCAAATTTAGAAGAATATGTTCATTATACACAAAAGAACGTTTGTTCTCAAAGGTTTTTAAACAGAAAAGTCAGCTTTCTTTGACGAAAACTGACAAGCCCTTTACCTGTTTTCTGGATTCCAACCATCGGCTCCGCCAAGAACTGCTTGAACCGTGATCTGACTTGCTTCGTTATTGGTTAAAATAGTTGACCATTTTACGCGGTTTGCTGGACTGCTCCCTGCTCCTGTCGATCCAAATTCTTTATACCTGGCCGTTCTTTCGTTGTCACGGTTATCCCAGTTATGCCATCCCTCTGCTTTTATATGGTCATCCATTTTTGTATGGAGGAATGTCACAGCCGAATAAGGTCTCCACGGACGTCCTAAATAAACCGATTGCGCAGCTGCCGTTCCCTTTTTCAACGTAGAATCTATGAATACGTAGCCGTACCTTTGTGCTTCTGTTGTGGATGCTGCAGTAATATACCCATTTCCAAGGCTTTTTATTTCAGCTCTTTTAAACACAGCCGTGGCTGATCCAAAAATAAAATCGACCGTGCCCTCGATATAGCAGTTTTCATAATATTGCCGCCCTGTGCCTGTTGCATAAAGTGTATCTTGATAGCCTAACACACGTATTTGTTTGAACACAGCCCGGTCGCCAGACACATACAGCGCCACCGCCTGACCAGCATGTCTGCCAGCTGTATTTTGGAAGGTAATATTTTCTGCATAAAAATCGTTTGCACGAATCATTGTGCTTGAGCTATTGGTTGTACTCCCAGTGCTTGCATTTGTGTCATCATACGTAAGGATCGTCTTGTGCTGGTTTTCACCGATAAAAGATACGTGTGGTTTATTTTGAGGAAGCAAAATTTTTTCTCTATATACGCCATTTTTAATATAGATCGTTGCCCGCTGTTGATTGTTTGCTGGAATCGCATCAATGGCAGACTGAACGGTGCGGTATGCCCCGCTTCCCTTTTGATCAACGACAAGGACGCGGTTATGCCCTGCTTCTGCTGCTTGAAGTGAAACTGGGTCAAAAAGAAATAGAGACAAGACCATGATAATCCATACGTTTCTATATTTCATCACATATCTCCTCCTCATTTTGTGAACGTTTTCATCAAACATTCTTTTTGATCCTATTCCATACACGCGCAAAAAAACACCCACGTTTTTATGTTGTGGATGTTTTTTTAGATTTTTCATATTGCATTGCATAAATTCCTTCATTTTCAATCCATTCACAAAAGAGAACGTCTCGATAAGAGGAAATATGCTGCTTTTTTAATTGATCACTCAGCCAGGATTCATCAAAGCCAGCTTCTTGTAAATCATCTTTTAAAATTTCGCCGTCAATAATAAACGTTCTAGGCAATTTGACTTCTTTTCCCTTCACGTTCACATCTTCTGCTGTGGCTGGTGCGTATTTCATTTTTGGAAGAACACTGACAGATCCGTCAGTTTCCAGTATGGCATATTCAATTTCATTCAGGGCAAAATGGCCTTTTGCGCGAACCAGTGTCTGCAGCTGATTGATATCAAGCATATTCCTCTTCAACCGGTTGTAGTGAATCTTCCCCTTATCAATCACAAGCGTAGGTCTTCCTTCTAAAAACGCACGAATGGACTTAAAGCGCTGTGAAAGCCATTCAACTGTATAAATGAGAACGCCCCATACCGCAACAGCAAATAAAATGTGCTGAATCTTGACTTCTGGGTCAAAAATGGCGTTTCCGACCATTTCGCCTAAAATAAGTGCAGAAATGAAATCAAACGGTGTGATTTGTGCAAATTGTGTTTTTCCTAATAATTTTGTAATTAAAAATAAAGCAAAAAATCCGATGAAGAGTTCAGTCAAAATATTAACGAACGGCACAAAAGTTCCTTCCTTTCTTACTGCATTTATAACAGCATATACATGAAAGGAAGGATCTAAACGTGTTCGTCATTTCCATCAATGCATCCATTCTTCATCCCTATCTCCAATACATAAAAAGCCATGACCACACTTCGGTCATGGCTTTTCTTTATATTGTAACACCCTTTGTTTGACCTATTTTGGCAGAACCGAACTCCCCATTAAATAACGGTCTACCTCGTGCGCCACTTGTCTGCCTTCATTAATTGCCCAGACAATCAAGCTTTGCCCGCGTCTTGCATCTCCCGCTGCAAATACGCCTTCTACATTTGTTGTATATTCCCCATACTTTGCGTCAATGCGATTGTTTTTGCTGTCCACGCCAAAGTGTTTCACAAGCGGCTGTTCAGTTCCCTCAAAACCAATTGCAATAAAGACGAGCTGAGCAGGCCATACCTTCTCTGTCCCTGGAATCTCATGAAATTCAAACTTCCCTTGTTCGTTTTTCACCTTTTCCATTTGAATGGTATGAAGCTCTTTTAATTTCCCATTTTTATCTGCCACAATTTTTGTGGTTTGAATTGAATATTGACGCGGATCTTCTCCGAATTTTGCTTGTGCTTCTTCATAAGCATAATCCAGTGAGAAGACATAAGGCTGTTCTGGCCACATGTTATCCCCTACACGTGTATCTGGAAGCTTTGGATGCTTCCCGAATTGAACAACACTTTTTGCTTTTTGGCGAAGTGCAGTTGCGACGCAGTCAGCGCCTGTATCTCCTCCGCCAATCACAATCACGTCTTTTCCTTTTGCATCAATGAAGTTTTTGTCTTTGAATCCTGAATCAAGCATGCTTTTCGTTGCGAGTGTTAAATAATCCATTGCAAGGTGAATCCCTTTTGCTTCCCTGCCTTCAATTAACAGGTCACGCTGCTTTTGTGCACCTGTACAAAGGATAACCGCATCAAACTGCTCTTTCAGTTCGTCGGCAGTGATATCCACGCCGATTTCTGTGTTTGTCACAAAGTCAATGCCTTCTTGTCTTAGCAGTTTGACTCTTCGCTCGACCACTTCTTTGTCGAGCTTCATATTTGGAATCCCGTAAGTCAGCAGTCCGCCAAGGCGGTCAGAACGCTCGAACACTGTAACAGCGTGTCCTGCTTGGTTTAATTGATCAGCACTTGCAAGTCCTGCTGGTCCTGAGCCGACAATGGCAATTTTCTTCCCTGTACGGCTTGAAGGGATTCTTGGCGTGATCCATCCATTTTCAAAACCTTTATCAATGATCGTGCGTTCGATATTTTTAATCGAAACAGCTGGATCATTAATAGCGACTGTACATGAACCTTCACAAGGCGCAGGACATACTCTCCCAGTAAACTCAGGGAAATTATTTGTTTTTTGCAGTCTTTCGAGCGCTTCTTTCCATCTTCCGCGATAGACCAGGTCATTCCACTCTGGAATTAAATTGTAGATCGGGCAGCCAGACACGCCGCCCCTGATCTCCATACCAATTTGACAAAACGGTGTTCCGCAATCCATACATCTAGCGCCCTGTTTCTTCAATACGTCATCTGTATAAGGAGCTGAATATTCTTTCCAGTCATTTTGACGAGTGAGAGGGTCACGTTCATTTGGCTTTTCTCTTTTATATTCCATAAAACCTGTTGCTTTGCCCATTGTCCTCTCCCCTTTCTTAATGAGCGAGGGCTGCTTTTTGCCCGTTTGCCGTTTCTTGATTTTTCGGTTTTGTATTTGCTTCAAAGGCAAACATCACCGCTTCTTCATGACTGAGGCCCGCTTGTTTTTGTTCTTCAATGCTTTGAAGCATCATTTTGTAATTTCTCGGAATGACTTTGATGAATTGATCCTTTTCTTGCTCCCAGTTTTCAAGAAGTGCTGCTGCTTTTGAGCTGTTTGTATAATCAAGGTGTTCCTTGATCATTTGCTTCACTTCTTGTTCTTCTTCATGATCTGTGAGCTTTTCAAACATGATCATTTCCATGTTGCACATTCTTTTGAACTGTTTGGCATCCGATGTATGGATGTAAGCCACACCACCAGACATACCTGCACCAAAGTTTTTCCCAACGTCTCCTAAAATGACGACACGTCCGCCAGTCATGTATTCACAGCCGTGATCTCCGATTCCTTCAACAACCACATGTACACCTGAATTACGAACAGCAAATCGTTCACCAGCACGTCCGTTAATATAAGCTTTTCCGCTAGTTGCACCGTAAAATGCGACGTTTCCTACAATGACGTTTTCATGTCCATTTTGTACAAAATGATCAGACGTTTTAACAGCAATTTTGCCTCCTGAGAGTCCTTTGCCGATATAGTCATTTGAATCACCTGTTAAATAGAGAGACATACCCTTTGGCACAAATGCGCCAAAGCTTTGTCCAGCTGAACCAGTGAATCTTAGTGTGATCGTATCCTCTGGCAAGCCCTCTTCCCCGTAGCGCTTAGACACTTCACTGCCAGTGATGGTTCCGGCCACACGGTTGATATTGCGAATGTTCAATGATAGATCAACTGGTGTTTGATGATTCAGCGCTTCTTGTACATAAGGAAGGATTTCATTCATATCCAGCGATTCATCAATTTTATGATTTTGCGGTGTTCTGAATGTCCGCGCTCCTTCTGGCTGATAAAGCAGTGTTTCAAGGTTTAGCTGCCCTGCTTTCCAGTGAGCTTTTGCTCGTTCACTGACCGCTAAGACGTCCGTGCGACCAATTAATTCATCCATTGATGTAAAGCCGAGTTCAGCTAAGATTTCTCTTACTTCCTCTGCAATAAACATCATGAAATTCACAATGTGATCAGGGTTACCCATGAATTTTTTGCGAAGCTCTGGATTTTGTGTGGCAACACCGACCGGGCAAGTATCTAAATGACATGCTCTCATCATTACGCAGCCCAGCACGACAAGTGGAGCTGTCGCAAAGCCATACTCTTCTGCTCCTAAAATCGCAGCCATGACAACGTCGCGGCCAGTCATTAACTTTCCGTCCGTTTCAAGAACAACTCTCTCGCGAAGACCGTTTAGCACAAGGGTTTGATGCGCCTCTGCCAATCCAAGCTCCCAAGGAAGTCCTGTGTGTTTAATACTCGTTTTCGGTGAAGCTCCTGTACCGCCGTCATAGCCGCTAATGACAATGACGTCTGCAGTTCCTTTTGCTACACCTGCTGCGATTGTGCCAACGCCTGCTTTAGATACAAGCTTGACACTGATGCGTGCATCACGGTTTGCGTTTTTCAAATCATGAATCAGCTGTGCCAAATCCTCGATTGAATAAATATCATGATGCGGCGGTGGTGAAATTAATCCGACACCTGGCGTAGAACCACGTACATCGGCCACCCAAGGATACACTTTATTTCCTGGAAGCTGTCCGCCTTCTCCCGGCTTTGCCCCTTGCGCCATTTTAATTTGCAATTCATCTGCATTGACTAAGTAATGACTTTTCACACCAAATCGGCCAGAAGCGATTTGTTTAATGGCGCTTCTGCGGTCATCACCGTGTTCATCTACTGTAAAGCGGGCAGGATCTTCTCCGCCTTCTCCGCTGTTACTTTTACCGCCAATTCGGTTCATCGCAATTGCAAGTGCCTCATGCGCTTCTTTACTTAAAGATCCAAATGACATAGCACCTGTCTTAAAGCGGCGCACGATGGATTCAGCAGATTCAACCTCTTCCAGACGAACCGGCTTTTGTTTTGGCTGAAATGCAAACAAATTTCTGAGGAAGCCGATTCTTTCTTCATCCGCTGCCTTTGTATATTGTTTAAATAGGTCATAATCTTCATTTCGGCATGCCCACTGGAGCGTATGGATCGTTTTTGGATTAAATGCATGGTGCTCTCCATTTTTTCTCCACTGGAATTCACTGCCTGATTCAAGTGTCTGGTCAGTTGCTGCTTGGTACCCTGCTTCATGACGAAGTTTTGCCTCATGAGCAATGGTGTCAAGATCAATCCCGCCAAGCTGAGAAGCTGTTCCTGTGAAATACTCTTGAATGACGTCTTCACTAATCCCGACTGCTTCAAAGATTTGCGCGCCTCTATAGCTTTGCACAGTGGAAATCCCCACTTTGGACATGACTTTGACGACACCTTCTGTCACGCTTTTACCAAACTTTGTAACAGCTTCATCAAAGCTGATCGAAATCGCTTCGTCTGCAATCAGCTGTTTGTACGTTTCATAGACAAGGTAAGGATGGATCGCATCTGCCCCGTAGCCAATCAGTGCGGCAAAATGATGAACCTCTCTCACCTCTCCAGATTCAACGATCAGACTGACCTTTGTCCGCAGACCTTGACGCACAAGGTGCTGATGAAGTGCACTTAGCGCAAGAATTGGTGGAATCGGTACTTTTTGTTCTGTCATTTCACGATCTGAAAGGATTAATAAAGAGACACCTTCTCTAATCGCTTTTTCCGCCTCTTCAAACATCGCATCCAGCCCGCGCTTTAAATCATCGGTGAAAAGTGTATGAATTGTTTTGCTTTTAAAGGCATTATGAACAATTGTTTTCAAGCCGTTAAATTGTCCGCTCGTTAAGACCGGAGTATAAAGTTTAATTCTTCGGCATGAATATTCATTCGGATGTAAAATATCGCCTTCGGCACCTAACCAAGTCATGGTTGATGTCACCAGCTGCTCACGAATGGCATCAATCGGCGGGTTAGTGACTTGTGCGAACAACTGCTTAAAATAAGAAAACAGAGACTGCGCACGATCTGATAACACAGCAAGCGGTGTGTCACTTCCCATTGAACCAATTGGGTCCTTGCCTTCCTCTAGTAAAGGAATTAAATACTTTTGAATGTCTTCGTACGTATAATGGAACGCACGCTGACGCGTCAATAAATCATCCATTATACTAGAATTTTCTGAATTTTCTTCCGAGCGATTGACGTGGACCATTTCTTCATCGAGCCATTTTTGATAAGGAAGTTCATTTGCAATGGTCGATTTCACTTCTTCGTCAGAAATAATTCTTCCTTCTTCTAAATCAATGAGCAGCATTTTGCCAGGCTCAAGACGATCTTTATACTTCACATCTTCTTCATTTGTGTCAATCACGCCGACCTCAGAAGAGAAAATGATATGATCATCATTCGTGACATAGTATCTAGCCGGTCTTAATCCGTTTCGGTCTAAGATGGCCCCGATTTGTTTACCGTCCGTAAAGGAAATCGCTGTTGGTCCATCCCATGGCTCCATGAGAGAACTATGGTATTCATAAAATGCCCGTTTCTCTTTCGACATGTGCGTGTTTTCCGTCCAAGGCTCAGGAATCAGCATCATCGCTGTATGAGCAGGTGTACGGCCTGCAAGCACAAAGAATTCAAAGGCATTGTCTAAAATGGATGAATCACTTCCGTCTGCATTCAGCACTGGCAAAATCTTGTCTAAATCGTCTCCGAAGGCTTCAGATACGAATTGTTGTTCTCTTGCTCTCATCCAATTGATGTTTCCTCTTAATGTGTTGATTTCTCCGTTGTGAATTAAGTAACGGTTTGGATGGGCTCTTTCCCATGTAGGAAATGTATTTGTACTAAATCTTGAATGAACAAGTGAAAATGCAGAAACAAATGTTTCATCCTGTAGATCAAGATAAAAAGCATCGACTTGATCTGATGTTAAAAGCCCCTTATATACGATGGTTTGACTCGACAGGCTGACAAAGTAAAATTGTTTTTCCTCTTTTGTTCCCCAGTTCTCAGCCTGTTTACGGATGACATATAATTTTCTTTCAAATGACAAACGATCTGTGATGTTGTCGTTTGCTCCGATAAAGACCTGCCTCACAACCGGACAGCTCTTCGCTGCGACAGTACCAATTTTCCCGGCATCGACAGGAACCGTTCTCCAGCCAATTAATGTTTGGCCTTCCTGTTTAATGAACCCGTTGATTTTCTGTTCGATGGCTTGACGCGTTTTTTCGTCATCATCTTTTGAAAAGAAGACCATTCCTACCCCGTAACGGCCCTTTTCTGGAAGTGCAAATTCTTTGCAGTTCTTTCTAAAGAAAGCGTCTGGCAGCTGTACCATTAAACCGGCACCATCACCTGTATACGGATCACTGCCTTGCCCGCCGCGGTGATCAAGCTGGCACAGCATTTGTAATCCCTTTTTGACGATGCTATGTGTCGCCTCCCCTTTTAAATGGGCGTACAGTCCGATTCCACATGCATCATGTTCAAATTCAGGACGGTAGAGACCTTGTGGTTGTGGTAGTTGATTATAAGTCATCGTTTCTCTCCCCCGTTTAAAAGATCCGTTTTTCACAGTAATAAAATCTCACAAACTCTGTAACTTATTTTAAGTTTTCAAATTGATATAAACAATATATAATTTAGATCAAAACAATCTCTTTTTGAGATAGATGGGTGTGAAGTGCAAAAATGGAGCTTCGTCAATTACGTTATTTTGTAGAAGTCGCAGACCGTGAACACGTGTCAGAAGCGGCTGAAAACTTACATGTTGCCCAATCTGCCATCAGCCGGCAGATTGCGAATTTAGAAGAAGAACTTGGAGTGGCCTTATTCGAACGAGAAGGACGAAATATCAAATTAACGAAGATCGGCAGACAATTTTTAGATCATGTCAGAACTGCACTCAAAGCCATTGATTACGCAAAAGAGCAAATTGATGAATACTTAGATCCGCACAAAGGGACGGTGAATATTGGCTTTCCTACAAGTCTAGCGAGCCAAGTGCTCCCTTCTGTCATCTCCGCTTTTAAGCAGGAATATCCAGAGGTCGATTTTTTACTTCGTCAAGGATCCTATAAGTTTCTCATTGAAGCCGTTAAAAATCGTGATATCGATCTCGCCTTCTTAGGACCTGTACCGACAAACGATTCTCAAATAGAAGGAAATATTTTGTTTTCTGAAAGCATTTATGCCCTTTTACCGGTTAGCCACCCCTTTAGCGGACAAAGGAGCATTCATTTAAGTGATTTAAGAAAGGATCATTTCGTGTTATTTCCTGAAGGGTATGTGCTGAGACAAATTGCGGTTGATGCTTGCAAGCAGGCAGGCTATGAGCCTACCATTTCATCTGAAGGAGAAGATTTGGATGCCATTAAAGGCCTCGTATCGGCAGGTATGGGCGTTACCTTATTACCCGAAAGTGCCTTTTATGAAACAACACCGCGATTTACAGTGAAAATTCCGATCGATTTTCCTCAAGTGAGAAGAACGGTTGGCATTATTGCATCTAAAACGCGAGAAATGTCTCCTTCTGCCCATGATTTTTATGTGTTTGTGAAGGATTTCTTTTCTAAAATTGAACAATATAAATAATTCACTAAAACAAGACATTTCATTTGTAGAAATAATCCCTCTTTGTATATGATGGGTTACAGAACAAAAGACTATATGGAAGAAAGGTATTTGTATGAGATCAATTTTATCATTTTTAAAGCCGTATCGGCTGTCCGTTGTGTCCATTGTTATTCTCACCTTTTTAAGCAGTATGCTCCAGCTATATTTACCGACGTTAACAGCTGATATCGTCGATGTCGGTATTGTCCAGGGAGATATTGCTTACATATGGAAGGTTGGCGGCTGGATGGTGGCTTGTTCTTTACTCGCCATTTTGCTCACCATTTGGAAGTCTTACTTGTCATCAAAGACAGCACTTGGCTTCGGCCGTGATATGAGAAGACAGCTGTTTGTACATGTCGAACAATTTTCATTAGAGGAATTTCAAAAGATCGGCACGTCTTCCTTTATTACAAGATCAACAAATGATGTGAAACAAGTCCAAGATGTGACGATCATGATTTTACAAATGATGACGCGGGCCCCGCTTATGCTTGTGGGCGGAATCATTTTGGCTGTTTCCAGGGATGCTGTCCTGTCTCTTATCTTTTTAGCAGCCCTCCCCCTTCTTGGCGGATTTATTTATTTGGTGTCAAGAAAAGCCATTCCGCTATTTGGCCAGCTTCAGAAAAAAACAGACCGGCTGAATTTAATTATGCGAGAATCTCTTTCAGGCATCCGGGTCATTCGTGCATTTAACCGTGTGGATGATGAAAAGGAGCGATTCCAAGAAGCTAACACGTCCTATAAGGATACTGGCCTTAGAGTCAACCGATTAATGGCTTACTTGTTTCCATTTATGCTGATCATCATGAACTTCACGAATATCGGTATTGTCTGGCTCGGGGCAAACCGAATTGATGCCGGAGAAATGGAAGTTGGGAATCTCATTGCCTTCATTCAATATGCGATGATGATTTTAATGGCACTGATTATGCTATCGATGAGCTTTATTATGGTTCCAAGAGCACAAGCATCAGCTAAACGTATGAATGAAGTGTTAAACATGGAACCAAAGATTAAAGACAAAGAAGTGTCTATGACTGAGCTTCACGAGCCCGCGCAATCCATTCGCTTTGAGGATGTGTCATTTTATTACTCAAATGCAGAGAAACCGGCCGTTCAAAACATCACGTTTGAAGCCAAAACTGGCGAAACAACAGCCATTATCGGAAGTACGGGTTCTGGGAAAACTACCCTTCTCCAGCTGATGACGCGCTTTTATGAAGTGACAGAAGGCCGGATTACACTAGATGGTGTAGACATTAGAGAGCTGCCACAGGAGAAACTGAGAAACCAGATGGGCTATGTCTCGCAAAAAGCTGTTTTATTCAGCGGAACCATTGCCGAGAATGTGCGCTTTGGCAATCAGGATGCAAGCGATGAAGACGTCTGGCAGGCGCTGCGAACTGCGCAGGCCGAGGAATTTGTTTTGCAAAAAGATGGCAGAATTGATGCAGAAATTGATCAGGGTGGTTCCAATCTATCGGGCGGCCAAAAGCAGCGGCTTTCCATTGCAAGGGCGCTAGTGCGAAAACCATCATTCTATTTGTTTGACGATAGCTTTTCAGCACTTGATTACAAAACAGATGCAAAGCTGCGGGCATCATTAGAAGCAGAAAAAGCACATGCAGCCCTCATCATTGTCGCTCAACGAATCAGTACAGTGAAGCATAGTGATAAAATCATTGTACTTGATGAAGGGAAAATCGCAGGTATCGGAACACACGAACAATTAATAAAGGATAATCTTGTGTACCAAGAAATTGTCGCATCACAGGAAGGTCAGGAGGTGAGCGAGGATGAGTAAGAAAATGTCTTCCGGCATGGGCCATAAAGGCGCCCACCCTAAAGGGCCAGTCGCAAAACCGAAGGAATTTAAGAAAACACTGCTTCGGTTGACAAGCTATTTAAAACCAAGAAAATTTCAGCTGATCATCGTCTTTATTGCAGCAATTGGTTCAACTGTCTTTAATGTCATTAGTCCAAAGCTGCTTGGGGATGCCACCTCTTCCCTATTTGACAGCTTTACGAATGGAACAGCTGTTCAATTTGATGTCATTTCACGAATACTTTTGCTGCTTGTCGTCCTGTACGTCGTTGCTTCTCTCTTTTCATTCGTTCAGCAATATGTCATGGCCGGTGTCTCTCAACAGACCATTGCTGAATTACGCCAAGAAGCAAATGACAAGCTCACACGTCTCCCCCTTCGTTATTTTGATAAAACAACCCACGGGGACACGCTAAGCCGTGTGATGAATGATATCGATAATATTAATACATCGCTTCAGCAGGCGCTCACCCAAGTGATTACATCTGTTATTACAGTGATTGGAATTGTCGTCATGATGCTCTTCATCAGTCCGCTGCTTACGCTGCTTGTTTGTTTGACGCTGCCACTCAGCCTGTTTGCGATTCGCGGCATTACGTCATTTTCTCAAAAGCATTTTAAAGCGCAGCAAAAAGAGCTGGGGACGATCAATGGACATATTAATGAGATGTTCACAGGTCATCAGACAGTCCGTGCGTATGGCTACGAAAAGAAAGCGATCGATACATTTGATCAATTAAACGAAAAGCTGTATGAATCTTCAAGGAAAGCGCAGTTCATTTCTGGTTTAATGATGCCAATGATGACCTTTATCGGGAACCTTGGCTATGTGGCAGTCAGTGTAGCCGGCGGGATTCTTGTCATTAACGGGAATATTCGTGTCGGGGATGTGCAGGCGTTTATCCAATACACACAGCAAATGTCTCAGCCGCTTGTGCAAGCATCAAGCGTCGCAAACTTAGTTCAATCAGCGATCGCTTCTGCTGAAAGGGTCTTTGAAATCCTTGATGAAGAAGAAGAAAGTACCGAAGAAGATGCGGCAATTGATCTTGCATCACTCTCAGGTGATGTGAGCTTTGAACAAGTTCAATTCGGATATGAAAAAGATCAGCCGATTATTAAAGATTTGAATTTAGATGTGCAAGAAGGACAAACGGTTGCCATTGTCGGACCAACAGGCGCAGGAAAAACAACCATCATCAATCTTTTAATGCGTTTTTACGAATTAGATCAAGGCTCTATACGCATTGGCGGTGTCAAAACAACTGATCTTAGCCGTCAGCAAGTACGAGAATTATTTGCGATGGTTCTTCAGGATACGTGGCTCTTTGAAGGAACGATTTACGACAACATTGCCTACGGCAGGCAGCACGTTTCCAAAGAGGATGTCATCAAAGCCGCCAAACATGCCTATGCGGATGATTTCATCCGTACACTTCCAGATGGATATGACACACTGTTAACAGAAGATGCCGGCAACCTGTCACAAGGTCAGCGCCAGCTGTTAACCATTGCCCGTGCCATTTTATCTGATCCAAAGATCTTGATATTAGATGAAGCAACAAGCAGTGTGGATACTCGGACAGAGATGCATATTCAAAAAGCAATGAATGAATTGATGAAAGGCAGAACGAGCTTCGTGATTGCACACAGACTTTCAACAATTAAGGATGCAGACCTCATTTTAGTCATGAAGGATGGAAGCATCATTGAAAAAGGATCGCACAGCGAACTTTTAAAACAAAAAGGCTTCTATGCAGATTTATATATGAGTCAATTTGCCGAAAATCAAGTTGGTTAACATCAAAAAGAGGGTAAACACGCATGTCACATGCTGTCTACCCTCTTTTCAATTGTTATCTGCTCGCTTCTTCACTTTTACACTGAGCTTCGTTATATACTCTGCTTCATCTTTAGACATGAGCGAATGAAGTAAATACTCCTCAAATACATCTCCATCCAGCAACATGCCCTCTTTCTCGATTTCATCTAATAAATGCGAATAAGCAGACTCAATCTCATCATATGTTCCTTGATCATATATCACCGCATAGATCCCGCCAGGTTTTTTCACTGCCCCCGGTCCATCCATTCGGCAGAACAGCTGATCTGACTGATGATAGCGGCGCTTACGAAACTGTTCCTTTTTTAAGACAGAACCATTTGCCGCAGCCCCTTTTATGCCAACTTCCTTTAAAAATTCCCCTACAATACGTGATATTTCTTCTACAGGTGTATTTAAGTCGATCGGGTTTGAAGCACTTAGTATAACTGGTTCTTCTGGCAGCTCTTGAAACAGGACCTCCCCTATTTTCACAGTTGATAATTCATGCGTTGTCTCGATCACCCGCATAAGAAAAGCTTGGATATCTTGCAGCTTTTCAATCTCTTGTTTGACCTTTTCTACTTGGTCGGCCGCTAGGCTTTGCAGTCTCTCGCGAGAAGGTTCTGTGAAATATTGTTTTAACTCTTTGATCGGAAATTGAACAGCCCGCAAGGATTGAATCGCAATAAAATGATCAAATTGCTCAAGTGTATAGTAACGGTAGCCATTTTCATGAACACCAGCCGGCTTAAATAAATCGATTTTATCATAATACAGAAGCGTATCCTTTTTTACATCAAATAGCTTGGCAAACTCTCCAGTGAAAAACGTTTTTTGCACATCATTGATCATGATGAAGGCTCCTTTCTTGACTATGGAGTTACTCCATCCTTTATCATAACATGCAGAAACACCATTACGCAGGGAAAGGATAAGAAAATGAACAAAATAACTCAACATGAAGTGACATTAGCACATGCAAATAAAGAAGATTTCCCTTCTATGAAAAAAGAGCTTCAGAAAGCTTTTACAGCTGGCGTGATCGACGCATTTGGAGATGCAGAGGATGGTCCGATTCCTCCAGATGAAGTGATTGATGAGTCTTTTCATTCCAATGACCACATTGTTTATCATATTATGCTAAATGGTGAAAAGGCAGGCGGCGTTGTTATCAAAATCAACCAAGAGACACATCACAACTCGGTTGATTTGCTATACATCTCATCATCCTCTCACGGCCGCGGTATTGGTCAAGCAGCATGGAAAGCCATCGAGGCGCAATATCCAGAAACAATTGTATGGGAGGTTGTGACCCCATATTTTGAAAAACGCAACATTCATTTCTATGTCAACAAGTGCGGCTTTCAAATTGTTGAATTTTATCACTTACACCATCCAGACCCAAACGCACCTCGTGAAGCAGATCGAGGCAATGGCCCTTTAGCACCTGAGGAATTTGAATTTTTTAAATTTGAGAAGGTGATGAAGAAAAACGGTTCAAACGGATGATAACGAGCATTTCTTTAAGATAAAGTTAAAAACACTACCTCATAAAAAGGTAGTGTTTCTTGAATCTTCTCTATCTTCTAATCTGACCGTCGCCACATAGAAGCAGCTTAGTTGTCGTGAGTGCAGGAAGTCCCATTGGCCCTCTTGCGTGGAGTTTTTGAGTAGAAATGCCGATTTCAGCTCCATAGCCAAGTGCGCCGCCGTCTGTAAAGCGAGTCGATGCGTTATGATAAACAGCCGCCGCATCGACTTCGTTTAGAAACGTGAGTGCATGTTTTTCATCTTCTGTCACGATGGCTTCTGAATGCTTTGTGCCGTACTGATCGATATGGCTGATCGCTTCCTCGATTGAATCGACTACCTTTACCGCAAGATCAAGACTTAAATACTCATCTGTCCAATCTACTTCCCCAGCAGGAACCGCATGTGAAAAGTAAGACTCTGCTGCCTGATCTCCATGTACAGTGACACGGTGCTCCTGCAAAGCTTCATTTAATGAGACTGCATTTTCTTTCAGCCAATCGCGATGAATAATCAGCGTCTCAAGTGCATTACATACAGCCGGACGATTCGTTTTCGCATTGATCACAATCTCAATGGCTTTTTTCACATTCGCGGTTTGATCAATAAAGACATGACAGTTTCCTGTCCCTGTTTCAAGCACTGGAATAGTGGATTCCTCCACCACTGTTTTGATTAAGGAAGCTCCGCCTCGCGGAATTAACACATCGATCCATTCTTTAAGTTGAAACATCGCCTGAACCGATGAACGGTCTGTTTGTTCAATCAATTGCACCGCATCACGAGGAATTGTTGTTTGATCCAATGCTTCATGAATCACACTGACAATGGCTTTGTTGGAAGAAATAGCGGAGGAACCGCCTTTTAAAATCACTGAGTTGCCTGCCTTTAAGGCAAGGCCTGCTGCATCGACAGTGACGTTCGGTCTCGCTTCATAGATCATCCCGATCACGCCGAGCGGTACTCTTCGGCTTTTCACATGTAAGCCGTTATCAAGAGTCCATTCATCCAATATTTCTCCAACAGGATCTGTTAATCTCGTCACAAGCCGCAAACTTTCAGCAAACTCATGAATTCTTTCTTCATTTAACATTAACCGATCTAAGAGTGCCTCCGAGAAGCCCTTTTCTTTCCCAGCATTTAAATCTTTTTGATTCTCCTGTAAAATGAAGCGGCTTTTTTGCTCTAACGCTTCTGCCATTTTAAGCAGCGCGTCATTCTTTTCCTCTGTCTGAAGTAAACTTAGTTTTTTTGAAACGTGCTTTGCTTTTTTCGCTTTTTCTTTGACCGATGTGACAACTTCAGCTGTCAGTGTCATGGAATTCCTCCCTTTTGGTTAACAAACTGGAATCGATAAATCTAAATGACAAACAAATGCTTCAAGATCGACGACATGAACGATTTCATCTTGTAACAAGTCACTCTTACGTGCGAGTTCATCTGACGCATAATTCACAATACCAAGCCCTATTTCTCTTCCATCTTGATCTAAAATACGGACGACATCGCCTTTTTTAAATGAACCTTTCACACTGACAATCCCATCAGAATCAAGACTTCCCTCTCGGTGCATGAGAAATTCCTGTGTTTTCTCTTGAACCACGATCTCACCTTTTGGTCCAGAATGAAAGGCAATCCACTGTTTCTTATAGTTCAGCGGCGCTACATTTTCGTCAGCGGTAAAATAAGTCCCGTCCTCTGTCCCATTGATCGCTTTGTCTAAAATGTGAGGCGTATCTGCTTTTCCTAAAAAGCCATTGATACCTGCGGCCATTGATATTTTAAAAGCATCGAGCTTTGATTTCATTCCGCCTGTACCTACACTGCTGCCTGCGTCTCCAGCAGCTGCTTCGATGTCTTCTGTAATGTCAGTGACTTCAAGAATTCTCTTTGCATTTGGATTTGTATGAGGATTATCTTCATACAAGCCATCAATATCAGATAAAATGGCAAGGAAATCCGCATCAATTAAGCCAGCTACTTTTGCAGACAATGTATCGTTGTCTCCAAACTTCAACCGATTGATCGTCACTGTATCATTTTCGTTAATAATGGGGATGATGCCTCGATCTAATAACACATTCATTGTGTTGCGCACATTTTGATAGCGCGTTTCATCAGAAAAATCACTTCTTGTGATTAAGAGCTGTGAGGCAATATAACCGTGTGATAAAAATAAAGTAGAATATGATTCCATTAGAAGCCCTTGCCCAATTGAGGCAGATGCCTGCTTTTCCGGCAGTGTTTTCGGTCTATCGATAAATCCTAGTTTTCGGTAACCAGCTGCAACCGCACCAGATGAAACCAAAATGACTTCGTGTCCCTCATCTTTCAGTTTCACAATTTGATTGACGAGGTTTTCTAGTTTTTTCAAACTAATCTCACCTTGAAAGCTAGTAAGAGAGCTGCTTCCGATTTTCACAACAATTCGTTTTCTCTCTTTATCTGCGTACACCTTATCACTCCTGCATCTGAATTCTATTTATATAGATACTTTTTGTTTTTGCTGATTGCTTATCTCTTTTGATCGATTGGCAGCATGTTTAACGGCCTGCTTGATCGCTTCTCCTCCGCCAAAATCATCTAATGCATTCAGTCCAGCAGCAGTTGTTCCATTTGGTGACGTAATTTTCTCTCTTAGGACTGAAGGATTTTCCTCTGTTTCTTGGAGCATTTTTGCCGCACCGAGGAGTGTCTGCGCGCCAATTTGGCGAGACAATTCCTTTGATAAACCTGCCTCTTCTCCTGCTTCTTCGATTCTTTCCATTAAGAAATAAAAGTAGGCGGGCCCGCTTCCAGCAATTCCAGTAAAGATATCCATTTGCTCTTCCTGAATGGTATAGACTTCGCCCATTTCAGATAAAAGAGCCTGGCTTATGCTCATATGATCGTTTTTCACATAACGTCCAGCCGATAAAGCAGTCGCTGATGCCCCGATCGTACTTGAGGTATTTGGCATGACCCTTATAACAGGCTGGCCTTCGTGCAGCATGTCTTCAATATACGATAGCTTAACACCTGCAAGGACAGACATGATAAGCTGATGTGGCTGAATACGAGATTTTAATGATTCCAGTGCTGCTTCAGCATCCTTTGGTTTCATGGCCAGGATCAACATATCCATTTCTTCAAAAGGAAATGAATCCATTGCGGCTGTTTGAATTCCGTATTGTTTCGTTAGTTCATTCAATCGATGTTGATTTTGTCTGTTTGTTGCGTAGATTTGGCCTAGCGGCATCTGTCCTGATCGCACAATACCTGCAATCATTCCTTCCGCCATAGAACCTGCTCCAATGAAAGCAACTTTCTTTTGATCAATGATATTGATCCTCTCCCTTGTTCGCTTTTTGTTCGTGTTTTTCGCACGTTAGTTATCGTAACATGATGAGAAATCGTGTCAAGAAAGAGCCAGCGCTTTTCAAAAGTCCCGAATGCCTGGCGGACAGCTTGCTGCAAGTATGTTAGCCGTGTTTTTGAAAAACAGCAATTTAGATCAAAAGAACTATGATCATTTGAATCATAGGACCCTTTCGTTCGACTGAATTCACCATTTTATTTTTGGTTTCGGTGACTTCAATTCTATTTTTAGAAAGCGCTCTCATTTTAATCACTTTCTATTTTCCTATTTGGTGAATGTGCTTGAATCTTTCGATTAGACTATTGACATATTTTAGAAAACATGTCCGTTGAAATGATATTTTACTGGTGATACCGTGAAAGAGAAATCATGTGAAAAAGGAGCGTTCATAATGAAAGTGAAAGAAAACTATGTCAATGTGATTCCAATGAAAGAAATCCGTTCTACCGATGACCTTCTTTTCCCATTCCCTATTTACAATGAGCTGCGTGCTGAAAGTGATATTAGATTTGATGAGACAAGAAAGTGCTGGGATCTCTTTCGATATGCGGATATCCAGTCTGTTCTAAAACAGCCTAAAGTGTTCTCTTCACAGCGGGGAAGAAGCACGTCTAAAACAAGTATTTTAACGATGGATCCTCCAAAACATACAAAGATGAGAGCGCTCGTGAATAAAGCATTCACTCCAAAAGCGATCAAACAATTAGAAGATAAGATCAAAGACCTGACACATGATCTATTAAATCAAGTCAAGGATCAACGTACGTTTGATATCGTGCAAGATTTAGCAGCTCCCCTGCCAGTGATGATCATCGCTGAGCTTCTCGGTGCAGAGGTGCAGGACAGAGAGCTGATTAAAAAACATTCTGATGCCCTTGTGGCAGGTGCTAAGGATGAATCAAAAGAAGCCATTCAGGCTGTTGTAGATATGCAAAAACGCGCTGAAGAGGAGCTGTCCGTTTATTTTGCTCAATTGATCAAAAAACGAAAAGAAACGCCTGCGGATGACTTGATCTCGCTTCTCATTCAAGCTGAAATCGATGGAGAGCGTTTAACCGAGAATGAACTGCTTGGCTTTTGTATTCTATTACTTGTTGCAGGCAATGAGACAACGACCAATTTAATAACCAATGCCGTACGACTGCTGACAGAGCAGCCGCATATCGCTGAATCCGTTCGACAGGATCCCTCTCTTATTCCTCAATTAACTGAGGAAACATTGCGGTATTATCCGCCTGTTCAAGCCATTGGCCGAATCGCCGCAGAGGATGTTGAAATTGCTGGCGCACGCATTGAAAAGGGAGACTACCTCATCGGCTGGGTTGCTTCAGCAAATCGGGATGAACTGAAGTTTGAAGATCCAGATACATTCCGCCTTGACCGGAAATCCAATCCTCATATGAGCTTTGGATTTGGCATTCATTTTTGTCTCGGTGCACCGCTTGCCCGGCTTGAAAGCAACATCGCGCTTGACGTTTTACTCCATACGTTTCAAGACATCACCTGCGCTGCAGATCAGCTAAAACCTATACAAAGCACGTTTGTTTTTGGGGTAAAAGAATTTCCTGTACAAGTCACACGTTTTTAAAAGTCCCTTTTTCAGGGGCTTTTTTTCATTTTCTTCAATTCATCATCTCTTTCTTACCTTCCACCTCCGAACATGCTAAAATAAAGTCCATACAAAGCGATAACGGAATGCAGAAAGGAAGCCGAAAACTCATGACCGATTATACAGCGATGAAAGACGGAATTTTCAAATCAGTTTGTTCGTTAGATTGCCCGGATCAGTGCGGTCTTTTAATACATAAAGAAAATGGAAAGATCGTGAAAGTGCAAGGAGATCCGGACCACCCTGTCACACAAGGAAACATATGCAACAAAGTGCGTAATGTCACAGCCCGTTTATATGATGAAAAAAGGCTGACCACTCCTTTAAAACGTGTTGGTAAAAAAGGCGAAGGTCAGTTTGCACCGATTACGTGGGAAGAAGCCATTGAAACCATTCGTCAAAAATGGACAAAGCTGATCGAAGAAAAAGGGTCAGAAAGCATTCTGCCTTACAGCTTCTATGGGAACATGGGCAATCTCAACGCAGAAGGAATGGACCGCCGCTTTTTTTATCGTCTTGGTTCAAGTCAGTTAGACCGGACGATCTGTCAGTCAGCGGGAACGACTGGCTATAAATATACAATGGGTTCAAGCATTGGGACAGATCCTGAAGACACCATTCATACGAAACTATTTATCTTTTGGGGCATCAATGCCGTATCGACCAATATGCACCAAATCACCTTGGCACAAAAAGCGCGAAAGCAAGGAGCTAAGATTGTTGTGATTGATGTTCACAAGAACCAAACCGGCCGGATGGCAGATTGGTTCATTCCGCTTCGACCTGGTACTGACAGTGCACTTGCCCTTGGCATCATGCATGTCCTTTTTAAAGAGGAACGTACAGATGAAGCCTTTTTAGAGACCTACACGGTCGGTCATAAAGAGCTGCGCGAGCATGTGAAGCAGTATGATCCAGACACAATTGAGCGAATCACGGGTGTCCCTAAGGATGACATCATGACACTAGCTAGAATGTACGCTGAGACATCACCATCTCTCATTCGCATTGGGAATGGTTTGCAGCACCATGATAATGGCGGGATGAGTATTAGAACGATTTCCTGCCTCCCTGCCCTGACTGGTCAATGGCTGCACAAGGGCGGCGGCGCGATGAAATCAAACTCTTCTTTTCTTAGCTATAATGAAACAGCTCTTCAGCGGCCGGATTTATTAAAAGAACGCACACCTAGATCATTTAATATGAACCAGCTGGGAAGTGTGCTGACAAGTGCAGAGCCTTCCGTTGATTCTCTCTTTATCTACTCGTGCAACCCTGCAGTTGTAACACCTGAAGCGAATAAAGTCAGAGAAGGTTTGCTGAGAGAGGACTTATTTACAGTGGTTCATGATTTATTTCTAACAGAAACAGCGGCGTATGCAGACATTGTCCTGCCGGCGACATCTGCCTTTGAAAATGAGGATTTCTATACATCATATTGGCATCATTATATTCAAATTCAGGAGCCAGTGATAGAACGCTACGGAGAAAGCAAATCTAATACTGAAGTATTCCGCCTGCTAGCTCATGCGATGGGCTTTGAAGATCAAGCCTTCCGAGAGACAGATGCTGAGCTCATGGAACAAGCTCTTCATCATCCAGAAAATCCGCATTATGAGGACATTTCATACGAAGCATTAAAAGAAAAGAAATGGATCAAAGCAAAGCGTGGAACTTTCGAGGAATTAAAGCTTCAAACCCCAAGCGGAAAAATTGAGCTTTATTCTGAACAAATGAAAAAAGACGGGTATCCAGCACTTCCAACCTATGTGCCCCTTTATCAGGAAAGCGATTATCCGCTTACCTTTATACCGGGGCCTAACCATAATTTTCTGAATTCCACCTTCTCACTTCATGAAAAGCATCAAAAGCTTGAGAAATTTCCAAAGCTTCACATGAATGAACAGGATGCAAAGGAAAGAAAAATTGAAGATGGTGACATGGTGCGTGTGCTGAACGATCGAGGAGAGTGTGAGCTTGTCGTGTCAGTCGGTCAAAATGTTTTAACTGGTGTTGTGGTCAGTCAAGGATTATGGGCAGATCAAAAAGGGAAAAAACATTTAGTGAATGGGTTAACACCTGATCGATTGGCAGATATGGGCGGCGGCGCGACGTTCTTTTCTGGCAGAGTCGAAGTTGAAAAATTATCATAGAAAAAGTAAAAGCCAGCAAAAAACTGCTGGCTTTCAGATTGTTGACAAAGGGCTAAAATGATTTTGATTTTAGCCCTTTGTCTTCTTTTCAGCGTGATAGAAAACCTTTGAAGTCTAGGAAGCTCGAGCACTGGAGCGGAGCGAATTTGACATTCGTGAGCACCAGCGCGCAGAGCTGACAACGAATGCGAGGGTTTGTCTACACGCTGAAAGCCAGCAAAAAATGCTGGCTTTTTTATCTGCTTTTATCGTCCAATAAACAGCTGGTTGGTCATCACATTCGCACTTCCGCTGCTTTGGTAGCCTTCTACAGTAAATGCCGTTTCGTACATTTTACCCATTGGCATGCCTAAGCTTTCCCATTTATTAAAATGCGCACTGACGGAGACCGTTCCGCTTGTACGTTTTGTTTGACGTACACTCCAATATTGCTTAAAGGTCGCGATCCCGATAATGGAAGGCTGATTGACGCGAGTCGTTTCATAAATGTCATATGTGCCTCCATCGGCATAAAATGATCCTTTATACGCTCCTGTTGGACGATATGTGCCCCATGAATCAACAATGTAGTATTCTGCTAATGGAGATTGTGTCCAGCCATAGACACATAAATAGGAATTCCCGCCTGGGTTAAAGTTTGCGTTGTAGTTGATGGAGATGTTGCCAAGCTGATGATGAGTTTTAGTGGAATCAAACTTCTTCCCTTTTCGAAATAAGGCATTTCCGATACTGTTCCAGCCTGCAGTAAATGCCCCGCCGTTATTGAGTGTCATTGAGGTGTTTCCATAATCCTTCCATAATTCATAATCGTATCCGCTATGTGTACCCATTTCATTATTATAAATCGTTTTCGCATCAGCTGGCACAGCCGTCAGTGTCAATACAAATCCAATACACACCACAAACAATAGCCTCAATCTTTTCAAATTCATTTTCCATCCCTCTCCTTTTTTCATTCGTATTGTTCTGTCATCCCTCAGATGAAAAACCCATCACCTCCTTTCATGAAGCTCATTCTGCTAGATGGAACGATACGGTTTTAACCCGGCATGGATGTCTTTTGTTTGTGTATAAATCCTTTGATACAAATGAAATAGATCAGCATATACTTCCGCATGCTGCTGCTCTGGCTCATAAACAGCAGCTTGATGGATCAATTGATTAGCACATGCTTCAAGTGACGGATACCACCCGCAGCCAACCGCAGCAAGCATGGCTGCACCTAATGCAGGCCCTTGTTCATTGTCTAACTGGATGACGTCAGCCTGAAAAATGTCTGCTTGCATTTGAAGCCATGTCCGGCTTCTTGCACCGCCGCCAATGGACACAATAGAATCTATGTTTTTTCCTGCCTGCCGGAATAATGCGATAGATTCATTCAGCGAAAAGGTAATTCCTTCTAACACAGCCCTGACAACATGTGCCCTTTCATGACTGCTGTCTAATCCAATCAAGCTGCCGCGAATGATCGAATCCGCATGAGGTGTTCTTTCCCCAACTAAATAGGGAGTAAAAAGCAATCCTTTCGCTCCTGGCGCAACATGAGCCGCACCTTCTAAAAGTGATTGGAACGATTCCTCAGGTGCCAGTAAGTGTTTTGCCCAGTTAAGACTATATCCCGCTGAAAGGGTGACGCCCATTGTGTAAAAAGCGTCTTTTTTTGCATGATGAAACAAATGCAAATTCCCCTGAAGTTCCCTTTCATGATCTTCTTCGTAGGAAAGAATGACACCCGATGTGCCGATGCTGCATAACGTGCGGTCAGAGGATAAGATACCAGCACCAATTGCTCCGCAAGCATTATCTGCCCCGCCGGCAAAAACCTTCACGCCTTCTTTCATCCCAACATCACGTGCAATGTGCGGCAAAAGTGTACCAACCTCCGCCTCTGATGTGACAAGCGGCGGGCAAATATGAGGAGAAATGTCAAATGCCTGACAAATCTCCTCACTCCACGTCTGTTCACCGATATTTAACAGCAAAGTGCCCGCCGCATCAGAATAATCAATATGGACAGCGCCTGTTAAACGAAATCTGACATAATCTTTTGGGAGTAAAAACATGTCGATTTGTTGATCAATATGTGGTTCATGTTCCTTTACCCATAGTAATTTAGGCAGTGTGAATCCTTCTAACGCCTGGTTTTTTGTGATCTTTTGCAGCCGGTCCCCCAGCTTTTTTGTCATGTGTTCACATTGTGCTGTCGTTCGTGTATCATTCCATAAAATTGCAGGGCGGAGCACTTCGCGAGATTCATTTAATAGAACCAACCCATGCATCTGTCCGGAAAAGCTGATGCCTTCGACTTGCCTTGAATGAACAGGTTGCTTTGCCATCAGTTCTTTCATCACAGCTATTGTCTGCTCTACCCAATCCTCGGGGTGCTGCTCACAATATCCCGGTTTCTCTTGAATGAGGCGGTACGGCTTAGAGGCTTCGCAGCACACCTTTCCGCTCTCATCGACTAATATCGCTTTGACCCCGCTCGTTCCAAGGTCAATTCCCATCACATATTTCATGTTTTCACTCCTTCAAAACAGGTCCGCCCATTCAATTAATCTTCTAACAAGTATTGATTTAAACGGGCCTTCAGCTGTTCCTCTCTTCCCGATTCGTTTCTGATCAAAGGATGTTTCAGCGCATATTCTTCTAATGTATGAAAGTTTGCCTTCCCTTCTGAAATGTCACGTCCAATTCCTTCAGAAAAGCTGCGATACCGGTGCTTTATCACATCTTCAAACACACGATCTTCTATGAGTCTATGAGCGACCCGCAGTCCCTTTGCGAATGCATCCATTCCGGCAATATGGGCATATAAAATATCTTCAAGTTCAAAGGAAGCTCTTCTCACTTTTGCATCAAAGTTGAGACCGCCAGCCCCTAGCCCGCCATTTTGCAAAATTTCATACATGGCAAGAGTTGTGGCATACAGATCGGTTGGAAATTCATCTGTATCCCACCCAAGAAGCGAATTCCCTTGGTTCGCATCAACAGAACCGAGCAGCCCATGAATTCTTGCGACACGCAATTCGTGCTCAAACGTATGGCCAGCGAGTGTCGCATGATTGGCTTCGATATTTAATTTAAAATGAGAATCTAATCCGTATTGCTTTAAAAAAGCGATGGATGTCGCTGCATCTGTGTCGTATTGATGAGTTGTCGGCTCCTTTGGCTTTGGTTCAATTAAAAATTGACCTGTGTACCCAATTTCTTTTGCATAATCAACAGCCATATGCAAGAAGGCCGCCATGTGATCAAGCTCTCTTTTCATATCTGTATTAAGCAGCGTATCGTACCCTTCTCGTCCACCCCAGAAAACATAATTTTCTGCACCAAGTTCTTTGGCGGTTTCGATGCCTTTTTTAACCTGCGCGGCCGCATAGGCAAAGACATCTGCATGACAAGATGTCGCAGCACCGTGTACAAATCTAGGATGCTTGAACATATTGGCCGTGTTCCACAGCAGTTTTACTCCGCTTTGCTTCATGTATTCTTTCATACTTTCTAAAATGATGTCTAATTGTTGATTGGTCTCTTGAAGCGTCTCTCCCTCTGGCGCGATATCGCGGTCATGGAATGAAAAATACGGTACATCTAATAGGTCAAAAAGCTGAAAAGCGACTTCCAATCTAGCTTTTGCTAAATCCATTCCGCTATAGGAGTCCCATGCTCTCTGCATCGTGCCAGTTCCAAACATGTCAGTTCCATCAGCGGTTAATGTATGCCAATAAGCGACTGAAAAACGCAGGTGGTCTTTCATTGTTTTTCCGCCAATCACTTCGCTTGGATTATAGTATTGAAAGGCGAGTGGATTTTTTGATTGTTTTCCTTCATATTGAATTTTGCTGATTCCTTCTAAGCTGTATAACGTTTTCATATTTGATTTAGCCATTCTTCATTCCTCCTGAGTACACTTTGTAAGTTGATTCAACAAACTAACAATCAATGTATGAGAAAATCTCTTTGAATTTTCCATATTTTTTAGTTTTTTAGAAATATTTTCGTTATAATAAAGTTAAAATCATCTTTTTTATCGAATACATGCGAAAAAAAGCAGCTCTTCTCAACTTAATCTAAAGACGAAACAAATGGAGTGGATAACGTGGATATCGCTGATCAGAACTTTGTCAAAAAAATAAATCAAAAACTATTATTAAAAGAAATTCTCCAGCATGCGCCCATTTCGAGAGCAAAATTATCTGAACGCACTGGATTAAATAAATCGACTGTTTCTTCTCAAGTAAGTACGTTAATGAAGGAACATCTTGTCTATGAAATCGGCCAAGGTGAGTCTAGTGGCGGGAGAAGACCGGTTTTACTGATGTTTAATAAACGTGCTGGCTGCTCCATCGGGATTGATGTTGGTGTTGATTATGTCAATGGCATATTAACAGACCTTGAAGGGTCCATTCTTTACGAAGAGCAGATCAAGCTCCCACCGAGCTCTCCTGATGTGACGATACGTAAATTAATTGAATTAATACAGCAGCTCATCACACAAATGCCCTCTTCCCCATACGGGCTCATTGGCATTGGTCTATGCATACATGGGTTAGTGAATGCAGATGAACAAATCGTGTTTACGCCTCATTCCAAATGGAAAAATGTTGATCTGAAAAAGCCGCTCCAAGACACATTCCAAGTTCCGATCTTCATTGAAAATGAAGCAAATGCCGGTGCATATGGTGAAAAAATCTTTGGTGCCGCTAAACACTATGACCATTTGATCTATGCAAGCATCGGCACTGGCATAGGGATCGGAATCATTATCAATCATCACTTATACAGAGGAGCGTACGGCTTTTCTGGTGAAATGGGACATATGACGATTGATTTTAATGGACCAACATGCAGCTGCGGGAACCGTGGGTGCTGGGAATTGTATGCATCTGAGAAAGCCTTGTTTCAGTCTCTTCAAACAGATGGTCAGCCCATCTCCCATCAAAACCTGGAACAGCTGGCCAAGTTAAATGATATGAGAACGCTCAATGCTCTGCGCAACTTTGGTTTTTACCTTGGCGTCGGCCTCACAAACGTTCTTCATACCTTTAACCCGCAAGCCATCATTTTAAGAAACAAAGTGATCGAATCACATCAGACGGTTCTACATGTGATTGGGGAGGAAGTATCCTCACGAATGGATACGCAATTCAGCTCACAGATAGAGCTGCTCCCCTCATCATTAGGACACAATGCACCAGTATTGGGGATGACATCTCTTGTCATAGAAGCTTTCCTGCAAGATGCCACCCTCACAACATGACCTCTTTTTCCAAAAAAGACAGCCCGCAGCGCGTTGTCTTTTTTTATTCATTTTTTTCCTCATAGCGAAAATACTGAAAATCAGCAGGCAGACGCTCGCCGCTCGTATCTTGACACTGCATACCGACAAACGCCCCTGTAAAAAATCCCCCACCTCTAATGAAATCATCGGATAAATGGATGGATTCAAGCGGCACATCAATTTCCTTCCACTCTTTTTGATCAAAAGAATAAGAATATTTATAAGTCTCTTTCTGAACGGTCACTTTTAAATAGACATAAGTGACCTCGTCTGGAATGATGATTTTATGTGTCAATGGCTGAGAAAAGGCAAGGTTTTCACAGACAGATAGCTCAAGCGTGCGCCCAAGTTCCTCATCATATGTCACCTGGAGTGCTGTCCAGTTTTCCGTATTATAATAATTCACAAGACCAGCGGCTTGCTGAAAGTTTTCTGGGAAGAACGAAACAGCTGTCTCTGCTTCAAAATAAAAGCTTTGCCAACGCCTTGCAACAAAAGCTTGGGTAAACTTAGACGTTAAAGATTCGTGACCGAATAACCTTAAATGCTGAGGTTTCTCCGTTAATGAACCAATCTGATCTGTAAACGGAATTCTTAATGTTTGGAAGTGTCTATTTAGTGTTGATTCTTTAAATTCATCGACTGTATGATAGGTTGGTGCAAAAACCTTTTCTTCGATTTTTGGCGCTTCAACCTCAAGCGTCCCCTCTTTTCCGCCTACAACATAAGGCCAGTCATCCTTCCATTCTAGCTTTTGAATGGCTGTTTCTCTTCCTAAAGGGCACCACCCTCTCTGTTGAAAAATAGATTCCTTGCTTGATTGAATTGGGCGGCCAGTGAGATGAGCGAGATACCATTCATTTGTATGCGTTTGAACGATTGAAGCATGCCCGCATTTTTGAAGCGGATGTTCAGGCGCATGGAAAGCACTTAAAATCGGGTTATCAGGATGAACCTCATAAGGCCCTTCAATATGCGGGGACCGGGCGATCGTTGCCGCATGCTCATACCTGGTACCTCCTTCTGCCGTTAATAAATAGTAGTAGTCTCCGATATGATACAGATGCGGCGCTTCTGTCAGTTTAATCGGTGTGCCTTTAAAAATGACCTTCCTTTGACCGATGAGCTTCTTTTCAGCCACACTATATTCCTGCAAGGCAATACCTGCAAAGGAATGGTGCTTTTCTCTATGATCCCACAGCATATTTAAGACGTATTTCTTCCCGCTTTGATCATGGAATAAAGATGGATCAAACCCAGAGCTGTTGAGCCGGATCGGTTCACTCCAATCGCCGTCCACTTCGCTTGCCGTGACCAAATAATTATGACCGTCTTTAAATGGACCATCCACTACTTTGATATCTGAATAAATAAGCCAAAACTGCCCATCCGCATAGCTTAAACACGGTGCCCATACTCCACCAGAATTAGGATTTCCCTTCATATCCAGCTGCGAGGTTTTTTGCAAAGGACGCGCAGCAAGACGCCAATGGACGAGATCCTTCGAATGATAAATTTGCACCCCTGGAAACCACTCAAATGTAGAGACGGCCATATAATAATCTTCTCCGACACGACAAATACTTGGGTCGGGGTTAAACCCTTTGAGCACTGGATTGGTAATCTTCATTGAACTTCCTCCTCTTTCAGAGACCTACATTTTAAAATCGTCCATATGATCGATATATACCTTGTCTCTGTTCTCAAGCTCCCGTACAACTTTTTTATGTTTTTCTTCATCTAGGTTATAAAAATTAATATCCACCATCGCTAAAATCAGTAAGCATACAGGAATCACCGTTGTCGTGATTAAAATGCCAAGTAATGCTTCTGGTGTTTGCACTTGATTCGCAATATAGCCAAAGCGATCGAGTACAAGCCCTGGCACAATCCCGCCTAATGCCATTCCAAATTTAAAGAAGAATCCGATGATGGCATAGATGAGTCCACCCATCCTTTTCCCTGTTTTATATTCGCCATATTCAACGGTTTCAGGAATGAGCGCCCACATATATGCACCGGCTGTAATACTTCCTGCAGCTGCAACTAGCCTGAAAATAAGTATTAAAGTGATTTGACTCGGCGGTATCACAAGTAATGCAAGAAGACCTACGATATTCAGCAATAATGAATAATTCAGCAGCTTTTTCTTTCCTAACAGCTTGTGCAGTTTTGGAATAAACGGCAGCACCATTAAAGCTGGCAGACTGCCAATGAGTCCGTACCATTTCACTAAATCTTCTCTGCCGAGGTTATACGTCACATAATAGATCCCAACAGAGTTGCTGATCGAGTTCACGCCAAAAATAATAATAAAGAAAATGCTTAATACAACAAGCGGACGATTCACACGTAACTGGACAAAGATATCACTGAACTTAATTTTTTCCTCCGGCTTTTGAAGCGTGACACGTTCATTCGTGCTTTTAAAACAGAAAATAAGTAATGCACCGCCAAGAACGCCGAGAAAAGCCATTGTCATCTGCCAGCCGAGGGCTGTATTTCCTGTTTTATCACTCAAAAAAGTCGCAAGAAAAGGAACAAAAAAAGCAACAACTAGACCTCCGAGATTAGCAAAAAGCATACGAACAGACGTAATACTGACAACCTCTTGGTTATTTCTTGTCATTGCGGATGTTAAAGCACCATAAGGAACATTGATGAATGTGTATGTAAGCGATAAACCAACATACGTGATGTAGGCATAAACGAGTTTACCCATTTCAGAAAGATCAGGTGTTGTAAAGCAAAGGATGGCGAGTACCACAAAAGGAAACGCACCGAATAACAAGTAAGGTCTGAACCTGCCAAAACGGCTGTTCGTTCGATCCACCAATGCACCAATAAACGGATCTGCAAGCGCATCAATGGCCCGAACAACTAAAAACATCGTCCCTGCTGCTGCCGCTGATAAACCATACACATCTGTATAAAAAAATAATAGATACGTAGAGACAGTTGCATAAATTAAGTTACATGCGAAATCTCCTGAAGCATATCCCACTTTTTCAGACATACGAATCTTTTTTAAATTCTCACTTACCATGAGCTTTCTCCCTTCTTCTCTTAGCCTCTTCTAATGAACAGATGATGGAGGGCAGCAGCAGTCAATGCAATGAATATAAAGCGCTTTCAATTTGTTGTAAAAATGAAGCTGAACATCTAACCCTTTCAGCTTAGCCCACATACGCAGCAAATGATTTGAATGACAGAATCATCCCCTTCAATAGTCGGATCATCACTTAGAACTCATCTTAGTTTATCGACTAAACAAACTAAGATGAGTTCATTTTATAAAATCTGATCTGACTTTTCAATATTTTTCGAAAAAATAATCCAAATAATTGATTTCTTGTCATTTTTCTGCTGAAATGACGTGAAAAACTGAAGTGAATCATTTAATGGTTGCAATTCAGCTCATCCCATGCTATATTTATCAAGCGATGAGCTGAATTGTGTAAGTCGGGTAACATGTCTCCTTGAGACACACACGAATGTGGCGTGTGGTTATTCCGCCTCAATACGCAAAAGACATCTTCTCAGGAAGATGTCTTTTTTCTTATCCTATTTTTGTCCCATTTTCAACAGGCTCATCTGTTGCTAGTAATACTACGTCTTCTTTTGACGGCATGCCCCCTAATACAAGCACTTCTGATTTGAACCCTGCAATTCTTCTTGGCGGAAAATTGACGACTGCTACGATTTGCCTGCCAATGATATTCTCAGCTGTATACCGTTTTGTCAGCTGAGCACTGGATTGTTTTAGACCAATCTCTTCACCAAAATCAATCTTGAGTTTTAATGCAGGTACTCTTGCCTCTGCAAAGAATTCTGCTTCGATAATCGTCCCAACACGAATATCTAACGCTAAAAACTGTTCAATATCTGCCATCTGATTCTCTCCTCTTCATTCAAGGGTAAGTTCATTTACTAGAGACATCCATTGTTTTTTCATTGTAGCACATTCATTTCGTAAAAAAAGTGAGTCAAAAAGCCGATTCATCGCAAAATCCAACCTTTAGTTTACATAATAATTTTATTGTCTTGTATTAAATGTTTGCATCCTGAAAATGAATTCAGTAAAATGGCAAATAATCCTACTGCTTCCTCCCAAATATATTGGGGAGGGGTTAACACTTGTTTACATTATCGGATATGTGGACATTTTGCTGGTCGTTTTTCGTCATTCTTCCTATCGTTGCCATCTTGCATCAGGTTGGCCATATTATGGTCGCGTGGATGTTTGGCGCAAAGGTTTCTTTTGCTCTTGGCAGAGGCAAAAAAGTATTGAAAATAGGCGTTGTTGAAATTAGACGTATCTATTTTCTAGATGCATTTTGCCATTATGAAGAAATGAGGAAAAATAACCGATTCTCGCACATTCTTGTCTACCTAGGCGGATCATTATGCAACCTGCTCAGTGTTCTCATCCTGAATACAATGATCGCCAATGATATCCTGCCAGAACATCAATTTTTCTATCAATTTGCTTACTTCTCTGTCTACTATGTATTTTTTGCACTGCTGCCAGTCCAGTATGCAGATCATCATCCGAGTGATGGGCAAGCGATTGTGAACATCATTCGGCACGGTGAACCATGTGACATCATTGACTAACAGGATGGCTTCCGGCTGTCAATTTGATAATGAATCGTTAAAAAGGGAATACCGAATAGCTTCATTTGATGAACTGCTGTGAGACTTTTATCTGTCTCCGGCTTCATATGAAAGCTTTCTTCCATTGGCAGTTTCATGGTGATAAAAGGCGTATGCAAATACAATCCTTCGTCACCGGTACTGCCTTTTGGACATGCACTTTTTAAGAGAAAGTCTTCCTTTTCATTAAAAGGTTTTAAAATGGCGGTCATCTGAGAATATGGAAGCGGCAGCGCAATATTCATATAGCCCGCAGCTGCATCGTGATGATGAGCATAAAGTGCAAAAAAGACCTGCTCCCCTTTTTCGTTGTGACGAATCCACGCCCTGACTTTCTTTCGCTCTTCTTTAGGATGTTGAAATGTAGTCAGACGTCCCTTCATTTCATATGGGATACGAGATGTTCCTAAATAGAGCTGCCCTATTTTCTTAAACATGGGCTGAAGTAAAAAAACAAACGGCCTCACCCACCAATGAAAACAGACTGCTGATTTTAACGTAAATGCCGTCGGATTTTCATAAAACCTCCGAATCACAGGTGATACCCTTTCAGCTGAAAACGTCGTTCCATTTAAATCATCAAGTGAATCGACTAAACCGAGCTTCTCGCGATCATGCATTCTTTCCTTTTGAAAAGAGATCTTATGAAAACGGCCATGCACGCTTGATATCGGAAAGTTCTTCTGTTTCAATTGATCCTTTGGCCCTTCGATCAGCCATCCAATCAGACCTGGTAAAATCACAAAAAAGGCATTGATACTGCCATGAAACCAAATCATCTGATCAATGCTGATATAGGTCACGTGCATGAGCATGCCGGCAGAATATAGAAGAGATAGCACGATCGTCGCCATTAAGATGCAGCTAGAAAACACAACCAGCCTTTTTGCCACAGTCGATCGAAACCTTGTTCTCATACAAAGAATGCCGTACAAATAGAGTGCAATGACATATAGCATAACGCTGAACGTATCAAATAGACGGGAGAAGCTAATCCCAACAGCAATCATCACAGGCGACAGCAAAATCACCCAGCCTGCCCCTTTGTATAAAACTGTCTCTTTTTCTCTCTGTCTCCCTAATAATCCATAGAAAAGCGGGATAAAAAAAGCAGAGTAATGAAAATGAATAGCAGTCAAAAGCACGATGATTGGTGAAAAGGTCATCACCTGTATATCTGCTGTATACAGCCAAAACCAAAGCCCGCCTAAAGCGAGATACATCCATGCACCATCAATCATCAATTCATGAAGCGGAACGGTTCCCCTTTTCAGCAAACGAGTAAAGCCATATAACGCCAAAATGATCGTATACAAAAACCATCCCGATGCAAACAAAGCAGAATGATAGATAAATGCAGCCGTTGCACAAAAAGCAGCTAATGGAAAGGCTTTCATTAAAATACCGAGCAGTACTCCCGGCTTACTCTCACTCTCTTCCTTCGCAAAAAAAGCTAACACTGCAGGAAGGAAAAACAGAATCGCTATCAGTACAAAAAACTCTGCTATCGGACCTGTCATCAAACGGGCGGCGATAAAACAACACATGAAGAGAAGGCTTGATATCAAGTGCCATTTATTCATCATGAGACTCCACCCTTTCAGTAAATCGGCCTTTATATGTAAAAAGAGTGCCAAACAGTCGATTTTTCACATGCACATGAATCGTATACTCATCTGTACGCTCGTCGTAGCCTTCTGTGACATCTGACTCACCATAAAGCCATGAAGGCAGCGGCCACTCACGTCCAAACATCAACAGTTTCTGCTGGCCGGATTGAATGTGAAGGAACCCATACTTTGTTACTGTAAAATGAAGCTCTGACATAAGAAGTCGAGGCTTTCCAAAATAGTCTAGTACTTTATGACTCTTCTCATCAATGATCATATCTGCATCAAAGTGCCTTTCCTTCTTTGGGAAATAAAACGTACGGAACCAGTGCATGCCTTCCTCTCCCTTATTTGTCATAAAGGGTTTATTCACAATTCGGAAGGGAATGTTTTTTCCTCTCTCGGGGAAAAAACAGCGAAAGTGTGGACCAATTTTGAAGAAAAATCGAATGAGCCTCGTTCCGCCGCCTATTTCCTCCATAGTGCCTTCAGCGGTAAACGCACGGTTGTATCTCTCTTTTAATTTTGGATGAAGCTTATCGTAATCCTTTACTTGATGACGATGAACGACCATGTCTACCTCCCCTTTTCCGTTTGATCGAAAATACATCTATACAATCTTTTAAATTAATCATTCCTCCAATGGATAGAATCAAAAATGCACTCATCACAAGCGGCTCATGAAGTGTCGATTGTGGGGATACAATCCCGATACAAAGCATCATCAGCAGAAACACGCTTTGAAGAATGAACAGATATTTCTTTGATAGCTTAGGTATCAGCCACGATACGCCTATCAGGGCATAAAACAACCGAAATCCGGTGCTATGATCAAAAGCGGAATGTGAAAATGGGATGACCGCTTGGCATAGCCAGACGATGGCAAACAGCAAACAAATTCCATAATGGGCAAGGGTTCTCTCCAGTAACAACCGAGGGTGCGTTCCCTTTTCAAGCCACGTCTTTAGTGCGCCAAAACTAAAGGCCGTCATAAATCCCATCATCGGGCGAAAAAGAAATCGATCTGCCCACGCCCATCCTTTTCCTTCTTTCGTTTTGTAATCAAATTGAGTTTGAAACACAATATGATCGTTCGTTTTCACATATTTCCAATAGCCGCCGCCTTCTTTGATAAAAGACAACGGGTGTGACGATTTAAATTTCAGCGAGGATGCCCGTTCATTCCGTTCATCCATCATTCTAGTTCGATATGCTCCTGTCCCTGTGACACTTACACCAAATCCAAGATGCTTTTCATACAAAAAGGTTTGGGGCTGTTCATCTTGAGGTTCATTTAATGAAATGGTTGAAAAGCGCAAATCCCACTGTTCATGAAGCTTTGGATTTTGCGTATATTCCCATACTTTCTCTAAAGGTGCATGAATGGTTGTTTCCACATAAACAGGCTTTCTTTTCATCTGCCTCTACTCCTCTATGTGAATTATTTCACATAATAAGCATACCATGTTTCACAAAACTGTCAAATCTTTATTCGTTTTCTCTCAAAAAAATTATTCCAGAAGGATGCTTCTCTATGATATCGGTTCGCTATAAAAAAAGACCTGTCAAATAGACAGATCTTCTTTTTGCAATACACCCGTGATATAGAGCCGAACCGCATAGCTCACACTCTCTTCAAGCTGTTCTTTTCGTTGAAATCCCTTTTTATTAGAAATATCACCGAAGCCATGCAGTAAGCTTCTCAGTCCTCTGACGACATGCGTCATTTCCTCTTCCTTTACACCAAAGCGTGACATAATCGATTGAACAAACTGAACAAGGCGCTCTGCTGCAATACGTACTTCTTTTTCGTTCATATGTGAAAAGGCAGCTTCATAAAGACCGGGGTGTGTTCGGACAAATTGCACATATTGTGTGGCAAAGGCCAAAACAGCTTCTTCTTTTTCCAGCCCCTCTGTGACTTGCATCCCTTCCTCACAAAGCATGGAGAGCCCCTTTACTGCGAGTGCTGCCTGAATCTCATGAAGGCCGGATACGTGATTGTAAAGAGAAGGCGGCCTGATATTCAGCCTTTTAGACAATGTAGCAATGGTCAAAGCGGAGAAGCCCTCTTCATCAACAAATGCAGCCGCGGTATCCATAATTTTTTCTTGTGTAATTCCCATTCTTGGAGACACGGTTTACTGCCCTCCTTTTTTTAGCTGGTGCTGCCTTTTACGGACGGCAGCTTGAAGCTTTTCATGAGGTTCAATCATAAGGTCACCATGTCCGGCAGCAAGACAGGATAAGCGCAGTGCTAGTAATTTTTCAGCGCTTTTTAGTGCGGTTTCTGCATCCCATGTGGCAAATGCCGGGAACGGAAAGCTCCACCGAAACTCACCCGTTACCGATAAGCCGCCTTTTGTCACAAGTGCATCACCTGCAATGACAACTCCTGACCTTTCATCGTATAAAGAAATGCTGCCAGGTGTATGCCCTGGTGTTGCAATCACTTTGAGCGGCCCAATCTCATCTCCTTCTTCGACAAGCACATCTGGTTTTGTATGAATATTTTTCATAAAACTGCCTTTGATTTTTTGTTGGGGTTCGCCAGGGAGCAACGAAAAGTCACCTGCAAACAAGCGGGCATCACGTTTTGATAAATAGACGACTGCCTCGGGAAAAGCCTTTTTCACCTCATCTAATGCACCGATATGATCCATATGGCTATGAGTGAGAATAATCTTATGAATTGGTTTGTTCTTTTTACGGGCAAATTCGATGATCGAGTTCGCCGCCATTTTTAAAGCAGCATCAATTAAAATGAGTCCTTCCTCTTCCTCAAATACATAGCAATTTACCGGAAATAATCGCGGCATCAATGTAAGCTGGTGCAGACGGTCAAAAGTTGTTAATCTCATGATTGCCCTCCTAAAACTAATGTCGTTAGTTTTATATTAACTAATGGTATTAGTTTTAGCAAACATTTTTTCATCAACCGCAATATAAATATCAATTTGCGCTTCTTTTGGATCAATAGATCTTTCATCATACCATTCAAAATCACCTGTATAAGTGCGGTATTGTCGCTGATCCCACGTCCAAATCTTGTGCCATGCTTCAAGCACAACCTCTTCAATTGGTCCCTTTCTCGTTTGAAATCTTGCGTAGGTGGACGCAGGAATCTCTATGACATGATCTCGATGCTGCCTCGCGAACTGCCCAGCCGTGAATAAATACGAGCCATGTTCATCTTTTTCATAATCTGAATAAAGCCCTATGACTGGGGCTTGTCCCCCATGAAGCTGCTGCGCAAAAAATTCCTGCCAAAGCGGCGCAATCTTCCGCTCTTTTGTTTGCTCTATTTCGTTTGTAGTTCGAACAGACAACCCTTTGATCCATTGTTTTTCTAATGTCACGATATCGTACATACATTCTCATCTCCTTTTCTCCCATCATATAAAAAGAAACCTGACAACTGTGTGTCAAGTTTCTAATCTCTTCATAAATTGTTTTAATTTGAGATCAAACGCTTCCTTGATGTGCTGAGGTGAAAGAATGTCGACGTCCGGTCCTAAATGGAATAGGAAACTGGGCAGCCAATCATCTTGCGGCACGGTCAATGCTGCCAAATAGGTTCCATCTGAACTGACGATCAATTCGTTCTCATCCATCCATTCCTTCACTTTGCCAACTGATGCTTCCGTTAACCTGAGCGTGAGCGTTGTGACTGAAGGTTCTTCATGCCAAGAGTCATTCCAAGGCTTCTCTTCATTTTTGATTCTTTTCGGCCTGAAATATGCTGAAATGGTGATGAGGTCTGTCATTCTTGTCAGCTTGAACAGACGAAAAGCTTTTTTCACACAACAGAACGCATACAAATACCAATGCCTTCCTTTTAAGACAAGCGTATAAGGCTCCACTTTCCGTGGAAGTGTTTCACCTTTTGCATTGCGATAAGTGAACTGGATGAATTGATGCGCGGAGGCAGCGGTATGGATCAGCTGCAGCTTCTTCTCAGCCTGGCTGTCTTTCCCCCATGAGCTTAAATCAATAAAGACATGGTGCTGTTTCTCACTTTCATGAGTTTGTCGCGGAATAAGAGATTTGATTTTTTTCAGTACATGTTCACTTTCTTTAAAGGAATATGCACTCGTCATGCTTTCAAGAGCTGTTAAAATAAGTTCAATGTCATCATCGGTAAATAATTTTTTCTCTAAACGATAGTCGTCAACAAGCGAAATGCCTCCACCTGCTCCTTGTGTTGTCACAACAGGAATCCCGGCTTGATTGATGGTGTCAATATCGCGATAAATCGTCCTCACGCTCACTTCATGAAGTTCAGCAAGGTCTTTCGCTTGAACTTGCTGCTTGCTAATAAGCAGCATCACAATAGATAAAATACGATCGATTTTCATGCCTTTTCCTCTTTTTCATAAATGTAGGTTTTGATTTGATAAAAAAAGAAAGAATGGTAAAGATAAGGAACAGCCAGCATTCGTTTACATCCCTGCACATGCAGGAGGAGGTTGCATCATGACACATCACGTGTGGCAGTTATTCATAATTGGAGGCATTATGCTGATCTGCATCATTTTTCGAATGAATCGTATGAGACGCTATCAGCTTGTGCGCCCAATCAGTCTTTTGATGAGAATGTATGTATTTGGACTCACTGCTCTTATTCTCTTATTAGAAGGCTGGCAAAATCACAGCATTTTCATCTATGCCGCTATTGGTATGCTCTTTGGAAGCAGTCTGGCCGTTCATGCCTATGAGACGATCCGGATGAAAGAAGAAAATGGCCGTCTTTATGTGAAAACGAGTAAATGGATTGAAAGCTTCATTTTATGCTTATTTTTATCTAGACTTAGTTTTAAGATGGGTGAGCTGACAAACTATTCGCTCACAAAGATTGGTGTCGTTGAACTGTATCAGCATATTGTGAGTGATGATGCCATGACCATGCTCAGCTTTTTTCTGTTAGCTGCTTACTATGTCGTTTTTTCTTATCAAATGATGAAAGCAGGTAAACGATCAGCACATATGCATCATGCGTAAAAACCTTCCTATATGAGTAGGAAGGTTTTTATTAGTCATGCTGCGCATGGTGAATCATTTGTTCAAGTACTTCCATCACATGCTGATCTTCAGGGCTGTAAAAAATCGATGTCCCTGCTCGTCTAGATTTCACGAGACGAAGGTTTTTTAAAAAACGGAGCTGATGAGAAACAGTTGATTGCATGAGATTCAGCGTTTCCGCGATATCATTGACCGAGTATTCACCTTGAGACAGCAGGTGCAGAATGCGAATACGTGTCGGATCAGATAAGGCTTTAAACGTTTGGGAGACAAGAAATAAGCTTTCTTCATCCAGCTCCATCCGTTCCTGTTCTTGATTTGTATTCAGTTCTTCCTTCATTTCGCTTCACCTTTCTTGTTAGTCAAATCACGACTTATTCTATGTATCATCATATACTAAAACGTGCGGCGTGCAAAGCGGGCACACTTTAGAAAAAAGATTTATTCAAATAGCATTGACACTTGGTAGCATTCTTTTTAAAATGAGCATTATTTATTCATTTTTTTAGAGGAGCTGATAGGCAAATTGACTGAAGAGCCAAGACTAAAACGCAGCCTGACTGTCTTTCCACTTGTTGTGATCGGGCTTGCTTATATGGATCCACTTGTCGTATTTGATTCATACGGCATTGTTGCTCAGCTGACGAAAGGACACGTAGCTGCAGCTTATATATTTACGCTGCTTGCATTACTATTGACAGCGCTTAGCTATGGGAATATGGTGAAGGCTTTTCCAAAAGCAGGATCTGCTTATACATATGCGCAAAAAAGTATTCATCCTCATGTCGGCTTCCTTGTGGGCTGGACACTTTTACTGGATTATTTATTTCTGCCTATGGTGAATTTTGCGATCGGAAGTGCTTATTTAACTGCAGCCTTTCCTGATGTACCTCATTACATTTGGATCATCATACTTGCTATCGCCATAACGACTGTCAATGTAATCGGTATTCGGCTTACAGCCAACATTACGGCGCTATTTGTGACGTTTCAGGTCATTGTCGCCGTCACCTTTGTTGGGTTTGTTATTTATGGGCTCACGCAAAACGCTGGCAGTGGAGAGTTATTGTCAGCCCGGCCTTTTTATTCAGCGAGCTTAGATCCAGCGCTTATTTTTTCAGGAGCGACCATTTTATGTTTCTCCTTTCTTGGATTTGATGCCATTTCGACGATGTCTGAGGAAACCATTAAACCAAAAAAGACGATTCCGCTTGCCATTTTCTTAACAGTTGCGATTGGAGGCGTACTTTTTACGTTGACGTCTTATTTTTTGCAGCAGGTGTTTCCAAATTTTCATCAGTTCAAACATCCTGATGCAGCCTCACTTGAAATTGCAGAATTCGTGGGCGGCGCATTTCTCCACTCGTTCTTTTTAGCTGGCACAATGGTCGCTGTCATTTCTTCCTCCTTATCGTCACATGCGAGTGCAGCAAGGCTTTTATATGCAATGGGAAGAGATCAATCGTTACCGAAGCGTTTCTTCGGGTATATTCATCCGACATTAAAAACCCCTGTTTTTAATATTTTATTAATCGGGGCTTTCTCCTTAACCGCAGTCGTTGGCGAACTTGAAGTCATTTATTCCTTTATCAGCTTCGGCGCGTTAATTGGATTTACCTTTGTGAATTTGTCTGTTTTTGCGTACTTTTTCGTCAGACAAAAACAAAGAGGTGTTCTGAATACATTGAGATATGCAGTGATCCCTCTATGCGGGACGGCGTTTTGTATTTGGCTGTTAACGAGCATCAGTACAAATGCATTAATCATTGGCATGATTTGGCTGATGATCGGTTTTATTTATTTCTGCTTCAGGCTGAAAACAAGGTCTGAATTTACGTTTGGATATGATTGATTATAAGGTTTTCACTTGGTATCCTGCTTAGGATATGTCATAATAAAAAGGCTGTACTTCCCTTTTAAAAGCGGGGCAAAACAGGGGTGAACTGACCTTGAAAAAGAAAAAAACAGGATGTTTTGCCATTTCAGGCTGTTTCACGATTTTTCTCTTTGTTTTCGTATTAGCAGCCATTGCCATCTCCTTTAATCAAAAGGAGTTAAAAAAGCTGCCGATTGATACGGAATCAATTGTTTTGTCGAGATTGGATGATTACAAACCGCTTGTAGAAACAGAGTTAAGAGATCAAGATTTAGATCAGTATACCGCGTTAATCCTCGGTATGATGTATCAAGAATCAAAAGGCAGAGGCGGAGATCCAATGCAGTCCTCTGAATCTCTTGGTTTGAAACGAAATGAAATCAATGACCCTCAGAAAAGCATTAAACAAGGAGTCCATCATTTTTCGACTATGTACAAGCATGGGAAGAAAAAAGGCGTTGATTTGGAAACCATTATTCAAAGCTATAACATGGGAATCGGCTATATTGATTTTGTTGCAAAAAACGGGGGAAAACATTCCGAGAAATTGGCAAAGCAATACTCCAAAAAGCAAGTGAAACGAAACCCCAAGGTCTATACGTGCGGCGGCAACAAAGATAACTTCCGCTATCCGTATTGCTACGGTGATTTCACTTACGCTGAAAAAGTAAAAGAAAAAACGAAAACAGTTGAAGAAAAGATGAAATTGGCTTCATCATCCACACCATCATCGTAAAAAAAGCACTTCCGTCAAGGAAGTGTTTCAAATTGTTGACAAAGGGCTAAAATGATCTTGATTTTAGCCCTTTGTCTTCTTTTCAGCGTGATAGAAAACCTTTGCAGCTCTAGGAAGGACGAGTACCGGAGCGGAGCGAATTGTACATTCGTGAGCACCGGCACGCAGACCTGACACCGAATGCGAGGGTTTGTCTACATGCTGAAGCACTTCCGTCAAGGAAGTGCTTTTCATTTTATTGCTGTTCTTTCCCAATTTCCGGAAGGATCGTTTTTGCTAAATGCTGATCCATTTCCTCATACTCATCATAATGAATCGTTTCATAAAGCTCTTTTCTCGTTTGCATATCCCCAAGTATCCCCTGCTGCGTTCCCTTTTCCATGATTTCTGTAAATAAACGCTCATACGCTTTTGCAGCGACTCTGAGTGATGACACAGGGTAAATGACCATTTGAAAGCCAAACATTGAAAATTCGTCTGCATGATAATAAGGCGTCTTGCCAAACTCCGTCATATTTGCAAGGAGCGGACCTTTAATATTGTTTGACGCATGCGTGAAATCCTCTGCTGTGATGAGTGCCTCAGGGAAAATAGCGTCAGCTCCTGCTTCTACGTAAAGATTGGCCCTGCGGATGACATCCTCCATTCCATTTACGGACTTTGCATCGGTTCTCGCAATCACCAAAAGCGTTGGTGCCGCTTGTTTGATGGCTTTGATTTTTGCGACCATTTCTTCTACTGGAACGAGTGATTTCCCATTTAAATGCCCGCATTTTTTCGGCATTTGCTGATCTTCAATTTGAACAGCTGCCACCTTGCTCTCAACCATTTCTTTTGCTGCTCTTGCTGCATTTAAAACACCGCCATAGCCTGTGTCCATATCGACCAAAAGCGGCAGCTGGGAAGCTCGAATTATCTCTTTCGCTTTTTCTGCCATTTCTGTTGAATGGATCATGCCGAGATCAGGCAGTCCTTTGCTGGCACAAAAAGCGGCACCTGATAAATAGAGACCTTGAAAGCCCATTTTTTTTGCATAGAGCGCAGACATTCCATCGTGAACGCCTGGAATTTGAAATAAAGCTGATTTGTTCATTTGTTCTTTAAAGGCTGCGGCTAAATCAGCCTGACTTCTTTCTTCATTCACGATCCACACGCTAGCTCCCCCTTATATGACGAATAGGTCCATAAATGCCGGTACTGTTGTTGTTTTTAATTGATTTGGATTTTGGCAGAGTGACACAATTTGATCTACTTGTTTTTGTGGAAATCTTGTCTTTAAATGATAGAGCCATTTCTTTTCAAGCAGCGGAATGCCTTCCTGTCTTCTTCTACGATGACCAAGCGGGTATTCAATTTCAATTCGGTCTGTCATCGTCCCATCCTTAAAGAAAATTTGTACACAGTTTGCAATTGATCTCTTTTTCGGATCTAAATAATCCTCTGTATAACGCTTATCCTCTTTCACAACCATTTGATCACGCAGACGATCAATGGCTGGATTTTGCGCCGTTTCTTCTTCATAATGGTCAGCTGTTAGCTCACCATAAATCAGTCCAATGGCTGTAATATACTGCAAGCAATGATCACGGTCTGCCGGATTATAAAGCGGCCCTTTCTTATCAATAATTCGAATTGCTGACTCATGTGTCGTAATCTCTACCCGGTCAATTTCATCTAAACGATCTTTTACAGCTTCATGCAGCATCACAGCCGCCTCTGCAGCAGTCTGCGCATGGAATTCAGCAGGATAAGCAATTTTGAAAAGAACATTTTCTATGACGTATGATCCAAGAGGCTGGGCGAGCGTAAGTGGTTTTCCTTTCATAAGAACATCTTCAAAGCCCCACTTCTCTGCACTAAGCGGCGTTTGATAGCCCATTTCCCCTTTTCGTGTCATCATTGCCAGTCTCACTCCGCGGCTTGTTGCATCCCCTGCTGCCCATGATTTCCTAGATCCTGTGTTTGGGGCGTGGCGATATGTTCTAAGCGGGGAATTATCAACAAACGCTTGTGATAACACATGCTGGACTTCTTCCTTTGTTCCACCAAGCATTGCACATACAACTGCACTTGTTGCCACTTTGACAAATAGCACATGGTCCAATCCATTTCGATTCAGACAATTTTCTAAAGCGAGCACACCTTGAATTTCATGTGCCTTGACGATTGCATGCAGTACGTCATTCATCGTTAGCGGCTCTTCTCCGTTTGCAAGGCGAGTTCTGCTGATATAATCACTTACAGCTAATATTCCGCCTAAGTTATCTGACGGATGGCCCCACTCCTGTGCAAGCCATGTGTCATTATAATCTAACCAGCGAATCATACAGCCAATATCAAAAGCCGCTTGAACAGGATCTAGCACAAACGAAGTGCCGGGAACTCTTGCTCCGTTAGGTACGACTGTTCCAGGTACGATGGGACCAAGGTGCTTCGTACATTCTGGAAAATTGAGCGCAAGCATTCCGCACCCGAGGGTGTCTATGAGCACATAACGCGCGGTTTCAATGGCCTCTTTGCTCGTAATTTCTCCGTCTACTGCATAGGCAGCAATTTCTTCTAATAGCTGATCTGTTTGATTGGCGACTGCTGTTTTGTTCATGTTCATTCCCCCGTTTTTCCATCATCATTTGAAACCTTTAATCCTCTAGGCCCTAAATACCGGACTCTCGGTCTAAAAATGCGATTATGCAAATGCTGTTCAATAACATGAGCGGCTAATCCGCTAGCTCTTGCAGCAAAGAAAATGGGTGTATAAAGTGAAATAGGAATTCCAAGCACGTAATAAATAGGAGCGGCGTAATAATCAAGATTCGGATAGAGGTTTTTCTGCTCTTTCATGTATGCCTCTCCTGCTACACACATGTCATATAGCGTTGTATCTCCCTTTGATTCAGTAAGCGTTTTCAATGAACGTTTTAAAAGAGCGGCGCGCGGGTCCATTTTTCTCATGTATACTCTGTGGCCAAAACCCATCATTTTTTCTTTTGCGGCTAATTTTCGTTCAATGAGCGCAAGAAATCCTTCCGTTGTTTTTCCTTCAAGAAGCATGTGCATGACAGCTTCATTTGCTCCTCCGTGGAGGTCACCTTTTAATGAAGAGATCGCTCCAGTAAAAGCACCATACATGTCAGAATGCGTGGATGCAATGACTCTAGCTGCAAACGTTGAATTCGGCAGCTCATGTTCACTATATAATGTAAGTGTTTGGTCAAAAGCGGTGATTTCGTCTTCGGTCGGGGTGCGTCCAGTTAGCATGGATAAAAAGTTTTCAGTGTAGGATTTGGTCTGATCTGGAGAAATAGCGGCGTCTTTTGTGAGAATATGATAGCTTCCAGCAACAATGGCCGGCAGCTGGCCTAGTAATCGAACTGCACGCTTCACTTGGCACGCTTCTGATCGATCATGTAGTGCATCATCGTACCCTGCAAGAGCAGATAAGCATGTTCTCATCGCATCCATAGGGTGAGTGGTTTTTGGCAGCTTCGTTAAAATGGTTTGAATCGTTGGATGTAAGTTCGTTTGTGAGGATATATCTTGCTGAAATTGGTGATATTCCATCGCATCTGGTAATCTTCCATAAATAAGCAGATAGGCTGTTTCTAAATATGTCTTGTTTTGTGCTAGCTCAATGAGGTCGTACCCGCGAATCACAATTTCCTCTTGCTCCACATCTAAGTATGATATGGACGTTTCGCTTGCCACAATGTCTTCAAGCCCCGGTTTATACTGCAATTGTTCAGTCATCATATAACCCCCGTTTCGTCCAATTGTTGATCTCCAAACGAGCAAACGGCCAGAAATGATGTGAATCTATAGATGGGAAGATACCGTGCAAGTCGGATATCCAATTTCCATTCTATCCAAAGCACTTCATCTTGTAAATAAAAGAACGTATGTCCAGTTGGACATACGTTAGCTGTAGTATGGAGAAATCATGATATAGACAATGACGCCAGTGAGACTAACATAGAGCCAAAGCGGCATCGTCCAGCGGGCAATTTTACGGTGACGCTCGACCTGCATCTGTGCGCCTCTAAATAGTGTAATCAATGCAAGTGGTACAATAATTGCTGAAAGCAAAATATGTGTAATCAAAATAAAGAAGTAAATTGGACGGATGATCCCTTCTCCGCCGAAGTGTGTATCAGCTGCCATTGAATGATATGTCACATAGGAAATTAAAAAGACAAGTGTTGTTGAAAATGCAGCAAAGATAAATCGTCTATGTGCTTTAATGTTCTTTTGTTTAATCATAATGAGTGCTGAAAGTAAGAAGATAAACGTAAAGCTGTTCATCACGGCATTCAGTAAAGGAAGAAATGTAATGTCCAGATGACTAAATTTATCTGTTTTTGGCATTAAAAATAATAAAGCGATTAATCCGTTTATGGCAATTGTTAAAATGACAACAATGCCGGTGAAATTTTTCGGTTTTTGATTCTGTTCGTTCATGTTTGAAAACCTCTCTTTATTAGTTCCGACTAAGAGTATGTTATTTAACTTTCTCTATAAAGTCAATGAATTCGCTGTCTTCGTCGAATTTTAGACAAACTTGCCGATTACTGGCGTTCTAACGGCTTGAAAGATCTATCCACTTCCTTTAGAATTGGAATTTATGTGGTTTTTATGATTTCTTATATGAAAGGAGTAATGGACTTGTCAATCTTACAGGAAACAACCAAAGATGTGAAGACGTTAGAGCAAGAATTACAGCAATTGCAGTTTCAAATGTATCGAATGCAAGAAAATATGAAAGATATTTCGAAAAAAGCAAAGATCATTGGCATTGATCAGGCGAAAGAAGACGAATGGATGATTGTCTCTGCCATTGAAAGTGCGGATACATGCAAAATCATGCTCAGCGATTGTGAAAAAGCTTTTCGCGGACAATCTGATTTTTCCTTAATCGCGGAATATCCTGAAGAAGGAAAGATTCACATTGCTGATATTAAAGGCCCTCCCGATAATGGATACGGCTCAATCTGTATGAAGCATTTAAAAGAAATCGCAAGAGAGCAGAACATTCCAGTCATCACAGGTGACCTCGTCAAAAGAGATTGGAATCACGTGGACCGCTTGATTCACTTTTATGAAAAGCACCAATTTGATGTCCAAATTAATTGGGAAGAACAAAGCGGGGAAATTTATTGGGTGGACAGCTAACGCCAAAAAACCAGCGTGTGTGATAGAATATACGCTGGTTTTTGTCGAAAATGCAAATTTTTCTGAAAAATATGTGTTTTTTTGACCAAAAAAAGGGTACAATAAAAGCATCAGGCCGCCACCTGATGCTTTCTTCCAAAAAACAATAGATTACTAGTTAAGTACTTTCACTTTGACTGATTTTACGCCCCAATTTTTTGCTTGGGATTTGCTTGGTACATGTACATCAATTTTGTTACCTTTAATTGCGCCGCCAGTATCTGCTGCGGTAGCTTCACCGTAGCCTTCAACATAAACCTTACTTCCTAATGGAATGACATTAGGATCTACTGCAATGACTTTCGCATTTGGGTTTTTGTTTAAGTTTACCCCTGTTGCAGTGATACCTGAGATGCCACCATCATTTGCTGTATAAGCCGTAGCCGTTACAGTCAATTCTTTTTGTACACTTTGACTAGCAGAAGATGATTCTGCTTTAGCTGTTTCCTTTTTAGGAGCAGCTTTTTGTGTTGTTTGCTCTTTTTGGACAGGCTCCTGTTTTTGTACAGGCTCTGAGCTTACCGGAGCTGAGCTTTGACCAGCAACACTTAGTGTTGAACCAGTCACAATTATATCTGAGTTTAAGTTATTCCAAGACTTAATATCGCTAATTGACACATTGAATTTTTGAGCGATTTTCCAGAGGCTGTCCCCCTTCTGGACTTTATACTGCTCCTGAGTTTTCTCTTTTGAAGAGATTGTCAATTTATCACCTACATAAATCATGTCTGTAGATAAATTGTTCCAACCCTTTAGGTCCTTTAGAGACACATCATTTTTTTGAGAGATTCCCCAAAGTGTATCACCTTTCTTCACAGTGATTTCCTTTGCAGAAGCTTGCTGTGCTCCAAATGCTGTTGTTGAGATTGCTGCAACAGCAACCAAGGACATAATAGTCTTCTTCATAAAGTAAATCCTCCCTTGTTAGCTTTTTATGGCGGCTAACGAGTGCTATCGTAACATATGTAAATGTCAATTCAATAACAAAACGATATGTTTTAGATTACAGTTCCTTTACATGAAACATCTCTCTCCATTGGTAAATCAGACCACAAAACAGCTCAATTACCCGCCATATCAAGGTTTTGAAAGGATCAGAAACCTCCTGTTGAAAACGTGTCCAAACGTAGCGAAAAAAAATTATTTTTCTTCTTCAACCTCTTTATTTTTCTCTTTTTCTATAAATAAACGGATTTCTTCTAGAAAAACATCCCCGTATTTCTCTCTTTTTTGAGCGCCTATTCCCTTAATATGGAGAAGTTCTTCTTCTGTTTTAGGCTGAACTGCTGACATTTCCTTCAAGGTTTGATCAGAAAATACAACAAATGGCGGAACGCCCTGCTCTCTCGCCAGCTTCATTCTCACCGCTCTCAGCTGCTCAAATAATGCATCGTTTTCTTGAATCGCCTCTCTTTTAACTGCCTGTTTTTTATACACAGCCTCTTGTCCGACTAACACTTTCTTCCCTTTATGTGTCACTTTTAATGTTGGATAAGCCCCTTCAGACATGTGCAAATACTCTTCTGTAATTAGGAATTCGATGAAATCACTGATTTGCTGGGCTGATTGCTGCTTCATTAAAGCGTATGTAGGAAGACGGTCGAAACCAAGATCAAGCACTTTTTTATTTTTAGAGCCTGCCAGTACTTGAGCAATCATCATTTTTCCAAATCGCTCGTTCATTCTAACCGTACACGATAAAACCATTTGCGCTTCTCGAGTGACCTCTTCACGCTCTCTTTCATCAAGGCAATTGCTGCATTTTTGGCAAGGAGTACTTGTTGATTGATCAAAGTAGTCCATCACAAATTGCTGCAAACATTGCTCAGTATGACAGTAATCCACCATTTGTCTTAGTTTAAGCAGTTCATGCTGATAGCGCACTTCATCTTCTGTTGACTGTTCAATGAGGAAGCGCTGCATTCGTACGCCCTGCGGCGAAAACAGTAAAATACATTCACTTTCAAGACCGTCTCTACCTGCGCGCCCAGCTTCTTGATAGTAGCTTTCAATATCCCTTGGAATTTGATGATGAATGACAAAACGGACATTTGATTTATTAATTCCCATGCCAAATGCAGATGTAGCGACCATGACCTGGATGTCATCATTTAAAAACAGGTTTTGCTGCTCTTCTCTCACATCGTCATCTAACCCGCCATGATAAATGCCAGCTTTGATCTTTTGTTTCTTTAGCCGATTGTAAATGTTTTCAGCTTCTTTTCTTGTAGCTGTATAGATAATGCCGGACTCAAGCTTGTTTTTCTTCATATAATGTGTGATAAAGCGGTCACTATTTTCTCCTTTGACCACCTGAAAAGACAAATTCTCTCTAGCAAACCCAGTAAAAATGGTTTCTTCTTCGTTCATGCCAAGCTGTTCACATATATCTCGGTGGACCTTTTTCGTGGCTGTAGCCGTTAGCGCGACTATCACTGGCCTTTTTGTCAATTTATCTAAGCATTCTTGAATAAAGCGATAGCTTGGCCTAAAATCATGCCCCCACTCAGATATACAGTGCGCTTCATCAATTGCGATTAAAGGGATCGTTAACCGATCAAGGAGCTGAAAAAAACGTTCATTTTGTAAACGTTCAGGTGTGATATAAAGCAGCTGATATTCCCCATCTGCACATTTTTTCAGCCTTTTATTCATTTCAGCTGCAGAAAGTGTGCTGTTTAAAAAGGACGATCGTATGCCCATTTCATTTAGTGCATCGACTTGATCTTTCATTAAAGAAATTAGCGGGGATACAACGATCGTTGTTCCTTCCATCATCAGGGCAGGAATCTGGTAACAAACCGATTTCCCTCCGCCTGTCGGCATAATACAAACGGTATCCTTCTGTTTGTTTACAATCGATTCAATGGCTTGTTTCTGTCCCTGCCTAAAGGTGTCAAAGCCAAAGTATTGTTTCAGGAGTGCTTCTGCTTGTTCTAACATCCAATTCCCTCTCCGTCTTTTGTTTTGTCTATTTTAACATACATTCCTTCTTCATCCGGCGGTCTGTGCAATTTCGTTTTTTCACAAAATAAAAAGCCATTTTCCGAAATGGAAAATGGCTTGAATCATCCTAGGAAAAGCTGCGGATGCCGTAATCTAAGTAAGAAAGTTTTAAACCACCACTCCTCAAAGTGGGTGTTTGCAGAAACGTTCCTGTCTTCCTCTCTAGGAGGCATGACATTCCGGCTTCAATATAAAACTCCCTATTACAGCTTAAAGGTTAAAACTTAATTAACATTACGCGCATCGCAGCCTTTAAACTATACTACACGAAAGTTAATTAAATTTCAAGAGATCTTTTTTCTTTGAAATACTCATGTATACAAGATTTTTGTCCACGAGTACATATGGAAACATTATTCTGAAAAAATTTAACCTTCTCATATATTGCTATTTTTCTTCCTCCACATCAATATCCTGCTCTTCCTCGAGTCTTTCATACGTATCTGAATGCATTTGATCCATTGTTTCTCTATTCGTTAAGTCACGCATTTGATCGGAGAATGAACGGTCAAACTCGTTTGGATCTTGAGTTGTTTCCTCATTTTTCTTTGCACCAATTGAAAAGCGTGTATATGGAACTGCTTTTAAACGCTCATATGGGATCTCTTTTCCTGTTTTCTCACAAATCCCATATGTTCCGTCTTCCATTCGTTTCAGTGCTGCATCGATTTCACCTTCAAGTTGATCATCGACTTGATCCAGCGTTTGTTCTGTCATGCGGTCTAAATAGATGCTCCCATGATCAGCGATATGATTCCCAACACCATTTGATATCTCACTCGATTCAACGAGCATAGATTCTTCTTTCTTTTTTGATCCCTTCACATCTTCTTTTAGTTGAATCAATCTTTCGTATAAATCAGCTTGTTGTTCTTTCGTTAAGCCCACGGTCAATCACTCCTTTCTCATTACCTTCCCGCTGGAAGGGAAAAGAAAACATCAAAAAAGCCGCCGCCTATTTGGCAGCAGCTTTTTTCTCTTACAGATGGCGAAGTGCTTCTTCGATTGGTTTATCTCCTTTAATCAAGTCAAAGGACTTATTTTTCACATTCGATTCTGTTAAGCTCTCCACAAGAACAATGGCTACGTCCTCTCTTGAAATCTCGATGTTCTGATCATCTGGAATATGCTCGGCAGCTTCAATCTTTCCAGTCTTCTCTTCATGCAGCAGGGCACCCGGGCGGACAATCGTATAGGAAAGACCAGACTGTTTTAAGTGTTCATCAGCTTTTCTTTTCGCTTCATAATAAGTTTCCATACTTCCTTGCCCTTTTCCCTGGTTCGGGTCATCGGCATTATAGGAACTGAGCATAACAAAATGCTGGATGTTTTCTTTTTTCGCTGTATCAACGAGGCGTTTTGCCCCTTCTTGATCGACCGCAATGGTCTTATCCGCACCTGTTTTTGAGCCTGAACCAGCTGCAAAGATGACAGCGTCTGCTTGTTTCACAGCATCTGTCACATCTTTTTCAAGATCACCGATGACAGGTGCTGCACCAAGTTCTTTTAGCGCATCAGCTTGTTTTTCATCTCGAATGAGAGCAAGCGGCTCATGTCCTTTTTCTTTTAAATAACGAACGACAAGTCTTCCTGTATGTCCATTTGCTCCTGCAACTAACACTTTCATAGTTCATTCTCCTTTCTGTATCTGTTTCATCTTTAACCTTTTTTGCTATCATTCAAACACTTAAGCAGAAAAAAGCCCTTCCCATCAGATGGGAAAGGCTCAGAAATGTGCGATCTATGAAAATAAGAACGAAGAATGAGAAAAGTGCATATGATCTATGTAATCGCAAGATTGATCAGCAAAGATGTTTTGTCAAAATGGCTTGCACATCACTCAAATCCGTCTCTTTGGAAAAGTCGAGTTCAAATACTTTTGAGCTTGTGACAAGCAGCATACCTGTGTCCTGATCAAACACGCCAGCTTCTTGAATGGCAAAACTTTCAATTGATCGATACGGCAAGGAGACCCTGACTTTCTTCTTAGAAAATACGCGGTTATCGCCAAAGATCAGTCGTTTATTTGTAAAGCAAATTTGGTCGTGACGCAGTCTGTAAACAGCCTCAATTCTTTCCCCTTCAATCAATAAGGATTCGAATTTCTTATCATTTTGTTTACTGACAGAAAAAATACCCACGTAAACCCCCTCTTCCTGCATCAAATTCCTTTATGACAAAACGGCCACACGGCTCTGTGGGTACGTTTTATTCTCACTTATAGAATACGCTATAAATGATCGTTATTCCATTACGAATAGATTAAATTTCATTTAACTTTTTCTTTTTGATCCGATGCTCTTTCCTCTATTTATTTAGACTGTTAAAGCAGGAAAAAAGTTTCAGTTCTTTTCGAGAAAAAATGCTGAATCATTCCAATAAAAAAACAGTGATTATGCCAAATCACTGTTTTTAAATACCTATTCGTCTTTTGGTGTATCAATCGTTCCCTCGGCATACACATCGGAAATCTGTTCAAGCGTAATCGCCATATCAGCATCTTCGTGTTCATGCCATGCATTTTGATTTTGCTGCTCGTCATTTTGCTGCTTTTTCATCATCATCACCCTTTACTGTTTTTCTTAGTATGAGTGATGACCCTCAAAATCATTCAGCCGAAATATCTTCGAAATACTCCTTGTAATACCCGCCTACTTTACCCGTATTATCAACGACAAACAGGAATTCCTCTGTTTCATTTTTCACTTCATATGTGCTTCCAACCGTTAATGCCCGGTCGACCATATATTTTTTCGCATTTGTATGTACACATTTTACTTGTTTTAACGTTTGAGCTGTTTGCCAGTTTTGATGGATCATGATTTAAAAACTCCTTTTTTCATCTATACATTTATTGTAGCCAAATTTTCGCGAAATGCAATGAGTGTTATGGATTGCTTTCAAACATGTCGTGTAATATGATAATTGTATACGTTTACATTTTTGTGCGTATACTGTTTCGTTGCATGTCCGCTTTTCTCACCTAGAACTCGCAGAAAACAATCCATATCTTTAAGGAGGTTTGTTTATTTATGAGCTCTACAACACTTCAAATTAGTTCAAAACTCGAATCTTTTCTCCAAGGGACGAAAAAACTCTACATTAACGGTCAGTTTGTCACAAGTCACGATAATAAAACCTTTGCTACTCCTAACCCAGCCACAGGCGAAACCCTTATTGATGTATATGAAGCAGGTGAAAAAGATATTGATGAGGCAGTAAAAGCTGCAAAAAAAGCCTTTCATGGTCCTTGGCGCTCAATGTCTGCCGCTGAACGCGCCCGCCTCATGTTCAAGCTTGCTGATTTAATGGAAGAAAATCAAGAAGAGCTTGCACAGCTTGAAACTTTAGATAATGGAAAACCGATTAATGAAACAACAAATGCAGATATCCCCCTCGCTATTGAGCACATGCGCTATTATGCAGGCTGGACGACAAAAATGAATGGACAAACCATTCCTGTCAGTCAAGGATATTTTAATTATACCCGCCATGAGCCGGTTGGCGTTGTAGGACAAATCATCCCATGGAACTTCCCGCTGCTCATGGCCATGTGGAAAATGGGTGCCGCACTTGCAACAGGATGCACCATCGTTTTAAAGCCAGCCGAACAAACTCCACTCTCTGCTCTTTATTTAGCAGAATTAGTGGACAAAGCCGGCTTCCCAGAAGGCGTGATTAACATCGTTCCTGGATTTGGCGAAACAGCCGGAAATGCCTTAACTGAACATCCTGATGTGAACAAGCTTGCCTTCACAGGGTCAACAAGCGTTGGAAAATTAATTATGGAGAAAGCGGCTAAAACCATTAAGAGGGTCACATTAGAGCTTGGCGGAAAATCACCGAATATTATTTTACCTGATGCTGATTTAAAGAAAGCCATTCCAGGTGCTTTAAATGGCGTCATGTTTAACCAAGGTCAAGTATGCTGCGCGGGCTCCAGAGTCTTTGTTCACCGGAGCCAATATGATGAAGTGGTCGATCAAATGGCCAAATATGCAGGATCCCTCAAACAAGGCGCTGGTCTTCATCAAGATACACAAATTGGACCTCTTGTAAGTAAAGAACAGCACGAACGCGTATTAGGCTATATTGAAAAAGGTAAATCCGAAGGGGCAACAGCCGTTGTCGGTGGCGATTGCCCTTATGAGGCTGGCTATTTCGTCTCCCCTACTATTTTTAAAGATGTAGAAGATGAAATGACCATTGCCAAAGAAGAAATCTTCGGACCTGTTTTATCTGCAATTCCTTACGATTCCATTGATGAAGTGGTCGAACGGGCCAACCAGTCTGAATATGGATTAGCAGCAGGACTTTGGACAGAAAACTTAAAGCATGCCCACGATATTGCTGCACGTCTTGAAGCAGGAACAATTTGGGTCAACTGCTATAATGTCTTTGATGCCGCCTCCCCGTTTGGAGGATATAAGCAATCAGGTCTTGGCAGAGAAATGGGGTCATATGCCCTTAACAACTATACAGAAGTTAAAAGTGTATGGATTAATCTCCAAGACTAATGACGTCAAGAAAGCCTTTGACCCTGTCATCGGCTCAGATCGTTGACAAAGTGCTAAAATGATTTTTATTTTAGCACTTTGTCTTCTTTTCAGCGTGATAGAAAACCTTTGCAGTCTAGGAAGGACGAGCACTGGCGCGGAGCGAATTGACATTCGTGAGCACCAGCGCACATACCTGACACCGAATGCGAGGGTTTGTCTACACGCTGAGCCGGTGACCCTGTCATCGGCTTTTTTTGTGTTTGCATGTGACAGGCCGGCTCCTGAATATAGTATGAAAGGAAAGGAGCATGGCCGCATATGCAAGATTTTCAATTGAAAGTAAACGAATTTATCGAAGAATTGCACATACAAATGCAGCGAAGACAAAGAGAAGATGGCGCCTTTGTTTTCTGCTTTGAAGGTCCTATGATGACAAATGCTTTTTTGATTATGCTGTTAAAGGCTGTCGGTGATTCAGATCAGGCGTTGGTTCATCAATTAGCAGAAGCGATACGCGAAAAACAAAATGAGGATGGGTCTTTTTCTTTGTATCATGATCAAACGGGACATGTAACTGCCACTGTGCAGGGCTATTGCGGAATGCTCGTATCAGGCAGGTTTCAACAAGATGAGCCTCATATGGAAAAAGCAGCGCAATATATACGTTCAAAAGGCGGATTAAAGAACGTTCACTTTATGACAAAGTGGATGCTCGCCGTCAACGGCATGCACCCTTGGCCGTATTTCTATGCACCACTTTCCTTTTTACTCATCCCTACATACTTTCCGCTGCACTTTTATCATCTTAGTGCATATGCAAGAATTCACTTTGTACCAATGATGATTGCACTCAACAAACGATATACCTCTCATGAGACATTTCCAAGTTTGGCACACCTTGATGCAAACATGTCTAAGAATCCATTTGACTGGTTTATGGCAAGAGAAGAACGTTCCGCTCAACACTTTCTGACTTACATGCGATCGTATACAGCACTCGACAGCCGGCTGGACTTTTTCGGATATGAAGCAGCAAAGCGATATATGTTTGATCGCCTTGAAAAAGATGGCACGCTGTACAGCTATTTAAGTGCCAGTATTTTTATGGTCTATGCACTTATGAGTCTTGGGTACTCCCCGGGACATCATCTCATTTTAAAAGCAGTCAAAGGCATGAAAAAGCTAGTCACTGTCTGTCAGGGCAGAATGTATGCAGAAAATTCCACATCCACAGTTTGGGATACAGCGCTTGTCAGTTACGCTTCTCAAAAAGCTGGCAAAAAACAAGAAGACCCAGTCATCACTAAGTCTTTCTCATACTTGCTGAACCGGCAGCAAATGAAGAAAGCAGATTGGGCGATTCATAACCGTCATGCTGCCCCGGGAGGCTTTGGTTTTTCAGATATCAACACAAATAACCCTGATTGTGATGATACGCAAATTGTCTTAAAAGCCATTCCGCGAACATACGCACCAGTTCAATGGAAACGAGGATTTCATTGGCTTCTTTCCATGCAAAACCGTGACGGCGGATTCTCTGCTTTTGAAAAAAATCAAGATCACTTCCTGCTTCGACATCTGCCGCTTGAATCTGCGGAGGATGCAGCGATCGATCCATCGACTCCCGATATTACAGGCCGGGTGCTTCATCTCATTGGTCTTGAAGAGAAAAACATGTCACCTCCTCTTCACAGGCAAAAAGATCGATGTGTCAAGTGGCTCCTAGATCACCAAGAGAAAAATGGATCATGGTTTGGCAGATGGGGTGTTTGCTATATTTATGGAACGTGGGCAGCATTAACAGGACTAAAAGCGGCCGGCATCCCCTCCACCCATCCTGCTGTTCAAAAAGCGTGCCAATTTTTAAAGCAGATTCAACGAGAAGATGGCAGCTTCGGAGAATCGTGTAAAAGTGCAGAGGTAAAAACGTATGTCCCCCTCCCGTTTGGCACAGTGGTTCAGACGGCTTGGGCAGCAGAGGCACTTTTACAATATGAGAAGCCAGATGACAAAGCGATTTTAAAAGCCATCTCATTTTTGATCCATCATCAGCACACGAGTGAAGCCTTGCACTATCCAGTGGGCATTGGCCTGCCAAAGCAATTTTACATCACCTATCATAGCTACCCATTTGTCTTTCCCATGATGACTTGTTCTACATTTTTAGATGAAATGAGGCGTAAGAATGAATAAGGAACAGTATCGAATGCAGCTCAAAGAGTGGCTTAGCTCCATTCAACCCGCGATTCAAGATGACAACATCCGTCAAAAAGTAGACCATTTATGGTTTTCAATGGATGATGAACATTCCAGTGAACAAGAGTGGTACGAACTGGCAGAACGTATTTCTGAGGACATGAAACCACAAGAAGACATGCGAGTGGTAGCAGCGGGAAATCATAAGCTACCTCCTCTCCCTTACCGGTATGATGCACTAGAACCGTTTATTTCAAAAGAAATTATGTATTTGCATCACCAGAAGCATCATCAATCATATGTTGATGGTTTGAACCAAGCTGAGCTTGCATTAAAAAATGCAAGAAGAACCAATGATTTTAAAATGATCAAGCATTGGGAAAGAGAGCTTGCCTTCAATGGTGCGGGGCACTATTTACATTGTATTTTTTGGTTTTCCATGAGTCCTTCAGGAAAACGAAAGCCCACTGGACAAATGCTTCGTCTCATTGAACAATCATTTGACAGCTATGACGCATTTAAATCTCAATTTTCAGCAGCGGCCAAACAAGTAGAGGGTGTCGGCTGGACCATTCTCGTTTGGGCGCCCAGATCCCAGCGATTAGAGATTTTACAAGCAGAACGCCATCAATTTTTGTCACAATGGGACGTAATCCCTCTTTTAGCCCTTGATGTATGGGAGCACGCCTACTATCTTCAATATCTGAATGAAAAACCGAAATACGTAGATCGTTGGTGGAATGTAGTTGACTGGCGTGAGCCAGAAGCAAGGCTTAAGCAAGCACAGCAAGTGAAGTGGACCCCTTTTTAAGACGATGCTCCATATAGGCTCATGCTTATATGGGGTATTTTTAGTTTACATAATTAAATTATCAACACCTTTATAAAGAACGGGTTGTTTTTTCAGAAAATTCGTTTAAAATAGGAAAGATATGTGAGGAAAGTGAGATGAAGCAATGAATGAACATTCTTTTAACCATTAGTCAATTTGCAGGAAGAACCTTCGCAATCTGGGTCATTATCTTTGCATGTCTTGGATTTGCTTTTCCTGACGTATTTTCTCAGATTGGACCGTATATCCCTTTTTTACTAGGAATCATTATGTTTGGGATGGGGCTTACGTTATCAGGTGAAGATTTTAAGGAGCTTTTTCGTAAACCTCTCTATGTGCTAATCGGGGTTTTGGCGCAGTACACACTCATGCCGCTGATCGCCTTTCTATTAGCTTACGGATTACGGCTGCCATCTGAAATTGCAGTAGGAGTTATTCTTGTGGGCTGCTGCCCAGGCGGTACTGCATCCAATGTCATGACCTTTTTAGCAAAAGGCAATATGGCCTTATCCGTAGCGGTCACAACTATATCGACCCTTCTTGCTCCCTTTTTAACGCCTCTTTTTATTTTTATCTTTGCAAGATCATGGTTACCTGTATCACCGGAGGCATTATTTTTGTCGATTGTCCAAGTTGTGCTTATTCCTATTATCTTAGGGGTTATTGTTAAGGTGTTTTTCAAAAAACAAGTAAACTATGCGGTTCAAGCATTGCCGCTTGTATCTGTTGCTGGAATTGTGGTGATCATTGCAGCGGTTGTCAGTGCAAATAAAGAGCAGATTCTTCAATCTGGTTTGCTGATATTGGCCGTTGTCATTTTACATAATGGGCTCGGTCTTTTATTTGGTTACCTGATCGCAAAATGGTGCAAAATGGATATCCCTTCTCAAAGAGCGATTTCGATTGAAGTAGGCATGCAAAACTCCGGGCTTGGTGCAGCCCTTGCAACAGCACATTTCTCGCCTCTCGCAGCCGTACCAAGTGCGATTTTTAGTGTATGGCATAACTTATCTGGTTCATGGCTTGCGACATATTGGTCAAAACGAGGACAACCTGACAGTGAAAAGAAAAAAAGCTAGCACCTTAACAGGTGCTAGCTTTTTATAATGGAAAATTATCCTTCAAGCAATAGCTGCTCAGGATCTTCAAGCAGGTTTTTAATCGTAACGAGGAATCCAACTGCTTCTTTACCATCGACAATACGGTGGTCGTAAGAAAGAGCTAAATACATCATCGGACGGTTCTCAAAACGTTCTTCATCAATCGCCACCGGACGAAGCTGAATTTTATGCATTCCTAAAATTCCAACTTGCGGGCTGTTTAAAATCGGTGTTGAAAGCAGAGAACCAAATGTTCCGCCGTTTGTGATCGTAAATGATCCACCTTGTAACTCACTAAGAGCCAATTTGTTATCTCTTGCTTTTTTCGCAAGATGACCAATTTCTTTTTCAATCCCTGCAAATGACAATCTGTCTGCATCACGGACAACTGGTACGACAAGACCTTCGTTTGCAGCAACAGCGATGCCGATGTCATAGAATTTCTTCAAGACAAGCTCATCACCTTGAATTTCTGCGTTAAGCAGCGGATATTTCTTCAGTGCTGCTACAACTGCTTTTGTAAAGAAGGACATGAAGCCAAGCTTGACATCATTTTGTTCTAGGAAGGCATCTTTACGACGCTTTCTTAAATCCATCACAGCTGTCATATCGACTTCATTAAATGTCGTCAGCATCGCAGCCGTTTGTTGAACTTCAACTAAACGTTTTGCAATTGTTTGTCTGCGGCGTGACATTCTTTCACGTTCAACTGGCTTTCCTGGTTGTTCAGTTTGCACCGCCGCATTTGCTTTTGGCGCGGCTTTCGGTGCACTTGCAGGTGCTTCATTCTTTTGATAAGAAGCGACATCCTGCTTTCGTACCCTGCCCAGCGGATCTACGGTTGGAATCTCAGATAAGTCTAATCCCTTCTCTCTCGCTAGTTTTCTAGCTGCAGGAGAAGCGATGGTTCTGCCATTACCAGCTTTCGGCTCTTCTTTCACTGCTTCTTCTTTTTGAGCAGCTGCCGGTTCTTCTTTCGAAGCTGGTGCAGAAGCTTGCTCAGGTGCTGGAGCTGCGGACTCGCTTCCGCCAGCTTCACCTGCTGCAATCGTTCCGATGACCTCTCCAACTTGTACAGTGTCACCAGAATCTTTGAGCACTTCTTTTAATACACCAGATTCTTCAGCAGTCAGTTCGACATTGACTTTATCTGTTTCAAGTTCCAGCAGGTACTCCCCCTGCTCCACATAATCGCCCGGCTGCTTTAGCCATTGAGCAATCGTTCCTTCCGAGATTGATTCCGCTAATTCAGGTACTTTAATTTCCGCCATTTTTCATTTCCCCCTTAGTTTTTGCGAGTCAAGCTATCAGATACAATTCGTTCTTGTTCTTTTTTATGCACAGTTGGATCACCCTCAGCCGTACTTGAACGTCTTCTTCGGCCGATGTAACGTACTTTTACTTTTTCAGGCGCAATTTCACGTAAATATGGCTCAATGTATCCCCAAGCTCCCATATTTTGCGGTTCTTCTTGCACCCATACGATTTCTTCTAAGTTTGTCAGCTTTGTTAAAATTCCTTTAATATCTTTGGCTGGGAACGGATACAGCTGTTCCACTCTTGCAACGTGAAGCCAATCTTTCGGCTCTTCCATTTGAGTAAAACGATCACTAATATCAATGGATACCTTCCCGCTAGATAGCACGAGACGCGATACTTTTTCGTGATCATGTACAAGACCTGGCTGTTCAAGAACTGGACGGAACTGTCCATCCGTTAATTCTTGGACCTCAGACAATGTGTTCGGGTTACGAAGCAGACTCTTCGGTGTCATAATGACAAGCGGACGAATCTCTTCACGAAGCAGCATTTTCGCCTGTCTTCTAAGAATATGGAAATATTGCGCTGCACTTGTCAGATTCGCAACTGTCCAGTTATTCTCAGCAGCTGATTGCAGGAAGCGCTCTGTTCTTCCACTTGAATGCTCAGGACCTTGTCCTTCATATCCATGAGGCAGCAGCATCACTAAACCTGATTTTTGTCCCCATTTTGCACGGCCAGCTGAGATAAATTGATCGAAATACACTTGAGCCGCATTTGCGAAGTCTCCGAATTGAGCTTCCCAAATCACTAACGTTTCAGGAGAATAGACATTATAACCATATTCAAATCCGATGACTGAGCCTTCTGACAGTGGACTGTTATGAACAGTAAACGATGCATTTGCATCACTCAGTTCATGAAGAGCAATAAATTCATCACCCGTTTGACTGTCGTGAAGCACAAGGTTTCTTTGAGCGAAAGTACCACGCTCTGAATCCTGTCCGGTCATTCGAATTGGCGTACCGTCTTTTAATATAGATGCAAATGCGAGTGCTTCCCCAAGTGACCATTCTACTTTACGGTCATCTGTAAACACTTTTGCACGTTTTTCAAGGATCCGCTTCAGCTTACCAAATACTTGGAAATCATTCGGCCAGCTGATCAATTCTTCATTCAGCTTTCGCAATACATCAAATTCTACTGATGTATCCACTGCTGGGAAGCCGTTTGATACAGGCTCCGGCAGTTCGATTTCTTGAATCGTATGCTCTTTCTTTGAAGGCACCTTTTTATAGGCTTCTTCTATTTTTGCCGTCACAGCCTGCTCGATTTCTTCACGCTGCTCTTTTGTCAAAAGACCTTCTGAGACAAGTTTATCTGCAAAGATATTCTTGACCGTTTTGTGCTTTCTGACCGCATCGTACAGCATTGGCTGAGTTGTAGAAGGCTCATCCATTTCGTTATGACCATATCTGCGGTAGCCGATCAAGTCAATAAGGAAATCCTTCTTGAAACGTTTGCGGTATTCTACAGCTAGCTGAACAGCCGCTAAACACGCTTCTGGATCATCTGCATTGACGTGAACAATAGGAATCTCAAACCCTTTTGCAAGGTCACTTGCATATTTCGTCGAACGAGATTCATTGCTTTCCGTTGTAAACCCGATCATATTGTTGGCAATAATATGGATGGTTCCGCCCACTTGATAGCCTACAAGTTGACTTAAATTTAATGTTTCTGCCACAATTCCTTCTCCAGGGAATGCTGCATCCCCATGAATTAAGATGGCTAACGCTTTTTCAACGTCTTGAACTGGATAGCCTTTTTGAGTACGTGATTCCTGAGCAGCACGCGTGCTTCCTTCAATGATTGGATCAATGAACTCCAAGTGACTTGGGTTATTAGCAAGCGTGACTCTCGCACTCTTTGTATCTTCGTCTTTGATTTGACGGTCAGCTCCAAGATGGTACTTAACATCCCCGGTCCATCCATAGCTGATGCCGATAGAGCCTTCTGATGGAACAAGCTCTTTATTTGGCGCATGCTGGAATTCTGAGAAAATGATCTCATATGGCTTCCCTAACACATGTGCTAATACATTTAAACGGCCTCTGTGTGCCATTCCAATGTTAATATTTGAAGTCCCTTGTGTTACGGACTCTGAAATAATTTCATCAAGTACTGGGACAAGTGCGTCTAAACCTTCTATAGAAAAGCGCTTTTGCCCAACAAATGTTTTATGAAGAAACTGCTCGAACTGCTCAACTTCTGTTAATCTCTTGAATACAGAAACTAGTTTGTCTGATGGTTTTTTCTTAAATAGTTCACCAGACTCAATTGATTTTGAGAGCCAGTTTCGCTCTTCGAAGTCATGTACGTGATCAAACTCAAATGAAATGGTACGCTTATACGTATTTCTCAAATGGTTAATGGCTTCTATGCCGTTTGAAATGTGTTTTGGTGCATCCGGACTAATAATAGATATCGGAATATTCTTGACATCTTCTTCTGTTAAACCGTACTCCTTTAAAGGAAACAGTTCTTGTAATTCCTTTTCTTTGCGAAGAGGATTGACGGAAGCATTTAAATGGCCATACGTTCTGATGTCTTCTGCCAGTTTAACGACTGATGCTATCTTTTGGATTTGTTCAGAAGTAACTACGCTATTTTCTTTTTTCCCAATTTCCTCCTTCATTTCACTCGGTGGTGCACCAAGTTCATCAAATATGCCTCTTAGATCTTCATCAACACTAGTAGGATCCTGGACATACTGATCGTAGAGCTCGAGCACATAGCCGAGGTTCGGACCATGAAATTCTTCCCAACTCAACGGTTGTTTCACATCATTTTGAAACATTTTGAACACTACCCCCAACTTTGATCATCAAGTGATTGAACACTATCTCGATATAACTTCCAGAACACAATGACCAAATTTATGTAATAAAACGCTTCCAATAATATTCTACCACTGTTTTGGATTACTTTCTACATTCTTTGTTCAATTAAAGATAAAAAATTCACAGAAAAACAAAAAATTTAAATCATTCCGAAAAATAATTTAAAGAAAGGGGCAAAACCTTATGCCCCAATGCTTTTATGCAGCAGTTTCTTCAGTAGTGGATATAAAACATCTGGCAATGTATCGACATCTGGTACAAAAATGCTGAACTTGCCATACATATCTTGAATGGTTTTCATCTGTGCTTCTTCTATCGGCGAATTGGATAAAAACACATTGATCACCTCAATGCCCTTTTTCCTCGCTTCAAGAACTGCTTCATGCGTATCGACAATCCCATTTTGTTCGTAGCTGAATGCAGCTGGCTCTCCGTCTGAAAAGACAATCAGAAACTTTTGCTCTTCTCTTCGCTTTAAAATCATCTTTGTCATTTGGCGGATCGCATAACCATCCCGGTTATCCTCTTCTGGCTCAAGAGACATAATAGAAGGCCCTGCATCAAATAAAGAATCTTTGAACGACACGACTGTGTTGAAGTAGTTTGGCTGACTTGTTTCTGTTGCGTCGTTTGTATCTTCCCAAAACCCAACAATTTGATGTGGGACTTGTACGGATTTTAACGCTTCATGAAATAGAACAATGCCTTTTTTCGTCTCGTCCATCTTGTCAAACATGCTCGCTGAACAATCTACTAATAAGGTGAAAACAGCATCAATCTGAGAAGACGGTGCTTGTTTTTTATAGAAAAGGCGCGGATTAGACTCTGTAAAGTAGCGAATCAGCTTTTTGCTGAGACGTCCTGCATGAAGGTCCGTTTTAGGCCAAGATTTTTTATGTTCAAGAGTTTTTTGGATCATTTGTTTTAAGCGTTTTTGGTAAGGCTCAATTTCCTTCGCATGCTGCTTGTATACATTGATTTGTTCTGGCATAGGCGGATCTGGTGAAATCATGACTGGAAACGCATATTTGTTCTCTTTTCCATTTTCATGACCGTCTGCTCCGCTTTCTTCACCTTCAGCCTCTTCCAGCGCCTCAAGCTTTGAATAATCTTTTCGGTGTGTTTGCTTTGCAGAACCTTGAACAGTTCCGAGTGCCTGATCTCCGTCATCGCCTTCTCTTGCTGCATCCTTACCAAGATCACTTTTACCGCCGTGCTCTAAATCAAATTGAAGGAAGCTTTTTGATGGCGCTTCTGTTTCTCGATGCCACACTTCCATGTACTCTTCGTGAATGTCTTCATCGCCTTCTTTTTCCCGGTCGACTTTGATGTCCTCACTTAATTTAGGTTTTCTTTTTAAGTCATGGAACAGCGGTTCTTTTGCCGCTTGTTCATAGTCCAATTCAGGGAAGAAAAAGTACGTATTCAGCATGTCCTTTTCAAGCAGCTCATCAAAGCCTTCCATCAATTCTTTGACAATAGCTGCAATGTCTGCTGTTGAACCCGCATCATACACACGTTCAAGACTTGACTCAATAAACGGAATCATCGGATTGATCTGCTCATGAAGAGGCGGAATCTCTTCGAGCGGAGAATCAGCTGTCAGCTTCACATAAATCGCACAAAAGAGTGCATCCGTTAATATGCTTCGTTCTTGGTTAATCGTTAATTGTGTCTTAAAGTGACGCCGGTACAGCTCTCTTCTTCGTTTAAATACCTTTTTTGTTCCTGGGCGGCCATGTTTAATCCGCTCTTCAATCCGGATATCTTCAAACAGCATAAACAATTGTTTACATATATCAGGAATGGATAATGTGTGCGCATGGCGAACGATCTCCTGAAATACAGTAAGATCACTATAAACGGTCCCTACTGCACGAAGGAACACATCACTTTTCAGCCCTGCTAGCATATCTTCTTGTTTACGATCATCCCAAAAATGACTGATGAAAATTTTCTTTTCGAACGGTTCATAGTAGGACTGGACACCGTATTCAAGCTCGACATCATCACTTTTTGCTAACGTTTTAGCTAAATCCGTTAATTCCATAAATAGAAATGAATCGATTCTGCTGTCATTAAATTTGATAAATTTCACAAGTCAGAACCTCACTCGAATAATGTTTGGGCGATATTTCTTACCGCTGCTTTTTCCCGGTCATCTTCCAGTTTTTCAACAATCCCTCGTTCAACGGCACGAAGCGGCGGGATGTATTGCGCAAGATCACAAGTATCTAGGAGCGCGCGGATGGATGCTGCTTCTTCACTCACCTGTCCGTTATGAGCTTGTGTAATAAGGTCTGATGAGAGCTGAACGAATTGATCAATTAACCGCTCATCCTTTAAAACAGATTGAGATTGCAGCACATCTTTCAGGATACCGCCGCCGATATATGGAACGTCAATGACAACAAATCGGTTTTTTAACGCTTCATTTAGAGGCACTGTGCCGACATACCCTTCATTGATTGCCGCAATGACGCCAAAGCCTTCCTCTGCTCGAACAACCTCACCTGTAAATGGGTTTGTCATCATTTTTCTGTAGTCGAGTACACCATTTAAAATAGGAAGTGTTTCTGGCTTCGCCATGTTAATTTCATCAATATATAAAAGATGGCCTTTTTTCATTGCTTTTGTCACAGGTCCTTCGATGAATTCAATCGAAGCCACCTGACCATCATTATGAATGGTTTTATAGCCAATCAAGCTTTCTGCATCAAGATCAACCGAGCAGTTCACACTGTGCATCGGCTGCTGAAAGAAAGCGGATAATGTTTCTGCTAGTTTTGTTTTACCTGAGCCGGTCGGCCCCTTTAAAAGAACGTTTTTTCCTAGTGCTAATGCAATCATGGCATCTTGAATGATAGAAGTATCCTGTGATTCATAGCCGCCTGTTCCAATAAGTGGACGAAATTCTTCTTCCAGCCCTTTTGCTTTTGCTTCAATCATTGCTTGAATTTCTTCTGGGAGTGATTGTTCGTTAAACATGTATGATTAATTCCTCTCTTCGATCATTTTCCTCACCAAGTATACTAAAAAAACCTTTATGCACTCAATACATAAAGGTTAGACTTCTGTTATTTTACCATTTCTTTTGTCATTGAACCGCAAGCGATGCGTTTCCCTGAGTTTCCAGAAGGGTTACTTAAATAATCATCTGCTTCTGCATGAATGATAAAGCTTCGCCCATTTTGATCGATTAATTGATTTGGGCCTCCCTTTAACGTCACATCTGGTACGTTCACGACAACATCGATTTGTCCATCTGCCCCTACCTCTAAATTAGGCATATCTCCAGCATGGTGCCCTTTTGGATTGTCAAAACCATGTTCTCTATGGGTTGGATTAAAGTGAGCTCCGGCCGTTTCAAAATCTGGCGTTTCACATATTCCTGTTTCATGAATATGAAAACCGTGAGGACCTGGCGGCAGCCCTTTCGCCTTCACATGCAAATCCAGCCCATTTTCTGAGGATTCTCTGATTTCAATGCTTCCTATTTTTTGCCCGCTTTCGTTTATGAGTGACGTCGTGACTGGTGATTGTTTAGGTGCGGCAACTTCGCTTGTTTCTTCTGTCATTTCTTTTTTCGGCGGTGCATGACATGCTGACGCAGTAAAGACCAAACATATCATGATCATCCACACTGACTTTTTCATTTATGACTGCCCCCTTTTGTTATCAGTATGGACAATCACAGCAGCGGGCAAACAAAAAAAGCCGAAAATCGGCTTTTTTTAGAAGAAACGTTTTGCACCTAAGTAGGCTTTTTTCCAATATGGGTTGCTTAGGTTCGAGATCCCTACTCCATTGTCACTTGCATGAAGGAAATCTCCCCCGCCAAGGTATAGTCCCATATGAGAAGGGCCCGCTTTATACGTTGTAAAATAAACAAAATCTCCAACTTGTGGTGTGCTAACAGAAGTCATCATATTCCAGTAGCCTGCTGTGCTTAGTCTGGATACAGATGAAACTTTGTTAATGAGATAGTAAACAAAGCCGCTGCAGTCAAATCCTGCTGGAGTATTACCACCCCATCTGTAAGGAACGCCTGTCAGCTTTTTCCCCTCTTGGATCATTGTCGTGATCTTTGCGTTCATTGGTACATCGTTTTTGTTATTGTTGACCGGAGTTGTTGAACCGTTAGACGTAGATCCGTTCGATCCAGTTGAGCCGGAAACTGCACCATTAATTTTTAATACTTGTCCAATTCTAAGCACATCACTTTTCAAGCTGTTGGCTGTGCGGATGGATTGAACCTGTACTTTGAATTGATTCGCAATTTTCCATAACGAATCGCCTGATTTTACAGTATAAGATGTTGTTTTCCCGCTAGAAGACTGGTTACTGTTTGAATTGCTTGGTTTAGTAGGTTTTGACTGACTTGGTTTTGATGCAGCCGTCCCTTTGACTTTCAATACTTGATTCGGATAAATCATATCAGATTTTAATCCGTTCAATGTTTTGATTTCACCAATCGACATATTTAGCGAATTCGCAATTTTCCAAAGAGAATCCCCTAATTTAACCTTGTATGTACTTGAAGACGATGAACTATTTGAGTTCGTTGTCTTATTGCTTGAGCTGGAGTTTGAAGATGAGTTTGAATTTGATGACTGGCTTCCGCTCGTCTTCGTGCTGCCAGATACCTTTAGCTTTTGACCAGGACGAATCAAGTCGCTGTTTAAGCTGTTTAGGCTTTTTAAGCTCGCAACTGACATTTTATGATTTTTTGCAATCAGCCATAAAGAATCTCCAAGCTTTACAGTGTAGCTGGAAGTCGTTGAAGCACTTGATTTCTTCGTTGCTTTTGATCCTGTTGATGAACTGGATTTCTTGCTTTTTTCGCCAGGAATTTTCAAGCTTTGTCCTGCGAAAATCATTGTCGTTTTTAATTGATTAAGAGATTGAAGCTCCGAAATACTTGTATTGTACTGTTCGGCAATCTTCCAAAGTGAGTCACCGCTTTTCACCTTGATCGTCTGTGCTTCTGCCGGTGCAGCAAACACAGCTGAGCCAGCGATCGCTGAAACTGTGAGGCCGGTTACTACTTTTTTCTTCATAAAGAAATCTCCGCCTTTCGTATTTTGGTTCATTAAGACTTATGTACTAGTTTCGAGTTTAGCATTTAATGGTTCTGCTTCTCTTGCACTATTTTATCTTTATTTCTATTATATTACTCGACATGAAGACGTTGGGCAATAACAAATAGGCTAAAGCAGCCAACTCAAAATGCTAAAAAACAAAGCCATATCGTTTCTATCGGCTGTTTGTTTTATTTATAAACATTTTTTAAGGAATTTTTAAGTTGACGTTTAGAAATTTGTCAAAACAAGCACGCTGCTAGTTTCATAGTTCTATTCTACATGACAAATTTTTCTGTATCAAATGACTTTTTGCTTAATTGGCTATTTTTTCTCCACAAATAAAAAAGCATCCTTCCGAATGAAGAATGCAGCGTTCGTTTTTATTTTCTTATTTCCGGATCTTTTACGGTAAGCGGATAAAGCACGCCTTCTTTCGCAAACGACATTTTTCCCGTTTCTTCTGATACGACAAGAACAAGTGCATCGGTCATACCAGAGAGTCCGATCGCTGCCCTGTGCCTTGTGCCGAGCGACGGGCTCACTTTTTTTGATGTAAGCGGCAGCACGTTTGCAGCAGAAACAAGTGTATTTTCTTTGACTAAAAGAGCCCCATCATGAAGTGGATTTCCCGGGTAAAAAATGCTTTCTATTAAGGAAGCACTAATTTTCGCATGAAGATTTGTCCCTTTTTGAATAAAATCCTCAACCTCATCCCTTCTTTGGATCACAATGAGTGCGCCATGCTTTTGTTTTGATAAATGCTCAATGGCTAAAGAAAATTGAGCAAATCCTGGTGTGAATTCTTCCATATACGCTTGTAAATAAAACGACGAAGCCTCTGCATGCATTTCATTAAACTGATCATGCAATGATTCGAGATCACAAAGTAAGCACTGCTCTGTTTCATCAAGAGAATCAATGATGTCACTTGCATCCTTCATAATGTTCATCAAGTGTGTTCTCATTCCTGCTTTAAATATGACTTCTTCGTTCGTCCGGTGGATCATCTGACCTTTTCCCTCCTTCTTTCGCTTGTTGTTATAAAATAGCAAATTGTGCACATTCTATTTGTATGGAGGTGAGCTTAATATGACCATTCAGAAAATCATCCAATATGCTTGCAGCATTTTAGGTGTTGTCAGTCTTTCTTTTATTTATGCCCAAATGTTTAAAAAAACGAAGCCATCTAAGAAAAATAATCCGACGGAGAATTGATTTTTTTACATAGCATGATATAATTCCTCTCGTTATTTCTGTTCAGAGAGGAACTTATGATGAGAGAAACGAATAGCATTCGAGCAAAGCTGACACTATTTTTAACCATTTTGATTCCGATTTTAATCACCCAAGCAGGTCTTTCACTTATTACCTTTTTAGATACGGTGATGTCTGGAAAAGTAAGTGCAGAAGACCTTGCGGGGGTTGCGATCGGTTCTAGTATTTGGACACCTGTTTATACAGGGCTTGCCGGTATTTTGATGGCTGTTACTCCGATTGTGGCTCAGCTGATGGGGGCTGGGCATAAAGAAGATGTTCCCCGGGCTGTCTTTCAGGCGATTTATTTATCCTTTCTTTTAAGTATCGCTGTGATTGTCATTGGTACGATCAGCGTTCCTTACATACTCGGAGGACTTGGACTCGAGCAATCTGTAGAGGATATTGCCCGGCATTTTCTCAGCTTTCTTGCGTTTGGCATCATCCCGCTGTTTGGTTATTCGGTACTAAGGTCATTTATTGATGCATTAGGGAAAACACGAGTGACGATGTTCATCACGCTCACAGCACTTCCTATTAACTTTGTTTTAAATTACGTATTGATTTTTGGGAATTTTGGCTTTCCAAAGCTTGGTGGTGCGGGTGCCGGCCTTGCATCTGCAATGACGTATTGGGCGATTTTCATCATGAGTATTTGTATTGTCATTAAAGCAGAGCCATTCGCCTCATTTCGTTTGTTTCAAAAACTACCTCGAATGAATATCTCCCGTGTAGGGCAAATACTGAAAATTGGCCTTCCTATCGGGTTTGCGATCTTTTTTGAAACGAGTATCTTTGCAGCAGTGACGCTTTTAATGGGTCACTTTGATACCATTACAATCGCCAGTCACCAAGCATCGATGAACTTTGCTTCTATTCTTTATATTTTACCGCTTAGTATCTCAATGGCGTTAACGATCGTTGTTGGGTTTGAAGCGGGGGCTAAGAGATATAAAGACGCGCAAAGCTACAGCTATATCGGCATTGGTACGGCGGTATTATTCTCATTATGTACGGCCGCACTTATTTTGTTATTCAGACCTGAGATCGCTGGTTTATATACAGCTGAATCTGCTGTTTTACAAATGACACAGCACTTTTTGATTTACGCGATCTTCTTCCAGCTGTCAGATGCGATTGCTGCACCCATTCAAGGGGCTCTGCGCGGCTATAAAGACGTGAATTATACGCTGATTGCTGCTTTTGTTTCTTACTGGGTCATCGGTCTTCCTGCCGGTTACCTCATTGGCACATATACCTCCTTTGGTGCGTTTGGTTATTGGATTGGGCTGATTGCCGGGCTTGCCGCAGGTGCCATCGTCCTCTTTATCCGTCTCAGATTGATTCAAAAACGTCAACTTCGATATGTATCGAACCACTAAATACAACAAAAAAGCAGCTGATCTATGTCAGCTGCTTTTGCGTTTAATCATTCCATTGGTACGTCCAGAAAATTTCTTCATCAAACCATTTTTGGACGACTGGTTCTTTGTTTTTCAGTTTTTGTTCCAGTTCTCTCAGCATGCCTTCTGTTTGCGTTCTATGCGCTCTCAGTGCATTTAATTTGATATCTGCAACATCTGTAATATCAATGACAATATCCGCATTTCCAAGCACTTCTTCTCTATTTTTCGTAATGGCCATGCAGTATGTGACAGGCCGGTCTTCTTTTTTCTTGCGGTATAGAGCACGAATGACAGCTTCGCCTGTGGCATCATGATCAGGGTGTACACCGTGTCCTGGATAAAACGTCACAATGAGCGTCGGTTTGACTTCATCAATGATGGATTCCATCACATCTGCCAAATACTCGTCGTCTTCAAATTCCAATGTTTTATCACGCAAGCCAAGCATACGTAAGTCTGTGATATCCATTTCTTTGCAGGCATTGATTAATTCCTGTTTTCTTAATTCCGGAAGTGTTTCACGGTTAGCATATGTTGGGCTTCCCATATTTCTGCCCATTTCCCCAAGTGTCCCGCATGCATATGTGACGGGAATTCCGCGTTTTCTGCTTTGTGCAATGAGACCTGCAACCCCAAAGGATTCATCATCGGGGTGAGGCAGCATCACTAGTACATGTTCGTTCATGACTCGTCACCCTTTCTTCTACACCTGAAATGGTGTTTCACTAATTTGTAATGAGATCGCTAGTTTCCCGTCAGGCAAGTGCCCAGCTAAAAGCAGGCGGCCTTGGTCATCAAACACATAATCGGTTAATCCTTCTGCGTAAATCCAGCCGTCTTCTGTTTTCATTCCAACACGGTATGGACCTTGTCCTTTTATTTTCGCCTGTGAATAGACGACTTTCGCGTTGCGGATATACGCCACAACCGTCATATTTTGTTCGTTTACATGAGCTGAATAAGAACCAGTTGTCGTTTCAAGATGAACGAAGACTGGACGATTTAAAAACGATTCAAGATGTGCTGTGACATCTTCCGTTTGAATTGGTTTCATGAGTGGTTCCTTCCTTCATTTTGAATTAATTCTCGCAGCTTTTTTGTATGTAAGCTGATCAGCTGCAGCTGATGATCATGCTTAAGCTCACTTTCTAAAATTCTCTCCACAGCAAGCACATACTTTTGGTGTAATGATTTCCTCGCCCTCGGATGAGTTCGTGCATCAAGTAAATCATCACATATGGCCTCGTGTAAAGAAGACATATCATCAACATCAAGCTGACGATTTTTCCATAAAGATTGATAGGCGGCTGCAAGCTCATGAGCTGACGACATATGATCACCTCTACAGTTTTGGTAACAACTTATTATGACATGATCCGCCTGCAAAAAAAAGCAAACTGCTCGTTTGGCTTAATGAGAATTCGCTGTTTTCTTCATGCGTAATTGAGAGGTGGTAAACAGTAAAATCGCCACCCAAATACAAAGAAACGTCACAATTTTAGCTGCGGATAAGTGTTCGTGATAGACAAACAGCCCTAAAAACAGCGTAATTGTCGGTGCAATGTATTGCAAAATGCCCACTTGATAAAGAGGAATTCTTTTTGCGCCTTCTGAAAATAAAAGAAGCGGCACGGCTGTAAAAACACCTGCAAAAAATAAGAGACCGAGGGACCCGAAGCTGTTAGGATTCATAGTCACAACAGGTTCTTTTAAGAAAAATAATAAGTACACTAGTGCAGCCGGTGCGAGAAGCAGCGTTTCAATCGTCAAACCAATCGCGCTCGTGAAGCTCATCCTTTTTTTAATCAGACCATAAAAACCGAAGCTAAAGGCTAATAAGAAAGCAACGACAGGAAATGACCCGTATTGAACTGTTGAAAGGATTACCCCAAATGCGGCAATGAGGATGGCAATGGTTTGTAATTTATTAAGTCGTTCTTTTAAGAAAATAATCCCTAATAGAACGGATACAAGCGGATTAATATAGTACCCTAAACTTGCTTCTAGCATAAGACCATGATTGACTGCCCAAATATATACATACCAGTTGACCGAAATTAAAATAGCAGATAAAAGTAATGAAAAAAATGCTTTACCATCCAGTATGAGACCCTTTACTGTCTGCATCGCTGGGCGGACTTGTTTTAAATACAAAAGAATACCGCACATAAACACAAATGACCATACAATTCTGTGCGCTAAAATTTCGCCTGACGAAATATGCTCCATCAGCTTCCAATATAACGGGAATAAACCCCAGAGTGTAAAAGATGCTGCCGTGTAGAGAACACCTTTTGAATGCTGTTCGTTCAATGTAACCATCCCTTTCTAAAATCTAACGTATATTATAGCACGCACGCTGGCGAATGGGCATATACTAATTCAGGGCATTTAGAAAGGATGATTCGCATGTTCGACTGGAACCGATTATTCCCTTTTCAAAAGCAGTTCTCAAAAGAAGCCTTAAAGAATTCAGATCCTAAAGACGTTGAGCAGTATGTCAATCAAGTCATGGAAAGTGTATTCGGCTCCAATTATCCTGCTCAGTTCCCATTTCAGGACCCCCTATCTCAAAATCAAAAAACGAGAGAAACTGACGTTCAAAAAGAAAAAGAGCCAGAAGTCGAAGTGTTCGAGACGACTGATCATGTGTTTGTCAAAATTGAACTTGCTCGTCCAAACACAGAAAAAGTCAAAATCAAACATACAGCCAATCTGCTGTTTATTGATCATTTTCCTGAAGAAGGGGCGCAGAAAAAAGTCGTCCTCCCTGCTGCTGTGAAGCGAAAAGGAACGAAGGCGTCGTATCAAGACGGTATATTGGAAATTATGTTTTTAAAGCATGATGATCCAGGAATTTCTGAAATTGATATTCCATTATAAAAAGCCTGCTTTGGAATGGAAGCAGGCTTACTCTTTTTTCTTAATAATATGGTGGATATCCGCCGCCATAAGGTGGTGGAGCAGGCGGTGGTGGCGGGGGGTAATATGGACGGGGATAATTAAAAATCGCACTTCCTAGAAATCCGCCAAGCAGTCCGCCGACCAAAGGAGCGCCAAAACCAAAAAACAAAGGGACTCTGGATTCATATGGCGGAATGCCAGGGGCGCCGCCTCGAAAATACGGAGTATGAGGGTACATGCATTTCTCCTCCTTTGTCATGTGCCTAACATCAGCATATTCATCAAGAGTCAAAATGTTTGGGCAAACCTGAAACTAGGCTTGCTCCTTTTTGCCGTGAGAGTCTGTATACTCCCCTGCCCACCGAGATACCTCATGAAACACATCATGTAACGCATTCCCTTTTTCAGTTAAGCTGTAAATGACTTTGACAGGCGTCTCGGGCAGGACAGTCCGCTCTATAATTCCTTCTTGCTCGAGCTCTTTTAAACGCTCTGCAAGCATTTTTTGACTGATAGATGGAATCGTGTCTGTGAGGTCTTTAAAACGCTTTGGACCATCAAGCAATACATGTATAATAAGCCCATTCCACCTTTTGCCTAGGAGTAAAAAAGCTTGCTGAATGTGTGGACATAATTGGAATTCCATAAATTTCAGCCTTTCTTTTCATGATTGTTTGACAAACTAACGGTGTACAATTTAAAATATCTCTAGTTACAATAAGTAAGTTTCTCACTTTTTAGTTATTGTACCATACTATTTGCAAAAACGGGAGGAAATATCCATATGGCGACCGATCAAAAAACGATTGACATCTTAAAACAAAGAGCTTCAGTAAAAGAGTATGATACTACTCATGAAATGACAAAAGAAGAGTTAACAGAGCTTCTTGAAATCACAACAAAAGCACCATCTGCTTGGAACCTTCAACATTGGCACTTCACTGTTTTCCATAGTGCTGAAGCAAAAGCGAAGTTACTTCCAATCGCGTACAACCAAAAGCAAATATCACAAGCATCAGCTGTTATTGCAGTTCTAGGTGACCTTGAAGCTAACCAAAATGGCGAAAAAATCTACAGTGAGCTGGCTGAACAAGGCTTTATTACTGAAGACATTAAAGAAACATTGATGACTCAAATCAATGGCGCATATCAAAGTGAGCAATATGCACGAGAAGCAGCGTATTCAAATGCTTCATTAGCTGCTATGCAATTAATGATTGCGGCAAAAGCAATGGGCTATGATACGTGTGCAATGGGTGGCTTCAGTAAAGAAGCATACATCAAAGAATTCAATGTAAGCGGCCGCTACGACCCAGTGATGCTGATTTCTGTTGGTAAAGCAGCAAAAGAAGCTCATAAAAGCAATCGTTTCAACATCGAAGAAGTATCTGATTTCCTTTAAAAATTGGCATGGTCTCAGCTTTTATGCTGGGGCTTTTTTATTTGCTTCAAATATTATTTTTACATACTTTCTTTCCCCTTCTCCCTCTTTACATCTTCACTCTTTCTCCTTTTTAAGAATGAAAGCGTTATATTAGTATGATATTCACCAAAATGATTGTTTTTTCTGAAAATGGTCTTGTGATCTAATCTGACAACTGCTATTATTATGAAATTACAAAATATTCAGGAGGAAATCATGAACAAAAAATTGATGCTGGCACTACTTATCGCGATTCCATTCATTGGACAACTCGCATTGCTGCCATTTGCGAACCGCATTCATCCATTTGTCATCGGCCTGCCCTTTTTCCACTTCTGGCTCTTACTATGGATTGTACTCACACCAATTTGCACATTTATCATTTATAAGATGCAACATTCAAATGGAGGAACTGACTAATGCAAGGAAATTTAACAGCTTTATTGATTACTGCAAGTATTATTTTCATCGTCGTGGTCATCGGTTTTGCCGCTGGTCGTGACAAATCATCAAGACAGTCAGTAGAAGAATGGTCTGTCGGCGGGAGAAAATTTGGCGGACTGCTTGTCTGGTTCCTCGTTGGCGCAGACTTATATACAGCTTATACCTTTTTAGGGCTTACAAGTACAGCTTATACAGCTGGAAGTGTCGCTTTTTTCGCTATTCCGTATTCAGTCCTAGCTTATTTTATTGCTTATTTCTTTTTACCGAAACTATGGACGGTAGCGAAAAGTCACAACCTTACAACACTTGCCGATTATGCACGTGAGCGGTTTGACAGCAAGCTGTTATCTAGTTTGATTGCGATTGTTGGGGTACTTATGCTGATTCCTTATATTTGTCTTCAGTTGAGCGGGATTCAAGATACATTAACTGTCGCTGGAACGAATTATATTAATGTCAATGCAGTTGTTATCATTTCATTTATTTTAGTCGCACTTTATACATTTTTCAGTGGTATTAAAGGTCCTACATATACAGCCATTATTAAGGATATTCTCGTTTGGGTGATCATGCTGTTTATGGTGGTTTCACTGCCAATTATTCATTTTAACGGCTGGACACCGATGATGAACACGTTAGCCAAAGAAGCGCCTCAGCTTCTCACGATCCCTGAAGGCGGTCCTAAGGGCATTTTATGGTTCATTACTGCTTCAGGCGTTTCTGCCCTTGCTTTGTTTATGTGGGCACATGCGGCAACTGGGGTTTTTACAGCCAAAAGTGCAGATGCCATCCGTAAAAACAGCATGTTTTTGCCTCTTTATAATATTGTATTGATTTTGGTCATCTTCCTTGGATTTATTGCCTTTTTAGTCTTACCAGAAGATACAAATCCAAGATTTGCTCTTCTTCATTTAATTCAAACATCATATGGCGGCGTGATGCAGGGGCTCGCTTATTCAACGATTGCACTGGCTTCCCTCATTCCATGCTCCATCATGGCTATTGGCGCATCGAATTTATTTGCCAATAATTTATACCGTGACTTAATTCATCCGAATGTGTCACCTAAAAGATTGACCATCATTACACGTTCGATGGTGTTTATCGTTATCGGGCTCGCTCTTTTATTCGGGATGCTGTTCCCAACTGCACTTGTCACACTTCAGCTCATTGGTGTTTCAGGAATGGTTCAAATCTTCCCAGCTATTGCCATCAGCTTGTTCTGGAAAAAACAATCGAGAGAAGCAACGATTGCTGGGTTAGTCATTGGAATCATCGTCACCTTTACAGCGAATATCTCACAAGTCACGTTCGGTCTTTATGAAGGTTTTCTTGGTTTACTAGCAAACGTCGTAGTCATCTTGATTTTAAATCCATTCTTCCAAAAGAAGGTCACATCCAATTCTGTCATGAATGAACTATTTGAAAAGGATGATGAAAAAACAGAAGCGATTACAAGATAAGAAAAAGCAGTCCCCTGATGAGGACTGCTTTCATCTTGTAGACAAAGTCTACAAGATTTTTTGTTTAACACAATTCCAATGTACATGCTGGAGTTTTATTTTTTTACGGCATGAATGTAATGAATGGTCTCAAAAGCTGATAGGTAATCTTCTCTATTGTTAAAATACAGTTTATTAATTTTTTCAGGTGATAAATGTTCATAAATGAGTAAATCTGATTTCTCTAACACCTTTTCGATTTCAAAGTACGAAAAACATGATTTCATCGGTTCTCCGCCTATTGAAGCCATTTTCACCATATTTTCAACTCTATTAGAGGTTCCTTTTTCTTCGAATAGTTTTTCATCTGCATAATCAAAAACGATTGAACTCCCTGATGGAACCTTGGTGAATAAATAATCTATTAAGCTTGAAACTTCCTCTTTCGTTAAATAGTAAGAAACACCCAGAAGACTAAAGAACGTCTTTTTGTTATCAAATCCTTGACCTATTAGGTTTTGATAGGACAAATTTTTGGTGAAGTCCATAGAAACAAAATGAAGATTACTTGGGATTTTTAAGTTAGCCTCGTCCAATCTTTGCTTTTTAAATTCCTGTGTAGTGGGATGATCAATTTCAAATATTTCTAAGCTATTTTCCAATTCTGAATGTCGGAAGCTAAAAGTATCTAATCCAGCGCCAAGTATGACATATTGTCTTAATCCTAACGCTACCTCTTGAAGCAATACTTTTTCGCAATACGCAGCACGTGATAAGGTTATTGGAGACAGCTGGACTTGTGTAATCCATTTTAATATTTCTTCTGTATTTCCTTCGAATTTTTGTGCGATATCTTTGTTGAAGAAATGTATGCCTTGAACCATATTTTCTTTGATGTCATTGAATTCTTTTTCAGAAATTAATTCTTTAGCTATATAATCATTAAAGATTTTAGGCGTATCAAATTGACTATGATAGGATCTAGCAAAAGCTGATATTAACGAAGTGACACTGGACTCATCTTTCTTCATACAAACACACTCCTTTATTTTAGAACAAAAAAATAGGATTCTCCTGGCCAGAAGAATCCTATTATATATTCTAAAAATAAGAAAGTAAATTATAGCATAATCACATTTTTTTGTCAAGTTTAAAACAGTCTTTTTCCATACAAATAGTAACACCTAACAGCGTTACATGGATCAAAAAAGAAAGTATACTTACTTTCATTGCCATGAATTTTAAAAGGAAGCAAACTAGACATGGAAAGACCCGTGTTCAGCTTAAAACTCTATATGTTTTTATCAAAAAACCCCACTTCACTTAAAATAAAGGTGGGGTTTTTCTACAATCTTAAAGCAGTCCCCTGATGAGGACTGCTTTTTCTTTATTTCATTTCTTTTTTCAAGACTTCAATGGCTTTTTTCATTTGTGTATCGTTGTTCTTTAACTTATCTTGGATCTTTGTCATCAGAACGGTCGTTGTATCTCCTGTCAGAATACCGTCTGCCTTTAAATCGTTGTCTGTTTGGAAGCTTTTGACGATAGACTGGAATGCTTGATCGTATTCACCGTTTGCTTTTGCTTTGTAGCCGAGCGCTTGGAACATTTTTTGAGCCGCTTTGACTTCATCTCCATTGTCATTTAGCTCATACGATTTTTTCGGGCTTAAGTACGGCAGCTTTGCATAACTTGGAAGAGCTGCTTTGACCTGTGGTTCGATTCCTTTTTTGTGAATCCAAGAACCGTCTGGAGTCAGCCATTTTGCAATGGTTAACTTGACACTAGAACCGTCATTATAGTTTTGCGCATTTTGAACAGTTCCTTTGCCGAACGTCTTTTCACCCACAATTTGAATGCCTGAAGATTGGTGCAGAGCCGCCGCCATGATTTCAGCAGCGCTGGCTGAGCCGCCATTTACAAGAACAACTGCCGGCTGATGGACTTTGCGTTCTTTTTCAGCCTTGTACACTTGTTTCTTCCCTTTTTCTTCAACCTGCATAATGACTTTCCCTTTATCGATAAAGTCATTGCTCATTTCAATAGCTTCTGTCATAATGCCGCCTGGATTATCTCTTAGGTCAATGACAAAACCTTTTGCCCCTTTTTTCTCGAGGTCATCAATCGCTTTATCCAGCTCTTTCGATGTAGTTTCAGCAAAGGACGTAATCTGGATTTCTCCTATTTTGTCTTTTGTGAGTTTGGCATACACTGTTTCAAGCGGAATCGTGTCTCTTGTGATGGTCACATCTACATTGCCCACTCCTTGACGGTTGAGATGCAGCTGGACATCCGTTCCTTTTTGTCCTCTGATGAGAGAGACTGCTTTATTGACCGACATGCCTTTGGTGCTTTTTCCATCCACTTTTAAAATATGATCATGAGGTTTCAAACCAGCTTTTTCAGCAGGAGAGCCTTTAATCGGCGCGACAATTAAAATTTGTCCATCCTTCTCTTCTACTTGTGCACCAATTCCTTCAAATGATGAAGAAATGGTGTTGTTAAATCCTTCGGCTTCCTCCTGATCCATATATGTAGAGTATGGATCATCAAGTGATGCAATCATTCCTTGGATCGCACCATCTACTAGTTTTTGATCATCCGTTTTTTCGTAATACTCATCCTTTACCTTCGTATACGCAGCCATGAGTTTACTAAACTTCTCGTCTCCAGAGACGCTGACAGCACCTTGTTTTGTGATCACAAATGTAATCGCAGAGGACAGTGCAGCAGTCACCAGAATGGCTACCACGAACTTCATTTGTTTTTTCAAAAAAACACCACCTTTATCTCCTTTCATTATTATCAAGGACGATGCTTCATCCGTCAACCAAAGGATCAACTTCTACTTGAAAAGATAAGCCATTTGCTCCTTTATTGCATAATCTTTAGAGAGGAACAGGATAAGGAAAGAAGGGATGATATGAGTGATTATGTAGAAATGCTTGCCTATTTTGGCGTATCAGGTGCCCATCCTGGCGGAATTGAGTTAACAAAAACGATGATTGAGCATATAAAACTGCCGCCTCATGCACGTATACTGGATGCCGGATGCGGTACAGGACAGACGGCCGCCTACTTAGGAAATATAGGTTATCAGGTGGAGGCCATTGATACGCATCCATTGATGATTGAAAAGGCGAACCTGCGATTCAAGCGGGAAGAACTGCCAACCCGCGCCTTAGAGGCATCCATTGAGCAGCTGCCCTTTCCAGATCAAGCGTTCTCTCTACTCATCAGTGAATCTGTTTTAAGCTTTACCAAGCTGCCTGTCGCACTTGCTGAGATCAAACGGGTCCTTGCTCCTGGCAGTCAATTGATTGCAAATGAAGCTGTGTTAAAAGCCCCTCTTACACGTGAAGAGATGGCCGTTGTTCGAGATTTTTACGGCTTTCACTCGCTCTTGTCGCTTGAAGAATGGAAGGAGCAGTTAACAGCAGCAGGCTTCCGTGACATTCAGATTCTCTCATTCGATGAACATATGGTGCAGGAGGAACCAACAGAAATGGAATTATCTGAACACATACCGCCTTCTCTTTACGAGACGCTGCAAACACACTACGATCTCATTCAAGCACACCGCAAGCAGCTAAGTCACATTCTATTTGAATGCACTGTATAAAATGAGCGAATCCCCTATATGTTTTGTCCAAACTCTATGAGGTCTCTCGCATAGGATAAGAGTGAAAAGAGTTTGTCATAAGGAGGAAAAACATGGAGCGCTACTACAAGCTTTGTCAGCAGCACATGGGGAAAGTCGCTAGAATCACTGATCGTAATGGCAGAGTACATGTCGGACGCATTGAGCGTGTGACAAACCGCAAAGTTTATATTCGTCCAGTCGGCGGGTCTCGCGGGGGCTTTGGCTTTGGCTATTGGGGCGGATATTATGGCTGGGGTGCAGCGTATGGCATCGGCCTCGGGTTCATTACCGGCTTCGCACTAGCAGGATTGTTCTTTTTTTAAAAGAAGAATAAGAGAAGGCCTCCCGAATAGCTGGGAGGCCTTTTACTTGTTTAGATTTTCTTTACTTTGTTCATGTATTCTTCAAATGTTAAATCGTGATCATGCATCGCTTTAGCAGCTTCTTTTCCCACATAGCGCAAATGCCACGGCTCATATTCATATTTCGTAATGTCTTCTTTTCCTTTTGGATAACGGATGATAAAGCCATATTTATAGGCGTTTTTAGCCACCCATTTGCCATCTGGTGTTTCACCAAACTTTTCAGAGATCTCAAAGCCGGCACTTTTTGAGGAAATGTCCATGGCAAGACCTGTTTGATGTTCACTTTCGCCTGGTAAAGCGACTGCTTCTTGTGCTTTTTCTTTGCCTTTTAATTTGACCTCACTATCAAAAATGACTTTTTGACGGTCATAGGAGCGATAGCCAGATACTGCAGCAAGCTCGAAGTTTTCCTTTTTTGCACCTTTGAATAACTTCTCAAGCGCTTCCGCTGCTTCTTTGCGAATATATCGCTTTTCAATATCTTCCGAAAAAGAGAATTCTACTTTTGGCACAACGAGATCAGAAGGTTTATAGGTTCCTGGTAATGCATATTCTTTGTTAACAAGTGCTAGCACATTTTCAGGATTTTGAATGGTTTTCAGACCGCTCACAACCTTGATGTCATTGAAATATTCACTCTTTAACGTCAGCTCTTGATTCGATGAATCTGCCGTATCGTTTGAGTTGTGCTGGGGAGATGAACTTGCTGCGTTTTTTTGTTCGTTTGTTTTGTTTGATTCAGATGTACCGCTTTTTTGATCCAGCAACTGGCAGCCTGATAGTGCGGCTGTCAAACCAAGAATCGATGCGATTGAGAGTATTTTGTAGCTTTTCTTCATGACATACCTTCCTTTTGCTCTTCTAAAAAAATAAAGATGCGCTACATAGTAGCACACCCTTTATACTATTATAAAACGGAGTCTAGCGCAATTAAGATCATTTCATCAAACGTTGTTTGACGCTCTTCAGCCGTTGTTTCTTCTCCTGTTAGAACATGATCACTCACTGTCAAAATGGATAACGCTTTTCGATCAAATTTTGCTGCAAGAGAATAAAGAGCGGTTGTCTCCATTTCGATCGCTAGGATACCATATTGAGCCATGAGCTCAAGTGGTTTTTCATTATAAAATTGGTCTGCTGTAAATACATTTCCGACACGTACAGCGACATTTTTTGCTTCCGCTGTGTCATATGCTTTCTTAAGCAGGCCAAAATCGGCGCATGGCGCATAATCAATCGGCCCAAATGCCACACGGTTCATTTGTGAATCTGTTGATGATGTCTGCGCTAAAATGACGTCACGTACATTGACATCCCTTTTTATAGCTCCGCAAGATCCAACGCGGATTAAGTTTTGAACATCATAGCTTTGAATGAGTTCATTCACATAAATCGAAATAGATGGTACGCCCATCCCAGTGCCCTGTACAGAAACACGTTTTCCTTTATAGGTTCCAGTATAGCCATACATTCCGCGCACTTCGTTATAGCACTCAACATCTTCTAAATATGTATCTGCAATATATTTCGCACGAAGCGGATCGCCTGGCAGCAATACCGTTTCTGCAATTTGTCCTTTTTCTGCTCCAATATGTACACTCATTTTTTAGCCTCCACTTACGTTTACTATGTATTTTATCCTATTTATTATAAACGATAGAGCTTAAAAAAGAAAATACCAGCTGGACCTCAAGCTGGCATCATTCATCATCTATTTAGCCTATCGTCATTAGTCGTTCACTGCGTTTCCATCCTGCCGGAGAGAGCTGATAATAGCACTTCCCCTTTTTCCTATCATCAATCACAACAATATCGCCAGTTGTGATAAACCGCGCATTGTAATCATTAGGGACTGTATCATGTACATTAAATGTCGAGAATGCTTTTTCCAGTACATCAAGGTGTGTTCTGCCGCCAATCTTTGTCCGGTACACAGGCTGATGCCCACTTGCAGCGCCATATTCAGGTGTTTGATAAATGGTTAAGTGAAATGCTGAAGGTTTCTTTTGAAAAAATCTCAACGTCAATTGCATTCAAATCCCTCCCCTTTTATATAAAATTGGCTGGGATCTGTCAATTTCCTTCTTCTATTTTTGTCGAATGACAGGCAATCTTTCGTCAATCTTTTTACAAATGAGAAATAAAGCGAGCCCTATCGCAAAGCCTCCAGCGACATCTGTCAAATAATGCACGCCAATATACATCCGGCTGATGCCAATGACTAGGACACCCAGCCCTGTGAGCAAATAGACGATTTTCTGTCTTTCTTTCAGCCATGGAATCATCTCAACTAATAGATAAGCCATAAAAGGATAGATGGTGGCTGCATTCATCGAATGTCCACTCGGAAAGCTGTAATACGTTTCACTTACAAGGTGATCAAAGGCCGGACGCTCTCTAGCAAACAGCCCCTTTAATTCATGATTGATTGTTTTTTCTGTGAGATATAATAGAAAAAGCATCATGATAGAGTAGTAGCGCTTATACATAAACAATACCACACTAAAAATGAGCATGATTGGAACGAGCAGCGCGCTGATGCCAAGGTCCGTCAAAGCCAGCATGACATCATTTAAAAAAGGGAGTCTGATGCTTTCAAACCATAAGATGATCTGGTTGTCCAAATCTTGAAAAGCCCCAGATACCATGAGCGCAGCAATGGCGCCAAATAAAATGAAAAGAAATAGGATGTACACGCGAAGGATTCCCCTCCCTCTCTCTTCAGAATCTCTTCAAATTATAGTGCCTACCACGCCTCTTCTTCAACTATCATTGCTTTTTTCAGCATATATTCAAATGTAATGTCAGCCAGCTCAAATGTTTCAAGCTCAGCAGGTATGTACCCTCTTTTGATCAGCTCCATGTAGAAGAACTCCGCAATTTCCTCTGTATCAATCACCAAATCTGCTTCTTTCATTGCATTCCGCCTCCTTTTTTATGATGTATGAACGCCGGCTGTTTTTTATTACAGTTTGTCATAATGGCTCATTCCATACATATAAATGCAGTAAACAAAAAGAAAAGGGGCTTGAAAGAATGAAATGGTTAAGCATATTAGATGGAGAAACATTTGATCAGGTGATGGGCCGTATCTTGAGGGGATGGTTTTATGTGATTGCATTTTTCTGTGTGCCTTATTTTTTATTCGTGTTAGGACAAGTCTTTCTTTAACCAAAATGTTCGTGTAAACTTTCCAAAATAAAATCCATCATATCCTTATATTCTGGATCTTTGAAAAATTCGTAGAGAATTTTATAATCGTTATAAATATCAAGAAGCTCATCCACTATAGATACAGCGAGAAATTCAAGTGAAGCTTCGCTTTCTTGTTTCTCTTCTAGCTGCAATAGAGCCGTTTGAACCATATCTTCTTCTAACTCTTTTGAGGTTTCTCCGACGTAATGCACAAAAAGAAGCTGATGAACAAACTGATCCATCTCATATTTCCTTAGGACAAGCGTTAAATCCTCCTCTTCTGTTTCCAGCCACTCTCCGTCTTTCAGCCTCGTAAGTTCGTAAATGACATCCTCCCAGCCATCTTCAAGGTAGCGCCAAATTTCGGTCCGATGACCGATGATTTTAAATAGCTCTTTTCCGTAATCTTTTACATATACAACATCGCCAATGAGGAACTCATATTCAATGTCCAGCTTTTCTGTATCGACAATCACCCCGCTATACTCATCGTAAAGCTGAAGTGATGTTTCAAAATAAAGCACCTCATTATGATTGACCTCATATAAATAGTGCTGGTCAATTTGATGGACTTTTGTAATCGTTCCGACTGTGCCGTACATGACAACGACGACAATATCCCCTACTTGATATTTTGGTGCTTTCGCCTTCATTCTGTCTCCCCCTTGCCCGACTTTTGGTCTTAACGTATCGTATGCCGGCGCAAGGAATTCTGCATGGGCAACCACACCATGCAAAACGCCATTTTATTTCTTATAAAAAAACCGCTTCTCCCATATGGAACAAGCGGTTGTGTGTTATTTTTTTTTGACTTCTACTTCGTATTGCTCAAACGCTTCGTCAAATGTTGTCATTGAGCTTAGATAATCACCATTTAATTCTAAATAAGCACACAGCTCATGATAATCTGTGGAAGCTTTAGGAAAGCTGTGATCCTCATACGCAGCATTTGCAAAATGGCTGATTTCATCTTTCGGTTTTGGATGTCTGAACTTCATTAAATAATGGTAAAACGACTTCACCTGTTTTTCCCTCCGCGACACACTATTTTGTTGTTATATTATACAGCAATTTGATGACTTGTATAGGCGGAGGTACAACTTATGAAGAAAAATCAAAGTAATTTCGCTTTAATAACCGCTCCATGCTCATTAATTCTTCATAGGAGATTTTTTCTGGAAGTTTTGTCTGGTCCACTAAAATTAATTGATCTTCTATCTCTTTGACCGTCTCATCCTTTTGATAAGTCATACCGCAGTGCTTGCAGGAGATGGACGGCGTTTCGATGATTTCAATTGATTGTGTGCCCGTGATCAGTTCCCAATAGACTGTTGTCTGCTCAGCATTTGCTTTGTTTTCCTCACACCAATCACATGTCAACAAGGCTATTTCTCCTCCTTCACGGTTTGTTCTTTTTTGAGCTGCGCTTGATATTTCTTCTCTTTTAATTCATCTCGTTTTTCACGTTTGTTTTTGAGTGTGTCATGCTCAGGATTTGTTTCATATGCTTCTCTTCGTTTCATCCGGCTTAAATTCTCTGGCGTAAACGATTTCGCTTCATCCTGAAATAGTGCAGTAATACCAATTGCCGGGTCTTGTTTCTCTTCATAAATTTCATTAAAATACGCATCTGCCTGGCCTGCAACGTAATGCTCTGGTTCAGGGTAAGAGGTGATGACACCTTCAAAGTTACGAAGGACGACTTTGTCAGGACTTTGCGATAATAAATAATTTGGCTGCAAGGCGATCTTTCCTCCGCCTCCTGGTGCATCCACAACAAAGCTTGGCACGGCGTAGCCGCTCGTATGTCCTCTTAAGCCTTCGATGATTTCAAGACCTTTTGATACTGGTGTTCTAAAGTGGCCAATCCCCTCAGATAAATCACACTGATAAATATAATAAGGTCTGACCCGTATCATCACGAGATCGTGCATCAGCTTTTTCATAATCGGCACACTGTCGTTAATTCCTGCAAGAATGACGGCCTGATTACCTACAGGCACGCCAGCATTTACAAGACGTTCGCACGCTTCTTTTGCTTCTTTTGTAATTTCAATACTTGTGTTGAAGTGAGTATTCAGCCAAACTGGGTGATATTTTTTCAATATCTCGCACAGCTCATCTGTTATACGCTGCGGAAAGACAACCGGCGCGCGGGTTCCAATCCGAATGATCTCAACGTGCGGAATGTCACGTAAGTTTTTCAAAATGTATTCAAGCACTTGATCATTGATTAACAGCCCATCTCCGCCAGAAATTAACACGTCCCGCACCTCAGGTGTTTCTCTAATATATCCAATGGCAGCATCTAACTGCTTTTTCGGCACACCCATACCAATCTGACCGGAAAAACGTCTTCTCGTACAATAGCGGCAGTACATCGAGCACTGATTTGTCACAAGAAACAGCACGCGATCTGGATACCTGTGTGTGAGCCCCGGGACAGGTGAGTCCTCATCTTCATGCAGCGGGTCTTCCAGATCATATTTTGTTTTATGAAGCTCTTCTGCAATTGGCACAGATTGCATACGTATTGGACATCTTGGATCGTCTGGATTCATCAGTGAGGCATAGTAGGGTGTAATGTTGAGTGGAATGGTTTTGGTGGAAATCTTCACCCCTTCTCGTTCCTCTTCTGTTAAGTTTACGATTTTTTCTAAATCCTCAAGCGTTTTCACGGTATGCGTCAGCTGCCAAATCCAGTCGTTCCACTTTTCCTCAGGTACATCCTTCCATAGCTCAATGTCCTTCCAGTGACGTGCCGGTTCATACAATTTCTGATTCATATCCATTCCCCCTATCAGCATTCACTTTATACTATGCAAGTTATGTGCCAACATGGGAAAATGCCCCTATTCTTTACAAAAGGAGCTTTACCCGTCATATTCAATTGGATGCTGTGCCTAGATTTCGGCATCTGCATATTTCTTCAGTTTATATTGCAGCGTTTGTCGAGGGATTTTTAAGGCGGCGGCGGTTTTTTTAATATTCCCATTATGCTGATGTAAAGCTTCTTGAATCAATGTTTGTTCAAATGAAGACACTTGATTTTTTAAGGAGGGTTCAGATGTTTTCCTTTCCAGCTTTTGCTCACGTAAATGAGCCGGAAGGTATAGAGGGGTGATCTCTTCCGCTTCCTTTGGCATCATCAACACGGCATGCTCTATCGTATGTTTTAATTCTCTAACATTCCCAGGCCAGTGGTGCGCCATAAACAATCGTTCCGTTTCTTCAGAAAGGCGTGTGACGTTTTTTGAAAACTGCTGATGATAGGTTTGAATGAAGTGGCGGGATAGCAGCGTGATATCTTGCTTTCTCTCACGAAGCGGCGGAATATGAAAAGATGACACATGCAGTCTATAAAATAAATCTTCTCTTAAAATTTGCTTTTTCACTGCTTCAAATGGGTCCATATTGAGCGCAGTAATGAGCCGAACATCCACTTGAATGGACTTTGCATCACCGATGCGGCGGACAACGCCATCCTCTAACACACGTAATAATTTCGTCTGAAGCGTGAGCGGCATCGCTTGGAGCTCATCAAGAAAAAGCGTGCCCCCATCAGCTAATTCGAAAAGTCCCTTGCGATCAATTGCGCCCGTATAGCTCCCTTTGACAGATCCAAACAATAGACTTTCAAGTAATGTTTCTGGGAGTGCTGCGCAGTTTTGCGGAATAAACACTTGGTTTTTTCGGTCAGATTCATGGACAATGGCTTGAACAAGCACTTCTTTTCCTGTCCCAGTTTCTCCGTAGACAACAACTGATGACGGATAAGCAGCTGCTTTTTTTGCCCTTTCAAGCATTTCTTTTAAAAGCGGATCATTTGTTAAAAATGAAGCAAAATCATGCATTTGTTCTACCCCAGCCACGTCATATGTTCGCTTTTTTTGATCTAAACGATTGGAAAGGGCTGACAGCTTGGATACATCTTTTGCGACTTCGACCGCACCTATTAACTCGTTATCTTCAATAATAGGCAATGTCGTGTTCACTGTTTCAATTTTTTCTCCGTTTTTATTCAAATAGGTTTGCAGCGAATGATAAATGGGCTTTCCTGTTCTCAACACATGCATAAGCGTACTTGTTTTTTCAGTTAAAGAGGGATACACATCAAGGATGTACTTGCCAATCACCTCTTCTTTTTGTAAACAGTCAAACTTAGCGGCATTATGATTGTAAAAAATCGTCATCCCTTGATCATCTACAACGTGAATGGCTTCATCGATGGCTTCTAAAATTAATTCAAACCAATCTGCTCTTTCGACAACTTTCCCCATTCTTTCCCCCTCACTTTCAGTGCCAAAAAACCGGCATCAATTGCCGAGTTTTCAGCGGCTTGATCATTTCTAAATGGTTCCCTGTCTTTTTCATGTTTCGCTTTTTCCTTTCTACTTCCTGCAAAAATTTTAAAAAGCACCCCTCTTATGAGGAGTGCTTTCGCCCGGATGTCTGATAAAGAGACATATCGAATTCTTGCAGCGATTCCCTATACAGCGGAACAATCGACTTTCCTTCCTGAAATAACGTAAATTGGGACGGGTACAGCTTAATCGGCTGATGATAAAAAGCAAACCGCTTCACCACCTCAGGATCAATACGGCAAAAGGCATGATGCACAAGTAAATAAACATCTTGTTTCCATTTAAACAGCCGCCTGTTTGGCGGACTGAATACAGGAGAAACTTTGATGATATCGCCATCCTCAAATGACTGAAGCTGGTCATTTGAAATCGTATAGATCTCCTTTGGGTGAAACTGAAAATATTGCACGTCACGTTTTGAAGCAAACCTTCTTTTTTTCTGTTTTTCAATATAAAAGAACGTTTTCCCCTGATCTGCGGTGACGACTGTATAATTGGGTACTGATAGCTTCTCTTTTATTTCATATTTCATCTCACATAATAGCGGAACACGGATCGCACGCCTGTTCTTTTCATTGATCCAGCGCTTTTCAATTCCATGAAGTTTCCCGTCTGCGATTTGATAATAATCCCCTTCTTTTTCAATGATCGTTCCGTCAATTAAATCATACGGCATACTCGAAAACTGATGATGAAAGGAATGGGGCGTTTTATACGTTGTATCCAGTACAGCTTTTAATGGAAAAAACGAAGCGAAATGATTCAGCCTCATCCAAAAAACAGAATCTGCATGATGCCAGTGCTTTGGCTCATCATCCCAATATTGTCCGTATTTTTCATAAATCAGTGGAAGCAAGCGGCTTCTGTGCATGACCGAACAATGGTCCACTTGAAAGGACGCATGCTCTAAGATTTGATTTGCTTCTCGAACAAAACTCATCGTTTCCACTAAATGCTGATTCACATGCACAACCCGCTGCGAAGAATACACAATATCTATATGAGGCTTCGACCGAAAAACATCTACCATTTTAAGCAAACGATCTTTATGGTACACGGTATCATCGGTTAAATAACAAATGAGCTCACCTGTTATACGGGTTAATGCTTCATTAATAAGCGTCGCATATCGTGCGGTTAACAGCCGTTTTGCCGGATGAACCGTGTGCGAATACAGCTGAATGCGCTCATCACTTAAATAGGGCTGGATCTTTTGAATGGTGCCCTGTTCTGAGCCATCATCCATAATCAAAAGCTCCCAATGCGGATACGTTTGTTCTACCATACTCTTTAGCACACGATCAATGAAATCTGGTTTATTGTAGCTTGTTAAAATCACCGATACTTTCATGATCATTATCCTTTTTGATTAGTTTAAAATGCCCCCCAGCTGACAATGTTCACAAAAGGAACACTCACTCTTAGCTGATTTGTCGCGTTTTTAAAGACCGCGACCGTATCAAACAATTGCACGACAACCACGTTTTGAAGTACATCTCCATTGACCAAATGAACACGCGGCACTGGAATGCCAAGCTCAAGCCATGGACGAAGTAATTCTTTGATGTCTGACACATTCTCTTCCTCACTATCTTCTAAAAGGCGAAGAAGAAGTAAAATCAAGATGACTTCAAGCACTCCTTCCGACTCTAGTAATTCTTCGTTCCAACCATCTAATAATTGTTCAAATTCCATTCATAATCCCTCTCTCTTCACATTTAATCTTTACTAGAGTATGAGCGCCACTTCATTTAGCCTCAGCATTTGAAAACATTTTTAAAAATGTGTGAAGTGATTAATTGAAAAAAAGAATCAGGAATCAGCGTTCTGCTTATGCCAAAAAAAATGAACGGCATATACATAGGGGTGAGTTTGAATTGATGAAGAAAGGATGGGGAAAAAATGAGCGAAAAGCGTGCTGAATTAAAAAAAGAACTATTGAAAGTGTTTTTCAAACCAATTACTCATGCATTAACAGCTAATCTCGAAGAAGGAGGAGTTCAAGTGGAAGAGAAATTGAACGATTTATTAAGTGAAGTGGCAGCTGAGGCATCACCTTCAGATTCTGCTACAACACTCGATGTATCTCAGCCAGCAAGATGGATCTTTGCAAGACTCGCACCAGGAACAGTCATTAGTATTGTCACTGACTCAGGAGATTTAATTGGGCCAGTTCAATTTGTATCATTCGATGCTTCAACAGGTGTTGTATTTGTTACACAAGAAAGCTCTGTCACACCTACCGGCTCAGCAACGACTCTTTTAGATGTAGATAAAGTTGAAAGTGTTACATTCACATCTTAATGTGAGAGGGTCATCATGAAGCTTCTTTATATCAGTTCTGGCTACGGCGGAATCTATCACATGTTTGATCAATGGGTAGAAGAAAGCTTCATTGATTCCCCCTTTTCATGTGTAAAGATTGATAGAGAATCTCTACCCACTAACATGCACAAAATCCGGACATTTTCTCCGGATTTTGTTTTGATGATGATCGGTGATCATGTTCCAAAAGATGTACTTCATCAATTCAAACAAGAAAAAATTCCGATTGTTCTTTGGATGACAGAAGATCCTTTTTATACTGATATATCAGCTGCTTGCGCACGTGATGCTCAGCTTATCTTAACGATTGATGAAGGGATTTTGCCATTTTACAAACAATTAGGCGCCGAAAATACACACTACTTTCCCATTCCGACAAATACACGTGTCTTTCAGAAAAATGAATCGCCAGATGAGATGTGCACGTTTGACATTGCACTCATTGGCTACCCTTATCCCAACCGAATCAAAGCCATCGATACACTCTTAAAGCAAAACAAATGGCGTATTCTCGTTGCAGGTAAGGAATGGCACCGTCACTTAAATAAATCACGCAGACATTATCGTGATTTCACCCTTATAACGAATTGGCTGAGTCCTCAGCAAATGGCGGACATCTATCAGCAGACAGTGATTGTCCTGAATCCGCATAGGCCGTCTCAATTTGTATATAACAAAAATAAAGCCATGATTCAAAATATGAGCCTCAATAACAGAGCATTTGACATTGCTGCAACTGGAAGTTTTCAATTGACGGATCTACATCCGCCGCCTGCTTTTTCAAGCTTTGCTTTTTACAAAGATGAGGACGATTTGATCAAACAGGTGGAATACTATGGATCAAATGCAGGTGAAAGAAAGGCAGCCGCACTGAACAACTACGAGCAAGCCGTTCGCTGGAATACATTTGATACGATGCCGCAAAGGCTTTATGAAATCGTAAAAAGCGCCCTATAACTGGGCGCTTTTTCTTATTGAATGCCAGCTTATGCGTGATCTTCCGCATCTCGGCGAGCCAATAAGACGTTCTCGGCCTTTTTCCGGTCCGCCTCCTGTTTCACCACAAGCGACCTCGTGTGATCCATCATATATGCTCCGACAGATCCTTCTAAAAAGGAATGAATGCATTCTTTGGCATAATGAGCATGAAAAGCATATACCGCACCATTTAGCCGGCCATACGTATATGGCTGCTCATGCTTTGGCATGAAAAAGTAATGATTGTCCTTATATAAAGTAGCTTCATTGTTTTCATGCAGTGTCCAAGTTTCATTTGGGTTTTCTAACGCCTCTGTAAAAGATGCGGTGCAATCATATCCTCCCTCCACTAAAAGCTGCAAGCACTTCTCGATATCTGCCGACTGTCTTAGAGGAGACGATGGCTGCAGAAATAGCACAATATCAAAGGTTTTCCCCTCCCGCTCTAAATAAGCAAGCGCATGCTTCACAGCTAACAGCGACGGCGTTTGTTCTGTTACATGTGTACTTGGCAGTTCAATCACATTTGCTCCGTAGTGAGATGAAATGATTTGCGTATTGACATCCTCTGAGGAGACGATGACTTCATCTAACTCAATCATTTGCAAAAGCGGCTGAATGGTCCAATAGATAAGCGGCCGCTCTGCCAATATGCGTATATGTTCATCATGCTGGCCGTCGGTACTTCTAAATGCAGGTATCATGGCTAAAATACGATTTCCCCTATACATGTCTTCTCTTCTCCCCTCGCGCACAGCTCCCTTACCATTTTCTTCTCTGACCGAGCTGATCGCAGTACTGAAGTATTCAGGTCTCTCGTTTTTCTAGTTAATCTCTTATCTCTCCATATTCTATTAAGACGGCAAGCATATGGTTATAATTTGTTCACCTAATTTATACATGAAGTGGTTCTTTTCCTCAAACGAATGCCGCTCTTTCACATATGATGCAAAGTAGAGAAATGAGAGTTGGGGGATTAGATATGTCCAATCAGATAGAAACGACTTTGAAGACCTTTTTTCGTGACAAAACGATATTAGTTACAGGCGGTACAGGATCCATCGGCCGGCAAATCGTGAATAAATTAACAAGCTGCTCTCCAAAAAAGGTAATCGTCTTCAGTAAAGATGATAGCAAACAATACATGATGAAAAATGAGTACGCAGATCATCCAGAGGTCGTATTCGCTTTAGGAGATGTCCGTGATGCAAGCCGCGTGAGACAGCTCGTCAAAGGTGTGGATATCATTTTTCATGCAGCGGCCTTAAAACAAGTACCCACTTGTGAAGATAATCCGTTCGAAGCTGTTCAAACGAATATCATCGGCGGGCAGCACGTCATTGAAGCCGCTCTCGAACATGAAGTGAGTCATGTCGTCAACATTTCAACTGACAAAGCGGTTTCTCCAACAAATGCCATGGGTGCAACAAAATTGATTTCAGAAAAACTATTTTTCCAAGCAAACGAAAGTATTCCGAATCAAAAAACGAGGTTTTGCTCTGTACGCTTTGGCAATGTGCTTGGATCTAGAGGTTCCGTTATTCCGATCATGCTCCAGCAGCTATTAAATGAAAAACCTTTGACCGTGACTGATCCTCATATGACACGTTTTTTTATGTCCATTGAAGAGGCTGTTTCCCTCACACTTCAAGCAGCAATCATGATGAAAGGCGGCGAAACCTTCATTCTCAAGATGGAGTCCTTACAGCTTGCCGATCTCCTAAAAGCGTTTCATGAATATGCCGCTCAAATCAATGCTAAATCTCCGGATATTCTTGTAGTCGGAAAAAGACCTGGCGAAAAGCTTCACGAGGAGCTCACATTTCCGCACGAAGCAGATGCACTGTTTGAACATGAACAATTTTATGCCATTTTACCGAGACCACATTTGCACCCTGCCTTTCAAAAAGTCGACTTAACGAATTACACCTCAAAAGAAGCACCGCTCATTACAAAAGAAAAGCTGTTCCACATCATCGAACAATTACATCATACACATCATAAAAAATAAAAAATCGTCACACGGAAGCAGCTGCTTTCCATGTGACGATTTTTAAATGGATCAATCAAATAGATGTTTCAAATCCCCGTAGCCTTCTTTTTCAAGATCATCCTTTGGGATAAACTTTAAAGCGGCTGAGTTAATACAATACCGAAGACCGTTTGGCCCTGGTCCATCAGGAAAAACATGACCTAGATGAGAATCAGCTGTTTTACTGCGAACCTCTGTCCGCACCATTCCATGACTCGTATCAACCTTCTCTGCTACTTCTTCCTCTTCAAGCGGTTTTGTAAAACTTGGCCATCCGCAGTGGGCATCAAACTTATCTAAAGAAGAAAAAAGCGGCTTTCCTGAAATGATATCCACATAGATACCTTCTTCTTTATGATCCCAAAATTCATTTTGAAATGGCGGCTCTGTGCCATTATTTTGCGTGACTTCGTACTGCATGCGATTTAATTCTTTTATACGCTTTTCTTTTTCATTTGCCATTATTTATCACTCCAATGGGACTCAATAAAACCGGCTCTGCCCGAACCGACATGATATCGTTCGTAGTGCATTTTGTTTTTCTTATAATAATGCTGATGATATTCCTCTGCTGGATAAAAAGGACCTGCGTCTAAAATTTCTGTAACGATTGGCTTTTTGAAAATCCCGCTTTGGCTCAGCTGCTCTTTCGATGCTTCAGCTAGCTTTCGCTGCTCGTCATGATGAACATAAATACCTGTACGGTAAGATTCCCCTCTATCGCCAAATTGCCCGCCATCGTCTGTTGGGTCTATTTGCTGCCAATACAGCTCTAGCAGCTTCTCATATGGGAACACGTCAGGATCAAACGTAATTTGAACCGCTTCTCTATGTCCCGTTGTATTTGTACATACTTCCTCATAGGTCGGATTCACTGTATGTCCGCCAGTATACCCTGATTCAACTTTGATAATGCCCGGCTGTTCATCAAAAGGTTTAACCATACACCAGAAGCAGCCTCCTGCAAATGTGGCTAATTCTTGTTTTTCAGACATATTAGTGCCCCCTTCATTTAAAAAATGGTATCATCATATTATAACATGATAAAAAATAATGAAAATGATACGACTTGTATACCAAAATAAAAGAAAGCATGACGTCGTATCTTTAAAATATAATGGGGGTTTAATGATTGGAACAAAGAAAACAAATGATGTACGAAATGGACACTTTACTGAGAACCGTATTTAAGCAGATCCGTTATGAAATTAACAGCCTGCTCGAAAACGAATTATCTCGGAATGAATTTCTTATTTTAAATCTGCTGCGTGAGCAAGGTGCAAAAAAAGTAACGGAATTCGCTTCCATTCTCGGAGTGTCAGCAAGTCATATTACCGCTGTGACTGACACACTCGTAGAAAAAGGCTGGATCACCCGTATCCGCTCAAAAGAGGACCGCCGCATCATCAAAATCCACTTAACCGATAAGGGTAAGGAAATTACTGAGCATTTTGAGAAAAAGAAAACGGAATACTTTATGGAGCGATTTGAATCATTTGATGACGAAGAACTAAAAACAATGATCAAATTATTTAAAAAGCTGGATAAAAGTCAAAAGGATTAAGCATAGATTTTAGCGTTCAGGACATGCTACGGATAAAAAGAGGTGGAATGAACCATGACAAGCCCTTATCTTTGTCCAAACTGTAAAACAAACAGAACGCGCTTTAATCTCATTGAGCAGCTTTCAGAACCTGTCAAGCTAGATCCAGCAACAGGAGCAGTTGTCGAAAGATACGAAGGAGAACAGTTGTCTCCTTTTCACTTGAGTTATCAAGGTCCTCAAATGAAAGTCCAGTGCGGCGTTTGTGGTTTAATTGAGGATGAAAAAACGTTCATTAAACTAGCTGAATATCATCAATATTCTTCTCCTTCTTAACATGCCGGTCTGACGGAATACGTCAGGCTTTTTTCTATGCTTCTTTTGCCTATACAGATCGCCTTTTTCATGCATACGCTACAAAAAACACCATTGTATGAGAAAGAAGGGATTGATGACATGCAGCAGCTCTTTTATCATGACTTTCCAAATCGGCCATTCGCTGACACCTACGAGCATCTTCAAAGCAGCCCTTCATCAAAAGCCTTTATTCGATTATTTCACGCTGCACCAGATCTAAGTGAGCTCGCTGTTTATGTGAACCGGAAGCAGGTAATGAAACCAATGCCTTACAGCCATTTGACCGCTTATATGGAGTGGGATGAGGGAATGTATGAAATAGAAGTGTTCAAACTGGCTACAAATGAGAGAATTCTTCATTCCCGCATTCGATTTAAGAGCGGCGAGGTCTACACATTATGTATCACAGGTGCCCGTGCAGGCTTTGCACTGCTGACTGAGCAGCAGGACACTTTGATCAAACAAGAAGACCTGTCAGCACTTGCTTTTGTACAGCTGTCTCCGGACCTTCCTTCTATAGATATATATGAACGAGACCAAGGGATCCTATCGAAAGAACTTGATTATGTAAACAGCACCCACATTCATCATTTCTCCCCGAACAAATATCATTTTGAATTGAAAGCCGCGGGCACTCAAAGTGTACTGCTTGATATCCCAAAAGTTCATCTGCAAACAAAGCGTGCATACCTGATTCTGCTTCATGGTTTTGCTAACGGAGATCCTGAACTTATGGCAAAGGTGGTCTTGTCTCGGCAACTATAAAAAAGAGCCTTTCCTAAAATGGAAAAGGCTCCTTACGAGACATCTTCAGCTTTTTCTTGCTTTTGAAAATCAAAAGCAAGAATCATTGTGCCAAGAAATAATGCACAGTAGGCAATATTTAAGTAAAACTGATCGATATTTTCTGCTTTTAAAGCATTGGCAGCTGTTATGCCGAAGTACGCAGCAAATAAAAACGACAGTAAACTAAAATATTGATAGACTCGCTTCATGATAACACTCCTGACTCACACGTTCTATTGCTTTGGATGATAATATGAAAATTCAATTTCATCGTTCTGTAGATCAATTTTGTTCGCTTTCACATACATATCATTCGTCAGCGGCATTTCTGAAAGACGCACTTCAACCGTTTTTTGATCCGGTTTTACATGAACGAACTCTGGCAGCTCATAGAACTGACCCATGTAGCTTAAAACAAAACTAATCGGAATGCTCAATTGTCCAATTGAAAAGTCATCCACTTTCAAAAGCACATCACCATTATCTTCAACAGTTGGCGTAAATGAGACGTTTGCATCAATCGTTGAAGAGAAAGCTTTAATTGCGCCTGTTACTTTCACATCTTGATCGATTGCTACATGAAAGTCTGGCATATCATTTGATCCTTGATTTTTCAAATAATCATTCACAAAGCTGGTGAGTGATTCCTTTGAGCTGGATATATTAAAAGCATATTCGCTTTTCACTTCTTTGGTTGAAGCGGATTGACCGCCTGGCAGCAGCATCAAAATACCGCAGCCAATCACAATCAATAGATTGATTGCAAGTAAAATAAAAAATAAGCTTTTCCATTTTTTCATCTGTTTCACCCTATTCCTTCGGCAGTCCTTCTTTTTTCACTTCGGAGAATAAACGATTTGCCATAAGAGAGTACCCCTTTTGGTTTGGGTGGAAATCATCTTCTGCCAGTAATTTTTCATCAGAACCTTCTTCAAATAAATCTGCTACATTGACCATATCCGCATTGCCGTCTTTTTTGAGTTCCTTTTTGGCAGCGGCATTCCAGTCTTGAACGACTTCATCAATATCTCGCAGCTCAGACAAACTGAATTTAAAAGGATTGTACATGCTGACATACATGATTTTCGCATGAGCATTCTGTTCTCTCAGTTGAGCAAGAATGGTTTTAAAGCGCTCCTCAAAAGGACCCTGCTCTTTTTTAAAAGGAGCAAACGTCAAATTAAGCACATTTTGACGGACAACATGCATGAGATCATTCCCGCCGATTGTAAAGAAAATATAATCAGCGTCTTTCAGTCCGTCCTGCACCTTTTTTTCTTTTAATCTTTTTAACAAATCTACTGTTCTACTGCCTTTAATGGCATAGTTTTTTAATGTGACAGATTGCACGCCGTCCACCGCTTCTATCTTGTCACGGGTCATGCCTGCATAGCCTTTTTTATCTTGATCTCCGATTCCTTCTGTTAAGGAATCTCCAACCGCTGCGATGGTAATATGTTCTTTTACGTTTTGTGTGTCTTCTAGTTTATCCTTTATGCCAGCCTCTTGCGCAGAACATGCAGAAAGAACAAATGCTAGAGACATCACAATCAAAATCAAACGAGCCTTCAAACGATGATGTCCCTCCTTTTTCTGATTAAAAAAGTGTATCATGTTTTCGCCCATTTGAACATCCTTATGCTAGCTTCGGTTCAGCGTTTTGATGTCCTTGATGATGTCATCATAAGGTGTGTTTTGCACGCCATCATAATTTTTCATCACTTTCCCTTCTTGATTAACAAGGAAAAACAGGGACTGATGAATCACTTGGTCTTCATCTTCAGGTTTTTTGACAATGGTCTTAAAGCTCTTCATTGCGAATTTTTCGATTTCTGACTGTGAATATCCCGTGAGAAAATCCCAATTTTTAAAGGACAATGGATAGGCTTTTGCAAATTCTTTTAGCTTTTTCGGTGAATCGACCTCTGGGTCCACACTAAAGGAAATGATATGCGCATCCAATTTTTCTTCTTTTAACCGTTTTTGCAGCTCTGTCATATGAGCGGTCATCGGCGGACAGATCGTTTCACAGCTTGTGAAAATAAAATCTGCTACCCATACTTTCCCCTTCAAATCTTCCAATGACACCTTTTGACCATCTTGGTTTTCAAACTCAAACGGCTCTATTTGATAATTTAACGCATCTTTGATTTGTCCATTTGAACATGAGACTAAAAGAAGCACGCTTATGATCATAAGCGCACCAAGTGAGGCTCCCCTTTTTCTATCCATGATATGTCCATCCCCTTTTTCCATCAATCGGTATAAAAAGTAAAGCCTATTGCGCCCTTTCCGGTATGACACGAAATAATCGGTGTTGTGTAGGCGATGTCAATCAGTACTTCAGGTGTATGATCAAGCAGCGCTTTTTTTAGCTTTTCAGCGAGTTCTAATGCATCTGCATGTGCGATCCCAATGGCTTGAACTGTTTTTCCCTTCACCGCCTGTACATACTGTTTTGTCAGATGACGGACAAGCGCAGAATAGCTTCTCACATTCGCTTCTGGCGTATATACCCCGTCTGTTAAGCTCGCAATTGGTTTGATGTGAAGTAGGGAGCCGATCAGCGCCTTTCCTCTTCCAATTCTGCCGCCTTTGACGAGATTTTCTAATGTATCAATTGTGACATATAGCTTTGTTTGAAGACGGATTTTATCTAATTCTGTGATAATGTCTTCACGGCTTGCACCCTTTTTGGCTAGTTCTGCTGCTTTGATGACTTGAAATCCTAATCCATAGGAAATAAAATTCGAATCAATCACCGTGATATTTCCATCTACCATTTTCGAAGCGCTTTCAGCAGTTTGAACAGTACCACTCATTCCACCAGTTAAATGGATACTGATCACTTCGCTTCCATCTGCCGTCAGCTTTTCATATAATTCGACGAATTGACCGATCGCAGGTTGAGACGTTTTCGGCAGTTCCTCAGCGGCCTCCATTTTTTCAATAAATTCATCTGGCTGTATATTCACTCGGTCAATATAATCAACTCCAGAAATGGAGATATTGAGCGGAATCACGTGAATGGAAAGATCATTGATTTTTTCTTGCGGAAGGTCCACAGTTGAATCTGTTACAATTTTAATTTGTTTCACTATCGTCTCATCCTTGCTGTCTTAGTCTTTACTTATGATATTACCTTATTTCCTGCACACTTGAAAACAACTGACCTAACGTTTTTGAAATTGTCACATTTTCTTCTTGTCACGAAAAAAATCCTTGCCAAACTGAGCAGCAGCCATTTCAAAATGGCTGCTTCCCCCTTTTGACAAAGATTTCTGCTTACGCATTGTGTTTCAATGTAGGCTCCTGATAGATCTGTTCATATGTGCTCCACTTGACGTTACGTTTCACATCCTCTCTGAAAGAGTACACAGCTCTCTTTCCTTTAGATACATAGACTTTTTTCAAGAAAGCTTCAAGTCTAAAGGTGAGCATGAAACGATACGTCTCATCTCCCTTTAGAACAGGGACTTCTGTTACCTTGATCTGAGCTCCATCCATCCGTCTAAAACATATTGTTTTGAGCAGCACAAACGATCAATCCTCTTTTCCAATTATCTGTTAAGCCTAAATAAATAGGTGGAATAAATCTTGATCTTTATTCACTTCAACATAGTGGAATCCTTTTTTATCCATCCGCTCAATCAGCGCTGCATAGTCATCTCTTTCTTTCAATTCGATGCCGACTAGCGCAGGACCTTTGCTTCGGTTATTCTTTTTCGTATATTCAAAGCGTGAGATATCATCATTTGGCCCTAACACTTCATCTAAAAATTCACGAAGCGCTCCTGCTCTTTGCGGAAAATTGACAATAAAGTAATGTTGAAGCCCTTCATAGATCATCGAGCGTTCTTTGATTTCCTGCATTCTGCCGATGTCATTATTTCCTCCACTGACAATACAGACAACATTTTTCCCTTTGATCTCCTCGCGATGAGCATCTAATGCTGCGATCGGCAATGCGCCAGCCGGTTCTGCTACAATCGCACATTGATTATACAGCTCCAAAATCGTTGTACATACTTTCCCTTCTGGTACTAGACTGATTTTATCGACAACAGACTGAAGCGATGTAAACGTCTTTTCGCCAATCCGCTGAACCGCTGCTCCGTCCACAAACTTATCAATCGAATCAAGTGTCACAACCTCGCCCTTCTCATGCGAGGCATGCAGTGAAGCTGCGCCAAGCGGTTCGACTGCAATGATTTCGGTTTCTGGTGAGATATTTTTGATATATGTACCAACACCAGATAACAGACCTCCACCTCCGACACTTGCAAATAAAAAGTGAGGCTCCACTTCGATATCGTTTAATATTTCGACAGCAGTCGTTCCTTGTCCTGCCATCACATCCAAATCATCAAACGGATGGATAAATTCGCGCTTTTCTTCATCTCCGCATTTTACGGCTTCATGATACGAATCATCAAACGTATCTCCGGTTAAAATAATTTCAACATATTCTTTTCCGAACAGCTCCACTTGGGATACTTTTTGCCTTGGCGTCGTAGCAGGCATAAAAATTTTCCCGTGGATGCCTAAATATTTACAAGAATAGGCAACACCCTGTGCGTGATTTCCAGCACTTGCACAGACAATGCCATTTTCTAGTTTATCTTTTGGAAGTTGGCTCATTTTATTAAAAGCGCCTCTTAATTTAAAGGAACGAACTACTTGAAGATCCTCTCTTTTTAAGTAGACATTACATTCATATCGTTCAGAAAGTCGCTCATTTTTTTGAAGTGGTGTATGAATGACTACATCCTTCAAATTTTGATGGGCTTTTAAGATGTCTTTCACTTGAATTAGCGTATTTTCTTTGAGCAACGGTTTCATGTACAAGATCCTTTCTCTTTAACCTTATTTAATTTGTCATTATAACATGAATATTCAAAAAATAAACCAATAGATCACGGATCCATCATAAATTTTATAAACTTTCTCGTTTTCCTGTACATTTGTTTTAATTGGGTGTTACAATTGAACCAATTAGAACCACAAAGAAAGGAACCACCTCATGGCCACACAATCGTTCACGTCTATATATGGAGATCATCAAGACATCAAGCATGCCATTCATCTGGCAAAACAATTTTCGAAAAACGAACAACCAGTCTTAATAACAGGAGGCACCGGCACAGGCAAAACACTATTTGCCCAAGAAATGGCGAACGCATCTATTCCACACGCAGCACTGACACACATGTATTGCCCCATCTTGAATGAAGAAATCTTACAGAAAGCCTTCACAGAAAAAAACAATCAAATTCTTTATTTAGATGAGGTCGCCGCATTAAGTATTCCTATGCAGCACAAGGTCATTCACTTTCTAGAAACCTCACCTGCAACAAAAGTAATCGCTTCTTCGTCTTTATCAATAGAGGCACTCAGGGTTTCTTCTACCTTTTTACCCGAGCTGTTTTATCGTTTGAATGTTCTTCATTTGGCCCTTCCGGCTTTAGCTGAACGAAAAACAGACATTCCTGTGTTAACAAATGCTTTCTTTCAAGAGCTGGACATGGCTCCTGACATTGATCCAAGTGTTTGGGAAGCCTTGCAGCAGTATCCATTTGAAGGAAATGTGCAAGAGCTCAAAAATATCGTTCATTACGCTGCGTCCATACTCGAGGGCCACACGGTATTTTTACATCATTTACCTCCCTTTGTGTTAGCACCTCTTCCCTCAGCCGTGAAAGGTAAAAAGGAAGAACACCAGCTCACACTAATGGAAAAACAAGAGTTTGTTTTCTTGCTGGAAGCCATTAAATCTCTCAATGAAAAAGGAGAAGCGGCCAGCAGACGCATCCTGTCTGAACTAAGCAAGCAAGGAGACATTCCGCTCACCCCTCAGCAGGTGCGAAACCGCTTAGATGATCTTGAGAAAAAAGCATACGTGACGAAAGGAAAAGGCAGGGCCGGAACGAAGATTACACTTGAAGGTCTTTCATTCCTGAAGTCGCTTGATGGTTATATACCGGTTCAATAAAAGGAGGACATCCATTGTTTACTGTAAAAGAAGAAATTGCAAACGCCATTACACATGGCATTGGTGTTATTTTATCCATTCCAGCTATTGTGTTTCTCGTCTTATTCGCTGTTCAATACGGCACCGTCACAGACATTATCAGCTTTTCGATATTTGGTGCATCCATGCTGCTACTCTATTTAAGCTCAACCCTGCTTCATAGCATTCGGCACCAAAAAACAAAAGATATTTTTGAAATCCTCGATCACTCGGCTATTTATGTATTGATTGCTGGTACATATACACCCTTTTTACTTGGACCTCTAAAAGGTGCACTGGGTTATACACTCCTTGCGATTGTATGGGCGCTTGCTGCTGGTGGGATTGTCTTTAAAATCTTTTTCGTCAAACGCTTTATTATCGTATCTACCCTTGTCTATTTATTAATGGGCTGGATGATCATCATTGCCATCAAACCGCTTTATATCCAATTAACAGGTGCAGGATTTGGCCTCTTACTGTTAGGCGGCGTTTTATATTCGGTCGGAACCATCTTTTATATTTGGCGGAAAATCCCCTATCATCATGCGATTTGGCACAGCTTTGTTCTCGGCGGCAGCGCCTCGATGTTCTTCTGTATTTTATTCTATTGTGTGAACGTTCCTGCTGCATGAAAAAAAACCAGCATCCACTATTCGGATGCTGGTTTTTTCTATGCACGCTTTTGTGCGTAATCACTGATCATGACAGGAGCTTTAATATGAATATCAACATTAACAGGACGCAGTCTTTTCACGATCTTCCCAGTTAAAAGACGATCCGTTCCGCTCGTTTCAATCGGTACAAGCGGACAATCGTATTCTTCAGCAAGCGCCTCTGCAATGTGACGATATGCTTCTGAAAGCAAGATACTCTGCCCAGACATGATTCTTTCCTTTGCTTCTTCTAATAAGACCTCATCCGTTTGATTCTGATGAATGACCGCCATTTTTTTGAGCCATTGTTTTATAATCGGATACCGAAAGAGCTTCGGCTTTGCCATAAAAGCAAATGGCTTCTCTAGGTGGCCGATCAATAATGTCGTCGTGACTGGATTCAGCTCTTTTGTGACATAAATAACCGGGCCATCTGGCAGCTTCTTTTGCTGATGAATGGTCATGACTGATCCTGATTGATCAATACATCCCCGGGCAAATCTTTTTGCATACTCATGAATGAGATGCATTCGTTTCGTATAGGAAATGCGTGGATCCGTTAATTCATGATCGTACAAATGCCTCATACTTTTAAAAAAGGATACAACAACATAAATCGTTAAAAACCAATAACGAAACAACCGTACTCCTCCTACTCACTTATCCTTTTTTGTCATAGACGACAAATTCATAATTGTAGGGGTTCTTTTCGTCACGATGGCCTTTTTCGCGTGATACAATCGTCCATTCATCTTCATTGTAATACGGGAAATAGCGGTCTCCTTCAAACGCATGGTGAATGTGCGTGATATAGAGACGATCCGCATATGGCATCATTTCTTCATACAGCTTAGACCCGCCAATGATAAATAGCTCTGTCTCGCTCTCCGCAATTGCCAAAATGTCAGCAATTGAATGAACAACCTCGCATCCTTCTGCTTTAAAAGAAGAACTTGTGGTCAGCACAATGTTTCGGCGGTTAGGCAGCGCTCGTCCAATCGATTCAAAGGTTTTTCTGCCCATGACAATCGTATGACCGCCTGTGACTTTTTTAAAATACGCTAAATCTGCTGGTAAATGCCAAGGCATTTGATTATCTTGACCAATGACTCTGTCATCTCCTGTCGCCACAATCATGGAAATCATACACTGACTTCTCCTTTAATATGCGGATGCGGATCATAGTTCTCAAGCACAAAATCATCAAACGTAAAATCAAAAATGCTTTTTACATCTCTCGTAATACGAAGCGTAGGAAGAGTGCGTTCTTCGCGCTCTAGCTGCATTTTCACCTGTGGAAGATGATTTTGGTAAATATGAGCATCTCCGAGTGTATGAATAAACTCTCCTGGCTCAAGATTTGTGACTTTGGCAATCATCATCGTTAGAAGAGCATATGAAGCGATATTAAATGGCACGCCTAAAAAGATATCTGCCGATCTTTGATATAGCTGGCAGGAAAGCTTCCCGTTTGATACGTAAAATTGAAACAGACAATGACAAGGAGGCAGCGCCATTTGATCAATTTCCCCCGGGTTCCAAGCACTGACGATCAGTCGTCTTGAATTCGGGTTGTGCTCAATATCATGAATCAGCTTTGCGATCTGATCCACTGTCTCGCCGTCTCCGCTCGCCCATGATCTCCACTGCGCCCCGTATACACGGCCCAGCTCTCCATTTTCATCTGCCCATTCGTTCCAAATCCGGACACCATTTTCTTGAAGATATTTGACATTTGTATCACCTTTTAAAAACCAAAGCAACTCATGAATGATTGATTTCAGGTGTAATTTCTTTGTGGTTAAAAGAGGAAACCCTTCCTGTAAATCAAATCTCATCTGGTAACCGAACGTGCTGATTGTACCTGTACCCGTTCTGTCACCTTTTTCATCCCCGTGCTGTAATACATGACGGCATAACTCTTTGTATTGTTTCATTTTTTTCATCCTTTATTTATGTTCTTGTTGTAGTTTACCTTATTTCAGCTTTTCTTGAAACCAAAAAAACATGCCTGCATGATGAGCAGACATGTTTTTCTTTTTATACTTGATTCACTCGTTCCTGCTCTTCATCCTTAATATCTTGGTGTGAGTGAGCAATCCGGCTTGCAGCTGCTGCGGCAAGTGCAGCGACTAGGTCATCAAGGAAAGTATGCACTTCACCTGGACGGCCTTCATCTAATTCACGAATAATACCAAATTTCTCTTTATCTAAATAACCGAAGTTGGTCAAACCGATTGATCCATATACATTGACAATGGAAAGCGGAATAATCTCATCAATTCCATATAGCGGCTCATCTGTTTCAACTAAGTGCTGTAAAGGTTCTGGCAAAAGCTTTTTTTCTGCCAGCTGATCAAGGGCAAGTCCTGTTAAAACTGCATGGACAATTTCTCTTTTATTCAGCACTTTTTCAACATTTTCAATACAGACACTAAGTGGAAGGTTTGGATGATATTTTTCTTGGAGCTTCAGCACAATGTGTGCGATATCTTCAATTTTCACTCCGCGATCGTTTAACATTTGTTTTGTAATCTGCACCATTTCGTTCATTGTATATTTTTTCAATTGGCATGACATCTCCTTCTAGTGGCTCATCCAGCTCGGCGGGGTGTTTTTATCCCAGTAAATATTACCGAGTTCATGATGCGTCTGGAATCCATCTTCTGCTGTATGGTAATGAAAGTTAAACCAATATCCGCTGTGAGGCGGCTGATCTCTTCTGACATGAAAACGGAGCAAATCTTCTCCAGTCTTGCGGTTGTAAATGTGGAAGATTTTTTCGCCATTTCCGCTTGAAGGCTGATCAGTTATCACAACATCTTGAAATTTTTCGTCATCTTTGAAATTTGTTAAATAGTCGGTTAACACTTGTTCAATCTTCGGCTGAATTTCTTCTCTGTACTCGTCCTCAATGACAGGTGTGATTTTACGGCCAAATTTGAGAAAGGATTGATTTTCTGCACTTGACAGCACCTCTTGCTTATATTGCTCAAAGGGGTCTATCTGCTCTTTGCTTTCCTCTTGCGTTCGTTCCCAGCTGCGCAATTCATCTGATGTATCATAAACAGCTGTATAAGGCGTTTTATCAGATGAAGAAAGTTCAGAGGGCTTGTCTGTCATCAAAGCCGACGGAGGAGAGACTAAACCAAAAGTTGCAATCGTAAAGAGCACAACAAGCGTTTTTCTCATCCACATCTTCATGATATCTAATTCCTTCCATAAGTTATCATACTGCTATTCTAGCATATAATGAATTTTCAGTCATTCAATTTGGTCACCGATTTGAGACTTTCTTTTTTATAATAAAACGTTTACAATGGCAGTAAAGGCGACTAAAATTTGGGAGGAATGGGTATGCTTGAAGGGTTTTTTATTACGGCTTCCTTGCTGACATTATTTTATTTTGTCTATATGGAGATTACAGATTAAAAGCCCTGAATAAGGGCTTTTTTAGATGCTTGACAAGGAATTAAAAAGAATTGTCTGCACAGCTGAACCTTTAGCGAGGGCTTTTTTCTTTCTCAATATATCCATAATGAAATTGGGCTGTTTTTCGTTTTAAAACGTGAAATTGATAGGAGTCTGCTTGAAATCGGGTGCTTTTCCAATGATCTTTTAAAACCACTCTTTTTCTCGCTACTCTCAGCGCTTCTTGGACGGCTGTTTCGTGATCAAAGTGGTACTCTGCCGCATGACGGAGCGGAGCGATACTTGCAGATTCTTGAATCGCCTCCTCAAACATCGGGTCAAAATAGACGACATCAATTGATTCATCAGAGAGCTTTTTTAGCTGCTCGATACTGTCTCCACTTACAACAGATATCCGTTTCATCGCTTCATCTGCCTCTCTTACCCCTGTCTCCCATGTGTTTAATCCTTCTCGGACTAACAATGCTGTCATGGGATTCTTTTCGATACCAATGACCCTTCCATTCGGACCTACTCGCAAGCTGGCTGTAATGGCATCTGATCCTAGACCAAGCGTACAATCTAAAAAGGAATCGCCTGGCCGAAGCTGCGTGGCTTCGATTAAAGGATCCTTTTCTCCGCGCATGAGCCGCTTCACCCTGAACATCGCTGAGCTTGGATGGAAGAAGAACTTTTCACCATTTGGCTGATACCATTCGAATCTTTCCTTCCCCACAACAAGGACATCTCCTCGTTTCATCGCAAGCTGCTTGACAGATTGTTTGCGCCTTTCAACATACTCACCATGTAAATCCTCTGCAAGGGCTTTTGCTGTTTCAATTGTTTGTTCATTTGCTCTAAAGCTTGTTGTGATAAGCATGCAGTTCCTCCATCATGATCAAGAAAAAATGCCCTGATTTGTTTACAGGACATTTCAACATGTGTATTAGCAATGTTTTTCGAATGCAGATAAGACGTTGTTCATGATGTCTTCCATTTCATGACCTTCAATTTCGTCACGCGGAATAAAATGAACGAGTTCATTTCCTTTTAAAAGTGCCATAGATGGAGACGATGGCTCTTCCCCTGTGAAGTATTCTCTCATTTTTGCCGTTGCTTCCCTGTCCTGACCAGCAAAAACTGTGACAATTCGATCTGGTGTTTTTTCTGCCTTCATCACAGCTTGTGTAGCAGCTGGGCGTGCTAAGCCGGCAGCGCACCCGCATACAGAATTGACAACGACAAATGTCGTTCCTTCTCTTTCTTGCATCGTTTGTTCTACTTCTTCTTCCGTTGTTAGTTCTTGAAATCCTGCACTTGTCAGCTCTTGACGCATCGGTACAACGAGCTGGCGCATATATTCTTCATATGCCATTGACATAAAAAAGCCCCCTCTATAATCCTTATGTTGTGAATAAAGGATACTATAGAGAGAGCCAATTTTCAAATGTTCGATATCAGATTAAATTTTCATGATGCCGCCTGTATTGGCTGATGTCACAAGTTTTGAATATCTAGCAAGATAACCTGTTTTTACTTTTGGCTCAAAGCCTTTCCAGTTTGCTTTTCTTCTTTCCCATTCTTCCTCTGGAACATCTACGCTTAAAATGCGCTGCTCGATATCGACAACGACATGGTCACCATTTTCAACAAAGGCAAGCGGGCCGCCCTCAGCTGCCTCTGGTGAGACGTGTCCAATAGACAATCCGCGAGAAGCGCCGGAAAAACGTCCGTCTGTAATTAAAGCAACCTTTGGTCCAAGTCCCATGCCGACGATTTGTGAAGTAGGTGCAAGCATTTCAGGCATGCCAGGTCCGCCTTTAGGTCCTTCGTAGCGAATGATGACAACATGTCCTGCTTCTACTTTTCTATTAATGATGCCTTCAAGGGCTTCTTCCTGGGATTCAAATACGATCGCAGGTCCCTCATGGCGTGTGATCCCGTCTTGTACCCCGCCCGTTTTAATGATGGCTCCATCTGGCGCAAGGTTTCCAAATAAAACGGCTAAGCCGCCTTTTTCAGTAAATGGCTTATCAATTGGATAAATGACGTTATAATCTTTCACCTCATGTCCCGCAATGTTCTCGCCAAGCGTTTTTGCAGTGACGGTCATTGTATCTAAATGAAGAGCTCCTTCTTTTTTAGACAATTCATTTAGTGCGGCTGTAACGCCGCCTGCTTCATGTAAATCCTCAATATAAACATCTGAAGCTGGAGCAAGTTTCGATAAATGAGGCACACGTTCTGCTACTTCATTGATACGTTCAAGTGAATATTCAACACCTGCTTCATTCGCAATCGCCAATGTGTGAAGAACAGTATTAGTTGAACCACCAAGAGCCATATCTAATGCAAATGCATTATCAATTGCTTTTTCAGTGACAATATCCCGTGGTTTAATATCTTTTTTGATGAGCTCCATGAGTTGTTTTGCAGACTTCTTCGCAAATTCTCTTCGCTCTGGTGATGTCGCCAAAATTGTTCCATTTCCAGGAAGAGCAATCCCGAGTGCTTCTGCCAAACAGTTCATTGAGTTAGCTGTAAACATACCTGAACAAGATCCGCAGGTTGGACAGCCAAACTGCTCTAATTCATTTAATTCCTCTTCATTGATTTTACCTGACTGGTATGCACCAACGCCTTCAAATACAGAAGAAAGAGAAATTTTTCTGCCGTCACTTGTTCTACCCGCTTCCATCGGTCCGCCGCTCACAAAAACAGTCGGGATATTCACGCGCATCGCTGCCATCATCATTCCTGGTGTGATTTTATCGCAGTTAGGAATACAAACCATTCCATCAAACCAATGAGCAGATACAACGGTTTCTACAGAGTCAGCAATGATTTCACGGCTTGGCAATGAATATCTCATCCCGATATGACCCATGGCAATTCCATCATCGACGCCAATCGTATTGAATTCAAATGGAACGCCGCCAGCTTCACGAATGGCTTCTTTCACAATCTTCCCGAATTCCTGAAGATGGACATGTCCTGGGACAATATCAATATAGGAATTACATACGGCAATAAATGGCTTGCCGAAATCCTCATCCTTTACCCCCGCTGCTCTTAGTAAGCTTCGGTGAGGTGCTCTGTCGATTCCTTGTTTAATCATATTACTGCGTAGTTCTGCCATCTGTTTAAAAAGCCTCCTATACTACAAGTCTTGTTGACTGCATGATTTTGAGTTGATTTTATTTTACAAATTTTCTGTTTATTTAGCCACCTATGAATGACTGATGACTAACATGGCTGCTGAAGCAAGCGCTCAGCAAGGTTCGTGTCATAAAATCTGACCTCCAATATTCTATATTGGTACTACTATATAGAGTTTTTTCGCATATTTCAACAATATTCAAAATAATTTTTCTAAAAAAATTTTTCTGTCTATCTTTTTTAGAAAAACAAGCTGCTTTTCATTGGCAGCTTGTTCATTTTTCTCATCATTCTGATGCATTCTTTCTACTTTCTGTCATTTGCTTCCATACAGAGCCTTTCGCTTCTTCTCCATGCTCAATGCGCTCAATCGCCATTTTGACTTGAAGACTGACTTCAAACTCAGGGTCTTGCTCTGCTTCTTTTAATGCTTCAAGTGCCGTTTCGTCCCCTTCTTCATAAAGGAACATCGCTGCACGCCAGCGGACGAGCTTACTCGGATCCTTTAATGCTGCGATCATGGCTTCTATAGCGCTAGGGTCACCAAGGTCAGAAATACAGTCACCAGCCGTTCTGCGGACTGTCACTGTTTTGTCCTCGAGCCCCTTATATAAAATAGGCAGAATGGCAGGATCCTCAATCATGCCAGCATTCACAACGGCTTGTCTGCGAATAGACGTTTTTGGATCCTCCATTGCTTTCATTAAAACAGGTATATCCTTTTGCTCTGGCTGCATTTGCTCTAAATGGGCAAAACGTTTTTTCCAATCTTCCTCTTGCAGCATGGCTTCTGTTACATCATATGCTTTTCGGTTCACCTGTCTATCTACAGCTTCCTGCCCTTCTTTTACTGCCTCTGTTAATCGGGCTAAACGCTCATCATCATAGGCTGCTTGCAGCTCCTCTGTGACTTCCTGACCGATATCAGCAAATTCCCCAAAACGAACGCCGTGTTCTTTCCACACACGTTCAAACACGACATTGTCTGAGCTGCTTCTAAGCTTTAAAATGGCTGCTTGAAAACGTTCAGGCATGCCAAACCGCTCTTCTCTTTCACCGTCTGACAGTTTGACCTGCATCGGAATCCCATTAAACATTTGGACAAACACTTTCACTTCACCAAATGTGTCATCGCCTGACTGCGATCCTTCCTGAAGGCCTTCTGTTTCTTGTCCAAAGGCTTCTCTGACCTGCTGTAAAATACCCTGCCAGTCAAACTTTGCATTTCGCTCGACTGCTAAGAAATCTGCGACATGATAAACCCCTTTTACACCTTCAATGCTTAAAATACGCTTGATCATTTCTGGGGCTTCGTCTTTTTGATCCTTTTTGTAGTTGTTGCTTTTACCGCCGGCAAGTGCTTCTGTCAAAATAACCTTCATGGTATTCGGACTTGGCGTCGGTTCTATGGCTGTTATTTTCATTGATATATCCTCCTTACACACATAAAGACCCTACTCATCTGTAAGGCCGCATTCTTCTTTCCATTTCTTGATAAATAAACTCATCAATTCATGCCGCTCATCAGCAAGCTGCTTCCCTGCACGAGTGTTCATCAAGTCTTTTAATTTGAGCAGTTTTTCTTCCATATGCTTTAGCACAGAGCCCTGCTGCGTGTCCTTTGTATAATGGGGCTCACCTGTTGCGCCAGCATACGTAAAAACTCTAGCGATACCGCTTGCTCCTATCGCATCCAGCCTATCCGCATCTTGAACAATAGTCCCTTCTAACGTCATCGGCCTAAACTGCTTATGCCGGTGACGAAAAGACATCGTTGTAATGATGTCCATGATGTAGCGGATATCCCTCGTATCCAATTCCCACAAAAGGAGCTGGTGCTCAAGCTGCTCCTTAGTGACTTTCCATTCACTTGACAGCTTTTCATCAATGACATCATGTACAATTGCCGCCATTTCGATGATAAAGAAAGAGCCGCCTTCCTGATGTGCAATACGGACGGCAAGCTGGCGCACACGAGCAACATGAGCCGCATCGTGTCCAGTTGGTTCATCCTTCAGCCTGTCTGAAACAAAGGAGGCAGCTGCCTCCAATTGTTTTCGCTGCATGACTGTCAGCATCTTATTTGTCCAACAGAGCGATGATTGAGCTTTCTAATTCTTTTGGTGGCGTTTTTGGAGAGAAGCGTTCAGTGACTTCTCCGTTTTGGTCAACGATAAATTTTGTGAAATTCCATTTCACTGTTTTTGTCCCAAGCACACCTTTCGCTTCACTTGTTAAATGCTTGAACAGTGGGTGCGCCTCTTCGCCATTAACATCTACTTTCGCAAACATAGGGAAGGTCACTCCATAATTCAAAGAACAGAATTCTTGAATGGCTTCTTCTCCTTCTGGCTCTTGGTTCATAAATTGGTTACACGGAAATCCTAAAATTTCAAGGCCCTTTTCATGATATTGATCATATAGCTCTTGTAATTGTTTAAATTGAGGAGTCAGTCCACATTTGCTTGCTGTGTTTACAATAATGAGCACTTTTCCTTTGTATTCTGCCATCGATTTTTCCTGACCGTTAATGGTCTTGACCTGAATATCATAAATTGACATCTCATAGCCTCCTAGGATTCACTTTTTCCTATCGTAACATGCTTCTTTTAGAAAATCGCTTTTTATGCTCCCGTTTAAAAGAGTCCTGTCACACTGCCGTCTTCTAATAAATCCATTTCGAGAGCCGCAGGTTTTTTAGGTAATCCAGGCATTGTCAAAATGCTTCCGGTTAAGGCCACAATAAATCCTGCTCCTACAGATGGCTTTAACTCGCGAATCGTAATGGTAAAGCCTTTAGGTCTGCCGATTAAAGCTGGATCATCCGAAAGAGAATATTGTGTTTTTGCCATACAAACCGGCAAATGAGCCCAGCCGTTTTCCTCAATGGCAGCCAGCTGCTTTCTTGCTTTGGATGTGAGCGTGACCCCATCTGCCCCGTAAACCACTTTGGCCACTTTAGATAACTTTTCTTCTATGGAATCGTTCTCTTCATACAAATAGGTAAAGTTGTTCTTTTTCTTTTCAATGAGTTCCGCTAGTTCCTCGGCAAGAGCTGTCCCGCCTTCGCCTCCTTCTTCCCATACATTCACGGCTTTAACTGGATGGCCATGTTTGCCGCACCAATCTTCTATCGCTTGAATCTCTTCTTTTGTATCCGTAATAAAACGGTTTACCGCGACGATATATGGAAGACCAAAAGCTTGCACGGTTTCAATATGCTTTTCTAAATTATGTATACCTTCTAAGACGGCGTGTGCATTCTCTTCTTTGAGTTCGGTTTTCTTCATTCCGCCATGCATCTTTAATGCTCTCACTGTCGCCACAATGACAACTGCACCAGGTTTGAAATCACCAGCTCTTGTTTTAATGTGAAGGAACTTTTCTGCTCCAAGATCTGCTCCAAATCCAGCTTCTGTTACGACATAATCAGCTAATTTTGCTGCCATTTTGGTTGCAATTAAACTATTGCATCCATGTGCAATATTGGCAAAAGGACCGCCATGGACAAGTGCTGGGGTTCCTTCAATCGTTTGAACCAGGTTCGGCTTGAGTGCGTCTTTTAAAAGTAACGTCAGGACACCTTCATATCCAAGTGCTCCCACTGTGATTGGCTCGCCTTCTTGATTATAGGCAACAACAATAGAAGAAAGACGGTTTTTTAAGTCAGATAAGTCTTCTGCTAAACAGAGGATCGCCATCATTTCGGAAGCAACTGTAATGTCAAATCCGTCTTCTCTAGGATACCCATTTAACTGACCGCCAAGTCCGACAACGACTTGTCTTAATGCACGATCGTTTAAATCAAGCACCCGCTTCCATACAATGCGGCGCGTGTCGATGCCGAGTTCATTTCCGTGATGGATATGATTATCAATAAATGCAGATAAGGCGTTATGTGCAGATGTAATGGCATGAAAATCTCCTGTGAAATGAAGATTGATTTCTTCCATTGGCAGCACCTGTGAATATCCTCCGCCCGCTGCCCCGCCTTTAATCCCCATTGTAGGACCTAATGATGGCTCACGCATCGCAATGATCGCTTTTTTGCCAATTTTTTCGAAGGCTTGACCAAGGCCGACTGTTACCGTGGATTTCCCCTCACCTGCTGGCGTTGGGTTGATGGAAGTGACAAGAATCACGTGTCCTTCTTTTTGTTCCTTTAAACGGTCAAAAATAGTCAAAGATATTTTCGCTTTTGTGAAACCATAGCATTCTAATTCTTCGTCATGTAGTTGCAGCTTTGCTGCGATGTCTTGAATTGGTCTTAGCTTAGCCTTTTGGGCAATGTCAATATCTGATAAATGCTTTGTGATCATAACAAAACGGCCTCCTTTTTTTACAGAAACAGCATTCTTTTTTGCTCTATTTTTCATTGTAACATAATTGAAACATTGAAATATCGCCAGAAAGTTCCTATAATGAAGTGAAATTAGCTTTGGTTCAGGGGGTGGCGAGTTGCCTATTAACATACCAGTTCATCTGCCGGCAAAACAAATACTAGAGAGCGAAAATATTTTCGTCATGGATGAGACAAGGGCATTCAAGCAAGATATCCGTCCTTTGAATATCGTGATCTTAAATTTAATGCCAAAAAAAATACAAACTGAAACGCAGCTGCTGAGAATGCTCGGAAATTCTCCTTTACAAGTGTACTTTACGTTTTTGATTCCAAGTACACATACACCGAAGAATACGTCGAGAGAGCATCTAGATGAATTTTATACGACCTTTGAATCGATTCGCCATAAAAAATTTGATGGAATGATCATCACTGGCGCACCAATTGAGCACTTACCTTTTGAAGAAGTTTCTTATTGGAAAGAGCTGCAGGACATTTTGGACTGGAGTAAAACCAATGTGACGTCTACCCTTCATATTTGCTGGGGTGCACAGGCAGGTTTATATCACCATTACGGGATTGAAAAAATCAAGCTTCCCGAGAAAAAATTTGGCGTATTTGAGCATATTGTGAAAGAGAAAAAAGAAAGATTAGTCAGAGGTTTTGATGAAGTATACTATGTCCCACATTCTAGGCATACAGATATTAATACAGAACAATTAAAAAACACGCCGAATTTGAAAGTCTTGAGTATGTCTGAAGAAGCAGGTGTTTGTTTAATTGTTTCAGATGATGATAAACAAGTATTTTTAACTGGACATCCTGAGTATGATACAGATACATTGATGCAGGAATATGAAAGAGATTTGTTGAAAGATGATACAGTCCAAAAACCTGTCCACTATTTTATAGAAGATGGTGACACATTAATCCCAGTAAATCGCTGGAAAGCCCATGCAACCTTATTGTTTATGAATTGGCTTAATTATTATGTTTATCAAGAAACACCATACGTTTGGGAATAAAATAGACTGTGGTCTGATGATAAATCGTCAAAATGTGTTAAAATACAAATGGCTCTGTCTTCCATTATCAATTGAATCTGTTTGTTTTTTAAAATTAGTTTAATTCTTTCGTAACGAATGATATGCTCTAACTGTTTATATGTTATCTTTATGTATATGTAGACCTATGAGATTAATAGTTTCGTACGAAGTTTTGTTGTTGTTGATTACATTTGAGGTGAATATTCTTGAATACCAATAAAAAAATATTAATCTTGACCGCAAATTATGGAAATGGACATATGCAGGTAGCAAAAACACTGTATGATGAATGCAAATCCCAAGGATTTGAACATGTTGTAGTTTCTAATTTGTATCAAGAATCGAATCCCATTGTGTCAGAAGTGACTCAATATTTATACTTGAAGAGCTTTTCCATTGGGAAACAATTTTATCGCTTGTTTTATTACGGTGTTGATAAAATTTACAATAAACGCAAATTTAACATTTATTTAAAGATGGGAAATAAGCGTCTCGATGAATTAATTCAGTTACACAATCCAGATATCATCATTATTACATTCCCGATGATTGTTGTACCAGAATATCGAAACAAAACAGGTAAAGTGATTCCGACTTTTAATGTCATGACCGATTTTTGTCTCCATAAGATTTGGGTACATGAAAACATCGACCGATACTATGTTGCAACCGATTATGTGAAACAAAAATTAGTGGAAATCGGCACACATCCAAGCGATGTCAAAGTGACAGGTATTCCTATTAGACCACAGTTTGAAGCCGACGTGCCAAAATCGATGATCTATAAAAAATATGGATTATCATCCGACAAAAAAGTACTTCTTATCATGGCCGGTGCTCACGGTGTACTAAAAAATGTGAAGGAATTATGTGAGGCGCTGCTTCTCGACAGTGAAGTACAAATTGTTGTTGTATGCGGAAAGAACGCCGCACTGAAACAATCGCTTAGCGTTCTTGAGCAGGCACACCCAGATCAATTGAAGGCGCTTGGATATGTGGAACAAATTGATGAATTGTTCAGAGTAACAGATTGTATGATTACAAAACCAGGCGGCATTACTTTAACAGAAGCAACTGCAATCGGTGTCCCAGTCATTCTTTACAAGCCTGTCCCTGGCCAAGAAAAAGAAAATGCTCTTTTCTTTGAGGATTATGGCGCTGCCATTGTCATTAACAGACATGAAGACATTTTAGAATCTGTGACCAACTTGCTTCAGGACGAAGAAAAATTAGAAACAATGAAACAAAACATGAAAAAACTGCACTTAAAACAATCTTCTCAAACCATTTTGGAAGATATCGTCGAGCAGTCAGATCTCATCATGAATAACAAAACATATGCTCGCGCATTATCATAAAAAGGTGTCCGTCAATGACGGACACCTTTTTCTTTACCCTTGATTTCCATTTGTTGTGTATACTTCTTCAAACGGCTGAACGACAACAAAGCCGCTTCCAGTAAACTTCATTTGAATAGACTCTCCGCTTCCCCTGCCAATAAAGGTTTTAAAGGAAACATCTGTCACAAATTCAGTTTTTAAATCACCTGACCACGCAACAGTCGCATTCGGATCTGTATAAACAGAGTCACCCGGCTGAACAATGAGCGTCAGCGGCTCATAATGACTTGTGATTGCTACTAAGCCCGGCCCTTCTAATTTGACATTAAATAATCCGCCTGCAAGCATGCCTGATACCTTTTTCATCAATTTGATATCCCAGCGGACAGATGGTTCAAATGCGAGCAGGTCGTTTCCATTCACAAAAATAGATTCCCCTTGGGCCAAACGGAGAATTGAGATTTTTTTGCCTTGATCTGCCACATATAATTTCCCATCACCTGTCGCCTTCATTAGTGAGGTGCCTTCTCCCGAGAGCATTTTTTTGAACATCTTTGAGACGCCGTGCTCAAAAACACCCTCACGTTCAAATTTGATTTTCCCTCGATAGGAAACCATGGAACCTGTTTTTGCCCAAATGGTGTCAGTCAAATTAATTTCTAGAAGCCTTGATGTTTCAAGTTCAAAGACCCCTTCTCCCTTATCTTCTTGCTGCGTATTCTGAATAAATTCTTCAAGTGTATAACGATTCATGATTGCACCTCTTTCTGTATTTTTTTTATATACGGACAAGCTGCACGTTAGGTTCCGAAAAGGACGTTTTATTTTTCATTGTTATTCACCAAAAAAACAAAAAAATCAAACATTCTGCTCAAAATTTGGCTCGCCTGCTTGACGCGTTACTTTTGATGGTGTATAGTGGAACCATCATTTAACAACTGTAAAGTCGTTAGGTGATGAAAATTTTTTTTAGTATGCCCAAAAGGTGTGCTACAGTACTAGGAGGAAAAAGCAATATGCAAAACGGTAAAGTAAAATGGTTCAATAATGAAAAAGGTTTCGGCTTCATTGAAGTTGAAGGCGGAGACGATGTATTCGTTCACTTCACAGCTATCGAAGGTGACGGCTACAAGTCTTTAGAAGAAGGACAAGAAGTTTCTTTTGAAATCGTTGAAGGTAATCGTGGACCTCAAGCTGCAAACGTAACAAAACTTTAATCAACTAAATCAATGATGAAACGACAAAATAAAGAGAGGCATATGCCTCTCTTATTTGATTTTCAGCTGAATTTCAATGGCTAAAATATTTTGCTTCAGTCGTTGTTCAATTTCAGAAATATCTTTTTCGAGAAAAGGTCTTCCCTTCTTTGCTACATCTACTAGCTGCTCTAGATCGCTGTATACCTCTTGAAATGTTCGATGTAATACCGTTTCGAAATCCTTATTATTCATGCCGGCCTTCCCCTTTTCCTCTATTATCCGTCACTTAGTCAAAAAGTAACTCAACCAAAACTTTCTATAGTTATATCGGCTCATTTTTCAGAATATGTTCTTTTTTAACACATTCTATCCGTTTTTTTTCACGAGCGGATGTTTGAGTAAGGAAAACCGGGGCAGCCGCTTACTTTTTAAGCAGCGTCTGTCCGTATTCTTTTATTTTCTCTCCGACTGTGCATTGCTGAATACAAAAGGAGTGGGCGTATTTTTTGCCATATTCTTTTCGAAAGTGCTTCTTAATCAAGCAATCTGAACAATACGTGTCTTGGAGATCCGTCAATTCTTGTACTGCTGTTTTTTTATCCACATTATTCAGCTCCGTCTGCTTCTAATTTCAATTTACTTTCAATTGGGACGTCTGCAAGTATCTGCCTTGCAAGCTGATCCGCTTCTGCATTTTGTTTACGATCGATGACTTCATATGTTGGCGTAAGCCTCAGCTCCTTTAAAGCCGCTTCAATCCGGTCGAGCCATTTGTTATGTATATCATCATAACAAGGCCATTCTCCTTTTAATTGATTCATGACAACAAGTGAATCGCCTCTAATCGTGACAGAATTTCTGCTTGCCCCAAGGTCTTTCAAAGCTTTTACTGCCTCAAATAAAGCTGCATACTCCGCTTCATTATTGGTGATTCCTTGGAAGGGCTGATTTTTTCTCAAACGATAAGCCTCTTCTCCGAGCTTATAGTAGACGACAACCCCAAGGCCAGAGTCGCCTGTTTCTTTGTGAAAACTTGCATCAAAATAGACCTGAAGCTGATCAGGTTCAAGCTTTAGTTCTTCATTTAGCTTTTCAAGTTCTTTAATAGACCACATCGCCCCTTTTTCATCTTCAAATGATAGGAGTGACTGTGGTTCTTTTTTATCGATATGTTTTGCTAAAAGCAAGGCCTCTTTTAGCTCCATCCAATCTTCTTGGAAAAAAGCAATGGACCCAATCGATTTCACTTTCATTGTATAGTGCGCTCTTAATTTCATTGATCACATCGCCTTCCCGTGCTTTTAAGGTAAACGTTCGTTATGCTATAATCAAAAAGTTACATTTTACAATGAGAAAGGAAGTTCATGTCACTTGTTTAATGAAGGTATTTGGATCTTATTTGCGATCATTAATTTTATCATTGTTCTTCTATTTTATAAAGGATTTGGCAAGATGGGCCTTTTCGTCTGGATTGGCTTTGCGACGGTTGCTGCAAATTTACAAGTGGTCAAAACCGTTGAATTGTTTGGCTTAACGGCAACACTTGGAAACATTTTATATGGCAGTGTGTTCTTTGCAACGGACGTATTGAATGAAAAATATGGACAAAATGAAGCGAGGAAAGCTGTCTGGATTGGCTTTGCCACCCTTTTAACGCTAACCGTTGTCATGCAGGAGGCTTTGCTTTTCCATCCCGCTCCATCCGACATGTCTCAAACATCGCTCGAAACGATATTTGGCTTTATGCCAAGGGTCGCACTTGGCAGTCTTGCTGCTTATATCATCAGTCAAATGTTAGATGTTTATGTATATTCGTTTATTCGCCGGATATTTCCTTCCGATGGTGCGCTTTGGGTGCGCAACGCTGGAAGTACGATGATCAGCCAGCTGCTTGATACACTGATCTTCACAACCATTGCCTTTCTTGGCACCTATCCATTTCATGTATGGATCGAAATCTTCATCACGACTTATGTGATTAAATTTATCGTCGCCGCGATTGGGACACCATATGCGTATGCAGCGAAAAGAATGGTTCCGCTTGATGAAAGGGTGAATTAAATTGCCAGCTGAAATATACATTGATGGTGCTAGCGCAGGAAATCCAGGTCCTTCTGGCATCGGCATTTTCATTAAATATGATGGAAAGGCTGAATCTTTCTCGATTCCTCTCGGATCAATGAGCAATCACGAAGCAGAATTTTCCGCTCTCATTGAAGGGATGAAAATCTGCGTAGAAAAAGGACTGCGTTCCGTTTCATTTCGAACAGATTCACAGGTAGTTGACCGTGCGGCCAATGCAGGATTTGCTAAAAATCCAGCCTTTCAGCCTTTTATAAAAGAGATGATCGAGCTACAACGGCAGTTTGATTTATTTTTCATTAAGTGGATTCCAAGCAAGGAAAATCAAGTAGCTGATCAGCTCGCTAGAAAAGCGATTCACCTTTCTAAAGGATGAATCGCTTTTTTTCGGTTATGCTAATGTATGAGGTGATACTGATTGGATAAAGAGAATAAAGGTCGTGTCACAAATGGGACAACCCCTCAAGGTGATGCGCAAACAAAAGATAAGCAGCCACTATCTCAGCTCGAAAATAGAGCGAAGAAAAGCAATACAAAAAGATGACCTTAGAGATCAGCTTAGCTTATCTCTAACAAAGGGCTAAAATGATTTTTATTTTAGTCCTTTGTCTTCTTTTCAGCGTGATAGAAAACCTTTGCAGCCCTAGGAAGGGCGAGGAGCGGAGCGAATTTGACATTCGTGAGCACCGGAGCGCAGACCTGACAACGAATGCGAGGGTTTGTCTATACGCTGAGAGATCGGCTTAGCTGATCTCTATTTTACTTAATCGATTCACCATCGGTTCAATTCCTTTGATTTGATGGTATCGCAGCATAGCAGCAGCCCGTTCTTGATTGATATTCATCTTCGTCTCATCAATTGGACAGCTCAGCGGGACATCACATTTGATCTCTGCCAATAAACGGGAGAGCTTCAAATCTTCTAATCCTGCTTGCATTTTCTTTTGCTGTGCGGCCGTTAGTTCATGAACATTTTCTAATAATCCATCAATGGTTTGATATGTTTGAATAAATTTTAATGCTGTTTTTTCTCCGATTCCTTTCACACCTGGGTAATTGTCACTTGAATCCCCCATAAGTGCTTTCATATCGATCAGCGCCTTTGGAGAGATGCCCATTTCCTCTTCAAATAAGGCTTTTGTATAATGTTTATAGTTCCCGATCCCTTTTTGCATCAAAGCAACAGTCACTCGTTCATTCAATATCTGCAGCAAATCTCTGTCGCCGGTTAGAACCGTCACACGTGCTTCATTCTGATAGACTGCCGCCAGCGTGCCGATACAATCATCTGCCTCAAAGCCTTTTAAACCAACGTTTACAATTCCTAGTTCTTCTGTCGCTTCTTTTGCTAAATCGAATTGCGGAATGAGCTCGACAGGCGCCTCTCCTCGATTTGCTTTATAATCTTGAAACAATTCATTTCGGTATGTTTGGCTTCCCATATCCCAGCAACACACAATATGAGTTGGCTCAAATGTCTGAACAGCGGTTAATAAATGCTTCAAATAACCATTCACGCCATTCGTCGGGACGCCGTGATCATTTATCATAAAATTGCGATGGACAGCCGTTGCATAGAACGATCTGAACAGAAGCGCCATACCATCAACAAGCAGTACGTGTTTATTCATTCTTATAAACTCCCTTTTTCAAAACAATACTCCTATTCTATCACAGAACATAGAATTCGACATAAAAAAGGCGCCCTCTTCTTTTGGAAAAGAAGTGGCACCTTTGGATTATTTTTGACCGTATTGCATTTTTTTCGATTCTGCTTCTGCGTAGGACGGCATCTCTTTTTGTTTCGGGTTACGCTCATCCTGCTTTTTTGCATGCTGCTTTTTTTCCATCATCATTCCCCTTTCTCGGTTCACTTGTTAAGATGACCAAAAAAGAGAAAGTTACTCTTTACTTCTGTTTTCGTTCGACATACTCCTTAACCATATCAATCGTAACATGCTTACGCAGCGGAACAATACCGCCTCGTGCAAGCTCATTCATCTTCGAAGTAATCGCATTGATATCGTCAGTTGTAAATGGTTCGTTTTGCTCACACTTGAAAACAGCAGTCTCTATTGCCTGCTCTCTTTTCTGCTCAAGCGCAAGAAACGACTTGATATGAGCATTCTGTTTTTGTGAATGTGCGGAAATCTCTTCATGTACGCTCGTCATTTTTTATCAACTGCTTTCTTTTTTATATAGTCTATCATGAATCAAATGGTTTTCAACTGATTCTTCCATTCATTTGTCTGCTTGTATACTTGTTCTATCATCGCCTGCTCTTTCGCATCTGTCGTCAAGCTCATGATAAATGTTTGTTTTTGTTCATTCAGCTGCTTGAGCGCTTCTGTCTCATATCTTTCAGTAAAGGTCTTCACCATCATTTCGTATCTGCTCTGTAATTCTTCTTTTTCTTTATCTGCCCATTTCGTCGTTAACTGGAAAAGAACATCTCGAATCGCTTCAATAAACGCTGCCTTCCCGTTCTGTTCAAAGAAAGCTTTTGCTGATTTTTGCTTCTTTAAGAGCGGCTCAAACGGCGTTAGGTCCGCTTCCACTTCAATTTGTTTCAGCTCTGCATTTTTCTCATCTGGCGGCGACAGCCGGAGAGAAAAGTAAGGATCTTCTGCACACGCAGCCTGTAATCCTTTCTCCCACTCCTCTTTGAAATATTGAGTGATAAACGATTCCATTCGAATATCAAGCGCCTTTATCTCCTGTACAAATTCAAATTCATAATCCTTTAGCGCCTGTTCAAGCGCTTTTTTCAACTCCTGCCTGAATTCCCCTTGAGATATTCCAGGATAAAAGGCTGTCTTTAACAGATCATTTGCATAAAGTGACAAGCGCTGAACAATGTGGTAAAGCTGTTCGTGCAAGTCCTTTTTCACACTTTCTGTCACTAGCTTAGATCGTTTAATATGGCTCATTTGATCAACGATCACTTCATAGGATGTGTCTATCTTTTTCTTTTCTGCTTGCTTTTCATCTTCTGACTGATGCAGAGTCTCATGCAGCTTGTCGACTGTTCTACATAATGTACTCGCTTCAAAATACAGCAGCTCAATCGCATCTTTCGTTAATTCTTCCTCAATAAAATAGTCGAGCTGTGTTCTAAGCTTTGCATACTGATTATAAGGCGACTGATCCTTTCCTTCGATCTCTTCCTTACTGGATACATGATGAAGGTTTGGATGCCGGATGCCTTCTTTTGTGAGCTCATTTTTCACATAGTCAAAGACAGTTTCAAGCTCTGTTTGATCCTTTGCGAGGTCAGCTGCATTGATAATAAAAAACATTTTATCCATGCTAAATGAATCTTTTACAAGCCCGAGTTTACGTAAAAATGACCGGTCTGCTTTTGAGAAAGAATGCTGGTAGTAAGTTAAATAAAGAAGGGCATCAGCATCCTTCATATATTGAAAGGCAATCTCTGTATGACGTTTATTCATACTGCTGGCGCCTGGTGTATCAACAATCGTCAGTCCTTTATCTGTTAAAGGTGTACTTAAATACACCGTCACTTCCTTCACCACACAAGAAACAGCCTCTTCTGCCACATATGGTTTTAGTTCTTGAAGGGTGACATTGAGCGGCGTTTGTTTTTGAATGGAATTACGGAACTTTTCATGAGCGTTTAAAAAATGTTCAACAATGATGCGGTGATCCTGTTCAAGCGCTCTTTTTTTCAGCGTTCGATCGAGTTTCGCTTGAAACGTATCTCCCTTTTCTTCCGTTATAGAAAAACCGAGAATTTGATCGAGCTCTTCTAATATTTCCTGCTCGGTTTTGAACACCACTTTCACACTTTCATGCGGATGGTCTTCTGTCGGCCGCGTCAGCTTATTAATCGTGGCCGTCGTTGGTGTAGGAGATGATGGCAGCACCTTACTCCCAACAAGGGCGTTGGCAAACGAAGATTTCCCCGAACTAAAAGCACCGAATAAGGCGAGTGTAAATTCCTTCGCTTGCAGCCGCTTTGTTCGTTGTTCAAAGGACTTTCTTTGAGACTGCAGCGCATTTAATGGCATTAAAATTTGAGAAAGCTGCTCAAACTGGTCAATCGACTGCGCTGTCGTAATATGCTGTGATTGACGCATTTGATCAAACTCTGTCTGTTGCTGATTTTCTTTCTCGCTTTCTTCCGCATGAGTGGACGTATGATTCTGATTTAGCTCGTCATGCTGCATCCGATGTTTTTTCACATAAAACCAATCATCTGTGATCTGCTCATTTGTTCCGTTTTGCCATATATCCCATATATGCTCAATATCTCTTCTGATATGATCATTTTTTGCCATGCTTTGCTCGAGCGCTAGGAGCTCCTGTGCTGCCTGGGCCCATTTATCTTGCTGCTTTCCCTTTTCATTCATGAGCTGGGTTTTCAGCGTCTCAGTCATTTGTTCAATCAATAGTATTGCTTTCTGTTTGGTCTGTCTTTTCAGTGCTTCACCAGCATCTTTTGCATATTGCAAAACGTATTCATTTGAAAATGTCGCACCATGATGGATGACGTTTTCAAGTAGTGATTCTTCCACAGGTGTTTCAAATGCCATCACTTGATTTAATAGCTCTTCACCAAGCTGATTTTTCTTGACTTCTCTTTTGAGCAGCTCAGCAATATGCCAGTCCACTTCAGCTTTCATTCTTGCTTTGACATCTGCTAAGAAATCGTTCGCCCGCTTTTCTTTTTCCTGCTCGGTTTTATTTTTAGCGAACAGTAGTCCTACCTTAAAGCCAGGAGCTTTCGATTCAATATAGTCACTTGCGAGCTCTCTCATTTTAAATGGGGTTAGGTTTGCATTTTTTAAAATGTTCTCGACTTCAGAAGACACTTCATCTTCTAACTGTTTTGCTCCATTTTCAATAAAGCTCCTTTTCGCTTCAAGCTCCATGACTTCTTTTCTTTTTTCTTGAACCAGTGAATCAAGATCCTCTTCTTGCAGCTCTTCTTTTAATGAGTCAATATGTTCTTTTAAAACATTCTCTATTTTCTGCTCGGTATAGGCGCGAAGAGATGCTTTCGGCAATGTTTGTAATTCTTGCAGTTTCTCGATTAAACGAATCATTTCGTTTCTTGGATGCGACTCATCGGTTACAGATGTAAAGTATAGATGTTCTTCTTCAATGCCCTCTTTAAGAAGCATATCAACCACTTGATTTTTGTAGTCTTCAAACGCTGTCTCATGCTCATCATGTCGATCGACTTGATTTACGATGAAATAAAGATTTGGCACTTTCTCTTTAATGGAGCGAATGAAACGAATGTTTTCTTCCGAATGAACATGGTTGTAGTGCACGACATAAAAAAGAGCATCTGCTTGATGTAGAATAGACGCGGCAGATAAAAAATGGGTATGATCCGTTGAATCAATTCCAGGCGTATCAATCAGTGCCACCTTTTCTTCCAATCCTCTATAGTCCCCGCTAATTTCCACCATTTCAATCTGTTCTCCGTCCTTACAAAAACGCTGAACTGCTTCTTTATCATAAGAACCGCTCATTTTTGCAAAACGGCCATCTGAGGTGTGAAGCTTTACTTCACTCTCCCCTTTCCTCACGACGACCAAGTTTGCACTTGTTGGAATTGGACTCGTTGGCAGGATGTGATCATGAAGCAGATGATTCACAAGTGATGACTTTCCAGCTGAATAGTGACCGGTAAATGCGATATATACTTCTTCTTCTGCTTCCTTTTTGATAATCGATGCAAGTTTGGCTGCGCGTTCATGATCATCCCTTTTGAGAAGGCTTTGATATAAAGCACCTGTAGTTTGAACGAGCGAATCTCGAATAGACAAGTCTTCCATGACGATAAACCCCTTTGTTTTTAGAAAAGTCAGTTATGTATGTGATACCATTTTACACAAAATCAAGAGATTTTTCTTCTGATCTGAGGAAATAAAAAAAATCTGCTGCCCGATCAGTCGCAATTGACTGCGATCAGGAAGCAGATTTTTTAGAAACACCTTTTAATACGAAGCCAATTAATAGGCTGTATACACAGACCGTACCGAGTAAGAAAACCATTGTCATGTGATCACCGTCCATCCTTCGTGATTGAGAATGCTTATCATTAATGAAAGTGTATCACAATTGATAATGATTTTCAATATTAATTTAACAAATACTGCTTGAGCGCTTTCTCTTCTGTTTGAATTCTCACAGCCATCATCCATGCATTTAAACATGTGAACAAAATGGCGGTAAAATAGGCATTAAATAAAAGCGGGATCAGCATAAGCTCAATCGCCACCACGACATAGTTAGGATGCTTTAACCAGCGATAAGGTCCTTTTTTCACCATCATCGCATTTGGTACAACTAAAATCTTTGTATTCCAATACGTTCCAAGAGAGCATAATGCCCAATATCGAATAACCTGTGTAGCCAGCAGGAAAACGAGCAGCACAAGAAAATAGCGCGACGGCGGCCTGTTTAACCCCCATACCTCAACCATGAGTGAGAGAAAAAAGCCCGCATGCATAGCGACCATATAAGGATAATGACTTGCACCAAATTCAATGGCACCGACCGCTTTCACTTTCTTTTCATTTCTTTTAGCCACAAGCATTTCAATAAGACGCTGACACACGAAGAAACCAATGACGAACCAAATAATCATGATAAGACCTCCTCCCATTTCATGAGCAGCAGCTCTGATGAAAATCCCGGACCAAGCGCTCCGCAAAGACCCATATCTCCCGCTTCAGCGGATTGATGTTCAAGATAATGCTTGATCACATACAAAACTGTGGCAGAGGACATATTTCCGTGTTGTCTGAGCACTTCTTTTGATGAAAAGAGCTGATCTTCTTGTAAGGATAGACTTTTAATATAGGCATCAATCACTTTTTTTCCACCAGGATGGGCAAGAAAAACTGATAGGTCTTCTGCCGAATACCCTTGCTGTTCTAAAAATTGATCGACTTGCTCTTTTAACCAGCCGGAAATAATGGAAGGAATGTCACGGGAGAAAATAACCCGAAAGCCGTCACTTGTAAATTCCCAGCCCATCACATCCTCAGATTCTTTCATTGTGACGGATTGTGTACCAATCACTTTAGGAACTGTTTTTAAATGGGTATATTCAGATACGCCTTTTTCTCCAGTTAACAAAAGCGCTGCTGTCCCGTCTCCAAACAAAGATGTACCGATTAAATTGCTTTTTGATTGATCTTGCGGCTGAAAGGTTAAACTGCACATTTCACAGGCGACAACCAGCACCTTTGCTTCTGGAAATGCTCTTATGTATTCGTAAGCCCGAGACAACCCCGCCGCTCCGCCCCCGCACCCTAAGCCCCAGATCGGCACTCGTTTCGTATAAGGCGAAAAAGGAAGAGCATTCATCAGTTTTGCATCAAGGCTTGGTGTCGAAAGTCCGGTGCTTGAAATAAAAAACAATGCATCGATCTCTTCAAACGGAATCGGTTTTTTCAGGAATGCCTTCTCATGAAGACAGTGTATGACCGCTTCTTTTGCATGAGCCAATGCTTTTTCCAAATAGAGGTTGTTTTTCTCCTCAAAAGAGTGGTGCGTCTGATACCATTCAATTGGCTGCACAAACTGTCTGCTCTCGATTTCTCCATTTTGAAAAGCTCTGAGCAGCCGGTCGATATCTTTAAACGATCGTTTAAATTGGGATCTAGCAAAATCAGCCGCCTTTTTCTGATTCACATGATGTTGTGGCAGACTCGTTCCAACAGAAAGAATGTACGCCATCGGCTTCACCTCTTTTTTCGATTAATATCCCCTATCGAAAAAAGGATATACATGCCAAAACGTCACAATTCAGTCAAAATATTTTCCTCCGTCTAACTTTTTGTCTTGACGACAATTGATAAATATTGGATAATATAGGTGAAAACATGATGTAGTTTTCCTCCTTCACAGGTTCGTTCTAAGCCAAGCGAACCTGCTTTTTTTATGCAAAAAAACACTTCTAAAAGAGAAGTGTTCAGACCGTAGTAATTATAAAGGGTTTACGCTCGACTTAGTGTTTTCCATGTCTAGTTAGCTAATTTTTTAAGATTCATGGCAGCGAGAGTAAGCATCGCTTGCATTGAAATTTTTTTAGTACACGAAGTTTCGTCCAACGCATACTATGCTTTTATTTTGCATACGCAAAGACGCGTTCTTTATTTCTCTCCGCTTTGCATAGTTGCTTTTATTTATTTCAGTGAGTCTTAGGTAGTTTGCTTCATCTAGTCTTGCCAAATATGCGATGAATTTGTTTGGTATGATTTTGTCTTTGTATACAGTTATCTAGAAAAGAACAAGTTTTACAAACCTCTGAACTGGACACATATTGTTTAAATCCTTCTCTAGTCGTTGTACGAATTTGCCGATATCTTCTTTATTTTGTAGTGGTACGAGCTTTTCTCTATTGTTTTTTGAGATTAATCGCCTCTGTCTCCACTTTCCACATAAGCACCCTTTTTTCAATGAAATCCTCATTATACAACACTTTCATAAGGAATCTCCCTTTCGCTTCGAATTAATGGTCACATCTGCTGCTATCTTAGCGTATAAATATTAACGTTTCGATCATTATTCAGAATGATTTTATTTAAACATGAATGGATCACCTTTTTTGCTGATCAACACAAAGTAACAACCGTAAATTTCTAATTCATTTGAATTTTCTATATAAAAAGGATTTTTTCCACTATATACATAATCAATATGTGTACCAAGAAAAACAGTGAAAAAAGAAAGAATCTACAACATGGTTCGGCTCAAAATTTAATTGACTGGAGTGATTGTAATGAAAAAGGTTTCCAAAAAAAAGACACCCTACAACATGATACTTCTCTCAAAGGTAATTGGTTTAGTGCTTCTTACACTGTTTCTCTTTTTTATCTGGGATATGTCTAAACCCCATTTGCAGGCGACAAATGGGCAAGCAAAAAATGTTGCCAGCAGTGATTTTCGTGACACAGGTCTGAAAGCAAAAGATCAGTCTACAAGAACATTGGATACACATTTTAAGACCAATCCAAACCAACAGGCAACGAATAAAACGGTCTTTTTAACATTTGATGATGGTCCTTCTGCTACATCAAATCAGCTGTTAAATGTATTAAAAGCACATCACGTGAAGGCGACGTTCTTCATGCTTGGACCGCAAATTCAAGCACACCAATCAACTGTGAAAAGACTTTATCAAGAAGGACATCAATTAGGTCTTCATGGCATGACGCATGATATAAACCTCTTTTATCAGAACAGCGAGTCTCCCGCAAATGAAATGAGAGAAGCTCAGCGTATTCTTGCCTCTGTTACAGGCGTCTACAGCCGTCTTGTAAGAACCCCCTTTGGCAGTGTTCCAAATTTAACATATCATCAAAAAGTACGTTTAAACCAAAATGGCTTTATTTACTGGGACTGGACGATTGATAGCCTTGACTGGAGATATAAAAACTCACAATATGTTCCAGAGGTATTGAATCAATTGCAAATGTTTGAGAAAAATAAACCATGGGAACCAAAAGTTATATTAATGCATGATCAACCCTCTACCACAAACTATTTAGATAGCCTGATTATACAGCTAAAAGCAAGGGGCTATACATTTGCAGTCATTAACGAAACAATGCCGCCGGTACAACATGAATAGTGCTAATCACAAAAAGCCCGTATCCAAAAGATGCGGGCTTTCAGCTTGTAGACAAACCCTCACACGCTCCTTCCTAGGATCCTAGGACTTCAAAGGTTTTTTATCAAGCTAAAAAGAAGACAAAGAGCTAAAATAAAAGGTCATTTTAGCTCTTTGTCCATCATCTGAACCCCTCTCCAAGAGAGGGGTTTACATAACAGATTGCTTAGGTTCTTCTACCAGGTCATGCCCGGCTTCTTTTTTAAAAGGAATCATGTGATAAATAATATGAAGCAAAATAGCGGTAAAGCTTCCGGCCACAATGCCGTTACTTGTTAATAATTTCATCGAATCTGGCAGATGCTCAAACATTTGCGGTACGACAGTAACTCCTAAGCCGATTCCCACGGAGCAAGCGACGATCAGCAAGTTCTCCTGCTTTGCAAAGTCCACGCGCGAGAGCATTTTAATACCGTATGCAATGACCATGCCAAACATGGCAACCATTGCACCGCCAAGAACTGATTTTGGAATAATCGTCGTAAAGGCAGCGATTTTAGGAAAAAGACCAAATAACATGAGCAATGCCCCTGTGACGACAATGACTTGGTTTTTCTTGACGCCTGTTAACTGGATCAATCCAACATTTTGCGAGTAGGCTGTATACGGAAAAGCATTAAAGATTCCGCCTAATAACACAGCAATCCCCTCTGCCCGATAGCCTTTAGCCAAATCCTTCTCTTTTAATGACCGGTTTGTTAAATCACCTAATGCGAAATAAACGCCTGTTGATTCAACTAATGACACAATCGCAACTAACGTCATGGTCATGATCGGTGCAAATTCAAAGGTCGGCATCCCAAAATAAAATGGCTCAATCATACGGAAAACCTGAGCGTTTGCCACCTCAGCTGTTTCCACTTTCCCCATAAACGCAGCAACTGCTGTCCCAAGAAGAATACCGATTAAAATGGCGATCGCCTTCATAAATCCTTTCGTGAATCGATAGAGCAGTACAATGATAAACAGTACAAGGAAAGCGAGTCCTAGATTTTCAAAAGAACCATAGTCCGCACTTCCTTCTCCTCCTGCCATATTGTTCATCGCTACAGGAATGAGGGTGATACCAATAATGGTGACGACAGAACCAGTGACAACAGGCGGGAAAAATTTCACAAGCTTCCCAAAGAAAAAAGAAAGAAGAATGACAATACACCCAGAAGCGATAATACTGCCATAGATAGACGAAATTCCATACTTAGAGCCAATCGCAATCATTGGAGAAACCGCCGTAAATGTACAGCCTAATACAACAGGTAAACCGATTCCAAAGAAGCGGTTTTTCCATACTTGAAGCAATGTAGCAGCCCCGCACATGAAAATATCCGCAGAGATGAGGTAAGTCAGCTGTGCAGGCGTGAGCCCAAGCGCATCTCCAACAATGAGCGGTACAAGAACAGCACCTGCATACATTGCCAGTACATGCTGAATGCCCAGCGAGAGCGTTTTGACTTTTTTAGCGGCATTCATGATTGTACCTCCCGTACAAACGTGACTTTCCCTTCCTCAAGTGATTCAATACGTGCGAGGGACTCGACGCGGTAGCCCATTTGCACAAGCGCATTTCTTCCAGGCTGGAATGATTTTTCAATGACAATGCCAAATCCGGCTACTTTCGCCTTTGCCTGCTTTGCAATCGCTGCAAGTCCTTTCGCAGCTTCACCATTTGCTAAAAAATCATCAATGATTAACACACAATCGTTTTCACTCAGATGCGTATTTGAGACAGCAATCGTGCTTTCTACTTTTTTCGTAAAAGAGTACACACTGGCTGTTAACAGGTTATCCGTTAATGTGAGTGATTGACGTTTTCTTGCAAACACAACAGGGACTTGAAGAGCAAGCCCAGCCATCACAGCAGGTGCGATGCCTGAAGATTCGATTGTGATGATTTTTGTAATGCCATCATGCTTAAATAATCTAGCAAACTCTTGCCCAATCTCATGCATTAACACAGGATCAATTTGATGATTTAAAAAAGCATCTACCTTTAACACTTGATTTGACAGAACGATTCCTTCGTTCTCAATTTTTTGACGTAACAATTCCATCATTTTTCCCCCTAGCATATTGGCAAACATTCTATTTTTTGCATAAAAAAAGCATTGCTGCCCATGAGGAGCAAGCAATGCGAAAACGATCCACGGATCTTCAGCTCAGACAAGAGCTGTTTCATTTTGCTCACTCATAGTCGGACCGTATCGGTGTCCGGTAGAAACTTGCGTGCCATCATCACGCGATTATATGAGTGTTATAGTGTTCAAATTATAACAAGATTTCAGACGCTTGGAAAGCACTTTTCCAGAAAAATACCGAACTTAAATAATAGATCAGAACAAAATGTTCGTTTTTAGAATATTCAAGCATCAAAAAAGCACCCTTCTCATGAAAGGGTGCCCTTCTTTTATGATAAATACAGTTTCGTATATTTATCCGTTAAGTAGTCGATTAAATATTGAACATTTAATTCTTCGCCTGTTGCATCTTGAATGATTTCAGATGGCTTTTTCCGTTTTCCATGCTGATGAACATGTTCCGTCAGCCATTCTTTTATCGGTGCAAAAGACCCATTTTGAATTAGCTCATCAAAATTTGGTAAGTCTTTAATCATTTGTTGTTTTAATTGCGCCGCATACATATAACCAAGGGCATATGAAGGGAAATAGCCAAAACTTCCATCAGACCAGTGAACATCCTGCAAGATACCGAGTGCATCATTAGGAGGCGTAATGCCAAGATACGCTTGATATTTTTCATTCCAAAGTGCAGGTAGATCTTCAACTGCTACTTCTTCATTGAAAATCGCTTTCTCAATTTCATAGCGGATGATAATGTGAAGCGGATACGTCAGTTCATCGGCTTCAATTCGAATGTAAGTCGGCTTCGATTCATTCACTGCATGCACAAAGTCTTCTAAAGAAACATCTTTAAATTGCTCAGGAGATGCTTCTTGCAGCTTTTGATAATACGTTTTCCAGAAATCTTCGTGTCTGCCGATAAAGTTCTCAAAGAAAAGAGACTGTGATTCATGGATACCCATTGAAGTGCCATCACATAAAAGCGTTCCGCTCAGTGCTTCATCAATGTTTTGCTCATAAATCGCATGACCACATTCATGAATCGTGCCAAAGATCGCCATTCGAAAATCATGCTCATCATAACGGGTCGTCACACGCACGTCACCTCTGCTTAATGTCACTGCAAATGGATGGACGGTTGTATCAAGGCGGCCTGCGTCAAAGTCATATCCCAATTCTTTTAAGAAAAAGAGGCTCAATTCCTTTTGTTTATCAATCGGAAAGCTTTTCGATAAAAATGAAGTATCCGGCTTATTTGGTGAAGCTTCGATTTTTTTCACAAGAGGAACAATAGCGTCACGAAGTGCACCAAATTTTTGATCAAGCTGTTCAACCGTCATATCTGGCTCATAGTTATTGAGCAGCACATCATAAGGCGTTTTTTTCACGCCCCAATATTGGATGAAACGCTTGTTAAAGTCAATAAGCTGTTTTAAGTATGGTGCAAAGAGTGAAAAGTCTGATTTCTCCCTTGCTTCTACCCAAACATGCTCTGCTTTTGATTGCAAAATCGAGTATTCTTTAAATTCTTCTTTCGGAATTTTGCTGTTTTCATCATACTCTTTTTGTGATAATTCGAGCGCCTTTTGTGTATCTTTTGACAGCTCATTTCGATGTTTGTTTAATTCGTGAAGAAGATCTCTCATTTCGTCAGAAGTCTTCATATTAAAAATGTCACTTGATAATTGACCGATCGTTTCCGCTCTAAAATCCGCACTTTTTTTAGGCGCTTGTGTTCTAGAGTCCCAATAAAGTAAATGGAGCGCCTCTGTATAATGGGCGATTTTCCCTAGTAATTGATAAAACGCTTTCTCAGTTGCTTCAAGACTCATGCGTTTGTTCCCCCAATCAATAATATGTATGTACGTTTCAAGGCTACTTCAATGAATGTTCTTTTGTCAATGAAAAAGGAGGATACACAGCGGTATCCTCCTCATTTACAAGTTTTCAGCTAATTAAGATGTGATGATGGGCTTTACCGGCAGGACGGATTCAATTTTACTTTGAAGCGCCGTATCTTCCTTACGATCAAAATATATATGAATGCTTCCTACGTCTTGGCTTGTCCGGATCAGTCTTCCGATCCCTTGGCGTAAGCGAAGCAGCATATACGGAAGGTCAACTTCAGCATGTGCATCCTTTGCTTCATTTCTTTTCGCTTCAAATACCGGATCATGCGGCGGATAAGGAAGTCCCCAGATGATCACATTCGTTAATGATTCACCTGGAATATCAAGCCCTTCCCACAGATGAACAGAGCATAACACAGACGTCTCATCAGCTTGGAACTTTTGAACAATTGTGCTGATTTCCTCGTCTCCCTCAAAATATACGTCAAACGGCAGTGATTCATTTGCTGCTTCAAGCTGTTTTCTAAAGAAATGGAGTTCATCAAATGAAGGGAAGAGAATCAGAGATCGTCCTCCATTTTCTTTCAGCTGAGTGATCACTTGCTGTGCTTTTGCCTCTTGCTCAGCGATCTGCTGAATTCCATGGAAATAAATCTTCATTTGTTCATCGTAATCATACGGCGAAGCGACACTCATTGATAAGTAATCTTTGATCCCAAGACTTTCAGCTAAATAATCAAAGGATTGATTCTCAGACAATGTAGCGGAAGAGAAAATATATGGTCTTTTTTGCGAGAAAACTTTTTCGCCAAGTACCTCTGCAACCGTCTTCGGCATCACAACAAATGTTGTATCTAATTCCTGTTTTTCCAGCCAGCTAATGGCATTTTTTTGATAAAGCGATAGAGAATACGCCATTTGTTCAATGTATTCTTCCACAACAGATAATTCGTATTGATCGATCGTATACATTTCAGATTCAAACACGAGCGCTTCTCCGATTTTTTCAAGCAAGTCACACAATTCGCTTGCAGAACGCTTCACCTCATCGACACGCCCAATTTCAAGCCGGTGCGAGCCTTTGACTTCTTTGGCATGTGTTTTTAAGAGATAAAAGAACTCATCGTTTGTTGCAAGTGCATCTTCAACAAGCTCTGCAAATTCTTCGCGTATGTCGTTTTGCAAAAGACGCTCCAAAAATGTTTCAAGCGTTGATTGCTTCACTCGGTACGTTAACGCTTTTTGTGCGGCAAACTCGAGAAGATGTCCTTCATCAAATACGACGGAGCTATGCTCAGGAAGCAGCGGAAGCTGTCCCTCACGTTTTCGGGATTCCTTCGTCCACACATGCTCCATGTAAAAATCATGTGAACAGATGATGAGATCTGTCGCTTTCCGGTAATGATCTCTTGATAAATTCAGACCGCAGCGATGACGCATATCGCACGTCAGGCAGTCCTGAAACGAGTCATAGCCAATTCGTGACCATTCATCATTTGATAACTCTGGATACTCTTTTCGATCGCCATACGGATAAAAGGTTTGCATACCGTGTGATTCATGAACAAATGAAGGCAGTGATTCATAAATATCGAGCCACTTTTCATCATCTTCACGCTGCATCGTTTTCTCTAGCTTCTTTAAGCATAAATATTGATCATGCGATTTACTTAATCTCGCATCTATTTGAATATCAAGGTGATTGGCAATTTTATAGATATCACCTTCTTGTTTAACGAGCTGTTCAATTAACGTTTCGTCTGCACATGCAATAATCGCAGGCTTCCCTGTATACCTTGCATATGTGACGGCAAATAATAGATAGACGATGGTTTTGCCTGTGCCTACCCCAGCTTCGGCAAACATCACACTTTTTTCTTTAAAGGCTCTTTCTAGCTGAAAAGCCATGAATATTTGTTCATCTCGAAGATCAAAGCCCTTTTCTGGCAAAATGTCATAAAACACATCACCAATCCAGTTGCCCAGTTCTTCGTAAAAATTGTGTTCTTTTGATAATGAAAAAGGCAAACGAGATGCTGTCACCTGCTTCAACCCCCAACTTTTGAATCATTCAGACATTCAATAGTACCATTTACGCTGGGGAAAAACAATCTTTTTTTATGAGCGCAGGCGATGTTGATAGCTTTCCTTCATTAAAAATGCATGCTCAGAACGTTCTATGTATGCCTGAGCCTGTGCCAAATCTTCGATGGCTGCCGTAAGCTGAGCAGATTGTCCACCTTCATGCCCTTCTATTTCTTGAGCAGTCGAAGCGAGTGCTTTTTGGATTAACTGAATTTGATCATAATGAATCATGACGACACCTCTTTTTTTAAAATCAAGTTCAGTTTATTCCGTCTCGCTTAGAGTTATACCTTTTCAGCACAAAAAAGCCGCACCTTCTTTCGGTGCGGCCATTTATTACGATTCAGTTGTTTGTTTTCTAGGCGGGCGTTTTCCCCAATATTGATAATAGTCTGTTTTGATAAAACCGTTAAACAGCTTTCTCTTTTTCGTCGCTTTTCTTCCGAAGCATTCTTCGAATTTTTCGTGTGACGTTAAGATGTATATGGACCAGGTATCTAGGTTCTTAAATGCTTCACCCATTCCTTGATACATTTTTTCAACTGCTGGTTTATCACTCAGTCGTTCACCGTAAGGAGGATTTCCGACAATCACACCATACTCTTCTTTTGTTTGAAAGTCTTTTACTTGCATTTGTTTAAACTCAATCAGTTCACTTAGTCCTGCTTCTTCTGCATTCATTTTTGCAATGTCTACCATACGATGGTCGATATCACTTGCAATAATGCGGAGCGGCTGGTCATAGTTTGCTTTTTCTTCTACTTCTACACGCGCTTTGTTCCATACGTCTTCGCCGATCCATTCCCATGATTCAGACGCAAAATCCCGGTTGAATCCCGGGGCAATGTTTTGTCCTATCATCGCTGCTTCAATGGCGATTGTTCCTGATCCGCAGAAAGGATCAACAAACGGACGGTCAGGTGTCCAGTTCGTTAATAGGACGAGCGCAGCTGCAAGCGTTTCTTTAATAGGTGCTCCGCCTTGATCCATGCGGTATCCACGTTTATGAAGACCTACACCAGATGTATCAAGAGTAAGCACAGCTTTATCTTTTAAAAGAGCAATCTCGATTTTATATTCAGGTCCCGTCTCTTCAAGCCATTCAGACTGAATATTGTAGGAGGATTTCAGCTTTTGGGCGATGGCTTTTTTGACGATGCGCTGGCAGTCCGGCACACTGGCAAGCTGAGATTTCACAGATTTCCCGATGACAGGAAACGTACTGTTTTTTGGTAAAAAAGCGGCCCAGTCAATCGCTTTCGTCCGTTCAAAAAGCTCATCAAATGTTTTTGCCGAAAATTCAGCAACTTGTACCTTGATCCGGTCTGCTGTACGCAGCCAAAGGTTTGCACGGCAAATCGCAAGAGCATCCCCCTTGAAAATCACTTTTCCATTGTCGACTGTGCACTCATAGCCAAGGTCTCTTACTTCTTTTGCAACAATTGCTTCAATCCCCATTGGAGCTGTTGCGATGAGTGTATAGGTTTTCATTAATTTATCACCTGTTTTCTCGTCCTTTTATGTATTCAAGATAAAAGCTCTCCATATGTTGAAATAGGAGAGCTTTGTTTCATCATGTTTATTATAACGGATATAACGTTCTGTAAGCCATGTTTTGTTCCATCGTACTGCAAACGGCAAATGCCTCGTACTCAGGTGGTAATCATCTATCTACAGAATTCTCTGTCCTTCTCTCCGTTTGGTTCCTTTGAGAAAGTTCCCCTACCAAGTTTGGGTTTCTCGCTCGAGGGGTTTACCGCGTTCCACTCTCACCATTTCTAGTGAGACTTCGTCACTGTGGCACTTTCAAGGATACTTTGCCATATCCTAAAGAGGACGTAGGCATTTTTCCTGCCGTCAGCCTTTCCCAGGCTGCCCTGGCTTATTTTTTCGCCAGGCACGAACACTACGGGCATCTCAGCACCGTGCGAGCATGGACTTTCCTCTGCAATGCCCTAAATAGCATTACAGCGATTACCCGAACGTTAATCAATAAGCGTTATTATAAACGACAATGACATCTGACACAAGCTTTTTCAGCAAGACTCAATCATAAAGTTTGCTGCCAAAAACGTGTTTCTCAAGGTTCGATAGTCTTTTTAAAATATCAAAGTTTGTTGTATTAGACTGTGCAGGCTGTCTTTTCCCTTGTTCAACAGCTTCTTCAAGCTGTTTTGACAAGTGGAGGTTTTCTTGTTGAAGTTTTTCGATTTCTTGGTTGAATGTCTCATAGTCTTTAATGACCATATCTAAAAATTTATCGACTTCTTCTTGTTTGTACCCTCTGACACCTGTTTTAAATTCTTTTTCTAAAATTTCTTTCGCAGAAAGCTTTACTTTATCAGCAAGCATCTTTTTCACCTCATATCGTGAATTCATAGTATATTTTTTCAGAAATACGTGACGTTGTCAAATTTTCTCTTGCTTTTAATCAAAAAACGGATCTTCCGCCTCAACCTGCGCTCTTAGATCATCCATTGTGATGTACATAATGGGGTAATCGGTATAGGCTTCTGCTTCTCTAATCATATACTTCGGCGATCCCTCATGCTCGGGATCATATAAGACGAGAAGTCCATCTGTTTTTTCAATAAAAAAGCGGTTCTTTTGTTTAAATTGTGCCGGACTTTCATACGGTCTATGCGTGACACTTTCTACAAAATCGGCCTGTGCAAGAATTCCTTCATACAATTCTTTGTTTTGCTCATTCCAGCGCTCTTCCTGTTCATAAAATGGCGTAATGACTGCAAGTTTTAACGCTGGATATTCCTCCTGAAGCTCAAACACCACTTCGGCTGTCCAGATTTCTGCCCCAAGCTGTCCTGATATGAGCACCCATTCCAGACCTTCTTCGATAAGGGCTGTCAGCCTTTTTTGAAGCTCCGCTTTTATGTATTGAAGTGCAGGCTCTTCCTGCTTGAATATCCCAAGCTCAAACGGCTTGTACCCTGTGACAGCAATAATCTTCATTTCTTCACCTGCTTTTAAAAAATGGGACTTATAAAAGTCCCATTCACTTTATCTGTTACAGCAAGGTCCACCGCAGTTAAAGTGTTGATGTGTTGTCGGGTCCACCTGAGAAAACGTATGCGGGAAGTAGTGAACATGTTTGAAATTATGGTGGTGAACATTTGTCACATGCTGCGGGTGGATATGCGGCACAATTGTTGTTGACTCGCTGTGTGTACAGCAATGATTCGTCGGATGAACAATTGGCTGTGTAACATTCGGATGGCAATGATGATGATGATGGTACATGTAGCATTCCCCTCTCCTTTATTTTCTTACATTAACAATGTATGAATCAAGAGGTGTACATGTACTAATGCATTAACCTATTTTAAAAGTTGGCAAGAAAAATATCTTTATAGTTCGAAAACACAAAAGCGACCAAAATGACCACAAGAAAAAACAAGTAGAAAAGACCCTTATACATGCTATACGCTCCTCATTCAATATCTAACGTTATTTTACAGGATTCGCGGCCTTTCTACAATAAAAGTGCTAAACATTTTTTATTTTCGGCCGAGAGCCGAACGTTGTCATTTTTTGCGCTTTCCCGGGTAATAATATTTCATTGCCCAGCTTTTCTCAATAGCCGTTTTTTTCGTTTCTCAAGCTCTTCCGTGTCTCGCTCGCTTAACGACGAGAAAGATAATAAAGATTCGGTGATGGAAAGAGCTGACCTTGCATCTTTTTGGCGATGCTCTTTACACTTCGCAAGCTCTATACCTGCTTTTAATGCTAAATGGACATCACTTGATTCAAATAATGTTTCCCAAATTCGAACTGCTTCATCCCACTCGTTTAGCCGTTTATATTGTAAGGAGAGATCATAAGCCGCCTGATTGGCATGTTCAAAATCAGCACCTGTTAATTCCCGCAAATGCTTCGTAGCTTCCTGTACATCTCGATGCGCAAGATGCCACCTAGCCAGCGCGTATTTCTCATCGTGCTCCTTTACCGCATCCATAGATAGGATTTTTTTGGATAGATGGATGTAGAGGCTGATTAACGAAAGGACGTCTAATTCATTATGAGTCAAAATCCCTTCGATGAGCTTCGGATTTTGTTCCTTTAAAAAATGAAAATAGATCATCGGTGCCAAAAAACCTGGTGTGTCGCCTTCCCGGTGAACGTGCAGCTCTTCTTTTTCAACCACAGACAGCGCCATTCGTTCATATTTATGCTTCCACAATCGTCTTGAACCATGCAGAAGATCAAAGTGGCCAAACTCTGGAAGCGCAGGGATTTGATCTCGCAGCAAAGTATGTCTCGTTTTCACTTGCGGCCAATCGAATGATTTTCCATTATATGTAACAAGCGATTCTACGTTCACTTCATCGAGAAAGCTTTTATAAAGAGCCGCTTCATTTCCCGGATTTGTGAGCAGGTGCTGTTTCACCACTACTTTGTCAGCAAAAACCCGCGCATGTCCAAGCAAGAAAATCATATTTCCCGTCCCGCCAGATAATCCTGTTGTTTCTGTATCAAAGAAAAACAGTTCATGCGGTTTGTAACCTTTAGCAGATAGTGAATGCTGGATGCCGCTTTTGTTCCAAGCCTCGATGATCTTTGGCAGTTCCGCAAACGAATAGAGTCCATGCTTGTCATCTAATGAATAGGTGACTTCTCGAATGAGACAAAAGGAATCCTCAAAGTGATATGGAGCTGCACCCAGTTGCTCCCATTCCTTTAAAAATGGGATGTTATCAGCCGTCACAGGTTGGGGCTTTCCTTCCACTGCTTTTTGCCGTTTTTCGTTTGGCTGGTTGTGCGATAAGTGCTTCTTCATTCTATTTAATTTCCCTTTTAATGACATGAGTAGCTCTCTTCCTCCTTCCCCTTAAAATCCAGACATCAATTCAACAATGCTGCTTTTTCCGCTCACCTCTTTCATTTCCATGCCAATGCAGGATGGACAGCCGTTCTCACAGCGGCAACGCTCTATCAGCTGAATGGCTGCACCGGCTATTTCATCGAAACGAGCTTGGACCTCTTTGCTTAAGCCGATTCCGCCAGGGTAGTGGTCATATAAAAAGACTGTCGGTTTACCGGTATGTGCCGCTTTAATTTGTGAAACAACATGAATATCTGAGCGGTCACACATCACAAAGGCTGGTACAATGTGCTGAAGAACATTTGCGATGCCAAGCAGCAGCTGTTCAAGTGTTTTCTCTTCAAATCTCCGCTCTGCTTCATGTAATTCAAACCAGGCCGCACTCGTATGAATTTCTTCTTCAGGCAAGTGAATTGGACCAGAGCCGATATTTTCACCAGTGCTGAGCCGAATTTTTTTAAAAATTGTCGGCATTGCGTTGACAGTGACATCACCGTAGTGAACAGATACCGCTTCTTTCTCTGTTGTCTGATCGATTTCAAGCACCTTGAGCTGAACAGCTAAATTAGCATCTGTATAGTATTCTACATCCACTTGTTTCACATAAGCCTTCAGATGCTCGTAATCTAGCTTTTCTACTTGATACTGAACCCCTTCATGTAAATAAATCGCTTCATCATGCAGCAGTGTCATCGCACTGAATCGATCCATCTCTCCAATAATTCGGACATTCGCTACATCTGATTGATCCACAATCACTACATTTTCCTGGCTTGCAGACCTCAGGCTGATGCCATGCGCTGGGAACGATTGATCTGACCAATAATACCGGTTCCCGCTAAAATGAAGAACTCCTTCTTCGTGTAAGTATTGCAAAATATCTTCTACTTCCATGTCGCCAAACTGTTCATCCGTCCGAAATGGCAGCTCGTAGGAAGCACATTTTAGATGATCCACTAAAATAATGAGATTTTCAGGATTGATTCTGGCTGCTTCAGGCGGTCTATTAAAGAAATATTCAGGGTGTCTGACAATATATTGATCAAGGGGTGAGGAGCTTGCCACCATGATAATAAGCGCCTCCTCATGACGCCTTCCAGCACGTCCTGCCTGCTGCCATGTACTCGCTACACTGCCAGGATACCCCGTCATAATGCATACCTTTAACTGACCTATATCTACCCCTAATTCTAGGGCGTTCGTGCTGACGACACCTAAAATGTCTCCTTCTCTTAACCCTTTTTCAATCACGCGCCGCTCTTTTGGCAAATACCCTCCACGATACCCGCGAATCGATTTTGGACCGATTTCCTTTTTCACAAGCTCTTGAATGTGACTTAAAATCACTTCTACTCGTACTCTGCTTCTAGCAAAAACGATCGTTTGAATTTTTTCTTTTAAAAATGTTTTAGCCAATTGGTTGACGACAGTGGCAGCGCTTTGTCTAATATTTAATGGTTTATTCACCACTGGCGGGTTATAAAACACAAAATTCTTTTTACCGCTAGGCGCTCCGTTTCGTTCAATAAGATGCACCTTGCTCCCTGTGAGCTGCTGCGCCAGCTCTTTTGGATTCGCAATCGTTGCTGAAGTGCAAATAAACACCGGATCACTTCCGTAAAATGCACAAATTCGCTTTAGCCTGCGAATCACATTAGCCACATGACTGCCAAACACACCTCGATATGTATGAAGCTCATCAATGACAATATACTTCAAATTCTCAAACAAGCTGACCCATTTCGTATGATGAGGCAAAATGGCTGAATGCAGCATATCTGGGTTTGTGATGACAATATGTCCTGCTTGTCTCACTCGCTGCCGAATGGCTGGTGAGGTGTCCCCGTCATATGTTTCACTATGAATCGGAACATCCATCTCGTGGATGATCTCGTTAAGTTCACTCTTTTGATCCTGCGCGAGCGCTTTTGTTGGGAATAAATAAAGAGAGCGGTTTGTCTGGTCTTCTGCAATCGACTGAAGAACAGGCAGATTGTAGCAAAGCGTTTTACCTGAAGCTGTTGGTGTAACCGTTACTACATGTTCACCATCCATTACTCGTTCAAAGGCTTCTTTTTGATGAATATACAGTTCTTTCACGCCTCGTTTTTCAAGCGCCTTTTTTAGCCTGTCGTCCACTCTTTCAGGAACGGGAGAGGTCTGTGCAGGCTTTGCTTCAATTTCATGCCAATGCTCTACCTGTTCGTCTTTCTTTAATTCTTCTATCAGTTCGTTCATTGTTTTCTTTTTCATATTGCGTCCACCTCTCATTCTAGTGTACCGAATATTTGTTTGCATGACTAGGCGGCAATTTTTTGATGCTGGAGTTATGAGCAAATACTTTGAACTGTTGTAACAGTATCCATTACACTTCTATAGTGAAATGATTTTATCAAGGAAGAAGATGATCAGAGTGAAAAACGAATTTAAGCCTTTATTTGAACCATTTACGTTTCCTGGAGGTGCCTCTATTGATGGTAGGTTAGTGGTTGCTCCAATGACACACTTTGGTTCTCATGACGATGGCACCATTTCAAAAGACGAAATTGATTTCATTACAGCTAGATCAAGTGAAATGGGTATGGTGATTACAGCATGTGCGAACGTGACTCCAGATGGGAAGGCATTTGAAGGACAGCCTTCTATCGCAAGAGATGAAGATATCCCTGGTCTGAAAAAACTGGCTTCAGCAATCCAGGCAAAAGGAACAAAAGCCATTATCCAAATCCATCACGGCGGCTCTCAGGCTCTCCCTCATTTAGTTCCAAACGGTGATGTGGTTGCGCCAAGTGATGTGTTCAAAGATGGAAAACAAATTGCACGCGCTTTAAAAGAAGAGGAAATTACTCATATTATCGACTCCTTTAAAGAAGCGGCAAGACGAGCGATTCAAGCAGGGTTTGACGGCGTGGAAATTCACGGAGCAAACGGTTATTTATTACAGCAATTTTACTCACCACATAGCAATCAACGTACAGACCAATGGGGAGGAAATGAAGAAAAACGTCTAGCTTTCCCTATTGCTGTTGTAGATGCAGTCAAAGAGGCCATCAAAGAACATGCGGCTAAACCGTTTATCTTTGGATACCGGTTATCTCCTGAAGAACCTGAAACACCTGGTTTAACAATGACAGAGACGTTTACATTAGTGGATGTTCTCAAAACAAAAAACCTCGATTATTTGCATATCTCTTTAATGGAGATTGGCTCTAAAGCAAGACGAGGCGCAGATTCTAATAAAACACGTATGGAACTGCTAAAAGAACGCTGCGGCGATACTCTTCCGCTTATTGGAGTAGGCAGCGTCATTACAGCTGAAGATGCTCTCCATGCTTACAATCAAGGGATTCCTCTGATTGCTGTCGCTCGAGAGCTGATCGTCGACCCAGATTGGGCTAAAAAGATTAAAGAAGGCAGAGAACAAGAGATTGAAACCGTCATTAAACGCAGCCAAAAAGACAAGTATCTCATTCCAGAAGGATTGTGGTCTGTCATGGAAGCGAGTCAAGGCTGGGTTCCAATGGAGGATTAATATCCTCAATAAAAAAACTACCCTATTAACGGGTAGTTTTTTCTATTCATGAATTATTTCATTTTCACTGTAAAGAGCTTGGACATCTGCTTTTCTACAGAGCCTTTTGGTTCTTTATCAAGTCGTTCGACCAGGTCACCATTCATAATCACAATCGGTGTCACTGTACTTGATGCTTTCTCTTCAATCAGTTCTAAATCACACGTAATGAGAGGGTCACCGATTTTCACTTTATCCCCTTCTTTAATGTGCGCTTCAAATCCTTCACCATTTAACCCAACTGTTTCTAGTCCGATATGAATCAGAAGCTCAAGCCCCGAGAGTGTTCGAATGCCAATTGCATGTTTTGTATGGAAGAGCTGAATGATTTCACCCTCTACTGGTGACACAATCGTCCCACTTTTTGGTTTTACTGCTACGCCGTCTCCCATCATCTTTTGAGAAAAAACGGGATCTGGTACATCAGTCATATCCATTAACTCTCCATCAACCGGAGAATAAATGACTTCTTCCTTTACATCATCTTGGTTTTTTCCGAAACCGAATAATTTTTTCAGCAATGTCAATTTGCTCCCTTCAAGCTTTGCTTCCTAAATCTATTTAGTGTATGAAACTTTACGCCTATACACCTTGCTTCATTCAACACTATTTAATCATAATTTTTTCCTCTCATCAATTGATAACCGCCTGAGCCCTTTCTGCATAGGCTGTAGATGAGAGGTGATTCGAATGAAACAAGATAACGAAAACAAACATGAATTGCTGGCAAATGAAGATATGCTATATGAAGCGATTGAACAATTTTTTGCATCCTCCCCGTTTCACGAGATATTAAATAGTGCGGAGGCACTCATGACCACATCGCAATCACTTGCATCAATTACGACTGATGTGACAGAGGATGAACAGAATGTGTATATCGAGATTCAATTTCCAGACCATTTTGTCGAAGGTGACATTGCGTTAGAAGTAAAAGCTCAATATTTACACTTATCAGTGCAGGAAAAAATCAAAACGGATACGACTTCCTCGTATTCAAGCTTTACAAAAACCATTTTAATGCCGGCAAAAATAGATGAAACGAAAATGAAAAGTGTGTGGAAAGATCAATCGCTTCGTGTATCTGCGCCAAAGCAAACAACCCAATAGATCGATCTATTGGGTTTTAACTATGCTTTAAAAATGCTTGTAAATCCTTTCGCCAATGAGCCTACTTGATTCATTGTACTCATCATTTGGCCAGCTGTATCAAACATTTTGTTAAAATCGTATTGCCCATTCGTCTTTTTGAATTGCGACAGCACACTTTTAAACTGAGAAGGCTGCTGTTTTTGCGGTCTTGGCAAAGGATATGGGTTCATAGGCTGCTGCATAGGCATCATGCCTGGCGGCTGCATTTGGGGTGGATTCATCGCTTCAGGCGGCTGCATAGGCGGCACATTTTCTTGGTATCCATAAGGCGGCTGATAAACAGTAGATGGTGCCTGGTTCATTCCACCTTGATATGGCGGCATGAAATAGTCTGGAGGCTGCGGAGGCTGCTGCTGCATCTCTGAATACGGAAAAGGCCTTTGCTTGAATTGATTGAATTCATAAGGCTGCTGGTTTGAATAAGGGAACATCTATCTCGCTCCTCTCGCTCTCAACACATATTGATGTCACTCATATATTATGATCAAAAGCAGAAGATGTGCCTAAAGAAGTCATAAGAAAAACGCAGCATTATGTCTTTAGCTGCGCTGTTTGATTTCTTCTATTAAAAGGTTCAGTGTGTAAACCACTGACTCAACTAAATTTTTTACACGGGGTGCGTGCTGTTTGCCAAAATAAGATTGCAGGACAACCTCTTTACCATTTTCTTTTACGGCTTCAAGCTGTTCTTGGTGTAAATATCTAGGTTTGACCTGTTGAACAAAGGAGATAGCTGCGGTGAGCCACTCTTCCATTTTCTGATCAAATGTATTAACAGCCGGCTGAATATCCGTATAAAAATCATACGATGGGTACTCCTCTTCAGCCTTTCCCTTTTGGTACTGCTCATACGCTTTTTCGATCCATATTCTCAAGTTTTGTGTATGTTCAAGTAATGTTTGATTATCCAAAGTGTTCACCTCTATGAACCATCCTATCAAACGTTTACCTATTGCTCAAATAGAAAAGCTATCCGGCGTGATATGCCGGTCTTGCCGCCAGTTTATACTCGGCTGCATGAAGCTTCACTTCACAGTCCTTTACTTCTGATTCAAGCCGGTCAATGATTTGTTCTTGCTCTTCTATTGCTGCACGTTTTGTCTGATTCACAGCAAGAGACAGCTCTGCTTCCACCGCATCAATTTTTCGCTCGATTTCCTCTAACAACTGCATAATGGATTCTTTTGATACAAATTCGCTCATCATCAGATTCCTCCTTTATCGTCTCTCGTTACATTCTCTTTTCTTTCTCACCCTCCTTCACACATGACAAAACTAGAAGCAAATCGCCAATCTAAGTGTAGATAAGCGCTATTTCTTCCTTTTCGACAGATGCTTGTCCTTCTTTGTATGATTGCGTCCGATTGTGTAAATTCTAAGGACAAAAGGAGGTAGATTTCATGAAAAAGAAGCCAGCACCAAAAGAGCAAAATCCAAAAGGGAAAGAAAACAGTACAGATCAGCTTGATAAAAAGCTCGGCGGTCCTAATCGTCCATCTACGTAAAAAAAAGCAGGCAACCCCTGCTTTTTATTTATGCAAAAAATAGTGCTCTAATGAGAAAAGAAAACGAAGCTGTCTTTTTTTATGAAAATACCAGTCCGTCAGCTCAATCTGCTTTGGCAACGGCTCTGCCTCAAATAAAGATGGACTCAATTTCTTTTGAAACCAATCTTCCCTTTGATCGTCTAATGAATGTGTCATCACGGGATAAACCGTCCGAAGAAAAGGTGTTGACCTTCTAGCGATCCCTAAAAACGGCTCAAAATCAAACCGAGACCCAGTATGCGGAACGGTATGCAAAAAATGATAAAAATCCGAAAACAAATCGGCTCGAAATAATAGTTTCGCTAGTTTTTTACCTAATGTAATGCGTTCCTTTACATTGGAAAACTTCCGTATGGTTAAGCCGTACAAATGCCCGTCCACCGTTGGAAAAACAACGGTTTGGAAATGTCCCCACTCGCTGAAAAGATATTGAATCGAGTGAAAAACATTCTTTTTCAGAAGAGGATTTTGTATAATAGGAGATTGTATAGTATATTGTTCATTTATGATGAGTGCATAAAGCAGACGCTCTGTGTCACGCTTTAGCCAAAAATGTTCCCACTCAGCGCTCATAAAACGAGACACGGAGAAATAAGGCAGCAGATGAAACAAAGGTTGACTGCATCTCTTAGACCATTCATACAAAAGAAGCTGAGGATAAGCATCCGAAAAGATCAGCCAATTCGCTCTTTCATATGCTGTGAAAAAAAGGTGCCCCTGCTGATCCGTTAAACCTGGATGGAAGAGTTCGCCCTTTAAATCTGTCATGGACCACCCTGCATTTCTTGAGACAAAGGAAGCGAGCAGCGACCATTTCATCTCTGGATGCCGGTCATAAAACCGCTTGTAAGCATTTGTCCTCGTCAGGTTGTCTTTATTTTTTGCTTTCGTTTCACGCAAAATTTGCTGAGTGATGATGTGCTCTTCTTGGGACAACATGGTGATCTCTCCAATACAAAATGCATTAAAAGGAGGCTGAAACTTGATGATTCGGTATCCAAACGGAAAATCGTATCAGCCCATTCAACAAATTGGGACAAAAAAAAGAATCAGCGGCGAATCCTCTTATAGTAACCGCGGGATGACGCTTGAGGCTGATTTAAATGAAACGAACCAATATTATTTGGTCAACGGGATCGCAGTCATTCATAAAAAGCCTACCCCAGTTCAAATTGTGAATGTGGATTATCCAAAAAGAAGTGCTGCTGTCATTAAAGAAGCCTATTTTAAACAATCCTCCACAACAGACTATAACGGGGTGTACAAAGGCCGCTATATCGATTTTGAAGCAAAGGAAACCAAAAGCACTACCTCGTTTCCGCTCAAAAATTTCCACGACCATCAAATTGAGCATATGAAACAGGTTGAAAAGCAAGGCGGCATTTGTTTCGTTATTATATCCGCTTTTGGCTCCGTTTATTATTTGCCCGCTTCAGATCTCTTTTTCTTCTGGGAGCGGCAGAAGAAAAACGGCCGTAAATCCATTAGCAAAGACGAATTAATGGAAGCTGGCCACATAATGACACTTGGATATTCGCCAAGAATTGATTATATTAAAGTAGTGGAGACACTTCATTTTTCGGATGAAAGCAAGCAGCAATTACGTTCGAAAAAGGTTTAACACGAAAGGTTGAGATGTGATGTCTGATCAATTTACAAGTCGCGAGCAGCGACGTAAAGCAAGTCAAGAAAACAATAAGAAGCAAAAGAACAAAAAAGGCAAAAAGAAAGCAGGTCTATTTAAAAAAATATTTTTATCTTTACTCGTGATCGGTCTACTTTGTTTAGTTGCCGGAATCACAACTTTTGCCGTTTTTGCATCAAGCGCTCCTTCTATTGATGATAGTAAGCTTAAAACACCATACTCTTCAAAACTTTATGATAAAGACAAGAAAGTGTTTGCAGAAGTTGGTGCAGAAAAAAGAACGTATGTCTCGATAAAAGATATACCCGATGTGGTAAAAGACGCATTTATTGCGACTGAAGATGCACGTTTTTATAAGCACCACGGGATTGACCCAATCCGTATTGGCGGTGCCCTTGTCGCAAACGTTGAGGACGGCTTTGGCGCTGAAGGCGGAAGTACAATTACACAGCAGGTTGTGAAAAACTCCCTCCTGAGCAATCAAAAGACGTTAAAACGGAAAGTACAGGAAGTATGGCTCTCGATTCAGCTTGAGCAAAAATACTCTAAAGATGAAATTTTAGAAATGTATTTAAACCGTATTTTCTTCTCTCCTTATGCTTATGGTGTTGGGAAAGCAGCTGAACAATTTTTCGGAGTCACAGATTTAAATAAACTAACCGTTGCACAGGCTGCCACTCTTGCAGGTATGCCGCAGAGTCCTTCTGCCTATAACCCAGTGAAACACCCAGAGGCAGCGGAAAAACGCCGTAATATCGTTTTAAGCCTTATGAAAAAACAAGGCTATATTTCTGAAAAAGATTATGATGTTGCAAAAGCAACCCCTGTCAACAAGACAGTTGTTTCAGCTAGTAAATATAAGAGCCAAAACTCTAGTAAGTACTCTGCCTACATTGAAGAAGTGATGGAAGAAGTACAGAAAAAAGCCAAAGTGGATGCATCAACTGATGGATTAAAAATCTATACATCACTTGATCGAAAAGCACAGGATCACCTAGATGATATCATCAATGGAGATTCAGTTGGATTTACGAAAGGTATGCAGGCGGGCGTTACCCTGCTTGATACGAAAAATGGTGAAATACGCGCCATTGGCGGTGGACGTGATGTACCAGCCGGCGGCTTTAACTATGCGACAGATGCAAAACGCCAGCCAGGGTCCACAATTAAACCGATCTTAGATTACGGCCCAGTCATTGAAAACAAAAAATGGTCAACATATCAGCAAATCGATGATGCACCATATACGTACTCAGATGGGACACCAATTAACAACTTTGATAGAAGACATTTAGGGAAAATGTCGATGAGAAGTGCTTTGGCACAATCACGTAACATCCCTGCACTCAAAGCATTCCAAGAAGCTGGTTCAGCGAATGCCGCGCAATTTGCGAATAATTTAGGCATGGACTTACCTTCTGATATTCCAGAATCTTATTCAATTGGTGGATTTGAAGATGGTGTGTCTTCATTAAAAATGGCTGGAGCATTTAGTGCATTCGGTAATAACGGATACTATAACGAACCGCACGCTGTCACATCTGTTGAATTTAATGACGGGACAAAGCTTGACCTTACGCCGGACTCGAAAGCAGCGATGAGTGATTACACAGCATTTATGATCACAGACATGCTGAAAACTGCTGTTCAATCTGGAACTGGTACACTTGCACAAGTACCGAACGTTCAAGTAGCTGGTAAAACCGGTACAACGAACTTCAGACAAGATGATATTAATAAATACAATATCCCTTCTGGCGGTGCGAAAGATTCTTGGTTTGTCGGTTATACGCCGCAATATACAGCAGCCGTATGGACTGGAATCGGTAATTCAAAAGATGCAGACGGTAAAATGTGGCTGACTGAATACGAGCAGCGTGTTGCCAAAATCGTCTTCCAGCGATTAATTTCTCAAATTGATGATGGAAGCGGCTCATTTGAAAAACCAGACAGTGTCGTCGAAGCTACGGTTGAAAAAGGTTCAGATCCAGCAAAATTAGCCGGACCGAATACACCAAGTGACAAGAAGACAACAGAATACTTTGTTAAAGGAACAGTTCCAACCAAAGTGTCTGACACATATGAGAAAAAAGAAGCCGATAAGCCTTCTGACTTAAAAGCGGTGTATGATGAAGAGAAAAAATCCATTACACTGACTTGGGGCTATTCTGACGACGCTGATGCTACATTTAATGTCAAGCAAGCGGTTGATAATGGCGGCTATAAAGAGATTCAAAACAGCTCTGCTAAAGAAGCGGTCATCTCTGATGTGAAGCCTGGCTCCACATATAAATTCCAAGTGACAGCCACTGTAGAGGATGTCACAAGTAAAGCGGCTTCTACCTTCCTCACCATTAAGGATGACGCTGATGAAGAAGAAAAAGCGGATGATGAGAATAAAGAAGAAGAAGAACCGCAGCAGCCTGACGACGAGCAGACAGACCAAACAGACGATAACAAAAATCAGCCCCCTGGCACTGATGAGCAAAAGCCTGATGACAAAAAAGATCAAGATAAGGATAAAGACCAAGGCGGAAATACCGAAAACGGAAATAATGGTTCTTCAGATGATGGCTCAGACAGTACAAATGGGAACAGCAACTCACAAACTGATCATAAAGATAAAAAGAAAGATGATGCGAAAGCCAACTCTCAAAGTTCCAATTCGCCATCAAATTCTCGTAAAGAAGATGAATAATGAAAAAGCACTTGCCATAGGAGGCAAGTGCTTTTTTTAACGCTGCTGTCTGATTTTCTTAAGTGCTTCATATTTTCCATACTGCTTTTTTAATTCCGAGTATAGCTCGTCCAATTGAATAAAGCAGTGATATTGAGTAGGTTTTAACAAAATGAACTCTAAACGTTCCGTCCAATTAATCGGAGCAACAGGAAATGTCTCTTGCTTGATAAGTTCCCATTCAAACGTTTGGACACTCTCCCCTTTGATCCAGTAAAACATCGCAATCATACTGATGATTCCTTGCAGCATATCATCTTCTTCACAGCGGGATTTCCTTGTTTGGAAACGAGGAAGCATTTTTTCTTTTAATTCGTTCCACAGTTCGAACATGACAGGAACAAATTCTTCTGTTTCCTGCCATGGAAGCTCGTCTGTTAAAGGTTCCGAAGATAGATCATATGCGAGCGGGTTGGCTCTCAGTATATCTACTCGATCACCTTTAATCTCTACCTTTTTCTCTTTTAGCTTTTCGACATATGAGGTGAAAACAGCTGCCCCGCTCATGCCAGCTTCACCAGTCCTTTTTTCAGCCTCTTCTGCCCTTCCCTGCACATATCAAGAAGCGGACACGATTCGCACTGCGGCCGCTGCGCCTTACAATGATATCTCCCAAAAAAGATCAGGCGGTGATGCGTCACAGACCAATCTTCTTTTGGCACCTTTTTCATCAAGGTTTGCTCTACTTCAAGCACAGAATCCTTCCAGCGGCAGATGCCTAGACGCTTGCTGACTCGTTCTACATGTGTATCTACTGCTATTGCCGGTACCCCAAAAGCGACTGAAACGACGACATTTGCTGTTTTCCGGCCAACCCCAGGAAGCTTGACAAGCTCATCCCGGTCCTTTGGTACTTCACCGCCATATTCTTCAATCAGCATTTTGCTCAACTTTTGAATGTTTTTAGCCTTATTTCGATAAAGACCAATCGAGCGAATATCTTGCTGCAGTTCTTCAAGCGGTACACTTAAATAGTCTTCTGGTGTTTTATATTTTTGAAATAACGTTTTGGTGACTTTGTTTACAAGCACGTCTGTACACTGAGCGGAGAGCGCAACAGCAATCACAAGCTCAAATGGATTGGCATGAACAAGCTCACACTCCGCCTCTGGAAACATATCTCCTATAATATCTAAACACTCATTGATTTGTTTTTTTGATAACATGCCTTCTCCTTTATTGGTTATTGTTCCAGCCAATTATAAAAAGGAACTTGTCGTTTATAAGTACCCGCCTCTTCTTTTGAAGGTGGCGTTTTCTGCTGAGAACGGAAATGCTGGCTATGCTCTTTTGCTTCTTCCGCTGTTTTCAGCCCTTTCTTTTTCCACTCAAATAAAATTCGATCAATATAACGGAAATTTAATTTCCCTGATAAAACGGCTTCTCTTAGCGCTAGCCGAATCATCTCAGCATCATGATGGTCTTGATCCATCCAGATCGAAAGTGTTTCTCCTTCAAGAGGTGACAGCGGTCTGCCGAATTCATCTTCAAATAAAGCATATAAAGATTTTTCTGCCTGCACATGTTGTTTTTGAACTTCTTTCGCCTGTTTTGTTTCTAAAAAGTCATACAGCACGCCCCATAAAGGTTCTACTGAGTAACGGTCATGCTGAATACCAGACCTGTCTTCAAATGGCTGAATTGAGATAAATCCTTTTTGAATCAGATGCTGCACCATATACGCGCACTCTTCCGCTGATATGGTCATTCCATGAGAAAGCTCTTCAAATGTTTGAAAGAAAACACCTTGTTCTTCATTCATTTTAATCTTGAGCATGACCATCATCTGTGATTCATTCAGTCCTAACTGCTCATAATGAGCAATCAGCAAATTAGGCAAACATGTCGCCCCCATTTGCTGCATATTAATAAATTGCTGCCTATTCATCGGATACACCTCTTCATTTTAAGTATATCACGTTTTATTTCACGTGCCTCCCTAAAAAGACGTTTGAAAAAGCCTCCATTTGTTGGAGGCTTTCACGTCTTAAGGGTATAAACGGTTTAATAATCTTGGGAAAGGAATGGTTTCACGCACATGAGGCGCTCCACTAATCCAAGCAACTGTACGTTCAAGTCCAAGACCAAAACCTGAATGCGGTACAGAACCGTATTGTCTTAATTCTGTATACCATTTGTAAGTTTCCTGATCAAGCCCATGTTCTTTCAATCTTGCTTCAAGAAGCTCTAAATCATGAACACGCTCAGAACCACCAATAATCTCTCCGTAGCCTTCTGGTGCAATCAAGTCTGCACAAAGGACAACATCTTCACGATCCGGTGCTGGCTGCATATAGAACGGTTTTAATGATGTTGGGTAATGAGTGATAAACACTGGTTTATCATAGCTTTCGGCGATCGCTGTTTCGTGAGGCGCTCCGAAATCATCTCCCCATTCGATATCATCAAAGCCTTTTTCCTGCAAGAATTTAATCGCTTCATCGTAAGTGATGCGCGGGAATGGTGCTTTGATGTTTTCTAATTTCGCTGTATCACGACCTAGTGTATGCAGCTCCACTTTACAGTTTTCAAGTACACTTTGAACAACATGAGACACATAATTTTCTTGATACTCAAGGTTTTCATTGAATTCGACAAAAGCCATCTCAGGCTCGATCATCCAAAACTCAATTAAATGACGTTTTGTTTTAGATTTTTCTGCTCTAAATGTTGGACCAAATGAGAATACTTTTCCGAGTGCCATTGCTGCAGCTTCCATGTAAAGCTGACCACTTTGAGAAAGGTAAGCATCTTCATCAAAATATTTCGTAGCAAACAGTTCCGTTGTGCCCTCAGGTGCACTTCCAGTTAAAATTGGCGGATCTACTTTCACGAAACCCTCTTGATGGAAATATTCATATGTAGCACGAATAATTTCGTTACGGATTTTCATAATGGCATGCTGTTTTTTTGAACGAAGCCATAAATGACGGTGATCCATTAAGAATTCTGTTCCATGCTCTTTCGGTGTAATTGGGTAATCTGTCGCTTCATGAATCACTTCAATGGATTTCACTTGTAATTCAAAACCTAGTGGTGAACGCTCATCTTTTGTCACTTGACCTGTCACATAGACAGATGTTTCTTGTGTGACTGATTTCGCAAGCTTAAAGACTTCCTCTTCCACTTCTGCTTTTACTACGACTCCTTGAATAAAGCCTGTCCCGTCACGCAACTGCAAAAATGCAATTTTTCCGCTTGAACGTTTATTGGCAATCCATGCGCCGATGGTTACTTCTTGATCGACGTGTTTGAACACTTGATTAATTGTTGTTTTCAACATAATTCCCTCCAAAGCCAGAAAGAAACTCACCTATTTGTCAGGTGTGAATCTTTTTTCATACATTTTATTATAACCGTTCTAAATCAGCATGGTCAACGCAAGACAGGAGAAACTACGGTGTTAAATTTTTTTCCACACGTCCTGTCGAAAAGTCGACATAGCTGAAGCTATATTGATTGTTCTCATTTAAGTACGTCACTTCCCAAAGGAGTACGTCACCTTCTCTCGCTAATTTGACTTCTTTTAGCTTAGAGACCGTGTTCTCCTTTTGAACGGCTTGTACTGCTTGATTCGAGGTAATGCCTTCTTTTGCTTTTTTTGCGATCACTTTTTCTTTTTTGCTGGCAGGAACCCAAACGTAGGTCGTTTCATTCTGTTTGTTTTTCCCTTCAACAATAAATTGCTTTTCTTTCCCGACAAAGGTTTCCACTTGCTCCACTTGTACGATGTTTGCTTGTTCTTTTGCTCGTTCGATCGCGGCTTCATGCCCTTGTTCTCTTTGTCCCATGGCAATTTGATAAATCCACGTAAAGCTGATGATGCCAATGAGCAGAACGAGAGCCACTACAGATGAAATAATCCAGACTATTTTTTTCATGTCAAGCTTCCCCTATGTGCGATATATCGTGAATACCGCTTGATTTTGATCTTCTTGATCTAATGCTAATCCAAACATGAGATCTTCTCTTTTAAGCGTTCTGTTCAATACATCAACGATTTTGTATAGGTCTTCTGAATGCTTAATTTGAACAGTTGAAAGTACCTCTATTTTACTTTCCACTTCTAATTCCTCCTCGGTACGTAAATATTGTTAGTCATACTTTTCTGCACGGGAACCGATACTATTTTTACAACGGAACACAAAAACCGTTACGATAAATTAACTCCAAACCCACACCAGCTAAAGGCCGCTTATGACAGCGGCTTTTCGTTGTTAAGGTTTTCTATATACGCCTCGAGTGACTCTTTTGACATCTCGTGAACTGGCGCATGAGGGAGTGATTCTAAAAATAGTTTTCCATATGAAGCGGTTTTCACTCGGCGGTCTAAAATCAGCAATGTGCCAATGTCTTTTTCAGAGCGCAGCAAGCGTCCAGCTCCTTGCTTAAAGGTTAACACAGCTTCTGGTAAAGCGACGGCTTTAAATGGATTCTTCCCTTGTTTTTTAGCTGCATCACATTTTGCTTCAATGAGCGGAGAATCAGGCGGCCGGAACGGAAGACGTGCCATGATGACTGTAGTCAGCTCTGAGCCTGGAAAATCAACACCTTCCCAAAAGCTACCCGTACCAAGTAAAATAGCTTGTTTTGCTAATTTGAACATTTTCGTTAATTTTACGGGGCTTCCGCCTGTCAGACCTTGAGCAAAAAGGGCGGACTGCATCCCTTCTGTTTTTAGCTCTTCATAGACTGCTTTTAACATCTCATGTGAATTAAACAAAACCAATATTTTTGCATGCTGCTGCTTTTCCATAATCTTAATATATTGCGCAGCTTGCTTTACATAATCTCGTTCATCACGATTTGTAATCGGCGGCATGTCTGCCGGAACAATGACCTTGAGCTGTTTTTCAAGTTCGAAAGGTGAATCAATTTGCACAAGATGAGGGTAAAAATCTTGCAGGCCAAACCGTTCCAAGCAATAATCAAAGCGGTGATTGATCGTAAGCGTCCCTGATGTAAGGACGACACTCTTTTTGTTCATAAAGAAACGATCAGCCAAAAGCTCCCCAGTATCTAACGGCTGTGCATGCATAAAGACAGCGTTTTTGGCGCCCTTTGCATCAATTTCAATCCAAACCGTTTCATCGTTTTTCGGTTCAAAGATAAACCGGTAAAGCGTACTGCAAAAAGTATGCATAAACGACATGACTTGGTCGTATTCCTCTGCTTCAAAGGCAAAGTGTTCTATCAGCTGTTCACTTTTTTGAAGAAGCTCGTTTTTTTGCTGCTCATACAGCTTCTCACAAGCAATTAACAAGGAACAAAGTTTACTTGCCGTTTCTTTAATCCGTTTCCACTGAGCATGCTTTGAATGATGACGTACTCTATGAATGAGACGATTGATGTCGGCTTTTGGTTTTGTCCTTTTCACAAATGAATGAACGGTGCTAAAGAAAGCATCACTTTCCATTTGAAGCTGATTCAGATACTCATCCATTTCAATAAATGTGTCCGTCTGTAACCCTGCATGATGAAATCTCTTTTTCAGTTTCTTTAACAGTCCGCCTTGCAAGGAGCCAAGCTGCGTTAATTTCGCATGAAGCTGGATATAAGACGCACTATCCCCTAGTGTTTCATTGGCTGTTTTCTCAAATTGATGGGCTTCGTCTATCACATATACGTCAGCATGCTGAAAGATAGACGATGCCTCCGTTTGTGATAAAAGCAGACGATGATTCGTTAAAATTAAATCAGCTGTTTTTGCTCTTTTTTTGGCGCGCTCATAAAAGCAATACTCTTTAAAACGGCGCTTTTTTGATGTAAACGGCATATGTACACAGGAAATGCGGTCTTTTATATTGGCGGCTCCTGACGGTAAATTCAGTTCAGATAAATCACCTGTTTCCGTTACAAGGAGCCACATTAAAATTTGCGCCTTCGTTAAGACCACATCATAGTTATCATCTTCCTCATGAAGCACATGCTCAAACTTATCTAAACAAATATAATGCGCGCGGCCTTTAAAGACACAGGCAGCAGGCTCAAACGGGAGCAGTTGATTCAACATCGGCACATCGCGCTGAAACATTTGCTGCTGCAACAGGATGGAATAAGTACTAATAATGACAGGTTTTCCTGATTTCCTCGCTTCTAGAGCGGCTGGGATGAGGTAAGCGAGCGTTTTCCCAATACCTGGTGCCGCTTCAATTAATGCATAGGCTCGTTCATGAAACACGTCTCTCACTTTATTCATCATCGTAAGCTGGCCTTCTCTTACTTCATAGCCTTCTACCGTTTGCGGCAGCTTCTTTTTAATTTCCTCAAACAGCTGTTCATCATCTTCACCTACTGAATGTGTCGCCCTACTGATAGGATTGGGGACATCTTTTACAGAAAAAGAGCCGACTTCCACCAAAGAATCTTCCAGGCTGGCATGACTCGTTTCAAGCTGCTTAATTAAGAGTCCTATATCACTTAGGAGATAAGGGGATAATCTGCGCAGCTGCTTCAGCACATTTTGCGGTGTATGTTTTAATTGATGTAATAAAGTTAAAAATAACATGGCAGTAACTTCCGCATCACTATCCGCCCTATGCGGGTGGTCATGTGGAAGCATGAGCTCTTCACTTAATTCAGTGAGCTTATAACCTTCAAGCTCAGGATAAAGAATTCTAGAAATCTCAACTGTATCAATTGCTAGCACATCCAGCTCATTTTTCCCGCATGCTTTTAGTTCATCATTTAAAAAATTCAAATCAAAATGAACATTGTGCGCAACAAAATAAGCACCCTGTATGAGATCATACACCTCTTGGGCAATGTCCTCAAAAAACACCGCATCGTCAACCATGTGCTGCTGAATGCCTGTCAGCTGTTCAATAAATCCAGGGATTGCTTTTCCCGGGTTCACATATTTTGAATACCGTTCGACAATTTGTCCATTTTCAATGACCACCGCAGCTATTTGAATGATTTTATCACCTTTTTTAGGTGAATTCCCGGTGGTTTCAATATCAACGACAACAAACCTTTGATCGGTCATAAAATGGACACCTCAATTCCTCGTTTCACCCTGAAGTGAAACACGCTCTGGACAAAATAGATGAAACAGAACAGCTTCTCTTCCTGAAACTGTTCTGTTTCTACGGAACTTGCGTTATAAAATCGTTCTAGCAGGCTCTTGCCCAATCATTTGTTCAATTTGATTTTGTTTATTTAACACGACCACTTTTGGTGTATGTGTCTTTGCTTCTTCTTCTGACAGCATCCCATAAGCGATAATAATGACTTCATCCCCTGGCTGAACCAATCTCGCCGCCGCCCCATTTAGACAAATGACACCGCTCTTTCTTTCGCCAGGAATAATATATGTTTCAAGTCTCGCGCCATTATGATTATTGACAATTTGTACTTTCTCATTTGCCATCATACCTGCCGCATCAAGTAAATCTTCGTCAATTGTAATACTTCCTACATAATGTAAGTTTGCTTCTGTTACCGTCGCTTTATGAAGCTTAGATGTCATAAAGGTTCTATACATGTTTTTCACCGCTTTCAGGAACATGGAAAATCACATTATCAATCAGTCTTGCCCGTGAAAATTTCACCGCAATCGCCATAATGACTTGACCTGCTAACTGTTCAAGCGGCTCAAGTTCTGGATATGAGTAGATCTCAATATAATCAATTTCCCCGCTCGTCTGAACAAGTTCCTCTTCAATCAGCTGATACACACGGCTGACATCACGTTCACCTTTTTCAACAGCTGACCGTCCTTTTGTTAATGCGCGGTATAAAGCAGGTGCTTCTTGTCTTTCTTTTTCTGACAAGTACACATTCCTTGAGCTTTTCGCTAAACCGTCTTCTTCTCTGACTGTTGGTACAGATACAAGGTGAAGATCAAAGAAGAAATCCTTGATCATCGCATCGATCACAGCGACTTGCTGTGCATCCTTTAGACCAAAGTAGACATTTGTTGGTGACACAAGATGAAACAGCTTTGTAAGCACAGTGACAACGCCGTCAAAATGTCCTGGACGTTTTTTTCCGCATAAGACATCCGTCCGCTTTTGAACCGTCATCGTAATAGATGGTTCATTTTGGTACATTTCCTTCACATCAGGTGTAAATAAAATGTCCACTCCTGCTGCTTCTGCAAGACGCTGGTCTCTTTCTATATCCCTTGGATAGGATTCAAAGTCTTCATTTGGTCCAAATTGCAAAGGATTGACAAAAATACTCATTACGACAATGTCATTTTGTCCTCTTGCTTCCCTCGCAAGCGTCAGATGTCCTTCATGAAGAAAGCCCATCGTTGGAACAAAACCGATGGAATGCTGCTTATCTTGATGCTGCTTGATTAATTCTTTTAGCTCGTGAATATGGGTGACAACGTTCATTTTTTGATTCCCCCATATAAGCCATCAAGGACTTCTTCTTTGATATGAAACGTGTGCATGTCCTCTGGAAATGTGCGTGCTTTTACTTCTTTTGTATATTGAATGAGCGCTTCTTCTAAAACAGTATCAATTTGCGCGTATTGTTTCACAAACTTAGGTGTTCTAGACACCCCGTATCCTACCACATCATGGTAAACAAGAACTTGTCCGTCTGCCTCAGCTCCTGCACCAATTCCGATCACAGGAATCTTCAGCATGCCGGTAATTCGTTTTGTCAGTTCGCCAGGTACGCATTCCAGCACAAGTGCGATTGCACCAGCTTCCTCACATTTCAAGCTGTCTTCAATCAATTTTTGAGCACTTTCGTGGTCTTTTCCTTGCACCTTATACCCGCCAAGTACACCAACAGATTGAGGTGTGAGGCCTAAATGACTGACGACAGGAATGCCGCCTCTTGTTAGAGCTTGAATGGATTCAAATACTCCATCTCCGCCTTCTAGCTTTAAGGCATCGGCACCGCTTTCTTGCATGATGCGTGCTGCATTTTTCATTGTTTCTTCTAACGAATAATGGTAAGACATAAATGGCATATCAGTCACAACAAATGTGTCTTTTGCGCCTCTTTTCACTGCTTTGGTGTGATGGATCATATCATCCATCGTGACTTGAACTGTGGAATCTAGTCCAAGTACAACCATCCCAAGTGAATCACCAACTAAGATCATGTCGACTTCCGCTTTTTCCGCTTGCTTTGCAGCTGGATAGTCGTATGCAGTCAGCATCACAATAGGTTCATTTTGTTCTTTCATTTTGAAAAAATCTAGCTTTGTCTTCATTTGTTCCTCCTCATTCTGGAGAGGAAATGGCTTGCCTCACATCACATGCTTTGATTTTTCATGTGCGGCGAATCATCCCTCTGTCCAAGTCCCTTAGGATCAAGGCAGAAATTTATCAAATTTTTCTTCCTAACAGGTACAGTTCTTTGCAGATACTGCCCACACGAAGTATATCAAAAATGCGCCGGGTGTTCCACTCAAGTTGACTTGATCTCAATGTCTGCCGAGTAGATTTTTTGGATACCGTCCTCCGTTTCAAGCAATAAAACACCTTCTTCATTGATTCCAAGCGCCTTCCCCGTATATTGCCCATTAACGGTGCGGGCAACAATATGTTGACCGATCGTCATCGCAAACGATTCCCATAATTGTTTAATCGGCGCAAATCCTTGCTGCATATATTCATCATATCTTTTTTCAAAGGTGGACATGATCTGTTGTATGAGTGCAGCCCGATCCACTTTTTCATTCAGTTCCATTTGCAGACTTGTAGCGACATCCTTTAGTTCATCCGGGAAGTCATCAGCTGTTTGGTTCACATTAATGCCCGGTCCAATAATGACCGCATGAACCTGGTCGGCTTCTGCTTTTAATTCAGTCAAAATGCCAACGACCTTTTTCCCATTCAACAAAATATCGTTTGGCCATTTTATAGATGGAGCGAGTCCTGTTTGCTGCGCAATCGCTTCTGCGATGGCTACAGATGCCAAAAGCGTCATTTGCGGCGCTTTATAGAGCGGGATCTCAGGCCGGAGAATGAGACTCATCCAAATGCCTGTCCCATTTGGTGAATGCCACGTTCTTTGAAGGCGTCCTTTTCCGTCTGTCTGGTGATCGCTGACAACGATCGTGCCGTGGGGCGCACCTTCATTTACAAGATCATGGGCAATCAGCTGAGTTGAAGCGACTTCTTTCTGAAAGTAAATATGCCTGCCGAAACTCTCTGTTTCAAGACCAAACAGAATTTCGTCCTCACTAATTTTGTCCGGTTTACGAAGCAGACGGTATCCTTTTCTTCTGACCGCTTCTACCTCATACCCCTCTTTTCGCAAATCCTCCATATGCTTCCATACAGCCGTTCGGGAGCAGCCAAGCTCATCACAAATTTGCTGACTTGAAACAAAATCCTGGCTGGATGCTGTAAATAGTTCAATTAATCGTTTTCTAATTGCGGATCGCATGCTTTAAGCCACTCCTCTATGGCTTCTTTTCGGTTTTCTAAACGGTTTTGCAAAACAGCTTTTTTCACAAAATGAAGCTCTTCTGCAATCCATTTCCCAGACGTCTTTTGCCGAAAGGCCATTAAATCTTTTCCTGAAACAGCGAGGTCTTGGAGCTTTTTAATCGGCAGTGCATCATAAGAACGCTTCGCTGCCTCCAGCTCATCAAAGAAAATGCGGCGTTCATGTTTTAGCTGCGTGATCTTCAAACTAGATAAGAGCACGTGTTCACCAGCTTCAAACATGTTTTCCGCATCCCAGTCACAATCAACGTATTTACTAATAGCTATTGCGTCTTTCAAAAGCTTCGTTGACAGCTTCCATTCTTTTAAGAAGACAACAGCCTCCGCTTCATCTAGGCCAAGCAAATGGATACAAGCCCCCCATACCTCTTCTAGTCCATCCAGCAAGTAATATGGAAAGGATTGAAAGGATTCGTGGAGACGATCCTCTTTGAGACCTGGTAATTCTTCATATAACTTAGTTGAGATGAGCACTTGAATGGCCTGCTCACAATGACGGCCTTTTAAAAGCTTCTCCATTTCAATCTTTTTGCGCTCAACCGATATGTTGGCAAGCAGATGTTTATCTTTTTTCATTGCTTCAGCCGTCTCATCTGCCAGCTCAAAGCCAAGCTGGCTTAAAAAACGGACAGCTCTCATCATACGAAGCGCATCTTCTTGAAAGCGGCACGCAGGATCTCCGACGGTTTGAATTCGTTTCCGCTTAATATCCTGTTTACCACCTACATGATCAATGATTTCCCCGTTTATATCCATAGCCATCGCATTAATCGTTAAATCTCTTCTTAAAAGATCTTCCTTAAGCGACTTGATAAACGCCACTTCTTTCGGTCTGCGAAAATCTTCATATTCTGATTCCGTTCGAAATGTCGTGACCTCATAGCTGACACCCTCATGTAACACAATGACAGTGCCATGCTCCTTACCGACATCTACTGTTTTTTCAAATAAGGACTCAACCTTATCAGGTGTTGCATCTGTCGCAATATCGATATCGCCGATTTCTCGTCCTAATAGAACATCTCTCACCGCTCCGCCGACAAAGTAAGCCTGATGCCCATGTTCGTGCAGTGTATGTAATATAGGGATCGCATGTGTGAATGGTTCATTCATCTTCAACATCACCTTCGATCAATTCTAGGTAAAGCTTTTCATATTCACTCACAATCTTTTCAGAGGAGAAATGAGCCTGAACACTAGACTGAGCTGCCGCTGACACTTTTTCATGAAGCGCTTCGTCTTTTAGCAGAGACACTGCGTGCTTTGCTGCTCCGTCTATATCGCCGAGCGGGACAAGAAACCCTGTTTCTCCATGTGTAATGACCTCTGGAATACCTCCGACATCCGTTCCGATACAAGGGACACCGCACGCCATTGCTTCAAGAAGCACAAGCCCAAAGCTCTCCTTCTCTGAAAGAAGCAGCTTCAAATCACTTATTGAATAAAGCTCCTCAACCTTCTCTTGCTTGCCTAAAAACAACACGCGGTCTGTCAGTCCCAGTTTTTTCACAAGTTCGCATACGACCGATTTTTCAGGACCATCACCAATGAGTAGCAGCTTTGCCTGCACCTGTTCAGAAATCTTTTGAAACACATGAATCACATCATGCACCCGTTTCACTTTTCGAAAGTTTGATACATGGATGATAACCTTTTCGTTCGGTAAAAGACCATAATGTGTCTTTAGCAAATCGTGATCTTCACGCAAATACACCCGTTCATCAACAAAATTATGAATCGTATCAATCTTTTTATCTGGTTTGATGAGATCGTACGTCTGCGCAGCTAATGAATGCGACACCGCCGTCACACGATCCGATGATTCGATGGCGAACCGAATGACTTCCTTTAATGATGGATCATAGCCTAAAACCGTAATATCCGTTCCGTGAAGCGTCGTAACGACTTTCACAGAGTGTCCAGTCATTTGTTTGGCTAGAAACGCACAGACAGCGTGCGGGACTGCATAATGCGCATGAATAATATCAAGCTTTTCTCGTTTTGCGACTTCTGCCAATTTACTTGCCAGCGCAAGGTCATAAGGTGGATATTGAAAAACAGCATATTGATTCACATCCACCTCATGAAAATAAATATTCGGATATACTTTATTAAGCCTAAACGGAATGCTAGAGGTAATGAAATGAACATCGTGCCCTTTTTCAGCTAAACGTTTTCCAAGCTCCGTGGCTATAATGCCCGATCCGCCGACACTTGGATAACATGTAATTCCGACCTTCAGTTTTTTCATAATTACCCCCCAAGTAAGTCATCGTCCATCAAAAGTGGTTTCTTTGTGATAAACCCTTCTGCATAAGCTTTGTTGACTTCTCTTCCATACATAGACTCTCTCATTTTGACAAAATCAATATAACCGTTCACAAGAGGTGTTTCTACTGAATTTGCCGATTTAACAAATTGACTTTTATACGCATGCAAACTATCAATTTTTTGGTGCATTTCCTCAGAAATATCGATCACAAAATCTGGACGATGGTGCCCATTAATCATGTAATAATACATTTGGCTTATTTTATGCGCTGGCTGCTTGTATGAATCTTCAAATTTATGTATGCCTGCAGAAAAAGCGGCCTCTTCTACAAGTGAGCCCGCATGGCCATGATCTGGATGCCGATCTTGGTGGTACGGAGCGAAAATCAGTTTCGGTTTGTAAGTTCGAATCACGCCCGCAATTTCCTTCATCGCTTCGTCATTTAGATACAGCCCTCTATCTGGCAGTGTAAGCTGGATTCTCGCTCTGACACCTAAAATAGCGGCGGCGGCTTTTGCTTCTTCTTTGCGGCTCTCTACCGATCCATTTGAAGATAATTCGGCCTGGGTCAAGTCGCAAATTCCGACGCGCGCCCCTTTTTTCACGTATTTTGCAATCGTTCCGCCCATTCCGATCTCTACATCATCGCTATGGGCACCGAATGCAAGGATATCAAGTCGTTTCATTTGTTCCTCCGTTTTTTGCTACATCTCGAAAATCAAACGTACCTTTATTTAAATTCCTGACTAAAATTTCAGCGGTTCCCATATTGGTGGCTAATGGAATGGTATACACATCGCAAAGCCGGATGAGTGCAGATACATCCGGTTCATGCGGCTGCGCAGTTAGTGGGTCTCTAAAAAAGAGCACAAGATCCATTGCATTATCAGCAATTAAAGCACCGATCTGCTGATCTCCCCCAAGTGGTCCTGACTGGAAACGATGAATGGGAAGCCCCGTCGCTTCTTTCACTCTCAAACCTGTTGTCCCTGTTGCGTAAAGTGTATGATCTGCCAAAATATCACGGTACGCGGTGGCAAACTGTATCATGTCACTTTTTTTCTTATCGTGAGCGATTAAAGCAATGTTCATCAGGAATCCACTCCTTATTAGTCGATGATATTTTCTAAACCATAGACGAGCTGATCAATGTGCATGACTTGTTCCACTGAAAGCTTCACGCCTGACATAAAGGATGCACGGTTATAAGAATCATGACGAATGGTGAGCGTCTGTCCGTCCATTCCAAACAGCACTTCTTGATGTGCAATCATACCAGGAAGTCTCACGCTGTGAAGACGGATACCATCATAATCTGCCCCTCGTGCCCCTTCGATCAATTCTTTCTCTTCTGGATGTCCCTGCTTTTTGCTTTCTCTTACTTCTGCAATCATTTCAGCCGTTTTTAAGCCCGTACCGCTTGGGGCATCTAGTTTTTTATCATGGTGTAGCTCAATGATTTCAACGTCAGGAAAATAATTCGCGGCCATTTTGGCAAATTTCATCATTAAGACTGCACCGACAGCAAAGTTTGGCGCAATAATACAGCCTATGCCCTTTTCTTCTGTTAATTGCTGAAGCTCTTTTAGGTCATCTTCTGAAAATCCAGTTGTGCCTACGACTGGACGCACGCCATGTTCAAGTGCTTTTTTTGTATGTACTTTCCCGATTTCTGGTGTCGTCAGATCAATTAATACATCTGGTGCTGTTTCTGAAAGACACACATCAATATCCGTATAAATTGGCGCATGAGAGGTCGTATGAATCACATCAGATAATTTTTTTCCTTCATGCACGTGATCAAGTGCGGCCACCAGCTGAAAATGGCCTGTTTCTTCCGCCAGCTTCACAGCTTCTATCCCCATTCTTCCTCTTGCTCCAGCGATTACTACTTTGATGGTTTCGTTCGTCATCGTCTCTACTTCCCTTCTTTTTTCGTCCAGCGGTCTTTATCTCTTGTGTTGAATTTATGCATCACACGGTCATGTGCTTCTTCTAGTGAAATATCAAGTGAATTAGCAAGGCATGTTAACACAAACAATACATCGCCTATCTCTTCTTCCATGCTTTTTTCTGTTTCCGTTGTTTTTTTCGGCTTTTCTCCATAGTAATGGTTAACCTCTCTTGCCAGCTCTCCCAATTCTTCTGTCAGACGGGCCATCATGGCAAGCGGGCTGAAATAGCCTTCTTTAAATTGTCCTATGTAATCATCTACTTCTTGCTGCACGTGACGCAGCGTTTTTTCTTTCGTCATGAAGCTCATCCTCCTATCCATCTCTTACATGTTAGCGAAATCATAAATATTTGACAAATGTTTAAGACTCAGTTTGCTTGTTTCTCTCCCATACCATATAATATTATCGCTGTCTAAGCAAAAAAAGGAGTGATCTCTTGCTAAAAGAAATTCGTCTTAAAAATATCGTATTTATTTTAATAGGATCTGCGATTTTTTCTTTCGGTCTTGTTCATTTTAATATGCAGAACAATTTGGCGGAAGGCGGATTTACAGGTATTACACTGCTTTTATATTTTCTATTTCACATTGACCCATCTATTTCAAACCTTGTCTTAAACATTCCGATCTTTTTTATTGGCTGGAAAATGCTCGGCAGAACGATGTTTACTTATACAATTGTAGGCACAGTCAGTCTTTCTGTCTTTCTTGCCATCTTCCAGCGCTTTCAAATACATATGCCTCTCCAGCACGATTTAGCCTTAGCCGCCCTCTTTGCAGGTGTGTTTATCGGAACAGGCCTCGGGATCATCTTTAAATTCGGCGGTACAACAGGCGGTGTGGACATCATTGCAAGACTGATCAACAAGCATTATCAGGTGGCCATGGGACGAACAATGTTCATCTTCGACGCATGCGTCATTACCATCTCTCTTACCTACTTAAATTATAAAGAAGCGATGTATACACTTGTCGCAGTATTTGTTGCTGCGAAGGTCATTGACTTCATGCAAGAAGGCGCTTACGCTGCCAAAGGCGCCATGATTATCTCTGAAAAAGATGACATCATTCAAAAGAAAATTACAGATGAAATGGAGCGCGGTGTCACCATCTTAAAAGGGGTCGGTTCCTATACAAAGCAGGAGCGCAACGTCCTTTATTGCGTCGTTCCGAAAAACGAGCTTGTCCACCTCAAAAGCGTCGTAACCTCAGTCGATCCTCATGCGTTCGTATCAGTCAGTGACGTGCATGATGTACTCGGTGAAGGCTTTACATTAGATGAACACAAAAAGCCGCTCAATCCACATTAAAAAAGAAGCACCAGTTTTGGGCTTCTTTTTTTATGATTTAGGATAATCAGCCTGACGTTTTTGCTTCTTTTCTTTTTCAGCACGATATTTCCGAAATCCAACATACGTTAACGTTAGTAAAATGATACTCCCGGTTGTTAAGATGACCCATAAAAGGGATGGATCAGCTTCATCTTCATCGACGTGAGCAAACACAGTCGATAAATCCTCTTCCAGCTTCGTGAGACGTTCAAGCTTTGTCCCACTTGATGCTTTTAAAAATTCACCTTGCTCAATCACTTCCATGTGCTGCTTAATCGTCTGGAGCTTTTCAGGCGAAATATCAATGGTTAAGCTCGGATAGATCATATCGTATAAAGAAACCAGCTCATTCCAAGTTTCATAAAATGTCGTCGATTCTGGATCTTTCACTTCTTTTTTCAAAGTAGGAAAAGACCCCATAATGGGCTTCTCGAGCGAACCCCAAAGAGGCTCAGAATCCGACTGGATCGCATCAAGCAGCATTCTAAATTGAGAAGCATAACGAAGCTTTTCGCGCTCATTCAATTCTTCCTGCGGCAGCCCTTTTATCATATCTTGATAGCCAAGTGTAATTTGCCGAATCTGCGTATTCGTCAAAGTTCCACGCCAATTCTCAGCTTTAAATGTCTTTTCAACATACAATGCGACTTGTAATGCCTCATCATATTTAGCTTGTCTCGTTAATTGAAAGATGGAATCTGATAGTTCCGTTAATTCTTGCAGCGTGTTAGCAGCTGTTTCCTCACCTTTGGCAACAGCCGGATGTAATACGAGAAAAAATAATAGAATCATCGCGATTGGCTTTCGTTTCATGCAAGTCCCTCCTAGCCCTTCTCCTTACAGCGTATGAAGAAAAGGACAAGGTTAGACCAACATTGTTAAGGGAGTTCCAGCTTGACCGATTTTTTCGATAGAACGAGATAATACGAAACAAGAAGAACCGCGATACTTAACCAAAACGTCGCATAGCCGATCTCGTTTGAATAGGCAGACAGCATAGAATAACGCGGCATCATACCAAATACATAATCAATCACATCGTTATGTAAAATCCAAATTCCCGCTACCACGAGATGACGCATTTGAAAACGATAATACGGCGCAAACAATACAGCCTGAACCGCCATCGCAAAGTGAGACCCAATCAGCATGTAGCCTTCCCACGGAAAATCATCAACAGATAAAAGCACAAAGATATTCATTCCTACCGCCCATAGCCCATATTTAATCAAGGTCACAAGAGCAAGTGCTTCAAAATAAGGAGCATTTCGTTTCATCAAAAACGCAAGTAATACAAATAAAAAGAAAAAGCTGGCCGTTGGACTGTCTGGCACAAAAGCTAAAAAGACAGCCGGCGTCTCTACGAGCTGCGGAATATACCAATAGTATCCGTACACAGTGCCAAGGAAATTGATCATAAGCACCAGCACAAGCAGGTAGCGCGTCGCTAGCAAATATTGAATCCATCTCATATGTCTCTTCACTCACGATCTGTTAAAATCAGGAAAAAGCTGACATCGCCAGCTTTTTCTCTTTTGAGTATATCCTTGTACTTGCATTTAAACAACTGAATTATTTTGATTTGACCTCAGATAAATATTTAGAGAGCTTCTCGAGTTCTTCATCACTGCCTTTAAAGACACCCTTAGGCATGTTGCCTTTTCCTTCTACAGCGATTTTAGCGATCTCCTCAGGCGAAAGACCATTGTCAACAAGTGACGGTCCGGCTGCTCCGCCCTGCATGTTATCCCCGTGACAGGAGATACATGTCTGCTCTTGATAAATTTTATACTCTTCAGCTGAAGTATCAATCTCTGCTTCTTTCTTAATCTCACCTTGTTTTGCCGCTGCTTCCCAATCATGGGTTGCAACAGACTCCCACGTTAAATATGTTGCTGCGCCGACTGCAAGGATCATCATCCCGACTGCAATTGGTCTTCTATACGGTCTGCGTTCTGGACCTGAATCAAGAAATGGTGCGAGCAAAAGTGCACCAAACGCGATTCCAGGCATAATCATCGCGCCAACGACAGTGAAGCTACCTGCAGCAAATTCATATTTTAATAACTGGTACAAAAATAGGAAATACCAGTCTGGCAGCGGAATATAGCCAGTATCTGTCGGATCGGCCATCCGCTCAAGCGGAGGCGCATGAACAACAGTTAGGACAAGAAATCCAATTAAAAAAACGGCACCTACAAGCCATTCCTTTAAAAGAAAGTTCGGCCAAAAGGCTTCTGTTTTTCCCGGATATTCGGAATAGTCTTTAGGTATGTTAGGTTTTCTTTCTGCCGGTATTCTGGAATCTCCGACAAACTTCATCCCTTTTCCCCTATGCAAAGTCATCCCCTCCTCATTGAACATTCATCAAACGCAACATTTTATAGCGGTCCAGAAATTCCTTGCTTACGAATCATAATAAAGTGGGCAGCCATCAGCCCAAATAATGCCGCTGGCAAGAAAAAGACGTGGATAGCGAAGAATCTCGTCAGCGTTTGTGCCCCTACAATGTCAGGATGACCTGCAAGCAGCGTTTTGATCTCTTTACCAATGAAAGGTGTTGCTTCTGCTATTTGAAGACCAACCTTCGTCGCAAACAGCGCCTTCATATCCCATGGTAAAAGATAACCTGTAAAACCAAGTCCAAGCATCACAAAGAAAATGAGCACACCAACAATCCAGTTCAGCTCTCTAGGCTTTTTATACGCCCCTTGGAAAAAGACCCTTAGCGTATGTAAAAACATCATCACAATGACTAAACTCGCACCCCAGTGGTGCATCCCTCTGACAATCTGGCCAAATGCCACTTCATTTTGCAAATAATAGACAGATTCCCAGGCATTTTTAATATCCGGCACGTAATACATCGTTAAAAACATGCCCGACAGGACTTGAATGACTGTCACAAAAAACGTTAAACCGCCAAAACAATACACAAAAGCGGAGAAATGATGTGCTGGATTGACGTGCTCTGGCACCTCGTGATCCGCAATATCTCTCCATATCGGTGTAATGTCTAGCCGCTCATCTACCCAATCGTAAATCTTGTTAAGCATCGTTACCCTTCCCCTTTCGGCACAGCTTTTCCAAGATAGAGGTATCCGTCCTTCACTTGCTGCTTATAATGGTCAAGCGGTGCAAGCGGTGGAGTTCCGGGTACGTTTGTACCATCCTTGTCGTACAGCCCATAATGGCACGGGCAGAAAAATTTGTTTGGATTTTTCGGATCACTGTTCCAGTTCACTGTACATCCTAAATGTTTACAGATTGGCGATAAAGCGACAATTTCATCCCCTTCTTTGTACACCCATGCTGACCTAGATTCCTTTGACTCATACCATGCATCTACTTGATCAATTTTAAAGTCAAAGCGCTTCGGTTCCTTTGTCAGTTCATCTACACTGACAACTTGAACCATATCCTGATCCTCTGTTCCTTTTAGCACAGGGTCAAGCGCAAAGCGAACCATAGGCATGAGCATTCCAGCGGCCATAAATCCCCCCACGCCGGTCAACGTGTAATTCAAAAATTGACGCCTGGACACTCCATGTCTCTTCTCGCTCATTTTTTTCTCCCCCCCTCAGGTCGTCAGCTACTTTATAACTGAATTAGAAAAAATTTCATAAAACTAGGACACCCTCATAATATATCAATCTATTCACAAGGTCAACATCCTAAAAAGCTATGTACAATGCAAATGTAAGGGTTTTTATGAAGGGTTCCATTTTTGTAACAAAAAGTTCAAAATTTGTTCTACACTGTCTTGAATGACTTTTTGCTTTAATTCAACCTTCAAATGCTCCAGCGGAACCGGCTTGAGCAAAAATAGCGATTCGCTGATCTCAGCATGCTCTTTCCACTGGTGATCAGATGTGATCAGTGCGACATGCTGAAAATGATCTTTGAGCGACTGCTTCATTGTGAGTATGTCTTCTTGTTTCCGGTCACTCACTTCTAAATATGTATGTGGTGGAAAAAGAAAAACCCGCCCTTTTAATTGTCTTTCAAGTTCCTCTGCTACAAGAATAGTAAACTCTCCTAAAGACACGGTTTGTTTCATTTGATCTGCGTTAATCCCAACTAATGGAATGATAGCGGTATCAATGTAAGCTTTAGATTGCAAAAAGCGATCCACGTCCTCTGCTTGAAACTTCATCAATTTCCCCTCTTTCATGACATAAGCCCTGCCTGTATAGGGCAAGGCTTATTCGTTCAGTTTATGACAATAGGCTTAATTCTTTTGCCAGCTTATTAAATGTTTCTTGATCATGACGGTCGAGTGCTTCATCTATCTCTTTCATGAGCCGTTCTTTTTGGAAAGTTGCGATTGAGTGCTCAAGCACTTTCTCAGCAAGATCCTTATCTTTTTCATTCTCATAAAGATCCTTTGGAATATGGGGATTTGTTTCAAGAACAGCTGCATATTCCGGCGAACGATAAGCAGAACGGAAATTCAATTGAATAAACAAATCCTGCTGTTTATTCAAACGAATATCATGAAATGACTTTTCAGCATCTGTCGTCATGATGTTTTCTTTATAAAATCTAAAGGGAACTTCATCCACACAGTGTGTTGACATGATGATTCCCCTTGGGCAAAATTCTGCTTGCTCTACAAAATGAACCTTTTCCATCAAAGAGTCGTGACTCATTAAATAATTTAATATCCAAACACACTCTCTTCGCTTTAGCTGATAATGGTTTAAGAACCACCGGATAAATTCCTTCTTTTCATTGACAGAAACAGGGGTCTGCATGTTATTCCCTCCTCTATCGTAAATTAAATTGCTATACATGAATTATTCAACAAACCAGTTCTTCATTCCTGCAAACTATAAGGAAATTTCGTCTTCAATTCTTAAAATCGTTTCTTCAATTTCTTCATTCGTGCCATCTTTCTCTAGAACTTTGCGTAATAACGGCAGTGCTTCTTTTTGTCTGCCCTCTTCTAAAAGGAACGAAGCGTATTCATATAAAAAGTCACGTTCCTCATCAAAATCAGGCAGGGCAAGCTTGAAATACTCGGCAGCTTCTTTGTATTCTTCTCGCCCGACAGAAGCAGATGCAGCATACCAATTCCATTTTGGATCATCTTCCCCAAAGCTTTTAACCTCTTTAATAACATCTAGAATTTCATCAAACAGCTCTTCATTTAAATAGATCGCCAGCAATGTTTGAACTGCTTCAATATAACCCGGATCGAGAGCAAGTGCTTCTTGAAGCAGTTTTTTCGCATCTTCTGAATCCCCATTTTTCAAATCAATCTTGGCACCATATAAATATAATTCTTTGTTATACTCATCAACTTTAATACCCTCTTTTACTACCTCTAAAGCCTCGTGATATAGTCCTTCTTCCTCATAACTTTTCGCTAAAGGCATATAAAGTGACGAATAGGATGGATCAATATCTTTCAGTTCTGTAAGCTGCTGAATGGCTGTTTTTGTTCTGCCAGCCCTCATCGCTGTAAATCCGTAGCCAAAAAGAGTGTTCGGGTCTGCTTGATCTTTTACTGCCTTTTCGTACCATTCAAGTGCATCCTCAAATTCTCCAGCTGTACTGAGTGATTCAGCAAGCCGCTGATACACATTGACCCCGCCAACCTCATGCTGTTGATCTGCCACTTTGTAGAAAAAATCAGCCGCTTTCTTTGAAAGACCTTGAGAAAAATACAACTCACCTAATGCAAAATCGATGATAGCTTCATTCGGAAGTAGTTCTTTCGCTTTTAAAAGCTTTTGTTCACTGACTTCAAATAGTCCTTGCATCTGATACAAATCTGCCATTAACAATAAACTCTCTGGGTACGCATCATCATCTTCAGGAATCGTTTCTAATACTGCAATCGCCTTCTCTTCTTCATCAGAGTCAATCAGCAGCTCTGCATAAAAACACGTTAAACCTGTTTCCTCTGGATATAAATCATGTAAATCACTGATGAGATTCCGTGCTTTATCGATATCTCCCCAATCATAATATAATTGAGCCGCTTGCGCCTTTTCTTCATCATGCAAATGCTTCTCTGCTTGAGCAAGTGTTTGGAGTCCTTTTTCAGTCTCACCCGCCTCAACTAATTTTATGGCTTCTTGTAATGAACTATTCAAATCAAACCGTTCCTTTCTGTTTCCAAAAACCTAAACTATTGTTACTTCATATCATAATCGACAGGTGCACATCCAGCAAATATGTTGCTCTTTTAAAATGAACCCATTTTTGTGTTTTAAAGACTGTTTTTCATTTCATCCTATACGAAACTGATGATTTGTAAACTACAGACACTATTTTTATCGGACAAAATGTTTTTTTTCAAGGTTTCACCTTGAGACAAGCTATGCTATATTTCTGACAAATATGCAGAAGGAAAGAAAAAGCCTGAGGACATCCTCAGACTGTTTTCGTTAAATATTCAATGTGTTCAAAGAAATTCGGGTATGAGACACGAACAGCTTCTGTATCTTCAATCTCAATTGCTTGCTTTGTCACACATGCGGCAATTCCCAGCATCATACCGATACGGTGATCTCCGTAGCTTGAGACGACTGCGCCGCCTTGAAGCGTAGTTTTACCATGAATCTTCATACCATCATCTGTTGCTTCAATATCAGCACCGAGTTTTTTAAGTTCTGATACGACTGTATCAATTCGATTGGTTTCTTTTACTTTTAACTCAGCAGCATCTTTAATGATTGTTGTTCCTTCTGCTTGGGTCGCAAGAAGCGCAATTATCGGAATTTCATCGATGAGTCTTGAAATCATGTCACCAGAAATTTCAATACCTTTTAATGATGAAGTAGAAATGGTTAAATCACCGTACGGTTCTCCGCCTTTGGCATCTACTTCATTGATCTCAAGATTTGCCCCCATAAGTTTCAGTACATCAATAATACCTGTTCTTGTTTTGTTTAGCCCGACATTTTTTAAGACAATCTGGCTATTAGGAACGATTGATCCAGCTACAAGGAAAAATGCAGCTGAAGAGATGTCCCCAGGAACAAATATATCTGTTGCTGTTAATGTTTGGCCGCCTTCAATGGAAACACTTTGTTCATCTTCATCTAGTTTTACACCAAACATTGAGAGCATTCTTTCTGTATGATCTCTTGATTTATGTGGCTCAATTAATGTCGTTGTGCCCTCTGCTTGCAGCCCAGCTAAAAGGACAGCCGACTTAATTTGTGCACTTGCCACTGGAGACTCATAAGTTATACCTTTTAAATGACCGCCACGAATAGACAGGGGTGTATACTCGCCATTTGCTCTGCCGTCTATTTTGGCTCCTAGTTGTTTAAGCGGACCCGTCACACGTTTCATTGGTCTTTTGGCAATACTCTCATCACCGATTAATGTACTGTGAAACTCACAACCAGCTAATATCCCCATCATTAATCGAATGGTTGTACCAGAATTGCCAACATCGAGAATGTCAGACGGCTCTTTGAGCTCTTTCAATCCCTTACCATGAATGACAACATCTGTCCCTTTTTGTTCAATTTCAACGCCCATCTTTCTAAAGCAATCAATCGTACTTAAACAATCAGCTCCAGGAAGAAAGTTTTTCACTACTGTGGTCCCATCAGCAATTGCACCAAACATCACTGATCTATGTGAAATAGATTTATCACCTGGGATATGAATTTCTCCATTCATAGGAGCATTTTTATGAATTTTCATGTTTGTCACCTCAGTCAGCATAAAATGTATCGTAATTGGCTCTATTTTTTATACAGATTTCTGCACGCTTCCGGTCGTCATCTGTTTGAAAACTAATGCGTAAAATCCCATTAATGTCTTCCCGCGTCTCAATAATACGGATATTTGTAATACTAATGTTTTCACTTGCAAGATGCCCTGTAATCTCCGAAATGACCCCAGGGTGATCCGGAACATCGACATACAGATCATAAAAAGCAGGAATGGCTCCTTTTTTCCTTAGAGGAAGTCCATCGCGATATTCCTTTGCATCTTGAAAATAAGAGAACAATCCTTCAGCATCTTCTTGCTGTACGAAGGTCTCAATGCGATTAATCTCTTTTTTCCATTCATGAAAACGGTCTAAAATCTTGTGTTTATTGTGCAGCAGGATATCCCGCCACATTGCAGGATTACTTGAAGCAATTCGTGTGATATCACGAAAGCCTCCAGCAGCAAACCGTTTAACAAGTGGGAATTGTTCTTCAAAATGATGCGCTTGATGCACAAGACTGGCTGCAACAATATGAGGAAAATGGCTAATGACACTTGTCACAGCATCATGTTCTTCTGGTGTCATCTCGATGAAATGAGCATTTGTCCCCTTTAACAAGTCCATCAACCGATCAACAGCTTGACGGTTTGTTTCCTTTGCAGGCGTTAAAATGTAGAACGCATTTTCAAATAAAAAGTCTTTTGCTGCAATAACACCTGACTTATGAGAGCCTGCCATTGGATGGCCACCAATAAATTGGTAATGCTCAGGCAGCGCTTTTTCAGCAAAATGGACGACCTTTTGCTTTGTGCTGCCGACATCAGTGATTGTGAGCTCTCTTTCAATTCCAGAGTCTGCAATATCACTAAGCATCTTTACTGTTTGCTGGACAGGTGTTGCCAAAATAATGGTCGAAGATTCTTCTAAACCCGCTAGAAACGAATCAGCTGTTGCATCAATAATTCCCAGCTTTGTTGCAGCAACCATTTGCTCTTTGGAAACATCAAATCCTACAATTTTTTTATGAGGATACTCTTTTTTAATCGAGAGTGCAATGGACCCACCGATTAAACCGAGTCCAGCGATTAATATTGTTTCGTTTGCATCGTTCATATTCATCACCTGATTTTTCGCGAAAATTAAACAACCTATTTCAACAGCTTATATGTATAGGAGGTTGGTACAATGAAAGCCATATCCTGCATTAGGATATGACTTTATGGTTATGCTACGCACGAATGCCTTGCAGTAAATCGGCAAGTGTACTTAGAATTTCTTCATTTTGCTCTTTTGTTCCGACGGTAATACGTAAAGAAGTCGGAAAACCAAGTGCTTTACCGGAACGAACAATGTAACCTTTTTTCAATAATGCATTGAACAATTCATCTGCATCTCGTTTAAAATCAATCAGCACAAAGTTTGTTTGAGATGGATAGATATATAGTCCAAAACGTTCAGCGAAATCTTGGTATTGCTTGAGACCTGCTTCATTTTTCTGTCTGCATGATTGAATGAAGTCTTGGTCTTTTATCGCTGCACGCGCAGCTGCCTGAGCGATACGGCTAGTATTAAACGGCTCTCTCGCTGGTTCAATGGCAGTAATCAGCTCTTCTGATGCAATCCCGTAGCCTACTCGAAGTGCTGCAAGTCCATACGCTTTAGAAAACGTTCGAAGTACAATGACATTTTGATAGGATTGTAATAAAGATAAACTGTCTGGAAAATCTTCTGCACGAACGTATTCAACATACGCTTCATCTAGTACAACAAGCACGTGAGCCGGCACTTCGTCTAAAAACGCCACAAGCTCAGATTCTGACAAATGATTTCCCGTCGGGTTATTTGGATTACATACCCAGACAACCTTCGTGTTTTCATCGATCGCATCCAGCATGCCCTTCAGATCGTGAGCTCCTCCGTCTAATAGAGGCACTTCTCGAATTTCAGCATGTTCAATCACTGCATTGTGACGGTATTGCGGAAAAGATGGAGATGGGATGACGGTATTTGTATGTTGATCAAGGAATGCTCTCGCAATAATTTGCACAAGTTCATCTGAGCCATTCCCGAAAATTAATTGTTTTTCACTTACTTGAAGAAATTCAGCCAGCTCCGTTCTTAAACTTGCGCTGTATCCATCTGGATAAATCGCTAAATGTTCGAGCTCGGCCTGTATCGCCTCTCTTGCATGTACGGAACATCCAAAAGGGTTTTCATTTGAAGCCAATTTCACAATTTTGTCTAATTGATATTCTTTTTTGACCTCTTCAATTGGTTTCCCAGGTTGATACGGTTTAAGCTGTTTTAATTGATCTTTGATTTGCAAAATGTTTCACCTCATTTGAATGAATAGAGGGGACTAAATGTTTTTGCATATGTTTCAAATTCTCTTAAAGCCTCTTGACGTGTATCACTTTCTAGCAATTGTTCTTGAAGCTCTTCAATTTTTTTCACAAGTGCACTGCCGACAACGACGCCGTCACTCAGTTTATTCATTGAGTCTACCTGCTCTCTTGTTGAGATGCCAAAACCGACCGCAACCAGTATGTGACTCAGCTGTTTCACTTGTTGAATAAAATCTGTAATTGACGCGTCAAAGGATTGTCTGACACCTGTTACACCAAGAGATGAAACACAATACACAAAACCTTCTGCCTGCTCTACAATGTTTACTAATCGTTCCTTGCTTGTTGGTGCAACGAGTGAAATATATGAAATGTCATGTGTTTGACAGTTCTTTTGCAGCTCGCTGCTCTCTTCAAACGGCAAGTCGGGTGTTAGGAGTCCCGAAATATGATTTTTGCGCAGTAAAGCGAAAAAGTATTCTGTGTCTAATTGTAACACAGGATTATAATACGTAAATAGAATTACAGGAATTTTTACACCGTTTTTTTTCATCTTCCCTGCTAATTCTATCGCTTTTACGATATTCATGCCATGATTTAGAGCTCTTTTGGAGGCTCTTTGAATGACAGGACCGTCCGCTAGTGGATCGGAATAAGGAACACCGAGTTCAATCGCATGTGCACCGGCTGCTTGAAGGGAGATAGCTAAATCAATCGTGATATCTTCTGACGGATCTCCTGCTGTGATAAATGGGATGAATAATTTTTCGCCTTGCTCTAATTGAAATCTAATCATTTTGTTTTCCCTCACTTTCAAGCACGTTCATTAATGTATGCACATCCTTATCGCCTCTTCCTGACAGGCAGACAAGGACGATTTCATCTTCATTCATCGTCTTGCTTACCTCAAACGCCTTAGCTAGCGCATGTGCAGATTCAATTGCTGGAAGTATTCCTTCTTTTTCAGTCAGCAGTTTTAGGGCATCTAGTGCTTCTTCATCTGTCGCACTCACATATTGAACCCGTCCGCTCGCATGTAAATAAGCGTGCTCTGGTCCAATTCCTGGATAATCTAAACCAGCGGAAATCGAATATGGTTCAATAATCTGGCCAAATTCGTCTTGGATTAAATAGGTCAAAGATCCGTGGATCACACCTTTGGTTCCTTTCGTGATGGTTGCAGCATGGAGCGGCGTATCGATTCCTTTTCCAGCTGCCTCTACACCAATGATATCTACCTCTTCATCTAAAAATGCCCGGTACATTCCAATGGCATTACTTCCGCCGCCGACACAGGCAATCACTTTATGTGGAAGCCTTCCTTCTTTTTCAAGCAGCTGCTCTTTTGCTTCATCACCAATCATGCGCTGGAACTCGCTGACGATTTGAGGATACGGATGAGGGCCTACAACGGAGCCGATCATATAAAAATGATCACTGCAGTGCTGAACCCAATAGCGAATGGCTTCGTTTGTTGCATCTTTTAATGTACCATTTCCGCTTGTGACAGGTATGACTTCAGCGCCAAGCAGTTTCATTCGGAAGACATTGAGTGATTGTCTTTCCACATCTTCTTTTCCCATAAAGACCGTGCAGGATAACCCGAACTTTGCGGCCACCGTTGCAGCAGCTACTCCGTGCTGACCTGCGCCAGTTTCCGCGATGATGTTTGATTTCCCCATTTTTTTTGCAAGCAGAGCCTGCCCAAGCGCATTGTTAATTTTATGAGCACCTGTGTGGTTTAAATCTTCTCTTTTTAAATAGATCTTTGCGCCGCCGAGGTATGCTGATATTTGGTCAGCATATGTAAGCGCAGTTGGTCTGCCTGAATAGTTTTGAAGTAGTGATACATATTCTGCTTGAAAAGCAGGATCTTCTTTTAATTCACGAAATGCCTGTTCAATTTCTGCAAGTGGCTGCATGAGCGTTTCCGGCACAAATTTCCCTCCGAATTCTCCGTATCTGCCAATCTCATTTGGATATGCGTACATCATTTAACATCCTTTCTTCAAGCGCTTCGATCTTAGCGCTGCTTTTCTTTCCATTATCTTCTATTCCGCTTGAAAGATCGATCGCTTCTGGGCCATAGGCGAGCAGATCTGCTATCGTTTCTGGTGTGATGCCGCCTGCAATTATGCAAGTTTTCTCCAGACGTTTTGCATGTTTAACGTATAGAGGCACTGCCTCCCAAGCAAAAGCTGTTCCAGAGCCGCCTCTCATCCCTTTTACTTTCGCATCAATAAGGAAGCCATCAACAACAGGCGCAAATGCCGTCATCTTTTCAAGCGTTCTTGTTACATCAGGCTCGTGATGGAACACTTTCCAAACGACAGCCCCTGTTTGTTGTTTGATTTCTTTTACGTCATCCTGCGTTTCATCTCCATGAAGCTGTACGATATCTAAAGGTATCTGTTTTGTGATCTCGCGCACTCTTTGAATCTTTTCATTTACAAATACACCGGCAATCTTTTTCTCACACTTTGTTTGGGTGAGCCATTGTTTCACTTGATCTGGTTGGACTTGTCTTTTACTTGGAGCAAAAATAAATCCGATGGCATCTGCGTGAGATTGCGCAATACATTCCACATCTTCTTGTGATACTGCCCCGCAATATTTTACATAAGGCTTCATCCTGTTCATTCTCCAAACAATGTCTGAACGGCTTTTTCTTGTGATTGTTCTCTCATTAATGATTCTCCTACAAGGACTGCACCCGCTCCATGATTCTTCACAAAGGTTAGATCATCAAATGTTTGAATCCCGCTCTCACTCACTAGTAAGACCTCTTTTGGAACGAGGGGAGCAATCTCTTTTGTTTGTTCAACTGTTGTTGTAAATGTATTTAAATTCCGGTTGTTCACTCCAATGATTTCAGGAGTGAACAACTTTAAAATATTTTCCAGTGTATCTGCTGCATGTACTTCGACAAGGACATCAAGTCCATTCTCTTTCGCTTCAGCATAGAGCTCGTGCAGCTTTTGCGGCTCAAGTACTTCTCCAATTAATAAAATGGCATCTGCTCCTATACGTCTTGACTCTTCTACCTGTATGGAGTCAATGATGAAATCTTTTCTTAAAATTGGACGATCTACGTGTTTTTTAATGAGGGATAAGTATTCGTTTTTTCCTTGAAAGAATGGTTCATCCGTTAAAACAGATAAGCAATCAGCGTTGGATTTTTCGTAAGCTTTTGCTGTTTGTAAAGGATCAAAATTTGGTTGAATGATTCCTTTGGAAGGAGACGCCTTTTTCACCTCAGCAATTAGACCAATTGAGCGATGAGGATTCATGAGTGCTTCTTTAAATGATCGTCTTTCAAAGTGTTCATCTACTGGTAACTGCAATGTTTGGACATGTTCTTTTTTGCGGGCAATGATTTGATTAAGCATAGATCTCTTCCTCTCTCGTTTTTTGTTTTAAACGAGCCAATTGTTCTTTGGCTGCGCCGTTTTTAATCGTTTCAATCGCTTTTAATGTTCCTGCCATGAGGTTTTCTGACTTCCCTGCGACATATAAAGCCGCTCCAGCATTCAGGGCTGTAATATGAAGCGGCGCCCCTACTGTTTGATGATTCAATATATTCTGAATCAATTTGGCGCTCTCTTCCGGTGATTGGACCTGAATATCTGATAAATATCCTTTTTGCAGCCCAAAGTCTTCTGGATTGAGTGTATATTCTGTCATGACATCTTTTTTGAGTTCAATCACATATGAATTTGCTGTAATCGTTAATTCATCCAGTCCATCTTCTCCGCAAACAAACAGCACATGTTCTGGCTCTAATGGCGCAAGGGCTTTTGCCATTAATTTTGCCTTTTCCTTTGAGTAGACGCCGATGATTTGCTTTTTGGCTTGCATTGGGTGGCAAAGCGGTCCTAACAGATTAAATACCGTCCGGAAGCCGAGCTGCTTGCGGACTGTGGCTACTTGTTTCATAGATGAATGATACAATGGTGCAAATAAAAAGCCCATGTTTTTCTCTTGTATTTGTCTTCTTGTTTCTTCCGGTGTGGATTGAATGTGAATCCCAAGACACTCTAGTACATCGGCACTCCCGCTTTTAGAAGAAACTGATCGATTTCCATGTTTGGCGATTTTGGCTCCAGCAGCGGAAGCGACAATCGCAGCGGCAGTTGATATATTAAAGGTGGAGAGGCCATCGCCTCCTGTGCCGCAAGTATCAACAACATCAAGCGATCGTTCCATTGGTGCTGCATTTTGCCGCATGGCTTTCACAAAACCCGTCATTTCTTCAGCGGTTTCTCCTCTATGCGCTAAAATCGAGAGACTTGCAGCGACTTCAGCATCTGTTAAAACGCCGCTCATCATATCATGCATGAGTTTATTTGCTTCATTTTCTGATAGAAAGCCTCCATTAACAAGAGCTGATAGTCGGTGATTCATCCTGCACACTCTCCTTTTCTGAGAAAATATGTTCCGCAAGCTGAATGGCTTTCAGAAGTGCTCCTGCCTTGTTACAAGTCTCTTCCCATTCGTTTTCTGGGACAGAATCAGCCACAATGCCGGCGCCTGCTTGTATAGAAGCGGTCTGATTTTTTACGCTCATCGTACGAATGGTAATACAGGAGTCGATATTACCGTCGAATCCAATATAAGCAATACAGCCGCCATACGTTTCCCTTGGCTCAGGCTCCATTTCATTTAATAATTGCATCGCTCTTATTTTCGGGGCACCTGTTAATGTGCCTGCTGGGAAAGCGGACATGAGCGCATCGACTGGATGTGTATCCCGCTTTAGCTTTCCTGTCACAATGGAGATAATGTGCATGACATGTGAAAAATTCACTACTTTTGTAAAGGTCGGTACGGACACACTGCCGTATTCTGCCACACGGCCTACATCATTTCTGGCAAGATCCACTAACATGTAATGCTCCGCTTTTTCCTTTTCATCTTCAAGCAGCTCTTTTGCTAGCTCAGCATCCTCTTCTCTTGTTCTTCCTCTTTTTCTTGTGCCTGCAATAGGATGGATTTCTAGATGCCTGTTTTTGGCATGGATTAATCGTTCTGGCGAGCTGCCGACTAAATCACGATCTTTTAATTTCATAAAATACATATATGGAGATGGATTCACAATCCGAAGCACACGGTATAACTCAAATGAACTCACTGATACAGGGATATCAAATCGCTGCGAGAGGACGCCTTGGAAAATGTCACCCGCTCGAATGTATTCTTTGATTTTTTCTACGTCCTTTAAAAATTGCGCTTTTTCATAGGTTGACGTCACATGTTCAAAGGATGGCGGCTCGTTCATATTCCCTGTTAAAATCAGTTCTTTCATATCAGTCTTTGAATGGAGCTTGTGAATCATCTGTTCAAGCTGTTTTTGATTTTCTTTGTAAGCGCGTATTTTTTCGTCTTCTGCTTCATGTCCGGTTAGCTGGGTGTACTGGATAAAATGAACATGATTCGTTTCATGATCAAAGGCGATCATCGTTTGGCAGACAAATAATGTGCAATTTTCTGCCAGCGATGCGTTTCGATGAGGCCTGACAGAAGGTTCAATGTTTGGAATCAGATCGTAGCTTAAGTACCCAACAGCCCCACCTGTAAATGGGATATCAATATCTGGCGCTTTGATTTGATATTGCTCTTTCATCCAATCCAGCAGTTCTTTCAGCTCTTGCTTTTGCATGACTTCCTGCCCCGCAGCGTCACGTGCAATGTATTTGTTTTGGTCATCATGTAAGGTTAAAAACGGATGTAATCCAATGAAGGAATATCTCGACCAGCTGGAAGACTCATCTTTGCTTTCTAGCAAATACACAATATCTTGTTTGAGTTTTTCAACAATTTGAATCGGTGAGAGCGTATCGACTGTAATGGTTTCAACAATTGGGATCGTTTTGTAGGACTCACTGTCCTTTAAAAATTGGGTCAGGTTTGATTGGGAATTCATAAGCACACTCCTTAAATGGGATTAAGGAGAATGAGGGGACATATAGAGGGTTTGTATGAGTATACGAAATAAGCCTAAAAGAGGGTTTCTCTTTTAGGCAGTATGATTAAATAGAAGTATCGTATCTCTGCTCAACTCTACTCATCTCAACTACCCTAGTCTCATTCTCATCTTCTCTAAGCTTGCAATGCCGTTTACACCTGTGTGTAAACTTCGGCTGTTCATATCGTATTATAATTCCTTGTTTTTTGTCAACTGTAAATCAGGGCGAAGCGTCACAGCTTCTTCCAAGTACACATGCTGTATGTCTTCCTGCTTTGTATCTGTCTGGACAGTCATTAAGACACGAATACATTGCTTTAAACCGCCATCAATGTCTAGTTCCTGCATGCAAGTAACCGGTACATATGTCCATCCTTCAAATTGACGAAGTGCTTTTGCCGGAAAAACGGAGTGAATATCTTGTGTAGCTGAAATCAAGATCTGCACGACACGTTCTGGATCTACTTGGTTTCTTGAAATAATCGCTTCTAACAGCTGTTTCGTTTTGTTTAACACTTCAGTTTCTGTATCTTCTATCACAGTTGTAGCCCCACGTATCCCGCGAAACATCATAGACATCCCTCCTCCCGTTTCCATTCTTCGAGCCAGTAGTGCAGCTCATCTTTTGTGAAAGACTGTAAGGTGACGTCTCCAATCTGTTTTAATAAAACAAATTGAACACTGCCGCCTCTTGCTTTTTTATCACCAATCATCCGGTCAACAAATGTTTTCGTTGAAATATCTGGTGTGACTTGTACAGGGAATCCAAGCTCTTGCATCCACTCTTTTAGTTCCAAACGATTAAGGCTGAGCCCCAGCTGCTTTTCGCTCACATACAGCGCAAACTGCATGCCGATTGCAATGGCATCTCCGTGCGTGATGGCGCCGTATCCGTATTCTGCTTCGATGGCATGCCCCAGTGTATGGCCTAAATTCAAAAATGCACGCACGCCTTGTTCTTTTTCATCTTCTTGAACAATTGACGCTTTGACTTGAATACCTTGATACAGCATATGTGCCAGCTCGCTTTTTGATAAATCCGACAAAGAACGAATGGACATTAGTTCTGATAAAAAGTCTTCACTAGAAATCAATGCATGTTTGATGACTTCTGCAAAGCCTGATCTTCGTTCAATTTGAGATAGAGTCTCAAGCATACTAGTATCATAGATCACAGCTTTCGGCTGATGAAACGCACCGATTAAATTTTTACCGAGCGGATGGTTGATCCCTGTTTTCCCACCAACTGCACTATCATGTGCCAGCAGCGTCGTCGGCACTTGGATAAAGTCAATGCCTCTCATATAAGTGGCAGCAGCAAATCCAGCCAAATCTCCAATCACACCGCCTCCCAGCGCAATAATGCAGGCGGATCGATCAAGCTGAAATTGAATGGCTTTCGTATGAATATGCTCAAATTCGGCAAAGGATTTTGACTGCTCTCCGCTTGGCACAACCACTTTGTTCACAGGCCACTTCTGTTGAAGTAAGCGAACCATTTCATCACCATAAATGGCATCAACAACTGTATCTGTGACGATTAAGAGCTTCGTATAGGAATGCCCAGTGGAAGTTATCAAGTCGACGATATTGCGTTTAATCCCATCACCGATAAATACAGGATAAGTGGCTGAAGACGTCTTAACTTCCAGTGTTTTCATTAAAATTCCCTCTGAAGCTGGCGCATTTTTTCAACATTTTCTTTAATGCGGTCAATTTGGTCAAGGCCAAACTGCTCCACAACCGCATTGGCAATTTCCCATGCCACGACTGCTTCTGCAACAACACTTGCAGCAGGAACAGCGCAGCTGTCAGAGCGTTCAATACTTGCAGAGAAAGGTTCTTTTGTTTCAATGTCAACGCTTTGAAGCGGCTTATAAAGCGTTGGGATTGGTTTCATAACCCCTCTTACGACAATTGGCATACCAGTTGACATTCCGCCTTCAAGGCCACCTAGGCGGTTTGTTTTTCTCGTATAGCCCTTTTCTTCATCCCAGATGATTTCATCATGGACCTCACTGCCATTTTTAGAGGCTGCCTCGAAGCCAATACCGAATTCAACCCCTTTAAAAGCGTTGATACTAAGTACAGCGCCTGCAAGCTTGCTGTCCAATTTACGGTCGTAATGAACATAGCTGCCAACCCCAACCGGCATCCCTTCAACGATGACTTCAACAATTCCGCCAATTGAATCGCCGTTTTTCTTCGCTTCATCAATTGCATCCATCATTTGCTGACCTGCTTCACTGTCATAGCAGCGAACAGGTGATTCTTCTGTTACCTTTTGCAAATCTTCAATAGACTCATATGCTGTATGAGCTGCTTTCACTCCGCCAATTTCAAGAACGTGGCCAGCTACTTTAATCCCTAGATGCGCCAAGATTTGTTTGGCAACTGCGCCTGCTGCTACGCGAACAGTTGTCTCGCGCGCTGACGAGCGCTCTAATACGTTTCTCATATCACGGTGTCCGTATTTAATCGCACCATTTAAATCCGCATGTCCTGGTCTTGGACGAGAGATTTGACGCTTCATTTCACTTTCTTCTTCTTCTGTGATCGGCTCTGCTCCCATCACCTTTGTCCAGTGCTTCCAGTCGTTATTTTCAACAACAAGAGCGATTGGCGAACCTAATGTTCTCCCGTGGCGAACGCCACTTAACACTTTTGCCTGGTCTTTTTCGATCTGCATTCTTCTTCCTCGGCCATGACCTTTTTGTCTTCTAGCCAATTCATAATTGATGTCATCCTGCTCTATGTAAAGTCCTGCTGGAACTCCTTCAATAATTGTGGTCAATTGTGGACCATGTGATTCACCTGCTGTTAAGTACCTCATTGACTTAATCTCCCTTCATCGCATTAACGCTTTTAAGTAAAAATATAATAACACACTTGCTACTAAAAAGTCAGCTACATACCCTTCTTTTGATAAAAGAAAGTATCAGCAGATGTCAGTCCAAACTTTTCCGGGTGAAAAATTTGCTCTGTAGAACCAACAAATAATACGCCATTTTGTTTTAAACTACTGCTCATTTTCAAGTAAATTTCTTCTTTCGCCTCTTCAGTAAAATAAATCAGTACATTTCGGCAAACGATAAGGTCAAGCTGTTTTTCATATGGATCAGCTAAAAGGTTGTGCTTCTTAAATTGAATATGCTTTCGAACCTCATTTTTCACAGTGTAAAATGAAGAATCTTCTTTTGTGAAATATTTTTGCTTGATATGATCTGGTACCTCTTGCAGAGAGCGTTCATGATATCTGCCTTTTTGAGCTGACTGCAGAACCTTATCATCAATGTCAGTTGCAATAATTTGAAAGTCTTTCACTAGAGGATGACTTGACAGCAGCATAGAGAGTGTATATGGCTCTTCTCCTGTCGAACATGCTGCGCTCCAAATCTTTAAGGTGCCGCCATTTTTCGAAAGCAGCGGCAGGATTTTTTGATCAAGTACTTCCCAGCGCTGATAGTTTCGGTAAAATTCTGACACATTAATCGTCATGCGGTCCATCGTCTCATCTAATAGTGCTCTGTCCTTTTCAAGCGCGGCCGCGAATGCTTCGAAATCTTTAAATCCTTTTTTATCATAAAGTGATGTTAATCTTCGTTTCATTTGTGCTTCTTTATATAAATTCAGATCAACCCCGGTTAGTTTTTTCCATTTTCCAACAAATACTTGATATGGATCCATCAATGTCCTCTCCTGTCTCATCTATCTTTGTCCTAGTATAGCTGTTTTTATCGAAAATTTGTATCTTCTCATACGAAATTTCGTGTAGAAAGTTCAATATAAAAAAAGCCAAAGTGCTCATTGAATGAACACCTTGGCTTGAACCTTAATAAATCCAGCTTGAGATGGTTTGATCCCAGCTTGTGAGTTCTTCTTGTTTGAAGAATAAGTTAATTTCTCTTTCAGCACTTTCTGGTGAGTCTGACCCATGAATAATGTTTTTCCCAACAGTCAATCCATAGTCTCCTCTTATTGTGCCTGGAAGCGCTTCCTTCGGATTTGTTTTGCCGATAATTTGTCTTGTTACGTCTACCACCTGTTCGCCTTGCCATACCATTGCAAATACAGGTCCTGACGTAATAAAGTCAACCAATTCCCCGAAAAATGGTTTTTCTTTATGCTCTCCGTAATGTGTTTCTGCTACTTCCTTTGGTATACTCATTAGTTTTGCACCAACAAGCTGAAGCCCCTTTTTTTCGAATCTTGACACAATGTCACCGATTAATTGTCTTTCTACACCATCAGGTTTGACCATAAGAAATGTTTTGTCCATATACGTTTTCCACCCCGTCGTTATGTATGTATAGGCTTACATTGTTACAAAGTGATCGTATCATTTTTTTTTATAATAATCAATTTTTGACAAAAAATTTCACAAAAAAACCAATCAACATAACGTTGATTAGAATTTTCGTTTCCCAATATATTTTGCAATGGAGGCGAGTGACGTTCTCGCTCGTCCTCGAGGAAGCTTGTCGAGCTGTTCAAAAGCTTTTTTCAAATACATTTCACTCACTCGAATCGAGCGGTCGATCGCATCTGTTTGTTTGAGGCTTTCAATGACAGGCTTCAGCTGCTTCTCCGTCGTTTCACTATTGATCAGCTTCAATTGACCTTCTAGTGTCGGATTTTTCAGTGCATATAAAACTGGGAGTGTGACATTCCCTTGTAAAAGGTCTCCTCCAACAGGCTTGCCCAGTTCTTGTTCTGTTGATGTGAAATCAAGGACATCATCAATGATCTGATAAGACATGCCGACATAGTATCCAAACCAATAAAGGGCTTTATGTGTTTTTTCATCTGTACCTGCTGCAATAGCGCCTAATTGACAGCTGCCCGCAATAAGCAAGGCTGTTTTTCGTTTGATTCTTCTTAAATATGTACGCAGGTTCTGTTCCATATTGTATTTATCTTTCACTTGCTCTATTTCACCAAGGCAGAGCTCAACGACCATTTTTGACAAAATTTCATGTGCCATTGGGTGATTGATTTTTGTCATGTATTCAAGCGATCTCGCAAACATATAATCCCCTGTGTACATGGCAATTCTGTTATCCCATTTTGCCTTTATCGTTGGTTTACCTCTTCTCAGCTCTGCATCATCAATCACATCATCGTGAACGAGTGATGCCATATGAATCAGCTCGAGAGCAACGGCAACATATTTTATTTTATTAATGTCATAGTCACCAAACATGCCTGAAAGGAGAACAAAAACGGGGCGGATTCGTTTTCCGCCCGCTTGCAGCAAATGAAGACCTGCTTCACTTAATAATGCATAATCAGAGCGAACTGTTTGTTCAAGCTCTTTTTCAATTATATCGATATCATGATTTAAAAAAGAGATCATTGCTTTTAGTTTCATTATCTTCACCCAAATATCGTTTATTCAAAGCTTCTTTCCGATATGTGTTGCTGCTACACCGCCTGTAAATGGATGATACGAGACATCAGACAACCCGGCCTCTTCAAACAGAGCCGCCAGCTCTTTCATTCCAGGGAATGTTTTGGCTGATTCTTGAAGCCATGAATACTCCTGATAGCTTTTGGCAAACAGTTTACCAAAGAGCGGCATAATGTATTTGAAATAGATGTAGTAGCCCTGCTTAAAGCCGATCATCTCAGGCTGTGATGTCTCAAGACAGACAACCATTCCGCCGGGCTTCACTACTCTTGTCATTTCCTTTAGCACCGTTAAATAATCAGGAACGTTTCTAAGTCCAAAACCGATGGTGACATAATCAAATGAGTTGTCCTCAAAAGGGAGCTCCATCGCATTGCCGTGAAGCAATTCAATCTGTTTGTAGCCCCCAGTTTTCACCTTCGTTTCTCCAACACTCAGCATGTTTTTACTGAAATCAAGGCCTTTGACCTCGCCTTTTTCTCCAACAGCATCTGCAAGCGCAATTGTCCAATCGGCTGTCCCGCAGCATACATCTAATGCTTTAGAGCCTTTTTGCACATTCATGAGCTTCATTGTTTTATCACGCCATTTTTTATGCTGTTTAAAGCTGATGACAGAGTTCATTTGATCATAGTTTTTGTAAATTTTTTCAAATACACCGTGTACTCGCTGTTCTTTTGATTGCTGCATGACTTACCCTTCTTCCACTTTCTGATGGTACGCAGGCTCATTTTTCATATGATCCAAGCGATTTAATAGCTCTTTTTGAACGACCGGAGATGAAACAAGATGCTCCTTGATCGGCCGTTTGGCCTTTTCATAGCCTTCATTCTCAAAATTGTCAAAGCACGAATAGGCGTCCCTATAACGATCGTTCAAAAAAAGTTTTAAATGTTTGTCATTTTCTGCTTGTTTCATGAAACGTTTATAAACAAGAAAACGACTTGCAATCTCATTCCAATGCGTTAATTGAAAATGCTCAGAAATCCTTTGGAAAAGCGCAGATTCAACTGTAGCTACACTTTTGTAAAAGTGCGCTGCATCTTGAATGGACCGGTCATACAGTCTAATTTTATGTTCATTGATCTCTTTGATCGCCGTAGCGAGCGTGCGGATCATATAAATGTCTTTCATGTCAGAGAGAAGAGAATAGTAGAGACCGCTGAAATAGTCTCCTGCCAGGATGGTCAGCTGACGATTTTTAAATTCGTCTTGCTTGATGGCTGCAGCAGTTGTGACTTCGTCATGGGTATCAAGGGCAATTTGCACAAGCATCGCCGTTAAAATATAATTTTCTTTTTTCTCTGCATCAATTTGAGCTTCATCAAACATTGCATGAAAAAGAAGGAGCTTATCTTCATCGATGAGTGGCGCGCGTAAATGCTTCGCCAAATAAGGATGAGAAAGCTTTTTATTTAATTTTATATTTAGATTAGATAAAATTCCGTAGATGTCTTGCAAAGATATCACCCTTGTCCCAAAAATTACAGTTTCATATGTAGACCTGCACATTGTATAGAGATTTATTATACCATATCAGCTCTCACTTTTATGCTATCAAGTGCATACAAGTTCTTTATTTCTTTGCTTCGCTTTGAATTTCACCGAAGCTTGTTTGAATGACAGCATCGCCTCTTACTTTGATCGCTGACGTATGCTCAGTAAATTGTGCAATGATCACTTCACCTTTATCGAGCTTCTCGGAATGGTGAAATCTTGTATCAGAGCCTCTTGTTAGGCCGATGACGTTTACACCATTATCAATGGCTTTAATCACCACAAAATCAGATGCTTTATTTTCACTCATTTTGTTCACCGTCCATCTATTGAATTAGTCGTTTTTAATAAAGGAAAGCACTTCTGCTCTTGCGGCTGCATCATTTGCAAATGTGCCGCGTACTGCTGAGGTCACTGTTTTAGCGCCTGGCTTTTTCACTCCGCGCATCGTCATACACATATGCTCTGCTTCAACGACAATCATCACGCCATGCGGATTAAGTGTTTCCACCATACTATCTGCAATGGTTGATGTAATGCGTTCCTGAAGCTGCGGGCGTTTTGCCACGGCTTCGACTGCTCTTGCCAGCTTGCTAAGTCCCGTTACTTTTCCGCCGCGCGGAATATAAGCAACATGGGCTTTCCCGTAGAAAGGTACGAGGTGGTGTTCACACATTGAATGGAAAGCAATATCTTTTACAAGGACGAGTTCTTCGTGGTCTTCGCCAAAAATGGTTTTAAAATGTTCTTTTGGATCTTCATTTAAACCTGAAAACACTTCTTCATACATTTTTGCGACTCGTTTTGGGGTATCGAGAAGTCCTTCACGATCTGGATCTTCTCCAATTGCTTTTAATATATCGCGTACAGCGTGTTCGATTAATTCTTTATTTATTTCACTCATGTATTATATCCTCCAAAGGCGATTACATTTCATTCAGATTCTAGCACACTTCAGATCCTAAAAGCAAAGGAGAGCGTTCTAAACGAACCTTTTGATTCAAAAGGAAAAGCCCCTTATGAAAGGGGCTTTTCTAGACCAGTGTGAAACTGTATATGTATAACTCCTTCAACAGGATCATTACACATAACGATTATTTACCTGCCACCGCGTCTTTAAGTGCTTTACCTGGTTTGAAAGCAGGTACTTTGCTTGCAGGGATTTCGATCTCTGCACCAGTTTGTGGGTTACGTCCTTTACGAGCTGAACGCTCACGTACTTCAAAGTTACCAAAACCAATTAGTTGGATTTTGTCACCATTTTTAAGTGCATCTAAAATTGTATCAAAAACAGAATCAACTGCTTTTGTCGCGTCTTTTTTAGATAACTCGCTTGCTTCAGCAACCGCGTTAATAAGTTCTGTCTTGTTCATGCCTTTCACCTCCTCCCAAAAATATGCATTCAATAGATTGTTATCATTTCTTCACAATTCATCTTCTTTCTATACCCTTTTTTAGAAAAAAAGAGCGTCCTAGAAAGCGTTATACATGGCTTTTCATTAGAAAACATCTCTTTGAAGGAATGTTTGTCCAACAAAGTGAAGATTTTCTGTAAGTAGATTAACACATATGAAATACCATATCAAGCATTTTAAAGGGAAGAATCCTTATTCGTCAAGGATTAAGGGCACTTTTGCGAACGAATATTCCTAATTTCAACCTGAATCTGACTAATCTTTATACAATTGTCTTTTTATGACTCATTCAATACACAAAAAAAGACCCCTATCAATGAGAGGTCTCACTTGCTATAAAATAATCGCAATCAAACCGCCTGATCCTTCGTTGATGATTCTTTCAAGTGTTTCCTTCAGCTTATATCTTGCGTTTTCCGGCATGAGAGACAGCTTTGCTTGAATGCCTTCTCTGACAAGGGAGCTGAGGGAGCGGCCAAATATATCTGAATTCCAGATCGAAAGCGGATCATCTTCAAAGTCTTGCATTAAGTAGCGGACGAGCTCTTCACTTTGTTTTTCTGTTCCGATAATCGGTGCAAATTCGCTCTCTACATCTACTTTGATCATGTGAATAGATGGCGCTACCGCTTTTAATCTCACGCCGAATCTTGATCCCTGCCTAATAATTTCTGGCTCATCTAAACTCATATCTGACAACGCTGGCGCTGCAATCCCATAACCAGTCTGCTTCACCATTTTTAATGCGTCTGATACTTGATCATATTCTGTCTTAGCATGAGCAAAATCTTGCATGAGCTCTAGTAGATGGTCTTTCCCTCTAATCTCTACACCAACGACTTCTTTTAAAATATGATCATATAAATCATCTGGCGCATACAGGTCAATCTCCGCAATCCCCTGACCCATTTCAATTCCTGCTAAACCCGCTCTTTCGATAAAATCAAATTCACTGAATTGACCAACGACACGGTCGACATCTCTTAATCTTTTAATATCCTTTACGGTTTCCTTCACTGAATCCTGATAGCTCTCTCTCAGCCAGTGATCTTCTTTCAGCACCATCACCCAGCTTGGCAGGTTCACATTCACCTCTAGAACTGGGAATTCATATAATGCTTCACGAAGTACACTGAGTACGTCTTGCTCTCTCATACTTTCTACGCTCATGGCGAGTACTGGAATATCATACTTTTGGCTAAGTTCCTGCCGGAGCGCTTCTGTTTCAGGATGATATGGCCTCACTGAGTTGATGACCATAATAAATGGCTTTCCAACCTCTTTGAGTTCATCAATCACACGTTCTTCAGATTCAATATAATCATGTCTAGGGATTTCTCCAATGGACCCATCTGTTGTAATCACTACACCTATTGTTGAATGCTCTTGAATGACCTTGCGTGTACCAATTTCCGCTGCTTCATGAAACGGGATTGGCTCTTCATACCACGGCGTATTGATCATTCTTGGGCCATTTTCATCTTCATACCCGCGCGCACCAGGGACAGTGTATCCCACACAATCGACAAGCCTGATGTTGACATCAAGACCGTCACTCACGTGAATAGATGCTGCTTGATTCGGTACAAATTTTGGCTCTGTGGTCATAATGGTTTTTCCTGCTGCGCTTTGCGGCAATTCATCCTGTGCTCTTGCACGATCTGCCTCATTATTGATATTCGGGAGCACCACGAGCTCCATAAACTTTTTAATAAACGTAGATTTCCCTGTACGAACAGCGCCAACGACTCCTAAATATATATCGCCTCCTGTTCGTTCAGCGATATCCTTGAAAATATCGACTTTTTCCAAGTGATCCCCTCCCGGACTTGCTATCCTCGTTTTCAAATTAAATACTCTATTCTTCAATCAAACTGTGCTTGAAAGGTGTCTGGACAATATATGTGTATGACGTTGTCCTATTTGAATATGACACCTTTTTGTTTTGAGAGTATGTTTAGCCATAAAAAAAACCTTTCTCCTCATTTATATGCAGAGGAAAAAGGTTCATTCTTGTTTATGACGTCTTTTTTTCTAAAAAGGCAGGCTCACCTTTTTTGTTGATGGTATATGGGACAGAAAACGCGGGTACAAACGGGGTTTCCTGCCAATATACATCTTGAATGTTTTCACCTGGTTTCAGCTTTTGCTTCGTATTCTTCAAAATATGAGCAAAATCACTGCGGTAGTCCACATAGATGTCACCGTTTGATGAAATCAGTAATGGGAGGGAATTCCCTGTCACAGGACTCATGACCGCAGGCGGCGATTTTAATCCTAATTTTTTTTCATTTAACGTATATAAATTGGCTGATACGACTTTTCCGTATGGCGGATATGTATGTTCATCTTGATACATCTTGATCCTAAGACGTAATTCATTGATGGTCTGCGTCATTTTGACATCAAGCAGTTTCACAGTTGGTTTTTTTTCGACGTCTGTGAGGACATAAATATATTCGCCCCCGCCTTCATAAGATGTAGACGGTACATCGTGTAAATATCTTGGTGACAAGCGCTTAAAGTCGATGACATATTTCTGATAAACCGGCGTGTCTGCTTCTTTCGTTTCTATAGGCAGAAGACCATTTGTTGCTTTTTGAAATTCCTCAATCGCTGTCTGGACACTTTGCAGCTGCTCTTCGTATGGCACCCGGTTTTCAGCTTTGCGATTCTCTGGATACAGACATCCTGTTAATAACATAAGTGCTAACAGCGTGACACTGACTTTTGCTCTGATCATCACATTCTTCCTTTTTCTTTATTCATTGACCGGTCCGCTAAAGACAACTAAAAACACAATGATACCTGATATCAGCATCAAGCTGTATGCGACGGTTGAGGCCGTTATTTTAAGAAATTTGCTTTTCAGCTTAAACCTGCTGAAATAAATGGTTACTACGGCTAAAAACATGAGCCCCATTGAACCAAGCGCAAACCACATCTTGATTAAAGCAAAACTCATCGTGCCTGTCCCCCTTCAAAACGAACGAATTGTAAGCGTTTATATTTCATTCTAAACCAAAAATAAGGTAAATATCAATCATTTTTCCAATCATTCAGAAAAAGCACATAAAAAAACTGAAGCAAAGAGGGGGACTCTGCTTCAGTCATTAGATCGACTATTTTCCTCATTCTGTAGAGGCAAAGCTCTATTCAAACTTCATTGCTATGTTATGCAAGTCTTCCCCTTCTTGCATCCTCTACATGCCTAAGTTCAGTCTTTCCATTTATTTTGTTTGGTTTTCAAACATGTTCACAAGGTCTTCCATCTCATGTGTTTTCACACGTGCCATTAAAGATTCTACAGCATCGTCAACCTTTTTCCCTTCAAACAGGACGCCGTAAAGAGCCTCTGTAATCGGCATGCTGACCTTGTATTCTTTGGAGAGCTGATAAGCGCCTTTTGTTGTGCGGACGCCTTCGACAACCATCCCCATTTTTTCAAGCACTTCTTCGAGCTTATATCCTTTACCGAGTAAATTCCCGCAGCGCCAGTTACGTGAATGAACACTTGTACATGTCACAATCAAATCGCCAACGCCTGTTAATCCAGCAAAGGTAAGGGGATTCCCTCCCATTTTTGTTCCTAGACGTGCGATTTCAGCGAGCCCTCTAGTGATAAGCGCCGCTTTTGCATTGTCCCCATATCCAAGTCCGTCTGTGATCCCAGCCGCAAGAGCAATGATATTTTTCAAGGCGCCGCCAATTTCCACCCCAATCACATCAGGGTTTGTGTACACTCTAAAATGATTGTTCATGAATAAATCTTGAACAAATTGAGCTGCTTCAATATTTTCTGACGAGACAGTGACAGTTGTCGGATGACGCAGACCTACTTCTTCTGCATGACTTGGCCCTGATAGGACAACGACAGCTTCTCTTTTCTCAGATGGGACTTCTTGTTCAATCATTTGAGAAATTCTAAGAAGTGTATCTGGTTCGATTCCCTTACTCACATGGACAAACGGCACCTTCGATGAAATCAGCTCATTTGCCTGCTTCAATACCTCACGAATGGCCTTTGTCGGCACAGCGACAATAATCGCCTCTGTTCCCTCTAAAGCCTGCTTCAAATCGGTTGTCGCCTGAATAGACGCTGGCAGTTCGACATTTGGCAAGTAATCATGATTTTCATGTTTCTCATTGATTTGATCAATGAGCTCTTGTCTATGTCCCCACATGTGTACATCATGATGATTATCAGCTAATACAAGCGCAAGAGCTGTTCCCCAGCTGCCTGCTCCAAGTACGGAAATTTTCTTCATCCTGCTCACCCTTTTTATTTTCTCGCTCTCGCAAATATTTTAATCGGTGTTCCTTCAAAACCAAATGCATCTCGAATGCGGTTTTCTAGAAAACGCTCATAAGAAAAGTGCATAAGCTCTGGATCGTTTACAAACACAACGAAGGACGGAGGCTTAATGGCCACCTGTGTTGCATAGTAAATTTTGAGGCGCTGTCCGTTATGGGTCGGCGTTGGATTCATCGCCACCGCATCCATGATGATATCATTTAAAATATTGGTTTGAACGCGCATTGCATGGTTTTCGCTCGCTGTGATAATCGACGGCATTAATGTATGAATTCTCTTTTTCGTAAGAGCAGACATAAACAAGACAGGTGCATAATCAAGGAATTGAAAATGCTCACGGATGTTTTGCTCAAACTCCTTCATCGTACGCTCATCTTTTTCAACAGCATCCCATTTGTTCACAATGATGACAACCGCTTTACCAGCTTCGTGTGCATAGCCAGCAATTCGTTTATCCTGCTCAATAATGCCTTCCTCGCCGTCAAGTACAACAGCGACAACATCAGAGCGATCAATGGCTTTTAATGCACGAAGCACACTGTATTTCTCTGTTGTTTCATATACTTTCCCTTTTTTCCTCATACCTGCTGTATCAACAATGACAAAGTCACGCTGATTGTACGTAAACATCGTATCGACAGCATCTCTTGTTGTACCAGCGATGTTGCTGACAATGACGCGGTCTTCTCCAAGCATGGCATTCACTAATGAGGATTTCCCTACATTCGGGCGGCCAATTAAGCAGAACTGGACAACTTCTTCAGCATATTGCGTATCCGGTAAATTCTTAAAATGTTCTGCGACTGCATCAAGCAGATCACCAAGACCTAATCCATGTGTTCCAGAAATCGGAAACGGCTCGCCAAATCCGAGTGCATAAAAGTCATACACGTCGCTTCTCATTTCAGGGTTGTCCAGTTTATTGACAGCAAGTACAACTGGCTTTTTCGTGCGATATAAAATTTTTGCGACTTCTTCATCCGCAGATGTCACGCCATCTCGGCCATTTACCATAAAGATAATGATATCTGCTTCATCCATTGCGATTTCTGCCTGATGGCGAATTTGCGCCAAGAATGGCTCATCTCCAATATCAATTCCACCAGTATCTATTAAATTAAAGTCATAATTTAACCATTCAGCAGAGCTATAGATTCGATCTCTTGTTACACCAGGTGTGTCTTCTACAATCGATATTCTTTCGCCTGCGATTCGATTAAAAATTGTAGATTTTCCAACGTTGGGCCTTCCAACAATGGCTACGACAGGTTTACCCATAGTACCCTTCCTTTCAATCCAGCCGCGATTCAATATGTTCATCATCATGTTTCAACCGGGATTTATAATTTTCATTCAGTTTTATGAAATAAACCCTTCAAACATGAAGGGTTCAACTTATATATTATATCAATTTTTAATCAGACCACAATGAATAACTTAAAAATGTTTGACAATCAAGTAAAGATCTTCTCCAATGCCGTGTGCAATTCCATCTAAAATGGCCTCTAAATTCATGGCATACATGTCGAGTTCTTCTTTATTTTCACAGAAAAAAACGGCTGTTCCGCCAATGACCCGCTCTTTATTTGTTGTCGCCACAGCCAATATAAATTGTTCAATGGTGTTCGCCATGCCCTATTACCTCACTTTCTTTTTAATGAAATCTGTCGGCATTCGAATGGCATTTTCTAAAATAGGCACCTCTTCTAATACACGGACAGCCAAATCTTCACGATACCATTGCGGTAAAATGAATACGCCAAGTGTGCCGTTATTCAGATCACGTTTTGCGAGCGGACAGAGCGATGGTTCCCCAGAATCGCGATACACGCCAAGTACGTTCGATAAATCAAATAAAATGGCTTGCCGCTGTCCAAGGTTGGCAATCGTTGTAGCAGAGTTGAAATTTTTCGGCGTCAAAATAAAGCCCATCCCATGCTCTAAAATGAGCTTTTGCTTTTCAGGCAACCCGATATTCATAATGTATATATCATTCACATAAAGCCCTGCCCCATCAAAGCGAAGTTCCCCTTTTTGAATATTGACGATATCCTTTAATTGACTGCCTGACATTAATAGCTTTGCCATGAAAAAACAAAGAATACCGACCACTGTTCCAACAACAAGCGAGAAGAAAATACAGGCTGTCGTTGTAATGAGAGCAGTGAGAATCGCAATATAATTTCGACTTTCAAAGGCAATGGCAATGCCTTCTATATATGTACTGCCTCGTGAGACAAGCTCGTACGAATCCATTTGGGTTAACGTATTTCTTTCCATATTTCTGACATCTCGAAATTGCGTGGCTGCCAAAGTGAGAAAGGTAATCGCCGTAAATTCCTCCTGAATCAGTGCAGGCATAATGATCGCACCTAATCCTGACGCAATAAAACCAAGCGCAATGTGAATCACTTGTCCATGAATATACGTAGGGTATTGCCGGTAATCGGTTCTTAACATGTAAAGTCTGGCCGCCATCCCAAAGATGACACCAATAATCACAGGAAACGTATAGTCTGTCATGTTGATTTTGCAGCCCCTTTTACTGATTTTCTTGATGAACGGGCGTTGAAGAGCTTTTCAAGCTGATCGACACCTAATAGGAAGACCGCTCCTTGCACAACGAAGGAAAGAAAAGAGAGATCCCCTATGACAATTGATGATGTGAGGCGGTGAATCGTCAGCGCATAAAGGGCTTCGCCGAGACATACTGACATCATCCATAGGGTGATTCTTTCCGTTAACGGCTGTCCATATGTCATACACATTAAGATCAGCAAGGCAAATACGACCCAATCCACCTTTATTATCGTGAACCAAACAGGGTCATATAATGCAAACATCATAAAAAAGGCATACGCGCTCACCATTGAGCCCAATTGCATGATCCTCATGAATCGATAACCAGGCCTGAATATGACGAAAGCGGCACATGCATATAAAAGAGTCATCAAGAATCCCGCATTCATGCTCATATCTAAAACGGATATCATGAAATGACTGGATATAATATGGACAAGTACACAGATACCTAGCACGCTGCGCCACAAACTTTTTTCCATGATAAATGTCACCATAATCCAAACGAACCATATAGACCAATAATAGTACAAAGCCTCCAACGCCTCATCACCTCAATTACATTATGGGAAAATCCCCAATTTTTAAACATGCGGATCGTTACCCGCTTTGCATGAAATAAACAAGAGGTGACACCCTAATAACCTGAGGAGGGATGCATGATGGGAAAAGATAGACAGGAAAAGCGTTTAAAGGCGTCAAAAAGAGTGGAATCTGACCGTGATCAATCCATTCATCATAAGGGTGCAACAACATTAGAAGGTCCAGAAAGCGCTCGAAAAAGAAATCAATAAAAAAAAGGCATGTGATCATCACATGCCTTAGATTTGTTGACAAAGGGCTAAAATGATGTTTATTTTAGCCCTTTGTCTTCTTTTCAGCGTGATAGAAAACCTTTGCAGCCCTAGGAAGGACGAGTACCGGAGCGGAGCGAATTGTACATTCGTGAGCACCGGCACGCAGGACTGACACCGAATGCGAGGGTTTGTCTACGCGCTGAGGCATGTGATATCACATGCCTCTCTTACTATAGTACGTTGTGTCAACGCCTCTTTCTTTAAGCCAATGACTTGTTTCCCCTGAGATCACAACTTGAGCCTGTCTCAGTTCTTCAATCGTCTTCACGCCAAGCACTGTCATCATCATCTTGATATCTTCTTGAAGTTCCATGATATCTGCGATGAGGCCGCTTTCTCCTCCACTGGTCAATGATTTTAAGAAAAATCCAGCTAGACCAGCAGCAGATGCGCCAAGAGCCATTGATTTGGTTACATCAAGAGCATCTTGAATACCTCCGGAGGCTAAAATCGTTTGATTCGGAAAGGCTGTATGTACTTCAGCAAGACTCGCTGCAGTTGGAATTCCCCATTGATCAAAATAACGAAGTGCTTTTTGGCGGCGGAGATTTTCAATCTTAGAAAAGTTCGTTCCACCAAATCCGCCTACATCTACGGCTGCAACCCCAGCATGGAATAACTTTCCTGCCGTCTCCTTACTCATGCCAAATCCGACTTCTTTTACAACAACAGGCACACCAACAGATTCAACGATAGCTGCAATCCGCTCAAGCGCCCCCCTGAAATCGCGATCGCCTTCAGGCATGACAATCTCTTGGATGACATTCAGATGAATTTGGAGCATATTTGCCTCGAGCATGTTGACTGCTTCTTGAGCTTGCTTCATTGTCGCTTCACTGCCTAAATTCGCAAATACAATTCCATCCGGATTGACTTTACGAACGACTTCATATGTTCGTCTTTCTTCTTTATCTTTCAGTGCAGCCATTTGTGATCCAACTGCTACTGGGATATTGGTCTCCTTCGCTGCGATCGATAAAGAGCGGTTGATCTCATAGGTGGATTCTCCGCCTCCGCCAGTCATTGCATTGATAAAAATTGGCGAACCGAAAGTCAGTCCGCCAATTGTCGTATGTGTATCAATTTGTGATGTCGCAAGATCTGGTAAACTGGCGTGAACGAAGGAAACATCATCTAAACCTGTTGCTGCATGCTGGCCAGTGGACAGCGCATGCTCAATATGCTGCTTCTTTCTTTCTGCTCGCGTCAATTTTGATCACCAAATTATTTTAGTTTATTGAGTTTATCGCCGATCAGGTCACCAAGCTGGAATCCGCTTGTGTTTTCTTCTTTCGCCTGATATTGACGATAATCCTCTTCGATTTGTTTTTCAGGATTTTCCTCTAAATCACGGATGCTTAGTGAAATACGCTCTTCGTCTTCATTCACATCAAGCACTTTCACTTTCACAGTCTGCCCTTCTTCAAGGACTTCTTGCGGCGTGCCGATATGTTTATGAGAGATTTGGGAAATATGCACAAGCCCTTCTACACCTGGCAGAATTTCAACAAATGCACCAAAGCTCACAAGACGTTGAACGGTTCCTTCAAGCACATCACCTTGTTTTACCTTTTCACCAATTTGGCTCCAAGGTCCTGGTAATGTTTCTTTAATAGATAGTGAGATACGTTCGTTATCACGATCAACAGCAAGTACTTTGACCTTGACTTCCTGTCCTTCTTCTACTACGTCAGATGGCTTTTCGACATGCGCATGGGATAGTTGAGAAATGTGAACTAATCCATCAATGCCGCCAATGTCAACAAATGCACCAAAATCAGTAAGCCTCTGCACTTTACCATCAATCACACTGCCTACTTCAAGCTTTTGCAGGAAGTCTTGCTTTTTGTCTAATTGCTCTTGCTCAACGACTGCACGGTGCGAGAGAATCACGCGATTTTTTTCGCGGTCAAGTTCTACCACGACAAGTGAGAGTGTTTTCCCTTTGTAATCTGTGAAGTCTTCTACATAGTGTGCTTCTACAAGAGATGCAGGAATAAATCCGCGCACACCAATGTCAACGACAAGACCACCTTTTACAACGTCTTTTACTTCAGCTTCAAATACTTCTTTTGTTTCAAACTTTTTCTCTAGGTCTTCCCAAGCGCGGTCTGCATCAACAGCACGTTTAGATAAAATCAAAGCATCGTCTTCGACCTTTGTTACTTTAAGCTCTAACTCGTCGCCATCTTTCACGACATCTGATGCTTTTTCAACGTGAAGACTTGATAATTCACTGATTGGGATGATACCAGGTTGTTTCACATTGACGATATCTACATTGACATGCTTGTCCTCAACTTTAGAAACAATCCCTTTCACTACATCTCCAACCTCTGGTACCTGAACATCGATTTGATTCATTTCCTCTGTCATTTCGATAACCTCCTTGGTCCAAACCTACACAGCTTAGTTAAAACGACTGGGCGAATATGTGTCTTAAGCATGATGAATGCCAGCCGAATATGTATTATAGAAACATTCAAATCAATATAATTGCTTGAATGATCAATAAAAATAGTATTAGTATAAACTTCTAATAAAAGACCTTGTTTGTCAAGAGATAAACCTCTAACTTATTAAAGTTTTCTAAAATTTCTTACTGTTTCTCTACACGGTCTGCTGCATCTAAAATTTTCCCTGCCACCTCTTGAATAGAAAGGGAGGTTGTGTCAATTTCAATGGCGTCGTCCGCTTTCTTTAAAGGTGAAACTTCGCGCTCAGAATCAAGCTTGTCACGTCTTGCAATCTCTTCAATCAGCTGATCGTAATTGACATCGTAGCCTTTTTTCTGATTCTCTTCAAAGCGGCGTTTTGCTCTTTCTTCTACTGATGCAAGCAAGAAAATTTTCACTTCGGCATCCGGAAGTACGTGAGTGCCTATGTCTCTTCCATCCATAACGACACCGCCTCGTTTGCCAAGCTCTTGCTGCCTGCGGACCATTTCTTCCCGAACAGCTCTGTGCTTTGCAACAACCGATACTTGGTTGCTTACGCGGTCTGTGCGAATATCCTCTGTGACATCCGTATTGTTTAGATGGACTTTTTGACCCTCGCCTGTTGTTACAAGTTCAATGACTGTTTTTTTCAGTAATGAATCAAGTGCCTGTTCGTCTTCAAGGTCTACACCTTGATTAAGTGCCGCAAGTGTAATTGCGCGGTACATGGCACCTGTATCAATATAAATATATGATTTTTTGGCTGCGACAATTTTTGCCACAGTGCTTTTGCCTGCTGCTGCAGGACCATCAATTGCAATAGATAATTTCTTTTTCATAATACCTCTCCTTGATTGAATCTCCCTTATGAATTGTAACACGATCACCGCTCAAACGGGGGAATTTTCTATCAATCCTTCTGCTTAAACGTCTCAATCCATTCTTCAATACTCATGTTATTCACACCCTCATACTGCACGACTTTTGACAAAAAAAGTTCTCCTTTCGTCAAATGAAGTGTGATCTGAACAGTTAGCAATAAAACAAGCTGAATGAGCACCACTTTCAATAACCATCTTTCCATTGTCTTCATACAAAAAGCCTCCACGCTAGATTCTTTCCTCTCTAGTATGGAAGCTTTTTACACCCTTTATTCTTATGCTTTTTTCACACGTGTTAAAAGCTGCTGCTGGAAGCAGTATTTCATAATGTGCTGCTGGTGGTCATTTGTGATCTCTGAAAACTCCATGATCGCTCTTGTTTTGCCAGACTGTTCATCTTGATATACTCGATTCATCTCTGCAACCGCTTTAATTTTCACAGGCTCTTTTAAGGGAAGTTCAAACTCTGTGGCCACTTCTCCATAATCTTTCAATGACACGCCCTCAGGAACAGCAATCGCCACGCCGCCAGCACTTATATTCACAATAAACGTGTCAAAGGGCTCTTCGTCCGTTTGCATGATGGTGGCTTTGATCATCGTATCCACTCTCAAATATTCTCTTCGCTGAAGCCGGATCATTTTTTCTTTTGGCGGAATGGAAATAACAATCATCGGAATATCTTCTTTTCTTTTTCCAATGACTTCGCTTGTACATTTGTATGGAATTTGATTTTCGTCAAAAAAGAAGACGGTGATTTCTGTTTGCTGGTTTAAGTAGATGGTGCGGCCCGTTTCTTTATCTGCTGGATAATTAATGCAAATATTATCGTTATTATTTTCCAAAACCTTCGATTTTGCTGTTTTCACTTCTTTGTTCTCATTGACATATTCAATTGTGATTGCATCCCCTATTTGTAACATTCCTCATCACTCTTTTCATCTGTGAAATCGTATCCTCTCCTATATTAAACCATGTCTAAAACAAAAGGAAAAGACTTATTAGCCTTTTCCTCGCTTCCTTTTCTATAGGTCTTTATATATAGGTTCTGCGTTTTTCAGTTTATCTACCCGTTCTTCTTTTCCAGTATCTGCATTAATGAACATGCGGTACGTATCGTTTTTTATCGTTCCGAGGAACTCATAGCACAGAACTTCCTCTGACATATCATTTTGCACAATCGCCAAATGAGTATCTTCGATCTTTACATGCTGATTCAATGTTTTCTGTGCTTCTTTTTGAGAGATTTTCGGTGCTTTGATGTCTCGAGTTTTATGATTCGTTAAGTAGTCCTTCGCTGAAAACCCAACAACCTCGCCATCATCCAATGCGACTTTCATGCGTATACTATCTGGATAAAGCAATACATTTTTTTGAAGAGGCACATAGGTAAATACACCGATATTATCAAATTGTGCACTTTCATCTAAATGGAACGATTCTGTGTCAAATCCGTGCTTCTTTAAAAAGCTGAGTGCTTTTTCTGATGCAGCATTCAAACTGATTTTTTGTTTTTTCACGTCACGATTCTGAAGAAGATAGACTGGGTGCCCTCCTTTTTCAGTTAAGTCTAAGTAAAAGTTAGCATGGCTGTCTGGATCAGACATCGATAAGCTGTACACGTCGCGATTGGTTTTGCTGCCGCTTTTTCTCACTTTAAAATGTTGATTATGGTCAGGTGTGAATTGCTGTGCAATGCGGATCGCTTCTTTTTTTGAAATCTTATCGCCTTTTAAATGATTGTAGCCTTGTGTTTCTTTTTCTGTCGACACATTTGTAGGTCCAAGATCGACATCTGCAAACGCATCTGCATTTCTCTCAACTGTTTTCAGCCCGTCAATGATAGTGTTGTCGTTCTTTCGATCGCCGTCAGCCAGCGCCATTTCAACATCCATCCATTTTAAGTTTTTATTAAGGACGAGGTGCTGCACTTGTCTAAGTTCGTTTTGGATATCTGATGCTTGATTATAAAGGGCTGTAATGGTTTTGTGTGTATCTTTATTTAATGGTTCGTCTGATAAAGTTTTGACTGATGATTTGTAGCTAAAGTCTCCGACATTCGCCAGAAATTCTTCCGTTTTATTAAAAGGCATCAATGTGAGCGGGAGCTGGCTGACATTGTTATGCGCTTCTGATGACATTCTCCATACATCTGCAAGTGCTGGTGAGATGGATGTTTGGCTGTTCATCGCAAGTGTTGCGCCCAGTTTGTCATGCAGCTGATCCACCTGATACGTTAAATCGTGGAAGGCTCTTTGGTAGTTGTTCTCAGCATGAAGCAGCACGGCGTCTTTTTCTTGATGTTCTTTATAGCCCCAGTAACCTGTTGAGATGACAGCAATTCCTAAAATAGCAATCAATATTCCTCTGATCATTTATTTACACCTCTTTTTATTCGCAGAATATATGTTTCCCGATTCGTTTAATTTGTGGTCTTCCCCAAATCCATGGACTTGTTGCTGTATCAGGATTAAAGTAATAAATGGCGCTCTCAGATGGGTCCCAGCCATTGATTGCATCAAACACAGCCTTTTTTGCCGTTTCATCTGGCGTCATATAAAATTGCCCATCTGCTACAGCGGTAAACGCAAGCGGTTCAAAAATAACTCCTGCGATCGTATTTGGAAAGGTCGGATTGTTCAAACGGTTTAAGATGACGGCCGCGATGGCCACCTGTCCTTCATATGGCTCACCTCTTGCTTCACTGTAAACAGCTTGCGACAAGAGCTGAATGTCATTACTAGAAAAACCACCAGGCATGTTGGCTGCTGTTTGTTTCGGTGTTTGATTTCCCTGCTGGCTGCCTGACTGATTGCCAGACTTCGCAGATGATCCACTTTGACTTTTTTGATTTTCTTTTGTACCTTGAGCTGTCTTTTTTTGCGAGCTTCTTTTCGGAGCCTTTGTTTGCTGATCAAGAGGCTTTCCGCCATAATGGGTAAACTGGTTCCCTTGCTGCAGCTGCTTTTGAACAAATTCTTTGTAGTATTTCGTCTTTTGAACTAATAAGCTTTTTGTTTTCTCGCCTACAAGTCCATCGACCTTCTTGATGCCAAATTGGCTTTGAAAGTTACGAACGGCCCAGTACGTCCCCCAGCCATAGACGCCATCAATTTTGCCATTGTAAAAACCATTGTATTGGAGACGCGCTTGCAGTTCGACTACATCTTCTCCTGTTGCGCCCCGCTGGATGACTTGGCTGGTGAAGGCTTCACTTTTACTCTCTGTCAAAAGAGAAGACGCAAGAAGAACGATTGAGAAGATAAGAACGATTTGTTTTATGAAACGAGCTTTATCCATATTTGATCCTCCTGTACTTTTGATGTTTGAATATATGTTTCTTCCGATCCCTATTTTTATACATTCAACACAGGAGAGAATTGGATGGAAAAGACAAAAAACGCCCTATCAACAAATAGGACGTTTTCAAAAATTAAATTTGCACCATTTTTACCGCACGGGCTTTTTTTGCTTTCCTTAAACCAAACCACCATAAAAAAATCATGAACGGCACCATGATATATCCCCAGTTTTTCATCCCTAATAGAATGAAATCATACAGGCCGTGAAACAGCACAGGGAGCGTTAAAGAAAGGATCAGCCATTTGCGCTGTTCTTTTTTATCAGAGAAGCGGGCTTTTCCGATATAAAATCCCATCACAACACCAAATAATGCGTGACTTGATACAGGTAATAAAGCACGGGTAAACGCATATTCGACCCCATGACCGACTAAGTAAAGAATATTTTCAAGTGTTGCAAAACCAAGTGAGACACTCGTTCCATACACAATCCCGTCATAATGTTCGTCAAACTGAGCATGCGCATAAACGCTGACCATTAAAATAAACCATTTTAATGATTCCTCTAAAAAGCCCGACGTCACAAATGAAATCAAGATAGGGTTTGTTGCGATATTTTCCTCTTGAAGGACATATTGAATAAACATGGTTGGAAACACAAGTATGACACCTAGCATAAAAGATCTGATGACCATATGAACCGGCTCATTGTCGTACTGATCTTTCAAATAAAAATAACTTAAAAGTGCGATGCCGGGAGCTAAACCTGCTGAGATGATTGCGATCATAACCAGACCTCTTTCCCTACATTATCCTTCATTATCGTACCATGATTTACCCTTTTTTTATATGACTCGGGCCCATTTTTCTAAAAATAACTTTCTATATAATCCCAATTTATATAAAAAAGAACCGAACCCCTTTTGAAGGATCCAGTTCTTTTTTTATCCGTTGATTCTTTTGTTGATTTCTTCTGCAATGAGTCCGCCATGAAATCTTCCATTTTCGATGAAAATTTCATTTGCATTATTTCCAGCAGCAATGACTCCTGCAATGAAAATACCTTCAACATTCGTTTCCATCGTTTGTTCATCAAATGCTGGACGGCCTGATTCTTGATCTATCGTGACACCCATTTTTTCTAAGAAAGAATGATCTGGATGATAACCAGTCATGGCAAATACATAGTCACTTTTCACTCGATCCGTTTGATTTTGCTGGTTTGTAAAGATCACATCTTCTTCTGTGATTTCTTTCACCTGGGCGCCAAACTCCATGCGAATCGTTCCATTACGGACAAGCGCTTCAAACTCTGGTAAAATCCAAGGTTTGATGCTGGATGAATATTCTGTTCCTCTATAAAGCACAGTGACTCTGCTTCCGCATTTCACAAGTTCTAGTGCAGCATCCACACTAGAGTTCTTCCCGCCGATCACCGTCACATCTTTATCAAAATATGGATGTCCTTCTTTAAAGTAGTGATACACGTGGGGAAGGTCTTCTCCTTTGACGTTCATATAGTTTGGATGATCATAGTAGCCAGTCGCAATGACGACGTAATCACATGAATAGTCGTCTTTTGATGTACTCACTGTAAAACGGCCATCTTGTTTCGTCACGGCGTTCACTTTTTCAAAAGCATGCACACGCAGGTTTTTTCGTCTGACGACCTCTCGGTAATAGGAAAGTGCCTGAATACGAACGGGCTTACGATTTTCAGTAATAAAAGCGACATCACCGATTTCAAGCTTTTCACTTGTACTAAAAAAGGTTTGATGTGTTGGGTAATGATAAATACTGTTCACGACATTCCCCTTTTCAATCACAAGTGCATCAATCCCAATTTGCTTGAATGCGATGGCAGCTGATAGCCCGCATGGGCCGCCTCCTATTATGATCGCTTTTTCTTGTTTCATTTGTTCCACTCCTGTCATTTCACTGCAATAACAATTGCTGGGCTGTTTGATTCTTTGTTCCATTCCATAAAAAAATCTCCTATTTAAGGATAGGAGATTTTAAGGCGCGATGCAAATCAGCCGCTTAAATCCAGCCTCTGAATCGAGAAGCTTCAGCCATTTTACGTACACCGACCATATATGCAGCAAGACGCATATCAATTCGGCGGTTTTGCGCCATTTCATAAATATTATTAAATGATTTCACCATCATATCTTCTAAACGAGTTTCAACTTCTTCTTCAGTCCAGTAGAACCCTTGGTTATTCTGAACCCATTCAAAGTAAGAAACAGTTACACCACCCGCACTCGCAAGTACGTCTGGGACAAGTAGTACACCACGATCTGAAAGAATTTTGGTTCCTTCCAGTGTCGTTGGACCATTTGCTGCTTCTACGACAATTTTAGCTTTAATGTTTGCCGCATTATCTTCTGTGATTTGGTTTTCAATGGCTGCAGGTACTAGGATATCACAATCCAGCTCAAGCAGCTCTTGGTTTGTAATTGTATCGTTAAATAATTTAGTGACGGTTCCAAAGCTGTCACGTCGGTCAAGCAAGTAGTCAATATCTAGACCATCTTCATCGTATAATCCGCCGTACGCATCTGAAATCCCTACGATTTTCGCTCCAGCATCATACATGAATTTAGCTAAGTAGCTTCCTGCATTTCCGAATCCCTGTACGACAACACGAGCCCCGTTAATGTCAATTCCTTTTTTCTTCGCCGCTTCTTTGATGCAGATCGTCACACCTTTTGCTGTTGCAGTATCACGTCCGTGTGATCCCCCAAGAACAATTGGTTTTCCTGTAATAAATCCTGGCGAGTTAAACTCATCAATTCTAGAATATTCATCCATCATCCATGCCATAATTTGAGAGTTCGTAAACACGTCTGGTGCTGGAACATCTTTTGTTGGTCCAACAATTTGACTGATGGCGCGAACATAGCCGCGGCTAAGTTTTTCAAGCTCTCTGAATGACATTTCTCTTGGATCACAGATAATACCGCCTTTTCCTCCGCCATAAGGAAGATCCACAATTCCACATTTTAAACTCATCCAAATTGAAAGCGCTTTTACTTCTTTTTCCGTAACGTTCGGGTGGAAACGAATTCCGCCTTTTGTTGGACCGACAGCATCATTGTGCTGTGCGCGGTAACCAGTGAAGATTTTCACAGATCCATCATCCATACGTACTGGAATTTTGACCGTTAATAGACGAATTGGCTCCTTCAGCAATTCATACACTTCCTGCGGATACCCTAATTTGTCTAGCGCTTTATGTATGACGGTTTGAGTTGACTTTAAAACATCTAGCTTATCTTCTGCGTTATGAGCGGCGTTTTGATCGGCTGCCATTAAAATAAACCCCCTAGAAATCTTTCATGATCTACTGCTCCCTTTCAAGCAATAGTATACACCTTCGTACTGGTAAAGCAAAGGTAAAAAGCGTTTTTTATCAAAATAAAATATCAGCGTTTATAAATATAAAAAAGGATATAAAAAAATACTGTTGTTTCATCACAACAGTATTAAATATAATAGAAAAAAGTGATTAAAAATACATTTGGATCGTTTTCACAGCATCTTCTTGCATGATCACTTTTCCATACTCTTTTAGCCGGTGAATGGTGAGTGTCGTAGGTGAACCAAACTCTGCTAAAATTGAAATGACTGTATCAGCAGATAGTTCTCCAACATCATCTAGGCTGAGATAATATTGACCTTCATAATGGTAAACTGTACCCCCTAAAAGTCCAATACGACTTAAACTATGGGACAGTTGAATCACATCTTCAAACGAGGCAAATTGATAGAGCACATGCTTGCTCTCGTCGAGCTTGACTTGCATCTCAATGTAATCTTCATCAAACTCATCATCAGCATCTTCCTGCTGACTCTTTGTGACAATGACGACCATCCCCTGCGCCTGAAGAGAAAATACTTCAACAGCAATCGGTCCATTCGCTTCAAAACCGAGCTCCTGATTCGCCTCGTTCATCATGTCTTTAAACAGCTGATGGACTTTGAACGAATCTTTCCAAAGGTCTTCTTTCGTAAGACCTCGGTCTGTCAGGTCATCTAGTGTGAGAAAAATTTTGATTTTATTATAATTCAGACGCTCCAGTCGCATAACGTTCCCTCCTGCCTCTTCTAAACACACATCATACTGTAGTATATGAGATGATGAGTCATAGGTTCTTAATTTTGTATTCAGTTTACACTGTGTCAAGACGGAAGACAAGCATGAAGCTATGCTTACGGTGACTTTTATGGAAAATATTGAGGGTGCCGCAAGTTAATGCGTTTTTAGAGGCATTAAATAGATCAGATGGGTTTCTGGTTCTGCTCCGAGACGCAAGGGAATTTTTGTTGTACCGTAGCCATTACTAATGAGAAAGAACGCACCTTTGACCTGGCCTGTTCTTCCTTTTTCATACGGTCCAAATTTCCCAATTCGGATCTGTCCCCCATGCGTATGACCGCTCAGGACAAGATCGATTCCCTCTTCTTCACTCATCAAATGATGTACATCTGGATTGTGCGATAAGAGAATATTGACATCTTCTTTCACAAACTCTGGCCGTATCGCTTCATAATCTGCTTTTTCAAGCCGAATATCATCAATTCCTCCGATTTTAATTCGCTGGCCTTCGAAATTCCATACAGCCGTTTCATTTTGCAAAGTCGTGACATCGTATGCATGAAGAATCTCTTTCAACCTTTGCTGGTGCAGCTCATGATCATTATTTCCCCAAACAAAATAAACCGGCGCAATTCTTGATAAACGTTTCACATTTTCTTCAATCCTTGCGTAGGGCACACCTTTTTCTGCTAAATCTCCGCCAATCATAATCACATCTGGCTCTTCCTGTCTGATTTCTGCTAATAAAGTGTCACTGATGAGACGTCTGTGTGTATCAGAAATAAAGAAAATGACAGCAGGCCGGTCTGATTGAAGTGCTTCTATTGTAAAGTAATGCTTTTTGATGTTGTTTTGTTTTGCCGTTTTCACCATTTTTGCCGTTACACACACACCTGTTGTAACAGCCGCAATGGCGGCAGTAAATCCGATGGCATATTTCATCACAAATGGCTCCCTTACATATCTTTCTTTCATAAGACGCTTGAATGAAAAAAGACGTTTCAACTGTTAAACGTCTTTTTTTCTCATTTATTTACTTTCATAATAGAGATTAATGTCATATTGCTTCTGCATATAGTGAAAAACCGCCTCGCGCTCTTTCCACTGATTTGATTGCGGCCATAAGTCTGTGCTCTTTTGTATAATTTCACATCGAAGCCGATGATATTCATCTTCAGCCTTTTCTTCTTTTTTCTTATAGTAATAAGAGGCATAAAAAGCAAAGACCTCAGCCATGATCCAAAACAGAAATACTTCATGACCAAGCAGTGTGGCAATCATGGCTTCCGGCTGAAGCGAGCCGCCTCCCGCATCTGCCGTGATCACAAAATAAAACAAAAGAATGGCCAGCGATAGAAGGGCTGTCCATTGCCACCTTTTGCACTGCTTGGCAAAACCCTCATATTTATGCTTTCTTTTGATCAATGTTTCCATCATCTTCTGTGTTGGCTGATCCATATATCGGCTGATTGCGTGCAATGTCATCACATACACCCTGTCCCTTTTTTCTACATATGTATGTGCGTGCTTCTTCATTCATGTCAGGTGATTAGTTTTCTAGTGGAATATTCAGCACTTGACCACTGTACACGCTGTTACCTTTCAAATGATTATAGGCTCTAATCTTCTCTTCACCCGAACGGTTTTTGTAATACTTCATTGAAATTCGATACAGGTTTTCCTCTGGACCAACAGTGTGCTGCACGACACGAACTGGCTTTTCTTCCTGCTTCTTTTTCTCTTCAGCTTCTTTTCGTTTTTTCTCTTCCTGTTGCTTTTGCAGGGCTAGCTGCTGCTGTTCACGCTTTTTGGCAGCTTCAGCTCGCTCCCGCTCTTTTTCTTTCGCTGCTTGTTCACGCTCTTCTTTCTCTTTAGCAGCTTTTTCTTTTTTCTTCTGTTCAGCTTTTTCTTTCGATCGCTGTTTTTCTTCATCTTTCTTTTGCTTCTCATCATCAGACGCATCTGCTTTATCAGCGCTTGAGTCATTTTTCGTTTCGGCAAGTGCTGACGGGACTGGGTCTGTGTCAGCACTTGATGTAGAATCAATATTATATACATCTTGATTATTATTATGGTTAATTTCCTTTGACGTGTAGTAGATCAAAAGGAAGAACACCGTGACGACGATAATAGGAAAGATAATAGCCAGTGTTGTAAACAATGGATTGCGAACCTTTTTCGTGCGCTGCTTTTTATATTCATGAAAATCTTCTCGTGTAGGAAAGTGAGAGTCATCTGAAGGCTGTACTTCTTCTTCAAAAATCTTCTCAACATCATCGTCATGGATGTTTGTCAGCTGCTCCTTCTTTCTCTTCATTCTCGACATTTCTTCCATGTTCATCCCTCCCCCTATATTTCAAACGAATTTGACAAGCAAAGACTAAGTCAATGACAAAATGGGTCATGACAGGAACAAATAAATTCCCCGTCCACTCGTATAAAAGTCCTAAAAAAATACTAATGGAAACCACAAGGATAAACAAGAGTATTTTTGATAAGTAGCGAAAGTGAAGGAGCGCAAACACGATACTAGCAATCTCCAATCCAAATTGCTGCTGGACGATCCCTCGGAATAGAATTTCCTCTGAAAAGGCGATGAGCAGTGTTAACCAAACAATATGCGGGATGCTGCGGTTTTTGAACATTTTTTCATTTAATCCGCCATCATCATACATATGAGCAGGAAACACCTTCATGACAATTGCATCAACAATGATTACAAGCACAGCGCCGCCAATTCCATAAGTCAGTATCCGCACATCATGGATCTCCCACAGGGATGTGAAATCTGTCCAATGATCGAACATAAATATCCCTAGTAAAAAAGAAATAACCAGCATCAGCAGCTGCGTAAAATACAGCTGTTCTACGACTTGTCGATCGGTTAATTTTTCAATGATTCGGCGATGTTGTTCGATCAATGCTGCGCCTCTTTTGTCAGATGAAACATACGATCCAGCACGGTCTTCCAGTGTTTCATTTCATTCAGCTCCAATGGTTGTTCTTTTTTTTCATAATGAGACAGGTCAAGTCCGCAAGAAGAGCAGCAATTGCCAGAGGATGCGGCCTCCGTTTGATCAAGCTGTTCGTAAAAGTATGATAACAGAGATTGTCTAAAGCAGCTATGATCTGTGATCCGCTCCTTAAATTGCCACACTTTTCTCAGTTTTTCTGTTTGTCTGTCCTGCAATTTCTCTTTCAGTTTCATCAGGAGCACACGCGGCTGTTCAGACTGATACATCCTGTAATAGTGGATCAGCATTCTTGCCCGTGTCTCCTGAAGCCCTGATTCCATCAATTGTTCACGTAATTTTTTTTCATCATTTGTCTGCGTTTGTGTCAGTCTAGCTAAGAAAAAATCAATTTCTGGATCATCAAAGCCCTCGGCTTGTATTAAATGCTGTTGAATGTCCGCATCCTCTTCTGTATATAAAAGAATGCTCACACTGTTTTTCCCGTCCCGTCCTGCTCTTCCAATTTCCTGCATAAATGCTTCAATTGACTGCGGCGGGCTCATATGAATAACAAATCGTATATCTGCTTTGTCAATTCCCATTCCAAAAGCACTTGTACAACAAATGAGATCAAGCTGTCCGCTGATAAATTGCTGCTGAATCAGCATGCGGTCTCCTGCATCCATTCCGCCATGGTAATACTCTACACGCTGATGGGTTTTTTGTTTCATAAAAAGCGCCATATCTTCTGTCATTTGCCGGGTCGGGCAATAAATCAGACCGGGGCCTTGCAGGAATTCCACAAGCTCAATAGCCCGTTTTTCTTTTGCTTCTTTCGTTTCGTGCGCTTCTTTAACTAAAGCGATGTTTGGCCGGTTGACAGAATGAATATGAAAGTCCGGATGCTGCAATCTTAACGTTTGCACGGTATCTTTAAGTGTTTGTTTTGTTGCAGTTGCCGTCAGTGCTAAGGCGACAGGATGACCTAACGCTTCTCTCCATTCTCCCAGCTTTGAATATTCCGGACGGAAATCATGCCCCCATTCGGATATACAATGGGCTTCATCGACGACGAACAAACCAATATGCATCGATTTGAGCTGTTCTAGCAGTACCTCTGACATTAATGCCTCAGGGGCGACGAATAAAAATTTATATGATGGCAAATGCCGAATGATATGCCGTCTCTCCTGAAAAGACAATGTGCTGTTCAGCGCCGCCACTCGTTTTTCTCCGCGCATTTTCATTCGTTCGACTTGGTCCTCCATAAGCGATAACAGCGGCGAAATAATGAGAACTAATCCATCTGTCATATAGCCGGGAATTTGATAGCAGATGGATTTCCCGCCGCCAGTAGGCAGCATGGCAACGGTATCCTTTTGATTTAGTACACTTTGAATAATGTCCTCTTGACCTGTTTTAAATGAGTCGTAACCAAAATATCGCATGAGCGTCTGATGAAGCTTATCCATTTGCTTTCACCATCCTTGTCAGAGCCAATCGTATTTGAAAATAAGTAAATGAATGTTCGAGTTTTTCTTTAATCAGCTTCATTTTATTTGTTTGAAGCTCTCTGGCTACTGTATGAATGGCCTGCTGCGCTTCTTCGCTCACATACGGCTCTATTGAGAAGTTCGGTTCATGTATGGAAAGCTCGACAATATGGTCTTCGATCGTTGCCTTTTTTAATGAACGAATATGAGCAATCTGATCAATATCAAAGCCTTTTTGCACAAGTTCGAGCGTTTTGTGAGTAGAGGTTGTTAGCACGCGTTTGAATTCAAGGTCTCCTACGAGCTTTTGCATGAGCTGCGTCTCACCTTTTTGGGCAGCATGAATAAAATAATGGAGGACATTCCAAAAAAGCAGGTACACATACCACACATCTTCTTTTAGCCACTCTGCCATTTGCTGATACGTACGCCCGATTCTTTCATTTGACGTCAATGAATAAACAAAAATCAGCGCCTCTTGATCACTTATACGGCTAAGAAGCGTTTCTAGTTCATGATGCAGCTCTTCTGAAAGTTTATTCTTCTCGTGATGCTGTTTTAAGAAAGATTTCGTCCAGCTTTGTACGGATACATCTCTTTGTATTGGGACATATTGATACGATCCAGCCATATGGTGAGAAAGCACTTGTACAAGTAGCGAGAGCCTCATCCATAGCACCTTTGCTTTATCATGATATTTGGCACCATGAAAATAAACGGGCATCGGTTTTTCTAAAAAATACTGGTTTAGCATACGCTGTCCTGCATCTGTAACAGTAAATGTCTCCCCCGTTTTTTTGATGTAGTGCTCTTCGTCAAGTTTTATAGTAGAGCGATTCAGCTGATCCCTCGTAAACCCCGGGTAACAGCCGAAGTACTTTGAAAGCTGAAATAAACTTGCATCCTGTATGGTTTGTGATGATTTTTTTCCTTTAAAAAGATGGTAGACAGCACTTATGGAGCGTTCGCCGTTCAATTTATATACGCTGTCCATTAACATGACATCCAAATAATGAAGAGTCATTCGCCAAAGCACCTGTCTTCCTGACAAAATTCGAATATTTTCTCCCTTTATTTTAACAGATTTCATAGAAGAAGAAATGTTTAAACTCAATTTGTGGGGGAAAGTTATGAACAAACCCTTATGTGATAAGCATTCTCAATCACTTTACAGTTGAAATGTGAAATTAAAATCATTACAATAAGGTTTGAGGAAATTGTTTTTTATCGGTGAAACTAAAAAGGTTAGACCATTTGTTCCATCGAACAATCTGGGAGGTATTTTTTTAACATGGCAAAATATACAATTGTAGACAAAGACACATGTATTGCTTGCGGCGCATGCGGTGCAGCTGCTCCAGACATTTATGATTATGATGATGAAGGCATTGCATTTGTTACGCTTGATGACAACCAAGGAACTGTAGAGGTTCCAGAAGTACTTGAAGAAGATATGCTTGATGCATTTGAAGGATGTCCAACGGATTCAATCAAAGTTGCGGACGAATCTTTCGAGGGTGACCCACTTAAGCATGAATAGTATAAAAGCCCCTTATGCAGGGGCTTTCAGCATGTAGACAAACCCTCGCATTCGTTGTCAGGTCTGCGCGCCGGTACTCACGAATGTCAAATTCGCTCCGTTCCGGTGCTCGTCCTTCCTAGACTGCAAAGGTTTTCTATCACGCTGAATAGAAGACAAAGGGCTAAAATAAAAACCATTTTAGCCCTTTGTCAATAATCTAAAGCCCCTTATGCAGGGGCTTTTTTTATATTAACTATTTTGAAGTCGGCGTTTATTTTCAAACCATGGACGCATTTTCACAAAAATGAGGCTAAACACGATGGTAATGATGATGCCTTTAATAAGATTAAAAGGCAATATCCCTGCTGTTATCGTCGCCTTGAGCATATTATCCGAAAGTTGAGGTGCATTTAAAAACCATGTGTAAGCCGGCAGAAACAGGAAGTAATTTAAAATACTCATCATCACAGTCATAAGCACTGTGCCCAAGAACATAGACCATACAATTCCCTTTGCCGATTTAATTTTTTTGAAAATGAAGGCCACTGGTAAAATGAACAATACGCCTGCTGTAAAGTTCGCTACTTGATCAACAGGAACACCAGACATACTGCCATGAATGAGATAATGCAGTACATTTTTTAACGCCTCAACAGCAATACCTGCACCCGGCCCATAAATTAAAATCGCAATAATCGCTGGAATATCGCTGAAATCAATTTTCAAATATCCTGGAAGCCCAGGGAACGGGAAGTTTAATAACATTAAAACAAATGAAATACTGCTAAGCATACTGATTACGACTAAACGCTTTACTTTACTTTGATTCAATATTCTCTCTCCTTTTCGATCAAATCTTTCGAAAAGAGGATTGTTCCATTTTAGCCACAAAAAAACCGCCCTTGAAAACAGGAGCGGGGAAATTGGGCTAGACAAATAAACGTGTAAACATCAATGTTTTCAACGTTTATGAACCTCCATCTTCTCCCATCCAGACTATACTGTCGGCTTCGGAATCACACCGAATCCTGCCAAAAAGGCTCGCGGGCTTAGAGACTATGCTCATCACCGCCGGTAGGGAATTACACCCTGCCCCGAAGATTGATCATTATTCAATTCGACATCATTATATATGATATATGAGCATTTGTACAGATAAAAATCCTGAGCAAATTCATCAGTTTTAAGAAATCGTAAAAAACACAAAAATTCTAATGACAAATGCGCAAAAATTGGTTATCTTTTGTTTAAAGGTGTTCATTCTTTATAAAGACACAAAGAAATGTTCGTGTTTTCTTTTTTACTTTACTGCTTTAATTTGATTGACACAGTGAAAAGGAATATGGTAAATTATCAGATATTTATGACGTTTATTTTAGGAGGAAATCTTACGATGTTTCGAGTATTAGTCTCAGATAAGATGAGCAATGATGGTCTTCTACCACTTTTAGAATCAGATTTTGTTGAAATTGTCCAAAAAAATGTAGCAGAAGCAGAAGATGAATTACACACGTTTGATGCCTTACTTGTCAGAAGTGCCACGAAAGTAACGAAAGAGCTTTATGAAAAAATGACTTCATTAAAAATTGTCGGCCGTGCCGGTGTAGGAGTAGACAATATTGACATTGATGAAGCAACCAAGCATGGCGTCATTGTGATCAATGCACCAAACGGTAATACGATCTCGACAGCTGAGCATACGTTCGCCATGATTTCATCACTTATGCGTCATATTCCGCAAGCCAATATTTCTGTCAAATCAAAAGAATGGAACAGAGGTGCATATGTTGGTGCTGAGCTTTACGGAAAATCTCTTGGGATTGTCGGCTTAGGCAGAATCGGAAGTGAAATCGCCCAGCGTGCAAGAGCGTTTGGCATGACAGTCAACGTGTTTGACCCATTTCTCACAAAGGAACGTGCAGAAAAAATTGGCGTCAATGCGAAATCACTCGATGAAGTACTCGAAGTATCAGATATCATTACTGTACATACGCCATTAACAAAAGAAACAAGAGGACTTCTCAATAAAGAAACGATTGCAAAAACGAAAAAAGGAGTTCGCCTTGTAAACTGTGCACGCGGCGGCATTATTGACGAAGCTGACCTTCTTGAGGCACTTGAAAGCGGCCATGTCGCAGGAGCTGCACTCGATGTATTCGAGGTAGAACCTCCAACTGATAATCCGCTTGTGGATCATCCACACGTCATTGCAACTCCGCATCTTGGTGCCTCTACAAAAGAAGCACAATTAAATGTAGCAGCGCAAGTATCTGAAGAAGTCCTTCAATTTGCAAAAGGTCTTCCTGTCATGTCATCTATTAATCTACCAGCGATGACAAAAGACGAATTCAAAAAGATTCAGCCTTATCATCAGTTTGCAGGAAAACTTGGACGTCTTGTCTCTCAATCAATGAGAGAACCTGTAAAAGAAGTAGGCATTTCTTATGAAGGCTCTATTTCAAAACTCGAAACATCTTTTATCACAAAAAGTCTCCTCTCAGGCTTTTTAAAAGAGCGCGTTGATTCGACTGTGAATGAAGTAAATGCTGGAATGGTCGCAAAAGAACGCGGCATTAGCTTTAGTGAGAAAATTTCTTCCAGCGAATCTGGTTACGAAAACAGTATTTCTATTGAAGTCAAAGGTGATCTTTCAACCTTTACTCTAAAAGCGACTTACATCCCGCATCTAGGGGAACGCGTTGTTTCTATTAATGGATTTAATATTGATTTTTATCCAGATGGACACCTTGTCTACATCCAGCATACAGATGCACCTGGTGTGATTGGAAAGGTTGGACAGATTTTAGGCGACCACGATGTCAACATCGCAACAATGCAGGTAGGACGTAAAGAAAAAGGCGGCGAAGCCATTATGATGCTTTCTTTCGATAAGCATCTAGAGGATGAAATTGTGAAAAAATTAACGGAAGTACAGGATATTCTTTCTGTCCGCCTGATTGACCTTTAAAAACAGTGATAAACCTCATGCAAAAGCATGAGGTTTATTTTTTTGAAACCATTAACCGGTCTCCTGTTCGAATGAGGTGAGTGGTCAGCTCATTGATCTTTTTCAATTGTTCCACAGTCATTTCATGCGCCTTTGCTATTGACCAAAGAGTGTCCCCTTTTTGAATGACATATGTATTTTTTTCATGTCCATTTACATGAAGAGCTGGCTCTTTGAAACGTTCCTCTGCAATCATTTTGAGCGGATCTATCGCATCCTCTTTGCTGACTGACCAATTGCCACGATGTACCTCAAAATGCAAATGAGTGCCTCTAGAGGCTCCTGTGTTGCCAATGATGCCAATTGGCTCTCCTGCTTGTACTTGGTCACCCTTTTTCACAAAACGCTCGTGTAAATGAGCATAGACGGTTTCGTACCCGTTTGGATGCTGAATAAACACAACCTCTCCATATGTAGCCGATACATACGAACGCGTAACCACACCTTCACTTGCAGCAAAAATGGATTCTCCTTCTGGCGCAACTATATCTAATCCCTTATGCGAGCCGCCCCTTGTCCCAAACAAGTCAGTGACTTCTCCTTTCACTGGCTCCACCCATTCGTTTGTCTGCTGCGCATGGGCAAATGGTGCTAAGATGAAGAACAAAAAACAGCTTGCACCTATGAAGCAATACCTTTTCATCAGTGACTCCCCTTCTTTGAGGTTCTTTTCATGACAGCTTAGTATACAGCAAGAAGGCCATTTTATATACATTAAAAAAGAACGCAATGACTTACTTGCGTCCTTTAACGATCTTTGATGACAACTGGATTCGGCAGAGCCGGTACCTCTATTGGTTCGTTTAATTCATAAGGTCCTACTTGATCTGTTCCTGCATATTGAATGGTGACATCTGTAAAACCAAAATCTTTCGCTGTGAGCAGCAGACCTTCAATGAGTAGAATATGATCAATTGAGTCCGATAATTTTGCTGATGCTCCAAACGTGATGGTCACATGCTTACCTTTTGATGTCACTTCTTTAATGGATTCTTCTTTAATTAATGGTTCGAGCCCAGAATCACTCGTCCGTTTCATGGCCTCTACCGCCTCTTCATAAGAAGAATAATGCGTTTTTGAGGGCACCAAAAAAGTCCCGCTCTTATTTTCTAATACGTAATAAGCTTGCTTTGTTTGTTTATCAATCGATACCCTGCCTATGCTTCCACTTGCCCCTAATTGAAGCTGAGAGCCTTTGACAGATTTGACTTCCACTTGCTTATACCTGCTCCATTTGAGCGTTTCTTTTACCATATCTTTAAACCGATTGGCTTCCTTTATCGTATCAAGGGACAAATCATTTTTTAACTGAAAGACAAGTGTATTCCCTTTTTCACGAAGGTCCACCATCTCAAGATAAGATTGAAGCGGCTTTGTCATTTCAGGCAGCTGCACCTGTTCATATGTGTTCATTATTTCCTGCAAATGGTCATGTTCATTTTCTTTTTCAATACTAATGGGAACCACTTGAGATGTTGATTCATCTATGTATGCAACCGTCATATATTTTTGCTTGTCTTCATGAGAAACAACGTGCGCGGTACCATTTGCCTGTTTCACCGGCTCTAATGTGGCATTCGCCTGTCCTTTGTCAGCACTTGATTCCATTTTCATCTGTTGATGCTGTTCTTGAGCTGCCGGCTGAAATAAATGAGGAGAAATTAAAAACGCCATAAATAAAACCACAACGGTTGCCACCGCTGGACCGATCCATCTGACACTTTTCTTTTTCTTCCCGCTTGCCATCAGCATCTGCTGGTATATCTGCTTAGATGAACGGTTGTCCTCCACTTTTGGAAGCTGACTTAGTAACACCTTGATTCGTTCTTCGCTCCAATCGGACCTGTTCGTTTTCATTCACTAGCTCCTCCTTCAAAAGCTCCATATGTTTTCGGAGCACTTTCAGGCCTCGGTGCTGCGTTGTTTTGACTTTGCTTTCCGAGAACTTTAGCGCCTTTGCCGTCTCCATGATTGAGTAGCCCTGGATAAACCTTAAAATGATGACAGCTCTTTGATCAATCGTACAGTGATCAAGTGCGGCATAAATTTCTTTTGTATTTTCATCCTGTACAGCTAGTTCGTCTGGGAGTAAGTCTGGATCTTTTACATCCTGCTTATCCCAATCAAACGTGCCGAGCACCCTTTGTCTAATGGTTTGCTGTTTGCGAAACCAGTCAATCGCCACATGCCTTGCAATTGAAAACAGCCATGTTTTCTCGCTGCTTCTTCCTTCAAAAGTTTTATATGAGTGAAGTACCCGAATGTAAACCTCCTGCACGAGATCCTCTGCCTGATTTTTATCTTTAACCATATAAAATAAAAACTGGTACAAATCTTGATGGTACGAATCATATATTTTTTGAAAGGTTTCATGCATAGGAAACCCCTCCGTTCACTTATTTTTGTCGAGTGACTCTTATAAAACGTTACATTACAACTTTATGACAAATATATTACAAGTTCGACAGTTTGGAAAGGGCTTTTTGTTTAACTTCTCCTTAAAAATTTCAAAATAGAAAAAACACTTCATTTTCTTTCGAAAAGAAGTGTTTCTCATGTAACAAGATTCTTCGTCAAGATTAGACGAGTTCCTGCTTTTTTCTCGGAATATAGAAGGTGAAGTGTGTACCTGCACCCGTTTTGCTGTGAGCATGTATAGAGCCTTGATGCGCTTCGACGATGTTCTTCACAATCGCAAGGCCAAGCCCAGTACCAGAACGTCCTCTTGTTCTTGCTTTATCAGCTTTATAGAAGCGCTCGAAAATAAAGGGCAGATCCTCTTCTGGAATTCCGCTTCCCGAATCTTTCACATCCATTTTCAGCCCGTTTTCCACCGATTGAACCGAAAAGTGAACCTCTCCGCCCTCTGGTGTATGACGAATGGCATTATCAATGAGATTCGTAAACACTTGCTCAATCTTATCTGGATCGAATACAAAGTACGGTTCATCCACTTGAATATTATACGTAAGATCGATTTGTTTTTCTTTCGCAATCCCTAGAAACTTGCGGTAGATCTTCTCAGTCAGCTCTTCAGTATCTGTTGATTCAAGATTCAGTGTAATATGACCTGCTTCCATTCTCGCTAGATCTAGAAGATCATTTACAAGTCGTCCCATTCGAAGTGATTCATCGTAGATAATTTGCGCAATCTCTTTCTTTTCCTCTTCTGATCCTGCAATATCATCTACAATCGCCTCACTGTACCCTTGCAGCATGGCGATTGGTGTACGAAGTTCATGACTGACATTGGCAATGAAGTCTTTTCTCAGTTTATCAAGTCTTCGTTCCTCCGTCATATCACGAAGGACTGCAACTGCTCCTCTGACATCCTGCTGATTATAAAGCGGAGACATGAGAAGAACCCACGTACGCCCTTGCAGCGTAACTTCGATCATTTGCTCCTTTTCTGTGCTGACAGCTGTATGAAATAGCTCGCGCGCTTCTGGCGGCAGTTCATCTCCATCTTTGATCTTCATATTTTGCTCATAATACCACGCCTGCAAAAATCGTTCTGCAGGAGGATTTGTCATCAAGATCGTTCCATCAATATTGATCGTGATGACGCCATCAGCCATACTGCTTAAAATATTAGACAAATGTTCTTTTTCTTGATTTAAGGCGGTGATATGGAATTTAAGCTGCTTCCCCATTTGATTAAAGGCGATCGCCAGCTCTCCAATCTCATCTTGCGTTAAAATAGGAATCTTTGTATCAAATTTCCCCTTCGCCAAATCTTGTGCACCCTCTCTCATCTTTCTAAGAGGATAGGTGACACGTGTTGACAAGAAGAAAGCGAATATAGTGGTCAGTACAATCGCAATTCCAGCGGCTAAGAAGATGTATCGCGTCGTATGTTTCGTTGTTTGTTCTACAGCGAGGAGTGACTGAGAAAGAAAGACCATGCCTTTTTTTCCGTTCGCCTCATATGGAACACCGACTACAATTCGTTCATCTTTTTGATTGCCAGCATCAGGTTCTGCACGTTTACTGATTTTTTTACGATCTTTCAGTGCTTGGTTTAAATCTCTGTCCGCTTCAATTTGTTTCTTTGTAATCGCAGGAAGCTTCCCGCCTTTTTCAGACGAATACCACTCTAGCCCGTCCTCTTGGATGATCGCAATACTCGTCAATTTGTCAGCGAGTTCTGATGTTATCGACCTTGCAAGCGATTGATCCTCATGGCTTTCTAAAATGACTGCTACTTTATTTGCCATTTGTGTTAAATCAGATTTTGCTTCTTCTACATGATAATTCTCAATGAACTCTAAAAGAAGCACAGTTAAAATAGATAAAACGATCAGGACGAGGAAAAGAATGGTTAACCATAGCTTTCCTACAACACTTTTCCACAGTTTCATTCAGCGCCGACCTCAAATTTGTATCCGACACCCCATACAGTTACGATTTTTTTCGCTGCTTCTGGTGACACTTTATTCAGTTTTTCACGAAGTCGTTTGACATGGGTATCGACTGTTCGTAAGTCTCCAAAGAACTCATATTGCCATACTTCTTTTAACAGTTTTTCTCTGTCATAAACCTTATCCGGTGTTTTTGCAAGGAAATATAAAAGCTCATATTCCTTCGGCGTGAGGCTGACTTCTTTGCCATCAGCCGTCACCCTATGGGCATCATGGTCAATAGAAAGATGAGAAAACACAAGAACATCTTTTGTTGTTGTCCCAGTATTAAGATAAGACGTTTGAGACGATCTTCTGAGCAATGCCTTCACACGTAAAACAACTTCACGCGGGCTGAAAGGTTTGACGATATAGTCATCCGTTCCTGCCTCAAATCCTTGAACGCGGTTGGCCTCTTCTCCTTTTGCCGTCAGCATAATGATTGGAGTCGCTTTTTTGTCTCGAATTTGATTACACACTTCGATTCCATCTGTACCAGGCATCATTAAATCGAGCAAAATGAGGTCGTAATCGGTTTGAAGCCCTTTTTGAATCGCCTCATCACCATTTTCCGCTTCATCGATTTCATAATTTTCACGTTCTAAATACATTTTTAAAAGGCGGCGAATTCTTGCCTCATCATCTACGACTAATATTTTCGTTTGAGTTGTGTGTTCCATTAGACAGTCCTCCTGCTTTCTCCGTTGTTACATTCATTTTAACAAAAAGCCGAATTGAATCATAAAAGTTGGCCTTTTCCTTGTAATTATGCGTAGGAATGAAGCCCCGCAATGACAAGATTGACAAAGATGAGATTAAACATAATAATGGCGAAGCCGATCACAGCAAGCCAAGCGGACTTTTCACCATGCCACCCTCGCGACAAGCGAAGATGAAGATAGGCTGCATAAAAGAGAAACGTAATCAATGCCCATACTTCCTTCGGGTCCCAGCCCCAAAACCTAGTCCATGCAATTTGCGCCCAGATCATGGCAAAGATCAGCCCGCCTAATGCAAATACAGGGAAACCAATCGAAACAGCCCGATACCCAATTTCATCGACTAAATCTAGGTTCACCTGTTTCACTAGCGGTTGAAGCAGTGCGCTCAGTCGTTTTCGAATGATCAATCGAATGAGTCCGTATATAATCAGCCCTACGCTAAATGACCATAACACTGTATTGACCTTTCTGCCTGAAAAAACAGGCGGCAGCTCAACAAACGGCTCCAAACGATCTTCCGTCACAAGCTCCCCTTTATGAGGTCCGACAAGAGCTGGCAGCTCATAGACCATCACACTTTTTTCTTTATTTTTATCGATCCAATTAAATGTCGCTTCATATCCTGTCATTCTAAAGATAGACGTGACAGCGATAAATGCAAGTGTCACCACAATCATAAACATGACAAGCTCTAAACCAAACGTCTTCTTTCCTGGCTTTGTTTGATCCACATGCTTTAATAGAAAGATGACACCTGCCACAAAGCTGATGGCTAAAATGGCTTGACCAAGTGCTGCTGTTGTCACGTGAATATAAAGCCAATTACTTTGAAGTGAAGGAATCAGCGGTGAAATATCTGATGGGAACATACTTGCATAGGCAATAATCAATAAAGCGATTGGAAGTGTGAATAAACCAAGTACAGACACTTGATACACAAAATATAAAATGATGAATGCAAGCACCAGCATCATGCCAAAAGCCGTAGTGAATTCAAACAAATTACTGACTGGTGCATGACCAGATGCAATCCATCTTGAAATAAAATAGCCCAACTGGCTCAAAAAACCGATGATAGTAAGCGTAATGCCAATGAGTGCCGCCTTATTCCTGCGCGGTCCATCTTCTTTCTTTTTTCCTTTAATGGCACCACCAAAAAAAGGAACTGCCGCTAAATAAAATAGAAAAGCTGCAAATAACAGATTTTCACTGACTGCCGCCATCTAATCCTTCCCCCTTGCTTTTGCTGATACTTGTTGTATCAGGCAGCTCTTTTTGATCAACTGGCTGTTTGATGCCACTGCCGCTCAGTAACACGTTAAGATCGGACTTTAAGCCGAACCAGTTTTTGTTTGTATGTCCTGCCACCAATACTTTTCCATCCTTTGCCGACAGCCAGATTCTTCTATGCTGCCAATACATCCCCTGCACGACACCAATCATGAAAATGATTCCGCCTACAATAAGCACCCCTAGTGTTAAATCTTTTCTAACAGTTAACCCTGTGACGTTTTTCGTTTCAACCCGATCAAACTTCATTTTATATAGATTGTTATCAGAACCCTCTACTGTCTCTTGAATGGCGACAAAGCTTTTTTCACCTTTAGGTTTTTCAGGAGAAATCATTTCAAACACGAAAGCAGGATTATTGGGATTCCTTGTTTTCGTACTTGGTGTTCCATCATCGTCAAAATAAAAATCAGGCAGATAGCTCATCACTTTGACTTTGTAACCGCTACCAAGATCATATTCCGACTTAGGCTCCAGCAGATTAATCTTCACTGTACCGAAAGATTTTTCTGTATCTTTACGAATCAGCTGAAAGACCATTTGATCGAGTTCATTTTGTTTAAAATCCACTTGATACAATGAGAAATTGTCAAACTTGAGCGGTTCATTCACTTTGATATCGTGTTCTGTGACCTGCTTCAGCTTGGGCTTTTCACCAAATACAACTTCTCCTTCACGTTTGTATAAAATAGCATCCGTTTTATAGCTTTTCACCACTTGACCGTCGCCAGCTTTTTCAATGGCATTCTCAAACACTTCTTTTTCATTTCCAGTTTCATAACGATCAATTGAAAACGCATTATTTTTCAAGAAATATTGACCATCCGTACCTGGAATCGGTGCAGTTTCACCTTCTCTGACCCACAGCGTTTCGTCTACGTACATGCCCGGGACGAACCGGAGCATCGATCCAATGAGAAAGATGATTAATCCAATGTGATTGACGTAAGGTCCCCAGCGTGAAAAACGTCCTTTTTCGGCTAAAATATACCCATTTTCTTCTCGCACGCGGTAACGCTTTTGTTTCATTGCTCTGATGATGCCTTCATATGTATGCTGATCTAATGTTTTGTCTGTCTCGCTGAACAGACGCTGTCTTCTCATAAAGCCTTCTTTTTTGATAACCCCTTGGTTTTTGAGTGCTCGATAAAGAGGAATAACGCGGTCGAGACTGCAAATGACAAGAGAGATTCCGATTGATGCGACAAGAGCTAAAAACCACCAAGAATTATAAAGATCATGGAATCCAAGTGTATAATACAGCTTGCCAAACGATCCATATTGCTCTTCATAATACGTGGAAGCAGATGCACCTGGCGGAATAAATCGCTCCTGCGGAAAAATCGTTCCAAGCGAAGAAGCGAGCAGTGTAATGACAATCAGCCACACACCCACCTTAACGGAAGAAAAAAAGTTCCATACTTTATCAACAATCGTTTTGTTGTATGTTTGCGAGCGTCTTGCACTGCCGTCATATCTCATATCAAGCAGCTTTGAAGAGTTTTTCTCTTTAGCCGCAATGGGATTCCCGCATGATTCACATAGAACAGTACCGATTGGATTAATATGTCCACACTCGCACTTTACCTCTTTCATTCTATGACCCCTTTGGTTTAATCAAATTCATATATTCATAGACATTACGTTCTGTCATCGTTCCCTTTATGACTTTGATTACCTTGCCTTCGGGATTAATTAAAAATGTGGTTGGCAGCGGCGTAATATCATATGCCTCTGTCACTTGACGATCTTTGTCCAAGGCAACAGGAAAATTCACGCCATAGGATTCCATAAAATTTTTCACGGCAATCTTGGATTCCGCAACATTGACTGCAACAATTTCCACACCACGATCCTTGAACACTTCATATTGATTCGCCATATAAGGAAATTCTTGTTTACACGGACCGCACCATGTACCCCAAAAATTAAGAAAGACACCTTTGCCTTTTAAGTCCTTTAATTCAATCCGATCCCCATCCACAGATTGAAGGACAAAGTTTGGCGCAATAGATCCTTCTTTGACTCGATCCTGTTTGGCAAATACTGAGTTATACATTGTATAACATAGTGCAGCAAGCATCACGAGGAGAATGCCCGTCCGTATGAAAAACCGTCTTTTTTTCATCTGAAGTACCCCTTCCCCATAGACATTCAGGTAAATTATAGCATTCTCCTTCTTTTGATGCTTCTTCATTTTTTGAAGTTTATGTGAAAATTAAAAAGCGCTTTTCCCATGATCGGCAATTGCTCTCAGGCGCTTTACTTCATGTGGAGACAATTCTCTGCGGTCTCCTGGTCTCATACCTTCAATATGAAGGAACGAATATTGCTCCCTTTTTAGCTTTAACACATCATGTCCAATCGCTTCAAACATGCGGCGTACTTGTCTGTTTCTGCCTTCATGAATGGTTAATTGGACAATACAAGTTTGCTTTCGTTTATCAATAGAAAGCATTTTCGCACGAGCAGGTGCTGTTTTTTTATGATCTAACATGATCCCTTTTTCTAGCTTTCTAAGCAGTTCCTTTGATGGAATGCCTTTTAGCTTCGCTGCATACGTTTTATCAATTTCGTATTTCGGGTGCATGAGCTTATGGGCAAATTCCCCATCATTTGTAATCAAAATCAAACCGCTCGTATCATAATCTAACCGGCCGATTGGATAAAGACGCTGCGGGACATCATCAAAGAAGTCTGTGACGACCTTACGTCCTTTATCATCCTCGGCAGCAGAAATGACGCCGCGCGGTTTATAAAGCATAAAGTAAACCGGTTCTTCTCTTTCAAGCTTTAAGCCATTGACTTCAATTTTATCTGAAGAGCCCACCTTCACTCCGAGCTCTGTCACTGTTTGACCATTAACGGTAACTCGTCCTTCTTTAATTAATTCTTCAGCCTTTCGTCTTGAAGCGACGCCGGCATGTGCAATTACTTTCTGTAAACGTTCCATTTGTCTTTCACCTCATGTACTATCTTACTTGCTTGACCTAAAACAAACAAGCATTCGTGGAAAAATAAGCGTTTCGTCTGTCTAATTTCAGCTAAAAAGCGATTTTCCATCCATGAAATACAAAAAAGCGCCTGATTAGGCGCCGCTAAATAACAAACTGACGATAATCACAGATGCAATGACACCAATGAGATCTGCTAACAAACCTACTTTTAGCGCATCTCCCATTTTTTTAATACCGACTGCTCCAAAATAAACCGTCAAAATGTAAAGGGTGGTGTCTGTTGACCCTTGCATGACTGCCGCGAGCTGGCCAATAAAAGAATCTGGACCATACGTCGCTATCAAGTCTGATGTCATTCCAAGTGCAGCCGTTCCTGATATCGGGCGAATAAACGCAAGCGGAACGACTTCTGGAGGGAAACCAATCGTTGTAAAGACTGGTTTTAAAAGTCCCATAACAAAATCAAGCGCACCTGACGCACGGAATATCGTAATAGCTACAAGCATGCCGACTAAATAGGGAATGATGGAAAAGGCAATTTGAATGCCCTCTTTTCCCCCCTCCACAAATGTTTCATAGGTTGGTACCTTTTTAATGGTTCCAGCAATCAAAATCCCTGCGATGATCAGTGGAATCAAAGCAAGTGACAGCCAGTTAATAAATGCCACAAGATCACCCCCGCCTGCTTCTGCGATAGTGGAAATAACGATCGATGAGGATTGCACCGATTCCTGAAATGAGTGTTGCTAAAATGGTTGGTCCTACAATGTCTGTTGGCTGATCTGCCCCATAGGTCATTCTTATAGCAATGACGGTTGTTGGTACAAGTGTGATAGAGGATGTGTTGACCGCTAGAAATGTAATCATAGAACGGCTTGCCTCATTTTTTCCGCCATTTAATGCTTTCATCTGCTCCATCGCCTTAATCCCAAGTGGTGTAGCGGCATTCCCAAGACCAAAGAAATTTGCCATGAGATTGGACAAAATATACCCCATTGCAGGATGATTAGGCGGAATATCCGGGAATAGCTTTGAAATAAAGGGCCGGCACATTTTACTAAAGAAATTTAACAACCCTGCCTCTTCGGCAATCTTCATGAGCCCAAGCCAAAAAACGAGGACACTAATCAGACCAATTGAAATAGTAACCGCTTCTTTTGAGCCCTTAAATACAGCCTCATTCACTTCATGCATCGTTCCATTAAACATCGCATAGACAAGACCGATGACAGTGAGAAATACCCAAATTAGATTGACCATGAAGATCCGCCTATAGATGTCTGAAAGACAGACTTAAACATTTCTTGAAAGCTTTTCTGAGGCATGCGGTTTCGTTTATTCTCATAAAAAATCGGTAATTGCTCGATCACCTGTCCATCTAATAAAATCGTCATTTTCCCTACAACATCCGGGATGGCTTCGGCGTTTTTTTTCCATTTCTTTTTAGGGGTGAGCATTTCTGTTTCAATTTTGACAAGTTTTTTCTCATCTTCATTTAAAAAATAGTCCACATCACGCTTGATAAACGCTTTTTTTTCGTAAAAGGTCCCTTTTAACGAAGCAAGTCTTCCTTTTTCAGCAAGCACATACGTTTTGTAGTGATCAAATGCATATTCAAACATAGAGATATGATCCTTCCAGTCGTCCGGCGCATTAATGGTCACAGCGATCAGCTGAGCATCACCCTTTGCAGCGGTGGAGACAAGTGTTCGTTTTGCAAGCTTTGTATATCCTGTTTTCCCTCCAGTTGAATATTCGTATAAACCGGTGAGCAGCTTGTTTTTATTTTTCCAATAACCTTCCATTGTTTTCGCTTTATAGAAAGTCGTACCAGCAATTTTTTGATATTGTTTATGTTTCATCGCGTATTTTGTTAGGATCGCCATGTCATAGGCTGATGAATAATGATTTTTATGATCATCGAGTCCGTGCGGATTTTGAAAATTCGTATTCTCCATTCCTAGTTCAGCCGCCTTTTGATTCATCATAAAAATAAAGCCTTCTAAGCTGCCGCCAACATGCTCTGCAATGGCAACAGCTGCATCATTTCCAGAACGCAGCATGAGCCCGTATGTCAAATCTTCTAAGCTCACCTTCTGCCCTTCCTTTAAATAAATGGATGAGCCCTCCGCTTGAATCGCACGTTTTGATACTTTGACGGTATCTTTCATTTTTCCTGATTCAATAGCTAATACAGCCGTCATGATTTTTGTAATACTGGCGATTCTTCTTTTTTCGTGCTCGTCCTTTCCAAATAGGACTCTGCCTGACTGTCCATCTATTAAAATGGCACTTCTTGCACTCACTGATAACGAAATGTCTGCTTTGGCATGTGAGGAAAAAGGCAGTAAGAGTGTAAATAGAAGAAGGACTGCTGTTCCAATTTTTAAATAGGGCATGTTCATTCACGTCCTTGTCCGTTTTGTACAAGTGTATGCTCAGCTGAAAAAGTTATGATGCCTCGTCCATAAAAAAAAGCGCCTCTACATGTAGAGGCGCTTCTTCGAATTACTTATACCATTTTCACTTGTTGATGAGAAGTCGTATATTCCAGCTCTTCTCTCATCGCTAAAAAGTCTTTTTCTAATGAAGAAAATAATTGTTTCATATCAGCGGATACTTCATGGTGAAAAACAATGCTGCTTTTTCCTGTATAGGCCGAACGGCTGTCTTCATACCATGTATCCTTTTTCGGCGTGAAAAATTCTTCAATACATTGATGATAAATACGGTGAAGCATCTGCTGTGCGGCTTGCTGCGGAAATGTCTGCTGCTGCCCCATTTTCCTGCAAACTGCTGCTGCATCCTCGCTGTACACTGCAAGCTTCCGTAATGTACTCAATATGTCACAATAATAGGCTTCCGCTTCGGGGTTTAATTGTTTCAAGCTTGATAAGGTGGCTTCGTTCAGAAAACCATTCATTTCAATTGCAACCTTTGATAAAAAGACGCCTGCTTGATCAACTTGAGCCTTTACATTCATATGTGCCATCTGTTTCTTGTTTACCTTCCCCTCATGGCTTTGTCACCATTTTATCTGTCATCAAAAGATTTTAGACCTAAAATCTTTTTTATATTTTATCATACATTTTTCCTTCGTTTGAACTATTTTATATCTTCAAATGTTTGATTGAAGTTTTCAAAAAATAGATCAGCTTCTTCTTGCACACCATCTGCTTCCACATTCTCTGGAAGCGGTGGTAATTCATCTAACGCTTTTAAGCCAAATTGCTCTAAAAAGGTCGGGGTTGTCCCATAAAGAATTGCTCGTCCCGGCCCATCGGCACGTCCTACTTCACAGAGCAGTGCTTTGGCTACTAAGCTATGAAGCACACGCTCTGATTTGACGCCTCTAATCTCCTCTACCTCACTGCGTGTAATCGGCTGTTTATAAGAAACAATGGCAAGCACCTCCAGCGCTGCCTGCGATAAACCTTTGGATGGTGTCTCGACTAATTTTTTTAAATACATACTGTATTCTTTTTTCGTCAGCAGCATATATGAATCTGCATATTCAATGAGCTCAATCCCTCGTTCTTGTTTTTGATATTCTTCCTTTACGGAAGACATAATGTCGAGTAATACCGACTCATCTACTTCAAGAACAGACATGAGCTGTTTTCTTGTTAAGCCTTCGTCACCTGCTGCATACAGCAGCGCTTCTAAGATGGCTTTCCAATTCACGATATCAAGCGTCATGAATCGTTTCACTCCCTATGATATAAATGTCTTCAAAGTTCCCTTCCTGCTCTAACATGATTTGATGACTTTTCATCAATTCGAGAACAGCAAGAAACGTCACGACAAGGTGTTCCTTTTGATCATGTTGAAATAGAGTCATGAAATTGGTCCGCTTTTTTGTTTTTCTTAAATGGTTCATAATCTCATTCATTTTGTCTTCAATCGGGATTTCTTGTCTTGTAATCTTTGATGGTGCTGGTTTCGTTATTTTCTTTCGGTTTAATACCTTTTGGAACGCACCTAACATATCATACACCGTTACGTGTAAATTTGTGTCCTTCGCTTCTGATTCTTTTGCAAATTCGCTTAAATCACTCGGTGGTTTTGTAAAGGCATTTTGCCTTTCTTCTTCGCGTTCCTTTAGTTCTTGCGCTGCATTTTTATACTTGCGGTATTCAATCAATTTGCCAATCAGCTCTTCTCGAGGATCCTCTTCCTCTTCGAGCAGGTCTTCATCAAACAGCTCTTCCTCTTGTTTCGGAAGAAGCATTCTGCTTTTAATACTCAGGAGGGTTGCAGCCATGACCAAATATTCACTCGCAACATCGAGCTCAAGCTCCCTCATCGTGTGGACATATAATAAATACTGCTCCGTAATTTTAGCGACGGGAATATCATAAATATCAATTTCCAACCGGTTAATTAAATGTAAAAGCAAGTCCAAAGGACCCTCGAACGAATCTATTTTCACCTGATATTCCAGCATCTTTTTCTCACCATTTCTACTGTCTTCTAAGTACCGTTTCACCGGCTAACCTTTAGTATAAGACAGGATAAAGCTCTCGTCCAATATAATTTCGGCCATGATGCCTTAGGCAAATCAAGAAAAACAGTGGATTCGCCCATACCAATAAGGGCATTTATACATAGAATACCATTGTAATCAGAACTGATGAAAAAGGAGGCCGTATCATTATGGGAGATGGCTATAACTTCGGCGGAGGATTCGCGCTTATTGTCGTGCTTTTCATCTTGCTGATCATCGTTGGCGCGGCTTGGGTTTATTAAAGAAACAGAGCGTCCTTTTCAATAAAGGGACGCTCTTTCTTCTTTTCTTTTCAATATGTTAGACTGAAAGTGGAAAAGGAGATGACCGCTGTGTATCCTGAAGCGTACGTGGCTTTTTTACACGAATTTCATACAACAAGAGATTATTTTGAGTGTCATGAAATTCTAGAAGAATATTGGAAGGAAGATCCCCCAGAGCAACGCAAAGAATATTGGGTCGGGCTCATTCAGCTCGCGGTTGCCTTGTATCATCAAAGACGGGGAAATGGAAAAGGAGCAAAACGGCTCATTTCTAACAGTCTTCACTTGTTAGAAGCAAATCGTTCAGTATTATCGAATCTCGGTCTGGATGATGAGGCATTTCTGATGCTTCTGAGAACGCTGAAAAAGAAAATGGATGAACATATGCCTTATGAAAGTGTGATGCTGCCGATCAAAGATGAAGCACTTCTATCTTTATGCCAAGAAATGGCCCAAAAAGAAGGACTGCTCTTTGGACAGGAAAGCAACTTATCCCATACATTTTTAATCGAAAAACATAGACTCCGTGACCGGACAGATGTATTGCTGGAGCGAAAAAAGCAGATTGAACGTAAAAAAAGCAGAGGACTGTAGCCTCTGCTTTTACATGTGTGATATTTAATTTGATTCGCTGTGACACTTATGAAAGAAGCCTTGCGTTAATTCATTTGGAATGAGTGTTTTGGTTTTAAATATGTCTTCCACGGCTAAAACCATTTCCTTGCCGATTCCTTGATCACGATGGGATGGATTCACACTAATATGTTCGATTTGTACTTGGTCGTCTGTTTTCAACACACCAATAGCACCTACAATATCCTCGCCATCTTTCCATAGGAACAGCTGCCGATCTTCATCCATTTCATATGACTTCATCGTCTGCTGAAGCTGTTTGACGTCTTTCTCACCCGGCATAAAGGACAGGAGTCCCATGGCAATTTTTTCAAAAGACCTCTTGTAACGAATTAACATATATACCCCTCAATATTCAAATTATCCTAATTTCCAGCAAATGTCTTATGATTCATTTGCTCATCACACATTATAAACATTTTTATACCGTTTTTAAACTCTTTTTCACTAAATTAAGAGAAAGTTCGATTGAGATTCGCCATTTCAATAGCAGCTGCAGCCGATTCGCTGCCTTTATTTCCAGCTTTTGTACCAGCTCTTTCAATGGCTTGTTCAATCGATTCTGTTGTCAGTACACCAAAGATAATCGGTACCCCTGTTGACATTGCACTTTGAGCAATTCCTTTAGCAGCTTCATTACAAACGTAATCATAGTGAGTCGTTGCGCCTCTGATCACGGTTCCAAGTGTGATGACTGCATCATATTTTTTGGTTTCAGCTAATTTTTTTGCCATGTACGGGATTTCAAAAGCGCCTGGTACCCACACAACATCGATATCATCACCATTTGCTCCGTGTCTAAGCAATGTGTCTTCTGCTCCATCTAACAGTTTACTTGTAATAAAATCATTGAATCTCGCTACAACGATTGCAAATTTTAGTCCTTCTGCTACTACATGCCCTTGTATTGTATTCATATGTTGATCATCCTTTTTTGTGATTTTTATTTTGTTTCGATAGTCGCTGCTTGATTATTGTTTAAATATGTCTGTAATGCTTCGATTGTCAGCATCTTTAAATCATGCTGTTTTTGAATCTCCTTTAGTTCAGGGACGCGAGCCATTGATCCATCTGCATTCATAATTTCACATATGACACCCGCCGGCTCTGAGCCTGCTAGTTTAGCAAGATCAACCGCTGCCTCTGTATGACCTGGTCTTTCTAGTACGCCGCCTTCTTTTGCAATAAGCGGAAAAACATGGCCTGGACGGGCAAATTCGTCTGGTTTTGCGTCTTTATTTAACATGGCCAGCATGGTGGTGGAGCGCTCAAAAGCACTGATACCAGTCGTCGTTGTCACATGGTCGATGCTTACTGTAAATGCTGTATGGTGTGCATCTGTATTATGTTCAACCATTGGATGCAGATTTAGGTGTTTGGCGATCGACGCATCGACTGGCGTACAAATGAGGCCTCTTCCATGTAAAGCCATGAAGTTAATCACCTCAGGTGTGGCATGCTCAGCAAGTGCCACAAAGTCGCCTTCATTTTCTCTGTCTTCATCATCCACTACGATAATGATTTCTCCTTGTTTAAGGGCATTTACTGCCTCATCAACAGAATGATACATACAATCGCCTCCTAGAATCCGTGCTCTTTTAGAAATGATGGGGTCAATCGAGATGGCTGTTTATCGCCTTGCTCTTTTGTTAAAAAACGATAAATGTATTTACCGATCATGTCACACTCTATATTCACGATATCCCCCATAGATTTAGTCGGGAAAATAGTTCCTTCAAGCGTATGAGGAATAATAGAGACTGTGACTTGTGAATCTCGCAAATCGAAAATGGTCAAGCTGACACCATCTATTGCGATCGAACCCTTTTGGGTGAGCATATCTGTGAGGGTCTTGTCCATCTTTAAATCATAGTAAATGGCATTACTCTTCTTTTCTATTCGGGTGATGACTGCCGTTCCATCAACATGGCCTGAGACAAAATGGCCGCCAAATCGTCCATTTGAGGACATGGCTCGCTCTAAATTCACTGGACTGCCTTTTGTCAGCTGATCCAGTGATGTCGATTTGACCGTCTCTGGCATCACATCTGCCGCGAACTGTCCTTTTGTGAAGCTTGTGACTGTCAGACATACTCCATTAATGGCGATACTGTCTCCGAGGTGAACATCTTCCAGCACACGGCTGCATGTAATGACAATTTCCATGGCATCTGCTGACTTTTTACTTAATGACTGAACGGTGCCAACTTCTTCAATAATCCCCGTAAACATGTGATCCTCCCTTTCGTTTCATTTGTATTTCTCACTTTTTAAAAAAGCGATGTTAGGGACATGTGATCGATTGAGCACCTTCGTCGCTTTTTATGGTCCATACAAGGTAGATGAGGGATCACCTAATAAACACTGCATGTGTGTATTAACACCAAAAACATACAGAAAGCCCCGGAAAAAATTCCGGGGCTGTGGTTTTTTTGCATCAGAAATAAGACTATGATCAACAAATATTTTTCGTTCATAGCTTTCTTTATCCTTCTCCCATCCAGACTTTCACTGTCGGCTTCAGCTTTTCACTGAATCAACCGTTAATAAATTAACGGGTCACGGGCTGTAAAGCATTTGCTTTATTACCGTCGGTCGGGATTTTCACCCTGCCCCGAAGGATACAATCGATATTTAGCTGTCCTTAGGGGCTATTATAGCGATCCTTGTTGTCAAATGCAACAATCAAGATTTCTTCAAAAAAAAAGTCTCCTTATAGGAAAGGAGACATGTTAATTTACGACTTTTACTACTTTTATCAGTCCATCTATTCTTTTTTCATTACTAAAGTAGGCTTTAATACGATCGCCTTTTTTCAGATCGGCCACATCATCTTCAAATTTCTTACCATTAAAAATGATTTTGGTGCCATTCTTTGCTTGACCGTAATATTCATCTCCATCAATTTTCGTAATGGTATATTCATAGATAGTGTAATCTTTATCATTATTTGTTAAGCTCTCGCCAATGGCTGTTGGCACATCTTCAATTTTCATGCCATTCATGTATAAATAACCTGCGCCTAAACAAAGCAGTAAAACAAATAAGATTGCCATTTTTAATTTAATTTTCCCCATATTTAGAACCTCCATCATCTGCACTTCGCCTATTTGTATGTTTTATTCCTTCTTTTATTGAAATAAAACCAAAAAAGCTGATTTTCATTAATGGCTACTTATATAACGATTCAGATGGCCCTTTGGTTCCACCTCTTAATCATTACATATGATACGAATATGCGTTCTTTATTAAGGGGGTCTTTTTCTTATTTATAAGTTCGTCCCACACGATACTGCAGGCTTTTCGATTATATTCTTTTTTCGAGTGCGAATAAGTCTTCCTCTAACAATTGTGACCGCTGAACAGCGATGCTGCGGCTGTCGCGAACCCCTTGATTATAATAGTAACTTCCAAGGTTTTTTGTGATAAATTCTAGTATATTAATGGCTGCTAATTCACCAATCTCTTCTTCTCGTTCTTCGGCAAAGTAACGCTGAATGGCCATCATCATTTGATTTTTTTCTTCTTTAGTGAGTGGTTTCAAAGTCTCCCCTTCTTTCTATTTTCTTCATTTGCAGCTGGATGTGCTTGCATTTCACAAATACGAATGTTTGTTCTCTTATCATATCATAAAAAAAGATTCTGTGCATGAATGCCCTAAAAGAAAAAGCGTATTTTGATGTAATGGATCAAAATACGCTTTTTCTCAGAAGATGTCATAGGTGTTATCCATTTTATTTTAAAATGGATAGGATCGTCGCTACAGAATGATCTACAAATGAACGCTCTGGACGTGACTTCATGAGGACGGTAAGCCCGATGAAAGAAACGACCAGTGTCTGTGCTAAGGCTTTAGCATTTAAGCCGCTTTCGAGCTCACCTGAGCGAATACCTTGCACGATCTTTTCTTCAAAAATAACCGAAAGATACATTTGATGCTCTCTTGTCAGAATTTCAAATTTCTCTTCGTGTGGAGCAAGCTCCACTATTGTATTAATGCAAAAACAGCCTTTACTTGGGCCATCTCCATATTCCTCTTCCACTACATCTGTCAATAATAGATGAAATGCTTCCTTTACAGATCGATTGTTTTGAAGTTTTGTTCGAATACGGGCTGCATGCTGCTTTGTATATGTGCGTAATGCAGCCTCAAATAATTCCTCTTTATCTCCAAAGGCTGCGTATAAACTTGGCCGCTGTATTCCCATTTTTGCAGTCAAATCGCTTAACGTTGTAGCTCTATACCCCTTTTCCCAAAAAAGCATCATTGCACCATTCAACGCTTTTTCCTCATCAAACTCACGCTGTCGAACCATCATCAATTCCTCTTTTCAACAATGAAATCCTTTCACGATAACAATTGTCTATTTCTTTATTTATCAGGATATCATTTTCTTTTCATTACTAATCAGTACATTATGATTGTATTTTTTTCAGGTGAAATTGTCAAACTGTCTTTCTGCTTTCAAGATTAACATAGAATAAACTCTTGACTTTAAAACATTTTGCTGGTTATCCTTAACAGGAATCATTTTGTACCGATTAGTATATTATTCTTTTTAGTATAAAAAAGAGGGGATGCAATGAATGGTTAAAGATAAAATGACTCACTATATGGCACTACTTTTTGCAACAGCCTGCGGGATGGCTGTTGCAAACATATACTTCGCACAACCGTTACTAGATTCACTGGCAGCCGAGTTCGATATCACGTATTCATCCATCGGTATTGTCATTACGATTACTCAGCTTTGTTATGCGGCGGGGCTGCTACTGATCGTACCACTTGGTGATCTGTTGAATCGACGCCGGCTCATCATTGGTCAGATGCTTTTATCTGTGCTTGCCCTCATTCTAGTCGGCATCGCTCCTATCGTCACCGTCCTATTTATAGGATTAGCATTGGTCGGACTGCTCGCTGTAGTCACTCAGGTACTCGTTGCGTTTGCAGCAAGTTGGGCTGCTCCAGAAGAGCGCGGCCGTATCGTCGGCTTGGTGCAAAGTGGAATCGTCATCGGTATTCTTCTCGCCCGAACCTTTGCTGGTGTATTAACCGATTTTGCTGGCTGGAGGTCTGTATATCTTGTTTCTGCCGTCATCATGCTGATCCTAACTGGCGTATTGTTCCGAGTGCTCCCGCGTGATGACAGCAAAAGAGAGTCATTATCTTATGCTCATCTGCTTCGTTCAATGTTTGTATTGTTCATACAAGAACGAATCCTGCGCATCCGCGGGATTCTAGCTCTTCTGATTTTTATCGTCTTTGGTACGTTATGGACTTCACTCGTGCTGCCTCTCAGTACTGCGCCACACTCTCTTTCACATACTGCTATTGGCGCATTTGGTCTTGCTGGAGCAGCCGGAGCATTAGGGGCTGCTCGGGCTGGCAGCCTTGCTGATCGAGGTTTTGGACAGTTCACAAGCGGTATAGCCCTTGTCCTATTATTCATTTCATGGTTTTTCATCAGTTTGACTGAACATTCACTTATTGCCTTAGTCATTGGCATTATCATTCTTGACCTATCTGTGCAGGCAGTACACGTAACGAATCAGACTATGATTTTCACAGTGCGGCCTGAGGCGAGAAGCCGGCTTACGGCTGCTTACATGATTTTTTACTCCATCGGCAGTGCGACCGGTTCAATTGTTTCAACCAGCATATACGCAGCCTATGGCTGGAGCGGAGTATGTCTTTTTGGTGCCTCTATCAGCGCTTTAGCCATTTTGTATTGGATCATCACCTATCGCCTAACGAAACAAATCACATTTGACTCAGAAACAAAATAAAAAAACACCGCGATTAAGCGGTGTTTTGGATTACGCATCCACAACTTCAACTTTTTCCATGCCTTGGCCTTGCTCCATATCAAGTACAGCCTCGATACCAGATGTTACCTTGCCAAAAACAGTGTGAACACCGTTTAAGTGCGGCTGCGGGTCATGTACGATAAAGAATTGGCTGCCGCCTGTGTCTTTACCAGCATGTGCCATTGATAATGAACCTCTTTCGTGCTGATGTGGATTTCCTTCTGTTTCACATTTAATTGTGTAACCAGGACCACCCGTTCCATTGCCGTTTGGGTCCCCGCCTTGGCTGACGAAGCCTGGAATCACGCGGTGGAACTTCAATCCATCGTAGAAGCCTTCATTCGCTAATTTTTCAAAGTTTGCTACTGTACCTGGAGCAGCCTCTGGGTAAAGTTCAAACTCAATTTTCTTTCCATTCGTTAATTGTATGTATCCTTTTTTCGCCATTTTTCACATTCTCCTTTCAGGTTAAACAACGCTCATTATAGCACATTTTCGGTGATGTTAAACATCCCCTGCTCTTCGATTGTCATTTACCTCTTAACTGATGATTGATAAAATAGGATTGCTTGATTCTTTTTTCCTCATAAAATGATATGTGACGAAATGACATGTCTTCATTTATTGGAAAAGGAACACATCTTAAAAAGAAAATTGAAACGTCGAGTCAATTTGTTACGTCTATATGATGGAGTGCATTTCTGTACGTGTACTCAAAAGCTGAGTTTCTCTTGAAAGAGGAACGCTTTCGACTTGAAGGAGGTCAACATGTTTAAAAAAATGATGCTTGGTATGATGGCAGCGCTCCTTTTCCTAATTGGTGCGCCAAAAGTCAGCTTAGCGGATGCAGCTGTCGGCGATGTCATCGTCACACTCGGGCAAGACTTAACACCAGCTGATCGACAAAAGGTGCTTGACGAGTTGAATCCACCTGAAAATGCGACAAAAATTGAAGTAACCAATAAAGAAGAGCACGAATATTTAGGAAAGTATATCCCTCGTTCTTCTATCGGGACGAGAGCATTATCATCTTCATCTATCACCATTGAGAAATCAGGTACTGGTCTGACTGTGGATACACACAACATCAAGACCATTACAGATGAGATGTATTTAAATGCTTTAATGACAGCAGGTGTCAAGGATGCCAAGGTTGTCGTCACTGCTCCATTTGAAGTATCTGGTACAGCCGCACTGACGGGCTTACTTAAAGCGTATGAAGTGTCAAGCGACAAAGCCATTCCAGAAGATGTGAAGCAGGTGGCGAACGAAGAGCTTGTGACAACTTCTAAATTGGGTGACTCCATCGGGAAAGACAACGCTTCTGCCCTTATTGCAAAAATCAAAGATGACATTGCAAAAAACGGTGTCCCTAAAACCACAAAAGAAGTAGAAGAAAAAGTCGATCAGGCGGCTTCTGATTTGAACTTAAATCTGACGCAGGATCAAAAAGATCAGCTTGTCTCGCTATTTGATAAAATGAAAAACATCAATATCGATTGGAATCAAGTAGGATCTCAAATTGATAAAGCAAAAGACAAGATTACAAAATTCATAGAATCAGATGAAGGGAAAAACCTTCTTCAAAAGATTTGGGATTTCTTTGTCTCCATCTGGAACGCGATCGTCTCTGTATTCACTGGAGGAAAATAATCCATGAAAAAAAGCTGCCTGTACCCCAGGCAGCTTTTTTAATTAGATGATTTCACTTTTGATTGATACGGTAAATCAAGTTTGACAATGTCCTCATAGGTTTCACGCTCAACCACAAGCTGCGCTTCCCCGTCCTCTACAAACACAACCGCTGGGCGCGGGATGCGGTTATAGTTGTTTGACATACTATAGCCGTAAGCTCCGGTACAAAAGACAGCCAATAAATCCCCTTGTGATAACTCTGGCAAATCGATATCCCAAATGAGCATATCTCCGCTTTCACAGCATTTACCGGCAATTGAAACGGTTTGATCATGCGTTTGACTCATTTTATTGGCACTTGCCGCTTCATATTTCGCTTGATATAAAGCCGGACGAATGTTGTCACTCATTCCGCCATCTACCGCAACATAATCGCGGATGCCAGGTACGTGTTTTGATGATCCGATCGTATAAAGAGTCGTCCCTGCATCTCCAACAAGAGAACGGCCTGGTTCTATCCAAATCTCTGGCATATCAAACTCATAGCGGGCCACGTTCTCTTTCACAGCTTGGATTATTTTCTCGACATATTCTGTCGCAGGAAGTGGTTCATCCTCTTCTGTATAACGAATCCCAAAGCCACCGCCTAAATTTAACACTGTAGAAATAAAACCAAATGATTCTCTCCATTCATCCAGCTTCAAAAAGATTTTATCTGCTGCAAGGACAAAACCAGCCGTATCAAAAATTTGTGAACCGATATGACAATGAACACCTAAAAGCTCGATCACTTCTGAACGAAGCACTTGTTTCACCGCTTCATCTGCTTGTCCATTGTGAAGGTCAAAGCCAAATTTTGAATCTTCTTGACCTGTCGTAATGTAATCATGCGTATGCGCTTCGACACCAGGCGTGATGCGGAGCAATACTTTCACTTTTTTTGACAGCTCTTGACCAAGCTGTTCAATGAGCTTCATTTCATAGAAATTATCCACAACAATACAGCCGATCCCATGCTCTAAAGCCATTTTTAATTCTTCTCTGCTTTTATTATTGCCATGGAAATGAATTTTTTCTACTGGGAATCCAGCGCAAATGGCTGTGTGAAGCTCACCGCCTGAGACAACATCAAGAGATAATCCTTCTTCTTTAGCAAGCTGAAACATGGCGATGGATGAGAATGCTTTACTCGCGTATGCTACCTGCGCTGTTAATTCTTCCTCTATAAATGCTTTTTGAAAGCTTTTTGCGCGCTCCCGTATTAAAGCCACATCATATACATAAAGTGGTGTCCCATACGTTTCAGCTAAAGAAACGGCATCAACACCACCAATTTCTAAATGACCGAGTTCATTTTGTCTGCAAGTGCCGTGTAAATACAATGTCATTCCCTCTTTCTAACGCTTCGGCTGAAAAAAGGCAGCTGCGTGAGCTGCCTTTTGCCTTGTCTCAAAGTTAAAAATACAATATCACAATCTTCAGCCACTTTCAATGAGCCTTAAGAATTTGGCGGAATTTTTGATCTGTTTTGAGGGTGAACGATGCTCGGTCTTACTTTTGAGCCAGGAACAGACGTCCGAATCAGCACTTGCCACAGAGCCTTCCCATTAAAAGGGAGGAACGGCCACATATAAGGCGTCTGCAATGAACGAATGGAAGTTAAATAAATGAGTAACAACGTAAAACCAATGATGAGTCCATTCAGCTTGAAGATCGCCACTAGTGCTAGGATGATGAGCCTGACAATCTTATTGGCGACACTCAGTTCATAGCTTGGCGTTGTAAAGGTACCGATCGCCGCCAGTGAAACGTATAAGATGACCTCTGGTGTAAACAAACCGACATCAATAGCGATTTGTCCAATTAAAACAGCCGCGATCAGTCCCATGGCGGTCGACAAGGCGGTTGGCGTATGAATTGCTGCCATTCTTAAAAATTCCACCCCGAAATCAGCAAGGAACACTTGGAGAATCACAGGGATATGAGAAGGTTTGTTAAACCCAATATAGCTTAAATTGTCAGGCAGAAGATTTGGTTCAAGGATAAAAAGAAACCAAATCGGCAAAAGAAAGGTAGAACATAAAATGCCTAAAAAGCGTATCCATCTTAGGAATGTACCAACGGCAGGTGCCTGGCGATATTCTTCTGCATGCTGAACGTGGTGAAAAATAGTGGTTGGTGTAATGATGACACTAGGGGATGTATCCGTAATGATGATGACATGCCCTTCTAATATGTGGTTAGCGGCGACATCTGGACGCTCGGTGTAACGCACTAGCGGAAAGGGATTATATCCTTGCTTAATAATAAATTCTTCAATCGTTTTATCAGACATCGTCAGCCCATCAACTTTGATTCCTGATACTTCTTTCTCTATAATATCTACAAGATCTGGGTCTGCAATATCTTCAATATAGCAAACACAAACATCGGCTTTTGAACGTTCGCCTACTTTGAGCATTTTGTATCGCAGCTTTTCATCCCGCACTCTTCTTCGAATAAGCGCTGTATTTACAATAATGTTTTCAACAAAACCGTCTCTTGCTCCCCTGACAACCTTTTCTGTATCCGGCTCCTCAGGCATTCTGCCAGGATAACTTCTAACATCAATGATAAAGGCGTAGTTTTCACCTTCTACAACAACTGCTACAAGCCCGGACAGCACTTGATCCACCGCTTCATCCAGCGTTTCTACCTTGGAGACCTGCTGATTGACAAGTCGGTTCTCGACTACATGTGCAAGATCATCTGATTCTGGTTCGTTGTCATTGATTTCGATTAGTTCTTTTAATAAGTAGATGACATACTGTGTATCACACAATCCATTTACATAGTAAAGCTGGATTTCCTGATCGTGTATATAAATTTTCCGAACACCAAGGTCAAAACTGAGACCCATTCCGACATTTTCTTTGAAGTAATCTTCATTTTTCTTCGGGTCTCGGTACACGTTTACCTTGTCTTTCTTCATGGAAGCCACTCCTTTCTAATATTAATTCCACTGCTTTCATCGTGATTGGAGATCCCTTGCTCAGATCATCTTTCCGTCCCATCTTGCCAATATCTCCAATCCCGACAACGAACGGGAGATTGAGGGAGTCAAGACAATACACTGTATCCCCGCTCATTTTATGGGGCTCCATTTCGGGAAGACCGTGTTTGTCGACACCGTATTCTGTCAGTTCACCTTCCCGGTCAATGGAGACATGGACCTTTGTCCATTCGGCTTGGTGCGTCTTAGATGCAACTGCAATCGCGCCTATGACTTCGATTTCAGGGTGGCGCGCCACATGTTTCATCGCTGTCTCGCCTGTTCCTTCACCGGTCATTCCAGAATCATCAAACATCACAAAGACTGGATCATACGGCGTTTTTAAAATCATCTGAACAAGTTCAGGTCCTGTCCGTTTGCTTGGATTTCCTTTTGAGCTGGAAATACATCGTCCGCCGACGTTTTTAGCGGCAAGCTCAATGGTTTTGGCAGCATATATATCTCCGTCTGTCACTAAAATGACTTTCCGTCTTTGCCCCATATTCGGTTATCCTTTCGGTTTAAAGATCAGTGCGATAATAAATGAGAATAAAATCGCAGCTGATATTCCAGCAGAGGTTAATTCAAAAATACCGATACCGATGCCGATGAATCCATGTACATCTGCCTGGTGCATTGCCCCATGAAGCAAGCTATGACCAAAGCTGACGATTGGTACGGTTGCGCCCGCACCTGCAAATTCAATAAATTTATCATAAATACCGAATCCGTCTAAAATGGTACCTGCCACAACAAAAGTAGTCATGACATGTGCCGGCGTGAGTTTGAGTACATCTAGCAAAAGCTGGCCAATGACACAAATAAGTCCGCCTGCCACAAAAGCGATAAGATAATCCATTAGCTCTCTCCTCCTGCACGCTCAAATACGACACCGTGCGCAATGGTCGGAATGGTCTCTTTTTGCTGAACCATCATTGGGCTGAGTAGCGCCCCGGTTGCGACAACGAGTACTCTTTGCAGATTCCCTGCTTTCATTTCTTGAAAAATATGACTAAATGTCACAACAGCTGAACAAGCACAGCCGCTGCCTCCAGCGAATACGTTTTGATCGGGTGTATAGATGATTAAACCGCAATCATCGTGCTTTCGCCCAAGCTGGATACCTTCTTCTTTCAGGAGATCCTTTAAGATCGGTGAACCAATGCCTGATAAATCTCCAGTTAAAATCAAATCGTAATCATCTACTGTTCTTCCTAAGTCTTCTAAATGCTGCTTGATGGTGTCTGCCGCGGCCGGTGCCATGGCCGATCCCATATCAAATGGATCTGTAATGCCAAGATCCATGACCCTGCCTACCGTTGCACTTGTAATTTGAATTTGTGAGGGCTCTTGGCTGATAATAACGGCTCCGCTCCCTGTTACGGTACTTGTTGCTGTATCTGGCTTTTGTCCGCCGTATTCGGTCGGGTTTCGAAATTGGCGTTCTGCGGTCGCATTGTGACTGCTTGTTGCTGCGATGGCTCTATTTGCAAAGCCACCATCAATGAGTGCTGACGCAATGGCGACCGATTCCATTGAGGTCGAGCATGCTCCAAATAAGCAGAGAAACGGGATCTTCAGCTCTCTTGCCACATAGTTTGCTGTGACGTTCTGGTTGAGTAAATCTCCAGCTAGCAACAGATCAATATCGCTTTTTTGCAAATTTGCTTTCGATAAAGCGGTTGATATCGCATCATCCATGAGCTTCCTTTCAGCCATTTCCCAGTTCTTTTGATCACAGTGCATTTCATCGTATGTTTTATCAATTAAATGTCCAATTGGACCTTCTTTTTCCTTAGGTCCTGCAGCAGTTCCTTCTGCATTGACATAAAGCTTGTGCTCAAATACCCAAGATTGTTTACCTGTTAGTTTCACCTTTCATTCCTCCTACGAAAACATCTTTTCGAAGATGTATCGAATGATCCCTACGATATATGCCGAGACGACACCGAACACAATGACGTTCCCAGCGAGCTTAAACATATTTGTGGCAACACCTAAAACAAGCCCTTCACTTTTATGCTCAAGGGCAGCACTTGTCATACTGTTAGCAAAGCCTGTTACCGGTACAGCCGATCCCGCTCCAGCAAACTGGCCGATTCTATCGTAAATACCGATACCCGTTAATAGAGAAGAAATTAAAATGAGGGTTGCCACTGTCGGGTTCCCTGCTGTCTTTTCGTTAAAATCAAAAAAGTGGATATAGAAATTCTGCAGCCCCTCACCTATCAGACAGATCAAGCCACCAACTAAAAACGCCTTGATGCAGTTGAGGACATAAGGAGGTTTGGGCTGATACGTTTTCACCTTAGATGGATAGTTCTCTTTTAAACTCGACACGTGTTGTTCCCTCCAATTTCTTAAATATAAATAAGCCAATGAAATAGTGAACCAAATATCTTTCCTAAGACGATGGCCATGAGCAGCAAAACAATTTTCCCGTCCATTCCAATTCTTTTCGTTAATATAGGAAGTACATTTAATACTTCAGTAAGTGCAGCTGCAAGCATGCCGACAAAGATGCCTGATAAAAGACCGACCGGCAGCGCCAGCCATTTGGTTAAATGCAGATGTATTTGACTTAAGGTGGCCCAGCCGCCAACAACCGCCCCGCTAATGACTGCCGCCTCGTACCCTTGTATGAAGCGCTGCGTTTTGGTTAATTGCATTAAGCGGGGAATGATGCCAAGCACTGTAAGAAATGCCACAAATCCTGCTCCGACTGTTAAACCGCCGCCAAGTCCAACGAGTACGACAAAAAGCCATTTACCGATCATGGATATCCTTCAATGTTTCTTTATTTTCATTGAGTGCGACATAATGATCGAGATCGAGCTGATATTTAAACATTTCCACTTCGAGCGGACTTGGTTCTTCATTTAAACGCTTTTTAAATACATGATTGAAAAACAAAATCATCCCAAGGCCGAGTCCAAAGCTATATGGAATTTGTAATAAATACGGATGCTCAACCGTTTTCCCTGTGATCATTTCATATAGGCGGATATGAACGAGCCGCATACTGACATCCTCGTGGAAATTCATAATGGCAAGCGCCGCTCCGACAAATAATAGAAGCCATACAAACACAAATAAAACGGGAGAAAGCTGGCGTTTGCCTGTATCAATTTCAACAATGGCCTCAGAGCCGCCAACGGTTTGAATGTCGATATCTGGCCACGTTTTTTTGATCGTTTTGACGACATGCATGATATCAAGAACGACGATGTGACGATCCTTTTTGCTGACATGATACACCGGCATTTTGCTAAGCTTTTGCACAGCAAACTCATCACCAGTGATTTGGGCGATATCCTCTAAATAAATGAGTTGATCTATACCGGTCTTGATTCGATGGCGCAGCCGAATAAAGATTTGTCCGTCCATCCAAGTCACTTCCTATACGAGGGGTTAAAAATAGTATGTGGTGAAAAATGGTTCTCATACTGATAGAACTCGATTTACCGGTAATTACCACACAAAAAAAGCCAGCCGAATTGGCTAGCTGTCTTTTTGATCCATTTGCATTTGGATTTGTTTTAAAATTTTCTTTTCAAGCCGTGAGACTTGCACCTGTGAAATGCCAAGTCTTTCTGCAACCTCAGATTGTGTCTGGTCTTTATAATACCTTAAATACACAATGAGTTTTTCCCTTTCTTCTAATTCCTTGATCGCTTCTTTCAGAGCAATTTTGTCAAACCATCTTTCTTCAGAATGATCGGCAATTTGATCAAGCAATGTTATCGGATCCCCATCATTTTCATACACTGTTTCATGAATGGATGATGGTGAGCGGACCGCTTCTTGGGCGAGGACGACATCCTCTGGTGTGATATCAAGGTATTCGGCAATTTCTTGAACGGTCGGCATTCTTCCATGAGACTTAGACAACTCATCCCTTGCCCGCCGGATTTTATTTCCGAGTTCCTTTAATGACCTGCTCACTTTGACCGTCCCATCATCCCGAATGAATCGCTGAATTTCCCCGATGATCATTGGGACGGCGTACGTTGAAAACTTTACATCATATGACAAATCAAATTTATCCACAGATTTCAGCAGTCCAATACAGCCAATCTGAAACAGATCATCTGGTTCATATCCCCTATTTAAAAAGCGCTGAACAACGGACCAAACAAGACGCATGTTTTTTTCTACGAGGAGGTCTCTTGCTTGCTGATCACCGTCTTGGCTTTTTTTGATGAGCTCTTTGACTTCATCATTTGACAGCTGGGCTTTTTTAGCTTGCTTTTTTACCTCCACATCCATATGAGCAGCTCCTTTAATTACAAAGCGCTTTGCTTTTTGATAGATGCTTTGTTAAACGGATGGTCGTGCCCATTTCTGGAGATGAATCCACCATGACATCATCCATAAAATTCTCCATGATGGTAAAGCCCATTCCAGAGCGCTCTAAGTCTGGTTTTGTTGTAAAAAGCGGCTGTCTTGCTTCCTCAAGATCGGTAATACCCATGCCTTCGTCACGGATGGTGAGGTAGACGACATGGTCATCTAATGTGACATGGATATGCACCTTGCCATCTGGATTCCCATCATAGCCATGGATGATGGAGTTTGTCACTGCCTCTGATACGACGGTCTTGATTTCTGTTAATTCATCTAAAGTCGGATCAAGCTGAGCGATAAACGCCGCGACTGTCACCCTCGCAAACGATTCATTTTGGCTTAATGCCGAAAAAGTCAGATTCATTTCATTTCTCATGACGCCACCCCCAATGTTTGCAAAGCCGTTTGCTCTGAAGGCTCCATACGAATGATTTTAAACAAACCAGACATATCAAATAACCGATTCACTGCTGGCGAGATGGCACAGACGACCATTTCTCCGCCAAGCTGCTTAATCTCTTTATATCTTCCTAAAATCACTCCGAGTCCAGAGCTGTCCATAAACGATAAATCAGCCAGATTCAGCACAATGTGGCGAATGTCCTCTGTTTCCAAATAATTCGTCACCTTTTGTCTCAATGTTTCTGCGGAGTGATGATCGAGCTCTCCTGTTAACCGAATGCAAAGTACGCTCTCTTTTACTTGAAAATCAATACCAAGGCTCATCTTTTTATTCCTCCTTGCTCTATTTCGGATAAAGAGTGTTTCTCTTTTATATGAAGTAAATCCTTCACCATGACAAAACTAGTGACCATTCGTCACATTTAGATGTTCTTTTCTTTTTCCTCATAGCAAAAAGACTGCCCATTTCAGCAGCCTTTCGCCTTTTATTTCCATTTCACAAAATCAGCCATTGCTCGTTTGAAGAAAGTCCAAATGCCTGCCTTTTCCATTCCTTCTTTTGCTTCTACAGGACTTTCATGCAGCACTTTTCCGTCTTTTTTCAAGACGATCGTACCAAGTTCCGTTCCTTTTGAAAATGGAGCCTTGACATCATGAGACAATTTGATTTCTTTTTTGATCTGATCCACACTTTCGCCTTTTTTCGTTAGAAGGGAGATCGGTTCAGAAGTAACGAGCTGAATATTTTTCTTTTTCCCTTTGCTTACTTTGACCTCCGCCACATCTTGCCCTCGTTTGTAAAGCGGATGAGTCGTATATTGACTAAATGCGTAGTCCAGCATTTTGACTACCTGAGCGTTTCTGTCTTTCGGGGTACTTGCGCCGAAGACAACCGCAATGACGCGCATGTTGCCTTTTTTAGCAGATGCAGTTAAACAGTATTTCGCTTCACCTGTAAAACCGGTTTTCACCCCATCGACACCTGGATAAAATTTAATCAGACGGTTTGTGTTTACAAGCCAGAATTTTTTATCTGTGTTTTGCCGTAGATAGTCTTCGTAGACACCTGTGAATTTTGTGATTTGTTCATATTTCAACAGCTCTTTTGCCATTATTGCCATATCGTGAGCTGTGCTGTAGTGGTCTTTTTCAGGGAGCCCTGTTGGGTTTTGAAAGACTGTTGAGGTGAGGCCAAGCTCTTTCGCCCTTTTGTTCATCTGCTCTACGAACTGTTCTTCAGATCCTGCAATATGCTCTGCCATGGCAACTGAAGCATCATTTCCTGACGCAATCGCAATGCCTTTCAGCATTTCTTTCACGGTCATTTCTTCTCCTGGTTCAAGGAAGATTTGCGACCCTCCCATGGACGCTGCATAGTCGCTCGTTCTGACCTTGTCTGTCATTTTCAGTTTACCGTGATCTATAGCTTCCATGATGAGAAGCATCGTCATGATTTTGGTCATACTTGCGGGTGCAAGCTTTTCATCGCTGTTTTTGTTGTAAAGCACCTTTCCCGTGTCACGTTCTATTAAGATCGCTGATTTGGCTTCGTGTGCCAATTCTGATGTTTGTTTTTCTCCTGGTTTTTCAATCTTTTCTTTTGCTGTCGCAGATGGTGAAACCATTGAGATAAGGATCATTAAAATAAACAATGCACATATATGACGTTTCAAGTGGCAGACCTCCATTATCGTAATCCTTTCTATTTTTTCCTCATACAGGCTGTTTTATTCAGAGATCGTATGATTGCAAATAAAAAAAGCCTTCTGCTTGGGTAGCAGAAGGCTTCTGGACACATGCTATGAAAGTTGTTTGACAATGTCTTTTACTAAATCAAGAAAACTTGCTTTCACTTTTTCCGTTACTTCGATCACTTCATCATGTGACAGCGGCTGATCCAAAATACCAGATGCCGCATTGGAAATGCATGAAATGCCAAGTACTTTGATTCCTGCATGACGCGCAACAATGACTTCTGGAACAGTCGACATTCCTACCGCATCTGCTCCAAGCGTTCTAAGGAAACGAACTTCAGCAGGTGTTTCATATGAAGGGCCTGTCATCCCTGCATAAACCCCTTGCTGTACAGATATACCTAAACGCTGGGCTGTTTCTGCTGCAAGTGCCAGCAATTCTTTATCGTACGGTGCAGACATATCGGGAAAACGAACGCCTTGACTGTCATTTCGGCCAATTAATGGATTGGTTCCCATCATATTGATATGATCTGTGATCAGCATGAGATCTCCTGGACGGAATGAAGTATTCACTCCGCCGGCTGCATTTGTGACAATGCATGTTTCAATACCAATTTCTTTCATCACACGGACAGGAAACGTCACTTGCTTCATATCATATCCTTCATAGAAATGAAAACGCCCTTGCATCGCGCAAACGACAGTGCCTTTCAGCGTTCCGATCACGAGCTGCCCTGCATGTCCCTCTACTGTTGAAACAGGGAATCCGGGAATATCTTCATATTTAATTTTGATTGGATTTTCAATCTCATCTGCTAAAATGCCAAGCCCTGATCCTAAAATCAATCCAACTGTTGGTACATATGTCGATGCTTGTTTAATATATGCCGCCGCTTCTGAAAACTGTGCTCCCACGAGATTTCCCCCTATTTGAGTTTAGATAAAAAGCTTGTTCCATATTTAGGCATCGCTATCTTGAAATTATCGGCAACGGTTGCCCCAAGATCAGCAAATGTTTTTGCTGTTGGCAGTTCATTTGCTTCCTGATGCTTTTTGCTGTAAGCAATGAGCGGAACGTATTCTCTTGTATGATCTGTTCCGTGATGAACCGGGTCATTTCCATGATCTGCTGTGATCACAAGAAGATCATCCTCTTTCAACAGGTCAAACACTTCAGGAAGACGTGCGTCAAATTCCTCTAATGCTTTTCCATAACCCTCTGGATCTCTTCTATGTCCGTAAAGAGCGTCAAAATCAACAAGGTTCAAAAAGCTGAGTCCTGTAAAGTCTGTTTTAAGTGTATCGACCAGCTTGTCCATTCCATCCATGTTCGATTTTGTTCTAAGAGATGATGTGATTCCTTCGCCGTCATAAATATCAGAGATTTTTCCGATCGCAATGACATCGAGCCCATCATCTTTCAGTTCATTCATGACTGTACGGTCAAATGGTTTTAACGCATAATCATGACGGTTTGGCGTTCTAACAAAAGCACCAGGCTCTCCGACAAACGGACGAGCGATAATCCGTCCAACCATATATTTTTCATCTAATGTGAGTTCACGGGCAATTTCACAAATACGGTAAAGCTCATCTAATGGCACAACTTCTTCGTGCGCAGCAATTTGCAGCACAGAATCCGCAGATGTATAAACGATTAAATCGCCTGTATTCATGTGCTCTTCGCCAAGCTCATCTAAAATTTCCGTACCAGACGCAGGTTTATTTCCAATAATACCTCGGCCAGTTTTTTCTTTTAATTCATTTAATAGTTCATCTGGGAATCCGTCTGGAAAGACTTTGAACGGTGTGTCTATGTAAAGACCCATGATTTCCCAATGCCCTGTCATTGTGTCTTTACCATTTGATGCTTCTTGCATTTTTCCATAATACGCAAGCGGTTTTTCATCCGCTGGAATTCCTTTGATTTCTTTAATATGACTCAGCCCAAGCTTCGCCATATTCGGCATATGAAGCCCGTTCATTTTTTCAGCAATATGTCCAAGTGTATCTGCACCTACATCATTAAAATCAGCAGCATCTGGTGCTTCCCCAATCCCTACTGAATCCATTACGACGAGGAAAATGCGTTTATACTGATAATCAGGCATTAAAAAGCGCCTCCTTCAATATTCTTGTCTTTTGACCTTACAAACAGTAAGAGGTCAGACATCTCAAGTATAAACCGTTTACAAGCCAGTTGACAACCATAAACGGTGTAAAGATGAAAAAGCATGACACCCGTTCACTGTGTCATGCTTTACTTATGCCCTTGGATGGAATTTGTGATACACATCTTTCAGTCTTGTTTTCGTCACATGTGTATAAATTTGTGTTGTTGAGATATCGGCATGTCCGAGCATCTCCTGTACAGCTCTTAAGTCCGCACCGTTTTCAAGCAGGTGTGTAGCAAATGAATGTCTGAGCGTATGAGGCGTCAGCTCCTTTTGAATCCCTGCTTCAATGGCTCGTTTCTTTAAGTTCTTCCAGAAGCCCTGGCGCGACATTTTTTTCCCGTGATGATTGAGAAACAGGGCATCGGACGGCTGTTTTTTTAACAGCTTGCTTCTTCCCTTTTCGATATATTCTTCAATTGCGCTTGCGGCAGCTTCACCGATTGGCACAATTCGCTCTTTTCTTCCTTTTCCAAAACAGCGGATAAAGCCCATTGTGAGGTGCACATCTGCAAGGGTCAGATCCAGCATTTCACTGACGCGAATGCCTGTTGCATATAAGAGCTCAAGCATTGCTTTGTCTCGGTAGTCAAAGGGAGTGTGCTGATTTGGTGTATCAAGCAGTTTTTCGACCTCCCCTAATGATAGAACTTTCGGTAATGTCCGCTCTGTTTTTTGCGTTTCAATGTTCCATGACGGGTCATCCGTTGTCACTTTTTCCCGAAGCAGAAATTGATGAAAGGAACGGATCGATGATAGATGCCGTACAGACGTTTTACTCGATTTCCCTTCCTCTTTTAACTGCTTTAAATAATGAATGATATGCAGGCGCGTGACATCGCTAATATCCGTCAGCTGTTCATGTGTCATTAAAAAAGACAAGTAGTTCTGCAAATCTCTTTTATAAGAAACAATGGTATTTTCAGAGAGTCCTCTCTCTACGGTCATAAAATGAATAAAGTCGGATAATTGATCGTTCAATGATTTCTACTCCCCGTTTTGATAAAAATAAATCAATCGGTCTTGCCAATTGTCTTGATTCGGCTGATCCATTTCCATCACTTTAATTGCTGCACCCTCTGGTTTATCATAACGATGGTAGCTTTCATATTCTGAATTTATCCATATCATAGCATAATAGAACAGGACGGTAAAACCTGTGAACAAGATAAATACTTTGATCACTTCACCTGTTGTTTTGAGCCATTTTCGCATGATCTTCAAGTCCTTTCTCACCTTCTCATTACTTCAGCATATGCCAGGTAGGACAAGGAATATACAGCGAAAATGCAAAAAACCTCTTCATCTTAAATGAAAAGGTTCCAATTCGGATTATTTGCCGGATTCATCATCATGACACCGGTGGCAAATACCATGGAATGTCAATCTATGATCCTTAATTTTAAATTTCCAGTCACGTTCAATAATCTCTTCGACATCTTCTAATAAATCATCTTCTATCTCATCGACTGTTCCGCATTCCATGCAGACAAGATGGTGATGGAAGTGAGCGGCTCCTTCTTTGCGAAGATCATATCGCGAAACGCCGTCTCCAAAGTTAATTTTATCAACAACTTTCAGTTCAGTGAGCAATTCTAACGTCCGATAAACAGTAGCAAGACCAATTTCAGGAGACTTCTCTTTTACGAGGAGGTATACATCTTCTGCACTTAAATGGTCTTCTTCATTCTCAAGCAGTACTCTTACTGTGGCTTCACGCTGTGGCGTGAGCTTGTAGCTGGAAGAATGAAGCTGTTTCTTAATTCGATCAATCCTATTTTCCATTGACTTTCCCTCCTACGCCACATTACTTGATCATTATATCAAATGATGTGCTGAGAGCCAACTATAATCATTTTAAATTGATAAATAAATTGATTATTAATTAATAACAATTATAAAAGAATACCTGCCAGCTTTTTCATCAGCATGAATGATATGTACGATTCAAAAAAAGATGAAAGTGCAGCAAGCGCTAAAATCATCAGCAGAACCGATGCATACCGGCCAAACCACTGAACGGGTGCTTGACTGATGGTTTTTTTCATGAAGAGCTGTCCAATGAGACGGATGGAAAACGCAATCGCACAGGTGCCAATCACTAAATAGGCTGGAATAAGCAAAATGTTTTGCGGAAGCACCGATACAAACGAGAGAAAAAATCCACTCAGCCCCATTTGATTCACGAGAAAACCAACAGTAAATCCAACAACAATTCCTTTTAAAAAGATCATGAGAAAGATGAGCGGCAGACCAATAATGGATATTCCCAGGATCCACATAAGGCCTAAATATTTCATATGATGCAGGAAGCTTTGTAAAAACATTTCTTTTGATTCTGCTGCTTTCTCATTCGTCAGCTGACCAAAAAATTGATTTAAATAATAGAATAAATCCTCTTTCTGGCTGAATGTCATGCTATTGACAATGATGGCACCGAAGATCACACCCATTAAAAAGAGTACAGAGACAAATAAATAAATCGAGAGATGATCTTTTACGTGCTGAAGAAGATGCTCCTTCCAAGACTTTTTCCGCATGTGTCTTCCTCCCAAATCGTAAGGTTACTAGATTCTATGAGAGAGATTACGAAACATGACAGTTTTATTGAAAGAAAAAAGAGAAAGCAGCCTGCTCACTGCTTTCTCTTTTTCATTTATCGTGCGGCTTTTTGTACGTTCACAAGCCCGGCACCGTAATAAAAAGGTTCTCCAAGTTTTGTCGCCGTTTTTGACAGTCTCTCACGCACTTCATCGTTTGTCAGATTCGGATGTTTTGATAGAATGACAGCCGCAGCGCCCGTTACATGCGGTGATGCCATTGACGTTCCGCTCATGTAGCCATATTCGTTATGAGGAATGGTGCTCAGCGTTGAAACGCCTGGTGCTGAGACTTCCAGTTCTTCGCCGACAGATGAATCAAAAGCTCTTTGCTTTTTTTGGTCAACAGAGGCAACAGCCATCACGGAGCTGTATTTAGCCGGATAGTCAATCGTATTGAGAGATCCATAACTTCCTTCATTCCCCGCAGAAGCCACAATGAGAATCCCTTTATCATACGCTCGATCTACCGCTTCTTTCAGCGCCTCAGATTCACTTGCTCCCCCCATACTAATATTGATGACATCCATGTCATTCTCAACGGCCCATTCAATCCCTTTTATGATCCAGCTATAGTAGCCGTCACCATTTTCATCTGCCACCTTAACAGCATAGATAGAGGCTTTTGGCGCAACACCAACGACACCTACCTTATTATCTAAAGCGGCAATTGTCCCTGCCACATGCGTGCCATGTTTATGCGGATCTACAAGCGGATCGGACTCTGTCGGTACAAAGCTCACCCCGCCGGTGACATGTAAATCCTCATGTTTGCCGTCGATCCCGCTGTCAAGAACTGCTACTTTGACATTCTGTCCAGCGTATCCTTGTTTATGTACCTTTTGTGCTTTGATGCTTTTGATGCCATATGGAACAGTTTGACTGCTTGTTTTTGCTTTTTGATCTTCCTCAATGAAAGTCACTTCTTTTGCTTCATTCAGTTTCTTTTTCGATGTCTCATTCAACGACACTTTCATCAGATCTATTTGCTCTATGGATTCTTTCACATGCCCGCCAGCTTCTTCTACAAGCTGTTTTTGTATTTTGTCTTGAACGGAAGAAGAAAAGCCGATCATGTACTCTTTTTTTGCTTGCTCCTTTGCAGAAATATCTGACGCGCCAAACATGACCGATGCCACAAGCACACTTGCCATACAAAGCCCTGCTCCAAATGACTTGACGTTCACGATACTCACTCTCCCTTTCGTTTCTTTTTGTCATTTAACTACATTTTTAGACAAAAAGAAACGACCGTTTGTCCTATTTTTTAAAATTTTTCCATTTATTTGATCTAGTTGTCACAAAAAAGCAAAATAAAAATGCTTATGATCCTCTTGATAGTGATCATAAGCATTTCGTCCTTTATGTTTTTTCATCATGTGCTGCAAGACTTCTTGTTTTGTTTTTGTCTTCCTTTCGTGTGTGCTAAAATGCGGCATGTTTCCTCTCGACAGTTCTGGATTACGGCTGTGCTGCCTTTGGATATGCTCTCGTTTTTTCTTTGCTTTGCTTTTTCCCATTTGGCAAAACTCCTTTCGTTGACGTTATGATACACGATGTTACATAAAAAAGATAGACGTAAATACGTCTATCTTTCTGTTTTTATCATATCAAAATGCGGAATCCCATCTTCATCATAAACATCTGAGACGACCTTGAAACCAAATGATTCGTAAAATGACTTCAGGTAGGCTTGCGCCTGTATTTTGACACTTGTTTCACCTAGTTCATTAAGCTTTTCCAAAGCCTTGATGAGCAGCATCTTTCCATACCCTTTTTTCCGGCCGGCCTGCGTCACAAGAACACGGCCGATGGACGCCTCTTTGTACACGATCCCGTTTTGAAAAATTCGGCAATAAGCCACAATGGTGCCATTCTCTTTTGCGATGAGATGAATTGCTTCTTGGTCCCTGTGATCAATTTCAGGGTAAGGGCATGTTTGTTCTACAACAAACACGTTGACTCTTTCCATAAGAATCAAGTAAAGATCCTCTTTTGACAATTGTTCAAACGTTTGACATGTCCATTTAATGTGACTCATGATTGATATCCACCTTACCGTACACTCCGCCTCCACCAGCGATTAGTCCGACTTCGCCCTTTCTTGCTTTGATGATGTAGCCCGCTGTCTTTTCTGGCAGAACGGCTTTTAATTCTTGTTCTGTTGCTTGATGCAGAATATTCATCTCTGTGTGAAACACGGCTTTTAGCTTCTCCAGCGTTTTAGGTCCAACACCCGGAATAAACTGAAGTGGGAGCTGATGAACATAAGGAGGTCTCATTCTTTTTTCACTTTCTTGGTCAGCAAGCTCTTTTAAACGCTCACTTACTCCTTTTGTCATCCGGGTATGTCCGCATTCGTGGCACTCTTCCTGATCTGATGCGTGAGGTCTTACCCCGCATTTCTCGCAGGTCGTATGATAATACTTCCCAAGCCGCGGAGCAAGTCCATAATTTCCTGTGACAGCTCTGCCATCTTTTTCTTCAAGGGCTAGCTTGAATTCGGCAAAAGAGGCATGATCCATTTTGATTTTTGTATATTCTCGCGCGATTTTCCCTAAAGAATGGGCATCTGAATTCGTTAAAAAGGGATACCGGTTCAGCTCACTCAGCTGGGACGCCATTGACGTATCACAGCTAAGACCAAGCTCAACAGCATCAATAAGGTCAGGATCAAATACTTCCGTTAAAGAAGTGCTGACCCCTTTGCCGTATAGACTTTTATGCGGCGTAAAAATATGAGCAGGAATAAACAATCCTCCTAGCTCTTTTACTTTGTGCTGAAGTGTTTTCCCATCAACATAGAGGCGCTGTGAGCTCAAATGGACATTTTTCATATGAAGCGAAAGCCATGCGGAGAACTCAGACATTTTGTGTAGTGTGGGCATAAATGCCAGCACATGAATCGGACCTTTTGAATGGTCATCATTGATCTCTAATTCACTGCCTAAAAGCAGCACTGTCGGTCCAAATGATAGACCGCCGTCATTTAGTTCCGTGTACCGGCCTTCCTCTACACCCTCTATTAACTCTTCTAAGACTTCTGGAGATTGTGCATCTATCACACCAATCATCCCCATCCCTTTACTTTCTGCTGCTTCAATGAGAATTTGGTCAATTGTCAATGACCTTGCACCTGTAATTTTGACAGCTCTGCCTGTTCTTGTTCTGCCAATATGAATATGGATGTCTGCAAAAAATTCCTTCATTTTGTTGACTCAAGTACCTCTTGCAGTTGTAAGTATTGAATGGCATAGGCTGTTTTTGCATCGTAAATATGCTGATCTTCAATGAGGTGCAAGGCTTCTTCTAATGAAACTTCCATTACTTCGACAAATTCATCTTCATCCAGCTCTCTTTTTTCTTCAAGCGGAACTAGCTGATCTGCTAGATAAATGTGAACAATTTCATCTGCAAAACCAGGTGATGTATAAAAGGCCGTCAGCTTTTGAAGCTGCTGAGTTGTATATCCTGTTTCTTCTTCTAATTCTCTTAATGCTGTATGTGCCGGCTCTTCCCCTTTTTCTAGTTTTCCAGCCGGAATTTCAACGATGGCTCTCTCTAATGCTTTACGGTATTGTTTGACCAAGATGATTTTATTTTCGTCTGTACGTGCAATGACAGCTACTGCACCAGGATGTTTAATGATTTCGCGTTTGCCTTGTTTTCCGTTAGGCAATTCTACATCTTCAAGTACCAAATCAATGATTTTTCCGTTGTATAATTCTTTCGACGATAATGTTTTTTCTTCAAAGTCCTTCAATTTTGTCAGCTCCTCGTTCTACTTTCACTTTTTACTTCATTTATTTTAACATAGATGATTTAAGAGAAGCGAAAAGCGAAACGCTTGCTTCAATGCGCCATTTGAAATCACCTAGCTTGAATTCCTGATTTTTTTCACTTAATGTGAAAGGATAGGAGTGTGATGGAATTGAAAAAAAGACGTATTGGCACCTCAGATCTTTTAGTGAGCGAGGCGGCACTAGGATGCATGTCTCTTGGGACTGATAAAGAAAAAGCGCTCTCTTTATTAGATGAGGCCATTGATCTCGGAATTAACTATTTGGATACAGCCGATTTATATGATTTTGGGACAAATGAGGAAATTGTTGGGGAAGCCATCAAAAATAGACGGCAAGATTTGATTTTGGCGACAAAAGGCGGCAACCGCTTTGAAAAAGGCAAACCAGGCTGGGACTGGGACCCTTCAAAGGCGTACATAAAGGAAGCAGTAAAACAAAGCCTCAAGCGGCTTCAAACAGATTATATTGATTTATATCAATTGCATGGAGGCACGATTGATGACCCCATTGATGAAACGATTGAGGCTTTTGAAGAATTAGTAGAGGAAGGCGTTATTCGCTATTATGGCATTTCATCTATCCGCCCAAATGTCATTAAAGAATATGCCAAAAAGTCCAATATCGTAAGCGTGATGATGCAATATAGCTTACTCGACCGCCGCCCGGAAGAATGGTTCTCTCTTCTTGAAGAACAAAGCATTAGCGTCGTCGCAAGAGGTCCTTTAGCGAAAGGATTATTAACTGAAAAACCACTTTCTCAAGCAAGTGCAGCGATTCAAAAAAACGGCTATCTTCAATATTCATTTGAAGAGCTTCAGCAGATCATTCCTTCTTTAAAGAAAGTCGCTTATGACCTATCACTCACTGAACTGTCCATTCAGTATATACTGAAACATTCTGCGGTCAGTTCCGTTGTATTTGGCGCGAGCTCGGTGGATCAGTTAAAAGAAAACATAGCAGCAGCAAATGCACGTTCTTTAAGTGACCAAGAAGTCAAAGCAGTAACTTACTATACAAAACCATTTGTGTATGAAGCGCACCGATCCTAATAAGAAAAAATCACATCATTTATCTCGTCAGAATGTAGAAAAACTCATGTTTTTCTACATTTTTTTTATGTTTTTCTCTATATAAAATAAGGAGGGACTAAAAGCCCCGTTGTCTTATCTTGCACTTTCGTAATATGCATAATTTCCAGATTTGCCTTTAAAATAATATGTAATACCGAATTGGTTGAAACTATTTGCAAAAACGCCATTATTTGAATGCATACATATTCTATTAGGTTTTACTTCAAAAGAAGCATCAGCGCAACCTACAATTGACGTAGCCTTTGTACTCACATCCGCATTTGTTGCAAGAGTTTGTCCAGAAACAGGTAAAAGCAATCCTAAAGATAAAGCGACTCCAGCCATTGTTTTTCTCAATTTCACGTGAATCATCTCCATTACCAAATTTTGTAACACATCTTCATTATAAGAAGAAATATCCTCCACCAAAAGGGTCTCAATGACCATATTTTCAATAAAAAGGAATTTAAATAAATCAATACTCACCTTTTTACTTCTGTTTCAAACATAAGTTATGGGATTTCGTTTCGTTTGACTGTAAAAAACAAACATACTGTCACGATTCTGAAATGAAGTGATGTGAAGGAGGCAAAAATGCTTTTCTATTTAAGGACTCTGTGGATCTATCTCAAGGATGATGACATGAAAAAAAGGAAGCATCATTGCTCCCTTTTTTAGCTTTTATACTTTCTCCAGTCTAAATGGCTTTCATCTAGCAGCTCTGAAAAGCTTTTATTTTTTTCTTTTTCTTTCTGCTGCCGAAGGAGGTCTTGTCGTTTTTGTTCTTCTCTTTTTTCTGTTTCGACGGCAAGGTTCTGTTTCATTTGAAGAAGCTGCTGTTTGACATCGTCCTTTATGCCGTCCTTTAATTTCGCTTGATCCTGCTTGGTCTTTTTCATTGTGCCTCTCTCCTTTTGACTTAGTGTATCATCCGTTTTATTTTCTGAGCAAGAGGCACGCCCATCTACCAAGATGTGGTATGATCGTCATAGAAAAAACTCTGGAAAGGAAGAATCGGCTAGATGAAGAAATGGATTGCTATATTTGCCTTCATATTATGTCCACTCGCTGTAATCGGCATTTTTTTCACCAATAAAATGATGTATATTCGAAAATTAACGAATGAAGAGCTCATCAAACGAGAATCAGATGGAGGCCATTATCATCACGAGGAATTTCAGCAGCTTAAGAAAGAGAAAGTGTGTATTCCTTCAGCATTTGGTTATAATCTACATGGCTATTTTGTACCGTATCCTCATACAACACGCACAATCGTACTTTGCCACGGTGTGACAGTCAGTTTGATTAATTCCGTTAAGTATATGAAATTATTCCAAAAGCTCGGGTGGAATGTGCTGCTTTATGATCATAGAAGACATGGGATGAGCGGCGGGAAAACCACGAGTTATGGATATTATGAAAAAGAAGATCTAGCAAAGATCGTAAAGTGGCTCAGACAAAGACTCGGAGAAAGTGCCATCATTGGAATACACGGAGAATCAATGGGTGCAGTCACGACCTTGTTATATGCCGCAAAGCCGGAAGCAAACGCCAATTTTTACATAGCAGACTGCCCTTTTGCTTCATTTGAGGACCAGCTTCTGTATCGATTAAAAACAGATTTTCGCCTTTCAGGAGAGTGGATTCTTCCACTAAGTGATCAAGTGTTAAAATGGCGGGACGGATACCGCATCCGGCAAGTTTCCCCTCTTGATGTGATCGATCATGTGAAAGTACCTGTACTTTTTATTCATAGCCGCCATGACGACTATATCCCCTGTGAGCAAAGTCAGCAGTTATATGCACGTAAAAAGGGTGACAAACAGTTGTTTATTGCGCCACACGGTGCGCATGCAATGTCTTTTAGCGAAAATAAGGAAGCTTATGAGCAAGAAATTCAAGCATTTCTTCAAAGATTTGAATTGAATGAAAATAAAAGAGGAGAATGAACAGCAGTTCGTCCCCTCTTTTTGAGCTAACTTATGCGATAGTCACCACTGTTGTATGGTGTCTGCCCGCAAGCTCCATATGGCTCTCTTCCGATTGCTGCTGACTCATGACCGATAATCCTGCAGTTGCTGCCAATAAAAGAACTATCAAACTCGTTTTCATATAAATGACCCCCATTTTGAATTTTTGATATGGCTTGAATTTTCCTTTCGTAAAACCGGGTAGATACTTCAAACAGTCCAAGCTCATTGTAATAATGAGCCGCATCAAGTGCCAATTCCTCAATATCTGGGTATAAGCGCTTGTCCTCGAGCAGGTCTAATGTATCGTCTATGATTGTTATGTCTGCATCAACGTACAATGCTTTTAAGAACTGAAATTTGCAGATGTAAATTTCATCTTCTAATTCACAGGCCTTCATAATACCTTGTTGATAGAGGGTTAACGACTCTTCTATTTGTTTTTGTTTAAACAGGATTTGTGTCAGCATAAATAGTGGGTCTAGAGAGCGATTAAGATGGGTTAAATTCTCCTTTTCAAACACTTCAATAGAGTCTTTCAGATAACGGCTTGCTTCCGCAAGATCGTTCATTTGATAATAACAGTTACCTAAGTTGAAAAGGGCCGAACCTATGACTCGAGGGTTTCCAATTGAGCGTGCTCGCTTTAGAGCATTTTTAAAGTAGGGCAATGCATGTTCATAGCATTTCAAATCATCATAGTTTGCACCAATGACAAATTCACAGTGGATGATTCTCAGCGTGTACGTTCTGTAGGCAGAATACGTATCTAACGCTTGCAAGGCATAGTGCATCGAAAAGTGGGTTTGTTTCATGTGGTAGTAAATTTCTGCTAATTTAAAGTAAAATTCTGCTCTTTCTATATCATCTGATATGAGATTGAGCTTTTTTTCTGCTGAGCGGTAATAAGCAATAGCACTTAAGTAGTTTCTCTGTTCAAATTCAAACATTCCTGTGAAAAAATGAACATAGTATTCAAGCATATCCGTTAATTTCGTTTGTGAATGTTCGATCGTTTCTAGCAAATTCTTAATCTCTTCATCATTCGAGGCTTTCTTTGCCGGTTCAAAATATTCAAGCATTACCTTGTGGCGAAAATCCATCAGCTGGTAAAACAATAACAAGTTTTGATCCTGCTCCATTTCGAGGATTTCCTGCTCGATCTCCGCCTTCAGCTTCTCTGCTTTCATCACATGAAATCCGCAAATCTGCCTATACCATTCGTTTATTTTGATTCCAACCTGAGGCGATGACAGCTTGAGCTTCAATTCACTTTAGCACCTCCCTTCTCATATACGATACATGTTGTATTCTATCACATTTCCTCGAATGGAAGAAATATGAAATGTCATTTTTCGCAAAGTTTTCGGTATCCCGCAATAAACGCTGCGAATGCCTATTTTTCGGCATTTACAGCCATTTTTTTTTATTTCCAGCTTGCTCATTTTGTCGAATTGTTTGTTGAAAAACTGCTTTTTTTGCTTCAAAAGATCATTTTTCAGATTAGACAACCGTGCCGTTTGATGAGATGATGAACGCACGAAAAAAACCCTTTCGAAAAAGGGCTTTTATAATACATCTGTTACTTGGTCCATATTCTCTTTGATCCAATTGACAGCTAATTCGAGCGTTGGAAATTCTTCCGTTTCAAATGTGACTTCATCTTGAAGAAGCCAAACGTCCTTTTTCACCGAATCCATTCCACCTATTGACCAGTGCAAAAGGCTATAGGGATGATTGTTATTTAAAAACGACACCCATGTTTTATTTTGTGCCGTATTTTGTATCACTTTTAGCTTTTGATCCACTACATTTCCACCTTACTTTACAAGTATACCCATTCTCGGGCTGAGTATTTGTTGAGGACTTTTCAACATGAGTGTGTTGGCTTTTTCATTAAAATCAATCGTCATTTCCTCGTCAAAAAAGACCTTTTGTGCTGTGTGTATGTACAGCTTAAAGAGCTGATTATGCTTGAGCTCTTCCCATTCGCCTGTTCTTTCACCTGTGAGCCAAATCATTGGGACACCGCTTACCGCACAGCCGCACCCATCTGAATCATATCGAAGGAGCAGTTCTTTTGTTTCATGCCCTGCTTGTTGTTTTGTAAGGTACGCTGCTGCTGGTTCTGTTATATGAATATACATGCCGAACATCCTTTTTTCGTTGATTGTTACATTGTAACATATCAGTCATCAATTAAACATGTTCACGTCCTGCCAGCTCTTATGTCTGATCGTTTTTCTTTAACTGGTCTGACCAATTGTACGCTTCTTGTTCAATTTCTTTAATGAGCCCATCTTTTCCTTTCATATAACTTGCCATATCTTCAGGATATGCTTTTGCCAATTGACGCTTTTTATCGGCATAGGCTTTGGCACGATCAGGTGCAGCTTTTAAATAATCTCGGAACACCAAATGCCTTTTTACATCATCATGTCCAGCTTCATAGGCGTGAACGTGATGTGTTCGATTCAAGCCGCCTTTTCTAAAAAAACGTCTTCCCTTGAGTCCATTTTCTCCGAGCGGTTCATATCCAAGCTGACGAAACAGGTGGTTACATTCATCTAAGCGACTGATATGCTTCACCTCTAGCAATATATCAATAATTGGCTTAGCCGCCATTCCTATGACTGACGTACTGCCAATATGATGGCCATATACCCAGTTGTCGCCAACTATCTTTTTCAGCTTATCATGCTCATCTTGAAATTGTTTTGGCCAGCTCGCTTGGTATTCAATCACTTCCACTTTTCGAAGCATCAAACGTTCCATCTTTATTAACATCAGATTGTTTTCCACCTGCAAACGATCCTTCTGTTTAAACCCTAGTTTTTCATAAAGCTTGATTGCTGGTATATTTGCTTCCGCTGTTGTGAGCTCAATTGTTTTTTGATGCTGGATGATGGATTGCAGGAGCGCTGTCCCGATGCCTTGATTGACATGATGTGGATGCACAGCTAACCGGCTGAGGATGATCCGGTCGTCATGCAGTTCATATGAAGCGATCCCTAACAAATGCCCCTCTTTTTCAAATCCTATGAAAATCTCATTTGTTTCTATTATGTCTTTCACCGTTTCTTTTAAGGGCGGTAAATCTTGATAGCCTATTTGTTCTGCCTCCCGCTGATATGCGGCCAATTGGATATGTAACAGCTCTTTTGCTTGTTCTTTATTTTTTTGATCCAGTCTAATGATCATGCTTTCGCCTCCAGCTTTTTCACAAATAGCACCCTGTCTTCATGAATGCCGTCGTAATCTGAAAAAACTGAAATGCCATCGACCGTCTTATCTCCCTTTTCTATCTGAAAACCGAGCTTTGTATGGTAAGCAATCGAGACTTTATTGACAGGAGCTGTGATGGCCTTAATCGTTGTTCTTCCTTCCTTTTCAGCCGCTTCATAAAACGCTTGATAGAGAATTTTGCCAATCTTTAATTTTCGGTGGTCTGGATGTACCCCCACAAAGTGAATATACGCTTCATCTGAATGCGATTGCGATAAAAAACCGACTAAAAAGCCGATCAGTTCACCTTTTTCAACAACGACAAAACTTGTTTGCTGAAAATGTTCGAAAAATAGCTTTGGCAATTTTGCGCGCAAATCTCTGCCTCCCCACCAGCTTTGAATGACGGATGTGACCGCATAAAAATCTGACGGCTTCACTTGACGTATCATGATGGCCTCGCCCCTTTTCATTTTTAGCTGTACCGTTTCACAAAAAATCAACTGTTTCAATAGTCTACCTGTCTGATCAATTGTTTGTAAAGGTGATGTATCAGCCTTTTTTCCTTTCAGCTTTGTTGGTTCTTCGTTCTTTTGCTGTCATCTCCTTTTAAATCTTCACACTTATTTCAAAAAGTTCACTTTTTGTGCGAAAGATCCATTCTTTTGTTATGTTAAAATTATTCATATAAGAAATGTAACAAAAGTTTATTGGAGATGATGATATTGGTTTGGATTGTTACTTCACTTGTTGTGTTTAGTCTTTTAAAGCTGCTTGTCACTTCGCTGCCTTCTGGTGTTGTTGAACGCCTTTTTAGTCGTTATGCGGTGCATGCAAAAGTAACAAGTGATCAAACAACGATGACGTTTCAAGGACGTCCACTCGATGATCAGCGAACATCTGAAATTATTCAACATTTTAATGATGCGATCTTTATTGAACGTTATTATATTTATCCTGGTGACGAAGAGCGTTTTCTTCATCCGCAGGAAGGACCAGCGCCGCTTACCATGCAAACAAAGCTTGGCAAGCATGATGTGACCCTTTATCTGTATCATTACGATGACCACGTGGATGTGGTGCGGCAGTTTACCCATAAGCCTAAGAAAAAGCTAACGGCCTATCGTTTGCGTTCTGAGCCGCTCCAAACATCCAATAACTTGGCACATGCTTAAAATGACTCATTTTACAAAGATGAGACGAAGTGGAGACACTTCGTCTTTTTTGTATGGATTTACACTCTTCTCTTTGAATGATTTACCAGTATCAATTTCACCTTCTGGCGGTTAAAATATATACAGAACATACGTTCTAAGAGGTGAAAATGATGAATGAACGAGCCATTCTGCTTGTGGATATGCAGTCATTTTATGCGTCGGTCGAAAAAGTGGAGGCTCCTCATTTGAAGGATGTGCCGCTCATCGTCTCAGGAGATCCTGAGCGGCGGAGCGGGGTCGTACTTGCCGCCTGCCCGCTCGCTAAAAAACGGGGCGTACAAAATGCATCAAGATTATGGGAAGCACAGGAGAAATGCCCTGAAGCCGTCGTCGTACGTCCACGTATGCAGCGCTACCTTGATGTTTCTGTCATGATGACAGAACTGCTTGAACAATACACAGATCTTGTCGAACCCTATTCAATTGATGAACAGTTTCTCGATATTACGGGGAGTGTGACACTACTCGGTTCACCCCGCGAGATCGCCCAAAATATACAAACGACTATTATGAACCAGACGGGCATTTACGCACGCGTTGGCATTGGTCCTAATAAAGTGCTCGCTAAAATGGCCTGTGACCATTTTGCTAAAAAAAACACATCTGGCATCTATGAGCTTCGTGCAGACCGGGTGGCGGCTGATTTATGGCCGCTTCCGGTTGGAAAACTATTTGGCGTCGGTAAACGAATGGAGCACCATTTAAAACGAATGGGCATCAGTACCATTGGGACACTTGCTACTTATCCGTTAGACCGGCTAAAAAAGCGCTGGGGAATCAACGGGGAGCTTCTGCAGCGAACTGCTTTAGGACACGACCCTTCCCCGGTCACTCTTCACACACATGATCAGCAAAAGGCGGTTGGGCATCATATGACCCTTCCCCATGATTATGCGTCCTTTGAGGACATCAAAGTCGCCCTTCTTGAATTGAGTGAAGAAGTGGCAAGACGTGCGCGCTTTAAGCATTATGTTGGGCAAACGGTGTCTGTTGGCGTAAGAGGCGCTGATTTTTCTCATCCGACTGGATTTCATAGACAAATCAAGCTCCATTCACCCACACAGTACGGGACAGATATTGCAGACGCAGCCATTCAGCTATGTCAGCAGCACTGGGACGGCCAGCCCATTCGCAGTGTAGGTATTACTCTCTCGCAGCTGCAGCCTGACAGCCAATATCAGCTGAGTTTATTTGATCACCATTTAAAAAAAGACAGACTCAGCAAAGTATTTGATGCCATCCATATGAAGTATGGACCTGCTGCGCTCTTGCACGCTTCGTCACTAACAAGCGCAGGGCAGGCGTATCACCGCGCCGAAAAAATTGGTGGACATTACAAATAACGGAGGCGAACAGCCATGAATCCCAATAAATTAACACCTGGATACAACATCATGTGGGAATCAAGCCGAATGATGCTACCAGAGCACCGTGAACAGCTGCTTGCTCAAAAACGGAAGAAAAAAGAATACACGCCTCCTCCGCTGAGCACTGATCGGCTAGAGGAAATGAATTTTTTGATCACACAGTCGATTACAGAGGACCAAGCGATTTGCGTGACATATGCTGCAGCAGGTATGAAACAGCAGTTTTGGGGCTGGGTGAAAGCCATTCATTATGAAACGCAGCGCATCAAAATCGTCAATGATGAAGATGTTCTCCACCTGTCCTTGCAGCAAATTGTCGCGATTGATCTTGATTAAATTGTCTTTAAATGACCATACGAATCAGAAGATCTAAAAGACATAGAAGCATCGGCAGAAAAAACATGCTCTCCAAATTTGCGGGCTATTCGGAGCTCCTCTGTCATATGGCGGATGTCCCCTCCATCAAATTGTGTATTTAATTTGCACAATTTTTCATGTATGATTGGAACATCTTAACACTCAGGGGAGAAACAGCATGAAAAATAATTTACGTACTTTACATCCACTTAGTTGGACGATCATCATCGGCACCATATTCGGCCGAATGGCGACGTCCATGAGCATTCCTTTTTTGGCCGTTTATTTGACACAAGTCAAAGGGGCTTCAGCTTCTTCAGCTGGGTTAATCATTGCCGTCAGCTCCCTTATTGGGATCGTTGCGAGTTTTTACGGCGGCTATGTTTCTGACCGAATCGGCAGAAAAAAAGTCATGCTTCTATCCATCTTTGGCTGGTCATTTGTCTTTGTTGGCTTTGCGTTTGCAGATGCCATTTGGGTCTTCTTCCTCATGAACGCTTTAAATGGACTGTGCCGGGCACTGTTTGAACCGACGTCTAAAGCACTCTTATCTGATGTCACCCCATCAAGTATTCGGTTGTTTGTTTTTAATTTACGGTATACGGCCATTAATATTGGTGTAATCTTCGGCCCGCTGCTTGGCTTATATCTCGGGTCATCGAAAACAACGTTTCCATTTCTTGTCGCTGCCTTCATTTATTTGTTATACGGATTAACACTGGCCTGGCAATTTCAAAAACATCCAGTTGCTGCTCCAGAAAGCACAAAACAAATCAGCGTCAAAAAAGCCCTTTCCATTATTCAAAAAGATACGGTCTTTAGCATCATCCTCATCGGCGTTACCTTATGTTCGTTCGGGTATTCGCATTTAAGCTCAACACTGCCTCAATACTTATCAGCGTCACCTATGATTGAGGATGGTCCTAAACTGTTTGGATATCTTTTGTCTTTAAATGCAGTGGTTGTCATTGTCGTACAATACCCGCTCATCATGATTGCGAAGCGCTACTCCACCATTTTGTCGCTGACCACTGGGAATATTCTCCTTGCCGGCAGTTTGTTTGCCATTGCTTTTTCACAGAGTCTCGGCATGCTTGCTTTCATCATTGTCGTGTTTACGATTGGCGAGGTTCTGCTGTTTGCGATGATGGATCTTTTTGTAGACAATATTGCAAAGCCTGAAGTGAAGGGATCGTACTTTGGTGCGATGGGATTTTCTCAGCTCGGCAGCGTCATCGGACCATTTGTCGGCGGACTGTGCATTGACTATTTTGGCGCAGCCCATCCCCTCTCCATTTTTACGGTCTTGTCGATGATCACCATTGCAGGCGTTCCATTCTTACTCATAGGATATTACCGTTTAAAAAAGCGATCGGCTGCGGCCGTAGCTGTTAAAGTAAGTGGAGATCATTAAAAAAAACCGCTCTCTCGTTTGAGCGGTTTTTTCTTTATACCCGGCGGATGGCGATCTCTTCCACCTTGTGCTGATCACCTTTTTTCAAAATGAGATCAGCTCGATATTTTGTCGGCAAAATATTTTGATATAAATTAGGCCGATTCACGGTATTCCAAATCGTGCTTGCCATCTGATCTGCCTCTTCATCCGTCAAATCTTTATATTGATGAAAGAAGGATTCAGGGTCTTGGAAGGCTGTTTCCCTTAGCAAACGAAACCGTTCTTTATACCATAATTGAATTTGCGTTTCAGCGGCGTCTACATAAATCGAAAAATCAAAGAAATCTGATACAAACACACGCGGTTCATCCTTCAGATCATCCAACGCTGGTGATTGGAGCACATTGATTCCTTCAATAATGACAATATCTGCATCCTCTACTGTTTCATACACCCCTTCAAGCCGATCATAGGTCAGATGCGAATATACCGGGGCATGCACAGTTTGTTTACCTGATTTTAATTCATTTAAAAAAGACAGCAGGGCTTTGACATCGTAGCTTTCTGGAAATCCCTTCTTTTCCATCAGCCCTCGATCCTTTAATTCTTTTTGAGGATATAAAAAGCCATCTGTTGTCACAAGACTTACCTTCAGCCCATCTCCAAGCCTCGATAAAAGCGTTTCAATGATACGAGCCGTTGTGCTTTTCCCGACAGCTACACTTCCAGCAATCCCAATTAAAAAGGGAATTTTGGCATGATGCGGGTAGTTTAAAAAGGCATTCACATGCTGGTTTTTTTGTTTTTCTGCAAAGACATGTAATGTCAGAAAACGAATAAGCGGTATGTAAATATCTCGAACTTCTTCAAGCGATAAATAGTCATTTAATCCTTGCAGCGCTCTCGCTTCCTCTTCTGAAACAGATACCGGCATATATTCTCCAAGAGCGGCCCAGGCCTCTCTCGTATGGCGCGTGTATAGCGTATTAAAATCTAGTCGCGTGTCACTCAAAGTCTTTCCCACCAATCTTCACTAAACTCGTAACCCAAAAAGACGATAATCCGATTGTAGCTTAAAATGAAGGCGCTGTCTTTATTTTTCAGCGAAAGTTTGCTTGTTTTGCGAAAAAAAGCATTAAAAAAAGGAATATGAGGGTAAATAAGAGTATTCAGTACGATAGATAGAAGGGAGCACACCAAATGAAATATGTGATGATTGGCGGAGATGCAGCTGGAATGAGCTGCGCTATGCAAATATATAGAGAGGATCCAAATGCATACATTGTTGCTTTTGAAAAAGGAGAGATTTTCTCATATGGACAGTGCGGACTCCCCTACTTGATCGGCGGTCTCATTGATGATCACAGAAAGCTGATCGCACGCAGTGCTGAAACCTTTCGTGAGAAATATGGAATTGACGCCAGATGCTTACACGAAGTGACCTCCATTGACCCAGAGCAAAAAACAGTGTCGGGTCATCATACGAAAACAAAAGAACCCTTTACAGAAAGCTACGATCGCCTCTTAATTGCGACAGGAGCAAGCCCTGTCACACTGGATTTAGACAGCCAGCCATTAGAAGGCGTACACGTATTAAAAACCATCCCGCATGCGCTGTCCATTTTAGAACATTTAGAAAAGGACATCACACATATCACGATCATTGGCGGTGGATATATCGGCCTTGAAATGGCTGAAAATTTAAAAGCGCTCGGAAAAAACGTACATATCATTCAGCGGGGAGCAGCACTCGGCCCAGGCTTTGACTCCGATATGGCAAAATACCTTAAAGAAGAGGCTGACGCCAAGGGCATTCACGTATCGCTTGGAGAAACAGTGCAGCAATTAGAAGGCAAGTCACATGTCACAGCTGTTATCACAGACAAACAAACCATTCAAACAGATATGGTCATCATGGCCATCGGTGTCACTCCGCAAACCTCCTTTTTACATCATACCGGTATCAAGCGTCTTCAAAATGGCGCTATTGCAGTAAATCAATACATGCAAACCAATATAAAAGACATTTATGCTGCTGGTGATTGCGCGGCGACCTATCACCGCATCAAAAAATCACTGGATTATATTCCGCTTGGCACAACTGCGAATAAACAAGGGAGAATCGCAGGCTTTCATATGACAGGAACAAACCGGGCGTTTCAAGGCGTGACTGGAACAGCCATCATGAAATTTATGGACGTGACAGCGGGAAGAACAGGCTTATCAGAAAAGGAAGCAAAAGAAGCGGACATTCCTTTCTCCGTGATCACCATTGATAGTACGGACCACGCAGGGTATTACCCAGATACGCAGAAAATGAAAGTGAAACTAATCTACAGAAGCGATGACCATACCTTGCTTGGTGCCCAAATCATCGGCAGAAACGGTGTAGATAAACGGATCGATATCGTGGCGGCTGCCCTTTACCAAGAGCTGACCATAACAGATCTTGAAGATTTAGATATTAGCTATGCACCGCCCTTCAACAGTGTATGGGACCCGCTTCAGCAAGCGGCAAGACGGATATAGAAAGTGGCGCAATGAAGCCTTACCTCAAAAAAAGAAACCAGTTCAAAACCGGTTTCTTTTTTGTTACTTTTTCATCAACGCTTTGCGTGCTGCTTTTTCAAATAAAAATGGGAATAACTGATACAATTTGCTGCCAGCGTTCATCCACCCGGGCAGATTAATCTCTCTCTTTTTCGTCATCATGGCAGATACGACTTTGCCTGCCACCTTGTCCGCACTCAGCATCATAAAGTCAACGTTCTTCACATATTCACCGCTGCGGTCAGCGATGGTAAAGAAATCTGTTGCAATCGGTCCTGGATTGACTGTCGTCACGTGAATGCCTGAGTCTGCCAGCTCCATTCTAAGGCTGTTTGAAAATCCAAGAACGGCATGCTTTGATGCGGAATAAATGGCTGATTTTGGCGTCGCAACCTTTCCTGCCTGGGATGCGATATTGATAATATGTCCCTGCCCTCTTTGCTTCATCTCAGGGATGACCTTTTTCGTGCAGGCGATTAAACCAAACACATTCACCTCAAACATCGACACCATTTCTTCGATGGACGCATCTTCGACGAGATCGAATACACCAAAGCCGGCATTGTTGACCAAAATATCGACCGGCCCCACTTCTTCATACGCGCGATCAATGTCCTCGAGCTGACTGACATCAAGCTGAGCGATGTGACACACACCGCCAGCGCTCACAATTTTTTCTTTCACATCTGTAAGCTTTTCTGTTCGTCTTGCTGAAATTATGATTTCTGCGCCTTCTTCTGCTGCCAAGTACGCCATTTTTTCACCAATGCCCCCAGATGCGCCTGTAATCCAAATTCTCTTTCCTGTCAATCGCCCCATACGTTTCACTCCTTAGTTTGCCCTGTAATAGACGATTCCGTCTTTTTCTATTTCTTCAATTTGCCCAGCTGCTAAGAGCACATCAAGCTGACCGACTGTCTCTGACATCGTTAAAAACAAGGCCTCTTCATATAGCACTGGAAATAGCTTACGGCAAAGATGAAAGGCCGTCATTTCTTTTTGTTTGAGCAGCTGATACATTGTGTTTGCCCGTTTTCCTTGTTTCTTAAATCTTTCTTCGATCAATTCATGGTGAGCCGTGATGAGCTGACCGTGTCCCGGATAAATCGTTTTGATTGGCAGACGCAATAACCGATTAAGTGATGCTTTATATTGAAGCAGTGATTTTTGACGTTCCTCACCTTCATACGGTGCTTCCATTAACGGATTTGAGGAAATGGTCGTCAAAAGCAGGTCGCCGCCAATAAAATTCCCCGTTCTTTCGTCTAGAAAGGAAAGGTGAGACTGTGCGTGTCCGGGTGTTTCCATCACAAAGAAGTGTTCATGCCCGCTTAAACAATCACCTTCTTTTATGACCTCATCTACATGTGAAGTACAAGAATATGTATAAGATTGCTTCACCATTTTTTCACACTCATTTTGTCGAAGCGGCACACCTAACTGCTGAAAAAAAGGAACCATAAAGTCCACTTGGCGCTGCTTAAACACTGGATCCTGACTAATATACGGCTCATTTAGCTGGTGCCCGATCACACGGACATGAGGTTTCATCAAATTCAATAGACCGACATGATCTGCATGATGATGGGTCAGCACCACTTGATCAATATCGTCTATCGATAAACGATGTTCCTTTAGTTGCGTGACAAAGGCATGCTCTGCCTCTTCTGTCATCGGCCCGCAATCTACTAAGGTTACGGCCTCTCCTTTTAATACATATGCATGCACATCCCCAACGGCAAACGGCGTCGGGATGGATAATTGAATGATGTCTTCTTTCACTTTTATATGTCATCTCCTGCTTTTTGACTCATGATTGTGGGACTCAGTCTTCTTACTTCATTGTATCTTGCAAAAGGCAGACTGTCATGCGGTTTAGATGGGCAATTTTTTTAACTGCCCCTATTGACATAAACTTGTCCATCGTTGCATAATGAACAACAAATATATGATGCGCGATGACAAGGATTAGTAAGCAAAATAATGATGCAAGAGAGTGAGGTCCGCCGGCTGTAAGACTTCACCATCCTCTTATTTGCTGAACCTGCCCTTTGAGCTGTTAGGCAAACCTAAACGTTTCCCGCGTTAAGGGACTAGAGCTGAGTATGCATGTTTGCATGCTAATTGAGGGTGGTACCGCGAAAAACCTTTCGTCCTTTTCAGGCGAGAGGTTTTTTTATTTTCTACAAGGAGGCACAGCTTATGAGTAAAATTGGATTTATCGGTGCAGGCTCGATGGCAGAGTCTATGATCAAAGGTTTATTAAAAAGCGGCATGATGTCGAATGAAGATATCATTGTCACAAACAAAACGAATGAAAAACGATTAGAGGAATTACAGGCCCGATATGGGGTCAAAACGGATTTCGCTCGGTCCTTTATTTATAAAGAAGCAGATATTCTCGTATTTGCCTTAAAACCGAAGGATGCAGAAAGCGGAATTTCTGAAGTCCAGCCTCATTTACATGGCCAGCTGATCATTTCGATTTTAGCGGGTATTTCCATTGAAACGATTCAACACTACGCTGGCGGCAAGAGTGCAGTCGTTCGTGCGATGCCAAATACATCAGCGGCAATTCAGCAGTCAGCAACAGGTATTGCCGTAAGTCGTGAAGTTACTGAAAAGCAAAAGAAAAAGGCCGTCGAACTGTTTGAAACAATCGGGCACGTCACCGTATTAGATGAATCACAGTTAAATGCGGTGACAGCCATCGCAGGCAGCGGCCCTGCCTTCATTTATCATTTGATAGAAGGAATGGAGCGAGGTGCTTCGGAACTTGGAATGGACCAAGCAACTGCGAAATTACTCATTTGCCAAATGATTGCAGGCGCCGCCAATATGCTTCAAGACAGCGGAAAAGAACCTGCCGAACTGCGCAAAGAAATCACAAGTGAAGGCGGAACAACAGAAGCCGGCCTGAACACACTGGCTGCCTATCAATTTGAAGAGGCCGTTGTCGATTGTGTCAAAACAGCCACTAAACGCGCAGCAGAATTAAACGAAATGTTTTCAGCAAGCACGTATAAATGAATTTGAAAAGCACCTGTTTTGATGCAGGTGCTTTTTCACTGCCTCATTGACATGATGGCTTTGATTTGATCCAGATGATGTTGTTCATGTAAAGCGATGGTTTCAGCTAATATTTGAACGGTCATCAGTCCTTCTTCCGGATGCAGGCCTGATTGTTCCCATATATCTTTTTCTAATAGCCTAAGCGTGTTGTATCTTCTCTCTTTCATCCGTTTGATCAATGCTTTGATCTCCTCTGCGTTATACCATTCATACGCTCTTTCTTTCACATACATTTCAGGATCATACGATTGAAAGGGCGTTTGATCATCTGATATCGCCTGCTCTATCCGCTCTGACCAGACTTCTTCTGTGTCATACAAATGACCGGCGAGCTGCTTGATTGACCATTTCCCCTCCCCTAAAGATTGATCCAGTGTGTTATCATCACAAGCCTTCACTAGCTTCTCAAGTTCACGCATACTTTCCTGAAGCGATGTGATGATGTCTGTTTTTGTTAATATCCCAGTTTCCATTTAATGTTCTTACCCCCTACAAATAATTGTAAGTCTTCATCAATATCATACTCTATTTATCTAAGTGGAAAGATCGTTTATTTAAAAATAGAAGCCCTATCATCAAGATAGAGCTCTTCACACATCTACTTACTTTTTCTCTAATAAAGCATGAATCGTTGATTCTAGTAATTCTGGCAAAATGCCAAAAGAGAACGGGACGTGCAGCCGTTCTGTCCATTTGTGCGGGTCCTTTCCTAATGGACCCACGTTGATGACTGGAACGTAAAGGGCTTCCTTTTCTCCTTGCGGTAAAGAATAGCCCTTTTGGTAAAGCGGCATATTGGTCGTGTAATGACCTACCTCCTGCTTTTCGAGCTGTAAGTAACTTAAATCAGACAATCCCGGGAAATATTTCACTTCCTCTACTTCAAGTCCGTACACCTCTTTTGCCTCTTCTTGAATCTTCTTGAATGTCTTCTGAATATGCGGATCTTCTGTTGAGGACACAGAAGGGTAAAATGGCGGACTATAAAATAGAACAATCAGCGGTCCTTCTTCCTTACAAAGCGTCGTCAGCTCCGAGACAATTTTCGTTGAAAAATCACGATCTCCAAGCTCACCCTGGTTGGCAAAGGCATAGTTGACAATGCGCTCAACCTCCTGTTCACCAGAGCGTTCTGCGGCCTTTTGATACAGCTCGTGATACGTGAGTACCGTAACCCGGGTGTCAATTGGTGTAAAGTGTTTGAATCGCTGAAAGTCAGCTGTTTTTTGCTGAAGATTGGCCTCGATTTGGTCTGCTGCTTGCTTCGCAGTATCATAGAGAAGGCCGTGCAGTTCTTCACTTGAACGTTTCATCATGAGCACATTAAATAAAGATACGGCTGTGTGAGGTGTTTGAACGGAATAGGCTTCTTTCAAGTCCTTTTGCATTAAGTTCGTTGGGGGCGGAGTTACTTCACCATCTACTTCCTCACAATAATCACTATTGAGCTCTAACAGCCGGTTTAGTTCAGATACCATAAAATTCGCATTTAAACCTGAGAATGGCTCTCCTACATGCGTTTCAATCCCTTTACAGAAAAATCCGGCTAATACCTTTCCTATACTGCCTGTATACATATAATGATGTTCATCCCCTGGATACTTTTCAAACATGGGCTCACTGTTTAAACACGCGGTATAGTCAAGGTCATGCTTTTCTTTAAGCTCCTTTAGTTTCGGGACAGCCTCAAGCATTCCTTGTGAATTCACTTCTTCATCAGGAACTGTGACAAGCAGGACATTTCCATCAAATGTTTCTGTCATCGCTCTTTCCAGCATAGAAAGCTGCACGGTGAGCCCTGCTTTCATATCCATGGCCCCTCTCCCAAACAGCCAGTCGCCTGAAGCAAGGTCCTCTCTTGCCCTCTTTGGAAGAAGCGCAATTTTTTGCGAAAAGGATGCCATTAACTCTTCAGGCTTGCATGCCATGTTTTGAAATTCGCCGTAATCTTCTGTATCAACTACATCAAAGTGACTAAGAAGCAGCACGGTACGCCGCAGCGTACTGCGCTTCACAAGTGCCGTTAAATAATACCGGCCATCTTTCATCGGATGCAAAGCCAAATGATCAGGGTTCTGCTCAAAATAAGGCCGTTCCCTTAGCAAATAATATAAGTATTCCGCTAACGCGACTTCTCCTGTTGTACCTGATATGCTTTCATATTGCATAAGAGCTGTCAGGAGCTCCTTTAGTTCACTCTCTGTTTGCCATTTCATCCGTTCTCCCCCTTTGATGTCTCTATCTCTCCATTATACAAAAACGTGTATAAAAGCTATATTCTTTGAGCACCTTTTATGACGAAAGTTTGAATGGCTGTTATAATCGGCTATACAATTCCATGAGGAGGCGAAGGTATTTGGAAACAAAACTCTTTTCACCTTGGACATTAAAAGGTGTTACACTGAAAAACCGCATCGTGATGTCCCCGATGTGTATGTATTCATCTTATGACCGTGATGGGAAATTACAGCCTTTCCACTTCACACATTATATTTCCCGTGCACAAGGTCAGGCTGGCCTCATCATGGTGGAAGCAAGTGCTGTATCTCCTGAGGGAAGAATTAGTGATCAAGACCTCGGTATTTGGAGCGATGAGCACATTGAAGGTTTCGCTTCATTAAACGAACAAATCAAAGCATACGGAACGAAGACAGCCATCCAGCTAGCCCATGCAGGACGTAAAGCTGAACTTGATGGGGACATCCTTGCACCATCAAGCATTCCATTTGATGAAACATCTAAAACCCCTATCGAGATGTCTGTTGATCAAATCAAAGATACCGTTCAGGCGTTTCAGGATGCAGCTGTACGGGCAAAAAAAGCGGGCTTTGACATCATTGAAATTCATGGTGCACATGGCTATTTGATCAATGAATTTCTTTCACCGCTTGCGAACCACCGATCAGACGACTATGGCGGTTCACCAGAAAACCGCTATCGTTTCTTAAGAGAAGTCGTAGACGCAGTCAACGCCGTATGGGACGGACCTTTATTTGTCCGTGTGTCGGCTTCTGATTACACAACAAAAGGACTTGATATTGCAGATTATATTGGGATTGCCACTTGGCTCAAAGAGCAAGGTGTCGACTTAATTGATGTCAGCTCAGGTGCTGTCGTACAGGCGAAAATCAACACATTCCCCGGCTACCAAGTAACATTCGCAGAGAAAATAAAAGAAGGGGCCGGCATTCAAACAGCTGCTGTCGGTCTGATCACATCTGGTGTACAGGCAGAGGAGATTTTACAAAATCAGCGTGCGGATTTGATCTTTATTGGCAGAGAATTTTTACGGGATCCATACTTCCCGAAAACAGCTGCTCAAGAGCTCCGTACATCCATCGAAAGCCCGCGTCAATATGATCGCGCTTGGTAAAAGCTCTTAGGAAAAAAGGTGTCTATTTTTCGAAATAGGCATCTTTTTTGTTTTTAAGAGAAACATATCTGCCTTTTGTGCCGTCTTTTAGCTAAAGAACCACTTAGAGGAGATGGAAGAATGAATTCGGCAATGATTGAAAAAATGTATCATATAGATGGACACCATTTTTATACAAAACATCGTCAAGGTAAAAGGCAAGCCACGATTATCTTTGAAGCTGGCTACGGCATTTCTAGTGATACGTGGTCGAATATGGCCCGTGATATTGACCCAGAGCTTGGGGTTTTCTTATACGACCGTTTAGGAAATGGAAAGAGCAGTGAGAGCGGTGAAGGAAGAACCTTGCATGACCTCGCTGATGATTTAGATGCGCTGCTGAAAGAAGCCAATATTCAGCCGCCATTTCTCATCGTCGCTCACTCATTCGGCTCTCTTGTCAGCCGGCTATGGGCAAGCCGAAGAGGAGATGATGTCATCGGCATGGTGCTGCTAGACCCAGCAAGTGAGGAACAAGAGCAGGTGATCCTGCCGCTTTTATCAAAGGAAGAACGCACTTCATATATGGCGCAATTTACAGCAGAATGTACGCATGAGGACTTTCAGCAAATGTTAAGCACAATCAAAGAGGAGCAAACCCATTATGGGATGATGCCGCTTCTTGTCATTTCATCAGGTAAGAGCCGATTGTTTCATCCAGCGCATGAAGCTTGGCTCAGACTTCATAAACGCATGCTGTCTTTGTCATCCCAAAGCGGATGGATTCAAGCGCAGAACAGCTCGCACTATATTCATCATGATGAACCGCATATTGTACAGCTTGCCATCTATGATGTATGGTGCGCAGCCAAACAACCTGTCTCCTATTATCAAACTGCTAATTAAAACGAAAAACTCCTTGACCCATTATGAGTCAAGGAGTTTCTTTTATTTATGCCGTTGGAGCAGATTGACTTTTTTCTGAAAGCAGCTTTTCAATGCTGACAAGCTGAACACATAATGTAAAGATGTCAATCGCTTGCTCTAGTTCTTCAAGAGCCGGGAATGTTGGTGCAATGCGAATGTTACGATCAAGCGGATCTTTTCCATATGGATATGTTGCACCTGCACCTGTCATTGTGACACCTGCTTCTTTAGCTTTTTGCACAACCGCTTTTGCACAATGATCAAGTGTATTTAAACTAATGAAATATCCGCCATTTGGCTTGTGCCATTCAGCGATATCTTTTCCGCCAAGTTTTTCGTCAAGAATGGAAAGAACGAGGTCAAATTTTGGCTTAATGATCGCTGCATGCTTTTTCATATGTTCCTTCAAACCTTCTGGATTCTGGAAGAAACGAAGATGTCTTAGTTGATTGATTTTGTCCGGTCCGATCGTTTGAATCGATAATTGCTTTTGAGTAAAGCTCACATTGTCCGGGCTAGATGCCATCAGTGCAACACCTGAGCCTGGGAATGTAATTTTAGACGTAGACGCAAACATAAACACACGGTTCGGGTATCCTGCCTCTTCAACTGCTTGAAAAATATCTTTTAACGTATCAGGTGTATCCGTTAGATGGTGGACTGCATATGCATCATCCCAAAAAATGCGGAAGTCGTCTGCTTTTGTTTTCATTGAAGCTAGGCGGTCAACGACTTCATCTGAATACGTAATGCCGTCTGGATTGCTATATTTTGGTACACACCAAATGCCTTTAATCGCTTCATCTTCTGCGACCAATTTTTCTACCTGATCCATATCAGGTCCATCAGCCTTCATATCGACCGTGATCATCTCTATGTTAAATAGCTCACAAATGGCAAAATGACGGTCATACCCTGGGCTTGGTGCAAGGAATTTTACCTTTGGCAGCTCTCCCCAAGGTGTTTTGCTGTCACATACGCCGTGAGTCATCGCACGTGCAATGGTATCATGCATCATATTCAGGCTTGAGTTACCGCCGATGATGATTTGTTCAGGCTTTAAATTAAGTACATCTGCAAAAAATTTCTTCGTTTCAGGAAGGCCTGTCAAGCCGCCATAGTTTCGCACATCTGTGCCATCTTCAGCTGTCATTGCATCCTTTGATGTCACAACATCGAGCATGCCCATAGACAAATCGAGCTGTTTTGGTGAAGGCTTCCCTCTAGACATGTCTAAGTGCAAGTTTTTACTTTTGTAAGTTTCATACTCATTTTGTAGTGCCACATATAGGTCATTCAATTCTGCTTCACTTAATGCTGTAAAACCGCTCATCTTTGATTGTGCCTCCCGTATTCTTCATAGTTTAATTCGTCATTTGTTTTTTCTTCACCATTTTACCACTACCTGAAAAAGAGCGTCATCATAAATATCAAAAAAATCACACAACTTTTTTTGACGATTCATCCATTTTTTACAGGGTGCGTTCAATGGGGAAAGAAGAGAAATCATGTGCAGCTTCTGTCAGCGGGAATATATCGCGGGCTTCTTTCAACAGTTGTTTCAGTGCCTCTTCTCCTTGGTAACGTGCACTTATATGGGTCAAAATGAGCCTTTTTGCGCCTGCTTCCTGTGCTGTTTTCGCTGCTTGTTCTGTTGTACTGTGATAATAATTGTAGGCTAAATCTGCATCTTCTTTACCGAATGTTGCTTCATGGACTAACACATCCGCATTTTTGGCAAGCCTTGTTATATTCTCGCACAAACGGGTATCTCCTGAAAATGCAACGATTCTCCCTTTTTTAGGGGGTTCCAAATAATCGGTTCCATCGATGGTTCTTCCATCTTCGAGTGTCACGGTTTCCCCATTTTTCAACTTCTGATACAAAGGTCCAGGTTTTACACCGATTTCTTTTAGGTCTTCGGCTTTTAATGAACCAGCCAGATCTTTTTCCACAACCCGGTAGCCGTAAGCTGGAATCCCGTGAGAGACTCTTCTTGCTTCTACTTGAAAGGTATCATCTTCAAATACGATCCCTTCTTCTATTTCTATGATATGCAGCGGATATGTCAAATGCGTTTGCGAGGCTGAAAGTGATGCGTTTACAAAGGCCTTGATGCCCTTTGGTCCATAGATCGTCAATTCATCCTCCCCGCCTTGAAAGGATCTGCTGCCAAGAAGTCCCGGAAGGCCATATACATGATCTCCGTGCATATGTGTGATAAATATTTTCTCGATCTTTCTCGGTTTAATCGTTGTATGTAAGATTTGGTGCTGTGTTGCTTCTCCGCAATCAAAAAGCCACACGGCATTTCGTTCTTCTAAAAGCTTTAGCGCTGTGCAAGTGACGTTTCTTGTTTTTGCAGGAATGCCTGCACCTGTTCCTAAAAAGAGCAGTTCCATTACTTTTCCTCCTAAAGCCGGTATACAATATCTTCATTCATATAGAATACATGAAGACAAGGTAAATGTGAATTCAGCGGAATTTTTGAAAAAAGTGAAACGAGAGCAGAAAAAGTCGAATCAAATGTTTGCTTTACGAACAATGAACCTTTAAAATAAAGAAAATGTACATACATTCTCGGTTTTTACAACAATGCTACGAATAAAGTGAGGTACTTCTCGTGAATACAGAAACTAATAACCCTAAAGCAGTCATTGTCATTTTTGGCGCAACAGGAGACCTTGCCAAACGCAAGCTCTACCCTTCTATACATAGACTTTATCATAGCGGAAAGCTCGGTGATCAATTCGCTGTTGTCGGAGTTGGACGCCGTCCGTGGTCTCATGAGGACCTCAGATCTGTGGTAAAGGAATCTGTTTCTTCTGATGATGCAGAAGCGAAAACAGAAGAGTTTATTTCACATTTCTATTATCACGATTTTGACGTATCAAGCCCTGCTTCCTATCAATCACTTAACACGCTTCTAACAGGCCTTGAAGATACGTACAGTATTCCAAATAACCGCATGTTCTATTTAGCTATGGCACCTGAATTCTTCGGAACGATTGCGAAGTTCCTAAAGAGTGAGGGCGTATCAGAAACAACCGGCTGGTCACGACTTGTCATTGAAAAGCCATTTGGGCATGATCTGCCAAGTGCGAAAACATTAAATGAAGAAATTCGTGATGCATTCACAGAAGATCAAATTTATCGTATTGACCACTATCTTGGTAAACAAATGGTTCAAAACATTGAGGTTATCCGTTTTGCGAATGCCATCTTTGAACCGCTTTGGACAAACCGCTATATTTCAAACATTCAAATTACATCCAGTGAATCATTGGGGGTTGAAGACCGGGCTCGATATTACGAAAATTCTGGTGCACTAAGAGATATGGTCCAAAACCATATGCTTCAAATGGTTGCCCTTTTAGCAATGGAGCCGCCAATTAAACTGAATACAGAGGAAATCCGCAGCGAAAAACGGAAAGTATTGCGCGCTCTTCGTCCTTTATCTAAAGATGAGGTCGATCAATTCTTTGTCCGCGGACAGTATGATACGGGTACGATTGATGGCAGCGTGGTTCCTTCTTATTTGGAAGAACAAAATGTTGACCCGAACTCAAACACAGAAACATTTGTTGCTGGGAAGCTGCTGATTGATAACTTTAGATGGGCCGGGGTGCCATTTTACATTCGTACAGGAAAACGGTTAGAAAAGAAATCTACTCAAATCGTGGTTCAATTTAAAGACATTCCAATGAACCTGTACTATGGTAACGGAAATGCCATGCATCCAAACCTACTTGTCATTCATATTCAGCCAGATGAAGGCATCACCCTTCACCTGAATGCTCGCAAGCTGGATGGCGGCACGTATGCGAAACCGATTAAACTCGACTACCAAACAAACTATAACGACATCATGAATACACCAGAAGCATATGAAAAACTGATTCATGACTGCTTACTAGGCGATGCAACAAACTTTGCTCACTGGGATGAAGTAGCACTTTCTTGGAACTTCGTTGATCCGATTTCTGAGAAATGGGCAGAAAACAAAACATTAAAACCAAACTATCCTGCTGGTTCTATGGGACCGAAAGAAGCGGATGAGCTTCTAGAAAAAGATGGATATCATTGGTGGAACATATAAAATCAAATGAAAAAAGAGCAGTCTCCCTTGGGGGTTCTGCTCTTTTTTTAACGTCCTGTTTTCGTGATTTCAACCGTTGAAAAGTCAAATTTATCATAGCGATGATGGCTAAATGAATATTCAAATGGCTGCCCTGCGTTTAAATAAGCAACCTGCTCGACTTCAAGCACAGGATCTGTTGGGTCACACCCTAAATACTGCTGATCCAGCTGATCTGATTTAGCGGCTCTAATTTTCTTGTGCGCTCCTGCTATTTTTAAATGAAGCTCATTTGAAATATAGCCATAGATAGAACCAAGTAGAACTTCTTCATCTATGCCCTTAATGAGATTGACAGGCATAAACGTTTTTTCTAATACATAAGGCTCTTCATCCACAAGACGGAGCCGGATGATATCATAAACAGGTGTGGTTGAGTCAATAGATAGATGGGCTGCCACCTCTTCGCTTGGAAAATGGACATCAAAGTGAATGATTTGAGTCGTGACGTTTTTATCCGCCATGACTTTTGTGAACCCTTTATTTTCATGGCCTGATACATTGATGGCCCCTTGATTGAGCGCTGCCTTCACAATAAATGTACCGTGGCCTCTTTTTCTAAAGAGCAGACCTTCTGCAACGAGAAGATCAAGCGCACGCTTCATCGTCATTCTGCTGCATTGAAATTCAGCGGCAAGCGAGTTTTCATCTGGAATGGGTTGATCTTCTGGATAATATGCTGTTCCTATTCGTTTTCTGATTTCTTCTGAAATGAGTTCGTACTTCTTCATCTCACACCACCAACTGACTTGTTTTTTCATAGCGCCTTATTTCAAGAAGGAATATGGCGTTTTTTAGCCTTCTTCTCATTCTACACTAAGGGATGTGAGCTTAAAAGGTGCCAGCCATTTTTGTTTCATCCACTTACCGTCACATAAGAAAAATACTTGCCCTTTTCAAGGAAAGAGCAAGTATTTTGATTAAAAACCGTTATTCTTTGAAACTGATTGAAACCAGTATCCACTCTTCTTAATCGTTCGTTTCCCGTCTTTTTGAAGATCAACTGAGACAAATCCATAACGATTTTTATATGCATTCGACCAGGACCAGTTGTCCATAAATGTCCACAGATGATAACCTTTCACATTGCTTCCTTCTTGAATGGCTTGATGCACCCATTTGAGGTGCTCAGATATAAAATCAATACGGTAATCGTCATGAATCATTCCTTCTTCATCCTTAAATCGCTCTTCTCCTTCGACACCCATACCATTTTCAGAAATAAAGCATTCGATATTATCATAGTCTGTCTGGACTTTTTTCAATATATCGTAAATACCCTTTTCATAGATTTCCCAGCCTCGATACACATTCATTTTTCTTCCCGGCATTTCAAAAGAATCAAAGTAATGGTTCGGCATAAAGGGCGCTTGAGGATGCGGCATATGCTCTTTCGCTTTCACTCTTCTTGGCTGATAATAATTGATGCCAAGAAGATCAATCGTATTCTCTTGAATCAGCTCAAGGTCCCCTTCTTCCATACTTGGCATAAAGCCTTCTTTCTTTAAGACTTCTACTAGTTTTTCCGGGAAGTGTCCTTTCACCGCAGGATCTAAGAAGGAGCGGTTAAAGAAAGCATCGGCCATCTCAGCTGCTTCTACATCGCGCGGATTCTGGCTTCGCGGATACGAAGGGGTCAGGTTTAAGATGATGCCAATCTTACCCCCTTGCTGCATCTCTTTATAAGCCGCAATCGCCTTCGCATTTGATAAAAGTTCATGAAAACCGACCTGCACAGCCTTTTGGAAATCGACTTCGTTTGGATAATGAAAGCTATACATATATCCGCCCTCTACAGGAACAATCGGTTCGTTATGGGTAAACCATTTTTTCACCCGGTCACCAAATAATTGGAAGCATAATGTCGCATAGCTGACATAATCGTCGACCACCTGTCTGTTCACCCAGCCGCCTTTCTCCTGCAGCGCCATTGGCATATCGAAATGGTATAGGTTCACAAATGGCTCGATATCATGTGCAATCAGTTCATTGATTACATCATTATAAAAGGACACCGCTTCTTCATTGACGGCACCTGTTCCTTCAGGTAAAAGGCGTGACCATGAAATCGACAGCCGAAATGAATTGTGGCCAATTTCTTTCATTAGACGGATATCTTCTTTATATTTTCGATAAAATTGAGATGTCACGTTCGGCCCTACGCCATCAAAAAAACGAGTCGGCTCTTGTTCAAACCAATGATCCCAAATGTTCGGTCCCTTTCCATCACCAGGGACGCTCCCTTCCGTTTGCGTCGCAGAAGCAGAAGATCCCCACCAGAAACCTTCTGGAAATGTATATGATTGCTTGTTAGTTTCCATCGACATGTATTGAGTCTCCTTCACCTTTGATGTTTGCTGCCTTCGTATTTTCTGTTGTCGTTATTTTTTCATTTTTCACATTCATCCGGTCAATAAATTTCAGGAACGGGAACCAAATGACAAACACAATCATCAGGTTAAACAACTGAAGCAGACCGCCAGCTAGTGAATTAGTCGCCATCATTCCGCTAATAAAGATCGGTACTGTCCACGGGATATTCACGCCTGTAGGCGGCGGTACAATGCCTGATGCCATCGCAAAATAAGTAATACATGTAATGACCATTGGCGCCAAAATCCACGGAATCAGAATAAGCGGATTCATGACAATTGGTAAACCGAAGATAATCGGTTCATTGACGTTAAATAATCCTGGTCCTAAGCCGAGCTTGGCTACTTGTTTTAATTGCTTGCTTTTCAGGAAAATTAAAATGGTAAACACAACAGCAAGCGTCATACCGGTTCCACCCATTCCAACCGTATAGATTTCAATAAACTGCTTGCTGATGATATTAGGAACCTCACCTGTTTTTGTATAGCTCTCTAGGTTTTGAATGGATAATGTATTCCAAATCGGATCCATGACAGAGTTGATAATAATTTGACCGTGAAGCCCAAAGAACCAAAGAATTTGTATAAAGAAAACAGCGATCAACGTCGGAATGATACCGCTTCCAAGACCGACAAGCGGCGCCTGAATTGCATGATAAATCAGATCATGCATATTTGTTTTGAAGCCTTGTGTAATGATGATATTAATTAATAAAAAGGTTGTAAGTGTCAAAGTAGCCGGGATCAGTGCAGCAAAAGACTTGGAAACAGCTGGCGGAACCCCTTGCGGCATATTGATCACAAATTTCTTCTGGACAAAATAACGATAAATTTCAGCAGATAAAAAGCCTGTGATCATTCCTAGGAACATCCCCTTTGCACCTAAACGATCGACTGGGATGACGCCTGCAATCGTTGCACCGCCTTCTTGTTCTAGTAAAAACGGAGTTAGAAGCAAGAAAGAGGCTAAAGCAATCACGCCGCCAAAGACAGCTTCTACATCATAGCTTTTTGATAAATAGTAGCCAATCCCAAATACAACAAACACACTCATAATGCTGATGGTCGCACTCGGTGCGATATTCAGTGCAGACTGGACGCCTTCCAGTACGGTTTTACTCATGATTTTATCTAAAAATGGCAAATTCATCAGCACAACCATAATGGAACCAAAGATGGTGAGCGGGAACGCAAGCATAAAGGCATCCCGTAATACGCCTAAATAGCGGTTGTTGTTCAATCTCCCAGCAATCGGAACCAAAATGGCACTTATTTTATCAAACATTGGTTTCCCCCCTTGTTTACACCCTTTATTGTTTCAGCGATTGGAATATCGGCAGGAGCTCTCCCACAAGCTCCTTGATGGTAATGGTCGACATTAAGTGATCCTCGGCGTGCATGAGCAGTAAGGAAAAGGATGTTGTTTCTCCTCCTGCCTCCTTCTGCACGAGTTGAAAATGGATGTCATGTGCATGCCGTAAATCTTCTTCCGCTTCTTTCATGAGACCAAAAGCCTTTTCTTCTAGACCTTCTCGATATTGTTTCAGAGCCTCGAGCAATTTACTGCGTGCATTCCCGCTGTGTAAGATCAATTGAAAGCTGACTTGTTCCTCCGTGAGCCCTTCGAGTGTTTTCTTTTCCATCCTTTAAGATTCCCCCATCAGTGCAAGTGCCTGTTCATACGCTTTTTGTCCATCGGCAAGCCCGTATGCCTGCATATCAATGACTTCTACCTCAATCCCGTATTTTTTTGCTTCTTTTTGCAGATCTCCTTTTAAAAAGCTCATTTGCGGTCCAATTAACACAACATCCGCATTCGCCATTTCTTTTCTCGCTTGATCTTGCCCAACTGCCCAAATTTCTGCTTCGTCCCCAATTGAATCGGCATGTGCTTTCATTTTTGTCACTAGTAAACTCGTAGACATTCCTGAACTGCATGCTAATAAAATACGTTTCATTTCTCTCACCCCATCGTTGTAATAAAAGCGCTTCCAATTAATATTATATATTTTTATTTTTAAATGTCTAGACATTTAATTTTATTTGTCTGTATTTAATATAAAAAAAGAGCGTATTGTACGCTCTTTTTTTATATTATCCTTTTCCTGCCTGAAAACCTGGATACTTTGTCATGCCGCCGTCTACATATAACGTTAGGCCCGTAACATAGCTTGCTTCTTTTGATGCCAGCCAGACAGCGCATGCTGCCACTTCTTCCGGCTTTCCAATATAGCCAATTGGAATCAGCTCAATCACGCCTTTTTTCAAGGCTGGATCATCGAATTTCTCCGCATTAATCGGGGTATCAATGGCGCCTGGTGCAATACTGTTTACACGGATTTTTTTAGGGGCATATTCAAGCGCCAATGTTTCTGTCAAAAGCTTGGCGCCTCCTTTACTAGCTGCATAATGCACAAAATGAGGCCAAGGAATTTGCTGATGAACCGACGACATATTAATGATCGAGCCTTCTATCCCATGATCCGTCATATACTTTAGTGCATCACGGCATCCTAGAAACATACCTGTTAAATTGGTAGACATCACTTTGTTCCAATTATCCAGCGTCATTTCGGTGGAAGGCACTTCATTTTCAATGCCTGCGTTATTGATCATCACATCAAGACTACCGAATGTATCAACAGCTTTATTAATCATTGCCTGCATATCCTCTTCTTTTGATACATCTCCCTTGATTTTCACAGCCTGTCCGCCATGTTTTTGAATTTCTGCAATGGTGTCATCCGGATTTTCTTTATCAGAAAAGTAATTGATCACCACATTGGCTTTTTCTTGTCCAAATCGGCGTGCCATCGCTTGGCCAATTCCTGTACCTGCGCCTGTAATCAGAACTGTTTTTCCTTCTAAATCTGGATACATTCGTGTTACCTCCTATTTTGTAAAGCCTAGCAGCACACCGCCTGCAATAATCATCAAGCAGCCTGCAATGACAAAGCTTGTTCTAGATGCTTTCTCTTTTAATAAGTAAATGCCGCCTAGTGTTGAGATGACAATCCCTGTTTGTGACATTGAAAAGCTTACGGCTACGCCAATTAATGGAATGGCCAAAAGCAGTCCAAGATTTCCTGTTGACCAAACAAGACCGGCAATGATATTTCTAAACGTATATTTACTAAATGGATCCTGCTTTAAACTAATCGCTAAGGATGAAAGCAGCATGCCGACAGATTGCGGGACGAGTGCAGACCAGCCATCAATATCAAACCATCTTAAAATGACAACATATCCGACGTAGCCAACGGTGGATATGAGTAGAATAATGATCCCTTTTTTAAAATTGCCTCTGCCATTCTCGCCGCCATTCTTTTTTTGACCGAGCGATGTCATGACAACACCTGCAATGATCAGTAAAATGGCGCAGGAACCAATGAGTATGACCGTCATTGTCTGCCATTCTTTGAAGACCATGACGCCAAATAGGGTGGTGCTCACAAGCTGCATGCCCGTTGATAAAGGAACCGCTTTAGACACGCCGAGAAAAGCGACACTTGAAAGCTGATTCATTTGTCCAATACTCCAAAAGATGCCTGAAATGACGGAAACCGCAAATATAAGCGGTGTCAGCTCTGGCATTTTGATGAAAAAAGCTACAATCGAAAATAAAAATGCGCCGAGCGTAATGCCGAGGGTTTGCTGATACGCATTCCCGCCTAGTTTGACACTGATGAGAACAATACTTCCCCAAAATATCGCTGGGAGAAGTGCATATAAGATGCCCACTTCTATCCCTACTTTCTTGTCTTTTTTACATAGCATCCCTCTTTTTCTCATTTTTAGCCGAAAATATGCAAACAAAAAACCTTACCAAAGGTAAGGTTTTTCAGTCGTTCTGTTTATTTCATCCATTCAGTATGGAATACGCCTTCTTTATCTGTGCGCTCATACGTATGTGCACCGAAATAGTCACGCTGTGCTTGAATTAAATTCGCTGGAAGGACAGCTGTGCGATAGCTATCAAAGTAAGCAAGTGCACTTGAGAATGAAGGAACAGGAACTCCTTGTTCCACTGCAAGTGAAATGACTTTACGAAGTGATGATTGATAGTTTTGAGCAATATCCTTAAAGTATGGATCAAGCAATAAGTTTTTCAGTTCAGGATTACGGTCATATGCTTCTTTAATTTGTTGTAAGAAGGCTGCACGAATGATACATCCACCACGGAAGATCATCGCAATTTCACCGTATTTTAAATCCCAGTTATATTCATCAGACGCTGCTTTCATTTGCGCAAAGCCTTGTGCGTAAGAACAGATTTTACTCATGAATAGGGCTTTTCTAACCGCTTCGATCAGCTCTTGTTTATTCTCAGCTGATTGCGCAGGCTCAGGACCTTGGATCAATTGACTTGCTTCCACACGCTCATCTTTCATAGCTGAAATGTAGCGCGCAAAAACAGATTCAGTAATGATTGGAAGCGGGACACCTAGATCAAGTGAGCTTTTGCTTGTCCATTTTCCAGTTCCTTTTTGACCAGCTTTATCTAAGATCACATCCACAAGCGGCTGGTTTGTTTCTTCATCCACTTTTGTGAAAATGTCAGCTGTAATTTCGATTAAATAGCTGTCAAGCTCGCCTTTATTCCACTCTGAGAATACTTCATGAAGCTCCCCTGCTGACAATCCAGCAACATGCTTCAAGATAAAGTATGATTCAGAGATCAATTGCATATCTCCGTACTCGATACCGTTATGAACCATTTTGACATAATGTCCTGCTCCATCTGGGCCGATATACGTTGTACAAGGCTCGCCATCTACTTTCGCAGAGATCGCTTCTAAAATTGGTTTCACTAGCTCATGCGCTTCTTTTTGACCGCCTGGCATGATGGAAGGACCTTTTAGCGCGCCTTCTTCACCGCCGGAAACACCTGTACCAATAAAGTGAATGCCACTTTCTGCAAGCTCTTGATTACGTCTTTGTGTATCCTTGTAATATGTATTTCCACCATCAATTAAAATGTCACCTTTCTCTAGGTGAGGAAGTAATGATTGAATGGTTGCATCTGTTGCTGCACCAGCTTTTACCATTAAAAGAATTTTACGCGGTGTTTCAAGCGACTGAACAAATTCTTCGATGCTGTATGTGCCAACAACGTTTTTTCCTTTTGCTTCTTGAAGAAACTCTTCTGTTTTGCTGCTAGATCTGTTATAAACGGATACGGAGAAACCGCGGCTTTCAATATTGAGGGCAAGGTTTTTCCCCATAACGGCTAGTCCAACCACACCGATTTGTTGTTTTGACATAATTCTGACGTCCCTTCTAACACACTATATTGATTACTGCTGAAATGATGTACCCTTTGAAATTACCACAACATCACCTCTTTTATCAAGTTTTCAGGCTAGTCATTTCCTCTTTCGTCCTGAAAAAAATCTTTATTAAAACTTGTCCCGCTTGTTTTACTCTCTTTTTCCTTAATGGTGATCCCTCTTTGCACCAATGGTTTTCCATATTTTTCTTTCAGTCCATCTAAAATGGTTTGGAGGGGCTCTTCTTTTGCATCTTCTGTATATGAAAATAAATCAAGCTGTTTAACGGCTGCTTTTCGTTCGACTAGGTCTGTCCCCGTTACACCTAAGAGCCTCACTGGCTGATCATTCCAATGTTTCAGGAATAACTGTTTTGCCGCTTCAAATATGTCTTCCTTTCGATCCGTTGGATTTGTGAGCATGATACTTCGCGTGATATTTTTCCAGCTTGCATACCGAATCATGATGAGCAGCCGATTCGCCATCACTTCTTTTCTCTTTAACCTTGCACTCACAGATTGTGACAGCTTATCAATTAACGTGACAAGTTCATCTGAATCATCCGAATCATGAGGCAGAGTGGATGAATTGCCGACGGATTTAAATTCGTATATTCTTTCTGGGTCCACGATGCCGTCATGTTCACCATTCGCCTTTTGCTTTAATCTCGGTCCATTAATGCCAAGCAATTCTTTTAGCGTATACTCATTCGCTTTCGCTAAGTCTTCTATAGTATGAATTCCGATGGTTTTCAATTTATCTGCCGTTTTTTGTCCAACCCCGTGCATGTCACCAGCAGGTAGCGGCCAAAGCATGTTCGGAACATCTCGTTTACGCAATATGGTGATGCCCATTGGCTTTTTCCAATTAGACGCCATTTTCGCTAAAAATTTATTCGGTGCAATGCCGATACTTGAAGGAAGCATCAGCTCCTCTACTAGCCTTGTTTGAATATCATGAGCCGTTTTTACCGCATGCTCGGCATATGGCGTATGCGTTAAATCAATGTAGCCCTCATCAATCGATACAGGTTCGACTAAATCACTGTATTCTCTTAGTATTGTAAACATCTCTTGTGAGGAGCTGCGGTACCGGTCAAAGTTCGGTGTGCGGACAATGAGTCCCGGACATAGCCGCTTCGCCTCCCACAAGGGCATCGGGGGCTTCACACCTAATGCTCTCGCCTCGTAGCTGCACGTCACAACAATCCCTTTACGCTCTTTTGCATTTCCGCTGATGGCTAAAGGTTTCCCTCGCAAAGAAGGATCATACGCCATTTCTACATTGGCATAAAAAGCATTCATGTCTATATGAAAAATAATATTTGACATTGGCATAACCCCATTTTCTTGTCTACCTGAATTTTGATCAGTTATTTTTGATTATACATTGATTTATTTCATCTTTCCTCAAAAAAACCTTCTCTAAAAAAGAGAAGGTTTCACGTTCATTTACACTTTTTCTTCAAGTATACCATGTTGATATTGAATGTCCTCATATGTGAATACTTCATTTTTTTGAGGATATAATTGTTTCACAACCGGAGTAGGCTGTTGATTAAAATTCATACTCAAACTTTGATTGGAGTAGTGTCCAGCCGGATCAATATAATACTTGTAATCAATGACTCTTTCTACATCAATGTCAGCGTAAGCAATTCCCTCTGTTTCAGCTGGAACCATATCACTGATCGGCTCCCCATCCGGCCCGTAAATGCACGTATGCCCGCTCTTAAATGTTTCAAAGTAATCTCTTTGCTCCTGCGTTAAACAAATCATCTCTTTCATTTCTTCCGTATATATAGATGATGTCATCAGCACAAATGTCTGTGTCGCGATGGCATAATATCTGCTTGATATTTCATCATCAAAATAACCTGGCCAAGAGGCTACATGTACCTGCTCATTTTGGGCATTCATCGCCATAAGATCTAGCGGGACTTGATGCTCCCAGCACATCAATCCGCCTAGGTTTCCAATTTCAGTTTCAAACACTGGCATCATACTGCCACTTCCATCCCCCCAAATGAGTCTTTCTGCTACAGAAGCTCTCATTTTCCGATGTTTTCCTATTAAATCTCCATTTGGATTAAACCAAAGCTGAGCTAAATAGAGAGAGCCGCCATCTTTTTCATTGCATGATATACAAACGTACGTTTCATTTCTTTTTGCTGCTTCACTGATTTTTTGAATGGCTAAGCTAGGGATTTCAACTGCATTTTTATATAATTCATGATAGAACTTTCTTGTATATTCTGGATGACCAATAAAAGCAAACCAAGGATAACCTGGTAAAAATGCTTCTGGGAATGCCACAAGCTTTGCACCATTTGAAGCTGCCTCGTCAATCAGGTCACATGATTTCTCAACGGTTGCTTCCAAATTTAAATAGACTGGTGCTGCTTGTACCGCAGCTGCTCGAAACTTTGGGTAAATACTTGTCATATTCAAAACCTCCATTTCTTTTCATCCCCCTCATTATAGGATAGGAAATATGAAGTTTGGATGACATTTACTATTTTATACATAATAAGGAATTTTATTTAATGGAGAAAACACGCGGTTCTGTTAGACATTTAACCATGTGTATAGTACACTGTGAGTAATGAAATGGATGTGATAATCATGATTATTGATACATTCAATGAAGTCTTTTTCCTTGTTGAATTCTTTACGATTATTCTTCCAGCGCTGACGGCCATCGGCATTGCTTTTTTACTAAAAGACTGCCGTATGAACGAACACCTTGGTGGGCATCGTTTGGAAGAGTTGGACGCATCTTGCTTGAATCGAACAGACTTTCTGTTTATCATATATGATCGCATTACAACTTGGATTAGTAAAGTCATTCGAATGAAAAGATCATCTAATGATGATGAAGACCATTCGCTTCCTCTCGCTAATTAAATTTTTTTAATCATGAGGAGGAAACGAATTGAAACGTTTATTGACTGTTTTTACGACTTTATGTTTGATGATGATTGCGTCACCTGCATTTGCAGCGAGTGCGCAAACGAATACGAGCTCTGATGGGTTTTTCCATCATTATTTTGTTCAGCCTTTTTCTGAGCTGATCATTTGGCTTGCGAACTTCTTTCATGATGATTATGGTTTATCGATTATGTTCGTCACCTTGATTGTCCGCCTGCTGATTTTCCCACTTTTTGCGAATCAATTTAAGAAGCAAAGAGTCATGCAGGAAAAAATGGCATTGGTGAAGCCTCAGATTGACCAAATACAAAACAAATTGAAGAAAACGAAAGAACCTGAAAAACAAAAAGAACTGCAAATGGAAATGATGAAAGTATATAAAGAGAACAATGTGAATCCGCTTGCCATGGGCTGTCTGCCGATGCTGATTCAAATTCCAATTGTTCTTGGCTTTTACTCAGCAATCCGCTCAACACCTGAGATCGCAACTCATACGTTCTTATGGTTTAACTTAGGACAAACCGATTTATTGGTGGCGATTTTTGCAGGGGCTATGTATTTCTTACAATTTTATGTCACGCAAAAATATGCGAAGCAATCAGGCACCCAGACAGAGGCTGCGCTGAAGCAGGCGAAAGTAATGGGCATGATTTTCCCAATCATGATGCTGTTTCTTTCAATTAATGCACCCGCTGCTCTTCCTTTATACTGGATGACAAGCGGACTACTACTCACGATTCAAACGATTATTTTAAATGTCATGTACCAAAAATCAAAAACGAAAGCTGCGGCTAACGAACAAGCCAAACCAGCTGCTGAATAAAAATAAACCCCTTATCTAAAGATAAGGGGCTTTTCATTATGCCAATTCTTCTTTCAACCGGTCTGGCAATTGATCGAGGTCCTCAATTTTCCCAAGGAACTTATTTGGGTCCACTTGTAAAATCATTTTGTTTTCTCTCTCAACAACGCCGAAGAAATATTCAGAGGCCTTCGTGTTCATATGAAATGGCTTGATCTCGCTTTGCTCGATATCGATAATATCTTTTGCATCTGAGACAAGACAGCCAATCATTTGATCGTTTACTTCAAATAGCAGTACCTTTGACTGCTCGTTTACATCAAGAGGCTTTCCGTGAAGCATCACACCTGTGTCACTGACAGGAATGACCTCTCCTCTTAATGACATCAGCCCTTTAATTTCTTTTGGAAGGTTCGATACTTCTTGTAAGTAAGGGACCTTTTCAATCGAACGAATATGCTCTACACTGATGCCAAACTCCTCTTGCCCCACCTGAAAAATAATAATCTTTTGCGCGCTCACAGAGTCTCCTGCCTTTACGATGGATTTGTCGTTTCTTCGATAATGGCGAGAACCATTTCAGCTGTTTTGACTAATTCTTCAATCGGCATTTTCTCATTTTTCGTATGAATATCTTCATATCCAACAGCTAGGTTGACAGTTGGGACGCCGTTGCCTGCAATGACGTTTGCATCACTGCCTCCGCCGCTCGTCTGCAGTTCTGAAGGACGGCCAATTTTTGCTGCCGCTTTTTTCGCCACTTCTACGACTTGATCGCCGTGTGAGAATTTGAAGCCTGGATACATGATGTCAATTTGTACATCGGCACTTCCGCCCATTTCTTTAGCGGTTTTTTCAAAGGCTTCTTTCATCTTCGCTACTTGAGCTTCCATTTTTGCTGGTTCTAAAGAGCGTGCTTCCGCCAAAATATCGACTTGATCGCACACAATATTCGTTTGTGTTCCGCCTTCAAAACGGCCGATATTCGCTGTTGTTTCTTCATCGATGCGGCCAAGTGGCATGCTGGCAATTGCTTTTGATGCAATGGTAATCGCAGACACACCTTTTTCAGGCGCGACACCTGCGTGAGCGGTTTTTCCGTAAATCGTTGCGCGTACTTTTGCCTGTGTTGGTGCAGCTACGATAATCGTACCAACCTTGCCATCTGAATCAAGGGCATAGCCGTATTTCGCTGTCATCAAATTTGGGTCTAACGCTTTTGCTCCAACAAGTCCTGATTCCTCGCCTGCTGTGATCACAAATTCAATCTTCCCGTGCTTTAAATTTTTCTCTTTCAGCACACGGATCGCTTCAAACATAGCAGCAAGTCCTGTTTTATCGTCAGCACCAAGAATAGTTGTTCCATCTGTTTTCACATAGCCGTCCTCAATGACTGGTTTTACGCCATTTCCCGGCACAACTGTATCCATATGAGAAGTGAAATAAATCGTATCTGCCTCTTGATTTCCTTCTAATGTGCAGACAAGGTTGCCTGCGCCGTGGCCTGTTACCGCTTTTGAATCGTCTTCAACCACTTTTAGACCAAGCTGCGAGAATTTTTCTTTTAGGACTTCAACAATTTTCTCTTCGTGTTTTGTTTCTGAATCAATCTGAACTAATTCTAAAAATTCGTCTAGTAAGCGTTTTTCATTGATCATGATGATGCTCCTCCTCTTATAGCGGCATGTTGCCATGCTTTTTTAACGGTCTATCTTCTTCCTTACTGCGCAGTACATCAAATGAGCGGATCAATCGCTCTCTCGTTTCAGCCGGCATGAAAATATCGTCTATCAGACCTGCCTGAGCCGCTTTCCATACACTTGGTTTGTTCATAGACTCGCGCGAAGCAGGATGAACGATTTCGTCTGCGAACGTTTTCCCCATGACATCAATTTCGGCCTCTGGCCATGCATAAACAAAGTCAGCGCCTAAGCCCTTACTATTCATCGCGACATAAGCACCGCCAAACGCCTTTCTTAAAATCACAGTGATTTTGGGAACGGTTGCTTCAGCATACGCATATAAAAGCTTTGCACCGTGGCGGATAATTCCTGCATGTTCAGCTTTCTCCCCTGGTAAAAAACCAGGAACGTCCACAAGGGTTAAGATCGGAATATGAAACGCATCGCAAAATCGAATAAACCTGGCCGCTTTATCGGCAGCGTCAAGATCAAGGCTGCCTGCCAGCACCTTTGGCTGATTGGCAACTACACCAATGGAGGCTCCTTGTAATCTGGCAAAACCTGTGACAATATTTTTTGAGAAACAAGGCTGCGTTTCAAAGAATGAGTCTGGATCGGTTATTGCTGTCACCACTTGTTTGACATCATAGGTGCGTGATGGATTCTTTGGCAGAATTCTGCCTGGATCGGCGGAATCGTGCTTTCGTGCCCCAGCGCGTGTGACAGCCTGTTGTTTCGTTTGTATGTACGTTAAAAGAGTTCGAACCGCTTTTAACACGTCCTTCTCATCTTTCCCAGTATAGTGCACATTCCCGCTTGTCTGATGCTGAACACTTGCACCGCCAAGACGGTCAGGACAGACCGTTTCTCCTGTTGCTTTTTCTATTACTTTCGGACCAGTTAAAAACATATGAGCTGTTTGCTCTGTCATGAAGACAAAATCAGTCAATGCAGGAGAATAGACTGCACCTCCAGCACATGAACCTAAAATAACAGATATTTGCGGGATTCGACCAGAGTACAGCACATTCCGTTTAAAAATCTGTCCGTATCCTTCTAATGATACCACACCCTCTTGAATTCTCGCACCACCTGAGTCTTTTAGACCTATGACCGGCATTTGATTTTTAGCGGCCAGATCCATTAAAGAGGCTATTTTTTTCGCATGCATTTCGCCTAAAGAGCCTCCGTATACTGTTGCATCTTGTGCATAAACACATACTGGTTTTCCATGAATGAGTCCCGTTCCAATGACGACACCGTCACCAACATGCTCTGAGAGCTCGCCTGTTGCAAATGACTGAATTTCCATCAAGCTGCCCTCGTCAAGAAGTTCATGAAGCCGCTCTCGAGCCGTCAGCTTTCCTTTGTTCTTGTGAGCCGCTGCTCGTTTTTCGCCGCCGCCCATTAACGCTTTCTTCCGCCATTCAGACAAGTCATTGAACGATTCATTCATCACTATGTTTCTCTCCTTTCAAGGACTCGCACAATTCAAATAACACACCTGACGTTTCTTTAGGTGAAATAAATGCAATTTGCTTTCCGCTGGCGCCCATCTGTGCTGTTTTTTGGAGAAGCTGCACGCCAAGGTGATCGAGACGGCTAAGATCAGCCTGAATGTCACCCGACTTTAGCGCAATATGATGAAGCCCCTCTCCTCTTTTTTTTAAGAAATTATGTAGTTTACTGCGGGCTGAGATCGGCTCAATTAATTCAATGTGCAGATCATCTAGTGAAGCGAAGGACGCTTTTATCTCCTGCTCAGGAATCTCTTGTATGTCTGAAAAATGCCAATTAAATAGCTGATGAAGCGTTTGAGATGTTTCTTTAATAGAAAAGACGGCAATGGCAATATGATCGATTTGTGTCATCCGTTCACTTCCTTTGCTGATCACTTGTCGCATATGAAAAAACCAGATAAAATAAAGACAACTGCGCTTGTCGCAAAAATCTTCGGTTATAGGGGTGCGATATGTCTCAAAAATTCATGAAATTTATGGTATTGCTTATGATTAGCCTGCTGTTAGTTTCTTCACTTTTAGCAGGAGCAGCAGCCTTTTTATAAGGATTGAATAAAAGCAGACAAGCAGGTGATTCGGGATATCAACGAATGGCCTGTTTGTCTTTGGCAAGCGTTTCAAAGGAAGCACTTGATTTTGTAATCCATACATTTGTTCCAATTGGAAGCTGATCAAACAGCAGCTCTACATCTTGATTATGAAGTCTCACACAGCCTGCCGTGATAAATTTCCCAATCGAAGTTTCATCACTTGTTCCATGAATTCCATAGGTTCTGCCATCTGTTCCTCGTGCATCAAATCCAATCCATCTTCGTCCAAGAGGATTATTCTTCGCACCGCCTTCAATATTTTTTCTTCTGTAATAGGGATCTTTCGCTTTGATCATAATGGTAAATTCACCTTCTGGCGTTAAATCTGCTGTTTTTCCTGTAGAGGCAGGATATACTTTTTGAATTTTCCCATGATCAATAAAGGCAAGTTCATTCGTTTGTTTATTAATAATGACAAATGGGTCACCTGGCAGCGGGTTTTGTCCAAGCGGCCAGATAGGTGAAAGGGACATGGTCAGTACGGTATAAAATAAAAGACGCATAGGCTCCTCCTTTTTCATTAGATTGACCAATGAAGAAGGAACTCATGCGTCTCTATTCTTTCATCCCTTTAAAATAGCTTTTCAGTACTAAATATTGTTCCATTTCACCGAGGAAATGAAAGAGTGCCGCTCTTGCCTCAAATTCTTCTCGTGTTTGCGGGAGCGGAAGTGCGTCGAATTCTTCTTTCATATCAATGAGACGTCTTAAAAACTTATGCGCTGTGTTCCCTGGGTGAATATGTTCGCGTAAGTCTCTAATGTATTCTGCAATGATTTGTCCATGCTCCGTTGTGACGGAAATCGACGTAATTTTGGGCAGTACACGCTCAATGATTTCAAATTGCTTTTGTCTCATGTTGAAATAATGATAGTACAGGTTTTCATGTCTTAATACATGGTTTTCAACATCACGATATGCAAGAGCTTTTGCTTCTTTAATCAATTGATGTGTCTCTGGTATTTCTTTTCCTGTCCAGTCTTGCTTCCCTGTTATTAAGTATTGCTCGATTTCTTCAAAGATTTTAGCAAAGTTGGCTTCAATCTGTTCGCTGTAGCGTTTGAGCTTTTTATCAACACTAGGCATATATAGGTTCATAATCAGCGCTACCCCAACACCAATGGTAATCAGCAGCAGTTCATTCCAAATGAGATGCAGGGTAATCCCGCCAGACATGTATAAATGGAGAATGATGACTGAACTTGTGACAATCCCTTCTTTAATTCGAAGCAGAACCGTTGTTGGAATAAAGACAAGCAGCATCAAACCGATCACAAAAGGATGATACCCGATCAGATCGAAAAATAAATAAGAAAATAAAATAGCGAGACTGCATGCTGCAAAGCGGGCTCCCGATGCTAAGAGGGATCTTTTCTTTGTCACCTGAATACACAGGATCGTAATAATCCCGGCAGCTGAATAATTTTGCAAGCCAAGCAATTGTGCAATATAAATAGCGATCGCTGTTCCTAATGCTGTTTTCAGCGTTCGGTAGCCGATTTTAAACATGATGTGATTCACTCTTTTCTGTCTTGTTTCCATTCACTTTTGTGAAATGGTGAACTTTTTTTACTTTCCCCATTATAATCAAAAAAAGAAGGAGATGTTAAGTCTCCTTCCCTTTTTTCTTTATAATATTTTTTGTAAGAAGTCTTGCGCACGCTGTGAAGACGGTGATTCAAAAAATTGTACAGGGTTTGCATCCTCTACAATTTTCCCGTCATCCATAAAGATCACACGGTCAGCCACTTCTTTTGCAAAGCCCATTTCATGTGTGACGATGACGAGTGTCATTCCAGATTGAGCCAGCTCTTTCATGACCTCTAATACTTCCTTGACCATTTCTGGATCTAGGGCAGACGTTGGTTCGTCAAACAGCATAATGTCTGGTGTCATTGCAAGCGCACGTGCAATCGCCACACGCTGCTTTTGACCGCCGGACAAACGGTTCGGGAAATCATCTTTTTTCTCTAGAAGCCCTACCTTTTTGAGCAGGTCTTCAGCTTGCTTGATGCTGTCTTCCTTCGATTGATTCTTCACATTCATTGGCGCATACGTAATATTTTCCAGCACGGTTTTATGCGGGAACAGATGGAAATGCTGAAATACCATTCCGATGTTCTCACGCACTTTTAGTGCATTCGTTTTTGGATTGGTGATTTCGGTGTCCTTAATTGTTATTACACCGGAAGTCGGCTTTTCAAGTAAGTTGATGCAGCGGAGGAAGGTCGATTTTCCTGAACCAGATGGTCCAATAACCGCAACAACTTCCCCTTCTTTAATGGTCGTGTCGATCCCCTTTAAAACTTCGTTTTTACCAAAAGATTTTGTGAGTTTCTCTATTTTAATCATTTGATTTTAACTTCCTTTCCACCGATTTGCCGACAAAGGTGAGAACAAGCACGATGACATAATAGATAAGACCCGCAAAAATAAGCGGTTCAAGATAATTATACGTGACGGCCCCAGCTTGATAGGCTCGTCTCATGACATCACCCAGTCCGATGACTGTTACAATTGCTGATTCTTTTGTCAGTGTAATCGTTTCATTCACAAGTGCAGGTGAAATATTTTTAAACGCCTGCGGAAGCAATAAGTCCTTCATCATTTTAGCATAAGGGATGCCTAAAGCAACGGCCGCTTCTTTTTGACCTTTATCAATGGCATTAATACCCGCACGAATAATTTCAGATACGTATGCTGCCGAGTTGAGTGAAAATGCCGCTACAGCAGCCCAGTATTGATCGATTTGGAACCCAAGAAGCTGAGGCAGACCAAAATAAATAATGAGCAATTGAAGCACAAGCGGTGTGCCTCGGAAAATTGACGTATAAAAGTCTGCAATCCAAATGAGCGGTTTAAACACACTAATTTTACAAAGCGTTAATAATATTCCTAAGATAAATCCAAGGAAAAGGGATACCACTACAATAGAAAGTGTGACCTTAAGCCCTTCTAAAATAAAGGGCATCTGAGGTATTACATCTTTAAAATCAAACATGACATTCTCCTTTTTTTTGCCTTCATACAAAACAGGAAAAAAAGTTCAACACGAGTTGAACTTTTCAGCGCTTTTCTACTTGATTTTCTTGAATGACGCTGATCCTTTTCCTGACTTACTTTTCATCAGCAAACCATTTTTTAATTAATTTATCAAGTTCACCATTATCTTTCATTTCTTTTAATGATTTATTAAACTTCGCTGTTAAGTCGCTATTTTTCTTGAATGCAATGGCTGAACCTTCGTTTGAGCTGTTCAATCCAAATGCTTGGAAGTCTTTTTCCTTTTTCAAGTAACCAGCAGCTACTTTATCTTCAATAATTGCTGCATCAAAACGGCCTGCTTTGATCTCTTGAATGATATCAGAAATTTTATTACGGTCTTCAACTGTAAGGTTATATTTCTTTTGCAATCCATTTGCTTCATCTTGTTGAATAGAACCTAATTGAACGCCGACTGTTTTATCTTTTAAATCTTTCTCTACTTTAATACCGCTAGATTTCTTTGATACAACCAAGTTTTTAGCATTGTAATAAACATCAGAGAAATCAACTTGCTTTTTACGTTTTTCTGTAGGTGTCATTCCTGCAAGGACAATATCAGCTTTGTTTGTTTTAAGGGCTGATACAAGGCTAGCAAAGTCCATATCTTGAATTTCTAGCTTGTAGCCGTTCTTTTTCGCTAGTGCTGTTGCAAGATCTACATCAAAACCGACAATTTTATCTCCGTCTTTTGATTCAAATGGCGGATAATCTGCTGATGTCGCCATCACGAGTGTCTTGTCATCTCCTGATGCGTTTGAATTATTAGAAGAAGTTCCGCATGCTGCGAGTGCAGCTGCAAGACCAGCTGTCATAAGTAATAATAACCACTTTTTCATATGATGATGCCTCCCAGTATTTAAAATCATGTATTGATTTGAATATTTATTCACTATAATGTATTTTAAACACTTTCTTTTTAAGATGCAATAGTATTTTGCTAAAATTATTTTGATTCTATTGTCTTATAAAACAAAAAGCAGACCGATCTAAAGACCGGACTGCTTTATATTTATACATTCAAAAGTCATATGTTAGATTTCTTCGCAATGCTCATCAAAAGCGGCTTGTAGTTTTGACACGACTTCCATTGGCTCGTGCCCTTCAATTTCATGACGCTCGACCATTTTGATGATTTTTCCATCTTTTAATAAGGCAAAGGATGGTGAAGATGGCGGGAAGCCTTCAAAGTATTCACGAGCTCTTGCTGTTGCCTCTTTGTCCTGCCCAGCAAACACTGTCAGCAATTGATCTGGACGCTTATCGTAATGAACAGAATAGCCGGCAGCTGGTCTTGCAATACCGCCTGCACAGCCGCATACTGAATTCACCATAACAAGTGCCGTTCCTTTTTTAGTCAGTGCTTCGTCTACTTCTTCAGCTGACGTGAGCTCAGTGTAGCCTGCCTGCCTAATTTCTTCTCTCGCTTGTTTTACAATATCATTCATAAATAAATTAAAATCAATATTCATGTCCGTCCACTCCTTTTGCGTACCAAAACCATTTTAAATCCATCATATCAAGGAAAACGCCTGCGGGCAAATGTGTTGTCTTATCCATCGCCTCTTTTTCCGAACATCGTTTATGAGCTGTCAAATTGGGGAAAAGTGATGATAAAGAGATGAAAGGGAGAACTGCGTGATGGCACAATTCAAAAAAGCGATGCTCATTTATAATGGAAATGCTGGACAAAAAAACATGGAAAAAACACTCGGTCAAACAGTGCCTCTTCTTTCTCTACATATTGATGAACTCATTCTTAAACCAACAAAGCAGCCAAATGATGCTTATGATTTCTGTCGTCATATTGATGAGACGGTGGAATTGCTCATCATATTAGGCGGAGATGGTACCGTGCATGAATGTATGAACGGTATTGGCGGCTTAGAAAAAAGGCCCGCTGTAGCGATATTACCAGGCGGGACATGCAATGATTTTTCTAGAACACTTGGTATTCCTCAACAGATGCAAAAAGCCGCTCAAATGATTGTAGACGGCAAAGAGAAAAAGGTCGACTTAATCAAAGCAGAGGATCGATACGTATTAAACTTTTGGGGAATTGGGCTGATCGCAGACACGTCCAACAACATTAACGACAAGGAAAAAGCCGTACTCGGTAAAATCAGCTACTTCACAAGTGCCCTGCGCACACTGCAGCAAACAGATCCTTTTCACGTACGGATTGAGACCGAAGAGGAAAGCTGGGAAGAGGAAGCAGTCATCGTTCTTGTCATGAATGGACATTTTATCGGTACAAATAAAATTGATTTGCCTAATGCATCCATTGATGATGGAAAAGCTGACATCTTAATTTGCAGAAATACAAGTTTCTCTGCTTTAAAAGAAATTTTCTCAATGAACCGGGAAGAGCTGGAGGATTTCACCGGCGATCTGTCTCTCATTCAAGCGTCCAGTATTCGTATCCACACAAAAGAGGAAATGGATGCTGATACGGATGGTGAGGTTTATATGAAGGCTCCCTCTTCTTTAGAAGTGTTAAAGCAGCATTTGACCTTTATTGTTCCAGCAGAATAAAAAAATGCCCGACATCATTTTGATTCGGGCTTTTTTTTGATATAGCGTCTGTATAAATATTCAAGTGCATATCCGAGAAGTGTACCAGCGAGAAGTGATATTCCTAAAAAGCTATTGGCAGCTCCTTTGAAGCCACCGACAATCAGCAGACAGTACACGATTTGAATGATTGAAACGATCGATATGATAAGCAGTAATCGTTCAGGATGATTGCGTGATTTAGAAATGTACCGCAGAAAAGCGAAGGCAATCGCTGTGATAAACATGAGACCAATCGTTAGAAAAGCAAAAAAATCTAGTCCAGACATATCATCGCTCCTTTCTCCTAGATGTGGAAATCCCCCTCTCATGCCGGGAGGGGGAAAATGATTGTTTTAATAAACAGATGTTTGCTCGTCGATGCCTTCAAGGATTTGTTTAATTCGCTGAAGGAATCTGCCGCATACAAGACCGTCTAGTACTCTGTGATCTAATGAAAGACAAAGATTGACCATGTCTCTTGCCGCAATCATTCCGTTTACTATCATTGGTCGCTTCACGATCGATTCTACTTGTAAAATCGCCGCTTGCGGATAATTAATGATTCCCATAGATTGTACTGAACCAAATGATCCCGTGTTGTTGACAGTGAATGTACCGCCTTCCATATCACTTTGCTTGAGCGTTCCTTGTCTCACCTTAGACGCCAGCTCATGAATTTCTTTGGCGATGCCCTTAATGGTCTTTTCATCCGCATCCTTAATGACTGGAACAAAAAGCGCGTCATCTGTAGCGACAGCAATTGAAACATTGATCGCTTTCTTCTGCACAATTTTATCTCCAGCCCACATACTGTTCATTTCAGGGAATTCCTTTAAGGCCTGAGCCACTGCTTTGACAAAGAACGCAAAGAACGTCAAGTTAAAGCCTTCTTTTGCTTTAAACTGATCCTTCAGCTGATTTCTTCTTGTCACTAGATTTGTCACATCGACTTCCATCATCGTCCATGCATGCGGAATTTCATGTTTGCTTCTCAGCATATTAGCCGCAATTGCCTGCCGGATCGGCGTGACTGGCAGCTCAACATCACCAGGCATGGAAGGGATGGCAGGAGTCTCTTTTGCTTGAGATGGCTGCGCAGGCTCTGGTTGAACAGCACGTTCATTGACAGGTGCTGTCTTCTCTTTAACGCCGCCGTTTTCAATGAGCTGCAGCAAATCTTTTCTAGTAATTCGACCGCCTGCTCCCGTACCTTGAACAGCCGCTAAATCAATGCCATGCTCATCTGCTAAACGAAGAACGGCTGGAGAGTAACGTTTCTTTTGACTTTGATTCTCATTTGTTTGATCTGCTTCAGGCGCTTTGCTTTGCTCAGGTGCCGCTTCTTCTTTCCCGCTCTGCTGCTCGCTTCCTTCAACTTCAATTTCACAGAACACTTCTCCTACTTGCAGCGTTTCGCCTTCCTCAGCCGATAGTTTTGTAATCGTTCCTGTAAAAGAAGACGGGACTTCTGCGTTCACTTTATCCGTCATGACTTCCGCAATCGGATCGTATTTATTCACATGATCGCCAGGTGAAACGAGCCATTTGCTAATAGTTCCTTCTGTTACACTTTCACCTAGCTGAGGCATTTTCATTTGTTCAATTGCCACTTTGAAACCCTCCTCTTTCTTAAAACGCCGCTAGCTCTCTCATTTCAGCTTCTACCTTATCCGGGTTGACCATGAAGAATTTCTCCATTGTCGGCGCATAAGGCATTGCCGGAATATCTGGTCCTGCCAAGCGTTTGATTGGTGCGTCTAAATCAAATAAGCAATGCTCTGAAATGATTGCCGCAACCTCACTCATGATGCTGCCTTCTTTTGTATCTTCCGTTAACAGGAGCACTTTACCTGTTTTAGAAGCCGCTTCTATAATCGCTTCCTGATCAAGCGGGTACACTGTTCTCAAATCGAGAATATGAGCGGAAATACCGTCTTTTGCAAGGCGGTCTGCTGCTTGCAGCGCAAAATGCACACAAAGGCCATATGTAATGACCGTAATATCATCGCCTTCACGTTTCACATCTGCTTTTCCAATCGGAAGAGTGTAATCCTCTTCAGGCACTTCTCCCTTAATAAGGCGGTATGCACGTTTATGTTCAAAGAACAATACAGGATCTGGATCACGCACTGCAGCCTTTAAAAGACCTTTGACATCATAAGGTGTAGAAGGCATCACAATTTTCAAACCAGGCTGGTTAGCAAAAATCGCTTCGACCGATTGTGAATGATAAAGTGCCCCGTGTACTCCGCCTCCGTATGGTGCGCGGATGACCATTGGACAACTCCAATCATTATTTGATCGGTATCTAATTTTTGCAGCCTCTGAAATGATTTGGTTGATTGCAGGCATAATGAAATCCGCAAATTGCATTTCTGCAATTGGGCGCATTCCATACATCGCTGCCCCAATACCTACACCAGCAATAGCTGATTCTGCAAGAGGTGTATCCATGACGCGCGCTTCTCCAAATTGCTCGTAAAGACCCGCTGTCGCTTTAAATACGCCGCCTTTTTTCCCGACATCCTCTCCGAGCACAAACACTTTCGGATCTCGTTCCATTTCTTCTTTCATCGCCAGTGTAATGGCGTCTATATATGACATAACAGGCATTTTTCTTCCCCCTTACTCCGCATACACGTAACGAAGTGCGCTTTCTGCTTCAGCATAAGCTGCGTTTTCCGCTTCATCAGTGGCTTCGTTTACGATTTGCATGATTTCTTTTGTCATCTCTTCTTTCATTTCAGAAGTCATGACGTTTCCTTCGATTAAATACGTTTCATATTGGATGAGCGGATCTTTCTTTCTTGCTTCGAGCACTTCTTCTTTTTCTCGATAGCTTGAGTCATCGTCATCACTTGAATGCGCAGTTAAACGGTAAGAGATTGTTTCAATCAATGTCGGGCCTTCGCCTCTTGCCGCACGGTCTCTCGCTTCTTTGACAGCGGCATATACTTCAAGCGGATCATTTCCATCTACAGTTACGCCAGGCATCCCATATCCAATCGCACGATCTGAAATGCGTTCACAGGCCACTTGTTTGTCATATGGTACGGAAATCGCGTACTTATTGTTTTCACACATGAAAATAACAGGCAGTTTATGCACAGCAGCGAAGTTAGCGCCTTCGTGAAAATCTCCTTGGTTTGATGAGCCTTCACCGAACGTGACAAAGCTGACAAAGTTTTTCTGCTCTAATCGTCCAGCAAGGGCAATTCCCACCGCGTGAGGAACCTGCGTTGTTACAGGTGAAGATCCGGTCACAATTCGATTTGCTTTTTGTCCAAAATGCCCCGGCATTTGTCTTCCGCCTGAGTTTGGATCGTCTTGTTTTGCGAAACCAGACATCATTAAATCTTTTGCTGTCATCCCAAAAGCAAGGACAACCCCCATATCACGATAGTAAGGTAAGACGTAATCTTCTTCTCTATTAAGGGCAAATGCAGCACCGACTTGCTGCGCTTCTTGCCCTTGACAAGAAATGACGAATGGAATTTTCCCTGAACGGTTTAAAAGCCACATCCGTTCATCGATTTTTCTTGCTAGAAGCATTGTTCTATATATATCAATTGCTTGTTCATCTGATAATCCTAATTCCTGATGACGCATGTTACTCATCATGTTTCCCTCCTTGATTAAAAATGGATCGCCTTCCCGTCAACAGCAAGGGCTGCCTCGCCAATCGCCTCTGATAAGGTCGGATGCGGGTGTATCGTCTGTCCCACTTCCCATGGGGTTGCATCAAGTACTTTGGCTAATCCAGCTTCAGATATCATATCTGTTACATGAGGACCAATCATATGAATTCCTAAAATATCATCTGTCTTTTGATCGGCAATGATTTTGACGAATCCATCAGACTCCCCGTACACAAGCGCTTTTCCAATCGCCATAAATGGGAATTTCCCTATTTTGACTTCAAAGCCCTGCTCTTTTGCCGCCTGTTCAGTGAGTCCTACACTAGCGGTTTCTGGGTGAGAGTAAACACATTTAGATACGAGCGTTTCATCGAGCGGCTTTGGATCTTTCCCAGCCATATGTTCAACAGCAATCATACCTTCGTGAGAAGCCACATGTGCCAGCTGAAGCCCGCCGATGACATCTCCTATTGCGTAAATATGCGATTCTTTCGTTTGATAATGTTCATTCACGACAATGCCTTGTTTTTCGGTTTGGATGTCCGTGTTTTCAAGACCTATGCCTTCGATATTAGGTACTCTGCCGACTGAAAGAAGGAGTTTTTCCGCTTCGAACGTCTGAATGTCTCCATCCTTTTCCGCTTGAATTGTCACGAGATTTTCCTGCTTTTCTACGCTATCTGGCAGTACCTTCGCATTTGTCACAAAGGTGATGCCTTTTTTAGATAATAGCTTTTCCATTTCTTTAGAAATGTCATGATCCTCTGTTGGTAAAATACGGTCTGCAAACTCAATCACAGTGACGTTCACACCAAAATCATTGAGCATAGACGCCCACTCGATTCCGATCACTCCGCCTCCGACAATGAGCATCGACTGCGGAAGCTCTGGCAGTTCAAGTGCATCATCTGATGTGAGGATGTGTGTTCCATCTGCTTCAAGCCCTGGCAGCACCCGCGGTCTTGAGCCTGTCGCGATGATGACCTGCTTTGGAATAAGCATTTCATTTTCCTCTCCATTTGCCATTTCTACGGAGATCGTTCCTGGCATTGGCGAAAAGATAGATGGGCCAAGAATACGGCCAATTCCTTCATATACATCAATTTTCCCTTGTTTCATTAAGTGTTTGACGCCGCCTGCTAGTTTTTCGACAATCTCTGTTTTTCTTTTTTGCACACTCGCAAATTGCAAGGCAATGCCGCCTGCCTCAACTCCAAAATCAGCTGCGCGTTTGACGGTTTGATATACTTCTGCACTTCTGAGCAGCGCTTTAGACGGAATGCAGCCTTTATGAAGACATGTTCCGCCGAGCTTTTCTTTTTCTACAACTGCTGTTTTCAATCCAAGCTGTGAGGCACGGATGGCTGCTACATAGCCGCCTGTGCCTCCACCAAGAATGACGAGGTCATATTCAGTTGCCATGACTTGTCACTCCTTTCTTTTCCTGTTGATCATTTGGGTATTCTTTCGGTGATTCTTCTTCTTTTAAAATACGAAGCGCACCTTCCGCTAACGATTGCAGCTCATTTTCACCTGGATACACGACAACATCTGAAATCCAGTCAATATAGCCGCGAATACTTGATGTAATTTGTTTGCTGTACGCAAGTCCGCCTGTTAATACAATGACGTCAACTGCTCCTTTTAAAACAGCGCTAGCCGCACCAATTTCCTTGGCAATTTGATAGCACATTGCTTCATAAATGAGCGCCGCACGCTCATCACCTGCTTCAATCATGCGTTCCACTTTTACAGCGTCTGTCGTGCCAAGATAGCCCGCTAGCCCGCCTTCACCAATAATGCGTTTGAGCATTTCCTCTTGGGTATACTCACCCGAAAAACAAAGATTTACAAGATCACCTGTCGGCAAGGTTCCCGCACGCTCAGGACTGAAAGGACCTTCGCCATGCAGACCGTTATTCACATCGATGACTTTCCCTTTTTCATGAACACCAATGGTGATACCGCCGCCCATATGAGTAATAATCATGTTTAAATCTTCGTAACTTTTTCCAAAAGAAGCCGCTGTTTTTCTTGCGACCGCTTTTTGATTTAATGCATGAAAGATGCTTTTTCTTTCGATCGTTGGCAGCCCTGAAATACGAGCAATTGGCTTTAGTTCATCCACCACAACTGGATCGACAATAAAAGCTGGGATATTCAGGCCAAGTGCGATTTCTCTCGCGATGATTCCGCCGAGATTAGATGCATGCTGGCCGGCATATCCTTCTTTTAGATCTTTCACCATTTGCTCATTGACTTCATATGTGCCTCCTTCAATCGGACGAAGGAGACCGCCACGCGCGCACACTGCATCAAACTTTGAGATATTCATCCCCTGTTCATGCAGTGTTTTCAAAATGGTTTCTTTGCGGAAAGAAAATTGATCAATGATATGAGGAAACGACTTTAATTCCTCATCTGTATGTCTAAGTGTCGTTTCAAAAATAGAACGTTCATTATGAAACACACCAATTTTTGTTGAAGTAGAGCCAGGATTAATCGTGAGAATACGCCATTCTTTTGTCAGCAAAAACAAAACCTCCGTTTCAACTCATTCTTCCAATTAGCGACGACTTAAAATATGTTGACCATTTTGCAAGAATTGACTTCTTGATTTGCGCATTCTTTCAATTCGCTCTTCAGCCAATCGGTCTGCCGCTTTATAAGTTGGAATGGCATCACGGTTTGAAATTTCAATCACACGTTCAATATTTTGATAAATGCCTTCGACTTTTTTCATCGCACGATCTGCATTATAGCCATAAAGCTCATCAGCCACGTTAATCACACCGCCTGCATTAATCACATAGTCAGGAGCATATACAATCCCCATTTCATGGATAAGGTCTCCGTGATGCGTTTCTCTTAGCTGGTTATTTGCAGCACCTGCAATCACTTTTGCTTTTAACTTAGGAATGGTTACATCGTTAATGGTTGCACCAAGTGCGCACGGTGCATAAATATCACATGCTTGATCATAAATATCGTCAGGATCGACTGCTTTTGCGCCGAAGTCTTCAACAGCTCGCTTGACAGAGTCTTTGTTGATATCTGTGACAATAAGCTGTGCGCCTTCTTCGTGCAGATGTTTACACAGATTGTAGGCCACATTTCCAACACCTTGGACAGCAATTGTTTTTCCTTCTAATGAATCTGTACCGAAAGCAGCTTTGGCAGCGGCTTTCATCCCTTTATATACACCGTAAGCAGTGACTGGAGACGGATTTCCGGATGAACCAAATGCAGGAGAGATCCCTGTGACAAAATCGGTTTCTTCATGAATGAGGTCCATGTCTTCTACCGTTGTACCGACATCTTCCGCTGTAATATAGCGGCCATTCAGCCCTTGAATGTAACGTCCAAAGGCACGGAACATTTCTTCGTTTTTGTCTTTTCTCGGGTCACCGATGATCACTGTTTTTCCGCCGCCAAGATTAAGTCCTGCTGCCGCGTTTTTATAAGTCATTCCTCTTGCTAGACGCAGTGCATCCTCAATAGCTGCTTCTTCGTTTTCATACGTCCACATTCTCGTTCCGCCTAGTGCAGGTCCAAGTGTTGTATCATGAATCGCAATAATCGCTTTTAAGCCAGACTGCTCATCCTGACAAAATACAAGCTGTTCATAATCGTATCGTTCCATATATTTAAAAAGTTCCATTGTGTTATTCCTCCTATTACTTCCGCTTAATTTGATGTACAGATGGCAAGCGCAATTGAATAAAGCTTACTTTCAGCTGAATCAGACCGGCTTGTTAAAGCAATCGGCGCCTTGGCTCCTGCCACCACAGCTCCCACCTTCGCATGTGCAAAGTAGATGAGAGATTTATAAAGAATGTTTCCTGCCTCAATTGTTGGCACAAGCAAAATATCTGCATGGCCGGCTACATCACTCGTAATATTTTTATGAGAAGCTGCCGTTTGAGAGATGGCATTATCTAAAGCAAGAGGCCCATCAATCAGGCATCCAGAAATTTGCCCCCGCCGATTCATTTGCGCAAGACTTGCCGCAGTTAAAGTTGAATCCATTGCCGGATTCACGACCTCGACCGCAGAGAGCACTGCAACCTTTGGCATGTCGTTTCCTACAGCTTGTGCTACTTGAACAGAATTGATCGTAATCTCTTTCAGCATATTTAAATCGGGCGCGATGTTCATCGCAGAATCCGTGACATAAATAAAGCGGTCAAAGCCCGGTACTTCGAATGCTGCGACATGTGATAGGACACTTGCTGTCCTGAGCCCATATTCTTTATTCAGTACCGCTTTTAAAAGAACGGCTGTCGGGACATGCCCCTTCATCAAAATATCTGCATGCTTCTCGCTCACTGCCTGCACGGCTATTTTGGCAGATTCTTCGGGAGAATCTGAATGAATAATATCTATCCAGTCCTCATCGATTGCATGCTGTTTCACTAGCTCCTTCAGGTTGCGTTTGTTCCCAACCAGGAGAAAGCGAGCGACCTTTCGCTTAATTGCCATCTTGATGGCATGAAGCACTTCTTCGTCTTCTGCATGAGCCACAGCCGCCGTTTTATTCTGCAGCTGGGCGGCTTTCATAATCAGATCGTCAAGCTTCATATATGCCCACCTTTCCTTGTGCTCGGTTCATGTTTTATATGCAAGTTCCGTGCCAGTTTGAAATGCAGTAAAATGAGGCAGTTTGCATGACATTCGTGCAACCTTTTGCAGTTTACATGCATTTTATTGCATGCTATCTTTTGCAAGTTGATATTTATCCATTTTATAGTAAAGGTTCCGTATGCTGATCCCTAACGTTTTCGCTGTTTTCGTGCGATTGAATTGATGCTTTTCAAGGGTTTGTTTAATCAGCTGCGCTTCAAATGCCTCAACAGCATCCGAAAGCGTCTCTCCCTCAAATTGACTGACAGCCAGTTCCTGGTGCTCTTTTTCTTCCTGATCTTCAGACTCCATGAAAGAAATATGCCCCTCATCAATCCATTCTTCTTGTGGGTTTAAAAAGATCATGGCTCGTCCAAGTACATTTTCAAGCTCTCTTACGTTTCCAGGCCACTTATATGATCGCAGTCTATGAAGCGCCTGTTCTGTTAACCCGCGAACGTTCCGTCCATAGTCTAAATTGATCTTTTGGATGAGACGTTTGCTTAACGAATCAATATCCTCAAGGCGCTGCCTTAGCGGCGGGATAGAGATCGGGTATCTGTTCATGCGATAATATAAGTCCTCTCTGAACTTTCCTTCCGCCATCGCTTTTTCAATATTGACATTTGTCGCCGTGATGACACGAACATCGACTGGTATGGCCTTTGTTCCGCCTACTCTTACAATTTCTTTCTCCTGCATGACGCGCAGCAGCTTCGCCTGTGTACTTGGCGTCATCTCACCAATTTCATCTAAAAAAATGCTGCCTTGATTCGCCTCTTCAAACAGTCCTTTTTTCCCGCCGCGCCTTGCACCAGAGAACGCTCCTTCTTCATAGCCAAAAAGCTCTGACTCTAAAAGGGTCTCAGATAAGGCTGCACAGTTGACCCGTACAAAGCGATTATATTTTCGGTCACTTTCATTGTGAATGGCGTGCGCAAACAGCTCTTTTCCAGTACCTGATTCTCCCCGGAGTAAAATGGTGGCTGGCGTTTTTGCGCCTAGCTTTGCCTGCTCAAGTGCCACAAGCATTTGCTCACTTTCTCCAATGATGTCTTCAAATGTGTACTTTGCTTCAAGTGTCCGGATAAGCTGCCTTGCTTTATTTAATTCATTCGTGAGTGATTGAATTTCTGATACGTCATGAATGACGCCGACACTGCCTTTTAAGATGCCATCAACGATGACTGGCGCTACGTTGACGATCACATCTTTTTTATTCGGCCCGACTTTCATTCTGACGCCTCGAACCGGTCTTCTTGTTTCAAGCACCTTCAAATGCATGCTTTCTCCTTCAGAAATATCTGCACCCGCTGGTTTCCCCACAACTTCTTTATCTGTTAATCCAGTCATTTTCGTATAAGCTCGGTTGATCAAGATCCCTTTTCCCTGCTCATCAACAACCGATATGGCTTCATCCGACGATTGAATGATCGCCTCCAGCATGGTTCGCACTTCTTTAAGGTTGGTTACTTCCTCCGCAAGCTCAACGGCATCTGTAATATCTTTAAAGATGGATAAAGCACCTAGCATTCTCCCCGCGTCATCAATAATTGGCAAACGCGTTGTGACAATTTGTATTTGCTGGTTCAGAAATTGTTTTTGATTAAATTCTGGCTCTCTCGATCTTAAAATGTCGGGAAGTTTTGTGTTTGGGATCACTTCTCGTATGTCGCGGCCAATCGCATCTTTTTGCGAACATCCAACCATTTTGGCCGCTGATCGATTAAACAGGACGACTTCTTCGTCCATGTTTATAAAAATCATCCCATCGTTCGTTGCATTAAAAATGCGGTCATGCTTATAGGTTTGTTCCTTTAATATTTGAATTAGCTGTTGTTTTTCTGACATTAATTCTGATATGACGTAAGCCATTGAACTTGGAACAATGACAGCATGCTCCGGCTTTTCTTCCATCAGCTCTTTCAGCACTGCTGAACTGCCTGTTGTTTCAATGATGATATCAATGTCATCTTTTATGTATTCTTTCCAATCCGTTGTCGTATCAATTCCATTCTTTTTCGCTTCTGCCATCCCCGGTGCCTCAAGATCAAGGTCGGCGATCGCAATGATTTGAATCATATTTGTTTTCAGCAATGTTTCTAGCAATGCTGATCCACCCTGTCCTGCACCGACAATCAAGACTCTCTGCATCCCGTTACCCCTTCATATGAAAAAATTTGCACACCATATTTTTCCGTTGCAAAAAATTGCACAACTCTTATATTACCACGTTTTCCTTTCTTGACAAAATATTTTTTGAATTAGACAATGGAAGTAAATGACGTTTAAGGGGACATTTGATGGGGAGAATACTTGCACTAGTGATTATTTTAATACCTGGCGCGCTTGCTGCACTTGGGATTAAGCTGCTGCGTGACACTGTTTTCGGCATCATCATTGCACCATTTCCATTTTTATGGCTGCAAGGAATTGCAGGGTTGTTATTTTTAGGGGGAGGGCTTTATGTAGTGGCTGGCTTTATTTTATATAGAGACCGTAAACGAAATAAAGTGACTGCTCGCTTTAAGCAGAGATAAAACGTGAAAAAAAGACCCGCTGATGATAGCAGGTCTTTATTTCATTTCTTCTCTTATTTTCACGGCCCGGTCAGGAAAATCAGTGAAAATGCCATCAACACCTAAGGAAAACATGTTTTTCATTTGCTTTTCACTGTTTACTGTAAACGGCCTGATTACTTGCTCAGATGCATGGAGAGCTGACACAACCTCTTTGGTCACGCCTGCACCCTTAATATTCGGATGATAGCCTCTTGCTGGTACTGTTTTTATATACATCTCAGGCTGATGAATCACATCCATTGTGAGAACAGCAAGTTCAACATGCGGCATCAGTTTGTGAAAAAGAGCTAAACTGCCGTGATGAAACGATGAAACAAGTACACGGTCTTCTATTTGAAAATGCTCGATTTGTTTTTTTACTTTCTCCTCGATACCAGGATATCGATAAATGGAGTTTTTCAGTTCAATATTGATGATCAATGATGATTGCTGCGTCACTAGCTCTAATACTTCCTCTAAAAGAGGAATGGATACAGCACCGGTTTCTTCATAAAAAGAATGACTCGCATCTCCCGCTTTTAATTCTTCATATGTATGGTCTTTCACTAAACCTTTCATATTCGTTGTTCTGTTCAGTTTCTCATCGTGAATGACAGCAAGTCTGCCGTCTTTCGTCAGCTGAACATCCAGCTCAATTCCGTCAGCTCCCGAATGGAGTGCATGCTCGAAGGCTATCATGGTGTTTTCAGGATAAATGCCTTTAAAGCCTCTGTGTGCAAAAATTTTCGTCATAGGTCACCTCTAAATATGATGCTTCCTTTCATTATGACGTGTCTTTTTTCGTTTTTCCAGTTTTGAGCACATAAAAAAAACCTCTTCTGATTCGCATGAAGAGGTTGACAGATAAATTCGATCACGTAATCGCTCTGATGGCTTGCTCTGTCGTCTCTGCGTCAAGAGCAAAAAGGGAAGAAACAACTGCGACTGCTGTAACAACGGTTACACCTAACAACAACTTTTTCATAAGATAACCTCCACTTTCTTTTGAAGTATTTGTGCATCGAATTTCTTTTCAAGAAAACGAATGGCATTTTGATAATCATTTCGTTCCTTGAAGTATTTCGATATTTGTTCAGACAAATCCTCAAGCTCCACATATAATCTATTTTTTTCTATGTAGTCTAATTTTTCAGAGAATACGTCTGCTGCCCCACTATTCTCGCACATCAAATCCAAAATTTCAAATTTTACTATATATTCATTATTTTGGATATCGCAGCTATACAGAATACCCTCTTTAATATATTCCCTCGCCTCTTGATCTCCTAGATGCACTAAGGCGTTTGCCAGAACATATAAAGATTGGATGTAATAATGACTATTGTCACGGTGAATTTGAATGCCCATTCCTTTTTTTGCATAATGTGCGCTTTTTTCATAATCATGCTTTGCATAATAAAGAACAGCTAAATTGTGATAGCATTTCCCAATCAGCACTTCATTGTTAATGCGCTTACTTTTCTCAAGTGCTTCTTGATACTTCTCCTCTGCTTCATCGAATTGGAACAAATCAATACAATTACTTGCATGTAAAATCAAGCTGTCAATTGCCTGCGCTGTATACTCTTCATGTGCTTTGAATGTATCGATGGCTTTTTTAATATGATTAATGGATATGAAGTTTTGTTTCAGTTCGTAATAAATTGAAGCAACCTTATGGTGAAAAGTTCCTACTTCAAGGTCTTCATTCACACGTTTTAGCCGCTGTTCTGCAATTTTGTAAAAACTAATGGCTTCATCATACTTTTTCACATATGCAGCATATTGGCCTTTGTAAAAGTAAAAATAAAAATTAATAATGTCATCTGCCTTCTCATCGAGCGTTCCGACACTTTTCATAATTTGATTGGCTTTTTCAATATTTCCAAGTAACATTTCATGTCTGCCGTCAACAAGCTGATAATAAAGGAGAACTTCACGGTCTTCATCTGTATTTTTTAGCAAATTCTGAATTTTCTCTTTATAGATAGCAGATTTTTCTAAGTCATTCTGAGAAATGACCCTCGTCCACTTGCTAATTTCGTTCGCTACCTCAGCAGAGTGGATTTTCAGCTTTCCCATAACCTCACCCTCTTCTTTTCATTATTATAGCATAGTAAAAGAATGTGAAAATTATTAAATTCGACAATGGGAATATTCAGTTCAAATGGCACAATCTCTAAGAAGCCAGTGACTTTAAAACGCCAATCAATCAGGTCAATAGAAATAGAACTTTCGATCTCGTTTGCTTTAATTACCATTTCCATAAGACCTTTTCCTCTCATCCTTTTTCTTACGAATGAGCGTTTTCTTCTTCTATTTTGAAGACTTCATGATCGATTGGCGCAGCTGATTACCACTACTTTATGTCTTTTTTATTTTTTTCATGCTTTATTTTTCATTTTATTCTGAAAATAAAGCAGCCCGTTTGTCCAATTTAAACATTAAGATGATTTTATCAACCTAACCAATTTTTGACAACATGTTTCAAAATAAAAAAACGTCTCAATGAAGAAACGTTTTTTCATGAAAAATAAACTAGCTAGCTCTATGCTCTAATCGCAAACGATCAGCTACCATGGCAATAAATTCTGAATTGGTTGGTTTCGCTTTTGACATGCTGACAGTATAACCAAAGAGTGAGGAAATGGAATCAATGTTCCCTCTGCTCCAAGCGACTTCAATGGCATGACGAATTGCCCGTTCCACCCTGCTGGCGGTCGTGTTAAATTTCTTTGCAATGTCTGGGTACAACACTTTAGTAATGCTTCCGAGAAGCTCAATGTCATTGTACACCATAGAAATCGCTTCTCTTAAGTATAAATACCCTTTAATATGAGCGGGCACGCCAATCTCATGAATAATGGTCGTAATGCTCGCATCTAAGTTTTTACGTTTCGGTTCAGGTTTGTTGCGAAGAACACTGTTTTGGATTGATGAAGAGCGATGGGTAACTTGTGTGCCGTTTCCACTGACTTGACGAATATGACCTACTAGGTTTTCCATATCAAATGGCTTTAAAATGAAATAAGATGCGCCCAAATCAACTGCTTTTTTCGTGACATCTTCTTGTCCAAAGGCCGTTAGCATAATCACACTTGGCTGTTTTGTCATTTCATTGTTTTCACGGAGGCGTTCTAGTACAGCAAGACCGTCTAAATGAGGCATAATAATATCTAAGAGGAGAACGTCGGGCTCTTTATCTTTAAATAATGTCAGGCATTCCTGACCATTATACGCCACGCCAAGTACTTCCATATCTTCCTGTCCCTCAATGTACTCTGTCAAAAGGCCAACAAGCTCTCGATTGTCATCAGCTACACACACTTTAATTTTCTCCACGTTCTTTCCTCCCCAATGTCGATTCCTTTAGTCTTTTGCATTTCTCTTCTGAGTGTTCAATTCGACAAAACCATGCTATCCCCTTTAAAAAACTTTAATTTTCCGAATAATAGAGCATTATCTAGCTTTTTCTATGTTTTTCTTAAAGAATCGACGATTATTGCAATTTGACAACATGCTTTTTTCCATTTTGTCGAAAAATCTCTTTTTCCTTATTTTATAACATGATGGAAGAGAAAGAAAGGGTAGAAAAAACTGCCGGAAGATTCGCGGCAGTTAAATGATCAACTTGCTTTTTTGTTTTTTTGATAAAGGTCGATTCCTGCTTCGGACAGCATCCATTCAATGTGTACGCCGTACCCGCTAGTCGGATCATTGACGAATACGTGTGTGACAGCTCCAATGACTTTGCCATTTTGAATGATGGGGCTTCCGCTCATTCCTTGGACGATTCCGCCCGTTTTACTTAAGAGCCGCTCATCTGTTACCTTCAATACCATTCCTTTAGTTGCTGGGAATTTCTGCGGTGTTGTGCTGACGATTTTAATATCAAACTTCTCCACTTTATCATGATCCACAACGGTTAAAATTTCTGCTGGGCCTTCTTTTACTTCATTTGATAAAGCGACTGGAAGTGGTTTATCTGCTACATGATTTTCAAGCTTTTCGGTTAACGTACCAAAGATACCAAAAGGGCTGTTGCGGGAGATATCTCCTATTGTTTTTCTTTCGGAAGAAAATCTCGCCAATTTTTCTCCAGGATTGCCTCCTGTACCTTTTTCAATCGATGTCACGGTTGATCTGACAATTTCGCCATTATCGACAACAATTGGTTTTTTTGTATCCATGTCAGAAATCACATGCCCAAGGGCACCATATTTTTTAGATGAAGGTTCAAAAAAGGTCATCGTGCCGATTCCTGCTGCAGAATCACGAATGTAAAGACCAATTCGATAGATGCCTTCACTTGCATCTTTTGCGGGTGTTAATGTTGTTTGAAAGGTTTTATGATCTCTCTTTATGAGCAAACGAAGGGTTTCACCCGTTTTCCCTGCTTTCTGAATAAATGGGGTGAGGTCATTCATTTTCTCCATTTTTTGACCATTGATTTCAATGATCATATCCCCTGATTGAATGCCTGCGGCTTCACCTGGTGATTTTTTGCCGTCTGCTGTTGTGATTTGATGAAAACCTACAACGAGAACTCCTACAGAGTGGAGCTTGACGCCAATGGATTGTCCTCCAGGAACGACTTTTAATTCAGGGAGAACATCAACTTTTGTTTTCTTAATAGGAAATCCTTTAAAATCATAAACAATTTCGGCTTTTCCCGCCTTTTGTCCTGTAATATCCAGCTGATTCTCTTTCTCTGAAAGGCTAAAGGCTGGCGAAGAAGCATTGGCTGACGCTTCAATCGATGTGTCAATTGAGTGCTTCTGTTTTTCAAATACAGCAACATTTGTTGGAATGCTGATGTATTCCTTCACTATGCTCATAAACCCTGTACTTATTAAAGAAACAAGGAGAATCACACCAATGGCTTTTCTCATCTTTTCGGGCATTCATTTTTCACTCTCCTCGCTCCTTACCCACACCAGAACACTCATGTTTTGGCTACATCTTTACTTTTGCCTTCTTCGAGAGGATTTATAACCGGCAGCTTTAGAAAATGATTGGATAAATTGATAAAAGAAAAAGACGATTTTATGGGTATATACGCCGTCTTTTACACAACATAAAAAAGGCAGCTGATGATTCAGCTACCCTGTTGTTTTGACATCATTTGCTTGGTGCAATAGTTCTTTTGCGTGCTGTTTTGTCAGCTCTGTGACTTCCACACCGGCAATCATCCGGCCAATTTCACTCACTTTTTCTTCATGACTTAATGGTTTGACACTCGTCAGTGTTCTGCCCGCTTTTGAGCGTTTCGAAATGAAGAGATGTGTGTCAGCCATTGCGGCTACTTGAGGCAGATGTGTAATGCAGAGCACTTGTGATCCAGATGCTACTTTGTAAATTTTTTCAGCAATGGCTTGTGCGACTCTGCCGCTGACGCCTGTATCAACTTCATCGAAGATAATGGATGTGACGTCTTGTTTGGCTGAGAAAATACTCTTCACAGCGAGCATGACACGTGAAATTTCTCCACCTGAGGCTACTTTCGATAAAGATTTCATCGGTTCGCCTGTATTTGTAGAAATGACAAATTGTGCTTGGTCGATTCCATTTTTCCCGAGCTGGACAGGTTTTCCGTCTAATAGCGGACAATCGGTGCTTCCAAAAGGCGCATATCGAATAGAAAAAGCTGTGTCAAATGAAGACTTCTCCATATACAAATCCTTGAGCTCCGTTTGGATTTGCTTCGCTAGCTTTTTGGCCCATTTTTTACGCAGCTCCGAAACGTTAAGTGCTTCCAGCAGGGCATCACGGCTCATCGCATCCAGTTTATTCTTGAGCGTCTGCAGATGGCTGTCTCGATTTTGAATTTGATCGATTTCTTCTTCAATCTTCGCCGCATACTCCAAAATTTCCTCAACGGTTGTGCCGTATTTTCGTTTTAACTGCTTCATTTCATTCAGCCTGGATTCAATAAAATCAAGACGAGCCGGATCGAATTCTAATTGATCCAGCATGCTTCGCATTTGGAAAGTTGAATCCTCTAATAAGTAGTAGGAATTCGATACTTGTTCAGATAGCTTTTTCAAATCATCATTGATCTCAGACACTTGCTCAAGCTCGCTTGAGGACATGCCAACCCAATCTAGTCCTCCTTGCTCATTACGCAAAGCGTTATACGCGTTTTGGAGTGAGGAATAGATTTTCTCGTAGTTGCTGATTTGATGACGCTCTTCCTGAAGCTTCTCATCTTCTCCCGGCTCTAACTGCGCTGCCTCAATCTCCTCTAGCTGAAATTGCAGTAAATCTAAGCGGTGCACCATTTCCTGCTCATTCTCGGACAGCTGCCTGAGCTTTTGAGCCGTCTTCATATATTGATCATATGCTTCTTGATACTGCAAGAGAGCTGGTGCAATTTCTTCTGCTCCAAATTGATCGAGCAAATGCAGATGATTTTCATCTTCCATAAGCAGCTGGTTATCGTGCTGACCATGTATATCAAGCAAAAGCCGTCCTACTTCACGTAAAAGTGAGATGGTGACAAGCTTTCCATTAATCCGGCAAATGCTTTTCCCGCTGTTGTTAATATCACGGCGGAGGATCATCATTTCATCTGATGCGTCAATTCCCTGCTCTTCGCATAGAGCAAATACAGGATGATCGGCTGGTACAAGAAAAAGCCCTTCCAGCTCTGCTTTTTTTTCACCGTAGCGGACAAATTCAGAGGACCCTCTTCCTCCCACGAGAAGTGAGACAGCATCAATCATGATGGATTTTCCGGCACCTGTTTCCCCTGTTAGGACCGTGAGTCCTTTTTCAAATGAAACCGTTAACTCTTCAATGATTGCAAAGTTTTTAATGGTTAGTTCTGCTAACACTCATTTGACACCTCTTTTAGTAAACCTGATTCTTTATAGAAGCTCTAAAATTTTGCTCGAAACTGTCTCTGTATCATCTGGAGTGCGGCAAATGATTAAAATGGTATCATCTCCGCAAATCGTTCCCATAATTTCTTCCCAATCTAAATTATCCATTAAAGCACCGATTGCCTGAGCATTACCCGGCATTGTTTTCAGAACAATTAAATGACTGGCAGCATCCATTTTAATAAATGCATCCATTAGGGATCGTTTCAGCTTTGACAGCGGGTTAAACCGCTGATCAGCAGGAAGACTGTATTTATATGTTCCATTGTTCGTCGGAACTTTCACTAAATGTAATTCTTTAATATCTCTAGAAACGGTCGCTTGTGTGATGTTATATCCATCGGCTTTCAAAATATCGACCAATTCATCTTGTGTTTCAATTTCTTGGCTTGCAATGATTTCTCTAATTTTAATATGCCTTTGACCTTTATTCATATTTGACCCCCCTAGGCGTTTTATTCTCAGTTTGTCTTTACGTTCTATGTTATATGATGCACACTTCAAAAAACAAGCATTACGTGAGATCCAGCCGATTTCGTCTTTTGACCATGTAAAAAGGAAGACAAAGGGCTAAAATAAAGATCATTTTAACCCTTTGTCAACAATCTGAAAAGGAATAATAGCGAGCTATTATTCCTTTTGTATCAATCATCTCATGTGTCAGCCGGCTCAGGGCTGTTTTTCTTTTCTTTCAATACAGAATGGGCTTCCTTCACGACTTTCTCAAGTTCTGAAACCGGAAGCGCCGTATTCTCCTCTTGATCAGGATGAAGCACTAAATGAAGCAGAAATTCAATATTTCCGTCTCCACCAGTGATAGGCGAAAACGAAACATCCTTTACATCATAGCCTTCTTTAGCAGCAAATTGATTCATCTCTTCTAGTACACCGAGGTGGACAGACGGCTCGCGCACGATGCCTTTTTTCCCAACAAGCTCTCTGCCCGCTTCAAATTGAGGCTTGACGAGTGCAATACAGTCCCCACCCGGAACAAGAATATGCTTTAAAGCTGGCAGAATGAGTTTAAGTGAAATAAAAGATACATCAATTGAAGCCACTTCTGGCAATCCTTCAGTAAAATCAGCTGGGATGGAATGGCGAAAATTGGTGCGCTCCATGACGATCACCCTGTCATCCTGCCTTAATTTCCACGCAAGCTGATTGTAGCCAACGTCTACAGCATATGATTTGACCGCTCCATTTTGAAGAGCACAATCCGTAAATCCGCCTGTAGATGAGCCAATATCAATCAGCAATTTCCCTTCAACTGTCAGGTCAAATTCTTTGAGCGCTTTTTCGAGCTTTAACCCGCCTCGGCTTACGTATTTGAGAGGATTCCCCTTCACTGTGAGCGGAGTATCACGAGCAATTTTCTCTCCTGGTTTATCCAAACGGTTTTCATTTGAGTAAACGATTCCTGCCATGATGGCACGCTTTGCTTTCTCTCTTGTTTCCATTAGTCCTTGTTCGACTAATAAAACGTCAAGTCGTTCTTTCTTTGATGTCATGATCCAATTCCTTTTCTTGGTGCTGCGGGAAGCAGGCCACGCAAAGTCTCAGCAGCCTGTGCTTTCGTCAGACCAATTTCTTCAAGCAGGGCATCAACACTTCCATGCTCAATAAATTGATCTGGGATACCCATCCGTTCTACTTTGATATGTGATGCTTTCTTGTCGTGTACATATTCTAATACACTGCTGCCAAACCCGCCTTGGAGCACAGCTTCTTCAATCGTTAAAATCGGAATCCCTTCAGAAAGAATGTCATGTAGCATCGCTTCATCAAGCGGCTTAATAAACCGGGCGTTGACGACACGAATTGATTTTCCTTCTTTTTGAAGTTCCTCAGCTGCTTGCAGCGCCATTTTAATCGTCGTACCGAATGTTAAGATGACAGCATCTTTCCCTGGACGAAGAACCTCCCAAGACCCAATCGGAATGGTTTTCAGCTGTTCATCCATTTTCACGCCCAGCCCATTTCCGCGCGGGAAACGCATGGCAATAGGACCGTCATCATACTGAATGGCTGTATTGACCATGTGCTGACCTTCATTTTCATCCTTCGGCATCATGAGCACCATATTCGGCATATGACGCATGAAGGCAATATCAAACACACCTTGATGCGTTTCTCCATCTGCACCGACAAGACCCGCACGGTCAATCCCGATAAATACATTGAGGTTCTGGCGGCAAATATCATGCAGCACTTGATCATAAGCTCTTTGCAGGAACGTTGAATAAATCGCTAAAAATGGCTTCATATCCTGCGTCGCAAGCCCAGCTGCCATTGTGGCTGCATGCTGCTCAGCAATTCCTACATCAAACATTCGCTCTGGAAATTCCTTTGCAAAGCCTTCAAGTTTTGAGCCAACAGGCATCGCAGGTGTGATGGCCACAATTCGCTCATCTTTCCGCGCAAGCTTTCTGACTGTTTCACTGACAAGACCACTCCATGACGGGGCAGCTGCTGCTGGCTTTACAAAATCACCTGTATCAATTTTGTATGGACCTGTGCCGTGCCAAGTCCCAATTTTATCGGATTCTGCCGGCTGATAACCTTTTCCTTTTTTCGTGATGACATGCAGCAAGACAGGACCTTTTGTTTTCTTTGCATATTCAAGGTTTTCAAAAAGATCTTCATAAGAATGTCCATCGACAGGACCTAAGTAAGTGAATCCCATTTCCTCAAAGAACATGCCAGACACAAGTAAATACTTGAGGCTGTCTTTAATACGCTCTGCTGTGGCAGCAAGCTTTCCGCCTACAGCTGGGATCCGCTTGAATAAATATTCGAGCTCGTCCTTTACCCATTGGTATTTGCCTGCTGTGCGCAGTCTGCCAAGCATTGTGTGAATCGCACCGACGTTTGGTGCAATACTCATTTCATTATCGTTTAAGATGACGATCATATCTTTCTTTTCATCACCGATATGATTCAGAGCTTCCAGCGCCATACCTCCGGTTAATGCACCATCTCCGATAATCGGCAAGATATATTCATCTGTTCCTTTAATATCACGCGCCGCCGCCATACCCATCGCGCCAGATAATGACGTTGAGCTGTGGCCTGTTTCCCAAACATCATGCTCGCTTTCGTTTCGTTTAGGAAAACCGCAAAGTCCTTTATATTGACGAAGTGTATCAAACTCCGCCCCTCTTCCAGTTAACAGCTTGTGAACATAAGACTGATGTCCAACATCCCAAAGGAATTTGTCTTTCGGGCTGTCAAATACTTTATGAAGGGCAACCGTAAGTTCAACGACACCCAGGTTCGGACCGATATGCCCGCCAGAGTTAGCCAAGGACTCAATTAAAAACATGCGAATGTCAGCACTAAGCTCCTCTAATTCTGCTATCGACATTCCTTTTAGAAACGTTGGATTTTTTATTGATAAAAGATCCAATCAGGATCAACTCGCTTTCAACAAAATTTCTATCTACATATATAATGCCTTATTCCTACGAAAACCAAGCGGGAATAAGAGTTGTCTCATCATGATAAACTGTTTACAGTTTACCACAATTGCTCGAAGACCCTCAAATCTAGGCTGTTTTTAATGATCTCTTGAGGCGATCAGATCACATAACTCATGCAGCAATTGCTGCTCTAATTCAAGATTTGAGACAATTTCTTTTGCACATGTGATGTGCTCGTGCAGTTTTTCTTTTGCTCCTGAAAGCGTTAATAAAGAAGGATATGTCGACTTTTCATTCGCTGTATCAGAGCCGACCCGTTTTCCTATTTTTTTTTCGCTTCCTTCGAGATCTAAAATGTCATCACGGATTTGAAAAGCAATACCGATATGATAGCTGAATTCTCTTAGTTTTTCGATTTCGTCATCTGATGCACCTGCCAGCATGGCACCTGCTGTGACGCTGAATGTGAGAAGCTTTCCTGTTTTCCGGGCGTGAATGGATTCTAGTTCTGCAAGCGGGACTTGTTTTTGCTCTGCTTCCATGTCATCAAATTGACCGCCAACCATTCCTAGCGCACCTGCTGACTTCACAAGTTCATCTACGATTTTGAGTTTTTGGTCAGGAGAGACACTGCTAGATAGCTGAGATGTAATCAGACGGAAGCTTTCTGTTAAAAGAGCATCGCCAGCGAGAACCGCTGTTGCTTCCCCGTATACTTTATGGTTGGTCGGCTTTCCTCTGCGAAGGTCATCATCGTCCATGCAAGGAAGGTCGTCGTGTATCAATGAATACGTATGAATCATCTCTACAGCACAGCCAACCGGTATGCCATCTTCTTCTTTTTTGCCGTAGGCATGTAATAAAGCAAGAACGAGAACAGGACGAATTCTTTTCCCTCCAGCTTTAAGAGAGTAAAGCATCGAAGATTTTAGGTCTTCAGGAATCTTCAATTCCTGAACATATGTAAATAAATAATCTTCAATGGCCTGTTTTCGTGTTGTTAAAAAATCCTGCAAATTACTTTTCACCAGCATCTGCCTCCTTCACTGAGAAAGGAGCCAGCTCACCGTCCTCTTTTAAAATGAAATCCATCTGCTTTTCAACGTGCTGTAATTTTTCATGACAAAGCTTTGAAAGTGTCATGCCTTCTTGAAAATAATGAATAGCTTGCTCAAGTGGTACATCTCCTTCTTCGAGCTTCCCAACGATCTCCTCAAGACCTTTCATCGCTTCTTCAAATGTCATTTGTTCTTCTTTTTGTTTATTTGATTCTGTCATGATGATTGTCCCTCCTTCTCAATAACCTCACAAATCAGACGTCCATCCTTCATGGTGATAGCCAGCTGATCCTTCGTATCGACTTGGTTCACACTTTTAATCAGTTCATCGTCTTTATAGGCTAAACTGTAGCCTCTTTCCATCACCTGAAGTGGATTTAATGCATTTAGTTTACCAAGAACAGATTGGAACTGCGAATGAATTGTTTTCATTTGCACATTCATGCTTCGGATGAGCTGTTCTGTTTCATTGGCATGGCGTTTTTTTGCTTGAAGCAGCTGTTCTTTTGGATGAAGCGGCTTCAACCTGTATGTCTGGCGGTCTAGTTGACTGCGTTTTTGTTCAATTTGTCTCGTCAGCTGTTTTTGAAAACGGTCAAATACCAAATCGAATTGCTGCTCTTTTTGCTCCTGCAATCGTTTTGGAAAACGGAAAGCATAAGAGGATTGCAGCGCCACAAGACGGTCTTTCGCTTGTGATGTTCGATTCTTCACGGCCCTTGTCAGCCGAATGTCGATGGATTTGATTCGTTCTATTAAATCGGCTGTGCTTGGAACAGCGAGCTCGGCTGCTCCTGTTGGTGTGGGTGCTCTCATGTCTGCAGTAAAATCACTGATTGTAAAGTCCGTTTCGTGCCCCACTGCAGAAATGATTGGAATGTCTGATGCGAAGATCGCTCTTGCGACAGCTTCTTCATTAAAGGCCCAAAGTTCTTCGATCGAACCGCCTCCTCTTCCGACAATCAAGACATCACAGAGCTGTTTTTCATTTGCTTCCTTGATCCTCTCTACGATTGAACGAGTGGCATTTTCACCTTGGACAAGCGCCGGAAGCACAATGATTTTCGCCTGCTGATAACGCCGGTTAATCGTTGTAATGACATCCCTGACAGCCGCTCCTGTTGGGGATGTAATGACACCAACAACCTCTGGATATTCAGGAATTGGTTTTTTATAGCGCGCATCAAATAAGCCTTCACTTGCCAGCTTTTTCTTCAGCTCTTCATAAGCGAGATGAAGAGCACCAACACCATCAGGCTGCATTTCTTTTGCATATAATTGATAGTTGCCGCTTGGTTCATATACTTGAATTCCGCCGCGTACAAACACTTTCATTCCGCTTTTTGGTAAAAAAGGCAGCTTTGCTGCGGAACGCTGGAACATGACAGCTTGCATGCGTGCGTTTTCGTCTTTTAAGGTGAAGTACACATGACCTCTTGAATGAATCTTCACATTGGATAACTCACCTTTGATCCAAATATCTTCTAAATGCGGATCAACATCAAATTTTCTTTTTATGTATTTTGTAAGGGCTGTGACCGTCACAAAGGCTTTTTCACTCATGACGTATTCCTCCTCTTCAAAAACGCACATTCATCCACCGGCAGCATGCAGGTGGATGAATGGATAAAGCTTATGCTAATGTACGTTTTGCTGATTTAACCGTATTGTGTGCAAGCATCGTAATCGTCATTGGGCCGACTCCGCCAGGGACTGGTGTGATGTAAGAAGCTTTTTCTTTTGCTCCTTCAAAATCAACATCCCCAACAAGCTTCCCAGTATCCAAACGATTGACTCCTACATCGATGACAATTGCGCCTTCTTTGATTTGGTCAGCTTTAATAAAGTTTGCTCGACCGACGGCAACAACTAAAATGTCCGCTTTTAACGTGTGTTCTGAAATATTTGCCGTTCTTGAATGACAGTAAGTAACCGTTGCGTTTTCATTTAACAGCAATTGTCCAACTGGTTTGCCGACAATATTGCTGCGGCCCACAACAACCACTTCTTTTCCAGAAAGATCGACACCCGTTTTGTTCAATAATTCAACAATACCTGCTGGTGTACAAGGAAGGAATGTATCTTCCCCAAGCAGCATTTTCCCGATATTTAATGGATGGAAACCATCTACATCTTTCTCAGGTGAAATACGTTCAATAACGGCTTTTTCAGAAATGTGTTTAGGCAGTGGAAGTTGAACAAGAATCCCGTGGAATTGATCGTTCGCATTGTACTGATCAATAAGCTGAAGCAATTCTTCTTCTGTTAAAGAAGCATCTAAATGATCAAGCTGGAAATGCATGCCCATTGCTTCTGCTGCTTTTTTCTTCCCGCGTACGTAAGAAAGTGAAGCCGGATCATCACCGATTAGAATAACGGCAAGACCAGGTGTGACTCCTTTTTGTTTTAGCTCTTCTACTTCTTTTGCTAATTGTTCACGCTTTTCTTTTGCTGTTTCTTTCCCATCGATGATTGTTGCTGTCATGTCGAATCCTCCTATTGCTGCTTTAGGTCGTTTTTAATGTTCGAAAGTACACCATTTACAAATTTCGGTGCTTTATCATCGCCGAATAATTTGGCAAGTTCAATCGCTTCATTCATTGAGACACTAACTGGGATGTCTTCTTGATACACCATCTCGTACACAGACAGCCTTAAAATGGCTCTGTCTACGTTTGCAATACGATCGAGTTTCCAATTCACTAGATGCTGTGAGATCATGTCATCAAGCTTGTCCTTTTGTTCAAGCACACCGAAAACCAGTTCCTCGAAAAAAGGATCTGATTCTTGTTCATCCAGCGCATGTGTAATGGCCTCTTTCGGATCAATATTGCTCACATCAATTTGAAATAATGTTTGTAACGCCTTTTCTCTTGCAGTTCTTCTTTTCATTATTTACTCCTTTAACCACTTTATCCGCTTGTCGTTAAGCCATACAGAGATCATAACATATTTTGACCGTGGTCGCACCAAGATCCATGCGAGCTTTGACGAAAAACGAATCAATCAACACGTGACGTTATCAATATTCGGAAATCACCCAAAAATGGGCTTTAAAAAACCAAAGAGGCAATGCCTCCTTGGTTTCACTTGAACCCTTCTTTACATTTCTTGATCTACTTCAGCCTCAGGTGCTTTTGTATCAAATTGAATGCCAACGACATGAATGTTAATTTCATTAATCGTTAAGGCAGTCATGTTTAAAAGGGTTTGACGGATATTTTCTTGTACAGCAGTGGATACCTTTGGAATGGATAGGCCAAATTCAACCACACAATACACATCGATTGTGATGCCTTCATCAGAGACATCTACTTTTACACCTTTACGGTGATTTTTCTTACCAAAGCGTTCTGCTACATCAGCAGCGAAATTGCCGCGCATTTCGGCAATGCCTTCGACTTCTGAAGCGGCGATCCCAGCAATGACTTCAATCACTTCTGGTGCAATTTGCACTTTTCCCAATTGATCTTCATCAAGGTTCATTTCAAGCAAATTGTTTTCTGACACGATCATTCACCTCCGAAAGCTGTGATTATTTCATGATTTGGTATGTTTCTAAAAACTTCGTATTAAAATTACCACTCACAAATGTTTCATGCTCGAGCAATCTAAGGTGGAATGGAATCGTTGTGTAGACTCCTTCAATGACGAATTCTTGAAGCGCACGTTTCATTTTCGCAATCGCTTCTTCTCTCGTCTTACCATATGTGATCACTTTTGCAATCATGCTGTCATAATATGGCGGAATCACATAGCCCGGATAAGCGGCAGAATCAACACGTACTCCTAAACCGCCTGGCGGAAGATACATTTTAATTTCACCAGCAGAAGGCATGAAGTTTTTCTCTGGGTTCTCTGCATTGATACGGCATTCGATCGCCCAGCCTTCATATACGACATCCTCTTGTGTAAGAGAAAGCTTCTCACCTGATGCAACCTTGATCTGTTCTTTGATCAAGTCTACACCTGTGACCATTTCTGTCACAGGATGCTCTACTTGAATACGAGTATTCATTTCCATGAAGTAGAACTTCTCTTCATTATAATCATAAATGAATTCGACTGTTCCAGCACCTGTGTATTCAACAGCTTCTGCTGCTTTTACGGCTGCTTCACCCATTTGCTCACGGATGTCTGCATTCAGTGCTGGTGATGGCGTTTCTTCAAGAAGCTTTTGCATTCTTCTTTGGATCGAGCAGTCACGCTCTCCTAAATGAATCGTATTGCCATGCTGATCTGCAAGCACTTGGATTTCCACATGTCTAAAGTCTTCAATGAACTTTTCTAAATAGACACCAGGGTTCCCAAAGTTTTGTGCCGCTTCCTGCTGCGTGATGGTGACTCCGTTAATAAGTTCTTCTTCTGTACGAGCCACACGGATTCCTTTACCGCCTCCGCCTGCAGTTGCTTTAATAATGACAGGATACCCAATACTAGCTGCTGTTGAAACAGCATCATCAAGATCTTTTACAATTCCTTGAGAACCAGGAACGATCGGGACGCCTGCACTCTTCATTGTTTCTCGCGCGACATCTTTCGTTCCCATTTTGGAAATCGCTGACGCGGTTGGTCCAACAAAGATCACATTACATTCCTCGCAAAGCTCTGCAAAGTCTGCATTTTCTGCTAAAAAGCCGTATCCTGGATGGATCGCATCTGTTCCTGTTAATTTTGCTACGCTGACGATATTCGTGACATTTAAATAACTATCTTTAGAAGCAGTTGGTCCGATGCAATATGCTTCATCAGCCATTTGTACATGCAGCGCATCGCGATCCGCTTCAGAAAATACCGCAACAGTTTCAATTCCAAGCTCTTTACAAGCGCGGATAATTCTAACTGCGATTTCTCCTCTGTTTGCAATTAATAGCTTTTTAATCATGATCGTACTCCTTACTCTGCTTTCACTAGAAAGAGGGGTTGTCCGAATTCTACAAGCTGACCGTTTTCAGCTAATACTTCGACGATTTCACCTTTTACTTCTGCTTCGATTTCATTAAACAGTTTCATCGCTTCAACGATACATACAACTGAATTTTCCTTCACCTTAGAACCTGTTGTCACGTATGGATCTGCTTCTGGTGAAGAGGAAGCATAAAATGTGCCAACCATTGGGGATGTGATTTTATGCAGATTTTCAGACGCAGTTGCCTCTTGTGCAGGGGCTTCAGTCTGAGCTGGAGCTTGTGCTGTAGGAGCTTGTTGAGCTGGAGCTGCTTGGACAGGAGCCACTGGTGCTTGTGCCGCAACTTGCTGAACGACTTCTTTATTTTTCTTCAGTTTGATTTTCGCACCTTCGTTTTCGTACGTAAATTCGTCGATTGTAGAGTCGTCAATTAATTTAATCAGTTCATGAATTTCTTCAATTTTTAACATGGATTTGCACCCCTATGTATGGATTTATCTTTTAATTATAGGCTAGTACTAAAAGTACGTACTATACACATCTTACAGGAGGATTTCAATGAATTCAACTACTATTGTGGCGAAGCGTCTCGCGAAAGCACCTTGGAAGGGGCGTCAAGCCGCATCAAAAAACGCCCTTTTCGGCAAAGGGCGCCAGTTCATTTTTTATTGATTAGTGGGCTCAAAAGTGACAGCTACGTTATCAAGACCTCTCATTTCTTTTGTGACCATATCAATAATATCGGCCGCTTGAGACTTTGATTTTTTATCAGAACGAACCGTGATGCTCACTTTATCTCCTTCAGCACTTACGAGCGCATCTTTATAGCCTTTTGTTTTGATCAAGGTCTCGAGCTGACGCTCAGTTCCTTCTGCTTCACTAAGCGCTGTCATTTGATCATATGCTTCACTTTTTTCTTGTGCCGTTGCATCGTCACTGGAGACGATTTCGTTGTATTCTTCGCGCTGCTTGCTTCGTTTATCTTCAAGCTCTAGTCTGTATGTTGTAAAAAGCTCATCGTCTGTCTGCTCTGACACAGCCTTTCCTTCTTCACCGCTTGTTTCGATATCCTCTTGTTTGCCGTTTGTTTCTTTGTCAGTGGATTTCTTATCAGCGCCTTTTTCCATTCCTTTGTCCGTTCCTTTTTCTGTTTCAACCTTTTTCTCTTCAGTCCCTTTTGATTTCATATCTTCTACTGTCACTGCATTTTCACCCTGTGGAGACATGATATAGTACACACTTAATACGACAACTAAACTTAGCATCGTTAATAGCCAAACCGTTTGTTTTTTTAACATCATTCCGAATCCTCCTTGATTTTTTTAGGGGCAACAGCCACTCTATGGCTCGGTACATCAAGCACTCGTGTAACCGCTTCAATGATGGTTTTCTTTATTTGAACGTTGTCTACTCCTTGAGCAACAACGAGGACACCTCGAATTTCTGGCTTTTTCGTTTGAACAACGACTGGTGTTTCTTCATTCCCATTTTTGATGATGACGACTTCTTCTTCTTTTGTTTGATCGGTGACACTTCGTACACCGCCTTCTTTATCTGTTTCCTCGGTCGTTGTACTTTTATTAGATTTGTTTTTTTCAAACACTTTTAAAGACGTTGCATCTACATTGACCACAATGGATACATCCTCAACGCCGATGATGGTCTCTAAAATTTCTTTCAGCTGGTTTTCGTATTCTTGCTCCACGTCCTCAATTGAATTCTTTGGTTTACCTGAGGATGCCGGTTTGAATACTTCCTGCTCTTCTGAGGATGTTTTTTTAGCAGCAGGAACCGCAGCTTGTTGTTTGCTTGATGGCGGTGACAAGATCTGACTGACTAACATGAAAGATACGCCGATAATGAATACAAGCAGCAAGTAATGGTGCTTCGTTAATTTGGGTTTCCCTTCACCTTTTTCAGGCGGCTGGAAGAATGATTTCAGCTTTTGTTTCCAGTCCTTGTTATTCATGATCTGCTGCGTCACCTCCCTCAATGTTCAGCGCGATGTGCTCAGGACTCGTATTCCAAACATCAGCCAGCGTCTCTTTCACCCTCGTGATCTCTTTGCTAGAAGATTCAGCGCTTTCCTCCTTTTGCCTGGAGAGATCAATGTCCACCTTTGCCACCGTTTCTACAGCATCACCTGTGAGCGGGGAAAGAACTGCTTTGATGCGAAATTGATCCGCCTCCATATTCTGATCCAGATGCTCCTCATCAGCCAGCACTTCTACGTGTTTCATTTCATAGCTCTCCTTCTCCAGTGGCTCCTTTGCGCTTTTTTCTAGTTGGACAGCCATTTGCTTTAAAATATATGCACGCTGAGAGGCTTGTATTTCTCTTTTTTCTAAATTCATCTGATTTTTTATTTCTTCTGACTGCGCTTCTTCCTTCCCTTTCATCAATTCTGAAAAAATTTGGTCAGGATCTGCTCGAAATAAAGCAAAAATCGGATTGAGCATTACGACGATGAGCAGCAGACTGACGACCATTTTTGCATACTTTTGCATGCTCGAATTGGGAAGCAGAAGATCAATGACAATCGCAAATAAGATAAAGAGAATAATACTTGTGATCCATTCCGTGAGAAAGCTCAAAAGGTGTCCCCTCCTTACTTCATCATCATGGTCAGGTTACCCGCAGTGATGATGACGGTAATGCTTAAAAAGAACATGAGCGACACAACTGCAAGTGCGGCAAATATATACAGCACACTTTTTGAAATGACATCAAGACAGCTGATGATGGGCCCGCCCCCTAACGGCTGAAGGATCGCGGCAGCAAGCTTATATATAAGGGCTAACGAAAGTACTTTAATCGCCGGGAAGGCGGCAATTGAAATCAAAATGGCGACCCCAACTAGTCCAACTGTATTTTTAAGTAAAACAGAGGCGCTGATCACGGTATCCGTCGCATCTGTAAACATTCTGCCTAGGACAGGGATGAAGTTTCCGGTAATGAATTTGGCTGTACGAAGAGCGATTCCATCAGTAACCGCCGCAGATGCCCCCTGAACGGAAATGACGCCGAGAAAAACGGTCAAAAAAACGGCAAGCCCGCCAATTGCCACATTTCTTAATAGCTGCGCAAGCTGGGTGACCTTGTATTGTTCGGTCAGCGTACTGACAATGCTCAATATCGCTGATAAAAAGATGAGCGGAAGAACGACATATTGAATGAAAACACCGCTCGTGTTCATTAAAAATAAAATAACAGGATGAAAGAATCCGGCTGAGACAAGCCCGCCTGATGAAGCAATAAGCGCTAGTAAAAGAGGAATAAGAGCAAGAATAAAACTGGTCATCGTTTGAATGGCTTCTGTGGCATAGGAAATCGCCACATGAAAGCTGTTGAGTGCAATAATAATCAGTACCATATAAACAAGAGCATATGCGACTTTGCTGACAGTGCTTTGTTCAAAAGCATTTTGCAAAAGCTGCAAAAGCGAACAAAAGATGGTGAGTAAAATGAGAGTACCTAGGAGCTTTCCGTTTGCAATGACCTCGTGAAATAGATAATGTACAAAGGCTTTCAGCCATGTTTGGGGAGACAGCTCTTTATCGCCGTCAATCATTTCCTTCACTGTGCCCTTTTGGCTTTCTGGCAAAAAGCCGCCATACTCGTCCAAAATGGTTTCCCAAAAGTCACTGATGGAATGAAGCTCAAGTGCATCAGCCTGTCCATTCGCCACTTCCTCTGCTGCTGGCTGTTCATTAGATAAAGGTTCTTTTTCTTCTGCCTCTGCATGCGGAGCAAACAGCCAAAAGAAAAGCATTAATCCCATTACAGCGGTCACCCGTTTCATTGTCGTCACCTCTTTTCATTTACGTCATGGACGGGATCATCCCTAAGATCGTCTCAATGATGACTGTTAAAATCGGGACTGCCATAACCAAGATGAGAATCTTACCGCCTAGCTCTATTTTTGATGCAATGGCGCCTTGTCCAGCATCTTTTGTCAGCTGAGCGCCAAATTCTGCAATATAGGCAATGCCGATGATCTTCAATATGGTTTCAACATATTTCATATTGACGCCGGCACTTGCTGCAATTTTTTCAATCATTGAGATAATGGCATAGATTTGATCAATTAAATAAAGGAAAATCACACATCCAGTAAAAACGACAAGCATAAAGGCGAAGGTTGGCTTTTGTTCTTTGACGATTAATGCTAAAAAAGTAGCGATTAAACCAAGTCCAACAATTTGTATGATTTCGATTTGTAAGCCCTCCCCTATCCTTGAAATAGAAATACGGCTTTAATCTTTTTAAACAAATCGTCTACAATGGTTGCCACCATAAACAAAATGTAGATAAACCCAAGCAGCGTCACCCACTGAGCGTACTCTTTCTTCCCCATTTGGTCTAAAATCGTATGGAGAAAGGCCACGACGATGCCTACTCCGGCAATTTGAAAAATGACGTTTACATCAACGCCCATGCTCTCGACTCCCTTCCTCTCACATCAATAAAAGAATCAGTAGTAATCCGCTTAAAAACCCGAGGCTTCTAACCATTTTTTCATTTTTCGCTTGGGCGATTTCTGCTTCTTTCTCCTCTGATTCCAAATGGCCTAAAGCAAGCTTGATGTACTTTTGCTGAGAAGTGACATCATGCTGGCCAAGAGTTTCCCCAAAGTGCTTCAGCGCCTCATATTCGCCTTTTTTCAAGACAGTCTTTTTCCAAACATCTTCAAGACTTTCGTTCCATGCATGACGTGCAGAAAAAGTCCCCACTTTCAGCTTTTCTGCAAATTGTTCAAACAGCTGATTCACAGGAGGACCTACCTGCGCTGCAATTTGCTCTGCCGCCCGTGCTAAAGGGGTTTGGCCATACATAATTTCAGCTTCAAGAGACTGGAGAGCAAAGCGCAGCTGCCGAATTTGTTTAGGTCTGTCGCTGTATCGTTTGGCAAACTCGAATCCTCCCCAAGTCGTGGCCGCGACAATGAAAATAGCGCCAATGAGCTTTAACATACGTCCACTCCCCGCCTCCATTTCATCTCTTGGCCATCCCCGCCGTAAATCCGCCCGATCGTACCTGGTCCATTGTTTCGATTTAATTCAACATATCGTTCAAACACACGAAGCTCCCATAACGGCTTAAATGAAGGACGTTTATATACATCTTCAAGTGAATAGCCATGAGCTGAGACGATGATGTTGACTCCGGCATGAATCGCTTCTAAAAGTGCCTCGACATCCTCACTTTTTCCGATTTCATCGACAATCATGACCTCTGGGCTCATTGACCGAATCATCATCATCAACCCTTCAGCCTTTGGACACGCATCGAGTACATCAATCCGGTGGCCAAAATGGTGCTGCGGCACCCCTCTTATACAACCGGCGATTTCAGAACGCTCATCAATAATGCCTGTTTTTCTAGGAGGGATTGTCTTTGTGCCTGTACTAGCAAGACGTGCTATATCCCGGAGCAATGTGGTTTTCCCCGTTTGCGGGGGACCGATGATGAGTGTATTGTGCCAGTGTTCTTCATATAAATAAGGAAGAAAGGGAAGCGCAATCCCGATTTTTTCTTTTGCAATGCGGATATTAAATGAAGAGATATCTCTTAGCCCTTTGACAAATCCGTTTTCAACGATCACTTTTCCTGCAAGTCCTACCCGGTGTCCGCCAGATATGGTGATATAGCCCTGTTTTAGCTCTTCCTCAAGTGTGTACATGCTGTAATTGCTCAGCCTGCCTAATAGCTGAGACGCATCTTCCCAGGTGGTGTGATAAGAAAGGAAACGTGGTTTTCCTCCTTGCATCAGTTCAATAGGACGATCCGTGCGAATGCGGATTTCTTCTATTTGCGCCCATTCTGCCTCTTTCAGCAGTCTGAGTTCTTGTCCAATCGAGTGCGGGAGAATATCCAACAAACTCCGCAACGAATTCCCCTCCTTTTTTTCTTCTCTAAAATGTATGATGTGAGCCGTTAATTATGCCAAGCCGTTTCACTTATAGATCCCAACAAGAATAAACACGACACCAATGAAAATGAACACGAGCTTTGCATAGGATAGCTGCCCTGCAATTTGATAGATTCCAATCGTCATCGTGATAATAAAAATGAGCGGTCCGATGATCGCCAATATACTATTGATGACCACCGCTTTCCGTACATCATTTGTGATTAAAATGAGGATGGCTGCCGTCAGTTCAATGGCGGCGGATAAGAACCTCATGCCTGCCATTGCAGCGACCGACGGGTGTATGCCTGGGAGAAATTGTTTCATATAGAACCTCCAGCTTTTTTTACACTATATGCTTGACCAGCTGGAAGTAGTCTTGTTTTTCAGGAAGGAAGAGAGATGAATGAGAGAATTGAGAGAAGGCCAGTCTTGAGGAGTCATTTTTCAATAAAAAAAGACTGTAAACACGAGGTTTACAGTCTCAGCGTGTAGACAAACCCTCGCATTCGGTGTCAGGTCTGCGCGCTGGTGCTCACGAATAACAAATTCGCTCCGCGCCAGTGCTCACCCTTCCTAGACTGCAAAGGCTTTCTATCACACTGAAAAGAAGACAAAGGCTGTAAACACGAGGTTTACAGCCTTTTTTCGTTCATTACGCTCTTGAAACGTATGAGCCGTCTGATGTATTAATCACTAGTTTATCTCCTTGGTTCACAAAGAAAGGAACGTTGACGATTAAACCAGTTTCAGTTTTTGCAGGTTTTGAACCGCCTGATGTTGTGTCACCTTTAATACCAGGCTCTGTTTCTACTACTTCTAGTTCTACTGTGTTTGGAAGTTCTACTCCAAGTGTTTCAGCACCGTACATCACGATTTGAACAGACATATTTTCAAGCAAATATTTCAGCTCATCTTTAATTTGTGCTTCACTTAGTTCAAGCTGCTCATAAGAACTTGTATCCATGAAGACATGCTGATCGCCATTAGCATACAAGTATTGCATTGTTTTTGTTTCGATTTGAGCTTTCGCTACTTTTTCGCCTGCGCGGAATGTTTTTTCTTGAATGGCACCAGTACGCAGGTTACGCAGTTTCGAACGAACAAACGCTGCGCCTTTCCCTGGTTTTACGTGCTGGAAATCCACTACTCGCCAAATACCGCCGTCCACTTCAATTGTCAGGCCAGTACGAAAATCGTTTACTGAAATCATTTTGTCATCCTCCTACATTTCACCATCATAATATGATAAGTTCTTTCGGTGAGTGGGTCAATCGTTTATTGCCGTCAGCTGTCAGGACAATATCATCCTCAATTCTCACGCCGCCGACATCTGGCAAGTAAATCCCCGGCTCAACTGTGACGACCATTCCCTCTTCTAAAACGACCTCTGATCGTGAGGAAAGGCCTGGCGCTTCATGTACTTCCATACCTAGGCCGTGCCCGGTTGAATGCCCGAAGTATTGACCATAGCCGTACTTTTCAATGATGTCTCGTGTGATGCGATCAGCTTCTTTTCCTGTTAAGCCTGGCTTGATTCTATCCACACCAGCGTTTTCTGCTTCTAATACGATATGATAAATTTCCTTTAGCTTGTCGCTTGGTGTTCCGACAGCAATCGTTCTTGTCATATCAGAACAATAGCCTTTATAGTAAGCACCGAAATCGAGTGTCACTAAATCACCAGATTCAATTACCTTTTCACTCGCTCTTCCGTGCGGCAGGCTTGAACGAACACCAGAAGCAACAATCATATCGAATGAAGATCCTTCAGCACCTTCTTTTCTCATGAAAAATTCAAGCTCGTTCATGACAGCAATTTCCGTCAGGCCCGGCTTGATGTAAGTGAGAATATGATCAAAGGCGTGATCTGCAATCTTCGCAGCTTCCTCTAATATCTTAATCTCTTCACTAGACTTAATCAAGCGCAACTTTTCAACTGATTCAGAGACTGGAACAAGCTCTATCTCACCTGCTTTGGCAGCGTACTGCTGATACGTGGCAAATGTCATATGGTTTTGTTCAAACCCAAGGCGTTTTACTCCAAATTCCTTCGCCGTTTGGGCAGCCGTTTCCACAATGTTTCCTTTATGTTCAATGATGTCATAACCTTTGACTTGATCCTTCGCTTGCTCTGTATAGCGGAAGTCCGTGATAAAAGCTGCCCGGTCCTTTGAAACAACTGCAAGGCCGGCAGATCCGGTAAAGCTGGTCATGTACTGTAAATTAAAGCTGCTCGTAATGACAAGGCCATCGATCTCTAATTCGCTTAAAAGTGTTCTTAGTTTTTCAAGTTTCATGATACTGCTCCCCCTTCACTGACTAAATAACGAATCGCCAATTTATACCCTTCTAAGCCAAGTCCAACGATTTGCCCTTGGCATACTGGAGCAAGTACAGAATGATGGCGGAATTCCTCTCTCTTATGAACATTTGAGATATGTACTTCAATGACAGATAAAGAAATACTTGCAATGGCATCTCTCAGCGCATAGCTGTAGTGGGTAAATGCACCCGGGTTAAACACGACTCCATCGTACTGATCTTCTGCTTCGTGGAGCGCATCAATCAAATCTCCTTCGTGATTCGATTGAAAGAACGTTAATTGAATGTTTGCTCGTTCTGCAAACTGGAACAAATCTGTCTCTAAATCTGTCAGCGTCTTACTTCCATAAACAGCAGGCTCTCTTTTGCCAAGCCTATTTAAATTGGGTCCATTCAGTACAAGAAAATGAGGCATATGACCACTCCTTCACCCTAATTCAATCTATATTGAGATCTGTTTCTTTTTCCTTAGAAACCTTTCGTTTCCAAAAATATTTTATCATATGAATAGGTGATTTACACTTTATTCTGTCTTTTTCCCGAGTGCCCTCGCAAGCTTTTGACTCGTCAATTCATTATATTCAAACGAAATGCTGTACCCGACAAACATGCCATATAAAATATATAGGCAAAATGTCGTTACAATGGTGCTTTGCTGCAAGTCATGTACTTGCTTTACATCTGGGAAAATGGGATTAAATACGTAAAAAACGAGCAGCCATAAAAGCCCGCCATAAACCAGACCCATCCAAAAGCCTTTGATCCTTTTTAAAAGCCCATAATAAATAAAGGCGGCTCCAATCGATAAAATTCCTAACAGCATAATACTTATAAAAGTACCAAGTCCTCCCTTTTTCCACTCTCCGAGCACAAATGGCTGAAGCAGCATGTTAGGACTCACCTCTGAAAAATGGAACACATAGGTCAGAAACCCGATAAAGCCCCAAAAAACACCGCCTACAAAGCCTGTAGCAGCTGCTCTTGCCACAAGTGATGTCGTTTGCACGGACTGATTTTTTTCTTCTTGGTTTTTCTTTTCATCACGTTTCATTTGTGAACACCTCCAGCAAGTAGTATGTCCAAAATGTCATGAAAAAAAAGGATTTCCATGCGTGAGTGTAAAATTTTTAAAACAGGGTATACTGGCTAAAAAGAGGTAGATAGAATTCTAGTAGATAATCGACCTGGGCGCTAGTGATTTCCCCTCATTTCCTGTACAATAAAGGTATAAGGAAATGCATGTAAATTACAGGAAACAGGCAGGTTGATGAAATATGTCCAATCAAACAAAACCTCCAGCTTATGGAGGGCAGGCAGTTGTCGAAGGTGTCATGTTCGGAGGTAAGAAGAACTATGTGACAGCGATTCGGCGAAAGGACCAGTCCATTGAGTTTTTGAAGCTTCCCCGGACCTCCAATAAACGAACCGCCTTTCTCAAGAAAATCCCCTTTGTCAGGGGTGTTGCTGCACTTGTTGAAGCAAGCGCAAACGGCAGTAAGCACTTAAACTTCTCCAGTGAGCGATATGACTTAGATCCTTCTGAAGATCATACTCTTGAAAAAGAACAAAAAGGCTCGAAATTATCCATGATTTTCGGCATTGCTGTGATCGGAGTTCTCTCTCTTCTCTTTAGTAAATTTGTCTTTACCCTGGTACCTGTCTTTTTAGCAGAGCTTGTGCGTCCCATCTTTTCAGGGAATTTCGCACAAATCGCAGTGGAAACATTCTTTAAATTGGTCCTTTTATTAGGCTATATTTACTTTATTTCCATGACCCCTTTAATTAAAAGAGTATTTCAATATCATGGGGCAGAACATAAAGTCATAAACTGCTATGAACAGAACCTTGACATCACAGTGGAAAATGTCCAAAAGCAATCCCGCCTGCATTATCGATGCGGCAGCAGCTTTATTTTATTCACTGTCATTGTTGGAATGTTCGTCTATTTACTCGTACCGACAGATCCTTTATGGGTGAGAGTTCTGAACCGCTTGGCGCTCATTCCGGTTGTTCTGGGCATTTCATTTGAAGTGCTTCAGCTCACGAACAAACTCCGAGAAGTGCCTGTACTTAAAGTGCTTGGCTATCCTGGCCTTTGGCTGCAATTGCTTACAACAAAAGAACCTTCTGACGATCAAGTCGAGGTAGCCATTGCAAGTTTTAATGAACTTCTTCGTTTAGAGGAAGCATCTCTAAAACAAGCGTCAGATTCTGCTCATCAAGTGATCTAACTTATAAATCCGGTAAATTCCTTCGGAGGTGGACAGTTATGAATCGCCGAGTACATCCTGCTTTTACCATTATTTTCGCTTTAGGTGTTTTGGGATTTGTGTACTTACTCACAACGAACCCAGGCAGACTTTTTACAATGCTGCTGTCTGTTGTGATCATTGGAGCGGCCCTATTTTTCCTATTTAGATGGCTGATGAATCGAAGAACTGGAACAGAAGGCAATCTTTATCGCAAAGCAGTCAAACAATCAAAACGTCGCTACCAGCAGCCTAAACCAAAAACGAAAAGCCAGATGAAAAATCGGGTCACTCATTTGCGAAGCGTGCCGACTGACCACAAGTCTAAGCCCGTCCTTCTCAAAAAGAAAAGCCAAACACATTTGACTGTGATTGAAGGCAAGAAAAACAAAAAGAAGAATCGCGCCTTATTTTAAAATGTCCAGCTTTTTAAAAATTGCTCGGCCTTCTGTCTACCTAGATCGACGAGCGCCTTTTTCTTTTCTGTCATGAGTTGAAAATCAGTGGCAATGACGTGTTCTACAGGAATAAAAATAATATGACGTTCGTGTTTTGTGGCGATATGTCTTTCGTCATGAGCACCACGCATCGTTTCAAAAAGAGCGCCAAACAGTTCAAACGCATTGCGGATGGAGTGTTGTGGGCGTTCTTTTTCGTTTGGCGTTAATGTGACACCGACGAATGGTCTTTTTTTCTCTTCAGCAAACAGCCAAATTGGAAAATTGCTAAGCACTCCTCCATCTACAATGGTACAAATGCCTTTTGAAGACTTCAGTTTGACAGGTTCGAAAAAATACGGCAGGCTGCAGCTCATTCGAATGGCCCTCGCCACGGAAAACCGCTCTGGATTCAAGCCATATGAAGGAAGGTCGTCTGGCAGTACGAGGATTTTTCCATTCGTTAAATCGGACGCAACAATTTTCAGCGAATCTTTTTTGAGGTCTCCAAACACGGTGACCCCTTTTCGTTTTAGCACATCAGTCAGCCATTTTTCCAGCCGGTCTCCTTTATAAAGACCAAGACGCCAGTAAATGGATACCCACCTAAGCATTTTGAACGGGATGAATTGACATCTTCTATCAAGCAATTGATGCTCATCCATTTCATCTAAAAGCTCCCGAATTTCCTGGCTTTTAAAACCTGCTGCGATGAGTGAAGCAATGATTGCTCCAGCACTTGTACCAGCAAGACGGACAAATTGAAATCCTCTCGCTTCAAGCGCTTCATAGGCACCAGCAAGCGCTGCCCCCTTAATGCCTCCACCTGAGAACACACCATCTATCTTCATCAAGGAGCCCCCTTTGATTTCACGCTAATAATAGTGTAGGAGCATTTGCTTTCAATTAGAACTTTAATCAAAAAGGACACCCATGCTAAGGGTGTCCTTTTTGATTAAGATTCTTGATTTGTTTGTTCGTTTTTCTTTTGAATCGCTTTCAGCTGAACAGATCGCTCATCGTTTTCTTCAAAAAATTGAACGAGATCGCCGATGCGGTCAATGCTGTTCCAGCTGAGATGATGTTCAATGCCTTCTACATCATCATAAATTTTCTCTTCATCTACACCAATGATTCTTAAAAATTGCTCCAGCAGTTCATGTCTGTATACGAGACGTTTTCCAATTTTTTTGCCTTTCGGGGTTAAAATTAGACCACGATACTTCTCATAAATGAGGTATTCATCTTTATCTAGCTTCTGAACCATTTTTGTTACAGAGGAGGGATGGACAGCGAGTGCTTCTGCAATATCAGAGACTCTGGCATATCCTTTTTCTTCTATCAGCATATAAATTTGTTCAATGTAATCTTCCATACTAGGTGTAGTCATAAAACCCCTCCATAATGCACCTTTACTTAATAATCAACCCAATTCTACACCATCGTTCATTAAAAAACAAGGAGTGTCCATCGTCTTAACGCTTGTAATTCCAATCATCTGAGGCATATTTCGTTTTGGCGAGATGATGGACAAACGCTAATTCTTCATCTGTCAGCTCATAAGGTTCAAGCTCAATATTTAATCCTTTTTCAAATCCTCTTTTAAACGCAACACGCGCATCGTCTATCGTACAAGTTCGGTCTGAGATTTCATTGATAGCAACCGCTTTGTTCTTAAAGCTTCGCTGCATCCGCTCTCTTACCCGGTCGTTAGGATAAAGGAACAAATCGAATAATTTATCCTCATCAAGGTCAATTAAAATAGATCCATGCTGGAGGATGACACCTTTTTGTCTCGTCTGAGCACTGCCCGCTACCTTTCTGCCTTCTACAACAAGCTCGTACCAAGAAGGGGCATCAAAGCATACAGAAGATCTTGGATTCTTTAAGCTTTCCTTTTCTTTATCTGTACGAGGAATGGCAAAATACGCATCGAGTCCCAGCTCTTTAAATCCTTCTAAAATGCCTTCTGAAATGACGCGGTACGCCTCTGTCACCGTTGCTGGCATTTCTGGATGTTCCTCTGACACAATCACGCTGTAGGTCAGCTCCTGGTCATGTAGTACTCCTCGTCCTCCGGTTGGTCTGCGGACAAATCCAAGACCATAGCGCTTGACAGCTTCTAGGTTGATTTCTTTTTCAACGTTCTGAAAATACCCAACAGATAATGTCGCCGGATCCCATCCATAAAAGCGGATAACAGGCGGAATGAGCTTCTCACTATGCCAATAAAGCAAGGCTTCGTCCATTGCCATGTTAAAGGCAGGGTCTTGGTTTCCTGAATCAATGAAACACCATTTCTCTTTTTGCATATAAAATCCCTTCTCTTTTACGTAGTCAATGTTAGATGATGGTGGTGACCACCGGTTTTCTCTCTTCATCAGTCTATCAAATAGGAACGGAATTGAAAATAATTCTTACCATTTATGATGACAAGTTTCTTATGCTTTACTATAATAGTATTTGTCTAAAACGTACCATCAGACAGGCTACTGTGCTGATGCTCAAGAAGGAGTCGAGTTGTATTGTCAATGTTCAACTATATCGTCCTCTCACTTTGTGGACTTTTTGTTCTTTATTCCATCGGCAGCTATATTTATCAGCAGCGCATTATGAAAACGCTGACGGAAGCAGAATTTATTAAAGGTTACCGCAAAGCCCAGCTCATTGATGTGAGAGAGCCAAATGAGTTTGAAGGCGGACATATTTTAGGGGCAAGAAATATCCCTCTTTCCCAACTAAAGCAGCGCAAAAATGAAATACGTCCTGACAAGCCTGTTTATCTCTATTGTCAAAATAATTTCAGAAGTGGAAAAGCAGCCCAAACTTTACGTAAAAATGGCTGCCGTGAGATTTATAATTTAAAAGGCGGCTTTAAAAAATGGGGCGGCCGCATTAAAACGAAGAACTAACAAAAAAGACTCTGGGAGCATGATTCCCCCTGAGTCTTTTTTCTTTATTTTCTTTCAAAAACGAGAACGGGATTCCGAGCGGCCTTTGTTTCGTCCATACGTTTCACGACGGTTGTATGCGGCGCTTCCTGCACCACTTCAGGATTCTCTTCTGCTTCTTTCGCAATTTGAATCATTGCTTCGATGAATGCATCAAGTGTTTCTTTTGATTCTGTTTCGGTCGGTTCAATCATGATACATTCCTCTACATTGAGCGGGAAGTAGATCGTTGGCGGATGGTAGCCGAAATCAAGTAATCGTTTGGCAATATCCAGTGTCCGCACACCTAATTTTTTCTGACGTTTACCTGAAAGGACAAATTCATGCTTACAGTGACGATCAAACGGCAAATCATAATGAGCGCTTAAGCGGCGCATCATATAGTTCGCATTTAACACGGCATTATCGGTTACAGCCTTTAAGCCGTCTGGCCCCATAGAGCGGATGTACGCATAGGCTCTGACGTTAATGCCAAAGTTGCCATAGAATGGCTTCACGCGCCCGATTGATTCCGGACGGTCATATTCAAAGTAAAAACGACCTTCCTTCTTTACAAGCACCGGCTTTGGCAAATACGGAATTAAATCTTTTTTAACGCCAACTGGACCTGAACCAGGACCTCCGCCTCCGTGTGGGCCTGTAAAGGTTTTATGAAGATTTAAGTGGACAACATCAAATCCCATATCCCCTGGTCTTGCTCTACTTAAAACCGCATTCAAGTTGGCTCCGTCATAATAAAGTTTACCACCTGCTCCGTGAACGATTTCAGCCATTTCTAAAATATTTTCTTCAAAGAGGCCAAGTGTATTCGGGTTTGTAAGCATTAAAGCAGCTGTTTCTTCATTAACAACGCGGCGTAAATCTTCTAGATCAACAAGCCCGTTTTCATCAGATGCGACAGTAATGGTTTCAAATCCAGCGACTGTCGCAGATGCCGGGTTCGTTCCATGAGCAGAATCAGGCACAATGACTTTTGTACGCTGATGATCTCCTCTTGCTTCATGGTACGCACGGATCATCATGAGTCCCGTCCACTCGCCATGTGCTCCTGCCGCAGGCTGTAATGTCACAGCGTCCATCCCCGTAATTTCTTCAAGATGTTCACCTAGATCGTATAGTAATTCTAATGCACCTTGTACAGTGTCTGCCTCTTGTAGTGGATGGACCTGCGAGAAACCTGCAAGGCGTGCAACCTTTTCATTAATCTTTGGATTATATTTCATCGTACAAGAGCCAAGAGGATAAAATCCGGAATCGACCCCATGATTGCGTCTTGATAATGCTGTATAATGACGCATAATATCAAGCTCAGATACTTCAGGAAGCTCAGCATCCTCATCACGGATGTACGTCTTATCAAATAAAGACGGGATCTCCTGTTCAGGTACATCTAAATCAGGCAGGCTGTACCCAATTCTTCCTTCTTTAGATAATTCAAAAATAAGCGGCTGATCTTGTTTATTCATGGCGATCCCCCAATTCCTTGATAAACGTATCAATTTCTTCTTTTGTTCTCAGCTCTGTCACGGCTACAAGCATGTGCTGCTGAAGCTCTGGGTAGTCTAGCCCTAAGTCGTAGCCGCCGATGATTCCTTTTTCAAGCAATCGTTTATTGGCTTCTTTCACAGGCTCCTGTAACTTGATCACAAATTCATTAAAATGAGCCCCTTCTACATCCGCCTGCAGTCCATATTTTTCTGCCTGCGTCTTGGCATAATGGGCTTTTTGCACGTTTTGATAGGCGATGTCTTTTATGCCTGTTTTCCCTAGTGCCGTCATGGCAACAGAAGCAGCTAACGCATTTAATGCTTGGTTCGAGCAAATATTTGACGTCGCTTTATCTCTTCGAATGTGCTGCTCACGCGCTTGAAGAGTCAGGACAAATCCACGAACACCATTTTCATCTTCTGTCTGCCCGACTAATCGACCTGGCACTTTTCTCATCAACTTTTTCGTCACAGCAAAATATCCGCAGTGAGGTCCGCCAAATGCAGCTGGGATACCGAACGGCTGCGCATCACCAACGACAATGTCTGCCCCAAGTTTTCCAGGCGGCGTCAATAGCCCGAGTGCGAGGGGATTGCTAGAGACAATGAACAGGCTTTTTCCTTTGTGTGCAAGGGGTTCAATGTCTTTTAACGGCTCGACGACACCAAAAAAGTTTGGATATTGCACGAGAACTGCTGCTGTATCATCGCAGACGGCCTTTTCCAGTGCAGCTAAATCTGTCTGCCCTTTTTTCGCAGGCACTTCAACAACTTCAATGTTTTGTCCTTTGGCGTATGTTTTCAGCACCGCTCTTGATTCAGGGTGAACCGTTTCAGAAACCACCACTTTTTTCTTCTTTGTGTGTCCCGCAGCAAGCATTGCCGCTTCTGCTAGTGCCGTCCCGCCATCATACATTGAGGAATTGGCTAGATCCATACCAGTCAGCTCAGCAATCATTGTTTGAAATTCAAAGATCGCTTGCAATTCACCTTGTGAAATCTCCGGCTGATAAGGTGTATACGCTGTATAAAATTCAGAGCGTGAGATAACATGATCGACAATGACAGGCTGGTAATGATCATATACACCAGCACCAAGAAACGATGCATAGGAAACTGTATCCTTATTCTTTGCAGCTAGCCGGGATAATTCCCTGACAAGCGCTGTTTCAGATGCGGCTTCTTTGATGTTGTATGCTCCTTTGAATCTCACCTTCTCTGGGATATCTGAAAAAAGCTCATCAATCGACTGAACGCCGATGACATCCAGCATTTCTTTCTGATCTTGCTCTGTTTGCGGCAAATATCTGTGCTTCATCCTCTATTCCCCCTCGTTATTTGGTTCTTTTATAAAATGGTGTTGTGACGATTTTGGCTTTTAGACGCTTTTTGCGAACCTGTACTTCCACCTCTGCCCCAAGCTCCGCTTCTGAGGTTTCGATCAAAGCAAGCCCGACATTTTTCTTTAATGTTGGGGATTGAGTGCCCGTTGTGACAAACCCAACCTGCTTTTCTCCTGAAAAGACTGGATAATCTGTACGCGGAATCCCTTTTTCAATCATTTCAATGCCGACAAGCTTTCGCTTCAGTCCCTCTTCTTTTTGTTTTTTAAGTGCTGCTTTTCCGATAAAATCAGCTTCTTTATCCGTTTTGACAGCAAAACCAATTCCGCCTTCTAATGGAGAAATATCCTTTGTCAGCTCCTGGCCATAAAGCGGAAGCCTTGCTTCAAATCTCAAGGTATCACGTGCACCGAGTCCGCACGGTATTAATCCTTTTGGCTGCCCCGCTTCTAATAAAGCGGACCAAAGGTGGACCGCATCTTCTGACTGGCAGTAGATTTCAAAGCCATCTTCCCCTGTGTAACCTGTTCTAGAAACGAGCACTTCTTTATTTGCGACCTCAGCTTTTGATAAAAACGTAAAAGGTTTAAGCGATGTCACCTCTTCATCCGCCACCTCTTTGATGATGTCAGCTGCAAGAGGTCCTTGAAGCGCTAGCAAGGCGGTTTGATCAGATATATTTTTGATCAATACGTCATCCTTCTCTTGGTGCTTCAAAAGCCAATCCACGTCTTTATCGATATTTGATGCATTGATGACAAGTAAATAGTGGTTCTTTTCTTTTTGGTAGACGAGCAGGTCATCTACCGTTCCGCCATCTTCATAACACATGGCTGTATATAGTGCCTTACCGTCTGTCAACTTAGACACATCATTGGTTAATAACCTTTGTAAAAAAGGAAGGGCATCTTGACCTTTGACGTCCACCTCACCCATGTGAGACACATCAAAAAGCCCTGCTTTTGTTCGAACAGCTTCATGTTCTTCTTTAATGGAAGAAAATTGTACAGGTAATTCCCAGCCCCCGAAGTCAATGGTTTTTGCGCCAAACGTTTCATACGCATGAAAAAGCGGTGTTCGTTTCAACATCAATCGTTTCCCCCTTTTTTTAGTGCAAATGCAAGCTGAATTTTCAGAAAAAAATCACAGCAAAAAAGGACAGAGCGCTCCCTTTTATCAAAAAGAAGTCTCTGTCCTTGCACCTGAAAGTTTACAGCACAACATCATTGTGCGTTTTCCCCTTTGGTGGTTTGCTAAAACGATCAGCAAACACTCTCCAGAGTTGCGTCCGGTAAGAGTACTTTTGCCTGAGAGATTCACTGAATCATTCAGCTTGCTCCTTCGGCGCCTGCCAGTGCAAAATAACCGCCAAGTCTCTCCCCATACCATCATCCGCTCATATTTTTCACATTTATTGGACATACTATCAAAATGGGTGACTTATTTTCTAGATCACTTATCAACATCCTACCATTAGAAATGGATGGAGAGCAACAGAAAAATCATTAACATTTTTAAAATAACCTTTCGATATCGTTCGCTTTTATTCATATATCTAGTCTTTTAGAGACCTCTTAAAAAATGAAGCGTTTAAAAACAGAACAATTTATCAGATCCTACTAGAAAGGCAGGCGACCACATTGAATATTCAAACGATTTTTGATCAGGAATGGGCAAATGAATTTCAGCAGCGGCTTTTATCAGACGGCCCCTGGGCGAACTGGGATATGTATCGATTAGCGACGCAGGTTCAAAAAGTCACAGCCATTGATTCATTCGAGGGACTGCAAGCTCCTGCGCACCTGCCTGCATTCACACCTTTACAGCACCAGCTCGAAGTAGCCAGAAGAGTCGTAGAAGAAATGAATGGGAAAGCCATTCTAGCAGATGAAGTGGGCCTAGGGAAAACCGTAGAAGCAGGACTCATTATCAAAGAATACATGATTCGTGGACTTGCCAAAAAGATTCTTATTCTCGTCCCCGCCTCCCTTGTATCTCAGTGGGTACAGGAGCTGCGGACGAAATTTTATATTGATGCTGTTGAACAAAAAAAGAGCTATGTGTGGGAGCAGTGCGACGTTGTCGTTTCTTCCATTGACACAGCCAAAAGACAGCCGCATCGAGACACGATTTTATCGATTGCCTACGATATGGTCATTATCGATGAAGCACACAAACTGAAAAACAATAAAACGAAAAACTATGAATTTGTGAGAAACCTGAATAAGAAGTTCTGTCTGCTGCTGACAGCGACACCTATTCAAAACCGGATCGGAGAAATATTTAATCTCGTTTCCCTTCTGAAGCCGGGCCACCTAGGAAATGAACATCAATTTAAAGATATCTTTGCCAAAAAGGACTTGCAGCTTGAAGACCATGACCGATTAAAACAGCTCGTCAATAAAGTGATGATTCGAAACCGAAGACAAGACACAGGCATCGAGTGGACAAAACGACATGTCAAAACGATTTCCATTGATTTTTCTCCGACAGAACAAGCATTGTATGATGAAATCTGCAAGTTGAAAGAGAATCCGTCTTATACAAAGCATATGTTTTCCATTATGACCTTGGAACGAGAATGCTGTTCAAGCCGTGAGGCAGTTTATATGACGATTAAAAAAATGCAGGAAGAAGAAAAGCATATTCTCGGCTCTTCTGCTATAGCGCAAATCATGGAGAAAATCAATCAAGTGGAGCAAAACTCAAAGGCGCTTGAAGTGGTCAAACTCATTCAACAGTTAAATGAAAAAGTCATTATTTTCACCGAATACCGCGCAACACAAATTTATTTACAATGGTTTCTACAGCAAAATGGCATTAGCTCCGTGCCATTTCGTGGCGGCTTTAAGCGGGGTAAAAAAGATTGGATGAAAGATTTATTTAGAGAACGGGCGCAAGTGTTAATTGCTACAGAAGCTGGCGGCGAAGGGATCAACCTTCAGTTTTGTAATCAAATCATTAACTACGACCTCCCGTGGAACCCGATGCGTTTAGAACAGAGAATCGGACGTATCCACCGCCTTGGCCAAGAACGAGATGTCCACATTTACAATATGGCAACAAACGGAACAGTTGAAGAGCATATTTTAAAGCTTTTATATGAAAAAATTCAGCTGTTCGAAAACGTCATAGGCGATTTAGATGATATTTTAACGAGAATTGATATTGAAGAAGTCGAAACAGAGTTGCATCAAATTCTCTTCCAGCATGAATCTGATGGAGACATGAAAAAGAAATTAACCCAATTTGCTTCTTATTTAACTGAAGCACAAACACCACTTTTAGAAAAGAGACAGCAGGGCTCATAAAGGAGAGTTGATCAATGGAGCAGCATGACATTCACACCTTTCTTCTCCGTTTTTTCAAGGCGAATCAATGCAGCATATTAGAAGAAAGTGCAGGACATATGACCGTACAGCTGACAATCGAAATGGATAAATTGATTATGAACCGTCCTTTTTATTGGCACTGGCTTGAAAAAACTGGCGGTGTACCTGAACCGCGGCAATTGACTTTCATCACAGATCAAAAAAAAGCGGGTGATACGGTCAGTGGTGAATTCATCCATTTCGGCTCCCCCCGGTTATTTCAAATATTTGAGGCGGTCAAACAACAGGGCCGTTTTATCCGGCTTTATGAACGAGTCAGCCCGCTCACGAACAATCAGATCGCACTTGAGCCATGGCTTGGTCTCAATGTAAAAATTTCTTACCTTGCAGACCGGAAGAAGGATAAGCTTTTATCATTAGGACTCCATCTTATACGCGGAGAAGTCATTGAACAATTTCAAGAAAAGCTGGAAGCTCGTGAGCTGTCGTCTCAAATTCCCGATTATTGTTTTACGATGAGTACAATGATTAAGCCAGAAAGCGGAATCAAACGGCTCTACAGCCTTATGGAGCGTTATGCCCATGAGGAGCCGGACGACTGGGCAGTGCGAGCCGTTCAAAAATGGAAAGAAGACTCCGAACTTTTAAACCAATTTTATGAAGGGACTTCAGACACATCTGTAGAATATGAAATAGAAAGGCAAGCACTCAAAACTTTATACGAACCAAAAATCAGTCTTACGATTGAAAATGGCGGACTTTTTTACTTACAGCAAAAAAGAGGAGGTTGACCCATAGTCCCCTCCCCTTTTATGTGACTTACAATTTTCGATCAGTCTAAAGCTAAGTTTGTCTGTTTGTATTGGGCGGAAACATGACGCAAGCAAACTATGAGGTCTTACCACCTATGTCTTTCCATTTCATGCGTTAAGTGCCTGAAATACATGATTCAGTATTTTAGGAGGGTATTTGTATGGAAAAGAAAACGAACAAATTAGACAGTGAATGGGTTCAATTATTACGTGAAGCTCGCAAGGCAGGACTAACAGTTGAAGAAGTCCGTCATTTCCTCAAATCAAATGAAAAGTCCTCTGAGTCTCCCCCTCTGGTAAGAAGTCATTCTATCAAACCTTTCTGAATGTGCTATAATATCGAAAGGAAGGTGATGACATTGATTGGCCAGCGTATTAAACAATACCGCAATGAAAAAGGCTACTCACTATCAGAACTGGCCGAAAAGGCTGGGGTAGCGAAGTCTTATTTAAGCTCAATAGAAAGAAACTTGCAAACAAACCCCTCCATTCAATTTCTTGAAAAAGTCTCCGCTGTTCTGGACGTCTCGGTTCATACACTTTTAAACGAAAAAGATGAAACCGAATACGATGGTCAATTAGATAGTGAATGGGAAAAACTAGTTCGAGATGCAATGACATCAGGGGTTTCGAAAAAGCAATTTCGTGAATTTTTAGATTATCAAATCTGGAGAAAAAAGCAAGAAGAGGAGTAAAGCGCACGTTTTAGCGCATACTCCTCCAATTGCTATGCAGATCTTGATATCAGCCTAAAGACTGGCTTTATTTTTTATCTTCGCTGTGTGCTTTTTCGTTTTCTTTCACGTAGCCTTTTTCATCCGTATGCTTTTTTGGATTGATCGTTAAACCATTCCACTGAGTCGCTTCGAAGGAAAGATCAATTTGAATCGCATCGCCTTGGTATTTATTTTGGATATAGTGACCAGCTTTATCCTTCGTCTGGTCATTGATAAATTCAATGGTCATTTCCACTTTATCGTAATCAAACGGATTCTTTGGAATGCCGTCATACTCTGGAGCCACTGTTCCATCAACAGTTGCTACATTAATTTTCCCACTTTCATGTAAAAACTTCTCATCGACGGCATGACGAAGCTTTTCAAATGCGGTCTGATCCTGTTTTGACGTTAATTGATGCAAGTCAAGCAGGTTTGCATGGTCTAAAATAATGTTTTTCGGATAACCATTTCCACCTTCGGCTCCAACCGTCAGAACACTCACCTGAAACTGACTGAGAAATTCTTCAGCTGTATTCTTACCGCCATTCTTCGCGGAAGATCCATCTGTAAACTGGCTATAATCAAGACTCATCAGCACTTGGTTTATCGCTAGTGATCCCTTATTATCAAAATGAAATTCTTTCTTGATCCGATCACCAGGTTTTAAGTTCGAAAGGTTGATGGCGCCGGAGTTCTCTTTAGCAGATAAATCCAGCTCTCCTGTCGAGTAGACCGCATTTGCCTTTTCAAAATCATTAAACGCCGCCCATGTTCCCCCGCCGATTAATGCAAGACCTAAAGCCCCTGATAATACACCTAAACGAATTGATTTCTTCATTGCCATGAATAATAAACCCCCTAATATTTTGTTTTATTGAAACCTGATTAGGTTACAAACGATTTAAGCTTGTTCCTCTGACATATGTACATCAGCCGTGTGTCTACGGTGTTTCGTTGCGCCCACAAAATGAATGGTTGAATAAACAAGCAGCATGACACCCGGTATAATAAGGAGCAAAGCAGTTCCAGCTGATGTCCCTGCATACGAAAGAAGCTTTCCTGCATAAGGAATGTTCACTCCCATATACTGCGCAGTCACCTGATCCGCTTTTACCAGCGTGCCGTCCTGATACATATTATTGTCACCCTTCGTCTCAAACGCTTTATTTGCATCCTTTCCCTTCACCCCAACAATTCGGTGGGTCACAAAGGACTGATCCTGCTTTGTTTGGAACGTAATAATATCTCCTTTTTTGAGCGTCTCAGGTGAGGCGACCTGCTTTACAACAATCAGTGACCCAGCTGAAAATTCTGGTTCCATCGAACCTGATAATACTTGCTTCAATTGATAACCGAAAATCTGAGGTTCTCCTCCTGTTGTTCTTGATGACAACACGACAATAATTGAGGCTATCATCACCGTGAACACCACCACATAAAGAATACTTCCAGACATCTTCATCCATTTTTTCATGATCCCTTCTCCCCTTCGCCTATCATTTCTCGATTTAAAAGACAGCTCCATTTAGGACGCCTTTTCTTGACACTTTGAGAGCACCATCTGTTTAGACCAAAAGTACGCCTGATCAGATGCGCCAAATCCTTTAGGATAAAAGATTTTAAATGCATAGATTCCATTTGTTTTTGCTTTATCTGTCGTGACAGTCGCTGTTTCTTGCGACAATAGGGACTTTATGGAGCCCTTTTCAAGAATATGACCATCTTGTAATGGCTCCTGACCATTTCCCACTTTATGTAATTCCCACTTCCATTCAGAGTACGCAATAGGCTGTCCACTATTTTTTAGTGTCATGCTCAGCCTTTGAGGTGCGCAGACTGTTCCTTCGATCATCGTTTGATCGACAAGCTCCAATTGACTTCGATCCCATTTTTTAGGCTGACAATGCTGATCTGTCTGTTCAAAGTTTTCACATGTTTTCATTACAAAATTTTTGTGCTCGACATCGTTAAAAGAGGCATTCGTGGATGTCATGAGGAAAGATGTCAACATCAAACAAATGGCACAAAAAAGGACAAAGAGCGACTGTTTCATTAATCCCTTCAACTCCTTGAACGGTTGTTCTTTAAAAAGAACGATTATATACAGTATAAGGAAATACCTATAAAACCCAAAACGTCAAATTAGTTCATTTTGTTCTTAAACAAGAACCATTGCGAGAAAATTCTTCCATTTTCTCATTCTTTCGCCATATTCAATATTTTTTTGTGTGACATTTGTACTTCTTAAAACTTACATAAAAATGTAGGATTTGGTCAGGATATGAAGAGGTGAGGTGATGTTAAGTGAAATATGGAAAAATCATAATCATGCTCAGTTTACTGCTGAGTCCTATGATGCTAGACGTCAAACCTGTGGATGCGAGAGGTTTGACTGCCGCCGCAGACCAATGGGAAACGCGAGCAGTCAAAGAAGCCAAAAAAAGATACCCGCTAACGCAAGTCTTATTTAAACAAAAAGTATGGGACCGCCACCGCGATAAGGAATCTGTAAAACAGTATCATATTACGTTAAAAGACCATACAAAGGAATTTGGGGTGTTTGTCACCATTTCCTATAATCCTTACTCAAATAAGGTGAATAAAGTGATTGTTGTGGAGGAATACAACTAAAATGGCATAAAAAAACCGCCTGCTGGCGGCTTTTTACTTTCGTCGATGTCGCTGACGTTTTTTAAGCATCATGGAGAAGCCAAACGGCAGAACCCCAAATAATCGCTGTGAAAACGGCGGTTTTGTTTCCATTTTTTCTTGTTTGTGTTCCTTCCGTTCGTCTCGTGGTGTATTCATATATTTAATGATTTCCTGCGTCATATATTTTACATAGTCATTTGTTTTCAAGCAAATTCACCTCTTCTTCCTTCAAGTGTTACCAGAAAGAGGATGATTTTATACACTGGCTAATCAGGGTTTGCCCATCTCATGATTTCATCGGTCTTCCAATCCAGCATCAGCTCCCGCTCATCGGATAAGCCATCCTTTGTTTTCACCCTCACCAAAGCGAGGACACGTTTTTTCTGTTGATCGCATTTCATCTGCTTCAGTGTCACATGCCCTTCTTCTGTATCAATATAGATCTTCTGCTTTTCACAAATGCGTTTTACTGAGCTGGCAGCTTCACTCACACCCACCCTAAAAAGATGCTGTTTTTTATAAAAAGAAATCGTGAGCTCTGCACTTCTCAGCTCTTTTTGAAAGCCCATCGTTATCGCTCCTAGGATCAAGAGAAAAAATAGGATCACAGCAAGCACATGCGGATAGATAAACCCTTCCTCTCTTTTCACGATTTAGGAACCACCCCTTTATATGTGAAAAAAACGGCTTCATGAACCTTACCAGATCCATCTGTGACTTTCAGGATGGCTCTATGCTGACTCGTTCTCACCTGAAATTGTTTCACCTTGTGCAATAAAGGAAGATGTCCAGCTTGATCCGTACGTTTTCGAAGCATCTCTTGATATGGCTCAATCGTTACCACTCGCCCTTGATCAGATACATACTCTAACGCATTACCTCCTTGCACCGATCGAACTGCCGTTGCACGGCTTAATTCCTCATCTAATTGCAGGACAGTTTGTTTCCACTCCATTTGTGAAAATCGGTTAATCTCTTCAAAAGGAAGGGCTTTCTCAGCTGTTGAAAAGATCAGTACAGAGCCAAAAGAGAGGAACAAAAATAGCTGCAATTGCCACAAAGCCTGGACAAGGGTAAAACCTTGTTCACCGTTCCGCAACCTGGTGAAAGCATATGGTCTGCTTTTTTTGTAAGTTGTATGATACACATCCCTTCTCTTTACTCCAATTGAATACATATGTGTTGTCGCCTCGCTTCTTTTTGACAGACGATTTTGTACCCTCTATGAATGCTTCATTCATCTGTTCATGTAAGATTTGGTAAGCTTCAAGTTTGGCTCTTACTTCCTTTTTCCCCAGCATGATTTTTTCATAGGCCGGCATAATCACAAGGGCTGCAAATAGGAAGATATGACAAGCAAACAGCGTTTCAATCGTACTAAACCCTCTATTGCTTTTGAACATGGATTCGCCCGCTTCCTAAATAAATCGTGAGTTTATACGTTTGACTGTCAAATTCGACAATGAGAGATCCACCGCTGCTTGGATGTCCATTTTCATTAAAATAGATACCTTGCGAGAATGTAGAAGTTTTGATGCTGCCCTTTTTATGCTGATAAGAAGCAATGACTTCGTTACTCTTTTGATCTATTACCTGATAAGATACATGCGGCGGTTGGATCTCAACATGCACACGTGTTTTTTTGATAAATGCAGTATATGATGCCAATTGAAGATCTTGTTTCATGAGGTTTACTTGTCTTTTGGCTTCAGCGCTTACTATTAAATTTGGGATTTTCATTCCTATGATCGACAATAGAATCGATAGAACTAGTAAGATCATTAGCTGCTCTATGAGGGTAAAACCCTTCTCATGTAAAAGTAATTTATTCATGCTTCACGTTGCCGTTTTGAATGACAATCGCTTTTCCATTAGGACAGGTTAATCCCTTTTTAACATAACCTTCTTTTTCTAACTCAGCTAAAGATGGCGTCTTCCCATCATGCTCCAATTCATACGCCATCACTTGTGTGCTGACCATTGATTTGAGCCCTTCACAGCCCTTTGCTTGAATTGCTTGGTGATGACGTGTGATATTCGGTATGGTAATGAGTAAAAGAATGGATATCACGAGCATGACAATTAACATTTCTAACAGGGTAAACCCTTTATCATTCATGTCTTTGTCCTCCTTCTTACACTTGCTCCATTAGTTGATACATTGGTAAAAGAATAGATAAATATACGATGAGTATAAGAAGTGCCGTCACACCATAGATCACCGGCTGCAGCCAAGACATCCATTTTTCAATTTTCAGCTCTGCATTCTCTAATAGAAATTGGCTGTACGTGTACATTTCTCTTGCTAGCATCCCGCTTGCTTCACCATGTTTGATGATGGCTGCAAAATGTTTTTCGAAAAAAGGACTCTCACTTACTTGATGTGCCATGCTTTCTCCTTTTCTTAACTCATCCATCATTTGTTCACCTATTTCTTGAAGAAAAGGTAAGTAGCTTTGCTGTTTAAAAGCTTGCAAACCCTCGTACATCGATAATCCAGCCTGAAGCAGTCCGCTTAGCTGAAGAGAAAAAAGGTACGTATGCATCAGCTGCATCCCTTTATATAAAAAAGGCAGCTTACTCATCACCCTCAATTTCTCAAGCGTCGACTTTTTCCTAAAAAACAAAGCATAATAGCCGGTAAGACAAATACACAGACAACTGGTGATGAGCAGAAAAGCATGAAGGAATTGAAACATTCCAAACATTCCTTGAATCAGCCAAGACATGCGGGTATCCATCGATGAGTACAAAACAGAAAATTGAGGAATGATCATATTCTGAACGAGTATCAGCACGACCAAAACCGTGAAGATGAGGAAGAGCGGGTAACGCAACATGCGTTTAAACGTGTCTAACTGCTTGACTTTTTTCTCTAAAAAACGGGCGCTTTGTTCTAAAGCACGGGCTAGACTGCCATGCTTCTCAGAAAAACATAGTATGGCGATGACTTCCCGCTGAAAATGGAGTCGCTCGAGCACCACATAAAAAGGCTCGCCTTCGTGCAGCCACTGAATACCTAGTTTTAATTGCTGCCGCTGTTGTTTTGATAACTGGATATTCACCATCACTAATGCCTCAATCAATGTATATCCAGCCTGAATTAATTGAGCCAGTTTTGATAGGCATTCAGCTTGGTCCTTTTTAGACCATACTTTAGAGGCTCGCTTCTTCATAAACCCAGCGATGGTAAGTGTTTTTTGATAAATAGCCGAGTGCCACTCCTTTACGAATTAATCTTTGCAGTGTTTCATATGACGAGTGAGCATATTCTCCTTTAGCCTCCTTGATACACTCACCAAGCTCTTTTCCGAATAGCAGTTCAAATACATTTGTTCGTCTGATCGGTCGATTTAATTTACAGTAAAGCTGACATGTTTCTCCGCAAAAAGGACAGGTGAGCTCGATTAATCGCTGGGCAGCAATCGCAACCATCGTTTGCTCAAGTTCATTCATCGTGACACCAAATTCAAGCATACGATAAAGGGCTCCTTTTGCATTTTTTGCATGGAGCGTACTCAATACTAAATGGCCTGTCAGTGCTGCTCTAATCGCCGTTCTGGCCGTTTCAGCATCTCTTATTTCTCCTAGCACAATCATATCTGGATCATGTCTTAAAATAGCGCGTAATCCTGCGGCATATGTGATGCCGGCTTTTTCATTTACTTGAACCTGTAACACTTCTTCATTTCTTGTTTCCACAGGATCTTCAAGCGTAATAATATTTCGGTTGAAATTCTTTTTTGCAAACTGGATCAGTGAATAGAGGGTTGTTGTTTTCCCCGAATTGGTTGGACCGGTAAATAAAATAAGCCCATGCGAATGCTTCAAAAATGACAATAACCTGGCTGAAGCTTTCGGAAATAGTGACAGGTGTTTTATTTTCGGAACATGATCCTGCGGCAATATTCTAATCACTAAACTCTCATCATTTACAGTTGGTAAGGTAGACATTCGAATAAACACCTGGCCGCTTCTTAGCACCACAGCTAATGACCCATTTTGCGGTCTCCTTTTTTCCCCGATATCCATAGAAGATAAAAATTTAAAATGAGCAATGAGCCGCTCGCCGGTTTTTTTATCAATGGTTCGCTGCTGGATTAAATCTGAGTCTACGCGGAAAGATACCAACGCTTCCTTTTCTTTTGGGACAATGTGCACATCAGATGCTCTCATGCGGCATGCTTCTTCTAGCAGCTCTTGCCTTAAATATTCAATCCCATACAAGTGGATCACTCCTTTCATTGATCACATTGTAGAATGGAGGAACCTGAATGACAAAAGAGCATTTTATGATTTTCATGACTAATAAAGCATGAAAACCCTCAACTCAAGATGCATCACATCATTTTTTAGAAAAGAGCATATAAAAAAACCTGACTTTTACAAGTGCAGGTTTCTTCGTCATGATGTGGCTTCTTGCTGCTGCTCTTCAAAAATGCGAAATCCTCTTTTTTCTAAAGCTTTTGCAAGGCTGTGTTCTGTATTTACTTTTGAGAAATCAATGCCGAGTTTCACTACAGTTTGAGCGATCTCTGGGCGAATGCCTGATATAATCGTCTCAATTCCTAATAGCTTCGCACTATCGACCACTTTAAACAGCTGATAAGCAACCATCGTATCAACAACGGGAACGCCAGATATATCAATAAATAAGTGCGTTAGGCGCAGTCTTGAAGCCTGTTCTAGCACGGATTCCAAAATGATTTTAGCCCGGTACGTATCGATTTCTCCGATCAATGGCAAAATCCCGATTTCCTTTGATACTGGAATAACAGGGGCACTCAGTTCTTGAATCATCTCTCTTTGTGCATTGAGCTGACTGAGTGTCACGCGGTCATACTCTTCTGATAAACGCTCAATCATATCATCAAATGTGGCGTGAAAGTGCTGATTCCACTGACACACATCTTGCAGCGTCACTTCAAGCTCTGTTTCTTGGGTGAATGTCTCAATTCTCGAACAGAAAATGTGGCGGAAAATCTTAAATTGTCCAATGATCTCATATAACGGCACCTCGTGCACTGCTCGATCACGAGCAATATCAACAGACCACTTTTTCAAATGGTTTTCTACTTTGTCTGACAGTGTCACAAGTGTTGCTGCAATGGTTTGAATAAACGCTGTGTTCTGTTCCTTCAGCTTCTTTTCCGTTTCCTCTGAAGCATGTTTAGAATATAATGAGCCTTCTTCTGTTCTTGTCTTTAGCCATTCTTCGGTCATGACAGGGGCTTCTTTTAGGATAAATTCGTATAATTGCTTTGATTTTTCATTTTTCATTTACTTCTTTCGCTCCTTTTGCACTTAAAACTCGTGACATACAATTTTTATGTATAAATGACCGTAGATGGTGAACAATATCATTACACGTTTGATATTGGGCTATAGCCAAGTGGTAAGGCAATGGACTTTGACTCCGTGATCGTTGGTTCGAACCCAGCTAGCCCAGTTCAGCACAAAAACGAAGACGGCTGAAGCATGTTTCAGCTGATCTTCGTTTTTTATTAGGAAACTGATTGATGAATCGCTTTCTTTTTTGATATTTTCATGAGTTCTCCTGGATTATAACCAACTACTAATTTATTTCCATCAATGATGATTGGTCTTCGAAGCAGTTTTGGTTTTTCAATGAGAAGCTGCAAAACCTCGTTTACTTTTAAGTCATTAATATTTAAATTTAAGCTTTTAAAAGCTTGACTTCTTGTGGCTAAAATTTCATCCATTCCTTCTGTTGTTAAAGAAAGAATCTTTTTTAATTCATCTAGAGTTGGCGTTTCTCTGAAAAGGTGACGCTCTTTAAAATCAATTTGATTCGCCTTTAACCAATGTTTTGTTTTGCGGCAAGACGTGCAGCTTGGGTATGAATAAAAAGTAATGTCACTCATTAGTCTTCCTCCTTAGGTCGTTAACCTTTTCTCTTATGGAGTAAGTACCCTCATGTTTTTCAGCATAAACACTTTTTCTTCACTTTTTCAAAAAATTTTTTTCTACATTCAAAATAAATTGTTCACACGTTGTCAAAAATGTAAATGTTTACATAACAAGTGGTGATCAGCTATAATATGATTCAAAGGGGTTTTTTTAAAGGGGAGGGAAAGAAATGAATCGCATGTTCCGCGTGCTTGGCTTTTGGACGGGTATTTTTGCTGTCATGTTCTATTTAGGACATATGAAAGATGCATCGCTGCTGTTCTTCGGTCAAACCGTTCTTTTTGTATTTTTATCCTACTTGAATCTATCCGAAAGAATGTATATTTACATTTTCGGAGCGTACTTGACGATTTTCTTTGCCGGATTTACATATTATTCGATTTTCATCATGGTTCCCGGTACCGGACATTAATTGAAAAAAGCATCTCTTCTAAAGAGATGCTTTTTTCATGCCTGCAATTAAAGAGAAAAACCATTAATAAACGGATTTTGCTCCTGCTCTGTCAGCACAGTGGTTTCCCCGCCATGCCCGCTTAATACAAGAGTTGATTCTGGCAAGGACAATAATTTATGATGGATTGATTGAAGCAGCACTTCCTGACTGCCGCCTACTAAATCTGTTCTCCCAATGCCACCTTCAAATAGCGTGTCACCAGAAATAACAAAGCCCTCTTCCGCCGAATAGTAAGACACACTGCCAGGTGAATGCCCAGGTGTATGGAACATTTCTAATGTAAACGACCCAATTTGAAGCGTTCCTTCTGTCGTAATCAATTTTTCAGCTTCTTTGACCGTAATTCCATTTCCAATCAATCGAGCTGAACCGTTTAATTCAGCGTTCGTGAGCCATTCTTTTTCATTTTCGTGTACATACAGCGGCACTCCCCACTCTTCGCGTACCTCATCTGCCGCACCAATATGATCAAAATGAGCATGTGTTAATAAGACAGCAAGCGGTGTGAGCTGTTTTTCTTTTACATAGGAAATCAGCTTTTGCGCTTCGCCGCCTGGATCAAAAATTAAGCATTCTCCCTGCTCGTTTTTCCAAATATATGCGTTCGCTTGTACATAGCCTAGTGGCATTCTTCTCCAATTCATTTTCATCACCTACTTTATTGATTCTTTTTTATTATGAAGGCTATTCAATAAAAATTCAAACAATCGTCAACTGGAATCTACTCGACAAGCTTTATGAAAACGGTTAAAATGAAAAGAAAGGAAATCAAGGGGATTGATGACAAAGGGGGACTTTCACATGATGCTCGTCATTATTTTTGGTCTAGTCACGATTTTAGCTGCGCTCGGTATCTATCGCTCACTAAAAAAAGTGAACGTACTTGCCATCGCTTTTGCTGGCGCTACATTTTTGGTTTTTGGATGGTTCACTGTCATGACCATCATCTATAGCGGTTATCCAACTGCACATTAAAAGCCTGCATCTAGCAGGCTTCAGATTGTTGACAAAGGGCTAAAATGATCTTGATTTAGCCCTTTGTCTTCTTTTCAGCGTGATAGAAAACCTTTGAAGTCTAGGAAGGACGAGCACCGGAGCGGAGCGAATTGAAACATTCGTGAGCACCGGAGCGCAGACCTGACACCGAATGCGAGGTTTGGCTACACGCTGAAAGCCTGCTTATAGCAGGCTTTTTTATTGATTTAAATGCTTATTCACGCTTTCTAATTTGCTTGTAAGCGTTGTGGTTTGATCCCGCCTATCATCGATGCGAATATTGGTCGCTACTCGGTGCAGTCCCTTTTCAAAAGGGGCTTCATGAATGCGCTGAATGACCTCAAATAAAATGGATAATTCGCCTTCAATTAACGTATTCATCGGTGTTAATTGATATTTGATTTTCCCTTCTTGTTGAAAGCCTTCTAAAATTCTTTGTACATCTGCTACGTAAGCACTGACACTTGGTGTTTCAGTGCCTATCGGAATGATGGTGACGTCTGCTATAGCCATCGTTTTTCCCCCAATCAAATTCTCATGTTTTCTCGTCCTCATTGTAACCTATCTTCAATCAATCATGCCATGCTCACGTTGCGTTTACGGCAGGTTTGTCTCGTTCTATCGTCAAATCCGCCCTCTCTACCTTTCCGATCTTTGTAAACAAAAGCAGGCATATACCTGAAACAGCTTCAATGATGCCGCCAGCCGCAATGACATACCCAGACCCAAACAGTGTTGCCATATAACCGCCAATGAGGGCGCCTAAAGGAATCATCAAGAAGGAAATCATGTTGATAATCGCGTACACTTGTGGCTGATCCTCTGCCTTTACTGACAATTGAATCATCGTATGTTCGGGTACGTTAACTGCACTTATAGCTGCTCCTAAAGCAAAAGCTGATATAAACACAAGTGGTAACAATGCGTTCATACCTGTGATGAAGAAGGCGATTCCATCAATAATCCCAGCACCTATAAACAGCAATCCATACCGATTCACCTTTATCTTTGTCAAAACAAACCCCATCAAAAATGCGCCTAGTGCGGTTGTGACTTTGATGAATGAATAGACGACCGGTCCACTATGTAAATCTTCAGTTAAATAAATAACAGACAATGCTTCCCATGGTGCCGCAGCAAAGTTTGAGCAGACACAAAAAATGGCTAACGGAAACAAAATATGATGGCTTCTAACAAGTGAAAAACCTCGAATTAATCTTTTGCCATATGATAATCCTTTTTTGGCTTTATCGATGATGGCTTCTGTTTGATATGAAATCATGAACACCAATAAAGCGGACAAAAGATAAAGAGGAATGATCACAAGCATTGTATAGCCTACGCCTACAAATGCAATCATGACACCACAAATCGTTACCGTCACAAGTCTTACGACATGACTTGCTGATTGGATGGTTGCATTCGCTTTTTGTATGAGATCCTCATGGACAAGCTTTGGAATAATCGATACAGATGCCGGTTCGTAGGAGCCTCCTGTCGCCGAATGAAGCAGCATGCAGCCAATGATGAGGACTAATGGTGTGAAACCATAAAAGTAACTAACCACGATCACAAGGATAATCGCTCCTCGTGTTAAATCAGCAAAGCACATCCAAAATTTCAATTGATGCGGCTTCATCATGGGCGTAATAAATGGTCCAACAATCGCTTGAGGGACAAAGCTGACCGCAATAAAAAAAGCTGTCCCTATTGCTCCTTTCCCTCCTAGTACCAAAAGCCATAAGATGGTGTTGAAAGATAAACTATCAGCTGTAATTTTGCACATTTTAGAAACAAATAGATAAGTAAAATTTCTTTTCCACAGGCTTTGAGCACTCAATAGTCGACATCTCCCTAAATCATATCCTTTTTTTTACATCCATATCTTTCACAATAGCTTACAAGAAAGACTTCGTCAATTACTTCAACATTGTTTTTATTGACCATAAGCAATTGATTGTTGCTCCAATATGAAAAAGCACCAGACAGGTGCTTTTAACACTTACACGCTTCCCATAAAAGCCGCTTTGTTTTTTCATAAATCGAATCAAATTGATCCATGGAAAGAGGATTTTTCCCTAGACCAAGCTCAACTGTATAGCCCTCATTATGAAATTGATAAATAAACCAATCGCGATAGCCTGCATAGCTGTCGAGATATTGGATCGGTTTGTAGCCGCTCACTTGTTCGAATCGTTTGACCATTTCTTTTGAGATGGCTGGCTCATGGCCAAGAAAACCCCAATAAATCTCTTCTCCTTGTGTATGAAGGGCAATCAGCCGGTCAAATCGTTTTCGCAGCGCAAGATTTGCCATCGCTTTCGCTTCTGGTTCTGTTAATGGCTCGCGCCCAGGATAATCCCGGTAGGACGGTGCCTTCGACTGATGACGATAGTACTCGATCTCCCAATAAGCAGGGAATTGATTGTTTAAATCCACCCCTCGAATATTTGCTTTCCATTCCCGGTAATCGGAATATCCACCGTTTAGCAGTGTGAATTCTTCACGATGAAGACCTAGTGACTCCGGTCCATTACGAACCAAATCCACTCCATCTGGATTGACCATTGGCACGATGGATAAAGCGGTGGTCTGCAGAATATGAACCGCTTCATAATGTCTAGCCTGAACCGGGTCAGACGCTGCTAAGCAAAGCGATTTCAGCCATTTTAATAAAACAGACGTCGTGATCCATTCATTTGCATGAAATGAGGCATTGAGATGAATAGAATGTAAATGCTGAACAGGCTCTGTTCGGATTTCATAAATAGGTGTATCAAGCACTGAATGACCAATGACGCTGATATGAAGAAAAGGAAATACGGCTTTCAAGCGGCTCAGCTCTTCTTCTAATTGAGCGCTATCATATTCAAATGTTCCATTGATCCAATCATCGGATTGCTGCAGTCTATAAGGCGCAATAAATTTCTGCACATCACCGATGGAATCAAATACATGGACTCCTTCTGGAAGTCTATATCCCGGTAAAAGAAGGTCATCAGTGCTTGTTTGATTAGATAAATGAAAAGCAGCTTTGCCAATACCAAGCTGCTTTGCCACAGCATCCCTCTCCGCTTCATCCAGCTGCCATTCAATTTTTCCAAACGACGTTGTCTTCATTTACATCCCTCCTCTCATACTATATGAACCGTCAGGCAAAAAAAGAAAACCTCTGCTTCTAAAAATAGCAGAGGTTTTTTCATCTATTAAGACGCCTTTTTCAGCTCCGTTTCACCTTCTTTTTTGGATGGTGAATGGTCCGGGCTGTTTCGATCATAAAATCTAAGGAGATCTCCGTATATGATTTGATCAGAGAATTGAAGCTCCTGCTTCGCTTTCTCTTCATAAGACTGACACACATTTTTATCATCTGCTGGCTCGCCTGTCTCTTTATTGTAGCAAACACCATCTGTAAAAATGCTGTCCTTCGTAATAAAGCTTCCATCACGGAGTACTGTAAAGTCATTCGTATCTTTCGATAAAAGGTCATGACCAAATTGAATTTGTTTACTTGTATCAATGCCTAGAAGATTGAGTACAGTTGGACGGATATCGACCTGACCGCCTACCGTATCAATTTCTTTTGGATGTTGATCCGTTACCCCTGGAATGTGTACAACAAACGGGACTTTTTGAAGCTGTACTTCTTCAAATGGCGTAATCTCTTTATTTAAGAATTGTCCCATGGCTTCGTTATGGTTTTCAGAAATTCCGTAGTGATCCCCATATAAAACAAAAATGGAGTTATCGTATAACCCAGCTTCCTTCATCTTTTTAAAGAAAAGCTTAAGGGCTTCATCTTGATAACGCACTGTAGGAAAGTACTTGTTCAGCGTTTTACTCTTTGAATCATATTCATCAATGAGCTTATCTTCTTCATCTAAATCAAAAGGGAAATGGTTCGTTAATGTAATCAATCTCGTATAGAAAGGCTGCGGGATCGATTTCATTAATTCAGCGGACTGCTCAAAGAACGGACCATCTTTCAGTCCCCAGCCAACTGAGTTTTCTTCATTCACATCAAATGATTTAATATCAAAGAACTTGTCGTAGCCAAAGCTATCGTAGATAAGATCACGGTTCCAGAAGCTTTTGTTATTGGCATGAATAACAGAAGAGTGGTAGCCCTCATCCTTTAACAGCTCAGGTGTCGCTGTAAACTCATTACTTGGATTTGTGAAGAACACAGCCCCTCTTCCAAGTGGATAAAGAGAATTATCTACAATAAACTCTGAGTCAGACGTTTTCCCTTGACCTGTTTGGTGATAAAAATTAGTAAAGTTATAGCTCTTCTTGATCAATTTGTTTAAAAACGGAGTAATTTCTTTCCCGTTTAATTTTTCATTGATCACGAAACTCTGTGTAGATTCAAGTGATACAAGAATCACATTTCGTCCTTTTGCTTGACCAAATGTCTTTTCATTACGGTCTGTTTGATTTGCGCTTACATAGTTTTCAATTTCAGTTAAGCTATTGCTGTCAGCAAGGGCTCGTTGGGCGGACTGCTTCGATTGCAATACCCCATCATAAATATGAAAGTTATATAAGCTGATATTTTTCACCAGCATCTCACGGTCAAATGAGCGAGTAAGCAGTTCTGGTCTTTCTGTTTCAGCTAAACCAAGGTTAAAGAAAAATGTAGCTGCCACAAATAAGTAATATGCTGCTCGTTCTTTTCGTGAAACTGTGACATCTGTTCTAAAGGAAGGCTGTTTTTTATAGAGCCAAATTAAAATGATGATATCAACAAACATCAGTAAATCGACTGGTTCAATTAAAGAGGTAATACTTGACCCGAGGTCACCCATATTGTTTGTTTGAAATAGGACGGGGATGGTTAGAAAGTCACTATAGAATCGATAAAACACAATGTTGGCTAACAAAATGAATGTCAGGATAAAGCTTGTCACGATGATATATCGATTTCGATTTTTCTCTTTGAAAAATAAACCGATACCGAAGATAAACAAGAGAAAGCTAAGCGGATTAATAAACAGGATAAACTCCTGCATGAAATTTTCAATTTTAATATTGAAGCTAGATTTATAGATAACATAGGTTTTGACCCACATCAGCAATGTCGCAATCAGTAAAAATGAAATCGCCTTTAATCTATTCTTTCGCATTGTAACCTCCTTATGCTAAGCGCGCACCCAGGCTCAGGATATACCCTAATTATTGGTGCTTCTAGAAAAATAACTAAAGTATATCTTATCCTGTATATGATGGAAAATCAATGTCTTTTTCCTCATGACAAACTTATGAATATGCTAAACATCCAATTTCATGCCTATCTATCGCTTTTTTTAATAAAAATGACATCATTATGACTTTTTTGTTCAAGACAGCCATTTGGTTTTTGCCATCCATGCACCACCGATGACACCCGCATCGTTTCCGAGTGATGCTATCACCACTTCGACATCGTCTGCGCAAGGCGGGAACGCATGTTGTTTCACAACGCGTTCTACTTTACTGCGAAGAAGCTCACCTGCTTTTGAAACACCGCCGCCAATCACAATTTTCGTTGGGTTTAAAGCACTGGCAAGATTCGCTAGGACAAGTCCAAGATGTGTCGTCACTTCTTCTACGACACGCATTGCAAGATCATCTCCGTTTTCTGCCGCTTCAAATACATTCTTTGCTGATAGCGAAGCGAGCGTGCCAAGTGAAGATGTATGCTGCTCGGTTTCTAATTTATCCTTTGCAAGCCGGACGATGCCAGTTGCAGATGCGATTGTTTCAATACAGCCTGTTCTTCCGCAGTTACAAGGTGCTCCTTGAAATGGAACGGCACAAATATGGCCAATTTCTCCGCCAGCTCCTGTCTCCCCTTGAACAACTTCACCGTTGACGATGATGCCGCCGCCAACCCCCGTTCCAAGTGTGACCATCAGGATATTTTTTGCGCCATCTCCTGCACCCTTCCACATTTCACCGAGTGCAGCAATATTCGCATCATTTTCAATGACAGATGGAAGTCCCGTCTCTGCCTCTAGGTGATCTTTCAACGGATAGTTTGTCCAGCCCAGATTCGTTGTTTTATAGACGATTCCAGATACTTTATCTACAGGTCCAGGTGCACCCATTCCAATCCCAATAAGTGCTGATTTCGGCATACTGATCTCAACCAGTTTATGGTCAATTGATTTGGCAATATCGACTGTGATCGTCTGCCCGGATTTATCCGTAGGAATCTCCCACTTATGCTGAATTTCACCATATAGATTAATGAACGCAAGCTTAATTGTCGTACCGCCAAGATCAATACCTACAAACCAATCCCCTGTCATATGCCCTCCACCTTCACATTGTTTTTCGATTTAGTTTGGCTAACTCCATTTGAAGAATCGTCATTGCGTTTGACCATTCAGTCCGGTCAATGATGCCCGATGTATACATTTCCTTCAATTCGTCTGCCATAAATTCTAATTCTACTTCACGATCTCCGAAATACACATAATTTCCAAATCTCATAAGCAGCTGCTGTACATCATATAACGTTTTCATTGTTTCCACCATTTCTTCTCATCAACAGATAGGATAAGCGTATTCATAAATGCGCTTTCAGTCAAGTCATTCAACGTGTTTGACTATTTTCGATATATTGTTTCAGCTTTAAAAATTGATCATTTTGAGGATCTTGTTTTAATGCTTTCGCTAATAGATCATCTGCTTTCGCTGTCTCTCCTTTTTCTACGAATAACAACGATAAATGATACAGTTTATTTGGATCATCTGGATCTTTTTCAAGCGACTTTTGTAAAAATTGAATAGCCTTATCAAGTTGGCCCTGCTGCGCTTCCGATAGTGCATAAATATGAAGTGCCTCAGCTGATGCATCTTTTTCGTGTACATATTCCTCTAGTCGTTCACTTGCTTCGCTATACTTTTTCTCATCAAATAAACTCGCTGCCTCACTTGTTGCCGCTGCTTCCTTTTGATTATCTGAATGAAACCCTGTATACAATCCAAAACCACCAATCAAGAGCAAAGCAGCAGTCGCAAGAAGCATTTTGACAGGCTGCGTCTGTTTAGGAAGACGGACAGCTAATGCAGCGAAAAAGCCGCCAACCAGACCGCCAAGATGCCCTGCGTTATCAATACCTGATACAGTGAAGCCTATTCCTAGGTTAATGAGAATAATGACAATAATATTTGTCCCCATCGTCCGAAAGAAAAGCTTTCGGTTTGAGATAGCTAAATATAACAGTGCCCCTAAACAGCCAAAAATCGCGCCTGATGCTCCGGCTGCAATTGCCGTATTAAACACAAAGCTCGCTATGGAGCCAAAAATGCCAGAAATCAAATAGATGAGCAAAAATCTTCCTGACCCATAAATTCTCTCAACAGCCGCTCCAACTGACCAAAGAGCAAAAGTATTAAAGAGTAAGTGCGTCAAGCCAATATGTAAAAACATTGGTGTTATCAGGCGCCACCATTCACCCTCTAAAATCAGCACATTATTTTTAGCACCAAATGCAGTTAAAGTTGCCGTATTGGTACTTCCGCCAGATAGCTCAAGTAAAAGAAACATCACCACTTGGACAGCGATCAGCAAGTAGGTGAAAATGGGTCTGCCATTTTGAAACACGGCCCGTTCTCGTTCACGCTGTTTTTCCTGATCATCAAATGCCTGGAGCACGTTCCTTTTAAGCTGCATTGCATCCTCAGCTGTGTCTCTCTTCGCTTCTTCTACATCAACTGCAAGAGATGTATTCAGCCATTTTTGCAGTTCGTTTATATCGTTTTGAAGCGTGTCTGCATTGAGTAACACAGGAGTAACTGTCACCTTATTCTCTTTTTGCGGCTCACCGTTTAAGTCTTCCCAATCATCTACTGGAACATCAGTTGTAAATTGCAGCTGCAAGAGATGAAGCGATCGTTTACGCATAGCTTCTCTCAGCTGATTGATCCGATATGTTTGCTCCTCGATATCTCGAACGATCTCCTGTCTGAAATTCACATCTTTTCTATACAGACGAATGAGATCATAGCCTGAGTTTCGTGGTGCTTCAAAAAATATTTCATCTTCTGGGTACGGACTTTGAATCATCTCGTATCCTTTTTGTCTTAGTTCATCAACAACTCGCCAAAATAGACTATCTATGACATTCATACATTCGCGCTCCATTTTTTACATTATTATAGCAAGAATCGTTCTGATCCGCATTTCAAAACAAAAAAATCCCGGCATTTGCGGGATTAGAATGCTTGGCGAATAAATTTCGTCCGAAAATATGGGATTTTCATCAACCATTTAATCAAAAAGTGACGTACTTGATTTTGGCCTAAAATCAAATTCATGAGCCGATAACGATTTTGCACGAGAACGAATGCAAACAGTGTGAACACAATGCTCCAAATCATTTTATTCATCATATTCCCTCCTATGTTCGTATCGTGGCTTAAATAGGATTTGTTTATGCATGAACCAACATTTTTATCGCCTAAAAGCAGGCCTTCACAATCTAATCCCTTGTTCTTTTGATTGAATATAATAAACCTCTCCGCACTCTGATTGATCATAAGAAACGTCAAATTGATGAAGGTCGATTAAATCCTTGAAAGTATGAGGCAGCTTACAATTCCGCTCTAACCCCTCCACCTTGTGCGGGAAGTAACTGTCGTATGGATTTGGTGTATGAACATATACAGCGTCTAAACCAGGGTCATGCTCGTGAATGCAAATCCAAGTTTGGTATGGCTTTTCAAAGCCTTCAAGCTGTTTTAGCAGCCTATGATATAAAGCGATATGAGCTTTAATATGTTCTCTTCTTATTTTTAAGCTATTTTCCCCGACTCCAAAAAAATCAAGGTGCGTATGCGAAAAAGAGAACCACGAATCGTGGTCGAGCGTTAATTGATAAGTATTCACTTCCTCCCACATATTACGGAAGTATCTTTTCTTTCCACGAAATTTTTTCAAAACATATCCCCCCGTCAGCTAAAATGCTTTTTAATGAAGAATGTTGATCGCTATCGTTCATGTAACTTTTGATCACAAACAAGACCTTCGCTCAACACAAAAAGCCCGTTCATACGTATAAGCAGCGGACTTTATTTTTGATATAAGATACCTTTCTCACTGACGATAATTGAAACCGGGATGTCGTGCGTTTCAGCCGGAATCTGCTCGGTTTGCTGTACAGTCAAACAAAGAGCAAGGGTTTCACCGTGATAATCAGCTAAGTAGCGGTCATAATAGCCGCCCCCATATCCGATACGGTAGCCTTGTCGATCAAAGCACACCCCAGGCACAATGATCAAATCGATTGATTCTTTAGATGCAGCGGTCGACGCCAGAGGGTCGGGCTCCAATAGCCCAAAGTAGCGGGATATCATCTTCGTTTCCGGTGTATATTTATAAAACGTCATCTCTTTTGTTTCGGGAAAACAGGTGGGTACACATACTGTTTTCCCCTCCTGCCATGCTTTTTCAATGAGAGGCATTGTCGGTACCTCTTTTCCTCTAGACATGGTGAGTGCAATCGTATTTGCTTGTTTCCATGCTGGCAGCTGAAACAAGTGCTCATGAAGTAAAGCGGTGCTTCGCTCGAATTCCTCATCACTCATCTGATCCAGCTTGGCTAATGTTTGAAGGCGAAGCTCTTTTTTCACACAGATCATCTCCCATCATAAAAAAACAGCAGGAAAATTCCCTGCTGCTTACTTTGTTTCACGATGTAAAGTTTGTTTTTTATCACGTGAGCAATACTTTTTGAATTCAACGCGATCTGGATTGTTTCGCTTATTCTTTTTAGTAATATAGTTACGCTCACCGCATTCAGTGCAAGCTAGAGTAATATTTACGCGCATGTTTTTCCCTCCAAACTAAAATCAATTCACATTCAGACCTAACTATAATACCACTTCTAGCTTAGGAATGCTAGAATGTTTTTTCACCAATTTCAATTTCAGTGCAATCCGTCCGGGTTCTGATCCATATCGCACGATCATTTCATGAAAAATGGCCTACTCCCCTATAAAACGTCAATCTTTCTCGTACTGTATACATGAGAAAACCCTCTTTTATTTTGACAGCCAGCAAAATTTTCATACTCGTTTTTCATTTAAAATGAAAAAAGATGAAAAAAAGGTGATTTTTTCAGCAATTCCTTTTGAAACTAGCTTTTTTATGGTATAAAAAAGAAGGGTCGAAAACTGTCTGAAACAATCATGAAAGCCTTTTATGGTTTTCAGCATTAAAATATGAATAAAAGGTGATGAAACATGGAAATTGCAATTATCGGATTGCTTGTTGTCAGTATCGTACTGATCGCATTCTCATATTTTCAAAGAGAGCCGATTAAAGAAGTCGAGCAGGAACTTGAAACACTTCAACTATCTGCAATGCAAGAAATCTATAAACTGAAAAAGAAAATGAAGGTTCTTGAAGAAGAATTACTTGAAACAAACATCGTCGTCCGCAAACATTCAGAAATTGATCCATCTATCGCAAGACAAATCATTTCAAAGCATCAAAATGGCATGTCTCCTGAGGCCATTGCGCGTGCTGAGCATGTATCTGTAGATGAAGTCAACATGATCATTAAAGACAACGAGAAGGTGCTTGTATGACGAAAAAAAGCATCCAAACGTTTGCGGCAGGTATGATTCTTGCAACTGGTGTTCTGGCAATCGTTTTTTTCCTCACTGGAAAAGATGAAGCGACGGCTGATACGACCACAAAAGAAACGCTCGCAGCGAAAGTAACAGACACTGACGTGAAAAACTATTTAGACTCTAAAAAAGAAGTCTCCGTCAGCCGTGAAACATATCAGCAGCTTCTTGATTATAAAGAAAAAGCACTGAAAGCAAATGAAGACGGCGATTCTAAAAATGATAAACAAACATCAGACAAGCCTAAAGGCAAATCGGTCAAATTCGTTATTAAAAACGGGATGAGCACAAGTGATGTTTCAGACATGCTTGAAAAGGACGGAATCATCAACTCGTCTAAAGATTTTAATGATTACGTGATTGACGCCGGCTACCATAAAGAAATTCGTGCAGGCAAGTTCAATTTAAAAACAGGGATGACGTTCAAACAAATCGTCAAAGCCTTAACAAAATAACAATAAAAACCCCTGGCGGCGTTGACCTCCAGGGGTTTTTATTATCCAAATCGACCAGATATATAATCATTTGTTCTTTGATCATTTGGCTCAGAGAACATCACATTTGTATCATTGATCTCAACAAGCTCCCCCATTAAGAAGAAGGCTGTTCTATCTGATACCCTGGCCGCTTGCTGCATGTTATGCGTCACAATGGCAATCGTATATTTCTCTTTTAATTTCATAATCAATTCTTCAATCTTTAATGTTGAGACAGGATCAAGCGCTGATGTTGGTTCATCCATTAATAAGATGTCTGGGCTTGTGGCAATAGCTCTTGCGATACAAAGACGCTGTTGCTGACCGCCGGAAAGACCTAATGCAGGCGCACTTAATCGATCCTTCACTTCATCCCAAAGGGCAACATCACGAAGCGCTTTTTCAGCGATTTCTTTCAATTGCTGCTTGCTCTTCACCCCGTGAATTCTTGGCCCATAGACGACATTATCAAAGATAGATTGAGGGAATGGGTTCCCTTTTTGAAAGACCATCCCGACATTTTTACGTAGTTCCACTAGATCGACACGGCCTTTTAAAATATTGTCACCGTTATACATCATATCCCCGGTGATTTTCACACCTGGGACAGTTTTGACCATGAGATTTAAGGTCTTGATAAACGTTGACTTTCCGCAGCCGGACGGACCGATAATTGCTGTGACTTCATGCTCTCTTATGTCTAAATCAATATGCTTAAGTGCGTGATGCTGTCCATACCAAAGGTTCATATCATTCACACGAAACACTTCTTTTTTTGCTGTTTCAGTTGCTACTGCATTCATCAAAATCCACCCGCCTTATCCAAATCGACCATTGATATAGTCTTCTGTTTTTTGCTGCGCAGGACGTGTAAAGATACGTTCAGTGGCATCATATTCTACTAGATCACCGTTTAGGAAAAAGGCCGTATGATCAGATACACGTAACGCTTGCTGCATGTTGTGAGTCACAATGACGATCGAATAATCATTTTTCAAATCTGATAATAGCTCTTCAATTTTTGCATTTGAGATCGGGTCTAGGGCAGAAGCAGGTTCATCTAATAAAAGAACGCTGGGCTTCATCGCAAGTGTACGGGCAATACAAAGGCGCTGCTGCTGACCGCCGGATAATGACAAAGCTGAGCGGTGCAGACGATCTTTGACCTCATCCCAAAGCGCCGCTTTTGTTAAGCTTTCCTCTACCGCATCATCAAGCACTGATTTTCTTTTTTCTCCCGCATACTTTAATGCATGGGTAATGTTATTGTAGATCGATTTAGGAAATGGGTTTGGCTTTTGGAAAACCATGCCGATTTCTCTTCTTAAATTGACCACATTAATGCGGTCATCCAAAATATTGAGCCCTTCGTACATGATCGCCCCTTCACTTCTCGCACCTGGGATCAAGTCGTTCATGCGGTTAATGCTGCGTAAAAAGGTTGATTTCCCGCAGCCAGATGGGCCGATTAATGCGGTAATTGCGTTCTTCTCAATTTCAAATGAAATGTGATTGACCGCTCTTTTTTCCCCATAATAAATGCTTAAATCCTGCACCTGTAAAATCTGTTCTGCTTGAAGTGGAGCCTTTTTTGCTGCAATCTCTTTTTTTTCTGCTAGCATTTGAACCATATCCCCTTCACACCTTTCTCACATTATTTTGACGTAAGCTTCTTATGAATAAATGAACCAAGCCATCTAGCTGCTAAGTTGAATACTAAAACTGAAAGCACAAGTACGGCTGATGCACCATTTGCAATGGCCTCTGCATCTGGAATGATTCCTTGTGTATTGACGTTCCATATATGAACGGCTAATGTTTCTGCCGGTCTAAAAATATTCAGCGGTGACGTATCAGAAAATGGACTCCAGTTTGTAAAATCTAGACGCGGTGTGGTGAGACCTGCTGTGAAAAGAAGCGCTGCTGCCTCCCCGAAAACTCTTCCTGATGCTAAAATCGCACCGGTAATAATAGAAGGAATCGCACCTGGAATCAGGACCGTCTTCACTGTATGCCATTTCGTCACACCAAGCGCTAGTGATGCTTCCTTTTGATCCTTCGGTACAGAGCGAAGCGCGTCTTCTGTCACCCTGACCATCACTGGCAGGTTAAACACCGTGAGCGCAAGAGCTCCTCCGATGATTGTATAGCCCCAGCCTGTTAAATTGACAAACATGAGTAAACCAAACATACCAATGACAATGGAAGGAAGTGAAGACAGCACTTCAATACATGTGCGAATAAAATCAGTGACTTTGTTTTGAGGCGCATATTCAGCCATGTACACTCCGCCGCCGACACCAAGTGGTACTGTGATCAGCATTGTAATAAACAAAATGTAAAACGAGTTAAACAGTTGGTCCCTAATGCCGCCGCCAGAGCCAATCGCACTTGAGCGAGTTGTCAAAAAGTCAAAGTTTAATTCTTTTGCCCCGTTGAAAATGATATAAGAAAACAAACCAACTAGGATCGCCGTAATAATGGCGGCACATAATCCAAAAACAATCGTGGCAAAACGATCGGTCATTTTGCTATTCATTAAATCTTCCTCCTAGACGACAAGTATCTGATAATGAGTATGAACATAAACGATACAACTAGAAGGACAAGCCCCATTGACCAAAGTGTATTGTTCTCAACACTTCCATACGTTGTGTGACCCATGTTTAACGTAATAATGGTTGTTAATGTACCAGCTGTATCCATAATGCTCTCTGGTAAATTACGTGTGTTTCCAATGACCATTTGAACGGCAAGGGCTTCTCCAAATGCTCTCGCCATCCCAAGAACGACAGCTGTCATTAATGTTGGAAGAGCTGCTGGTACAAGCACACGTCTAATCGTTTGCCATCTTGTTGCGCCAAGTGCATACGATCCCTCACGTAAGCTTTTTGGAAGGGAAGCCATTGCATCAGTTGCAATAGATGTAACGGTTGGCAAAATCATAATAGACAGAACGATCGTTCCCGCTAACAAACTGTGCCCTGAGCCGCTTGACTTGAATTGTCCAATAAACGGCACCAATACTGTAAGACCTATGAATCCGTAAACAACGGATGGAATCCCTACAAGCAATTCAATGACTGGCTGGAGAATTTTCCGGCCCCATGCAGGTGCAATTTCTGTCATAAAGATCGCTCCTGCGATGCCTAGCGGCGCTGCAATAAGTGCCGATAGAAGCGTGACGGCGATCGATCCAAAGATAAATGGAAATGCACCGTACTCCGGGTTTTCTGCTGTTGGGTTCCAATTGATACTGGTTAAGAACTCAATTGGGCTTACACCATTTACGATGAAAGATTGTAAACCCTTAATGCCAAGGAAGATGGTAATGGCGATGGATACTGCAATCATTAAGAATGCGCAGAATCTCACCAAAATACTTCCTCTTACTTCATCCATTTGCCTATTTTTCTTCGAGCTGATCAGCCGATCGCTCGCTTCTGTATGTTCTATCTGCTTCATTTTTTTCTACACTCCTATGAATGTCATAAAAGGAAAAGTGAAATGCTCCACTTTTCCTTCATCAGCAATTCAAGACCTCTTACTTATCTGATTGTTTGCCTGCTGCGTCTCTTTCTACTTTCATATTAGAGACTGAGATGTAGCCTTGATCTTTGACGATTTCTTTTTGTACTTCGTCACTCATAAGGTAATCTAAGAATTGTTTTGCTAGACCTTCCGGCTCACCTTTTGTATAAGAGTGCTCGTATGCCCAAATTGTATATTTACCGCTTTCTACATTGCTTTCTTCTGGTTTCACACCATCAATGCTAAGCGGTGTAATTTTGTCATCTGTTAAATAAGAGAATGCAAGGTATCCAATCGCACCTGGTGTTTCTGCAATCAGTTTTTTCACTGTGTTTGAAGAATCTTCTGTGATTCCTTCTGCAGGTGTTGCACCATCAAGTGCATATTTCACAAATGTTGCACGAGTTCCTGAAGAATCAGGTCTGTTAACAAGCGTGATTTTTTGGTCTTTCCCGCCAAGCTCTTTCCAGTTTTTGATTTTACCAGTGAAGATTTTTTTCAATTCGTCCTTTGTGATGTCTTTGACACCCACTTCAGGGTTTACAGCTGCGGCCATTCCAACAACTGCTACTTTGTGGTCTTTTAAAGCTTTTGCGTCGACTCCGTCTTTCTCTTCAGCGAATACATCTGAGTTACCAATTTGTACAGATCCTTCTGAAACTTGAGAAAGTCCTGTTCCTGAACCGCCGGCTTGTACTTGAATATCGGCTTTTGGATGTTTATCCATGAATTTTTCTGCTGCCGCAAGAACTAAAGGCTGCATCGCAGATGATCCTGAGATGGTAATGGAACCTGATGCCTCATCTTTGTTTGAAGCATTTCCTTTACTGTCTTTTGAATCCCCGCTTGAGCTGCTGTTTCCGCATGCTGTGACGAATGCTAACAATGCGATAGTAAGGAAAGTAAGCAGCCATAATTTGTTCTTTTTCATTTCAAGAATACCCCCTGAATAATTTGTCCTACGAGTAATACATTAAAGGTTCTTTATTAATTTCGTTTAAATGGAATGTTAAGGTTTTGTAAATGTCGAAGTTTTGTAGAGAAATTGCGGCGTTTTTTATGAATTTTGTCAATTTATATCGGAATTTTTGAAGAAAACGTAAAAAAACGCCCACAAAAAGTGAGCGTTTTTACCTATGAAAGGTCTAGTTATTTGTTTCTGCTTCATTTTCAATTTTGTTTTTGTTTTTCGCCTGTGTATCATTGCTTTCCTGTTTTGATTTCAGTTCAAAGTACTTGTCTAATACTTGTTCCCCAATATCGTTTGTAATTGGATAGCGCTGGTTGTAGTCTTGATACACCCACGGGACGACAACGGAAATGGCCACTTCAGGATTATCAGCAGGCGCGTATGCTACAAGAGTTGTATTATACGTCGGTGTACCGCGCTTGCTTTTAATTGGACCGTCATAGAATGATTGAGCGGTTCCTGTTTTGCCAGCTGGATTATACTTTTTGTTGCCAAAGTTTGAATAAGCTGTCCCTCTTGGGTTCTGCATCACAAGCTTGAAGCCTTGCTGGACACGCTTGATTTGATCACTTGTCATGTCTAGCTTATTCAATACATCCGGTTTGACGGATTCTGTCACAGCTCCAATGCCGCGCTGCGGATCTGGCTCTCTCACTTCTTTGACAAGCTGCGGACGTAAACGATACCCGCCATTTGCAATGGTTGAAACGTATTGCGCCATTTGCAGCGGTGTAAACGTATCATACTGTCCAATCGCATAGTCAAGTAGGAGACCCGATTGTGTAGACGTTCCTCTGTAGCCCGTTGCCTCGTTTGGCAGGTCAATACCAGTTTTGACGCCAAGGCCAAATTTACTGAAATTGTAGCGGAACGTATCAAATGCTTTCGGATCAATTGGGAGCGGCTGATTCTTACGATATTCGCTTTTCCCAATAGCGATCGCTGTTTTGAACATATACACGTTTGATGAACGCTCTAGTGCTGTTAAATCATTAATGAGTCCCATATTTTGATAGGATTTCTTTGGCGGTGACTGAGCGATATAGAGAGGTTCATCATACTGGGTACTTCCAATATGAATAGCGCCTGTTTTATATCCGGTCAGTACCGTTGCCCCTTTTACAGCTGATCCCATCGCATATGAGGATGTCATCGTTCCTAATGAGTAGTCATCGAACTTGTATTTTCCGTTTTTGTTTGAAATCTGCTTACCCGCAACAGAGAGAACCTCTCCATTTCTCGGGTCCATCATGACAACAAATGCGCGATCAAGAAGCTCAGTTCCCCCTCTTTGTTTCGCACTTCTCAAGTTCTTTTCAATAATTTTTTCAACCGCTTTTTGCAGCTGAATGTCAATTGTCAGCACAAGGTCTTTCCCGCTCTTACCTTCTGTTAACACTTTAGAGCTTGTGACATTGCCCTGTTTATCAGTTGTACTCTGTTCTTTTTCCTTTTGGCCCTGCAGGACATCTTCATATTGATATTCAAGATAGCTTTTTCCTACACGGTCATTTCGGCTGTAGCCGAGTGATAGATAATGCTCAAGAAGTGACTGCGGAAGACCTTCATCACTCGAGGACACACTGCCAAGCATACTGCGGAGCAGTCCTTTATACGGATAGCTGCGTGACCAGTCTGTCGTTACATCAACACCTGGCAGCTCGTCCAAATGCTCAGAGACGTAAGCAATTTCGCTCGGCTTTACATCTTCATTTTTAATAAATTGAGGCGTCAGTGCATAGCCTCCATCCATCTGCCTTTTAATGGCAAGCACTTGTAAATCTTTTTTCGTCAGTTGATTTAATTCCTTGTCTGTGATGCGTTTTAGCTGAAGCTCATATAGTTTATCATCAGAGACCTTATCGTCACCCTTTAATTCTGATTCCTTTTGAACAAGCTTTTTCGCTTCATTTGGATGCGTTAAGATCCAGAAATCTTTTTTGTCACGATCTGTGATTTTTTTCGTACTCACATGAATCATATCCGCTAATTTTGATGCCACTTTGAGCCGCTCTTCTTGTGAAGTCGTCGAGGTTCTCGTATATGTAATGGCATTTAGCGCTTTATTGCTGACAATCGTATTGTAGTTTCGGTCGTAAATTTTTCCGCGCGGAGCAGATGAGCTGACATTCACATCCTCTTGTTTCTCTGCCTGCTTTTTATAATCTTCTCCATTGACAATTTGCACAAACCCGAGTCTAACGACAACGCCGGTAAAAATAATAAACGCGGCTAAAAATAATAAATTCAGCCGGATCGGAAGTGTTTTGCGCCCTTCCTTCGCGTCTTTTTTGTTTTTCTTGTTTCTCATCACATCACCTTTTCTATCAAGAAAGAAATGGCACCCCTTTTTGTGTTTAAAAGGTGCCATCATCATTTTAGCGGTTTTTCTATCATTTATCTAGAAATTTGATGTTCCATTGGTAAGAAATTTTACCTTTCTCCCTTAATAAGGTTCGTGTGAGAAACTGGCTTTTGACCGTCAGCCTCTTTCATATCAGCTGTTTTTTCTTTTAAATGAATATCTTTTACAAAATAATAAATGAGGGTATGTCCCGCCCCGAGCACAACAAGAGATGCTGGGATTCCGAGCTCATCACCTAGTAAGGTGACAGACAACAGGAACAAAATAATCGAACTAATACGGCCGGCATTTAAAAATAGCTCTCTGACCACAATATATTCAATTCTGGCCTTTCTGGCATACCTTGCATGGCCGATGACATCATATGTTAAGGATACATAAGGAACAAGCAGGAGCGGATATCCTATTGCAATCGCTACCGCATACATGAGAAGTGAAACATAGGACAAGTGGAAGACGATTAAAAACAGGGCGCCGTATAAAATCAGACCGCCAAGCATAATCGCCTTCTTCCGCCACTTTTTCTTAATCAAACGCGTAGCGAAGAAATAAGCAAAAAACGCAACACCTGAATTCACTAAACCAAACGTCCCGAGAGCAAGCTCACTGTTTGTTGCAATAAACACGAAGACACTGATTAAGAAGACAAAGACCCCTTCACGAAGCCCTTGAAAAAAGTGTGCTGATGTAATCCTACGCCAGTTCTCGTCTGCATGGCGTTCTTTCCAAATTTGTTTGATGATAAATTTGCCTTTTGACTGTCTTCTTTTGAGGAAAAAGCTCATCACAACCGCTAGTGAAAACAAAAAAAGCGATAATGTGAAAATGACTGTGTAGCCTGTATCATCCGTTAACTGAGAAATGACAATCCCCGCAATGAGAGGACCGATCATGCCGGCAGTTGAGGAAAGCACCCCGAGAAACCCATTAAAGAAGTCTCTTGTTTCAGGCTCGGTGATCTCAAAGGTGAGTACGTTAAAAGCAAGCCAGTAAAAACCATAGCCAATCCCAAGGACACTTCCCAATAAAACAAGCCGTGCGGCCGCTTGTTCTCCTGCCATTAAAACAATTAAATAAAAAGCGGCTAAAAAGATGACACCGAAACGAAGGACAAACGCCCGGTCTATTTTTTTAGCGAGCCGGCCAGCGAATAAAAACGTAATGGGCTGAAGCACCACAATGGCCAAGTTATAAATCGCAAGATCCGTGAATTTCCCAGACTGTTTCCATAAGTACACATTTACAAACGTATTTGAAAGCGCAATGGCAAGTGCGTATAACCCGCCAATCGTGAGGAGGAGCAATAAATCTCTTGTAACATCCATGTCCCCGAACATTTTCTTTAATCTGCTCATACAATTCATTCTCCTTTTCTACACAATAGTCTGTCTCATCAAAAGGCAGATATGTAAAAAAAGGAGGGAAAATATAAAAAGACCTGCTTCTCTTGAAAGCAGGTCTTTTAGAATCAAATCATTATTTTGCTTCGCTGTAAAGGCGAGCTACTTCATCCCAGTTCACAACATTCCAGAATGCTGAAATGTAATCAGGACGACGGTTTTGGTAGTTTAGGTAGTAAGCATGCTCCCAAACGTCTAGTCCTAGAATTGGCGTTTTTCCTTCAGTTAAAGGAGAATCTTGGTTTGGCGTGCTTGTGATTTCAAGTTTTCCGTTGTTCACAACAAGCCATGCCCAACCAGAACCAAAGCGTCCTGCAGCTGCTGCAGCGAAATCAGATTTGAATTTTTCAAATCCGCCTAATTCTTTTTCGATTGCATCTGCAAGTTCACCAGTTGGTGCGCCGCCACCGTTTGGTGAAAGAAGCGTCCAGAATAATGAGTGGTTTGCATGTCCTCCGCCATTGTTACGTACAGCTGTACGAATGTTTTCAGGCACTGAGTTTAAGTTAGCCACTAGCTCTTCAATTGATTGATCTTCAAGAGCTGATACACCTTCGATTGCTTTGTTTAAGTTTGTTACATATGTGTTGTGGTGTTTTGTGTGGTGAATCGTCATTGTTTCCTTGTCGATATGTGGTTCTAATGCATCGTAAGCATATGGTAATTCTGGAAGTTTAAAAGCCATGGTTAATTTCCTCCTTAAAATGTATGTACTGAAATGCTTCCTTTGTAAGTCAGCAATTCACCCTACTCAAAGAGTATCAAAAGAAACAGCTTGTTTCAACGTTATTGCTCATGTTCTGAAACATTTCAGTGTTTATTTTGTCTTTAGCCCTTTAGATAAAGTTTTAAACACCCTTTTTCAACTTAGCGAAGGACATAAAATAAAAAGATGCCCAGCATCAGCGCTTGAATCAATCCTTTTGCAAAAACACCTGATACAAATCCAATTAATGAGCCTAATCCGACTTTCACACTCGTCTTCAAATCTTTTTGATGAACAAGGAGCTCTGCAATGACACTCCCGAGAAATGGACCAATAATAATTCCTGCAATGGGGATCACAAAAGGACCAGCTAATAACCCAATGGTGCTTCCCCAAATAGCTGCCTTGCTGCCGCCAAAGCGCTTGACCCCTATAAGATTTGAGACATAATCCGCCGCAAATAAGACGGCAGTAAACATCGCTTGAATGAGCCAGAACGTCAGTGTAAGCGGCTCGAAACTAAAGAAGAAGCCATATAGAATAAATCCGAGTACCATAAAGACCACACTCGGAATAATTGGATAAACCAGTCCAACAAACGCAATGATAAATGCACAGCCAATCAGTATCCAATACAGCACATCCAAGACCCTGCCTCCTCCTTTTTATTTGCTGTATACATTATGCCTCATTCCTTCTATCTTAACCAGTGATGAGGGCCATACTTGTACTTGATGGATAGACATTGATACAATATGAGAAATAGAAAAGAATGTAGGAAGTGAATGGGTATTGAACGTATTTAATCTATTGTTAAAAGGAATTTATTCACCAAAAAATATTGCCAAAGCAAGATTTACAGGGATCGGTAAAGCGATTTTATTCATTTTTATCCTTTCAATTATCGCAGCAGTTCCTCAGGGATATCACATGAGTCAAGAGATCTCGAATGCGATGTCAGGATTTCAGCACGTGATCAAAAAAGATTTACCCGACTTTTCAATTGAAAAAGGAAAGCTTCAAGCGGATCAAAGTGCACCAATAGAAAAAGAAGAAAACGGCATTACGATCATCTTTGATCCTGCTGAAAAAATAAAAGCAAGTGAACTTGAATCAAAGCAAACAGCCATTGCTTTATTAAAGGAAAAAGCAGTGATTGCGATTGATGGGCAAATGACAGATATTCCATACCAGCTCCTTGGCGGAACGCTGACAAAAGACGAACTTGCTCGCGTCACAAATCAGAACCAAGCGATTATTATCCCTGTCATCTGTGTACTGCTATATTTATCAACTGCGGCGCTCATGTTTATTAGCGCAACATTCCTTGCAATGCTTGGTACATTTATTAAACGAATGCAGCAAAAAGAGCTGTCTTTCCAAATGCTTTGGAAGCTCTCCGCTTATTCACTCACATTAACAACGGTCTTTTTCGCTATCATGAGTGCATTAAACACACCTGTTGCAAACTCATTTTTATTAAATTGGGTCATTAACTTTATCTTTTTATATCTTGTGGTAAAAGAAATACCTGCAAAAAAAGCAAATGATCCATCCAATAAGGATTTGTCTACACAATGAAAGCTCCCCCGTCTCGGAGGAGCTTTTTATGTATGTTCATACGCTAGGACTCATCTGGATGGATGATCGCAAATAAATAATGATCCTCCCACACTCCGTTAATCTTTACTTTTTTACGATTTAGTCCCTCATTTTCAAAACCTGTCTTTTCAAGCACACGAATGGAACCCCTGTTACTCGGCTTTACTCCAGCCTCAATCCGGTGGAGATTCAACTCATAAAAGGCATAGTCAATGATTAAACGAATGGCTTCTGTCATATATCCTTTTCCGCCCTGCCTTTGATCGAGTACATACCCGAGCCAAGCTCCTTCTATCGGACCTCTTACGACAGAACTTAAAGAGATCGTCCCAATTAAGACACCTGTTTCATTTAAGAAAATACCATGCATGTATGATTCATCTTGTTCACTTCTTTGCCTACTCCGCTGAATTCGTTCAATTTGACGAGGTAACGTGAAGAAATCATCTTTGATCAAAGGTGTAAATTCCTGAAAATATGAGCGATTCTCAAGTTCTAATGTTAACAGTGCTTCTGCATCATTTTCTGTTAGTGTTCTCACATATATATGCTGACTAACTTTCTTCATAAAATCTCCCCCCTTTCTTATTTTATCATAATCGTCATATGAGATTGCTCTCCTATTTACACCAACGACCCAAGCAGTTTTATTACAAGACATACTAGAACTAACTAGAACCATCCTTTCCAGCTTTTCTCCTCTTTTTTGGTTCTATCATTTCAGGACATGCATAGACTGAAGTAAACTCTTAAAAGCGGTGAGTAAAATGCGGCGAATTCTTTTTTTACTAATCAGTTTATTTGTCCTCTTTATTATCTTTTTTGATTTAAAAAATGGAACCATTCCTGTTGAGGAAAACCCAGCCGTTCCAGCAAGTGCCCTTCAAACAGCTGAGAAAAAGACATATAAGAACGTTACGGTAAAACAAGGTGAAACGGTCCTCTCCATCGTACATACAAGCAAGCCACTTGATGATGTCATTAAAGATTTCGAGGAGCTGAATCAAGGTGTGAAAGCGAACGAAATCAGAGCAGGCAGTACATATAAGTTTCCTGTCTATAAGAGATAAAACGTTAATTCCTTGTCATTCATACGAAGAGACTGTTACAATATGAACTGTAAAACACGACGTACACGGCAAAGAATTGCTTGTACACTAAGGAGCGATTGACAAGTGAGTGAAGTCACACATCGTACTAAAACGCGTCCCGTCAAAGTGGGACCTTTAACTATAGGTGGAAATAATGAGGTTGTCATTCAAAGTATGGCAACAACCAAAACACATGATGTCGAAGCGACAGTCGCTGAAATTAAACGTTTAGAAGAGGCAGGCTGTCAAATCGTGCGTGTCGCATGTCCAGATGAGCGTGCAGCAAATGCAATTGCGGACATTAAAAAACAAATTAACATCCCGCTTGTTGTGGATATTCATTTTGACTACAAGCTTGCACTGAAAGCGATTGAAGCAGGCGCAGACAAAATCCGAATCAATCCAGGAAACATTGGAAGAAGAGAAAAAGTTGAAGCTGTTGTCAAAGCAGCAAAAGAAAAAGGCATTCCAATTCGTATTGGGGTAAACGCTGGTTCATTAGAGAAAAAGATTCTTGATAAATACGGCTACCCAACTGCAGATGGTATGGTCGAAAGTGCACTGCATCACATTAAAATTCTAGAAGACCTAGACTTTCATGACATCATCGTCAGTATGAAAGCATCTGATGTAAACCTTGCAATTGAGGCATACGAAAAAGCGGCTAAAGCCTTTGATTATCCTCTTCATCTTGGGATTACAGAATCAGGTACGTTATTTGCAGGTACAGTTAAAAGTGCAGCTGGACTTGGCGCTATTTTGAATATGGGGATTGGGAACACACTCCGTATCTCATTAAGTGCTGACCCAGTTGAAGAAGTAAAAGTAGCACGTGAATTGTTGAAATCATTTGGTCTTGCATCAAATGCAGCAACACTAATCTCCTGCCCAACTTGTGGACGAATTGAAATTGACCTTATCAGCATTGCAAATGAAGTCGAAGAATATATTTCTAAAATCAAAGCTCCGATTAAAGTAGCAGTCCTCGGCTGCGCTGTAAATGGTCCAGGTGAAGCGCGTGAAGCAGATATCGGCATCGCAGGTGCTAGAGGCGAAGGATTATTGTTCCGTAAAGGTGAAATTGTTCGTAAAGTACCTGAAGAAACAATGGTCGAAGAACTGAAAAAAGAAATCGATAAAATCGCTGAAGAACATTATGCGAAAATGGAAGCTGAAAAAGAAAAACAAGCGAATGCATAACAAAAAACGCCTGACGTCATTGTCAGGCGTTTTTCTGTCCTTGTTAAAAGAACGGGGTGATAAATATGCCTAGGATGACGGAAACAATTCCGATCCCGATTGACCACGCGCCAAGCGCATGTGCTCCTTTTCTTCGTGCAATATAACCAACGACGATGGCCGCTACCCCTAATAGCACCGGCAAGACAAATAATGAGATAATCGCAATCGCGAGTGCTGTATAGCCTATCCCCTTACTGCCCGAATCGTCACCTGCATGGTCACGTCCTCGTCTATCTTCTCGATCTCTTGATGCTTGATATGGCTCTGCAATTTCAGCAGCTGTTTCCTCTAAATAGCCATCATCATTACTAAAGTGTGTGTCGATTTCACGATCATTTCTTCTGAAATCCTCGTCTCTTTCCATGATCAATTCCCCCTTTTGGTTAATAGAAAGGAGCTTTTTTAGTATGAGCAAAAATGTCTGTTTCATGTTTGCTAAAACTTGCTGGAATTGTGAAATGATTATGTTACACTTTAAGAGTATAAAAATGAGGAGTGTGGGCATGTTACGTTTAGGAATTGATATTGATGGTACAGTGACGGCGCAGGACACCTTTGTTCCCTATTTAAACGAGTCGTTCCAATGTGCCATGACACTAGATGATATGACAGAATATGATTTGACGAAGCTTTTAAAGATTTCTCAAGAAGAATTTTGGGGCTGGATGAATGAGCATGAGCCTCTTATTTATAAACAGGCAAAGCCTGCTGAGGGTGCTAAAGAAATCCTCGACCAAATGAAGCAGCAGCACAAATTGATTTATATTACAGCAAGAAGGCAGCAGCATTCAGATATCACCTACAAGTGGTTTCAAGAACATGACGTGCATTATGATGACATTGAGCTGGTTGGCGGTCATCATAAGCTGGAAGCCGTTCAAAAGCACAAGATTGATGTATTTTTTGAAGACCATCACGGCAATGCCACAATGATTGCAAAAGAGGCAGACATCCCGGTTATACTTTTTAACTCCCCTTATAACCAGATGCCAATTGACGACAGAATTATTCGCGTAAACAACTGGCACGAAGCGTCTCAATGGATCAAACAATATGAACAAAGTCTGCAAGCTGCTTATTAGGGTAGAAAAGCCGATACGTTTAATGTATCGGCTTTTTCGATGGAGCAAGCTGCCCTTCTTTCATGAGGAAATGGTACAACGCTCCCTTCATGCCTGCCTGATTCAAGTAATAACACGTTTCCAGCTTCACCTGAATGTTCTTCCACGCAGGCAGTGTATGTAGGTGTTTCTCAATACTTGATAGTAAATCTGGTCTTGCGCTCACGCCGCCGCCAATGAGAATTTTTTCTGGATTGAGGACGGTTGCTACATTGTAAATGCCAATGGCGATTCGCTTGTACCACTGATCCACCAGTTTTTCAATGGACGGATCGTGCTTCGCCTTTTCAAAAATGTCTTGTCCGTCTATTTGTGTACTTTGCGGAATTCCTTGCTTTTCTTTATAGCTGCGAATGAGTCCAGCCGTTGAAGCGCTGCTGTTGAGTGTTGTAAATTGTCCATTGTCTGTTTCTGTCAGCATCATGCCAAATTCACCGCCGCGAAAGGAAGCCCCACGCACAAGCTGACCACCAGCGAAAATACCACCGCCAACACCTGTGCCAAGCGTCATACAAATAAAGCTGTCACACTCTTTCGCATGGCCGCTATATTTTTCTGCGAGAGCTGCACAGTTCGCATCATTTTCCACTTCTACACGAAGAGATGTCTTCTCTTCTAAAAGTGTTTTTACATTTTGACCATTTAAGGCGATGATGGCGCCTGCAAATTCTGTATAACCTGATTCACTGTCCACAAAGCCTGGAAGACTGATGGCGATACCCCTGACATCCTGCTTCCTTTGATAATCCCTGACCACACCCGCCATTGCTTCTAAAAACGGTTCAAGCTGCCGACAGTTCGTCTGATAGTCACCACTAGTGACCAGCTTTCCATCCTGATCCATTAATCCATGTTTCGTTCTCGTCCCGCCTACATCAAACACGACGTAATAAGCCACTTTTGACCCCTCCCTTTACTCCAAAAGACTCAAATTGCACGCTGTATTACCTTGATCTCATTTTAATGAAACAGCCTCTCTTTGTAAAACGTTTTCAAATGACAAAACAAAAAAGCCAGCTCATGGCTGGCTTTTTCACGAGTGAACTTCCTTCGGTTCGCAGGAAGGACACGTTCCGTATATTTCAAATTTATGTCCGCTAATATGATAATCCTCTAGATCGGCATCAAGCTTGTCCATAGGACAGGCATCGATTTCTTTTGTTTTCCCGCATGTAAGACAAATAAAGTGATGGTGATGATGGGAAAATGAACATTTGAAACGGAATAGTTTCTCCCCTGACAATTCCGTTGTTTCTAATATTCCAAGGTCTTCATATAGTGACAAGTTTCGATAAATTGTATCAAAGCTAAGACCCGGGTAATCTTCACTTAGTGCCGTCAGCACATTTTTAGCGGTCAAATATTTATCAGAATCAGAAAACAATTGAAGCATATCTTCACGTTTGCTTGTATATTTGTAGCCTTTTTCCTTTAATAAATCAAGCGCTTCTTGTACGTTCATGTTGATTCCCCCTTCTGAATTTCCCAATACTAATACACCCGATTAAAATCAAAATAGACAGCATCACAATGGTTCCGCCTGGCGCTAAATCAAGATAATAGCTTAAAATCAATCCGGCTAATACCGACAATTCACCAAACAAGATCGAAAGGAAAATCGCCTGTTTAAATCCTTTGGCAATGCGGATACTTGCCGCAACAGGAAGCGTCATGAGCGCCGACACAAGCAGTGTACCGACGATACGCATCGATGCCGCAATGACAAGTGCAACGACTAAGATAAAAATAAAATGAATCCATTTTGCTGAAATACCAGAAGCCTTTGCATGCTCTTCATCAAAAGAAAGCAAAAACAATTCTTTATATAAAAGCACAACAACTAACACAACAACGAGTGAGATCCCTACAATAATCCAAAGATCGAGTCTTGACACCGCACTGACACTTCCGAATAAATAACTAAACAAATCTGTATTAAAGCCATTCGCTAGTGAAATGAAGATGACGGAGATCCCAATTCCCCCTGATAAAATAATGGGAATGGCAAGCTCCTGATAATGCTTATACACGGAGCGCAGACGTTCAATAAACAATGAACCAGCAACAGAAAAAGCCATCCCTAAGTACAGCGGGCTTACCCCTGTCAAAAGGCCAAACTTTTTATCAAGAAATAGACTTGCGGCAATACCGGCAAGTGATACGTGACTGAGGGCATCTGCAATAAGCGAGAGCCTTCTGACGACAATAAATACACCAAGTAAGGGCGCAATAAAACCAATCAGTAACCCTGCGATAAACGCATTTTGTAAAAATTCATAATGAAAAAATGGAAATAGCATTATTCATGTCCCCCATGATGGTGATGGTCGTGATGAATCACTTGAATGTCATGCCCGTAAAATTGGGATAGCGCCTGATCATCCATCGAATCAAACGCTTCTGCATCCCCGTGGAAATGCAGTGTCTGATTTAAACAAGCCACATGGGTGACTTTATCGGAAACGGTGCCAACGTCGTGTGTGACGAGAATTAAAGACATTCCTTTTTCTTTGTTCAATGTTTCGAGCAGCTGATAAAAGCCTTCTACTGTCCGCTGGTCTACCCCAACTGTGGGCTCATCCAAAATGAGCAGCTTTGGCTGACTGACAAGCGCACGGGCAATAAATGCGCGCTGCTGCTGACCGCCAGATAGCTCCCCGATGTTTTGATGCTTTAAATCTTGTATACCAACTGAGCGAATGGCATCTTCCACTTGCCATTTATCCTGCTTGCTCATTCGTTTAAACAAACCAATTTTCGCGGTCAATCCGCTTGCGACGACCTCATATACAGAAGCAGGGAAACCCGTATTGAAGCTATTCGCCTTTTGAGAAACAAATCCAATTTGATCCCAGTCTCTAAATTTTGAAACAGGCGTGCCAAATAGCTTTAATTCCCCTTGCTGCGGTTTAATGAGCCCAAGCAGGCATTTTAATAAGGTTGTTTTACCAGAACCATTCGGTCCAACAAGTGCTAGAAAGTTTCCTTCCTCTACTGTTAAATGAATGTGATCAATGACATTTCGCTGTCCATATGAGTACGAAATGTCCTTCATTTCAATAATTGGCTTTGCCATGAATCTTTCCACCTTTAATCAATATAAAAAGAATGATTACGATTTATACAACAAAAAGAAAATGGCTTTTGCCATTTTCTCCGTCCATACATACATTTCATTATATAAAAGAAAGATAAAAAAGTAAAATAAAAGCTAATGAATGGCTGTTTTGAACTTACCGCCTTTTGTTTCATGCGTATCCATAATCGTGATAAATGCTTGGTCATCAATTTCAAATACGATGGATTTCAGCTTTGTAATTTCAAGCCTTGTGACAACGGCGTAGATGACATCTTTTTCTTCATCTGTATAGCCGCCTTTTCCTCTCAGCTTTGTCGTTCCCCTGCCGAGTCGATGCAGAATCGCATCTGAAATTTCATCATAATGATCTGATACGATAATGACAGCTTTTGTTTCATCAAGCCCTTGAATGACAGCATCAATTGTTTTCATTGCCAAATAATATGTCATGACAGAATACATAGCCTGCTCTGGTCCGAAAACAAAGCCCGCCCAAATAAAAATGAACACATTGACGATCATAACAAACTCACCGACGGAGAAAGGGATTTTTTTCGTCAAAAGAATTCCTAAAATCTCTGTTCCATCCATTGAGCCTCCATTACGGATGACAAGTCCAACACCAAATCCAAGTAATAGCCCGCCAAATACAGTGGCTAAGATCGGCTGTGTTGTAAATGCCTCCACATGATGAAGTGAAGATTCGATCACGGCTAAGCTGACAATCCCAATCACAGTGGAAACCAGAAAGGTTTTCCCAATATGCTTGTATCCTGATATCATAAATGGAATATTTAAAATGACAACAATCGTCGCAAAATTAATAAACGGGTTATCTGTAAAGAGATAATCCAAAATTAGCGAAATGCCGATGATGCCCCCATCAATAATATTGTTTGGCACTAAAAATAATTCAATGCTGACTGCTGCACATGCAGCCCCTACTAGAATCAGGAAAATTCTCAAAATAAAATGAGGCACTGATTCCTTTCTATGCTGTTTACTATTTGCCATACGTTCTCCCTTCTACACATGTTAAATTTTCAATGAACATTTTATTCACTTTACTATTTTATCATTTCACAGAATAAAATAAAATTTTTTGCACATTTTCCGTTTTCGCCCATACATTGTTACAGAGGGGAGGAATGGAATTGATTTTAATCCAAAAAATTGTCCTGCAGCGGCTCAATCAGATCACAGCAAATGATCTGTTAAGGTATGCGAAACAGTATGGCGTTAGTTTAACGTCACATCAAGCAGCTGAGGTTGCCAAACTCATGAACGGGAAAAACATCAATATTTTTAATGATTCAGAGCGTAACCGGCTCCTTAAGCAAGTGGAAGCGATTACTTCTAAACAGACAGCACAGACTGTGAATGATTTGTTTAACCAGTTTACAAGTTAAGCAAAAAAGGGCCGCATTTAGCGGCACCTCAACATGTTTATATCCTTTTTTATTGACCTGTAATTTTATCTAGTAAGCCTTCATCAAATTGCTTTTCTTTCAGCATCGCAATTTCGAATTTGTAAGGTGGTTTTTTGTTCTTTTTATCTTCACCTACATAAGGCGTTTCTAGAATTTTTGGCACATCTTGAAGCTGCGGATGATGCACAATATAGTTCAGTGCATCGAAACCAATTTCACCAAAACCGATATTTTCATGTCGGTCTTTTCTTGCGCCTTGTACGTTTTTACTGTCATTAATATGAAGAACTTTGATTCGGTCAATACCGACGATTCGGTCAAATTCTTCTAATACACCATCAAAGTCACTCACAATCGGGTAACCAGCATCGTGCGTGTGACACGTATCAAAGCAGACAGAAAGAGCTTCGTTATGTGTCACGCCGTCGATAATTTGGGCAAGCTCTTCAAAGCTTCTTCCACACTCTGATCCTTTTCCTGCCATTGTTTCAAGTGCGATTTGAACCTCTTGACCTTTCACAATGACTTCGTTTAAGCCTTCAATGATTTTTTGAATCCCTGCTTCTGCCCCTGCTCCAACATGCGCACCTGGGTGAAGAACAATTTGTCTTGCACCTAGCGCTTCCGTACGCTCGATCTCAGAGCGCAGGAAGTCTACGCCAAGCTCAAATGTCGCGGGATTCACTGTGTTTCCAATATTGATAATATACGGAGCATGGACGACGATATCTGTCATGCCGTGCTCTTTCATATGCGCTTGTCCAGCTTCAATATTGAGGTCTTCGATTTTTTTGCGGCGCGTATTTTGCGGTGCACCTGTATAAATCATAAACGTATTCGAACCATAAGAGGCAGCTTCTTCACTCGCTGCAAGAAGCATATGTTTTCCGCTCATGGATACATGTGAACCAATCTTTAACAATGTTTCCCCCTACTTTCCATTACGCTTTGACTTTCTACGTTCCTGTCTTTTGATTTTATCCATCTCACGTGTCATTTTCTTTTTATATCCAGGTTTGACGGCTTTCGGTTTTCTCACAAGACGTTTTGCTTTTTCTTCAATTTCATTTGGTGCTTTTTTACGTCTTTGACGCTTCAGACGGTCATCTGCATCTCGCCATTCACCATGAACAATGGTTTTGTTTTCAAACACAACGCCCATTTTCTCAATTTGAATGAGTGCATCCTCATCAGCCAGCTCATAAATGGTCATGGCAATTCCAGATGAGCCAGCACGAGCTGTTCTTCCAACGCGGTGCACATAAAAATCAAGATCAGATGGTAGCTCATAGTTAATCACGTGGCTGACGCCTTTAATGTCAATTCCGCGAGCTGCAAGATCAGATGCCACAATATAAGTGAACTCCAAATCTTCAATTTGTTTCATGACTTTTTTACGTTCGCGCGGCGTTAAACCGCCATGAAGCACACCGATTTTCATTCCTTTTTCTTGTAGGAACGATGCGATTTCATCAACAGTTGTTTTTGTATTGGCAAAAATGATCCCTAAATATGGCTGTACATTCGTCACCATTTCATGGAGCAATTTTAATTTATCACGCTGTTTAGATGGAACTAAAATATGCTGAATGTTTTCTGCTGTAATCCGTCTTGGTTCAACATGCGCATACTTTGGATTGTCCATATATTTTTTCAGGAAAGGCTTTAGTTTTTCTGGGATGGTTGCAGAGAACACTAGCATTTGCAACTGTTCTGGCATTTGTGCACCAATACGGTCCACATCTTCTAAAAATCCCATATCCAGCATTAAATCCGCTTCATCAATGACAAGAGAGGTCGCTTTGTAAACATTCAGCGCCTGCTCATGAATGAGATCAGCAATACGTCCAGGTGTGCCGACAACCAAATGCGGCTGGTTTTTTAGCTTTTGAATCGATTTCTGCTTGTCCGTTCCACCAATGTAAAGCTTTGCTTTGATCTCTTCTTCTGGAGAAGCATTCTTTAAAATCGTTTGAGCTTCTTTGAAAATTTGATTGGCTAATTCTCTTGTAGGCGCAGTAATCACGACTTGTACCTGCTCTTTGCTTGGATCAATTGAATGAATCAGCGGCAGTAAGTACGCATGAGTTTTTCCTGTTCCTGTTTGTGACTGGCCAATCACGCTTTCTCCTTTTAAAACAGCAGGGATGATTCTTTTTTGAATATCAGTCGGCTCATAAAAGCCTAGTTCATGAATAGCATCTATAATAAAAGGCTTTAATTCATATGTCGTAAATTTTGTTTCTTTCATGTTTTCACTCCTTAAGGCAATGCCTTTTTGCTCATCTCCTCATTATAGCTGATTTTCAGTAAAAAAACCATGTCCGCTTTTCCTACAGGAAACCAATTGATGCTTCCTTGCATAACCTATGAAGAGAAAGAGAATGCAGTAAGGGAGGTACAAGTATGTTAGGGCAAAGGCCTATGGGCGATTTTCAGCCGCGCCGCCCCTCACGCCGGCACCTTGGAAATGGCGGACAGCCCCGAATGTTTCAAAGAGGGCAGCAGCCTCCTATCCAACAGCCTTTTCAAGGGCAAGGCAATCCATTTCAGCAAATGATGCCTCGCTCCCCGTCTGTACAGGGAGGCGGTTTACCCGGGATGGGCGGAATTCCAGGAGGTGAGAGCCGTGCACTAGGCGGCGGAGCAGGAATTAAAGGCATGCTCTCTAAATTTCTTCCTGGCGCAGGAGGAGCTGGAGTCTCTGGAGGTGGTGCGGGATTACAAGGAATCCAGAGCTTCACGAATCCTGCGACTCTCTCAAGCATGTTAGGAAATGTTCAAAAAGTGCTCGGGATGGCGCAGCAATTTACGCCAATGATTCAGCAATACGGTCCTTTAGTGAGAAACTTACCTGCAATGATTAAACTGTACAGCCAGCTTGGCAGTGCGGACGATGATGAAGCAAATGCAAATGACGATGATGCAGAATCAACGGAGACCAGCGCGGAAACAGAAGTGCCCGAGGAAGAAGCACAAACTGATGAAATAGAAGAAAATGTTGAACCCGAAGACATTCTTGTCAAAAAAGCAGCACCACACACATCACCTGCTTCTGAAGCAAAACCGAAAAAAAGATCTGGCAGCTCTGTTCCAAAACTATATGTCTAGTGATCTTTTAACGGCGAAGTGTTCACTGCGTATAACAATCTTTGATATATACGCTTACTTTGGCTATAATGGAAGCAAGAGAATGATAAAAAGCCGTTTTTTACGGCTTTTTATATTGTTCTTCTCTAGCAGCACTTCCCTACAGGAGGACGAATAAATGAATGTAATTAAAATATCGCCGCGTGGCTATTGCTATGGCGTTGTGGATGCAATGGTCATTGCTAAAAATGCCGCACTTGATAAGAACTTGCCACGCCCAATTTATATATTAGGTATGATTGTACACAACAAACATGTCACTGATGCCTTCGAGGAAGATGGAATCTACACACTGGACGGACCAAACCGCTTAGACATTTTAAAACAGGTAGAAAGCGGAACAGTCATTTTCACGGCTCACGGCGTTTCTCCCGAGGTTCGTCAAATCGCAGAAGAAAAAGGCCTTGTCGCCATTGATGCGACCTGTCCTGATGTCACGAAAACCCACGAACTCATTTCAGAGAAAACAGCCGATGGCTATGACATTATTTATATTGGGAAAAAAGGGCATCCTGAGCCAGAAGGAGCTGTCGGAGTAGCCCCTGACAAGGTACATCTTGTCGAAACAGAAGCCGATATTGAGGCGCTCGATCTAACATCAGAAAAACTGCTCATCACGAACCAAACGACGATGTCTCAATGGGATGTCCACGATCTGATGGAGCTGATTAAAGAGAAATACCCTCACGTCGAGTATCATCAAGAAATTTGCCTTGCGACACAGGTGCGTCAAGAAGCTGTCTCGCAGCAAGCTGGTCAAGCCGATTTAACCATTGTTGTCGGCGATCCAAAAAGTAATAACTCCAACCGTCTCGCACAGGTGTCAATGGAGATAGCCGGAACGCAGGCTTACCGTATTGGCGATTTAAGCGAACTCAAGCTGGAGTGGCTACAGGGCGTCAAAACCGTTGCTGTTACTGCTGGTGCTTCAACACCAACACCTATTACAAAGGAAGTCATTCGTTTCTTAGAAAACTATGAACCGGATGATGAAACGACTTGGAAGATTGAACGGACCGTTCCTCTTTCTAAAATTTTACCTCGCGTCAAAACAAAGAAATAAGAAAACGTCAGAGCGGATATGCTCTGACGTTTTTTGTTTACATAAATTGAAATGGGTTTGTGTTTGATTCAGAAACAAAGAGCTGTACGTCATACTTTTTATCTGCACATAGCGATTGAAGCTTCGCCTTTACGCCCTCTTTCATAATCTTTTCAGCATAATGCCCTGGGTCCACTACGTTCAGCCCAAGCATCATGGCATCATGCGCAACATGGAAATAAAGGTCTCCTGTCACATACACATCTGCACCCATTCTTTTCGCTTGATGGATGTATTTATTTCCGTCTCCGCCAAGCACCGCCACTTTTTTCACTACAGCGTCTTGATCTCCTACAAAACGAGCACCATTCACATCTAGCTTCGTTTTCACAAATTGTGTGAAATCTCTAAGTGTCATAGGCTCATTTAGCTCTCCAATACGGCCAAGGCCTTTTTGAATAGGAGGAAGATCTGTCGTGTGTACACTATAGGCGACTTCTTCATAAGGATGTGCTTTGATCATGTCGCGAATCACTTGTTTTTCTATGCTGGCTGGGAAAATGGTTTCAATCCGCACTTCTTTCACAAATTCTAATTGACCCGACTCCCCAATAAACGGCTTAGCTTCTTCTGATGGCAAAAAGCTGCCTGTCCCTTCATTTGAAAACGCACAATGGCTGTAGTTGCCGATATGTCCTGCGCCCGCATTTCCTAAAGCTGTCCGGATGGCCTCTTCAAACTCTTCAGGGACATACAAAGCAAGCTGTTTGATTGGATCCTCGTATGTCGGCACTAGCACACTTGTTTCTTCAAGCTCTAAAGCCTCAGCAAGCAAGTCATTGACTCCGCCATCAGCTACGTCTAAATTCGTATGTGCCACATATACCGCAATATCATGTTTGATACATTTTTCAATGATCCGTCCAGCTGGCTGATCTGTCGCTACATGTTTTAATGGTCGAAAAATCGGCGGATGGTGAGCAATAATGAGATCCACTTTTCGCTCGATCGCCTCATCTACTACATTCTCTAATACATCTAGGGTGATCATCACATTACTTACTTTTTTATTTAATGTTCCAATCTGGAGACCAATTTTATCACCTTCCATGGCATATGCCTTTGGTGAAAATTGTTCAAACAATTGGATGATTTCATGCCCGTTTACTGTTTTAGCCAACAGTCAAGACCTCCTTTAGCATCTTTATTTTCACATTCAGCTCTTCAAGGCGCTCTTTGTTTTCTTCTGTCCGTGCTGCCTGCTGAATTTGACTTTCTATCTTCTCCATATGCTGAAGCTCTTGCATCCACTTGCGCTGGAAGACGTCATTTTGCTCTTTCGCAAGAAACGGACCAACGAGCATGCCTGCTTCAAGGGACATCCCTTCATAAGCTTTATCTTTATCGCCTTTTTCTGCGATGATGATTTCGTATATTTTGCCGTCCTCTTCTAAAATGACTTCATCCATCAATTCATACCCCTCTTGATAAAGCCATAAACGAATATGGTGGGCATGGATATTCGGCTGAAGAATGAGCCGCTCATGGCCTGCGAGCTTATGCCTTCCTTCATTTAGAATGCTTGCGATGAGTGCCCCGCCCATACCTGCAATCGTCACAGCATTCACTTCACCTTTTTCAATGACTTCAAGGCCATTTCCTTTTCTGACCGATATCTGTTCATCTAATTCAAGTCTATGTACTTGCTGCTGCGCCGATTGGAGCGGTCCATCGGTAATTTCACCAGCAATGGCTTTCACTGCTTTTTGATGCAGGATCGCATAGCATGGCAAATAGGCATGGTCTGAGCCGATATCAGCGAAGACTGCCTCATCTGGTAAAAAGTCTGCGACTTTTTTTAATCGTTTGGATAAATTCATTTCATTCATACGTATCACTACTTTTCTTTAATGTTCATACTTGTCTATCTTATATAAATTATGGACTTTTTAAAAGTCGTTTTCAAATGAAAAAAGCTCTTCTTTTGAAAAAGAGCTTTTTGTGTAAGGTTATTTAATTTTAGATACCCATTCCGCCATTTCATCGAGCTTTTCATTCGGAATCAGCCCGCCTGGCATCCCGTTGCCGCCTTCTTGAATTTTCTTCTTGATGTCAGCTACTTCAAGCTTGTCTCCAACACCTTTTAAAGCAGGACCTGCGCCGCCTTCATAATTTTCCCCGTGACAGCTTAGACAGTTCTGTTTATATAATTCTTCCGGCGTCGCATTTGCTGTCTCTTCTTGCTTTTGCTCCTTGCCCCCTGAGGCAATTTTTTCTTCATCTTTCAGCCCCTTCATTGATAAGAAAAAAGTGAGTCCAATACCTAAAATGGCAATCAATAAAAATGGTATAAGTGGATTCCGTTTCATTTCTTTCATCCTCCCCTTTGTGAAAACCCCTTTGAGACTATGCAAACAATTCTAATTCTACTTTAATTTTACAAAAAGTAAACGAATTATGATACAAAACTTTGGTCAAGTTCACAGATTAGACAAAAATGATTCAAGATGAGAAATGAAGCCTTCAGCACATTTAGATGTATTTTTTATACATCTTTTCTCTAAGAACGTTGCAAATTCATTTGTTATTCAGTAAAATATAATCAGATTGAAAAAAGCGTTTTCATTTTTGATAAGAAAGAACGGATCTCTTTCAAGATCCGTCCGGTTTCTACTCTAAGAAGTCTTTTAATCGTTTACTTCTGCTTGGGTGTCTTAATTTACGAAGAGCTTTCGCTTCAATTTGTCGGATACGCTCTCTTGTTACGCCGAACACCTTACCAACCTCTTCTAACGTGCGTGTTCTTCCGTCGTCTAGTCCGAAACGTAGTCTCAGCACATTTTCTTCACGGTCCGTCAGCGTGTCTAATACATCTTCAAGCTGCTCTTTTAAGAGTTCGTACGCAGCGTGGTCAGATGGAGATGTCGCCTCTTGGTCTTCGATAAAATCACCAAGATGCGAGTCATCTTCTTCACCAATCGGTGTTTCTAAAGATACAGGCTCTTGCGCAATTTTAAGAATCTCTCTTACCTTTTCTGGAGTTAAATCCATGTCTTCAGCAATTTCTTCAGGCGTTGGTTCTCTGCCTAGGTCTTGCAGAAGCTGTCTTTGAACACGGATCAATTTATTAATGGTTTCCACCATATGAACCGGGATCCGGATTGTTCTCGCCTGATCGGCAATCGCACGTGTGATCGCCTGTCTAATCCACCAAGTCGCATATGTTGAGAATTTATATCCTTTGCGGTAATCAAACTTCTCAACCGCCTTCATCAGACCCATGTTTCCTTCTTGAATCAAGTCAAGGAACAGCATACCACGACCGACATAGCGTTTCGCAATGCTGACAACGAGACGAAGGTTTGCTTCCGCTAATCTTCTTTTTGATTCCTCATCGCCCTCTTCGATCTTTTGAGCGTACGTAATTTCTTCTTTAGCAGATAACAAGTTGACGCGTCCGATTTCTTTTAAGTACATACGAACAGGGTCATTGATTTTGACACCTGGTGGTACACTTAAATCATTCAGGTCAAATTCTTCTTCCGCTTTAGCCAGCTGCTGAACATTTGGGTCTTCTGTCTCTTCGTTTTCACTAATGAGCTCTACACCCTGTTCGCCTAAGTATTCATAGTATTCATCCATTTGGTCTGATTCAATTTCAAAGCTAGACATACGCTCTGCAATTTCTTCGTATGTTAAAACGCCCCGTTTTTTACCCGTTTCAGTGAGCTTATCTCTCACCTGTTCAAAGGTTAATTCAGTTTCGGTTTCGTGGGCTTGTTTATCAGCCATTATGGATCCCTCCTTCCAAAGCTTGCAACGAATTCTAAAGTAACTTGCGATTTGCTTCCGCCCTGCTTTTCTCTCTCTGTCAAACAGAAGACGAAGCAAATAGGAATAAAATAAATAATGATGAAGGCAAGATGCTTGCGGTCTTATGCTCCTCCCGTAAAGGATTCATTGCCAGCCGTAAGTCCTGTCATTAATAATAGACGTATTACTTCAGCGAACGGTTCAACTGAATAATTTCTTTTGCAAGTGTTGCCGCTTTGAAGAAATCTTTTTGCCTCTCCGCTTCTGCACGTTCTAGTTCTTTTTCCTTTATCATTGACAAATTCCGATGATTCAACACTTTTTTTACATAATCACTTAATTCAGCTTCACTTAGTTCGTCTCCGACTTGAATCATCAATATATCCGTCAGCAGCTGATTCATGACATCATCTTCTATCCGGTTCATCAGATGCTGAGGCGTTGGTTCTTTGCCTTCTTCATACAAGGCATAAATGTACGTTGCCAGCGCCCTGTGCGAATCTATATTAAATTCAATCCCGATTCTGTCAAGTACTTTGCGGATCACGTCATCGCTTTTTAACATATGAGCAAGCAGCATTCGCTCTGCATTTTCATATGCCGGCCGCAGACGCTTTCTTCTTACTTGTGTTGACAGATGTGCACGCCGTTTTTCAAGCCCGTTTTCTTCCTGCGTGCTTTTGGTTTCTTGCCGCTGCTGCTTTTCAAACAGCTCCAGTTGTTCTTTTAATGAATCAAGTGAGATCGAAAACTCCCCAGCAAGCTGTTTCATGTAAATCTCTTGCTCCAAAGAGCCGTTTAACCGGCTGATTTCTCGGAGAACCTGCTTCATATAAGTAAGACGGTCTCCTTCGTCTGATAAGTTTTTTCCTCTTCGGAAAAAATTCATCTTAAACGTCATTAATGTCACACTTGCATCTATGATGTCATTCCTAAATTTCTCGCCGCCATATTTACGAATGTAATCATCTGGATCAAGTCCATCTGGTATCATGGCAACGCGAACTTTACATCCTCTTTTTCCAAGCAAATCTGATGCTTTCATGGTCGCTTCGTATCCGGCCGTATCAGAGTCATAGCAAAGGATGATCTCTTCAACGTTCCGCCTGAGAAGCTTTACGTGCTCTTCTGTAAGAGACGTACCCATTGTTGCAACACTTTCACCGACACCTGATGTAACAGCTGAGATGACGTCTGCAAATCCTTCAAAAAGAACTGCGCGTTCGCGTTTGCGAATATGCATACGTGCGTCATGAAAGTGATAAAGCAGCTTACTTTTATGAAAAAGCGGCGTTTCAGGACTATTCATATATTTAGGCTGCTGATCACCAAGCGATCTTCCGGAAAAAGCGATGACCGTTCCATGATGATCATGAATGGGAAACATGACACGATCTCTAAAGCGGTCAAAAAAGCCTGTGCCGTTTTCACGTTGAATCAAAAGACCAGCCTTCTCCATCATCACAGGATCAAATCCTCGTTTTTCTAAAAACTTGGTCACGAAATCCCAAGAATCAAGAGCATACCCGATCTCAAACTTGGCAATTGTTTCATCCGTAAAGCCTCTGGACCGTAAATAATCGAGTCCGTTTTGACCTTCCTTTGTATTTACCAGCAAATGGTGGTAAAATTTCTTAAGAAGCTCATGGGCCTCAATCATTTTATGATCTGCTGTGTCCTCCTGCTGAGAGGAACTCATCTGAGCATTCGCCACCTGATCAGGCAGATCAATATGGTACTTATCAGCCACATGTGAAACGGCTTCAATAAATGAGTAGCCTTCCATTTGTCTGAGGAACGAAAACACATTGCCTCCTGCACCACAGCCAAAACAATGGAAGATTTGCTTATCTGCTGAAACAGAGAATGAAGGAGTATTTTCACCATGGAATGGACAAAGACCGAAGTAATTTCGACCTTGCTTTCTAAGCTGTACGTATTCTCCAATCACTTCGACAATGTCTGCGTTTTTTTGGATCTGCTCCAAAAGTTCATCTGGTATACGTTTGCTCATCCTAATAACACTCCGTCGTACATTATTCGCCTTTTAATTTAAAAATCCTTCATGATTCGACAGGATTTTTTGTAGTTGCGCCATAAATCGCTTCTTATCCTCTTCTAAAAGCTTTTTGGGACCTTTTCCGTATACACCTTTTCTTCGCTGTTTGCTGGAAACATGCCTGCGTTCCAAATCAAAATCAATTGTTTCGTTTGTGTACATTCGTCCTCTTTCAGACAGAACAATGACCTGTCTCGGAAGCAGTAAGGAGGCAAGACCAATGTCTTGGGTGACGACAATATCATGTGCGGCAGCTGAGTTGGCAATGACTAAGTCCGCTGCTTCCTTATGTGTATCTACAAACCGCCAATCTTCAAGTGGAGATCTTTTGGTTTGAAAATGCTCATATGAAGCAATGAATGTCACTGGTACTTGAAATTGAGATGCGACAGAAAGGATTTCGTCTTTTACAGGACAAGCATCTGCATCGACATAAATCGTCCTCTCTTTTTTACGTTCATTCAGGTGACTAATTCTCCATCCCTCCACCTTATTCCTGCTTTAGAGAAGCAAAAAGACCATACTTTTCCCCCATAGAGCAATCAACAGTAAAACTCATTTTGTCGAAAAGTTATGTTCAGAATCACTTGACTTCTGCCAATATTAGTTTATTCGTTCTTGACTTAACTTAAACCTAAAATCAATCATTTTATCACAATTTTTTATTATAATACAAATGCAGCAAATATGCTATTGTTTTTGTTTACCCGTTTCCCACCATAGGAAAAACCCAGGAGGAGCATCCTGAGTTTATTCGGAACCTCTTTTGGTCAGCATTTGATGAATGACATTTGCCGTTTCCTCAACTGCTTTATTCGATACATCAACGACTTGACAGTTAATGCGGTCAACCACTTTTTCAAAATACTCTAGTTCCTCTTTAATCCGCTCAATGTTCGCATAAATAGCGCGATCATTTAAACCAAGAGATTTTAAACGCTCTTTGCGAATATGATTTAGTTTGTCTGGACTAATTTTCAAACCGATACATTTCTTCGGATCAACTGAAAATAACTCTTCTGGCGGATCAACTTCAGGTACAATTGGTACGTTCGCTACCTTCAGCCGTTTATGCGCCAAATATTGAGATAATGGTGTCTTAGACGTGCGTGATACACCAATGAGCACAATATCAGCCTTTAGAATACCTCTTGGGTCTCTGCCGTCATCGTATTTCACAGCGAACTCGATGGCTTCTACCTTTTTAAAATAGTCCTCATCTAATTGACGTACACGACCCGGCTCATGTTTCGCTTCATTTCCATAGGCCGTCTCCATTTTATCAATGAGTGGACCGATGATGTCATAATAAACAACACCATTTGCTTCTGCTTCCTCGATTAAGAATTGGCGCATTTCTGGCACAACAAGAGTAAAGCAGACGATCCCATTATCTGCTTTCGCCAGTGAAATGACTTCTTTAATCGTACCAACATCCTCTACATACGGGATTCTTCTAATATTTGAATGGTCTGATGAGCCGCCATCAAATTGGCTAAGTGCCGCTTTGACCACGAGCTCTGCCGTTTCTCCTACTGAATCTGATACCACAAAAATTACGCGATTACTCATAACATCCCCTCGCAGTCTTCTGTCATTAGATTATTTCGTTCTCCGATAAGCTGACAAGTATTTTCGTCATGTTTGTTTTCGTGATTCTTCCGACTACTTCAAAGCCTTTTTCCGTATCTTTTATCACAGGAAGTGCATCTATTTGCTTTTCAATCAAGTGCTTCGCCACATCCATAATGAAATCTTCTTTGCGGCAAACGGTGATGTTCGGCATTCTTGTCATAATAATATGGACAGGGATAGATGGGAGCTCCTGTTTCCCTATACTTGCGCGAAGGAGGTCTTTTCTTGATAACACCCCTGTTAAAATAGAGTGATCATCCACAACGAATAATGTGCCCACATCCTCTAAAAACATCGTACAAATCGCATCATAAACCGAAACATTCTCATGTATCACCACTGGAATGGATTGAAAGTCTTTCACTTGAAGTTTTTTCAGCTTATCTGCGAGAAGCTGCGTGCCTGTTTTTCCTGTGAAAAAGTAGCCGACCCTTGGTCTTGCTTCTAAAAAGCCTGACATTGTTAAAATGGCTAAATCCGGTCTGAGGGTCGCCCTTGTTAAGTTCAGCCGATCGGCGATATGCTCTCCAGTGATCGGACCATTCTCTTTGACAATCTGTAAAATCTGCTCTTGCCGTTTATTTAACTCGATTGTACTCACCACCTTTAAATAGAGAGAGCGAAATCTTTATTTTATGTATATCATTTTCATAACTCATCATATTATAGCGCATCTTTGTCCGAATGAAACAAAAATCCACTCAAAAACCGTGAATTAAATGAGTAAAAAACGATTGCCCTTCGGAAAAGGCAACCGTTCTTAGGTATTTATTTTACAATTAAATTGTTCATATTCGCAAATGATTGAATCACTTTGGCCAGTTTGACCATCTGTGCCAAACGATTTCGCTTCAGTTTTTCATCATCCGCATGAACCATTGTGTGATCGAAATAATGAACGATCGGTGTTTTTAACGTATCCAGTGCCTCAAGTGCCAAGCTGTATTGTCCTGCTGCTACATGTTCCTTGACAGCTTTCTCTACTTGCTGATACGCCTCAAACAGCTTTTGCTCATGTTCATTTTCAAACAGTTCAGGCTGAATCTCTGCGTCTTCGCCTTTTTTACTGATTGAAATGACGCGTCCCAATGCTTCAGCTGTTTCTTTAAAGCTTTCTTGTTTTACACTCTCTTCAAGAACAGCTGCTTTTTTGACGACTGCATATGGCTCAATATTTTCAACATCAAGCACTGCATCAACAACATCATGGCGGATATGCTCTGCTTGAAGAACATATTTTAAACGATGCGTTAAAAATTCAATTAGAGCAGCTTCATGTTCTGTCTTTACTTGAGCAAGTGCTAACAGCTCTTTAAATGAAATATTCCAATGACGGTCGAGCAGGGTTTGAACGATACCACTCGCTTGTCTTCTAAGTCCATAAGGATCTTGAGAACCTGTAGGGATCACATCGATTGAGAAGAATGAACAAATAGAGTCGAGCTTATCTGCTACGGCCACAATTGCACCAATCAAAGTAGACGGCGCCTCGTCTCCAGCAAAGCGCGGCATATAATGCTCGTTAATGCTTCTTGCCACTTCTTCATGTTCACCAAGAGCTCTTGCATATTTCTCACCCATGATTCCTTGTAATTCAGGGAATTCATAGACCATTTGAGTCACAAGGTCAAACTTCGAAATACTTGCTGCTCTAGCCACGCGTTTTGTTGTTTCGTCATCTGCTCCGACATGCGCCGCTAGACGGGTTGCAATGTCTGTCACTCTCTTCAGCTTGTCGCCGATTGTTCCAAGTTTCTCATGGAATACCACTTTATCAAGCTTTTTAATATTGTCTTCAATCACTAGTTTTTCGTCTTCTTTATAGAAGAATGCAGCATCTGATAAACGTGCGCGAAGTACTTTTTCGTTCCCTCTTGCGACATTTTCCAGCGCCTCACTGTTTCCATTTCTGACTGTAATAAAATGCGGCAATAATTCTCCTTGCTCATTTTTCACAGGGAAGTAGCGTTGATGCTCTTTCATTGTTGTCACCAATACTTCTTCCGGCAATGCAAGAAACTCCTCTTCAAAGGAACCAGACAGCACAGTTGGATATTCTACAAGATCGTTCACTTCTTCTAGAAGTTCAGGATCAACAGGAATGACCCAGCCTTTTTCTGAAGATAGCGCATTTAGCTGTTCAGTAATTAATTGTTTTCTTTTATCTGAGTCTGCAATCACAAATTGATCGCGCAAAGTTTGTTCATAAGAAGCAGGTGAGTCAATGCTGGCTGTCGTACCAAGGAAACGATGTCCTCTTGTTTCACGGCCGCTTTTCACCCCGGCAATTTCAACAGGTACAATCTCTTGTCCAAATAAACAAACAATCCATTTAATCGGACGGATATAGCGTAAATCTTCGCTTCCCCATCTCATGTTCTTTGGAAAGCTTAATGAAGCAGCGATCTCACCTAACGCTGGGAGAAGGTCTTTGACTTGCTTCCCTTCTTGAAACTTTTGGACATGGACATAATCCACTCCTTTGATCTCTTTGAAATAGAGATCATCTGTTGAAGCACCTTGGCCCCGGGCGAAGCCTTCAGCAGCTTTTGTCCAATTGCCTTCAGCATCTTGGGCAATCTTTTTAGCTGGACCTTTTGCTTCTTCTTTGATGTCTTCTTGTTTTTCTGCAACACCTTTCACAAGTACAGCAAGACGTCTTGGTGAGTTGAATAAAGCAGTCTCTTCGAATGAAATATTTTGCGTTTCAAACCATGCTTTTACTTTCTCACCTAGCTGTTTTGTGCTCTCTGGCATGAAACGAGCCGGCATCTCTTCTAAGCCGATTTCAAGTAATACATCTTGTTTATTCATGAGAAGCCGCCTCCTCTTTTAGCATAGGGAATCCCAATTTTTCGCGTTCTTCATAATAGGTTTTGGCTACTTTTCTTGCTAACTGACGCACTCTTCCGATATAACCAGTCCGCTCAGTCACAGAAATAGCGCCCTTTGCATCGAGCAGGTTAAACGTATGAGAGCATTTGAGGACATAATCGTATGCCGGGTGAACAAGTCCTTTGTCCATTTGACTGTGTGCTTCTTTCTCATAGGTTGTAAATAGCTCGAACAGCATGTCAGTATTAGATGTTTCAAATGTATAAACAGAGTGCTCATATTCAGCCATTAAGAATAAATCTCTGACCGTAAATCCGTCTGTCCATTCAAGATCGAAGACATTTTCTTTGTCCTGGATGTAAGAAGCAAGACGTTCAATACCGTATGTGATTTCAACAGAAACAGGCTTACATTCTAATCCGCCGACTTGTTGGAAATACGTGAATTGCGTAATTTCCATCCCATCAAGCCATACTTCCCAGCCAAGTCCTGCACAGCCAAGAGATGGATTTTCCCAGTTATCTTCCACAAAACGAATATCATGTTTCAGCGGGTCAATGCCAAGTGCTTTCAATGATTCAAGATATAGTTCTTGAATATTGTCAGGTGATGGCTTAATGATCACTTGAAATTGATGATGCTGATACAATCTATTTGGGTTTTCTCCATATCTGCCATCAGCTGGGCGTCTTGAAGGCTCTACATATGCTACCTTCCAAGGCTCTGGGCCGATGCTTCTGAGGAACGTGTATGGACTCATCGTTCCGGCACCTTTTTCTGTGTCATAAGCCTGCATTAATACGCAGCCTTCATTTGACCAATGCTTTTGCAGCGTCAAAATCATGTCTTGAATATTCAATGATCGCACCTCCATCTTTTCTACACCAACCGCTATGTATGGCGGGTGGGATTAGAACCTTGTAAGAGAACACAAAAACTCCCGTCTCTATGCTCGCAAGGTTCTTTGCAAACATAGGGACGAGAGTTTTTCCCGCGGTTCCACCCTATTTGCTGGTGTCGTAGCATCCAGCCGCTTTGTTTTACGCTGCTCAAGAATGCCTTTCGTTACGCCTCCATCCTTAGCTCACACCGCCCTAAGGTCGCTTTTTATGGATTTTACGTAAGTACTTCTTTCTGTCAATGCAACATATTTTATCTTAGATGATCTTACAAAAAGTCATGGGAGATGTCAACTTTTGTTTTCGTCACCCATTAGCTTTTTCATGGATTCCATCTGATTCATGAATTTTTTTGATTTTAAATAGAGGCCGGAATATTCGTCATAGTAGTGATCAAGCACTTGACGAATTTCTTGTTTCGTCTGAGGCTTCACATCAACCTGACCAAGCCTTGATAAATCAAAATAATGAAACAAACGGAGCAGCCTTGCAGCTGCGGGGGATAAGGGCAGTTTATATGGATCTTTCGAAAAACAATTTTGACAAATAAAGCCGTTATCTCTTATCGAGAAATGGAACTGCCCTTCTTTTTGACCACAGTGAACACATTGATCAAGTTCAGGCTTCATCCCCATCACTGATAACATTTTAACCTCTACGATAAATAAAATAATATCAGCATCTGTGCCTTCGTTGAGATGACGCAGAGATTGAAGCAGAAGCTCAAACAAATAAGGGTTTGGCTTTTTTTCATCTGTCCCTTTATCAATCAATTCCGTCATATATGCGGCATATGCGGTCAGAAATAAGTCTTCCCGAATGGCCCGCATACTTTCAATCATTTCGCCTTGCTGGAGCGTTCCAAGTCCTGTTGATGATTGGATAAGAAAGGTGCCGTATAAAAACGGCTGACTTATGGCTGACAGGCGGCTGTTTGATTTTTTTGCGCCTCTTGCCATCACGCCAATTTTCCCATGTTCTCTAGTGAGCAGCGTGACAATTTTGTTTGTTTCGCCATAATCTGTTGTTCTAAGGACGATTCCTTCACTTTTAATGAGCATTTGTCTACACTCCGAGCGCTGGAGGGGGTCAAGAATTATAAAATTGGAAAATCAAATCGTGCTATTTCTTCTTCAAGTACATCGGGTCTTTCCAGGTTCTCCTTTTCTAACTCTTTGAAAAGCAGATACGTGTCAACGCTTCCTGTTTGTGAAAATACGTTCCATGTAAAATTCAACATAAAAACCCCACCTTTCTTTATTAGAAGCAGCAACGCTACATCCAACATATTAATTTTATCTTGACCAGGCTACCTCCATTTCATGATAAACAATTTTTACTAATCGAACCGCACCATTGTCAGATTTACTGACAAATGCAGCGATTTTTTAATATTCGTCTTCTCTAAATCCGAAGTCACGAAGGTGAGTGGATTTATTACGCCAGTCCTTCTGAACTTTGACCCAAAGCTCTAAATACACTTTTGAGCCTAGAAGTGCTTCAATATCTCTGCGCGCTTTTTGTCCCACTTCTTTTAACAAGCTGCCTCGTTTACCAATGACGATCCCTTTTTGCGAATCACGTTCTACGACAATGGTTGCCGCGACATGGATCTTGCCATTTTCATCTGGCTTAATCGATTCAATCGCAACCGCAATACTGTGCGGAATCTCTTCTCTCGTTAAATGCAGCACTTTTTCACGAATTAATTCAGAAATAATAAACCGTTCTGGATGATCTGTTACTTGATCTGCCGGATAAAATTGAGGGCCCTCTGGAAGATAACCTTCAATCTGCTGAAGAAGCGTGTCGATATTGTTTCCTTCAAGAGCTGAAATTGGCACAATTTCCTTGAATGGATAACGTGTACGGTATTCATCAATTAAAAGAAACAGTTCATCTGGATGAATTTGGTCAATTTTATTCACGACAAGGAACACCGGTGTAGATGTTTGCTTTAGTCGTTCAATGATGAATTCATCACCTTTGCCATAGCCTTCCTGTGCGTTGATCATAAATAAGATCAGGTCGACTTCCTTCAGTGTATTTTGAGCCACCCTCATCATAAAATCACCAAGCTTATGCTTAGGTTTATGAATCCCCGGTGTATCGATAAAGATCGTTTGTGATGTGTTCGTTGTCAGGACACCTTGCACTTTGTTTCGCGTCGTTTGGGGCTTATCGCTCATGATGGCGATCTTTTGTCCAATAACGCGATTAAGAAAGGTTGATTTCCCTACATTTGGTCTTCCAATAATTGATACAAATCCTGATTTGAAGCTTTCGTTAGTCATTTAAATCCTCCGGTGAAAATGCTCCTGGCAATAGTTCGTTTACTGTTGTTTCGTATATATGTCCTTTTAAGTTCGTTAGAATCACTGGCATGTCAGGTGCACATAGCTCTGAAATGACCTGTCTGCATGCGCCGCACGGCGAAACAGGACGGTCTGTATCAGCCACCACTGCTAACATTTGAAAAGATGTAATGCCTTCTGAATAGGCTTTAAAAAGTGCTGTTCTTTCCGCACAATTACACATACCATATGCTGCATTTTCAATGTTGCAGCCGCCATACACTTTTCCATCATTCGACAGTAACGCTGCACCGACTTTGAATTTAGAATAGGGTACATATGCAAAATCTCTTGCTTTGATTGCTTCTGAAATCAACTCTTGTTTGTTCATTCCTAGTTCCCACTTTCAGAAGAAATGGTACCACTGTCACATTTATATTTTACATAATTCACGTGACATTTTCACGCCCATTTCTAAAAATGTTAATAAATAGTAATATTGTTCTATTGCATGATCTTCGGTAAGAAGATGATCAACCCAATCATAACCGAAATCGCGGCGTAAACGCAAACAGCGCCTGCCGCAGCGTCCTTCGCCCTCTCTGCAAGCGGGTGTCTTTCTTCTGTCATCAGATCCACTGTATGTTCAATGGCTGTATTGACAAGTTCAAGCGCAAACATCCCCCCGCATAGAAGAAGAACGATCAACCATTCAAATGGGTCAATGCGGAACCAAAAGCCGCAGATCACCACGATGATGGCTGCGACTGTGTGAAATCGAAAATTCCGTTCATTCAAGAAAGTTCGCCATATTCCTCTAAATGCATAATAAAAACTTCGAAAAAAACGGGCGAGCGGCCTTCTTTTCTTACGATGATCTCGAAAGGCCATAATCATCCAAGATTTTTGTCTGTTTGGCGAACATTTCTTTTTCATCTTCCTCTGTCATATGATCATACCCGAGCAAATGAAGGAAGCCATGAATCGTTAAGAATCCAAGCTCTCTCATAAAGGAATGTCCATATTCCTCCGCCTGCTCTTTCGTTCGATCTACACTAATGATAATGTCACCAAGTACAGGCGGGATATCATCCGCTCCAATGATTTCAATCTCCCCTTCTCCTTCTTCCTCAAGTGCAAAGGAGATCACATCTGTTGGCGCGTCTTTTCCGCGGTATTCTTTATTGATTTGATGAATCTCTTCATTCGAAACGATCGTCACTGATACTTCCGCTTGATCCTTGACCTCAAGTTCGTCTGCAGCAAACTGAAGAAGCTTTTCCACTTCTTCAAGCTGCTCTTTTGATACTTGTCCTGTTTCATCTATTAAATCGATTAACAATGTCATTTACTTCACCTTCTGCTTCGGGGCATCTGGATATTCAATCCGAGAATGGAAAATCCCCTTTAATGTTGTACAAATTGTTTGGCTGATAATATTTAATTCTTTAAATGTCAGGTCACATTCACTAAATTGCCCGTCCTGCATTTTATCCGAAATAATGCCTTTGACAAGCTTTTCAATCCGCTCTGGATTTGGATTATGCATGGAACGAACCGCCGCTTCAACGCTGTCAGCCACAGAAATAATCGCTGCTTCTTTTGATTGCGGCTTTGGACCAGGGTAACGGAATTCTTCTTCTGTCACCTGATCATCACGCTCTTTTGCCTTATAGTAAAAGAACTTTAAAAGAGACTTTCCGTGATGCTGTTCTGCAATGTCGACAAGCTCTTCAGGAAACTTCTTTTCTCTCAGCATATCAGCGCCATCTGTCGTATGGGCAATAATAATATTTTTACTCAGCTGAGGAGAAAGCTTGTCATGCGGGTTATCAATGTTCATTTGGTTTTCGATAAAGTATTGCGGTCTTTTCGTTTTCCCAATGTCATGATAATAAGCGCCGACCCTTGCTAAAAGACCGTTTGCACCGACTGCTTCACATGCAGCATCCGCTAAATTCGCCACCATGACACTATGATGATATGTACCTGGTGTCTCAGTTAAAATCTTTTTGAGCAACGGATGATTTGGGTTAGATAATTCAATCAGCTTCATTGTGGAAAGAATGCCAAACATGCTCTCAAAAACAGGCATTAAGCCAATGACCAAGATAGATGATGCAAACCCTGACACAATCGCCATCATGAGGTTCACACCGATTTCAAGCCCTGATGGTGAAGAGTTTTGGATCAGTGTAATGGATAAAACCATAAGCACATTCACCAAGGCCACCAAAAGCCCAGCCTGCAATATTTTTGATCTTGCATTATGTTTTCTTAAAAATAAAATACCTGCCATCCCGCTCATCAGATAATAAGCGCAGATCACATAGTTAAAGACGCCGGTTACTCCTTGATTAAACATCATACTGCCGCAAAGAGCAAATACAAGACCGGAGAAGATTGCTAACCGCTCATTAATGAGCAGTTTGATCAGCATCGTGCCAAGTGCCACTGGCACAACATAGCCTATCGTCGTATATTTCGTTTCCTGGAAGAGGCTGAACACTTCCATGATAATTAAAATAATCGTAAAAATAAGCGAGTAGAGCAGTAATGATTTATTCTTATGAACAAGCGACTTTTTTCTCGATTCAAGGGAATGAATAATCGCTGCTAAGAACAGGCCAATTAATATGAAAAGACCACTTACAGGCTTAAATAAATTTGAGCTGTTTAATAGACCCGTGAGTTCTAATTTGCGATAAACTTCCCGGTCGATGAGCTCTCCTTCTTCAACTAAGATTTGCCCTTGCTTAATTTGCACAGGCTGAATATTGTCAGCCGCTTCCTGTCTTTTCTTCTCTGTTGCCACTGGGTCAAATACATAGTTTGGGATGATCGCAAATTCACCGATTTCTTTCGCTGCATTTAAGTATTTTGATGGAATCGAATTGTTTTCAAGTTCTGTTTTGACTTGTTTTTTCTCATCTTGTAATTTCGCTGCTGTGATTTCTTTACTCATCAGTGAATTCACCACTGTGATGATGGAATCCTTAGTAAATGAGAGATTCTCATCACTTGCCTGAAGCAGTGCTTTGATGGATTGATCCGAAACAGCTTCCTGCATATCTGTTGTGAGCTTTTCTTTGACACGCTTGACCATTTCTTGATCTGATGGCGCTTTCTCTTTATCATCAGCTGCTTTCTTCTCTTCTTTAATGGCTTCAAAGAGGGATGAGATGAGGTCTACACGATTATCAGAATACGCTTTTTTGAGCGTATATTGATCTTCTACTTGATCTGTTGCTTCTTGTTTCTTTTCTTCTGTCGCTTCTTGATCATCAACAGTTGACGGAGAATAGATGGTCTGTTCGCTCACAGAAAATAAATCTAAGTCGAGCGATTCAGGCTTAACATGGAAGAAGAGCACCACGAATAAAATGGCTGCTAAAGCAGCGTACAGCAAAACATTTAAATAACGTGAGCGCTCCATTTTCTGAGGTTCTTTTTTAGACAGCAGTCTTTTGCGCTTACTGCCTTTTTGATTCTTTCTCAAGGAAAGTACCTCCTTTTTTACTTTAAACCACGATCGAAACAAAATGACCCGATGAAGACGATCGGGTCACTCAGTTCATTTTTGCTTTTCGTATGCGCCAATGATCTTCGCCACAAGCGGGTGTCTGACCACATCTGTCTGGTCTAATTCAATAAATGAGATGCCCTTGATATCTGCAAGCATGTCCTTTGCAGCCGCAAGACCTGACTGCATGCCCTTTGGCAGATCAATCTGTGTAATATCTCCTGTAATGACCATTTTAGAACCAAAGCCAAGTCTCGTCAAAAACATTTTCATTTGGGCAGGTGTTGTATTCTGCGCTTCATCTAAAATAACAAATGCATCATCAAGCGTCCGGCCTCTCATATAGGCAAGGGGCGCTATTTCAATCACGCCGCGCTCGATTAAACGTTCCGTATGATCACTGCCAAGCACATCATGCAAGGCATCATATAGTGGTCTTAAATAAGGATCTACCTTTTCCTTTAGATCGCCTGGTAAAAAGCCAAGACTCTCTCCTGCTTCAACAGCTGGTCTTGTCAGGATAATCCGTTTCACATGTCCATTTTTCAATGAATGTACCGCATTGACGACTGCCAAATACGTCTTCCCTGTACCAGCTGGTCCAATTCCAAAGACCAGGTCATCTTTTTTCATCGCCGCAGCATATTCCCGCTGGCCGATTGTTTTCACCCTGATCGACTTTCCTTTGGCATTTTTCGTAATTTCATCTTCATACATATTCTCAAAATAATTCAGCTTGTTTTTTTGCGCCATTTTAATGGCATAGACGACATCCCGTTCAGATATCTCGATTCCTTTACGGATGAGATGTAAAAGAGATGTGATCAAACGGCTTACTGTATCTCTCGATGCTTCCTCACCAGAAACATACACTTTTTCTCCACGCGTAATAACGGAGACGTTCAGCTCGTTTTCCATTAGTTTCAGATAAGCATCTTGATTGCCAAATAAAGCAATCGCTTCGTTTGGACTATCCAATTTTTGTTGAATCTCAAGTAAATGTTCTGTCATTCTCTAGTCTCCCTGAACAATAGGTGTTGGTTGAACAATATCTTCTATTACTTGGTAAAGGATGATTAACTTAACTTTACCATTCCCTGTTGTCTCGTGCAAAACTTTTTCACTTTTCACCTCTCCTGTTTGACCTAGCTTCTCTTCTAATTCTTTTTTACCCATTTTAATCCCTGCTTGAACCGCTTCTTTATTTGTGTATTCTCGATTTATTTTCTCACTTTCACGTGTGATTTCCTTTTCATAAGAGAATGGGAGCTGCATGTTTAAGAAATGAAGCGGATGAACTTCTGTTTCTGTTTTTGGCTGCTTGAAATCATCCTTTTTAAAAGAAAAGCCCCAAAATGGCAGTGAGCCTCCAAATGCGGAGAGCTTGTGCTTTGTCTTCATTTTACCCGTAAAGACGTCAAAAGATGTTCGAAGAGGGACAGAAACTTCAGAACGATACCACGTTTCACCATAGATTTTCGCTTTGGCTCCTACCGTTTTCTGCTGATCTTCGCTGCCAATGAGTCCAGAGACAAGCATCTGTCCTTTCTTTACATGTTCATCAACCGCGGCGAGCGGCTCCCCTTTTTCTACATACATTCTCGTGATGACAGCCTTTTTCTTGGCGACGATATGCTGAGGACTCGTGTATTTTTCTTTTTCGGGTTCATTTTTTTCCACAACTTTCATTTGAAAGGTTGTGCCGTTTAGTTCAACGCCAACCCATGTGATGCTTTGAATATTGGTTGTCAGGGATTTTTGAATTTTTTCAGGTGTTCCCATTAGAAACTGAAAACGTCCTTTTTGCACCCCAATGTCGTCTAAATGCTTTCTCATTTGATGTTCAGTTTCTGGATTGGCTCCTTTAATATCAATTTTCCATACCATGTTTGAAAGAGCAAATATCGTCACTAGAAAGCATACAATCCCAAGGGTAAATCCGATATTCTTCCTTGACCAAAGAAGTAGAAACGGAAAGCCCTTCTTTTGATGAAATGAACATGTCACGTCATGATGTCTGCGTACCTTTCTGAAGGCATGTACATCTGATAGGCGAATAAATAAGCGCACGCTGTCTTGACGGCGGCTCACTTGAAACATTGTGATCCCCTGCCTCGTGCACTCATTGATGAGCCGCTCAATGCCATTTCCTTTGATCTCCACTTCCACTCTGCCAATAAAATAGCCGAACCATTTATTCTTCACGCTTCTCCCCTCCGTCAGTTAAGAATCAATATAACGGACCTCATCGATTTTCCCTTCCAATAAAATCTCTTCTGGCAAAATCGTTTTAATCACAAAATCTTTCCCTGAAATAATGCATTGTCCCTGTTTGAGCATCAGCCTTACCTCTTGATCACTGAAAAGCAAAAGCCCTTTATGGTTCTCTATGTAAATGTGGAGTCTGCCAACCATCGTAATACGGGGAAGATCCATCATCACGTCTGGAGGGATTTCAAGTGTTCTTGTCAGCCATGCTTTAAGTCGATTTTTTCTTTTTCCCATTCAATAAGAACCCCTTCCCACCTCATGTGTATGAGATCAAACTGAAAGATGGTGAGACTGATGAGAAAGCCTCTATATCATCCTATTCCTCAGGGGTTCATATCATGCTAATGAATCCCGTAAAACAGCCGTTTCAGCATTTTCTTTATGAAAAATCGTTATCAGACAAAAAAAGCCCCCTTTTTTGAAGGGGGCTTTCTTCTTTATCTTTTATATGGCCGTTTCATCGTTCTGTGCGGCTTTTTCGCGCGCGGCTCTCCAAATACTTCTCCAAGGATCATTCCTTGAACAATTGTATCTTGGTTCAGATTCTCAATGACTTTTGGCCTCACTTCAGCAGATGCAGCCTTTGGCCTTGTCAGCTCTCTTTCAAGCGATTGAAACTCTTTGTTCAACTCGTTTTTTCTTTCTTCCATTTCGGCAAGTGTAGCCGTATAGCGATCTTGTAAGGACTGAGAAGTTTTTTTCTTCATCCCGCCATGATCATGTACATCACCGAAATCGTCCAGCTGATCCGTCACGACTGGATCTGGACTTGTTTGCTTTGTTTGCTTCTGGGGCACCGGCTTACGCTGAGGAGCGGGCTTCTTTTGCTGATTCTGCTCTTCGTTTTCCTCTTGTTTGCCGATCTTCCCAAAGACGGCAGAGATGATACCAATGATAATCGCAATTAGTAGCGGATTTTCAAATAGAATGTCCAATGGGCTCCCTCCTTAAAGCGTGAGAGGATGCTTATTTGTTTTCATTATCAGATGGACCTTTTGCCATTTTACCAAATGAATCTCTCATATCCGTATCAGCATCGATATTTTTAATGTTCATGTAGTCCATGACACCAATATTACCTTCACGTAATGCTTCAGCCATTGCAAGTGGTACTTCAGCCTCTGCTTCTACAACTTTCGCGCGCATTTCTTCAACTTTCGCACGCATCTCTTGCTCTTGTGCAACAGCCATTGCGCGGCGTTCTTCTGCTTTCGCCTGTGCAATGTTTTTGTCTGCTTCTGCTTGGTCTGTTTGCAGAATCGCCCCGATGTTTTTACCGATATCCACATCTGCGATATCAATCGAAAGAATTTCAAATGCAGTACCTGAATCTAATCCTTTACCAAGAACCGTTTGAGAAATCATATCAGGATTCTCAAGAACCTTTTTATGATTATCTGATGAACCGATTGTCGAGACAATCCCTTCACCTACACGGGCAATAATTGTTTCTTCCCCTGCACCACCGACAAGACGGTCGATGTTTGCACGAACTGTAATACGTGCTTTTGCTTTGACTTCAATCCCATCCATCGCAACACCAGAGATAAATGGTGTTTCAATGACTTTAGGGTTTACACTCATTTGAACTGCTTCTAGTACATCACGTCCTGCTAGGTCGATGGCTGCACAGCGGGCAAAGTTCAATTCGATATTCGCGCGTTGAGCTGCAATTAATGCGTTCACAACTCTGTCCACGTTACCACCTGCAAGATAGTGGCTCTCCAGCTGGTTAATCGTCACATCAAGACCTGCTTTATGTGCTTTGATGAGCGGGTTGACCACTCGGTTTGGAATCACTCGGCGCAGTCTCATTCCTACAAGTGTAAAAATGCTCACTTTTACGCCAGCCGCTAGGGCAGAAATCCACAGCATCACCGGTACAAAGGTGAAAAAGATCGATAGAACAATCAAACCTGCTGCGATAATCACAAATAATAGTAAAGTAGATGGATCCATTTTATTCCTCCTCTAAAATCAGTATATCTATACTTTCCTCACGACAATGCGTGAGCCTTCCGCTTTCACAATTTTTACTTGTTCATCTTTATCGATAAATGCACCTTCTGACACAACATCAATGCGCTCATCTCCGAGTACGATCGTACCAGATGGACGAAGTGCAGTGGCTGTCACTGCAATTTGCCCAACAAGATCTTCTCTTGTTTCATTTGAGACATAACCGCTTTCCTTATTGGTTGAATCGGTTAAAATGAACTTTTTAAAGAATTTCATACGTTTCCCCAACACCTTTGTCAATAAAATAACTGCTATGATTGAAACAGCAGTGGCAATCAAGATGGAAATCGCCATTTCTGTAAAGCTTCCAGCTGCTAAAAATAAGCTGACAACGACACAGATCAGTCCAATGACACCTACGATTCCCCCTGGCAAAAACAATTCCAGAATGATGAGTGCAATCCCTGCTAAAAACAGGAATAACGTCTCATATCCTGCAAAACCTGCCACGAGATGACCATAAAAGAATAGAAGAAGCGCTGTCACTCCCATGGTGCCCGGGACCCCAAAGCCAGGAGAATAGAGCTCAACAACTAACCCTAAACTTGCAATGGATAAAAGGATTGGAATGACAATTGGGTGCGTAAGAAAACGCGCAACCTTTTCAGCAAAGCTCACTTCATCGTATTGAACAGAAGCATCTTTTAATTTCAGCTTCTGAAGCAAGTCATCCATATTTTTTGCTTCTCCTTCTGCATAACCGAATTTAAGCGCCCGGTCTGTGTTGAAGGTGAGCAATTCTCCTTTTGGTGCACCGGCTTCTTTTGCATCTATATCTATATCCGCCATGGCAAGAGCATATTTTGGATCACGCCCCTGCTTTTCGGCAGCATCACTCATTTCAGCAAGCCATAGAGATTCAGATTTTTGATCGGCAGCATTGCCTTCTCCATCGATGATCGCAGCAGCCCCCATCTTTCCATTCGGGGTCATATAAATTTGATCGGCATTTAGCGCGATGAAGGCCCCGGCTGAAAGCGCTCTATGATTGACAAACGCTGTCACTGGGATATCAGAAGCACGAATCGTATCTGCGATCTCAAGCGCTGCATCGACTGCACCACCTGGTGTATTGATGTCAAGAATAATATGCTTCGCCCGCTCCGACTTTGCCTGCTCAAACGATCGTTCAATGAATTTAGAAAGTCCTTTTTCTACTGTATCTTCAATTGGGATAACATGAACTTTCTGATCTGCTGATTTCGCGGTCAATTGAACCCCTAATAACAAGCATATTATAAAACAACTGAAGAGAGCAATAGAAATTTTTATTTTTTTCATCTATTTGGTGATCCCTCCTCTCTTTCTTCCATTTTACCGTTCCTTTACATACGTTACAAATGTATCATAGGTTTCATTTTTATATGACAGAATCACGAGGGCATAAAAAAAGTACCCTTCTAACAATAGAAGGATACTTTTTTATTGAGACAGCTGCTCGCTGACAAGTCTGTTAATGACAGCTCCATCAGCTTTACCTTTTACTTTTGGCATAATAGCGCTCATGACTTTACCCATATCAGCCTTCGAGGAAGCACCTGTTTCAGTAATCGTTTCTTTCACGATCGTTTGCAGTTCTTCTTCAGAAAGCTGTTCAGGTAAATAAACGTCTAATATGTCAATCTCTTTTTGAACTTTATCTACTAAATCTAAGCGATTAGCTTTCGAAAATTCATGGAGGGAGTCTTTACGTTGCTTAATCTCGCGGGAAAGGACGGTTAGTTCCTCATCGCCGGTCAAACTGTCTTTCTTAAGCTTAATTGCTTCATTTTGCAGCGAAGCCTTTACCATACGAATGACAACAAGCTTGTCTTTCTCACGGTTTTTCATCATAAGCTTCATATCAGAATTTAATTGCTCAAGAAGACTCATAAAATCCACCCTCTTTAGAATTTACGTTTTCTAGCAGCTTCAGACTTTTTCTTGCGCTTTACGCTAGGCTTTTCATAAAATTCACGCTTTCTTGCTTCTTGCAATGTTCCAGTTTTGGATACACTGCGTTTAAAGCGACGAAGAGCATCTTCAAGCGATTCGTTTTTTCTAACGACCGTTTTTGACATTCTCTTTCCCTCCCTCCGAATACACCAATCGACTGCATTAAAAAAAGATATACATGCAAAACATGTACCTAGACATTATAATATAAGCCCAGTGTGAGGTCAACTAAGTGATTTGGAAATATATTTTCGTCATGAGCAGGTAGACAAGTCCATATATTCATTGGTAAGAGGAGGACTTTTCTATGATGGCGATCATTTATTTTTGTGCACTTATTTTCATTTTTTTATGGTCAATGGGCTTGCTGAGAAAAGGATTAATGGCGCTTGCGTCGTCTCGTATTGAGAAATCACTTCTTCTCTTTACAAATCACCCGGTCAAAGCATTCTTGGTCAGCATTGTGTTTACAGGGGTTCTACAAAGCAGTTCTGCTTTTATGGTTATCGTCATTGGCTTTGTCAGTACTGGCATTCTCTCTTTTAAAAAATCGATCCCAATGATTCTTGGAACCAATATCGGCTCCACGTTTACGACAGAATTTATCGCCATTCAAATGGACGTGTTCATGTGGGTTTTAATCATAGCCGGTCTTGTATTTATCCTTTTTGGCAGGACATCTTTTAGACATGCAGGAAAAAGTTTATTTGGGCTCGGGATGATCTTTTTTTGCATTCAAGGGTTCTCAAAAATTGCAGGGATGATGACAAGTCAGCCTGAGACATTGCGTTTTCTTGAAATGATGCAGCATTCAGACTGGACAGCGCTGCTTTCGGGTACCATTTTCACAGCGATTGTTCATTCGAGCTCCGTCTGTATCGGTATTTTAATGGGATTTATGAATGAGGGAACTGTGGCACTTCAGGAAGGCATCAGCTTTGTGTTGGGGTCCAATATTGGGACATGTATTACGGCTGTGATGGCTGCAATATCCGGCGGCTACGCAGCCCGTCAAACGGCTTATGCACACGTCGTGTTTAATGTGCTCGGGGTTCTTTTATGCCTCCCGTTTCTCGCCCTGATCACAGAGGTTGTCGCCCTTCTCGCAAGCTCTCCTGCCCAGCAGATTGCGCATTTCAGCCTGCTGTTTAATGTGGCAAGCTCTCTCCTCTTCTTTCCGTTCATTCACCCTTTTCACGGATTGATCTTGTGTCTCATGCCGAATCAGTCAAAATAAAAGAAACCGGCTTGCCCTTTTGGCTGCCGGTTTTTTATCTATTATGAGGTCATTCTCACTTTGTCTGGCTGCACATCATCGCTGATGCGAACGAATTGTCCTTCGTTATAAGGATAGCCCGCTTTCGTAATTTTCACTTTGACCAGACGGCCGATCATGTCCTCTGTCCCTTCAAAAACAACTTTCATGTAGTTATCGGTATAACCAACATAAAGATTGTGGTTTCCTTCTTGTTCTTTGAAGGATTCTTCCGGAATAATCTCTAGCACATCACCTTCGTATGCTGATGCATACTCTTTCGCAAGCTGGTCAGAAAGAGCGATCAAACGGTGGACACGTTCGTTTTTCACATTCTCATCCACTTGATCTTCCATTCTTGCAGCCGGGGTACCTGTACGTTTGCTGTAAGGGAATACATGCAGCTCAGAGAATTGATGGTCTTTGACAAAATTGTACGTTTCCAAGAACTCTTCTTCTGTTTCCCCAGGGAATCCAACGATTACATCAGAGGTGACAGCAAGTCCCGGCAATGCTTTTTTCAGCTTTGTTAAACGCTCTGCAAAGAATTCCATCGTATATTTACGGCGCATTCTTTTCAGCACAGTATTTGAGCCAGATTGAAGCGGGATGTGTAAGTGTCTGACAATTTTATCTGACTGATCAAGCACTTCAATCACTTCATCTGTAATTTGACTTGCTTCAATAGATGAAATACGGATTCGTTTCAAGCCAATAACACGTTCATCTAATTCTCTCAGAAGCTTTGCAAAGTTATAATCCTTTAAGTCTTCTCCGTATCCGCCTGTGTGAATACCTGTAAGCACAATTTCTTTATAGCCCGCATCAACAAGCTGCTGCGCTTGATTGATGACCTCTTCTGGATCACGAGAACGAAGAAGGCCGCGCGCCCAAGGAATAATGCAGAATGTACAGAAATTGTTACAGCCTTCTTGGATTTTTAATGAAGCGCGCGTTCTGTCTGTGAAGGCAGGAACATCAAGTTCTTCAAACACACGTGCTTTCATGATATTGCCAACCCCGTTGATCGGCTGTCTTTCTCTGCGGTATTCTTCAATATAGCCTAGTAATTTATGTCGGTCCTGTGTTCCAACCACAATATCAACACCAGGAATCGCCATGATTTCTGCTGGTGATGTTTGCGCATAGCAGCCTGTTACACAAATGACACCATCCGGGTTATGGCGAATGGCTCTTCTAATGACTTGGCGGCTTTTCTTATCGCCTGTATTCGTGACCGTACATGTATTAATGACATATACGTCTGCTTTTGATTCATACTCTTTTCTTTCATAGCCAGCTTCTTTAAACAGCTGCCAGATCGCCTCTGTTTCATAGTGGTTGACCTTACAGCCAAGTGTATGGAACGCTACTGTTCCCATCATGATTCACCTCTTAATAACTCTGTTTGATAAGATATAGCAGAAAGCGCATATAAAGGAGCAGTTTCTGTTCTTAAAATGCGTGGTCCAAGCCCGCAAATGACTGCACCAAGCGTTTCAAGCTCTTCAATCTCCTTTTCTGCCAAACCGCCTTCAGGGCCAAAAACCACTAGCAAGGTTTGTCCGCCTTTCATCTGTTGAAGCACAGTTTGAAAACGGCTTTGCTCTCCTTCTTTCGATGATTCTTCGTATGCAACGACACATTTATCGAATTCACCAGCTAATTGCGTCAGCTCTTTAAACGTTGATACTGAATAAACACGGGGAATGATATTCCGGTAGGACTGCTCGGCTGCTTCTTTCGCGATTTTCTCCCAGCGCTCTCGTTTTTTATGTGACTTTTTTTGGTCAAGCTTTGTAATAGAACGAGCCGCTTGAAACGGAATAAAAGCACTTGCGCCAAGCTCTGTGCCTTTTTGGATAATGAGCTCAAGCTTATCTCCTTTTGGAAGACCGCTTGCAATCGTCACCCTAATCGGAAGTTCTCTGTCCTGATTTGTCCAGCTTTCAAGGTGGCAAATCACTTCCTCCTTTGTTATTGTATCAATTTTACTGAGCGCTTCAAAGCCGTCTGTCGTTAAACAAAGGATTTCCTGCCCTGCTTTCATCCGCATGACATTGGAAAGATGATGTACATCTTCACCTTTTATAACGATGGCTCCCTTTAACGTCACTTCTTCTTTCGTGAGGTCGATAAAATATCGTTGCATACGTGTCCTGACACCTACTCGCTTTATTTTTTCGCTATAATGCTGACCCAATCTTCCATTGACAGCACTTCAACAATGTCAAAACCTGCTTCTTCTAATGCTGTTTTGACCTGTAATTTCTTTTGTCCAATGATGCCTGATGTAATGAAATAGCCATCTTTCTTCAATAGGTCATAGGCTTGATCTGTAAAGCGCAAAATCACTTCTGCCAGAATGTTGGCGACAATCACATCACGCTCACCTGAAATCCCATCAAGCAAATTGTTTTGTTTGACCGTCACTTGGTCACTTACACCATTTAGTTCGATGTTTTGCTTCGCACTTTCTACCGCAACGGTGTCGAGATCAAAGGCTTGAATGTCCTTTGCACCAAGCATCGCTGCTGCCACACTTAAAATTCCAGAGCCTGTTCCAACATCAATCACCGTATCGTTTTCCTTCACGTAGCGCTCAAGCGCCTGAATGCAAAGGACGGTTGTTGGATGCGTACCTGTTCCAAATGCCATTCCAGGATCCATTTCAATAATCAGTTCATCAGAATGAACCGGTGTATATTCTTCCCACGTTGGAACGATGGTGAATTTTTCAGAGATTTTCACAGGATGATAGTATTTCTTCCAGGCGGTGGCCCATTCTTCTTCATTTACTTCACAAATTGACAGTGTATTGCGTCCAAGGTCAATATCGTATAGAAGAAGATTGTTGATGGCTTCTTTGATCTCATCTACCGTTTCCATCAAAAAGCTGTTCATTGGAAGATAGGCTTTCACAATGACACCTTCATCCGGATAGTCATTCGGATCGAGCTGGTAGATCTCACCGTATACATTTTCACGTTCCTTGACTAAATCAAGCGGGTCCTCAATCACGACACCACTTGCACCTGCTTCATGCAAAATATTGGTGATCGGTTCCACCGCTTCATTTGTTGTATGGACGCTAATTTCTGACCACTTCAATACTACCAACTCCTTATCCGTCTTACTCGCCTTTAAATGCGCGTTTTACCTTATCGAAAAAGCTCATTTCTTGTTCGTCTGGTTTATTTCCGCTCACTTCAGCAAATTTTCTAATGATATCTTTTTGATTGTCTGTTAAATTTGTCGGTGTGACAACACGTACAACGATATGCTGATCGCCTTGGCCGTAGCCGCGTACATTTTTCACACCTTTTCCTTTAAGTCTAAACTTCGTGCCAGTTTGAGTGCCAGCAGGAACTTTTAATTTTACTTTTCCGTGTAATGTCGGCACTTCAATTTCGTCACCTAATGCAGCTTGGGCAAAGGTGAGCGGCATCTCGCAGTAAATGTCATCTCCATCACGTTCGAAGAATTCATGCGCACGCACATGGAACACAACAAATAGATCGCCTGGAGGTCCGCCATTTACACCTGGTTCACCTTGGCCAGACACTCTGAGCTGCTGGCCATCATCAACACCTGCAGGGATCGTCACGTTAATTTTCTTACGCTTACGCACTTTTCCAGAGCCGCCGCATGTTGAACATTTATGGTCGATTTCTTTCCCTGTTCCGCTGCAGTAGTTACATACTCTGCGGTTGACCACTTTACCAAACGGAGTGGATTGCTCAACATTTAATTGACCAGAGCCGCCGCAATGTGAACAGGTTTTTGCCTGCGTACCAGGCTTTGCACCTGATCCATGACATGTTTCACAAGTTTCTTCACGAGGGATTTCAATGGTTGCTTCTTTTCCAAATGCCGCTTCTTCAAACGAAAGCGTCATTGTATATTGCAGATCCGCTCCTTGGCGCGGTGCATTTGGATCTCTTCTTCTGGCTCCGCCGCCAAAAATACTAGAGAAGATGTCATCAAAGCCGCCGAAGCCGCCAAAGTCTCCTCCTCCGCCAAAACCGCCGCCGCCAAAGCCTTGGTTTGGATCGGTATGACCGAACTGGTCATAATGCGAACGTTTTTGATCATCAGAAAGGGTTTCATAGGCTTCTTTTACTTCTTTGAATTTCTCATCTGAGCCAGCTTCTTTATTAATATCAGGGTGATACTTTTTTGAAAGCTTGCGGTATGCCTTTTTGATTTCGTCCTTTGAGGCGCTCTTACTTACGCCAAGCACTTCATAGTAATCACGCTTACTCATCTCTTCACACTCCCGATTTTCTCACATAAATACGATTGTATCATTTTGATTTAACCTTTTTCAATTCCTTTCATCGTTGAAAAGAAAAAAAGTCAAAGCCAAGAGATCCTGACTTTGACTTTCTGACGAGTACGTTTCAGCAGTCTTTTTCAAAAGTAAAGGTGATTATTTTTTCTCTTGATCGTCGTTTACTTCTTCGTATTCTGCATCCACTACATTGTCATCTGCTTTTTGAGCACCTTCAGCGCCTTCTTGCTGAGCTTGTGCTTGTTTTGCAGCTTCTTCATAGAGCTTTGTCGTTAATTCTTGAACGATTGTTTGCAGCTCATCTTTTTTCGCTTTGATGTCTTCAAACTCGCCTTTTTCGATCGCAGCTTTTAGCGCATCTTTCGCGTCATTTGCTTTTTTCACTTGCTCTTCATCGATTTTGCCTTCTAGATCTTTTAATGTTTTTTCAGTTGTAAACACTAATTGATCTGCTTCGTTGCGCACTTCGATTTCTTCTTTTTTCTTCGCATCTGCTTCAGCATTTTCTTCTGCTTCTTTTACCATTTTTTCGATCTCATCATCAGAAAGACCTGAAGAAGATTTGATTGTGATGTTTTGCTCTTTGCCTGTACCCATATCTTTCGCACGTACGTTGACAATACCGTTTTTATCGATATCAAAAGATACTTCGATTTGCGGTACGCCGCGTGGTGCTGGCGGGATATCAGTCAATTGGAAGCGGCCTAATGTTTTGTTATCTGCAGCCATTGGGCGCTCACCTTGCAGGACATGGATATCTACAGCAGTTTGGTTGTCAGCAGCTGTTGAGAATACTTGAGATTTACTTGTTGGAATTGTTGTATTGCGTTCAATCAGCTTCGTGAATACGCCGCCCATTGTTTCAATTCCTAAAGAAAGTGGTGTTACGTCAAGAAGAACAACGTCTTTGATATCCCCTGTGATCACTCCACCTTGGATCGCTGCACCAAGTGCAACTACTTCATCAGGGTTTACACCTTTATGAGGCTCTTTGCCTGTTTCTTTTTTGATTGCTTCTTGTACTGCAGGAATACGAGTTGATCCACCTACAAGGATGACTTTATCAATCTCGCTAGCAGATAAACCAGCATCTTTCAGTGCTTGACGTACAGGTGTCATTGTACGCTCTACAAGATCTGCAGAAAGCTCTTCGAATTTAGCACGCGTTAACGTTAATTCAAGGTGAAGAGGTCCTGCTTCTCCAGCTGTGATAAATGGCAGTGAGATTTGTGTAGAAGATACACCAGAAAGATCTTTTTTCGCTTTTTCAGCAGCATCTTTTAAACGCTGAAGCGCCATTTTATCTTTAGAAAGATCAATGCCATTTTCTTTTTTGAATTCAGCCACTAGGTGATCAATGATGACTTGGTCAAAATCGTCTCCACCTAGACGGTTGTCCCCAGCAGTTGAGCGCACTTCAAAGACGCCGTCTCCAAGCTCAAGGATCGATACGTCAAATGTACCGCCGCCAAGGTCGTATACAAGAATCGTTTGATCTTCTTCTGTTTTATCTAAACCATACGCAAGTGCAGCTGCTGTTGGTTCGTTGATGATACGTTCTACTTCAAGACCAGCAATTTTACCAGCATCTTTCGTTGCTTGACGTTCTGCATCGTTGAAGTAAGCAGGAACTGTGATAACAGCTTTTGTTACTTCTTCGCCAAGATAGCCTTCAGCGTAAGATTTAAGGTGCTGAAGAATAATCGCAGAGATTTCCTGCGGTGTATAGTTCTTACCTTCAACTTCTACTTTATAATCAGTACCCATATGTCTTTTAACAGACATGATCGTGTTCGGGTTTGTAATTGATTGACGTTTTGCTACTTCACCTACTTGGCGCTCTCCGTTTTTAAAAGCGACAACAGATGGTGTTGTACGTGCTCCTTCAGCGTTAGCAATGACTTTTGGCTCGCCGCCTTCAAGTACTGCAACACATGAGTTTGTTGTTCCTAAGTCAATCCCAATGATTTTACTCATATTCGATGACCTCCCATTATGTAGTTATTGATTTACTTTTACCATTGATGGACGAATAACTCGGTCTTTGAGTTTATAGCCCTTTTGCAATTCTTCTACAACGATATTTGAATCGTAGTTTTCATCTTCAACTTGCATGACGGCTTGATGAAGGTTTGGATCGAACTCTTTGCCGACAGCTTCAATTGGTTCAACGCCTTCATTTTTCAACGCTTCTACCAGCTGGCGGTAAACCATTTGCATTCCTTCTAACAAACTTTTCGTCTGCTCATTGTCTGGATCAATTCCAAGCGCTCTTTCAAAGTTATCAAGAGCTGGGAGAAGATCACTGACAACATGTTGAGAACGATATTTTTGCACGGTCTCCACTTCAGTTCGAGCACGGCGTTTATAGTTTTCAAAATCTGCTTGAACACGCAGAATTTTGTTTTCTTTTTCATCTAGAAGCTGCTGCAATTCATCGATTTTTTCTTGGAAGGCAGACTGTTCATCATTTGTTACTTCCTCAGTATCTGCTTGAACTGCTTCTTCTTGTGCTTCAACCTCTGCTTCTTGCTCAGGTGTCTGTTTTTCTTCTGACATTGTGTTCACCTCCCTCAAAAGATTCAAAAATACGAAGGGGCTGTGCCCCTATCTTTTATCACCCTACTCATCATACAAATTGGAAAGTGCGTTTGACAAGTCTTTTGATACATGATGCAAGAGACTGACAACCCTGCCATAATCCATACGGGTTGGACCAATGACGGCAATGGAGCCGAGTGATTTTTGATCAATCGAATAAGTAGCTGTGATTAAACTGCAGTTCTCCATCGCTTCCAAATTGTTTTCTGAACCGATTTTAATGGTGATTCCTTGCTGATTTGGATGAAACAGCTGCATGACATCATTCTTTTGCTCAATAAGCATCATGAGTGAACGGATGCGGTCAATATCATGAAACTCCGGCTGATTCAACATATTAATCTTCCCGCCAAAGAAAAGTTTTGATTCATTTTGAGTCGATGTAAATGTATTGCCGAGCGCATCTAAAATATGATCATAATCTTTTAAATGCGTACGAAGAAGCATCACAACTTCTTTATACATTCTGTCCTTCAGCTGATCCATCGGGACTCCGGCTAGGCGGCTGTTTAAAATATTCATCAGCTTCTCAATATCGGAGACATCGAGATGCTCAGAGAAGGTAATGGTTTTGTTTTCAACATGTCCGCTGTCTGTAATCATGATCGCCACTGCTTTGTTTGGCTGAACAGGGACAAGCTGAATTTGCTTTAATCGATTTTCACTTAGCTTTGGACCAAGCACAATCGATGTATAGTTTGTGAGATCTGATAAAATTTCCGCCGATTTTTGAACTGTCTTTTCCAGCTCAAAAATTTTCTCCTGAAAGGCCGACTGGATGAGCACAAGCTCTTTAGACGACAGTTTTCGCGGAGAGAGCAAATGATCTACATAATAACGATATCCTTTTTCGGAAGGAATTCTTCCTGATGAAGAATGGGTCTTTTCAATAAAACCAAGTTCCTCCAAATCAGCCATTTCGTTTCTAATCGTCGCAGAGCTGAATGTAATGTCTTCTTTTTTAGAAAGAGTCCTTGATCCAACTGGCTGCGCCGAACGAATAAAGTCATTAATGATGACTTGCAGAATCAAAAGCTGACGATTTGTTAACATCATCATCACCCCTGTTAGCACTCTCTTTCAACGAGTGCTAATTGTATAAACAAAATTACCAAACTCAAATTAAAATGTCAATTATAACTCACCGAGAAACGCTTGAAATACTTCATTGCCTAACAATTTTCCTTTTCTTGTTAAACGTATCCCCTTGTCATCTTTTACAATGAGGCCTTTTTCTTCTAAATCTTCAAGAACAGTGGAAAAAAGTGCTTCTGGTGCAGCACCATATTTTGCTTGGAAATCAGCGCTTTTCACCCCTTCGATTTTTCGAAGACCTAAAAACATTTCTTCTTCTATTTGCTCTGCTTTTGTGACCTGGTGTGTTTCCTTATACGGGAACCCTGTTTGGTCAATCAGCTCCAAATAATGTTTCACCGGCCCTGCGTTCACATTTCGGATGCCATCTACATACCCGTGTGCGCCTGCACCAAAACCGAAGTAATCTTCATTGCTCCAATAGGTCAGGTTATGCTGGCTTTCAAAGCCAGGTTTGGCGTAATTGCTAATTTCGTACTGCTTTAATCCATGGCGCTCCATTTCATCCATCACAAGCTCATACATTTCAGCCTCACGTTCTTGCGGCGGTAAATGAAGTTTTCCTTTTTGCATTAAGTTGTAAAAAACGGTTTTCGGCTCGACGATGAGTGAGTAAACCGAATAATGCTCTGCCCCCAGTGAGAAAGCTGTCTCAAGTGAATTCATCACATGATGCTTTTCTTGATGCGGCAAGCCAAACATGAGATCGAGGCTAATATTATCAAATCCAACCGCTCTAGCTCGCTCAAAGGATGTAAGGACATCCTTCTTTTGATGAACTCGTCCAATTTTCTTGAGCAAATCGTCTTCAAAAGTTTGAACGCCAAAGCTCAGCCGATTCACGCCGGCTGCTTTAAGCACATGCAGTTTCTCAAGCGATAATTCATCTGGGTTTGCTTCTACTGCAAATTCAATCAGATTTTTTGTCGGCTTTAATACGCTGTGAATGCTGTTCATGAGCTTGTCTAGCTGACTGACAGTCAGTGATGTCGGGGTTCCCCCGCCAATAAAAATTGTCTTTAGTTCCTGCTCGCCTTTTTGCTCGATCGTGTGCTGCATCTCTTTCTCAAGAGCCGCTAAGTATTCGTCGACTGGCTGCGTTTTGATGAAAAATTTATTGAAATCACAATAGTGGCAAATATGCTCACAAAATGGAATGTGAATGTATGCTGCTTTCATTAGATGACACCTTCTTTACAGGTAAAGAGCCGCAGTTTATCGCTGCGGCGTCTTTGTTTGTTATCGACTATAAACGTCAAGGCAGACATTGTAAAGCAGGTAGCCTTGAGGATGTTATTTTTTTGGTGTGCTGTCGTCCATCTTCAGCACAGCCATAAATGCTTCTTGCGGGACTTCAACAGAGCCCACTTGCTTCATGCGCTTTTTCCCTTCTTTTTGCTTCTCAAGAAGCTTTCTTTTCCGGGAAATGTCTCCACCATAACATTTAGCAAGTACGTTTTTACGCATCGCTTTAATGGTGGAACGAGCAACGATTTTTTGACCGATTGCTGCTTGAACCGGCACTTCAAAGTGCTGGCGTGGAATCAATTCTTTTAGCTTTTCTACGATGATCTTGCCTCGTTCATATGCATAATCGCGGTGAACAATAAAGGAAAGGGCATCGATTTTTTCGCCATTCAGCATAATATCCATCTTCACCAGCGTCGAAGGACGATAGCCAATCAGCTCATAATCAAAGGACGCATAGCCTTTTGTGTTGGACTTTAGCTGATCAAAGAATTCGTATACGATCTCTGCCAAAGGAATTTCGTACACAATGCTCACGCGGTTCGCATCAAGATACTGCATATCAATGAAATTCCCGCGCTTTCCTTGGCAAAGCTCCATCACAGAGCCTACATAGTCATTCGGCACCATCATTGTTGCTTTTACATACGGTTCTTCAATTCGCTCAATCTTTTGCGGATCAGGCAGATTGGACGGGTTATCTACGACAATTTTTTCTCCATCTGTCATATATACATCATAAATAACACTTGGCGCTGTCGTAATCAGATCAATTTTAAATTCACGTTCAATCCGTTCCTGGATGATTTCCATATGAAGCATTCCAAGGAAGCCGCAGCGGAAACCGAAGCCAAGTGCTTGGGATGTCTCTGCCTCATATTGAAGTGAAGAATCATTTAATTCAAGCTTTTCTAACGCTTCACGTAAGTCGTTGTATTTCGCTGTATCAATTGGATAAAGTCCGCAGTATACCATTGGGTTTAGCTTTCTGTATCCCGGCAGTGCTTCTTTCGCAGGGTTTTCCGCGCTTGTAATCGTATCCCCTACACGTGTATCACCGACATTTTTAATCGCAGCGGTTAAGTAGCCAACATCTCCAACGGTGAGTTCGTCTGTTGGCATGGCTTTTGGTGTGAAAACGCCAACTTCAAGTACTTCAAATTCTTTCCCCGTCGCCATCATTTTAATTTTCTGACCCGGTCTGACGGTTCCTTCGACAATTCGTATGTACGCAATAACGCCGCGATACGCATCGTAAAGAGAATCAAAAATAAGGGCTTGAAGTGGTGCTTCTGGATCTCCAGCGGGAGCCGGCACCTTTTCAACGATTTGTTCTAAAATATCCTCGATTCCAATACCCGCCTTAGCAGAGGTGAGAACAGCTTCAGACGCATCCAACCCGATGACATCTTCAATTTCTTCTCTTACACGCTCAGGCTCTGCACTTGGCAGATCGATTTTGTTGATAATCGGAAGAATTTCTAAGTTGTTATCAAGAGCTAAATAAACGTTCGCAAGTGTCTGTGCTTCAATTCCTTGTGCTGCATCTACTACAAGAATCGCACCCTCACAGGCAGCTAGGCTTCGAGATACCTCATAGGTGAAGTCGACATGCCCTGGTGTATCAATCAGGTGCATGATATATTCTTCCCCATCCTTCGCCTTATACTTCAGCTGGACAGAGTTTAATTTAATCGTTATGCCGCGTTCACGCTCTAAATCCATGGAATCAAGCAATTGTTCTTTCATTTCCCGTTGAGTAATCGCCGCTGTTTTTTCCAAAATACGGTCTGCCAATGTGGATTTCCCATGGTCAATATGGGCGATAATGGAGAAATTTCGAATTCTTGATTGCCGCTCTAATCGTTTTTCTTTATCTGTCACAATCTATCACTCCTACTATAAAACGCGGGTTGCGCTAGGTTAGATTATATCAATAGGGCTGTAAAGATTCAATCGAAATCAAGAAAAGCCGCTTATCGGTCAGCGGCTTTGATCAAAAGGATGATATCTCATGAAAATCGTTTATTTCCCATTCACCCAATCATAAAGAGAACGGGCTGCATGTGTCATGCCATCAGACAGGGCTTTTCCTGCCTTGGAAAAGGCATTAAAGCCCTCTATTTCCTCCAGCTGTTTTTGTTTTTCGGCAAGATCCTTTTCTGTAACAGCCGTTCCTAAGATAGAAGCTTCCTTCTCTTCATTGTCGTTTATTTGAATGGAGAAAGCTCCTTTTAATTGCGGATCATGGTAGCCCTTCATTTGCAGCATGCCATTATTCGCTTGCTGCATTCCTAAAAAGACACCAAACAGCAAGACCAATCCTAAAATAATGGTTTTTCCAATAAATGAGCCCATCCCCGTCACCACCTTAAGAGCGTTTTTTCTCATCCTTTGCTTTGCCGTCCACCTTTTCCGCGTCCCAGAAAATGTCGCTGAATACATCAGCTGCCGCATTGGATGCATTTCTTAATTCTTCCATATTATTATCTACTCCACCAAATTCTAAAAGAAGGGCTTTGTCGGATAAATCTTGATTATAGATTCCATTATCGCCAATTTCTCCTTTGGCAAACACACCGACACTAAGACCTTTATATTTTTTCTCCATCAAATGGTGGAACTCTGTCGCAAGCTTTAAGTTTTTCTCATAGCTTTGATTCTTCTTCCCAACAACAAACGCAATTCTCGCATATTTTTTCCCTTTGATTTCGACAGTCGTATCTTTCTTTCTTCTTGAGTCCCGGTGAATATCAATTAAATAATCGAGGTCATCATTTTTCGCTAAGGCTTCTTTCACGACCAATCTTGATTCATTATAAGACTGCGGATATTTTAATCCTTTTTTCACCAGTCTTTTTTCAATTTCCGTTTTGTCGACTGTATTGCCGATTCCTTGCTGATCAAGCGCCTTTCCAAACATGTCGCCGACAAGGGTGACATTCACTTTTGAGTGCCGTGCATTATTTGGATTCGTTTCTCCTTTTAAAAATGGTAAATATGATTCCGTATTATGTGTGTGGTAAATGTACACAGCTTTTCGTTTTCCTGTTGACCGGTCCGGTTCTTTGGCAGGCTTTTTCGGCGCATCATCATCGAGCTTGTCCAGCTCCGCCAAATTTGCTTCTTTTTCATCTTGGATCACTTCACTAGGCGGCGGCGATTCCATCGGCATATTGGTATAGTCTGTTCCTTCACCCGCTAAGATGATTTTTGTATCAAAATGTTCAAAGCCTGGGAGCTCTCTTCCTAGGAAACTGCGCGGGTCTTCTAAATTAATACTGGTTGCAAGCTTCAATGACAGCCCAGAGAAATGAAATCCTTTTTGATCTTCTGGAACTGCTGAGGCGAAATATTGGTTTTCCATGCCCATTAATGTGGCAAAAAATGCGCCAGAGAGCTCATCTGCTACACCATATAACGAGGCTTGCGGCCTCAGCTCGGGTTTTAAAGAGGTCAAAGCCCCTGACATCACAAACACCACAACAAGAGAGGCAATAAATAAGAAGATGCTTTTTACTACTTTCGTTCCATTAATCGCAACGACCAACTGTCGAGGACGGCGGGGTCTTTTTTTCATGATTTACTCCCTCCAGCACGCTTTCTAGTAATTACACTATGAGCGAGCTAGAGAAAGTAGAACCGATTAATGATTATATGAACCCATATTATCTTGCGTGATTTTTTGATGAAGCGCTGTGTTTAATCCGTTGGCAAGTACGTTTGCCATATCATCAATGAATGTATCGACTTCCTTAGGCGTGACCATTAAATTTTGCCCCAGGGGCGCAAGCACTTCGTGGATCAGCTGCCTTTTTTCTTCTTCAGGAAGGGTTCCTACGATGCCTAAGAATGACTGACGCGTTTCTTCATCTGGCAAGTCTTCTTCGTTAAGTACTTTTTTCTTCCCGAATGTCAAACCAGCCGGCACAAGAGAGCGGGACGGTCTATCATCTTTTAGTTCTCTACCAAAATGCTTTAAGACATAATCAATTGTGTCACTAGCAATCGTTACTGCATCCACCACTGTCGGAACGCCAATCGCAATCACTGGAATGCCCAATGTTTCTTTGCTTAATTCTTTTCGCTTATTCCCTACACCAGAACCGGGATGGATACCTGTATCAGAAATTTGAATGGTTGTATTCACTCGTTCTACCGCTCGAGCAGCAAGGGCATCGACCGCAATGACAAAATCAGGCTTAGACCGCTCAATCACGCCTTGGATAATGTCACTTGTTTCAATACCGGTCAGTCCCATCACCCCTGGAGACAAAGAGGAAACCGGGCGATAGCCTTCCTGAACATTTTCCGGCTGCAATTCAAAGAGATGGCGGGTTACAAGCAGATTTTCAACCGTGAGAGGACCTAGTGCATCTGGCGTAACATTCCAGTTTCCCAGCCCTACTACAAGGCAGCTTGCATCAGCCTGAATGCCTCTGTCTTTTAGAAACTGAGCAAAATGATGGGCAAAGACTTCAACGACTTTTTCTTGCATCTCAGAGTCTTTCTCCCGAATGCCTTGTGCCTCAAACGTCAAGTATGTCCCTGCCTTTTTGCCGGTCAGCTCCTCCCCTTCTTTCGTGATTTCCACAGTACGTATGCGGATGCCTTGCTCTTCTTTTTCCTTTTCGACAATCCCTTGGATCCCGTCCTTTTTGACGACATTCGGATCGTTCTCTTGTTCTAGTATCTCTTTTGTTTCAACAGCGAGGTCTGTCCGGATTTGATAAACGCTTAAATCAAGTTTTTGTTTCTCCATAAAAAGACTCCTTCCACCAAGTAATTAACAGTAGTCTTTCCATCTCTTGAAAGAAACATTCGAGCACGTCATCAATGAAAAATACTTTACATTTATATTGCATTCTAAAGGTGTGTTTGATAGAATACAATTTGTTCTATTGTGAAGATTTAACCTTAAGACAATTGTGTTTAGGTTGTATCTTAGGAGGTGAAACACATGCCAAATATTAAATCAGCGATCAAACGTACAAAAACGAATAACGAACGCCGTGCACATAACGTAACAATCAAGTCTGCGATGCGTACTGCGATTAAACAAGTTGAAGTTTCTGTAGCTAACAACGATGCTGAGCAAGCAAAAGCTGCTCTTGCTTCTGCTGCAAAACGCATTGACAAAGCCGTTAAAACTGGTCTTGTACACAAAAACGCAGCTGCGCGTTACAAATCAAGACTTGCTAAACAAGTAAACGGACTTTCTGCATAATGCTTGCAACGCCTCAGTGATGAGGCACCTGTTTAACTGTACGTCCGTCCTGACCGGCCGAGCCTTAAGGACAGACTGGCAATTATACATCTAAACAAAAACGACCCTCTTTTTAGAAGGTCGTTTTTTTATATTCATGCGCCTAACAAACGAAGCAGGAACAATTCTAACAGCAGCTGCTTGTCCTTTTTACCCGTTTTCATTTCGTAATCAATCGTTGAAAGCTCTTTGACGATCTGCTTGAGCTCTTCTTCAGAAAACAGTCTTGCCTGATCCATCGCAAGTTTGACCCGGAATGGGTGGACTTTTAGATTTGAAGCAATTTGTTTTTGTCCATAGCCTTGCTGAGCGAAGTACTTCGTCTGCAAAATCAATCGAAATTGAGTTGAAATGAGTGCTAATATTTTAATGGGTTCCTCATTTTGCTTCAGCAGATCATAAAACATCTGCATGGCCTCAGAGCGGCGTCTGTTTACAATTTGATTAATCAGCTCGAAAATATTTTGCTCTAAGCTTCTTGCAACGAGCTGATTGACATCCGCTAACTCAATTTCCTCCCGCTCTCCAATATATGTACTTAGCTTCCGAACCTCTTGGAATAGAGAGGAGAGACTCCCGCCGCATAGCATCACAAGCTGCTCAGCCGCTTCAGATGTAATCGTCTTTCCTTCTGTCTTCACCAGTGTGATGGTGAAATCAGTTGTTTCTTTTGGGTTTAACTCTTTCGCCTCAACAACAGCAGCTTTCTTTTTTAGCAATTTGGTGATTTTTTTACGCTCATCCAGCTTTTCATACGGTGCTAATAACACGAGAATGGTATAGGGCGCTGGCTTTTCTAAATAAGCTTCTAATACAGAAAGCTCATGCTCGATCTTTTCCTTTTTCTTTTCAGCTGTAAGAAAATAAGGATTCTTGATCACGACGAGACGTCGTTCACCCATAAACGGAAATGTTTCTGCATCCGTCACAGCCTGTTCAAGCGGCACCTCTTCCATATCGAAGATGGAGTAATTAAAATCTTTCGTTTCCTCGTCTACTACAGCTTGTCTCAATTTAGCGGCGGTTTCTTGCAGTAAATATGTTTCTTTCCCATATAAGCAATAAACGGGATGGATATCCCCTCGTTTTAAATTGTTCCATACATCAAAGACCATCAATTGAATCCCTCTCTTTCACTTCCTCCTCTATCCTAAAGTGTGTGAAGACATTAGTAAAGAGGAAGCTGAAAGTGCCGCCTCCTCATTTATAGTAAACGTCCGGCGCAAGCTCCCGGGTCAGCCTGCTGTCAGACGATATTCATAAAATGATCATGAAAATGGAAAACGGTTACTTTACCTTCTAGCAATTCCAAATGAGTTCAAGTATACTAAAATTAGCCAGGAGGGATGAAAATGAATGAATTTGAAAAAAATGTTCAAAGCAAGCGGAATGATGTGACCGACTCAGCCGTTGGTTTTATCGTCACATTCGGATTTTTCGCCTCAATGTTTATTTTGGCAACTATTATACACCTCGTTGGATCTTAACTTCATGAAGGTTACATGACTGCCGTTTTGGCAGTTTTTTTATTGAGTTTGTAAGATATCATATGGAGGGTGAGTGTAAAACGTTCCTTCCTCATCGAGAAATTCATACGTCACACTCCCGTCGGTATCTGTACGATACACCTTCATTTGCTGGTCCTTTAATTTTTTCAAGACTTCCTGATGTGGATGCTGATAACGATTGCGTTCACCTGCTGAAATGAGTGCATGTGAGGGCTTGAGATGCTGAAGCCATTCTTCGCTTGTTGACCCTTTACTCCCGTGATGTCCAACCTTTAAGATATCTGCCCGCAGATGAGGAAAGGCTTCTATAATGTCTCGCTCTCCTTCTTGTTCAAGGTCTCCAGTGAGCATAAACCGCTTCCCGCCTAAAGTACATGTCAAAACAAGTGAATCATTATTCTTAGTTGTCACTCGATTACGAGACGGATGAAGAACGTCAAATATTTGCTCTCCAATCTGAAGCTGATCTCCTCTCTCTAATTCATCAATCATGATCCCTTGATCAGCTGCTTCTTTTAACAGCTCCGCATCCTCTGGACTCCGTGCAAAGCCTTTTGGAATGGCCAGCCGCTTTACTTTATTTCGCTTGATTAAACGAACTGCTTCTCCCATATGGTCTTGATCCGCATGCGTCAGAATAAGGACATCAAGTTTCGCTATTCCTTTAGAATGCAAAAACGGGATCAGCGTTTGATCACCGATCGTAGACACTTTTCGTCTTTTTTTCCACGGTTCTTCTTCAAAAGAAAGCCTGCCTCCCGTGTCCACAAGCAGGTGCCCCTTTCGATAGGGCAGCTGAATAAACAAACTATCCCCCTGTCCTACATCCAGCATCGTCACTTCCCCTTTTTCGAAAAAATTCGGGGTGAAATAGTGAACACTCAAGACACTAATGAGAAAAAGGAGCGGCACAGCATAGGACTTCACAGACGTTTTGCACTCCATCACAACTAACAGAACAATTAAGGCACTCACCTCAAGAACAATATGCCACCAAGTTGACTTCATAAAAATCAAGTTGAATCCATCAAAATCAGCCATATAGGCTGACAATTGATGACTAAGCTGGATCACCGAATCAAGCAGTTGAAACAATGTTTGTCCAAGCGGAAGATAAACGATCGTCAAAAGAAAAAAGAGTAAGGATAATGGCATGACGATCGTCGTAAAAAAAGGAACAAATATCATGTTCAAAGGAACGCTCAGTAAAGAGAATTGATGAAAATGATATAAAAGAACAGGGAGCGAAGCAAGCTGTGCAATAAAGGAAATCAGGAATAATTGCATGACCGAACTTTTTGGTTTTGATAAAATCCCCGTCGATAACAAAATAAAAAACGTCACCACGAAGGAAAGCTGAAATCCGATATCAAATAAATAAAGAGGATGAATCGCTAATAAGAGTAAAAACGTTGCACTTAATACCACAGCAGAAGGCTGTTTCAATTCTTTTGGCAGACTAGTCATCACTAAATAGATTCCTGCCATGAGACAAGCTCTTAACACAGATGGTGCAGCACCTGTCAAACAAGCATAAATAGGAAGAAAGCATAATAGAAGAATACGTGCTGTCTCTCTTGTCACACCCACACGAAGGAGACACCAAAATAAACACGCAAGAAGCGTTTGCACATGCAATCCTGAGATCGCTAGTAAATGAATAATACCGAGCATTTGATAATCTCTTAATGTGTCAGGTTCTATCAACTCACGATCGCCAAAAATAAGTGCCTGTACAATGCCAACAGAGTGTTTTGGCACATGGTCCTCTAAAAATGTCAAACCCTTTTGCCTCATCGCTTGAAGATAGTAGGAAGAACCGCCTTTTTTTGTACAGTTTTTGATCGACTGCGGCAGAAAAATAGCGTCAATGCCTTTTGTTTTTAAAAATTGATCGTATTGAAACCCGTTAGGAATGGTGGCGTGTTTTGCTGGGCGAACATCACCTGTCATGTGACAGCTCATACCAGGTTCTACCTCTTTTAATGCCTCTTTTTCACGCTCTGTTTGAATTGTATAAAAAGTGGCTAGTCGTTCATGGTCTGTCGATACAGTCGCTGAAAAACGATTGCCATCTGTTTTCGGAATGCTTTCAATCACAACGGAATCAGATAGGAATTTTTCTTGTACGGGCAGCTCCGTTTCAAGAGACTCATGAACCATAAAAATAAGTATATAGACAGCCCCGCATAGGCTGGCCATTAAAAAGAGCTGAGGCATTTTTTTCAGTAGGCTGAGAAGTAATATGATGAGAAGAAAGAGAAGGAAATATATATGAAGATGATATGCAGCCAGAGCAATTCCAACAGCTGCTGAAATTGCCCCAAACGGCAAATATTTAAACATAGGAAGTAAATAATTGATTCGCCTTCTCATGCATATCGCGAATTTCTGTTTCGCTAAGTCCTGATTCACTCAGCTTCCCAATTAAATCTGCAACAAAGGCCAATTTTTCTTGATTTTTTAAGTCGATGATCATTTCATCTAATTCAACTTGCTCCGTTTGAACACCCGCCTGCTCGAATAAATCAACGGCATATGGATGATTTTTATAATCCTTTGCATAGTACACTGTCCGTATACCCGCTTGAATGATGGCTTTACAGCACTGTAAACAAGGAAAATGTGTGACATATATTTCAGCATCAGCTGTAGGTGCTCCAAATTTGGCACATTGTAAAATAGCATTCATTTCCGCATGGATGGTGCGAACACAGTGATGATCAATGACATAGCACCCTACATCCGCACAATGAACATCACCGGCAATGGAGCCATTATACCCCCCTGCAATTATGCGCTTGTCCCTTACGATGGTCGCCCCAACAGCTAACCGCTCACAGGTGCTTCGTAAAGCAAGCAAATGGCTTTGTGCCATAAAATATTGATTCCATGAAATTCTTTCCACGAGCTGATCCCTCCAGAATGATGGTTGATATTAAGTGTACATGCCTTTCTTCTATACCGTCAATTCTACTTCACGGTCAATTGACTTTTCAGCCGTTCAATCGTCTTTTCCCCAAAACCTGAAATGTTCCGCAAGTCTTCAATTTGTTGAAAATCTCCGTGTTCCTCTCTATAGGTAATAATAGCTTCGGCTTTAGCTGGTCCTATGCCGTTAATGGTTTGCAATTCGGCTGCATCGGCCTGATTGACATTTACCCCCTCACTCTTTTCAACGTCCGTTGATGCGTCATCTGATGCTGTTTGCGTCTCTCTTTCCGCTTCCCCCTGCTTCCGAACATAAATCATCATACTATCCTCTAATTTTGCTGCTTGGTTGATTTCAATCGAGTCTGCTTTGCTAGTAAAGCCTCCTGCCCTTCGAATCGCTTCTTCTACCCGAGCATCAGATTGAAACGTATAAACACCTGGCTTTCTTACAGCTCCTTTGACTTCTACAAAAATCGTCGATGGCTCTTTTTCTGTCTTTTCTTGTTTGTCTTCTAATGTGACTTGTATGTCTTTATTTCCCTTCAATACATTTGGTTCTCTGCTGCCTTCCCCTTTTCCAGTGAAAAAGAAGAAACTGGTGATCATCACAACCATGAGCCCAGCTGCAATATAAAGACTGTATTTTTTTAATGGAATGAGTCGTTTCACTTACTCACGCTTCTTTCAATCATATTTTATTACTGTTCGACATACTGTTTAGAAGATAACAGATCCTATGCGTCTAAGGAGGGAGAACGTTTGAATATAGGGTTAATCGGTACAGGAAACATGGGTACCATACTTACTGAGGCATTTATTGAATCAAAGGCAGTCAATCCCTCATCGATCACCATTACAAACCGAACCATTGAAAAAGCGTTCAATATAAAAAAGAACCATCCAGAGCTTGAAGTAACGAAGCAGCTTTCAGGGGCTGTCACGAATAAAGATTTCATTTTTGTTTGTGTCAAACCACTTGATATTTATCCACTTTTAAAAGAGCTGAGTCCTCTTTTAACGGAGCAGCAAACCATTGTCATCATTACAAGTCCGGTTCATCCTGAACAGCTTCAGGATATCGTTCCTTGTCAAACAGCCAGGCTAATTCCAAGCATTACAAACCGCGCTTTATCAGGCGCATCACTTTTAACTTTTGGTTCATCCTGCAATGCCGCGACGAAAACAGCGTTAAGACAGTTAGCTTCGTGCATTTCAACACCAATCGAGATCCACCATTCGATTACAAGAGCGGCTTCCGATATTGTCAGCTGCGGTCCTGCTTTTATCAGTTTTCTCGTTCAGAAAATGATTGAAGCGGCTGTAGAAGAAACGGATATTTCTAAAGAAGAAGCCACCACCTTATCAGAAGATATGCTTGTTGGACTTGGACGTTTGATTGAAAAAAGAGTCTATACCCTTCCGACACTGCAAGACAAAGTATGTGTGAAGGGCGGGGTCACTGGTGAAGGCATTAAAGCACTTGAAGCAGGTGTGCAAGATATGTTTCACCGTCTCTTTCAAAACACTCATGAAAAATTCGATGAAGATCTTGAAGCAGTTGCGCATCAATATCCACCAAGTGTGTTCACTGATGATCGCAGAAATTAATCATCTTTGCAACAAGCGAAAAAAGGGTTTTAAAAAACCATCGTTCTATTAAACGATGGTTTTTGGTTTCTTAGCTGAGATGAAATATCTTTCGGCAAATTCATCGGGGGCTTCATTTGTAAAGTCAGCGGTCACTTCTATTTGTTCGAAACCAGCGGACTTAAGGAACGCTGCATATGTTTCAAATGGAAATGTGCGCTGTTCATGCGTCTCATCATAACGCTGATACATGTCTCCATCTTTTACAAAAAAGCTTAAATCATGAATGACCGAATACATGTCATCCCCTTTATCACTCTGCCAAATATAGCTAATCTCTTCATCTTGATCTGCAAAAGTCGATCCCGGGAATACCTCTTCCATTTTATAAGGCGTATGAACATCAAAAAGTAAAACCCCATCTTCCTCTAAAAGCTGAAACATGTTTTTAAAGGTTTTTTTGACGTCATTTTCGTTTTTTAAGTAATTCAAGGAATCACAGCAAATAACGGCTGCCTGGAAGGCTTGCTCAAAGCCCGTAACCTCTCTCATATCTTGATGTAGAAATTGAATCGACTGCTTTTTCGCCTGGGCTTTTTGCTGCGCGAAGGCCAGCATTTCTTCACTGAGGTCAATTCCTGTGACCTTGTGGCCCTTTTCAGCTAACCGAAGAGAAATCTCTCCAGTTCCACAGCCTACATCGATGATGGCAGCATTCGGCTTCATATACTGCTGGATCCATTGAACCCATTCATCATAAGGTGCATGTGTCATGAGCTCGTCATACACACCTGCAAACCCTTGATAAATCATGAGTTAATGCCAAGTGAAAGCGTTTCTCTCGGCGCATCTCCCCAAAGCTTTTCTAGATTGTAATATCCTCTTTCTTCTTTGTGGAACACATGGGCAATGACATCTCCTAGGTCAATCAATACCCATCTTGCTTCATCAAAGCCTTCCATCTTCTTTACTTCAATTCCGCTTTCCTCTGCAAGATGTTTTACTTCTCTTGCAATGGCTTGCACTTGTTTATCAGAATTCCCGTGACAAATGAGAAAATAATCTGCAACAAGTGAGATTCCTTGCATATTAAGGGCAATAATATCCTCAGCCCGTTTATCATCGCATGCTCCTGCTGCGACGTTTAAAATTGATGATGAATCCATCCAAAATTCCTCCTTAGTTGTTCTTATGCACAAGCGAGTTGTAAGTAGCAAGCGTATCTGGAAAGACTGGCTGATTCTTTTTCATTAGAAAACTGATGGTGTTTTTTAATGATTGGATCAGTGCACGATCTAGATCATGTTCTGCTAACTCCCTTACTTCTTCGACACCAGGGAAATGTCGTCCTGGTTCAATATAATCTGCGACATAAATGACTTTTTCAAGTAAAGTCATGTCTGGTCTGCCGGAAGTATGAAATTCAATGGCTGTTAACACATCGTGATCATCAATTCCAACTTCTTTTTTGACCAAATAGGCACCAACCGGGGCGTGCCAAAGCTCGGGCGAATATTCAAGCAATAAAGGGTTCATCTGTTCTTTTTGGATAATCCCCTTCATTTCTTCCTTTGGTCTAAATTTCGCATAATCATGAAAAATAGCGGCGATCTCTGCTTTTTTCACATCTGCACCGAACCGTTCCGCTAATGAAATGGCTGTCTCCATGACTCCAAGTGTATGTGTATATCTATGCTCTGTTAACTGCTCTTTGACACAGTTCAATGCTTCTTCACGATTCATATAAATGATGCTCCTTTATATAACGCTCAACAGCTTTCGGAATCAAATAATCAACAGGTATTCCCTGCTCTATTCGCTGCCTAATCAATGTCGATGATACATCAAAAGCTGGAACATCTGCAAATAAAAGAGGATATGCCGTACTTCCAACGTAACCCGGTCTTTTCATCCCAATAAAAGTGATCATTTGAAGCAAGTCATCGATCCGATGCCATTTTGGCAAATACTCGACCATGTCCGCTCCTATCATAAAAAAGAACTGATCTTCTGGATGACGCTTCTTTAACAGATTGACTGTATCTACCGTATAAGACGGACCCTCCCGCTCCATTTCAATGAGCTCGAGCTGAAAATACGGATTTGACTGAATCGCCGCCTCCACCATATTTATCCGGTGATGACTATCTGCTCGTTTCCGCCCTGTTTTGTGAGGAGGCATATGGTTTGGGATAAACCAAATTTCATCAAGCCCAACTTGAATCCGCACCTCACTTGCCATCAGCAAATGCCCATTATGGGGAGGATCAAACGTACCGCCGAACAACCCTATTTTTTTCATATCGCATCCACCTTTACGGCAGCTTAATTTGTTTATTTTCCTTAGATTCTTTGTAAAGGACAATCACATTTCCGATCGTTTGAACGAGTTCAGCCTTTGCACCTTTTACAAGTGCTTTCGCAACTTCTGTTTTGTCCTCATCGCAATTTTGCAATACGCTGACCTTTAATAGTTCTCTTGCTTCAAGCGCCTCGGAAATTTGCTTGACCATATTGTCATTTACCCCACCTTTTCCAACTTGAAAAATAGGTGATAAATGATGTGCTTGTGCACGTAAAAAACGTTTTTGCTTACCTTTTAACATGGTGTTCCTCCTAATTTCTCTATGACAATTGACTTCATTTTTCCGGCGTCAGGCGTAATGCCTGTCCACAGTTCAAAGGCTCTTACTGCTTGTCCAACAAACATGCCAACCCCATCTACTGTTTTCAAGCCTAAACCTGCTGCTTCACTTAGCAGTTTTGTTTCTATTGGATTATACACAATATCACAAACGACCGCTGTTTTTTTTGCGTTCGCTAAAGAAATCGGGGTTTCCTCAACATTCGGATACATACCAATCGAGGTCGTATGGATGATGACATCATATTCCCCAAGTTGCTCTTCTGCTGTATTTAATGTGATTGCATGAGATGTAATTTTCCCCTCTGCACTTTCAATTAAAGCTTCAGCTTTTTCAATGGTGCGGTTCGTAATATCAAAGCTCTTCGGTGCATACTGAGCAATTGTCGTATAAATCGCTCTTGCCGCTCCGCCAGCACCAATCAAGAGAAATGACAGCTCTGATAACGGCTGATCCAAGGCTTCAAGCAATGAATGAAGAAAGCCTTCTCCATCTGTATTGTACCCAACGAGCTGATCTCCTTCGAGCCGCACCGTATTGACGGCACCGAGGCGTTCAGCTGTTACATCAATTTTGTCAAGGTACTTCATGATTTCTACCTTGTGCGGAACAGTAACATTAATGCCGCTGATTCCTAACGCTTTCATGCCGCTAATCGCATCTTTCAGGTCATCATTTTCTACTTGAAAGCCATGATAATGTCCATCAATTCCAGCATCCTTTAGTGCTGCATTATGAATATCCGGAGACATTGAGTGGCCAACAGGGTTACCGATTACTCCGTATAAAGGTTTCAAGGTCTCTCCCCCTTTGAACATTTAAATTAACGAACGTCTCATAAACACATGTACGCCTTTTGGCGCATAAACTTTGATTTGCTTGTCCGCATCATTTGCAGTGACCCAGCCTAAACCTGAAAAGACGATGTCCATTTTTGGCTGATCAATGGTAAAGGTATGCGGAACGAGCGGCGGGAAATCTTCTATTCCCTCTTTTGATGGCGGTGACAGCAGTTCTCCTGCATGTTTTTCATATAAATCATCTGCGTTCTCCAGCTTTGTACGGTGAATGTTCAGCTCATTTGGCATATAGCAGACAAATGACGTTCTGCCGCCTTTTACGTAATCAAATCGAGCCAGTCCGCCAAAATAAAGCGTTTGTGCTTCATTTAATTGGAACGTTCTCGGTTTCAATTCTTTTTTCGGCGTTAAAATCTTCAAGTCATTTTTGCTGACATAGTGCGCCATTTGATGGCGGTTGATGATGCCCGGCGTATCGAATAAAGCAGACCCGTCATCAAGCGGGATTTCAATCGCATCAAGTGTAGTACCTGGATATTGGGATGTAGTAATGACGTTCTCTTCGCCAGATACTTCTTTGATGATTCGATTGATAAATGTTGATTTTCCAACATTCGTACAGCCGACAACATAGACAGTTCTTCCCTCTCGGTAATGATCGATCGCTTCCATCACCTCAGGCACACCCTGGCCTCTGCTTGCACTGATCAAGAAAACATCGATAGGGTTTAATCCGTTTTCCTTTGCTTCCCGTTTCATCCAATGAATCAGACGATCTTTTTTCACGGATTTCGGTAAAATATCCACTTTGTTGCCGACAAGTAAAATCGGATTACCGCCGACAATACGGTTCAGCCCATTGATCCAGCTTCCGTTAAAGTCAAAAATATCCACGACCTTCACAATGAGAGAATCTGTCTCTCCAATGCTGTGCAATATATTTAAAAAGTCGTCTTCTGTTAAAGAAACATCCTGAATCTCATTGTAGTTCTTTAACCTAAAACAGCGCTGACAGATCACATCTTCTTTCAATAGAGATGCTGCCGGCGCATATCCTAATTGATCTTTATCTTCCGTCTGAATGGCTACACCGCAGCCAATACAAACAACCTTTTCCATTATTACTCTTCCTCCCACTGAATGTGGCCCTTACGCTTTAAGGCTCCTAAAATTCTGCGTTCAATCTGCCTGTTAAACTTTGTGAAAAATCCGTCCGAGGCAGCAACAGGAACGACCAAAATCGTATGGAAGCCATGACGATTCCCGCCAAGAACATCTGTCATGAGCTGATCCCCAATGACAACCACATCTTCTTTTTTCAACTGCATATCAGCGACTGCCTTATTAAAGGCTCTTCCCATAGGCTTTCGCGCTTTATAAATAAACGGGATATGAACCGGTTCAGAAAAAAGCTTGACCCTTTTTTCATTATTGTTTGATACAATCGTCACTTGTATCCCGTGATCTTTCATTTCTTGAAACCATTCAATTAAGCGCGGTGTCGCACTTGGACGGTCCCATTCTACTAGTGTGTTATCTAGATCGGTAATAATTCCTTTTACATTTCTTTCTTTTAATTTTTGCGGCGAAATGTGGAAAATACTTTTCACAAATTCATCCGGTAAGAAATACTTCTTTAGCACAATTTGCACCCTTTCTTCCATTGGTTTTCAGCGATTGTGTCGAATCAAATCACAATTTGTCTGTCTATCGAATACAATGAAAAAGTTTTCGACATATGATGAGGACCTTCAACAGGTGTGGATAATTTTACACACATTATCCACCTATATTTCATCATGCTTTCATTCAATTATAAACACTCTACCCACAAGTTATCCACTTAACCATGTGGATAACAGAACGATTGTTCTTGTTTCCCATTCATGGTAGATTAAAGGTACTTCAAAGACAGTCGATCAACCTATGATGATATGTCTTTTCCTCAAATTTTATGCCAACTTTTTCAGGGGAGGTGTTTTTCCCATCATATGGGTTTCTAGTATGAAAAAGCTGTCAGATGATTTACTTATAGAATCGTATTATAAAGCAAATGAAATGAACTTAAATCGCGACTTCATTGAATTAATTGAGACAGAAATGAAAAGACGTTCGCTCGGGCATATGCTCTCTGTTTCCTCTTAATTCCATATCACAGGAACCATGCCTCCCGAGCACTCTCCTTTTTTAAACTCAGGTGACTGATATTATATCACTTGCGCTATAGGCTTACTACTATTTTCCGTAAAAAACACCCCTTCTGATGAAAGAAGAGGTGTCTTAATTGCAAGGCTGTTCATTCCAAAACCATAACCCTCCGCCTACGACTAAAATGACCACAAGGAACACAACAAGAAAAGCGTAACCGATTCCTGCTCCTTGTGCTGGATAAGGCGAACACGCAGGGTAAGGATAAGGACATCCCCACATATCAGTTACCTCCTTCTAGGAAGATATACTGTTAGACTATGCTGGATGGATGGTCTTGTTTAGGCAGATGGCCATCATTTAAAAATGTTTGATGACATCACGCTCTTTGATTTCGTTATAAATAATTCTCGCCCCTTTTGGTGTCATATGATTGCCAGAAGGGTCGATCAATCCTGACTGAATCAGAGCATGATCACTATCTTCTCCAGCTTCTCGGATGAAAGCTTTCCAGTTGTCGACAAGCGGTACCTGCTCATCCTTCGCTACTTCTCTTGTGATGTCATTATAAGAGTTTTGCCAAGCTCTTGCCCCGCCTCTCCCGGCAAAATAAGATGACTTATATCTGGAGTAATAATACAGGCCCTTTTTCCCGCCTTCTACAACAGGCACACAGGTCATGAGAATCGGGGTAATGCCTTCTTTTCTACTTTCAGAAATGAAGTAGGTTAAATTTTCTTTAAACCGTTTTTTCGTCACTCGGGGATGTTTCCCGTCTAAAATCGCCGCATCATTCGTACCGAACATGATGAGGACGTAAGTTGGTTTCTGTTTTAAAATATCCTGCTCAAAGCGTAGTTTCGCGTCTTCAGTCGTCTGCCCGCCAATGCCTGCATTCTTCACTTGAATTTGGCCGCGCTCGACGTTTTTCATGAGATTCACCCATTTTTCAGATGTTGGATAATCTCGAAAGTCCCAGTTTGATCCTCTTGTATTGCTGTCACCAAATGCAATGACGCTTTCTTGTGCTGGCTTAGAGCATCCAGCAGCAACACATAATAGGATGAAAAGGAAAACATATTTCTTCACAACATTCACCTCCAAAAGCCCTCTTCATATAGTAAACGACAAGACTTTTGGTTTCAATGAATGAATGTTTTTGACGAATGCTGCCTATTGCATCTGAACAGGCATATATGCTTTGTCGTGGTGCAGCAGTTCACTTACTTTTACAAATTCATAGCCCCTCTTCTTCAACTCAGGAATCACTTGTTTCAATGCTTCTACCGTTTGCTTGCGATTTCCCCCGCCATCATGTAAAAGGATAATATCGCCGCCTTGAATATGATCAATAATTCGGCTTGCAATTTTACGTGCGCCTGGTCTTGACCAGTCCTTCGGATCTTGCGTAAAGGACCACATGACCACATCGTACCCTTGCTTTGACAGAATGCGGAATGATTTCATTGTTAAGCGTCCACCAGGAGGGCGAAATAATAAGGGACCGCCAGGCTGGAGTGAAGCGATATGAGCCGCTGATTCTTTTAATTCCCGCTTGATCTCCTTTGACGACAAAAGGTCAAAATACGTATGATTCATCGTATGATTGCCGAGTTCATTCCCTTCGTCCACAATCCGTTCTGCGATCATTGGATAAGCATGGATTCTGCTTCCTATCACAAAAAAGCTTGCATTCACTTGATGCTCCTTCAGCACATCTAATATTTGATTTGTATACACTGGATGAGGTCCATCATCAAAGGTGATCGCAATCTTTTTCCGTTCCGCTCTCATGTCCCAAAAGGCACGTCCTGTTTTTTCAAGATCGACTCGTTTTAATGTATGTGCCTCTACTTCATTAGGAACAAAAGCACATAGCAGCCATATACACATCAAGATATGCAGCCCTCTCATTCGACCGCCTCCTCCACCGAACATCATTACCGATAAATTGCCCGCTTTCGCATCAATTCATGCAAGCTTCATGGTGATATCTGCTTCTTTTTCAAATAAAAAAAGCCGGCCATATCGGCCCGCTCTTTGTTTCACGTTTGGTTTCTCTCTTCAACTGTCGAACGTTGCTTAGAATTCATACAGACACTCTCCTTCTTGGATTTGATTTTGAGCCCATAATAATTTCTGATAATACTGGTTGGACTTTTTGTATTGTTGAGAGGCTTCTAAGGCTGTCGCAATTTCTAGTGAGATATCCTCTATATAAGAGTATAGGCTAAGTTTTTCCAAATAATCAATGGTTTTTTGCAGTTGGTCTTCATTGATTTCCTGAACATATAAAGCATCCAGATACTCAAACATATGACAGAACAGCTGGTCTTCATGCTTCTTTGCAGCCAATTTCCCATCTTCTAATATGCGCAGGGCATCCGCCTGTTCATTCTGTCTAAAAAGCAGCTTCGCCAGCGTATAGAGCGTATGTGGAAGCGTTGGAAGCAGCTCTTTGCGGGCAAGATCAGCGGATTCCGTTAAATATCGTTCCGCTTCCTCTCTATAGCCAAGCTCGCCATAACATTTTCCTAAATTATAAAGCGCTGAACTGTATATGCGCGGGTGATCAATTTGAGATGCGAGCTGTTTTGCCTTTTTTAAATGAGGCAGTGCCCGGTCTTTTCGTTTTAAATCTTGATAATTTCCTGAAATGACAAAGAGACATTGAATGATGCGAATGGTATACGCATCATGCTGATCGTATATTTCCAGCGCCTTTAAAATATGGTGCATGGAGACATGTGTTTGTTTCATTATATAGTAGGCTTCTGCCACTTTAAAATGAAACTCTGCCTGCTCAATATCATCAAATACCATGGACAGCTGCTTTTCTGCGACTCGATAATATTTGACGGCTTCTAAATATTCTTTTTGACTAAATTCATGCATGCCACGAAAAAATGCATGGTAATAATGCAGCATATCAGATAACTCATGATTGGAATTTTCGATTTTATCGACTAGATTAGATACTGAGAAAGGTTGGTATTTTGAAGGGTGTATATAGTCAAGCATGATTTGGTGCCGAAAACACATGAGCTGATAATAAATCAGTAAATGCTGGTCCTCTTCCATCTGTTCAATTTCCGCTTCAACTTCCGCTTTCAAGATTTCCGCATCTGGAACACTGAACTGCCGTATCATTCGATACCATTCATTAATTTTCATACCTACATGTGAAGATAGAACCTTCCCCATGTTCCGAAATGACCCCTTCCTTTTCGGTCTAATATTACATATTTTAGCACGCTTCTTGACCGCCAAGCACCGAAAAGAAACCGCAAACATAAAAAAGAGACGAACAGAAGCACGATTTTTTTGAAAAAGATGATTTTTTCATCGTACAGACACAGACAATCCCTCCTTCACATACATTTGAGGATATAGGCAGCAGCCTAAACATGGTGGAGGTGAAAATCGTGGCAGGAGTATTTACAGCGATGGGATTGATGGTCAAAGAATTGGTGTTTTTAGTGTCCTATGTCAAAAACAATGCCTTTCCACAGCCCCTTTCGGGAGATGATGAAAAAAAATACTTAGCCCTCATGGCACAGGGCGATGAACACGCAAGAAACATGCTGATTGAACATAACCTTCGGCTCGTCGCCCATATTGTAAAGAAATTTGAAAATACCGGGGAAGACGCTGAAGACCTCATCTCCATCGGGACGATCGGACTCATTAAAGCCATCGAAAGCTATTCCTCTGGAAAAGGAACAAAGCTTGCAACGTATGCGGCGCGGTGTATTGAAAATGAAATTCTCATGCACTTACGCGCGCTCAAAAAAACGAAAAAAGATGTCTCCTTGCATGACCCAATCGGTCAGGATAAAGAAGGCAACGAGATTTCATTAATCGATGTCTTAAAATCCGAAAATGAAGATGTGATTGATACCATTCAGCTCAACATGGAGCTTGAAAAAGTAAAGGAGTATATCGACATTCTCGACGGCCGAGAAAAAGAAGTCATCGTCGGCAGGTTCGGACTTGATTTAAAGAAAGAAAAAACGCAGCGGGAAATAGCCAAGGAGCTCGGGATATCGCGGAGCTATGTGTCACGGATTGAGAAGCGGGCGCTGATGAAGATGTTTCATGAGTTTTATCGGGCGGAGAAGGAAAAACGGAAGCGGGAGAAGGGGAAGTGAAAATGAATTTTCCTAACTTATAACAAAAACAGACCTCATTAGGTCTGTTTTTTATTTAAGCACTAAGCTACTGTCTCTGTGCATTTCTTTTGATGATAGCTGCCTTTATTCATATCGCCCAATAAATCTAATTTAAATGACTGCGATGTCCTCTTTGTTAATTAAATATATTTTGTTATGATCGTGATCTTTGCTAGGATAATGATCAACTAAATATTTTCTCAAGGTATTTAATTCATCCATTTCAATCATTTTTGACTCAATTGCATTTTCCCACATTACAATTAAAGTTTCATCGTCTATTATCTCTAGCACTTGAGGAACAAATTTTTTATTTTCTCGTTTATACGCTTGATACGCCGTGTAAGAAACTGCATCTAAAACTGAATACCAGCCATATTGTTTTTGTTCATCTTTTTCTTTATTAGCGAACTCGGCTACATCCATATAATCTTCACTATCTATATAATTACATAAATCATCTGCACTTAACTCTTTCCCAGAAAGCCATTTCCAGCAATCATCTAAAGCTTTTTCTCCTATGTGGTAACCATCATCTTCTTTATCTATGAATGTATACATTTTTTCAGCTATTGCTAATCCTAGAGCAACTTTAGCTTCTTCACTAAGGTCATTTATAAAATCCATTCTATAGCCTCTTTCCTATTTTTTCATTTTAACAACATTTTCTGTAACACCATTTTTAACATCAAAAGATAAAGTATCTCTTGGATGTGGGACACTTGGATCTCGTTCTGTTGTTACTTTTATTTTCAATTCAGGATAGTGATCTGTCAGTTGCTTGAATATTCCTCTTTCCTCACTTGGAACTCGATCAAACAAACCTTTTGTACATTTATTACAAACTCCATTTGGATTGGATTGATGGATATTTAGTATACCTTTTATCTCTTCTGGTTTAAGTCCTGCCTTTTTAACTGCATCCTCAAATTCTGCTATTACGCCTTCTTCTGCATGATCCATAAATTGAGCGTGCCCTCTAACTGATCTTTTATATGGTGCCTTAATTTTCCGATCAGGATAAACTTCATCTAATGAAGGAAGACCTCCTTCTTTCCTAACTTTTGGTGACCCACCTTCGAACACGCTACGTTCCAAACCTCTGACATCTGTTTTTCCTACAGCAACAGTTTGAGTTTCTGGAACATTCCACTTCTTCCGTAAACGATCTAAATCAGAATTTCCTACGCTTGCTTGATTAAGGTGGGTGCTTTTCTGATTAATTCCCATTCTGCCATTAAACCCTTTCACCCCGAACGGCAAAAGCATCCCCAGAGCCGCGTTCATACTCGCTTCCTGCTGTTCTTTCGAGATCTTATTTCCAAACATGTCTCGGCCTGTGATTGCTTCGCTGAAGCCGTTGGTGGCGGTGAGGCCATATAAACCTTTTTGAGATGTTTTCAGGGCGTCAAAGGATTTTTGTGATGTCTTGTAAATGTCGACTGCTCTTACTGCGGCTGATGTGGCTTGGGTGGTTTTATAGACAGCCTTTCCGCCTTTGAAAATGCGGCCTGCCCAGCCGACGATTGGAATGTAACCGGCGGCTGCCATTCCACCTGCCGCGACACGCTGTCCAGCGGTGAGTTCCTCGCCTGTGATCGGATCAACGCCTGTTGCGGCACGTTTTGCATCGTTCACGCCGGTCAGTTCATTGACGATATTTCCACCGTAATCGAGCGCTTTTTCATACCAAGGACGGTTGGCGAGGGCTTCTTGTTCTTTTGCAATCTCGCGGGCTTCTTCTTGTTCTTTTTTGATTTTCAGATATTCAGAAGTTTGCTTTTCAATATCGCTTTTTGCCTTGTAGATTTCGCTATTTTGATACGCTTTCTTATCAAAATTCATAGGCGAAATCGCTTTTCCGTCATTTGTCGCATTCATCATTTCAGCGTACAATGCCATTGTAGCTTGCTGCTCTGTCTCTGACAAAGCATATTCATCTTTTAAATTTTGATCAAGCTCTCTTAAATCTTTGACTGTCTTTTTTCGTTCATCTTCCGCATCTTCTATTTTTTCATCGAAAGTTTGACTATCAAATACCTCTAGGGAAATAAGGTCATCGATGTCTTGAAAAATCGTTTTGAGTGCCTTTTTTTGATCCTTTACAATGCTTTTGGCGTTTTTGATGCCCATATGTACTGCGTTGTCTAAAAAGTGTTCTTCTATAAAGGTATCACCGCCAAAGTTTGTATCATCCAGTGTCCCAGAAATACCTTCATGAAAGGCTTTTTGCTTATCGATGAAGCTGATAAACATGTCTACATTTCCGGCGAGCTCTTTATAAAAGCTTTTAATGTTATCGGCACCTTTCCCAGTGAAGTCGTCACCGAGGTTGGCAACACCTTGTAATGCCTTTTTTAAATCTACCATTTGTTCGCGGAGTTCCTGATAGTGTTTTGCCCTTGTGTCCATGGCACTTGTTAGTGCTTTTGCATCAAGTATCTTCCCCAGCAGAATTCACTCCTTCCTATTCATTGACAAGGTCAATTTTACCAACACAAAGTTTGTCATTAAATAGGAATAAAGATACAAAAACAGCACTCAAATGATTTAGAGTTCTCGAAACTTTAAACCTGTAGTAAAGGGTACTCCTCAATATTAGCCCTACTTCGTCCCTCTTCTCATATTCCGTTGAAAACGTTAACCCGTAACTTTTCTGATCAAAAAACAATAGCCATCTGCCTGTTTCTAAACTCTTAACACACCTTCATAATCAAAACCTTGTTCAACATATCCTACATGTAAATGCATACTCTCATCTAAACTATGTATTCTTTTATTTATACACACTTTCACCTTACTCCCCTAACTTTTCACATTATGCTGAAAATCAATATTCCTCAACTCAACCCAAGCAACAAAGTCAGGGACTTTTTTTGTCGTCAAAAAATGTTGAACGATTTGATACGCTTGATTGCGGTCGACATAGCTGCACGATGGCACATACAATGGTGATCCAGCGACCAAATGCTCGATCGTTTCGATCTTTTCTACCTTTTGAAAAGGGACTAAAAAATCTGGATATCTGATGATAAAGAATCCATACGGTTCAGTATAAAAGAAAACTAGACTTTCGCATTCCAAATCTCCCTCTAACTCAATGGAAGATTCCCCGTTTCCTTGTTCCCAATACTCTTCACGCTTCTGAAAGAAGATCCTTTTCATGAATTCTTCTCCCGGATTTTCTACTGGAGCTCCTGTGGGGCCATAGTATAAAAACATCCATATCGCTCCTTTATGCCTATATCAATTTGGATTTAACCAATTGTTCTATTTCCCTCAAAATCATAAAAAGCTTGCGTTTGTTGGTTTAATTTTAGCATGTGATATAGCTTTGGGTTTAGCTTTTGAAAGGTTTGAGTGCTGACCCATTTTACTTCTTCAATATCATGATCCGGATCTAGAATGTTCATCTCTCCCCCGATCATTTCCGCAAAGAACGTAATGATAAGTGCATGATGCTTTTTATCTTGAAAGAATGCTTCACGAACCGAATGAAGTTCATTTACTTTGACAACATACCCTGTCTCTTCTTTCACTTCACGGATGACAGCCTGCTGCAGGTGTTCACCTTTTTCCACAGCACCGCCCGGAAGTTCCCAATATCCCTTTACATTCTTGACCGTTAATAGATTTTCTTCCTCGTCATAAATAATAGCTGAAACCACGTCTACTCGTTTCAAATGAATCCCCCTTAACATTCCATTCACTGGCACGAACTGTTCATTTTATACACTCTTATTGTACTGTATCCTTCATACCGATTGGAGGTCATTGCTTGTAGATGGTCATCATGTTACTTATTGTCCTCATACGATTTACGGGGAATTTCGTTTCTCTTTTGAGACAAATCAAAGCACCAAACGGGAAAATCATCAAACTGTTAGAACATAAAAAAAATAAAACCTCACGCAACTAGAGGTTTTTTCCATAGGAGGAATCTTACCGTTTTTCCTCAAACAACATATATCTAATTCGCCGAATATAATGGAGCGCAATATGACCGAGACATAAAATGAGCCCAATCATCGCAAGAATATAGATGGGCAGCATCAAACCAGGTACATAGTTTATAACAAATCCCAAACTAAACACTGTCAGCATATATATGCTGATCAACCTCATCAATACCATTCGAAGCCCTCCCTTTCTACAATCACTTTAACATAATTTTCCCTTTACCTTCATAATTGGCTTTAAAAAAGATGCGAATCCATTAAGACTCGCATCTTTTTAACGTATTCAATTCACCTTTTTCGCCCGGGCTTCCTTCCACTGCTCAAGCTCTGATACCGTTAGTAACTGATATCCTTGTTTGGTCAATTCCTTGATGATCGTGACAGCTGCGTTGACAGAGGTGTCATAGATGTCGTGCATTAAGACGGTTTCTCCGCTAGACGCATGTGAAAGAATGTAGTTTGCGACGTATTGGCTGTTGCGATATTTCCAGTCTTCAGGATCAACGTCCCAAAGCGTAACTTTCATGTTGACAGCCTCGTTGATCTGTCCGTTTGTTCCACCATATGGCGGTCTAAAGTGAGTGGGTGTGAATCCGCTAGCTTTTTCAATAATTTGCTGCGTATCTTCTACTTGTTTGATGGCTTGTTTTAATGGCAGTCTTGTGAGTAAAGGGTGGTTATAGGAATGATTTCCGATTTCATTTCCACCTTTTCTGATTTCACCTAGCATATCGGGATAATATTGAACCCTGCTGCCTAATACAAAAAATGTCGCGTGTCCTTTGTTTTCTTTTAAAGCTGTTAAGATTTTTGAAGTCGTTGATGGATTTGGTCCATCATCAAATGTAAGGGCAATGGCTTTTTGATGTGGGTTAAATATTCGCTGTTTAGGCAGTTTTACAATCTTTCTTTTTGCGATCGGTTCTTTTTTCTCGTTTTTGTTCTTTTCTTTATTGATGTATTCTGGCTTTAACATTCCTTTAAGCAGTGTTTTCTTAATCGCCAGCACTTGAGGGCCTTTCTTGTCTGGTGCAATTTGCCCTGCTGGGAAGTAGAATTCAATAAAACGATCTTTGATGGCAAAATACTGATAATGCTCTGCCTCAGGAGATGTTCCTTGTTTAAGCAAATGCTTGTTTTCAGCAAGAGAGCGATCTTTTTTTAACTCCTCAAATGTCATTTGAGACAGTTTTTTCAGACTTTCTTTCTTTGATAAAAATAGATCATCTATCGATAAAAAATGCTGTTTCTTGAAATCAAAATTGAATATCTTCGTTTCATGTGTGCCTTTTACTCCGCCTTTCAATTCATATGTATTGAATTTGATTGCAGCAGTTTGTTTGGCATAATGAGTAATCTCGTAATCTATGTTTAATTCGTATCGATGATCTTCATCGACATCACTTGCTTCACTAAATGATGTTTTGAATTTATCGAGCGCTGTTTCTGCAAATCTTTTCATCTCTTGATCTAGCTTTTTTTGATGAAACACAGGATAGTTCACAGCATATCTCAAGTATCTCCCGTCATTCACGAGGGTCACAATTTCAACTTCTTTATAGCTCGCATCGGGTGCTACCTTCTTCTTCTCTGTCCCGCTTGCCTGCTGATTATGATAAAACGCGGCGATTCCTATGATCATCGCAAGTCCGCATAGGACGAGACTGACTTTCCATTTAATTGACACAATGATTCTCCTCTCGTGATGCCGTCATACCTGAATGACGTGTTTGTAGGATAGACTTTGCATGCCCCCTTTTTAGTTTGCAAATCACACAACTGTCACATTTTCGACACATTTTTAGAGAGGAATAAAAAAGGACTGATTTCTCAGTCCTTTGATTACTTTTGCATATATAGTTGAAATAATTTCGTTTCTTCATCAATGGAACGCGCTCGATCAAATGCGGCTCTGACTGTCTTTGTATTGTTCATGAGCTCGTACATCATGGTCAGCACAAAGATAAAAGCTGCATTCCCATCTATGTAATCGTCCGGCGCCGAATAAGATGTAGCTCCTGCCTCTAAAAAAGCATCTGCTAGATTTTTCTCTCCTAGTGTGCAGCCTGTAGAGATAACATGAAATCCTTCTAAGGAAGCATACCGCTTGATTTCATCCGCTCCAAAAGCAGTATCCCTAGGCTCTTCATCTTCGTATACATCTTCCCCTAATTCAGGCATGATAAATGCTCCTTCTTCACCATGAAACGATAAAAGAAGGTAATCTATTTCTCCTCTATTTCTACCAGATAACACATGAATCAGGTCATTCGGTCTTCCGATCCAATGCATATCGACTTTCGCGCCGAAGTTTTCAAGTGCTGCACGCAGTGCAAAAGATTCCAGCTCACTATTGGGACCTGCTGCTAACGTAATGCGCATGGCCTGTTGATTCACTTCTATCTCCTCCAGTCTATGATAAAAATAAAACCATTTTTTCCTCATCTGTATATGTATAAGCCCATTTTAACGCTTTTTCTTCAACAGCGTACGACTCAAACCCAACGGAGCGATAGAGGCGCTTTGCTGAATGATTAGTTGTCACCACTGATAAATACACTTGCTCGATGTCCTGCTGTTCTTGCGCGAACGAAAGAGCTTTCGTCATCAAGGTCTTGCCTGCTCCCATTCCGCGGGCACTAGGTGTTACATACATCGCAGTCAAATTCGCTCGGTGCTTTAACTTCTGCAAGGTTTCTTGGATGAGCGTGACTGCCCCCACAAGCTGCCCTTGATGAAAAGCGCCGAATGTCCACATAGATTGCGCCGAAGCAAAACGCGCTTTATATTTGTCCTTTGTATTGAATTGCTCTTCCTCATAGCTCATCGCAAAACCCTCTGGATTTAATTGCAGTGCTTCTAATCTGAGTGCTGCATATTCTTCAGCATCATCTGGTGTTAACAATCGAATATTCAGAAAATCACCTCCAAAAGAATGATGGATACTTCCAATTTTATCTTGAAAAGAACTTTGGATCAAAATTTTATTCCTGAATATAAAAAGGCATCCCATAAAAGGATGCCCCTTCACTACCACTTACAGCGCTTCACCGGACGGCAGCAAGGGTTTTTGATATCACTGCCGCAATCGTATTCTTCTACAATATACTCGTTGTGAGTCGATTCAGTGACCGGATAGTAGTTTTCTATTCTTTTAATGTTTTTATTGACGTTTGTGATATGCGTTGGATGAATTTTTCTGATCGTTTGTTCATTCGTTCTTGTGTTGACAATTTGACGTGTGGGGAAAACAACCGTTTCTTCTCGGCGAGGTCCAAAGAAGAAATCATCTAATCGATTTCGGCTCATCTTAACACCCCTTCAAGTTGTCTTTCACTTACACTCTATCGTATGTTAGAGTTACCTTTCGTGATTAGATGCATGTCTATTTTTAAAGAAATCCACTTTCTATCTAGTTTTCTTTTTATTTACAAAAGGACAATTTTAACATATTATAAAAATGATATATTGAGAAGATAGGACATCCATGAAAACAACACATAAGCTCTTTTTATTCACTGTATTTTCTCTACACATCATCAAATAAGAGGTGCACGATATGATTAACACGACACAGCCATTCGAACGAAACAAGCTAGACATTGCACTAGAACTAACTCAATTACATCTGAATCAATATCAAACCAATCATCCTGATCAGCTGAGTGAAATTTACGCGAAATATTATGCACTGATTGAAGTGCTGGATTTGTCTTCCTACGATCAATTAATTGATTTACTGCCAGATGAGCTTAAACAGACGCTTGAGTAAAAAAACCATCTATCCCGTGTGGGTAGATGGTTTTCTTAAATTTATACACGTGCAGCCATATCGGTTTCGATTTGCTCTAAGCTTCTTCCCTTTGTCTCGACTAGCACAAATCGGGTGAATAATAGTCCGATTAAGCAGATGACGCCAAATGAGGAGAAAATAACCCCAAAGCTGAATTGATCTGCCAGGATAGGGAAAACGAGTCCAACTGCTAACGATCCGGTCCAGTTAAAGGCAGAAGAGATACCTGCTCCGATGCCTCTGACAGAAAGCGGGAAGATTTCGCCAATGATGATCCAAGTGATCGGTGCCCACGAGAAGGCATAGCACAAAATAAAGCAGCAAAGTGAAATCAATGTCACCCAGTTTAAAATTCCTTCACTTACGCCAAGTGCACCTAATGCGGCGGGAGCAAAGAAAGAAAGAGCCATGCCTGATCCCCCTACAGTGAGAATCGTTCGGCGATCGAAGCGGTCAACAAATTGTAAAAAGATCACGGTCGTGACGACAAAAATGACACCGACAATGACTGTAAAACCTGCGGCGACCTGCGGCGCAAGGCCTACATTCCGAGCGATACTCGTTGCATAATAGACAATGGAGTTCGCGCCTTGAATTTGTTGAAGGGTCGCCATTCCAACCCCAATGAAAAGAGCCATTCTGAATTTCTTTTGAAACAATTCACGAATACCCGAACGTTCTTCTTTGGCGACTTCTAAAATTTCCTGCATTTCTGATTCGATTTCTTCACGGGAAGAACGCAGTGATCCTAATACCTCTCGTGCTTTATGAGCCATTCCGTGTTTAATCAAATATCTCGGAGATTCAGGAAGCTTCAGCATGCCAATATAAAGCACGATCGCAAATAAAGCAGCACTTCCCAGCATCCAGCGCCAGCTGTCTGGGATGGGTTCAAACACAAACGCGACAATATAGCTGAGCAATAGTCCAGTTACAATCATGAGCTGATTGAGTCCAGATAATTTCCCGCGGATTTTAGCAGGAGCGATTTCAGACATGTAAGCCGGAACCAATGATGAGGCTGTTCCTACTGCTGTCCCTAAAAAGATCCGAGCGATGGTGAGTGAAATCTCTTCTGGTGCGACAGCTGATCCGATAGCCCCGACAAAAAAGATAACGGATGAGACCAAAATGAGTTTTCTGCGGCCAAATTTATCCCCTAAGAGACCGCTTAAGATGGAGCCAATGATGGCCCCGCCCATTAATGAAGAGACAACAATTCCAAGCCATAATGGGCTGAGCTGAAATTCTTCCTGAATATGTCCTTCCGCCCCTGCAATAATACCAATATCATACCCAAATAAGATGCCTGCAAAGGACCCGAAAAAGAAGATAAATTTGCTTGACACTTTTTTCTCCAAGTGGATAACCCCCTCACTTAATTAACCGCTTTCATTTCTCCCTGTGCTTCCACTGTAAACAGTAGAAGACCTTTCACCCTTCTTCTATAAAACCACATATTCTGCATTGACAAGCTTTGCAAATTGAACAATTTGATCAACCGTTAAATTGAGAGACACGACTGTATGATGGCCTCCGCCTTGCTTAATCCATGCTTTGACGCCATCCTGAAAATTCGGTTTGATTTTCCACAATACACGCGCAACTGGTAAATGAGGTGCCGCTTCCTCCGGTTTAAAGGCTTCGACTTCTTGTATCAGCCATTTAAAATGTGTTCCAAAATCAGCTATGGAGACAACGACACCTTCGCCTGCTTTTCCATCAAATACAAGACGTGCTGGATCTTCCCGGTTTCCAATCCCAAGTGGAGACACGACAATGACAGGTTTTGTATGGGCGAGCGCTGGATCTACTTCCAGCATATGAGATTGCAGCACTGCTTCCTGCCCAGAGGTCATTTCATATGTGTAGTCCTCCATAAAGCCAGTAGATTGATGATGGCTCATCACCTTTAATAAGCGGGATAGTGCAGCCGTTTTCCAATCGCCTTCCCCAGCAAAGCCGTATCCCTTTGCCATCAGCCGCTGTACCGCAAGTCCAGGCAGCTGCTTCATCCCATGTAAATCTTCAAAGTTTGTTGTAAAGGCATGATAGCCGCCTTCATCTAAGAAACGTTTGATGGCGATTTCATATCGCGCCTGCACCTTGACACTTTTTTCCCATTCGTCAACTGAATACGTTCCATAATTCACATCATATTGCGTTAAATACTCAGCAAATAATGCATCTACCTCTTCTTCCTCTACTGCATTTACATATTCGACGAGATCGCCTATTCCAAAGTAATCAACGGTCCATCCTAATTGAATCTGCGCTTCGATTTTATCGCCTTCTGTCACGGCCACATGCCGCATGTTGTCACCAAACCGGGCTACTTTGATGTGAAAGCTCTCATGATAGGCAGCCGCAACGTCCATCCAATCAGCAATTTGCTGCTGCACTTCAGGCTTCGACCAATGACCGGTTACAATTTGGTTTTGTTTATTTAAACGTGCATTGATATAGCCATATTCTCTATCTCCATGTGCGGATTGATGAAGATTCATATAGTCCATGTCGATCGTGTCCCACGGGATCTTTTCATAATATTGTGTGACAAGATGCAAAAGAGGTTTTTGCAAAAGATTGGTCCCGCGTATCCACATTTTCGCTGGAGAAAATGTATGCATCCACGTCATCACGCCAATGACTTCATCGCGATAATTAACCTCTTTCATTAGCTTTGTGATTTGATCGGCGCTGACAGCCAGCTCCTGCAAGATCACGGGATAAGGAAGTAAACCGCTCTCATTTAAGGCATCTGTCATCTTTTGTGCATTTGCTTTTACTTTTTGCAGTGCTTCATCACCATATAAATGCTGTGACCCAACGATAAACCAAAATTCTTTTTTCTGACTTGTTAACATTGATATCCCTCTTTTCTTTATCTTGAAGGTTTTTGTCCGTAATACGCATGCTTTCCATGTTTTCTTAAGTAATGTTTATCTAAAATTCGCTGCGGCAATGGCTCCGCAAATTCGTTCAATTGCTTGGCAAAAAGGTTCATTTTGGCAACTTCATCTAAAATCACACTGTTTGTGACCGCACTTTTTGCATCCTTCCCCCATGTAAACGGACCATGACCTTGAAGCAATACACCGGGTACTGCCATGACATCTAGGTTTCTTTTCTCAAACGTTTCGATGATCAGCCGGCCGGTCTCTACCTCATAACCGCGATTGACTTCTTCTTCTGTCAGAAAACGAGCGCACGGAACGGCGCCGTAAAATGTATCGGCATGTGTTGTGCCCATTGCTGGTAAATCAAGACCTGCCTGCGCCCAAACGGTTGCCCACATAGAATGGCTATGTGAAATGCCCCCTATTTCCTCAAAGTGTTTGTAAAGAACCGCATGTGTAGCTGTATCTGACGAAGGACTGAATTCTCCTTCCACCACTTCACCGTCAAAGTTCACCACGACCATATCTTTTGCTGATAGTTGGTCATACGCTATGCCGCTCGGCTTAATCACAAACAAACCACTGTCACGATCACATGCACTGACATTGCCCCATGTAAATTTCACAAGTCCGTATTTTGGCAAATCTAAATTTGCTTGATACACTTCTTCTTTTAAGCGATCTAGCATACCGTCGTCACTCCTTTCTTTTGCATCAGATGCGCTACTGCCGCCTCTTCAATCGGAAGCCCCTTTTGATAGCGCTTTAAAAATTCGTCAAAGCCTTTGACATCGAGTGGATCGGGCTCCATGGGCTCTTCTGATGTATGGGCAAATACCCGGTGGGTAAGAAATTCAGCCAATGTTTGCTGATGATGATGGACCATATATGAAGCAAGGACCGCCATCCCAAACGCACCGCCTTCTCCCGCTGTTGAAACGACTGATACAGGTGTATTCAGCGCTGCGGCAACCATTTTTTGTCCAACGAGCGGTGTTTTAAATAATCCCCCATGTCCTAGTAAGCGGTCAATCACTACATGCTCCTGTTCCTTTAACCGGTCCATGCCTATTTTCATAGCACCAAAAGCGGAGAACAAATGGGTGCGCATGAAATTAGCGAGGTTAAAGCGGCTTTCAGGAGACCTGACAAAAAGAGGTCTTCCTTCTGGCAGTCTCGTAATATTTTCACCAGAGTAATAGCCATAGCTTAAGAGTCCGCCGCCATCTCGATCTGCTTCTAAAGCTTGCTGCAATAGGGACTCGTATAACCTTTCTGACTCCACTTGCATGCCTAGTGCTTCAAATGCCTCTCTGAATATATTCATCCAAGCGTTTAGGTCACTTGTACAGTTATTCGCATGAACCATGGCAACTGGCAGTCCATCCGGCGTCGTGACAAGATCCACTTCTGGATAGACACCTTTTAGATCCTGCTCTAGCACAATCATGGCAAAAACAGATGTCCCAACAGAAATATTCCCAGTCCGTCTTTCTACACTGTTTGTCGCCACCATTCCCGTTCCAGCGTCACCTTCCGGCGGGCAAAATGGAATGCCTGGCTGCAAATGTTTTCCTTGATCCAAAATGGCTGCCCCTGCTGCCGTTAACACGCCTGCTTCTTCACCCGCTAAATAGACACGCGGCAGAAGGTGGCGAAGCTTCCACGGGTAGCCTTTTTCTGCAATCAATGCTTCAAATTGCTGGAGCATTTCTTCATTGTAGTCCTTCGTTTCGTCATCAATTGGAAACATCCCTGACGCATCGCCAATACCAATGGCCTGCTTTCCGGTTAACAGCCAGTGAATATATCCAGACAAAGTGGTCATATATTCTAATCGGGATAGATGTTTTTCCTCTTCTAATACCGCTTGATACAAATGAGCAATACTCCATCTTTCTGGAATATGAAATTGAAATACATCTGTTAGCTTTTGACTCGCCTCGATGGTCGTTGCATTCCGCCATGTTCGGAACGGAACGAGAACCTCTCCTGTATGATCACATGCCACATAACCATGCATCATCGCTGATACCCCGATTGAGCCAATGGTTTGAATGGTCACACCATACTTTTGCTCAGCCTGTTCTTTCATCTCTCGATACGCCACTTGCAGACCTGTAATAATATCAATTAAGTTGTACGTCCAAATTCCATCCTGGAGAAAACTTTCCCATTCATATGCACCTTGTGCAATTGGCTGAAATTCCTCATCTATTAAAATCGCTTTAATTCGTGTTGAACCAAATTCAATGCCTAAAGATGTCCGTCCTTCTTTCAAGGCTTTGGCCGTCTCTTTATGATTCAATCTACGTTCACCCCCATTTTGATAGCGGTTTCAATTTTGTTTTTCTAGATTCATTGATTATCTGGTACAATCACAATATAATATTTGTACGTACATATGTCAATAATAAATATAATTGTACATACAAAATGTGACAAAAACCTGCATTTTTTCTGGAGGGATCATGACAGAAAAGGAAAGCGCCTGTTTTTGATTCGACAACCATGTTAAAATATGTCCATACAATTTCTTCTCAATCCGAGTAGATGATCAACTGAGAAAGAAGTGAAACGATGAAAAAGAAGTACCAGATCATTATTGATGATATAAAAAGCAAAATACTCACAGGGGATTATCGGATCGGGGAGCGCATTCCAACCGAATCAAGCCTGCAAGACATGTATCAAGTAAGCAGACATACAGTTCGAAAAGCCATTTTGGAATTGTCCAGCGAAGGATTTTTGCGCAGCGAAAAAGGTTCAGGCACATTTGTGACCAATCAATATCAAACAAAACCTGCGGGACATGCACATATGAAAACGATTGGGGTCATTACAACATACATATCCGATTACATTTTCCCTTCCATCATTCGAGGCATTGAAAGCCGATTAAACGAAGAGAACTATTCCTTGTTACTGGCAAGCACAAATAACGATGTTGAGCAGGAGAAAAAAGCACTGGAAATGATGCTGTCTTTTGGGGTGGACGGACTTATTGTCGAGCCAACGAAAAGCAATTTATATAATCCAAACATTTCGTACTACTTATCCTTTAAAGAACAGGATGTACCGCTCATTATGATCAATGCCTATTATGAGCAGCTAGAGGTTCCTTTTCTCTGTTTAGATGATGTGCAGTCCAGCTATTTAGCCACAAAAGAGCTGATCACCTCAGGCCATCAGCAAATTGGACTTATTTCAAAAACAGATGATTTACAGGGAAAATATCGGATGAAGGGCTATATTCAAGCGCTAGGTGAAGCGAAGCTTAATTTCATGCCTGAGCATGTGCTCTTTTTCGATACAGAATCGAAGCAGCATTTGGGAGAGCAAATTCACTCATTCCTGTTGGCGCACAGACATGAACTGACCGCCCTTGTTTGCTATAACGATGAGGTAGGATTAGAAGTCGCCAGCGTATGCAGCGAAATCGGGCTGTCCATTCCAGATGATCTCTCGATTATTGGACAGGATAATTCGTATATTGCCCAGAAAAATGCCCATGTGAAGCTGACAACACTGACCCATCCACAGGAGCAAATGGGCCGTGATGCAGCAGACTGGATGATTAAAAAAGTACAAGGGAAAAAGAATCTCCCTGATCAAACGTTTTACGAGCCTGAATTGGTTCCAGGTGAAACGATCAAACGAATAAAATGAGCCCTTACTCCAATTGGCTCATTTTATTTTAGATTCCAGCATATCCATCAGATCATACGCTATACGATCGGGAGAGTCTTGCGTGATTCGATTACGGTAGTTGGATAAAACGACCACGCCTGCTTTTGAATGCGGGCGAAAGCCAATAAAACTGGAGAATCCCGACGTCGCCCCATTATGGCAAATAAGTCCTGTGTCATCGATGACCCAGCCGAGTCCCATTGACATGTTCCTGCCCATATCCCCTCTTGGTTCATGCGTGATTTTCCAAAAAGAATCCGCATCTGCGTGTAGATGGGCCGAGAGAAATGACAATAAATCTGTGATGGTCGAGCGAATAGCGCCAGCTCCTTGATAGTCAAGCATATGAAGCGGCGGAACCTCTTTACCATTTTCTCGATGACCTAAGATCATCTTTGATTTTATATCATCCTTGATAGTAATAAAGGTACTTGATAGATGAAGCTCATCCACGATATATTCCATCAATAGCTGTTCATATGTTTTGTGACGAGACCAGCCCATGATTAAACCAAGCAGCCCGACACCCACATTGGAATAACGAGATGGAAAGCTTTTTGGCTGATTCCACTTTTTCGAGTTTAACAGTTTCATTAATTCATCGAGTGAATATTGACAGAACATATCTCTTCTCACTTTAGGAAGGAAGCATAGCTGCAAATCTCTAAGAAGACGATGCGGAGGAAGTCCAGACGTATGGGTTGCCAGCTGCTCTATTTGAATGGGATGATTCTTTCGAATATGAGAACAATACAGTGAAATCGAATCATCGAGTTTCATCTGCCCTTTTTGCAACATGCTTGACAATATACTTGTCGTAAAGACTTTTGAAATCGAGCCAATCTCAAAAATGACATCCTCTGGCTCCACTCGCTTTTGTATAGGGTGATCCCCGAAATGAAAGACATGTGTTTCCCCTTGATGAATCAATCCGATCACAAGCAGTGCGTCCTTCTTTTTCTCTATATAAGAGGAAGCGATTCTCTGTACTTCTTGTTTGAGCGTCATTCATTCTCATCCTTTCTCTTCGTTTTGATGTGGGATCAATTGATCGAGCTTTTCATAAATCGATATCAATGTGGAGATCTCATCGAGGGATAATGCTGAATAATATTTTTCAATAATCGCAAGCTCTACCTTTCTCATATTCTCGAGGTACGTTATGGCCTTCTCAGAAAGTTCAACATGCAATTCCCTCCGATTATGCGGGTTAATGCTGCGGCAAATCCATTCTTTTTTTTCAAGCGTGTTTAACAATTGACTCACTGCACTTTGAGTGATACCTAATTGCTGGGCAATTTGAATAGGAGAACTTCCCCCTTTCTGTTCAATAAAATTCAGTACAATATGCTGCTTATCGGTTAACTCATCTACAAATAATTCTTCAAACTCTAATCGGAGCTTTTGATGGATGCGAGCTTCGATATTGTTTAGCTCTTGGATCATAGCTGTTTTGGATATCAATTTTATCATCTTCATAATTAAGATACCTTAATCATGAAGTAAACTTTATATTAATTCAACAAAAATCCCCATCTTTTAGAAAGATAGGGAACTTGCCTTTGCCTATTACGATTCTTCTTTAGGGGAAGGCACCGCACATACGCCATCTGCACATGCTGCTTCAAACGCATTGTCAGCAGCTTTCTCTGCTTGAGCTGCTTCCTCTGTCCAAGCTGTTTCAAGTGCGCGCAGGAACGTATCTGCTGGCTGTGCACCTGCCACTGAATATTTGTTATTGATTAAGAAAAATGGTACGGCATTAATACCAAGCTGTCTCGCTTCTTTTTCATCTTCTCGTACATGATCTGCAAATTCCTCGCTGTCAAGAGCTTGCTCTACTTCCTTTAAGTCAAGACCTGCTTTTTCTGCAATGTCTATAAGAGTTTGACGGTCACCAACATGCTTTCCATCTGTAAAATACGCTTGAAACAGCTCTCCCATGACGAAATCACCTTTCCCCTTTTGACCAGCATATTGCGCCAATCGATGAGCATCAAAAGTGTTTGTCAACACGAGCGGATCGAATTGAAAATCGATTCCTTTCTCTTTACCAGCCTGCTTCACCTGCTCATTCGTTGCCATGGCCTGGCTGCGGCTCATGCCATATTTTTTGACAAGCATATCGTGAACGTCATGATCGACATCAACAGGTGCATGTGGATCAAGCTCAAAGCTTTTAAACTCTATCTCTACCTGTTCCTTCTCTGGAAATTGTTCTAGCGCTGTTTCCAGCTGTTTTTTTCCTATATAACAAAAAGGACAGGCGATATCTGACCAAATTTGTACTTTCATGTTCATCTTCCTTCCGTGCTGCACTTTTTCTTTAACGATGTAACAATTATAGTTACATCAAATAGATGATGTCAAGATTCTGATCTTGATTTAAATGAAAAAGCCTCTCCTTTTAAGAAAGGAAAGGCTTTGAAAATATCTATTCTAAATTTGCATGGTGACCGTACATTGTATGTGTGTCGAGCTCTTTTATTTCCATTAACCTTAAAATGACCGCATCGTATGTCAGAAGAAGCGATTGCTCAAATAGTGAGCCCATTGGCTGAATGGTATGATGGTTTCCTTCCTGTTGATCCTTCGGTGCACCTGACAATAAGATGACTTCATCCGATAAATCAGCTAAAGGTGACTCAGCAGAAAGCGTGAATGCTGCCACTTTTCCGCCAATTGCTTTTGCCTTTTTTGCAAGGACGAGTAAAGACTCTGTACGGCCAGAGCCGCTCCCGACAATCAAAAGATCCTCTTCTGTAAAAGAAGGCGTATTCGTTTCTCCAATTACATATGCCTTGACGCCAATATGCGTAAGTCTCATCGCAAACGATTTTCCCATCAAGCCGGATCTGCCCGCACCTGTCACAAAGACTTTTTGTGCAGATAAAATCTTTGTGACCAGACGCTCTGCTTGTTCGTCTTGAATGGCAGACGAATGATCAGAAAGCTCATTTAAAATGGCTTTCACATAGTCGCTGGTCTTCATGATTGTGCGATCAGCTGTTTCATTTGTGCAGCCACTTCTGCTTTATTGTCCTGGCTTGCAATACCGCCGCCGACAATGATTAAATCAGGGTTTAATTTCACGACTTCAGGTAACGTATCAAGCTTAATTCCACCTGCAATCGCTGTTTTCGCTTGCTTGACAACTTCTTTAATCGTCATAAGATCAGCAAATGAATTTTGACCAACCGCTTGCAGGTCATAGCCTGTATGCACACAAATATAATCGACTCCAAGCGCATCCAGCTCTTTTGCACGGCCTGCGATATCTTTGATGCCAATCATATCAACTAAAATTTGTTTTCCTCTTGCTTTCGCTTCTTTCACCGCTCCTTGAATAGACATATCTTCTGCCGCTGCAAGAATGGTGACGATATCTGCTCCAGCTTCAGATGCCTGCTGCACTTCATAGCCGGCAGCATCCATAATTTTCAAATCAGCGAGTACACGTAAATTCGGAAAAGCCTGCTTGACTTCTTTTACAGCACGAAGCCCTTCGTTAATCACAACAGGTGTCCCAATTTCGACCACATCAATGGATGCTTCTACTTCTTTGATCAGCTCAATTGCCTCTGGTATATTCACTAAATCTAATGCTAATTGTAATTTCATCAACTTTCACTCCCGTTTTTCATCTCATCTTCAAGAGCTCCGCGGATGATGCATCTTGAACGATGAAATGAGTATAACAACAGGAATGACGCAATGTAAGTACGCACTTTTTTTTTACATACTATACTTTTCCGCATATGGTTACAAAAAAGATACTGTCTTTTGGGCAGTATCTCAGGGTAAAGACAAAGGGCTAAAATAAAGTTATTTTAGCCCTTTGTCTACAATCGGTAGTCTTTCTATTTATCATCTTTTAAGAAATTGCTGTCGAGATACTGTTTTCCCCAATCATACATCGCCTCTAAAATCGGCATTAAGCTTTCTCCTAATTCTGTGAGAGAATACTCAACCTTTGGCGGGACGACAGGATAAACCTCCCGGTGCACAATGTGATCTTCCTCTAATTCTCTTAGCTGATTGACAAGCATTCTTTGCGTAATCCCAGGCATTAACGACTTTAACTCACCAAAACGTTTTGTCCCTTCTCTGCCCAGATGCCATAAAATCAGCATTTTCCACTTACCGCCGATAATATTCAGCGTCAGCTCCTTTTCGCAGTTGAACACTTTATTTTCCATTCGTGATGACAACGACATACACTCCTTTAATAACAAACCACTTAGGTTTTATCATAACTGCAACAAAATGGATTGCCTAGCATATGGTCTTCGTTATTGATTTTGTTTTTTAACAAAAGCCATCACAGCCTCCGTCATTTTTTGTGCTTCTTTTGGCGCCCTGTCTGATCCAAACCATTTGTTCAAGTCACTGTGGCTCAGCGTATGCACCCGAAAAACAAACCGAGAGCCTTTGTCATGATTCAGTTTTTCAGCAAATCTGTACACCTCAGGATTTTCCCAGCCCGTGACCAAATAGACAGGTGGTAAATTCTTTTGATTCATATAAGTGACAGGTGATGCCTTTGTCCAGTTCTTCTCTTGTTTGCCAAAGACTTTTTTGTACGATGGGATGGCTTGTATAAATTGATTGATGTTTAACGGCCCATCTAAAATCACGATGGAATTGATCGTTGTTGGCGACAGCCCCACACGTTTTAAGTAGGTCGAATCTGTGGCAACCAGCGCCGTCAAATGACCGCCCGCTGAGTGACCCATGACATTGATTTTTGATGAATCAATTTGATACTCATCCGCATGATCCTTCACCCATTTAATGGCGTTTACCGTATCATCTGCCATCTGCTCATAGTTGGCATTAGGGTGAAGCCTGTAATTCATCGAAACAAACACATATCCTTGACCTGTAAAATAATCAGCTTTAGAAGCGACTCTATTCTTATCGCCGCCTGTCCAGCCGCCGCCATGGAGATAGATCATGACTGGATGCTTCTTCTTTTTGTCTTCATCTTTGCCCTTCGGCATATACATATCGAGGGTTTGCTGTTTATTTTGTGTGTCTGCATAATGGATGTTTGTCGTCGGTTTAGGCTGGTTGAAACGGAACACAAAGAATGCGCATACCAATAAGCCAGCGATGACCGCCGCAAATAAGAGCCATTTCAAGATTCGATTCAATGTCATTGCACCTTTCTGTGTTGGGATGGGGAAACATGAGTAGAAGATATGTAGATAAACTAGCACCATTCAATTCGATACTAGATTCATATTGGATGTGCAAAAGCAAAACAATTGATCAAGTCGTCATATTCATTATACTCTTTAAAGTAGTGGAATTCATTGATTTGCTTTAGATGACTGATATCGAAATCAAGGATTTGCTTCTGGATTTTTCCATCTAAAAACCATGTCATTGTTTGTCCTCCAAGACGTTATTGTATAAATGCAATGATTCGTTTTCTTGTTTCTTCATGGTATTGAACGTAGGAATGCAATAAAGGATACGATTCAAGGATATGTTGAAACGATTTGATTTGAGGGAATTGCTCTTCAAATGACTGACGCAGCACGTTTAACTGTTTTTTGGGTATTCGTTTATGATCGATCACATAACTTAAGCTGCCTGCAACAAGTGAAAAAAATAAATAAAAATCATCTGAGGGCATACCAGTTTCTTCTTCAAAAGAGACGATATCATCTGGATAAGCGGAATCTAATAAGTATTGATAACGCTGCTTCAAATCATTGATTAAGCCTTGTTTATCTTGGCTGAACTTCATGGACCTTTCCCCTTTTCTCTCATTGTTTCTAAATTCTCATCTAGACTTTTATGTTAAATAGAAAATTTGCATTTGCATCAGATTCTTCAAGTATTTCATTGTTCAAGTGCCATATCCCATGAGGATGGTAGCTGCATTAGATTCATCTTTCTAAACTACTAAACATTTCATTTACTCTCCTAACAAATCATGTCACGGAGTTTGTATATATTCTTCAAATGATATAAAGTCCGCTTTTTCTCGAAATTCGCTTAAGATTTTCTGATCTCCTGTAAAAATAACATCTGTCGAATCAAAAAAACCGATTTCGAACACAGCTTGAGGAATAACGGGTGTATAATTTACATCCCAATATTTTTCATTTTCATCAATTTGAGGTATTGAGTTGATATTCAAATGATGTACATGACGAGGCAATGCGGTCAAAACAGCGAATATAAATGAATAAGAATAGTCATTTAAGAATTTTTTGAAATGTTCACCCTTTAGAAATAAAAAATCCATATAATCTGGCATCACTTCTGATTGGGATTGATTTTTACTATCATGAAGCATTGTGAGTGTCACATCGCTTATGACCCAGTTGTAGTCTTCTACGTTTAAATTCACTTTCTTAACTAATTCATTTGCTTCGAATAAATCTTCTGCTAATACGATTCTCATATACTTGCTCCATTTCATAAAATTTAAATCCCATTAGGCAAACTAAAAATATTCTACAGTATCGAAGTCTGTCCATAATTTCCAATCAGTGTTCGTGTTTACATTTAAAATCAATAAATCTAATCTTCAAATACATAGAACATGTAGATATATGTAAAATTTATTTTCTAGTTTTATAATTTCGAATAAGTTCTTTTTTAAAATCATCAGGAAGTCTTTGATTCGGAAATACAACTGAAATCCAACCTAATACAACCTCATCTAGAGTTCTCCACGTTTTTAACGTTTGGCTATTCATCTGTTCTAATTGATGAATCGCTAATACTCCTATCTCATAACCTCTTTCGCCATAAATGATCCATTTCGCAGAAGGGGAAACCCATATCACACGTGAAGTAATATCCATTATGCTATCATTTACACTCTCTATCGGATAATCCGTTAAGAGATCCAGGTAACCACTTGGTGTAAGGTTTAACGGGATTTTCACCCAAGGATAATAACCAAAACTATGATAATAATCATCCATCGTCTTCTTCTCATCTAATACTGCCATTAGTATATATTCATCTCTATGGTTCAAAGCTAAATCTTTTAGTGTCTCCCAGCTATCGTCTGATAACAACCAATGAAATTCTTCGAATAAGTATTTTTGTTTTCAACACTTGATCAGGGAATGTCTTTGTCCTGTGAACGAGCATATGAATAAATGATTGAACATGTTCAAATTCTTTTGGATCGGATATAAACAAATGTTTCACTTTATGCTCCTTTTATATCTTTGGGTGAGTCTATCATCAGTCATCATTTCACCGCTTGTAACATGACGCATAATGAGATAGCATTTGATTGAGATAGTCATCAAATGTTTTTTGATCCTTCAATATTAGTTCTAGCCAATTTGCTAAATCAGGGTGGTTCAGTGGCTTCCACTCTTCTTTTAATAACCTATTTTTCACAGAATTTTTTGTTGACACCATACCTATGATACAAATTTCCATATCTCTATCTCCCCAAATTGCCCACTGTAAAGAATGAGATAACCAGACCACTATGTTCGAATTCGTGATTATATCACCCGCTATGTAACCTTTTGGGTGCGTCCATAGTGCATTTACATAATCCTCATCTGAAATGTTCACACTCGTTTTCAGCCAATTATAATAACCAAATTCCTTCAAATAGTATTCGGTTGGATCTGGTTGAAGGACTGCAGTCAAAAATTCTCTATCTTGTGTAACATTTGATAACTCTTTTATTGTTGGTAAAATATCATCACTCAATGCCCAATCAAACTCTTGAAACAAAAAACAATCAAAATTCTTACGGAAAACTTGTTGTGGCAGCATTTTATTTTGGTCAAACACATTGTCCACTAAATTCTGATAGGATTTGAATTCTTCTTCTGAACGAATAAATAAGTCTTCAAGCTGTTTCAAACAAATGCCTCCACTCGTGTCAATCTAGTAGTTTTTTAATTCTTCCTCTATATCTTTCTTTAATGTTTGAATTTCAATTGAAACCGAATCTTTTCGATTATAGAAAATGGACGGATTGATTCCATCTGCTATCATGCCCGGAAGCCACTCTTCTATAAAATCGTCTAAATCAATCATTTCTGGCACTGTTTTTTTCCCATGGATCGATTGCGCTATAAGCGGCATGATTCTCTGTCGGCCAAAAATGAAGCTGCGGCACACCATGTTCATCCTCTGACATCACCCATCCATTCTCATTTCTTAATGACCAAACCTCTTCAAAATCAACAATCTTTTTGATGAAATAGGCATAACGCTTTTTCGCAGATAACTGGATGGTGGTTTCTAATTCTTTCGGGTGCATGGTCATTGCGTCACTCCTTATCTATTTATTTACTGTAGAGCGCGACATGATTTTAGAGATTACTTATTGAATACGACGACCCCATATGGATTGTAAAACAAATCATCTTCAGGATAAAAATCGTATTCAATCAGATCTAACTTTATTTGCTGACCTTCATCATAGATAATCTTTTCTTTTAAAGTTTCTCTTTTTTCTTGAATAGATTTGTTTATCCAATTTAAAAAGTGCCGCTCTATTTCATCAGCATGAAACCCTTCAAACATCATTTCAGGCTCTCCAAATTGTTGAAAACCACTGGTGACATACACAACATCACTTTCTTGCACAATAGAAGTCATATATTGATAAGTGTTGAATTTTTCCATTAAACTTAACCATGACTCCTTCATAAAAGATCGACCAGATGATTCAACTTTTATCGCCGTGCCATCAATCTTTAGTAAAACCGTAGTACATTGTACAAGAGCGTTTATTTCTTCTAAAGATTCAGTCATCCCAATGATATATAAGCATGTTTGATGCTTATCTATTTGTTTAAGTTCTTCTGCATTGAATTGTTCTTTTGGAAGGAAAGTCTCGCTTAATTGATCAATATGATCAACTACTTCAAGGTCGTAATAAGTTCCAGTTAGTTTATGTATAATTCGATGATTAACATATATATAATCATTCAATTCTTCGAGTTCTTTTAAATGATGTGACCAAAATCCTGGAATTGCGATAACTGTTTCAGGCATAAAATTTACTCCTTTTATTTAAATTAAGGCTAAGCCATAAGAATATAACAAGATGTTCTATAGGAACTATTTGTATTTTTCTAACCAGTCATTCAAATCATCTACAGAATGTAAGTAAGAATTAGGTGAATCTTTCAAATCAATTCCACTCAAAAGAACCAACATATCCCAAACTTGATCATCGTCTATTTCTGGATCGTCTGAAGAAACGTAATTTTCAGCCCAATCAGAAACTTGTTCTCTGGTGATCGTCCCCTATAAGACACGGAGTAAGACAAATATTAATAAAGCTGTTATAAATCATCAATTCCGACTTATTTTTTCTGTTTATGAATAAAAAAAGAATATTTAATATGAAATACCATATTAAATATTCTTTAGGGAGAATAGCCGTTATTACTTAGAATCTTTTACAATACAACTCTCTATATACACAAACAAAAAATTCAACAAATTGATAAACTTCTTGCCTAGTTAGCAATATTTTTATAACTAGATATGAAGTGTTCTAGCTGATTCTTTAAGTCTATTATTTTGAATTGGTCTAAGTTTAATTCAAAATCAAGTGTTTCTTCAAAATCAACTTCATTATATTCAAGTTTAATTAAAGTTTGTTTAGTGCTTCTTTCAATTATAACTTTAAGTTTTCCGTCTAATGAACTTGATACATTTTTCTTATTAACATGTAAAAGACTTTTATGCCAACTGTTGAAGAAACGAAGATTTAATTCAATTTCTTCAAAGCGAATGTAAATATTTTTTTTAGATAATAATAATTGACTTACAAAATGATAACCATTATCAAATTCATCTGACTGTTTGGCTCTCAGTATCTTAAATTCTATTTTGTCATCATTATTTATAAAACTAAAACTCTCCATACAATCCTCCTAAAATACAGAGATAAATTCTACTATGTCATTATGCAATGATTTCAGCAAAAAATGATCTATTTTCTGCTCAAGATAAATAGTACATTGCGGATTTTCAGAATCTTTACTGATAATTATAGAAAAAGTATAATCATCTACTTTTTCTATAATTAGTTCAACTTGTTTTGTAAAATCTCTCAAACAGCACTCTTTTAAATGACCGTTAAGTATACTTTTTACATCAGCCAAAAATTCATTCAATAACTTCTTATTAAAATTAAGTTTGTAAAGAAGAATTTTTTTATTTAAGGATGAGTAATCAAATCGACATGTAAATATCTCATTTTCACCCTCAATATATTCATCTAATTCAAGTGAAATCTGGCAAATGGTATTGTTTAAAGAAAAAACTTTCATGTGTATGCTCCTTATTAAGGTTACCGGAAATCTAACGTTTCTTTTTCTTCTTAATATCTTCATAATGGAAATGTCGAATCTTTTTTGATTTCGAATTATATACAACCTTGAGTTTGCGTTTTTTTTCATTTTTATACATAGTCGTCCAATATGCGCTATAACCTTTTGCTCCATCATATCCCTTTTTACCTGTTACTATAGCAGTAGCTAAATAATACCTTGGTACAGATCTGGATGGATCTTCAGCATGTTCAGCAGCTGTCGAATCGTATTTTAAAATTTTTGCTAACTTATTTATTCTTTTACTATCCTTTTTTATTTTTTTGCTTTTCTTAGATTTCTTAGATTTCTTAAAGCCTTTAGATATTTTTTTTATACCTTTTAACTTTCCACCACCTAAAAATCCTGATGCGGCTGCAACCGTTACACCCTTCCAATCTTTTCCTGATTTATAAGCTTTGTATCCGTCATATGCCGCAAATCCTGCATTGATAACAAACCATACCCAATGACCGTCTGGGTCTACATTCATGACTGGGTTGTTACTTCCATAGGTATATCCGTTTTGATCTAGTGAATCTCCATCGCTTCCTGGGTCTGGATCTAGTGACAAAAATACGCCGTTTCTCGGTTCATAGTAGCGGGCGATTAAATAGTAAAGTCCTGTTTCTTCATCGAAGCGGTAACCAGCATAGCGATATGGGTTTCCTTTTACTTCTTCATCTTCTTTTATTTTAGTTGGAACGCCCCATGTATCGTATTCGTACTCGGCAACGATTTTTCCTACACTATTTGTGATGGCTATGACATCACCGTGTGCATTGTAGTGATAGAAATATTTGTTTTCATTTTGCGTGAATGCAAGGAGTTGTCCACTGTCACCGTATGTGTATGCTTTTGTGACTTCATTGTCTCCATCTGTTTCGTATAAAACATTCAGGCTGTCGCCGTCATAAAAGTAATTGGTGACTTTTCCATTCACTGTTTTTTGAATTCTATATCCACGCTCATCATATTTGTAAGTGACAACTGGCTTGTCTTCGCCTTTTTTCGTGATAGCCGTTATGTTATCTTCTGCATCCCATTCATAAAGGAATTGCCTGTCAGACGTTCGGTTGCCATTTTTGTCATAAGTTAAAGTCTCATCATTTACCTTTGTCAGCTGGTTCATGATGTTGAATGAAGCGTTGATTGTTTTTTTAGTGCCATTTTTTTCTGTTGTGACTGTTTTTCTGTTCCCAAATCCATCATACGTGTACTCAATGACCGTTCCATCTGGATGAGTTTCTTTAATCAATTGATCTAATTTTCCATACTCATAACGAATCTTCCCGTTACTTCCTTGATCAATCGTTATTCTGTTTCCATTTTGATCATATTCGTAAGCTTCGTTTGCTTAACCAAAAATGTCTGCTTTATGGGTTGCAGATTCGTATGGGATGTGTAGATGAATACAGTTGATCAAGTCGTAATGTTCATTATACTCTTTAAAGTAGTGAAATTCATTGATTTGCTTTAGATGGTTGATATTGAAATCAGGGATTTGTTTCTGGACTTTTTCATCTAAAAACCATGTCATCGTTTGTCCTCCAAGAGGTTATTGTATAAGTGCAATGATTTGTTTTCTTGTTTCTTCATGGTATTGAACATAGGAATGCAATAAAGGATATGACTCAAGGATCTGTTGATACGATTTGATTTGGGGATATTGCTCTTCAAATGACTGACGCAGCACGTTTAACTGTTTTTTCGGTATTCGTTTATGATCGACCACATAACTTAAGCTGCCTGCAACAAGTGAAAAAAACATATAAAAATCATCTGAGTACATACCAGTTTCTTCTTCAAAAAAGATGATTTCATCTGGATAAGCAGAATCTAATAAGTATTGATAACGTTGTTTTACATCATCGAATAAATCTTGTTTATCACGGCTGATTTTCATGGATTTCCCCATTCTCTCATTGTTTTTAATTCTTATTTAGGAGCTAATGAGATCTTCCTATACACTGCAAATAAATTCTTGTGAATCAAAACATACGTTTTTCGATTCTATTGCGAGTAACATCCCATTGATGTTAAATAGAAAATTTGCATTTGAATCAAATTCTTCAAGAAGTACATTTTTAAGGTTCCCTATCCCTTGAGGATGGTAGCTGCATTCGAAAATTTGCCAATTCATCTCTTCTTGTATCAATTCTTCAAATCTATCATTACCTTCACCCCCATTATAATAAAAACTCGCCACATTCATAAATCGCAATTCATGTTGAGTAACTTTATTTAATTCTGATACTTTTACGCTCAGTATTAATTCTTTATGAAACAAATCAAATGTGACTCCAAGTACATTACAACCACCATCTAGATAATCGATCCATTTTTGTACACTATTAAACATCTCATTCACTCTCCTATTTTTTCAGGATGAACTCTATTCTTATCATGTCACAGAGTTTGTAAATATTCTTCAAATGAAATAAAGTCCGCTTTTTTTCGAAATTCGCTTAAGATATTTTGATCTCCCGTAAAAATAACATCTGTCGAATCAAAAAAACCGATTTCAAACACGGCTTGAGGGATAACGGGTGTATAATTCACATTCCAATATCGTTCATTATCTTCAATTTGAGGTATTGAACTGATATTCAAATGATCTACATGACGAGGCAATGCGGTCAAAACAGCGAAAATAAAAGAATAAGAATAGTCATGTAAGAATTTTTTAAAATGTTCACCCTTCAGAAATAAAAAATCCGTATAATCCGGCATGACTTCTGAATGAAATTGATTATTCCAATCATGAAGCATTGTGAGTGTCACATCGCTTATGACCCAGTTATACTCTTCTACGTTTAAATTGATTTTCTTTATTAATTCATTTACTTCGAATAAATCTTTTTCTTTTGCTAATACGATTCTCATTACTTGCTCCACCTCATCAATTTAAAACATCAGACGAAACTAAAAATATTCTACAGTATCAAAATCAGACCATAATTTCCAGTCAGTGTTCGTGTTTACATTGACAATGAATGTTGGATCTTGATAGATCAAACTCTTAGCAATCGATTGAAAAAAAGAAGATTGACTAGGTAGTTGACCATCCGTTTCTGGATGAAACCATGATTCAGTTGTATAAAGCGGTTTATCATATACATGCTGAACGATGTCAAATTGTTCTTGATCTGTCATCCATAATCTATCCAGTAAATCTCGGTGTTTAGCTATTTCTCTTAACAAAGTAATCCATTCATTTTCTTCTGTTACATTAGCTTGGCATGACTCTGGTATTTGAATATTAAAATAGTCTCCATTTAATTTAATTCGTAAAGGATGCTTTGTGAACCCAGGTTCTATCTCACCTTCATCTATTATTTCATGATGATGATCCACGAAATCAAAAAGCTCATCCAATAAAAAATTGATTGATCCATTCTTCAACTCATGACCAATAGCAAAAAAATCAATAGCCGGTCCTACCTTCGATAAACCGAATAATTGAATCGTGATCAGCCAATTTTCCTCTCTAATAAATAGAGCAAGCTTCCCTTTGGCAAAATCAAAGTTCCCATTATCTAATAGAGGAAACTCTTTATTTAGGAAAGACTCATCTAGTATAGATAACACATTGTCTATTTGATTCATGTCTTCCTCCTTATGAAGTTATTTCATTCTACGTTTGTATAATTCCGAATCAGTTCTTTTCTAAAATCATCAGGAAGTTTTTGATTCGGAAATACAACTGAAATCCAACCTAATACAATCTCATCTAAAGTTCTCCACGTTTTTAACAATTGTTTATTCATTTGTTCTAATTGATGAACTGCTAGTACTCCTATCTCATAACTTCTTTCGCCATAAATGATCCATTTCGCAGAAGGGGAAAACCATATCACACGTGAAGCAATATCCATTATGCTATCATTTACACTCTCTATCGGATAATCCGTTAAGAGATCGAGGTAATCACTTGGTGTGAGGTTTAACGGGATTTTCACCCAAGGATAATAACCAAAATCATGATAATAATCATCCATACTCTTCTGCTCATCTAATACAGCCATGAGTATATAGTCATCATGATGATTCAAAGCTAAACCTTTTAACATTTCCCAGCTATCATCTGATAACAACCAATGGAATTCTTCGAATAAATAATGAGGGGGGTTCGTTTGCAACACTTGATAAGGGAATGTTTTTCTCCTGTGAACGAGCGAATGAACAAACGATAAAACATGTTCAAATTCTTTTGGATCGGATATAAACAAATGTTTCACTTTACGCTCCTTTCATATCTTCGGGTAAGTCTATCATCAGTCATTGATACTCCATTTCAACGCTTGTAACATGACGCATAATGAGAAAGCATTTGAGTGTAATAGTCATTGAATGTTTTTTGATCCTTCAATAATCCTTCAAACCAATTTGCTAAAACAGGGTGATCCATTGGTTTCCACCCTTCTTTTAATAACCTATTTTTCACAGAATCTTTTGTTGATACCATTCCTATGATACAAATTTCCATATCTCTATCTGCCCAAATCGCCCACTGCAAAGAATGCGATAACCAGACCACTATGTACGAATTCGTTATGATATCATCTGCTATAGACTCTTTTGGATGCGTCCATAGTGCATTTACATAATCCTCACTTGAAATGTTTACATTCGCTTTCAGCCAATTATAATAACCAAATTCCTTCAAATAATATTTGGTTGGATCTGGTTGAAGGACTGCAGTCAAAAATTCTCTATCTTGTGTAACAGTTGATAACTCTTTTATGGTTGGTAAAATATCATCACTCAATGCCCAATCAAACTCTTGAAACAAAAAACAATCAAATGTCTTACGGAAGACTTGTTGTGGCAGCTCTTTATTTGTGTCAAACACATGATCTACTAAATTCTGATACAATTCGAATTCTTTTTCTGAACGAATAAATAAGTCTTCAAGCCGTTTCAAATAACTACCTCCACTCTTGTTGAACTAGTAGTTTTTTAATTCTTCCTCTATATCTTTTTTTAATGTATGAATTTCAATTGAAACCGAATCATTTCGATTATAGAAAATCGACGGATTGATTCCATCTGCTATCATTCCGGGTAGCCACTCTTCTATCAAATCATCTAAATCAATCATTCCTGGCACTGATTTTTCCCATTGGTCGATCGCACAATAAGCTGCATGATCCTCTGTCGGCCAAAAATGAAGCTGTGGTACACCATATTCATCCTCTGACATCACCCATCCCTTCTCGTTTCTTAATGACCATACTTCTTCAAAATCAACAATCTTTTTAATGAAGTAGTCATAACGCTTTTTCGCAGGTAATTGGACGGTGGTTTCTAATTCTTTCGGATGCATGGACATCGCGTCACTCCTTATCTATTGATCTACTGTAACGGCTTGATTTTAGACATTACTTATTGAAGACGACGACTCCATATGGATTGTAAAACAAATCATCTTCGGGATAAAAATCGTATTCAATAAGATCTAACTTTATCTGCTGACCTTCATCATAGATAACCTTTTCTTTTAAAGCTTCTCTTTTTTCTTGAATAGATTTGTTTATCCAGTTTAAAAAGTACCGCTCTATTTCATCAGCATGAAACCCTTCAAACATCATTTCCGGCTCTCCAAATTGTTGAAAACCACTTGTCACATATATAACATCACTTTCTTGAACAATAGAAGTCATATATTGATAAGGATTGAACTCTTCTATTAAACTTTGCCATGTCTTCTTCATAAAAGAACGACCTGATGATTCAACTTTTATCGCCATGCCATCAATCTTTAGTAAATCCGTAGTAACTTGCACAAGCGCGTTTATTTCTTCTAAGGATTCAGTCATCCCAATGATATACAAGCATGTTTGATGCGTATCTATTTGTTTAAGTTCTTCTGAATTGAATTGTTCATTTGGAAGGAAAGTCTCGCTTAATTGATCAATATGATCCACTACTTCAAGTTCGTAATCAGTTCCAGTTCGTTTATGTATGATTCGATGATTAACATATATATAATCATTCAATTCTTCGAGTTCTTTTAAATGATGTGACCAAAATCCTGGAATTGCGATAACTGTTTCAGGCATAAAATTTACTCCTTTTATTTAAATTAAGGCAAAGCCATAAGAATATAACAAGATGATCTATAGGAACTATTTGTATTTTTCTAACCAGTCATTCAAATCATCTACAGAATGTAAGTAAGAATTAGGTGAATCTTTCAAATTAATTCCACTCAAAAGAACCAACATATCCCAAACTTGATCATCGTCTATTTCTGGATCGTCTGCAGAAACGTAAACTTCAACCCAATCAGAAATTTGTTCTCTGGTCATCGTCCCCTCTAAGACTTTTCGTATTTTATTTAAACAGTCTAGCATTTTGGGTTCGTCCATTAATTACATCCTTTATATGTAATTTTTCCAAAATTCACTTCACGCTGTAAGCTGCCTATATTTCATATTTGATAATATCCTCCATTGACATACCTTTAAAATATAAAGAAAGAATGCTTATAATAGTGTATTCACCAAGTATACCAATCGGGTTAAATATCATTTTAGCCGTTTTTGGGTCAGCAACCTCTAAGTCCATAACAGGTGCAATGGAACCTTCTTTTCCCTCGCTTACGTAATAATTTTCATCTCTATATGTCACGAATTTCAGATTTTGAAGATCATCTTCTTTTATAAAATCTTGATTTATTTTTGTGATGACTTTCCATAAACCATTTAAAAAGCCTGTCAGGCCTGTATTTGCAACAAATAGCCCCTTCTCTTTTTTTATCAATTGTTTTAACTCACTTTTTTCTATTCTGTCATCAACAAATAAATCATAGTATTGGATTAAAATATCATCATATTGATTTTTCCCCTCACCCGAAATGATCAAAGCATAGCTCAATTTTCCAACTTCTTCTAACGGGAGTTCAATAATAGCTCCCGGTTCTACTTTACTTAAAGTTTTTGCTTTTTTAGTTGCTATTTTAATGTCCGTTACTTCTTTCTCATTTAAATCATCAAAATAGTGACTGCCTCCGTTATTTAAGACCGTCATGATTGTCAAAAGCATCTCATCAATCGTTGGCTTTCTTTCCAAATGTTCCTCAGTCATTTCATAAAATTGTTCAATCGCTTCTTCAAAAATATCTAATCCGTCATCACCGATGATGATGTTCTTTTTCTTATGTTCTTCTTCCCAAAAACCCATAGAAAAACATCCCCCTTTTTGCGTTCTAGATTTTCACAAGTGTTATGTTATTCTCATTTGGCTTTATCACGATAATCGTATACTTGTATAAACAGTTTTATGTGTACGTTTGAATAGTGCCGCTTCATGATCCGTTAGCCATTTGAGCTCTCGCATGTGGTATGAAACTTCTTCTAAATAAGTATCGGTTTCAGCAATTAATTTTTTATCTAAAATATTTCTTTTATTGTCTTCAACTACAAGATAAAGAGTAAACTGCTTTAAATCTAATTTGATAAGTGGGTAAGCTTTCTTTTTTTTATCGGGACTTAGTTTTGTTTTCCCTTTAATCTCCGCTTTATATTCCTTCTCTTTCATTTTCTTAAATGTCGCTTTGACTAACTGACTGTCCCAATTTTTCAGTTCACACAGATAGAGCATCGCTTTTTCCAAAGTATCTGCTAAGATCTTTTTCTTATTTGTTGCATTTCCAAATTCACTGTAACAAAAAGGTACTTCTAGCTCATACGTATTTTTTAAAAATAACATGTTAGGTTCTTCTTTTGAGGTACTAATTAATTTGTAGTCTTTAAAAGAGCCACAAATCAAAACAATGGCCTCACAATCTTTCGTTTGTAATCTCTTTTCTAATTCGTATAAAAACATTTCAGTCATACAAAGGGATTGGCTAGCTAAAATTCCATGATCATCATCTGACATTAATTGTATATTTTTCAAATGCACTCTTTATAAGCCTCCTAATAAGATTTTATTCATCATGGCTTTGAATGGTTTGCTCATTCTTTTTCCTTTACTTGCTTTCTTTACTGCAAATGCTCTACCTTATCTTGTTCCTATCTTAGCACCATTTCTCTCCCTTTTAGACCGGTTAAAAAAATCCTAACTGCTTAGGGTTTGAAGAATTTCTGTTGCTTCTTTATACAATTCATCAATTAATGGTATAATCATTCCCCGCAAATCTGATTCATTTTCAAAATCTATTAAATATCCTTTTTTGCTCACGAGATTATTCGATACACAAATCCAAATATCGAGATGGTCTATACAGTAACCTTGATCACCTTCTTCACCATCATGAAACTCTTCGCCATTTAGATAATCTACTGAAAAATATATGGATGAATGATATCCTGCTGTAAAACAATCTGAGACTTGAATTTCTCTCCCTCTAGATTTTTTTCCATATACGAATCGTCCAAATTCAGCATTGATCGTTAAATCTAAATCTTTAAATTTTGCTTGTTTTTCTTTTACTAGATTCAGTGCGATATTTGTTATTTCTTTTTCAATATCTGCGATAGATTCTTTGGTCATCGTGTTTAATTTAACTTTCTTCAACTTTTCCTCCAGTATAAAACCCTTCCTATTCTTAGAGAGGGTTATTTAAACTAATACTAAAAGTAATTCATGACATTATTACTACTACATTAGTTTACTTTTATACAGCTTATTTTCTACAAAGATATAAAGATATCCTTCAACTACTTTGTAAGTAGGATCACACTGTGAGGGATCAATTCCATCTAAAAATAATTTCATTATAAACGTTTTATCGTCAACTATTTTAAAAGCATACTGTTTATGTTCCATATTATTAAATAACAAGATTTGACTCTCAGAAACATATAGTTGGTCACAGTACCTGTATTCTTTTCTATCTAGGTGGTACATTTTCTTTTTTTGACATGACTGATTATCAGGGTTTAAATCATAAGAAAAAGTTGAAATAACAATTGTTTGCTCTTCTTCATAGCTAGTGTATAGTTCTGAACCTAGAGTTTGTATTGAAGAGCATTCATACATTATCCCTTTAAACTCTTCCTCAAATAACACTTCTCCTATAATTAAGTTCATACAGTAAATTCCTTTACCCTTAGGGTTTAATTCATCAAATATCCCCTCTTCTGAGATACCAATCCATAATAATCCGTTTTCATCCAGATGAAATGTATTAACACTTAGTAAAAAAGAACATATTTCTACCATATTATTTTGTTTTAAATCTAAAAAATTTATTTTACATATATCATCTTGTTCAAACACAATGACAATGGTATCGTTTATTTCTTGTATTAAATAAATATAGCTATCAGAATCAAGTTCATTTAATGATTTATTCATTATAATACTATGATCCTTGACTACTTGAAGTATTAGTTGATCATCAATAAGAAATACCATATATATTTTCTCATCTCTTCCAACATTAAAATAAATTAGATCTTCTTTTGGACAATCAATTACTTTCTCTGTAGTTATTTCACTTATCAATCATCTCAACTCCTAATATGAAAATCTTGTTCTTAGAGTACCATCTTTTTGGACTACCACTCTAACTCTCTTTGTTTTTTCCTTTCCCATTGACATCAACATGTTTTTTATAGGTTTTCTCATAAACTGTTGATCTTGGTTTATTCCCAGCTCCAGGCTTTCCAGTCCTCGAGGTTAGTTGCACAGTACTAATACTTCACACTTTTAAGACACTAAGAACTTTATAATCTTCACAATAGAATTTAAAGGTCTCTTCTTCGAAATCTTCAACTAAATAGTTTAATCTTTCCCAACCTTTGTTAAGTTTTGATATGTTAAAACTTAATATCGACTCTTCATGAAAGTCTAAATCTTTTATTTCAATAGATATAACATTTATAAACTTAAGATGTATTTCAAAATTTTCTTTTGAGTTTTTATACGGTATGTTTAATTCGATTGACTTTATTCTTTCATAGGCTTCATTATAATCTTTGTAATAACGAAATTCGTTTAATTGCATTAAATGGATTACATTAAAATCTCTTATATATTTTTGAATTTTACTATCTAAATACCAATCCATTTCATTCACCTCCAAAAATGATATGTTTTTTCCTTACCTCTATGCCCATAGTAACTTTTATAATTCATAAAGATGTGGTTTTGAATGGTCTTTTGGCATTCCATGATCAGAGTGATCGACTCGATATTTCTTACGGCCGAACTTATCATTTATTACAGTTGATTTCTCCTTTATACCATTCTTAATACCCAATCCTCTTCGCAATCAGTAGTTTTCTTGTTTAAGTATGAATATCGTTTGTTTACATCCAAATGTATTGTTGATTCAAATACTATCTTATTACAGAATGGCTAAAAATCAGTTTTCCCTTATACACAAATCCATATATCGAGATACGGATTTTAAAAACAAATCATCTTCTGGATATAAAAAATCGTATTCAATAATATCTAACTTTATCTGCTGACCTTCATCTTAGATAACCTTTTCTTTTACAGCTTCTCTTTTTTCTTGAGTTGAACTCTTCCATTAAACTTTGACTCTTCTTCATAACAGATTGACCAGATGATTCAACTTCAATTTCAGTAATTCCGTAGTGAATTGTACAGGAGCCTTTACTTCTTCTAAAATTCAGTGTACCTAGAAATTAGGTGAATCCTTCAAATCAATCCCACTCAAAAGAACCAATATATCCTAAAATCGATCATCGTCTACTGAAACGTAAATTTCAGTCCAATCAGATTTCTCCTCCATATTAAAATCTGAAGAACCTTCATTTTTATTTAAAGGAAATTATTTTTTTTAGAGATTTTTCTAATAAATCAATTGGTATATGGTCATGACTAATATAGTGAAATATTGCAATACCATTTTCCAATGAGAGAATTGTCCATGCCATTTCTTCAGGTGAAAGAGTAGATGTAAGGTTCTCTTTTTCTATTAAATTCTCAATGGATTGAGAGATTTGTTTTACCGATTGTAGGATCATATTTGACCACTGACACCTTACTTCCTCATTTCTCATTGAATACAAAAGAAATTCCATATTAAGCAGGCTCCACGTCCGATTTTCTTCACAATTTTGAATAGACATTTGATTCATTTTTTCTGGAAAGTGTAAAAGAGAAGGCTGTTCTGCTAATAAAGCATTGATTTTTTTAACATGTAATTGCATTTGTTGTTCCAATAGAGCCAGAAATATCTCTTCCTTTGAATGGAAATGCGCATAAAAGGCCCCTTTGCTAAATCCTGCATATTCTGCCAATTTATCAATGGAGACCCCATGAAAACCATACTTGGCGAAATTCTCAACTGCAGAATTTATGAGTAATTTCCGTGTTTCATCTTTCCTTTCATTTTGCGTTTTTCTTTGTCTAATCATTCCTTTACCTCCTTATCTTGACAATCATACCATATAGAATTAATATACCAATTAGTATATAAATTCTATATGGTATATATCTTGATGTACAGCATAAACAATTAATCGCTATGGAAAAGGAGCAAAACAATGCGAAAGATGGGGAAAAAAATTCACAAAACGAAAAGGGACATAATCGCTCAAACAGTTAAATCAGGGATTATTACATCAAATTTAATCCCAATGTGTGCTGGCTTAACCTTGGCATTATACACTTATCAAATTGACATCCTTCATAAATCTATTGAGATACTATTTGCATTTGCAGGTTCAATTTTATTAATTGGTGCTGCTGGAGCTTTAAACAATTTGTATGATAGGGACATAGATTCCGTGATGAATAGAACAAAAAACAGACCTACTGTAACAGGAGAAGTCAATCTTAAAAAAGTTCTATGGCTTAGTATCTTAATGTCTATTTTAGGATTGATTTTTTTAGCATTTACAACCTATCTAGCAGCTATTATAGGATTGATTGGTTTACTTTTTTATATTTTCCCTTATACAATGTGGAGTAAAAGAAAAACCGTTTACAACACAGAAATTGGTAGCATTTCTGGGGCAATGCCGCCTCTCATTGGTTGGACGGCTATTTCACCAGACATCTCACACCCAGCTATTCTGGGGTTATTTTTCATTACAATTATTTGGCAGATGCCGCATTTTTACTCAATAGCTATTAGAAAGCAAAATGAATACAAGGCAGCAAACATTCCCATGCTACCTGTTGTAAAAGGAATGAAAAGAACATACTTGCAAACCAATCTTTATATCTTAGCAATAACCTTAAGCAGTTTTCTTTTCCGTTCTTTAAGCATAGGGCTTGTGCTTATGTCTTTTTTTCTAGGTTTTATATGGATTTGTTTAAGTATTTTAGGTTACAAACGAATGAATTCAGAGAAGTGGGCATCATTTATGTTTGTCTATTCACTAATTTATATGACAACTCTTTATTCAATGGTCATTATCTATACTCTTATTCGTCAAATTTTTTGATTTATTCAAACCTTAGTTGTGTAGATAACCATAAAAAGCATCCTAAACGGATGCTTCAATCAAATGATATTTCTCCAAAATACGATAGGTGATTTCTTTTGCTTCTAGTCCGGTGCCTTCGATATTTGTGGCGAAGATGTAGGTTTTGTTTTCATGTTTGATGAAGCCTACGTACCAGCCGATGCCTGAGCCGGAGCCTGTTTTTCCGTATAGGGTGGCATGTTTCTCTTCTTCTTGTATCATCATTCGTTTGACCGTTCTCATGACAGATAGGTCAAATGGGAGACTTTCTTCATATAGCTGTTTGAGGAAATGGACTTGTTCTATTGGAGAAATGCGCAACGAACTGCTTAACCAAAATTGATCGATTCCGCCAGATATGTCTTCATTGCCATAGTGAATGGCTTTCACCCAATGGCTCATGCGCTCTTCCCCGATGTCACGCGCCATGGCTTGATAGTACCAGACGACTGAATCTCTCATGCCAGAGCCCAGTGTATGATCCTTATTCCAGTTATCAATTTCTCTTTTTACTCCGTCCCAATATTTGATGTCATATTCATCTCTTACCGCGCCGGTTTGGAGTCCGATGAGGGCATTTGCCACTTTAAATGTTGATTGTGGGGCAAAGCGCTGATTCGCTCTTTTTTTGTTATACACCCATGGAGATTTTTCTTTTACTTCTTGTATCACAAATGTGCCTTCCCTGTCTTTCAAGAATTCATCTACTGACCATGCTGGTGATGTTCCCTCACTTGATGACGGCTGACCGATACAAAGCGCCATCAGCATAATGGATGAAACCAACCATTTCATATGCTTTTTCTTCAAAAAAAACCGCTCCTTTTCCCATGATTTGTATCGATTGTAGCATGCCTGAGCGATGAGACATAAGGTACGCTTGTCCTCTTTTCTGCCAAATAAAAAAAGCCGGTTTCATCCGGCTTTCTGATCATATTAGCTTTCTTTTTTCTCTTCAATGGCCTGCTTCGCGATTTTTGAAATCGTCATATCATCCATTGGCGGGTTATGGAGCCCAGCCCGAATATCTCGATAGTAACGCTGCAGCGGACAGCCAAGACTCAAGCTTTTTGCACCGACTAAACGCATGGCTTTATCGACCACCTGCAGACTATGATTGACGACTGTATGCTTCACTGCACCGAATTCATTGATTAACAGCTCTCTTTTCTCAGGCTGCTCATACAATGTTGTCGTTGAATAGATGACGTGGCGTGCTTGCTTTAGTAGTAAATCAATTTCGCCAATCAGTGTTTGGACATTTGGCAGGTCACTAATCGTTCCGCTAATACTGTTCGGTGAATGGGTAATGGCATACTGAACAGCATAATCTCTTGCCGCTTGCGCAATCCCTAAATAGCAGGAAGGAATATGTGCGATCCAAGGGTTTAATGTACCGCCTCGAGGTCCTTTTTGCACTTCAACAAGCATGTCATCTGGGACTTCCACTTGGTCTAGGATTAAATCATGGCTTTCTGTTCCTCTCATGCCGACAACATCCCATGTTTCTTCTATAGAAACACCTTCCGTATCACGGTGAATTAAGAAGAATCCCATCGCTTCTTTTTCTTCAATCCATACGCCAACTAAAAAGTATGTGAGAGCTGGTGACATCGTTGTGAAAATTTTACGTCCATTGATCACCCAGCGATCACCTGATTTAATCGCTGTTGTTCCAGGCTTGCCGCCTCTTGTTGGGCTGCCTGTCTGGGCCTCACTCACAGCGCGGTTGACAAGGGCGCCCTTCTTCACTTCTTCCGCAAAGAATTGCAGCTGTTTCTCATTCCATAGTTTCTTTTCATAAATTTCACCTACAACTCCTTGGTGCCAGCCGATCGATAAGGCAGTCGCTCCGTCCATGCTCCCAAGCGTTTCTTGAAATAGAACCATATCTGTTACAGATTGACCTCCGCCTCCATATTCAGCGGGGAGAGACAGGGTTGTATATCCCATGTTTACTAATGATTCGATATTCTTTTTAGGAAAATAGGCGCCTTCATCATGTTTTTTTGCGTTTTGTTCGATCGTTTCACGAAGAGATTCCAGCTGATTGAGCCATGTTTTTTGAAAATCGGTATCGACAAATAATGCTTTAGACAAAATGTATCCAACTCCTCTGTTTCTCACAATCTATGATATCTCATTTTTCCAATTGGAATGAATAAAACACACTTTACTTATAGGATTTAATGTGTTAAATTTTATCAATATTAAGTACATCTGTCAAAGGAACGTGATGCTTTTATGATCTCAGCTACTAATCTACATAAATCTTATGGGCAGACCCATGTGTTAAAAGGCATTGATTTTTCCGTACAAGAAGGTGAAGTGGTCGCAATTATTGGACCGAGCGGATCAGGAAAAACAACACTTCTCCGCAGTTTAAACAGCCTCGACATTCCAGACAAAGGAGAGCTGACTGTTGGAGAAGCCACGATTCAATTTGAACGATATCATAAAAAAGATCTTTTAAAACTAAGGCAGCAATCTTCCATGGTATTTCAGCATTATCACTTGTTTCAAAATAAACGGGCACTTGAAAATATTACAGAGGGATTGATTGTGTCTCAAAACATGTCTAAGAAAGAAGCAGAAAAGGTTGGAGAGCAATTTTTAACGCGGATTGGACTGCTTCATAAAAAAGATGCATTTCCGAGTGAACTATCCGGCGGTCAGCAGCAGCGGATTGGAATTGCCCGTGCTCTTGCGATGAATCCTGCGGTGCTTTTGTTTGATGAACCAACGTCCGCACTGGACCCAGAGATGGTTGGAGAAATCCTTGAAATGATCAAAGATATTGCAAGCCAAGGGATGACGATGGTCATTGTGACGCATGAAATTTCGTTTGCAAAGAACGTAGCGGATACGGTGATCTTTATGGCAGATGGGGAAATTGTTGAAAAAGGCTCACCAGAAGATGTTCTGATGAAGCCTCAGCATGAACGTACGAAACAATTTTTATCCAGAATTCATCGCGGAATGTGGCAAGGATCGGAGGAAGACATATGAAGCAAAAGACAGCATTCATGACATCTGGTGTCCTTCTGTTTCTCCTCTCTCTGATTGGCTGCAGCAGTGTAAAAACAACAACAGATGATGGGAAACAAATTGTGAAAGTCGCACTGAGTGCAGAGGTCAATCCACCCTTTTTAGCGACAAATGACCGAAACGAACCGATTGGCTATAACATTGATTATTTAAATGAAGTGGAAAAAAGACTTCCGCACATCCATTTTGATTACATCTTTGGCGAGGAAGAATCCAATCTTATTGGTGTTGGCGCGGGGAAGTTTGAAATGGCAGCTAATTGGTTTTTCAGTAACCCTGAACGCGAAAAGCGGTTTCTTTATCCTAAGGTTCCGTACGGCTATTCGATGACAGGTTTAATTGTGAATGAATCAAACCAGGATATTCAATCGCTTGACGATATGACATCTAAAAAGCTGGCTCCTGTCAGTCCTAGCGGCGGATTGCGTTCCATATTAAATCAATATAATGAAGAACATGATCCAGATATTCCGCTGACAACCATTGAAAGCCCTTCAAATGAACTCAACTTAAAGCGCGTTGAAAGCGGACGGTCTGATGCTGCGTTTATGAATATTTCAACCTTTGATACCATTCAAAAGCATCTGAACCTGAAGGTCAAAGTGGGCGGGATCGTGTCAAAGGAGCCGATCTATCTTGTCTTACAGCCAAGTCAAAAACAGCTTGCAGCAGATTTGGACCGGGTTACACAAGAGATGATTGATGATGGAACATTGCCTAAGCTTGCCAAAAAGTGGTTTGGAGTTGATTTCTTTCAAGATATTGACTACATCTCAGAGCAAGGCTATCAATATGAAGAAAGGAAGGAAGCGTCATGACGTTTACAGCTGGAGATTGGCTGCGGATCTTTTTACAGGTGCTTGAACGCCTGCCACTCACTTTTCTCATTATTGTAGTGTCATTGTTTTTTGCCATCTTGATAGGGCTTTTATTTGCATGCATTCGTATTAAGCAAATCCCAGTGCTGAAGCAATTGGCTGTTGTCTATTTATCTTTTACACGAAGTACGCCATTAATTGTTCAGTTATTCTTAATTTATTTTGGACTGCCTCAGCTTTTACTTGTGGCAGGAATTCAAATCAACCATTGGGATCGTGTGTTATTTGTGATGATGACGTTCTCTTTACATACGGGCGCTTATTTATCTGAAGTCTTTCGCAGTGCGTATTCATCAGTTGGGAAAGATCAGCTGGAAGCCGCCTACATTGTTGGGATGACAGATACACAGGCCTTGATCAGGATCATTATCCCGCAGGCCTTTCTCATTGCCCTGCCAAACCTCGGAAATTACACCATTGATCTTGTGAAAGACACGGCGATTGCCTTTACGATCGGGCTCATCGATATTATGGGACAGGTGAAGATCATCTTAGGAAATAACTATGGAATCGGCATGTTTGAAGTGTATGTAATCATTGCGATTGTGTACTGGCTCATTTGTATGAGCATTGAACTAGTCACCATGCTGCTTGAAAAGAAATTTGTAAAAGGCCGCACCAGCCTGTCACGTTAAGGAGGCGATTTAGATGCAAACCATTGATATTCCATTTGCGATTGACCAAGTACCTCATATTCTAAAAGGCGTTCCTTTCACCTTATTAATTGCACTAGTTTCTATGGCTGTGAGTCTTGTGATCGGATCTGTTTTTGCTTTCATTCGTCTCTTTCGCATCCCTGTACTCAGGCAGCTGGTCACGCTCTACGTCTCCTTTTTTAGAGGTACACCTCTAATTGTTCAACTGTTTGCTTTCTTTTATGGGCTTCCTTTTGTTCTAACTAGCATGAGCGGCACATTCGGGCTGACCTTTCATCCGGATATGGTCTCCCCATTAGCTGTTGCCCTCATTACCTTCAGCCTGCATTCAGCCGCCCATTTAACAGAGGTGGTGCGAAGTGCACTTCTTGCAGTAGACAAAGGGCAGCTGGAAGCGGCAAAAATTGTAGGCATGACCACAAGGCAGGCGATGCTTCGCATTATTTTGCCGCAGGCATTTGTTGTGGCCTTACCGAACCTAGGCAATCAGCTCGTTCAGCTATTAAAAGCGACATCTCTTTCGTTTACAATTGGGGTACTCGAAATCATGGGTATTTCCCGGATCATTGCAAATGACGGCTATCAGTTTTTAGAAACTTATCTCGTCTCTGCTTTGATCTATTGGCTGCTAAGCATTGTCTTTGAATTAGCTTTTGCATTATTAGAGAAACGTGTCAGCGTGTACGGCAGAACTCTCTGACGTTAAAAAGTCGATCAGGCACAAAAACCTGATCGACTTTTTTATTCACCCTTTTTTGGTGTGTTAAACAGTTCTTTTGGTGCAGGTTTGAGCTTTGGTGCTGAGCCGAATACGACAGGTGCAGAAATATATCTAAACTCTCCTTTTCCATCCATGCTGCGGCCATGTGCCCATCTGCCTTCCTTGCTTTCTTCCCCTCTTGAGAAGTTAAACAAATCATAGGAAACCTGCTGTTTTTCTAGTGAACGAGGGAAAGTGGTTGGTACGACGACATCCCCTTCCCGCTCTTCTAATTCCTTAATTGCCGCAAGCCACATATTTTGATGATATGTATCACGAGCAATGAGGAAGGAAAGCATATCTTTGACGCCGCGGTCATCTGTCATCTCGTAAAGCCTTGTGACCTGAAGTCTCCCTTGTGATTCTGCATTTAAATTGGCTCTGAAATCCGCCATTAAATTTCCGCTTGCAATGATATACTTGGCATTCCACGGATACCCTTGACTATCCGCTGCCATCCCCCCTAAACCGGCAACAATTGCATGCTGCGGATTCATTCCGCCCATAACAGCTGCAAGTGCTGGATCACTTTGATACGCCTGTTCCTGTTCTTTTACCGGTGCTTTATCAAGTAGACGTGCAATCATTGTCGCCAGCATTTCGACATGACCAATTTCCTCTGTCCCAACATCAAATAATAAATCCCTATATTTTTGGTCTGCCCGGCAATTAAACCCTTGAAATAAATATTGCATCATCACACTGATTTCACCATATTGACCGCCTAATACTTCTTGCAGCTTTTTCGCGTAAAGCGGATCTGGCTTTGAGGGCTTTGCTTCATATTGCAATTCTTTGATGTGATAAAACATGATGTCATCTCCCTTATCATGAAACATCTTTTCAATTATCACTATTCAACCGCAGCTCTCATTATGAAAATGACCTGATCACATAAAAAAAGAGAATGGCTTATGCCATTCCCTTTGTCATCTTACTTATTCAGCACTGACTAAAATTTTCACTTGATCTTTTTCATTGATTAAAGCATGGAAGCCATCCTCGATCACATCGTCCAGCTTGATTTTTTTCGTGACGAGTGTGTCTGCAGAGAAATAGCCTTTTCTCATTAAGTTTAATACAGATGGGAATACGTCTCTGTAGCCGATAATTCCTTTCACTGTACGTTCTTTGATGACAATATCATTTGGCATAATTTCTGCGCCTTTTTCCCAAATACTTACAATGACGGTTTCGCCTGAAATTCTAGTTGATTGGATTGCTTGCTTCAATACAACAGGTACACCTGTCACTTCAAAAGAAACATCGACGCCACCGTTTGTACGGCGTGCGATTTCTTGAACAACATCTTCATATTGAGAAGGATCTACAATGATCGCTCCAAGCTCTTTTGCTTTCTCTTGGCGTTCTTTTGATAGTTCAACTGCATAAATATCAGTAGCACCAGCTGCTTTTAATGCTTCAATGACAAGTAAACCAATTGGTCCGCAGCCAAACACAGCCGCTGTATCCCCAGCTTGTACTTTACTAGAACGTACCGCATATAAAGCAACTGCAGAAGGCTCAACAAGCGCGCCTTGCTCATAGGAGATTTCGTCTGGTAATAAATGAAGTAATTCTTCATCAACTGATACATATTCAGAGAATCCACCGCCGCCTCCGGCAAGTCCTAAAAAGCCCATGTTTTCATCTAAGTTATAAGCACCTTGATGCCCGTGAGTTGCAAAAATAGGTTCAACAACCACTCGATCGCCTACTTTGTAATTGCTCACGCCTTCTCCTACTTCAACAACTTCCCCAGAGAACTCGTGTCCCAATGTAATTGGTGCTTTTTCTTTTGTAAGTGGATGAGGTTCATTCACAGGAATGAAGATCGGTCCGCCTAAATATTCATGTAAATCACTACCACAAATGCCGCACCATTTTACTTTCAGTTTCACTTTACCTGGAGCAACTGTTGGTTCGTCAATTTCCTCTAGTCGAATGTCCTTTTGATCGTGCCAGCGTAGTGCTTTCATTTGTAAGACTCCTTTTCTCATCAATTTAATTAACTTACTTAAATAATGATAACATAATTTTTTTAATTTTCTAAGTAGGATGCACTATTTTTTTGACAGTCAATGGACGAAAGATGACAAAACATAGCAATAGACAGATAAGAAGCATACATATACACCCAATGATGACGGACATTCTGATTGATAAAACATGAGCGAGCCCGCCGAATATTCCTGTCATGGCTATTGTCAAAATGGCTTCAATGAAAGCATAAAAGCTGGCTATCCTCCCCATCACCTCTACTGGGATATTTGTTTGATAGAACGTCATAAAACCTGTATTCGCAAAAGCTAAAAAGAAGGCTAAAACAAAAAATCCAACAGCGGCTGCACATAGGGTGCTGGAAAATGCATAAATAAGATAGCCAAACGCCACAAACAAACTGCCGATTCCAAGCATCAGCGAAACTGACAGCCTTTCGACAATGATCGAATTAAGACTTGCCCCTGCGATGATGCCTGCTCCAGCCACACTAACAAGAAGGCCATATTGGGTATCAGTCAGCATCAGTACTTCTTTTGCAAAGGCTGTTTCAAGTGAGTCAATGGCCGTAGGAAGGACCGATATCGCCGCACTAAATAATAAATATACCGCCATGATCTGGCGTGACGTCAGACTAAATCGCAGAACAAGCTTTGCATCCTCTTTTAACATTGAAAGGGAAAACCCCTTTTGGCCAGCATCTGTTTTGAGCAAATTCGGTAAACACATCGTTAACAGAGCAGATATCAAAAGGCAGAACGCATTTACATAAATTGAAAGAACAGGCGTCCCGATGAGAAAAAGCAGACCTGCTGCTGCGGGTCCAAGTAAAAATCCACCGGATTGTAATAAAGAGCGAATGGCATTAAACCGTTTTCGGTTATCGGCCGGGATGAGTCCTGTCATATACACCATCGACGCTGGATGAAACATCGCTTGTGCCATCTGTATGAAAAACACCATGACATACAGGATGAGCAGATGTCCTGAAAATAAGGCAAAAGGGATGCATGCAATGAGCAAAGCACGGGTAATATCTAAACTGATCATCACATTCCGCTGATTCAGCCTGTCAATCAAACTGCCAGACCAGCTATTGGTCAAAAGAGAAGCTGCCGGTCTTAGCAAATAAACTGCTGTTACAGCAAGAACAGAGCCCGTTTCTTGAAAAATAAGCAGATGGAGGGCAATCATATAAATCCATTCTCCTATGTTTGCGATCCCGATGGCTCCAAGCAAAATACTCATATCCAGCCAATGTTTTTTCATCATTGTCCCCCCTATTTGTCATAAAAAAAATCCCGCCCCCAAGACATTTCTGTCTTGAGGACGGGATTTACTCCGCGTTGCCACCTCAGTTCATTCATCTGTTGCCAGATGAACCTTAGCGGGTGATCATTCACCCTTCTCTGTAACGGGAGAAATTCGCTGCACCACCATCCGAGAGAATCCGGTGCAGAGCTAAGAGGCTTGGTTCCATCATGCTTCCCAGCTCCTTCTCAGCTTCACGGAGTTCTCTGTGTGGGGCAGCTATGATGTACTCTTCTCTATTGGCGCTGTGTCTTTTTTTCATCACGATCTTCAGCTGAATTGTTACATATTGTACTGCCGCTCGATCAAAGCGTCAATGTTTTTTTCATGTTAATCCGCATAAATCATTTTTCTAGTCATGCCGCCATCAACAACCAAATCTGTGCCGGTCACAAATTGATTGTCTTCATCTGTTAAATAAAAACAAGCTTTCACAATATCCTTTGGCGTGCCGACTCGATTGGAAAGATGCTGCTGATGGTCAACTTCTCGAAGACTTTTCTCATCCTTCGTTTCAATCCACCCAGGGGAAATGCTATTCACCGTTATGTGATCCTGACTAAAAGAAACCGCCAAGGCATGAGTAAGCGCGGAAATCCCGCCTTTTGATGCAGCATAAGCTTCCGTATGAGGCTCTGACATGGTCGCACGGGTAGATGAAATGTTCACAATGGAACCGCCTTTTGGATTCTCTTTCATATAACGCGCTGCTTCTCTAGCACATAAGAAAGTCCCTCTTACGTTTGTATGCAGGACATGATCCCACTCATCGACTGTTAATTCATAAGGTGATACTGTGCACATGACGCCTGCATTATTGATGAGAATATCAATCGTTTTACAGCGCTCCGCTGCAAACGACATTAAGCGCTGGATATCCTTCTCTTGTTTCACATCCGTTTTGATAAAATAAACTTCATAGGACTCTTTTCTCAGCTGCTCCTCCAAACGCTCCCCCTTCTCTTCATCTATATCCGCAAACACCACACGCGCCCCTTCTTTTGCATAACCGCAGGCGATCGTTTCACCAATTCCATTGGCTGCGCCTGTGATGATGACGGTTTTTCCTTTAAAATTCAGCATTTGATTGATTCCTTTCTATGACTGGTTTGTATGATTAACTTTTACCCTTTCCTGAAAAGAGCAACCCAGTCATCTACCTCTATTGATTCTATTTGATCCTCTGTCATTTTCAATCTATAATATTGCTTTATTTTCTCGTTAGCATCTAACAAGTATTCTGTAACGATCTCTTCTTCCTTTAAAGTTTTCGTTGTTCGCTTGACCCATTCTTGAAAAGGGTAACGTTTTTTTCGTTCCATCGATTTTACTTCTTTTATTCCTTCTGTTAAAAACAATTCTCGCCATTGTTCTGTCGATAGACAGGAGACATGACTTGGGTCTCTCAATCGTTCTAGCTCATTGATAAATAGTGCAAGCTCTTCATCATTTGGCGAAACATTATCAATAAAGAAAAACAGACCATTTGACTTTAATACACGAGATGCCTCTTTGGCAAACTGTTCAGGGTGCGGGAAATGGTGTGCTGCAATTCGGCATGTGACCATATCAAATGTGCCATCTAAAAAAGGAAGGCTTTCTGCATCCGCTACTACATAAAAAATTTGTGGATACGCTTTTAAATGAAGTGATGTATGAGAAAGCATTTCTTTCGTTAAATCCGTCGCAAACACTTGTTTCACATATGGAGCCAGTGTTTTTGCGGTATGCCCGCCACCAGTTGCTATATCGAGAACGACCCAGCTTTCTTCTGGAGCTGCCCATTCAACAATGAGATCTAGGTCTGCTCCCTTTGCATGAGTTTGACTCGTCACATACTTTTCTGCATTTCTCCCAAATTGTTCTATAACTCTTCTTTTGGCTTGATCTGTATTCATCTGATTCCTCCCCTTTGAAATAGATTGGATTTTCCACAATAAAGAGCCGTCCCATTTTATTGAGCGGCTCCTTTCATGTTAAAAATTATCGAGAAAGCATCCCGTGCGGATCAATGACAAATTTCTTCGCCACACCCGAATCAAAGTCACTATATCCTTTAGGGGCTTGATCAAGGTCAATGACGGTCGCATTGACGGCTTTGGCGATCTGTGCTCTTCCGCTTAAAATGGATTTCATTAGACTGCGATGATATTGCATAACAGGGGTTTGACCTGTCACAAAGGTATGAGCTTTCGCCCAGCCAAGTCCAATTCGCACTTTCAGAGAACCGACTTTTGCATCGGCATCCACTGCTCCTGGATCTTCTGTGACGTAAAGCCCTGGAATTCCAAGCTTGCCGCCAACTTTGGTAATATCCATAATTGTATTTAAAACGGTCGCTGGTGCTTCTCCCTGATCTCCATGACCCGAAGCTTCAAAGCCGACACAATCGACAGCACAATCGACTTCTGGCTCCCCTAAAATATTCGTGATTTGTTCGCCGATTCGATCATGTTTTCGTAAATTGATCGTCTCGCAGCCGAAGCTTCTTGCCTGCTCCAGTCTTTGCTCATTCAGATCTCCAACAATCACAGCAGATGCGCCAAGAAGCTGAGCCGAATGGGCTGCTGCAAGACCTACTGGACCAGCACCTGCAATATATACGGTCGAACCAGGCTTTACTCCTGCCGTATAAGCACCATGAAAACCTGTCGGGAAAATATCGGAAAGCATTGTGAGATCAAGGATTTTTTCCATCGCTTGATCTTTGTCTGGAAATTTGAGCAGCTGAAAATCTGCATATGGAACCATGACATACTCGGATTGACCGCCAACCCATCCGCCCATATCTACATATCCATAAGCAGAGCCTGGACGGTCCGGGTTTACATTTAAGCACACATGGGTCTTTTGTTCCTTACACATGACGCAGCGTCCGCATGCAATATTAAACGGAACGGACACGAGATCTCCTTTTTGAATAAATTCCACATCTCGCCCAACTTCAACGACTTCACCTGTAATTTCATGACCAAGGACAAGTCCTTCAGGTGCAGTCGTACGCCCTCTTACCATGTGTTGATCACTTCCGCAAATATTCGTCGTCACTACTTTTAAAATGACGCCATGCTCACATTTGCGCCCCACATTGGCTTTAGGTACACCCGGGCCATCTTTTAAGACCAAATCAGGGTATCCAATATCCTCAACTGCTACTTTTCCTGCTCCTTTATAAACGACACCTTTGTTTCCCGACATGATTTCATTCCTCCCTTTTGTTTAAAAATGAAGTCTCTACAATTTTCTCTATTTCTTAAGCAATTTCCTTCTTCAAACCGCACATTATGTGAAAAAGAAGGAGGTACATGTCTACATGAGAAAGAAAAATGTGTCTTCCAGTGAAATAAAAAAGAAAATATTGAAAAAAAAGCTAAACTTTTGCAGAACGGTGTCGATATAAGAAATAAGCCAGACAGGTATCCTTAATCGACAAACAAATTCCTTATATATACTATCATTCCTTACACACCTGGCTGGCGCCTACCTTACATACAAAAGGCTCTTCTGATGAAGAGCCTTTATTTATTTTTACATTCAATTGCAGACAAAGAGGCTCCTCTGACGAAGAGCCTCTTTTTGAGTGCTTGTTCATTACCTGGGAAATATTTTCATCATTTTAAAGCTTTGATACAGATGTATGTATCATAGTGATAAACCGAGACTTCTCTAAAGTGATATGCTGAAAACAGATGGCTGATCTCTTGTTCACTGTACGATGAAAAAGATGTTGACCGTTTTTGTTCCTTTATCAGCTCCTGCTTTTGAAAAGATAAAAATACTTCACCATCCACTTGAAGGACGCGGTACACTTCCTTCATAACTTGCTCAATATCCTTCAAGTAATAGATCGTCTGCACCGTAAATAATTTATTGAATGATCTGTCTTCAAAAGGTAATTGCTCAGCCTTACCAAGCGTAATAACGGCTTTGTCCTGTTCCGCAAGCTTCTTATGTTTTCTTTTTGCATATTTAATCATATGACGAGAGGCATCCACTCCATATACTTTTCCGCGGTCAAGTTTTTCTGCTACCTTTGATAAGGTGATGCCTCTTCCAGTCCCAATTTCTAAAATTCGGTCATTTTCTTGTATATTTAAGAGTTGAAGCGTCCATTCATTGATATTATGATGATTTTTTTCCATATAGCGGGCAACCCATTTTGAGAACAAGCCTTTTGGTTCCCTCATTTGTTTTCCAATCCAGCTTTGAATCAATGTTAACACCTGCTTTTCACCAGTAAATATAACTATTTACAAATTTTCTTACTTTTCATATCGGCTCTCACCTAACAAAAATTAAGACCTAGTCCTAATTTATTTGTCCTTTATAAGACGCTCCTTTTCAGAAAATGTTTCGCAGAAAGTGAAAATTTTTTGACCTGAATAGGCGTTTTCATTATTTGTGCTCAGATTGATTTCGTTTTCTGCATGAGCTGCATAATTTATAAATGTATCTTGATAAGATAAAGGTGGTGCTAGATTATGGGCTTTGGCGGTTATTCTGGAGGCTACTGCGGTGGCTACGGTGGCGGTTTTGCAGGCGGATTCGCATTGCTTGTTGTACTGTTCATTTTGTTGATCATCATTGGTGCAAGCTGGATTTGCTAATGTAAAAGGAGCAGGAAACCATGACGTTTCCTGCTCCTTTTCTTTAATACCAATAAGTCCGGTACTGATACATATAACGTCTGAGCATTTCCTCTCGCTCTCTTTGCATGCGGTATGGATTGCCGTACCCGTGCTTTAAGGAATGCGGAATAGATGCATATCCGTGCCCCACAGACGGAAATCTCATATAGGGTGACATCGACATTTATTGATCACCTCACAATCTCCTTTTACGGTTATCATATGTGCAGGTGATCAATGTGGAGCGTGTCTAAACCTGGTCCTTCTCCCTCGTATAACAATCAAGCATGGCAAGCATCATAAACATGTCAATCTCCTCCTTTTCACTTTTTTCATTTCCTGTTTTAGTTCATATACTTTAGTTGTTTCTGTTTCATTTCTTCATAAAATGTTTCGACTTCTTGTTCGTAAAGAACAGTCTCAATATCCTTGTATTTACGTTTGATCGTCAATGTAATAAAAAATAAATGGATTGTCATATACGCTCACCTCCCTTCAGTTCGCAGCACGCGAAATAGCCCGCAGATCTTCTTTATCAGTTGACCTGCGGGCACACAAAAATACAGCTCAAAAGACATTGTCTTCCAACCTGCAATGGATGATACGTGTGAAATCCTCGTTTACTACTTAAACAGTTATAAAGCGTGCACCGTATAAGGCAAAGGAAGAACACGAACTCTTCCACAGGCTGATGACATGATGAAATTGTTGGTTGAATTGATCACAAGTAGATACGAATAACATATTCTTCAGCCTCCTTTACGTTTTTTTAATTACTTTGTAAGTATATCCAGCAAGCACCATTTTGTAAACCTGTTTTTAGTAATATAGATGATTTTTGTGTTTTTGACTAAATTTCTACAGTTATTCTTGTCCGATTGTCCAATACAATGAAAAAAGCCCCTCAGGCACATGAGGAGACTTTCGAATTAATCTTCATCTAATTCTTGCAGTTTCTTTTGAAAGAAAATCGCACGTTTAACACAAACAAAAGCTGCTAATAAGAAAACACAATCTATTCCCATCATCAGCATTTTTGGAGATGCTTCGATGTGCTGGTTCGGTAAGATCGTACCAATATATAAAAAGGTGCTGACAGCAAGCAAAATAAAAGCGTACTGCTTGTAATCTGTCACTAAATCACTCCACTTTTTCTTCACTTGTTTCACCTTCCAGTTATTAATGTCTATTCATAGCTTAACATAGTGAGAGAAAGTGAGGAGCATGTAAATCTATCCATTCGCCAGCGCGCTAAGTCCTTGCTTGATATCATGTAGTAAATCATCAACATCTTCAATCCCAACGGAAATACGAATTAAACCATCTGTGATGCCAAGCTCCTCCCTGCGGTCTTTTGGAATGGACGCATGGGTCATCCGGGCAGGGACAGAAATTAAGCTTTCTACCGCTCCAAGGCTTTCTGCGATCGTAAACAGCTTTAGCTGGCTCAAAAATACATCAACATGTTCTTCTTTTCCAATATCAAAAGAGATCATTCCGCCGAAGCCAGATGCTTGCGTTTTCGCAAGTTCATGGCCAGGATGAGTACCGAGACCTGGATAATAAACACGTGTGACAGCTGGATGTTGCTTTAAAAATTCAGCGATTTTCTGTGCATTTTGTTGATGTGCTTCCATTCTTAGCCCAAGTGTTTTCATCCCTCTCATGAGAAGCCATGAATCCTGCGGTCCAAGAATTCCGCCTGTCGAGTTTTGAACAAAGTGCAGTTCTTCTCCAAGCTCTTTCGTCGCTGTGACGACAAGCCCGCCCACAACATCACTATGACCGCCTAAATATTTAGTCGCACTGTGCAGAACAATGTCCGCACCATATTCAATCGGCTTTTGGAAATACGGTGTGAAAAATGTATTATCGACAATCATCAAGATGTTGGCTTCCTTTGTCAATTCGCCGATCGCTTTTAGATCCGTCATTTTGAGTAAAGGATTGGTTGGTGATTCAATGTAAACGGCTTTTGTTTCAGGTAAAATGGCTTTTTTCACCGCTTCAGGATCACTTGTGTCAACAAAGGTTGCAGTAATGCCAATTCGGTTTAGCACCTTTGTGATGACGCGGTAGGTTCCGCCGTACACGTCATCTGTCAGGACAATATGATCCCCGCTGTTAAACAGCATCATCACCGCCGTAATGGCTGCCATTCCTGAACCAAATGCGTAGCCGTTTGCTCCTCCTTCAAGATCACGAATGACTGTTTCCAGTGCGGTTCTTGTTGGATTTGCTGTTCTGGAGTATTCATACCCCGTATGTTCGCCTGCTTTCGGCTGCTTATACGTGCTCACTTGGTAAATAGGTACAGACACGGCGCCTGTTCTTTCATCACCCGTTGTTCCGCTGTGAATCATCATTGTTTTTGGTTTCATTCTATTTTCCTCCCTCATAAATTCCTTTACTTAAATATCGCTCACTGCTGTCAGGAAAAATGGTCACAATGACTGACCCAGGTGCTGCTTTCTTTGCTTCCTCTAAAGCGGCAAATAAAGCGGCACCAGAAGAGCTGCCGATGAGAACACCTTCTTTTTCAGCTGCTTCTTTCACCATTCGAAACGCATCATCATCACTGACAGTGTAAATCTCATCGAATAAAGCCTGCTCCATATAATCTGGGATAAATTCAAGACCAATTCCTTCTGTTCTATGCGGGCCCGGATCCCCACCATTTAAAATTGACCCTTCAGGCTCCACAACAACCGTTTTTAACGACGGATGCTGCTCTTTTAAATAGGCGGCACACCCTTGAAAAGTCCCGCCAGATCCTGCTCCTGCGACGAATACATCGATATTCCCTTTTAAGTCGGACCATAATTCCGGACCGAGCGTTCTGTAGTAAGTCAATGGATTTACTTTGTTTTTAAATTGTAAAACACAATAGGCATTGTCAAGGCTTGCCTCTAGTTCAAGGGCTCGATCAATCGCACCCTTCATGCCTTCTTTTCTCGGCGTATGAATAATCTCTGCACCGAGCGCCTTCATCACCTGCTGTTTTTCTTGACTAAAATGTTCTGGTACACAAAAAATGGTCTGCAATTGATGCTTTCTTGCACTTAGGGCAAGCCCAATTCCTGTGTTCCCAGCAGTTGCTTCAATAATGGTTCCGCCTGGACGCAGTTTGCCAGATGCTAATGCTTCTCTGATGAGCATATCACCTAAACGATCTTTAATACTTCCACCTGGATTCATCATCTCAAGCTTTGCATACACCTCAACGCCTTCTGGGACGCCAATCCCTGACAGCTTTAAAAGCGGTGTGCGGCCAATTAATTCGGTAATATCCTTTATGACAGCCATATAATTCCCTTCCTTTGCATGGAAAAGAAGGGGGAAACCCCTTCTTTTATTGTGTTTGCTTTATCATACGCAAGACAAGGTCGGTTGAGTGAATCGCTGCTTGCTCAAGGAATTGATCAAAGGAGATATTGGATTCTTTCCCAGCAATATCTGATAGCGCACGAACGACAACAAATGGCGTACCAAAGAGCTGACAGACCTGTGCAACAGCTGCAGCTTCCATTTCCACCGCATATAGCTCTGGAAACTTCTCTCTTACAAACGCTACACGATCCGGATCATTCATAAATGAATCTCCTGTTGCAATCGTTCCTTTTGCCACTTGAATATGATCGATCTCTAAAGCAGATTCCTCTGCAAGCTTCACAAGCTTTTCATCCGCAATGAAAGCAGCTGGAAGTCCCGGCACTTGTCCATATTCGTAATCAAAGATGGTCACATCTACATCATGATGTCTCACATCAGTAGAGATGACAATATCACCTACATTTAATGAGTGATGGAAACCGCCAGCAGATCCTGTATTGATCACATAATCTGGCTGAAAGCGGTCAAGCAGTAATGTTGTGCTGACCGCTGCATTTACTTTTCCAATCCCTGATTTTAATAAAATCACTTCTTTATCTTCATAAACACCTGTTGTAAATTCACACCCAGCGATGTTTTCTTGTGTAGCATTCTTTAGTTGATCTCTTAAAATCGTCACTTCTTCTTCCATTGCACCTATAACTGCGATTTTCAAAACAAAAACATCCTTTCATTCCCTTTTCTTCGCTTCTACGATCCAAACAAAATCATTCATTTGATGAAAGGATGTGCTAAAACCTTCTTCTTCAAAGATTTGCTTTAACACATCAATGGATGGATAATATTCCGTTTCTAAATCCTCTGCAAGCTGATCGAACCCTGCAGCTCTCGCTTTGTCGATTTCAGCTTGATGTGCTGCTTGATTTTGAAACATTGTATCAGCAAAGACTATTTTACCATCTGAGTGAAGGATGTTGCTATAGGTGTGAATGGCTTGTTTTTTTTCTTCATTCGTTAAATGGTGGAATGCATATGAGCTGACGATCGTATCCGGCTCAAAAGGCGGCGCTGGAAATGATAAAAAATCCCCATCATGAAGTATATTTGGTAGTCCTTTTTGAAGAGCTGCTTTCTTCATGGCATCTGATGGTTCAACACCAAACACGTTTTTATCAGCTGCAAGCAGGAGCGCTGTTAGATTCCCCGTACCGCTTCCAAACTCAAGAACATATTGGCCTGAACGGCGGGTAATTTCATTTAAAATAGCCGGATACCGGCGAAACACTTCTTTATACTGCTCGTCATGACCACTCACCGTGTCGTCATAAGAGTCAGCCCAATGATCAAATAAAGAAAGAAATTCACGTCCCATTTTCTTTCCCTCCACTTTATCTTTTTATTCCTATGCGTATAGTATGTTTTATTCCGTCGAACAGTTCCTATCCTACCACAACTTCTGTTTCTTTCCTACTAAAAAATACTGGGAGAGGTAGAAAAATATTTGCCCTTCTGAGGGAGAGAGATTAAGATGAATGAAGAGTATAGAGAGGTGAATCAAATGGATTTTCAGCTGGATTTTTTAAAGGATAAAATTGAATTTTTTGAAGCAACATCTTTAAAAGAACTTGAACAAAAGATCCAAAAACAAATTGAACATAATCAGGCGATTCTGCTGACCGTTCATTCTGTCAGTCATCAAACGACTGTGATCGATGAGCAGATTTTGTATACAGCAGTTGTTCATTTTAAAGCGAATGTTTAAACAAAAAAGATAGCAGATCTGCTATCTCAGCGTGTAGACAAACCCTCGCATTCGTTGTCAGTTCTGCGTGCCGGTGCTCACGAATGTCAAATTCGCTCCGCTCCGGTACTCGTCCTTCCTAGACTGCAAAGGTTTTCTATCACGCTGAAAAGAAGACAAAGGGCTAAAATAAACATCATTTTAGCCCTTTGTCAACAATCTGCTATCTTTTTTCGTGTTTATCTTAATTTTTCAACCTTCACAGGTTTCCAGCCTTTTTCATCTACCCACGTAATTTCCACGCGGTAGCGTTCACCTGTTGATTTATCACGGATGGTTCCTTTTGCATCTTGAGGACCTCCGTTATTTCCTAACCAAAGAACGGTCATTTGATCTTCTGAAATTCCTGTCGCATAGGACATGGCTTTGATCATTTCTTTCCAGTCTGTTGAGCTCGAATCATAGGTTGCTGTATGTGAACCGGATTGCTCTGTTCCTACAGGCTCCCAGTCATCGTTTTCGTATGTTTTGTCGACGTCACTTGTTTTGCCGCCGTCTGTTTCTTTGGCGTCTTTTAACGCATCTTTATTAGGTTTTTCTTCATCATCTGTCTTCTTCGTATCGTCGTCTTGATCAGATGAATCATCTTTTTTTGCATCTGAATCATCGGATGTATCTTTCTTTGGATCTTTCACATCTTCTTCTGAGTTTTGTTTATTTTCACTTGTTGCAGGTGCCGTTTTTGATGGTGCATCCGCTACATCTGGATCTTTCGGCTTATTAAAAATTAACAAACTCGATGCGACAACCAAAATAAGCACCACAACGATACCAATTAATATGTTAAGCACCATATTTGCCTTTCTGCGCTTATCACGATGTTCAAATCGAGAATTTCTACTCAAAATCTCTGCACTCCTTTGCCTCTGTTCCCTAAGTCGTTTCTATTCTAACATGTCATGAAGGGATGTTCTATGTCTGTTTCTTTTCAATTTCATTGACCTTTTTTACAATATCATAAAACGCATCATTTGTCTTAGCCCGGGCACTTGTCTCGTCAAGGTGAACAACCACAAGGGCGTATTTTGGTTTTTCTACCGGAAAGTATCCAGCAAACCACTTATGATAAAGCGGATTCCCCTTTTTGTCTTGACCGCCGGTTTGGGCAGTACCTGATTTCCCCGCTACATCGTATGGCAAATCTTGAAACCTTCTTCCGGTTCCCTTGTCAGAGGTCACCACCTGTCTTAAGAATTTTTGCAGCTTTTGAGCTGTATAGCGGTCTATGCTGCTCCCTTCAGGCCGTTTGTTTTGAAAGGACAGCATCGTAGTTCCGTTTTGATACAGCACTTTTTCTGCGATTTTCACTTCTTTTCGTTCTCCTCCTCTTGCGATCGTAGCCATCATATTCGCGATTTGCAGAGGAGTCGTTTTAACATTTTTTTGTCCTATTGCGGTTTGTGCAATGGCTTTTTTGACATGCTTGTCTCTTTTATCTCCCCACACACTGCCTGTTTCTTCACGATCAAACTGTTTGAAGTGCTGCTTATGATAGACATCCCCTTCCCAGCCAGCTCGATCTAATAGTCCAAGCTTTGCAGCCGTCTTTTCGATGATTTGATCATCTGTTTGAATGAGCCTTTCAGCAAGTGTCGCAAAGGTATAATTGCAGCTCTCTGAGAAACTGTCCGTCAGATTTAGCACTTCCTGTTTTCCTTCAGGCTCTCCATATAAATTCTTTCGACAGTCATACAAGGTTTGTGGCTGGTCAAGATTTTTTTCGATTGCTGCGGTAAGCACAGCCGTTTTAAAGACAGAGCCTGGTGCAATAGCTGTCAGCATGTAATTTCTTGCCTCATGCCGGTTTTTGCTTGTGACATTTGGGGTACTCGCCATCGCCAGCACACTGCTTTTTTCAATGTCGAGCAGAACGGCACCGCCTTTTTCAACGCCTTGTTCTTTGAGCACCTTTTCCATTTCAGCCTGCATGTCCTCATCTATTGTTGTCTGTACCTGAAGTGGATAAAAGGAATGAGCTTCTGCTGTATATTTGACGTCCATACCGAACAAAGGGTTTCCCCTTCCGTCCACATGATATAACAATTTTGTGTCTTGCTCGGGTAATAGAAATTCGTCAAAGGTGCTTTCCAGCCCAAATGTGCCGATTTCAGTACGAATGGAAAGCTCTTTTTTGTCAGGATAACGCTTCCTCAATAGTTCTGGATTCTCGCTTGTGAAACCTAATGTGTGGAGGGCAAGTCTTTTTTTGTCCTTCTCTTTCATATATACGCCGTACACACCTGAATATTTCATATCATTGATGTCTTTCAGCTTTTTTTTCGTGATGTCATCTTTTAAAATGAGCGGTTTTTTCGTTTCTGTTAACTGTTTTTTGAGTTCATTCTCTTCTATCTCTAGAATAGAGGCGGTTTGCTGTAAGCGCGGAAGATCATATTGCAGGAAAGGAAATAAGATAACCGCGGGCTGTTCTTTTGTAAGAAGTGCTTGGCCGTTTCGATCTAAAAACTCACCGCGTCCGTCTGAAATGACGACTTCTTCTGTTCGCTGTTTGACACTTTCTTGTATTAAATTGATATCAAGCTTTGAAAACGATTCTGTGAAGAACAGCTGAATTTCTGCCAGTCTCATCAGAAGACCGAGAAATAGCATAAAAATAATCGCACCTGTCCATTGAATTCTTCTTTTTTTGCGCATAAAAACACCTCGTCCCTATTGTGGACGAGGTGTTTACCTGATAAACGTGATTATGAAATTTTTACAATTTTGACGAACATTTCTCCGCCAGGTGTTTGAACGGTTACTTTGTCGTCTACTTGTTTACCTAAAAGGCTTTTTGCAATCGGTGAATCGTTTGAAATCTTGCCTTCAAACGGATCAGCTTCTGCACTTCCCACAATGGTGTAAGACTCTTCTTCGCCGTCTGGTAATTCAACGAATGTCACCGTTTTACCAAGTGAAACAACATTTGAATTTCCTTCATCTTCGATAATTTTGGCATTACGAATCATATTATCAAGCGTTGTAATACGGCCTTCTACAAACGCCTGCTCTTCTTTAGCAGAATCATATTCCGAGTTTTCAGAGAGGTCTCCAAAACTTCTAGCGATTTTAATACGCTCTACAACCTCTTTACGTTTAACCGTTTTCAAATGTTCAAGTTCTTCTTCTAATTTACGCTTTCCTTCTTCTGTCATTGGAAATACTTTCTCTTGTGCCATGAATCATTCACTCCTTCTATTAATCCTCATCATACAAACTTTCTGCACGTGAGTGACGACTGAAATATACAAGAATGAGGACATGTTCAGGCCCTCATTCCTTCTGTCCCATATTCGTAAAAGTCCATCTTACATGGCGTCCCTTTTAGATGCAACTATTATGCCTTTTATTAGACAGGACCACTCCGCAGCGGTCTAAAATCGCACAAACTGTGGAAAGGCACAGGAAGCTCCTGTACCTCGTTCGGCCATTTCGATCATATGTAGAAGAATAGCTTACCCATTCTCCATCTTCCAATACATAATATGGTCAGTGTACGATATGTCTATGCTATATTATTACAAAATTGCGTTTTGATCAAGAATTGTTTGAAAATTTGTGATGATTTGTTTGTCGTTTTTTTAATATACTTTTTCAACTTCATTCTTTCGCTATGTGGTAGTGATTTCTCCAACTCTTCTTTTCTTCATTGTTTTCTTATCATATCAAACCCTCAAGATTTTTTCCGAGAATGCTGCTTTCATAAATGTTCACATATTATTAACAAATATTAACAAGGAAATATTTGGTTTTTGTTGAATTCTATCAATGCAAGACCAAATATATGCTAGGGAGTGTTTTAAATGAACATGAAGAAAACAATTGTTTCTGTTCTATCCATCTCTACCTTATCTTTTTCACTAATGGGCATGGCTTCAGCCAAAGAAACAGCGGATTTCACAGTCAATAGCAGCTCGTCTGGATTTCAAACATTAGATGTGATTTCGATTCAAGATTACAGTGTATCTTTAAGAGTTAGTGAGCAATACTCGGTCTATAATTCTGCAGCTACACGTTATTGGACAGATAAACAGAGTGTAGCTTCTGTTAGCTCTAATGGAATAGTGACCGCAAATTCACCTGGCAAAGCCACGATCACTCTTTATAAAGGGACGTCTGTCTTAGGACAAGTTTTCGTGACTGTTTATTAATAGGATGCTGAAAAGACCTTTACACTGTAAAGGTCTTTTTCTTCGCCACCATTTACTCTGCTCGGTTTTGAAGAATGGTTTGAATTTTTGTGACCATTAAGTCTATTGCCACATGGTTTTGGCCGCCTTCTGGGATGATGATATCGGCGTATCGCTTTGTCGGTTCAATGAATTGATTATGCATCGGTCTGACAACAGATACATATTGTTCAATCACAGAATCGATCGACCGGCCTCTTTCCTTCGTATCGCGTAAAATGCGGCGGATGATGCGAAGGTCTGCATCTGTATCGACATACAGTTTAATATCCATTAAGTCTCTCAAACGTTCGTCTTCTAGTGCAAAAATGCCTTCAACGATGATGACATCCTTCGGCTCAACATGAACCGTCTCTTCTGAACGTGTGTTTAGTTTAAAATCATATATTGGTTTTTCAATGGATTCGTACCTTAGGAGCTGTTCCAAATGCTCAAACATCAGGTCATTGTCGAATGCAAGCGGATGATCATAGTTCGTGAGCAGGCGCTCTTCAAATGGCATATGACTTTGATTTTTGTAATATAAATCTTGCTGAAGCATGAGGATGGAATGTCCTTTAAATTTTTCATAAATTGAATTGGTGACGCTCGTTTTACCTGAACCCGAGCCGCCAGCAATTCCAATGACAACTGGTTTACTCCTCATGTGGCTGTTATTTCCCCTTTCTCATCATGTTGCTAGGGTATACTTTTTGATCAAGCTTGAATTTCACGATTTGCAGCGGATGACGAGCGGCATCTAGTTCATTGCCTTTTTCATCCCAAATCGTCTCAATTTTGCATGTGAAATTCTCAATTTCTGGTCCGAAGAATTCAACTTCATCCCCAGATTTAAAGAAGTTACGCTGCTGCAATGTCACGATTTGTTCTTTTTCATCATAATGAAGAACAAGACCTGCGAAGTCAAATGTCGTTTTCTTTCCATGACTGCCAAACATTTGTTCATCTGTTCCTGGTACGCCTTCGAAAAAGGCCGGCGCTGTGTCACGGTTTGCACATTTATCTAATTCATCTAACCATTCCTGCTGAATGACAAAATTGTCTGGATCAGCACAATAGGCATCGATGACTTTGCGATACACACTGACAACAGTGGCAACATAATGAATGGATTTCATCCGTCCTTCGATTTTTAAGCTGTCAATTCCCATTTCGATCATTTGAGGAATGGATTCAACAAGCTTCAAATCTTTTGGACTCATCGCAAATGGTGCATCTTCTTCACCAAATAATGGTGCTTCCTCAGAACCTTCTAGTTTATAAAGATCATAATCCCAGCGGCAGGACTGGCAGCAGCCTCCGCGGTTAGAATCTCTTGCCGTCATATGGTTACTGAGCACGCAGCGGCCAGAGTATGCGATACACATCGCACCATGAATGAATGTTTCGATTTCAATATCGACTTTTTCTTTCATTTCTCTAATTTCTAGCGCACTTGTTTCACGTGCAAGCACCACACGCTCAAGCCCTTCTTCCTTCCAAAATTGAACAGCTTTCCAATTTGAAAGAGATTGCTGTGTGCTTAAGTGGACTTCAAGCTTCGGTGCAACACGTTTACATGTTTCAATGATCAGTGGATCAGCTACGATAATGCCTGCTACTCCAGCGCCTTCAATCCCTTGAAGGTATTCCTCCAGCCCATCCATGTTTTCATTGTGGGCGAAGATATTCGTTGTCACATAAATGCGTGCGCCATATTTGTTTGCAAATGCGACGCCCTCTGCCATTTCTTCAATTGAAAAGTTATCTGCATTAGAGCGAAGCCCGAATTCTTTCCCGCCAATAAAAACAGCGTCAGCTCCATAATGTACAGCAATTTTCAGCTTTTCCAAGTTTCCTGCGGGTGCAAGCAGTTCTGGTTTTTTTGTAATGACACGTTTCCCATCAATCATTTCAGAAATACCATCTTTCAATAATGCCATTTCCTCTGCCTCCTCTTATATTAATAAACCGTTTCTTTAAAGAAGAATCCTGTATCAATCGAACGATTCACTGGCTGAATCTCTTCAATCCGCTTCACCCAGTCCTCTTTCTGATCTTCATACGCGTCTTTGTCAGTCGTCAGTAAATCAATTGCTTTTCTATAAAGTGATGTCACCTCTGTCATATAAGAAAGTGACTTTAAAATTCCGTCAATTTTAAATGAGTCAATGCCTGCGTCAACAAACTCTTCTAATTCGTCAATCATACACACATCATTTGGACTCATAATATGTGTCCCGTTGGCATCCTCGAAAATAGGGTATTTGTTTTGACGCTCTTGGTCATGCAGGAATAGCCCTTCCTCCATATGTCTGCCTACGACATCCATTTGTTTGCCCTGGTATTCAAAGTAGTTGCCGATGAGCGTACGTTTTGATTGAAACATACATGTCATGCCATGGACTTGAATTTCAATCTCTACCTCAGCATTTTCTTTGATGTCGATCACACTGTCCATATTCAGCTCTTTTGCAAGAACAGCACGCGATGCGCCTTTTCTGCCCCAGTAGTTACAAGTGTAATAGTTTGTCCCAGTCGTTTCTGTACTCCAGTGAAGATTCAGGTTCACTCCTGTTTCCTTTGCAGCCATGATCACGGCTGGGTCTCCAAAGACGACACCGTCCACGTTTAATGAATCGAGAAAAGTTAAATAATCTCCAAGCAGCTGGACGCGGTCATTATGAAAAATTGCATTCATCGCCACATACACTTTTTTGTGATGGGCATGTGCAAGCTCAACCGTTTGTTTCACATCTTCTCTTGAAAACTCACCTGCAAGACGAATACCGTATGTTTGTTCGCCTATTAAGAATGCATCAGCTCCTGCCTCAATTAATGGCATGACGTCTGACACGCTGCTTGGCGTCACAAGCAATTCTGGTTTCTTCATGATTGGTCACCTCTTTTTGTACTAATGGCGATCCCGTCTCCAACTGGAATAATGCACGTTTGGAAATCAGGGTTTGACATGAGCCATTGATTGTATCGATCAATTTTTCCAATTAATTGTTTTTTTCGTTTATCTTCAATTTCTTCTTCATAATTCGTTGCCACTAAGCCTTTGAATAATACATTGTCTGTAATAATCATTCCGTCATGAGCAAGCATCGGTTCAAACAATTCAAAAAAACGCTTGTACTGCCCTTTTGCAGCATCAATAAAAATCACATCATAGGGCGCCATCGTTTGGACCGTTTTAGCCGATTCCATCGCATCACCAAAAAACACGTGTATTCTTTCTTTTAACTTTAATTCTTCAATGTTCCGTGTCGCTTCTTCATAGCGCTTTGCATTTCGCTCAATCGTATAAATCTCAGCATCTGGCAGAGCTGTTGCCATTCGAATAGCGGAATAGCCAATCGCTGTCCCAACCTCAAGAATTTTCTTCGGCTTTTTCATCGAAAGAAGCTGCAGTAAAAGCTCGATGCTCACCTTTTCCATAATTGGCACATGATGCTCTTTTGCATATATCTCTAATTGAGCGATTGCATCAGGACTTGGGTGAATTAAATGTTCAATATAATCATTTATTCGATCATCTTCGATAGTCATTATCTGTCTAGCTCCTTCATGACCTGAAAAAGAAGAGTCCTGCCTATTGCAGCTCTCTTTCTCGTCAATCTTTCGTTCATCTAAGTAAAAACAACCCGATATATTTTACCACAAAGAAGTGGTAATTGCGAACCTATAAAATGGATATTCCAACGAAAAAAACTGCAGGCAATCTCGTATTGTCTACAGTCTTTTTCGATTCACTTGTACGTTAATTGCTGCCTGTGATGTATTTCGCTTTTGCTTTATTATGCTCATTTAACGTTTTCGTAAATACGACTTCTCCATTTTTCTTCGCAAGGAAGTAAACGTAATCCGTTTTCTCTGGATGCAGTGCTGCTTTCCAAGAGGATTCACCAGCATTTGCAATAGGTCCAGGCGGCAGCCCTTTGTTGTTATACGTGTTATAAGGAGATTTCACTTTTAGGTCTTTGTAATAAACGCGGGATTTATGCTCACCAAGTGCATAAAGAACGGTTGGGTCAGTTTGAAGCGGCATGTCCTTTTTCAACCGGTTATAGAATACACTTGAGATTTTTGCCCGATCTGTCTTTTCTGTTGCTTCCATTTCAATGAGTGATGCCATCGTTAACACATCATGTATGGACATGTTTCTCTTTTTCATGTCTTTTTCATACGTTTTCACGTATTGATCTGTTTGTTTAATCATCGTTTCAATGATCGTCTCGAGTGATTCATCCTCACGATAAAATGGATACGTAGCAGGGAATAAGTAACCCTCTAACGGATGTTTCACCTGTTTTCCATTCACCTGTGATGTCACGGTTTTCGGATATTTTTTCATTAGTGTTTGAATAAAAGCAGGATCATCCAGCTTTGCTTCAACTTCCTTCGCTGAAAAATTCGTCTGATTTGCAATAATCGCTGCAATATCAGATAGCTGTCTTCCCTCTGGAATCACAAGCTGAAAGGCGTAATCTGTTCCGCCAGATGTCAGCTTTTTGATCAGCGTGTCTGCGTCCATTGTTTGTTTCAAATGAAAATAACCCGCTTTAAAGCCGGACGCATTTTTGTATTTCGCATAATAAGTGAAAATCGTGTCATTCGAAATGAGCCCATTTTCTTTTAAAATGCCCGCAATTTCGCGCACAGATGTCCCATTTGGAATATGAATATTAATCGTTTGTTTACTTTTTTGATCGACCGGTCCGAGTGCTGATTTAACATATAAAAAGCCTGATAATGCTGCAATGATGATGACAGCAAGGACAGATAACAGGACGATCCCCATTTTTCTTTTGAAGAATGGTCGTTTCTTTTGTTCTGAAAACATGCATGGCCCTCCTCACATCTAGCTTTTATAGTACATGATTCGACGGAGTTCGGCAATTCCTTGCTCATGCATGTCATGACAAAACTTGCCACAAAACGGCTAAACCAACACCGCCACCGCTTCCAATAGCAGCCATGACATAGCTTCCATTCGGTAAGGTGTGCGCTTCATAAAATAATCTCACCATCATAGCAGCTCCTGACGCGCTGTATGGATGCCCAAGGCATAGTGCACCGCCTCTTCTATTGATCCGGTCATATGGTATCCCCAGCGTGCGGGCAATAAGTGCTGCTTTCAGCGCAAATGCTTCATTGATTTCAAAAAGCGCCACTTCCTCTGCCTTGATGTTCTCTTGATGTAAAAGTTTCTTGATCGCATCAATCGGTGAAGCAGCTGGAAAATGAGGATGTATCGCTGTCACAGCACTTCCGGCATACCGCAGCATCGCCTTACATCCACTTGCTTCCGCTAACGATCTTTCCATCACAGCGACAGCAGCTGCTCCGTCTGCTTCCTTACAGCTATTGGCGGCAGTCACAGTTCCTTTCCCCGGCAAAAATACAGGTTTTGCCCGCTTGATCAGCTTTGTCATCGGTCTTATTTTAGCAGCTGCTTGATCTATGCTCAGCCCGTCAACCGAAACGATTTCTTCTGCATATGTACCATGTTTGAATGCCGCTAAACTTCTTTCCCAGCTTAAAAGGGCATAGTCATCTTGTTCTTTTCTTGTAACAGAAAATGCCGACGCGGTCAGCTCTGCTGCTTCTCCCATATGCGGATCTCCTATCCACTCCGGTGAAAAGCGGGCTCTTTCTTTCATTGGTGATCTGGAAATGCTCTCAGTCCCGCCAGCGATATACATCGAGCCCTCCCCCGATTGAACCATGATGCAAGCTATTCGGATCGCTTCAAGACCAGAGGCACATTGCCTGTCAATCGTCATACCGGGAACGTGTAAAGGAAGCCCTGCTTCTAATGAGGACAGACGGGCCATATTTCCACCGCCTCCGACGACATTGCCTAATATGACGTCATCCGGTGTCATGTCCTGGGACAAATGCCGAATAAGGGGAGCGGCTAATTGCTCTGGGCGATAATTTTTCAGCATCCCATTTTTGTCACCGAAGGGTGTTCGTTTTGCTTGTACGATCACCGCTTGCATGACAATTGCTCCTCCGCCCACCTTTTCATGCTCACGCGGGCAATTTTCCCGCCGGATGTTTCCATCATTTGATCAATCATAAGCCATTTTTTTGGTACCTTGTAGGCCGCAAGCTTTTCTTTAACAGCTTGTCGAACCACCTTTATTTGCTGCACTTGCTCCAGTATGGCAACAGGGATTTCACCCCAATATGGGTCAGGAACGCCCACCACAATCGACCGCTTCACCTCTGGCTGTTCATTTAGCACACGCTCAATTTCCTCTGGGAAAATATTCAGACCTCCATAGACGATCATGCCATTCTCACGACCGCTCATATACAGATAACCGTCTTTATCCAGCCACCCCATATCGTAAACTGTCAGCCACTCCTGCGGCGGTTTCTCCTCATGTAAGTAACCTGAAAAAGTCATTGGGCTCTTTACATAAATCCTCCCTGTTTCATTTGGCTGACAGACAGATTGATCGGGCCGCCTTACTTCAACTTGAATGGAGGAAAAAGGCCGTCCAACAGAAGAAGGTTTTTGCAGAAAGTCATTTGAAGACAAATAAGAGACAAAACTTAACTCTGATGTGCCATAAAAATCAAAAAAAGTAACATGTGGATAATTGGTGACGAGCTGTTCTTTTGAAGAGATTCTCCAATCTGCTCCCGATGACATGACAAGAAGCGGATTGTCTCCTTTAAAAGCATCGATTTGCAGTAACGTTTCTGTCATTGTTGGGACAGTATACATCACGGTGATATCACCTGTCTCTAAGGCTTGCTTCGCTTTTCTTGGCACAAATTTTTCTAAAAGCGTCACTGTGCCGCCAAAGTATAATGTACTGATAGCACCATATAAAAAGTGAGAGGATAAGAGTGTACCTAATATAAGAGCATGATCTTGATGAGTGATTCCAAATGAAGCAGCTGTCATTCGAAAGCTCTCGATCCATGATTGCTGACGTCTAATAAAGGCTTTTGGTGAGCCTGTTGAACCTGACGTAAATCCCATATAAAAGACTGGGTCCTTCTCGGTATCGCAGGTGTTATAAGGACTGTTGTCTGTGAGAAGGCTGATTCTATCCTTCCATTCAGATAAAGAAAGAATCGGCATGTCCACGCTTCCCTGTTCAAATCTTTTCATCAATCGATCCTCTATAATGGCGAGATCCGCCTCACTTAACAAGAGCTTTTCTACACATTCTTCATGACTCCATCTCGGATCAAGCGGAACGGCTGTCCACCCTGCACAAGCAGCGCCCGCAAATATTTGAAGAAAAGAAGCACCATTTGATAATAAAAAAGCGATTCTTTTTTGCTGATGAGCCGTTCCTTGTAACCACTGTGCCGCTCTCTGCACACGTTCATACCAATCTTCATATGTAATGCTTTCTTGCTCATCTATGATGGCAATCTGATCTCGTTTCATTTCTGCATGTACTGCATAGCTTTCCGTTATTCTGATCAAACTGCTCGCCTCCCTTTAGGCAAATCCCTTTTTCGATAGGACATGGCCTGAATGATTTTGACCGTAAAGACAGCACACATTCCCGCTTTGATGAAATCACCTGGAAGATAAATCAGACTAAGAAAAGCGGCCTGTGAAACCTTAATATGCATCATCATGGCTTGAAAAGGAATACCGCACATATACAAAATCACAATACTGCAAACCGCATAGATCACAAAAAGACGCAGTGCGGTTACTTTTTTCAGCCGGTTCACCCATAAGCTGATCATGAAGGCAGCAACAGGATAAGCAAGAAGAAAACCACCGCTTGGACCAAAAAAGACCCCTATCCCGCCTCTCCCACCTGACAAAAGAGGTGCGCCTGCTGCCACAATCAAAAGAAAAAGACATAAACTGATCAGTGCTTGTTTTGGCTTTAACAGCCCCCCAGCAAGCAAAAGACCTGCGGTTTGCAATGTAATCGGTACAGGTGTAAATGTCAGTAAAATCGGCGGGATCAAGCCTAACATCCCGATGACTGCTGTCATTAACGCTATTTGCATCATATCTTGAATTCTCAATATTCATGCCCCTCACTCAATTTATTGTTAAAAATAGAGTAAAAGGTACAGTTCATTATGTCAACATGAAATAAATCTAAGTTAACATAATGATCGTAAAAAAAGACCTGTAAAGAAAGATCAAGAAGATCTGTTCACAGGCCTTTTATTCGTTCTATTCTTCGTCTTCTTGATCTAAGAACGTGTTTAACGTTTCTTCAATCATGTCCCACTCTTCATCCGTTTCAATCGGCTCTAGCTCGCCATCTTCACCGTCTTCGTTCGGTGTGAAGCTTGATGCATGAATTTCAATTTCCTCATTGTCTTGCTCAGAAATTGGGTAGTAAAGAACATAAGATTTGTTAAAATGGTCGCTTTCAAAAGTAAATAGTACTTCGCAAAGCTGTTCATTTCCATTATCATCAACGATTGTAATTTGCTTTTCTCCGTGTTCCATTTGATTCACCTCATTTTAATTTAAGCTGTCTAAATATCCTTGCAGGATCATGACAGCCGCCATTTTATCAATGACTTTTTTACGCTTTTGTCTGCTCACATCTGCAGAGATGAGCATTTTTTCCGCTGCCATTGTTGACAGACGCTCGTCCCAAAGCACAACAGGAACATTGTACGTGTTTTCTAGCACTTTCGCAAATGATTGGCTGGCTTCGCCTCTAGGGCCGACCGTACCGTTCATATTTTTTGGAAAGCCAAGTACAATTTTATCCGCTCCATATTCTGCAACAATCTCAGACAGGCGGCTGAGACCAAAGTCTCCGCCTGCTTCATCAATTTTAATTGTTTCAATCCCTTGCGCTGTCCATCCCATTTCATCACTGATCGCAACACCAAGGGTTTTCGTGCCTAAATCTAAGCCTAAAATTCTCATGTTTTACGCCTCTTTATGTGTCTCTAAGTACGATTTAACCAATTCCTCAATTAATTCGTCTCGTTCTAGTTTACGAATTAGGTTGCGTGCATCCTGATGTCTTGGAATATAAGCAGGGTCGCCTGACAGCAAGTATCCGACAATTTGATTGATCGGGTTGTATCCTTTTTCTTGGAGTGCGTCATGAACTGTAATGAGCACTTCATTCACATTGGTTTCAGCTGAATCATCAGAGAAGTTAAACTTCATTGTCTTATCAAATGAACTCACTGCTTCTTGCACCTCTCTTCCAACATTCTACTAGCAAGCTTTTTTCTAACCGCTCATCTAATACCATTATTCTACACTACATCGCCTGATTATAAAACGGATTTGACAGATTCTTCGACAGATGCCAGTGCTTCTTCAAGTTTTTCTGGTTGTTTTCCGCCTGCTTGTGCCATATCTGGACGTCCGCCTCCGCCTCCGCCGCAGATTTCAGCTGCCTGCTTCACAAGCTTCCCTGCATGCAGACCTTTTTCGATCACGTCTTTTGTCACTCCTGCTGAAATGTTTACTTTTCCGTTTTGAACGGCTCCCAGGACGATGACAGCTGATCCTAATTTAGCTTTCAAGTCATCAACCATTGTTCTTAAATGGTTCATATCTTTAGCATTTACTTTTTCAGTTAATACTTTCACTCCGCCAATTTCAGTCACTTTCTCTAAAATAGAGCCTGCTTCTGCTTGGCTTAATTTCGCAAGAAGTGATTCGTTTTCTCTTTGAACCTCTTTTAAATCCGCCTGTAATGAAGCGATTCGTTTTGGTACGTCCTTCGTATTTGACTTCAGCTCACTTGCTGCCTGTTCTAAAATCGCCAGCTGGTCATTTAATTCTTCATAGGCACCTTGACCAGTCACAGCTTCAATACGGCGTGTTCCAGCACCAATACCCGACTCAGACGCAATTTTAAACAAACCGATTTCCGCAGTGTTTTGTACGTGACAGCCCCCGCATAGCTCGATGCTGTAATCGCCGACTTGGACTACGCGGACAATATCGCCATACTTTTCGCCAAACAGCGCCATTGCGCCCATTTCTTTTGCTTCAGCAATTGGCTTCAAGTCAATCGCAACCGAAATGCCTTCCCAAATCTTTTCGTTCACGATTTTTTCAATTTGAGACAATTCTTCTTTCGTCACTTGTCCAAAGTGAGAGAAATCAAAACGAAGTCTGTTTTCATTCACCAATGACCCTGCTTGGTTCACGTGACTGCCTAATACATCTTTTAGCGCCTGATGCAGAAGGTGTGTCGCTGTATGGTTTTTCACAATGCCTTTTCGAAGAGCTGATTCCACTTCTGCAGTGACTTCGAGACCTTTTTGAGCCGTACCGCTTACGACGACTCCTTCATGGACATGCTGACCGTTTGGCGCTTTTTTCACATCTTTGATCTCAATGATGGCTTCCGCACTTTTTAGTGTCCCTTTATCCGCTACTTGTCCGCCGCTTTCCGCATAGAATGGAGTTTCATCTAACAAGATTTGCACCGTGTCTCCTTCATGTGCTTCCGAGACAATTTCACCATTTTGAAGCAATTCAATGATATGCGCATCTGCTGTTAGATTTTCATAGCCAACGAAGGTGCTTTCTACTTTAATATCGCCTAGAGCGCCCCCTTGAACCTGCATACTGCCGACATCTTGTCTCGCATTTCTTGCTCGTTCACGCTGCTTCTCCATTTCCGCTTGGAAGCCTTCTCGATCAACTGTCATGTTCTCATCTTCTGCGTATTCTTCTGTCAGCTCGACAGGGAATCCATACGTATCATACAGCTTAAATACATCTTCACCTGAAATTTGTGAGCTGCCTTTGTCTCTTTCTTTCTTGATCACTTCTGACAAAATGGCTAACCCTTCGTTCAGTGTTTCGTGGAAACGTTCTTCTTCGTTTTTGATGACTTTCGCAATAAATTCTTCTTTTGCTTGTACATCTGGGTAGAAATCCTTCATGATTTCAGCAACAACTGGCACTAAATCATACATAAACGGACGGTGGATATGGATCGTTTTTGCATAACGCACAGCGCGGCGCAGCAAACGTCTTAATACATATCCGCGGCCTTCATTGGAAGGAAGCGCTCCGTCACTTACAGCAAAGGCAACTGTCCGGATGTGGTCAGCAATCACTTTGAATGCTGTATCCTTTTCCTTTGTTTCGCCATAGCTTTCTCCAGAGATCGTTTCGACTGCGCGAATAATTGGCATGAATAGGTCTGTATCGAAGTTCGTCGGCACATTTTGAATGACAGATACCATTCGTTCAAGACCCATCCCTGTATCAATGTTTTTCTTCGGCAGTGGTGTGTATGACCCATCTGGATTATGGTTGAATTCAGAGAACACAAGGTTCCATACTTCTAAATAACGCTCGTTTTCCCCGCCTGGATATAATTCTGGATCGTTCATGTCGTGACCGTATGATTCACCGCGGTCATAGAAAATTTCTGTATTCGGTCCGCTTGGGCCCTCGCCAATATCCCAGAAGTTGCCTTCCAGACGGATAATACGTTCTTCAGGCACACCAATTTTATCTCTCCAAAGGATATACGCTTCTTCATCCTCTGGGTGGACTGTCACAGATAACAAATTCGGATCAAAGCCAATCCACTCGTCACTTGTGAGGAATTCCCACGCCCATTCAATGGCCTCTTCTTTAAAATAGTTACCAATAGAGAAGTTGCCAAGCATTTCAAAGAACGTGTGATGGCGTGCTGTCTTCCCTACATTTTCAATATCATTTGTACGAATCGATTTTTGCGCGTTGCAAATACGCGGATTTTCAGGTACGACGCGGCCATCAAAGTATTTTTTTAATGTTGCCACACCACTGTTGATCCATAAAAGTGTCGGATCGTCATGCGGTACAAGAGACGCACTCGGTTCTACAGCATGTCCTTTTTCTTTAAAGAAGTCTAAAAACATTTGACGTACTTGAGCTGAAGTTAAAGTTTTCATTCAAAAATCCTCCCTTATCATTCATCAATCTCCACACAAACGAAAAAACATCCCGCCCTATGCAAGCACAAAACGACTTACACAGGGACGAGATGTTCTCGCGGTACCACCCTGATTATAGACAAATTCGTCTATCACCTTCACATCCGATAACGCCGGAAGAGAGCGGCAGTGTTTATCTGCACTCGGGACTAGCTTCCGCTAAAGGTCTGATAAGGCTTTTCTCAGCAAATAAAGCCTCTCTCTGCAACAGCTTTTTAACGTACTCGGGTCCGTCATTGAATTTCAATATGTATGAATCGAAATTATTATAGACAACTCGGCTCGTCTTGTCAATGAACGCTTCGTCTCATCAGGATATATTGCACAATGATCACCCTGATAATTGCAGCTGCTGGTACGGCTAAAATCATCCCAATTAAGCCAAACAGCTCTCCTCCTGCAAGCAAGACAAGCATAATGACGACAGGATGCATATGAAGACTTCGCCCTACAATAATTGGGCTGAGAACATTGCTCTCTAGAAATTGCAGCACCGCTACTGTGATCAGTACAATGATGACCGATTTCACCGAGATGGTAAACGCAATAAAGATGGCAGGAACTGCGCCAATAATCGGCCCAAAATAAGGAATCACATTCGTTGCCCCTATCAGCATCCCAAGAACAAGCGGATACGGGATATGAAAAAGCCAGAGCACAATGGCTGCTGCACCCCCGATTAAAGAACAAACAAGCAGCTGCCCTCGAATATAATCACCAAGTGATTCATCCACTGCTTTGACAAAAGCTTTTCCCCTCTTTCTAAATGATGGCGGCGTTAAATACCATGCCGCCCGCTTCATCGTGTTCATATCCTTCACCATATAAAAAACAAGAAAAGGAATGAGTGCAGCGACTAATGCATAATCAAATAAAACCTTACAGCTAAGAATCATCCGCTCAGCACTATTGGCTGCATATGTCTCCGATTGAACAATGAAGCGGTCCAAGCGGTCGTGAAGTCTGTCAGGCCAGTGGCTCGTATGACGATGAATATGTGATAAAGCGCCATTATAAGTTTCGGCGAGGACAGGAATTTGTTCTGACAGCTCATTTAACTGTGCGATCATCACTGGCGCTCCTTTATAAACCGCAAACCCAATCCCGCCAAAAAACAGGACATAGATGAGTAAGAGACTGACTGTTCTCGGCAGCCCTCGTGCATGCAATCTTTCCACAATCGGATAAAGCAGATAAGAAATAAAAATGGCGATGAGAAGCGGAATGAGAACCGCCTTCAGCAATAAAAAAACAGGCATCCATAACTCGTCGAGCTGCAGTAAAATGAGCAAGGATGCAAGGACAAGCAGGATCCCTGCAGCATATATCAGAAATTGGATCGGACGTTTCTTCACCTTTTTCACCTCTTTTCTTATTGTTTAACCATCTTCTGCAATTATCCACGTAAATAAAATTTGTCCTAACTTTGTTAAAAATGAATACACATGAAACATACAGCTCCATCCAAAGTCACTATTTGCTGTAAAATCTCGTCAGAAAATATTCCATCATTTACTTCTTATTACACAAGTTGTGCTAGAATCCACTTTAGCTTTAGCCAATGAAACACAAGAGGAGGTTCTTCATGATCACATTCGAAGAAGTCAACAAGCATTATGGCCAGTTCCATGTACTTAAGGACATTAACCTACATATTCAAAAAGGGGAGGTTGTTGTGATCATCGGTCCTTCAGGATCTGGTAAAAGCACGATGCTCAGGTGTATCAATCGTCTTGAAAGCATTGATGCGGGAAAAGTTCTCGTCAACCAAGTGTCTGTTCAGCATCCGAAGACCAACATCAATCTTGTCAGGCAAAATATCGGAATGGTCTTTCAGCATTTTCACCTCTATCCGCATAAGACGGTGCTTGAAAACATTATGCTTGCGCCGATGAAGGTCAAAAAAGTGAGCAAGGAAGAAGCAAAGGAAACAGCTGAATTTTATTTAAATAAAGTCGGCATTCCTGAAAAAGCAGACACCTACCCTTCACGACTCTCAGGCGGACAGCAGCAGCGCGTTGCCATTGCAAGAGGGCTTGCGATGAAACCAGAGGTGATGCTTTTTGACGAACCGACATCTGCACTTGATCCAGAGATGATCGGCGAGGTATTAGATGTGATGAAGCAGCTGGCCCGTGAAGGCATGACCATGGTTGTTGTCACACATGAGATGGGCTTTGCCCGTGAAGTGGCCGACCGCATTGTCTTTATTGATGAGGGCAGAATTCTTGAAGAATCAACACCGGCTGCATTTTATGAAAAACCGCAAGAGAAACGTGCTCAATTATTTTTAAGCCGTATTTTAAATCACTAGGGGGAATGGTTTAATGAAAAAAATGAAACGCTTTGGCCTGCTGCTCTTTATGACTTGCTGCATCGCCGCTTTGGCTGCTTGCGGATCTACAGAAAAAGGCTCAACTGATGCAAAACAAGGAAGCTCATTAGAAACCATTAAGAAAGACAAAAAAATCATTTTCGGTGTAAAAAATGACACACGGCTATTCGGTCTAAAAAATCCGAGCAGCGGTGATATTGAAGGATTTGATATTGATATTGCAAAAGCCATCACAAAGGAAATACTCGGCGATGAAGGAAAAGCAGAATTTAAGGAAGTGACATCTAAAACAAGAATTCCCTTGCTTCAAAAAGGAGATATCCATGCGATTGTAGCCACCATGACAATTACAGAAGAGCGTAAAAAAGAAGTCAATTTCTCAGATGTTTACTTTGAAGCAGGACAATCACTGCTTGTAAAAAAAGGAAGCGACATTCAATCCATTGATGATCTTAAAAAAGGAACGAAGGTGCTGGCCGTGAAAGGATCTACTTCTTCTCAAAATATCCGTGAGAAAGCACCTGAAGTATCCGTATTAGAATTTGAGAACTATCAAGAGGCTTTTACAGCATTAAAATCAAATCAAGGGCAAGTGCTGACAACTGATAATGCAATCTTATTTGGTATGGCAGATGAGGATTCAAATTATGAAGTGGTCGGCGGCACCTTTACAGATGAGCCTTATGGCATTGCTGTGAAAAAAGGGGATCAAGAATTAACTGATGCGATCAATAAAGCCTTAAAAACGTTAAAAGACAATGGTGAATATGAAAAAATTCTTAAAAAATGGATCAAAGAATAATATTTGATTGGTTAACATCAATGCCTCAGGTGAGCCGCTCAATGGCTCCCCTGTTGATCAGGAAGGAAGTGAACTGATTGCTGCGGTTTTCCATTCTCACTGAAAATTTTCATCTTTATTTAGAAGGCTTTAAATATACCATTGGTGCAAGTGTCATTGCTCTGATTGGAAGCTTTTTGATCGGTACACTCATTGCCATTATGAGAATTGCGCCATTTAGGCCGCTCAACTGGTTCGGAACGGCTTATGTGGAATTTATTCGGAATATTCCGTTATTATTGATCACCTTTGTTTTCTTCTTTGGTTTACCCGTGCTAGGTATTGTAGCAGATGGCTTTACTGCTGGAACGATCGCCCTTGCCATTTATACGTCTGCCTTTATTGCTGAAGCCATTCGTGCAGGGATACAAGCTGTACCGCTTGGACAAATGGAAGCAGCCCGCGCTTCAGGTCTGTCATATGGCGGGACGATGCGGTATATCATTTTGCCTCAGGCGATTAAAATCGTCATTCCCCCTCTTGGGAATCAATTTATTAACCTTGTCAAAAACTCCTCGATTTTAGGTGTCATTGCAGGGTTTGATCTCATGTATCAAGGTGACCTTATTGCATCTAGAACATTTGTGACGTTTGATGTCTACATCTTTGTTGCCATGTTCTATCTGCTATTAACCATTCCGCTTAGTCTAGGCGTTGGTTATTTAGAAAGAAGATTAGCAAGAAGCCACTAGAGAGGAGGAAATATCTTGGATTTTATAGGTGCCTACCAGCCTGATCATCTCGCCTTTTTACTTGAAGGATTTGCTGTCACCTTAAAAGTGGCTTTTATCTCCATAATTTTGAGCTTTATCATTGGATTAGTCGTCGGCACATTGCGGTTCGCTCAAATTCCGGTTTTATCAAAAGTGCTTGCGGTTATTGTAGAAACCATACGGAACCTACCACTTTTACTGATCATCTTTTTCACGTATTTTGCATTACCTGAAATCGGCATCAAGCTAAGCATCACAGCCTCTGCCATTGCGGCTTTAACCGTGTTTGAATCCGCGATGCTGTCAGAAATTATTCGAAGCGGCCTTAAATCAATTGATAAGGGTCAAATCGAAGCAGCCAGGTCTTCTGGTTTAACCTATATTCAAACATTAAAAATGATTATTATGCCGCAGGCCCTGCGCAGAATGGTGCCGCCAATTGTCAGTCAATTCATATCTCTTTTAAAAGATACGTCGCTTGCCGTTGTCATTGCGCTTCCAGAATTATTACATCACGCTCAAATATTAAACGGTCAAAGCCAATCCTATTTACTGCCGATTTTCCTATTGGCAGCTATGATGTATTTTGTCGTCAATTTCAGCTTATCCATTCTTGCAAGACGATTAGAATACAGGCAAGCGTAACAGCTCAAGTTATTGACAACTCTGGGCCCCGGTCTGAAAAAAACAAAGGGCTAAAATGAAGATCATTTTAGCCCTTTTGTTTACATCATTCTCATAACACGTTTTTTTAGCTTTTTCATATCCCGCTTTGATGGCATATCATATCGGCTTGCAAAGTGATATGCAAGTGCACCTGCACCAAGCGTTAATAGTGAAGAAGTCATTTTGCCCATTCGAAATTCCCCCTTAACACTTATAGTTGAATTGAACGTTCATCGTCACTAAACAGATCATCTAAGCTGCTTAGTGTCCCGTCTTCCTCCACTTGGTGTGTCGATATTTTGCCTTTTGACAGCGTCAATTCAATAAAACAGCCCCAGCAATAATATTGATTGACCCCAATTTTTCCGATGTCTTTACATTTGCAATTTGGGCAAATGAGCATAATCAGCACCTCTTTACGTTCGGTTTAGAACCAGTGCTTCTTTTTGAACGTTCATCAAGGTTCCGGCAGCCTGCAGCTGTTTCCGAATCCCTGATAGCTCTGTAAAGAAGCCGTCCGAGAGTTCATATGCTACGATTGTGCCCGAATTTGTACAAAAGTATACATCTTCCAAAATGCCTAAATTTTCACCATCAGGCGACTGCATCATTTTCTTTTTTAATTTCGAAAATAACAAGAATGGAGCAGAGGAATCCATGCCTACTCCCTCCTGGCAGCTCACATATAAACCTTTGTCTGTCAGCTGATCAAATCCAGAGAATGGAATGAGTGCACAGTCTTTCTTTTTCCCCTCTAACACATACCCTCCGCAGCTGCCTCCGGCTAAAAAGCAAATATCTTTTATGGAACCAAGCGATTGGGACAGCTCATCTGAATAGATCGTCATTCCTTCAAGTTCTCGGCATGTTCTCAAAATGTGCTCAACCACCTTTTGCGGAACAGTCTTATCGTGTGCGTTTGCTTCATGACTCATACGAAGAAATGGCTTCCATGAACGGAATGGAAGAAGTTCTTTCCACGCTAAAAGGCTTCCGTATGGAAGCCTTCTACTCATGCATAAAATCAAACGGAGTGATTCCCTCCATGCCAATATTTGCGTCATGTACGCTAAACGGAAGCTCTTTTTGGAGCGCTTCAAGTTCTGCATCCATGATTTGTTCGGTTTGCACAAGCCGCATCGTTAAGGACGTTTGTCTGAGGGAATCCTCATTGTTTTTCACGCCCCACTCCAGCGCTGATTCCTCGCCGCACAGTATTAAAAACTTTTTACTTCGTGTAATCGCTGTGTACAGCAGATTACGCCGAAGCATTCGGTAATAGCTCCTCACAACTGGCAGCACAACAATCGGAAATTCACTGCCTTGTGATTTGTGGATGGAGCAGCAATAGGCATGTGTAAATTGATGAAAATCCTTTTTCGTAAAGGTGATTTCATTTCCATCAAAGGAGATCACGGCCATGTCTTCTTTTTCTGTATTTTCTTTTGCATAAAAAATCGAGACAATTTCGCCGATATCGCCGTTAAAGATATTGTTCTCTGGCTGATTCACAAGCTGAAGCACTTTATCACCTGTTCGGTACACCACATCACCAAACGGGATTTCTCTGCCTTTTGGTTTTTTAGGATTCAAAATGTGCTGCAGCATTTTGTTGAGCTCATTGATGCCTGCTTTTCCTTTATACATTGGTGCGAGTACTTGAATGTCCTTTGCCGAAAACCCTTTTTGAGCAGCATTGCTGACAACTTTCTCAATGACTTCTTTCATTTGATCAGCTGAACATTGAATGAAGGACCGATCCTTTGAGCGTGCAGTAATATCCTTTGGCAGCACACCATTTTTCATATCATGGGCAAGTTCAACAATTGTTGAGCCGTCTGCCTGCCGGTAAATATCTGTCAGGGTAACAGCCGGCACAGCTTTTGAGGCAAGCAAATCCCGTAAAACTTGACCTGGTCCAACTGATGGCAGCTGATGTTCATCCCCTACCATAATCACCTGGATATGATCAGGAATGGCTTTAAACAAATGATTCGCCAGCCAAATATCCAGCATACTTGATTCATCAATGATGACAAGCTTTCCTTCAATCGGCTGTTCCTCATCATGCGAGAAGCCCTCCGACCCGTTCCAGCCTAGCAGCCGGTGAATGGTGACAGCTGGAAGCCCTGTTGATTCTGTCATCCGTTTAGCCGCCCGTCCAGTTGGTGCCGCAAGTACAAATGGGAAGGATTCATCCTTTTTATAATCACTCGGATCAAGAGATACACCGTGAAGATCACTGTAAAGCTCGACAATTCCTTTAATGACCGTCGTCTTCCCTGTACCAGGCCCACCTGTTAAAAGCAGCATTGGGGACATGAGTGCCTTTTGAATCGCTTCCTTTTGTGTCGGTGCATACTGGACGCCTAACCGCTCCTCCAACTCACCAAGTGCAAGCAGGAATTCTGATTCAGGAAATTGATCCGCGTATTCTGTTTGGGAGACGATTTTTTGAATGCGTTTGGCAACACTTTGCTCCGCGTAAAATAAGGATGGATGATAGCAGCGGTCATCTTCAATGATCATTTCTTTTCCTTCGCCAAGTGCAATGATCTGATTGGCAACATCCATTTCAGTCACTTTGTAATCATTGCCTGTTTGGTTGAGCAGCTTGCGGGTTTCGACGATCAAATCTTTCGTTTGTATGTACGTATGACCGTCCTGTAGACTGGCTGTCTCCACTGTATATAGCAAGGCTGCGCGAATCCGCTCTGGATCATTACCTGAGATGCCTGTTCTAGCGCCGAGCTCATCCGCCTTAATAAATCCGATCCCCTCAACATCCTTAACAAGCTGATACGGATTTTCCTCGATCTTTTGCAGCGTTTCACTCTCGTACACTTGGTAAATCTTCATGCTGAGCTGCGGACCAAAGCCATATTGATTCAGGCTGATCATGATTTGTTCCAGTCCTTGATGCTCCTGAAGCGCTGCGGCCAGCTTATCCGCCTTCTTTTTGGATAAGCGCGGTACATCGTACAAAACAGCTGGGTCACGCATAATTTTATGAAGCGTCTGATTGCCAAGCTGTCCCACGATTTCTTCCGCCGTCTTTTTTCCTATCCCCTCAAATAAATCACTTGAGAGATAATGTATAATGCCTTGCTTCGTTGTCGGTACTTCCTTTTGAAAATGAGTGGCCTGAAACTGTTCACCAAATTTCGGATGGCTTGTGACTTTGCCATAAAAGGTGTAGGTTTCCTCCTCATGAAGTGCGGGGAAGTAGCCTGTGACAGATGCTGTTTTTTCCTCTAAGTTTTCCGATGTTTCAATGACTTTCACCTTTAACACCGAGTATAAATTACTTTCATTATGGAAAATAACGGCTTGAATGGTCCCCTTTAAAAACGGTTCGTCCTCAAGCTTCATTTGATCTGGATGTTCCTGCACAGGTCTTCCCTCCTTCCATCTATTCTGCCTCTTGAATCAGCTTTTGCGCATGTAGTGCCAGCATATGGTCAGGCTGCACGTCAATGGCTTTACCCAGCATCTCAAGCGCTTCGTCTTTTTTCTCTAAGTACGCATACGCAACCCCTAAATTATAAAAGGCGTCTGCATGCTGCGGATCACGCGTGATGACTTCAGTAAAAGTTGTCACCGCTTCTTCCAGCATGTGTTCATTGGCTAAGCACATGCCAAATTGGAATCTTGCTTCATTATCTTCTTCGTTTAGTTCAACGGCACGCTGAAGATACGGCATCGCAAGCTTTGGCTGCTCTAATTTGATGAGCGTCTGCCCAAGCATATAAAACAAATCACTATTTTCCATGCCCGCTTTTAGTGCTTGTTCAAAATAATCTTTCGCTTTCATAAAGTCTTCTTTTAATGTATACACATTTCCTGCCCCGTAATAGGCTGCAGCGGCGGTATGATCAAGTTCAATTGCTTTTTGAAAAAAGTTTAAAGCACGTTCAAATTCATTGATACTTGAAAGTAAGTTCGCAAAGTTAATATATGGAACCGGGTCCTTCGGGCTTTCTTCGATCGCTTTTGTAAAAGCTTCAGCTGCTTTTTCGATATTCCCTTGATTCAAGGCTTCTATGCCGATTTCGTTATGATTCATTCGCTCTCTCATCCTTTCATTAAAAAACCTCAACAGCGACGTTGAGGTTTTGAAAACATGCTACACATACGACAGCTTTTGACCATCTTTGAAGACATCGTCAATTGTACCGCCGCCAAGACATTCGTCACCATCATAAAAAACAACCGCTTGTCCCGGAGTAACAGCACGAACAGGCTCATCAAAAATAACCATCGCTTCTTGCTCACCTGTCATTTTGACCTTCACATGGTGATCTTCTTGACGGTATCTGAATTTTGCTGTGCACGTTAATTCACCGTTTTCCCCGACAATATGAGGACGAGTCCAGCTGATATTAACGGCTGAAATGCTTTCAGAGTATAAAAGTGGATTGTGGAAGCCTTGTTCAACAAACAAGATGTTTTTCTCCAAGTCTTTCCCAACGACAAACCAAGGATCACCACTGCCGCCAATGCCAAGTCCTTGGCGCTGACCGATCGTGTAATACATCAGTCCATCGTGTTCCCCTTTTACTTCTCCGTCCATTGTCTGCATCACACCAGGCTGTGCAGGCAAATATTGACTGAGGAACGTTTTAAAGTTTCTTTCTCCAATAAAGCAGATACCTGTTGAATCTTTTTTCGTTGCTGTTGCGAGCTCTGCTTCTTTTGCCAATTCACGAACCCTTTTTTTCTCTAAATCACCGATTGGGAACATGACTTTATCAAGTTGTTCCTGTGTCAGCTGATTTAAGAAATACGTTTGGTCTTTGTTTGCATCAAGACCTCGCAGCATTTTGACTTCATCACCAGTTCTATCAACACGGGCATAGTGTCCTGTTGCCAAATAATCCGCACCGAGTGACAATGCATGCTCAAGGAATGCCTTGAACTTAATTTCTTTGTTACACATGACATCTGGGTTTGGCGTTCTGCCCGCTTTATATTCATCAAGGAAATATTGAAACACTTTGTCCCAATATTGCTTCTCGAAATTTACTGCATAATATGGGATTCCAATTTGGTTACACACGCGGATGACATCCTCATAGTCTTCCGTTGCTGTGCAAACACCATTTTCATCAGTGTCATCCCAGTTTTTCATAAATATGCCGATGACATCATAGCCTTGCTCCTTTAGCATAAGAGCGGCAACTGATGAATCGACTCCTCCGGACATACCGACCACAACTCTTGTATCTTCTGGTCTTTTTGTCATCTTCATCAACTCCAATTTCAATGAAACAACATACGCGTTTCGTTCTTCAGGTGCTTCGCTGTTTCATTTTTCACACACGAACAAAAGGAAGCATTTATTTGGCTAGGCGTTTGACAACAGCTGCTATCTTACGTGCCGCCTGCTTCACATGATCCTCTTCATTCCCAAGACCGAAGCTTATTCTGACTGAGGATGTCAGCTCTTTTGCTTCTTCGCCATACATGGCGCTTAACACGTGCGAAGGAAGGACAGATCCAGCCGTACATGCCGATCCGCTTGAAACAGCAATTCCTTCCATATCTAAATTCACAAGCAGCGATTCAATGGAGACGCCCGGGAAATGAACATTTAAAATGTGCGGCAATGTCTCTTTCGGATGTCCATTGATAGAGAAATTGAGAGATTCCTCTTCGAATACTTGCAGCATAGTTTCTTTGAGCTTACCATAATGCATCGCTTTTTCTCTTCTATTTTGCTTCGTTAATTGAACAGCTTCTGCAAGCCCAACAATTCCTGCCACATTTTCAGTGCCAGCACGGCGCTTTCTTTCTTGTTCCCCTCCGAATATTTGCGGAGAAAGTTTCACGCCTTCGTTTACATATAAAAAGCCTGTTCCCATCGGACCGTTCAGCTTATGGCCAGAAGCAGATAAAAGATCAATATGGAGATCTGCTGCATCAATAGGCACTGTGCCAAACGCCTGCACTGCGTCTGTATGAAAATGAGCAGTGTGATCATGTAGAAGTTCGCCAATGGCTTTGATTGGCTGAATCACACCTGTTTCATTATTGCCGTACATGACGGTCACAAGAATCGTATCATCTCTCAATGCTTGTTTTAATTGATCAAGATGAATCAATCCCGTTTCGTCCACATCTAAATACGTCACTTCAAATCCTAACTTCTCTAGGCGTTCACATGTATGCAGCACCGCATGATGCTCTGTTTTCACTGTGATGATATGTTTTCCTTCATGCTGTCTTGCCATGGCAACACCTGTGATTGCCAGGTTGTCCGCCTCAGTTCCACCGCTTGTGAGGATGATCTCCTGTGGTTTACAGTGTAATTCTCCTGCAATGACTTCTCTTGCTTCATCGAGCCACTTTCTTGCCTCGCGCCCATATGAATGAATACTAGAGGGATTGCCAAATATCTCTGTAAAGTACGGCATCATCTTGTCCACAATACGCTGATCCATCGGCGTTGTGGCTGCATGATCTAAATAGATTCGTTCCATTTCCGGTACACCTCTGATCTAAATATAGAACATATACGAGTCTTGATCCCCGTCATCTGTGTAGCTTGCCAAGTCTTCAAGAGTTGTATTGTCTAGTACGTCTTTTACTGCATCACGAATACGAATCCATAGTTCACGCTTTGCTGGTTCTTCGTTTTCGATGACTTCAACAGGACTAATTGGTCCTTCTAATACACGAATAATATCACCTGCTGTGATCTCGTTTGGTTCATGTGCAAGAACATAGCCGCCATACGCACCGCGGATACTTTTTACAAGACGGGCATTGCGGAGTGGTGATACAAGCTGCTCTAAATAATGCTCAGACAAATCATTGTTTTGAGCGATTGATTTTAATGATGTAGGGCCTTCGCCATGTTTTTTGGCTAATTCGATCATGATCGTCAGACCATATCTGCCTTTAGTTGATATTTTCAAGTTAAACACCTCTGCGTTTTCTATTCTATGTCATCAATTATTTTTCTGATTTCATATACGCTGATATATAGACCAAAAGCAATTATATCATACTTTCAGCCAACTTTCATTTACGGGTATTGAGCACAATAGGAGGACGCATCCCTTTTCTATTTGAAGAAATTTCGGTACTCTATACAAACAAGACATTGCTTTAGGAGAGATAATTATGAAACCTTTAGCGTACCGGATGCGCCCAAGTCATATTGAAGACATTATTGGGCAGGAGCATCTTGTTGGAGAAGGTCAAATTATTAAACGAATGGTCGAGGCAAAGCATTTATCCTCGATGATTTTATACGGACCGCCGGGCATCGGCAAAACATCGATTGCGACCGCAATTGCTGGCAGTACAAGCATTGCTTTTCGTACATTGAATGCGGTCATTCATAACAAAAAGGATATGGAAGCTGTCGCCGCTGAAGCGAAAATGAGCGGACAGGTGATCCTTATTTTAGACGAAGTCCACCGGCTTGATAAAGGTAAGCAGGATTTTCTCCTTCCTTATTTAGAAAATGGCATGATCATTTTAATTGGCGCAACGACGGCTAATCCCTATCATGCGATCAATCCCGCCATCCGAAGCCGGACACAAATATTCGAGCTGAAGCCGCTTGAAACAGAGCAAATCAAAGCTGCGTTAACAAGAGCCTTACAGGATGAGCATCGCGGGCTTGGCGGTTATGAGGTGACCGTGGACGATGAAGCGATGAATCATTTTGCCAATGGCTGCGGAGGAGACGTGCGTTCTGCTTTAAATGCACTAGAACTCGCTGTCTTATCGACAAAACCTGATGAGACCGGGCATATCAAAATTACTCTTGCCGCAGCAGAAGAATGCTTACAAAAAAAGAGCTTCTCACATGACAAGAATGGTGATGCTCATTATGATGTCCTCTCGGCTTTTCAAAAATCCATTAGGGGATCTGATACAGATGCGGCGCTGCATTACCTTGCCAGACTGATCGAAGCAGGAGACCTTGAAAGCATTTCAAGGAGATTACTCGTGATGGCTTACGAGGACATTGGCTTAGCCAGTCCGCAGGCAGGCCCCCGCGTGTTAAGCGCAGTACAAACAGCAGAAAGAATCGGTTTCCCAGAAGCACGGATTCCACTGGCGAACGCAGTGATTGAACTGTGTCTTTCTCCTAAGTCCAATTCGGCATATAAGGCGATTGATGCGGCACTTGGTGACATTCGTACAGGGAAAATTGGTGAGGTTCCAGTTCATTTAAAAGATGCACACTACAAAGGCGCCACAGCACTCGGAAGAGGTGTCGATTACTTATACCCACATGATTACGAGAACGGCTGGGTGAAGCAGCAATATTTACCTGATCCGCTGAAAAACAAGCAATACTATGTACCGAAGCAAACCGGAAAATTTGAAGGTGCATTGAAACAGGTCTATGAAAATTTAAAACGCCAAAAATAAAAAAAGCCCCCTGCATAATTAGCAGGCGGGCTGTTTATTTATCCTTCACACGTGTAATCGGAATATCCTTTAAAAGCTTCATAATGACATGACCACCCATGATCAGTCCGGCAACTGACGGAACGAACGCATTGGATGATGGCGGCATTTGCGCCTTGCGAATCTTCGCTTCATCATTTCCAACTTCTTTTCTGACATCTTCGCGAATGACAATCGGACTTTCATCAGAGAAAATAACTTCAATTCCTTTACGAATCCCTTCCTTACGCAGACGTGTTCTCACGACTTTTGCAATAGGATCGGTATGTGTTTTTGAAATATCATCAATTTTGAAGCGTGTCGGATCTGTTTTGTTCGCAGCTCCCATACTTGAAATGATGTTCACACCGCGGTTCAGACACTCTTTCATTAAATGAATTTTATAGTGAATGGTATCTGAGGCATCAATGACATAATCAAGCGGATACTCAAAAAATTGCTCGTATGTTTCCTCTGTATAAAACATTTTAAGCGCAACAACTTCACATTCTGGATTAATATCAGCGATTCTCGCCTGCATTAAGTCAACCTTTGGCTGGCCAACTGTTGATAGCAATGCTGGAAGCTGACGGTTTACATTTGTAATATCAATATCATCTTTATCAACAAGAACAATACGGCCAACGCCTGAACGAGCGAGTGCCTCTACTGCGAATGAACCAACGCCGCCCACACCAAGCACTGCAACTGTACTGTTTTTTAGTATATTTAAGCCTTCCTTGCCAATGGCAAGCTCGTTTCTTGAAAACTGATGTAACAAGTGCCTCACTCCACCTTTATTTAAAATGAATCGAAAGAATCATATCATATTCAGACTTCTCCGTCATCCTTCTCTAAAAGAAAAAAACACAAAAAAGTCCCGATGACGCCGCCAGCATTTCCTTCGTTTTGAACCCCGCACCATGCAGGTGGGTGCTTTCTTCCTGACTTTATAAGTCCTCTAATGAGGCATTTATGCAGAAAGGAAAGGCAAGCTCCCGTATAAAAAAATGTTCGGTCAAAACTAGGTAACCACCGTACGTATCAGGACTTTATTTATTGATTGATGAAAGCATATCATAGGCATATTTCTTTTTCAAGCGTTTACATACCTATAAACATGCACCTATTTTACTGTTTTACTTTTGTTTTAATCGCTAAACTCAGCTCATCAAGCTGCGCCTCGCTCACATGGCCAGGGGCATCTGTGAGAACGCAGCTCGCACTTGCCGTTTTCGGGAATGCAATCGTATCTCTTAAGTTAGAGCGGCCTGCAAGCAGCATCACTAAACGATCAAGCCCAAGCGCGATTCCGCCATGCGGAGGAACACCATGCTCGAACGCATCCAGAAGGAAGCCGAATTGTTCGTAGGCCTCTTCTTTTGAAAAACCAAGTAAGCCAAACATTTTTTCTTGAATGTCCTTTTCAAAAATACGAATAGAACCTCCGCCAAGCTCGTAGCCATTTAGCACAAGATCGTAAGCCTGTGCCTTCATATCTTCTGGGCTTGTTTCAATTAATTCAAGATCATCGCGAACTGGCATTGTGAATGGATGATGGGCAGCATAGAAGCGGCCTTCTTCTTCATCCTTTTCAAGCAGCGGCCAATCGACAACCCATAAGAAATTGAATACAGACTCATCGATCAGTTCAAGCTCTTTACCAAGTTTTAAGCGAAGCGCACCAAGTGCATCATGAACAACAGACGTCTTATCTGCGACAAAGAGTAAAAGGTCGCCTTCTTCAACTTGCAGCTGTTCTTTTAATTCAGCTTGCTTTGCATCATCAAAGAATTTAGCGATCGGACCTTTTAATTCAGTCCCTTCTGCTTTTAGCCAAGCTAGACCTTTTGCACCGTAGTTCGCTGCAAATGCACCAAGTGCATCAATGTCTTTTCTTGAATAGTTCGATGCAGCCCCTTTTACATTGATGGCTTTCACAGCTCCACCATTTTTCACAGCTCCACTAAACACTTTGAAATCGGAGTCTTTTACCGTATCTGAAATGTTAACCAGCTTCATCTCAAAACGTGTATCCGGTTTATCAGATCCATAGGAATTCATGGCTTCATCGTATGTCATACGAGGTAATGGCAATGTAAGGTCTACACCTTTGACATCTTTCATTACCTTCGCCATCATCTCTTCAGCAAGCGTCATGATGTCCTCTTGACTCATAAAGGACATTTCAATATCGACTTGTGTGAATTCCGGCTGACGGTCAGCACGCAAATCTTCATCTCTAAAGCAGCGGGCAATTTGATAATAACGGTCCATCCCAGAAACCATCAGCAATTGTTTAAATAATTGCGGAGACTGAGGCAGTGCATAAAATTCTCCCTCGTGTACACGGCTTGGAACAAGATAGTCACGCGCACCTTCTGGCGTACTTTTCGTTAAAATTGGTGTTTCAATGTCTAGAAAGCCGTTGTCGTCTAAGAAATGGCGGAATGCTTTTGTGACTTCATGTCGCATTTTCATTGTTTCAAACATTGCAGGGCGGCGAAGATCTAGGTAACGATATTTTAAACGAACATCTTCTGATACCTCGTCTGCTTGATCTGAAATCACAAATGGAGGAGTCTTCGCTTCATTTAAAACGGTGACCGTTTCGACTTGAATTTCAATTTTGCCCGTTTTTAAATTTGGGTTGATCGTTGCTTCTTCTCTTGCGACAACCGTTCCTTTAATATCAAGGACATATTCGTTACGAATTGATTCTGCTGTCTCAAGCGCCTCTTTTGATAAGTCTGGATTGAAGACAACTTGTACAATCCCTGAACGGTCGCGCAAATCAATAAAGATTAAACCGCCTAGGTCACGCCTTTTTTGAACCCATCCTTTTAATACAACTGACTGACCGATTTGGTCTTCTGTTACTTCTCCACAATAAAAAGTTCTACCAAACACAAACATTCCACTCCTTCTTTACGCTTTCTGGTGGGCCTTCAACATTTGAATCAGCTCATCAAGCTTCACTTCAATTTGTTCACCCGTAGTTGTATCTTTCACATTCACAATTTGCTGTGCAAGTTCATCTTCACCAAGAACTGCAATAAATTTGGCTTTTAAACGATCAGCTGCTTTAAATTGTCCTTTTAGTTTCTTCCCTGTATAGTCCATTTCACTTGAGATACCTTCTTTTCTCAGACGGTTTAATAATGAAACAGAATAATCCTTCGCTTCATCTCCGAGAGCAGCAATGTATAAATCAATACCATCTTGCAGAGGAAGCTCAATTCCTTCAGCATCGATCGCTGATAGGAAACGCTCAATACTCATCGCAAATCCGATCCCTGGTGATTCAGGACCGCCAATTCCTTCAACGAGTCCATCATAACGGCCGCCGCCGGCTAATGTTGTAATCGCACCAAAGCCTTCTGCATTACTCATGATCTCAAATGCTGTGTGATTGTAGTAATCAAGACCGCGCACTAAATTTGGATCGACGACATACTCAATGCCTATATCTGATAAGTATTGTTTGACCTTTTCAAAATACGTCCGTGATTCTTCATTTAAGTAATCTTGAATGGATGGAGCTGTTGTCATCAGTTCATGATCACGATCCTTTTTACAATCAAGAATGCGCAGCGGATTTTGATGTAAACGAGTTTGACAGTCGTGACAGAATTCCTCAATTCTTGGCTCAAAGTGCTTGACCAGTGCTGTGCGGTAGTCTGCACGGCTCTCTTTGTCACCAAGGCTGTTAATGACGAGTTTTAAGTTAGAAAGGCCTGCTTTCTCATACACACTCATCGCCAGTGAAATGACCTCTGCATCAATGGCAGGATCTTTGGAACCAATCGCTTCGATCCCAAATTGATAAAATTGACGATATCTTCCTGTTTGCGGACGTTCATAGCGGAACATTGGTCCGATGTAATACAGCTTAGTTGGCTGAGCCGGCTGTGCAAACAATTTATTTTCAACATAAGAACGGACGGTTGAAGCTGTTCCCTCTGGACGGAGTGTGATGCTGCGTCCTTTTTTATCTTCAAATGTGTACATCTCTTTTTGAACGATATCAGTTGATTCGCCTACTCCCCGTGCAAACAGCTCTGTATGCTCAAAAATCGGTGTGCGGATTTCTTTGTATTGAAAGGCTGCACATGTATCTCTCGCAATTTGTTCAACATACTGCCAGCGTTCTGACTCTCCAGGTAAAATATCCTGTGTGCCTCTTGGAATATTAAAACTCATTTTTCGTCCTCCTACGACCATCATTCATTTTTTATGTGGACATATAAAAAACCCCCGCCTCTACTATGTGTATAGTAGGGACGAGAGTTATACCCGTGGTGCCACCCTAGTTGGAACATGATCAAGCATGTTCCCGCTCAAATCCTTAACGCAGATTCACGTTCTCCGCCTATTGACTCATTTTTCGAGCGTTCAGCAGGAAACCTACAGAGTGTTCTTTCGTGATAAATGCCATGCGGATTCGCTTTCAGCCTAAGGCGATTCCTCTCTGCTCACGCAATTTACCCTACTATTCTCTATCATCAGTTCCACATTTTAAATTTTCAAGTGTGTTGATTTATATTATAATAAGGTCGGTGCTGCCACTCTGTCAACCCTTGCCGTGCCTCTTTTTCTTTTCCAGCTCTTCTTTTGACGTACATCCGTATTCAGATGCGGTTTCTTCAAGGAAGCCTGGCTGATCCATTTCGTCATGCTGCCAGCGGTCGATATCACGATGTCCATTATATTGCACTCGTCCTAATTTTCTGCTTAATCTCATGTTTGTACATCCTTTTATCACATTTTTATTTAGTATAAACAGATTGATTCATTTTTATTAGGGAAACTGCAAGGAATTCATCCACTACATAACGAATTAACATTCATCGGTTTTACAAGGGAGGGGAAAACACCGTTTTGAATCTGAAAAAACACAATCAAATGATGATGCTGCTTACTTGTTTTGTTCTCATCGCGAGTTCTTTGCCTATGACACATGCTACAGCACAAACAGATCAAGCTGTGGTCGCAACAGATGAAATCAATGTGAGAACGGGCCCTGGTTTAAGCTATGGAATTGCAGCTGTTGTAAAACGCGGCGAAAGTTATCCTATTCTCACTGAACAAGGAGAATGGGTGCAGATCCAATTATCAAACGGACAAAAAGGCTGGGTCGTCTCATGGTTGATCACCACATCATCCGGCGCTCAAAAAACAGAGAAACCAAAGGCGCAAGCTCAAAGCACGGCTGGAGGCAGTACCATTACATCGACAGCTTCCGACCTTCGCATCCGGACAGGCCCTGGGACTTCCTATCAAGTGATTGGTACTTTCCCGCAAGGCGCTTCCGCTAAAAAGCTCGAGACAAGCGGCGAATGGACGAAAATTTCTTATAAACAAGCAGAAGGCTGGGTTCACTCTGATTATGTTTCAGGGGGGCAGAAAACTTCTCAATCAAGCTCCGGCGGGTCTTCTCGCTCTAACCAGACAGGCACAGTTGGCGTATCGAGCTTGAATGTGAGGCAATCGGCCGCACCAAATGCACAAGTCATCGCTTCACTTGCCCGCAACACACAGATCACCATTTTGCGAGAGCAGAACGGCTGGTATGAAATTGAGGGGAAAGGCGTAAAAGGCTGGGTTGCAAGCTATTACATTGTCACAGGCAAAGGAGCAGGCTCTGCACCTGAAAAGAGTTCATCCTCTTCGGCTTCTGAGCAAAAAGCGTACATTGTCTATGACGGCACCAACATTCGAAAAAGCGCTTCTACCTCTGCTGGGATTGCAGAAAGAGCAACAAAAGGAGCTGCCTATCACATTGTTCGGACGCAAGGTGACTGGTACGAGGTGACACTATCGAACGGCGGGACTGGCTATGTAGCGAGCTGGGTCGTTCAAACGAAGAAAAATAGCAGCGAAGCGCCAAGACCTCAGCAGGATTCATCGTCTGGGACTGGTTCTTTAAAAGGAAAAACGATTGTTCTTGACCCTGGTCATGGCGGAAAAGACAGCGGCACAATTGGCGCAGACGGTGCTTTTGAAAAGAACATCACCATCAAAACCGCCAATTTACTGGCAGGCAAATTAAGAGCTTCTGGTGCAAATGTGTATTTAACTAGAAGTGACGATACCTTTATCAGCCTTCAATCGAGGGTGGCGACATCTCATTACCGAAATGCAGATGCATTTATTAGTCTTCATTATGATAGTTTTATGGATCAAAGTGTTAGAGGAAGTACAGCGTATTATTATCACGCAGCAAAAGATCAGCAATTAGCGTCAAGCGTTCATTCCGAAGTCGCAAAACGCTCTCAAATCCCTGATAAGGGTGTCAAATTCGGAGATTACTTTGTTTTAAGAGAAAACAAACGCCCTTCCCTTTTATATGAACTCGGGTATTTAAGCAATCCTCAGGAGGAAGCGATCATTTATAGCGCCTCTTACCAGGAACGAGTCACAGAAGGAATGACTGAAGGATTAAAACAATATTTCCGTTAAAAAAAGAGGCCTCTGCGCCTCTTTTTTTGTTTGACCACAAAAGAAAAAGACTCTAAACAAACTCCCGCATGAGTTCATCTACAGTCTAAAGAGAATCTATTCTTTGCTGTCCATCAAGATCGTGACTGGTCCTGAATTGGTCAATGACACGTCCATCATCGCACCAAAACGGCCAGTTTCAACATGGATACCTTTTTCTCTAAGGGTTTTATTGAAACATTCGTAAAGCGAATTGGCTGCATCCGGCTTGGCGGCTTTCATAAAATTCGGCCGTCTGCCCTTTCTCGTATCACCATAAAGGGTAAATTGCGACACAGACAGAATGCTTCCTTTTATATCCAATAGCGAACGATTCATTTTCCCATTTTCATCTTCAAAAATACGTAAATGTGCAAGTTTTTCAGCTAAGTAAAGCACATCTTCTTCTGTATCTTCGTGTGTGACACCAACAAGCACCATATATCCATCGCTGATGGCACCTGTGATCTCTTCTTCTACCTTCACAGATGCATTTGTCACACGCTGCACAACAAGCCTCATAGACGATATACTTCCTTTCTAATTCATGAATCGGCGAACAGAGTAAATGTCTTTGATTTGTTTAATGCGCTCGACTACTTTGTGCAAATGATTAATATTTTGGATAAAGATCGCCATATGGATCGTCGCCACTTTGTTACGATCAGACTTCCCAGAAACAGAGGAGATGTTCGTTTTGGTTTCGTTAACTGCTTGAAGCACCTCATTGAGTAAGCCACGTCTATCATATCCTAATATTTCAATTTCCACATTGTATTCTTTACGGTTTTGAGCAGGCTGCTCATGCTCCCACTCGACCGGAATTAACCGCTCCTGCGCTTCTCCTGTCTTCACGTTCGGACAGTCCTCACGGTGAACAGATACGCCTCGGCCCTTCGTAATAAAACCGACAATGCTATCGCCAGGAACAGGGTTACAGCACTTAGATAAGCGGACAAGCAGGTTATCAATCCCTTTGACCCTTACGCCAGCTTCCCGTTTTTTCCCGTGATACGTCTTTGGTTCCACCGTCACTTCTTGAACGGTTTTCTCTTGCTCTTCTTGATCTCTTTGTTTTCTTTCTTTTTCCGTTAAACGATTGGCGACTTGTAGTGCAGTAATGCCGTTATATCCAACAGCTGCATACATGTCCTCTTCGTTTGAAAAATTAAATTTGTCAGCCACTTTTTGCAGGTTTTCAGCGGTCAGAATGTCTTTGACATCAAACTCAAGGTTTTTGATTTCTTTTTCCACGAGCTCTCGGCCTTTTTCGACATTTTCTTCACGGCGCTGTTTTTTGAAAAACTGTCTGATCTTGTGCTTCGCTTGGGAGGTTTGGGCAAGCTTGACCCAATCCTGACTTGGCCCATAGCTGTGCTTTGATGTCAGAATTTCAATAATGTCACCTGTTTTTAGTTTGTGATCGAGTGTGACCATTTTGCCATTGACCTTGGCACCGATCGTTTTATTCCCAATTTCCGAGTGAATTCGGTAAGAGAAATCAATCGGAACTGAGCCCGACGGCAGTTCAATGACGTCTCCTTTTGGTGTAAACACAAACACCATATCAGAGAAGAGATCGATTTTTAATGATTCCATAAATTCTTCTGCATCTGTGGATTCGTTTTGGAATTCAAGAATTTCTCTAAACCAAGAAAGCTTCTTCTGGAAGACCGCTTCTTCCGTTGATTCTGCTGACTCTTTGCCTTCTTTATATGCCCAGTGTGCCGCAATCCCATATTCTGCAATTTCATGCATTTCCACTGTACGGATCTGAACTTCAAGCGGATCACCTTTTGGCCCAATCACCGTTGTATGAAGAGATTGGTACATGTTTGGCTTTGGCATCGCAATATAATCCTTAAATCTGCCTGGCATCGGTTTCCAGCATGTATGGATAATACCGAGCACCGCATAACAGTCTTTAATGCTGTCGACCAAAATACGAACGGCAAGCAGATCATAAATTTCATTAAACTGCTTATTTTGCAAGACCATTTTGCGATAAATGCTATAAATATGTTTTGGTCTTCCGGAAAATTCAGCCTTGATGTTCACCTCAGACACGCGGTCTTTCACTTCATTGACAACCTCGTCCAAGTATTCCTCACGTTCCGCTCGTTTACGCTTCATCAGATTCACAATTCGGTAATATTGCTGCGGATTTAAATAGCGGAGTGCCGTATCTTCAAGCTCCCACTTAATCTTTGAAATCCCTAATCTGTGCGCAAGTGGTGCAAAGATTTCAAGTGTTTCATTTGAAATTCTTCGCTGCTTTTCCTGCGGAAGATGTTTGAGCGTTCTCATGTTATGAAGACGGTCTGCCAGCTTAATCAAGATCACGCGGATATCTTGCGCCATTGCAACAAACATTTTTCGATGGTTTTCGGCCTGCTGTTCTTCTTGTGATTTATATTTAATCTTCCCGAGCTTAGTGACACCATCAACAAGCATTGCTACTTCTTCGTTAAAATGCTCTTTTAAATCCTGTAATGTCACATCTGTATCCTCAACTACATCGTGCAGGAAACCGCCTGCAATGGTTGATGGATCCATTTCAAGGTCAACAAGAATGCCCGCCACTTGAATTGGATGGATAATATAGGGCTCACCAGATTTCCGGTATTGCTCCTTGTGTGCATTTTCAGCATATTCATATGCTCGCTCTATAAATTGAATATGTTCAGCGGACAGGTATTCTCTTGCCTTGTCAATGACCTGCTGCGCCGTTAAAACTTGTTCGTTCGCCATGGAATCACCTTTTTAAATGAAAACTGTATTGTAGTTTATTATCAAGAAAAATTCGATAGATGTAAAGAGAAGAAGTCCGCTAAAAGATTTTTGATAGGAAAAAAGCACCCTTCTTACTGAGTGCTTTTTACGAAAAACTCCATTAGTATTGCATTAACGTCATGATGTCGTAGCCGTCAAGCTTCTTTCTGCCATCCAGATACGTCAGCTCAATCAAAAATGCAATCCCTGCCACAACGCCGCCTAATTCCTCTACAAGCTTGATGGACGCTTCAATTGTTCCACCAGTTGCCAGTAAGTCATCAGTAATCAGGACACGCTGACCGGGACGAATCGCATCTTTATGAATCGTTAATACATCTTTACCATATTCCAAGCCGTAATCGACTTTAATGACTTCACGAGGAAGCTTTCCTTCTTTACGAACCGGTGCAAAACCTACACCAAGTGCGTATGCTACAGGGCAGCCAATAATGAATCCACGCGCTTCAGGTCCAACAATGAGATCAATGTCTCTTTCCTTCGCGTATTCAACGATCTGATCCGTTGCATAACGGTACACTTCGCCTTTATCCATTAACGTTGTAATATCTTTAAATTGTACACCTTCCTTTGGGTAGTCAGGTACAACTGTCACATATTGTTTTAAATCCATCTTTTCCTTTTCCTCCTCGTACGTCAAAGCACAGGTGAGACTTCGCTCATCATGCTATTCAGCCATTCCTTCAGCTCTTTAGCTGAGGAATATGTTAGTGTTTGATCGAGTTCCATCAATCGTTGTTTTGCTGTATAGGACGCTGATGCCGTTAAATCTTTTTTAGGGGCATCAAGTACTATTGACAGCACACCATTCTCTATTTTAACAAAACCGAGTTCAAAAAACACCTTTGTCATAAAAATGATTGTATCTTTTGTCCAGCCTCTATGTTTGGCAAGCTCCATTCCTTGTTCTTTGATAGGAAAACTTCCCCGTTTAAACAAGAACCCATAAAACCATTTGAATTGATCACGGCTTGGGAAAGAGGACATAAAATGATCTTCTTCTCTTTGAAAAACCGTATAAATTCTGGCAGGCTTCTGATTTTCTAAAACCTGCTTCAGCAATTGGTCATCTGCCGGAACATCCGCAAAGACCACATACTTTCCGTGTACATCAAACGTTGATACATTTTCTGCATGAACATGATGAATGGGGATATCGACGTTCTGTTTTGTTGCTTCATCAAAACAGACAACCAAAGATTTTTCTGAATCCAGCGTCGAAACTTTCTTCTCCCAATCCTTTTTCCCGCGCAGATCAAACAGCTGCCATTCATCAACTCGTGCATCTTTTAACATCAGCTGGGGCTTTTTCCGGTTATTCCATTCATTGACGGACATTTCTCCAATCACGGAAATGCGGCTTCCTGGAACAATTTCTTCTTTTAATTTCCCTTGGTGAAAGCCGACACAGTCAAGCAGCTTGTCTTCGTCTTTCAGAGACATTTTAATATGGTTGTGATTTGCCCCAATTGTTCGGATATCTTCAAGCTTCGCATCTTCAATCATAATGAACGGTTTTGGGTTTGACATACCAAATGGTGACAGCATCCCCGCTTCTTCAATCGCTTGAACCGTCAATTCGTCTACCTTGCACACGGCATCGACCCGCTGAATGGGAATAAAATCTTCTTCCGTCAATGTTTCATTGGCATATTGATTTAATCTTTCCCTTAGTAAAGCGACATCATCCGCTCGAAGTGTCATCCCTGCTGCCATCGGATGCCCGCCGAAATGCGGCAGGATGTCGCGGCATTTGCTTAGATGGAAGAATAGATCAAAGCCAGGAATGCTTCGGGCTGATCCTTTTGCCATTTGCGTTTCTTCATCTATTCCAAGCACAATCGCTGGACGAGAAAAAGTATCCGTCAATTTAGAGGCAACAATTCCGACAACGCCCGGATTCCAGCCAGCTTTCGCTACAACGATCGCAGACTGGTCATCGCCTGCCTCTTCCACCATTTGAATGGCTTCTTCTGTGATCGTACTGACAATCTTTTGTCGTTCTTTATTCAGTTCCTGTACAAAACGAGCGAGCTCTTCTGCTTCATCCTTATCCTCAGTCATAAGAAGATGAACAGCTGGATCTGCCTGTTCAATTCGTCCTACAGCATTCAGCCTTGGCGCAATTTGAAAGCCGACCGTCTCCTCGTTCGCTTCTTCTAAAGTGGCTCCCGCTTCTTTCAATAACGCTTTCAGCCCCGGTCTATTCGACTGACGAAGCTGCATAAGCCCTTTTTTGGCGAGCCATCTATTCTCATCATGAAGCGGTACAAGATCCGCGATTGTCCCGATTGCTGCAAGATCTAACAGCTGAACTGGCAGCTCCCCAAGAAGTGCATGCGCCACTTTAAACGCTACACCTACACCAGCAAGTTCTTTAAAGGGATACTCACAGCCTGGCTGCTTAGGATGGACAATGGCAAGTGCCTCAGGCAGCTCCTCACTTGGTTCATGGTGATCTGTAATGATCAGGTCTAGCCCTATTTCTTTTGCAATACGTGCTTCATTTACAGCAGCAATGCCTGTATCAACCGTGATGACAAGCGATGCTCCTTGCTCCTTGATATATCGAAAAGCCTGTTCATTAGGCCCATAGCCTTCTTTAAACCGATCTGGAATATAAAAGTCTACTATCGCAGACCGCTCTTTTAATGTATGTAAAAGTACAGACGTACTTGTCACACCATCTGCATCATAGTCTCCGAAGATCACAATCGATTCCTGCTCTTCGATCGCTTTGTTGATGCGCTCTACTGCTTCTTTCATTCCTTTTAATAAGAATGGATCATGAAATTCGGCTTTTTGATCAAATAAAAAAGACCTCGCCTCTTCTACTTCTTCAAGTCCTCTTTTTACGAGAAGCGATGCAGTCAGCGCTGAAATATTCAGATTTTCAGAGAGTGATTTCACTTTTTCTTCGCTTGGATGTTCATATTCCCAGCGCATTTTGGATAATAACATAAATTCACCCCTCAACCACACTATTATACTAGAGTGGCCTGAGGGGTTTCAATTTTTATTTTATGAAATTGTGCTGGAAGATTATTTTTCCTTCCGGTCAAATGATGCTGGCTGTTCTTTTAAAGGCGTAACATGCGATTTTTTTTGAAGATCTTTGTCTGCCTTTTTCGTCGAAGCAGCAGGTGCAGCAGCTGCACGCTCAGCTTTTAATGCCTTTAGTTCACGTTTCAGTTTCACAATTTGGAAGATCCCTGCAAATGCCACAATCAGTCCGCCCATTAAAACAGAACCGATAATGACGAGGATCAGCGGCCATTCAGCCGTTCCAAATAAGTAGTCTACCTCGACAGGCCGTACATTAATCACGGCAAATACTGAGACAATTAATACGAAAATAAATGCGAGTATGATGGTCCATTGTTGTTTGTTCATCTACAAATCCCCCAAGCTTTTTCTTTTATTCTTCCCTTTTCACTGCCTTTTTTAAACACAGAAAAAAAGCAGCGGAAGAAAACCTATCAGCATGGGCATCATCAGCTGCTGAGTTTTTCTTTAATCAGGTTCTTTAATTCTTTTCTTTCTCCAGAAATAACAAGGGTATCCCCTTCTTCGATGATGGTATCTGGTCCTGGATTTAAAATCTTCTCGTGTGATTTTCTCATAATGGCGATGACTGTTACTTGATAGTTTTGGCGAACATTGAGTTCACCGATGCTTCTTTGAACAGCTGGTGCATTCTTTTCAATTTTAAACCATTCAATCACTAGATCATCAATGGCTACCTCTACGGTTTCAAGCGCTTTCGGCTTATAGACCATGCCGCCTAAAATAGCCGCAATTTGCCTTGCTTCTTCATCGTTTAGCAGGATACCAGAAATCGTTTCTTCGTGGTCGCCCTCCTGAAAATGATACATTTCTCTTCTGCCGTCATTATGTGTAATGATGGCAAGCTTCTCATTATTTCTTGTGATCATTTCGGCTTTATGACCGATACCTGGCAGTTCAGTTTCCCGAACCTTCATCACAGCCCCTCCAATGAATAAAGCAAAATGCCTTAAACAGACACCCGCTTTCTATACTGATCTAAACGTAAGTCATTATAGCAAAAGACCATTTTAAGATCAATGAAACCCGAAATATTTTTTCAATAGAAAAAGACTGCCGAAAAGGCAGTCTCAGATTGTTGAAAAAGGGCTAAAATGATATTTATTTTAGCCCTTTTTCTTCTTTTCAGCGTGATAGAAAACCTTTGCAGTCTAGGAAGGACGAGTACCGGAGCGGAGCGAATTTGACATTCGTGAGCACCGGCACGCAGGACTGACAAAGAATGCGAGGGTTTGTCTACACGCTGAGACTGCCGAGAAGGCAGTCTTTCTAGATTAAATATCTTGATCTGTATCTATCTTAGCTGGTTTTTTCAGCTCGCGGCCTTTCCACATCAGCCAAATTTGTGCCGCGATATAAAGGGATGAATACACCCCTGTTAATAAGCCGACAAGTAAGGCGATGGAGAAGTTTGTAATCGACGCCGATCCGAAGATAAGCAGTGCGACAACAACGACAAGTACAGTCAGCACCGTATTGACAGATCGCGTAAAGGTTTGCTGTAAGCTTAAGTTCACAATGTACGATAGATCTTCAATGGTTTTCGGTTTACGTTTCTTCATTTGCTCACGAACCCTGTCGAAGGTAACGATCGTATCGTTGATCGAGTACCCGATGACCGTGAGGATCGCGGCAATGAAGGTGACATCCACCTCTAGGCGCGTAATACTAAAGAAGGCCACGATAAAGAACGCATCATATAGCAGTGAAATAATTGCCGCAATCGCCATCTTATACTCAAATCGGACGGATACATATAAAATGATCCCGATGGAGGCAATGATGACGGCATATAGCGCATTACGTGCAAGTTCTTTTCCGACAGTCGGAGACACTGTACTTACGTTTGGCTCCGTTCCGTATTTATCTTTGAAGTAATCTTTCACTTCAGCAATCTTTTCTTTGTTCGGCACACCGACAAATCTCGCTGCTGCCTGATTCTCTTTTTGACCCGATAACACGACACTGTCTGTCTCAAGGTCAAGTTTTTTAAAGTCTTGCTCGACTTGTTCAGTTGACAGCTTGTGATCACTTTGAATATCAATTCTAGTTCCACTTGTAAAGTCAATTCCCGCATTCAGCTTGAAGATGGAAAGAACGATGATTCCCGCAATGGTGATAGTAGCTGAGAAAATCATAAATCCTTTACGTTTGCTGACGAAATCCCACTTATCAAATGGTGTTTTTGGCTCGGTGGTTTCTGTTGTTTCATGAATGTTCATAATGTCTTTTTGACGAACACCAAACCAGCCTTTTCTCCGGTCAAGATAGCGGCTTTCAACAAGAAGACCGAGAAGGAATCTTGATAGGAAAACAGCTGTGATAAAGCTTGTTAAAATCGAGAGGATGAGCATTGTTGCAAATCCTTTTACAGAGCTTGTCCCGAAGAAGAACAGCACTCCGCCGGCAATAATACTTGTTAAGTTAGCATCAAAGATCGTCGCAAATGATCTGCGGTTCCCTGATCTGAAAGCAGAACGGACTGATTTGCCGAGCTTCAGCTCTTCCTTGATCCGCTCATAAGTAATAATGTTGGCATCGACAGCCATCCCTACCCCTAAAATGAGTGCGGCAATTCCAGGCAGTGTCATAACCGCGCCCATCCAGTCAAACACTTGCAGCGTAATGTAGATATAAGCTGAAAGTGTGATGACAGCTATAAGACCAGGTAATCGGTAATAAAACAGCATGAATAAGAAGATAAATGCGATTCCTACTATTCCTGCAAACACTGTTTCGTTCAGTGCTTGTTCACCAAACTGCGCACTCACAGATGTGGAATATTTTTCTGTTAATTTCACTGGCAATGCCCCGGCATTTAAAATACTCGCAAGGTCTTTTGCCTCTTGGACAGTAAACTTCCCTTCAATTTGTACGTCACTGCTGTTAATCTCTTGATTCACATTTGGTGCAGATACATACTTGTGGTTTGATTTTGAGACTTCTTTTTTGAAGGAATCTCCTTTGTGGTAATCAAGCCAAATGACAAGCTGATTATTTGGTGCCATCGCTGCTACTTTTCTTGTGACGTCACCAAATTTTTTCGCATCCTTTAGTTTAACCGTCACAATTGGCTCATTCGTTTGACTGAATGTTTGTTTTGCACTGTTTTCGACTAGGTCAGCCCCGTTTAGGAGTTCTTTATCATTCGTATCTCTGAAGGATAGCTGTGCTTCAGTGGAAAGAATCTCCCTTGCTCTGTTTTGATCTTTTACACCCGCAAGCTGCACGCGGATACGGTTGTTGCCTTCAATCGAAATGTTCGGCTCACTTACACCAAGCACGTTTGCTCTTCGGTTAAGAGCCTCCACTGTACTAACGAGAACACTATTTGTGATCTTGTCCTCTTTTTTCACTGGATGTACATCATACAGGACTTCAAATCCACCCTGTAAATCCAGCCCTAGCGTCATATCTTTCGCAACAGGCTTTGTCAGTAAGCCCACGCCAGTTCCGATTAACAGAACCACTAAGAAAAACGCAAGAATGCGCCCTTTTTTCATTATGTATTTCCTCCTTAAACACCTGAATCCATTAAGATGGCTTATTTTAACAGTTCATCAAGCATATTCTTGCCATCTTCACTGTCCAAAAAAGCAGACGTTTTAAACGACTGAACGGTTGCATAGTTCATAAATTCGCCTATTTTTACAGATAAGATATCTGCAACCATTTCATGAATCGGATACTCTTGTTTTTTCTTCCACTTCTTATTCTCTAAGTATGACCATAATTCCTCTAAATCTACATCTTTATAGCCCAAAACGATGAATTCTTCAAGCTTACTGAACAGAAAAGGCTTTAAATGGTCTTTGTAAATAGCAGCTGGATGTTGTGTCATTGCGTAGCTCCCCCTTTTCAGTTTTTTATCGAGAGACTTGTCATGCTTGGACGATATACACGCATATCTTATTGTATATGATTCTATGTCGTTTGAGAAGGCAGGTGATCTGTGATTTGACGAAGCAAACGTTTTTAAAGGGGACCATTATTTTAATTTTAGCAGGTTTTATCACGAGAATATTGGGTTTTGTCAATCGAATTGTCATTGCGAGGTTCATTGGCGAAGAAGGGGTCGGGCTTTATATGATGGCTGCACCTACCTTTTTTCTCGCCGTGACGCTCACGCAATTCGGACTGCCTGTCGCCATTAGTAAGCTTGTCGCAGAAGCAGAAGCCCGGGGTGACAAACAGAAAACAAAACGTATTCTGGTCATGTCCCTTGCGATAACAGGAACACTCAGCCTGATTTTCACGCCGCTCTTTTTATGGTTTGCGCCTATCATGGCAGAAAATATGCTGACAGACCCTAGAACGGTCTATCCACTGCTTGCCATTACACCCGTCGTACCAGTCATCGCCATTTCCAGTGTGTTAAGAGGCTATTTCCAAGGCAGACAGCAAATGAGTCCGCTAGCGATGTCTCAAGTTCTGGAACAGGTCGCAAGAATTTCATTAGTCGCGGTATGTACAACGGCTTTCCTTCCTTACGGGATTGAATTTGCGGCAGCAGGTGCGATGGTGTCATCTGTGATTGGAGAGATGATTTCACTTGCTTACTTATTGATCGCCTTTCGCTATAAAAAGACCATTCGTATTCGAAAACGATTTTTTAAGGCGATTCATGACGGAAGGGACACATTTAAGCAGCTGATGAGCATTGCCCTACCAACAACAGGCAGCCGTTTTATCGGGAATATTTCATGGTTTTTAGAGCCGATTGTTGTCGCGCAAAGTCTTGCCATTGCTGGATATGCGGCTGTTGAGGCGACAAGGCAGTACGGGGAGTTGACCGGGCTTGCTCTAACCCTTTTGACACTACCTAGTTTTATTACGTATTCACTCTCCACTGCATTAGTTCCGGCGATCAGTGAAGGAATGGAGCAGAATAAACGTAAAACGGTCGAATACCGGCTGAAGCAGGCGATGCGCCTTTGTTTACTCAGCGGAGGCATTTCATGTATTATTCTTTTCGTTTACGCAGAAGATTTAACGCTCTTTATGTATGGTTCGTCGCATGCGGCTGTTTATGTGAAATTCATGGCGCCATTTTTCCTTCTATATTATTTTCAGGGGCCCCTTCAAGCCGTACTTCAAGCACTCAATTTAGCTGGTGCGGCGATGACCAACAGCCTGATAGGTGCAATTGTGAAAACAGGGATGATTTTTGTTCTTGCTTCACAGCCTGGCTTTGGCATTATGGGCGCAGCACTTGCGATCTTAATCGGCATCATCCTTGTCACACTGCTCCATGCGGCAACTGTTGGAAAGGTGCTGCCTATTCATTTACCATTAAAGGAATATGGACTATGCGTCCTTGTGATTATCGGTACCGGGGCTGTCAGCCTTTGGCTGAAATCTCAAGTAAACGGACTCTTTTCTGCTCCTATTGAACTTGTAACACTCATCATTGTTACGTGCATGCTGTATGTCATTCTATTAATCTGCCTAGGACTAGTGAAACGAGAAGAGCTGCGCCGCATCCCGTTCATTGGGAAGCTGTTTTAGCTCATCTCTTTTTGATCACTTCATCTTTCAAATCAATATAAAATGTTTTTTGATTAAAGCTGCAGTAAGAGATTTGCTCGATATCATGATAACCTCTTTTAGCAAGCTCATCTTTCAGCCACTGTTCATTTTGATTGATTTGCTTAAGGTGATCATGCTGCACTACACCGTCCGCAACAAGTGGAAGCTCAAGCGCTGCATGTTTGAGCTTGTTTTCTTTTTCGACGACAGCGAGTTTCCCAGACGGCTCTAAAATAGCGTAAGAGACATCCTGAATACTGTCGATGTTATTTTCTCTTAATTGAATGAGCAGGTCATCAAAATTGTATCGCTGTTTTCTCATCGCACCCTCGTCTATTTTGCCATTGATGATGAGCAAGACCGGTTTGCCGTCAAGAAAGCGCCGGACGCCTTGGAATTTCAATGAGAGATAGGCAAGTGTGATTTGAATGAAGGTTAACAGCAGGATTGGCCATACCGTATGTAACATGTGATCCTCTACTTCTTCTATGGCAAGAACCGCAATTTCTGCAATCATCATAAAAATGACTAGATCTAAAATACTCAATTCCCCAATTTCCCTTTTGCCCATTAAGCGAAAGATAAACCAAATTAGAAAATATAAAATGATGGTTCTCATGGAAATGATCAAGATGTCCTGCATGTGATGTAAACCCTCCTTCTCCAACATAGCTTGTGTCAAAACACTTTATTTATGTAGAAAAGAAACGTCTGAAACATGTCTATTTTTTCTCCTCTGTGAATACATTTTAGTAAAAGACAAGCTTCGGTCAATTGGAGAGGAGACAAATCACATGCAAGAAACAAAACATATTGGAAAAGGCATTTTATCCGGATTAATTGCCATTTTTGTCGTGATGGTTGTCACAAGTTTACTTGTGTCGCTCATGCTTACATTCACAAGTATGCAGGAATCATCATTTAAATGGATGATTATGATTTTGTCCTTTGTTGCCCTGTTATTAGGAGGCATCATTTCTGGCGGGAAAGCAAAGGAGCGCGGCTGGCTAATTGGTGCGATCACATCTATCATTTTTTCTCTCACTGTATTTTTATTTCAATATTTGGGGTTTGGAAAAACGTTTTCACCAGAGCAGTTCATCTATCATGGGGCATTTTTAGGCATTTGTATGCTGGGGGGAATGATTGGCGTCAATCTTAGAGGCAAATAAAAAAAGAGCGGTTCATATCGCTCTTTTTTTATTGCTATGTATCGGAGGATTAGCCTTTGTCAGCTAATTCTCTAATAGCACGGCGATCGAAAGTTAAACGGTTGTTTTCGCTTGTTTTGATGACCACTTTTGATTCATCAATTGAGTCGATTTCACCGTGTAAACCACCGATTGTGACGATTTTATCGCCTTTTGATAAAGATTGCTGCATCTGACGCACAGCTTTCTGTTGCTTTTGCTGTGGACGGATTAACAAGAAGTAAAGCACAGCAAACATGACAACAATCATAATGATTGAACCCATACCACCATCCATTCTATTTCACCCCTTTCTAAAGCATTGTAAAGCCTTTCGTTTATGCGTTAAAAGTTTTTCGCATTCGGTTTGTTAAAGCCATAACGCTCAAAAAACTCTTCTTTAAAATCACCTAAACGATCCTCACGGATAGCTTCTCTCACTTGCTCCATTAATTTTAACAGAAAATGAAGATTATGATAAGTTGTTAATCGAATTCCGAACGTTTCATTTGTTCGGATGAGATGTCTAATATAGGCGCGAGTATAGTTTTTACATGTATAGCAGTCACAGTTCTCATCGATTGGTCTAAAGTCACGCTCATATTTTGCATTTTTCACAACAAGACGGCCTTCACTTGTCATTAAGGTACCGTTTCTTGCAATTCGCGTAGGCAGTACGCAGTCAAACATATCTACACCGCGAATGGCGCCGTCAATTAAGGAATCTGGCGAGCCGACACCCATTAAGTACCTTGGTTTGTCTGCCGGTAAAAATGGTGTAGTGAACTCAAGTACACGATTCATCACATCTTTTGGTTCCCCTACAGATAAGCCTCCGATGGCGTAGCCTGGGAAATCAAGTGAAACAAGGTCTTTTGCACTTTGTTTTCGAAGCTCTTCGTATTCTCCGCCTTGGACAATTCCAAACAGCCCTTGATCCTCTGGACGCTGGTGCGCTGTTAGACAGCGCTCTGCCCATCTGCTTGTCCGCTCCACAGAACGTTTCATGTAATCGTACTCTGCAGGATATGGCGGGCATTCATCAAATGCCATCATAATATCAGAACCAAGCGCATTTTGGATCTCCATGGCTTTTTCAGGAGATAGGAACAGCTTGTCTCCGTTTAAATGATTACGGAAGTGAACGCCTTCTTCTTCAATTTTTCTAAATTCACTCAATGAGAAAACTTGGAATCCGCCTGAATCAGTTAGAATGGCTCGATCCCAGTTCATAAATTTGTGCAGACCGCCTGCTTCTTTTACGATATCGTGGCCTGGACGGAGCCATAAGTGGTACGTATTGCTTAAGATGATGCCTGCATCCATTGCCTTTAATTCTTCAGGCGCCATTGTTTTGACTGTAGCCAGTGTACCTACTGGCATAAATACAGGTGTTTCAAAAGAGCCGTGCGGTGTATGAACGCGGCCAAGACGTGCACCTGTTTGTTTGCATGATTTAATGAACTCATAACGTATCGGTAATTGCGACAAAAATGAGCCCTCCTGTCTTTGTTGTATGATGTTATTGAATCAGCATGGCATCGCCAAAGCTGAAGAATCGGTATTCCTCTTTCACAGCCTCATTGTACGCTTTTAGTACGTGCTCTCGTCCAGCTAATGCGCTGACAAGCATAATTAACGAGGATTTTGGCAGATGGAAATTTGTGATCATGCCATCAATTGCCTTGAATGTGTAGCCAGGGTAAATAAAGATCGACGTCCAGCCGCTTGAGGCTTTGAACTCACCATCGTGTGCGCTTGCAATGGTTTCAAGCGTTCTTGTTGACGTTGTGCCGACTGAAATAATCCGTCCGCCTTCTTTGCGAACGCGATTGAGCTCATCAGCTGTTTCTTCATTCATTTCATAAAACTCTGCATGCATTTCGTGTTCTTCAATACGTTCTGCACTTACCGGACGAAACGTGCCAAGCCCCACGTGCAGCGTAATAAAAGCAATGTGAACACCTTTCGCTTTCAGCGCATCCAGCAGCTCGGTTGTAAAATGGAGACCGGCCGTTGGGGCAGCAGCGGAACCAACCTCTTTTGAATAAACGGTTTGATAGCGTTCACGGTCGTCAAGCTGCTCTTTAATATATGGAGGCAGCGGCATTTCACCAAGGGATTCAAGCACTTCATAAAAAATGCCTGTATATTGAAACTCGACTTTTCTTCCACCATGTTCCATTTCCTCTGTACATACCGCTTTGAGCCGTCCATCACCAAAAGTGATAACCGTCCCTTTTTTCACCCGTTTCGCTGGTTTTACAAGTGTTTCCCAGTTGTCTCCTTCTTCTTGCTTCAAGAGAAGCAGCTCAACTTTGGCACCTGTATGCTCTTTCATCCCAAACAATCGTGCAGGCAAAACGCGAGTATTGTTTAGAACGAGACAATCACCTTTTTGAAAATAATCGATGATTTGTGAGAATGTATCGTGTGTAATCGCACCCGTCTGTTTGTTTAAGACCATCAGTCTTGATGCATCTCTTTTTTCAAGCGGCACTTGTGCAATCAATCTTTCTGGTAAATCAAAATCAAATAGTTCTAGCTTCATTTCCTTCACCTATTCTGTAGTTAACTAGTTAACGTTATTTCATCCGTCCAAAGATATTCAGTAATATGGTTAGTACGATGCTAATGACAATGCATGTAATGACAGGAAAAAAGAACGTTACATTTCCTTTTTTCACAAAAATATCACCTGGAAGCTTACCAACCAATTGAAACACTAATCCTGCGGCAAAAAGGACACCACCTAAAATCATTAATATTTTAGGGAATTCAGTCACGAATCGGAACCTCCATTTGAAAATGTTCATACGCTTCTCTTGTGACGACCCGCCCTCTTGGTGTTCTTTGCAGGAAACCAATTTGCAGCAAGTACGGTTCGTACACATCTTCAATCGTATGTGATTCTTCTCCAATTGTCGCTGAGATTGTATCAAGACCAACCGGACCGCCTCTAAATTTTTCGATCATACTTAAAAGGAGCTTATGGTCTATATGATCGAGGCCAAGCCTGTCGACTTGAAGACGCTCAAGGGCATCTTCCGCAATGTCCTGCGTAATAGCATGATTCCCAAGCACTTGCGCAAAATCTCTTACTCTTCTGAGCAAACGATTGGCAACCCTCGGTGTTCCCCGGGAACGTCTCGCAATCTCTTCGGCAGAGCGAATATCGATCCCAATCTCAAACAGCTCGGCTGTTCTTGCCACAATGTGAGCCAAATCTCTTTGCTCATAGTATTCCAATCTTGCATGTACCCCAAACCTATCTCGAAGCGGCGCTGTTAACAGCCCGACACGGGTCGTTGCACCTACAAGCGTAAATGGCGGTAAATCAAGCCGTACAGAGCGTGCTGTATCTCCTTTTCCAATGACAATATCTAAACAAAAATCCTCCATTGCTGGGTACAGCACTTCCTCAATTGAGCGCTGCAAGCGGTGAATTTCATCAATAAACAATACATCACCTGGCTCAAGAGACGTTAAGATGGCCGCCAAATCTCCAGGACGCTCAATGGCTGGTCCTGACGTTGTACGCAGCTGAACATTCATTTCATTGGCAATAATCGACGCAAGCGTTGTTTTCCCAAGTCCAGGAGGTCCATATAAAAGGACGTGATCAAGCGTTTCCTGCCGCATGCGGGCAGCTTCAATAAATACGCTGAGATTATCCTTTACTTTTTGCTGACCGATATATTGGCTAAGTGTCTGTGGCCGCAGACTTTGCTCAATGGCTGATTCATGGTTGTCTGCTTCAGTTGAGACGAGCCGTTCATCCATGAGACATCACCCTATTTCAACATTTTTTGTAAAGCTTTTTTCACATATTGATCGGTTGTGAGATTCTTTTCTTCTTTTAATAATGGAAGAACCTTTTTAATTTCACGATCACCGTATCCAAGGACACTCAAGGCTTCAAGCGCTTCATCTAATGCAGTTTGCTGCGTTTCAACCTGAATGTGGTCCTCGTGATTAAATAAGTTGCCAATCATTTCTGGTACCACATCTGCAAGTTTTCCTTTTAGATCCAGAATGATTTGACGTGCTGTTTTTTTGCCCACACCAGGGAATTTAATCAGGAACGCTTCATCTTCACGTTCTATCGCTGAAATGACAGCGCCTGGATCACCGGAAGCAAGAATGGCGAGTGCGCCCTTTGGCCCTATTCCTGTGACATTTAACAGTTTTGTGAACAGCGCTTTTTCTTCTCGTGTTTGAAAACCGTATAACGAAAATGCGTCTTCCTTTATGTAATGATACGTATAAATCGTTTCTTGTTTATTTACTCGATAGATAAACGGGTTTGGGGTATAGACTTGATATCCCACTCCGCCGTTTTCAATGACAACATATTGCGGGCACACATAATCAATGGTCCCTTTTACAAACTCTATCACCGTTTTCACCTCTTTGACTGTTCTTCATTGTAACATAAATCGAGGAGAAAACCGCAATAAAAGTTAACATACGTTCGCTCAGTACATTTTTATCATGAAACCACGAAAAACAGCTTGCGGTCTTCACACCAGCAAGCTGTTACACGCTTTAAAACGATATTTCATTTCGGTAAGGCTTCATGACTTCAAGCACATGCTCAAATTCATCCTTTGTTCGAAAAGGAATGCCTTGCTCAAGCTGTTTTTCCACATGACTTTCTAAACGGGACGTATCAATTTGAAAAAAGAGATGAATAGGCTCCGCCCAGCCGTCAGGCCTTCCATGAAACGTAGAAATCACACCGTCCTCTGATAATCCGATATATCCATTTGCTTTACTTAATGGAGAGATATCATCAATTTGCTTTCTAAAAAGGGCAAAATCCTCTTTTTGTTCTACCAGCGTCCAGCCTTTATACTGCGCCCAGAATGTGTCTTTGTCTTCTAATGATGACCGGTGTCTTTCAATACTCACATCGCCGTCTAGATAGACTTTTTCAAGCTGAACGGTGATAGAGTTTGACTGCTTTTGCAAGTGTTCTTTCCCTTCCATATCCGCAGCGAAAAAAAGCACACTTGTCATGATAAGTCCTGTAACGAAACATTTCATCTTCACTTTCACTATTTACACCTCTTTAGAACATGAGATCGATGCATGACATATGTAGTTTGACCCATTTTTCTAAACATTAACCAAATCGATGATTCAAATGTATGGTAAGAGTCTTTCGTTGTATCCTTCATTCGTAAATGTTATGTTTTATACAATCCATTGCTTTATCGAGTGACACGTTTTTTCATCATTCGTTTTTCAGCCGCATAAACTGAAACCAAAGAAGGTGAAGTCAATGTCAGATGTCAAAAGATTAGCCGAATCGATTCAGTATCATGAAGAGAAACGTTTTCATAAGCTTGCCTATAAACCAGTAGAGCTTGAACTGTGCGGCAAAGGAAGAAGTGCCTATGTCTTTTTATACAAAAAAGACGGCAAGAAAATGGCACTAAAAGTCTTTTTCCCTTCTTATCAGCATATTGCCCGCAAAGAGGCTGCCATTTACGAAAAACTTTCTGGTTCGTCTTACTACCCTGAGATTTATGAGTCTGGGGATCAGTATATTTTAATGGAATATATTAAAGGCTACACATTCTATGAATGCCTTACAAAAGGAATTCCTATTAAAAAACAAATGATCAATCAAGTCGATGATGCGCTGGAGGAAGCGCGCGAGAAAGGATTGAATCCTTCTGATATCCATCTGCGCAATCTGATCTTAACTAAAGAAGGACGGATCAGAGTCATTGACGTTGCCAGATTCACGCAAACGAAAGCATGTCATCAATGGGATGATTTAAAAGCTGCTTATGCTTATTACCAAAAACCTTTTTTCCCTAAAAAAGCACCGCGTCTGTGGCTAGAAGTGATTGCTTATTTGTATAAAAAGAACTGGCTGTCCCGCGGGCAGCTTAATAATCGGAATGATTTTTCTGCATAATGAAAGCCGCTCTATTTGAGCGGCTTTCTGTTGTTATTCTGTTTCTACATGGATACTATTGACGTTTAATAGGTTAATGATTTCATTATTCAGCTTAAACCAATGATTGGCTTCTTCAATTTTTTTATACACATCATAGGTAGCTGGACGTTTGAGCTCGAAATCAAGCACTTCCCCATTGTTCATATGAAATGTTACCTTAAATACTTTCATCATAAGATCACCTTCCACTCTTCTTGTTCGCTGGTCAAATAGATCAGCTCTTTTCATTCATTCTCTATTCAACTCGTTTCCCCTCCTTCTTTCCATTCAAACCCAAGAAGTTTAAATTTTGTTTAAATTCACACAACATATCTATCTCTCATATCTGCAAAGAAGTATATTAGTGAAAAAGGAGGCTGCCCTTGATGAAGCAGAAAAAGAAACGAACATCTCCAGAAAGAAAAACAGTCTTTTTTCATTTAACAGATGCTCTCATTCCAAGTGTGGACATGATGGCATATGCAGCAAAGGCATTTTTTCACCTTTTAAGAAAAGCCTTTTCAGCGGTTTGATAAAACCCCGCACAGCATCGTGCGAGGTTCTTTTTTTATGGCTGATAAATTTGACTTCCTTGACTGACAAACTCCTTCGCCTTCTTTTCCATCTCTCTTTTTACTTCTTCAGATTGATTGCGGATATCATGAGAAATTTTCATACTGCAAAACTTCGGTCCGCACATCGAGCAAAAGTGAGCGGTTTTAGCGCCTTCGGCAGGCAATGTTTCATCATGGAACGCCAAGGCTCTTTCTGGATCAAGTGACAGGTTGAATTGGTCCCGCCACCTAAATTCAAACCTCGCTTTCGATAAAGCATCATCGCGCTTTTGAGCGGCAGGATGTCCTTTTGCTAGATCAGCAGCATGTGCAGCAATTTTATAGGCGATCACGCCTTCTCTCACATCTTCTTTGTTCGGTAGACCTAAATGCTCTTTTGGCGTTACATAGCACAGCATTGCTGTTCCGTACCAGCCGATCATGGCCGCACCGATCGCGGATGTAATGTGATCATACCCCGGCGCGATATCTGTTGTAAGAGGCCCTAACGTATAAAATGGTGCTTCCTTGCAAATGTCCATTTGCTTGTCCACATTCTCTTTGATTTTATCCATTGGGACATGTCCGGGTCCTTCAATCATCACCTGCACATCGTGTTTCCAAGCAATCTCTGTTAACTCACCTAACGTTTCCAGCTCTGCAAACTGCGCCTCATCATTGGCATCAGCAATCGAGCCTGGTCTAAGTCCATCTCCAAGTGAAAAGGCGATATCATATTTTTTCATAATTTCACAAATGTCTTCGAAGTGAGTGTAGAGGAAATTCTCTTGATGATGAGCAAGACACCATCTTGCCATAATTGCACCGCCTCTTGAAACAATTCCGGTCACCCGATCGACAGTGAGCGGAATATATCTTAACAGCACGCCAGCATGAATCGTGAAATAGTCTACACCTTGCTCCGCTTGTTCAATTAATGTGTCCCTGTACACATCCCACGTCAAATCTTCTGCGACTCCATTCACTTTTTCAAGGGCCTGATAGATGGGAACGGTTCCTACTGGGACTGGGCAATTCCGAATGATCCATTCTCTCGTTGTATGAATATCCTTTCCAGTAGACAGATCCATCATTGTATCTGCCCCCCATCTGATCGCCCATGTCATTTTTTCAACCTCTTCATGAATGGATGACGTGACAGCTGAATTGCCAATATTCGCATTGATTTTGACATGAAAATTTCTTCCGATAATCATTGGTTCACTTTCTGGATGGTTAATATTTGAAGGAATGACGGCTCTTCCGCTCGCTACTTCCTCTCTAACGAACTCAGGGCTTAGCTCTTCTCTTATTGCGATAAACTCCATTTCAGGCGTAATGATGCCTTTTTTGGCATAATGCATTTGCGTCACGCGCGCTCCTTGTTTCGCGCGGAGCGGCTTATGATGAAAATCAGTTTGGACAGAATGGATGGACTCCTTCTCCCTTGAACGATATCCGTTATCTTCCGGTTTTACATGACGCCCTTTATAGCTTTCTGTATCTCCTCTTTCTTCAATCCATGCTGCCCTAAGACGCTTTAACCCCTTTGTGACGTCAATATGAACGTTCTCATCGGTGTACGGTCCACTTGTATCGTATACACGGACTGGTTCATTTTTTATGTCGCCCGCCTCTGTCGCCGTATGCGAGAGCGTAATCTCTCTTTTTGGCACTAAGATATCGGGTCTTGATCCTTTCTCATATACCTTATGGCTGCCGTCAAAGCTGGATAACAATGATTGGTTGGATGGGACACTTTTCTTTTCTTTCATTTGCTGTTCTCTCCTTTTCTTCTTGTCACCGGACAGGATGGAATCAGCACCAGCAAAAAACCAGGCTCTATTTAAAGAACCTGGTTTCGTCGTCAGAAATAAACATGCATATCATTGATATGATACATGCATCATCTTTAACTTCCCCACGCTGGTACGAGCCAGATCAGGTCCAAAGGGTTAAGAAGTTTATGCTTCTCTCTCAGCCCATTTACGGGCACCCCTAGTCACTTTTATTGATTTCCACATCAGTGTAGCATAGAGACATCATGAAGAAAAGAAGATTCAGGAAAATAGTTCCTTTCCCCTACAAGCGTTATGGATCATGTTGATATACAGTCTTCTATACATCATCTATCTCTATCATTTCAATCAAATCTGAAATAATCATTGATCCTTTTCTCCTATTATGTATAATTAATCTAAACGGAGAATTTTTATACAATTTATTTAAAGGAAGTTCTAGTCGATTGCAAACATTTCTCACATTCATCGTCGTAGGATTCTCAATTGCTCTGCCTGTTGGAGCAATCACGGTTGAAATGACAAAACAGGGACTGAAAAACGGATTTTTTCATGGTTTAACTGTCGGAGCAGGCGGTATGACCATAGACTTATTACTCATCTTGGCTTTATATGCTGGATTTGCTCAGTTTTTATCTTTGCCGTTTGTTCAAATCCCGCTCTGGCTGATTGGAGCTGTATTTTTAATGATTCTCGCATACGATTCCATTAAAAATGCGGATCAAGATATTCATTTAGCAGGAGAAAAGGTCAATAAATCATTCGCGAAAACATATCGAAACGGCTTGCTTGTGGCGGTATCTCCTGGAAATCTTGTGTTCTGGGTTTCTGTTTTTGGTGCTGTACTTGCGGATGCTTATACAAAAACAGATTCATCTGAATTTATGCTGGCTGCCGGCGGTATTTTGGCAGGGATTCTCCTTCATGACATCGGTCTCCTCACACTTGTATCCTTAACAAGAAAAGTGATGAATCGGACGATGATCAAGTGGACATCCATTATTGCTGGTATTTTATTATTAGGGTTTGGCTGTTATTTCTTTTACGAATTTTATATAGGCATCAAGGTTTATTTTTAAGAAAAGGCTAAAGTTCGTGATGAACTTTAGCCTTTTTGTGTCAAACTATCGGGTCATGCCTGTTTGTCCTGTTTCAAATTGCGTTCTTCTCATATCTCTAAAGCGTGTGAATGCACCTTCATCTTTCATGACTTGGACTGCTCTTCCATCCGCATAACGAGTCGCTGCTTCTTCTATTTGTGATACACCTTCTGACGTCAGGCGGCCATCTGATTTAATGGCAATATACACATTCTCATCCGTCACCATGACTTGAGAGTCTGCCACGTGATTCATTTTATTGACGCGGTTGGCAATTTTTCTTGAACGCTGGATGTTCTCTTGTTTATCGTAGCCTGAGAACGACATTTGGTTATGATAGTTCATATCTCCATGACTGTAGCGTCCATCTCCACCTGCAAGAGGCATTCGATCATCAGCTTGAGGACGTGTACGGTAATCAACATTCGTTGTATTCCCACCGTTCATCCCTTCCATGAGTTCAGAAACTGGTCCTTGATGATCTTGGTTATTGTCATCTGCACGGTTATTCGAATGATATCCGACCGGCTGACCTGATTGATTATGCCTTGTATCTACACCTGCATTGTCATTTGTACCACATGCTGTTAACCCAATAGGAAGAAGCACTAATGCGATTGTTTTTTGCCATTTTTGTCTCAAACGAAAAACCCCCTGTACAAATTCAATCTCATGAGCGCGAAACAGGCTCTGTTTTAGCATGTACAGTTAGGAAGAAAATCAAGCTGTCAGTTATAAACAAAAAAAGGAACGATTGAGATCGTTCCTTCTTGTATGGTGACAAAAGGCTAAAATGTTCTTGATTTTAGCCTTTTGTCTTCTTTTCAGCGTAATAGAGAACCTTTGCATTCTAGGAAGGACGAGCACAGGAGCGGAGCGAATTTGACATTCGTGAGCACCGGAGCGCAGACCTGACACCGAATGCGAGGGTTTGTCTACACGCTGAAAGGAACGATTGAGATCGTTCCTTCTGTCATTAATCCTCTTCTTCCTCCTCCGGCCTTGCAAATACGGATTGACCTGGATATGGCTGCATATAAGGCTGAGCTGGATAAGCTCCCATTTGGCCATAAGGAACAGGATTCGGATAATGTCCTGGCCAAGGCTGATGATGCTTCATGCCATCATCACATCCGCAGTCTTCCTTGCCGTATGCTGCATTTGAGACGTTTGGATAAAAGCCTTGATTTACGTTGGCATTTGCATTGGCGTTTGAATGCATATGGTGATGCCAGTGATGTCCGTCGTTTGCATGGTGCTCATGATTTTCCCCGTAGTAAGCAGGGGCTTGATACGCAGGATAATATGGATGAGCCGGGTATGGATATGGCATCATATGATGGTGATAATATGGATGGATAGGATAACATAGGCCTGATCCCGGTAAAATTGGCGATGCCGGCACCATTTGCTGCGGATATGGATACATCGCCGGCATGTAATGACCATGACCATAACCAAAATAAGGATCATATGGTTCATGATGATGATGCTGGTGATGATGCTCGTTATTTTCAGCCACTCCTCCTACCGCTGCCCCTCCCACATTTGGCATTTGCGGGAAGTTAGGAAGGTTTGGGTAATTGCCATGCTCCATGTCTTTTCCCTCCTCTTTTTGATGCGGAATATGAATAAACGGGTCATATCCCTTTGCCACTTCATCTTTTAGATGACCTTTATTTTCATGATGAAAATGGTCCTTGTGATCTTTATGTTCCTTATTCTCATGATGGAAATGACCCTTGTTATCTTTATGGTCTTTATTCTCATGATGAAAATGATCTTTGTGATCTTTTTTCTCGTGAACGTGATCTTTTTTCTCATAATGATCTTTTTTGGGAGGAGGCGTGAATGGCTGGTAGAGATTGGTCTGATAATAGTTCACATCAACTTGCGGAAAAACTGGCTGCTCGATCTTTGGCACTGGGGGTACATAAGGTACCGGTTCATTTGGCTTTTCCTTCGGTTTTGTATCTTGCACTTGCACGACATCTTTTGGCTTTTCTTTCACATACGGATGTTCTTTCGTTTTTGGCATTTCTTTTGCTTTGTGATGATCTGTTTTCACAGGCACACCACTAGATGGAATTTTAATCTTCATACCCGGCATGATCAAATCAGGATTACTGAGCTGAGAATTTAGTTTTTTCAATTCTTGAAAGTCGACTCCGTATTTCTTTGAAATTTTCCAAAGGGAGTCTCCTTTTTGCACAATATGAATTTTCAACGTTTTCCCCTCCTATGCAAAACGTGAACGTAACGGTTATGTCAGAAGTACAATATGTTTCAACATAAATTTATGCCTATTTACAAGCCGATATGATAAAAACTTGTTTTCTGATAGGAGGGGCTGAATCATTATTTAATGGCGAGCATTTTCTCGAGTGCAAGCAAAGCGTCTTTCGTGATGTCTTCATTGACCTGTATCAACCCGACCGGCTGACCCTTTTCAATGCTTTCAAGTGACCATAGCAAATGAGGCAGATCAATCCGGTTCATCGTCAAGCATGGACACATATCTGGGTTAAGGGATTCAATTTGTTTATCTGGGTGCTGCGCTATGATCCGTTTGACTAAATTCATCTCTGTTCCAATCGCCCACTTGCTGCCTGCTGGCGCCTGTTTGATCGTATCAATAATAAATTTCGTTGAACCTGCTAGGTCAGAAGCCCTTACGACCTCATGCGTGCATTCAGGATGGACAAGAATTTGAATGTCACGGTCTTTTTTTCTCATTTCTTCTATATTCCGAACGGTAAACTTCTCATGTACGGAGCAATGGCCTTTCCATAAAATCATCTTGATCCGAGAAAGCGGCTGATCGGTGATGAGCTTTTCTTCTATCTGATCCCAGACAGCCATTTCTTCTAGCGGAATACCTAAATCAAAAGCCGTATTACGCCCTAGGTGCTGATCAGGCAGAAACAGAATCCGCTCTTTTTGCGTCATCGCCCACTCGAGTACTTTTTTAGCATTTGACGAAGTAACAGTCGCCCCGCCATGCTTGCCGACAAATGCTTTAATATCTGCTGTTGAATTGACATACGTAAGCGGAAGTATTGTATCTCCAAACAGGTCAGTGAGCTGCTCCCATGCTCTGTCTGTTTGTTTCATGTTCGCCATATCTGCCATTGAACAGCCTGCCCTCATATCTGGCAATACGACGCTTTGATTCTTGTTTGACAGCATATCTGCCGTTTCTGCCATAAAGTGAACACCGCAGAACACAATGTATTCAGCCTCGTGATTGTCGGCCGCTATTTGTGCCAGCTGCAATGAATCTCCTGTTGCATCTGCAAATTCGATGACCTCATCCTTTTGATAATGATGGCCCGGTATAAAAAGCTTTGATCCAAAAGCTCGCTTAATTTCTAACACTCGCTGCTTCATTTCATCATCAGAGCGGTGTTTATATTCATCCGGCATCATGGCTGCATGTTGATTGGCTAATACATTAAGCATGGACATGAGTTCCCCCTTTATGACTGAATTCCATATTCATACTAAAATCAAATGCTGGAGCAGAATGTGTGAGAAAACCAAGTGAAATCAAGTCGACTCCTGTCCCCCTGTAGCTTGGCAATGTCTCTAGCGTAATGCCCCCTGAAGCCTCTGTCAGAATGGACTCTGGCGTCATTTGTTTAAAACGTTTAACCTCGTCCGGAGAGCAGTTATCAAACATGATGACATCCGCTTTTGCATCAATGGCTTCCATTAGCTGCGTTTCTGATTCAATTTCCACTTCAATTTTCACCATATGACCAGCATATGCTCTTGCTTTTTCTACCGCTTCACGGATAGAACCGCATGCGGCAATATGATTATCTTTAATCATCACCCCATCTGATAAGCCAAAGCGATGATTCTTTCCACCGCCTGTCTTCACTGCGTATTTCTCTAACATACGCAAGCCGGGTGTCGTTTTTCTCGTATCACAAATCGTAATAGACGGGTCACCTAATCGCTGCACCGCCTCATGTGTTAAAGTGGCGATACCTGTCATTCGCTGCAATAGATTTAAAATGACCCTCTCTCCCTTTAATAAGTCGTTGATTGGGCCCTTTATTTTCGCCAGTACAGCGCCTGAATGAATCCAATCACCTTCTTGAAAAAACAGCTCAGTTTGAATCTGTTCATTCAACAGGCGGTACCCTATATCAATCAGTTGTGATCCTGCCAATACACCAGATTGTTTCGCAATGATAAGAGCTGTTCCGTTCTTGTCTCCAAAGATGGCATCAGCTGATACATCTCCAAAGCCAATATCCTCTGTGAAAAAATGAGTGAGCATTTGTTTTAACTGTAAACGTTCCATTTGGCACCGATCCTTTCATTTTTCATGATATGAATATGACCTTTTTCATGAACAATCTGCCTGCCCTGCCACAACGCATCGCTTCGCTCTGGATAATCCATTCGATAATGGCCTCCTCTGCTTTCTGTACGGAGTAATGCAGATTTAGCAAGGCAAACCGCTAATGCCCATTGATTGCTTAATTCGATCTGTTCATTTGTGATATCCTTCACATTAATTTGCTGAAAAGTGACATGCTGTAACGTATGAAGCAAAGTCTGCAAGCCCTTTTCATCTCTCACAATGGCTGCAAATGTAGTCATCCATTGTCTCAGCTGATCCTTTGAAATCATTGGAACCATCCATATTTCTTGAATAGAAAAAGGTGGACTTGTTTCTTTCTGTTTAGGCATCTGTTCAATTCTTTGTGCTGCTTTGCTGCCTAACACGAGACCTTCCAGAAGAGAATTACTGGCCAATCGATTCGCACCGTGTAAGCCAGTACAGGCCGCTTCTCCAATGGCAAATAGCGCTGGAACAGTCGTTTCTCCATATTCATTGACGCTGATACCGCCCATTAAAAAGTGCATACCCGGGGAAATTGGCAACCTGCCGCTCGCCATATTGACACCTGCACGCTGGCACATCGCATCTATTGCTGGGAAACGAGCTGAAAAATGCGGAATATCATGGATGTTAAGATATAATTGATGGCCTAATTGCTGCTCATGAAAAATAGCTCTAGCGACCACATCTCTAGGTGCTAAATCAGCTTGTGGGTGAATACCTTTCATGATCCGCCTGCCTGTTTCATCTTCTAAATAAGCTCCCTCTCCCCTTACTGCCTCTGAAATGAGACCAACTGCTTTTCCATCGATTGTCAAAAGAGTTGGATGGAATTGAACAAATTCGAGATCCACTAATTGCGCACCTGCTCGATAGGCCATCATCAGTCCGTCTCCTGTTACAGAAGGATCATTTGTGTTTGTCTCATATAGGGAGCCGCAGCCGCCTGTTGATAAAACAACGGCATCTGCGGTCATTGTTTGTACGTGTCCTGTCTCGTCTTTCCATACAACACCCTTGCATGTCCCTTCATGAACCAATAGATCAATGACATGATGATATTCATATAAATGAATATGTGAGCCGAGCTGACTTTTCAGATACTGTACAAGGGTTTTCCCTGTTTGATCTCCTCCTGCATGCAAGATGCGATGAGTGGTGTGTGCCCCCTCTTTGCCTAATTGCGGCTCTCCCGCTTCATCTTGATCAAATGGACATCCATCTGCTACGAGCTGCTGCACAAGATGTTTTCCAAGTCTCACGATTTCTTGTACGGTTCTTTCATCATTGTGGTCACAGCCAGCATCTAGTGTATCTTGCACATGCTGCTCAGCTGAATCATGTGCTGAAAAGGCAGCAGCAATTCCACCTTGTGCCAGCATGGAATTACTAGATGAAAATTGTTTTTTTGTCATCATGATGACCTGGCAGTTTTTCGAGATATTTCTTGCAAAGGAAAGCGCTGCAATGCCTGATCCCACCACAATAACTTTTTTGATTGATGACACCATTGCCCCTCCTGTCATTTACACCTGTCTTGACACATATCATTACACAACACTAAAATAAATACAAGAAAAAATTTTCACACGGGAGATGGATAGGTTGGCTTATTTAGATTACGCAGCTTCTACACCTGTTTCAGAAGAAGCACTGCATGTTTTTGAGCAGCTGAGTAAAAATTTCTACGGAAATGCAAGCAGTCTTCATGATGCTGGGGGAAAAGCAAATGACATATTGACTTACAGCAGACAATCACTCGCTGCCATGATCGAGGGTAAACCAGATGGGATCTACTTTACAAGCGGTGGAACTGAATCCAATCTCCTTGCGATTCAATCGATCATCAATGGACTACCAGCACATAAACAGCATGTCATCACAACTTCAGTCGAGCACCCTTCGGTTCATCATGCAGTTAGCAGCTTAGAGCGTCTTGGCGTAAAAGTCACGATCATTGAACCGAATCAGGATGGAATCATAACAGAGAACATTCTCAAAAAAGCATTATTGCCTGAAACAGGACTCGTATCTATTCAGCATGCTAATTCAGAAACAGGGATTATCCAGCCGCTTGCTGAGTTAGCACCTCTTTTAAAAGAAAGGAACATTCTTTTTCATACAGATGCTGTGCAAACATTTGGAAAGATACGTGTGTCCATCAAAGAACTTGGAGTCGATGCCGTGTCCATCTCAAGTCATAAAGTGTATGCTCCTAAAGGCGCTGGTGCCGTTTATATGGGCGCTCATGTTCCTTGGAAACCTTTATATACAGGAGCAGTTCAGGAAAATGGCTTACGTCCAGGGACAGTGAATGTTCCGTGTATCGGTGCTTTTGCTGCTGCAAGTGAACAAGTAATGCTTAGGCTGGATGAACAGCAAAAATTAGATGAACAGCTGCGTGATTATTTTCTTCAACAGTTAAAAATCAGACAGTTGCCAGTTCGTACTCTTCAGGACAATGACAATCGCCGCACGCTGCCTCATATTATTGGTTGTTTTTTTGAAGGGTTTGAAGGACAATATGTAATGTTAGCATGTAACCGGCATGGGATTTGTCTATCAACTGGAAGCGCATGTGCTTCTGGTTATCACCATCCTTCCCCTGCTGTGAAGGCATTGCGTGTATCAGATCGTGATGCCCTTCAATTTATTCGACTATCATTTGGATGGCAGTCATCAAAAGATGACATCGATCAGCTTTTGCATACATTTGAGCATTTGCAAAAGGAGAAGAAGGGAGCTTAGGACGTGGAGCAAGAGAGGAAACTCATTGGCGAAGAAAGAAGAACCGCCATTTTAGAGTGGCTGAAAGAAACAGACACACCGCTTACTGGAAGCTTTTTAGCTAAAAAAGCGGCTGTCTCTCGACAAGTCATTGTACAAGATATTTCATTATTAAAAGCAAAAAATGAACCCATTATTGCCACAAGCCAAGGCTATGTGTATATGGCAGCGCAGCATGCGCCAGAAAGAGAAATTGAACAAATCATCGCCTGTAAGCATGATCCTGCTCGCACAGAAGAGGAACTGACCTTGATTGTAGACTTTGGAGTGACGGTGAAAGATGTGATCATTGAGCATCCTGTTTATGGTGAACTAACGGCCTCCATTCGCGTCAGCACACGGAAACAAGTCGCTGATTTTGTCCATCATATTTCTAACACCGGCGCGTCCTACTTGTCAGAACTAACAGACGGCGTGCATTTGCATACTCTCTCTTCTTACAGCCAAAAGCAGCTTGACCAAGCCATTCAAGCGCTGGATGATGCTGGGTTTTTAATAAAAGACTAAAAAAATAGTGTCCTGGATGGGACACTATTTTTCATTCGTTAATTCATATGTTTGATAGCTGCCGAGCAGCTTGACCTCACAGCCAATCGCTTCTAATTCTTGAATCGCACCAGGGACTAGGACATCATCCATTTCTTTTTCGATGTCAATAATAAATAAATAGTGTCCAAGACCTGTTTTTGTCGGACGGGATTCAATTTTTGACAAGTTGAGATTCCGCCAAGAAAAAGCAGACAGCACGCGGTGCAATGCACCTGATTGGTCATCCTTAGGCAGACTGACCACAATGGTCGTTTTTGGCTTTGATGAGAAACCAGAATTCATTGGGAACGATGCGTTAGGATCTTTATGTAAAATCACAAAGCGTGTATGGTTGTGCGGATAATCATGAATGTCTTTTTTCGCAATCGTCAAACCATACGTTTTTGCGGCAATTTCATTGGCAATAGCCCCGACAGCTTCATCTGGATGCTCACTGATGTATTTTGCTGCATAGCCTGTTGATTCCACTGGCCGGTGAGGAATATGAGGGTACTGTTTTTTCAGAAATTGATGACACTGGGCAATCGCATGAGGATGTGATTGAATGACATCTAACGTCTCCCAGCTCTCCGCTCTTGACGGATGGACAAGCAAATGCTGCCGTATCGGTGCTGTCATCTCCCCCACAATGGACAACGCTTCTTCATGAATTAAATAATCAATCGTTAAGTTCACAGATCCTTCGAGTGCATTTTCAAGTGGAACGACCGCCAAATCGACTTCGCCCTTTGACACAGCATCCATACATTGCGGAATCGTTGCATAGGCACGCTGCACTGCATCTTTTGGAAAACAAGAGCATACGGCCAAATGAGTAAATGTTGCCTCTGGTCCAAAATAACCTACAGTTAATTGCTTCATCTGCTATGATCTCTCCTTTTACGCCCCAGAACCTAGAATTTCAACTTTTTCGACAAATTCAAGCTTTCTTAATTGATTCATGACGGTGTTAATATCATCTGCCATACCTGCCGTACTAATCGATAAGGTGACATTCGCTCTTCCTTGCAGCGGAATCGTTTGGTGAATGGATAACACATTACAGCCAGAGTCAGCCACAATTTGAAGCAGCCTTGACAGAGCCCCAGACCGGTCTTCAAGGTGGAAAAACAATGTGATGATCTGCTCTTTTACCATTGTATAAAATGGAAAAACAGCATCTCGGTATTTATAAAAAGCACTGCGGCTTAAATCCGCTTTTTGAACAGCATCGGCAACTGAATCCGCTTTTTTGCGATCGAGAAGCTTTTTGACTTCAAGCGTTTTTCGCATCGCATCTGGAAGTACATCCTCTCTTACTAAATAGAACGTTTCTTCTTTCACCTGTTTTCTCCCCTTTTAAAAACGGGAGAGCCCATGGTCTGGACCCTCCTGTTGATCAATCAATAAATTCGAATTCAAATTCAAGCAGACGAATGATGTCGCCATCTTTTGCACCGCGCTCACGCAAGGCATCGTCGACACCCATACCGCGCAGCTGTCTAGAGAATCGTTTAACGGATTCATCTCTTGAGAAGTCTGTCATCTTAAAGAGACGCTCAAGTGCTTTACCCGTTAAGACAAATGTGCCATCAGGATCTCTAGAGATCTCAAATGGTGCATCACCCTCATCAAATCTGTACATCACGCGGTTATCCGACAGCTCCTCTTCATTATAGAGCGGGAATTCCGGTGTTGTTTCAAGCTGATTGGCGATTTCAAATAAGAGCTCACGAAGCCCTTCTCTTGTGATCGCACTAATCGGGAACACTTTATAGTCATCCGTTAATTTTTCTTTAAATGCCGCTAGATTGTCAGCTGCATCTGGCATGTCCATTTTGTTCGCAACAATGATTTGCGGACGCTCTGTCAATCTCATATTGTATTGCTCAAGCTCTTCATTAATCGTCACGTAGTCTTCGTATGGGTCACGCCCTTCAAGTCCAGACATATCAATGACATGGACAATGACACGTGTACGCTCAATATGACGTAAAAATTGATGACCTAAGCCAACGCCTTCGTGCGCTCCTTCAATCAGTCCTGGCAGATCCGCCATAACAAAGCTTCGGTTATCGTCTGTTTCAACAACTCCGAGGTTCGGCACAAGCGTTGTAAAATGATAATCCGCAATTTTTGGTTTCGCAGAAGAGACAATTGAAAGCAGCGTTGACTTCCCGACACTTGGGAAACCAACAAGTCCAACATCTGCAAGTACTTTTAATTCTAAGATGACGTCACGTTCTTTACCTGGCTCACCGTTTTCAGAAAGCTGTGGCGCAGGATTTGCTGGTGTTGCGAAGCGTGAATTTCCACGTCCGCCACGTCCGCCTTTGGCAATCACAGCCCGCTGCCCATGCTCTGTCAAGTCAGCTAGTACTTGTTCCGTCTCTGCATCTGTCACAACCGTACCCGGCGGAACTTTGACAATCATTTCTTCCGCATTTCGGCCATGCTGGTTTTTACTCATTCCATGCTCGCCGCGGTCAGCCTTGAAATGACGCTTATAACGAAAGTCCATTAACGTTCTAAGTCCTTCGTCTACTTCAAATACAACATCTGCACCATTTCCGCCGTCGCCGCCTGCTGGGCCGCCCTTTGGTACATATTTTTCACGACGGAACGCCACCATACCGTTTCCGCCGTCACCGCCTTTAACATACACTTTAACCTGATCTACAAACATAACTTCCTCCGTTTCTCTGCATCACATATCTCGTTCTTGCCTCAAACAAAGCTCAATCATGGACTCATGAGGCGTCACATGAAATTGCGTTATACTCATACATGGATAGTTTGCGTCATGAAACGCATTTAACGCATCCAAACTTGTTAATTTTCCTTTGAAATCAAAATATAAGATCACATCATTTTCTTCATGATCTGTTTGGAACGTGACCGTTAAATGATTTTCAGTTTTTTGGCAAACTGATTGATCGAATATCGAAAACAACTCCTGTGATACCGTTAGCAGCTGCGATTCATATGCTGATAAGTCTCGGGTTTCACCAAGCACTTCATATTCTAAGGTGATAAAATGCGACTCCCAATTAAATGTTAGAAAGTAATAGGCCAATTGGGGAATTTTTAAATTTGAGAGTTTGGATTCATGCTGTGCTTCAATGACCATTTCTTCTATAATTTCAAACACGCGGTCATATTTTTCTAATGTCAAGTTGCCTTTGATCAGCTGTAATTTATTCATCCAGTCGTGTCTTGAACGACTGAGCAGATAGATCAATTCATTTGTTAATGCAACGTGAGTTAATTTTTCATTTTCTTTACTTGGTATCTCTTCCATTATCGCACTCCCAATCGTTTGGTCTCTCTTTTAGGAGTCTTATCATCAATATGTCTCCCTGAATTATAACAGAGAAGACAGCATAGAAAAACACTAGTTATGTGAGGAAAGGTTGTTTTTTCTGATCGTATAGGAGAAAATGAGGCAAAGTCAGCAAACGTTCTTTGATACTTATGGAGTGCATCTTCTTTTATCATCTTCGGTACTGCTTGTAAAAGTGAAAAAAACTCCAGTCAATGACCGGAGTTTTTAGCAATTATTGTGCCGCAGGATATACGCTCACTTTTTTACGGTCACGACCGAAACGTTCGAATTTAACCGTTCCGTCGATTTTAGCGAAAAGAGTGTCGTCGCCTCCGCGTCCAACGTTTTCACCTGGATAGATTTTCGTTCCACGTTGACGATAAAGGATAGAACCACCAGTTACGAATTGACCATCAGCACGTTTAGCGCCTAAACGTTTAGACTCAGAGTCACGTCCGTTCTTTGTAGAACCTACCCCTTTTTTAGATGCGAAAAATTGAAGATCTAATCTAAGCATGAAGTTCACCTCCTATTTTTTTGTTGATATTCTCACATAATCGTGATAATCTCGTTCAATTGTCTCTAAGGAAACGACCATGCCTTCTAAAAGCAGCTGGGCTTTTTCAAAGGATACCGGATCTGTATCAGCTGGCAGTTCAAAAGAGAAGTAGCCGCCTTCTTCACCAATATCAAGCAGTGGGTCCAATCCTGTCAGTGCAATAATTGAATTGACTGAGCCGAAAACAACAGCAGATACACCTGCACAAACGAGATCTTGACCTTTTTCAGCAAACTCGGCATGTCCAGTCATCTGAAAAGACATAATGCTTTCATCTGCTGATGACCGAGTAATGGTTGCTTTGATCATATCACTCACACGCCTTAAGCGTTGATTTTTTCGATAACAACTTTAGTGTAAGGTTGACGATGACCTTGTTTCTTGTGGTTGTTTTTCTTCGGTTTGTACTTGAACACAGTAATTTTCTTACCGCGACCTTGTTTTTCAACTTTAGCCGTTACTGTTGCTCCAGCAACTGAAGGGTTACCCACTTTGACAGTGTCTCCGCCGACAAACAATACGTTTTCGAAAGTTACTGTTTCACCTGCTTCAGCAGCTAGTTTTTCAACATAAACAGTTTGACCTTCTTCAACTTTTACTTGTTTACCACCAGTTTCGATAATTGCGTACATCTCTGCACCTCCTAATAAACTCAGACTCGCCGAATACAGGGGGCCATAGGCTCTTTACACCTGCTCCGCGCGGTTGTAGCACGGGTGCTACATATCCATAACATTAAAAAATATATCAAACTAGACGCAAAATGTCAATGTATTTTCACCATTAGTACGGTAAAAGAAGCTCTTCCATTGAGGAGGTCGTTCTGCGATCTGAAAAATACGCATGGAGCAGTTCATTTTCATCAAGCTGACTCATCTTCACGCCATCTCTTTCAATAATAATCGGATGCTTGCAGCCCCTTTGAAATCGTGCAATCACTTCGTAAACTTTTTCCTCTGCACTTGCTCTCAGCGGAATCAGTTTTTCTACCTTTTGCTCTTTTTTACCGTAATACCGTTCTAGTAAAAAACGAACCCTGACGTAATGCCTCTGCCTGTGCTCCATCACGAGTGAATAAGCTAAAAAAGTGAGCAGCACCCAGCCATTGAATTGCAGCGGTGCAAACAAAAGTAATCCTGCTGTCAATAGACCGAAAAAGACAAGTGAGCCTTTTATGGCTAGAGCATGTGCACGTTGGAAAGGGTAAAAAATAGATAAGAGCAAAAAGAATAATTTTCCGCCATCAAGCGGCCAAATGGGCAAAAGATTGACAAGAAAAATCGCCATATTATAAAAGGTAAACATCGTAAAGACGTCATGCGAGATAAGAGAAGCCTCCATGAACAGCCACGCCATGAGCTGGAGCGGTACATGCTGAAGCGGCCCGCACAAAATGACCGCCAGCTCCTCTTTTAGCGGACGGTTTCCATGTTCCTCTACTTCAACCGTTCCGCCAAATGGCAGTAAAAAAATCCGCCGAATGCGCCAATGATAATAGCAGGCAGCCGCTGCATGTCCAAGTTCATGGACACAGACGATCACAAGCAGGCAAAGCAGCGGCTTAATTTGACCTGACAGAATCGCAAACGCCATCACAATCCACAGCAGCGGATGGATGTGAATTTTCGTCAGCATGAGCAGCCATCTATTCAAAGGTCATCACCTGAATAGGATCGATAAATTGTTCATTTTGTTTAATGGCAAAGTAATACGTGCCCTTCCCTTGATCATCAAGCGAAATCTGGCCAATTTTTTCACCTTTATCAACAAAATCGTATAAGGCCACATCGGCTTTCTTTAATTGACCGTACCAGCTATAGCTGTTATCTGCATGCTGCACCACCACGGTAAGCCCTGTATCGCTTTTCTTTTTCACCTCGACCACATAGCCTTCCTTCATACTATCAATGGCTTCAGCGGATGTTTCAACTTTGACCCCTGCTCCATTTTGCGTAAAGGATTCCTGCACTTTACCAGAGGCAGGCACAGCTAGTTCTTGATTCGCTTGTACGTCCTTTTGGCCCTCTTTTTTCTCTGTTAAAAATGCCAGCGGATGTCCGACTGTTTTTTCAATCCAGCGGTTGGCAGCAGCAAATTGAAAATCTTGCTCAAAGGTCTGAGTAATCACCGGCTTCAGCTGCTGAAACGGACCTGCCTGACCTTTAAACGAAATGGCAGCAATCAACACAAGGGACGCTGATAATAAGCATTTAAGCACAAAGGTATTCGGGTTAAATAAGGGATGACGATATTTCTTTGGCTGATGAGACGCCGGTTCATAGGAGGTCGAGCCAGAATGCTTTTCTTCCTCTGTCAGCATAACCCATGGCGGGATATCCTCTTTTTTCTTGAAAGCCGTCTTCTTAGGAGGAGCAGCTGGCTGCATCGTTTTGCGGCGCTGCGCGATTTTCTTTCGGTACTCGTCCACTCTTTTCATGAGATCACCCTTTACATACAAACAGTTTGTACATTTTATGTGACAACCTCATCTGATATGCAACAAAAAGACCGATTCTAAATCGAATCGGTCTCAGCGTGTAGACAAACCCTTGCATTCGTTGTCAGGTCTGCGCTCCAGTGCTCGTCCTTACTAGGCTGCAAAGGTTTTCTATCACGATTATGCTCTTACACCAAAAAATGCTTTCAGCTTTGCAAACATTCCCTTGTTTTCTTCTTCAAAGGATTGAAGCGGAACAGATTCGCCTAGTACGCGGCGGGCAATATTGCGATAGGCAATCGATACTTTGTTTTTAGCATCCATAACAATCGGTTCACCATTGTTTGAAGCCTTAATCACATCATCATCATCTGCTACGATGCCAAGTAGATCAATCGACAAGTGATGTACCACTTCATCTACATCCATTGAATCGCCATTTTTCGCCATGTGTGTACGAATACGGTTGACAATCAAACGAGGCGGTTCGATATCTTCTTGTTCTAACAAACCGATGATTCGGTCCGCATCTCTCACAGCTGAGATTTCAGGTGTCGTCACGACAATGGCCTTGTCTGCACCGGATACAGCATTTTTAAAGCCTTGCTCAATTCCAGCAGGGCAGTCAATGACAACATAATCAAAGTCTTGTTTCAATGATTGAATTAATTCTTTGATCTGTTCCGGCTCCACAGCCGTTTTATCACTTGTTTGAGCAGCAGGTAAAAGATACAAAAGGTCCTCGAAACGCTTATCTTTTACAAGCGCTTGGTGAATTTTGCATCTTCCTTCTACTACATCAACTAGATCATAAATAATGCGGTTTTCAAGCCCCATCACGACATCCAGATTCCGAAGGCCGATGTCCGTATCAACTAGACACACTTTTTTCCCTTGAATTGCTAGTGCTGTGCCTAAGTTTGCAGATGTTGTTGTTTTGCCAACGCCGCCTTTTCCTGAGGTAATCACAATAGCCTCGCCCAATTTCACATTCCTCCCTCAAGCCTTGTCAGATTAGGTCTTATATGAGCCAATTGCTGCAGGCGTTCAATGATCATATTGCCATCTATATCTAAATAAGCACATTCCATTTCATTTCCATCTTCTTTTTGGTCTGGTGCACGGTTAAAAACTTGTGCGATGCGAAGCTGTGTTGGAATCATATGTGATGCCGCAATAACAGCCTGCTTGTTGCCATTACATCCAGCATGCGCCACACCTTTTAATGCGCCAAGCACAAAAATATTTCCTCCTGCGCGAATCGTTCCGCCAGGATTGACATCTCCTATTAATAAAAGATCTCCTTCGACATACAGCACCTGTCCAGAGCGTACAATTTTTGCTACAGAAGTAATTTCAGCCTCTGCTTTTAATCGTCTCGCCTCTTCAGTTGACATGACGTCACTTTCAATGGAGTGGATCACGAGATGTTCATTTTCAGACACCGCTTCAGTCAAACGCGTCTCCTGATCCTCCGTTAAATAACGAAAACCAAGCTTAATATGCACATTGACCTTATGTCCTTCTCTTCCATCTGTATATTGCTCAAGTAAAAGAACCTCTCGCAAGCCAGAAAGAAGATCATCAAACGAACAGTCATCATTTAACTGTAATGTTAATCCGTTTTTTGTACCTTTTATCGTCACATATTGCTGTTTTTGAGTTTTCAAGATGCTCACCTCAACAACATACTCATTTCGCCTTAATTGGACAAACTCCTGCTTTTATTCGTCGATCAGTCCTTGTTTCACATTGATGAAAAAGAGCCTAAGCGGCACAACAAGTATGAGAGACGCAGCAGTATTTAAAAGAATCGTAGGAATAAAGCGTTCGATGACATACGTATTAAACGGCATAATCCCTGGTTGAATTGTCGCTTGAACGCCGTATACATAAAACTCCATGACGGAAACAGCAATAATCGACAGAAAGACGACGACTAACATATTCGTTTGCAGAACTTTAAAGGCTTTTGCTAGCAAATAGCAAAGCGCCCCAAAGCCAAACATATGAACACCAAGTATGCCTGTATATGAAATATCATATAAAAGTCCAAAGATAAATCCGTAAATCACACCATATTTTTGATTCACAAAAGCAGTCATAAATACAAGTGCAAGTAAAATGAAATGAGGAGCTAAAATTTGATTCTCTGAAACAAATGGGAGCTTCACTAAATCGACAAAAATGCTGTCAAATACGAAGATAAACAACATGACGAAAGCAAGAAGGACACGTTTCACGAGCCTTCCTCCTTCGTCAATTCAGATGCATCTGCTGTACTTGTGCTGCGATTCACCACAATCACACGGTCTAAATTGTTGAGTTCAGCCGCTGGTTCTACGTAAATGATCTTTGTCAGGCCGTAATGGTCTGGCTCGATTTCACTCACCTTACCAATCGTCAAGCCTTGTGGGAATACGCCCCCTGCTCCAGATGTTTCAACAAGATCTCCTTTTTTGACATCCCCATCTGCATCGGATTTTAGAATATTCATAGTCAGCATTTTTTTCTTGCTGTCATAACCGTTAATAATTCCATTGAGTTCTTCTTTGCCCTTTTTCGCAAAAATTTTCGTTGAAATTCTATTATTTTGGTCAGTTGAGCTTAGCAACCTTACAGTTGAAGTAAAATTGTTGAGCTTATCACTTTCAATCTTCCCAATTAATGCGCCACTCTCATTTGTGACCGCCATATCTTTGTCAACGCCTTGTTTTTTCCCTTTATCAATCATCACAAAGCTATCCCAAAGAGATGGGTTTCTTGCGATAACAGTTGATAGAATTGGCGTGTAATCACGAACAGAGTTCACATAGCCAAGCTGTTTGCGAAGCTTTTTGTTCTCATCTTCTAGTTCTTGAAGTTTCGCCTCATATTGGGTTTGTCCATCAAGTTTTTTTCGAAGACGCTCGTTTTCATCATATGTGTTCTTTAAATCTTGTACGTTCCCATAAATACCGGCAATAAATTGTGATGGTTTATGAAAGACACCTTGAAAAAAGCCTGTCGTATCCCCCACTAATTTTTCCGGCCATGAAGCACCTCTGCCGCTTTTCACTGAAAAACCAATCATGGCCACCAGTACGATGACACAGACAAGGAGCAACATTAATCTTTTATTCATAAAAAACTGCGGCATGTCTTACACCTCTTTAATTACGCCCGATTATCGATTATCTTTTGATTTTCCTTTGAACAAATGAATATGTTCTAGTGCTTTCCCTGTTCCGATCGCCACACAGTCAAGCGGATCTTCAGCAATAATGACTGGCATTTTCGTTTCATCGCTAATGACTTTGTCAAGATTACGCAGCAGTGCACCGCCTCCTGTTAAAACAATTCCGCGGTCCATAATATCTGCTGCGAGCTCAGGCGGGGTTTTTTCAAGAGTCATTTTCACTGCATCGACAATTGTTTCCACCGTATCGCGAAGCGCTTTTGCAATCTCTTCTGCCGTAATAGAGATTGTTTTTGGCAGACCTGTTAAAAGGTCACGTCCACGAATGTCCATCTCATCATGTACATCAGGCTGCGCAGAACCGATTTCCATTTTAATCGCTTCTGACGTACGATCACCAATCATCAGGTTATACGTTTTACGGATGTAGCTGCTGATCGCATCATCCATTTCATCACCTGCAACACGGATTGATTGTGATGTCACAATGCCGCCAAGAGAAATAATCGCTACTTCTGTTGTACCGCCGCCAATATCCACAACCATACTTCCTGTTGGCTCCCATACAGGCAGGTTAGCACCGATTGCCGCAGCAAATGGTTCTTCAATCGGATATGCGTCACGTGCACCAGCTTGTCTCGTTGCATCAATAACTGCACGCTCTTCTACAGCTGTAATGCCAGATGGCACACATACCATGACGTAAGGTTTACGAGCAAAAAGCCCTTTGCCTTTTAATGCTTGATTAATGTAATATTTCATCATTGTTGCTGTCGTCTCGTAATCTGCAATGACTCCGTCTTTCATTGGGCGTAGTGCCACAACATTACCAGGTGTACGGCCAATCATATTTCTAGCATCATTTCCGACCGCCACTATAGACTTCGTATCAGTTTCCAAAGCTACGACCGAAGGTTCTCTCACAACAATGCCTTTTCCTTTAATAAAAACAAGCGTATTCGCTGTTCCAAGATCTATTCCAAGGTCTTTTGTACCAATTCCAAACATATGTATGTATCTTCCTTTCTTAAACCAAAATTCCCTTAGGGAAAAACTCATAAACTCTATTATATCGTAAAACATTGAAAAAAAAAGTGTTACAAATACCCTTTTTCCTTCAAACTCACAAATTTTTGATCACCTATGACAAGATGATCAAGCAGCTGTATTCCAATCAGCTTTCCACATTCAAATAGTCTCTGTGTGACTTCAATATCTTCCCTGCTGGGCGTCGGATCTCCAGATGGATGGTTGTGCACACAAATAAATGAAGCAGCGGACCGTTTAAAGGCCTCTTTGAAAATTTCACGCGGGTGAACGATGGATGAGTTCAGACTTCCAATAAACACGGTATGTTTATGAAGAACTTGATTTTTTGTGTTGAGATAAAGACAAACGAAATTTTCCTGTTGTAAAAACCTCATATCTTCCATCACAAAGTTTGCCCCATCCTCTGGTGTGCGGATTACATAGCGGTTGTCCGTCGTTTGATGGTGTAATCTAGTGCCGAGTTCTAAAGCAGCTAAAAGAGAGACCGCCTTCGCCTTTCCAACTCCTCGAATCTTCGACATTTCTTCAATTGAGGCTTCTCTTATAGTGCGAAGACCGCCAAATGTTTGCAGAAGTCTTGCGGAAATTTGAAGAACTGATTCCTTTTTTGTGCCTGTCCTTAAAAGAATCGCAACAAGTTCATGGTTTGACAGACTGCCGGGACCATATTTGATCAATCGTTCTCTCGGCTTTTCATCTTGAGGAAAATGCTTTAGCAACATAGGGAAATCGTTCATGATGCCCACTCCTTTTAGATTCCTTCCTGTCATCAAAAAGGGGTGATTCCAAATGTTTCGAGCACTCTAACTGTTTTGGCAATAGGGAGACCTACAACGGAAAAATAATCACCATCTATTTTTTGAACAAACAGTGCGCCTTTTCCTTGAATGCCATAGCTTCCCGCTTTATCAAGCGGTTCTCCCGTTTCGATATAGCGGTCTATTTCATTTTGCGTAAGTGCCCAAAACGTCACTTCTGTCTGTTCATAAAATGTTTCTTTTCTATTCTCTGACTGAATCGTGACACCCGTCAAGACTTGATGTGTCTTTCCTGACAATAATTGAAGCATTGAGGCCGCTTCTTCCTTGTCTTTTGGTTTCCCAAGACATTTGCCGTCAATTGCAACAATCGTATCTGCACCAATAATCACAGCTTCGGGATATAATCTTTGAATATCACTTGCTTTTTGTTCTGCCAACCATTGGACGTTCTCTGCAGGAGAAAAGTTTCGATTTATTTCTTCTTTTAATTGACTTGCTTGAATGTCATAAGAAAACCCTGCTAGATCAAGCAATTCTTTTCTTCTAGGGGATTGAGATGCGAGAATCAATCGGTTCATGTTTGTTCATCCTTTCAGGGTTTAGCCTAAGAAGTAAGATACCCATTCATCCTATCAAATGTACATCTTACCGACAATTTACGAAAATTCATTTTTCATGTTCCTTCATCATTATGTTGGATGAAAAAGAAAAAAACTAGTCATTTTTTGACTAGTTTGGTTTCTTAAAATATGATTTTACGTATTTAATTGATCAAGCAGTGCCTGCTGAGATTTCCACCCGTTTTCAGCAGTAGGTTCATTTAACAGCTGCACCGCTTTCAGCAAACTGCTTTTAGCTGGTGCGTCCGTTGTTTTGGCACTTTCAAGCTCAGAGATCAGCTGCGTAACGTCCTTTTGATCCACATCGTCTCCTGCAATGACCTTAGAGGATAATACAGATGCCTTTTCTATTAAACTAGTCAGCTCATCCGGTACTTGAAATGAGAGCTCCTTGCCTCCCCATGCCTCAAAGTGCTGATCAATCAGCTTCTTCCCAACAGCACTTGTCATGCCCTGTTCTGTCGCAAGCCCAGCAATGACATAATAGCCATCATCCATTGAGATCTTTTTCCCCGCATACCCTGCTTCTTTTAAACTGCCAACTAATTCATCTGCTCCTTTTTCAGAGGAAAACTTTCCAGCCTGTACGACATAGGTTGAAAAATGGCCAGAGGCGCTTTTTTCATCTTTATTCTCTTTTGATTCATCAGCAGTATCTGCTGGCGGCGCATCACCGCCCGCTTTCATTGATGATTGATTTCCGGACGCTGAAACGCTGATATCTCCCCCTGATGGATTCTGAGTACCATCTTGACTTAAGCTAAGTGCAAACACACCAAGGCCTGTCCCAAGAACCACTGCAAACACAATCGTTGTCATCACTCTCTTAAACGGGCCGCGGTTTTTACCGAACTTCTGATCAAAGGAGCCTTTTTTCTTTTGATAAGGTGTGACGACCTTTGGATCAGAATGATAAATATGATCAGCTGCGTCATCCCACTGGAAGTCTTCTTCTTTCGGTTTAGCCGGTTCTTCCTCAGATGCAGCTGTCTCCTGTTCTGACTGCCTTTTTTCCTCCCAATTCGAAAACGTCACTTGATCATCCTCTTGCTGTTTTGGCGGCTGGTGGTCATCTTCATGAAGCATTTCTTCTTTGCCATTAATATTGACTTTTAACCCTTGTTTTTTTGCCTGCCTTTTTTTCACTGTCATTCCCCGCTTTCTGACATTGTTTGTAAGAAAGACCTTTTTGTCCAATGAATCAGCGCGAATGTACCCGTCCTTCTTTCTGTTTCACACTTTAACATAGCGGAAAAAAAAAAGAACAAGACTTTTGTCGGCAGGGAAAAAAAGTGTTCGCCAATTTTTTCAACCGGTCGACCCTGCGAATGGGAGCATGACATGAGCTCCATAGAGATACAGCCAAAAAGAAAAAGAGATCGCAGGAACAAAGGGAAATGGTTCATCTAATCGAAAAGAAAAAACCTTCGCATAGGCGATTCCAGCGATACACGAGAGGAAAAGAATGAGAAGGAATGGCTTGAAGCCAAAGCAAAACGCAAGAACACCGAACAGCTTCATATCAGCTCCGCCCATGCTATTTGGCTTGAAACGTTCTAAACTATAAAACATGAGAAAGCAAAAAAGAAGCGAAGACGCTCCTTCCCACCAAATTAGAAGAGGTTCAAGCGTGCGGTATATGACGAAAAGAGGGAAAAAGAAGAGAAACAGCTCGTTTGGCACCCTCATATAAAGGAGATCACTCACGACAGCAATCACAAATAAACTACAAAGAATCACAAGAAAAAGACCTTCAAACGAAATACCAGCGATTCTATACATGAGCAAAAAAAGACTGCCTGACAGCAGCTCAACCAGTGGATATAACAAAGACAGCCGAGTGCCGCAATGCTTACAAGTTCCCCTCAATAACGCATACGAAACGAGCGGGATCATCTCGTGCAGGGAAAGCGGCTGTTTACAGACTGTGCAGTGAGAACGAGGAAGAAGAATAGATCGCTTAAGCGGCAGCCTTTCACCAACTAGATGAAAGAACGACCCCATGGTGACGCCTGCAAGAAACACAAAAATGCCTATCATATATCGTGACCCCTTCCGAGAATAAGATAGACCGGATTTTATCACGATCGTATTCATTGAGCACATAGCGAAAATATGATTTTACTTTCCATCTGCATATCAAAAGAAAAAAACACAAATGGCGTTAAAGCCATTTGCGTTTTTGTGTTACCCGATCATACGATTTCGTATATCTGAAATAAAATAAAGAGAGCCTGTCACAATGATCACCGCTGACGGATCATCACTTTTTTTCTGAATGAACTCAAGCACTGTACGAGGGTCATCATCATACGACTTTACGTCTAACTGACTGCATACATAAAGCTTTTCAGCTGATTCGGCTCTTGGAAAATCAAATGAAACAAAATGGATAGAAGAACTGACAGCTTCAAGCTTTTGAATCATTTGCTTGTACGGCTTATCTTTTAAAGCACTAAAACATATATGCACCTGTTTACTAGAAAAATGAGCTTGTACAGTTTCAATTAAACGGTCGATCCCTTCTTCATTATGAGCGCCGTCTAAATACACTGGAGGATGATCTTTGACTTTTTCAAATCTCCCAGCCCAAACTGCCTGCCGAATGCCCTCATATATTTGCTCTTCTGTCACACTAATATAGCCTTCTTGCTCCAGCCATTCAATGAGTAAAACAGCAAGGGAAGCATTTTGCCTTTGATGCGTTCCGATTAATCCTGTTTCAAGCTGCGGATACTGCTTTTTTGATGTGCGTAACGTGAAACGTTCACCTGTTTCTGTCGGCTGTTGCTCATCAAACCTACAAGTATCATGTAAGGAAATACATTCAGCATTCTTTTCTTTTGCTGTGTTATGAATGACAGCAAGAGCTTCAGGCTGGTGAACTGCCGTGATCATTGGAATACCCGCTTTGATAATACCCGCTTTTTCAGCTGCAATCTGTTCAAGTGTGTCACCTAAAATGGCCATATGATCATGACCAATTGACGTAATCGCTGTTAAAATAGGCATAGCAATATTTGTAGAATCAAGTCTTCCCCCAAGCCCTGTTTCCAAGAGGACAAAGTCTACTTGATGCACATGAGCAAAATAAGCAAATGCACATGCTGTAATGATTTCAAATTCTGTCGCTGCGCCAAGCTCTGTTTGATCTAATTCGTCAACAAAAGGCTTGATTTCATTCACCAAACTCAACCATTCTTCATCTTCTATAGGCACTCCATTCACGCTGATTCTTTCATTGAACGTTAGTATAAACGGAGAGGTGAAAGTTCCGACCGAATAGCCGGCTGCCTGCAACACAGAACGCGTAAACGCAATGGTTGATCCTTTACCATTTGTACCTGCAACATGTACTGTTTTTATACTTTGTTCCGGATTTCCTAGTCTGTTCATCAGCCATTTCATTCGTTCAAGACCCGGTTTTACGCCAAAGGCCAGTCTGCTGTGAATCCAATCAATGGCTTCATGATAGGTTGTAAACAATGTCATCTCTCATTTCATACGAAATTTTCAAAAAAGACGACTCCCTTTCATTAGGAGCCGTCTTTTCAACCTTATGCTTTCAGCTCTTCAATACGCTTTTGAACAGCTTCGCGTTTTGCGACATAATCACGTTCTTTCGCACGCTCTTCTTCTACGACACTTTCAGGCGCTTTTTTCATAAAGCCTTCGTTGCCAAGCTTTTTCTGTACTCGTTCCACTTCTTTTGTCAGCTTATCAAGCTCTTTTTGCAGACGAACAATTTCTTCATCTAAGTTGATTAAGCCTTCAAGCGGCAGAATGAGTTCTGCTCCAGAAATAACAGCCGTCATCGCTTTATCACTAGCTGGGATATCCGTGCCAATTTCAAGAACACTTGGGTTTGTGAAGCGCTCAATATATGAACGGTTTTTCTCTAAGCGTTCCTGCACATCAGATGTAGAGGCTTTAATGTAAAGTTCAACTTGTTTGCTCATTGGTGTGTTCACTTCACTGCGAATGTTACGAACAGAGCGGATGAGTTCCACAAGCAGCTTCATATCAGCAGAAGCTTGTTCGTTGGAAAGCTCCGGCTTCTCTTCAGGCCATGCCGCAACAGTAATGGACTCACCTTCATGCGGTAGATGCTGCCAGATTTCTTCTGTTAAGAACGGCATAAACGGATGTAGAAGTCTCATCGTTTGATCTAATACATACGCAAGGATCGAACGAGTCGTTTTCTTCGCTGCTTCGTCTTCTCCATTAAGCGGAAGCTTCGCCATTTCAATGTACCAATCACAGAAATCATCCCAAATAAAGTTGTATAAATGTCTGCCCACTTCACCGAATTCATACTTGTCAGCAAGCTGTGTGACACTTTCAATTGTTTCATTTAAGCGTGTTAAAATCCATTGGTCAGCAACTGATTTTTCTCCTGTTAAATCAAGCTCATCATACGTTAAACCATCCATATTCATTAAAGCAAAACGGGATGCGTTCCAAATTTTGTTCGCAAAGTTCCAAGTGGATTCAACCTTTTCAAAGCTAAAACGAAGATCCTGACCTGGTGAGCTTCCAGTCGCTAAGAAATATCTTAATGAATCCGCACCGTATTTGTCGATGACCTCCATTGGATCAATTCCATTGCCGAGCGACTTACTCATTTTACGCCCTTGTTCGTCGCGGATAAGCCCATGAATAAGGACATCTTTGAACGGTTTTTCTCCTGTGAATTCAAGACCTTGGAAGATCATGCGGGATACCCAGAAGAAAATGATGTCATAGCCAGTTACAAGCAGATTGGTTGGATAGTAGCGCTTGAAGTCTTCACTGTCTGCATCCGGCCAGCCCATTGTAGAAAACGGCCAAAGTGCTGAACTAAACCATGTATCAAGCACATCGTTATCCTGTTCCCAGTTCTCAATATCTTCTGGTGCTTCAAGTCCAACGTATACTTCTTTCGTTTCTTTATGATACCAAGCCGGAATACGGTGTCCCCACCATAGCTGACGAGAAATACACCAGTCACGGATATTTTCCATCCAATGTAAATATGTCTTTTCAAATCGGTCTGGAACAAATTGAACTTGGTCGTTCCCTTTTTGCAGATGAATGGCTTCGTCTGCCAGCGGCTGCATTTTCACAAACCATTGTGTTGATAAATACGGTTCAACGACAGCTCCACTTCGCTCACTATGACCAACTGAATGCATGTGGTCCTCAATTTTGAACAAAATGCCTTCTTCTTGTAAATCCTTCACAAGCTGTTTGCGGCATTCGAAGCGGTCCATCCCTTTGTATTGCAGGGCATTCGCATTCATTGTGCCATCTTCATTCATGACAAGAATACGCTCTAGCCCGTGGCGGTTTCCAAGCTCAAAGTCATTCGGATCATGAGCAGGTGTAATTTTCACAGCACCTGAACCAAACTCCATATCAACATAGTCATCACCGACGATTGGGATCTCACGGCCTGTAATTGGTAAAACCACTGTTTTTCCAATCAAATGCTGATAGCGTTCGTCATCAGGGTGTACGGCTACGGCTGTATCTCCCAGCATTGTTTCAGGTCTTGTTGTCGCAATTTCAATTGAACCCGTGCCATCTGAAAGCGGATATCTCAAGTGATAAAACGCACCTTGAACATCCTTATAAATCACTTCAATATCAGAAAGTGCCGTTTTCGTTGCTGGATCCCAGTTAATGATGTACTCTCCGCGATAAATAAGCCCTTTTTCGTACAATTGAACAAACACTTGGCGAACGGCTTTATTCAGACCTTCATCTAAAGTAAAACGTTCACGGGAGTAATCGAGACCAAGGCCCATCTTCGCCCACTGGCTGCGAATAAAATCTGCATATTCTTCTTTCCACTTCCACGTTTCTTCCACAAATTTCTCTCGGCCAAGGTCATACCGGCTTACGCCTTCTTCGCGAAGCTTTGCCTCGACTTTTGCCTGAGTCGCAATACCGGCATGGTCCATACCTGGAAGCCAAAGAACGTCATAGCCCTGCATCCGTTTCATACGCGTCACGATGTCTTGGAGTGTAGAATCCCATGCATGCCCAAGGTGCAGTTTTCCTGTCACGTTTGGTGGAGGAATGACGACTGTATATGGATCTTTCGTTTTGTCATTTTGTGCTTCGAAGAATTTTCCTTCAAGCCAGTACGTATAGCGGTCTTTTTCAATCGCATTAGGATCGTACTTTGTTGGCATTTCTTGATTATTTGTTCCCATTTGTGTAACCTCCACATTTTTTCGGCTGATGAAACATAAAAAAAGCCTTTCCATCCTTATAAAAGGACGAAAAAGCTTTTTCGCGGTACCACCTTTTTTCACGAGACACATACACGTGTCCCATACACTCTAAAGGATAACGGGGTTCTCCCGAATTTCTCTACTTGTTCATTCAAGAAATTAAGCTCACAGGCGACCTTCCAAACAAGTACATCCTAGGAAACCTCTCAGCTCTTGGCTTCCCTCTCTTTAGGGTCTTGCTCGTACTCTTCCTGATCCACGCTTACGATATATCACGTTCATCAGCACATACTCATCTTTTATTAATATTACTAAATGCCTTTTGTTTTCGTCAATCATCTTTTCCGCTTTTCTTCTTCTTTATACAAATTGGGCAGGCACCCTTCGCCCTTTTGCCCATATGATAATAACAAAATGAAGAAGGAGGGCGTTTGATTTGAAGAAGATCAATCCTTACACACTCCCCCCCTGGCTGAGACAAATTCGGGCAGTTGCCTCCCAAGTCGTTCTCCCGATTGCTATATTTCAAGGATTTCGTACGATCATTTTCCCTACAACATTTGACGTCCTCATTCTAGGTATTCTTATTTTTCTCGCCTGTGCCTTTCATCTTGATTGGTTTTAAAAAAACTCATGCTTATGTACCTGCCCATATAAAGCCAACGCAGCATAACCTCGTCATTCCGCTGATGACGAGGCACTTTGTTCTTCTTCAAGCCGTTTAGCCTGTTCAATCTCATGAATCTTCATGACGGTCGGCTCAGAATTTTTCATCTGCCAATACGCTCTTAACAACTGCTGACAGCTTTCCATTTCATCCTGCCCGCCTGCTTCATAAGCTTTTACTGTATCAAACAGCCCTTGCGGATAAGCAAGGTAGCTTAGGAACAAATGCAGTTCTTCCTCCCGAAGAGGGTTTCCTTTTTGATACGTATAAAACAAAGAAGTGCATTCAGGACAAGACGTGGGATAGGTTTTGAATGTCCGAAAGAAATAGGTCAGAAGATCATAGATGGGGGCGGCTTTTTTAGACCGCTCGAAATTGGTGAAATGTCCTGTTCCTACATCATTATACAAAAAATGATGGATTGATAGCTGTCCATGATTTAGCACAACCCGCGTTGTCTCTTTGTCTTTCATTTCTTCATGCCAATCTTCTAATCGTTCAAGCGCAAATTCGCTGGCAGACATTGCCTCTGAAAAATACATAGCAGCGGCCAGCTCAAATGGCGACATATACCACGTTTGTTCTGCCCGCTCTATGAATCGTTCATACATGTCTTTCTCTGTTTCCCATTTGGTCTTGATTTGGGTGTAATGCGCTTCTATCTCTTGCTCTGTGATATCCATCATGACTTCAGTACGCTTATGAAGTCTTGCAATCTCTTGAAATAAATATTCGTGCTTATCGTCCTGCTCTTCTCTCTTTTCATTCGTCAGCCACGGCATCAGATAGTATGCATACTGGCTTTCCCGATGACTTGAGAAAAAGGAACCGCTCTTCGTCCGATAAATCGGCACAAAGGAGCGATATCCCTTTGATTCTAGTTCAAGCATTTGTTCAGTAAATTGCATATGCCGGTTGGCTTTTACTCGCTTCAAGGCAAATACACCCTGCTTTGTATATACCTTGATGACAACAGGACTGACAGGTTCAATATATTCAGCCTCAAGTCCGTATTCGTATAAGACAGATTGGATTTCATCCACGTTCACTCACCACATTTTCTCGGTCAGTCATCGCTTGCTATGCATTGCTTTTTTGATATTCAGGAATATAAAGAATCTGCCCTTCCTCAAGCTCCGCATCAATCGATAATGAGTTTGTGCGAAGAAGCTGCTGCACATTCAATTGATATCTCTCACAAATACGATCGACCGTATCTTCTTGCTGAACTATACATATTTTCATGCGAGAAAAATCTTCCTCCTCCTGCTTAGCGAACAGCTTTGTTAAATAAAGAGAGTTCTCACTGCCAGACGTTTCTCTCACGTCTTCTTCAAGCTCCTCTTCTTCTTGAGCTGACTCATATATTTTAGGTGCTTCCCGTTCATATAACCGCCCGAGCTGATATTCGTCATCCTGCTCCTCTTGCTCAGGTTCCACTTGATAAGCAGGTGATTCAAATGCCGGATATGACTGTACCGTTTCTTCCTGCTCTTCGGCAGCTTCCGGATCTTTTCTCACTTCCACTTCAAAGAATGTATCCTCCCGCTCCTCTTCTTCTAAAAGCTTAGGTGGTTCAAAAAATGGCGGTTCCTGCACGTGAGCTTCAGGGATGGATCGATAGCCAAGCGCCACAGCTTCTTCTTGGTTATTCGGCTGTTCCGGCTCTTCTTGTTCTTCAGATTCCTCGGGTTCTTCGAGCACTTCCTCTACTTCCCTGTTCATCAGTTCTATCTCAATTTCTTCTTCTTGATCTTCCTGTTCTTCTTGCTCAGCACGTGTGTCATGTTGGAAAACAGGCTGCTTCTCATCATCCTCATGTTCTTCGCCTTGCAGCTCTTTTTGTTCTTCTTGTTCCGGCCGCAACTGATAATCGTAAGCCATATCGCCATAATCCTCTTCAGGACGATGGACAAATTCATACGGCTCCTCTACAGGCGCTTGAGGCGTTTCCTCGTCTAACAAGCCCTCAATGGCTAAATCAGCCTGAATGGTAAGCAAACGATTCTCTGTCAACTGGTAATCAAACGCATCAATAAACACAAACACATCATTTAAATGACTAATTTTGTTCTTCGGAATGGTGATATCGACTGGAAATTGATGCAGAAGCTCCGCCGTTCCGTCTTCTCTTACCTTTACCTCATCTGCTTCCCTGTATGTTGGAAAGGAACTCAATTCACCCAATAGCTCCTCTTGATTTATGTTGTATTCTCCTGTTAGCTCGAGTGAACCTCTAATGGAAACATAATCATTCACTTCTTGAACGAGAATGTCAGGGTCGAGAGAAATTGACAGCAGCTCACTGACTTCCTGTCCGCTTTTGAAATAAATGGATTCTTCTACCGAAAACTGTAATCGATTGTTTTGAGACAAGTCGGTGTCCTCCTTTCATCTAATCCTTAAAAAATAAAATTAGATGTCAATACAGTTGTATGTGGGAGGAAGTGAAAATATGATTGGTTTTCTCCAACGCAAAAAGCCGATATGTCTCCATATCGGCTTTTGTTTTATCGACGTAGTTTTTGAAAAACCTTTTCCACTGTCTCAATCGTATATTCGATGTCTTCATCTGTATGAGCTGTTGACAGGAATAGCCCTTCAAATTGAGATGGCGGGAGGAAGATGCCGTGATCGGCCATTTCCTTGTAAAATTCAGCGAATAAAGCAAGATCAGCTGTTTTCGCTTTGTCATAATTGATCACTTCTTCATTTGTAAAGAAGAATCCAATCATGGAGCCCGCACGGTTAAACGTTAATGGAATTCCATATGCTTTTGCTGCTTTCGAAATACCTTCTTCTAAACGGTCACCTTTTCGTTTAAACTCTTCATAAGACTCAGGTGTCAGCTGTTTTAGAGTTTCTAAGCCTGCTGTCATCGCAAGAGGGTTACCAGATAACGTTCCTGCTTGATAAATTGGACCACTTGGCGCAATTTGTCTCATAATATCCGCTCTTCCGCCATAAGCACCGACCGGAAGACCGCCTCCAATGACTTTACCAAGACACGTCAGATCAGGTGTGATGCCAAAATAGCCTTGCGCGCAGTGATAATCCACACGGAAGCCAGTCATGACCTCATCAAAAATGAGTAATGATCCGTATTGCTCCGTAATGTCTCTCAGCCCTTGCAAGAAACCTTCTTGCGGAGGGACAACCCCCATATTTCCTGCGACTGGCTCTACAATGACACCAGCAATATCGTCGCCAAATTCTTGAAAAGCAACTTGAATGCTTTCTAAATCATTGTACGGCACTGTGATCGTGTTGCTTGCAGTCCCTTCAGGAACACCAGGACTATCAGGCAATCCAAGCGTTGCCACTCCAGAACCCGCTTTAATGAGCAAAGAATCACCGTGGCCATGATAGCAGCCTTCAAATTTCACAATTTTATTTCTGCCTGTAAAACCGCGAGCTAGACGAAGTGCACTCATCGTCGCCTCTGTACCAGAGCTGACCATGCGAATGACTTCGATGGAAGGGACCCGCTCTGATACAAGTTTAGCTAATTCATTTTCAACTAACGTAGAAGCACCGAAGCTTGTCCCATTTTCCGCTACTCGCTGAATGCTTTCAACGACACGATCATTCGTATGTCCTAAAATCAGCGGTCCCCATGATAAGACATAATCGATGTATTCATTTCCATCAATATCATAGATCTTGGCGCCTTTGCCTCGTTCCATAAAAATCGGGTCTGTGTTGACTGATTTAAATGCACGCACAGGGCTGTTGACACCACCAGGCATTAAATGCTGTGCTTCTTCAAATGCTTGTTTTGATTTTTCATAGCTACGTCCCATTTCAATGTCCTCCTGTCTATCCGTTCTTTATTCTGAGAGCCATTTTGCTGCATCTTTTGCATGATACGTAATAATGAGTTCTGCTCCTGCACGTTTCATGCTTGTCAGCATTTCCAGAACAAGCTCTTTTTCAGAAATCCAGCCATTTTGAGCAGCGGCTTTTACCATTGCATACTCTCCGCTCACATTGTAAGCAACAACAGGGAGTGTAAATTCATTTTTCACATCACGCATAATGTCTAAGTAAGAAAGAGATGGTTTGACAATCAAGAAGTCTGCTCCCTCTTCTACATCAGATTGCGCTTCTCTTAGAGCCTCTAAACGGTTTGCAGGGTCCATTTGATATGTTTTACGATCTCCAAACTGCGGTGTACTATGTGCTGCATCACGGAACGGACCGTAAAAAGCACTTGCATATTTCACAGCATAAGACATGACTGGTACATGAATAAAGCCTGCTTCATCCAGTGCCTCACGAATGGCAACAACAAATCCGTCCATCATATTTGAAGGCGCGATGATATCTGCACCTGCACGCGCTTGGCTGACAGCAGTTTTCGCTAATAGCTGAAGAGATTCATCATTTAAAATTTCACCATCTTCAACGATTCCGCAATGTCCGTGATCTGTATATTGGCATAAGCAAGTGTCTGCAATCACCACGAGCTCTGGGAAATGCTTTTTGATCTCAAGCGTTGCTCTTTGAACAATGCCATGATCGTGATACGCCTCACTGCCTACATGATCTTTATGATCTGGCACACCAAATACAATGATCGATTTGATGCCAAGATCAACAAGCTCTTGGACTTCTTCTTTCACAAGATCTACAGAAATATGATACACACCTGGCATTGAAGAGACTTCTTTTCGGACATTTTCTCCCTCTACAAAAAAGATCGGATAAATGAAATCAGATGGTCTTAAAAAAGTTTCTCTGACTAATTCTCTCATTCCTGCGCTTGTCCGCAATCTGCGGTGTCTGTTAAATTTCATCAATGGTTCAACTTCCTTTCAGATAAACGGCACATCAAATCAAGCATTCCGTCTATCGTATAAGTATCTGGGGTTTCAGAAGAAATCCCGTATTGAAGCAGTGCCTCTTTTGTCAGAGGACCGATCGTCACAAAACAGGTGTCAGATGCAGCAAGCATCGCTGCATCTGCTTCCATCACATGCATAAAAGAATGAACAGTAGATGAGCTCGTAAATGTAATAAAATCAAATGATTGCTTCGTCATTGCCGATTTAAGAGCAGCAATTCCATCCTCATCCTTGACTGTTTCATATAAAATCCATTCTTTTACCTCTATGCCGAGCGGAACGAGGGTCTCTTTCACCACATCTCGTGATAGATGCCCTTTTGCTACAAACACACGATCTCCTGGGCGTACATGGTCAAGTAATGCATCTGCCAGTTCTTCCGCTATAAATCGTTCTGGCACAACATCCACCTTCAAGCCGTGCTGCTCAAGATAGGCAGAGGTTTTCTCTCCTACAGCAGCCACTTTTAAATGGGATAAGCTCTTTTGGAAATGATGGTCTTTTATGTAGTTCAGAAAAAAAGACGCACCATTCACACTCGTGAAAACAAGCCATTGGCTATTTTCTAAGTCCTTTAAAAAGTCCTGCGCTTTTTCTTTTGTGAGCGTAGGCTCAAACCGAATAAGAGAGGTTAAAACCGCATGGCCGTTCAGCGCTTCAATCTTTTGCTGAAACACGCCCGCTTGACGTTCATTTCGAGTGACAAGCACCGTCTGTCCGTGAAGCGATTTGCCTATGCTCATTGAGACAGATCCTTTTTCACCTTGTCGATCAAATCCTTTGCTCCCTTATCGGCCATCTGCTTAGCACACGCTGTTCCAATTGCTTCAGGGTCAGTGCCTGTGACGGTTTCTCGAATAATTGTGTGCCCATCAGCAGATGCAACAAGACCTGTTAGTTCAATTTCATTATGCTCATTCATCGTTGCATAGCCGGCGATCGGCACCTGACAGCTTCCATCCATTTGTTTGAGGAAGGCTCTTTCTGCGAGGACCGTTTTCTTCGTATATTCATTCGTAAATTGGGCGAGAAGCTGCAACAGCTCTTCATCATCCCCGCGGCACTCAATCGATAGCGCGCCTTGTCCAACGGCTGGAAGGCACGTCTCAGGAGATAAAAATTCCGACACAACCTCTTTGCTCCATCCCATTCTGGACAGACCGGCAGCAGCTAGAATAATGGCATCATACTCTTCATTTTTCAGCTTTTCCAATCTCGTATCAATGTTTCCTCGAATCCATTTAATCTCAAGATCTGGTCTTTCCTGAAGAAGCTGTGCGCTGCGCCGTAAGCTGCTCGTTCCCACAATTGCACCCTTAGGCAGTTCGCTGAGACTTAGATGATCCTTCGAAATAAGTGCATCCCGCACATCTTCACGCTCAGGAATACAGCCAATCACTAAACCTTCCGGAAGAGCTGCCGGCATATCCTTCATGCTGTGCACCGCCATATCGATGTCATGATTCAGCATCGCCTGCTCAATCTCTTTAACAAACAGTCCTTTTCCGCCAACCTTAGATAAGGTCACATCTAAAATTTGATCACCCTTTGTTACAATTTCTTTTATTTCAAAAGAATAAGAAGGGTTTAGTTCAGACAGCTTTTGAATGACCCATTTTGTTTGTGTAATTGCCAGCTTACTTCGTCTAGAACCTACTTTAATTGTACGCAATACGTCTTCCTCCCGACAATGCCTTTAAGACTCATCATTATTGAAACCAATGAAAGGTTGATAAGCTACCAAGCAGAAAATAATTGATCATCAGCACAAGGAATGAAGCGACATTCCAAAATGCCACGATTTTGCCCTGCATATTTCTCACCAATCTGATATATAAGTAAAAGCCATATAAAAACAGCATAATAAACGAACCAAGCACCTTTGCATCTGTCCAGTACAACGTATCATACGAGATATATGCCCAAATGATGCCAAGAATTAAACTAAGCAAAAGCATTGGCACACCAATAATGTTTAATACGTATGCCATATGATCCAGCTTTGATAAGTCTTCAATTCTCAAAAGCCATTTTCCCCATTTTTTCTTTTTCAGCAAACGATATTGAAAGAGATAAAGCAGTGAAAATGCAAAAGAAAGTGAAAAGGCACCGTAGGATAAAATCGCCATCGTAATATGAATTACGAGCAGTTCACTCGTCAGCTTCCCCGTTAGTTCTGCTGAATGGAGGTCAGATGGTGTAAAGGTATGAATCGCCATCATGGAAAAACCGATCACATTTGTAAAAAAGACAATAAATTCAACGCGCAATATCTTTGTGAGCACAAGCGAAAGTGTCACAAGCACCCACGTATAAAAATATAACCCCTCTGCTACATTCAACACAGGGAATCGGTCTGTTTCCATCATAATATAGAACATGTAGACTGTTTGCAGCAGCCAGACAATAGAAAGCAACCAGAAAGCCATTTTTCCAGCCTTCCGGTTGTGTTGAAGAAAATCTATGAAATAGAACAAGACACTTAGTGCATAGATTAAGATCGTTGCTTCATTGAGTCTCGCTACAATGGATTCCATCATCGCTTAATCACTCACTGGCAACTGTAGCAAAGCCTTGTGCCATATTTGGTTTGAACAGCTGAAATGCCCCTTGCTCCACCTGTACAGGTTCGACCTTTTGCTCTTCATCTTCAACCTGTAAATCAAAGATTTCTTTAAAGAGTAAAAGTTTTTCCTCTGCATTTGGCTCCGCGGCAATTTCTTTTGCCTTTAAGATAGGATCTTTCAGCATTTGGTTGATGATGCTTTTCGTATGTTTATTTAACAGCTTCATTTCACGGTTTGTGAGGTTTGGAAGCTTCCGCTCAATACTCTGCATCGTATCGGCTTGAATTGTGAGTGCCTTTTCTCTAAGTGCAGAAATGACTGGAACAACACCTAACGTATTCAGCCATTGCTTAAATTCTACAATTTCTGCTTCAATCAGGAGCTCAACCTGCTCAGCCACTGCACGGCGCTCTTTTAAGTTAGCAGCCACGATGCCTTCAAGGTCATCAATGTCATACAAAAAAGCACCTTCTACTTCAGAAATGGCTGGATCTAAATCACGGGGCACAGCAATATCTACCATAAATAGAGGTCTGCCCTTCCGCTTTTTATTCGCACTTTCGACCATTTCTTTTGTAATGACAAATTGTTTCGCACCCGTTGAGCTGATTAAAATGTCCGCTTCGGATAATGTTTTTTCTAATTGGTTTAAGCTCTTAGGCTCTCCTGAAAAACGACCGGCCAATTCCTTTGCCTTCTCAAATGTTCGGTTGATAACCGTTACTTGGCCAATTCCTTGCCCTTGGAGGTTTTGAGCCGCCAGTTCGCCCATTTTGCCCGCGCCAAGAATCAGGACATGCTTATCAGAAAGACGTCCAAAGATTTTTTTAGCAAGCTCAACCGCTGCATAGCTGACAGACACCGCATTAGACGCAATATCCGTTTCCGCATGAGAGCGTTTTGCAACAGTGACCGCCTGTTTAAATAAATAATTGAAAACGGTACCAATGGTCTTCTCCTCTTGAGCTACTTTAAAACTTGAGCGTACTTGACCGAGTATTTGCGTTTCACCAATGACCATGGAATCAAGTCCACAGGCCACACGGAATAAATGCTCAACCGCTCCATCGTTTTCATAGAACTTCAAATAAGGAGAGACATCTTCTTTTTCTAAACCGAACCAATCGGCTAAAAATCTTTTTATATAAAACCGTCCAGTATGAAGCTGATCTACTACTGCGTAGATCTCTGTTCGATTACATGTTGAGATGACGATATTCTCTAGAATGCTTTTTTCTTCTTTAAGCTTGGACATCGCTGTTCCGAGCTCACTCGGTTCAAAGCTCAGCTGTTCCCGTATCTCAACAGGGGCTGTTTTATAATCTAAACCCACAACAAGAATATGCATAACTTCAGCTTGCACCCCCAACGCCCTGTCTAATTTATAATAATTACAATATAGAATTTATTATTTATAATGATTATAACATATATTCATTTTTAACTGGATAAAAATTGTGAACAGATTTCAAAAATGTTGTGATATAGTAGAAAAATGTTCGACACCGTTTATGCCATATCATCACTTCAAGCAATTTACCAGATTTGGCGCGTGCGGACAAATGATCTGCTTAAAAGAAGGTGACATCTTTGAAGAAGAAATCCATTTTGCTGCCGCTTACTTTACTGGCTGTAGCGCTATATGCCATTCTCTCAGGAGGTCAATTTGACATTTGGAAGGATCAAGAGAAATGGTATACACTTGTACTGCTTTTTGGACTCGCTTTTTTATATCAAGGAAAGAAGGAGCAAGAAAGCGCTCATGTGTTTATCGGTATGCTTATGACAGGCCTTTCGCTACACTTTATTCTTCAGCCTAAATTGGACCACTGGCCAGACACATTTACGATGATTGTATTCATCGTAGGACTTGCACTCTTTGTGAAATCATCTCAGAAAAAAGAATATCGTATTGAAGGTGTTGTGCTGATCGCACTCGGTCTGTTCCTTTATTTCTTTCAGCAAATTACAAAACAGCTAAGTTCCCTTTCGATTCCTACTTCTGGCTTTGAATTGTACTGGCCTTATGTACTGATTGCTGTCAGTCTCCTCTTATTATTTTTAAAAAGGAAATAACTTATACAATAAAAAAGCATCTGCTCATCGCAGATGCCTTCAGCGAGAAGACAAACCCTCGCATTCGGTGTCAGTCCTGCGTGCTGGTGCTCACGAATATCAAATTCGCTCCGCGCCAGTACTCGTCCTTTCTAGACTTCAAGGGTTTTCATCTCACGCTGAAAAGAAAACTAATGTAAAAAAGCATCTGCTCATCGCAGATGCTTTTTTTAGCCGTTTACTTTCGCAAGGATCGCATTCCAGGCTTCATCTTTTCCCTTTTTTGTTTCAGAAGAGAATAAGATGAGTTCATCTGATGGGTCAATGTCGAGCGTCTGTTTGACGACTTTCGCATGTTTTTCCCATTTGCCTTTTGGAATTTTATCCGCTTTTGTTGCGATGACGATCACGGGAACTCCGTAATATTTAAGGAATTCATACATGTTCACATCATCTACTGATGGCTTATGGCGCAGATCCACAATTTGGACAACTGCTTTTAATTCTTCACGCATTGTAATATACGTTTCGATCATTCTACCCCAGGCTTCGCGCTCTGTTTTTGATACTTTGGCAAAGCCGTAGCCCGGAACGTCCACAAAATGGAGCATATCATTAATAATGTAGAAATTGAGCGTCTGTGTCTTTCCTGGTTTAGAAGACGTACGCGCTAAATTTTTACGATTAATCAATGAGTTGATGAACGAGGACTTTCCAACATTTGATCGTCCAGCAAGCGCGATTTCAGGCAGTCCACCGCTCGGGTACTGCTCTGGTTTCACCGCACTAATGACGATATCTGATTTTGTTACTTTCATCTTCCCTCTCCTACCAACGCTTTCTCAAGCACCTCATCTAAATGTGAGACCGGAATAAAGGTTAGTCCTTCTCTCACACTTTCAGGAATATCATCAATATCCTTCTCATTGTCCTTTGGAAGAATAATGGTTTTCAATCCTGCACGATGTGCGCCTAATGCTTTTTCTTTTAGTCCGCCAATTGGAAGCACTCTTCCTCTTAACGTTATCTCTCCTGTCATACCAACCTCTTTTGATACAGGACGTCCTGTGAGTGCTGATACAAGAGCCGTCGCAATGGTGATACCAGCTGATGGCCCGTCCTTTGGAACCGCACCCTCTGGAACATGGATATGAATATCATGCTTTTCATTAAAATTAGGATCAATGTTCAGTTCATCTGCTTTGGAACGAATATAACTGAATGCCGCCTGTGCAGATTCTCTCATGACATCACCAAGCTTACCTGTTAACAAGAGCTTGCCTTTACCAGGCGAGAGTGATACCTCAATTGATAAGGTGTCTCCGCCAACTGTCGTATACGCAAGTCCTGTGACAACCCCCACTTGGTCTGTTGTTTCAGCCTGACCATAACGGTAAAGTCTTTTTCCAAGGAATTCAGATAAGTTCTTTTCCGTCACTGTGATGCGTTTTCGGTCTTCAGCCACAATCGCTCTTGCCGCTTTTCGGCAAATGGCCGCAAGCTGACGCTCTAACCCGCGGACTCCTGCTTCTCTTGTGTAATAGCGGATCATATCATAAATCGCTGCTTCACGAAGCTGCAAGTTCCCTTTCTTTAATCCGTGCTCCTTTAGCTGCTTCGGCAGAAGGTGATCTTTCACAATCTCTGCTTTTTCAACCTCTGTATACCCTGCAATCGTGATAATCTCCATTCTATCACGAAGTGGGCCCGGAATGGTTGCTAAATTGTTGGCAGTGGCAATAAATAACACTTGTGATAAATCAAATGTCTCTTCAATATAGTGATCGCTAAAGTTGTGATTTTGCTCTGGATCCAGCACTTCAAGCATCGCAGAAGACGGATCACCTCTAAAATCAGAGGACATCTTATCAATTTCATCTAAAAGAAACACCGGATTCATTGTGCCTGCCTTGCTCATCCCGCGAATGATGCGGCCTGGCATCGCGCCTACATACGTTCTTCTATGTCCACGAATCTCAGATTCATCACGCACACCGCCAAGAGAGATACGGATAAACTTTCGGTCAAGTGATTTAGCAATCGATTTGGCAAGTGACGTTTTCCCTACCCCAGGAGGTCCTGCTAAGCAAAGAATCGGTCCTTTTAATGAATTGGTCAGCTTCTGTACAGCAAGATATTCAAGCACACGTTCTTTGACCTTTTCCAGCCCATGATGCTCATCATCTAAAATCTCACTTGCCAGCTTTAAATCTAGACGATCTTCTGTATAGATGCCCCATGGAAGATTGATCAGCCAATCAATATAATTTCGAATGACAGAGCTCTCCGCAGAGCTTGAAGGAATTTTTTCATAACGGTTCAATTCTTTTAGTGCCGTTTCACGAACAGAATCCGGCATGCTGGACTCTTCGATTTTAGACATTAATGAACTGACTTCGCCCGTTTTTCCTTCTTTGTCACCTAGCTCCTTTTGAATGGCTTTCATTTGTTCACGCAAATAATATTCTTTTTGCGTTCGTTCCATTGAACGTTTGACGCGCTGACCAATTTTCTTTTCAATCTCCAGCACTTCTTTTTCATTGTGGATTAAGCTGATGACACGGTTCAGACGTTTTTTAACATCCACTGTTTCCAGTACTTCTTGTTTGTCCTTTAATTTAAGCGGCAGGTGAGAAGCGACGATATCTGCCATTCTCCCCGGTTCCTCAATATCCGTCACCGTTGCATATGTTTCAGCTGAGATTTTTTTTGAAATTTTTATGTACTGATCAAAGTGATCTAACAAAGTGCGCATGAGCGCTTCTGCTTCTGCGTCCTTTAAATCTTCTTCTGCCAATTCTTTAATATCGACGGACGTATAGTCCTCAAGCTCCACATATGATTCGATCTGCGCTCGATTTAAGCCTTCTACGAGTACACGAATCGTTCCATTCGGCAGCTTCAGCATTTGTTTGATTTTTGTGTAGGTGCCGACTTTGAAAATTTCCTCTTCACCTGGTTCATCTATTGAAATTTCCCGCTGTGTTGCTAGAAAAATCATATGATCGTTCATCATCGCCTGTTCTAATGCTTGAACAGACTTCTCGCGTCCAACGTCCAAATGCAAGACCATTGTTGGATAAACAAGCAAGCCTCGCAATGGGAGGAGCGGAACATTCTTTTTGATTTCATCTGCCATGTTGATTGACACCTCCGTCACTAGTATGAATCATTATAATATACCTGTTTCAGTCTTGTACAATGTAAAAGACTTGAGAAATGATGATCTTACCGTAGTATACCCTTTCTTTTTATCTTGAAAAAGAAAAAAAGATCTATTTCACTAAAAAATCCCCATATGTGATGGGGATTAAACAGATTTTCTTTTCATTTCCTCTTCTAGTCCATCTTTCTTCTCGTCTGGCGGGTTGACCAAACACTGATCCAGCACCTCTTGGAAGTGCTTCACAGGCACAATGGTGACGCCTTCAATCTCTTTTAAGATCGACTGCTGGTTGTCATAAGGAATAATCACGGTTGTGGCACCAGCTTGTTTCGCCGCCTTAATCTTCGGTATCACACCGCCGATCGGCTTGACCTGACCCTGCAATCCGATTTCACCTGTCATTGCTGTCAGATGATCAATCGGGATTTGATGAATAGCAGAGAAAATCGCCGCCGCCATGGCAATCCCAGCAGACGGTCCATCAATCGGGGCACCGCCTGGGAAATTAATATGGATGTCATATTCATTTGTCCGTATGCCTAAGTTTCTCAGCACTGTTAATACGTTTTCAACAGACCCTTTGGCCATACTTTTTCGTCTAATGGATTTAGACTGACTGCCAATGCTTTCTTCTTCAGCAATGCCTGTAATGTTGATACTGCCTTTTTCAAGCGCCTTACATATATTCACTTCAATCTCAAGCAAGGCACCGCTGTTTGGTCCGTAGACAGCCAGACCATTCACTACCCCGACTTTTGGCTTTTCCGGTACTTTTTGTTCATATTTTGGTGTCAGCTGACTTGAATGAATGACCCACTCGACATCTTCGATCGTGATGTCTTTTCGGTTTTCTGTGACGGCCATTCCAGCGGCGATCTGCACCATATTGACTGCTTCACGGCCATTTTTCACATAGGAGGTTAACAGGTTCAGCCCTTCATCACTTAATTCCTTTTGGATTTTTTGGACAGCCTTAGCAGCAACAATTTTTAGTTCATGCTGGTCAAGGTCCTTAAAGAAAATTTCCAAACACCTTGAGCGAATAGCCGGTGGAATTTCTTCAGGTGTTCTTGTCGTAGCACCAATCAACCGGAAATCAGCCGGAAGCCCATTTTGAAAAATATCGTGGATGTGATTCGGAATTTGGGTGTTTTCCTCACTGTAGTAGGCACTGTCTAAAAATACTTTCCGATCTTCAAGGACTTTCAGCATTTTGTTCATTTGGATCGGATGCAGTTCACCAATTTCATCAATAAACAGAACCCCGCCATGAGCATGCGTAACGGCTCCTTGTTTTGGCTGCGGAATGCCTGCCTGTCCCATGGCTCCCGCCCCTTGGTAAATCGGGTCATGCACGGAACCAATGAGTGGGTCTGCAATGCCCCGTTCATCGAATCTTGCGGTGGTGGCATCGAGCTCCACAAATACCGCATCTTTCTTAAACGGTGAATCAGCATGACGTTTCGCTTCTTCCATGACAAGACGGGCAGCGGCTGTTTTTCCAACTCCCGGTGGGCCGTAGACAATGACATGCTGAGGATTTGGTCCGCAAAGCGCTGCTTTTAGAGCACGAATGCCGTCTTCCTGCCCTACAATATCTTGAAATCCCTTTGGCCGGACTCTCTCTGATAAAGGCTCACTCAGCTTGATTGAGCGCATCTTTCTGAGTGCTTCCATTTCTTTCTTTGATTCTTTGTCTATCGTCACCTTTTGTGTGCGCTGATTTCGCAGTAAGTTCCAAAAGTACAGCCCGATGACGATACCAAAGAACAGCTGTATAAATAATACGATTCCTGTCCAGCTCAATCGGTGCTCCCTCCTTCATCTATCGTATGTATTGGTTTCTGTCTGCTAGTATTTCCTAGAGCTGGACGGAATAAACACGTCTTCCACGATAAATAAAAAACTCCTGAATCAAAATGATTCAGGAGTGAGACTTCTCTTTATGCAGATGTTTTTGTATCTTTGTTGACGACTGTGCCATCTTTTAACACAAGACGCGGCGGCTCACCATCAGCAACCGTTGCACCAGTGATGACACATTTTTCAATATCATCACGAGATGGAAGGTCAAACATCACATCAAGCATGATACCTTCAATGATCGAGCGAAGACCACGAGCACCTGTTTTACGCTCAATTGCTTTTTTCGCAATTTCGCTAAGAGCATCTTCTTCAAATTCAAGCTCTACATCGTCAAGCTCAAGCATTTTTGTATATTGCTTAACGAGCGCATTTTTAGGCTTCGTCAAGATTTCTACAAGTGCTTTTTCATCTAACGGCTCTAGGCTTGCAATAACCGGTAGACGACCGATGAATTCTGGAATTAAACCGAAGCGAAGCAAGTCTTCTGGCAGTACTTTTGATAGAAGGACTTCTTTTTCAAGATCTTCGACTTTATTTTCCGCACCGAATCCAATTACTTTTTGACCTAAGCGGCGTTTGATGATTTGCTCAATGCCGTCAAAGGCTCCACCACAAATAAAGAGGATATTTGTTGTATCGATTTGAATGAATTCTTGATGAGGATGCTTACGTCCACCTTGAGGCGGTACACTAGCAACTGTTCCTTCAAGAATTTTCAAAAGGGCTTGCTGGACACCTTCCCCAGATACATCACGAGTGATAGAAGGGTTTTCTGATTTTCTTGCTACTTTATCGATCTCATCGATGTAGATAATGCCTTTTTCCGCTTTTTCTACATCATAATCCGCTGCCTGGATCAGCTTTAGTAAAATATTCTCTACGTCTTCACCAACATAACCTGCTTCAGTTAATGATGTTGCATCTGCGATCGCAAATGGAACATTTAAAATACGAGCAAGTGTTTGAGCAAGTAATGTTTTACCGCTTCCTGTTGGTCCAATCATAGAAATATTACTTTTCGAAAGCTCAACATCATCAATCTTGCTGTTGGAATTGATCCGTTTGTAATGGTTATAAACCGCTACAGCTAAGGATTTTTTCGCATTGTCTTGTCCGATGACATATTCATCAAGAATCTCCCGAATTTCATGAGGCTTCGGAACATCCTTGAATTCAACTTCTTCCTCTGTGCCGAGCTCTTCTTCAACTATTTCCGTGCAAAGCTCGATACATTCATCACATATATATACGCCAGGTCCTGCGACCAGTTTACGCACTTGATCTTGCGTTTTTCCGCAAAACGAGCATTTTAATTGACCTTTTTCCTCGTTGAATTTAAACATTCTTTCACCCCTTATTCTTCTTCACTTGCCTGTAGCTAACAGTCAGCTACCTTTCTGGGTCCAGTATGTATGCATTTTACCATACTTTCCTAAAAGACGGTAACGATGTGTTTCTAACACTGCACATTGAGATATGTATGACAGAAAGATGCGACTTACACTATCGTTTCCAAAAGAAGCGATGATAAGTCAAAAATTGTACAAAACAAGGCACGAGTCACTCGCGCCCTGTTTTATTATTATGCACCATATTAACGGTTTTCTACAAGAAAATCAATTGCTTTACGAACTTTTAGATCTTCTTTCATTGCTTCAGTAGATCCGATCGCTTGTTTGATATTTTCAATTGGCATGTTGTATGCTTCAGCCATTTTTGAAAGTTCTTCTTCCACTTCTTCGTCAGACACTTGTAAGTTTTCTGCAGCAGCAATTGCTTCAAGTGTTAGGTTAGATTTTACGCGTTTAGCAGCATCTTCTTTCATTTGCTCTTTAAGCGCATCTTCATCTTGTCCAGAGAATTGGAAGTAAAGCTCAAGGTTCATTCCTTGCATTTGAAGACGTTGTTCGAATTCTTTCATCATGCGGTCTAGCTCTGTGTCAACCATCGCTTGTGGGATGTCGACTTCCGCATTTTCAGAAGCTTTCGCAACTAGCTCTTCACGAAGTTTTCCTTCTGCTTCGTTTTCTTTTGCTTCTTCAAGACGTTTCTTCGTTTTTTCAGTTAACTCAGCAAGTGTTTCTACTTCTTCATCAACATCTTTAGCGAACTCATCGTCAAGTGCTGGAAGTTCTTTTGCTTTGATTTCATGAATTTTCACTTTGAATACAGCTGGTTTACCTGCAAGGTCTTCAGCATGGTATTCTTCTGGGAATGTAACTTCTACGTCTTTTTCAGCGCCAGCTTCAAGACCAACTAATTGCTCTTCGAAACCAGGGATGAATGAACCAGAACCTACTTCAAGAGAGTAGTTCTCAGCTTTTCCGCCTTCGAATGCTTCTCCATCAACGAATCCTTCGAAATCAAGAACAACTGTATCGCCGTTTTCGATTGCGCCTTCTTCTTTGACAACAAGCTCAGCTTGACGGTTTTGCATGCCTTTAAGCTCTTCTTGTACATCTTCATCAGTAACAGCTGTGTCGTCTTTTTCTACGTTAAGACCTTTGTAGTCACCAAGTTTTACTTCAGGCTTCACAGTTACTTTTGCAGTGAAGATTAAGCTTTCGCCTTTTTCGATTTTCTCAACATCGATTTCAGGGCGGTCAACTGGTTCGATACCAGCTTCGTCGATTGCTTTTGGATATTCAACTGGAAGAAGAATATCTAATGCATCTTGATAAAGAGATTCTACACCAAAACGCTGCTCGAAAAGACCACGTGGTACTTTCCCTTTACGGAATCCAGGGATTGATACTTGCTTAACCACTTTCTTAAATGCATCATCAAGTGCTTTGTTAAATGTTTCAGCGTCAACTTCTACAGTTAGAACGCCTTCGTTACCTTCTTGTTTTTCCCATTTTACTGACATGTGTGTTTCCCTCCAAAAATCTATTCAGATTGTGCGTTGCTCCATTCTAAAGCATCATAAAGACTTCGTCCAATCAAAAACCACGCACTCCGCTAAGAAGCTTGCATTATGTATACAACATTTGACTTGATTATACATATCGTCTTTCAACCATTGGAATCTGACAACTGCACTATATATGCACAAATACAACCATTATATTATAACATAACAAGTCCGTCTTTCAACTAAATCGACAAATTACAAATAAGAAATTTCTTCAATATCTTTCAGCATTGTGCAAGCTTCTCTCAGCTCTCGTTCGTTAAATTCATACAATAGATGCAATTCTTCGAGTTCAATCTCGATCCCATGCATTTCATAGCCGACTTTATGAAGTGCCGCTGCCCAAAGACTCGGATCTGTGTACTTAGGAAGAAATGGATACAACACAAATAAGTGCCGGCGCCATAGCTCTTCCACGCCTTGGTAAAGGGTTGGGTTCTCATTGCCGAGCGTGTCATCGAGCATACGAAGGACTTGCTGAAGAAGCGGCATCTGCTCTGGCTTTACAGCCTCAGAAGGAATAAGTGTTAAAGAATCACCGAATTTTGTCACATGAACCGGCTTTGCCACATCATGATCTGCCAGAAGCTGCAGGATCATTGATTTGACCAAAGGGTTCCCATCAGGATTTTGTAAGATAGTATTTAATAGACCCATATGCGGTTTAATATTCCGGTCTTTCAATGAATGGATGAACTGAACCTGTTCTTCCGGCCGCTTCAGCATGTCATCTATGTTGACCTCACTTCCGGCGTCCTCATCTTCATCTAAAATCTCTTCAGGTGATTCAATCATTTTTCTGCTAAATTCGAGCAGCTTGTAAAAATGCTCCGCGCTTTCTGCTGGAAGGTGGTTTTCCTCGAGCACAGCCTCAATCGTCTGTTTGACTTCTTCATATTCTTTCAGCTGAATTAAGATCGTCATATACACTTGGAGCACAGTGAAATAGTGGCCATATCCTTCATGCAGCATTTTTTCACAAACACGCTTTGCATCCTGCAGCTCACCCAGCTCCAGAAAACAAATTGCCATTCCGAGGTGAATATCGGATTCTTCATCGTCATCATACGATTTAGCTTCTGAAAACAAGTGAAGCGCCTCTTGATACTGTTTATCTTTTAATGCTGCCATTCCTTTTTCAATCAGTCTTTCTTTCAGACCAGGAAACAAAATGACATTATCTTTCTTCTTGTCATGCTTCATGCTTACGTTCCTTTCGGGCGCATATTTTTTATCAGTTTACCAACGAAGATTAGTAAACACAAGTAACGAGAGGTTTTCATGCAAAAAAGAAGCCGTCACACCTCGGGCGGACAGCTTCTCGTTGCTTAGGCGCGCAGCCAGCTGCTGCGCTTTTCTTCAAATGCTTGAATGTCATCTTCTAGTAGTAATGTTAATGAAATCTCATCATAACCATTTAGGAGCATTTCTCTCCAGTGAGGGTCGACTTGAAAAGGGGTGATATTCCCTTCGTGATCTTCTATTTGCTGTTTTTCAAGATCAACCGTCATCTCATACCCTTTGTTCTCATATGACGCTGCGAAGGTTTTCCACACATCATAATCAAGGCGAATCGGAAGCATCCCATTTTTAAAGCAGTTTTGATGAAATATATCTGCGAATGATGGTGCGATGACAATTTTAAAGCCATAATCATCAAGCGCCCAAGGAGCATGTTCCCTAGATGATCCGCAGCCAAAGTTTTCTCCTGCGATCAAAATCGATGCTCCTTCATAGATCGGCTGATTCAGTTCGAAATCTGGATTTGGGCTGCCATCGGCTAAATAACGCCAGTCGAAAAAGGCAAAGCGGCCATATCCTGTTCGTTCGATTCTTTTTAAAAATTGCTTCGGAATAATTTGATCTGTATCTACATTGATACGGTTAAGCACAGCGGCTTTCCCTTTATGAGTGACTAAAGGCTCCATCTATGACAACTCCTTACACGACTGTTTTCTCTTGATTAAACTTCCTGACATCGACAAATCGGCCATGTATCGCAGCCATTGCAGCCATTGCCGGGCTGACAAGATGCGTTCTCGCACCCTTCCCTTGACGCCCTTCAAAGTTACGGTTTGATGTGGACGCGCAGCGTTCGCCCTCCGGTACCACATCGTTATTCATACTAAGGCACATACTGCAGCCTGATTCTCTCCATTCAAATCCTGCTTCAAGGAAGATTTCATGAAGACCTTCTTTTTCTGCTTGCAATTTGACACTTTGAGAGCCAGGCACCACAATCGCTCTGACATGATCTGCTACTTTTTGTCCTTCAATCATAGAAGCGGCTTGGCGTAAATCAGTCATTCTTGAGTTCGTACATGAGCCGATAAAGACATGCTCAATCGTAATATCTTCTATACGCTGATGCGGATGGACTCCCATGTATTCGTAAGCACGAATCGCTTCTTTTTGATCATCTTCTTGTGCAAAGTCCTCAGGTCCTGGAATTGATGCATCCACAGGCAGTACCATTCCTGGGTTAATTCCCCACGTAACCATTGGTGAAATCTTATTTCCATCTAACACAATGGTTTTATCGTAGGTTGCACCTGGATCTGTTCTAAGTTCTTCCCATTCTTTAATAGCTGCTTCGAAATCCTCGCCCTGCGGTGCATATTTGCGGCCGCGGCAATATTCGAAGGTGACTTCATCAGGTGCAATCAATCCTGCTCTCGCACCTGCTTCAATCGACATATTACAAACAGTCATCCGCTCATCCATCGTCATGTTTCTGAATACTTCCCCAGTGTATTCAATGACATAACCTGAACCGAACTTCACGCCGTGTGCACCAATGACGGCTAAAATGACATCTTTGGCGGTTACCCCTTTTTGAAGCTTTCCGTCTACTCTAATTTCTAGCGTTTTCGGACGCTGCTGCCAAAGTGTTTGTGTAGAAAGTACATGTTCAACCTCACTTGTACCGATCCCAAAGGCAAGTGCGCCAAACGCGCCGTGAGTTGATGTATGACTATCTCCACAAACGATTGTTTTCCCCGGAAGTGTCAATCCAAGCTCCGGTCCAACGACATGGACGATTCCCTGGTCAACACTGTGGAGATCAGCAAGACGAACGCCAAATTCCGCACAGTTGCGCTCTAAGGCACTCACTTGCTTTTTAGCAATCTCATCTTTAATCACAAATCGATTCACAGTTGGGATGTTGTGATCCATCGTCGCAAACGTGTTTTGAGGTCTTCTCACCTTACGCCCTTTTTGTCTTAATCCTTCAAATGCTTGAGGTGATGTCACTTCATGCACCAAGTGCAGATCAATATATAAAAGGTCTGGTTTCCCCTCGCCGCTTTTGACTATATGCTGATCCCATATTTTTTCGATGATTGTTCGAGGCATAACCCTTTTCCTCCCTCTATCTAATTCCACAAGATTCTATTTATACAATGGTTTGCACGCGCTGCTTGAGTGCGTCTACAACCGCATTAGTGATTTCTTCAGTCGTTTGATATGTTCCCTCTTTTGCTGCTAAATCTTTTGTTCGTTTGCCAGAGGCAAGAACAGCTTCCACAGCGTCTTCTATTGCAGCCGCTTCTTCTTCTAATGCAAAGGATGTTCTAAGCAAGCTTGCTGCTGATAAAATGGTTGCCAGAGGGTTTGCAACGTTTTGCCCCGCAATATCGGGTGCTGAACCATGAATTGGCTCATATAAATGAAGGCCTGTGCTTGATAAACTAGCAGATGGCAGCATGCCGAGTGATCCAGTAATCATCGAAGCTTCGTCACTTAAAATGTCACCGAACATATTCTCAGTCACAATGACATCAAATTGAGCGGGCTTGTAAATCAGCTGCATGGCGGCATTGTCAACGAGCATATGCTCAAATTCAACTTCTGGATATTGAGAAGCAACTTCCTCTACTGCTTCACGCCATAGTTTACTAGAAGCAAGAACATTCGCTTTATCCACAGACGTCACTTTTTTCTGTCTCGTTAAGGCCATATCGAACGCTTCTTTTAATACGCGGACAATTTCTTCCTTTGTATAAAGGAGCGTATCAACGGCAGCTTCTTTTCCTTCATCATCTGTATAGCGTTCGCTTGGTTCACCAAAATAGAGGCCGCCTGTTAATTCACGAACGATGACGAAATCGACTCCGTTAATGTGATCCTGTTTTAATGGAGATGCCTCGCTTAAGCTATCGAACACCTTTACAGGGCGGATGTTAGCAAATAAGTCCAGCTGTTTACGAATGGCGAGCAAGCCTTTTTCCGGACGAAGCTCTGGCGGGTTTTGATCCCACTTTGGTCCGCCGACTGCTCCTAATAAAATCGCATCAGCGCTTTTGCATACATCTACTGTTTCCTTTGGAAGCGGGTTGTTTTTTTCATCTATTGCGATACCGCCAATGAGCGCAGTTTCAAATTCGAATTCGTGCTGAAATTGAGCCGCTGTCTCTTGAAGGACAGCGACTGCAGATGTCACGACTTCCGGTCCGATTCCATCGCCGGGCAAAAGTGCAATTTTCTTTTTCATGAGAACCTTCCTCCTTTCCTATGAGATTGCGTGATGTTTCTCAATTTCAATTAGATTTGATTTGAAGATTAAATGTCTGTTCACTGCATTGACGTAAGCTTTCGCCGATGCTTCAAGCACATCTTGCGCTACACCACGTCCTGCTGTTTCTTTTCCTTCTATTGAAACAGTGACATATACTTCTGCTAGTGCATCTCTGCCTTTTCCATTTGATTGAATGCGGTAGTCCAGCAAATGAATTCTTTCTTCCATACAGCGCTCAAGCGTGTTGTACACAGCTTCTACACTGCCTGCACCTGTAGCTGCTTCTTGAATGACTGCCTGTGTTTCTTGGTTTTTCAGAGAAACTGTTGCTGTTGGCATTTGTTCTGTTCCATAATGCACTTGCAGACTTTCAAATTCGTAGCCAATTTTTCGATCTGCTACTTTTTCTTCTAATATAATAGAGATCAAATCATCATCTGTAATTTCTTTCTTTTTCTCTGTCAAGTTCTTGAAAGTCTCAAAGAATTTATTGATTTCGTCTTCCGTTAGTTTAAAGCCTAGTGTTTTCATGCGGTCTTTAAACGCGTGTCTTCCGGAGTGTTTTCCAAGGACAAGCACATCTGTTGTCACACCGACAAGCTCTGGAGAAATAATTTCATAGGTTGTTTTTTCTTTGAGGAAACCATCTTGGTGAATACCTGATTCATGTGCAAAAGCGTTGTTTCCAACGACTGCTTTATTACGCGGCACAATCATTCCTGAGTATTTGCTCACTACATCACTTGTACGCTTAATTTCATTCAATTGAATCGTTGATTCGACCTGGTAAAAGTCTTTTCGAATATGAAGAGCTACTGCAATTTCTTCTAACGCGGCATTTCCAGCGCGCTCACCAATTCCGTTGACAGCCGTTTCAATTTGATCTGCTCCATTTTCAATGGCAGCAAGTGAGTTTGCCACAGCCATTCCTAGATCATCGTGACAGTGAGCGGACAAGTTGACGCGGTCGATATTTGGAACGTGTTCCTTCATATATTTAAAGATATTCCCGTACTCTTTTGGCGCTAGGTATCCAACTGTATCTGGCAAGTTAATGACACTCGCCCCGGCGTCAATGACCTTTTCTACAATTTCTGCCAAGAAAGCAAGATCTGTACGGCACGCATCTTCTGCTGACCATTGGACAACTGGAAAACGTTCTTTCGCATATTTCACCATTGCAACAGCCTGTTCTACGACTTCTTCACGTGTTTTCTTTAGTTTATGCTTCAGGTGAATGTCGGAAGTAGCAATAAAGACATGAAGCCTTGGCTCCACTCCATCTTTTAATGCTTCCCATGCAGCATCAATGTCACCTTTCACACATCGTGCAAGACCAGCAACAGAACAGTTTTTAATCGTTCTTGCTATTTCTTGTACGCCTAAGAAATCCCCTCGGGATGAAGCGGGAAAACCCGCTTCAATGATATTAACCCCAAGGCGCTCAAGCTGCTTTGCAATGATTAGCTTTTCTTGTGCATTTAAGTTCACTCCTGGTGATTGCTCTCCATCTCGAAGTGTTGTGTCAAAAAAATTAATTTTCCGCACCGACGCTCACCGCTTCCTTTTTCTTTCCTTGTTTAACGAAAGGCATCATTTCACGAAGCTTTCTACCAACGATTTCAATTTGGTGCTCATTTTCATTTGCATTGATTGCATTGAAACGTGGACGATTCACTTGGTTTTCAACGATCCATTCTTTTGCAAAAGTTCCGTTTTGGATATCAGTCAAAACAGCTTTCATCGATTCTTTTACTTTTGCATCTACAACGCGTGGTCCTGATACGAAGTCACCCCATTGTGCTGTATCAGAGATTGAATATCTCATGCCTTCTAATCCTTCTTCATACATAAGGTCAACGATTAATTTCAGTTCATGCAGACACTCGAAGTATGCAAGCTCTGGCTGATAACCAGCTTCTGTTAACGTTTCGAAACCTGCTTTCACTAGTGAAGTAAGACCTCCACAAAGAACTGCCTGCTCACCGAATAGATCCGTTTCTGTTTCTTCTTTAAATGTTGTTTCAAGAACGCCCGCTCTTGCTCCGCCGATCGCTTTTGCATAAGCAAGTGCTTTGTCTTTCGCTTGACCAGATACATCTTGATAGATAGCAAATAGGGCAGGTACACCAGCGCCTTGCTCATACGTTCTTCTCACAAGATGTCCTGGACCTTTTGGAGCTACAAGATACACATCTACGTCACTTGGAGGAACAATTTGATGGAAGTGAACGTTAAATCCGTGTGCGAATACAAGTGAGTTTCCAGCTTCTAATTGATCTTTGATTTCTTCATCATATACTTTCTTTTGCTGCTCATCTGGAAGTAGTACCATGACGACGTCTGCTTGTGCTGCTGCTTCTTTTACTGTGAATACTTGATGACCGTCTTCTTGTGCTTTTGTATAAGATCCGCCTTTTCTCACGCCGACGATGACATCTACGCCGCTTTCTTTTAAGTTCAATGCATGTGCATGACCTTGTGATCCGTAACCAATGATAGCTACCTTTTGACCATTTAATACGTTTTCTTGAATATCACCGTTATAATATACTTTTACCATTTGACTCTCTCCTTTTGTTTAGACAATTGAAATTGTTTTATTTGTTTGCGGCTTTTGCTGATTATCTCTCGCAAAGGCCGTGGTGCCAGTTCTGGCGACTTCTTTAATGCCGTATGGCTTAAGTAATTCAATGAGTGCTTCAATTTTTGAAGACTCACCTGTCACCTGAATGACGACACTCTCTCTGCTCACATCTACAATAGAAGCTCTAAAAGGTTCAATGACTCCCGTGATCTCCATTCTAGATGCTGGTGCAGATACGACTTTTATCAAAGCCAGCTCTCGCTGAACGATTGATTGGTTTGTAATGTCTGTTACTTTCAGAACATCGATTTGTTTGTTCAACTGTTTTGTCAGCTGTTCGATGTCTTTCTCTTGGTCTACATGGACGACGAACGTGATGCGTGATACATCTTGAATCTCAGAATGGCCGACCGTAATGCTTTCAATGTTGTAGTGTCTTTTAGTAAAGAGGCCTGTGATTCTGTTCAGTACGCCTGATCGATTTAATACAGTCAACACAATAATTCTTTTCAAGGTTTCACCCCCACCATCTCATGAAGTCCTTTCCCCGGTGCTACCATCGGGAATACTTTTTCATCTCTCGCTACATTGACATCGATGAAAACAGGCTCTCTAGAGGTTAAGGCTTCTTCGAGTTTTTCTTTCGCCTCTTCGTCTGATGAGATTCTGATCCCTTTAATGCCATAAGCTTCAGATAATTTTACGAAGTCTGGCTGCTCTGAAAATTTAGAATGTGAGTAGCGTTCTTCATAGAAAATTTCTTGCCATTGTCTTACCATTCCAAGGCTGTGATTATTGAGTACAATCACTTTGACTGGAAGGTTCAGCTCACGGATAACGGCAAGTTCTTGCAGGGTCATTTGGAAACCTCCGTCTCCTAAAATCGCTACAACGGTTGCCTCTTGATCAGCAAGCTGAGCTCCAATGGCTGCTGGTAATCCGAAGCCCATTGTGCCAAGGCCTCCAGATGTGACCCACTTATCTGCATTTTCAAATGGATAGAACTGTGCCGCCCACATTTGATGCTGTCCGACATCAGTTGCGACAATGGCTTCACCTTTTGTGAATTGATGAATGTATTCAATCAGCTTTTGAGGTTTAAAACCCTCAGCTTCGTTTTCAACGTACCAGAGTGGATATTCTTCCTTCCACTGATCTAATTGATTTTTCCATTCGTCTGATTCCCCTTGCTTCCCGTCTTGCTTGATCAGCTCTTCAAGAACGAGCTTACTGTCTCCAACAACCGGGATATGGGTATGAATGTTCTTGCCAATTTCCGCTGGGTCGATGTCAATATGAGCAACCTTCGCATGTTTCGCAAAATGATTGAGGTTGCCTGTTACCCTGTCATCAAATCTTGCTCCGATTGAAATGAGCAGGTCACATTGATGAAGAGCCATGTTCGCTGCATATGTTCCATGCATACCAGCCATCCCTAGGAAAAGAGGGTGCTTTGCCGGGAATCCGCCAAGTCCAAGCAATGTATGAGCGACTGGGATTTGCTGCTGCTCTACATACTGTCTTAATTCTTCAGATGCTTTGCCATGAAGAACGCCAGCTCCTGCTAGAATAACTGGTTTCTTCGCTCTGCTGACAGCTTCTACTAATTTGCGAATTTGCAAATAGTTCGGCTCTACTTTTGGCTGATAACCAGGTAAATCAATTGGCTGGTCATATTCAAACGTTCCTTCAATGCCTGCGACATCTTTTGGAATATCGATCAATACTGGACCAGGTCTGCCTGTTGTTGCAATATGGAATGCCTCTTTGATGACACCCGGTAATTCCTCTGGATTTCTCACCTGGTAGCTGTGCTTTGTAATTGGCATTGTGATGCCGAGTACATCTGCTTCTTGGAAAGCATCCGATCCAATGACTGACGTTGCCACCTGCCCTGTGAATACAACTAGGGGAAGTGAATCAATCATCGCATCTGCAATTCCTGTCACAAGGTTTGTCGCTCCAGGCCCTGATGTTGCAATGACAACACCTGGTTTACCAGATACTCTTGCGTATCCTTCTGCTGCGTGAATCGCTCCCTGCTCATGTCTTGGCAGAACATGAAATAAACCAGAATCGTAAATTTTATCGTAGATTGGTAAAACTGCTCCGCCTGGATAGCCGAAAATGACTTCTACTTTTTCTCTTTTGAGTGCTTCAATTAACATGAGTGCACCGTTCATCGTTTGTGGTGCTTTTGATTTTTCCGTCTCCATTTGTACATTTGTCCCCATTTGATTTCCTCCTCTTTGTCTTGCTTCAGTCAAGTCCTTTCACCCTTTTCCATTCAAGATAGAGATATGAGACCATATAAAAAAGCCTTCTCACCCCACAATGACACTACTTTTCACTAGGTCAAAGGGGCGAAAAAGCTTTGTTTTTCGCGGTACCACCCTTGTTCACGGCAAACCCTGCTGCCGTCTCATGGACATCTTTCGTCCATTTTGGTAACGAGTGAGCAATGTCACTCGGCCTGCCCTACTATCATTTCAAGCAGACACTCAGAGGTGAGTTCACTTTAGAAAGTAACACCGGTTTCCAGCTAGCACCGGCTCTCTGTAGATACTGACTCTAAAGCTACTAGTCCTCTTCAACGTTTATCGATATCTATTTAACTTGCATGAATGTTTTCATCTGTAAAAACGACTTTTTCTCCTTCTTCAACTACTCGCTTGCGGAATTGTTCAAGAAGTTTGTTTGTGTGGAACCCTGGTTTCCCTTCACCGATTGTACGGCCGTCAACTTTTACAACGGCGATGACTTCGGCTGCGGTTCCTGTTAGAAATACTTCTTCTGCAGTATACACATCATGTCTTGTGAAAGGTTCTTCTTTCACTTCGTAGCCTAAGTCTTCTGCAATTTCCATGATGGCATTTCTTGTGATGCCTTCGAGTGCGCCGATATAACCTGGCGGTGTATAAAGCTTGCCTTTTTTATAAATAAACACGTTGTCTGCAGAACCTTCCGCCACGTACCCTTGATCGTTCAGCATCAGCGCTTCACTCACACCGGCCATATGGGCTTCGATTCGGACAAGAATGTTATTCAAATAGTTTAATGATTTTACTTTTGGGCTAAGAACATCTGGACGATTTCGTCTTGTTGGGACCGTCACAATGTCAATACCCGTTTCATATAGGTGCTTTGGAAAAATGGCCAGCGGCTCTACAATGATCACTGTGTTGGCTCTCCCGCAGTTGTTAGGATCTAATCCAAGATCACCCGCTCCTCTTGAGACGACAAGGCGGATATAGGCATCCTTTAGGCCATTCCTTTCAACTGTATGAATCATTTTTTCCGTGAGTTCCTCAAGTGAATATGGAATGTTCAGCATAATGGATCTGGCGGAATCATACAGGCGGTCTAAATGTTCTTTCATTCGAAAGATATTTCCGTTATACACGCGAATCCCTTCGAAAACACCGTCGCCATATAAAAAGCCATGATCGTAAACTGAAATTTTCGCATCCTCTTTTTTCACGAGTTCATCGTTTAAAAAGATCCACTGTTCCTTTTGGTCTTCCATTTTCAGTGAGCACCCTCTCTTTCAAACAAAAAGTAGTTGAATTTTCAGACACTTTATTTTGAAGTGTCAATCGCTTGCACTGCGTGTTTGTTTAGCTTTTGTTGAACCCATCTTACGCCGCTTTCCATACAGTGTCAACAGCATTTTTAAAATTATTAGACAATTTAGACTAATCAAAATTAAATGTATACGCTTACACCTTTGCTAGACAAGGAATGAAAAAACTTAAAATTTTTTGTATTTTTTCTTCAATTTATTTACTTTACATGAACGCTTTTCTTTTGAGAAAACTTTTGTGATATTTTTTCACATGATTTTTGATGAATATTGTGAGATTTCAATGACTTTGTTTTTTCTTTTGGTATGCCTTTCTAAAGCGTTTTCCTATGAATTTATGATAGAATGAGAGCATCTAATAGAAGGAGGGCAATACATGGCTAACATCAGAGGTTATATCGGTACGTATACAAAGGGAGACAGTAAAGGCGTTTATACGTTTACATTAAATACGGACAAGCAGCAGATTGAGCAAGTAGAAGTCGCTGCTGAGCTTGAAAATCCTACATATTTAACCGTGTCAGAGAATCAAAAGTTTGTTTATGCTGTTGTGAAAAAAGGATCACAGGGCGGCCTTGCTGCGTATCAAATTGATTCAACAACAGGCAGACTTCACTTCATCAACCAAGAGCTTGCCGATGGAGCTTCTCCTTGTCACGTCAGCGTGGACAGTCAAACGAAAACGGCGTATACAGCAAACTATCATAAAGGGACAGCAGAGATGTATGAGATCGATGCTGAAAATGGCTCAGTGATCCGCACGCTCTCACAGGCGCAGCATGAAGGAACTGGCCCTAACGAAGATCGTCAGGAAAAGCCACACACCCACTTTATGGGTCTCACGCCAGATGAGCAATTTGCTGTGGCTGTTGACCTTGGAACAGATGGAATTTATACGTATAAGAAAGAAGACGGCAAACTTGAGCTTGCTCATACATTTGAAACAAAGCCAGGCAGCGGACCTCGTCATATCACATTCCACCCAACGAAACCTGTGGCATATGTCATGACAGAGCTAAGCTCAGAGGTCATTGTGCTTCGTTACTTTGAAGATGGTCATTTTGAAGAGATCCAAACAATCTCGACCATTCCAAGCGATTTTACAGAGAACAATCAAGGCAGTGCCATTCATGTCTCTTCAGACGGCCAATTTGTTTATGCAGGAAATCGTGGTCATGACAGCATTGCGATTTTTAAAACAGACGCTGACGGCCGATTAAGCCTTGTCGAGATTGCTTCTTCTGAAGGAAACTGGCCTAGAGATTTTGTGCTTGATCCAACAGAAGAATTCCTCGTCGGTTCAAACCAAGAATCTAGCAATCTCGTGTTATACAAACGCGACAAAGAAACAGGACGACTCACTGTCTTACAATCAGACATTACCGTCCCTCATCCAGTTTGCGTGAAATTTTTAGGATAAAAGAAAAAAGCCTCCAATAACGGAGGCTTTTCTTTATACAGACGGCATACCGCCATCCTCAAGCTTGTGATCAATCAAAGACGTATCGGTTTTTTCGCCGAACCATTTTGACAGCCTGTCTTTTGCTTTCCCTTTCACATCATCATCAATGTACATTGCTACTTGAAGCAGAGCAAATGTAATGGCGCCTAAATCATCTGTATAGCCGACACCAATCAATGTATCAGGAATGAGGTCAAGTGGAAGGATAAAGTAGCCGAGTGCTCCAATAATCAAGGTCTTTGCTTTGACCGGCACTTCGGGTTTTTGCAATGTATAGTAAAGTAATAGCACAGCATAGACTAGAGAGACACCAGCTTTTTGTGCCGTCTTTTTTAGCTTTTCCCAAAAGGCATGATCATTAAAATGCTTCTTCGAACGCTTTAATAGTTCTTTTTTCTCAGAACGATTCATCATATCGCCTCCATCTACAGCATAGCCCTTTTCCCTCAGTTATACAAGATATCCGCTGATTCGACAAACAAAAAGCAGCAGAAAGCTGCTCTTTCTACTGCTCTTTGTAAAACTTTTCAATTGCTTTATCGATGTAAACCCATCCTTTATAAGACACATGAATCGTATCTTTAAAGAAATATGGATCGTACTCATGCTTAGTCAAATCTGCGACTTCATACCCATTATCTCGAATTTGACGATTGATTTTTTCATAATAACCTGTACGGCCTTCTTTCGGAAAACCAGTGTAATCATACCACTTTCCGTTGACAGGAATCGTTACAAACAAAGGCTTTGCCCCTGCCTGTTTTAAAATATCCAGCATGATTTGAAAATCTTTATATTCTGGTGATTCGGCATAAGAATGACCTTCACGGGAATCCTTCATCTTCTTCATGATCGGTTTCAGTTTGCGGTCAAACAGTTTTTGATTAATATAAAACGGGTTGTCCCCTGCTCTTTCCGCACCAAAAATGCTCGCTTCTTTTTCAAGCTCAGCCCATGTTTTTCCTTTGACTGAAGGAGATGGTTGAAGCTTGCGCTCATGCCCCGATCCAATCGTATAGTACATGTCTTTCTTTTGAAGCATGCCATAATACATTTTCGCAATAGGAGAAATCGCGCCATAAGCGAACTTGTTTCCAGATAGCTCTGCTTTAAAAAGCTCTGTAATCACCATGTCGTTTTTGACTGCTTTAAACTTCATGATTCTTTTAATCAGCTCTTTTTTCACAGTTGGATCAATTTCTTTATTATAGGCTAGATTCAGCGCCTGAAGCGCTGAATAGTTAGGTGCAAAGTGATTCTCGTCAGATCCCCATTTCACAAACCACTGCGGGGACACGATAAATACAAGCTTCTTCCCTTTTAATTCATCCATATGCGCTGCAAAGTTCATCGCATGAATTAATGATTGCGATCCACCTTTTCCAATTAGATAAGGTGTGAACCCTTGAGGATTCTCATGAAAGAAATTCGAAGGGTGATATGGATCAAAACGTGATAGTTCAGAAGATCCATAGATCGGCAAATAAGTTGGATCTTTTAGCATTTCATCTTGTAAATAAAGCCCTTGAAACATCCCTGGATCTAATTCTGTGGCTGACTTTTGTAATTTGTCTTTTGGGATCAGGTGTGAGAGCCATGCATTTGGTACAAGAAGAACACCAATGAATAGAACAGCCGCTAAAATAAGCGGCCCAAAAAAACGCTTTTTCATTACTTCATCTCTGCCAGCTGCTCAGCAATATGATTCGGCGTATCCCACACATCACGATCGAATTCTGTAATCGGAACAGTGATTCCGAGTTGACTTTCAATTGCCATAAGCAGTTCTACTGTACCAAATGAATCAAGAAGACCTTCTTCAAAAATCGCAATCTCTGGATTTTCTTTCACAACGTCATCCTGACAAACCTCTGCAATAATACCGTATACTTGATTTTTAAATTCCATAATTTTCTACTCCCTTAATGATTAATGATGAAATGGTTTTCCTGAAAAAATATAAAATCCGAAACAAATCACATGGAATGTAATAATGATAGACACAACCATTGTGACCTTATTATCCGGCCACCACTTGTGCTTTTTATTCCATTTCTCAAATAAATTGTAACCGGACATGACAACTGCATGATATAGTCCGTAAATAATATATTGAAGGGCAAGACCATGCCAAGCACCCATCAATAGAAAGAGGACAAAGTACCCGATATTTGATACAGCCATACGGTTCTTGATCCACTTCTTTTTGGTCATAAAGAACACAAATCTCATAAACACGTAGTCTCTGAACCAGAAGGACAGGGACATGTGCCAGCGATTCCAGAAGTCTTTAATATTGCGGCTGATAAACGGTTTATTAAAGTTCTCTGGCGATTTAATGCCCATAATATAACTCACACCTACAGCAAATGCTGTATATCCAGCAAAGTCAAAGAACAAATACATGCTGTAAGCATACATATACGTTAACTGCTGAACAAAGTGACTGCTGCTAATGTGATGAATATTCATCAGAATATACGTGTGAATCAGATAACCAATAATGAACTTATATAAGAAGCCAATGAAAATTTTATGAATACCGGAATACAGAAGATCACTGTATGCTTCCTTTTCAGGCGGTGTATCCATATCTTTTTCAAATCGGCGGTAACGGTCAATCGGACCTGATGAAATCGTCGGGAAAAAGACAATGAAATAGACCAAACGATGAATCGGAATTTTCTTCTTAATCAAGCCGTCTCTTGTCTCGATAATTAACTGAACACCTTTAAATGTTAAGTACGAGATCCCCAAAAAGCTCAACCAGTTAATTGGCGCCGGTTGGTGCGGGTGATGAGTTAAAAAGAACGGTAATACCTTTGACAGCACAAGCGGCAAAATTGATGCCACCACTGCTGCATAGAAAACGGATGCCTGATTCGCCTTTAACCGGTATGCAAGGTACAGGCGAATGATTAAGACTTGCCACACCGTGAACAAGAAGAGCAGCAGTGCGCCATGTGCATCCTTTGAGAAAATAAGCGCGAGTGCCACAACCGTTGCAAACATGTTGTAGCCCTGCATTCTTTTGCCGCGAAGACCAAGAATGATCGTCGGCAAAAGAAGAATACCAATTAGAATGAAGAAAAAGAATGAACTAAACGGAATCATAGAAGAACCTCTTTCGCGATTCTCTTACGGTCAACCTTCCCGTTTGGCGTCATGTAAAGCTGCTCAAGATAGACAAACTTTCTTGGAATCATGTACGCTGGCAGTGAATCCGCCATTTCTTTCTTAATCGCACTTGTCAGCTGATACTCTTTTTCAAATGAATGAGCTGCTGGAACAATCGCTGCAATCAAGTACTCGACATGACCGTTTGGCTGGAATGGCACAATCACACAAGCATTGACATAGGTTGTCTCGCTTACATGATATTCAATTTCTTCAAGCTCCATCCGGTATCCATGAAGCTTAATTTGATAGTCGAGACGACCGTGGCACGTAATTAATCCATCCTGCGCCACACCTGCGTCACCTGTGCGGTAAGCAGGGCGTCCTTCGTATTCAAAGAACACTTTATCCGTTAAGGCTTGTTCACCTAAGTAGCCTCTCGTGACGCTTGGCCCCACGATGACAATTTCGCCTTTCTCACCATCAGAAAGTGTCTTGCCTTCTTCATCTAAAATGACGATATCTGTATCAGGTTTGGCATAGCCGACTGGTAAAGAATCGTGCTGATCAAGAATCTCCTGCGTGACTTCAATCGATGTGATCGCAACAGTTGCTTCAGTTGGACCATACGTATTAAAGACCTGCGCCTTTGGAAAACGCTCCAGAAGTGCACTTGCTACAGCTACAGGAAGCGCCTCACCGCAGAACAAGAAAACTTTCAGCTCTGGTAAAAGCTCTCCTGTAAAGGAAGGGTCCATTAAGCACATTTGCACAAAGGATGGTGTTGATGTCCACACTTCAACGTCAGATTGACCAAGTGCTGCAAACATATCCTTTGGCTTATTGACAAGATCTTTTACTAAACAGTAAAGCGTGCCGCCTGATTGAAGCGCTGGATAGAGATCCATCACTGATAAGTCAAAAGAAAATGGTGCTTGATTTAAGAATGTGCGTCCCTCACCAATTGGGAAGTCGCGGCACATCCACTCTGTAAAGCTTTCTAAATTATTGGCTGTTACCTGAACGCCTTTCGGTTTTCCGGTACTGCCAGACGTATAAATAATGTAGAAAACATCATCTTGTTGAACCCACTGCGTGGATGGCGGTGCTTCTTTTTCAAGTGCTAAAAGCGATGCCGCACTTTTCACTTCAATGTGCTCTTCTACATCTAATACATTCTGCTCATTTGCACATATCAATAGACTGGCTTTTGAGCTTTCAATGATTGAGACGATGCGCTCAACAGGTATTGAGATATCGACCGGAATATAAGGTCTGCCTGATTTCACACTGCCTAAGAAAGAAATCAGCATCTCTGGCTCCATATGACCGTAGACAATGACAGGTTCACTGCCAGCTGCGACCGCATCGATCGCACCAGCCATTTGGTCTGATAAATGCCAAAGCTCATCATATGTGATCGACGCCTGTTGAGAAACAAATGCTGGCTGTGTTGGTTTCGTTTGCTGGTATTCATGAATCGTGTGTAATAGTTTCATAGTTTAATCTCCAATTAAAAATCGTTGTAAATGAATGATCCCGTATTTGCTGTGTGGAATCCGTAAATAAAGAACAATAATAGCAAAATAAGTAAGTAAAAGCTTGTATATCCTATCCATTTTACAGACTTATTTTCTGATAGCTTCTTGAATAGCATATTGATAACCTCTTTTCTTTTGACACTTATAGAGACGCATGGATCATCAAAAGAGTTTCATATCAAACCATAAAATTTTTAAGAATTGCTAAAAAAATGTCGAACCTTGGAATGTCTCTTTTGAGCAAAGCTGTCTTATTGTAACAAAGATTTAATACATTTGAAATAAAATCCGAGCTTAAATTTGCCTTAAAATTGCTGAAAGCTGTCGAGCTAACTCAAAAGCCACCTAGTTTGATTAGATGGCTTTGATTTCAATTACTTCTTATATTTATTGACTTCGAACATGAGAATGTTTTTAAACACTACATAATCCTTTTTACTTTCAAATGGACCTTTGTTATTGTCATGCTCGTCAATTTCATAAAAACCTGGTCCTTCACCTGCATCACGCTTTTTGTACCATGATAGGAAGGCGTTGACTTCTTTCATGGAGAGGTCATACTCTTTCTGTAAGCCATTGACCATTGTGATGATGAGTAGTGCATCGCCGTCTTCATTTGTTGCATCGTCTTTAGGCGGTGTTGTTGGTTCTGGGTCTTTGTCGCCAGGTGGTTCGGTTTCAGTGTTGTTTGGAAATTGCAGGTCTTTTAAAGATAAAGAGATGACAGATTTGTAGTTTTGATCTGCAATCTCTGTATAATTCTCATTATAATCTCTACCACCTATAAGGTATAATGTATCATCAATAACTACTGATGAAGCTCCTATACGCATATTGTGGTAAGGCACATCTATTCTAACTAATTCTTCTTGTTCAGTATCATATACAATTAAACTCCTTGTTGAACCACCGGGAAATATCATGTTATTTTTATAAGTTACACCATTCAAGTAACCACTGACAAACCCTTTTTTCTTTGCAGTCCAAACTTCTTTTTTAGCGTCAAATTCAAAAACTTCACGTTTATCGTTTTTGCCAAAGATGTAAAACTTCTCATCTAATACTAGACCGATTGCTCCTTCTATTTTAACATTTAGAGGAGCTTCTTCTTTCCATGTTTGCTTAGAAAGATCATAGCTAAAAAACTCTTTTCCACCAAATACATAAATTTTATTTCCAATAACACCCGCTTGAACGTTATATGAGCCTTTTGATTTGCTAACAAAGGGAATATCAGGTAGTGTTTCCCATTCATCTTTTTTTGTATCATACACTTCGAACTTATTATAAGTAAAACCCGTATGTTTTCCAGCAAGGACATATATTTTTGAACCTACTACTACTGATGCTGCTCCTCCTCTTCCAGTAGGTATATCTGTCTTTTTAGTCCATTTGTTTACAGATGGATCATATTCTAACGTTTCTTTGTCGGCATTAAACCCACCAATTACATAAATTTTCCCATCTACAGCATTAGCTACAGCTCCCACTCTTGCTGTTGGCAAATCAGCTAATTGATTCCATTCATCCTTAGCTGCATGTACCATTTGAACTGACTGCGTGAATGAAAGGATTACTAGTAACATCATGACGATCCATTTTTTCAAAAATAACACTCCCTTTTCATTATCTTACTTCTTCATTATCGGAGCGTTTTTTTATTTTTATAGAATCATTGAATTTTTTAAAGAGAAATTAATAGAAAAAAGCATCGGAAAAGTGACTTACTATAGAGTCGCTTAAAATAATAGGTTTAATCAAAAACTGCCTAAGTCTATAATCAAAGAACAATAAAGAAACCCATGATTTCATGGGCTTCTCATCAATCCATTATTAGAAAGTCTGTCACTAGGCAAGCAGGTTCTCCGTTTTCATCCATCCCCAAAAACTCGGGTACATCCCGTCACCGAAACCTGTTGTAAACCTGGCAATGTCCACCTTGTCATGAAAACGGGTGACGAGCCAGCCCCATGTGTGCTTGTAGTTTTGCGCAAGAGCTTCTTCAAATTCCTCGTAAAGATAAAAATCATTGTCCTCTTTATATCGCTTATCCTCATACGCTTGAAGATATATAGCTGACTCCGCATCCATAAAGCAGCCCATAACCTTATTTACACCGTAGCCACAGAACTCTTCTTCTTTTAATTGATTGAGTTCTTGCCCTATTCTTGTAGCAAGCTCCCATTCTGTTGCTTGCTCGTTTGTAAACTTGATCATTGCATAGGCTACTCGTTCGTCTCCGTTTTCCAACCGCTTAACTACAAGTATAATAGGATATTTCCCTAGAGCAACCTTCCTCGTAAAAGATTGGTCCATACCTGAAACAAAAGGATCACAGGCAACAATATGACCGCCCGTGATCTCGATATAGCCTAACTGTTTAGCGAATAATTGATCACTCTCTTGACTGCTTGTTGTCTCTCCATTTCTATATAACAGGTGACTTGGATTGATGTTGTACAAGTGATCATTCCTTTCATTGTTTTTCTGAAGCATTTGGAATTATGGTACTTTTCTCTATTTGGCCTTTTCTTCCTGCTTTATTTCCCCTATTTAATCCGTTCAACCTACTCAAGAGAGCTTACAGAAATATTAATACTTGGATTAGCAGTCAACAACATAAACATTTAAAGGGAATAAGTACATTTGGAGGGAATTCAATGACACAAGAATCTGATGAGCGTAAGTTGCAACAAATAAAACAAATGCAACAGAAGTTTCTAGAGAAAATGAAAACTCAACCTTATCCCATGTACCCTAATTACGGAAAAATCACACGCTATGAAGAAATCCCAATTAATTTACCTGAACAACGTCAACTTCGGCATCCTGGTGTAGAAGGCTTAATGGTACCACTTCCAATTATTGAAAATACAAATTACAAAGGGAGTGGTAAGTTAGCGGGAAAAGTTGCTCTCATTACAGGAGGGGATAGTGGTATTGGTGCAGCAGTAGCCATTGCCTTCGCAAAGGAAAGTGCTGACGTTGCGATTGCATACTTAGATGAACACGAAGATGCTAATAGAACAAAAGCAAGAATCGAAGAACTCGGGCAACGTTGTTTATTGATGCCAGGAGACTTGCGAGATAAAAGGCAATGTATCACCATTGTAGAGAAAACAGTAAAAACCTTCGGACGTCTAGATGTTCTATGTAACCACGTTGGTATCCAATTTCAACAACCAAGCCTTCTTGACATTACAGACGAACAATTCGATGACACCTTTAAAATCAACATATACTCACATTTTTACACAACCAGAGCAGCGCTTCCTTACTTAAAACCAGGCAGTTCTATTATCGGTACTTCTTCAGTCGTAACGTATGTAGGTGAGCAACAAATGATTGATTATACAGCCACAAAAGGTGCAATTGTTGGTTGGACACGTGCTTTGGCTAAAAATGTTGTAAAACAAGGAATTCGTGTAAACGCTGTTGCTCCAGGTCGAATCTGGACGCCACTAATTGCAGCAAGCTTCTCGTCAGACCAAGTGGCTGTATATGGAGCATTTAATCCAATGGAACGAGTTGCCCATCCATTTGAACTCGCACCAACATTTGTTTATCTAGCTTCTGATGATTCACGTTTTGTTACAGGTCAAGTGCTGCATGTTGACGGTGGGGAATCCACACATTCCTAATATAAGGAGGTCATTGGATTGAGATATGAATTTAATCCAGAGGTAGAGTTATTACTTGTGAATCATTCAATGAAAAAAGTTACTATGGTTTATATGGAGCATTCATGGCTAATGTCTGAAATTGGACGTAGACCGCCTTATTATTGCTATCCAAATTATGAACTGAACTATCCAATCATTTAAAAGGAACGTTTAGAGCATAAAAAATGGATACAACTATGTCAATTTACGCTCATGTCATTGAAGAAGCTATCCATTTTGATAGCTTCTTTGATACAAACACAGAGAACGGAAATATTTAAAAATAAATCCGCTCCCAAAACCCTGTTTTGGAGCGAGTTACGAACTTAAGTTCCAAAGAACAAAAAAGCCTGAAATCCTTGATAATAAAGGGTTTCAGGCTTTTAATTTAGTACGTCCCAGGAGAGATTCGAACTCCCGACCGACGGCTTAGAAGGCCGTTGCTCTATCCTGCTGAGCTACTGGGACATGTTGTTATGTAGTGTGCTGTGGTGTATTACCTCAGCGACAAGATTTATTATATTACTATTGTTCTTTAAAGTCAACGGTTTTTCGAAAGTTTTTTCATAAGGGGCAAATGCTGCACCCTTATGAAATACCTTCCAATGTGACAGTGTTTTCGAGATCTTGTATGACCTGACCTTCGTCCGTGAAAAACTGTACGTTTGCTTCGCTTCCATCTAGTGTCAGTATAGCATAGCTGCGCTCTTTTCGCACTCTTGGCAAGTGTACGCTGCCAGGGTTAATGAGGAGTTTTCCTCTTAGCAGTTCACTGCCTGGAATGTGCGAGTGGCCAAAGCAGATAATGTCTGCGCCTAGCTCTTCTGCACGGTAGTAGACTTGAAGTAAGGATTGTTTGATGCCATGCAGATGTCCGTGAGTGAGAAATAGTTTTCCGCCTCCATCAAGTGGGAGCAGGAGCTCTTCTTCAAAATCGCCCATAAAGTCACAATTTCCTTTGACGACTTTGTATCCTTCGAGTGCTGGGTGGTTCGTTTCGAGTTCTGAATCTCCGCAGTGGATCATCATGTCGACTTCAGCCTCATGCCGTTTGGCAATGGTTTGAAGTTCGTCTGTGAGTCCATGACTGTCACTAATAATGAGTATCTTCATGGCTTCATTCCCCCTTATTCATTTGCGTCTAGCAGTGATGAAAGCTTTTGAAGCGCGACCGCTCGATGGCTGATCTTGTTTTTCTCCTCTGGTGATAACTCGGCCATCGTCTGGTCTTTGTCTTTGACGATGAAAATTGGGTCGTATCCGAAGCCATTTTCGCCGATTGGTTTTTCTGCAATGAAGCCTTCTACTGATCCTTCTACCGTTTTTGTTTCTTTTCCCGGTATGCTGACAGCAAGGGCACATCTGAATCTGGCTGTGCGGTCTTCTTTTTCAATGCCTTGAAGTTCGCTCAGCACTTTTTCCACATTCTCCGCATCATCTTTATGCTCACCTGCGTATCTCGCTGAATACACGCCAGGTTTCCCGCCTAGATAATCAATCGACAGACCGGAATCGTCTGCAATGACCATTTCACCTGCTTTGGCTTGAATAGCCTCCGCTTTGATGATGGCATTTTCTTCGAAGGTTTGTCCTGTTTCTTCAATCTCTTCAGTAAAGCCGATGTCTGCTAGTGTTTTGACCGTGAATCCTTTTGGCTCAAGAATGGCTTTGAATTCTTTCGCTTTGCCCGCATTGTGCGTTGCAATGATGGCTGTTTTCATCCTGATCAAACCCTTCTCTTTATTCGATGACTTCTCCTGTTACTGCTTTTTGCTTTTCGATTAATTCTTTGATGCCCTTTTCGGCTAAATCAAGCAGTCCGTTTAGCTGTTCTCTTGAGAATGTCGCTTCTTCACCTGTTCCTTGAAGTTCAACAAAGCGTCCAGCGCCTGTCATGATGACATTCATATCTACTTCAGCAGAAGAATCTTCTTCATAGTTTAAATCTAACAGAAGACCTTGCTGAGAATCAATTCCGACGGATATTGCCGCTAAATAATCAGTAATCGGGTTTTCTTTGATGACTCCTTCAGCTCGCAGCTTTTGAATCGCGAGTGTCATGGCAACAAAAGCACCTGTGATGGACGCTGTGCGTGTGCCGCCGTCTGCTTGAATGACATCACAATCAATCCAAATCGTGCGTTCGCCAAGCTTTTCTAAGTCAACGACTGCGCGGAGTGCTCGTCCAATTAAACGCTGGATCTCCATCGTACGTCCTGTGACTTTTCCTTTAGATGATTCTCTTATCGTTCTTTGTGCAGTTGCTCTTGGTAGCATGCTATATTCTGCTGTAATCCAGCCTTTTCCTTCTCCTCTTAAAAAAGGAGGTACGCGGTCTTCGATCGATGCGTTACAAATCACCTTCGTATTTCCCGCTGAGATTAAGACAGAGCCTTCTGGGTGCGTGATGTAGCCTGCCTCTATTTCAATTTTTCTCAATTCGTCATATTGTCTTTCATCTAATCTCATGTTTTACCTCCGTTACGATATACATTCCGCGCGTATGCCAGCGGGGTTCTCCTACTAACTTTGACAACCTCGGCTTGTTCTAACCGCTCGGAATAAAAAAGAGGCAGCGAATATGCATGCCTCTTTTTCTCCATTATATCAATGTGTGACGTTAAAAACTACCTGTATTCACTTGTTCTGGTCGTGAAACCGGCTTTGTGAGCTCTGCTCCTTTTTCGTTCACAAGCTCAGCCTTGCCGTTGACCTTAACAGATACGCTTTTGACGTCCGGCAGCTCGGTTAATGTGAGCACAATGCTATTAAGAACTTTTTGTGAAATCACCTTTTTCTTTTCATCTGCACTGCCAAAAATAGATTCGTTGAAATCAAGTGTCACATGTCCATCTTTTACTTTTGGTACATCATTCAGCTTCACATCTTGATCAAAGTCTGTAAGCAAATGGCTTTTTTTGCTTGGTCCAGAGACGAGCTCATCAATTGCTGCTGTAATCGGATCATCCTCGTCTTTTGGTGCTCTTGTGGTGACCGGAACGTAGTAGGTCTGTTCATCAGATTCAGCTAAATAGTAGACAGTAACAGGCTTTGTTGAAGTCATATCAGCGGCAGCCTCGTGCTGGATATTAATACCGTCTTCTCTGCTTAAATCATCTGAGATGGGTGTACCGTTCACAGGCATTTCTTTTAGTTCATGTCCATTCATCTTCAATTTGACTTTGGCTATGGAATCAAACTGCGTTAACGTCCAAGTAACAGATTGCAGGATTCGCTGTTCGTCTTCTTTTTTATAGTTTTTAAATTCATTTGAAAAATCCACAATCGCCGTTCCATCTTTAATATCGACAGATACGCTCGTGTCCGCAGGTAACACTGCTCTGAATCCGTTCGGCATTAAGTTAGAAATAGGTCCCCCGTCCACGAGATATTCAAGGGTTTGTTTGGCACTTCCTTCATTTTTCGGCAGCGGAATGGATTGAGATACGACATACCCGTTTTTATCAATTAAATATAATTCTCTCATGACTGTATCAGCCTGCTTCTCTTCTTTTCCTTCTTTGGCTGTTTGTTTGTCTTCTTTATTTTCTTTCACATATGTGACGTTTTGTGGTGGATCAATCTCTGTTTTCGCTTGGTCTGTTTGAAACAATCCGCATCCTGACAAAAGCATGGCTGACGCGATACACGTAACAGCTGCTGTAGATCCTTTTTTCAGCATACTTCACCCTCCTCTAGTAGTTTGTACTACTATGTATACGAGCTCCATCAGAGGATTAGACCCTTTTCATAAAAAAATAACCCGCTTCAAGTAGAAGGGGTTATTGCTGGTAGATGTGTTCAAGTGACACGGTTTCGACCTTTCCTGGCAGGTAGCCAAACCAGTCACGAGCGATGTTTTGGAAATTTTGCTGCTGTCCTGTTGTGTAAAATGTATGGACAGGTGCTTCTTTAGAGGTATTTAACAGCCCTTTATATGAAAGAATCGTACTCGCTTCTCTCGCTGTCTCATCCCCTGATGAAATGATGTTTACTTCACTGCCCATAAAGCGCTGAATCGGCTCTTTTAAAATCGGATAGTGTGTGCAGCCAAGAATAAGTGTATCAATTCCTGTTTCTTTCATTGGTTCAAGGGAGTCTTTCACCACTGCCTCTGCTGTCTGATCTAAAAACGTTCCGCTTTCCACAAATGGGACAAGGAGCGGACACGCCAGGCTTTGAACCGTTAGTCCTGCTTTTAGTGACAGCAGCGCTTCTTTGTATGCCTCGCTTTTGATCGTATTGACTGTGCCAATAACGCCAATATGCTGATTGTTTGTCACCTTAATCGCTGTACGGGCGCCGGGCTGAATGACGCCAATGACCGGAATATCAAGCGTTGCTTTGATTTCGTCCAGTGCGATCGCCGTTGCTGTGTTGCACGCAATGACGAGCATTTTAATATGGTGGTGTTTTAATAAGTAGTGCGCCATTTCCCAAGTATATTGAAGAACTTCTTCTTCTTTACGAGGGCCATATGGACATCGTTTTGTATCGCCTACATAAATGATGTTTTCTTTTGGCAGTTGTCTCATGATTTCCTTTGCAACGGTTAAACCGCCGACGCCGGAATCAATGACGCCGATTGGTTGATCCAACAAAATCGCCTCATTTTCTTTTCATTTGCTGCTGTAGTTTCGTTAAGGATTGGTTGAAAACGATGGCTTCTTCTTCTGAGAAAGCCCCTAGAAGTTCACTGACGTATTCTTGGCGTTTAGCAATCACTTCTTGAATGATCCTCTCGCCTTCAGGCAATAAATGAATGCGAACCACGCGGCGGTCAGATGGATCTTTCACCCGTTCGACAAGTTCACTTTTTTCCATTCTATCAATTAAATCAGTGGTTGTGCTGCAAGCCAAATACATCTTTTGTGACAGCTCACCTATTGTCATATCTCCGAATTCATAAAGCCACTGAAGCCCGATGAATTGTGGAGGTGTAATCGTATATTGATTCAGGATTTCTCTGCCTTTTTGCTTAATAATTGCAGCAATGTGGCGCAATGATTTTTCAATCTCTGCAACATGGCCAGACTCATTCGTTTCCATTTTATTGATACCTCACTATAGCATCTCACTTTGATTAAAACGTACATGTCTATTTTCCTCGTTTTTCAAAGAAAATGCAAGAAGAGAGTCATGGAAACCATATAGAAATAACCGGTTCCTTCCCGATATGGAAGGAAAACCGGCTGACTTTAGAGCTCTAGCTCACCCATACGCAGAAGCTCGACTACGGCCTGTGAACGGCCTTTAACTCCTAGCTTTTGCATGGCATTCGAAATATGATTTCGAACAGTCTTTTCGCTAATAAAAAGCTCGCTTGCAATTTCTTTTGTTGTTTTATCTTGGACGAGCAATTCGAATACTTCTCTTTCTCTTTTGGTTAATAGCGGCTTGGATTGAAACTCTTTCTCCTTCAAGTATTGTAACCCTCCTTGCTAAGGTGAGAGCTCTAGTCTCTATAGAATGGGATTCTGTATAGTCGAGATATCATATGCCGGGTGCCTGAGGTAGGTGACGTTAAAATCAAGAAATCCCGCATATCAGCGTCCAATTTACTGCACTTTCAGCCACGCAAAAAAGGACGAGTCTCCCCACCGAGACATCGTCCTTTTTTACGTGGTATTTAAAAGATTGTAATGGCGCCTGTTAACAATGCAATAAGTGTTGTAAAAAGGGCAGTTAACACGGTCCATAGGAGTGCGTATTTTTGCAAATCACCAATATCTTTGTTCAGCATACCAACAAGCAGCAGCGTTGAAGCCACAAGTGGGCTCAGTAAGTGGACAGGCTGTCCTATGATAGAAGCACGTGCAATCTCCACCGGATCAATCCCGTAAGCTGCGCCGGCTTCAGCCAAGATCGGCAGCACCCCGAAATAGTAAGCATCATTTGAAAGAATAAATGTAAATGGCATACTCGTCAGAGCAACAATCAGCGGGAAAAATGAGCTGTAGGAATCAGGAATCATGTAAATGACCAAATTGGCAATGGCCTCAACCATCTTTGTTCCTGAGAAAATCCCTGTGAAAATTCCTGCTGCAAATACAAGTGTGATAACCGTTAATGCATTTCCTGCATGCGATAAAATTCGCTCGCGCTGATCTTCAACCTTTGGATAGTTAATCATGAGAGCGATGACAAATCCAATTAAGAAGAGTACAGGAATTGGGATGATATCCAGGACTAGTGTGACCATGACAGCAATTGTAAGGAAGAAGTTAATCCAAATCAGATTCGGCCTTTTGATATCGGCTACTCCATCCTCAATTGACGCAGCCAATTCAGGAGAAATGGACGGCTCTTCTTTGTACTGAATCTCTGCAATCCCAATCCGTTTTCTTTCTTTTTTTCCAAGTACGTAAGCAGTAAAAAGTATAAAAAGACCGCCTCCAACCATCGTTGGGAGTAATGGAATGAAAAATTCGCCTGCATCTAATCCAAGCGCCGCGATAGCACGAGTAGCCGGACCGCCCCATGGCGTCATTCCGCTCATAATTCCTAATGATAATAATGAAATTGTTCCTAAAATTAATGGGTTCATCCCAATTCTTAAGAAAAGTGGCAGCATAGCTGATACGGTAATCATATACGTTGTTGTTCCGTCACCATCTAATGCAACAAGCATAGACAAAATCGCTACCCCAAAAGCAATTTTGACAGGATCACCTTTTACAATACGTAGAATGAGTTTAATCAGAGGATCAAACAATCCAGCATCCAGCATGACACCGAAGAATAAAATCGCAAATAACAATAAAGCAGCTGATGGTGCAACAGTTTTCAGTCCATCAAGCATCATGTCCCCTAATCCTTTGTTAAAGCCACCGATCAATGCAAATATGATAGGTACAACGGTTAGAGCCACCACCGGATGCATACGTTTAGTCATAATGAGAAATGTAAATGTCAAGACCATCAAGATCCCTAAAATAGCTAGCACTTTATATCCCTCCATCCTCTTCTTTACATGATCTGCAAGCGCCCCCTTGCACTTGCGATCTATATGTTAGCGCTTTCTATTTCAAGGATATAATAGCTTTTTTTATAATGAAAATATCGATTTTTTCGTATATTCAATAAATTCCTTTTATAATCAACCTTGCTGATTTCTTAAAAACTCAATGAACGCTTTCACAACAGACAAATGAAGTGAGTCTGGCTGGTACATGAGCCATGTATCTCTTAAAACAGGCTGTCCATCTTTATACGAAAGACCTTTTACAAATAACTCATCACTTGGTCTGAGGCAAATTTCTGGGACAATGGCATAGCCTAAACCATGCTTCACCATCTCTTTTGATGTATCCTGACGGTCTGTCTCCATCGTGACAAGCGGAGGCATTGTGAAAGTTTCCTGCCACCATCTGTTAATCAGCCGTTTCAATGAACTGTCTGTATGATAGTCAATGAGCGGCAGATTCGGGAGATCCTTTAGCTGGATTTCTGATTTTGAAATGATGCAAAGACGCTCTTTATCGAGCAAAAAACGCTCTCCATTCCAGTCATAATCGCCTCTTAAAATCCCTAAATGCACACTTGATGTTCCTAATAAATCCATTACCTTTGTGCTCCAGCCTGTGTTGACCATAAATTGAACATGTGGATACTGCTTAGAAAATTCTTTTAATATTTCTGGCAGTTTATACTGGGCAAAGTTACTTGAGACCCCTAACCGGATCGTCCCTTTGACCTTTTTTTGCATATTGAGCATGCCATCTTTTGTTTGCTGCAGCTGTTTGAGCATGTCATTTGCATATTTAGCCAAGTATTCGCCCTCTGATGTAAATTCAATTCCTCGTTTTCTTTTAAAGAAAAGCTTCATATCAAACTCCTCTTCAAGCTGTTTCAAACGATAGCTTAGGGCAGGCTGAGAGACAAATAATTTTTCTGCCGCTTTTGTGATGTTCTTTTCTTCATAAAGTACCTTTAAAAACCGCCAATCTTTTTCATCCATTGTTTGTCCTCCTTTTTTACTAATTATAAAATAATTTTATTGATTTCTCTTAAAATAATGTATTTAACTTATTTCTTATTATACTTTACCATTTTGGTTAGATAAACAGTTTATTAAAAATTGAGGGTGAGAGTAATGAGAAAAGTTCCAATCACAATCATGCGAGGCGGTACAAGCAAAGGGGTATTCATTCACGCGAACAATGCACCATATGAACACGATGAGCTCGAAGCATTTCTATTAGACATTATGGGCAGCCCTGATCGGCTGCAGGTCGATGGAATCGGCGGCGGTAATTCTTTAACAAGCAAAGTGGCGATCATCGATAAAGCCACACGCCCGGATGTGGATGTGAACTATACATTTGCACAAGTCAGCATTAATGAGAGATATGTCGACTTTAAAGGAAACTGCGGGAACATCTCATCAGCCGTTGGGCCGTATGCGATCATTAAAGGACTTGTTCAAGCGGTTGAGCCCATTACGACTGTACGTATCCTCAATACCAATACAAATAAAGTCATTACGGCAGAGGTCGAGGTCGAAAATGGAGAAGTAAAATTTGAAGGACAGGCAGAAATTCCAGGCGTAAAAGGAACTGGTTCTCCCATTTATTTATCCTTTGAGAAACCTGAAGGCGCTGTCACAGGTAAAACCTTTCCAACTGGAAACAAAATTGATACGATTCAAACAAAGTTTGGCGAGATTCCAATCTCGATCGTTGACATTGCAAACCCAATTGCCTTTATTCGCGCGAAAGATATTCAATTAAAAGGAACTGAATTGCCTGAAGAGTTTACAGACGAATTACTGGACGATTTAGAAGAAATTCGTTCCCTTGCTGCTGAAATGTGTCATTTTGCACCAAAAGAAATGGCCACATTACAGTCTCCAGCTGTTCCAAAGCTTGCGCTCATTAGTGAGCCTACTGATTATGTAGATACAAATGGAATCTTGAGACGAGCAGAAGATATGGACATTATCGTTCGTATGCTATCGATGCAACGACCGCACCAAGCACTTGCCATTACCGGCTCTGTCTGCGTGACAGCCAGCTGTTTCTTAGATGAAACGCTTCCTTCTCAGCTGTTTCAAGGAAAAGATGACACCCTTCGTATTGGGCATCCTGCTGGTATTATGCAAACTGAAATTGACATCTCTGAAAACAGAGTCAAAGTTATTCGAACCGCAAGAGAAATTCTAGACGGAGTTGTCTTCACAAAACAAGACTATGTGATTCAGCCTCAGATTAAAAGAGAAGCTTAAAGCAGACGAGAACATCGTCTGCTCAGATTGTTGACAAAGGGCTAAAATGATCTTGATTTTAGCCCTTTGTCTTCTTTTCAGCGTGATAGAAAACCTTTGCAGTCTAGGAAGGACGAGCACAGGAGCGGAGCGAATGTGACATTCGTGAGCACCGGAGCGCAGACCTGCGGGCGAATGCGAGGGTTTGTCTACACGCTGAGCAGACGAGAATATCGTCTGCTTTTTTTAATGCTGTAGCGGTGCATCTATATCTCCGGCCGAATGAGCTTTTATCTGCCCTTTCTCATCTTTTAGCTGGAGATGACCGTTGTGGTTGACCCCGCAGCAAATACCCTCTTCCCATGTTTGTTTTTCACGGTCTAACGAAATCCGCAGCGGTTTATGAAGACGATATAACCGTTTGTTGTAGAGGGCAGTGAGTGCTTCAAACCCTTCGTTCTTCCAGCGTGTATGATATTTTTCAAAAGCGGCTGCAAGTTCCTTCACAAGCTGATCGGCATTCACCTCTGTAAGCTCTGATAGGCAAATGGTTTTGTACGGAACATGCTCTGGCTTTGTCTTCACATTGATGCCAACCCCGATATAAATGGCTGTACGGTCCGCTTCAATCAATGTGCCTGATACCTTTGCTTCATTGATGAGAATATCGTTTGGCCATTTAATCGCCAGCTGATCCTCAGCCCTTATGAGAGGTTTAAGTACATCGTAGATCGCTAGTGCCGTCAGCGGAGCAATCGTTGACTGGGTGGAGAGTTCTTCTGGCGGCAAAACTGTCATGGTCACAGCGACATTTCCTGCAGGCGTTTCCCACGGCCTGCCTAGCCTGCCTCTTCCTGCTGTCTGCTGATGTGCATAGACAGCAAATGAGGGTTTTTCTCCTTGTTGAATGAGCCTTTTCGCTTCATTATTTGTACTATCAATGGTGTCATATTGAAAAATCTTCATGTGTTCTCCTTTTGTTTCTTCTTGATATGGTCTTTTTATTATAACAAAATGAAGCTTATACGTTGATGAGGCTGCATACTACCCATTTCGCTGAGCTTGAAATGTCTCTTTTTCTTCCTCTGTAAATGGAACAGGAGCACCTGTTTCTTTATTAATTTGGACCATGGTGACTGAGCCTGTAAAGCATGGTTCCTGCTGCTCGTTTTCTCCTAAATAATGAAGAATAAGTGAGCTTGACCCGACTTTTTCCGGCTTTACATACACACGAAGCCGCTCCCCTATCTCCACCTGTTTGATGTAATCACATTGCAGGTTTGCCACGACTGTAATCGTCTCTTTCACACGTTTCATTCGTTTATCCACAATTCCTGTTTTTTGAAAAAAGGCAATACGTGCTTCTTCAAAATACACAAATGGGGTGACATTGTTCATATGGCCGAACATATCCGTTTCTGAGAAACGGACAGTCGTTTCGACATAAAATCGAAAGGATGCCCTCCACTCTTCAAACGGTTCTTCAATATATGACGGAAGTCTCACTTTATCATCTCCTTATTCATCAATAAACGCCTCTCCCATATTGGAAGAGGCGTTTATTTTGTGTTCCACCCAGCCTCTTGTAAACACTCATCATGATTGGCAAAGAGGACTGAATGTGATGTTATTCTGCGTGATCGCTTCCGAAGAAGTTACGGAAAGCTTGTAATGTTGTATCTCGGTTAAGTGCTGCAATTGACGTTGTCAGCGGGATTCCTTTCGGACAAGCCTGCACACAGTTTTGAGAGTTCCCGCAGTTCGCAAGACCGCCGTCACCCATAATTTCTTCTAGACGGTCAGACTTATTCATCGCACCTGTCGGGTGTGCGTTAAATAGACGTACTTGTGAAAGCGGTGCAGGGCCCATAAAGGAAGACTTATCATTCACGTTTGGACAAGCTTCAAGGCAGACACCACATGTCATGCATTTTGAAAGCTCATACGCCCATTGACGTTTTTTCTCAGGCATTCTTGGTCCAGGTCCAAGATCATATGTGCCATCGATCGGCACCCATGCTTTTACTTTTTTCAAGGAGTTGAACATGCGGCTTCTATCAACCTGCAAGTCTCTCACGACCGGGAATGTCTTCATCGGTTGAAGACGGATCGGCTGATCTAACTTATCAATCAGGGCTGTACATGACTGGCGCGGTTTTCCATTAATGACCATAGAGCAAGCTCCGCACACCTCTTCAAGACAGTTCATATCCCAGTTGATCGCCGTTGTTTTTTCACCTTGTTTATTGACCGGGTTACGTCTAATTTCCATGAGTGCAGAAATGACGTTCATATTTGGGCGGTAAGGGATTTCGAATTCTTCATCATAAGGCTTTCCATCTGCTGTATCTTGACGCGTGATAATGAATTGAATTGTGTTTTTTTCACTCATCTTATTTCTCCACCTTTTTCTTCGAGTAATCTCGTTTACGAGGTGCAATTAACGATACATCGACGTCCTCATAGTGGAATGCAGGCTTTTGATTTTTCCCTTTGAACGTAGCCATCGTTGTTTTAAGGAATTCTTCATCGTTTCTTTCTGGGAATTCCGGTTTATAGTGTGCGCCTCGGCTTTCATTCCGGTTATATGCCCCGATCGTAATGACTCTTGCCAGCTGAAGCATGTTGTCAAGCTGACGCGTGAAGGCAGCGCCTTGGTTGCTCCATGATGCGGTATCGTTGATGTTGATCTTCTTGTAGCGCTCCATTAGTTCTTCGATCTTCTGATCTGTTTTTAAGAGTTTGTCATTGTAACGAACCACTGTAACGTTATCCGTCATCCATTCTCCAAGCTCTTTATGAAGCACGTATGCATTTTCTGTTCCGTCCATGCTGAGGATGTTGTCCCATTTCTCCTGCTCTTTCTTCACAGCGCTGTCAAATGTTGCAGAAGATAGGTCTTCCGCAGATTTCTCAAGACCGCTAATGTACTTCACTGCATTTGGTCCAGCGACCATTCCGCCGTAAATCGCAGAAAGAAGTGAGTTTGCACCAAGTCTGTTTCCGCCGTGCATCGAGTAATCACATTCTCCGGCAGCGAACAGACCTTTGATATTCGTCATTTGATCATAATCGACCCATAATCCGCCCATTGAGTAATGAACAGCTGGGAAGATTTTCATCGGAAGCTTACGCGGGTCATCACCCATGAATTTTTCATAGATTTCAATGATTCCGCCAAGCTTAATATCAAGCTCTTTAGGATCTTTATGAGAAAGATCGAGATATACCATGTTCTCTCCGTTGATGCCAAGCTTTTGCTCGACACATACGTCAAAGATTTCACGCGTTGCGATGTCACGCGGTACAAGGTTACCGTATGCTGGGTATTTTTCTTCAAGGAAGTACCAAGGCTTCCCGTCTTTATATGTCCAAACACGTCCGCCCTCACCACGAGCTGATTCACTCATGAGACGAAGCTTGTCATCTCCTGGAATCGCTGTTGGGTGAATTTGAATGAATTCTCCATTTGCATAATGCGCACCTTGCTGATAAACGATAGATGCAGCAGATCCAGTGTTAATCATGGAGTTCGTTGATTTACCGAACACGATTCCAGGGCCGCCTGTTGCCATGATAACCGCATCTGAACGGAAGGATTGAATTTCCATTGTCGTTAAGTTCTGTGCGACAATCCCGCGGCATACTTCCTCGTCATCTAAAACAGCGCCAAGGAATTCCCAGCCTTCATATTTTGTGACAAGTCCTGCTACTTCATAGCGGCGAACCTGCTCATCCAGTGCGTATAATAGCTGCTGGCCTGTTGTAGCTCCAGCAAACGCTGTACGGTGGTGCTGTGTTCCCCCGAAGCGGCGGAAGTCCAATAATCCCTCTGGTGTTCTATTAAACATAACACCCATACGATCAAGTAAGTGGATAATGGACGGCGCTGCTTCACACATTGCCTTTACTGGCGGCTGGTTGGCTAAGAAATCTCCGCCGTATACCGTGTCATCAAAATGCTCATAAGGTGAATCCCCTTCACCTTTTGTATTGACCGCTCCGTTGATTCCGCCCTGTGCACATACAGAATGCGAACGTTTCACAGGTACGATTGAAAATAGTTGAACAGCTGTTCCCGCTTCTGCTGCTTTAATAGTTGCCATGAGACCAGCTAAGCCGCCTCCGACAACGATGATGCTAGAATTACTCATTGTAGCCCCTCTCCCTCTTCTACTAATCTATTTCCTCTTAAACAAAAGCGAAAATTGCTCTTAGCCCTACATATGAAAGCGCTATAAATATACCTAATGTCACAAATGTGGAGATTCTTTGTGAGCGTGGTGAAACCGTAATTCCCCAGCTGACAGCAAATGACCACAAGCCATTAGCAAAGTGGAAAATAGTAGATAAAACGCCGACAATATAGAAACCTAGCATAAATGGAGAGCTTAAAATATTCGCCATCATGTCGTAGTTGACTTCAGCTCCAAGTTGAGCTTGAATGCGTGTTTCCCATACGTGCCAAGTGATAAAAATCAATGTGATGATACCTGAAACCCTTTGCAGTCTGAACAACCAGTTTCTTAAGTAACTGAAGCGAGACGTGTTGTTTTGTGCCGTAAAGGCTATGTACACCCCATAAACAGCATGATAGATCAGTGGTAAGAAAATCACGAACAGCTCAAGTGCATATCTGAAAGGAAGCTGTTCCATAAAGTGTGCAGCTTTGTTAAACGCTTCTGGTCCATCCGTCGCAAAGTGGTTAATCACTAAGTGCTGTACTAAAAATAGACCGACCGGAATGACGCCAAGCAAAGAATGCAATCTCCGATAAAAAAATTCTTTGTTCCCCGACATTACTTTACCCCCTAGTAAAAAAAGTGCAATTGCTTGAAAATTGTCTTACCCCCGCTTCTTTCAATTGTAAGCACTTTATTCAAATTTATTGACAATTTCATTTTACTCCTATGTCAAAAAAGCGTCAAGAAACCGCGTACATAAATTAAAATTTTCCGAAATTTAAAAGTTTTAAATCAAAATTCGTTTTACTACAATAAGAATTTCTTAGACTTCAGGGAAAACTCTGTCATCATATGCCTACATAAGCTATAATAAATTGTTGAAAGAGGGGAGCCGTACAATGAATAAATTCGAATCTAACTTAGAACAGCTAAAAGAAATTGAAGTCAATGGATTTGCCTACGAGCTGATACGCGAAGTTCTGCTGCCTGATATTCTTGGTCAGGACCATTCATCTATGATGTATTTTGCGGGTAAACTGCTTGCTCGTAAATTTCCTCAAGAGTCATGGGAAAAGATCCCCGAATTTTTCCATGATGCCGGATGGGGGACTCTCACAATGGTCCATTCGAAAAAACAGGAAATTGAGTTTGAGCTCGAAGGTCCACTAGTATCCAATCGACTCACCTATCAAAAGGAGCCATGCTTTCAGATGGAAGCGGGTTTTATTGCTGAACAAATTCAGCTTCTAAATGAGCACGTGGCTGAATCCTATGAACAAGTGAAAAAGCGTGCTGAGAAAGTCATTTTAACCGTTAAATGGGATTTAAGAGACCCTAGCTAATCCTCTTGATAAAAGGGCGCGGACTTCAGGTCACGCCTTTTTTATATGTCTACATCTATCATAGCATACTTAATGAATGGGTTTACGTCCGTTTCAGCCGATTCCATATAGAAAAAAGAGGCGATCCTCTTTCATGAGGTCACCTCTTTACCTTTTTAAGAGTGAGCAGCTGCGCTCACCTTTGATAAATCAAACGCATCATGCAGCGCTTCTACCGCTTTGACCATATCATCACGGCCGACCACCGTTGAGACTTTGATTTCAGACGTACTGACCATTTTCACTTGAATGTCTTTTTGCGCTAACACAGCGAACATTTCAGCAGCTACGCCTGGATTTGAGACCATTCCAGATCCCACAATGGATACTTTCGCTAATTTGCTTTCTGTCTCAATCTGCTCGTAGCCAAGCGCCCCTTTATATTCTTCTAATACTTCAACTGTTTTGGACAAATCATCCGTTTTAACAGAGAAAGAGATCGACGTCTGATTGGTGCTTGTGACAGACTGAATGATGATATCAACATTGATATTCTGTTTCGCAAGCGTCGTAAAAATGGTCGATAATGTTGTGAGACCGCTTGAAAGCCCGCACACTGTCACACGTGTAATCTGATCTTCAAACGCAATGCCTCTGACGACTAAATTTTGTTCCATGGATGATTCCTCCTCAATTAACGTACCCGATTCATTTTCAATACTAGAACGGACTTCTAGCGGGACTTGATAATTTTTCGCAAATTCAACAGCTCTTGGATGCAGGACACCAGCTCCTAAATTAGCCAGCTCAAGCATCTCATCGTATGAAATACCTGCAAGTTTCCGCGCAGATGGTACATAACGCGGATCTGTCGTAAACACCCCTGGTACATCTGTGTAAATATCACATTTATCAGCTTTTAGTGCGGCAGCCAGTGCCACAGCAGTTGTATCTGATCCTCCGCGTCCAAGTGTTGTGATATGTAAGTCATCTGCAATTCCTTGGAAGCCTGCCACAACAACGACTTTCCCCGCACTTAATTCCTCTTTTATTCTTGCTTCATCAATGTCCACGATTCTTGCATTTCCGTGTACATGCTCTGTTTTCATACCAGCCTGCCAGCCTGTGAAGGAAATGGCATCATAGCCTCTTGCTTGGAGCGCCATCGCTAATAATGAAATGGTCACCTGTTCACCAGTTGCGAGCAGCATATCCATTTCTCTTTTGCTTGGATCGTCTGTAAGTTCTTTTGCTAGGTCTACTAGAACATCTGTTGATTTACCCATCGCTGATACAACCACAACCACATCATGTCCTGCCTCGCGTTCAGCGATCACTCTCTCTGCGGCATTGCGAATTTTTTCTGTTGACCCAACGGAAGTTCCGCCAAATTTTTGTACAATTAGTCCCATGTCTACCACCCTTTTTCAAAAGTTCACGTGTGAGAGAAGAGGCTGCTTTGGAGACTGTCCGCTCACTGCAAATAAAAAAGCAATGAGAGAACAAATCTCCCATTGCTTTAAAATCATCATTAAACGATGCAAACAATGAGATAGCCCTCCAAGAAATGAATTCTTGACAGCCCTACATTTCTTCAATGTACAGCCAGCGAATAAAATGAGTGGATTTTATTCACTTCGGCGACGCTCCCCTTTCAGCCCTCTTCTTAGATCCCATCGATCTCCGAAGGCTTACTCTTGAAGTTCGCACCTCTATCTTCAACAAACAACACGTTCATTTATTAAATTAGTCACATCTTAACAGACATTTGGAAAAAGTACAATCTATTTTTTTAATGCTTCCATTAAAAGTTCAGCCGTCTGTTTTGGAATGCCCGCCTCCTGAAAGTCTTGGATAGAGGCTTCTTTCATCTTTTTCACAGAGCCAAAATGTTTGAGGAGCTGCTTTTTACGCTTCTCTCCGATACCTGGTACATCGTCTAAAATAGACTGGAATGCATTTTTTCCGCGCAGCTGCCGGTGAAAGCTAATGGCGAACCGGTGCACTTCATCTTGAATGCGCTGCAATAAGTAAAAAGCTTGGCTATTTCGCTCTAGCGCAACAATTTCAAGTGTATCTCCCATCATGAGATTTGAAGTCCGGTGTTTTTCATCTTTTACAAGACCTGCGACTGGGACAGACAGATTCAATTCATTTTCAAGCACATCGATGGCTGCGTTGATCTGTCCTTTTCCTCCGTCAATTAAAATTAAATCTGGCAGCGGCAGTTCATCCTTTAACACGCGGGTATATCGTCTTCTAATGACTTCACGCATGGATGCATAATCATCTGGTCCTGAGACGGTTTTAATTTTGTATTTTCGGTATTCCTTTTTATATGGCTTCCCGTCCTGAAAGACAACCATTGCAGAAACCGGGTCTGCTCCTTGAATATTGGAGTTATCAAACGCCTCAATTCTGTACGGCATATAAATATTAAGCGCATCCCCAAGCTGCTTCACCGCACCAATTGTCCGCTCTTCATCACGCTCAATGAGCGAAAACTTTTCTTTTAAGGCGATTTTGGCATTTTGATGCGCAAGTAAAAGCAGATCCTTTTTCTTTCCTTTTTTCGGCTGGTGAACGTTTGTCTCAAGTAATTGCTCAATCATCTCTTGATCGACACTGTCCGGTACCAAAATTTCCTTCGGCAGAAAATGGTTGTTCTTTTCATAAAATTGCCCCATAAACGTAAGGAACTCCTCTTCAGGGTCCTGATACATAGGAAACAGGCTGACATCACGTTCAATCAATTTCCCCTGTCTGATGAAGAAAACTTGGACACACATCCAGCCTTTATCATAGGCATAGGCGAAGACATCTCGATCTGATAAATCACTCATCGTCATTTTCTGTTTTTCCATCGTTGAGTCGATATAAGCGATTTGGTCTCTCAGTTCTTTTGCCCGTTCAAACTCTAAATTTTCAGCAGCTTCCTGCATCTTTTCGGTCAGTTCTTTTTTGATTTGCTGATGTCCTCCGTTTAGAAACCTTGTGATTTCGTCCACGAGCTGCTTATTCGTTTCCTCGGAAATGTCATACACACATGGTGCAAGACATTGCCCAAGATGATAATAAAGGCAGACGCGGTCAGGAAGGGTGGCGCATTTTCTCAGTGGATATAAGCGGTCGAGCAGCTTTTTCGTTTCTCGTGCTGCTTGTACGTTTGGGTATGGACCGAAATATTTCCCTTTGTCCTTTTTTACATTGCGGGTGACGATCAGCTTAGGGTGGCGTTCATTCGTAATTTTTATAAATGGATACGTCTTGTCATCCTTGAGCATGACATTGTATTTTGGGTCATATTTTTTGATTAAATTCAGCTCTAAAATGAGCGCTTCGATATTAGAAGAGGTGACAATGTATTCAAAGTCTTCAATTTCACTGACAAGCCGCTGCGTTTTGGCGTCATGTGATCCAGTGAAATAAGAGCGCACCCTGTTTTTTAACACTTTTGCCTTTCCCACGTAAATGATCGTATTTTGTCTATCTTTCATTAAGTAACAGCCTGGTTGATCCGGCAGGACTGACAGTTTTTCTTTGATTAGTTTGTTCATATTTTCATCCGTCCTTGTTTTCCTCTTTCACTCCTTCTAGTGTATCACGAACATTTGTTTTATACCATGTTGAAAGAAAAGCGGCTCTCGTCTTTACGAGAACCGCTTCAATGATTATGCCGCTTGGACATAGATCGGTTTATAGATGTTTGTTGACAAGTTCAGCAAGTGCTTCTTTTGGTTTGAAACCAACAGAAGTTTCTACAACTTCACCGTCTTTTAAAACAAGAAGTGTTGGGATACTCATAACGCCGTATTTACCAGCAGTTTCTTGGTTATCGTCTACATCAATTTTTACAATTTTCATTTTGTCGCCCATTTCTTGATCAAGTTCTTCAAGAACTGGAGCAATCATTTTACAAGGTCCACACCATGGTGCCCAAAAGTCTGCAAGAACAACACCTTCTGCAGTTTCTTGTGAAAATGTTGCGTCAGTAGCTTTTACGATTGCCATTATTCATTCCTCCAATGTAAATTATGCTTTTTAGTATAGCATCTACCAATGTGACTTGCGAATGAAATGCTTACGAATCATTTTTTAGGAAATGAATTAAAAAACAAACCGTATAATCGCACCAATAACAACAATCGCACCGATGATCATTAGAATGGTTCTAAGCATATGACATGACACCCTTTCCACTTCATTTACAATGTATGATGCCCCAACATTCTTCTCATCAAACATTGAAATATGCAATCAAGCGAGGTCGACAGTTATCATGACTACTGACATTGGCGGCAGCTCTACCGTTAATTCCCCGGGATTTACAGTCATTTGCTGAAAGTCTTTTGGCTGAACAGAATGAGGATCATCAAATGTATTATGCGCATTCATGCGATCAGCCGTCAGCACACGTCCAGTGACTTTCGTTTGTGCATCAACCCCTTCAATGGCAAGGGATACCTCTTTTTGTTCATGCGGATTCAGGTGACAGTAGCTAATATGCATCTTCCCTGATGAACGTGAGGCTGACACACTGACCTGAGGAATTTTTTCACCTTTTCGTTCATACGGCGGTGAAACGAACTCCACTTCAAGCGCTTCTTCCTCTTGATGCACTTGAAACATGTGAAACACATGATACGTAGGCGTCAGAAGCATCTTTTCGTCCTTTGTTAATACCATCGCTTGCAGCACATTGACCGTCTGAGCGATATTTGCCATATGAATCCTCTGACAATGGCGATGAAAAATATGAAAATGGAGGGCGGATACAAGGGCATCTCTTAGTGTGTTTTGCTGATATAAAAACCCAGGATTTGTCCCTGGCTCTGGGTCATACCATGTCCCCCATTCATCAATAATCATCCCAATTCGCTTGTCTGGGTCATAACGATCCATGATTTCTCCATGGTCCTCGACAAGCCGTTCCATCTCATAGGCTTTTTTCAGCGTGATAAACCATTCATCCTCGTCGAATTCAGTCGCTGATCCTTTCTTCTCCCATGTACCAGGTACGGTGTAATAATGTAAACTGAGCCCATCCATCCACGGTGCAGCCCGCTCCATCAATACTTTCGTCCAATTCACGTCATTAGAGTTCGCGCCGCAGGCGATTTTATAAATACGCTGCCCGGCAAATTCTCTTACGTACGTTTGATAGCGTTTATATAAATCTGCATAGTATTCAGGCGTCATATTCCCGCCGCAGCCCCAGCTTTCATTGCCTACACCAACATAGGTCAGCTGCCAAGGTTCTTGTTTTCCATTTTGAATGCGCCAGTCGGACATAGGTGTCCCTTTTGGAAATGTCATGTATTCGACCCAATCGGCTAATTCTTGAACAGACCCGCTTCCCACATTGCCGCAAATGTATGGCTCACATTCAAGCAGCTCACACAATGCCATGAATTCATGCGTACCAAATGCATTGGATTCAACTGTACCACCCCAATGGGTATTGACCATCGGCTTTCGTTCACTGAGATCACCTACACCATTTGCCCAGTGATACTCGTCTGCGAAACAGCCCCCCGGCCACCTCAGCACCGGAATATGTAATGCTTGAAGCGCCTTCAGCACATCGGTACGAATCCCGTCAATATGGTCAATCTCTGAGTCTTTTCCTACCCAAATCCCGTCATAAATCCCTCTTCCTAAATGCTCTTGAAAGTGCCCATAAATGTGTTTAGAAATGCGTCCGATCACGTCATTGACTTTTACTGTCCCCTTCACTTGTCAACCGCTCCTTTTCTTCTTGATTACATACAAAAAAACCCAGAATACCTAGGGATTCTGAGTGTATGAGCGTTACGAGTGGATATTCATCTTTTTTAACTCTTCATTTAAAAGCGGTACCACTTCAAACAAGTCACCGACGATTCCGTAATCGGCGATTTTGAAGATTTCTGCTTCTGGGTCTTTGTTGATAGCTACAATGACTTTACTGTTAGACATTCCCGCTAAATGCTGAATCGCTCCTGATATCCCGCATGCAATATAAAGGTCGGGTGTGACGACTTTTCCCGTTTGACCAATTTGCAGGGCATAATCACAATAGTCAGCGTCACAAGCTCCGCGCGAGGCTCCGACTGCTGCCCCGAGCGTCTCAGCGAGTTCATTCAGCGGTTCAAAGCCTTCCTTGCTCTTAACCCCGCGCCCTCCGGCAACAATGACCTTTGCTTCCGATAAATCTACACCTTCTGACGTTTTTTTAATGACTTCCTTCACGATCGTCCGAAGGTTTTGAATATCGACTGAAACTGGTGTGACTTCTCCGCCTCGTGACGTATCCCGCTCAAATGGCGCCACGTTGTTTGGCCGGATGGTCGCTAGTAACAGGCGGTCTGTGGAAATGACTTTTTCGAAGGCTTTTCCAGAGTAAATCGGTCTAGTGAAAACAAGATGTTCGCCGGTAACGCTTACATCGATCGCATCTGAAATCAAGCCAGTCTGGAGACGTGCGGCTATTTTCGGTGACAAGTCTTTTCCAATAGACGTATGGCCAAAGAGCACAGCATCTGGATCGACCTGATCTAATATGGCTTGAAGCGCCTGCGCAAAACCATCTGACGTATAATATGAAAGGTGCGGATGCTCCACAATCATGACATGATCCGCTCCATAGTAAAGCAGTTCATCCGCTAGGCTTTTGACGTCATCCCCTATTAACACGCCAATGACCTCACCGCCATCTGCCACTTTGTGAGCGGCAGCAATGGCTTCAAATGTCACATTTCTTAATTTACCGTCACGACTTTCTCCAAGTACAACAACTTTTTTACTCATCTTCAAGCTCCCCCTTGTTCTCGTGATATCGTAAAGTGGATGTTTAGATGACTTTTGCTTCATTTCTGAGTAGATCTGTCAGTTCTTTGACTTGATCCTGAAGCTCGCCGCTCAGCACCTTGCCACCCTCTTTTTTCTCCGGTAAGAAACGTTCAATTGTTTTGATTTTATATGGTACATCGTCTTCGTCCAGATCTAAATCATCAAGTTCCAATTCTTCTAAAGGCTTTTTCTTTGCCTTCATAATGCCTGGTAATGATGGATAGCGAGGCTCATTGAGTCCTTGCTGAGCTGTGACGACTAGCGGTAGTTCGGTAGAAATGACTTCCACATCACCCTCTACATCTCGTTCAATCGACGCAGAGCCGCCATCAATTTGAATGCTTGTTATCGTTGTCACATATGAAAAGCCGAGTAATTCAGCAAGACGCGGGGCTACCTGTCCAGAGCCGCCGTCAATTGCTACATTCCCTGCTAAGATCAAGGAAGCCTCTTTGTCTTTTAAATAGTGATAAAGAATGGTAGAAGCTGAATATTGGTCCCACTCTTCTAAGTCATCTTCCACGTTTAATAAGACGGCCCTGTCACAGCCCATTGCAAGCGCTGTTCTCAGCTGTTTCTCCGCATCCTCACCGCCTACTGTCACAACGGTCACTTCTCCCCCGTGCTCATCGCGAAGCTGAATGGCTTCTTCAATGGCATACTCGTCATAAGGATTAATAATGAACTCTGCTCCATCTTCTTGAATTGCACCAGACTGAATAGAAATTTTCTCTTCCGTGTCAAACGTACGCTTCATCAAAACAAATATATTCATTTATTTCTCCCCCTTGTGTCGTACTTATCCCTTATTCCCCTTTAAAGTTCGGTTTGCGCTTTTCGATAAAGGCCTGGATGCCTTCTTTGGCGTCATTTGATTGGAAAACCTCACCAAACTTTTTGGCTTCCAGCTTCATTCCGCCGTCATATGAATACAATTTTGTTGCGTTCAATAAATCAAGCACATATTCAAGTGATTTTGGGCTTTTCGCTGCAAATTTCCCCGCAAGTGTTTTAGCCGCTTCGAGCGCTTCTTCCTCTGTTTCTGCCAGTTTTGTAACAAGTCCGCAGGCAAATGCTTCTTCACCTGTAATCGGTTCAGCTGTTCCCATCATTTCAAGCGCTTTAGCAGAACCAACGTAGCGCGGGAGGCGCTGCGTGCCGCCGAATCCTGGAATAATGCCGAGGTTTAGTTCTGGAAGTCCAAGCTTCGCATCTTTTGTTGCGATTCGGATATCACAAGACATGGCAAGCTCAAGGCCTCCGCCTAATGCTGCCCCGTGAATCGAGGCAATGACTGGTTTTGGACATTGTTCAATCCGTTCAAAAACTTGCTGTCCTCTATCTGCGAGGCTTGCATAATCAGACTCTTCCTGTAAAGTGGTAAATTCTTTAATATCAGCACCTGCTGAGAAGAATCTGCCTTCTCCGTGAATCACAATCGCTCTTACTTCTTCATTCTGTTCCAGCTCATCGAACATGTCATTAAGCTCAGTGAGCAGCTGAGAGGATAAGGCATTTGCAGGTGGGTTCTGAATCGTGATGAGCGCTGTCTGTCCTTCATGATGTAAGCTGAGTATCTTTTCCATGTCAATCATCCTTTTTCACATTGTCTTTAGGATTGATGTATTCCGCTTAACAGCAGATCATGTACATTTTCTGCGAGTGCAGGCAGATCATACTTTTGATCATTCATGACCCATGTTGTTGCGGTTTCATCAATCGTCCCAAATACCATTTGTCTCGCTAAGCGGACATCTAAATTTTGTCTGAATTCTCCTGTTTTCTTTCCTTCTGTTAAAATTGACTCGAGCATATTTAAATACCCTTTTAGCACTTCATTGATTTTTTGCCGCAGCTCAAGGTTTGACTGCCTGAGTTCAAGCTGTGTCACAAGAGCCAAATGATGATTTTGCGCCAGCATGCGAAAATGCTCCTCAATCAACAGTAGAAGCTTTTCTTTGGCAGACGGCTTCTTTTGAATATCTGTTTCCATCCGTTCGATGAATTGTCCCATTTTTTCTTTGAACAATGAGATGAGAATATCCTCTTTGTTTTTGAAATAAAGATAAATGGTTCCGTCTGCGACCCCTGCTTGTTTCGCAATCTTTGAAACTTGTGATTGATGATAGCCATTCTCTGCAATCACCACAACTGCTGCATCAATAATTTGCATGTACTTCGGTCTTTTCTGCTTCAATGTGCTTCGTCCCTTTCTAAATTGAATGAGCATTCATTCATAACTTTATGTTAAAAAGAAACGGGTGATTTGTCAAGAGATCTTCTTCTTTCTTTTCAACCTTTATCATACCAGAGCAGGCTGTTATCATTCAAATCATCCGGCCGCTCGACCGGATGATAAAGGTCGTTATTTCTTTAACTGATCAACAGCTGTTTCAGATGATGAAGCGTGCTTTCTTTTTTCTTCTTCAATTAAAACTCTGCGCAAAATTTTTCCGACGGCCGTTTTAGGCAGTGACTCTTTAAATTCATACACGCGCGGTACTTTAAATGAAGCAATTCTCGTTCTCACAAAGCGATCGAGTTCATCCTCTGTTAAATAAGCATCCTTTTTCGGCACAACAAATGCTTTTACTGTTTCTCCTCTATAAGGGTCTGGTATACCTGCGACAACAACTTCTTGGACAAGCTCATGCTCATAAAGGGCTTCTTCGACCTCTCTTGGGTAAATATTATAACCGCTCGCAATAATGACATCCTTTTTCCGGTCAACGATATAGAAAAAACCGTCCTCATCCATATACCCAATATCTCCGGTGAAAAACCATCCATCCCTTAATACAGCTGCTGTCTCCTCTGGCTGATTCCAATATCCTTTCATAACCTGCGGTCCTTTGACGATAATTTCTCCGTGCTCATATGGCTCTTTGAGGCCACCCGTTTCCTCACAATAAATACCTGCGTCTGTACCAGGCCACGGACAGCCAATGCTGCCTGTTTTGTTCGCTCCCCATAAAAAGTTAGAATGGGTCACTGGTGAGGTTTCGGATAGACCATACCCCTCCACTAAACGCCCTCCTGTTAATTTTTCGAAGTTCTGTTTGACTTCAACAGGAAGAGCCGCCGAGCCGCTTAAACATGCAGTGATGGACGACAGGTCATACTTTTCAATGTTCGGATGATGCAGCAAGGCGATATACATGGTTGGTGCACCTGGAAAGAGTGTCGGTTTCTGTTTTTCAATCGTTTTGAGGGTATCAGCTGCGTCAAATCGAGGAAGGAGAATCATTGAATGCCCTTCTTTGACAGCAAGATTTAATACGGTCGTCATTCCGTATACATGAAAAAACGGAATAATGCCGAGGATTCGTTCTTTTCCTCTTGTCGTTTTATACATCCAAGAAGCGCACATTTCAGTATTCGCTAAAATGTTTTCATGCGTAAGCATGACCCCTTTTGGTAAACCGGTCGTTCCACCTGTATATTGCAAAACAGCGACATCCTCTTTCGGTTCAATGGCAAGCTGCGGGATTTGTTCTCCTGATGATTCTTTCATGATTTGTGAGAAGTGATGAATGCTATCACTTTTCTCGACTTGGATGACCATTTTATTTTTTCTTTTTTGGACGATAGGAAACAGAATGTTTTTTGGAAATGGTAAATAATCCTGTAGTTTGGTGATGATCAAGTGTTCCACACTTGTCAGCGCTTTCATTTTATAGGCCTTTGGATACAATAAATCCAATGTAATCAGCACTTTAGAGCCGCTGTCCTCCATTTGATATGCCAGTTCTTTCTCCGTATAAAGCGGGTTCGTTTGAACAACGATGCCGCCTGCAATTAAAACAGCATAATAAGAAATGACCGATTGAGGACAGTTTGGCAGCATGATCGCTACTCTGTCGCCTTTTTTCACGCCAATTTCCATCAGGTGACCAGCTAGTTTCAATGCGTCTTCTTGGAGCTGTTCATAGGTGATGTTTTTTCCTAGAAAATGAATGGCTGTATGCTCAGGTGCAGCCTCTGCGGAGCTGAATAAGTAAGATTGTAACGTCTCATTTGGGATGGTGAGTTCGTGGGGAATTTGATTCGGGTAATGCAGAAGCCAACGTTTATCTGACTGCATAAAAACCCTCCTTCCTGAACTTTCGTACTATTTTATTATAGCAAACTTTTCCTTAAGGCAGTTTGCTTTTTTCAAATAGAGCTTGGTTCCATGACCTCTTTATTTCTTCGCTGGTGTTTCGATCGATGCTCTTTTTCCTTCATGATGCCACTGTTCATATAATCCACCGATTGCACGGAATGACTCATTTACTCTCTCCACGATCTGTTGATGGATACTCGGATCATTAGGTAAATGCGTCTGGATGTTGTCGACTTGATACTGCCTCATCATGTCGATGTAGACTGTGAGAAAGATCGTGTCTTCTAAAATCCAGTAAATGACTTCATCCGCTTCTTTTGTTCTTTTATGCAGCATTTGGATTCCTCGTTCATATTGAATGAGGATATAGCCGCTCGGATCGATTTGAACATAAGGGCTCAAATCATCAAAAAATCCAGTCGTTTGAAATGGGCGTGCAATATACGGTTCATATATGTCTCTTGGCAGGGATGTCATTTGGAGACATGTATCAATGCGCTTTATGATTTCGTCTTTTTGCAGAATTTGCTTCATGTGATTCGCCGCCTTCGGGTGAGATAAAAGCTGCCAAGGGACCCCTGACAGCTTTCTCACTTTGTCTTTTTCATTTCACAGGAACATGTAAACGGCACCAATGACCGCAAAAGTGCAGGCAACTATGATTAAAACTTTTGCTAGCTTTTCCATGTCGTCTCCTTAAATGCCGGCTGCTACTACGTAAGACAGCCCAACTGAAATAATGAGTGAAATAAACCCGACCGCTCTATTATCATTCTCAATCTCTTTGTCTACTTTAAATCGTGGTGTTAAAAATTCAAAAATGAAATAGCTGACAAGCAGCATCACAAAGCCGTATACGCCCCATCCAATCATTTGCAGAAGGGAATTGTGCTGTGCAATAGAATGCTGAAACACATTCGCAATCCCAAAGATCTTTCCGCCTGTTGCCATGGCAACAGCTAAGTTCCCACGCTGAATCTCTTCCCAGTTTTTATAGGAGGTGACGAGTTCAAAAATGGTTAGAAATAAGACAAGACATAGAACGGCCACGCTGTAATAGGCGGCAATTTCCACAAGTTCATTTTCCCAAAAGGCTTTCATGCGTTTTCTCCTTTTTACTTTAATTCGACGATGGTAACGCCTGATCCTCCCTCGCCTTGTTCCCCAAAACGAGCATTTTTCACATTTCGGTGCTGTTTCAGTAATTCCTGAACCCCTTTTCTAAGGGCGCCAGTTCCTTTTCCGTGAATGATCGACACACGCGGATAACCAGCTAAGACAGCATCATCTAAATATTTCTCGACTCTGCTTAAGGCATTTTCATAACGCTCTCCCCTTAAGTCGAGCTCAAGCGATACATGATAGTCTTTTCCTTTGACTGCCGTAATGGCTTTCTCCTGCTTAAATTCAGGTGCTGATTTGATAAATTCCATGTCTTTTTCTTTTACTTTCATTTTCAGAATGCCCATTTGGACACTCCATTCTTTGTCACCTGTTTGTTCAAGCAGCGTTCCTTTTTGCCCGAAGGTGAGCACTTTCACTTCGTCGCCTGATTTTAGCTGTCTTGCTGCTTTTTTCACCGGCTCTGGCTTTTTCTTCCGGTCAAACTCAGGCACTGCATCTTCAAGACGCTTTCTCGCATCGATGAGTTCATGCTCTTTGAATGAGCGATGCTCATTTTTTATCGAACGAAGCTCTTGAATGATGTCTTCTGCTTCTTTTGAGGCTTGTTCAATTTTTTCTGCCGCTTTTTGTTCAGCTTCTTCAAGCAGTTTGTCCTTTTGCTCATTCCATTCAAGAATTTGTCTCTGCAATTCTTTATGAAGCTTTTCTGCTTCTTTTCTATAGACTTCTGTCTCATGCAGCTCTTCTTCCGCTTGTTTCTTGCTGTCTTCTAATGAAGCAATCATTTGGTCTACTTCATTATGCTCAGCATGCATATCCGCTTTTGCCCGGTCAATGAGGTGATCTGGCAAACCAAGACGTTTAGAAATTTCAAATGCATTACTTCGTCCAGGTACACCGATGAGCAATCGGTACGTTGGTGATAAGGTTTCAATGTCAAACTCCACGCTCGCATTTGTGACACCTTCTCGGTTATATCCGTAAGCCTTCAGCTCAGGATAGTGAGTTGTTGCGATGACGCGTGCATTTGTTTGATGCACCTCGTCTAAGATACTCATGGCCAGCGCGGCACCTTCAGCAGGGTCTGTTCCTGCCCCTAATTCATCAAATAACACGAGTGAGTTAGATGTCAAATTCTTTAAGATATCCACAATATTGACCATATGAGATGAGAACGTACTCAAGCTTTGCTCAATGGACTGTTCATCTCCAATATCAGCAAAGACTTGGTCGAATACAGCTACTTCCGAGCCTTCTTCAACTGGAATATGAAGGCCTGCCTGCGTCATCAGCGTCAAAAGACCAAGCGTTTTTAAAGTAACGGTCTTACCCCCTGTATTTGGACCAGTAATGACGATGGTTGAAAAATCTTTACCGAGCTCAATGTCGTTTGCCACAACCTGATCACGAGGCAATAAAGGATGTCTTGCCCGTTTTAAATAAATCTCCCCTTGATCGTTCACAGCAGGCTTTGTGGCTTTTTCTGCCTTTGCATACTTGGCTTTAGCAAAAATAAAATCTAGCGTTTGAAGCTCCTTTACATTGTGAAGCAGTTCTTCAATGTGTTCTGACACGCTCGCTGTCAGCATTTGCAGGATCTTTTCGACCTCTTGTTTTTCTTTTAAACGGGTTTGCTGCAAAGTGTTATTTAAATCCACGACCACTTGCGGCTCGATAAAAAGGGTTGCCCCAGATGATGACTGATCGTGAACAATTCCGCCGTAATTCGAGCGGTACTCCTGCTTTACCGGAATCACAAACCGGTCATTACGAATGGTAACAATCGTGTCTGACAGCATTTTTGAAGCAGATTGTGAACGAATCATGGATTCTAATTTATCTCGAACTTTTGATTCTAATGAACGTAATTGCGTACGTATTGTTCGTAGCGCCGGAGTTGCATGATCAAGCACTTCTCCATTATCACCGATACAGCTTTCGATTTCTTTTCTGACTTCGGGCAGTAATATCAGCGTCTCTGCATATGTATGAAGGCGTGGTATATCTACACCATCTTCATACAGGGACGTGAGAAAGTACTTCATATTTTTCGCAGTGTATAATAGCGCTGCAATTTCCATGAGCTCAGATGGGCTTAATGTACTGCCGATTTCTGCCCGTTTGACCCCGCGTCTAATATCCGTTAGCCCGCCAAATGGCGCAGATCCCTTTAAACGGATGACATCCTGTGCTTCTGCTACCTCTTCCAGCAAATGCTGAATGGTTTCGATATCCGTCAGCGGAGTTAAATCCTGCGCTCTTTCTTTTCCTAATGAGGATGCGGTATAGGACATGACTTTTTCTTTTACTTTATGAAATTCTAATGATGCTAACACTTTTTGTTGCAGCATGGTCCAGCCTCCTAACGACTACCTGTCACGCGTTAAAAACTTTTTGATCTCGTTTAGAGAAAAAGTATTCACGACATTTGCTTTTGGTGTCCAGCCTTTTCTTGCAGCTGTTACACCAACTTCCATATGATCCAGCATGGTGATATTGTGCGCATCTGTATTGATCATGATGTTCACACCTGCTTCGTTTGCTTTCATTAAATGCTCTGTTTTCAAATCAAGTCTTGACGGGTTGCTGTTGAGCTCTAGTGCAGTTCCCGTTTTCTTCGCAAGCTCTATGAGCTGATCTATATTTAAGGCATAGCCGTCTCGTCTGCCGATCAAACGGCCTGTTGGATGTGCAATTAAATCTACATGCTGATTCCGCAGGGCATTTTCAAGGCGCTCCATGATGACTTCCTCCGGCTGAGAAAAGCTAGAATGGATAGACGCAATCACAAAATCCATGTCTGCTAAAAAGTCATCATCATAATCTAATGATCCATCCGGGAGAATATCCATTTCGACCCCTTTGAAAATGTGAAAATGCTCGAATTCTTGATTGAGCTTGTCAATTTCTTTTGCTTGCAGACGTAAACGTTCTTTTGTTAAACCGTTTGCTACTTTTAAATATTGCGAGTGATCTGTAATCGCCATGTATTCATAGCCTTTTGCGATACATGCCTCTGCCATTTCACGAATAGAAAATGCGCCGTCACTCCAAGTTGAGTGCATATGAAGGTCGCCTTTAATATCTTTTAGCTCGACAAATTGCATACTTTCTTTATACGTATCAATCTCCGCTCCGGTTTCACGAATTTCTGGCGGAATGAGCGGAAGTTGAAAATGCGCATAAAAAGCGGCCTCGTCTTCGAACGTTTTTACTTCTCCAGTTTCAATTGTTTCCACACCATATTCACTAATACGCTCTCCGCGTTCCTTCGCCAGCTGACGCATTCGAATATTGTGGTCTTTTGAGCCAGTGAAATGATGCAGCGTTGTTGCAAATTGGTCTGTTGTCACAAGCCGGAAATCTACACTGATCTCAAAATCAAGGGCAAGAATGACAGATACCTTCGTATCACCGCTTGCGATGACGTCTTTGACATCTTGAAGTGCAACGAGCTGCTCTCTGACTTGTTCAGGATTGTCAGTCGCGATGATATAATCTAAATCTTTGACTGTTTCCCGTGCACGTCTTAAACTGCCAGCTCTTGAAAAACGAAGAATCCCCTTCATCTGTTCAAGCGCATGATCAATCCGCTCTGCCACATCTAATGCAAAGCCAATTGGCAGTCGTTCTGGCTGTTTTCCAGCCTCCTCAAGAGCGGCGAGTATCTTTTCTTCGGTTTTTTTACCGAAGCCTGCAAGCGCTTGTACTTTTTCCGCTTCGCATGCTTCTTTTAATGATTGTGCATCATGGACACCAAGCTCTTGGTAAAGCTTAGCAATCTTCTTCCCGCCAAGTCCTTGCAATTTTAAGAGCGGAACAAGTCCTTCAGGCACTTCCTTTTTTAATTGTTCGAGTGTTTCTGATTGTCCTTTTTCGATATACTCTGTGATCACAGCAAAGGTTCCTTTTCCAATGCCGGGTAATGCTAATAGATCATCTATTTGCGAAAGGCTGCGGTCGTCTTGTTCCAGTGCCGCCGCTGCTTTACGAAAGGCAGAAATTTTAAAAGGGTTATCTCCTTTTAGCTCCATATATACTGCAATTGTTTCAAGAAGTTTGATAATATCTTTTTTATTCATCTCTCATCCTCCAGCCGCTTTGGCATCTTCCTATATAAATATACAAACTTTCCCTTCATCCTACAACTTTCTGTCATGGAATGAGAAAAAACTTCTCCAGGAAAGGAGAAGTTTTTAAACTCCATACGTCGACCATAGGTCTTTGACAAGACCGGACAGGTAAGGGGTGTTGTTTACGATCACATCTGCTAACATTGATTTGCTCATCATTGTCTGCAGTGCATCTACTGGTAGTAATGCAGCGACAAACAATAGAATAAACACAAATAAATAGGTTTCAAGAAATCCTAAAACACCGCCAAGCAGTTTGTTCACCTGTTTAATCACAGGTATACTTGCAATGGTTGTGAGCAATCCGCCAATGATGGCGAGCAGGATTTTGGTCAAGATAAACAGAATGATAAACGCAATGGTATTATAATAAGCTGTTTCTAGATTTCCACTAAAGAAAGCAAGCTGCGGTTGACCGCCGCTAAAATTAGGTGCTGGAATCCACGTAAGCTGTGGTGCAAGTGACTGATAAAACATGGAAGCCACTAAGATAGAAACAACAAAGCTGATCAATTTAATAAATTGAAGAATAAACCCGCGTTTTAGACCGACAAGCGTTCCCATAAGAAGCAAAAACAAAATGATGATATCGATCACGGTAATTTCATTCCTTTTCTTTTAGCTGAATCTCTAATTTTTCGTATTGCTCTTTTAATTTCAAGTAGTCGTGGACGACATTGACTGCTGTCAGTACAGCTAATTTGTTTATATCAAGGTATGGATTTTTTTCGTTTATTTCTCTCATTTTATCATCAACAATTGACGCAACATGTCGCATATGCATCTTCGTTTCTTGTCCGATGATCGTATAGGACTGTCCGTAAATCTCAACTGTTGTTTTCGTTTTACCGCCGTCAGACAACGTTTCTCCTCCATTCCACGAGAATCCTAGTCTCTATCATAACATGTTTAGACATTGAATGGAAAGACGAGCCCTTCCCTGTTATGGTACACTTTAGAAATCAATGATATCAAGGTAAAAAGGAGTTATCCACTGTGCCCCAATCCGTTTTAAAAGCAACATCAGAAGACCTCAAAAAGATGAAGAGCGCGTATGCGCACCATTTAACAGACACTTTGCCGCCAGGTGCCCTCTTTCAAGCAAAAGTCCCTGGCTGTACGATTACAGCCTATCGATCTGGGAAAGTGCTCTTTCAAGGACAAAAGGCAGAAGCTGAAGCCAGTCAGTTCAGCCACATGCAAGCAGCTGATACGAAAAGTCAAAAAGCACCTGCTGTTACAAAATACAGTCCGCCGCCCGGCATCGCTTCCATGTCGGTCATCGGTTCAGACGAAGTAGGTACAGGTGATTATTTTGGACCGATCACAGTCTGTGCGGCCTATGTTGATGCCAGCCAGCTTGCTTTAATGAAAGAGCTTGGCGTAAAAGACTCAAAGGGATTAAAGGACCCTCAAATTATTAACATTGCCAAGGATCTCATCAAAACCATTCCGTTCAGCCTTCTCGTTCTCCGAAATGAAAAGTACAATACGATGCAGGAAAAGGGCATGAGTCAAGGAAAAATGAAGGCACTGCTTCATAACCAAGTCATTACCTCTGTGCTAGAAAAACTGGGCGGACAGCAGCCTGAGGCTATTTTGATTGACCAGTTTGCAGAACCAGGCATTTATTTCAGGCATCTGGCTGGGAAAAAAATCATTCGGGAGCGGACGTATTTTAGCACAAAAGCAGAAGGCATCCATTTGTCAGTCGCTGCGGCTTCCATTATCGCAAGGTACGCCTTTTTAATTGAAATGGACAAGTTATCAAAGGCTGCAGGCTTTGACATCCCAAAAGGAGCCGGCCCTCATGTAGACAAGGCCGCCGCCAAGCTCATCAAGCTGCATGGTGAAGATGCTTTACGTCAATTTACAAAGCTGCATTTTGCCAACACACAAAAAGCGAAAAAAATGCTATAAAAAAAGCTAGGGCCCATGAGGCCTTAGCTTTTTTCTTTAACCGCGTAAGACGGCTTGATACGTATCTTCTAGTGCTTTCAATACTTTTGTATGAACAGCTGTGACTTCTTCCTCAGTCAACGTTTGTTCAGGGTTTAAATATTGAAGAGAGAATGCAACAGATTTTTTGCCTTCTTCCATATGTTCCCCTTCGTACACATCAAATACAGAGAGGTCTGTGAGTAGATGACCACCTGCTTCATAGATGACTCGCTCCAGCTGTCCGCTTGAGATATGCTGATCGACAACAAGTGCGATATCTCTTGTCACAGCAGGGAATCTCGGAATCGCTGTATATTTCATATCCTTCGTTTCAGATGTCATCACATCTGTTAAATCAAACTCGAACACATACGTTTCTTTTAAATCCAATTCTTTTTCAACAACTGGATGCAGTGCGGCAACAAAGCCAATGACTTTGCCATTTAAGTGAACATCTGCTGTTCGCCCTGGGTGAAGACCCTCACGCTCTGCTTGAACATATGTGATTTGGTCTGACACACCAAGCTTTTCGAACAATCCTTCAGCAATTCCTTTCGCTACATAAAAATCGACGGCTTTTTTCTCGCCCTGCCAAAGATTTTTATGCCATAAGCCTGTCAGCGCACCAGCGACATGTTCTTTTTCCACTGGTTTTGCTCCTTCAGCTTCTGCTAAGAAAACAGATCCCGTTTCATAAAATCCAAATGAATCGGCTTGTCTTGCCAAGTTATATGCTACAGAATCAAGTAAGTTTGGCAAAAGACTTTGTCTCAGCACACTGCGTTCCTCACTCATTGGCAGAGAAAGCCTCGTTTCATAAGCGGGATGCAAGGCAAAAGCTGTGGACTTATGCTGATTCGTCAATGAATACGTAATCGCTTGAGAAAGTCCTGCGCCCTCTAAGAAACGTCTTACCTTTCTGCGCTTCACTTGGTATGGCGTGAGACCGCCAACCGTGCCAGCTGTTGCAGGCAGTGTAGATGGAATATTATCGTAGCCGTATAATCTTGCGACTTCTTCAATGAGGTCTTCTTCAATCGTAATATCCATTCTGCGGGAAGGAACTGTTACGACAAGAACATCATTTGATTCGCCCACTGTGAAGCCTAGTTTGTTGAAAATCTGAATCATATCTTCTTTTGAAATGTTCATTCCAAGCACCTTGTTCACACGCTCAGTTGATACGTGGATGACATTCATACTTGCTTCAAGGTGATTTTCCTCAACTGTACCGTTTAGCACTTCGCCGCCTGCATACATGCTGATCAATTGAGCTGCTCTTTCTGCTGCCGGCTTCGTACGCTGCGGATCGAGTCCTTTTTCAAATCGTGTGCTTGATTCACTGCGAAGTCCTAAGTCTCTAGATGCTTGACGGACTGTTTGACCGTTGAAATATGCCGCTTCTAAAAGAATCGTCGTCGTCTCATCACGCACCTCTGATTCAAAGCCGCCCATGACGCCTGCTACCGCGTGCGCTTTCGTTCCATTCGTAATGACAAGATGCTTTGATGACAATGTACGCTCTTGTTCATCGAGTGTTTGAATGATTTCGCTATCAGTTGCTTTACGAACGACCACCTGTTTTGAACCAAAGCGGTCATAATCAAAGGCATGAAGCGGCTGGCCGTATTCAAGCAGTACAAAATTTGTAATATCCACGACGTTGTTAATTGGACGAATGCCTGCATTCATCAATCTTGTTTGCATCCAAAGCGGTGCTGGTCCAACCTTTACATTTTTAATGATCTTTGCTGCATAAAGTGGATTCGCTTCTTGATCCTCAATTTTAACAGAAATATAGTCTGCTGCTTTTTCGGAAGAAGTGTCATGTGCTGTATCAGGAAGCTTGATGTCTCTTCCTAAAATGGCCGCAACCTCATAAGCGACACCTAGCATATTCAGGGCATCGGCACGGTTTGGTGTTAAGCCAAGCTCAAGTACCGCATCATCTAATTGAAGTGCTTGAAGGGCATCATCCCCTGGTTTCACGTCATTCGGGAAAACAAAAATACCTTCTGCATATTCTTTTGGTACGAGCTTGCTCTCTACACCTAATTCTTGCAGAGAACAAATCATGCCATGAGACTCTTCACCGCGCAATTTTGCTTTTTTAATTTTGAAGTTGCCAGGAAGGACTGCACCAACTGTTGCGACGGCCACATGCTGTCCTTTCTCCACATTCGGAGCCCCGCAAATAATTTGCACCGGTGCGTCTTCGCCGATATCAACAAGACATTTGTTTAATTTATCTGCATTCGGATGCTGTTCACGTTCAATGACGTGTCCAACGACAACCCCTTTGATGCCTTCACCTTTATATTCAACGGCTTCCACTTCAATTCCGCTTCTTGTGATTTTTTCTGCTAATTCATCCGGCTTGATGCCTTCTAAATCGACATAGTCTTCTAACCATTTATATGAAACAAACATGTTGATTTCCTCCTCTTAGTCCTGCTTGAATTGCTTTGTGAATCTAATGTCATTTGTGTAGAAATGACGAATATCGTCAATGCCGTATTTCAGCATCGCAATCCGTTCCACACCCATTCCAAAAGCAAAGCCTTGGTAAGTTTCTGGATCAAATCCGCTCATTTTCAGGACATTCGGATGAACCATTCCTGCACCTAAAATCTCGATCCAGCCTGTTCCTTTACATACAGAGCAGCCCTTCCCGCCGCATTTAAAGCAAGACACATCGACTTCAACAGACGGTTCTGTGAATGGGAAAAAGCTTGGACGCAGTCTAATTTCACGATCTTCTCCAAACATTTTTCTTGCGACTGTCTCCAGCGTTCCTTTTAGATCACTCATGCTAATATTGTGATCGACGACAAGCCCTTCAATTTGCATAAATTGATGTGAATGAGTCGCATCATCACTGTCACGTCTATATACTTTCCCAGGACAGATGATCTTCACAGGACCTTGTCCTTTATATTTCTCAAGTGTACGTGCTTGAACTGGTGATGTTTGTGTTCTCATCAGTGTATCTTCCGTAATATAGAAGCTGTCCTGCATATCACGTGCCGGATGCTCCTTTGGAAGATTCAGTGCTTCAAAGTTATAGTAATCCGTTTCCACTTCAGGACCTTCCTCAACGGTATAGCCCATTCCGATAAATAAATCTTCAATGTCTTCGACAACTATCGTTAATGGATGTCTTGCCCCCATTTTGATTGGACTTGCCGGCAAAGTAACATCGATCGTTTGAGAAGCAAGTTTCTTCTTTACTTCTTCTGCTTCCAGCTGTTCATTTTTTTCAGCAATGGCACCAGCAATCTGCTCTCTTACTTCATTTGCGAGTGCACCCATTTTCGGTCTTTCTTCCGCGGAGAGCTTGCCCATTCCGCGAAGCACTTCTGTAATCGGTCCTTTTTTCCCTAAATATTGAACCCGAATGTCATTGACCTCTTTGAGCGAGCTAGCTGCTTCAACCTTCGCTATCGCCTCTGTTTCAAGCTGTTTTAACGTTTCTTGCATGAGTGTAATCCTCCTTTTGATATACAAAACCGCTCGGATAAACGGCTGTTTGATCGTTTGAAGACAATAAAAAAACCCGTCCCTCCATAAAAGAAGGGACGAGTTGTGGTCGCGGTACCACCCTTGTTAAGCACAAATGCATGTGCGAATAAGCTTCATTGACATAACGGAATCAAACGAATCCGGTTCACCTTTACGCAAAGCAACGCCTGCGGTCCCGGTGACAACTCCAGAGGTGAATTCCTGTTTCAGCTTTCCTTAAATGCACTTTCAGTCTACGATGCATTCTCCCTATAAGGCTGCTTCTTGAAACAATCTTCCTCTATCATGGTTTTTAAAATATTAGTTTTATTATAGTGAAAATGAACGCATGTTGCAACATTATCCACGCAAATGATAGACAAGAACAGCTGCTGCAACAGCTACATTTAATGATTCTGCCTGCCCATACATTGGTACATATAAATTTTGGTCTGTCATTTGCAGAATCTCTGGATCAATACCAGCTCCTTCATTTCCAACAATTAAAGCAAATGGGCCTTCTGCCGTTACGCTTTTATACTCTTTCGCATCTTTTAAGGCACTGCCGTATACAGGTAAGCCTCGTTCTTTCAGTTCCATGATTGCCTGTTGAAGGGATTGCTTTAAGATAGGCAGGTGGAAATGAGACCCTTGTGCGGATCGGAGCGTTTTTCCGTTAAACGCATCAACTGTTCCTTCTCCTAAGATCACAGCATCAAGACCAGCCGCATCTGCTGTTCGAATGAGTGTGCCTAAATTCCCCGGATCCTGCACTGCGTCTAATAAAAGAAGCCGTTCAACCTTCTTTTCTTCAAAAACAGGAACTGTACAGACAGCGGCAATGTGCTGAGGCGTTTCTGTTTCTGTCATGGCAGAAAAGGCCTCTTCGCTCAGTTCATAAAGCTCAATGTCAGGCTGGATATGAGGAGGAAGCATATCGGGCGAAGTGACCATTAATTCCTTCACGATCCCGCTCTTTAATGCTTCTTCGACTAAGTGTATTCCCTCAACGAGAAACAGCCCCGTTTTCGTTCTTTCTTTTTTCGTATGGAGCTTTTTCCACTGTTTAATGTTTGTGTTTTTAGCTGATTCTATATATTTCAAGCGACGTTAACTCCTTTAATTATCATGAATTTATTATATCTCATGCACACTACATAATAAACCTGTCTTTGAGACAGAATAGGGCTATTACCATCAAAAAAGGAGTGTGGGCAATGGATTTTAATTTAAGAGGCGCAGTCATTCAAAACATTACTGGCCATAATCAAGAACAGCTTGAACATACGATTTTAGATGCTATTCAAAGCGGCGAGGAAAAAATGCTGCCAGGTCTTGGCGTGTTGTTTGAGGTGCTATGGCAAGAGGCATCAGAAAACGAAAAAAATGAGATCCTTGAAACACTAGAGCAAGGCTTAAAGCCTCAGCAGCAGCAATAAAAGAAGCCGGTTTGCTTATAAAAGCAAGCCGGCCTTTTTCATTTAGCCAGTGATAGGCGTTTCCATTCGAAGCGCTGGATCACGCCAGATTTCAACCCATTTTTTAATTGCAAACACAATAATCACAAACCCTAAGATCAGCATGATGATCGAAAGCACCGCATTCAGCACACTATAGCCGGATGCTTCAGGATTGAGATATACATTCGCTACCATCCAATAGCCTGCATAATTCACCGTCACATATAAGTAAGCAAGCGGAATTAAACAAGTCAGCATATAACGTCTTTTATCTGCAATTTTTAATACAACCGTCGCCCCAATGATCAATCCAACCGAAGCCATTAACTGGTTTGAAACCCCAAACAGCGCCCAAATAGACCCGATGTCACCTGAGTAAAGTAAGTATCCCCACATAAAACAAGCAAGCGCACTTGCAAACACCGAACCAGGTACCCAGTCAGTTCGTTTAAGCGGTTTATATGCTTCACCTAAGAAGTCTTGAATCAAATAGCGTGCCACACGTGTCCCCGCATCAATAGCCGTTAAAATAAAAACAGCCTCAAACATAATGACAAACTGGAAGAAGTAAGAAGCCAAATGACTAAAGAACGGAATTCCCGTAAAGATATACGCCATCCCTACCGCTAATGTTACGGCACCACCCGTTCTTCCTTCTAAATCAAGGCCGATTTCCTTACTCAGCTGCGGAAGGTTTTCAACGCTCATACCGAGTGTCCGGAAGACTTCTGGCGTACTGTTTATCGCAAAATAATCTCCTGGATGCAGGGCCGTAGCCGCAATTAAAGCCATAATCCCAACTAAGCATTCGACCAGCATTGCACCAAACGCAACAGGCTTCATATCACTCCAGCGGTCCAGCATCTTAGGTGTTGTCCCTGAACCAACAAATGCGTGGAAACCAGAAATGGCACCGCAAGCAATGGTAATCGAAATAAATGGCCAGACAGGACCAGCTAATACAGGTCCTCCTCCGTTCACAAACTCTGTAAACGCCGGGAATTGAATGGACGGATTCACCACAAAGATGCCGGCAATCAGCGCAATGAATACACCAATTTTCATAAAACTACTTAAATAGTCCCTCGGTGCAAGCAGCAGCCAAACTGGCAGAGCCGCAGCAAAAAAGGCATAGATCGGCAGGGCAAGAGCAAGCGTTTTTGTATCAAGTGTTAAAAAATCACCTAGTGCCGTTCCTTGAATATTTGGACCAAGGAATACACCAAACATCAGCAAAATAAATCCCGCAGATGTCGCCAGCTTTAAATTGCCTGTTTTTTTATAATACAGACCAACTCCCATCGCAATCGGAATCGTGATTCCAACTGCAAATGTCCCCCAAGGGTTTCGTTCTAAAGCATGAAGCACAACCATAGACAAACCTGCCATTGTGATTGTAATAATAAACAGCATCGCAAGCCCTGTACAAAACCCTGCAACAGGTCCCAGCTCTTCCTTCGCTACCTCTGATAATGATTTCCCCTTTTTTCGCATCGACGCAAATAAGACGACTAGATCATGTACAGCTCCGCCTATGACTGCACCAATTAAAAGCCAAAGGAGACCAGGTAAATACCCAAATTGAGCGGCTAATATCGGACCCACTAACGGACCAGCAGCTGCAATCGCAGCAAAGTGATGCCCAAATGTAACCCATTTGTTTGTCGGCACATAATCTTTCCCGTCCTCTAGTAGGTGAGCCGGTGTAGGATGATCATCTGTGACTTTTAATACCTTGACCATCATAAATGTGCCATAAAGACGATAGGCAATCGCTAAAATACACATAGATCCTATTACAATTGTAACCGCATTCATTTAACCATCCCCTTTGTATAAACAATTTGTTACAAATATAACATAAATTGATTGATTTTTCTTTCTTTTAAAACCAAGTTGACAAATAAGAATAATATGTTTATTCTTAAGGTAGCTTCACCTACTTCCATAAACTCTCTTTTGGCAGGGCATTCTATGGCTCTGTCCTTTTTATTGCTTTCATCTTACAAAAATAAACGCTTGATCACACGTGCCTTATTCACTAGGAAATATTCTCTTCTTTTGCCATAAATAGTTCTTTTGGCGCATCTTAAAAAAACACCGTTCATTTCCTGGGAAATTCAATAAAAAAAGCCTTTCCCCTGCTGAGGAAAGGCTTCCTTACTTATGAACCGTACGTAATTTGTTCGACGGTTTTTTGATCAAGTCTTTTGATCACTTCAGTTAAAAGCTTCACTGCATTTTCATAATCATCTCGGTGAATCATTGCAGCATGGGTATGAATATATCTGCTCGGAATCCCGATAGATAGTGATGGAACACCATGACCCGTTAAATGAATACCGCCAGCATCTGTCCCGCCGCCAGGCATTGAGTCATATTGATAAGGAATGTTCAGCTCATCCGCAGTTTGGACAACAAAATCACGAAGTCCTTTATGAGAGACCATTGAAGCATCAAAGACAACAATCGTTGGGCCTTTGCCAAGTTTGCTTGTTGCTTCTTTCTCAGTGATGCCTGGTGTATCTCCTGCCACACCTACATCAATGGCAAATCCAATATCAGGCTGAATCGTAGCCGCTGCTGTTTTGGCTCCGCGCAGGCCTACTTCCTCTTGGACAGTTGCGACGCTGTAAGCAATATTCTCATGCTGAGCGTTGTGTAAGTTTTTCATGACATCAATTGCCGCGGCACATCCAATGCGGTTGTCCCACGCTTTTGCAAGGAGCATTTTTTCATCATTCATGACTGTAAACTCAAAGTAAGGAACGATTTGATCTCCAGGCAGCACACCCCACTCCATTGCCTGTTCTTTGCTTGACGCCCCAATATCAATAAACATATCCGTAATCTCAATTGACTTTTTGCGAGCTTCAGGTGACAAGACGTGTGGTGGTTTAGAACCAATGACCCCTGTAATCTCTCCCTTTTTCGTTACAATGGTGACACGCTGAGCGAGCATGACCTGTGACCACCAGCCGCCGACTGTTTGAAAACGAATGTAGCCTTTGTCATCAATTTTTGTCACCATGAACCCTACTTCATCTAAGTGACCTGCGAGCATAATTTTAGGCCCGTTTGCGTTTCCTTCCTTTTTAGCAATCAAGCTGCCAAGGCGGTCTGTAGAGACTTCATCTGCATATGATTCTATGTATGTCTGCATGACTTTTTTGACATCACGTTCATTTCCTGGGATCCCTTTTGCATCCGTTAGGTCTTTCAGCATAGTTAATGTTTGATCTAGCTTTGTCATTCCATTTATCCTCCTTTATCTTCATGGTGCATTCTTATTATACAAAACCTCTTTCGTTCAATACGATCTTTTTATGAATATTTTTTCGTTTTACGAAATATTTTTTTAAAAAAAGTTGAAACCTTTTGGCGTTTTCATTCGTAGTACATCAGATAACGGTATTGGAGGTGCATCCTGTCATGTTTGTAATCCTCATGAGACTAGCTCTTGTTGCACTGCTTGTCTACATCTTCTACATGGCGGTAAAATTCTTCTCAAATCCGAGAAGAAAGCTGAAACAAGCACAATTAAAAGAAGGCTTTTATTTTATGGACGAACAGCAAAACGCGCGCAAAAACTTTAATTTCGTCTATAAAGGTGTCTTGTTTGAAGGGGAGAAGCATGTTCCTTCTAAGGATCATCCTCTGTTTGTCCACTCCATTTACGTTTGGACGGAGTCACCTGAGAAGCTGAGTGAATTTACATTAGAAGACTTTGAAAAACTAGAGGAAAACATTATCGAGCGTTATCCTCAAACCAAAATTGATTGGGATCAGCCCATTAAAAAAATCAAACAAAAAAAAGGAGCAGACACGCCGTCCTGATGGCGTCTGCTCCTTTTTCAAGTAACTTGGATATAGCCCAATAGAATCAACTGCAAAATCATTAATACAGGCATGCCGATTTGAAAGGCAGGATGCTTTGTTTTATGCCGGAAATACTGCATTCCCAGATACGATCCAGCGGCGCCAAAAAGCACCGCAGCACTCCATAAATGCGCCTCTGAAATTCTCCATTTATGTGCTTTGGCCCGGCGTTTGTCCTCACCCATGAGAAAAAAGCCGTAGCCATTCACTAAAATAAGCAGCAGGATCAAAGCCATATTCATTCATTTCACCTCACATGATGAGAAAAAAAGATCACCCCTCAAAGGAATGATCTTTTATAAAACTTACTTGTCTAGTTGTGCTTTTGCAGCATCAGCAAGCTGATTGAATGCATTTAGGTCATTCACAGCAAGGTCAGCAAGCATTTTGCGGTTTACTTCGATACCAGAAAGCTTTAAGCCATGCATTAAACGGCTGTAAGAAAGACCGTTCATACGAGCTGCAGCGTTGATACGAGTGATCCATAGTTTACGGAAGTCACGTTTTTTCTGACGACGGTCACGGAAAGCGTAGTTTCCAGATTTCATCACCTGTTGGTTTGCTACTTTGTATAATCTATGTTTTGAACCGAAATAACCTTTTGCTAATTTAAGAACCTTTTTACGACGCTGACGCGACACAGTTCCGCCTTTTACTCTTGGCATTGTAATTCCCTCCTATGATTCCTATTCCAAATTACTTGATGTTTGCAAGTTGTTGTTTGATACGTTTGAAATCTCCAGCACTTACGATTGCGCTCTTACGCAATTTACGTTTTTGCTTTGTAGATTTGTTAGCGAACAAGTGACTTGTGTACGCATGAGAACGTTTAAGTTTACCAGAACCTGTTTTTTTGAAACGTTTAGCAGATCCGCGGTGAGTTTTCATTTTTGGCATTGGATGTTTCCTCCCTCTGTTACTTTACTTTTCGACTTTTGGTGCAAGCATGAGGAACATGCTGCGTCCGTCCATCTTAGGTTTTGTTTCTACTGTTGCTACTTCAGCGCAAGCTTCAGAGAAACGGTCTAACACGCGCTGTCCGATTTCTTTATGCGTAATCGCACGGCCTTTAAAGCGGATAGAAGCTTTCACTTTATCTCCCTTTTCAAGGAATTTGATTGCATTACGGAGCTTCGTGTTAAAATCATGTTCATCGATTGTCGGGCTCAACCGAACTTCTTTTAAGCTAATGATTTTTTGATTCTTACGTGCCTCTTTTTCCTTCTTCTGCTGTTCGAATCGGAACTTACCATAGTCCATGATTCGGCAAACAGGTGGTTTTGCATTTGCAGCAACTAACACAAGGTCAAGATTAGCTTTAGCAGCAATTTCCAGAGCTTCCTGGCGGGTTTTAATCCCAAGCTGATCGCCATTTTGTCCGATCAAACGAACTTCACGCGCACGAATACCTTCATTAACTAATTGATCTTTGCTAATAGTGAGCCACCTCCATGAGATTTTGAATTGAGTTCACAATTCATTTTGACCATTTCGTTGTATGTTTTACAGGCAAACAAAAAGTGTGGGCATATAAAACACCCACACTGCGAACATTTGCATGAAAAAATAAATGTACGGTCAACCTGTCAACTACAAACATGTGTCAATCAGGTGAGAAGCGGGTGCTTCTGCTTGTGATATCTATTCAATTCGTTAACTATTCTACACAATTTTCATTTGTCCGTCAAGTAACCGAACTCTTGAAATAACTTTTTCAGTGTAACATGATGAGACGAATTGGGCAAGACTTTTTCACACAATGACGCCATCAAAGAATCAATTGCATAAAGATTGGGATGACGATAACGGTCACAACTCCTACGACCACAACGGCGATACTTGCCATAGCTGCTTCTACTTCTCCCATCTCAATTCCAACAGAAACCCCAAGCGCATGTCCTGATGTACCAAGTGCAAGACCTTTTGCCACTGGGTTTTTAATGCGGAACAATTTTAAGAAGAAGGCACCTAGTGCATAGACAATGACGGCATTAAATATGACCGCAAAGGCTGTGATATCTGCGATTCCGCCAATATCCTTTGCAATCGGGAGAGCAATCGCTGTTGTCGCTGCTTGTGGAAGCATGCTTTTCATCACAGCCGCATCTAAATGAATTCCTTTTGCGACGAGATATACGATCGTAATGGAACAAAGTGAACCTACAAAAATAGCGGATAAAATTTGCCACCAATATTTTTTAAGCAAGGCTCTCTGCTTATAAAGCGGGATAGCGAAAGCAATCGTGGCAGGCTCTAAGAAAAATTTGATAATCTTGCCGCCCTCATTATAATCTGCGTAGGAAAAACCGCCAACTTTCAAAAATAAAATGCCCAGTACCATCGCCACAAACAGCGGGGTGAACAAGAAGAAACCTTTTGATTTTTTAAATAAAAATGTCCCTATTCCAAAAGCGACTAATGAGACGACAATGCCAAAATAAGGACTCATTGTACTTGTACCCATTTTGCATCTCTCCTTTAATGCGTACTTGAAGCTGGTTTATTTGAATGAGAAGGAGCAGATTTACTCTCCTTTGTCTCTTTACGTTTCTGCGGTCTTTCTGATAATTGCATGAGAAGCTGTGAAAACAGCCCTGTCGCTGCAAGTAACATAATGGTTGCAATGATAATGACACCGACTACTTGCACACCTACTTCTTGCATGACACCTAGTGATTGAATAACTGAGATCCCAGAGGGAACAAATAGAAAGCTAATGAGTCCTGTCAATGATGTACCTAATTGCTCCACCTGCTCCAGTTTGACAATTTTCGTTGTTAACAAAACAAATAATAGAACCAAACCAATCACGGATGCGGGCATCGGAATCGGTAAATACATTGAAATGAGATTAGAAACGAACATTACGGTTGCAAAAATAAATGCTTGAGATAAAAATCCATATACTTTAGTGGCACTCATGCCCCTTCACCTCTTTCTTCGACTGCCCTCAGTATACGGCATGAAATAAATGAATAAAGCGTTTACAATAAAACTCACCAGATTCAATGACTGAAATGCAAAAAACGAGTATTGAAATACAAACAAAAAAAGCCCTCCTACTCTAGCAGGAGTGACTTCTTTAATTCTTTGGCATATGTGCGGCTGACAGGAATGATGGACCCGTCTGTCATATGCAGATTGTACGTCGAATTAAACCACGGCTGTACTTCTTTCATATGAGAGGTATTCACGATATAGCTGCGATGGACCCTCATAAAATAAGCCTCAGGGAGTTTCTTTTCAATGACCACCAGCGGTTCTGTGACCTCATACATGTGATCCTTTGTTTTCACAACCTTTTTCCCCTCGCTTAGTCCTACATACATGATCTCTTCAACTTGCAGGATCACAATAGAGTCATCAACTGATATCGCTAATTTTTGCTGATGGGGTATTTTCTCATCTAACAGCTGGTGCTCTTGCGTTTCAACAGATTTCCATTTTTTAAACTTTTGAATGGTCTGGAGCAAACGCTCTTCATCGAATGGTTTTGTTAAGTAATCAAGCGCACTTACCTCAAACGCCTTCAGCGCATATTGATCAAAGGCTGTCGCAAATACAACCGCTGGCGGATCAGACATCCGGTTGAGCCTTTTGGCAATATCAAATCCATTCTCACCAGATAAATCAATGTCTAAAAAGAGCAGATCCGGCTTCTGATCAACCATCCGATCAAAAGCAGATTCTATATTTTCTGCTTCCTCTATTTGAACTTCCTCTTTCGTTCTTCGTAATAAGTATTTTAATTCATCTCTTGCTAACACTTCATCATCTACAATTAATACCTTCATCAATGAGAATCATCCTTTTTTACATAATCCATTGGAATGCGAAATGAGATGTCAGTGCCTTGGTCACTATGAATCGATAAAGCAGCTTGTCTGCCAAAAATCCCTCTTAACCGCTGATCTAAATTAAAAAGGGCTGTCCCTGTTCCTTCTAGTGATTCGACAGGCGCTTTTAATAGTTGAGCCATCTTATCATCTTCAATTCCCTGCCCATTATCTGTTACTTTCATATAAACATGCCCATCTTTCATCAAAGCGGATACGATGACTTCACAATTTGTTTGATGTTTAGGAAAAGCATGTCTCACAGCGTTTTCAACAAGCACCTGAATCACAAAGGGCGGAATCATCACCTGCTCCAGCTCCTTTTCAATTTGAAAGGTCACATGGTACTTATTTGGAAATCTTGCTTGTTCAAGTGACAAATATGCCTCCACATGCTGAATCTCTTTATGCATCGGAATCAGCAGCTGGCGGGCACCTTGCATATTTGAGCGAAAATAAATACTTAGCTGCAACAGCAGCTTCCTTGCCATCTCCACATTGGTTCTGCACAAAACAGAGATGGTATTAATGGCGTTAAATAAAAAGTGCGGGTTCACTTGTGCTTGAAGGGCTTTGATCTCTGCATCTTTTAGCAGGCGGCTTTGAGTTTCCGCCTCCCCAAGCTCAAGCTGTGTGGAAAACAGCATCGCCAAACCTTCTGCAAGCTCCTCTTCCACCCTGCTTAATCCGACCGGAGAATTGAAATACATTTTTAACGTCCCGATCGTTTGACCGTTAGAAGTGAGCGGCAGCACGATTGCGGCTTCAAGAGGGCAATGGGCGACGGAACAATTGATTTCGCCCTTCGAATGTGCCTTCATAATCTTGCCGCTCATCAAGACTTGTTTCGACAGCCCCGTAATCAGGCTTTTAGATGGAATATGATGATCTGTTCCATCTCCGACATGCGCTAAAATCTTTTCTGTATCTGTTAAGGAGACCGCATCTGTTTCAGTCAACCGATGAATGATCTCCGCCACACTTTTACAAGACTGTTCATTTAAACCTTGGCGGAAAAAAGGCAGTGTTTGATCGGCGATCAAAAATACACGATGCGTCTGCATCGCCTTTGCCTGCTCTTCTTGCCGAATGACTGACTGTAAAATAGATAAAAAGATAAAGCTGCCGATTCCATTCACAAAAATCATCGGCAGGGCAATGATACTGACTAGCCCCCATGCATCGGCGAATGGTCTTGCAAACAGAAGGATAATGATCATCTGTAATGATTCCATCGCCACACCAAAAAGGGCTGCTTGGCGAGGTGTCACCATTCGATTCCTCCGCTTAAACCTGCTGCCGACATAACCTGCAATGACACCGGCTAAAATGGAAGAAATCGCACAGCTGAGCGCGGTGCTTCCTCCAAGGGAATAGCGATGAATTCCAGCTAAAAGCCCTGCGCCAATCCCTACAAACGGCCCCCCGATCAAACCGCCCATTTCGATCCCCATAATTCTCGTATTGGCGATAGAGCTTGACGAGCCGAGATGATAAGAAAACTCATGATTCATGACAATTTGCTGCTGAATTTCAATTCCTGTGTAATTGCTGATAATGCTAAAAGAAGCAAAAATGAAGACAAGGATTGCCTTTTTCCGAAATCCTTGATTATGTAGCAATAGATTGCGAAAGCCCTTCACATGAGCAAGCACAAATCCTAGAATAACGATGATCCCTACACGCTCGATCATCATGATAATTAAATGAAGCAAACCGGCCACCTCAAATGATGTATGTCATATCTACTGTCTTTCTATTCTATCATGTGCGGTCAATGATCAAAGATCTCTCAAATCTTTTCTTTATTGGCCTCTTCTTCTATTGTAAAATGAACATGAGCCTGTCACTTGCAATTGAAGGTAACACATACATAACAAGGGAGAAGATCATGAAAGCCGTATTTTTCGATTTAGATGATACTTTACTTTGGGACGAAAAAAGCATTCACACAACTTTTCAGGAAACTTGCCGGGAAGCGGAAAAGAAATATGGACTCGATCCAGAATCATTTGAACAGATTGTACGTGAAGAAGCAAGAAAGCTGTACTCTTCCTATGAAACATATGATTATACTGTCATGATCGGCATTAATCCTTTCGAAGGACTGTGGTCCAATTTTAGTGAACCGATTAGCGAAGGCTTTCAAAAGCTGAACGCCATTGCACCAGAATATCGCAAAAACGCTTGGACCAATGGCTTAAGGGCAGCGGGAATTGACGATGAGGCATTTGGACAATATTTGGCTGATTTCTTTGCAGCAGAGCGTAGGAAACGCCCATATGTCTATGAAGAAACATACCCTGTTTTAAACCGCCTGAAAGGCAGCTACGAATTGCTCCTTTTAACAAACGGAGATCCTAGCCTTCAAAAGGAAAAACTTGCGGGTGTTCCTGAGCTTGCTCCTTATTTTAACGAGATTGTGATTTCAGGGGATTATGGGAAAGGCAAGCCTGATCCAGGTATCTTTGAGCACTGCCTTCAGCTGTTAAACTTAACAAAAGACGAAGTGATCATGGTTGGGGATAATCCAAAAACAGATATTCTCGGCGCATCTCGCGTTGGTATCCAAACCGTTTGGATCAATCGCCATGACAAGAAAAATGAAACAGATGTGACGCCTGATTATGAAATCAAAGACTTACATGAATTGTTTGATATATTAAAATAAAACAAAAAAACACCCTTCTCCTGACGAGATTGGGTGTTTTTTATTCACAGAGCTAAATGATTGATGCTAGACTTTGCGCTTGCCGGTCTAAGCCGCGTGCTGCTTCTCCTACAATGATGAATTCTTCGCTTGCCAGCTTTACAAGATCCCGGTTTGTAAACACGGTTGTCTTTGCCCTGCTTGTTCCGCTGCTGACCTTCTCTACTTCTGCATGGATCGCCTTCACATATTGATCTACCTTGACGATCGCTTCTTTTGAATTTGTCGCAAGCTTTCGAATTTCTGCTGCCACTACACTAAAGCCATTTCCATAGGAACCCGCATGTGCCGCTTCTATTGCCGCATTTAAGGCGAGCAGCTGGGTTTGCGAAGAAATACTATTAATGGTTGCCGCAATAGAGCTGATGGACTCTACCTGCTCCGTTAATCCTTTTAGCAAGCTCATATTTTGATCGGTTTCGTTTGCTATATGATTAAAGGATGTATTGACACTTTGACTATGCTGTATGCCAACTTCTGCTCGTTCCATTAATTTCGCAGACATCTCCTTTAAGTCTTCTACAACCTGTTTCATCGATAGTTCTCTCTCCGTAATATCTGTCGCCACTTTCACAACACCCACTACAGTTCCTTCTTCATCTCGAACAGGTGAATATGTCGCTTCAAGCCATAAGCTGCTGCCGTTTTTTGTGAACCGCTGTACTTTTTCCTGAAAGACTTGACCTTCTCTCAAACTCTTCCAAAACATATGATAGCTTGTGTGTTCTGTAATATGTGGAGGACAAAACTGTCTATGTTTAAGACCGATCATCTCTTCTTTAGAATATCCCATGGCTTTTGCAAAAATATCGTTCACCCATAGAACTTCACCTGTCACATTAAATTCAATCATTGCCAGCGAGTGCTCTAATGCACGAAGAACAGCTGATTGCTCCAATACTTGTGACGATAAAGTGTTTGTAGTTTGCTTCATCGATTTCATTCCCCCAATTTGTCTCAAACCAATAGTACATACTTACCCTTACTTTTGTACTATCTAAACGTCTCTTTTTAGGAATTGGATCACTAGTGGAGAAAGTTTTCCAAAAAGAAAAAAGCCAGTGATCTTAAAAAGAATCACTGGCTGCTTCATTATTTTTTCGCTTCTGCTACTGCATGTTTCACAAAGGCTTCAAGATCCATTGTTTCTGAATCTTGTTCCCCGTATTTTCTAACATTGACAGCGCCATTTTCTGCTTCTTGATCTCCGACAACAAGCATGTACGGAATCTTTTGCATTTGCGCTTCTCTAATTTTGTATCCGATCTTTTCATCACGGCTGTCAAGTTCTACACGAAGGCCTTCAAGCTGTAAACGTTCCTGTACTTTTTTCGCATAGTCTAAATGAACAGACGGTGAAACCGGGATGACTTGGAATTGTACAGGTGCCAGCCATGTTGGCAGAGCTCCTTTGTATTCTTCAATTAAGAAGGCAACGAAGCGTTCCATTGTAGAAACAACGCCTCTATGAATGACAACTGGACGATGGTGCTTTCCATCTTCTCCGATATATGTGAGATCGAAGCGTTCTGGAAGTAAGAAATCAAGCTGTACAGTGGATAATGTCTCTTCTTTTCCAAGAGCTGTCTTCACTTGTACATCAAGCTTCGGACCATAAAATGCCGCTTCGCCTTCTGCTTCATAATAATCGTGACCAAGCTCGTCCATTGCATCCTTCAGCATCGATTGTGCTTTATTCCACATCGCATCGTCATCGAAATACTTCTCAGTATCTTCTGGATCACGGTAAGATAAGCGGAATGTGTAGTCATTCAAGCCAAAGTCTTGATACACTTCTTCAATTAAGCGAACTGTACGGATGAACTCGTCTTTGATTTGATCTGGACGAACAAAGATGTGTGCATCGTTTAATGTCATACCGCGGACACGCTGAAGGCCGGATAAAGCACCTGACATTTCATAGCGGTGCATTGTACCAAGCTCTGCAATACGAATTGGCAATTCGCGATAGCTGTGCGGCTCGTTTTTGTAAATCATCATATGGTGCGGACAGTTCATAGGACGAAGAACAAGATCTTCGTTGTCCATTTCCATCACGGGGAACATGTCTTCTTGATAATGCGCCCAGTGTCCTGATGTTTTATACAACTCAACATTCGCAAGAACTGGTGTGTACACATGCTCATAGCCAAGACGCACTTCTTTATCGACAATGTAACGCTCGATGACGCGGCGGATCGTTGCGCCTTTTGGCAGCCAAAGCGGAAGTCCTTGACCAACCTTTTGAGAATTCGCAAACAGCTTCAGCTCTTTTCCAAGCTTACGGTGATCGCGTTCTTTCGCTTCTTCAAGCAGACGTAAATGCTCATTTAAATCTTCTTTGCTGAAGAAAGCTGTTCCGTAAATACGCTGAAGCATTTGGTTGTTACTGTCACCTCTCCAGTATGCACCTGCAAGGCTTAACAGTTTAAACTCTTTGATTTTCCCTGTAGACGGCAAGTGAATCCCGCGGCAGAGGTCAAAGAATTCACCCTGCTCATAAATCGTCACAGCTTCACCTTCTGGAATCGCCTCTAACAGCTCAAGCTTCAACTCATCACCAATCGCTTCAAAGCGCTTTTTCGCTTCTTCTCTTGATACTTCAATTCGCTCAATTGGCAGATTGCTGTTAATGATTTTCTTCATTTCTTTTTCAATCTTTGGCAAGTCTTCAGGTGTGATGGCTACATCGATGTCCACATCATAGTAGAAGCCATTTTCGATGACAGGACCTACGCCAAACTGAACGTGATGTTCTTTTCCATACAGGCGTTTGATCGCCTGCGCTAGCAAATGGGCTGTGCTGTGGCGCATAATGTCGAGTGCTTCTTCACTTTTATCTGTGATGATCTCGATTGTTCCACTTTCTAATAGCGGCGTACGCAGATCTATTTCTTTACCGTTCAATTTACCGGCAAGTGCTTTTTTCTTTAGGCCCGGGCTAATTGATGCCGCGATGTCTTCTGTTGTCGCTGTTTTGTCAAACTCCTTGACTGCTCCATCTGGAAATGTAAGTTGAATTTGTTCTGACATCTCTGGTCACTCCTTTTTTTGGCAATATAAAAACCCCGCCCCCTGGAAAGGGACGAGGTTGAATAAACGGAATCGTGGTTCCACCCTTTTTCCCGTACTTGCAGCTTGCTTTTCATAAGCAAATACGGCTTGCGGTTCGATAACGGGAATTCCCGTCAGCCATTACTAAAAAGTTCACAGCTGATGTTCAAAGGTGGTAAAGCAAATGGTCCTCTGCTAGGAAGCTTTCAGCCGCGGCTTCCCTCTCTTTAAGCGGGTGTTCATTTGTTCATGTCCTTATCAATACGGTCTCTGTATGAAGTTACACCGTATTATAAAACGTTTTTTCGTGAAAATCAAGAAAGCTTTTCACTTTTCTTGTCGAAATGGTCATGTACAAATTGAACATTGTGCTCTTGGAATGAATGAGATGGGAACACCTCGACCCTTTCTTGAAAAATATTTTGAATCGTTTGCACCATCGAGTGACCTGTATCATTTGTAAATAGGTCAATTTTTTGCGGTGCAATGGAGACAAGCGGTGCAATCAGCTGCGAATCAATATACATTGGATGCTCTCTTACAAACTGTCTGTCTATGTATTGTTTTTGATCACGCTCAGAAGCGTAGCGAAATTCCCAAATCACCAGGCGGTCCTGATGCACAACATGTACTTTTTCGAGCCTAGGCTCTCTTGCCATCACATAGTCTCGAAGCGATTGAATGAAATTTTGATACTCTTGCTCCATTTTGTATTCTTCAATGGACACTTCAACATAGTTCTTCAGCCTTCGATCATATTCTGACAGCCTAAATGTCATAAATGAACCAATTGAAAAAACACCTTGCTGTAAAGAAATTGCCTCAAGCTCCTTTTTTAAAAGGGCTTCTCTTGACGGCTCTTGCTGAATGCCGGGAATATCATCTAAGTCCCCGTTCATGATACTGTGAGCGATGGAAAGAATTTGGTGCTGCTCTTCGGGATCTTTAAATAAATAGGTGTTTTCAAGGATGCTGCGCATGCGCTCATTTTCTTTGCATTCCAAAAAAAAGTGAACCAATAATGGCCGCACAATGTGCTCAAGTGCTTCTTCTGATTCCTTCGCCTCTATGAGAAGCCGGTCTTTCCCTTGTTGAATTGACATGTGATGCCGACTGTCCAAGTGTTCAGCAAGATGTAAAAAAGCGGCGGTATCATATTCATCTTCAAAGATTATTTCAAGCATGTTTGTCCCCCCTAACGACATCTGTTACATATATATGGGGGAAACATAAAAAATAGACGCCTAAAATAAATCAGGCATCTTTCTTTTTAAAATGAGTGGAACGGAGATAAAGATCAAATAAATCAAACAAACAACCACTAAGGCGGCATAATTGCCGCTGACAAAGCTTGAGCCGAGAACATTTAACGCAATTGTACCCGGTATTAAGCCTAAAAAGGTGGCTGCCACAAATGCACGATAATTTGCACGTGAAGCTGCTGCCGCATAGCTGACAAAATCAAAATGAATCGGTGCAATACGCAATAACAAAATATAAAGAAATCCATGCTCCTGAATGCGGGACGTCACCGCTTTCAGCTTCCGGCTGTTTGATTCCGTTTCCTTCTTTTTCGCACGAAAGGTTGACGCAATCATGAAGGAGCCTGTTGCCCCGGCTGTAGCCCCAATGAGGGCATAAATCGTCCCAAGGACACTGCCGAATGCCAAACCTGCTGCCAGCGAAAAGACTGTAATCGGGACGAGAACAAACGGGCGAAAAAGAGATAAGAAAAGAAAAACAAAGGGAGCCAGGATCCCAAATTGAAGCACCCAATTCTTCACATCTTTCGGCGCGAGCTGAAGATGCTGTTTATTCAGCCACCACAACGCAGCAGCAAGAATACCAATCACAAGAAAAAGCAGCCATTTTCTTTTGTTCATTTCATTTGCTCCTCCTTCAGGTGACATACGCTTTTATAAATGACGGCGGTTTTCTCCTTCGAGCAAGACCGGCTCTGCTAAATAGAGAATCCGTTCCATTAAACGGGCGGCTTTGACCTCTTCTTTTTCCCCGCGCTGTGAGTACGTAAAGTGATGCTTCAGCTCATTTGGTGAGAAATTAGAAGAGAAAAATGTCGGTAGCTGCTCTGCCATACGGTATTGTAAGATCGTACCGAGCAGCTCATCCCGCACCCAGCTTGTCATCGATTCTGCTCCAATATCATCAAGCATTAAAATCGGGGTGGATTTGACCATATTCAGCTTTTCTTCGAGTGTATGATCAGCTAACGAATTTTTTAACTCTCTTACAAATTCAGGCACGTAAACAAGGAGAGATGGGTATTCTTTCTCCGCTAGCTGCTGCGCAATGGCTGCCAGAATATACGTTTTTCCTACTCCAAATTTTCCGTGTAAATACAAGCCTTTTCCTTTTCCAGTCTCATCATAGCTTTGGAGGAATTGACCTACTTTTTGGATGACCTCTTGTCTTCCCACAACGTTCAGATCAGCGAACGTCGCTTGAAGGACATTTTGCGGAATATACATGCTTTTCATCAGCTCTTGCTGTTTTTTCTGTCTATCGAGCCGCAGCTTGACTGGACAAGGGGAATATTCAATATCAATACTCTGACCTTTGATCACAAGCTTCGGGTGATACCCATCTAAAATGGCATTGACGTTTTCATCATCTAAGCAGTAAGAGCAGCCCTTCGACTGCTGCACATATTCAAAGAGCCGGTTCAAGCTGCGATTGATCATGTCTTCATGTATCTCTTCTTGATGCTTCTGTAAAAAGGCCTTCACATCTTCATCAGATAACACACTTTCTTTAATCTGATTGTATCTCACACGAAAATCTACTCGTCCTTTTAGCTGTTCAAATGAACGACCGATCGGTTTCATCCCATCTCACCTCACCTTAATGTGCATTGTACTTTTTCATATTTTTAAACTGATCTAACAGTTTTTCTTTTTCTCGTTCGAGATCTTCTGTAGACAGATTGTCCGTTTGCTCTTTTGCCGGCTGTTCTTTCGTTTCGGTTTCTTTCATCCAGTCAGGCAGTTTCTCTTCCCTGACGACTTTTCCTGAACCATATGTGCTGCGCTGCTTTTTCTGCTGCGCCCACTCTGTCATTTGTCTGTTCTCTTCTTTGGCAATTTTCATCGCCGCGGCAACGGTTTTGATTTTCTTTCTTACCCAATGAGCGGCGATTTTTTGCATGTATGTTTTCGACAGCTTCATATCTGTTTTGAGTAAGGTATAGTAGATGAGAACATTCATGACACCTGGCTCTAGCTGCTGCTCGAGCATGATATCTTCGACAATTCTTAGGTCGGCATACGTCGGCTCAATGCCATCTGCCATGTCTTTTAGCAGCTCTCTAGGCGAAATATGATCCAGCTTTTCAATCAATTTTGCATCTGGAGTATCCGCTGCCGGCGTCTTTGAAGCATCTTGTCGCAAGTGTCTTGGCTGTTTTTGATCAATCAGCTTTGGCTGTTCGCCTCTGTATTCAATTTGGTACCAGTCTCTTGCTGCTTTTCTCAGCTCTTCTGTTGAGATCATTTGATCCGAACCGCATGCACCTGCTACAATATTTTGCATTTGAAGCGGGGTGATGCCGTATACAACAGCTAACTTCTTAATTGTTTCTTTTACCTGCTTAGTCAAAGCCTTTCTTGGAATCATCATGTCAGACATACCCGCTAATAATAGATCGAAATCGAAGGATTCGTCTAAGAGTGGTGCCGGCTGACTCGATCCAACGGTCACATATTCATAGCCTTGATCAAGCGATGACGCCTGATGAATCTCTTCTGTCATCTTGCGTTCGCCTGGCTGCAATACGTGAAAGACTTCTTCAAACGACCGTGAAATGTTCTTTGCTTCTGCAGGAACACCTGGATAAGAGAAATAATCACGAAGCTGCATATATTTTGCTTTCTCTACACGATGGTACAGCAGGACATTCAGCATACCATCTTGGAAAAATTCATCCGGTCTTAGCGGCGGTACAAGCTCATATGTAAACAGTCTGCCTTCTTCCGTTTCCTGTTCATATGTGCGGAGTAAGCCGATCGCTTCAAGCTTTAAACGTTCCTCAAAAATATCATTTAAATTCGTCTGCAGCATGACCATGAGCTGCCGATGAGGTGCAGGTTTTCCCCACATACGATTTTGTTCCAGCTCTCCCCACAGCGTCATGTATAAGCTAAAAGCGGACATGCCAATAAGCGGCTGATATAAAAGAGTGATGAGCTGTCTATCGATGTCACCGAGCAATGAAGCGCTTTTGACGACATACGGATCGACGGCTAGCACTTCCTTCCAATGCTCTGTCATTTGCTGATCCTCCCCATGAATTGCGATTGTTTCCATTGTACACTCTTTTTGCGTTTTACGCTTTACGCAGGAAAAAGAGCATGAAGAATCTCCAGCTCTTTTTAGCGTTCTTTCTTTAATAGATCTTTTAATTCATCAATAAAGACATTGATGTCTTTAAACTGCCGGTAAACCGAGGCAAACCTAACGTAAGACACTTCATCAATTTTCGCCAGCTCGTCCATCACCATTTCACCTACAAGCTCGCTTTTCACTTCTGACATGCCTTGATTGCGCAGTTCTTTTTCGATATTAAAGCAGACATCCTCCAGCTGCTTTAAAGCGACAGGACGCTTTTCACACGCTTTGATAAGTCCTCTCAGCATTTTTTCGCGGCTGAATTCTTCTCGAATTCCTTCTTTTTTCACCACAATCAGCGGTAATTCTTCTAATTTTTCAAACGTCGTAAAGCGATATTGGCAGCTTTCGCACTCTCTTCTACGACGGATGGATTTCCCTTCATCTACTGGTCTTGAATCAAGCACCCTTGTGCCAAGGTGCTGACATGTGGGACATTTCATATCATCAGCTCCGATCTATTCTTGGAAGTTGTTTGTCTAGTTCATCATAAAGGGACAGAACGGTCTTCTGACTATAGCCGAAATCTGTTGGCAGGGCCGTTTCTGTTGTTACATTAAAATCGACAGCTGTTTCAAAAGGACGAATTGAAATGACAGTCGCTACGAGAAAGGCTTTTTTCGGCAATCGTATGTTTGCGCTGATTTCACCTCGTTCTGCTGAAACAGATGTCACTTGATAGGAATCGTTTCGGGAAAGAATGGCTTCCACCGCTTGAAAAACTTGTGCATTCGTCGATTTGTAGTAATGGCTTTTCAGTTCTGACACTGGATGCTCGTCAAATGTTTCTGTATGGTTTGACATGAACCGTTTAAAATTTTGTCTTAAAATCATACACGTATCCCCTTTGCCATAATGCCTCTTTCTTTATTTTATAAAAAAAACCTTTGTTTTCCTAGAACAAAAGTATAGACAAGCTGGGGAATGTTGGATTTTTTATCAAATAAATATAAAAAGGAGCATAACACAAAGGCATTTAATGCTTTTGGCCAGCTCCCATTGCAATCTTTTTTATGTTTACAGTGCTTTGGCTTGTGCCTGTTTTACTTGTACAGGACCCATGCCTCGAGGAATTTCGATGTTTTCTCTTGTTTCAGCACCTAATTCATCTCCGATATGATCTGCTGCAATATTCGGATCTAGGTCGCCGCAAGTATAAACATCTATGCTCGCATAACCATGTTCAGGAAAGCTGTGAATTGTCAGATGAGATTCAGAAATAATGACAACTCCACTTACTCCTTGAGGTGCAAATTTGTGAAAAGCAACCTCTCTTACCTCAGCTCCTGATTTCAAAGCTGCATTTACAAACGTTTTTTCAATAAAATCCATGTCGTTCAGTTTATCACAGTCGCATCCCCATAGCTCGGAGATAACGTGACGTCCGATTGTTTCCATCATGGACCCCCCTTTAAACAAGAATGAAAGAGTGAAGTTCTAAGCAGCCGGACCGGACATATACCACGGGGGAAAGTTAGTCCTAAGAGGTCCTAACCCTTTAAGTATACCCGAATGAGTCTGCGAACAAGAAGTTCACGAAAAATAGTATACTTTGTTTAGACCCATTTTGCAAGCTGTGTTTTTAGTGGGATTTTCTCTCATTTCTTGAAAAGGGACGATCGTCTTCTTCATTTCAAACAGCAGACAGCTCTTTCATCTGTGCGCCGACAAATTTCACAAGGTCAACCACTCGGCATGAATAACCCCATTCATTGTCATACCATGCAAGAACTTTTACTTTTCTCCCTTCCATTACCATCGTTGTCAATCCATCAACGACTGCTGAGTAAGGGTTCGTGTTAAAGTCCGTAGAGACAAGCGGCTCATCTGTGTAATCTAAAATACCAGCAAGAGATGTTTTAGATGCATTCGAGAAGGCTGCATTGACTTCTTCTGCTGTGACATCTTTTTTTAAGTCTACAACAAGATCAACCATCGACACATTGGAAACCGGCACGCGGAGTGCAAGCCCATGCAATTTCCCTTTCATGTGCGGAAGCACTAAAGAAAGCGCTTTAGCGGCACCCGTCGTAGTTGGAATAATGGACTGAGCACATGCTCTTGCCCGGCGCAGATCCTTATGCGGGTTATCGATATTTTTTTGATCATTTGTATAAGCATGAACCGTTGTCATTAACCCGTTGTCGATGCCAAATTCATCATCTAACAGTTTTACAACTGGTGCTAAACAGTTTGTTGTACAAGATGCGTTTGAAATAATGACGTGCTTTTCAGGATCAAGATCATCCTCATTGACACCCATCACAATCGTAATGTCTTCATTTTTACCTGGAGCTGTTAGAACGACTTTTTTCGCTCCAGCATCTATATGGCCCATCGCTTGATCTTTTGAATTAAATTTACCTGTTGCTTCAATGACGATATCAATCCCAAGCTCTCCCCATGGAAGCTGCTTTGGATCTCTATTATTAAGCAAAAGCACTCTTTTGCCATTTACAATCAAGGCGTCATCTTCTGCAGTCACATCACATTCGTAACGTCCATGATTTGTGTCATATTTAATTAAATGTGCTAGCGTTTCGGCAGGATAGCTTGCGTTCACCGCTACAATTTGAATTTGATCATCAAGCATTGCTTTTCTGAAGACCATGCGTCCAATTCTGCCAAACCCATTGATCGCTGCTTTTACCTTCATGAACAGGTCACTCCTCTATTATGTGTTATACTCAATAAATTTATTTATGAAATTAGTATATCACATTAGAATGTAATTGCCAGTATATAAACGTATATTTTCTAAAAAGGGCTGTTCTTTTCAAAGGAGATAAGAATAAAGCATAAAAAAAAGAAGAGTACGTGTATGTACTCTTACTTATCTGTATGTTCCCATTCATTTAATATGTTTTGCAATTGCTTTCTGATAAAAGTAAGATCTTGTGTGTTCTCTATCACGCGGTCTGCTTTTTTACATTTCTCCTCAAGAGACTGCTGAGAGTGAATACGATTCAGTGCTTCTTCCTCGCTGAGGTCATTTCGATTCATGAGCCGCGACAGCTGCAATTCAGGCGTTGTATACACCACAATGATGCGGTCGACAAGGCTTTCCAGCTGACTTTCAAATAAAAGCGGGATATCGAGGACAACGAAGGTTTCTTGCTGACTAACCCCTTCATCTCTCTGTTTGAGCATTTCTTTTCTCACTTCAGGATGAACAATCGCATTCAGCTGCTTTCTTTTCTCTTCATCAGAAAAAATGATGGCTCCAAGCTGCTGCCGGTTCAGCTCCCCATTTGGCAGGAGAACATCCTCGCCAAAGGTTTGAACGATTTGTTGAAGAGCTGGTGTACCTTTGGCAACCGCTTCTTTTGCAATGACATCTGCGTCCACGACCCGGATGCCATGCTCTTTTATCATTTGCGAGACGGTGCTTTTTCCACTAGCAATCCCGCCTGTTAATCCAATGACAAGCGTCAATTGATTTCCTCCTTTACAGCTTCCACACCCCAATTAAAATGAGCAGAAGCCCTGGTAAGCATGCAAGTTTATCGATCCAGCGCCAATTTGCCAAGTAATGACCGGAACGAAGCCCGATACACACAAAGAGTGAGCTCATCACGGCCACAGTGATACTCATGACAATTGGTGAAAAGCCTAGAATCGCAGCGCCAATCCCTGCGCCAAATGCATCAATGGATAAAGCAATCCCAAGAAGCACTGCTTCTATTCCATTGATCGTCCCAGAACGGTCAATATCTGCACTTGTCGGCTTGCGCAAAATTTGAATGACAAGACCAAGTGACTGCACTTCCACATTAAGCAATGTCTTTTCATGAAGTAGCAAATCACGCTCTTTCGCTGGTTTGTAAAATTGATAAAGGACCCAAAGTCCAATGGCGATCAAAATGCCTCCACCAAGTTTATCTGTCACTGAGACAGGGAGGAATGTCGTCAGCAGGCTGCCAATCAGCATAGAAATGAGCAGCACAATCCCTGAACAGCATGCAATAATGACAATCGCTTTAAATGGAATCTTCATTTTACGAAGTCCATACGTAAAGCCTACAGAAAAGCTGTCAATGCTGACTGCAATAGCTAAAAACAGGAGCGAAATCGAAATCATACCTGAACTCTTCCTTTCTGTTCATGCAACGATGATCAAGAGTCTCTAGGCGTCCTTAGACTCTTCTTCACTATATGAAGAGCAGGTGGGCTGTGTGTCAGTCTACACCTTGCTGAAAAATGAATGTTTTTTATCGTATGCACAGCAAAAAGGAAGCATGCTGATGGCTGATTTTTATTGAGGACGTTTTTGGCAGGTTACACAAAAATGTGTGCCGCGCCCTCCGACTACTGTTTTCTCAATGATGCTTCCGCATGTTTGACAAGGCTCTCCCCGCCGGTCATACACAAGAAGCTGCAGCTGAAATGTTCCAATATCACCTTGTGAATTGATATATGAGCGAATCGTGCTTCCTCCTGCATCTACCGCTACTTGAAGTGTATCGATAATATGCCTGTGAAGTACTTTACACGATTCAAGGCTGAGCTGATTCGCTTTTGTTTCTGGATGAATGCCTGCTTTAAACAAAACCTCATCTACATAAATATTACCTAGTCCCACGACAATCTTTTGATCAAGCAGCGCTGTTTTGACCACACGGGATGTTTTTTTCAATTGCTCCCATAAATATTCCGGAGTGAATTGATCATCAAAAGGCTCATACCCCAGCTGTGAGAGCGGGAGTTCCTTTTCCTCTTCCCCCGGCTGAAATAAATGCATTGTGCCAAATTTACGCACATCATGATACCGAAGCTCAGTACCATCTGTAAAAGTAAAGACGACGTGTACATGTTTATCGTATGGCTCATGCGCTTCATGTACACGGTATTTCCCTTCCATCCTTAAATGGGAGACCATTACGTAGTGGTCTAAATGAAAGAGCAGGAACTTTCCTCTTCTTTCAATGGTTTGTATCGTTTCTCCTACCATCCTTCTTGCGAACTCTTCCGGCTCCCCAGGACGTTTGATGATATTCGGCCATTTGATATCGACCGTTTCAATCGTTTTTCCTTCGACTAACCGCTTGAGTGTGCGCCGGACGGTTTCAACTTCTGGTAATTCCGGCATGCTCCTCGCTCCTTTTTCTCTCTCTATTATTTTGCGTCGTACCAAGATGGGCCTGAAGCAAAATCAACTTTTAGCGGCACATCTAGCTGAAGTGCATTTTCCATGACTTCAGGGACAATTTTTTCGAGTATGGCAATTTCTTCTTTCGGCGCTTCGAAGATCAATTCATCGTGCACCTGTAATAAAAGATTTGCCTGCAAGTTTTCTTCTTTTAACTTACGCGCCATATCAATCATGGCTTTTTTAATAATATCAGCTGCACTTCCTTGGATCGGTGTGTTCATGGCTGTTCTTTCCGCAAAGCTTTTGATATTAAAATTACGGCTGGTGATATCCGGGATATACCGTCTGCGTTTGAGAAGTGTCGTGACATATCCTTTTTGTTTCGCTTCCTGCACAATCTCTTCCATATAGGTTTTCACGCCTTTAAAGCTTGTTAAATAGCGTTCGATAAAGGCAGCTGCTTCTTTTCTTGTGATCCCAAGATTTTGAGATAATCCATAGTCACTGATTCCATATACAATTCCGAAGTTGACAGCCTTGGCTTGTCTTCTCATAGAGGAAGTCACTTCTTCTTCTGAGACATGGAACACGTCCATCGCTGTTTTCGTGTGAATATCCATATCTTGCGTAAACGCTTCGATCAAATTCTCATCCTGAGAAATATGAGCGAGTACACGCAGCTCAATTTGTGAATAGTCAGCAGCAAACATAAGCCAGCCTTCTTTTGATGGAACGAATGCTTGACGAATCTTCCGTCCTTCCTCTAAACGAATTGGGATGTTTTGCAAGTTGGGATCTGTTGAGCTTAGTCTTCCTGTTTGCGTGAGCGCTTGATTAAATCGTGTATGCACTTTATGTGTATCCTTGCGCGTTACCTTCATTAAGCCTTCCACATAGGTCGATTGGAGCTTTCCAATTTGGCGGTAATGCAGAATAGACCGAATGATTTCGTGCTTATCTTCAAGCTTTTCAAGAACATCCGCAGATGTCGAGTAGCCTGTTTTTGTCTTTTTAATAATCGGCAGACCTAATTTTTCAAAAAGAATCACGCCAAGCTGTTTAGGAGAATTGATGTTAAACGTTTCACCTGCTAAGCGGTGAATGGTTTCCTCATATTCTTTCAGCTTTTTCGCTAACTCTTCACCCATCTTCTCTAGGCGCTCAATATCTACCTTTACGCCAAGTGATTCCATTTCACCTAAGATGAGGGCAAGCGGCAGCTCTAAGTCTTCATACAGTTCATGTTGATCATTTTTTTCTAGTGCTTCAAGTGTTAAATCATGCAGAGCAGAGATCGCCGCTGCTTTTCGTCCAAGATGTTCCTTCAGTTCATCTTCAGGTGGGATCGCCTGCTTTGCTCCTTTTCCGTACACTTTTTCATCAGAAAATGCGATGTTCAGGCCGTATTCCTTCGCCACACTGGCGACGTCCTCATAGGATTTCTGAGGATTGACGACATAGGAAGCGAGCAGGACATCGTTATCGACACCTTTTAGATCGACATCGTGCCATCTGAGGGCGACAACTGCTCTTTTTGAATCGAAGACCCATTTCTTCTTCGTTTCATCCTGTACCCATTGTTTAAATGCATCTGATTGAAGTGCATCTTCTTTCGTGATAAAAAACGCACCGTTTTCATTATGGATCGCAAAACCGATCAAATCCGCTTCATGATAATTATCTCCAAGCTGTTCTACCACAAGGGCGGCGTGATCTGTCAGCATTTCATCCGTTACATCAGTCATTTTTTTCACTTCTAATGCTTCAACTTCGACCTGTTCACCTGTTTCTGGTGTTTCTCCTAGACGCTCTAGCAGCGTTTGAAAGCCTAGTTCTTTATAAAGAGAGATCACTTGATCCATATGAGGACCTTCATATGCGAGATCCTTGCTTGATACATCAATTGGCGCTTCTACAAGAATCGTTGCGAGTTGTTTACTCATCACCGCTTGCTCTTTATATTCTTCAAGCTTTTCTTTGAGTTTTTTACCACTGACTTCGTCAATATGTTCAAGCAGGTTTTCTACCGTTTCAAACTGCTTTAACAATTTTATCGCTGTTTTTTCCCCTACACCGGGCACCCCTGGGATATTATCTGAGGAATCTCCCATCAAGCCTTTCATGTCGATGATTTGATCTGGGCGCAGACCATATTTTTCTTCAATATGAGCCGGTGTGTAATATTCTACTTCTGTAATGCCTTTTTTCGTAATTGCTACCGTCGTATGGTCTGTTGAGAGCTGCGTTAAGTCCTTATCTCCTGAGAAAATTTTCACTTCAAAGCCGTCTTTTTCTGCCTCCACAGCCAATGTCCCGATAATATCGTCAGCCTCGTATTGAGGAAGCTCGTACCTTTTCACCTGATAGGCATCTAATAGTTCACGGATAAACGGCATTTGTTCTGATAGCTCTGGCGGCGTTTTTTGTCTTCCGCCTTTATATTCTTTAAATGTCTCGTGGCGGAACGTTGTTTTCCCCGCATCAAATGCGACGAGCATATGGGTTGGCTTCTCGTCCTCGAGCATCTTCATTAAAATCATTGCAAAGCCATAAATGGCATTTGTATGGACGCCTTTATCATTTGATAATAGCGGCAAAGCAAAAAAAGCTCGATAAGCGAGACTGTTTCCATCCACTAGTACTAATTTCTTTTTGTCTGTCATGTTTTAATCCTCCATCGGCTGAGCCATTTCAGCCGTCTCTTTCACACATTGTATCATCATTTTATCAAAGTTTATTTTGAAAAGAAAATAGTCGAACCTGCATAAAAAAAGGGACGAAAACAACAAGTGTTTTCGTCCTTACAAAATTGGCTCCTTGGATGAAGGGGTTCCTATTCATCCTACCAATGATTGTTTAACTAAACATGAATCCATTGTAAAGATCATGTAAATTTTAACGTGACATTCCTTTTTTCCCTATTTTGATTTCAGGCTCACTGTAAAAGTCGTTCCTTTGCCTTGTTTGCTATGGACTGAAATCGTCCCTTCATGCGCCTCCACAAGGTGTTTGACAATCGCAAGACCAAGTCCTGTTCCGCCTGAATTTCTACTTCTATCTTTATCAATTCGATAAAATCTCTCAAATATTCTTGGAATCTCTCTTTTCTTCATGCCGATTCCTGTATCTGCTACATCAAATTCATAGGCGCCTTTCCGCGGTCTTGCCGAAATGGTGACACTCCCTCCCTCTGGTGTATAGGTAAGAGCATTGTTGACGAGATTGAGGAAGATTTGCTTTAATCTCAGCGGATCTGCCATCACATAGACAGGCTCTTTCGGGATACGCACTTGTAATTGAATACCTTTTTCCGCAGCCTTTTGTTTTAAAAGGACTTCAATCTCTTGAATGATTTCTGACGCATTGGCGTCTTGAATATTTAGTTTGAAATGCTGCTGCTCGATTTTGGAAAGATCGAGTAAATCTTGAATGAGAGTTTCGAGTCGGACACTCTCTTTTAAAATGATGGAAAGGAATTGTGTCAGCGCTTCTTTGTCATCAATCGCTCCATCAAGAAGGGTTTCGGAGAATCCTTTAATCGACGTAATCGGTGTCTTTAATTCATGAGAAACATTGGCGACAAAATCTTTTCGCATTTGCTCGAGCTGCTTTGTTTCTGTCACGTCATGAAACACAAGGACAATTCCTTTCCATTCATCGTCTGTACTTAAAATTGGGACACCATCCACTTGGAAGTAGCGCCGTTCAATGTCAACGGCTAGGCGCAAAAACTTCCGCACCTTCGTTTCTGTCATAAAAATTTCATCAATCAGCTCAATAATTTCGTCATGTGTAAATGCTTCATGATACAGCTTGTGCATGTAAATGTGCTTTTGCACCTTAAACTGCTTGCGGAAGGTTCGATTGACTAGGTTGATATACCCCATCTTATCAATCAAAATAATTCCTGCACCGATGTTTTCAATGACTGTTTGCAGACGGTCCCGCTGCATTTCCCCAGTGCTTGTCATTTCTTGAAGGCTTTCTGCCAGACGCTTCATTGATGTATTAAGCTCACTAGTTTCAATGATGAGCTCTTCATAATGATTGGTATCATAGTTCCCACGTTCCAGCTGTTTGGCTACCTTTGTGGCATAATCTATCGGTTTTACATATTTCATCGACATGCGGTATCCAAAGAAAACGATGATAATAATCGCCGAGCCAAGACAAACGGCTAATGCGAGCCAAAGCTGGCCATCAATTTCGTTTAAAGGCTGGAATGACGCATGGAGAAATAAATAGCCTGCCGGTTCGTTTTGTTTCAGAATAGGGACTGCGTAATGAAACAGCGCATCCTTCTCATCCTCAATGACGACGCCTTTTGTTTGAAGCCGTTCATTGTTCAGTGTGTTTTGAATGATGCCCCTTTGCTCCGCTTGACCCGTTGTATGTATGATATTCCCCTTCAGATTCACAATTGACGCATTCATGTCGAGATGCTGCTTTGCCTGATTGAGGATCTCCTTGTTTTGCTTCGCCTGCAGATCATCACCATCCATGGAAGAAAGAAGAAAGCTCGATTCATTTTCCATTCGTTCCGTTAATTTTGTTTCATAAAAAACATGGAACATGTGATCCAGAAAAAGGCCAAGTGCGACAAACACAATAAAAAGGAGAAAAATAAGTCCCGAAAACAGGCGGGTTCTTATTTTACTCATTTGGCTTTGGCTCCTCCAATTTGTAGCCTAAGCCGCGAATGGTTTTAATGTATGTTGGTTTTTTCGTATTCTTTTCAATTTTGTCCCGCAAGTGGCTGATGTGTACATCCACAATACGAGTGTCTCCTGCAAAGTCATAATTCCAAACGGCACTTAGCAGCAGATCACGTGTGAGGACACGTCCTTTATGCTTGGCCAAATAAAGCAGCAGTTCAAATTCCTTCGGCGTAAGCTCTAGACGTTCTTCTTGGAAGTAGACTTCGTAGTGTTCTGGTAAAATGCGCAGTTCACCAATTTTGATTTGGTCTGCAATGACCTCTTCCTTGTCCTCTTGCGTGGGGGCAGGCTGAGATTGCTGCGCTCTTCTTAAGATGGCTTTTACCCGAGCACCCACTTCTCTAGGACTGAATGGCTTTGTCATGTAATCATCGGCTCCAAGTTCAAGGCCGAGCACCTTATCAAATTCATCGTCCTTTGCTGTCAGCATTAAAATAGGGAACATCATTTTTTGAATTCTCAGTTGTTTGCACACTTCAATGCCGTCCATTTTCGGAAGCATTAAATCTAATACAATGAGATCAGGCTGTTCACTTGCTGCTTTTTCAAGCGCTTCTTCCCCATCTCTTGCTGTGACGACATCATAGCCCGCCCTTTCAAGGTTATAGCTTAGAAGTGTTACAATCGATTCTTCATCATCCACAACTAATATTTTTTTATTCATGTTGTGCCTCCAATTAGTGATTTCCCCTGCATCCGTTTTTTTGTATCTTATGTGAAAAGCGAGAAGTCACGCTTTCTCTTTCATTTTAACGAAAGCTTAACAAGAGGACAATTTAAAATTTCGACAAGATTTGTTTTGTAAACAAAAAGAAGGCCCCTCATAAGAGAAGCCTTCCTTTTTCATATTAAGACAATACTTTCATGACGTTCTTAACAGATTCAACAGAACGGTCAAGCTGACTTCTTTCTTCTTCTGTCAGCTCAAGCTCAATGATCTGCTCAAGGCCGTTTCCACCTACGATTGTTGGTACACCAAGGTAAATGCCTTCGTAGCCATATTCACCTTCAAGGTAAGCAATCGTTGGGATTACGCGGCGCTGATCTTTTAGAATCGCCTCAACCATTTCTACAAGTGAAGCAGCAGGTGCATAATAGGCACTACCGTTACCTAATAGGTTCACGATTTCGCCGCCGCCTTTTCTTGTTCTTTCAACAATCGCATCAATTCGATCTTTTGGAATCAATGTTTCAAGCGGGATACCGCCTGCATAAGAGTAACGAACAAGCGGAACCATGTCATCACCATGTCCACCAAGGACAAAGCCCGTCACATCTTTGACAGATAGGTTTAATTCTTGAGCAACAAACGTACGGAAACGTGCTGTATCAAGAATACCCGATTGTCCAATGACTTTTTCTTTTGGTAATCCTGATTCTTTATAAACTGCATATGTCATTGCATCAACAGGGTTTGTTAACACAACAATAATGGCTTCTGGAGAATATTTAACGATTTCGCGTGTCACGCTGCGCATGATTTTTTCATTTGTTGACACGAGATCGTCACGGCTCATTCCCGGCTTTCTTGCAATTCCTGCCGTAATGACCACGACATCAGAACCGGCTGTATCTTCGTAGTTAGAAGTGCCTGTAATGTTCGCATCGAAGCCTTGAACAGGGCTTGCTTCCAGCATATCAAGAGCTTTCCCTTTTGTTGGGTTCTCAAGCTGCGGGATATCAACTAAGACGACATCCGCTAATTCTTTTTGAGCTGTTAAAAATGCTGTAGTTGCTCCAGTAAAACCTGCTCCGATGACAGATACTTTTTTACGCTTGTTTGCCATTTCCTTTTTCCCCTTTAACTTTAAAGTTTAAGAATCAAGACAAGTTTTTGATGAGCTCGTCAGCAAACTCAGAACATTTTACTTCTGTTGCGCCATCCATTAATCTAGCAAAATCGTAAGTGACGACTTTAGATGCAATTGTTTTTTCAACAGATTGAATCACTAGATCAGCTGCTTCCTGCCAGCCAAGGTGCTCAAGTAACAGCACGCCTGATAGAAGAACAGAAGATGGATTCACTTTATCAAGACCAGCATATTTTGGTGCTGTTCCGTGAGTCGCTTCAAAAATAGCGTGTCCTGTTTCGTAGTTGATGTTCGCTCCTGGTGCGATACCAATTCCACCAACTTGTGCTGCAAGTGCATCAGAGATGTAATCTCCATTTAAGTTCATTGTAGCCACAACATCGAACTCAGCTGGACGAGTTAGGATTTGTTGAAGGAAAATATCTGCAATGCTGTCTTTGACAATGATTTTGCCAGCAGCTTCTGCTTCACTTTGCGCTTTGTTTGCCGCATCTTTTCCATCTTGTTCTACAATACGATCATATTGTGCCCATGTAAAGACTTTGTCGCCAAACTCTTTTTCAGCCACTTCGTAGCCCCAGTTTTTGAAGGCACCTTCTGTAAATTTCATGATGTTTCCTTTGTGAACAAGCGTCACAGATTTACGGCCTTGGTCAATTGCATATTGGATAGCCGCTCTGACAAGACGGGATGTTCCCTCTTCAGAAACTGGCTTGATTCCGATACCTGACGTTTCTGGGAAACGGATTTTGTTCACACCTAATTCGTTTTTCAAGAAGTCAATTAACTTCTTCACTTCGTCTGAACCTTTTGCATACTCAATACCAGCATAGATATCTTCTGTGTTCTCACGGAAGATCACCATGTCTGTGTCTTCTGGACGTTTAACAGGAGAAGGTACGCCTTTGAACCAGCGAACTGGACGTAAGCATGTGAATAAATCAAGCTCTTGTCTAAGTGCCACGTTTAATGAACGGATTCCTCCGCCAATTGGTGTTGTTAGTGGTCCTTTAATCGCAATTAAGTATTCACGAATGTCTTCAAGCGTTTGCTCAGGAAGCCACTCTCCAGTTTTATTGTAAGCTTTCTCACCTGCATATACTTCTTTCCAAGTGATTTGCTTTTCACCTTTATATGCTTTTTCTACAGCTGCTTCAAGTACTCTTGATGCCGCTTTCCAAATGTCAGGACCGATTCCGTCCCCTTCGATAAACGGGATGATTGGATTATTTGGTACATTCAATACGCCGCCAGTAACTGTAATTTTTTCGCCTTGTGACAATGATATTACCTCCCAGGTTATGTAGTGAATATTTGAAACTTCTTGGCTTGATGTCTGCAAGCAAAAAAGTTTTTCACGTGATTCGTTTTTTGTTGATGTTGATATGGAGGCTGATTAGCCTTTTGAAATCAGCCCCCGCTTATTCTATAAACATTAGTCTCTTTCACTGATCGGAACAAAGGTTTGAAGATCAGGTCCAATGTAATCAGCTCTTGGACGGATGAGTCGGTTGTTGTCATATTGCTCTAGAATATGAGCAATCCATCCAGAGAATCGGCTGATCACGAAAATTGGTGTAAACAAGTCATGATCAATGCCAAGACTGTGATATACAGATGCAGAATAAAAATCAACATTTGGTGGAAGATTTTTCTCTGATGTCACGATTTCCTCTGCGCGAACAGACATTTCATACCATTTCGGCTCGCCAGTGAGGTTTGTTAAACGCTGGCTCATTTCTTTTAGATGCTTTGCACGCGGGTCACCTTGACGATATACGCGGTGGCCAAAGCCCATAATTTTTTCTTTCTTCTCTAGCTTACCATGAATATAGGAATCTACGTTTTCAACTTCGCCAATTTCTGAAAGCATCTTCATCACGCCTTCATTAGCGCCGCCATGAAGCGGTCCTTTCAGCGCACCGATAGCCGCTGTCACACCAGAGTAGATATCTGATAGTGTAGCAACACATACACGTGCTGTAAATGTCGATGCGTTTAATTCATGATCCGCATGTAGAATAAGCGCCTTATCAATGGCTTCAATTTCTACTGGTGACGGCTCTTCGCCATTTAGCATATACAAGAAGTTTGCAGCATAGCTGTATTCTTCTTTTGGCTGTACAGGCTCAAGTCCTTTGCGAATGCGAGAAAACGCAGCGACTAGTCCAGAAATTTTCGCCTGTAAGCGAATTGCCTTTCTGTAATTCGCTTCTTTGTCCATAATCTCTGATTCGTCATCTAGTAAACCTAGTAAGGATACTGCTGTACGAATCGCAGACATTGGATGAACCCCATCGAGCGAATAAGATTTAAAATGCTCAATGATTTCTTGCGGAATCTGAGCATTTTCATTGAGCTGTTGTTTTAATTCACTCAGCTCCTGCTCATTCGGCAGCTTTAAGTGCCATAACAGGTAGACAATTTCTTCGAATGTAGCTTTTTCAGTTAAATCATCGATATTGTACCCTACATAAGTAAGAGTATCATCAATAATTGAGCTTACGGATGAAGTTGTTGCCACGATACCTTCAAGACCTCTTGTTGCTGTCATGTTCAATCTCCCCTTTTTAAAAAGATTCCCCTTCGTTGCAGAATTCTCACTTTTTGAAAGCGCTATCCAATCCGAATAAGATGGCAGGTTCTGAAAAGAAAATGCTTACATTTACCTATACGGTTAGAGCGCTTTTAGCCTCATATCTCTTGTGTGATCAATGAGTTCAAAATTAAGCCTATTCCCATTATAAACAATAATCAGACATTTGTTAAATGTTTAACTATAATTTTTTTTGATAATTTTTTTTCCAGTCTCCCATATCAGGCATGGAATAAAGGGAATTTGCTTCTTTTAATATATTTAATTATGTTTTTTTGCAAAAGCTCACGCAAGAAAAAATTTAAAAAAGAAAGTGGCAGGAACCACTCTCTTTTCATCCGCTGAAAAATTTCACAGCCTGCATCGCCAAATAAGCAATTCCTGCCCCGATGAGCGGGCCAACAGCCACCCCTTTAAATAAGCTGACTGCCAAAATGGTACCGAACACAAGCGCTGCCGTAATATGCGGATCATTTTCGAGTAGCACAATCCCGTTTTTTGCAATTAATGCTACTAATATACCCGCTCCAAGAGCTATCCAAGCATAGGAAGATTTCATCGCTTCTCCAAGCTGCTTAAATCCAATGTCACCTGTTGCAATCGGGACCAGCACAGCAATGGTAATAACGGTCACTCCCCAATTAATGCCTTTAGATTGGAGAACCGGGAAAATTTTTTGATCCAGGCCAATCAGCTTAATTGCGATCAGTACAGAGACCGCTAAAATTAACGAATTGTTTTTTGCAATAAGTGCAATAACGAGTAAAAGTACCAAAAATAAATTTGCTTGAGTAAACATACGCCGCTCCTTTCTTTCTTTTTATTGCGACCTTTTCATATTACTAATCTTTTTGAATAAAATGAAGTATCGGACATGCTTGTTTTTTGGAGGGGATTGTGTGAATCACGCCTATGTGGCCATTTTTCTGCGAAGTTTGATGATAATCAGCATTGCTGTTTTTGCTGTTGTCTTTTTATATCAGTCTTTTCCGTTTTTATATCCTTTTTGGATCGCCCTTATTGTGTCATGTTTGATTCACCCTGCCGTCTGCAAAATTGAAGAGATCACCGGGATGCCAAGAGGACTTGTTGTGGTCATTGTACTGTTGCTCTTTTTAGTCGCAGCCGCCGGCTTCATGACGCTTTTAGTGGCTGAAATCATTTCAGGAAGTGCTTATTTGGCAAAGGTGCTGCCTGGCCATCTTGATCAATTGATTGGTATTGTAGAGCAATTTTTCACAGATAAAATTCTGCCTTTATATCATGATGTCACAGCCCAATTTAATACGCTTCAAGCAGGTCAAAAGGAATCCATTTTGGGACAAATTCAAGCACTCGGTGATGAAGCTGCCGCAAAAATCGGGACTTTTCTTTCAAAAACACTCGAGCTTATTCCGGCTTTTTTAGGTCTTTTGCCTGATGCAGCAGCAACATTGTTATTTTCTGCTCTGGCAACTTTTTTTATCACGAAAGATTGGTTTACATTAAAAACATATGGCTCACGTATCTTTCCCGCAAAATGGATGCAGCATACACGCGCCATTTTATCTGAAATTAAAAAAGCCATTACCGGTTTTATGAAGGCTCAGCTTCTGCTTGTGGCCATGACGATTGGTATTGTATTGATTGGACTCATCGTTTTAAAAGTCGAGCATGCCCTTGTGATTGCTTTATGTATTGGATTTGTCGATTTACTTCCATATATCGGGAGCGGCACTGTTTTCCTACCGTGGATCATTTATTCTGCTATGACAGGAAATCTTTCACTCGCCATTGGACTGGGCATTTTGTATATTGTTGTCCTCATTCAAAGACAAATATCAGAGCCAAAAGTCTTAAGCAAATCCATCGGACTTAATCCTCTAGCAACGCTTGTGGCGCTATTTGTCGGGTTAAAATGGTTTGGTTTTCTTGGACTTGTGATTGGCCCTGCTTCCCTTGTCGTGTGGCAGGCATTCCGTAATGCAGGAGTTTTCAGAGATATTTTTGAGTACATTCGGTATGGCATGCAAAAATAAAAGAGACCTAGGCTGAAGGTCTCTTTAGCGAATGATTGTATAGCGGTTGCGATTAGACAAGTTTCTAAGCCAGCGTTCAAAGAGCGGCTTGATTCCCTTTCTCGTCACCGGAATGAGCAGCAAAGCCCCAATGAGATCTGATAAGAAGCCTGGAATGAGCAGCAGCAGACCGCCAATCAGAATACAAAAACCATCGACAATCGCTCCCCCTGGCATCTTGCCATATTGTAAATCTCGCTGTACTTTTTGGAAGGCTTCTATTCCTTGTTTTCTTGCGAAATAAGCACCTAATGCACTTGTCAGCACGATGAGCAGCATCGTTGGCAAAATGCCAATGATTTTACTTGAGATTAAAAATAAACTAATTTCCACCGCAGGGAACAGAATTAATAATAGTAGAAAATATTTCTTCAACCATATCACCTCATGGGGTATCTTTCATCGAAAGCTGTTTACTTTTTTTAGTGTAACATAAAAAAAGAGAGGAGTCAGACAACTCCTCTCTTGGATGATTTAAAGGACGCTTGCACGGCCTTTGTAGATCGCTCCGCGTGCTGGATCTACTGTAATCTCTTCGCCTTCTTTTAATAGTGTTGTTGCGCCGTCAAGACCAACAATTACTGGAATGCCAAGGCTTAATCCAACAACAGCTGCATGGCTTGTTAAACCGCCTTCTTCTGTGATAAGGGCAGATGCTTTTTCTAAAGCTCCCATCATATCACGATCTGTGCAGTTTGCGACTAGGATCGCACCGTCGTACATTTTTTCTTCTGCTTCTTTTCCGCTTTGTGCAATGACAACCGGTCCAAATGCAGATTTACGGCCAATACCTTGACCTTTCGCAATGATGTCACCGACAACATATACTTTCATTAAGTTCGTCGTACCTGTTTCACCAACTGGCACACCTGCTGTAATGACGATTAAATCGCCGTGTCTTACATAGCCTGTTTCAATAGACTTTTCTACTGCATTCTCAAGCATTTCATCAGTAGACGTCGTTTTTGATCCGCTCTTTGCAAATACACCGAATACGAGTGAAAGCTTTCTTGCCACTGATTCGTTTGCTGTAACTGCTACGATTGGTGCTTTTGGTCTATATTTTGAAATCATTCTGGCTGTATGTCCGCTTTCCGTAGGCGTCACAATGGCTGCCACATCAAGCTTCATTGCTGTATGTGCAACAGATTGACCGATCGCATCTGTAATGCTGACTTCTACTTCTTCGCTTCTGCGGGAAAGAATTGCTTTATAGTTTAGTGCTTCTTCTGAACGTGATGCAATGTTATGCATCGTTTGTACAGCTTCTACTGGATATGTTCCGGCTGCTGTTTCACCAGAAAGCATAATCGCATCTGTACCGTCAAAAATAGCATTGGCCACGTCACTTGCTTCCGCGCGGGTTGGACGAGGGTTACGCTGCATGCTGTCCAGCATTTGAGTCGCTGTGATGACAGGCTTGCCTAAACGATTACATTTTTTGATCAGCATTTTTTGAACAAGAGGTACTTCTTCTGCCGGGATCTCTACACCAAGATCTCCACGCGCAACCATTAAACCATCAGATACCTCAAGGATTTCGTCGATGTTATCAACACCCTCTTGGTTTTCAATCTTAGGAATGATTTGAATATCAGTCGCATTGTTCTTTTCAAGAAGCTCACGAATTTCAAGAACATCAGAAGCTCGTCTCACAAAAGAAGCTGCGATGAAATCGACGCCTTGTTCAATTCCAAACAGAATATCATTGGCATCCTTTTCTGTAATACCTGGCAGGTTCACACTGACGCCAGGTATGTTGACACCTTTTTTGTTTTTGAGTGTGCCTGTATTCATGACTTTAGTGACGATTTCTTTGCGGTCCTTGTTAATTTCTTTTACTTCTAAACCAATCAGACCATCATCTAATAGAATCGTTGAACCTACTTCTACATCATGAATTAAATCTTCGTATGTCACACTAATTTTTTCCGTATTTCCAACAATGTCTTCCATACTCACGATAAGATCAGCACCAGCGACTAGCTCAATTGAGCCGTTTTCAACTGTACGTGTACGGATCTCTGGACCTTTTGTATCTAGAAGGATCGCAATGTCCTTGCCTAATGTTTTACCTGCTTTACGTATGTTTTCAATGCGTGCACCATGCTCTTCAAAATCTCCGTGGGAGAAGTTTAGTCTGGCTACATTCATTCCTGCTTCAATCAATTCAGTCAGCTTTTCAATGCTTTCACTTGCTGGACCGATTGTACAAACGATTTTTGTCTTTCTCATTACTGTTCCTCCTAAGGTCTTCTCGTTTTATATAGAGAGCTCTTGTGAAAGTCGGTACATATTTTTATCGACTGTATGTTTTTTATCTAAGATTTCTAAAATATCATGATGGACAAGTTCATTGCTTTGAATGCCTACACAGCGTCCGCCTTGTCCTTCAAGGAGAAGCTCGACTGCGTATGCTCCTAAACGGCTTGCCAGTACACGGTCAAATGCACTCGGAGAACCTCCGCGCTGAATATGTCCTAAGACAGATACACGTGTTTCAAGGCTTGTCTCCTCTTCAATCCGCTTACCAAATTCAACACCGCTGCCTACGCCTTCTGCAACGATAATAATACTATGCTTCTTGCCGCGCTCGTGACCTCTTCTTAACCTAGCAATAATTTCGTCCATGTCATAGTCTGCTTCAGGAATCAAAATAGATTCGGCTCCGCCCGCAAGACCTGACCAAAGGGCAATATCACCAGCATGTCTTCCCATTACTTCCACTACGTATGTACGTTCATGAGATGTGGCTGTATCACGAATTTTATCAATGGCATCAATGACAGTATTCAGTGCTGTATCAAAGCCAATAGTGAAATCAGTACCTGGAATATCGTTGTCAATCGTGCCAGGGACACCTACACATGGAAAACCGAGCTCTGTTAATTTCTTCGCTCCCATAAATGACCCGTCTCCACCAATGACTACAAGTCCTTCAATACCGAATTTTTTTAAGTTTTCAATTCCCTTTTCACGACCTTCAACTGTCTTGAATTCAGGACATCTTGCCGTGTAAAGTTTTGTTCCTCCACGATGAATGATATCGCCTACCGAACCTATTTCGAGTTTCTCAATTTTACCGTTAATTAGACCTGAGTATCCATTATAAATACCGTAAACTTCAACATTATGGTAAATTGCTTTCCTTACAACTGCGCGCACAGCTGCATTCATTCCTGGGGAATCCCCACCGCTTGTTAAAACTCCTATACGCTTCATCTTTTTCACCTCAGAGACCATATATGAATTAAACATACCATTTCCACTGCTTGAAAACAATCATGAGCAAATTTGGATGTTTTCAATACGAATTTCTAAAACCGTACTTATTATACAATTAAATAAACCGTTTTTAAACAAAAGTTAAGAACGTCATGAAAGCAAATCTCTCTGAAATCTGTAAAGGCAGGTGCTATAAACCTTGTCATATCAGGGTTTTCAGACGTTTCAAATTTTATGAAAACAAAAGAAAATTATTTTCAAATAGCGCTTACATGAGGTCGGTTTTCATGAAAAAAGATGAAAAAAAATAAACGCCAGCCAAAAAGGCTGTACGTTTATTTAGTTTACCCCAATATATTGATTTTCAATCGATACTTTCCCGATTGCTTTGTATTTTTCATATCTTTGTTCGACTAGTTCTTCAGGTGTTAGTTTGAGCAAAGATGTAAGTGATTGTTTTAATACATTTTCCATGTAGGCTGCTTGTTGTTTCACGTCTCGATGTGCTCCACCTTGCACTTCTTTAATAACATCATCTATAATATCTAATTCTTTTAGGTCTGGAGCGGTAATTTTCATTGATTCTGCAGCTTTTTTCGCAAGTGATGAGTCCTTCCAGAGCAGTGCTGCTGCACCTTCAGGTGAAATCACTGAATACGTTGAGTTTTCTAGCATGAATAGGTGGTTTCCTACGCCTAGGCCTAGTGCGCCGCCGCTTCCGCCTTCTCCAATGACAATACAGACAACCGGTACACGAAGTCCTGCCATTTCGAATAGGTTTTTCGCAATTGCTTCACTTTGTCCGCGCTCTTCAGCTGCTTTACCAGGATAAGCTCCTTTTGTATCAATAAAGCAAATGATCGGGCGATTAAATTTATCTGCTTGTTTCATCAAACGCAGCGCTTTACGGTAGCCTTCTGGATGAGGCATTCCGAAATTACGGCGCAAGTTTTCTTTTGTATCTTTACCGCGCTGATGACCAATAACAGTGACAGGAAGCCCTTTAAACGTGGCAATTCCTCCAACGATCGCTTCATCATCACCATAAAAACGGTCACCGTGACATTCGAAAAAGTTGTCAAACAGCTCTTGAATGTAATCGAGAGTTGTTGGGCGCATCGCATGCCGAGCAATCTGCACTCTGTCCCACGGCTTTAAATTTGTATAAATGTCTGCTTCAAGCTTGCTCAGACGTGTTTCAAGGCGCTCAATTTCTGCACTTAAATCCATTTCTGAGTTTTGTGTGAACTTTTTCAGTTCATCAATTTTCGCTCGAAGTTCAATGACAGGTTTTTCAAATTCTAGTTCTCCAGCCACTCTCGTTCACCTCCTGTGCTGTGTAGCGCTAAGATTCGGCCTAGTGTTTCTTTCATTTCTGCACGATGGATGACAGCATCAAGCTGTCCATGCTTCATTAAAAATTCAGCCGTTTGGAAGTCCTCTGGCAGGTCTTCACGAATCGTTTGTTCAATGATTCTGCGGCCTGCAAAACCAATTAAAGCACCCGGTTCTGCAAAGTTGTAATCACCGAGAGACGCAAAACTAGCTGATACACCGCCAGTTGTTGGGTTCGTCATCACAGAGATAATCAACCCTTGATCTTCGCTGAACAGTTTTAATGCTGAACTTGTTTTTGCCATCTGCATCAGACTGAGAATTCCCTCTTGCATTCTCGCTCCACCAGATGCAGTAAAGATAATAAACGGAACCTTGTCCGCTTTTGCTTTCTCGATCGCCAGTGTGATCTTTTCACCAACAACCGATCCCATGCTGCCCATACGGAACGTGGCATCCATGACAGCAATCACAGCACTTTGGCCTTCAATCTCACCTTTACCTGTGACAATGGCTTCATTCAAAGATGTTTTTTCTCTGTCTTTCTCAAGCTTTTCTTCGTAGCCTGGGAAACCGAGCGGGTTTGCTGAAATGAGGTGCCCGTTAAATTCTTCAAATGTGCCTTCATCTACAAGGCTTTCGATACGCTGTTTTGCATTCATTTGCAAATGTCTGCCGCAATTCATGCAAACACGTAAATTTTTATCTAGTTCTTTGGTGAGCATTATTTTTTTACATTGCGGACATTTGGTCATGATGCCTTCAGGCACATCTTGGCTTGCCTGTTCAGAGGGTACAGATGCATATTTTTTCTTTTTACTGAAAATATTCTTGATTGACAAATGACTACCTCCCTTTTTGAAGGGTTTTTTCTTTACACGCACATCCACTATTATAGGACATGTCATAACTGTACCGAAACTATTGTACTTTTTTTGTCAAACGCTGTCATCCTTCATTCAATTTTTTCAGTGGGGAATTGATGAGAAATGAGTAGGTGTTTGGGGCGCTGAGCAGTTGATATGTTTGAATTGTGAACGTCTACAAAAAAATCTCATTCCGGATGAAAAATTTTTCGCGTAAGAGAGGAAATGTTGCACGTTTTTCCTCCAATTTCAGAAAAAACGTGCACACTTTTCCAGTTGATTATTCGCCGATAATCGTTAATTTTCTTGTTTTTTCAGCGACCGCTTCTGGGTCGACTTTGATTCTTGCAACGCCAGTTTCCATTGCTGCTTTTGCCACAGCTTTTGCTACCGCTGGTGCCACGCGTGCATCAAATGGTGCAGGGATGACATATTCAGCTGACAATTCCTCATCTGAAACAAGAGACGCTATCGCTTCAACAGCTGCGATTTTCATTTCTTCGTTAATGTGAGTTGCACGTACATCTAATGCTCCGCGGAAAATTCCTGGGAATGCCAGTACGTTGTTCACTTGGTTCGGGAAGTCAGAACGGCCAGTTCCTACAACACTTGCACCTGCTGCATGTGCATCTTCTGGCATAATCTCTGGATTTGGATTAGCCATAGCAAAGATGACAGGATCTTTTGCCATTTTTCCAACCATTTCTTTTGTTAAAGCGCCTGCTACAGAAACCCCGATAAAGACGTCTGCGCCTTCAATGACTTCTTCTAATGAACCTTCTTTGCGGTCTTGGTTCGTGAATTTAGCTACTTCGTTTTTCACTGCATTCATACCATTCGGGCGGCCTTCGTAAATGGCACCTTTCGTATCACACATAATGATATCACGTACACCGAAATGATAAAGAAGTTTGATAATCGCAATTCCTGCTGCCCCGGCGCCGTTTGCCACTACTTTGATTGAAGACATAGATTTTCCAGAAAGCTTCAGTGCATTCACAAGTCCTGCTACTGTCACAATGGCTGTTCCGTGCTGATCATCGTGGAAAACTGGAATGTTTGTCTCTTTTTTCAAGCGCTCTTCAATGATAAAGCAGTTAGGAGCTGCAATATCTTCAAGGTTCACACCGCCAAAAGTCGGCTCAAGAAGCTTCACTGTTTCAACGATTTTGTCTACATCGTTCGTTGCAAGCGCGATTGGGAAGGCATCTACGCCTGCAAAGCTTTTGAATAATACGGCTTTCCCTTCCATTACTGGAAGAGATGCTTCTGCACCAATATTTCCAAGCCCTAAAACAGCGCTTCCGTCTGTGACAACAGCGACCATATTGCCTTTCATTGTATAATCATACACTTTGCTTGTGTCGTCATAAATATCTTTACATGGTTCTGCAACACCAGGTGAATAAGCCAAGCTCAAGTCTTTCGCATTTTTCACTTGTACTTTTGATTTTGATTCGAGTTTGCCTTGATTCTCTTTGTGCATATGTAATGCTTCTTCTCTTAATGACATGTGATGAACACTCCTTCAAGTGGAAAATGATTTAATGATTTGCTAAATTGATAAGCACATACTGGCAGTTTTAAATACACAGAATCTTTAAAATGATAACACAATAGGTGAATTTGTAAAACATATTCAGGCGATTTGTCATCATTTAATCACAACGTTTTGTTCACCGAGCAGCTCTTTTAACTGGAAAATCACAGCATGATCTGCATGAACTTTGTATGCATCTGGAAGTCTCATCGTCTTTTTTTGCTTCTCATAATACAAATAGACATCTGCTTCTCCGCTGTGCATCGAAAGGACTCGTTTTACTTGCTCTAGCAGCTCCTGCGTATGATTCTCTTCTTTCACCCGAATGTAGACAGACTCTTTTCTTTTTACGTCCATCTCTTCAAGCAAAGCAGCTTCTTGCACGATGATTTGACTGCTGTCATTTCTGATCTCTACTCTGCCTTCCACATAAAGCATGGTGCCCTCCTCAAGTAAGGGGGACAGCTTTCTAAATTGCTCTGGAAAGACGACGCCTTCCATTTCTCCCGTTTCATCCCCAAATGTAACAAATGCCATCGATTGTCCATTTTTTGTCCGAATCGATTTCACTTTTGTCAAAAGACCACCCATTGAAATTTTTCGCTTAATATAGGAAGAAAGTCTGATGATTTCCACTGCACCATTCTCTCTTAAGCGTTCTCGATATGCTTGTACTGGGTGATTTGATAAGTATAGCCCGAGTGCCTCTTTTTCAAATTGCAGGAGATCAACAAGCGGCATTTCTTCTATCTCCGCATATTTTGGCTTAATGGAGAAGGTTGTATCCCCAAGAAAGTCCAGCTGATCCTCTGGATTTAAAAATGACACGTGGTCTAACGCAATATCTATCGATGCTAATAACGAAGCACGATTGGGATAAAACTCATCCATCGCTCCTGAAAAAATGAGCGCTTCAATCGTTTTTCGGTTGACACTCTTTGGTGATACTCTTGCGCAAAAATCGAATAAATCTTCAAACGGCTTTTCCTGTCTTGCTCTGTATATATCCTTTACAGCTGACACTCCGACATTTTTAATCGCTCTTAAGCTGTAGCGGATCTCCCCTTTTTCAACCGTAAATGGAAACTCACTCTTATTAATAGAAGGCTTCAACACAGATATCCCTTTTTCCTTCGCCTCATAGAAATATTGAGCAATTTTGTCTTCATTTCCAATTACACTCGTTAAAAGACCGCACATAAAATATAACGGATAATGCGCTTTTAAATAAGCAAGCTGAAAGCCAATCATGCTATATGCAACAGCATGGCTTCTATTAAAACCATAGTTTGCAAATTTGACGATTAAGTCATAAACGTCATTTGCAATGTTAACAGGATACTCCTTTTTTAGGCATCCTTCAACAAAATGGCTTCGCTCTTCATCAAGGACCTTTTTATCCTTCTTCGAAACAGCTCTTCTTAATAGATCAGCCTCGCCCAGCTGAAAACCAGCCATCTTCGCTGCAATCAGCATGATTTGCTCCTGATAGACGATGACCCCATATGTATCCTTTAATATGTCATACAAATCAGGATGAGGGTAGGAGACCTTGACTCTGCCATGCTTTCGGTCGATAAAAAGCGGGATATTTTCCATTGGACCTGGACGATAGAGGGCATTGACCGCTACGATATCTTCTAAACTAGACGGCTTCAGACGTCTCAGCACCTGACGCATTCCCTGTGATTCAAGCTGGAATATTCCAGTTGTATCACCCGCAGATAACAATTCAAACGTTTTCTGATCCTCATATGAAATGTCACTAAAGTTAATGTGGACGTTTTCCTGTCTTTCAATCTGGTTTTTAATGGATTCAATTAATGTTAAGTTTCTGAGCCCTAAGAAGTCCATCTTTAAAAGTCCGAGATCTTCTAAATAATTCATGGCATACTGCGTTAAATACACACCTTCATGGCCGTCTTGAATCGGAACGACCTCTGTCAGCGGCTCTTCGCTCAGCACAACGCCAGCTGCATGTGTCGAGGTGTGTCTCGGTAAGCCTTCTACCTTTAAAGCAGTTTGGAAGACCTTTCGAAGCTCTTCAGATTGCTGAAGCATCGTTTTTAATTCAGGAGATGCAGTCACCGCTTCTTTCAGCGTCGTTCCTGGCTTTGATGGAATCAGCTTGGCAAGACGGTCCGCTGCCTTTGAATCGATTCCCATCACACGTCCAACATCCCTTAAAGCAGCCTTTGCTGCAAGTGTTCCAAACGTGACAATTTGCGCCACATGCATGTCTCCGTATTTGTCTTTTACATAAGAAATGATTTCGTCTCTTCTCGTGTCGGGGAAATCAATATCAATATCTGGCATACTGATTCGCTCTGGATTTAAGAAGCGCTCAAATAAAAGACCGTGACGGATCGGGTCGACATCCGTAATAAACAGAACATATGCAACAAGTGAACCCGCTGCTGATCCCCGTCCAGGGCCTGTGACAATCCCTCTGTCATGCGCATACTTCATAAAATCCCACACAATGAGAAAATAATCACTGAAATTCATTTTTTGGATAATGCTCAGTTCATATTCAAGTCTTTTGACATACGTGTCATGTGAAGCAATCTTTCTTTGCATCATCCCTTCTGCGCACACTCTGCGTAAAAACTGATCTGCTGTTGATTGATCAGGAGTTGGATAGGATGGAAGTTTTGTCTGCCCAAGATTTAAATCGACCTCGCAGCGGTCTGCAATCTCCACCGTTCTTGTCAGCAGCTCTCGATCATCTCTATACCATTCCAACATTTCTTCAATGGATCTGAAATGCTTTTCTCCTCGGTCTTCCTCTATCTCTGAAAGCTGCTCTCCTGCTTTAATAGCCTTTAAACACGTATAAGCCATTTTATCCTCTCGATTGATGTAGTGAACATCCCCCGTCGCAACAAGAGGTATGTCCACACTTTGTGAGACGTCCCGCAGTTTGCTGGTGAGCGATTCGTCCTGCTGAAATGGCTGAAGTGCGATGTACACGTGGCCCTCGCCGAATATATGCTTTAATTGTTTGGCGGCTTCACGCGCTTCTTCTATCTGATCATGCTGCAAAAGCGTTTCAATATACCCAGATGCACCTGGTGTGATCGCAATGAGCCCGCGATGATAGCTTTTGAGCCATTTTTCTTTCAGTCCGGCTTTTGATTTTGATTTCAGCACACTGCTGATTTTGATCAGGTTTTGATAGCCTTCGTTGTTTTTTGCAAGGAGTACCAAGGGATAAGCCTCTGTCTCTTGTTCATCTATGAAGACAGAAGCTGTTAAACCGATAACCGGCTTGATGCCATGTTTTTTACATTCCTTATAAAATTCAACCGTTCCATACATCACATGGTCATCGGTAAGAGCGAGCGCCTTGCAGCCAAGTTCTTTTGCTTTCAGTACAAGCTCCTTTACTTTAGCTGCACTGCTTAACAAGCTGTATCCACTGTGGACCTGAAGATGAACATAAGACATGCTAAATCCACTCCTTTCGTCTAAAGTCATTCTTTCATTATAAAACGCGATGCGATGAGAAACAAATGTTCTTTCTTTTCTGTCCGTTCATACTTGTCCAGCACACACCATATATTGAATAGAGTGAGGTGGACAAAATGGATGTGAAGGAAGCTTTTATTCCGAATTTTATCAGCTGTTATTTTATCGCCCTTGGGGTCATTTTGGGTGGTGCTATCATAGGCGGTGTTGGTGCGTATTTATCTGGTCAGCCGCCTTTATCCATTATTACTAGTCTTGCCAACCGTTTAAAGATTTGGGCGCTTGTCGCCGCTATCGGCGGAACATTTGATGCTGTTTATAGCTTTGAACGAGGCATTTTCGAAGGAAACACGCGTGATATTTTCAAGCAGATTTTATTAATTATCTCTGCCATGGGCGGCGCACAAACGGGGTATCTCATTATTACGTGGCTCACACAGGAGCATGTGTCATCATGAGGGTGCCGGAGCTGTATAAACGCCCAGGCTGGCAGCGTTTTTTTGCAGGAATGATGTTTGGTGCGATTGTAAGCTGGCTCATTTTTCTCTTTACATACGGAACCTTTCAGGAAAAGCAAGTGACACTGCTGAGGAGCCAGCAGCATCATATGGACAGTTTGAAGGAACAAATCACACTCTATCGGGAAGATTTGCATAAGTTAAATGAGGATAATAAGAAGCGGCTGCTGATCCAAAGCGTAGATGTTCATCTCGTGAATCGTGAGCAATATAAAATCCCAGAGCCAGATACGCTAAAGTTTGAAGACCAGGTCAAGGAGGATATCTCAGAAGTCATTACAAAGGATATTGAAAGTGTCTATAAAACAAAGGAATTACTAAAACGGACAGTGGAAAATAAAGAATATACGATTCGGGAAAAGGCATACCGAGCGAAAGTGACAGAGCTGACAATTTATACGAAGCTTTCACTTGAAGTACGTATCTCATTTGCTGAATAAACAGGTTGTGGAATTTTTATGAATTTCTGCCCTCAATGATCGCTTTTCACGCTTCATTTTTATACACTAAAAGTAGAACGAGATCTTAAATAGAAAGAGGTGAGGACAATGGAGGTTTACAGCTATCGTCAAATGGCACGAGACAAAGCAAGCCGGATCAAAGACGGCATGTGTGCTTATGCTGAGACAGAAATGATGGCTCATTTAATTAAAAAAGAATTAAAGCATCAAAATCTCCAAGCCTATGAAGATTCAACAGACATCGGCTGCTGGTTTATCCCTGTATGCAAGTAACCCTTTTCTCCATGACAAAAAAAGAGAGAAGGGACTTCATATCCCTCCTCTCTTATGATGATGATTTACATACTTCTTCTAAATCTCGCAAAATCTCATCTGCTACGGCCCAATCAAAAATGGACGCACCGGCTGCAAGCGGGTGGCCGCCGCCATGATATTTTTTCGCAATGGTGTTAATGACGACACCTTTAGAGCGGAATCTGACACGAATCTGATCGTTTTCTTCCACAAAAAAGACCCATGCCTTAATGCCTGCAATATTTCCTAGTGTCCCAACAAGCTGTGAGGCCTGCTGCGCTGTTGTTTGGAACGATTCCAAAATTTCACGCTTAATGAACACAGATGCAACCCCGTTCTCTGACAAAGAAATATGTTGAAAAATATAACCATTTAATTTCACGACATTCAAATCTGTCTCATACAATTGATTGAAAAGATCTGAAGATGAAAACGGATATTCGATGAGTTCCCCTGCATATTTGAGTGTCTTTTTCGTTGTGTTTGGGAAAAGGAAGCGGCCAGTGTCTCCTACAATGCCGGCATAGATCAATTCAGCCGCCTTTGTATTCAGCTGATATCCTTCTTCTTTCCCCTCTAAGTACAATTCATAAATCATCTCGCTCACAGAGCTTGCCTCTGTATCCACCCAAAGCAAATCACCATAAGGATCTTCATTCGGGTGATGGTCGATTTTCATCAGCTTATCGCCCATTAAATAGCGCTGATCATCAATTCTTGCTTGATTGGCCGTATCACAGACAATGACAAGGGCCCCTTTATACACGTCGTCTGGTATCTCATCGAGTTCATATAAAAATGAAAGGGATGGCTCAGGGGTTCCTGTCGCATAAATATTTTTTTCTGGATAGGTGGCACGCAAGATTTCCGTAAGGCCGCACTGCGATCCATACGCATCAGGATCTGGTCTTACATGTCTATGAATGATGATGGTGTCATATAATGATATGGTTCTAATCAGTTCTTTTTTCATAAAAACTCCTTCTCATGCGATACTCTTTTTATTATTAAATCATAATCTATCGTGACGGAAAAGTGAGGAATAGACAATTTATTCTAGTAAGCAAGCCTATTTACGTTTAAAATAGGGTTGTAACCACTTACAATGGAGGCTTGGCACATGCTTGTTTTGATTGTGTTTATTATTTGTTCTGCCATGTTTTATTTATACTACAAAGCAAAAAATGTCCGTACGAACCGGCCAGTTGAGAAAAAATTCTGGTCGGCGAAATCCAGTATGGCCCTTGGCTGCTTTGTCCTGCTTTTCGGTGTGAATCAATTATTTTTAAACCGCTCGTCACTCGCATTTGTCATCGGATTTATTTTTGTTGCTGTCGGTATCGGCAGTACGTGGGCTGGGTATAAAGCCTACAAGCATTACCTTCCGCTCTTTTTAAAAGAAGGCGAAAAGGATCACGCGTAATAAGGAAAGGGGCGACATGGGTTCGCCCTTTTTATCATTATCCCCTCTCCATCAGCTGCACCATCAGCATCGCTTTTCCTACGATATTCGATTGATGGTACACCTCGACTTCCAGCTTTCCAAACTTGCGCCCTACTTCTAAAATATTCGGCTTGATCTGGATTGTGGATTCCATTTGGACCGGTTTTAAGAAGTAGACAGAAAGACTCTCGACGATCAGCTCGCCCTTTTTATGAGATTTTAAGAAGCGGTTGGCTGATTCGATTAAAATTTGTGTGAACACCCCATATGAAATGTTTCCAAGCTGGTTTGTCATTTGCGGGGTGACCTCATATTGATAAACCGCATCTGCTTTTGGTTTTTCTGTATCAGTTTCTTTAAACCCTCTTGAGACAACATCATCCAGCTTTTCTCCGACCTGCGGCTGCTTTTGAATCATTTGGAGCGCCTTGAGCACATCCTGACGGCTGATCATCCCGATCAGCTTCGCATGATCATCCACAACTGGCAGCACCTCAATGCCTTCCCACACCATCATTTGGGCAGCTGAGGCGACAGATGTTTTGCCAATGACCGTCAGCGGATTTTTCGTCATCACCTTTTCAATCGGTGTGGAGCGGTCATGCCCCGCAATATCCTTTGAGGTGAGGATGCCGTGAATCTTCATTTGATCATCTGCGACCGGGAAACGGCCGTGGCCAGTTTCATAATTCTTTTCATACCATTTTTCAAGCTTATCCTCTGGTGATAAATACACAGTGCGTTCAATCGGCGTTAAAATATCTTCTACAAGCACAATCTCTTTTTTAATTAATTGGTCATAAATGGCTCTGTTAATGAGAGCCGCTACGGTAAATGTATCGTAGCTTGTTGATAAAATTGGCAGCTCTAGCTCATCTGCGAGCTGAATGATTTCATCATCTGTTGAGAATCCGCCTGTGACCAGCACAGCCGCCCCTGCCTCTAATGCCTGCTTATGGGCATTGATCCGGTTTCCGACGATGAGAAGGTTTCCAGCTGCCGTATAGCGCATCATCGCATCCAGCTCCATCGCTCCGATGACAAATTTATTTAACGTTTTATGTAAGCCTGCTCGTCCTCCAAGCACCTGTCCATCAATGACATTGACCACTTCTGCATATGTCAGTTTTTCAATATTTTCTTTTTTCTTCTGTTCAATTCGAATGGTGCCGACTCGTTCAATGGTACTGACGAATCCTTTATTTTCAGCATCTTTGATGGCCCGGTAAGCGGTGCCTTCACTCACTTTCATTTCTTTCGCTATGCGCCGGACAGAAATTTTCTCCCCGACATCTAATGAATCAATATACGATAAAATTTGCTCATGCTTTGTCGCCAATCCCGTTCACCCTTTTTGTTTTCAGCGTTTTCATCTATGTTTCATTATAAGGGCAGGAGGCTTTTAATAGCAATTTGTCTTTTCTTTCAGCAGATGAAGGCAAACAAAAAAGCCGGCATTTGTGTGCCAGCTTTTTTCATATGGGGATTAAATCTCGATTGATTCCCCGCTGTTTAACACATGACCGACGCCGCCATGCAGGCTGTCTGCAAATGCATGCGGATCCTGTTCAATTGGCGGGAATGTGCTGTAGTGAATCGGAACGACCTGTTTTGCCCGCAGCCATTCTGCTGCAATTCTTGCATCCTCCGGCCCCATCGTGAAGTTATCACCAATTGGAAGGAATGCGAGCTCAATATGATTCAGCTCACCAATCAGCTTCATATCTGAAAAGAGTGCAGTGTCTCCAGCATGATAAATTGTTTTGCCCTCTGCGGTAAATAAAATACCTGATGGCATCCCTGTATACGTAATTGTCTGTGCCTCTTCATCAATGACAGCAGAACCATGGAACGCTTGCGTGAGCTTCACTTTACCAAATTCAAACTCACGGCTGCCTCCAATAGAAAGCGGGTGCGTTTTCACCCCTTGCCAGCTTAAATACGTGGCAAGTTCGAAAGGCGCGACAACAAGTGCATCATTGTTTTTAGCGATTTCAATGGTGTCACCGATGTGATCTCCATGTCCATGTGTCAGTAAAATGACATCTGCTTTCACATCTTGCGGATTGATATCTGTGTGCTTATTTCCATTTAAAAATGGGTCAATCCAAATATGATATCCGTTTGTTTCAATGTGTACAACTGAATGTCCATGATATGTAGCTTTCATGTAGTATATCCACCTTTCAATTTTGATCTCATATCATTTATTCCCTCTATAAAAAGCTGAAAAACTTAATGCCTGTGAATCACGTTAAGACCACCTGTTGCTTCAATGACGGTCCCTGTAATAAGGTCTGAACGGTCATCACATAGAAATGAGATGATACGTCCTATATCCTCTCCAGTACCAGACCTGCCTATTGGCGTTTCTTCGTCTTTAATTTGGCGGGCTTCCTCTATTGTCGATTCTTTCATGTCTCCAACGATTTTGCCTGGACAAACCATATTGGCGGTGATGCCGTTTTCGGCTTCTTCAATCGCAATGGTTTTCGTCAATGACGCAAGGCCCACTTTTGCCGCTCCAAAGGCTGATCTGTGCATCCAGCCTGGCGCATGGTCTGCACCTTGGAAGCCATAAGTGATAATGCGGCCAAAGCTTTGTTTTCTCATCATTGGGATGACCATGCGGAACAAATGGAATACTGCTGATAAGTTGCCTTCTATCATTTGATACCATTCATCTTCAGAGTAATCCGCCAGTTTTTTTCGTTCAAAAATATAAGGACCAGCATTGTTAATCAAGGCATCAATCCGCCCAAATCGCTCTATTGCCAGCTCTACCATGTTTTTTAGATCTTCTTTTTTTGTCACATCACCTTGGACAAATTGAAGCTTATCTTCGTACTGCTGTAATTCTTCTCTCATCTGCCGGACAGCTTCATCATCACTTCGATAATTCACTGTCACAGAATACCCCATATTCAGTAAAGACTCGGTGACTTTCCGGCCAAGTCCTTTAGAACCCGCTGTTATTAATGCGTGTCGCACACAATCTCCTCCTAAAGCAAAGGTTGCAAGTTCACGTGTTTCTTATCTTATCTTTTACTTTACTATAAACCGGCATCTGGCGCACTTATGAACCCTTTATCAATAGGAGTAAAACAGTATAGGGTGATTCATCCACTTTTTCAGATCCCATGAGCCATGGATATCGAGAAGCAGCGAAACAAAACGATAGCATTCTCTCACCTCTTGAAGCTCGCGAGGAAGCGGACAAATCTCTTCATACCCCAATTGGACATCGCGGGCAGCTTCTTTTGTCAAAAGGTATTCCAATGCAATAAAATCAAACGCAGCTGGTCCATATACGACATATTCTGTATCAACTAAACTCGTTACTTGATCATCTTTTTCAATATATTGAGACGGATCTAAATCAATTAAAATAAGACTGGCTGAATCAGGAGGCTTCAGCTTTCCAATCTTTTGCAACACAATTTCTGTATAACAATGAAATTCAGGCTGATCTGCGTAATAACGCTCTATGAGTTTGGGTACAGCCTTTTTTAACACCGCATGAAATTCTCTCAAATGTTTCTTTTCAGCTCCGTATACTGCCCCAAAAAAGTCAGTTCGATATGAATGAAGATGTGCTAGTTTCCTCCCATAATCCTTATAAAAGTTTGATGAACGTCCATCGAAAGATGTGAAAGGTGTTCCTTCTACTTTCTCCATTACATAAAAATGTCTTCCTGCCTTCTTCACTTTACGAACAACTTCTGGAATCTGAAACGAATTCGTATGAGACAGTTTTTGATTAATTTGATCGATATACTTTTGTATAGTATGAGCATCTACTCCATAGATCATATTGATCCCAGTCACAAATTCACTTTCTTCTCTTGCAGTTTTAGGAGATTTGATCACATATTCCGTTTTATCTTGTAAGGAGATCAGCCACACATCATTGGCCCGTCCGTCATATTGTTCTCCTAACGTTTTCACTGATACTATCGGTTGATGAAACAAAGCCTCAAGCGTTTTCTTCATGATCTGCTGTCACTCCCTCTTCTGCTTGACGCTGGTATGCTTTCATTTTCTCCAATGGTCATCAATCTCCTTTTTTCCATGACAAAAAAACCATCCGTATAAACGAATGGTTTTGATCAGTTATGCCAGACAGGCTTTTGCTTTTTCTAAAGCGAGCTGGATTTGTTTGAATCCAGTTCCGCCTGCACTTGTTCTTTTTTCAACCGCCACATACGGATCAAGAACAGTGTAAATGTCTTGTTCAAAAAGCTCGCTTGCTTCTGTAAAAGTTTCAAAAGGAAGATCACTTAAGTAGATGCCTTTTTGAATACATGTATACACAAGCTTGCCAACGATTTCGTGTGCTTCACGGAATGGCATGCCTTTTTTCGCAAGGTAGTCTGCCACTTCTGTCGCATTTGAGAAATCTTCTTTTGTTGCCTTTTTCATGACATCTTCGTTGACTGTCATCGTTTGAATCATACCTGTGAAGATTTGCAGGCTGCCAGCGATGGTTTTCACTGTATCAAACATGCCTTCTTTATCTTCTTGCAGATCTTTGTTATACGTAAGCGGCAAGCCTTTCATAATCGTGAGAAGCCCCATCAGGTTGCCATACACACGGCCTGTTTTTCCGCGGATTAATTCAGCCATATCGGGGTTTTTCTTCTGCGGCATCATGCTGCTGCCTGTTGCATACGTATCATCGAGTTCAATGAATTTGAATTCTTGCGAGCACCATAAAATGATTTCCTCACAAAAACGTGAGAGGTGCATCATCACAAGACTGCTATTAGACAAAAACTCTAAAATGAAGTCCCGATCACTCACACCATCAAGGCTGTTTTCGTAAATGTGATCAAAGCCAAGCTGCTCTGCAGTATATTCACGATCAATCGGGAATGTCGTTCCTGCTAACGCTCCGCATCCAAGCGGAGATACGTTAATTCGCTTCAATGAATCTTGAAAGCGCGCTTTGTCACGCTCAAGCATCCAAAAATAGGCGAGCATATGATGGGCAAACGAAATAGGCTGTGCACGCTGCAGGTGCGTATATCCTGGGAAAATCGTTTCAACGTGCTGTTCTGCCTTCTCTACAAGCACCGTTTGAAAGGAAGAGATCAATTCAATGATATGCTCGACTTGGTTATTCAAATATAAGTGCATATCAGTTGCGACCTGATCATTCCGGCTTCTCGCTGTGTGCAATTTGCCGCCAAGCGGACCAATCTCATCAATGAGCATTTTTTCAAGGTTTAAATGAATGTCCTCATAATCTACTGAGAATTCCAGTTCATCCGCTTCTGCCTTTTTCATGAGCGTATTTAGTCCGTCTTTGATGGCAGCGGCCTCCTCATCACCGAGGATACCGCATTTATTCAGCATACTTGCATGAGCAAGGGAGCCGGTCAGATCTTCTTTCACTAATTGTTTGTCGAAATGAATGGACGCGCCAAACTCATCGACCCATTTTTCTGGTGTTTTTTGAAATCGGCCTCCCCAAAGCTTTTTCATGCTTTAACCTGCTCCTTTTTATTCACGATGCTGTTTACTTTTGTCGGTAAGCCCCAAAGGTTAATAAATCCTACAGCTGCATCATGATCAAATTCATCTGCTTTTGTATAAGTTGCGAGATTTTCATCATAAAGTGAATATGGTGATTTACGTCCTTCTACAATGGCATGGCCTTTAAATAGTTTCACACGTACAACACCTGTTACGTTTTGCTGTGTTTCTTGTAAGAATGCATCTAGTGCTTCTTTAAGCGGTGAGAACCATAAGCCGTTGTATATTAATTCAGCCATTTTTTGTTCTACGATTGGTTTAAAGTGTGCGACTTCTTTAACAAGCGTTAAGTCTTCAAGCTCTTTATGTGCTTTAAGAAGTGTGACTGCACCTGGGCACTCGTACACTTCACGAGATTTGATCCCAACAAGACGGTTTTCAACGTGATCGATTCTGCCAACACCATGCTGACCAGCGACTTCATTTAAATGAAGGATAAGATCAGATAATGAATACTGGATACCGTCAATCGCTGTCGGTTTTCCTTTTTCAAACGTGATTTCAATGATTTCTGGTGTGTCAGGTGTTTTTTCAAGTGGATTTGTCAGATCATATGCACCTTCTGGCGGCGCAGCCCAAGGATCTTCTAAAATGCCACATTCGTTACTTCTGCCCCAAAGGTTTTGGTCGATTGAATATGGGCTGTCTAAGTTAATCGGAATTGGAATACCATGTTTTTGTGCATAATCGATTTCCTCATCACGAGACCATTTCCATTCACGCACTGGCGCAAGAACTTCTAGATCTGGATTCAATGCTTTAATGGATACTTCAAAACGAACTTGGTCGTTCCCTTTTCCAGTACATCCATGAGCAACAGCTACTGCATTTTCTTTTTCTGCTACTTCCACTAATTTTTTTGCAATAAGCGGACGGGATAGTGCAGATACTAGTGGGTATTTTCCTTCATACATTGTGTGTGCTTGTAATGCAGTGAGTGCAAACTCTTCAGCAAATTCTTCTTTTGCGTCAATCATGTATGATTGAACCGCTCCGACTTGAAGCGCTTTTTGTTGAACGAATGCCAAGTCTTTTCCTTCACCTACGTCAAGGCAGCAAGCAACAACTTCGTATCCTTGCTCTTGTAGCCATTTAACTGCAACAGAGGTATCAAGACCTCCGGAATATGCTAATACAACTTTTTTATTTTGTGACATGATTGAAAAGCTCCTCTCGCTTGTTTTGATTCTGTGAATGTTTTTTTGCATAAAAATAAGTTTTAATTTATAAACATGCATTTAGTATGTATACACTGTAACAAGGAAAAATTGTTTTTTCAACCCCTTTATGAAAAAAACTCTGCCAAATTTTCTTGGCAGAGTCATTTTGGGCTATTTTTGATCTTTTTCAAGCTCTCGTAAGACGTGAGGAAGCTCTGGAATCACGAGTTTTGTCATGGCTAAACGAACGGCTCCGGTAGATCCCGGCGTGGCAAAGACAGCCTTTTGATTGACGACCCCTGCCGCTGCCCGGGACAAGATAGCAGCTGAACCTATGTCTTCTGTATAGCTGAGCATGCGGAAGATTTCACCAAAGCCAGGCAGCTCCTTGGAAAAAAGAGGGGTAATCGCTTCAATGGTCACATCCCTTGCAGCAATTCCTGTTCCGCCATTTAACAAGACGGCATCTATTTTCGGTTCGCTTGTTCCTTCCAGCACAGCGTCTTGAATCGATCCAATATCATCTTTTACAATATCGTATGCAAGAACAAGATGTCCCTGTTCTTTGAGCAAATCAATCATCAGGCGCCCGCTTTTATCTGTTTCCTTCGTTCTTGTATCACTGACCGTAATGACCTTCACATAAAGCCTTTCTTTCGCCTCTCGTTTATGTTCTGTCACACTCATTTTCCGCAACGCTCCCTTTTGCTTCATATTGGACAACATTATAGCATGCTGCTTTTAACAGAAAAAAGCTCTTTTCCTTATTGGAAAAGAGCTTTTCAAACTTTTACGCTAAACGCATAACGTCTCTTGCAATCATTACTTCTTCGTTTGTTGGGATGACGATCACTTTTACAGGAGAGTGCGGGTAGCTGATGAATGCTTCTTCGCCTCTCATGTTGTTTAGGGAAGGATCCCAGTAAACGCCCATGAATTCTAGACCACGAAGTACACGTGCTCTTACTTCTGAACTGTTTTCACCGATTCCAGCTGTGAAGATGATCGCATCTACGCCATTCATTCTTGCTGCATAAGAACCGATGTATTTATGAATACGGCTCGCAAAAATATCAAGAGCAACTTCTGCACGGTCGTTTCCTTCTTCTGTTGCTTCTTCGATATCACGAAGGTCACTTGACAGACCAGACACACCTAAAAGACCACTCTTCTTATTCAAAGTAGAAAGCACTTCTTCAGCAGTATGTCCTGTTTTTTCCATAATGAATGGAATAAGAGCAGGGTCAATGTTACCTGAACGTGTACCCATTGCAACACCAGCAAGTGGTGTAAAGCCCATAGATGTATCGATTGATTTTCCACCTTCAACTGCTGCGATACTCGCACCATTTCCAAGGTGGCAAGAAATCAAACGAAGCTCTTCTAGTGGACGGCCTAATAGCTCTGCTGCACGCTCTGTAACGAACTTGTGGCTTGTCCCGTGGAATCCGTATTTACGAATACCAAAGTTTTTGTAGTAGTCGTACGGAAGGCTGTATAGGTAAGACTGCTCTGGCATAGTTTGGTGGAACGCTGTATCGAACACAGCAATCGCTGGTACGTCAGGCAGAATTTGTTTGAATGCTTTGATTCCTACAACGTTTGCAGGGTTGTGAAGTGGTGCAAGCTCTGAAAGCTGATCAATGTCGTTAATCACTTCATCAGTTAAAAGTACAGAATCGCTGAATTTCTCTCCGCCGTGAACAACACGGTGTCCTACGCCATCAATTTCATTAAAGTCTTTGATGATGTGAAATTCAGTTAGTTTTTCAAGCAGCATTTTGACCGCTACTGCGTGATCTGGAATATCTGTCACTTCTGTTTTCTTTTCTCCATCTACAGAAATCGTGAAGATACTGTTGTCCATTCCGATTCTTTCAACAAGACCTTTTGTTAAAACGGTTTCTTCTGGCATGTCGAACAATTGGAATTTAAGAGATGAGCTTCCTGCGTTGATTGCAATAATTTTGGACATTACTGTCGCTCCTTTTACTCAGTTGTTATATAAGGTTTCACGTTTTTTCCGGTGCTATATTCAACCTGTTTGACGGGTCTTTTATAGTTTAACGATAAGTCCGAAAAATATCTGACTTTTTCATTTAAACATTGAAAACTTTGCATTTCAAGTGCACCTTCAAACTGTTATCGCTTACATCAATAAGTCATTATTTTCTGAATAGTAAAATAGCCAGAAATATCTCTGGCTATTCTTTCGTTTCTTTTTCTTCTATAAACCACTGGTCTAATTTTCTCATCACACCGACCATTGCTTCCTTTTGTGAGAAAGATGGAAGATTGGCAAACAGCATTCGTTTTGGTGCTTCCAGCCCTTCTCTTTTCTTTTGCATCACAAATAAGCTTTTGGCGTGTTTCTTATCCTTAAACATGGACACTGGCAGCTGAATTAACGCATTCATATACGCATGATCTTTGATGAAATCCTTTAATTGTACGCTTTCTTTACCTTCAAACAAATCGTTTGGAATGATGAAGAATAAGAAGCCGCCTTCTTTTGTGTAGCGGAGGCTTTGTTCAATGAATAAATAATGGGCAAAGGCATGTCCTTCTTTTGCCTGCAATTCAAAGTCTGCTGCACGCTCATCATTTGGATAATAGCCGACTGGCAGGCTGCATACAGTGACATCTGCCGGTGAGATCAGAAGCGGTTCAAGACTGTCCTGGTGGAAAAGCTCGACTTCTTTCTCCTCTAAATTCGCCTGGGCCCAAGCAATTTTAATGAGCACATCATCAATTTCAGACGCAAAGCCGCGCTTTGTTTCTGCAGTGAGATTGTTTAAAACCGCAAGAAGTAAGTTTCCTGTTCCCGCTGCTGGATCAAAGACAACAAGTTCTTTTTGACCTTCTAAAAATTTATTCACCAAATAGCTGACAAACAGTCCAATCGTATCTGGCGTCATCTGGCGATTTGGATGAGAAATATCCTTTTGACCTTTCAATACGGCGAGCTGAAACGCTTTACGAATCTGCTCATGATCATAAGAAGCAAAATCTGCTTTCTCTATTAAATCCTTTAATAAACCGTTTCGATCATTTGCTTGGAAAAAGGCTTCTCCTGCTTCTGCCAATGCCTCAATATAGGAAATGCTCTGTTCCTTTTTCAATCGAATAGAAGCTGTATCGAGCAGTTCAAAAATAGTACTTACTTGATCTTTCTGCAATGCTTTTCTCTCCTCGCTTTGTTAAAAGCTATATGTTCTCATTGAAAAGAGCCCCAGGTTGAAGCCGGAGCTCTTGTCGATGCTGCTTTTATAACAGTGATTTTGCAGCTTCAATGGCTTTTTCATAATTTGGGTGATTCGTTGCTTCACTTACGTATTCAGTGTAAACCACTTTTCCGTTAGGGTCTAATACAAAGACTGCGCGCGCCAATAAACGCAATTCTTTCATATACACTCCGAATGCTTCACCAAATGACATATCTCTGTGATCAGATAATGTTTCGACATTTTCAATTCCGTTTGCTCCGCACCAGCGTGCTTGTGCAAATGGAAGGTCTGCACTAATCGTATAAATATTGACCGGACCTAAACCCGCTGCCTCTTCATTGAAACGTCTTGTTTGTGCGTCACACACACCTGTATCAATAGAAGGAATCACTGAGATGATCGTCACTTTTCCTGCTAAATCAGAAAGTGAAACTTCTCCAAGTGAGTTCGTTAAAACCGTAAAATCAGGAGCCTGCTCGCCTACTTTTACTTCATTTCCTACAAGCGTGACAGGACTTCCTTTAAATGTGATCGATGCCAAAACAATTCCTCCCTTTTCAAATGTATGGTTCTATCATAGTAGAGAAAGCAAAAAACTGCAAAGCCTAATCGTCCATTTTGAAAAAAAAGTTAACTGCAGCGCAGCTAACTTTTTAAAGGTCTATGTCATCTAGTTTTCGTTCTTTATGACGGTGCTCCCGCTCATCCTTCTTAAACATGTGCTGAAGACGTTCAATTGCTTGAGGAGCAGAATCCAATATTTTATCGAGCAGATGTGTGTGTTCATCCAAATGAAGCATTCGAACTCCGTTTGTTCCTACAATTAAGAAGGCAATTGGTGTAATTGATACCCCGCCGCCGCTTCCGCCGCCAAATGGGAGTCTCGGTTCTTTTCGTTCTTGATCATCAGAACGCTTTTCCTTCTTTTGGTTCCCGTTAAATTCACTGCCGCCGGCTGCAAATCCAAAACCAACCTTTGACACAGTGAGAATGACACTGCCGTCAGGGGTTTCGACTGGATCGCCGATGATTGTATTCACATCTATCATTTCTTTTAAGTTTTCCATCGCTGTCTTCATGAGACCTTGGATTGGATGATCTGCCATTTTCGGGTTCCTCCTTAAACAGATGATTCATTCTTCGTTGCTTGAAGAGAGGCACTTTTTCTCGCCTTTCTCCCTTTTAACCAATGGACAAGTAAACGAATGGCTGCAAGCATAGCATGTCCAATACGAAAATAAGCTATACATGTAAACTGAGTCTGCGATACGTTGTGCTGAAAGGCCGGAATGACTTCATATACTGGTTTATGCTTAAAGTTGAGATGCTCCTGCATAAAGGCAAGCAGCGCTCCTTTAACTGACCACACACCGCCAGCTGCTACACCTGTTAAAGCGGCGTCATGAAAGCCGATCCATGTCGACCAGTGAAATGAGACAACCCTTATGTGAATGAAGAACTTGCGCATGATCCGATTTAAATCGACAATCTCTTTTGTGATGCGCTCCATTTGATGAAGGATTTGCTTCATATCACGTTTTCCTACTTTTTTATGCATCGATTCTTTTTCGTGATCAGGGGTTTTGGCGCTTTCCATTTTCTTTTCACGAATATCAATCGTTTGGTCTTCTGGATTGACCCTCACCATCGGAATCTCTTTTTTGAGTCTGACCAATCCATATAAGGTGATGACCTTCAGTGCAATATGGTCATTGTCGTTTGTATGCGAATAGTCCAGCGAAATGGTTACTTTCATGAAAATCAACAAGATCACAAGAAACAACAACGCTGCGATCCAAACGTAAAGCACTGTGCTCACTTCCTCCATAACAAATGATGCTTCCCCTACGATTATGGCTCTCATTCTGGATTTTATACCCAATCAACAAAAAAAGAGTTTGACCGGTACGCGGCCAAACTCCTCTGATTATACGTTTGATTCTGTTTTTTCATATAAATGTTCATGGACGACCACCGTATCAGCAAAGTAATCATGAACCCCTTGCTTTTTCGGCGAGAACCCAACGACTGCATAGAGAACAAAGATCGTATTAATGTAACGTCCCACAATCTCTCTAAAGAAAATAACATCCCATGCCAGCTTCTTCTCAGGCTGAAGTGAGACCACTTTAATCCCAAACACCATCTTGCCGAGTGTTTGCTGAAAGATTTTCGTCATGATGGCGAAATAAAGGAGGAATACAATCGTCGTTGTGACGGAAAATGGAGAAAACCATCCCCCTCCTTTGGACCAACCAAACAGACTAAAGATTGGAGAAACCGTCAAATGGTTGACACCCCAGACGACGAGCCAATCAAGAATAAACGCCCAAAATCTAATCCAAAAACCTGCAAACGCCTGTGCTTCAATTGAAGCGCGCTTCACAAAGGCCGGCTTCGATTCTTCCTCTTGGCTGCGGCTTTCGCTTACTTCATCGAATGTAGAATCCATCTATGATCCCTCCTTTATTTTGAATAGAGATACATCGGTTTAGACCCATTTGAGCCAGCCAGTGTTTCTTTTAAATTCAGAAAATCAATTTCGCTTTTAAAGAGCTTGCTTGCACTCATGTTGAAGAGAGAGTTCCAGCCAAAGCTTTGAGAATAGCTGACCACTGTTGCTCCTTTTAAGCCTTTTTCATTTTTCTTCATCGCTTTTAATGCATCTTCATAATACCCAAGCTCATCGACTAATCCGTTCGATTTTGCCTGTGTCCCGTCATATACTCGGCCGTCAGCAATTTTCTTGACTTCCTGTTTTGACATGCCCCGTCCTTCAGAGATCACTTTGACAAATCCTTCGTAAGAGTTATCGACCATGCTTTGCATGATATTACGCTCATCTTTTGTCATATCACGGTTAGGAGACATGATGTCTTTGAACTTTCCGCTCTTAATCGTTTCATATTTAATGCCCAAATTATCTGCCAGCTTTGAATAATTCAAGCTTTGCATAATAACACCTAGTGATCCTGTTAATGTTTCAGGTGAAGCAAAGATTTTCTTCGCTGGAGTTGACACGTAGTAGCCGCCAGAAGCTGCCATTGAGCCCATAGATACGTAAATCGGCTTCTTCGCTTTTTTCACTTCTTCTAATTTTTTATGTATTTCAGCACTTTCATAGACACCGCCGCCAGGAGAGTTAACGCGCAGCAGTACGCCTTTTACCGAAGCATCCTCTTTCGCTTTATCTAGTTCCTTGAGGAATGCACGATGATCATACCCTTCTCCGCCTAGTAGGCTCGAGGCGCCGCCATTATCTTGAATGGTTCCATTAATCTCAAGAACAGCAATCTTGCCTGCACCGCTGCCATTCTCTAGTACCTTCTCTTCTATTTCATCCCCAAATTGATAGCTCATTTTATTGTCATTGAAGCTATCGAACAAGGCCATCGTGACACTAATCACAATTGAAAATCCGAAAACACCAAGTGCAATAATTAGCGCTACCCATCTTTTCGCATTCATCTTTTTCTCCTCCTTTTTGTCTCACTTCATTCATACGAATGCCCACATGAAATGTTTCACAGGAATTGTGGTTTTTTTACATTTCATGTAGGCATATGATAGCACCTCTCTTAAATAACGATCAACTTTACATCGTCTACGTAGACAAGCGCATGACGAAAAATTGGCTTTTTTATCCTCTCTCTGCACCTAATAGGCTAGATCTTCACCGCAACGAAACACCTAAACCATTCTTTCATGAGAAAACGGCTATTCAATTATGCTCAGGATTCAGCCATTTTGAATCACTCACATCGACTCATTTCTCATCATGCAAATCTGATCATTAGATGTTCTCTCTAATGTTTTTACTTTCATATGAAAAAAGTGTAAAATGTGAGCAAGGGTTTTCATGTAAGCCCTTTATCATTGGAAATTATTTTTGACAGCAAAGGGGAGAACGTCAATGACAGACAATCGACGCAATGTATTTTTCTTTTACAAAAAAGATCATGAATTGGATGGACACATTTCTTCTCTCGAGAAGCTCGCTACCGATCAAGGCTTTCACGTCGTCAAGCGTGCAGAGGATGCCCATATTATTGCTTCAATTGGTGGGGATGGCACATTTCTTCAAGCAGTCCGCAAAACGAACTTCCGGGATGACTGCTTGTATGTAGGGGTATCAAAATCAGAGAATACGCACCTATACTGTGATTTCTCGTTAGAGCATTTTGATAAAATGATTGATGCCATGAACACTGAACAGCTTGAAGTGAGAAAATATCCGATCATCGATGTAAGCGTTGACAGTACAAATCAGTTCCATTGCTTAAATGAACTGTCGATCCGCTCCAGCATTATTAAAACATTTGTGATCGATGTGTATATAGATGATTTCCACTTTGAAACTTTTAGAGGCGACGGCATGATTATTTCCACTCCGACTGGCTCAACGGCTTACAATAAATCCGTGAGCGGCGCAGTGGTTGATCCGATGCTTCCATGTATGCAAGTCACAGAGCTTGCATCGCTGAATAACAACTCGTACCGTACATTAGGTGCTCCTTTCATCTTAAGCAGTGACCGCAAGCTGACGCTGAAGGTGGTGCAGGATGGAAACGATCATCCAATTATCGGGCTTGATAACGAAGCGCTCGGCACAAAACACGTCAAACAAATTGACATTGGCCTTTCAGGAAAAGTGATTAAAACGGTGAAATTAAAAGACAACTCTTACTGGGAAAAAGTAAAACGCAGATTCCTTTAATCTTTCAGATTATTGAGGGTTTAAAGCTCCTTTATGGGGCTTTTTTTATGTCTTTTCATTCACGGTCATGGTTATGGTATGATGTCACAAGTATGAATGTACGAAAAGGAGAACACGATGACATTACAACATTTTGATCAATATCCATTAAGTGATGAATTGAAACAAGCGCTAGAAGCGCTTCACTTCCATACACCTACACCCGTTCAGCACGAGACATTATCTGTTGCTTTTTCAAAGCAGGATTTAATCGTCAAATCTCAGACTGGCAGCGGCAAGACTGCAGCATATGGTCTGCCGATTTGTGAAATGGTTGATTGGGCTGAAAATAAGCCTCAAGCCCTTATCCTCGTTCCGACACGAGAACTCGCCATGCAGGTCAAACAAGACCTCACAAGCCTTGGACGATTCAAACGAATCAAAGCCGCAGCCATTTTTGGAAAAGCCTCTTTTCAAGCGCAGAAAGTAGAGCTTTCACAGAAAAATCATATTGTGTGCGGGACACCAGGCCGCATTTTGGATCACCTTGAGAAAGGCACCCTTTCTTTAGAAAATCTCAAATTTTTCGTGTTAGATGAAGCGGATGAAATGCTGAACATGGGATTTATCGATCAGGTTTCTTCTATTATTCAGTATCTGCCGCCAAAGCGCATGTCGATGCTATTTTCAGCGACAATGTCTGAAGATATGAAGAAATTGAGCGAACAATTTTTACAATCACCGAAAATCATTGAGATCGCACGTGAAGAAACGTCTGTACAGCAAATCACCCATACCGTAATTGAAACAGAAGAGGAATCGAAATTCTCCCTTCTTCAGCGGACGATCGTCATTGAAAATCCAGATAGCTGCATTATTTTCTGTAATACACAGGACCGGGTGAATGAACTCACGATGAAGCTGGATGAATGGGATGTGCCCTGTGACAAAATTCACGGCGGCATGAGACAGGAAGACCGCTTTGATGTGATGGATGAATTTAAAAAAGGTGAATTCCGTTATCTGATCGCAACAGATATAGCAGCCCGGGGAATTGATGTTAGTGATATGACACATGTCATTCATTATGATCTTCCTTATGAAAAAGAGCGCTATATTCACCGAACTGGTAGAACAGGCAGAGCGGGAAAAAGCGGAAAAACGATTGCGTTTATGACAAAGAATGCTAAGCCGCTTATTGATGAATTAAAGCAGGATGCCGGCATAGATTTTCAAACTCAGCCTTATCCAACGAAGGAAGAAGCAGAGAAGCATGTAGAAAGCTTTGAAGAAAAGATTGAAACGCCTGTTCAAAAGGAAAATAAACAGGCAGGCGTTGAGAAGGATATTATGAAGCTTTATTTTAACGGCGGAAAGAAAAAGAAGCTGCGAGCTGTTGATTTCGTTGGGACCATTGCCAAATTAGATGGCGTTGCATTCGATGACATTGGGATTATTACGATTCAAGACACGAAAACATATGTAGATATTTTAAACGGCAAAGGTCCTCTTGTGCTGAATGCCATGCGCCACACAACCATTAAAGGCAAGCAGTTAAAAGTACATGAAGCACGTTCATAAAAAGTAAAGGCCCAGCGCCTTTACTTTTTTATTGATGATGTAATAAGCGCACAAACGTTGATCCCATCAGCCTTTTTGATGACAAACATGACAAATGTCATATTGAATACATGATGGGTGCTACTATGAGCATGACACCTTTCCTTCTATACTTTGAAGTAGAAAGAAACGGAAAGGACTTGAACGTTCATGACGACTTCAACAAACACACAGCAGCAAGCTACTTTAAGAAAACAAGTGGGTCAATTCTCTGGTGCTGATTCGAAAAAAAGTATCATTCAACTCTTTAATACATTCATTCCATTTTTAGGGCTTTGGTTTCTTGCCTATTATAGTCTGAATATCTCCTACCTTTTAACCCTCTTCTTTGCGGTTATTGCAGCTGGGTTTTTAGTACGTGTCTTTATTATTTTTCACGACTGCTGCCATCAATCCTTTTTTAAACAGAAGCCGCTAAATCACCTGTTCGGCTTTTTAACGGGTGTACTCACCCTTTTCCCTTATCTTCAATGGCAACGAGATCATTCAATTCACCATGCCACAAGCAGTAATTTAGACAAACGAGGTACTGGCGACATTTGGCTCCTAACAGTCAAAGAATATCAAGAAGCATCAGCATGGACGAAATTTCGCTACAGATTTTATCGTAACCCTTTTGTGATGTTTATTTTAGGACCGATCTTTGTCTTTCTCTTAAAAAACCGTTTCAACGTCAAAAATGCTCGTAAAAAAGAGCGTTGGAACACGTATTTCACAAACGTGAGCATCATTGCGTTAGCAGCCGTAACATGTCTTCTTTTTGGCTGGCAGGAATTCCTGCTTGTTCAAGGTCCGATCTTCCTAATCTCAGGATCTATCGGTGTATGGTTGTTTTATGTACAGCATACGTTTGAGGATTCTTACTTTGAAGCAGATGAACATTGGAACTATGTGCAGGCAGCTGTTGAAGGAAGCTCTTTTTACAAATTACCAAAGCTTCTTCAATGGTTAACAGGTAATATCGGTTACCATCATGTTCATCATTTAAGCCCAAGAGTACCGAATTATCATTTAGAGCATGCTCATGAGCAAAGTGAACCGTTGCAAAATGTCCCAACCATTACATTAAAAACAAGTATTGAATCCATGAAATTTAGATTGTGGGATGAAGAAACGAAAGCATTCGTTACCTTCAAAGAGGCAAGGCAATCTAAGAAGATGAACGTCCCTGTTATCAAAGGAGACATTCTGAAGAAAAATGCATAATTGGTTCAAGCTCTTTCTTACACTAGAAGGAGCTTGTTATCATTTACAGGATGCAGCCGCATGTTGAATTTGATAAAGTAAGGAAAAAGAATGAAAAAGGTGGCACACGGATGAAAAAACAGTTTAAAATTCAAAAATTGCATGGGATTTCCCCTTATATATGGGCCATTTTTTTCATCCTGCCCTTCTATTTTATCTTTAAGACACCTTCGACTTTAGGCATTGTGATCGGCATTATTTTGAACGTCGTCTTTTTCGCTGTGTATCGTTTTGCGTTTGTCGCAAAAGGCTGGTCTTTATATGTCTTCGGTCTTTTATTGATCGGTATTTCAACTGGTTATGTGATGCTCTACAGCTATATTTATTTCGCTTTTTGCATCGCCTATTTTAACGGACATATCAAACGAAAAGTCCCCTTTTATATCTTGTACTATATCCATCTGGCGAGCGCCGCCGTGGCAGTGAACTTTAGTTTGATCTTAAAAAAGGGCTGGTTCCTCACACAAATTCCTTTTGTCGTCATCACACTGATTAGTGCCATCCTTCTTCCTCTCAGCATTCGAAGCAGGAAGGAACGTGAACGGCTTGAGGAGAAATTAGAATATGCCAATGAACGGATTGCTGATCTTGTGAAACTTGAAGAAAGGCAGCGCATTGCACGCGACCTGCATGACACCCTTGGACAAAAGCTTTCTTTGATCGGTTTAAAAAGTGATCTTGCCCGTAAACTCGTGTATAAAGACCCTGAACAGGCTCGGGCCGAACTCAAAAGCGTCCAGCAGACTGCCAGAACGTCTCTCAATGAGGTGCGAAAGATTGTTTCCTCTATGAAAGGCATCCGAATTAAAGATGAAATGTCGAACATCGAGCAAATTCTCGAAGCAGCTGGAATTGAATTGGTCTATGATGAAAAGGAAGCACCGAAACATATCTCACTTCTGAACGAAAACATTGTGAGTATGTGCATCAAAGAGGCGGTGACGAATGTCGTCAAACATAGTGGCGCGACGGTTTGTAAAATCACCATTCACCAAAAATCAAAGGAAGCGATCATCACCGTTGAGGATGACGGAACATTTAAAGGCGACTATCCATCCTCTCAAACGAAAGGACACGGCCTTTTAGGAATAAGAGAAAGATTGGAATTTGCAAATGGCCGCCTGCGTATTGAGACAAAGGACGGGACAAAGCTCATTATGATCATTCCAAATGATTCAGCAGCAAAAGAAAAGGAGGGGATGAAATGATCAACATCTTTATCGCAGAAGATCAGCAAATGCTGCTTGGTGCACTCGGTTCACTTCTTGATTTAGAAGACGATATGACGGTTGTTGGAAAGGGTACTAATGGTCAAGATGCCATCGATTTTGCCAAAACACACGCTGTTGATATTTGCTTAATGGATATTGAAATGCCGGGGAAATCTGGACTTGATGCAGCGGAAGAGCTTAAAGGATCAGATGTGAAAATCATCATTTTGACGACCTTTGCCCGCTCTGGTTATTTCCAAAGAGCGTTAAAAGCTGGCGTCAGCGGCTATATGCTGAAAGACAGCCCCAGCGAGGAACTCGCAAGTGCGATTCGCAGTGTGATGAAAGGGAAAAAGGTGTATGCCCCTGAATTAATGGAAGACTTATATAGTGATGAAAATCCTTTAACGGAGCGAGAGAAATCGGTCCTTGAACTCGTCGCAGACGGTAAAAACACAAAAGAAATTGCAAAAGAACTCAGCATTAAAAGTGGCACTGTCCGGAACTACATTTCCATTATTTTAGATAAGTTAGAAGTGAAGAACCGCATCGAAGCCATTACCCGCTCAAAAGAAAAAGGCTGGTTTAAATAAGAAAAAAGATCAGGACACACGCTGCCTTGATCTTTTTTTTTGATAAAAAATCTCTTCTTTATTTTTTATCACCAGCTATCAAAATGTCATTGACAACAGCCCACAGTCCTATGATATGATATCCAAGTGATAATAATTATCATTATCACTAATTCAACCAAATATACGGCTATGTGCCGATTTCAAAGGAGTCTACATTCATGAAGAAAATATTGTTCCCTCTGATGCTCATCTTTGTACTTGCATTGAGCGCATGTGGCAATAGCAGCAGCTCTTCCTCAAATAAAGGAAATCAATCAACATCATCAGACAAAATTACATATCAATCTGAAAATGGCCCTGTGAAGCTGCCAGCGCATCCAAAACGTGTTGTTGTTCTAGGTTCTTACGCAGGTAGTGTCATGTCACTTGGTGTGAACATCGTTGGCGTTGACTCTTGGTCAAAAAAGAATCCGCGCTTCCAAAAAGAATTAAAAAATGTGGAAGAAGTATCGGATGCTAATGTAGAGAAAATTATGAAGCTAAAGCCTGATGTCATCATTGGCTTAAGCAATACTAAAAATGTAGAAAAACTCAAAAAAATCGCACCAACCGTTTTGTTTACGTATAACAAAGTCGATTACCTTCAGCAGCACATTGAAATTGGAAAAGTATTAAACAAAGAAAAAGAAGCCAAAGCTTGGGTAAAAGATTTCAAAAAACGTGCAGATGAAGCTGGAAAAGAAATCAAAGCAAAAATCGGTAAAGATGCAACAGTTTCTGTCTTTGAAAGTGGCACAAAAGAGCTCTACGTCTTTGGAGATGCATGGGGCCGCGGAACAGAAATCCTCTACCAGGAAATGAAACTGAAAATGCCTGAGAAAGTGAAAGAAAAAGCATTAAAAGCCGGCTACTATGCAGTTTCACAGGAGGTCATTCCTGAATTTGCTGGAGATTATATGATCATTAGTAAAAACAGCGAAATGGACAATTCCTATCAAAACAGTAAAATTTACAAGTCCATCCCAGCTGTCAAAAAACATCGTGTGTATGAGGCCAATGCAGAAGAATTCTATTTTAATGACCCGATCACACTTGAATACCAACTCTCATTCTTTAAAAAGCACTTTTTAGGTAAATAAGCTGAAGCAAGGGATCTCTTCCCTTGCTTTTTTCTTGTCTGCTTCTAGCGGCATGGTCCTTTTTCCGCTACAATGACAACAAGCGAATACAAAAAGTGTGGTGCTGATTTTGTTTAAGATTTTACTAATTGAAGATGATACAACCCTCTTCCAAGAAATCAAAGAACGTCTAGTCAACTGGTCCTATGATGTTTATGGGATTCAAGATTTTCATCAGGTGCTGCAGGAATTCACATCTGTCCAGCCTGATCTCGTCATTATTGATATACAGCTGCCAAAATACGATGGCTTTCACTGGTGCCGGATGATTCGGCATCATTCAAATGTTCCAATCATCTTCCTCTCCTCAAGAGACCACCCTGCTGATATGGTCATGTCGATGCAGCTCGGAGCCGATGATTTTGTGCAAAAGCCCTTCCACTTTGACGTGCTCATTGCCAAAATTAATGCTGTTCTTCGCCGCGTGCATGATTATAATGCAGAGCCGGCCAGCCTAAAGATGTGGTGCGGCGCTGCCATTGACCTAGAAAAAAACACCGTAACAAATAATCACGGTGAGGTTGAATTAACAAAAAATGAGTTATTTATTCTCAAGGAATTGATTCAGCATAAAAATCATATCGTCAGCCGGGAATCACTCATTCAAGCATTGTGGGAGGATGAACGGTTTGTCAGTGACAATACACTGACTGTAAACGTCAACCGGCTCAGAAAAAAACTAGACGAGATCTCCCTTGGCGCCTTCATTGAGACAAAAGTGGGTCAAGGCTATCTTGCAAAAGAAAAGGATGATCAATGATGCTGCAAGCATTTTTAAAAGAACGAAGAAGCTGGATTCTTTTCTTTCTTAGTTTGCAGCTCCTCATTCTATTTGTTGCTTATTTGGATACGACCATTCCCATCGCTTCTCTTTTCTATATTGTGCTATTGTCTACGTTTCTCATGATTGTATTTCTCTTTTTTCGATACCGAAAAGAAACGGCTTATTATGAGAGGTTGAAAGAATGGGATGATGACATTGAACATCAAATGCGGCTAACCCCCTCTTCCCCATTTGAGCAGCTCATACATGATGCGACGTCAGAGCAAATTGCACGCTACCGGCGAATGGCAGCAGAGCAGAAAATCGCTCTCGAAGAAGAAAAAGATGAATTGCTCTCTTGGATACATGAGGTCAAAACCCCCCTTACAGCGATGCGCTTAATGATTGACCGCTTAACAGATCAGCAGCTGAAATTCAATATGACATACGAGTGGCTCAGAATACATTTATTACTTGATGCCCAGCTGCACCAAAGCAGAGTACGTCATATCGAAAATGATTTATTCATTGAAAAGCTGGACCTGCAAAGCATCATCGCAAAGGAAATCAAAGCGCTCCAATCATGGTGCATGCAAAAAGGAATCGGCTTTGAGCTGGCGCTGGAGGAACGGACCGTATTAAGTGATATAAAATGGTTATCCTTTATGATCAGACAGGTACTCACAAATGCAGTCAAATACAGCCATTCATCTGATATTGTCATTGAAAGCAAGCAAATAAATGACCAAGTCATGCTGACGATCACAGATCAAGGCAGAGGAATTGATTCAAGAGACATCTCTCGTATTTTTGAAAAAGGCTTTACCTCGACAAGACATCACAATGACACCGCCTCAACAGGAATGGGGCTCTATTTAACGAAAAAAGGAGCAGACGCTCTTCATATCACAATCGAGGTCAACTCCACGATAGATCAAGGTACAACCTTCACCTTCACCTTTCCGAAAAAGAATGATTTTGTTCATATTGCGAGCATGTGACAACAATGTCACATGCTCGTCTGTTTTGTTCGCCAAATCGAAGGACGTCTGGCAGGCTTCTTTTTATACTAGAGTTATCAATTAAAAGAAAAAGGGGTTCAGCAAATGAACATTTTAGAAGCTCGCAAAATTTATAAAAGCTATGGAAATAAATTCAACAAACAAGAGGTGCTGAGTGGTATTGATTTAACCATTGAAGCCGGGGAATTTGTCAGTATCATGGGGCCATCAGGCTCGGGGAAAACAACCCTTCTGAACGTATTGTCGTCTATCGATCATGTGTCCAGCGGATCCATTCGTATTGCAGATGCTGAGATGACGCAAATGAAGGATCAGCAGCTTGCGGAATTTAGAAAAAAGCAGCTTGGCTTTGTTTTTCAAGATTATAATTTACTTGATACACTCACAGTCAAAGAAAACATCCTTTTGCCTTTATCCATCTCCAAAACGCCAAAAAAAGAAGCTTTTGAACGTTTTCAACAGCTTGCAGAAGACATGGGGATTTATGAACTAAGAGACAAATACCCGAACGAACTCTCTGGCGGACAAAAGCAGCGGACATCGGCGGTTCGTGCCTTCATTCATGAACCAAGTCTTATTTTCGCTGATGAACCTACAGGGGCACTTGATTCCAAATCGGCATCTGACCTGCTCAACAAACTGCAAGATTTCAATCGCAAACGAAAAGCGACCATTGTGATGGTGACACATGATCCTGTCGCAGCCAGCTATTCAAGCCGCGTCATTTTTATCAAGGATGGACAGATTTATACACAGTTGAATAAAGGCGCTTTAGAAAGAAAAATGTTTTTCGAGGATATTATGAAAACGCAAGGTGTCTTAGGCGGTGTGAAGCATGAACATTAATCAGCTCATCTTTCGTAACCTGAAGAAAAATTTGAAGAATTACTATTTATATGTGTTTGCTCTCGTGTTTAGTGTGGCGCTCTATTTTTCCTTTGTCACCTTGCAATACTCACCAGCACTTGATGATGTAAAAGGCTCCATTAAAGGCGGTGCTTCGATTAAAGCCGCTTCGGTTCTGCTTATAGCCATCGTCGGTATTTTCCTGCTATATGCGAATAGCATTTTTATTAAGCGCAGAGGAAAAGAAATAGGTCTCCTGCAGCTCATTGGTATGACGAAACAAAAAATTTCCAGACTGCTCAATGCAGAGAACTTTATTCTATACATGACAGCCATGACTATCGGCATCATTGCAGGCTTTATCGGTTCAAAGCTGATGCTGATGGTGTTATTTAAAGTGACTGGTGTTAATGCCATCGCCAATCTGCATTTTTCGGGCATGGCCCTTCTGCAAACACTCATTGTCTTTTTTATTATCTATGGATTGATTATGCTGAGAAATAGACGTTTTATTAATAAACAAACGATTTTATCTTTGTTTAGAACAACGTCTTCGACAGAACAGCGTGTGAAAAAGATCTCTGTGTTTGAAATCATCATTGGAGTGTTCGGTATTGTCTTGATCAGCTCAGGCTATTATATTTCTTCTAAGCTTTTTACCGGCTCATATACGTCCATGTTTGAGTTACTTTTAGCCATGATTTATATTCTAGCCTCTGTTATCATCGGTACCTTTCTTTTTTACAAAGGCTCTGTTTCTTTCATTGCCAATATTGTACGTAAAAGAAAAAATGGCTATCTCGCCATTCATGAAGTATTATCTCTGTCATCCATTATGTTCCGGCTAAAATCAAATGCACTGCTTTTAACGATTATTACAACCGTATCTGCACTTGCCATCGGTTTGCTGGCTCTTAGCTACATTTCCTATTACTCAGCAGAAAAAACCGCTGAGCAGATGATTCCAGCTCATTTCGCCATGGGCTCAGAAAAAGAAGCAGCAACCTTCACTCGTGCACTTTCTGACAAACATATTGCTTATGATCAAAAGCAGTTCAAAGTGATTCAAGCGAAATTTGATGCGAAAAAAATAGTGGATTCAGAGGTGAAAAATATGAAGAATGATCCAGGCGTATTGACACTGCCTGTGATCAGTGAGAAAAATGCACCAAATTTTCATGTGGAGAACAACGAAGTTATTTTAAGCGGCTACAGTGATCTATTAAAGAAAATCATGCCGATTCAAAGCTCAGGCGATGTGAAGCTTCTCATTAAGAAACCGCTTGATTTGAAAGTCATAGATATGAAGAAAGATTATCTCATTTCTTACAACTTCACTTTTGGCGGTCTACCTGTTGCCGTCGTGAGTCAAGATGTTTTTGAGCAGCTCGATCAACAAAAAGATCCAAAGCTACAGCTTGAAAATAGCCAATATATCTCAGTCAATATAAAAGATGATAAAAATCTTGAACAAGCAAATAGCGTGTTTACATCTTTAAAACTAAGTGACAACAGCATGTCTCAATTAGCTTCAGCTCAGCAGCAAAAACAAACAATAGGACTGATGATGTTTGTGGTCGGGTTTTTAGGCCTTAGCTTCCTTGTCACATCTGGCTGTATTTTATACTTTAAACAAATGAATGAAAGTGAAGAGGAACAAAGCTCCTATACGATCTTGCGTAAGCTTGGTTTTACTGAGAAGGACCTATTAAAAGGCATCCGGCTTAAACAGCTGTTTAACTTTGGGATTCCGCTCATCGTCGGATTGCTGCACAGCTACTTTGCTGTACAATCAGGCTGGTTTTTATTCGGCGGAGAATTGTGGACTCCAATGCTCATCGTTATGTCGATTTACACTGTCCTCTATTCTATCTTCGGATTCCTATCTGTCCAATATTATAAAAAGGTCATTAAGGATTCCTTGTAATCAATTCCCCATAGGCAACGCCTATGGGGTTATTTTAATTATGAAGGTGTTGATTCAAACTTGTGTGATAAAATATGGTCTCTTGCCGCATAAGCTTTTCGTTTGACCTCTTCTAGGTTCACACCGACTAGCTTTCCGTTTTGTTTCACTGCTTTTCCAGCCACATAAACAGAATCAACATTTGAAGGATGTGCCGTTTGGACAACTGCTCCAGCCGGATCTGTCATCGGAAGAAGATTCATGCTTGTCCGATCGATCAAAATAAAATCCGCTTCTTTCCCAGGTGTAAGCGACCCAATTTTATGATCAAGCTGTAATGCACGAGCGCCATTGATCGTCGCAGCCTCAAGCATTTGATGAGCAGACAGCCCAAGGTCAGGTCCCGGCATGATCCCATCCATCAACAACGATTGATTTTGGATCGCGCGCTCTGCCTGAAGCCCGAATTTCATTTGAGCAAACAAATCTCCTCCTGTCGCTGTCACTACGTCTACACCGAGCGTTGGAAGAACACCTTGTTCAATCGCAAGTCCTGTGACAGGATAACCGTGACCCATCATCATTTCAATTTCAGGGGTAATCGATATGGAGCTTCCGCTGTCTGCCAGCATCTTCATTTGATCCGCATCGATTGCGTTAATATGCACCATGTTCAAATCCGGTCCGAGCAATCCTGCTTTGTGAAGCCGCTCAATCGATCGATCCTCCGCTCCCCAATTTCCAAAGCCGATGTGCATACTACATAGAGCATCTAGAGACCGAGCTGTTTCAATTTCAAATACCGACGTCTCCCATGAAGAAAACTCTGGACCACGAATCGCAAGTCCCATTGTTAAAAGCTGATCTGATGATTGAAAATGCGCTTTTTTCACACGGGCTGCGTCCTCCATATTAGTGAGCGTACTCTCTCTATCCCAATATTCAGCATCTCCAGAGGAACCAAAAGCAAAAACAGCTCGTATGCCCGCATCTTTTAATCCTCCAATGAGCTCTTCTGTATGATCCAATGAATTGATCATCGTCCAATCTAAAAACGTGGTCACACCTGCATCTAAAGCCTCTAATGCCCCTAAATAATTGGCGATTCGATCGTCGGATGGGCGTCTCATTGCTCCATAGTTGCCATAATAGATTTTGCTTAAATATGTCTGCAAAGACCAATCTGTACCTATGCCCCGGATGACAGACTGCCACACATGCCGATGTGTATCTACAAGACCTGGCATGATGACCATATCAGATGCATCAACAATGTCAGCATCACTTACTTCAATTGAAGGTCCAACTTCTAAAATGTGTTTCCCTTCAATTAATAAATCTCCCTTTTCAAGAAAACCTAAAGATGGATCAAGTGTTAAGAGTGCTGCATCTTTAAACAATATTTTCTTCATCCATATCCCCCTTTTCAAATGACGAGGATTAAGTGACCCCGCCTCAATGTCATTTTAAAACAGAACAGGATCAAATTAGAAGAAAAGTGACTTATCCCAATATGTTAAGAGCTGATGTTTCTGAAATAGTTGTATGTGCGTTTTAATTTGATGTCATGCTTCCCTTTTGGACTTTCCATCATCCCAAACTCAAAGAACTTCACAGGTTTGATTCCGACATATTGTAAGAGAGCTCGTTTCATTAACATCTTGTGCGCATTTTGTAAAAAGAACAAAGGGTAGTTGGTTGGTCCTTGCATTGTCGTTACACAAACGGCACTTTTCCCTTTTAATAATCCTTCTGGCAGCAGACCGCCTGTTTGACGATAAGCGAAATTCGCAGCAAACAGGCGGTCAATAAAGCCAAGCAGCATAGCTGGCGGCCGCCCCCACCAAATGGGATAAACGAACACGATTTTATCCGCCCACATGATCTTATCCTGATACTCGCGAATGTCAGGATCTTTATGCATATCACGTCTCTTTTTCTCTTCATTAAAAACAAGTACAGGATCAAATTTTTCTTGATATAAATCGATGATTTTCACTTCTTGAACGATTGGATTTTCTTCGCTGCCTCTAACAATTTCTTTAAAAAAAGCACCATTTAAACTATTGTGATGAGGGTGAGTATAAATAATGAGTACATTCATCTTTTTCTCCTTTAGTTATCATTTGATAACAAAATGATACACCCCTCTCGATTAGTTGTCAAATGATAATTGTTTTTTGATAATAAATTTGATATGTTACGTAGGAGGTGATCATCATGCAACATCCACATTTCTTCAAGGAATTCGTCGCATTTGCTTCTACTTTTTCAGAGCTAAAACATGATCTGATGAGCAAAGTCAAACCACCAGAATTAACAGCCTTACAATATTTAATTTTAGAGCAGCTAGCGGTCAGCGAACCGCTTACCCCTAGTGAAATCGCAGACTGTCAGCATATGTCTCTTCCAAATGTCAGCAGAGAACTGAAAAAACTGCACGAAAAACAATTCATTGATAGAGAAGAAGACCGTGTTGACAAACGAAAGCATATCATTATGCTTTCTGACAAAGGCCGTACTTGTATGAACGAAGCCTTCCAGCATATCGAAAGAATGCTAATAGACAGCCTATCTCCCTCAGATATAGAACAAATGGATGATATCGTACAAGCTCTCCGTCTATTAAATCAAACGATTTTTAAAAAATGACCCAATGAAAAAAGCATGAGCGCTACGCTCATGCTAAGTATTTTGTATCTTATTAATGAAGGGATGCTAAAAGATACGTTATGAAACCAACAATCGGAATGATCGGGATCATTAATTTCAATGTTGTATTCGTATTCTTATATAAATTCCATAGCAATACTGGTATACCAAATGTTAACGTATCTAAAACAGCAAGAACTACTCCTTTACGCTGTTCTTTATGAGCCATTTTAAAAACCCCCCTATTCACCAAACTTTTTTCACACAATAACCGGCCAATCCCGCTGATATACCTCCATTAATCACTGCGCATGCAATACAGCTAGCAGGTCCAGTAAAACAAATATAATAACACGCTCCTAGAACCATTGAACGTAACGGAAGAGATTCATTAGGGCCGCTTTTCTTTTTTAAGCAGTCCCAAAACTTGTTCCAATTAAAACTCGTTTGAATTTCCGAATCATCTATTTGAACAATTTTTCTATTTAATTCCATCATATCTTGCTTTACACCATTTTCACCATAGGTAAAAGATCCTTTTAAAAACTCCCCTTTTTGGTTGATATGAAACTTATTTTTCAATTTTCCATTTTGAAAAAAATATGAGTGCAAATTCCCTTTCCCATCGTATTCTGCAAGTTGAATATAGTGAGCTTTTATTTGACTCAGTGAAACTGAAATGAAGGAAACATTGTTAAGCAGCTGATTATCTGACTTCTTCTTTTTCAGATAAAAATAAACAACATCTGTTTTAGCAGCGTGTATATGAACCGCCGCACTTTCTCCATTTAATAGATAACCTTTCTTTTGGGCTAATTCTTTTGCCTGTAAAAATTGAGAGCTTTTTTTTGCTTTTTTTATGAGTTTTTCTGCTGTTTTATCATTTTGTATCTTTTCAAAAGGCTCGTCCTCTTTTATGGTAACAGCGTTACCTACAGGATATTGTCCGAATAAAAGTGATATGAACAAAAACATACAAAACATTTTTCTTATCTTCATCATACAGACTCCTTTAGTAAAGTTAGTAAAAATCATAACCTTTTAAGGAAAAAATTTTACCAATAAAATCCACTAGTGATAATGTAGCATATAACCTATTCTTTATCATTTCCTCTAGGCAATTGAATCTGATCTTCCTCCCTGAATCATGATGACACTGGCTGAAAAGTCTTACCGATACACAAAAAAAGCGCTGGATCATTACGTCCAAACGCTTCTTTGTTTTATTCTCTATGTACCCTTATACAATCAATTGATATGCAATATATAACGCAACCAGCCAGATCATGACCGCGGAAGCTTTATTGATACGGTTCATCCATTTGCCGTTTGTATCTAACTTCCCTAACATCTTCCCTAAAAGGGCGAGACCAATAAACCATAACCAGGACACGATGATACAGGCAAGTGTGAATGCCAGCTTTTCTGCGCCGCTATATTGCAGCGAATTTGTCCCAATGACACCAATCGTATCGAGAATCGCGTGGGGATTTAAAAGAGAAACGGAACAAGCAAATACAATTTGTTTTCTAGCAGGCATTAATTTCTGCTTCTCTTGATCACCTGATGATGAGCTTGTGTTCCATACGGACCATCCCATATAAACTAAAAAACAAAAACCAATAATATAAAGACCAATTTGCAGCACTGGAATGGTAAACACCACAACAGAAACACCTATGACAGCTAAAGCAATTAAAAGTGTGTCACAAAGAGCAGCCGTGATGACGACAGGCATTGCTCGATATAATCGAGGCTGCAGCGCTCCTTGTTGAAATACAAATACATTTTGTGCGCCCAAAGGTAAAATGAGACCAAAGGCAAGTACAATTCCATGAATGATTGCAATGGACATCTACTAACATTCTCCTTTTTCAGAAATTCCTACATATTTTAACATAAAGCACCCTGCCTGCTTTCAACGAATTTCATTTTCCGTACAAAAAAAGCGCTGGATGCTTCCATCCAAACGCTTCTCATTTTTTCATTATTTACTTTTTCGTGCAAGCTCTCTTTCTCTCAGCTCTACACGGCGAATTTTCGCTGACGGTGTTTTTGGCAATTCGTCAATGAATTCGATTTCTCTTGGGTATTTGTACGGTGCTGTTGTGTTTTTCACATGTGTTTGCAGCTCTTTGATCAGTTCATCACTTTGCACAGTTCCATCACGAAGGACGACGTATGCTTTCACGATTGATCCTCTGATTTCATCTGGGCTCGCCACAACTGCACATTCCTTCACTGCTGGATGCTTGATCAGCGCATCTTCTACTTCAAACGGTCCGATCGTATAGCCTGAGCTGACAATGATATCATCTCTGCGGCTTTCAAACCAGAAGTACCCATCTTCGTCTTTTTTCGCGCGGTCACCCGTAATGAAGTAATTTCCTCGGCGCTGCGCCTTTGTACGCTCTTCATCTTTGTAATATTCCTTAAATAGAGCCGGTGTTTCGAGATGGACAGCAATGTCACCAATTTCTCCAGGTGCACAGACGTTTCCATCCTCATCAATGATATCTACTTCGTTTCCAGGGGTTGGTTTCCCCATACTGCCTGGCTTGATATCCATTCCTTTTAGCACCCCTACAAGCAGTGTGCTTTCAGTTTGGCCATAGCCGTCTCGTACTTCTATATCGAAATGCTTTTTGAATGTATCAATGACTTCACGGTTCAATGGCTCTCCCGCAGAAACAGCACTATGCAGCTTCGGCAGCGCGTACTGACTCAAATCATCTACTTTTGCCATAAAGCGATATTCTGTCGGTGTACAGCATAGGACATTGATTTCATTTTTTTGAAGCAGCTCTAAGTATGTATTTGGATTGAATTTCCCTCCATACACAAAGCCTTCTGCTCCACTTCCTAACACAGATAAGAGGGGACTCCACACCCATTTTTGCCAGCCTGGTCCTGCTGTCGCCCATACTTTATCTCCTTCATTAATGGAGAGCCATGCTTTGGCAGCTGTACGTAAATGTGCATACGCCCATCCGTGTGTATGAACAACCCCTTTTGGGTTCCCTGTTGTACCTGATGTATAGGATAAAAACGCCATGTCTGTGCGTTTTGTATCTGCCAATTCAAGTTCGTTTGATTGCTCTTCCTTTTGCGCTAGAATGTTTGTCCATCCATGATCGTTTTCACCGATTGAGAATGTTTTAAAATCGTTCGGCTGTTTGGTTCCGTCGAACGATTGAATGAATGAAGAATAAACGATCGCTCCCTTTGCTTCTGCGTGTTCAATTCGGTAATCTAAATCTTTCGCACGCAGCATTTCAGAACAAGGAATCACGACCATTCCTGTTTTTAAAATCGCTAAATAAATGCTGTATGCCTCGAGCATGCGCGGCACCATCACAATGATTTTATCGCCTTTTTTGAAGCCTGCATTTAATAAAACATGTCCAATTTTATTTGCCTCTTCCACTAATGCTGCATATGTTACATGCGCTTCGTGCCCATTGCCGTCCTGCCAGTGCAGGGCCATTTTCTCCTTGTCATGACTGAACGCTTCAATCTCACTGACTAAGTTATATTGTTCTGGTGCAATTAAGTCTTCTCTTTTCATGGTACAGCTCCTTTTAGCCTCTTTCTTATGAAACGAAACATGTTTCAATTTACCTATTCTAACACTCATAACTGAAAAATGCTTGAATTAGGACCTACTCCTAGTATTATGCCATAATTTTTTAAATCCGTCTCCTTTTTTAAAAATATTCTAACTATTTATATGTACAAAAAGAAAAGAGCGGGAATGATCCCGCTCATAAGCCATAGCTTTTAAATTGTGTGTCTTAGAAAGATCCGCCACCCATATGTTGTTGAGCGTAAGATACAAGACGCTTAGTGATTTCTCCACCAACTGATCCGTTAGCGCGAGATGTTGTTTCTGCACCAAGGTTTACACCAAATTCAGAAGCGATTTCGTACTTCATTTGGTCGATAGCTTGTGCAGCGCCTGGTACTAGTAATTGGTTAGAACTGCTTTGTCTGTTTTGTTGAGCCATGTGTTCTCACCTCCTTGTGAATATAGAATGTGTAGAAACACATGACTTCATGCGATTGATTTTATGGTAATTATTATGAAATTTTCGTTTTAGAATAAATCAGCGAATTCATCTGCCGTTTTCTTTTCATTTGTCACAATAATCGTTTCAATTTGCTCTACTGCCTCGTCCAGCATCGGCTCGAAATCAGCAAAGCTTTCGTAGCGTTCTACCTTCTCAAGCTTTGGTTTTGTTTTAGGGGACGGCGGCGTAAAGATCGTACAGCAATCCTCGAAAGGCTGAATGCTTGTATCGTATGTGCCAATTCTTCTTGCTTCATCAATAATGTCATTTTTATCGACAGCTATGAGCGGGCGGATGATTGGTGTATTAGTCACATGATTAATGGCATACATGCTTTCAAGTGTCTGACTTGCCACTTGCCCAAGGCTTTCACCAGTAATAATCGCAAGGGCATCACGCTTTTCTCTTATTTTGTCAGCTATTTTCAGCATCATTCTTCTTGTTGATGTCATCGTATAGTTTTCAGGTACTTGTTTGTGGATCAGCTCTTGAATTTTTGTAAAAGGTACGATATGAAGCTTCACTTCGCCTCCATATGCTGCTAGGCATTCTGCAAGATCAATCACCTTTTGTTTCGCACGTTCACTTGTATACGGAGGGCTAAAGAAATGCACAGCTTCAATTTGAATTCCGCGTTTCATTGCTTGATAGCCGGCAACTGGGCTGTCAAAGCCGCCTGAAAGCATGAGCATCGCTCTTCCGCTAGAACCAACCGGCAGGCCGCCTGCACCTTTGACATCTTTAAATGTAATGTACGTGGCTTGCTCTCTGATTTCGATGCGTAAATGCACATCTGGCTGTTTCACATTGACTGTTAAGTTTTCCGTATTTCTTAGAACATGTCCGCCAATTTCGCGATTCATTTCATTTGAATCAAGTTCAAATTGTTTATAAGAACGTTTCGTTGACACTTTAAATGTATTCCCTTGTTCATACACTTCCTGTACCGCTGTTAGTGCCGCATCTTTAATCGCATCTAGATTTGTCTCACATTTAACCGCAAGACTAAAGCTCTGAATGCCAAATACACTTTTGAGCTGTTCTGAAATCGGTTCAGGGTCTTCTCCGTTCAGCATAATCGTGATACGGTCTCTATCAGAAGCATACTTCAATGCTTCAAAATCCTTTAAGACGAACCGAATGTGCTGTCTTAGTTTTTCAATGAATTTCTTTCTATTCTTCCCTTTTGTTGAGATCTCACCAAAACGGACTAAAATATGATCATATTTCATGCTGTTATCTCATTCCTTTTAATTTTTTCACACTTTGTGTGATCGATGTGATGATTTGCGATGCAAGCTCTGGTCCTTGTCCATACGTCAAGCTGATTCTCATACTGCTTTTGGCCACTTCCTCTGATTTTCCCATCGCCAGCAGTACACGGCTTGGCTCTTTTTTCTTGGCTGAGCAGGCAGAGGTTGTAGAAACATATATGCCTTCTTTTTCAAGCATATGGAGGAGGACTTCAATTTGAATACCCGGCACTGAAAAATTCACAATGTGCGGCGCACTTTGCGCCCTCGGTGTGTTCATCACAATACCTTCTATGTCTCCAAGCTGTTTTTGCAGCTGCGTTTTTAAGTTCAGCATCTCATCGTGATGCTTGTCAAGCTGTTCATATGATTGTTTCATGGCTTTTGCCAAGCTGACAGCTCCAGCAGGGTTTTCAGTACCTGAACGAAGCCCTAATTCCTGCTCTCCGCCTGTAATGAAAGGGGCGAGAATGACATCTTTCTTTAAAAAGAGTGCGCCTGTGCCTTTTAAGCCATGAATTTTATGACCTGACATCGTCAAAAGATCTACATCCAGCTGTTTATTAAGTGCTACTTTGCACATTCCCTGCACCCCGTCGACATGAAAAAGCGCGTTTTCGGTATGCTCACGAATGATGCCAGCAGCTTCTTCAATCGGCTGGATGGCACCCGTTTCGTTATTGACGTGCATCATGCTGACAAGCACTGTATCAGGGCGAAGCACTTCTTTTAAATGCGTCATATCTGCATGGCCTTGCTCATTTACTTGAATATAGGAGATGTCAAAGCCAAATAACGCCTTTAGCTGTTCAAACGATTCAATGACAGAAGGATGCTCAATTGCTGTCGTCACAATGTGCTTGCCCCGATTCATTTTGGCAAGTGCTGCTCCTTTAATGGCAATGTTATTCGCTTCTGTAGCACCAGAAGTAAAAATAATCTCATATTGTTTTAAGCCCGTGTAGTGAAGCATTTGTTTTCTCGTTTCATTTAACAGCCGGCTTGCATCTATTCCGAGCTGATGAAGCGAAGATGGATTTCCAAAATAACGCTCACTCACTTGCTGATATACTTGTAAAACCTCAGGGTACGGTTTTGTGGTTGCACTATTATCAAGATACATCATTGCGAAACTCCTTATCCTCTTGCGTTTAACTAATATGATCTGAATTCCTTTTATTTCAATATAAAGCGGTATATTGACAACCTCATCAATTCACTATATCATGCATAGTGCCATTGTCATATTTTTTCCTAAATTAACAGAATATTTAAACATGGCGGAAAAATAAAATAATAGGGGGATAACCTTATGAAAAATAAGTTAAGTCAAACAGACACATTAGCCATCGGCTTAATGTTGTTTGCACTCTTTTTTGGCGCAGGCAATATGATATTCCCTCCTGTACTTGGACAGTACGCAGGTGAAAACGTATGGCTTGCGATCGGTGGATTTTTACTGACAGGCGTGGGACTTCCGCTGCTAGGCATCATTGCCGTTGCCTTGACAGGAACAGGTGCAAAAGGGCTTGCTGATAAAGCTCATCCTACATTCGGTACCATTTTCACCGTCATTTTATATTTATCCATTGGACCTTTCTTTGCAATCCCTCGTACTGGGACGGTTTCTTATGAGATTGGGCTGGCGCCGTTTCTGTCTGAAGCGCAGTCTGAATCATGGATTCCATTATTCTTGTTTTCAATTGCTTTTTTCGGCATTACCTATGCTCTTGCTTTAAATCCATCGAAGCTTGTTGACCGAATCGGTAAAATTTTAACACCAATTTTACTCGCTGTCATTGCTTTAATTGTGATCAAAGCAATCGCAACACCAATGGGTGGAATTGGCAGTCCACATCCAACCTATGAAGGAAGCCCGCTGTTTACCGGCTTTTTAGAAGGCTACAAAACGATGGATGCTCTTGCTTCAATCGTTTTCGGAATTGTCGTTGTCACGGCTGTGAAAGAGCGTGGTATTACAGAACGTAAATCGATTGCAGCAGCCTGTATTAAAGCGGGGCTTGTCGCAGCTGCTGGACTAGCTCTTGTGTACATATCACTCGCTTATGTCGGAGCATCAAGTCCTGAGGCTACAGGTATGGTCGGAGCAAATGATGGCGGAAAACTCCTTTCGCTTGCGGCAAACTTTTTATTTGGTTCTGCTGGAAATATTGTGTTAGGGGCTGCGATTTTATTTGCTTGTTTGACCACAAGTATTGGACTTGTTTCATCCTGCGGGGAATATTTTTCTACGCTATTTCCACGCTTTTCTTATCGTACAGTTGTTTTAGTTGTATCTTTATTCAGTACATTTGTAGCAAACCTGGGACTGGCACAAATTATTTCGCTCTCTGTTCCAGTGCTTGTTGCGATTTATCCGTTAGCCATCGTGATCATTCTCTTATCTTTTATTGATCGATGGATCAATGGAAGACGAATCATTTATATCGCTTCACTCCTTTTCACAGGTGTCTTTGCTGTGATTGATGGGCTCGTGGCAGCGAAAATCCCTCTTGGCGGATTACCTGAATTTTTAGAAGCTGTTGTTCCTTTATATAAACTTGGGATCGGCTGGGCAATCCCTGCCGTTCTTGGAGCTATTATTGGACTTCTTATTTCTTTATTCACGAGTCCACCTAAACAGCTTGCTTAATCAAGCATCAAAACAAAAAACATCCCTTTCCATAGGAGAAGGGGATGTTTTTTTATGTTCTTCATATACTAAAATAGAAAAATTCATGACTTTTGTATGAAAACACATGTTGACATCAGGCGTACATCCTTTATAATTAGTGAATGTTAATGAAGAACGGTTTTAACAACTAATTAACAGAATATTTCAACATAATATTGGAGGCTTTATATTCAATGAAGGCAACATTGTCGACGAAAGATACGGTTATTATAGGTTTTATGTTATTTGCTTTATTCTTCGGCGCCGGAAATATGATTTATCCACCAGAGCTTGGGCAATATGCTGGAACAAATGTATGGAGAGCAATGGGCGGATTTTTATTAACAGGTGTCGGTTTACCTCTACTAGGTATTATTGCGATCGCTTTAACAGGACGTGATGCAAAAGGACTTGCGGATAAGGCTCATCCAGTGTTTGGAACAGCATTCACCGTCATTTTATATTTATCCATTGGGCCGCTTTTCGCTATTCCGCGTACAGGAACAGTTTCGTATGAGATTGGCGCATTACCATTTTTATCAAGTGTACCAGCTTGGCTGTCCCTTCTTTTATTTACACTCGTCTTTTTCGGTATTACGTATTACCTTGCTTTAAATCCAACGAAAATCGTGGATCGTGTAGGGAAAATATTAACACCGATTAAATTTACGATCATTTTTATTATCATTGTCAAAGCCATTTTGACGCCAATGGGCGTGATTGGTACACCAGATGTATCTTATAGCAACGGATCGTTTTTCAAAGGATTTTTAGAGGGCTATAAAACGATGGATGCTCTTGCTTCTATTGTATTTGGAATTGTTGTCATCAACGCGATTAAAGGACGCGGTGTGACAAGTAAAAAGGCACTGGCTTCTGCTTGTATCAAAGCAGGTTTGATTGCAGCTGCTGGATTAACCTTCGTTTACCTGTCACTTGCGTATCTAGGTGCTTCTAGTACACATGCCATTGGATTCGTGGGAGATGGAAGCAAAATCTTAGCTCAGTCTTCTCAGTTCCTTTTCGGAAGTCTTGGAAATATTGTATTAGGTGCTGCCATTACAGTCGCTTGTTTAACAACAAGTATCGGTCTTGTCACATCATGCGGAGAGTATTTCTCAAAGTTACTTCCTAAACTTTCTTATAAAATGGTCGTGACACTTGTTACATTATTTAGTTTCATCATTTCTAACTTTGGACTTGCTCATATCGTTGCTTTCTCTGTTCCAGTCTTAACAGCGATTTATCCTCTGGCAATTGTGATCATCGTTCTATCACTTGCTGATAAATGGCTTGGACATAGAAGACCAGTATATGTCCTCTCGTTAATTTTAACAGGGTGCGTCAGCTTATTTGACGGATTAGCAGCAGCAAAGCTTCCAATCGGTCCAGTAAAAGACATCTTCCAAACAGTGTTGCCTTTTTATGACCTTGGCATTGGCTGGCTTGTCCCTGCGATACTTGGAGTCGCCATTGGATTCCTGATCTCACTTTTCACTTCTTCTGCTTCAGAAGAACGCCAAAAACAGGCGTCATAATACAAAAAAGCTGAAGTCCTATCAATGGACTTCAGCTTTTTTTATTGATGCTGATATTCTTTTTCCTGCTGAGCTAATAGCTTCTGAACGGCTCCAGGTGATGCTTTTTCAACAGCAGCTGCTGCTACATCAAATGAACCGTTATAATCGTATGCATAAAATCTTCGCTCTGCCTCTTTTAATTGTTCAGAAAGAATATGATTTTGGCTTCTAAAACGATTACCGTATTGAATGATTCGTTCAATTTGATCCACTTTAGTGAGCATTTCTTCCGTCTCATCCACAACATGTCTCACTGTGTCAGAGGCTTCTTTTAATTGCTCATTCACGGCTGGCATGTTGAGCGGCAGGTTCTCAAGCTGCTCGTGCACTTGCTGAATCATCTCCTGCGCTTTTTCAGCCTGCTCTTTCATGTCAGCAGGTACACCTGGAATATTGCTTTTTTGCAGCTGACGCACTGTATCTGTCAGCATCGTTTTGAGCTCAGCCAGTGTTTCTCTCGCTTGCAGCTCTTCTTTTCTTAATGATTGAAGGTGATCTTTAAACGTATCATGCAATGCTTTTGCATCATCGATAAAGGTTTCGAGCTGATTGATTTCATCCATTAATAATGAATATGCGACATGATCACGATCAAGCTTCTCTCGAATTTGTTTCATGAGCTTTTCAATTTCTTCTAAGCGTTTTTCGAACGCCTTCTGTTGATCAAGCTCTCCGGCTGTCAGTTTGTAGCTTTCTTTTACAAGAGCTGTTTCTGCCTTTGTTTGCGTGTGATCCTGCTCGAGTTTTTCAAATGCTTCCGTCAGCTCAGGCATTTTGCTTTTGATTTCCTGCCCTGCTTCTACTTCCGCTTCAAGCTGATCATACAGCGTCTGAATTGCATCATCAATCATTTGGAGAATGCTTGATGCTTCATCCAGATTGAGTTCATCAATCAGCAGTTTTTCCGCACGGTTCAGCTGTTTGTTTAAGTTCTCAAGCTCTTTAGTGATCTGGATGTGCTCGAGCTTGTAGCCTTTGTCTGTCATTTCTTTATATCCGTCTTTCAGCTTCGTCAGCTGGCCTGGTACGGTTTGTTTGCAGTCTGCAATGAGCTTCGGTACATCATTGATATACAGCTGAAGCTGATCGAGTCTGCGGTCTTGCTCAAGCAAAATCTTTCTTGCTTTCATATAGTTTCCGTTTTCTGTCTCTTCCTCGTACTGCTTGATCCCTTCCCAGGCCTCATCTAAGTCCTGCTCCATTTTGTCATAAAGGGTGCCGTATAAATGGCTGTACGCAAGCAGATTTTTTCGAACTGTTTGATATTGTTCTTTGACCTTTTCAATGTCCTTGCGATTTTGCTCCTCGCTTGTGACAAGGTCTGCAATCTCTTTTAAAATGTCTTCAATGTTCGAATCAGCAGCACTCAGCAAGTCCTCAATGTGCGTAAGAACCTGCTTGGCTTTGGAGAATCGATATTTATCAGAATACTCTTCTGCATCATATAATAGCTCCTCAACCTTTGGAAGATGGGCTGTGACGATATCGTCCCACTCTGCACGCCATCTTTCAAAAAATTGCTCTGTTTCTCCGGTCATTTTTAAATGTTTGATTTTTGAAATTTCTTCTACAATTGATCTGTTTAAAATTTCAATTTTCCATGCTTCCAATCGGTCAATCTCTTTATATATATTTTTTCGCAGGAAATAACCGACTGAAAACAAAGCAAGCAAAATGACAATTAAACCGATGATAAACTCCATAATGAGCCCCCTTGTTGTGATCTAAGTGATGTCAGGGTAAAAGTGTCCCGAGTAGACCTGAGAACCCTTTCGTGTCCGCTTTGCATTTGTTTTTTATAAGCAGGATCGTATGTTTTCCAATACCATCCATTCACGGTTTTATGTATGTTTTTTCAAGAAAGTATTTGTGCGCTTTCTATCATTTGATCACACGTATCAATGTGACCTGCTTTTATGTATGCGGAAGCTGTCGTTTTCATTGTTATTATGATACCATGTAACCAGCATTTTTGGTCATGATTTTTCATTATTTTCGCTGATAAACATCACGTTTTTCAAAATATCGACAAGAGGTGACGACATGCTGAAACAAGATGCACATCTACATACACCGTTTTGCCCGCACGGTTCGCTTGATTCTTTTCATTCTTATATTGAAAAAGCCATCAAAAAGGGATTTGATTCCATAACCTTTACCGAGCATGCCCCGCTGCCTCCATCGTTTCAAGATCCAACACCTGAGCAGGATAGTGCCATGAAGCTCCAAGACCTTGAAGCATATATCACGAAACTGGCTCAGCTGAAACAAGAATACAAAGGACAATTAATAGTAAAAACTGGGCTTGAGGTTGACTTTATCAAAGAGTATGAAGAGGAAACTAGAACCTTTTTAGACTGCTACGGTCCAGAGCTAGACGACGCCATTTTATCTGTTCACTTTCTTCCTGCTGGCGATGATTATATTTGCCTTGATTTTGACGAGCATGCCTTCCAGCAGCTAATAAGCTTCTATGGCAGCATCGAACAGGTCTACCAAAGCTACTATGACCAAATTCATTCTTCTATTCTATCATCTTTAGGCCAATATAAGCCAAAGAGAATCGGTCATATCACCCTTGTCCAGAAATTCAAACAGCTTTTTCCATATGAAATGTCACCTGAACTTTGTCAAAAGGTCACCCTTTGCCTTGAAGAAACGGCAAAAAAAGGCATGTCCTTAGATTTTAATACATCAGGTCTTCGTAAAACATATGCCAGAAGTATCTATTTAGATCCATGGATGATTGACCTTGCCAAAAAGAAAAAAATTCCGCTCATATTCGGCTCTGATGCCCATCAAGCGGAAGATCTCGGATATGCGTATGATCAATTCGAGGACATCATGAGGTTCAGCTGAGAATCTAATGCCGGCTCTTTAGGTTCTAACAGATGATGAAGCGAGCGGCTCAGCTCCTTAAAGTACATTTGATAGAAATACGGCTCACTTGGGTTCAAATAAAGCACCTCTGTTAAATATTGCGGCTGTAAATATGGCATCATGAGAAGTGATTTCAGCTGAATCATAAAGGATGCGAGTGACAGCTGCTCACAAATAACATGGGTGCTTTTTCCTTTTTCAATGATGAGCTGAAACAAATACTTTTCTTTTGTTAAATATGTCGACATGATTTCTCTGATGAGTGTCGAATCAATCGTCACCTCCCGATAAACGAAACGGGTTAATTGACGGTGCTTGTGCTGATAAGATAAAATATCAAAAACCACATGTAGTAAGCATTCTTTTGCGTGACGGGTTTCCATGTGATGAAGATGTGATTCAATCATGTGAATGTAACCTTCATAAAAATCGGATACGAGCTGCTCAAGCAGCCCTCCTTTTCCTTGAAAGTAATAAGAAATGTGGGCAACGTTGACATTCGCTTCCTTCGCAATCTCACGGACAGAGGTTCCAGAAAATCCTTTTTGGTTAAAAAGTCTGATGGCAGCATCCATAATACGGTCTTTTGTTTGCACGGTTGTTGATGTTTTCATCCGCTCACCCCTCTTCATGTGTACATACTTCAAGATGAAGGCGGAAGTTCCTTTTACAATTGCTCGACAAATCCCACATGCGAAACGCAAGTTATGTATTTTTAAGATAGAAAGTAGGAGATTTTCATGTTTCATGTCGAAAAACAGTCTGGCGATCCTTCAAAAGACTATCAATTGCTTGTCAAACAGGTAGAAGCCATTACAGATGGTGAACCTGATCTGATTGCCAACTTGGCAAATGCAGCTGCGCTACTCTATCACTCACTTCCTGAAGTTAATTGGGCAGGGTTTTATTTAGCAAAGGACGGCGAGCTTGTGCTTGGTCCATTTAACGGACTGCCTGCATGTGTGCGCATCCCTTCTGGAAAAGGCGTTTGCGGTACAGCGTTTGCGACAGGTGAAGTGCAGCGTATCGCTGATGTCCATGCTTTCCCTGGACATATTGCGTGTGATGCCGCATCGCAATCTGAAATAGTCATTCCGCTCAAGGTCAATGGACAGATCATTGGGGTACTCGACATTGACAGTCCTGTGAAAGACCGCTTCAGTGAAGTAGATGAGACCTACCTTATTCAATTTACAGAGATTCTTCAACAGGCGTTATCCGTCTCTACGGATGCGTAATCATGCAGAAAAAGCAGGCACATTGTCTGCTTTTTTATGTTTCTTTATATAATGGGGAACGTCACCTTTGCCTCTAAATAGGTTGACTTCTCCTATCCAGCGTCATATAATAGAGTTTGTGTGAAATATGGCAGCCTTTTTGTTCGGCTTTTTTGTATCATTTTGTTCCTTCTATATGAAGGTGCATCTTGTAACTCCCTGCTGCTGGAGCGAGGATGCATGAAAACATAATGACGAAGAAGAGGAAGAACAGACGGTTTTTATTTTTCACAAATAAAAACAATAAGGAGGAGTCACATTATGGCTCGCTATACAGGTCCAAGTTGGAAGATTTCCCGCCGTTTAGGCATTTCATTAAGCGGAACAGGTAAGGAACTTGAAAAACGCCCTTACGCTCCAGGCCCACATGGTCCAGGACAACGCAAAAAACTATCTGAATACGGTTTACAATTACAAGAGAAGCAAAAGCTTCGTCACATGTACGGTGTCAACGAACGTCAATTCCGTACACTATATGACAGAGCTGCTAAACTTCCTGGTAAACAAGGTGAAAACTTCATGATCCTTCTTGAAACTCGCCTTGACAACCTAGTATACCGTCTTGGCCTTGCTCGTACTCGCCGCCAAGCTCGTCAGCTAGTAAACCATGGTCACATCCTTGTTGATGGAAGCCGTGTAGACATCCCATCTTTCTCTGTGAAACCAGGTCAAACGATTGCTCTTCGTGAGAAATCTCAAAACCTTGCAGTAGTGAAAGAATCAGTTGAAGTAAACAACTTCGTTCCTGAATACCTTTCTTTCGATGCTGAAAAGCTTGAAGGAACTTTCACTCGTCTTCCAGAGCGTTCTGAATTAGCGCCTGAAATCAGCGAACAACTTATCGTTGAGTTCTACTCTCGTTAATTTCATTACTTCTCTAAGAGAGAGCAAACAAACCCTAGATCCCTTGATTGTTCAAGGTTTTCTAGGGTTTTTTGTATGTTCTCAATTATACATGAAATCATTTGAAGTCATCTTCCATTTTCAACACTTATTTTCCCCGGTTGCCTGCTCCATTCTTACTTCAATCAAACCTGTCTCTATTTTTATATACAAATATAGGAAATATCTCATTGAAATGCCTTTTTTCTATTGGTACAATAATGATAGATGACGTATCAGTCGTATGGTCTTCTATAGTACTTAGATGGAGGAGTTCCATGTTTAGTATCACAATCATTCTATTCTTACTTTTAATCTTATCAGTGATCGCCTATTCTCTTTTAAGAAAAAAACAAATCATAGATGAACCGCCCAATAGATTTGCTGCAAGTCTGTTTATCTTCCTGCTCTTTTTTTCTATCTGCTTTGTGATCGCGATTCCTAGTGTATTGCTATACATCACCGTTTTAGGCGTGAATTTTCTTTTTGGAGAAACCATCACGTATGATTCATTTTTTTCTTTAATCTCTTTCTCTTTGTTCGTGAGTGTTATCGTCGTTTTTTGGTCACCTGTCCTTCTATTCATAGGAAAAGGACTGGCTTATCTCCTTAAACTTCCTGTATGGCTCACTTATACTTTGGAATGGGTGAGTTCTTGGATCGTTTTACATCTCTCTATCAAGTATGTCCTTTACTTAAATTTAATGAATGTATCGATAGGGGATTCCGGCGTATTAATTTTATCATTCTTTGTCAGTTTTTTATTTATTGAGATTGATCTCTTTTACTCACGTAAGAAACAACGAAAACAATCGCTGGACACATATCATTAGCATGAAAAAAGCTCCTAGATTTCTTTCTAGGAGCTTCCAATCGTTCATTCTTGACTTGTCCATTTTGCGATGAGCTGCTCTGTTGTCATGACAGTCGCAAATTCATCATGCAAGGTTGCAAGTGAGAGCCGGTGGATCGTTTCTGGGTCAAAATATGTACCATTTTGATCTGTTAATCCAAAGGCAGCTGTTGCATCTGAGATCAGGTACGTATCAAAACCAAGATTTCCGCTCATTCTTGTCGTTGTTGATACGCAATGAGGAGTTGTTAATCCTGCGATGACGACCGTGTCAATCTGGTTTGATCTTAGATGTTCCTCTAAGTTAGTACCAATAAAGCTGCTGTTGACTTTCTTTTGTATCACCGTTTCTTCCTCTAGCGGTTTAGCAATATCTTTAAAAAGGTGCCCTTCATTTGCTGGATGAAAGACAGATTCCGGATTGTCGGATGTATGCTGAATATGAATCACTTTCCAGCCTTTCTCTCGCCAAAACGTCAATAGCCTGCTGATATTTCCCTCTGCCTCTAGGTTATTGCGTTCTCCCCATTTTTCATGCTCAAACGCTTTTTGTACATCTACAATGACGAAAGCCTTTTGATTCGTTTTCACAAACGCCCACCTCCGAAGATTCTTATTCACTACATGTAGTGTACGGAATGGCGAACGTTTTGTACATGTTTTTATTCGGTTATATACGATGCTTTATCTGTTTTGTGTCATCGTTATACTTCCCTTTTCAAGATCTCTTTCATCTAACAGCTGCCATATGCCAATTGACATTAAAAAAGACAGCATATACCGCTGTCTTTTTTCGTTTTTTAATTCGTATTCTGTCCTCCGCCGTTCAGTCCTTCTTTAATATAGCCTTTGACTTGGCTTGAGGTTAATAGACCGATATGTCCAACGCCGTGAATCAGGACGTTTTTTGCGCCAATTAAACGAGAGAGGCTGTTGACGACGATGAGATCGGCTGAACTATAGACAGATGTGTAAAGAATTTTTTGATTTGGATCTGTGCCAGGTAATGCTCTGTTTGAAACGAGTCCATTTGCTCCACCAATCGTGACAACGTTTTCAATTTTATCTCCGCCATCAAGATTCTTAATATAGTATAATGTGTTCGCCCCGCCCATACTATGAGCCACAATATCTACTTTTTTGGCACCCGTTTTGTCTAACACATCTTGGACGAATCTGGATAGACGCGGACCATTGTTGCGGTTATTTCCTGTTTTGTCTATGAAATCGATAGCATATAATTGATTTCGATCCCAGCCTTGTCCAACCAAGTAACTTTTAATAGAATAAAAGTTATAAGAGGCACCACCAATACCATGTACCATCACAACCGGATTATGCTCAGCCGCCTTCACCTCTTTCGGCTGGATAAAAGCCATTGAACCAATCACCAATGCAAGTGCAACGAGAATTTGCAAACTCCTTTTCTTAACAAAAATCACTTTCATTCCCCCTTATTCATCTTATACGACTCTATTTTATAAAAGAAAAATATGTCAGAAAAGTGAACAAGGTAATGTTTATGAGATGATTTTACAGAAATATAAATAATCAAAAAGCACCTTGGACTTTTTTAAATTCAAACAAAAAGACTACGAGACCTTCTTTCTTTCATATATAATATCAATAGAAAAAGGAGGTTCTACTAGATGCTATTTACGCAAACCCCTGCTCCACCCTACTATGCCGTGATTTTCACATCAAAACGAACAAAAGTTGAGCAGAAAGAATACGCTGCGGCTGCTCAAAGAATGGAAGAATTAGCGAAAGATCTAGATGGGTTTCTTGGAATTGAAAGTGTACGAGATGAACATGGTGTTGGGATCACTGTCTCTTACTGGGATTCATTAGCAGCCATCAAAGATTGGAAAGCACATACAGCACATCAGCGTGTTCAAAAAAAGGGGAAAGCAGATTGGTATGAATCCTATACTACCCGAATTTGTAAGGTAGAACATGCTTATACAAACAAAGATTCACTCCTTGAACAAGAAGCAGACCAATGAGCTACTTCTACATAAAAAAAGCACCTCAATGTACACGAACATTTGAGGTGCTTTTCTATGATGTTTACTGTTTCATAAAGATTTATTTATACGTCACAAGGAAGTATTTCTTTTTCCCTCTTCTTAAAACGGTAAATTGGTTTTCAATTCGGTCGTCAGCTGAGAGTACATAGTCTTTATCTGTTTGTCTCTCTCCGTTGATGGAGACAGCACCATTTGTGATATCTTCACGTGCTTGACGCTTTGATGGAGACAGCTTTGATTCCACAAGAATATCAACTAGTGTTAATTCTTCTGTGCTGCTTTTCTCCATTGATGGCACATCCTTAAAGCCTACTTTCACTTCTTCAGCTGTAAGAGATTTGATCTCGCCTTTAAATAGTGCATTTGAGATGTTGACTGCCTGTTCTAGTGACTCACGGCCATGTACAAGTGTTGTCACTTCCTCTGCTAGACGGCGCTGCGCTTCACGCTTTTCAGGTGCTGTTTGCACTTTTTCTTCATACGATGCGATCTCTTCTTTTGATAAGAACGTAAAGTATTTTAAGTATTTCACAACATCACGGTCATCTGTGTTAATCCAGAATTGGTAGAACTCATATGGAGACGTTTTTTCTTTATCTAACCAGATAGCGCCGCCTTCTGTTTTACCAAACTTTGTGCCGTCTGCTTTTGTGACAAGCGGCATCGTCAGACCGAATGCTTTTGCCCCTTCTGCTTCAGACTTACGGATCAACTCAAGTCCAGATGTGATATTTCCCCACTGGTCACTTCCGCCGATTTGCAGCTTACAATTTTCATTTCTGTAAAGGTTTAAGAAGTCTAAAGACTGCAGGATGACGTAGCTGAATTCTGTGTAAGAAATCCCTGTTTCGATACGTGAGCTCACGATATCTTTTGCCAGCATAAAGTTTACACCGAAATTCTTTCCAATATCACGAAGGAACGTGATGACATTCATCTGGCTGATCCAGTCGTAGTTATTCACGATGACGGCTGGGTTCTCGCCTGCTTCAAAATCAAGAAATTGAGACAGCTGTCCTTTGATTTTATCTGACCACTGTTCGACGATTTCTGCTGGGTTGAGTGAACGTTCTGCTTTTTTGAAACTAGGATCGCCAATGAGTCCAGTCGCACCGCCAACAAGAGCAATCGGGTGATGACCTGCTTCTTGGAATCTGCGTAATGTTAAAATTGGCAATAGATGACCAATGTGTAAGCTGTCAGCTGTCGGATCAAAGCCGGAGTATAGCTTGATTTTCTCTTCTGCTAATAATTTTGTTAAACCTTCTTCATCTGTTTGCTGCTGAATTAATCCTCTAAACGATAGCTCTTCCATCAATTGACTCATATCCAAATCTCCTTTGTTTAAAATGAAACATAAAAAACGCCCCTTCGAATGAACGAAGGGACGATATATATCGCGGTACCACCCTGCTTAAAAGACAAAAAATCTCGTCTTTTCACTTACACTGATAACGGACAGATCCGTTCTTTCACTAATCAGGGCATGCTCCTTTTCGTAAAAGCGGTTCGTGAGGGTAATTCGAATATCTCTTTGTACTGACTCGCACCAGCCGTCAGCTCTCTTCAACAGGGAAAGATCATTCTACTGAATCTCAGTCAAAACCTTTTCATATTCAACTAATGTCATTTTTAACACACTTTTGATATCAAGTCAACTGATGAAAAAATTTAATCTTCCATTGTCGAAAGGTCGCCAGCAGGTAAATTCAGCTCCCACGCCTTTAGCACACGTCTCATAATTTTTCCGCTTCTCGTTTTCGGCAGTTTGTCTTTGAACTCAATTTCTCGCGGTGCCGCATGTGCTGCGAGTCCTTTTTTCACAAATGTACGAATCTCTTCTTTCAGCTCATCTGTCGGCTCATATCCGCTTCTAAGCGCTATAAATGCTTTAATAATTTCACCGCGGACCGGATCTGGCTTTCCAATGACACCAGCCTCCGCAATAGCTGGATGTTCGACCAGTTTACTTTCCACCTCAAATGGACCGACCCGCTCTCCTGACGTCATGATGACATCATCGACACGTCCCTGGAACCAAAAGTATCCGTCTTCGTCCATATAAGCTGAATCTCCTGAAACATACCAATCTCCCGGCATAAAGTAAGATTCATATTTTTCAGGATTGTTCCAGATCGTATGCATCATAGAAGGCCAGCCTTTTTTAATCGCAAGGTTGCCCATCCGGTATGGCGGAAGTTCATTTCCTGCATTATCGACAATTGCCGCTTCTACGCCTGGAATCGGTTTTCCCATCGAGCCTGGCTTGATGTCCATGCATGGATAATTACAAATCAGCTGTGCACCCGTTTCTGTCATCCACCAAGTGTCGTGAATTCTCTTGCCAAAAACAGCATCTCCCCAGCGGATGACTTCTGGATTAAGCGGCTCTCCCACACTTAAGACATGGCGGAGCGAGCTGAGGTCATATTTTTGAATGAGATCATCCCCTGCCCCCATGAGCATTCTAAAGGCGGTCGGGGCACTGTACCAAACGGTTACACCGAGTGATTCAATGGTTTCATACCACGTATCAGGATTAAACCGGCCGCCTAAAATCACATTCGTCGCCCCATTTAACCACGGTGAAAAAATACCGTACACTGTGCCTGTAACCCAGCCTGGATCAGCTGTACACCAGTAAACGTCATCCTCTTTCAAGTCAAGCACCCATTTACCAGTCTGGCCTTGCTGGACCATTGCACCATGGACATGAAGCACACCTTTTGGCGTACCAGTAGATCCTGATGTGTAATGAAGCAGGAAGCCGTCTTTTTCATCCATCCATTCAATCTCAAGCTCCTTTGCTGACTCCTCAAACGCCTTTTCATAGTGAATTGTCCGCACACCATCGACGTCTTCGTTTTCACCGCCGACAATGATGACAGATTCAAGCTTCGGAAGCTCTGCAAATGGAATTCGCTCAAGCAGATCAGGTGTTGTCACGATCACCTTTGCCTCGCTATTCTCTAAACGGTCTTTGACAGCACCTTCCATAAATGCCTCAAATAACGGGCCAACGATTGCTCCAATTTTAACCGCACCAAGCAGAAGAAAATAGAGCTCAGGTGATCTTGGCATAAAGATAAACACGCGATCCCCTTTTTCTACATGTGCCTTTTCTCTGAATAGATTTCCCGCTTTATTTGTGTTGATTTTCATATCCCTGAACGTATACTTTTCATCCCGCTGTGAATCTTTGTAGTGAAGCGCCACCTTGTTCTGACGAAACGAGTCCGCATGTCTGTCAATCGCTTCATAGGCTGCATTTATTTTTCCTGTTTCATACCAGGAGAAGTTTTTTCTAGCTTCCTCCCATGAAAAATCTTTGTATGCCTGCTCATAATCATTTAAATGATAATCCCCTTTTACTGATGGTAGCGTTTCCAATTTCATCAAACAGTCCCCCTTTGCATACGTTTACAATGACCATTATAGTATAGATGACTTTTTTTCTCAATTTTTAAAAAACTTCTGATGAAACCGTTTTAATTCTTACAAGATTTAAGATAGAATAGAGACGACTCACTAGAATTAGGGGCGGTGGATACGTGGAGCATCCTAAAACTTATTATTCAAAAACCATTGAGCGAGAAACAGGTTCCATCCTGATTGAAGGACCGGTACCTGCATCAGCGCTTGCGAACTATACGTTTCATGAAGGACTAACGGCATTTCGCACGCCTGAGGAACAGAAACAAGCACTTGTTGAAATAGCAGATCTTCCAGAAGGACGTATTATCATTGCAAGAGTGAATGAGCTTGTCGTAGGCTATGTCACGTATTTGTATCCTGATCCACTTGAGCGCTGGTCAGAGGGCAAAATGGACAATTTAATTGAGCTTGGCGCAATTGAGGTCGCTCCTCCATTTAGAGGATGCTCACTTGGCAAGCATTTGCTTGATGTGAGCATGATGGATGAGCAAATGGAGAATTACATCATCATTACAACTGAATATTACTGGCATTGGGATTTAAAGGGGACAAAGAAAAACGTTTGGGAGTACCGCAAAATGATGGAGAAAATGATGAACGCAGGCGGTCTTGTCTGGTTTGCAACAGACGAGCCAGAGATTAGCTCACATCCAGCCAATTGTTTAATGGCCAGAATTGGGAAACATGTGAGTCCTGATTCGATCGAGCGTTTCGATCGTCTTCGCTTCCATCAGCGCTTTATGTATTAACGTTCAATTCGTTTTTTTGGCAAAGGGGATTGGTAAACAATGATGATTGAACAAATTATGGAGCGTGATGTGATCACGCTGCGAAAAACCGATACGATTGAAGAAGCCATTCAAAAAATGAGTGCACACCACATCCGGCATATTCCGATCGTATCTGATCAAGGATCTGTCATTGGGATGGTGACAGATCGGGATATTAAAAATGCCAGTCCAAGTATTTTTGAGACAGAGAAAAGAAAGCTCTTTATTCAGCGGCCAGTCGAAGAGATCATGGTATTAGAGACGATCACTGCTCACCCGCTTGATTTCGTTGAGGAGATATCAAGTGTCTTTTTTGAGCACGGAATTGGCTGTCTTCCGGTGGTGAGACGTGGCAAACTTGTAGGCATTATCACAAAAACAGATCTGCTTCGTACGTTTGTAAGACTGACAGGTGCAGATCAGCCTGGATCGCACTTAGAGGTTGAAGTGGAGCAGATGACTGAAGGCCTCGCAGACATTACAGCCATTTTAAAGGAGCAGCATATTCAATTGCTGAGTGTGCTTGTGTATCCTCATGCCAATGAGGCTTCTAAAGTGCTCGTATTCCGCCTTCAAACCATTCATGCAGATCATGTGATGAAGCTGATTCGCGCAAAAGGCTATAAGGTGCTCTGGCCTATGGAGCAGACGATCAAATGAAGGAAGCGACCTTTGTTTTTTCACCATCTTTTCAAACGTACCAATTTAACCAAGATCATCCCTTCAATCAGCTTCGTGTCTACTTAACTTATGATCTTCTTCAAAAAATGAAGGCGTTAACAGAGGATGAAATTGTCGCACCGCGTATGGCTACTCTGGAGGAATTAAAGCTCGTCCATACAGCAGATTATATCCAGGCCGTGCAGCGGGCAAGTGAAGGAAAGCTGTCTACAGCAGAGGGGGAACGCTACGGTCTTGGCACAGAGGATACACCGATGTTCGCAGGCATGCATGAGGCGGCATCTCTCCTTGTTGGCGGAACGTTAACAGCAGTTGATCAAGTGATGCTCGGTCATTCCCAGCATGCACTCAATCTTGGCGGCGGGCTTCACCACGGGTTCAAAGGGCGTGCATCTGGCTTTTGTATTTATAATGACAGCTCTGTGGCGATTCAATATATTCAAAAGACATATGGCGCTAGAATTTTATATATTGATACGGATGCTCATCACGGCGATGGTGTCCAGTTCAGCTTCTATGACGACCCAGAGGTATGTACAGTCTCCATTCATGAAACAGGACGCTACTTGTTCCCTGGAACGGGACAAGTACAGGAAAGAGGCCACGATAAAGGCTATGGCTACGCCTATAATATTCCGCTAGATGCATTTACGGAAGATGAATCGTTCCTCGAAGCATACCGAACAGCAGTGACTGAGATTGCTGCTTTTTTTAAACCAGATGTGATTTTGACGCAAAACGGAGCTGATGCACACTACTATGATCCGTTAACTCATTTATCTGCCACTATGAAAATATATGAGGAAATTCCTAGACTTGCCCATGAACTTGCGCATCAATATTGTGACGGCAAATGGATCGCTGTTGGCGGAGGGGGATATGATATTTGGCGCGTCGTTCCAAGAGCGTGGAGCCGTATTTGGCTTGAGATGAAAGGCATTACACCGCCAGATGAACTCCCTCGGGATTGGATTCAAGCCTGGAATAAGCAATCGCCTGTTACCCTTCCACCTACGTGGAGAGACCCTGACGATTTATATCCACCGATCCCAAGAAAAGCAGAAATCACAGAAAAGAATGCTCAAACAGTAGAAAAAGCACTCATGCCTGTTAGAAGAGAAAAGAAAAAGGCATAAGAAAAGCAGGCTTTCCGTCATAAGGTAAGCCTGCTTTTTTTGTTTTATTTTGTTGATTGTCTTTCTTCAATTCTGTGCGGAAGCTCAACAATTTGATCGTCCACTTGTTCTTTGTTCATCAGCTTTGTGAGCAGTCTCATGGCAACAGCACCAATATCATATGTCGGCTGAACAACTGTTGTCAGCTGAGGACGCACCATGAGAGAAAGTCTTGTGTTATCGAAGCCAATCACTTCTAAATCTTCAGGAATGGATACCCCTCTGTCTTGTGCTCCATGAATGACACCTAGCGCCATTTCATCTGTAGCTGCGATAACAGCTGTCGGCTTGTCAGACTGCTCAAGCAGATGAGCAAGTGCTTCAATTCCAGAATCATAAGAGTAATCGCCTTCAGCGACGAGTGCATCGTCAAACGCGATGCCCGCTTCTTCAAGCGCACGCTTATAACCTGCAAGTTTTCTCACGGAATTAATTGGTTCTGACATTGGACCAGAAACAAACGCAATTCGTTTATGTCCTTTTTCAACTAACAGCTGAACTGAATCATAAATGGCCTGCTCATAATTGATGTTGACAGATGGTGTTTGAGCTTGCTCTTCCACAGATGCTGCAAGCACAATCGGAACAGGAGAGCGCTTAAATTCTTCCACATGCACGTCTGTGATGTTTCCGCCCATAAAGACAATTCCGTCTACTTGTTTACCGAGCATCGTATTTAACAAATGAAGCTCTTTATCAGTATTTTGATCTGAGTTGCTCAAAATGATGTTGTATTTATACATCGTGGCGATATCTTCAATACCGCGTGCTAATTCCGAATAGAAGATACTAGAAATATCAGGGATGATGACCCCAACTGTCGTTGTTTTTTTACTTGCTAGGCCTCGTGCCACTGCATTCGGACGATAGCCAAGGCGATCAATCGCTTCAAGCACCTTTTTTCTTGTTGTTGGTTTTACGTTTGGATTACCATTTACTACGCGTGATACCGTTGCCATACTTACATTTGCTTCTCTTGCTACATCATATATTGTAACATTATTCACATAAATCACTCCTTCAAATACACTTCATATCTATAGCATTCACCAATTGGATAGAGACATGTCAGATACGAGGAAAATAATATCCTATTTGTCATTAAAACGATGAAAAGAGACACATAATTTTTCAATCTACATCAAAATGACATTCTTTTATGAAATTATACACGTTTTTTTGTCATATGAAAACGTTCCCTTTCTTTTTATAACTAAATTAAACAAACTTTAAACAGCTTGTTACCTGTAATTTGAATCATATTTCATAAAAAACCATCGAGAACGCCAGCTATGACAATGATCTTAACAGATTCTATCGATTTTTAAAAATGAAAACATTGTGAACAGGCTCTTTTTGAACTTGCAATGTGCTTTCTTCCTTTCATTCCCAAACTTCATCGTATTTATTCCATAAAAAAACCGCCGGGCAGTTTCCGGCGGCTATTTCTATCTATGATTATGCGTGAATGTTGACAAGTGGTCTTAACGCATCTAACCATTTTTCGAATTGTGGAATGTCCATTTGCTGCGCTGAATCAGATAGAGCAACAGATGGATCTGGATGTACTTCTGCCATAACACCGTCTGCTCCAATCGCAAGAGCTGCTTTTGCTGTTGGAAGGAGAAGATCTCTACGTCCAGTTGAATGCGTCACATCAACGAAGACTGGTAAATGTGTCTCTTGTTTCAAGATTGGCACTGCTGAGATATCTAGCGTATTTCTTGTTGCTGTTTCGTATGTGCGGATACCGCGCTCGCAAAGGATGATTTGATCATTTCCTTGGGCGATGATGTATTCAGCTGCATTGATGAATTCTGAAATAGTCGCTGCAAGACCGCGTTTTAAAAGAACTGGTTTCTTCACGGAACCGGCTTCTTTTAACAGTTCGAAGTTTTGCATGTTACGTGCCCCAATTTGGATGACATCAATATGCTCAATCGCTTCTTCAATATGAGCAGGATTAACAATTTCACTAATGACAGCAAGACCGTATTCATCCGCTACACGCTTTAGAATCTTAAGACCATCTACACCAAGTCCTTGGAAATCGTATGGACTTGTACGAGGTTTAAATGCGCCTCCGCGTAGTAGTTTTAACCCTTGTTGTTTCGCTGCTGCAGCTACTTCTGCAACTTGCTCGTAGCTTTCAACAGCACATGGTCCAACGATGAAGCGCTGCTTTCCATCACCGATCGCTTCCCCATTGATGTTCACGATTGTGTTTTCTGGTTTTTTCTTACGAGAAACAAGAAGTGCTTTGCTATGGTCATCTTCTTGAAGCTCTAGACCTGCTTTGAAAATCTCTTTGAAAATATGCTGAATGGTTGAGTTTTCAAATGGTCCATCATTTTCTTCAAGAATTTGGTTCAGCATTGTGCGCTCTCTGACAGGATCATAACGGTTGACACCTTGCGCTTCTTTCGCTTTTCCAATTTCTTTTACAATGTTTCCTCTTTCATTGATCAGTTTTAAGATTTGAAGATTTAGTTCATCTGCTTGCTGCCTCAATTTTTCTAGTTCATTGTTGCTCATTTTTGTCATCCTTTCCTCTGCCTGTTCTCGCTTTTTATTTTTTCATTCTTGCATGATAGGGTTTATTATAAACAAAGATTTCGGAATTGTCACGAAAATTTTCTTTATTACCCAAACGCTTTTAAGCGGTAAAGTATTGTATGTAAGATTATAGCATACTTTTCGTTCAAGTAAACCTTTTTTTATAAAAAAAACGTCAGCCGCTGCTGACGTTTCTTTCTTTTACAGATTATGTTCAAGCGCTTCTTTTGTAATGCTTGAGTGGGATGCATGCCACTTCACTTTTCCACCACTAAAGACGAGTGCTTGAGGACTTTCGTGCTTTACACCCGATTTTTCAGCCACGTAGGATGAAAGCTCTCTCGTATTTTGAATTTGCAAGAAATACGTTGGCACGTCTTCGTGTGCAGACGCAAATGCTTCAAACTCATGAAAAGCCGCTTGGCTGATCGGACATGTCAAACTGTGTTTAAAAAAGACAAACGTCCCATCTTGATTCGTTAGTTGATCAAACTGTTCTTCTGTTTCAATGAGTTGTTTTGACATGATGTTCTCCTTCTTCACTTCGAGCTGTGAGGGTTAGCCTTTAGTAGATTGTTCTACTTTTTCTTTGATATCTTTGATGCCGTCTTCAATTTCTGATTTTGCTTCTTGTGCTCGTACTTTTGCTTCATCAGCTACATCTGATGCTTCGCTTGCTAAATCAGCTGCCGCATCTTCTGCTTCACTTTTCACATGATTAGCTTTACCAGCTGCACGGTCTTTTATGTCTTTCACTTTGTCTAAAATCTGATTTGACTGCTCTGCTACAAGCTGAGACAATTCAGACGTTTTATCTTTCGCAATCGTCACATATTCAGTGCCTCTTTCTTTTGCATCTGTTGCGAGTCGATCTGTTTTTTCTTTTAAAACATTCGCTTGGGTGTTCAAATCATCGCGAAGCTCTTTCCCTGACTTCGGTGCTAAAAATAATGCTGTTGTTGCACCAACAATTCCACCAATAAGTGTTCCGATCAAAAAGTCTTTGCTATTGATTCCGTCTTTGCTCATGATTATTCCTCCTATGCGAATATGGTTTATTTTTGGTGTTTACGCTGTTTCCATTTTTTATAAATTTCAAGTGCTGCGTTACTCCAGCTAACCACATCCGTCACTTTTTCTTGATTTCTTTCAACGGATGAAGAAACCGCACCAGCTGCCTGCTTTATGCTTGTATTAAATTGGTTGATCGAGCCACCAATTCCCTGCACCGCATCCACAACTGTGTTAAGTTTTGCCGATTTGTCTTGAATATCTTCAGCAAGCTTGTTTGTCTTATGTAGCAACTGTGCTGTCTCTGTGGTGATACCTTGCATCTGACCTTCAAGACCTTCTAAAGTTGATGCAACATTCTTTAATGTCAGCTGTAAGGATTTTAATGTTTTGGACAAATAGATGACAAGAATGAGGAAAGCAATTGCGATCAGTGCAACGCTTAGATATAGAATAATAATCATCTGATACCTCCTTTGCTGCGGGCATATTCAATTCATTACCCTCTCGTTGTATCATTCAAACATCGCCTAGAATGACCGATTGAATAATAATTCTACACTTATTCGCTAATTCCTGTCCACAGCGAACGAAAAAAAGCGGCACATGTTGACACATTTAGCTCTTTTGTCACATTTTATTCAAAATAAAAAAAGTGCCGCGTGAAACGGCACTTTTTTAAGCATTTATACAGCGACTTTTTCATAAGCGCGCAAATATTTTTGAATGTCTCCTGCTCCCATAAAGATCAGAATCGCATCTTCGTGCGCTTTCAGCACAGATGTATCTTCTTCCTCAATCAATTGGGCCTGCGGGATTTTTTCTCTTAAATCTTCAATGCTCAGCTTCCCAATGTTTTCGCGGGCTGAACCGAAAATATCACAAAGGTAGACATAGTCGGCTTTCTTTAGACTATCAGCAAATTCACTTAAGAATTGCTGTGTACGTGTGAAGGTATGCGGCTGAAAGACAGCCACAATATCACGGTCCGGATATTTTTGGCGAGCTGCTTCAATTGTGACTTCAATTTCAGTTGGATGATGTGCATAATCATCAATTAAGACCTGCTCACCGACCACTTTTTCATTAAAGCGTCGTTTCACACCGCCAAATGTCTTTAATGCGCCTTTGATAAGCTCTACATCAATGGACTCATAGTGACATAATGCGATAACAGCTAACGAGTTGAGGACATTATGATTTCCGTAGGCAGGAATGTAGAAGGTATCATAAAACGTATTGCGTACAAATACATCAAATGTAGTGCCTTCCGTATTTTTCACAACATTACGAGCTTGGAAATCATTTTCTTCGTTGAAACCGTAATACACAACGGGTACCTTCGCTTGAATCTTTGGCAAGTGCTCATCATCACCGCAAGCAATAATCGCTTTTTTCACTTGAAGCGCCATGTTTTGAAACGCGTCAAACACGTCATCAATATCTGAGAAATAATCAGGGTGATCAAAATCAATATTGGTCATGATCGCATAATCTGGATGATAGCTGAGGAAGTGTCTGCGGTATTCGCATGCTTCAAAGACAAAATACTCGCTGTTTTCTTTCCCCATTCCAGATCCATCACCGATTAAGTACGAAGTAGGTTTTGCTGCCTGCATGACGTGAGCAAGCAGTCCTGTTGTCGATGTTTTGCCATGAGCACCAGTAATCGCAACGTTTGTGAATGAATCCATGTATTCTCCAAGAAATTTATGGTAACGAATGACAGGAATCCCTTCAGAAAGGGCACGTTCAATCTCAGGGTGTGTATCGGGGAATGCATTTCCTGCGATGACCGTCATCCCTGGCTGAATATTATCTGGGTCAAATGGTAGAATTTTAATATTTCGTTCTTCTAATGCTTTTTGTGTAAAGATATGTTTTTCGATATCCGATCCTTGGACAGTATACCCAGTATCATGAAGAATTTGGGCCAGTGGACTCATACCTGTCCCTTTTATTCCAACAAAATGATAAACAGTCATAATTGTACCTCCAACAAACGTCTATCTGACTTACAGTATATGACGCTCATTTCAATTTGCAACTTGTGATTTTTGCCTCTAGCTGATCACAGATCGCAGCTCCAAATAAAGATTTTTTTCCGATCTTCCTATTCTAATCAATATTAACTATGATTAGTATCCGACAACTTTCCCATTTCTAACACCTGTTTCCGCTTATTTTACATAAAAAAGCGTTTTGGCAGACATGCGAAAAGCGTCCAATTTCAAAATTGCACCTATGTGCTATCATACCATGTTTATAAAAAAAATGAAGTGGTTTGTTTAGGTCAACTGTTCTAAGTCACTCAGCGTCATGAGTACTTCTCTTGGCTTACTGCCTTTCGCACCAGAAATCATGCCCTCGCGCTCCATCATGTCAATCAGTCTAGCTGCACGATTGTAGCCAATTCTAAATCTTCGCTGCAAACTTGATGTACTAGCGCTATTCTGCTCGATGGCAAAACGGCAGGCATCCATAAACAATTCATCTTCGTCTGTAATCGCAGAGCCTTGAAGCATTAGTTCCTCCTGTTCAAAAAGGAACACTGGCTTGCGCTGCTTTCTCACATGTGCCACCACTTGATCAATCTCACGGTCTGATACAAAGTTCCCTTGCAGCCTTGTCGGCTTGCCGGAGCCATTTTCTAAGAAGAGCATGTCTCCTTTTCCAAGAAGCTTTTCAGCACCGGCCATGTCAATGATCGTTCTTGAATCAACCTGACTTGAAACAGAAAACGCAATTCTTGTTGGGATATTGGCTTTAATGAGACCTGTGATGACATCAACAGAAGGTCTTTGTGTCGCAATCAATAAGTGAATGCCGCATGCTCTTGCTTTTTGAGCAATTCGGCAGATGCTTTCTTCGACTTCATTTGGTGCGACCATCATTAAATCAGCCAGCTCATCGATCACCACGACGAGATAAGGTAGTTTTTCACCCATTTGTTTTTCTTTTACAAGCTCATTGAATCGTTTAATTTCTCTCACGCCAGAGTGTGCAAATAGTTCATAGCGTCTTTCCATTTCATCCACTACCCATTTCAGAGCAGCTGTTGCTGTCTTGGCATCGGTAATGACAGGACTCACAAGATGCGGAATGTGATTATACGGCGCTAATTCAACCATTTTAGGGTCAATTAAGAGCATTTTCACTTCATCTGGTGATGCTTTAAACATTAAGCTCACTAAAATCGTATTGATGCAGACACTTTTTCCTGAACCAGTTGCTCCAGCAATTAAGCCGTGCGGCATTTTTTGCAGATCAACCACGACAGGCTGGCCTGAGATATCTAATCCAAGTGCTGCTGTTAAAGGAGATGGATTGTCCCTAAATGCACTGCTTCTGATCATTTCTCTTAAGAACACCATTTTACTGTGCAGGTTTGGCACTTCGATCCCGATCGTGTTCTTTCCTGGAATCGGTGCTTCAATTCGAATATCCTTTGCGGACAAACTAAGTTTAATATCATCTGACAGGTTCGTAATTTTGTTCACTTTGACACCTGGTTCTGGATGTACTTCAAACCTTGTCACAGAAGGGCCCTGTGTGACATGGACAACACTTGCTCTTACATTGAAATTTTTAAGCGTCGCATTAAGCAGCTCTGCCCGCTCTTTCACCCATGTCCCGTCCTCTTCTTTTTGAGCTGGCGGTACATCTAATAGGGCGAGACTTGGAAAAACATACCCTTGTGTGTCGGCTGCTTTCTTTTGCCCTTGCACGCGCTGATCGCTTTTTAACATCATGACATTAAACGGAACCGTAGAGGTTTGACCGCTTGCGCGCGGTGGCTGTGGAGATGTCTGTTTTGGTTCTTCTTTCTTGACTTCGTGCGTTTGTTCTTGCTGCTCTGTCTGTTCTATGACCGTTTCTGCCGGTTCAGATGCAGTTTGTTCCTCTGTTACTTGTTCTACTACTGGCATCAAGTTTTCTTCTTCAATTTCAGCTTCTTGAACCAGCTGATCTTCCTGCAGGTCATGTTTGACTGGCTCAGCTTCTTCAAATGCTGCCGCGGACGCTTCTTTTTGTTTGTCTTCTATTGGATCAGCTTCTACTTCTTCCACTGGTTCTACTGACATATTTTCTGTTAACGCCGCTGCTTCTTCTGCTAGAATGTCTGCTTCCATTTCAATCGCTGGCTGCGAAGGTTCCGGTGTTTCGAAGGTCAACATGTCTATTTCCTCAGTATGATCTTCAAACTGATGGACAGGCTCGTCTTTTATTTCTTCTTCATCGCTGGTGGCAGCCTGTTCCGGCTCGGACTGTACCGCCTGCTCCTGATAGACTTCGGCTTGCTGCTTATGTAAATCAGCTTCATGATGATCTTCTGGCTCGTTTTCTTCTAGCTGGAAAGGCTCGTCTGTTAAACGTTCCATCGTCGATTGAACATGATCTTGATAAGCGAGTTCCTCTTGCAATGTATGCGGGATTACTTCTGGCTCCTTATCCGCTCTCTCTTTTGCTGATGCTGAAACCATTTCCTCGATACGTTTTTCTTTCTGAATAGATGGGATGTTCATTTGCTGCCTGACATTCCGTTCACGCTCTGCCTCTTCTGATAACAGTGTGACACGCTGCGCCGTTTCTTCTGCTGCTTTCCTTTGAACTGATCCTGCTTCTTCTTTTGCTTCTGCCTTTTTTGGACGCATATCCTGATGGTAGCCATAAATCGGTGATGGAATTTGCTCTGGCTTGAATGGCTTTTTATTCATATCAGGCTGAAGCGTTTGTTTAGGCTGATAGGTTGTCTGTCTGGTCTTTGACTGTCTTGGTTTGGCGTGTTTTCTCTCCGGCTTCACTCCGTCACGCAGAGGTTCATCTGGAACGAGCGGAAACCGAAAGTTGCCTTTTGGATATTCATAATACACTTTCGTATCTTCGATTTTTTTATATTCTTTATGCTGTTCAAAAGCTGGCTGCTTTGGTGCAGCTAGATCTTCTTCAGGTCTTACAGCTTTTTCTTCTTTCTTTTCTTCTCCTAAAAATACACTAAAAAATTTATCTAACCAACTCATCATTTATCACTCACTTTAACTCCCCTTACGTTTTCTTGGGCGAATTTTAGTATACCATTGCTTTTTCATGCAGAAAAGCGAGAAAAGTGCCGGTTTATGCTGTTCATGCTGTCTGTAGATGAAAAAAAGTCACTAAGTACGTACTTAGTGACTTTTGGTATAACACATTCTTCGCTCCTATGTGCCCGTTTATGGGAGGTTATGCTTTAAAGGGTTCGCCAGCTTGATGGCTATCATCTAAAACAAGTATCCCTTTTTCAGCAGGTGCGTCTGGAAGATCTAACTCTTTTGCTGAACAAATCATGCCGCTTGATGGAACCCCTCTTAGCTCAGCATCTTTGATGACCATACCGCTTGGCATCACTGCGCCGACTTTTGCCACCACGACATATTGGCCTTGGTCAACGTTTGGTGCACCGCACACGATTTGTAAGGTTTCATCGCCCACATCAACTTGGCAAATGTTTAATTTATCTGCATTCGGATGCTTTTCTTTTTCCTTTACATAGCCGACAACAAATTTTGGTGATAGATCCACAGTCAACGTTTCACTGACACCGTTGCGGTTTAAAATTTCATTGATATCTTGAACAATGGTTTCAGAAAGCGGGACAGATCCGTTTTCTTCAATTTTCATGTAAGTAGATGCATTGAAGATATTAAAGCCTGTTGTTTCTTTTGTTTCTTGATTGAAGATTCGTACAACATCTCCAAACGTCTCATGTCCTACTTCTTCTCTCGTCACATCTTTCAATGAAATAAGGAGTGTGTCGCCTACACCTTCTGCATTATAAAAAACATTCATTCTTCAAAATTCCCTTCTACTGCTGTTTTGGTCTGCTTTTTGCAAGTATAAAGATCGGTTCAAGCTTACCCTCATCATACAAAAATGACAATGCGGTAATCGGAACCGTACCGCTGGCGAAGAAGCTCATCGACATCTGTCCTAAAATATCATAGCCTGAATCATTGCGAACATCTGCAATGATGAATACATCTTGATGAGGAACAGAAATCGCCATTTGTCCTTCTATTTTTTGCGCGTATTCTTGTAATAACGACTCATTTAAAAGTCTGCTGGCGTCATACCCGTCATTTGCGCGGAAGAAATAAAACTGGTTGCCTGCCACTTCATCCATTTTCACTACAGTTTCTAGTGAACGGACGTTGAAGCTTGCAGTTTCTCTGATTCGTTCTTTTGTCCAGTTTTCCTTTTGAAGCATCTTTTCATCAATTAATCGGTAGCTGCTTCCAAGGTCAAGTGCATAGTAGATTCTCGTTTCAGCTGTATGCTCATCAAATACGAGCGGAATTCCATCACTTGATGCCTCAGGAAAGGAAGTGGAACGAATGACCGGATAGATCTGCTTTTCTTTTCCTGAAATGTGCTGCGCTTCGCCTTTCATCGCACTCAGCGCTTCTTTCACATAATAAACAATCTCATCAATTGTTTCATCAGGCTTTACTTCCCACTTTGCAATAATTGGCGGGAGCTCTAGTGTGATGCCTTTGCCTGTTTGTTTATCTTCAATACGAAGCGTATCTTTTTCCCGATCAAACTGGTGTGACCAGCTGTCGTTCGTCAGACGGCTTTTGAGTTCATTCGCAAGCTGTCTTGATGTCATTTTTGCCATCGTTTTAGACTCTCCTTTCGTTATTTAGAAAGAGAATCTGTTAAAAATGCTTCTATCTCTTCCTTTGTCTTACGATCTTTGCTGACAAAGCGGTTAATCTCTTGTCCGTTTTTAAAGACTAAAAAGCTTGGAATGCCGTAAATTTCCCACTCTGCACAAGTGTCAATGAACTTGTCTCTATCGACATAGAAGTACTCAAATTCTGGGTAGTTTGCTTCAAGCTCTGGCAAGAATGGCTCAATAAATGTGCAGTCCGGGCACCAGTCAGCTGAAAATAGCAATACCGTTAAGTCTTCTTGAATCACTTTTTGTAATTCTTCGTTAGATTCAATTTTTTTCATGTTTCATTCCTCCAGTTTGTATGGTTAAATCTCCGAATTGTATATAGCCTTTCTTTCTCATCCATTCTGATACTACCAAACTAATCACTGCCGGGCCAACGATATGCAAGAGAGCTATCGCCAGAAATACAGATGGATGAAACCCCATGACAGTGAGGGTCATGAGTTGTCCAACAAGCCCGCTCGTTCCCATTCCCGCTCCTGCCGCATTATTGACCATCCCAAAGCCAATAATACCAATTGGCGCGAGAATCAGACCAGCAATCGTCGGCGGAATCAGGATGAGGGGGTTTTTCACAATGTTCGAAAGCTGCAACTTTGACGTCCCAATGCCGACAGCCGCAAGCCCGCCAAAGCGATTTTCTCTAAAACCTGCAGCAGCAAAGCCAACCATCTGAGCACAGCAGCCAATCGTTGCAGCACCAGCAGCTGTTCCGCTTAAGTCAAGCATGAGCGCAAGTGCAGCACTTGAAATCGGAGAACTGAGAGCAAGTCCAACAATGGTCGCTACTAGCATGCCCATGATCAGCGGGCTTTGGTCTGTCCCCCACATGATAAGTCTGCCAAGCCCTGTCATCATCGCCTGAATGCCAGGACCGATGAAAGCAGCAGTGAAAAAGCCAGTGATAATGGTGACAAGCGGCGTTAAGATAATATCAATTCTTGTCTCACCACTAACCAGTTTGCCTATTTCCACCCCAATTAGAGCAGCCACGAAGCTTCCGGCTGGTCCCCCAAGCTCTGCTCCAGCGGCACCTGAGACAACACTTGCAAAAATGATTAATGGAGAAGCATTTAAGCGATAAGCAACTGCTACGCCAATTGCCGGCCCCATCAGACCCATAGCAAGCGTACCCATTTTCACAATGAGAGAAAGTGATAACAGACCACCTGCTGTTTTTAAAATCAGACCTACCACTAATGTAGCAAATAGACCTAAAGCCATATAAGAAAGTGCATCAATGAAATACACCTTTGGCGAAAGGGAGATCCCCTTTCTTTTCAAATAAGTCATCAACGTCGTCTTCCTGCTTTCTCATAGGAAAGACGAAGAGGCCTGTCCTTCCCATTATATGTAGTATTCTTACGATGAAAAATAGTCTCTACCATGAATATCATAATCATATTTTTTTTGCTTTATCAAGCACTTCTTGTGTAACATGAAAAGAAACAGGACAAACCTTTACTAAGTTTGTACAAAAGGAGGAGTTCGTTATGCAATTAACTGTTTATTTAGCTGGAGAAATTCATAGCCAGTGGCGCGATGAAATCAAGGAAAAAAGCCAATCTTTGAAACTTCCGGTGACATTTGTCGGTCCAATGGAAAATCATGACCGCTCAGATAACATCGGTGAGGATATTTTAGGTGAGCAGCCGAATGCCATTTTCAAAGATGATGCAGCTTCTGATTTGAACAATTTTCGTACTGAAATTTTATTAAACAAAGCAGATGTCGTCATTGCGCGCTTTGGTGAGAAATATAAACAGTGGAACACAGCTATGGATGCATCTGCTGCGATTGCAAAAGGGAAACCTCTTATTTTAATCCGTCCAAAAGAGCTGCACCATCCGTTAAAAGAACTCTCAAACAAAGCAAATATCACTGTGGAAACTGTAAACCAAGCGATCAAGGCGCTATCTTACGTGTTTGAACAGCAATAAGAAAAAAGGCTGCTCTTATTGAAGAAGCAGCCTCAGATTGTTGACAAAGGGCTAAAATGATCTTTATTTTAGCCCTTTGTCTTCTTTTCAGCGTGTTAGAAAACCTTTGCAGCCCTAGGAAGGACGAGTACCGGAGCGGAGCGAATTGTACATTCGTGAGCACCGGCACGCAGGACTGACAAAGAATGCGAGGGTTTGTCTACACGCTGAAGCTGCTCTCATTGAAGAAGCAGCCTTTTTCTATTCTATTTATACTTGTTGATAAATAGAATCCACTGTACTTTGATCACAATTTTTCACTAGGCGGACAATTAACTCTTTTGCCGCTGCGTAATCGTCCACATGTAACACAGAATGACTTGTATGAATGTAGCGTGCGCAAACCCCAATGACAGCAGAAGGCACACCTTGGTTTGAAATATGAACACGTCCAGCGTCCGTACCACCCGGTGATACGAAATATTGATATGGAATGTTGTTTGTCTCAGCAGTATCGAGTACAAAGTCTCTCATTCCGCGGTGCGTAATCATTGTGCGGTCAAAAATACGCAGAAGTGTACCTTTTCCAAGCTGGCCAAACTGTGTTTTGTCACCTGTCACATCGTTTGCAGGACTTGCATCTAAAGCGAAGAAAAGATCCGGCTGAATCATATTTGCAGCTACCTCAGCTCCTCTAAGCCCTACTTCCTCTTGAACAGTTGCTCCTGAATACAGCTGGCATGAAAGTGATTCATCTTTTAATTCTTTTAATAATTCAATTGCAAGGCCGCAGCCATAACGGTTATCCCAAGCCTTTGCCAAAATCTTTTTTGGATTCGCCATTGGGGTAAATACCGTTGCAGGAACGATTTGCTGTCCTGGGCGAACGCCAAGCTCTTTTGCCTCTTCTTCACTGTCTGCACCAATATCAATAAGCATATCTGACGGTTTCACAGGTTTGCTTTTTTGTTCTGGTGTGAGAAGGTGAGGAGGTGTACTCGAGACGACACCAGGAATTGGACCCTGATCGGTATGAACGTCCACACGCTGCGCCAGCATGACTTGACTCCACCAGCCGCCAAGTGTTTGAAAACGAATCATTCCGTTTTTCGTAATCGATGAGACCATGAATCCGACTTCATCCATATGACCTGCTACCATAATTTTCGGTGCGTTTTCCGGCCCTTTACGTACGCCAAACACTCCGCCAAGACGGTCTTGAATGAGTTCATCAGAATATTTCTCAAGTTCCTTTTTCATAAAAGCACGCACATGGTGCTCATTTCCTGGAGTTCCCTGTAATTCTGTTAAATTTCGGAAAAGTGACAATGTTTCTTCGTTCATTCTACAGTTTACCTCGTTTCTATGTAATGACCATATATATTCCTATAAAAATAACACTCACTTTATACTATAAGAATTCTTTCGGTTTTCCAAGTATCTCTCTAGAAATTTTGAATATGCTTTCAATTATTCGGATTCCTTAACATCAATGGACAAGTTTTGTATAATGGAAAAAACAGCAATACGGAGGTGCAGCACGTTGAAGTTAAAACATGTTTTGATTGGTGCGAGTATTGGAGTAGCCGCTGCAATTGTTGCAAAGAAAGTATTTTTCCCTACGTATATCTCGTCTGAAAAAGCATTAAAAATTGTGAAATCTGCTTTTAAACAGCGCGGCCCGATTGATGGCTCTTGGATTTATACTGTACCAGAACCGTATACCGTAAATGGTGAAACGATTGATGTGTACAAATCTGGCATTACCCGCTCTGCCTTTGGCGAGCTTGAACAGTATGAAGTGATGATTGATGCCAAAACAGGCATGATCGTTGATGTAATTGATTCTGTTGCTTGATCAAGAAAGCTTCGCAAAGACATGTCCTTGCGAAGCTTTTTTTATATGGCTTTGATTTTTTTGTACACAGGATGCCACATCGCGTCCTGCACAGCCTGAAGGAGGTCATCAGGCGTTTCTTCTGCTATTCCTTCATCAATTGCTGCCTGCGCTACACGGACGGCCACTGTTGCTGAAACGGTTCGAAGCTGATCGACACTTGGCAGCATCGCTGCACCCGGCTTCCCCACATTGACCATGCTTGCAATGGCTTCAGCACTCGCAACAAACATACTGTCTGTCATCAACCTGGCTTTTGACACAATCGTGCCTAGACCAAGACCTGGGAAGACAAGGGCATTATTCGCTTGTCCAATTTCATATGTGACGCCTCCATATTCAACAGGATCAAATGGGCTTCCCGTTGTCACAAGTGCGCGTCCTTCAGTCCATTCAATCAGATCTTGCGGCTTTGCTTCTGAAAGAGGTGTCGGATTCGACATCGGTAAAATCGCAGGGCGCTCCACGTGTGACGCCATTTCTTTTACAATTTCCTCTGTAAATGCTCCTCCGACCGTCGAGGTGCCAATTAAGATTGTAGGTTTCGCCTGTTTGACGACCTCTAATAGATCAATCGAATGCTTTGGACCATTACGGGCATAATCCTTTACTTCGTCAGAACGTCTTGCATACGGCTTTTGAAATGGCTGAATGTCAGGTGAATCATCTGTGAGCAGCCCCGTTTTATCAATACACCAGAAATGATCATAGGACTCCTCTTCTTTGACTCCGTCTCTGACGATCGCATCACGGATTTGCTCGGCTATGCCAATACCTGCCGTACCCGCTCCAAAAATGACGATACGGTGATCTTTCAGCGGGACCTTCGAAGCTTTTGCACATGCCATAACTGCAGCAAGTGAAACGGCGCCAGTTCCTTGAATGTCATCGTTAAATGTACAAATGCGGTCCTTATATTTTTCCAATATCGCACGGGCATTCTTTGTACCAAAATCTTCCCAGTGAAGAAGTGCATTTGGGAAAGTAGCACGGGCAAGCTCGACATATTGATCAATGAACTGATCATAGCGCTCTCCTCGAACGCGGGAGTGCTGATTTCCAACATAAAGCGGATCATTTAAGAGACTTTCCTGGTTCGTCCCGGCATCAAGCACTACCGCCAGCACGCGGCTAGGATCAATGCCTGCTGCAGCTGTATAAACAGCAAGTTTCCCGACTGAAATGGCAATCCCGCCAACGCCCCAGTCTCCGATGCCTAAAATGCCTTCTGCATCAGTTGCAACGATTAAATCAATTGATTCATCAACACCATAAGAAGCAAAAATTTCTTCCATGCCTTCTAGATCATCAATCGATAAATAAAGCCCTCTCGGCTTTCGATACTCATGGCTATAACGCTGAATAGCCGTTCCTACAGTCGGCGTGTAGACAATCGGAAGCATTTCCGCCAAGTGCTCATTAAGTAATTTGTAAAAAAGCACTTCGTTTCTATCATGAAGTGATGTTAAATACACATTTTTCCCTAGCTCATCCGGCTGTGCCTTGAACTGCTCATATGCACGCTTTGCTTGATCCTCTAAAGTTAAAACCTTAGGCGGAAGAAATCCCTTTAACCCGAGCTCCTTCCGCTCTTCCTTTGTAAATGCAACCCCTTTGTTTAAATAAGGGACTGACATGACTTCCATCCCTCTTAATGGTGTTTCGATCACATCACCATGTACACGATAAAATTGGTTCACCTGCACTCTTCCTTTCACAAGTTCATTTTGTCGTTATTTTGTGTGAAAGGCGAAAAAAACATACAGATGATCTTTTATCTTCCTGTTTCTCTTTTGATTTCTTGTGTGATCTGCCCATCTTCGTCCCATTTTACAGCACGATAAATGGCATCATGATAAAACAAGTACCACGCATTTTTTTCTTCTGCAAATGCCTGCCACTTTTGCTTGGCTGGAATCGACGTCATTGGGTAATCATCATATGCCAAAACCCAAAGTGGATTTTTATGAGCGTGTGTTGGCATGATATCAGCTAAATGAATCGCTGTTTCGCCCTCACTTGTGAGCGTTAAAATGCTATGACCATTGCTATGGCCGCCTGTATGGTGCAGCTCGATGCCTTCTATCACTTCAATACTTTCTTCAAATGTGACCACTTGATCTGCCACAGGCTCCCAGTTTTCTTTCCAATATGTATTTCTTGAGCGAATGTTCGGCGCTCTCATTTCATCCCATTCGATTTTCGATGTGATGATTTTTGCCTGCTGAAAAACAGACACGAGCTTATCGCCTTCACGTTTTGTTAATCCGCTGGCATGATCAAAGTGCAGGTGTGTCATTAATACGTAATCTATATCTGATGGGCGCAGACCAAGGGCCGCTAGAGATTCTTCCAATTTGGTTTCCTCTGTCACGCCGTAATTGCGTTTTTGTTTATCTGTCAGCTTCCCTGATCCGATGCCCGAATCCACTAACAGATGCAGTCCCTTCCACCGAATGAGAATTGGATCACATCGTAATTCAATTTGATTGCGTTCATTAACCGGGTATTTTTTTGACCATAAAGGCTTTGGCACGACACCGAACATCGCACCGCCGTCCATGTGCGTATCTCCCCCGTTTAACCAAAACAGTTCCATTTCACCTAGTTTCATTGTCTCCATTGCTGTCATCCCTCCTTTTTCTATCGTAGCAAATACAGCCAAAAATCGCATGCACCAATCTTTTCATAAAAAAAGCTGACTGCAATTTTTTTGCAGCCAGCTTGATGTCACTTGTTATTCTGGGAATTTGACTTCTGATCGATAGATGGGTTGTCCCATAGATGAGAATTTCTCTTCATATTCAGTCATCACGTTTCCTTCTAAGCCGTCCTCATGTAAATCTAGGCTGACATACGTTAAAAGAAGGCCATAGGCAGAAAAACTTTTTAAGGAATATTCAAATAACCCGCGGTTATCTGTTTTGAAATGTAATTCACCGCCTGGACGAAGAATATGTTCATATCGCTCTAAAAAGGTTTTAAACGTCAATCTGCGCTTTTCGTGTCTTGCTTTTGGCCACGGATCAGAGAAATTCAAATACACCCGGTCAATCTCATTTTCCGCAAACACATCTGTCAGCGTCTCAGCATTGATGTTCAAAAGCTTTACATTTTCAACATCTGTCTCTTTGATTTTATCTACTGCCGTCACAATGACACTTTTAAATAATTCAATGCCAATATAGTTGATATCAGGATGAAGCTTGCCCATTCCAGCAATAAAGCTCCCTTTTCCTGTCCCAACTTCGATATGGATTGGATGATCATTTCCAAACAGCTCATGCCATTTCCCTTTATATTGCTCGGGATTTGCTAAAGCAATATGAGCATTCTCAGCTAAGTAATCATCAGCCCATGGTTTATGTCGCATTCTCAATTTGATACACCTCTATTTTCTTTACATTTTATCAAGATACCATGAAACATAAAGACCCGCAAGACAGCATCTTCTATGTCCATATAAAAAGACCAGCCCTTCGCTTGAGCTGGTCTGCCGCATGTATAAATTGGGCGCTGATTGCACAGTTTAACCTCATAAATGACACGCAGGAAAGGAGCATTTATATGGGTTTAAACCGTCAACATCAGCTTCAATTAATCAAAGATATTTTAACCGATCACCAGCTGGATTGCTGCGGGACTGTTGCAGAATATGAACAGGTGGGACGCGTAATTCAATTAATGCTGGCAAAAGAAGATCTGGATCCCGACATCCGTCAGCTGTTAACAGATATTTATGATTACAGCCAAAAGGGCACCTCTGTCAGTTCAATTGATGCACATATCGAGGAGCATCAATCACATCTGTCTGAGTGGGTCGAAAACATTCCACTGTCTTAATGGATGTTTAACCTTTTTAAAAGTGCATTTAACTCCGCTTGCACTTCTTTTTGCGCCTTTTCATTCCCTTTTCGTTTATGCCAAACGACAAACGATACGGTTTCAGCGAGCACGTACCACGCCATGCGCTTTCGCAAATTGTCCGTCAGCGGGGCGCCGTACATAGAGAGCCAGCTTTCCCAGTTCTCTTCCTCAACATAATGGTATAAAAGCGGTCCAAGATCAATCGCTGGGTCTGCAATCATCGCCCCATCCCAATCGATCAAATAGAGCTGGTTTTCATCTGTCAGCAGCCAATTATTATGATTGAGATCACAATGACAGACGACCTTGTCCTCAAAATGGACAGCCTCCACATGCTTCTCTAAATACTGGATGGCAAGCGTGATGTCTTGTGAAACAATTTGCTCGTTTAAAATGGACTGTTTTAGATGCATCAGAATGGATTCTGGATCTAGAGAGTGCTTCTCTAATCGTTTCAGCATATCGAGCAATTCTTTTGATGTATGAATTTTTCTTAGCTGCTCTGCTACAGGACGATCATTCATGTCCTTCGGCTTCAGCTCTCTACCGCTCAGCCAGTGCTGTGCAGTAATTACATCTCCATTTTCCATGCGTTTTGTCCAGACAAGCTTCGGCACAATGCCTTCAGCTGACAAAACCGCAAGAAACGGTGACGTATTGCGTTTTAAAAATAGCTTTTGGTCATTGTGTGTTGCGAAGTACGCATCTCCCGTAGCGCCTCCAGCCGGAGAGATGTGCCATTCGCTACCTAATATTTGTCCCAACCAGTTCATATCAATTTTCAACCCATCATTTCTTAAAATATTTTAAATCTTGCTTTTTTAGTCGACAAAATTCAGCCGATTGAGGATCAATTGGCTGTTTCTTTTTTTATTTATATGATCATAAAAACAAAAAGGACAGCTATTGAGAATGAGATGCTAAACAATAGCCGTCCTATAGATTTTATCGTTACCTTCTTATACTCGTCAAGCAAAACTAAAAAATCAGGACAAGAACCTTACGAAAAAGAAGCCTTTTTTCATGGTTCTTTGACTGCGGACATACCGCAAGTTATTTAAGCACGTAATTTTAAGGATCGTTCACTTGCCTTCACAAAGACAGGCGTTGCACCGATCACTTCTCCATCTGCGTGAAATAAGATTTTTTCATCTGCTTCTAAGTACGCTTCCTCATGCTGAAACAGGGTAACCCCCTTCATCCCAAGGTGCTTTCGAAACACCATTGCACTTAGAAACAAGAGGACTTTGAATGGATTCAAATCTGTGACAACCATCGTTTGAAAGCCTGGCTGCCTTGCACTCACTTCCGGTGCTGCTTCCAGCCCTCCCCCGTAATACGGGTGATTGCATACGATCACAAACCACACTTGTCGAAAGACTTTCTTCTCATTTTCAATAAATAACGCAAGATCAAATGGCTTAAACGACCATAGAGAATGGAGAAATGACAGCGGGTAGATGATAAAGCCAAGCCCCAGCCGTTTCAGCCACTTTTTTCCTCTAAAATGCACCGTTTTCCTCAGCACATGTGCATCAAACCCCACACCGATATGATTGAGAAAAAGAACAGATTGCGGACTTTCGGCATGATCTTGAAAGGAGCCGAGAGAAAATGTTTTGGTGAGCATTCTTTTTTGCTTTCTCACTTCTTTTAGGACATCATGACGATGGATACCGAGACCCTTCGCAGCATCATTCCAATGACCAGCAGGGACAAAACTAAGCTGCACATGATCGATTTCCTTTAAGCCATTCAGCACTTCATGAATCGTTCCGTCACCGCCAATAACAATCAATCGCTTCAGCCTGTCATCCTGCATGGCACTGATTTGTCTTGCCAAAACTTCGGCATGGCCTTCATGCTGGGTGAGGAACGATCGATAAGAGACCTCCACCTTTTGTAATTCTTTCTCTATGCTCCTCCATGTGCGGAGTCCTTTTCCATGTCCTGCTTCTGGATTAACGATAAAGTACCATTCATTCATATATTAGCTCCACTCGGGTCTCATTTTTCGTGACCTTCCATCATGCCTTTAATCGAGCCATTCCTGCCTTCTTTTGCTGTCTGTTTCACCATAAGCAAGCAACGCCTTTGTCGCCTTAAATTGCTGATGCTTTGTCGGCGCCGTATTTTTCCGCTGCTTTTCAAACCACTCTTCTGCCTTCTTCTTATCGATAACCTCCATCCCATATGGAACTTCAGGTAAATCAATATAAGAGGTTCGGCTGATGAGAATTTTTTTCACAGGAAGGTCTACACCACTTTGCTGTAAGATCTTTGACACAACGGTGCCAGAACGCAGAAGGCTTGCACAAGGATTTAAGACAGACTGAACAGCTTTCCCAGTCGCCCGTTTTTCCCAAAAACGTTCCTTCGTTCCGATATAGACGCTGTCTGGCTCGGCCTCTAAGAAGGATAAACAGATCACTTCGAGCGGCGTTATGAGTATTGGACATAATTCCATCTCAGCTTTTTGAATGAGCAGCACCGGCTTGTACATCACAAAATAAGAATCTGGAAGCTGCCTCGCCAGCATTCGCAGCTTTTCATCATATCGAATATGATGGGAGACGGTTGAAATATGTGAAATCGTTGAGCTCGCCCATTTTAATTGCACTTCAAAGAGATGATCCTTAAAAAAGTGAATCAGCTTCGTTTCATCGGTAGGGACGTTTCTGAAAACCCCTTGCTCTATATCTGTCGGCTCGTTAAAAAGACTTAGGTCCCGTTCCTTTTTCATATCGGCTTCTTTTTGCTTTCTCTTTAAGGAGAATTTCTTTCTCTTTTCTTCCTCCTGTTCAGGCGCTTGTTGAGGAATTTGGTCAAATGGTTGCTGCGCCTCCTCTTTTGAAGCCTTTTTCAACTCGTCCCATCTTTGTTTTTTCAACCGATTGAATTGATTGATGTAGTGATGCGGGTCTTGTTCATATCGTGATATATAATCTTGAATTTTGATAATTTGCGCCATCTGCTGCTCACTCCAACTTCTAGAATCATTTATGTAATGTAAATTGTTTGATTGCGTGATAACGAGGGGTTTCCTTCGGACGTATTTCAAATAAAGTGATACGCGAAACCTCCATCACATATGGCTCTTTGCGTAAAGGCGCTTGTTCTTCATAAAGGTCATCCGCATTCCATTTGCGTGCAATCGTCATATGCGGATGAAACGGTCTCTTTTCAACAGGGTGTCCTGCTGACAAGACAGCCTCCTTTACCTTTTCTCTTAAATGCATGAGCAGCTCACTTTCATGAGGCTTTGCAAAAAAGACTCTCGGGCGTTCCTTCGCACCAAACTGCCCTACCTCATTCAGCTCTAGTGGAAATGCAGATGCTTCATTTGAAAGGAGGTCAAGCAGCTGGATGATCTTTTTTAAACGCTCTTCTGGAATGGCGCCTAAAAAGACAAGGGTTACATGATAATCATGTGGTGCTGTCCATTTTTGATAGAACAGTCCGCTCCTTTGATCAATGTCTTGTTTGATTTGATGCGCAAGTTGTTCAGGGATGTGAATCCCTATAAAATAATGACGGTTTTCTGACACAATATCACCTGTCCTTTTTTAACAAACTTTACGAATCCCCATTGATGATAGTATAACTAAAGAAATGCGGAATGAGAAGAAAGGGTGTCATCTGATGAAAGTTGCACAAAATATAGCTGAGCTGATTGGCGATACACCGCTTGTCAAATTACAGCGGCTCCAGCCAGAAAATGCGGCGGCTGTTTACTTAAAGCTGGAATCATTTAATCCTAGCGGAAGTGTCAAAGACCGCGCGGCTTACAATATGATCGTTGAGGCAGAAAAACAAGGGAAACTCACAAAAGGAGCAACCATTATTGAACCTACGAGCGGGAATACAGGGATTGGTTTAGCCATGAATGCTGCCGCAAGAGGCTACAAAGCTATCCTTGTCATGCCTGATACGATGACAAAGGAAAGAATCAATATTTTGAAGGCATACGGGGCGCAGGTCGTCTTAACCCCAGGAGAAGAAAAAATGCCAGGCTGCATCCGCAAGGCGGAAGAACTGGCTGCTCAAATTCCTCACAGCTTTATTCCGATGCAATTTGACAATAGAGCAAACCCAGATGCACATAGAGGAACAACAGCGGTCGAAATCATGGAAGCTGTGAAACAACTTGGACAGCCCCTTGGCGCCTTTGTCGCAACAGCTGGAACTGGCGGTACTATTACAGGAACTGGAGAGGAATTAAAAAAGGCATTCCCTCATTTAACCATCCGTGTAGCAGAACCTAAGGGATCTCCAGTCTTATCTGGCGGGGAACCTGGCAAACATAAGCTCGTTGGCACAAGCCCAGGATTTATCCCCCACATCTTAAACGAGGATGTCTATGATGAGATCGTGCAAGTAAGCGACGAAGATGCGTACCACATCACACGGGAGCTCGCTATGCTTGAAGGCATTTTAGTAGGCCCATCCTCTGGGGCGGCTTGCTATGCAGCCATTGAAACAGCGAAGCAATTGCCGGCAAATCAAATCGTGATCTGTATGACAGCAGATACGGGTGAACGATACTTATCAAGTGATGTTTTTCAAGATTAAAAAAGGAACAGGGCGATGAATCCCTGTTCCTTTTTCTCTTTCACGGTTAAGATGCTTAGACAGATTTCACCTCAGCCTGCTCCCCTGTGACGAGTAAAGCCTGTTCATCAGTAAGCGGACATAAATCAAGTGTCTGCTGATGCTTCTCCATGATTAGCTGTGCAGCCTCGCCTAAATAGGCATTGTGCATATGCGGTACTGGATAGCGGCTTATTTCATTGAAACCTTGAAATGATGAAAGCTCCGGCGCCTTCTCCTGCTCATCCATCATGGAGATATATTCAATGCTCGGCGCCATAATGATACTCCCCGCAGACTCTCCGATGTACAGCTTGCCTTTGTTGATTTCTTCTTTCAACACGTCATCGAGACGCTGCTTTCTTAACTCCTGCAATAAATAAAAAGTGTTGCCTCCTGAAACATAGATCACATCATTTTGTTTGATCATCTGTGTGATCTCTTCTACGGATTGTTCATCTACCTGCACAGTCTCAAGCTGCATGCCTAATTTCTGAAAGGCTTCCTTCGCTGCCTCCACATAGTGCGTGACTTCTTCTACAGCACTTGCCGTTGGAAAGAAAGTCACACGCTTACCTTTTAATGATTCACCTGCAAAGTCAGACAAGAGAGAATAACTGTCTTTGAATGAAGAGCATAAGAACATTTTTTTCACTATGAATCCCCTCTTCTCTTTTCCAATTTCTATTTTGCTAATTCATACATAGCTTGTGCATAAAGAGCTGCTGCTCTCAGTAAGTCATCAATTTCAATATATTCATCCTTTTGATGGGCGCAGTCTGGTCTTCCAGGAAATAGAGGTCCGAAGGCAACGCCAGCTTCTAAAGATCTCGCATACGTTCCTCCCCCAATGGCAATAAGGGTTGCAGGATCTCCCGTTTGCTCCTCATATACCCGCTGCAAGGTTTTCACAAGCGGATGATCTTTTGAGACGTGATGCGGAGGGCTGTCTTCGAATTTTAGAAGGGACGCCCCTTTGATGCTTTCAATTCCTTTTTTGACGTCCTTGCCGTCTGCAGTTACTGGATAGCGGACATTTAACCCTAGCTTTGCTTCCTCATTCTGTTTATAGCGGATTGTCCCAACGTTCAATGTCAAATCTCCACTAATATCATCTTTGCAAGCAATTCCAAGCTTTTTCCCTCTTGTATCCTGATCAAATAAAGCGTTGATTTGGGAAGTAAAGGCAAGTCCCTGCTCATCTAATTCATGTCCGCATAAGAAATTCGCCATATGAATGCCCGCATTTGTCCCATGCGCCGGCTCCATAGCATGAACGGATACCCCTTTTAATGTAAAATGCAGTCCATCCGCTGTGCTTTTTACCTCACCAGATAATTGATGATCAGCAAGATAGGCTTCGAAGGCCGTTTTTAATGATTCAGCATCGTGTTCCTGTGCAGCAGTCACAGCAGCAGCTGCCTCATCTGGCACCATATTAAGCCTCATACCCGATGTAAATTGCTTAAGCGTATAGCGCTGATGATTCGCTGTTTTTTGATATGTAAATGACAGGGTGGCATCAATAATTCCTTTTTCCGCATGAATAATCGGAAAATCGGCGTCTGGTGCAAATCCAATTTGCGGCATCGCCTCATGCTTGAAATAATGGTCCACACAACGCCAATCGCTTTCTTCATCTGTTCCAATAATCATTCTGATTTTTTTCGACAGCTGCAGACCAGAATCTTTTAAGATCTTCAGCGCATAGAACGCTGCCATGGTTGGGCCTTTGTCATCAATAGCCCCGCGTGCAAAGATTTTATTTTCTCTGATGTCCGCTGAAAATGGCGGGGTTGTCCAGCCGTCGCCAGCAGGCACCACGTCCACATGGCACAGCACACCTACGATGTCTTCGCCTTCCCCGTATTCAATATGACCTGCATAGCCATCGACATTCTTGACTGTGAAGCCTTCGTCTTCCCCTTTTTTCAGCATATATTTGAGGGCATCATCGACTTTTTCACCAAATGGCTTTCCTTCTTTGCCGCCTTCTTCATCAAGGACACTTTCAATTTGTAAGAAAGATTGTGTGTCCTTGATCAAGTCATCTTTTTTTCGTATTACTTCAGCTTCCCAATTCATTTTTTCCATTCCTCCTTGAAAAAAGGTTGCAATCCACCCTTAAAACGAATATTATATAAATTGTTTTGTAATAATGTTCGTAAATGGAGGATTTTATGTTTCAGTTAAAAGAAAATCAAACCAACATAAAGAAAGAAATCATCGCTGGTATGACGACATTCTTTACCATGGTCTATATTGTTGCCGTCAACCCAGGAATTCTTTCAAAAGCAGGTATTCCTTTTGACCAAGTCTTTACTGCAACAATCATCGCTGCTGTCGTCGGTACGCTCTGGATGGCACTATTTGCAAATTATCCGATTGCCATTGCACCAGGCATGGGGCTGAATGTCTATTTCACCTTTACCGTTGTCGGCGGTGGCGGCATCAGCTATCAAACAGCGTTTAGTGCGGTATTTGTTGCTGGTATACTCTTTATTATTTTATCGTTAACATCCCTTAGAAAACAACTCATTCAAGCCATTCCAGATAATTTAAAGTACGGCATTACAGCAGGAATCGGGCTTTTCATTGCGTTCATCGGCCTCCGTCAGTCTGGAATCATTGCTGCTGATCCAGAAAACCTTGTGAAGCTTGGCAATTTAAGCTCGCCTGTTGTCGTTTTAACGCTTGTCGGCTTAATGATTTCGGTTATTTTAATGGTTCTGCAAATAAATGGTGCACTGTTTATCGGCATGTTAGCGACTACATTGATTGCGCTCGCAACAGGCCAGCTTCATTTCCCTAAAATGCTGATGGACGTCCCTGCACTGCCTGAAGGCATGCTGATTACCAATCCAATCGCTGCCTTTGGTGATGTGTTCTCTCATCATTTATATGCTGTCGTCTTCTCCTTCTTACTGGTGACGATTTTTGATACAACAGGCACTATGATCGGCGTTGCCGAACAAGCCGGATTAATGAAAAACGGCCAGCTGCCAAAAGTGCGCAGAGCCCTGCTCGCTGACTCTGCTGCAACGACGGTTGGTTCTATGTTTGGTACAAGCCCAACCACTGCTTATATTGAGTCATCATCAGGCGTTGCTGCTGGCGGAAGAACTGGGCTGACTTCTTTAACGGTCGCTGCACTGTTTATTGTGGCATTATTTTTTGGCCCGCTCGTTCAAGCGATTTCGTCTTTACCATCCATCACATCACCTGTTTTAATCATTGTTGGCTGCTTGATGATGAACTCGGTGTCACGCATTCGCTGGAACGAACTAGACGAGGCATTCCCTGCTTTTCTTGTCATTCTTTCGATGCCGCTGACTTCTAGTATCTCTACAGGAATTTCACTTGGATTTATTTCATATCCGCTTGTGAAATTGGCGAAAGGGAAATGGAGAGAAGTACATGTGCTTGTTCTCATCTTTGCGGTGTTATTTTTCATTCAGCTCTTTTTCTTAGAAGGATAACAGAAACAGAAAAGGCACATCCTTACATGGAATGTGCCTTTTTTGGCCTTCACTGAATTTTTTATTTTGTAAATTTTCTGAGTTTATTTTTCGAACGTTTGAACGTGGCAGCTTCTATCGTATCCCTTATCATTATTGGGTTGTAACCGGATTCAAATCATGATATATACCATATTTCATTTCATGAAGACAAGTTTAAAAACACGTAAAGTTGACTTTTTGGTGGAACTAGATGCATAATAACGTGTATAATAGAATAAAACATTAAGAAACACGAACATTTACCATTGTTGCATGTCCTTATTTCGCAGTTTTAGTGTAGTAAGTTGTGGTTAGTCAAGTCCATCCGATCTTATTGATAGGGAGTGGTTTTTTGAAACCTTCAACAAACCGTATGATGACTCGAATTAAATCAGTTTATATGTTCATTCAAGAGAAAGGTCTTGTGACGACACAAGAGCTGGTTGATGAATTCGGGATCACACCTAGAACCATTCAAAGAGACTTAAACGTGCTTGCCTATAACGATCTTGTTCATAGTCCAAGCAGAGGCAAATGGGAAACAACGAGAAAAAAAGTAAAAATATCATCTTAAGCGTATAATGAATTGTCCATATAACAAAAAGAACCGGCGATATGCCGGTTCTTTTCTTTTATTCTTACGTTATTCACGATTCATTAATCTGTCTAATTCTTCATCCGTCAATTCACGGTACTCTCCAGGTGCTAGATCTTCATCTAATGAGACAGCCCCCATTGTGAGCCTTTTTAAAAAGATCACTTCATTTCCCACCGCTTGGGCCATCAGCTTCACTTGATGGTACTTCCCTTCAGTAATCGTCAATCGGATGCGTGTATCTTCCTCTTCATTCGCATCTACTTCGACCTTCGCCGGCTTCGTGTGATAATCATCTAAGATAACAACACCCTCTTCAAGACGTTTAATGTCTTGATCACCTAAAGGATATTTCAAATGAACTTCATACGTTTTTGGCACATGCTTTTTTGGAGAAAGTAATTGATGAGCAAGCTGTCCATCATTTGTGAGGAGAAGGAGACCGACCGTATCCTTATCCAGTCTCCCCACAGGAAATGGCTCCCTTGCGATATCCTCCGGCTCGAGTAAATCCACAACCGTTTCATCCCGCAGATCTTCAGTTGCTGAAATCACCCCGTCCGGTTTGTTCATCATTAAGTAAATGAATTCTTTATATTCTACACGCTCTCCGTGTACGAGCACTTCATCATTTGATGGATCAACATGATCTTTCACCTGCTTCGCCACTTCCCCATTCACTGTGACCGCCCGGGCCTTGACAAGCTTTTTCACATCTTTTCTTGAACCAAAGCCGCTGTTAGCAAGTAATTTATCAAGCCTCATGAATATCTACCTCTTCTTAACTCTTTTTTCTTAAAAATTTCGGCATACGGCTGCCAAGTACACGCTCTAGTAATCCCACCTTATAAGATAAGAACATATACACACCGCCGCCAGTGATCATGGAAATCAAAATGACGATACCCGCTTGTACAATTCCGCCTTCATAAGAAATCACTTGGTTCACAAGCTGACTTGTCATAAATGCCACCACACCCATGATCGCTGTTAAAATGCCAATCAGAATAAAACGTTTGAAAATTCTGCGGAACGAATAGCCGGCATGTCGTTTAATCATGATAAACATATACAAGATAGACGCACTGTAGCCTAATGCTGTTGCCAGTACAGAACCATTTCCTTGCAGCCAGCTGATCAGCGGGATGTTTAGAACCGTTTTAATAATGATCCCTAACAAAAGACTAACGATGGCAAATTTTTGTTTGTTAATCCCTTGCAGAATCGCTGCATTAATGGTGAATAAAGAAAACAATAATGCAACAGGTGCATACCAGAACAAAATGGAGATCCCAATCTCAGGGTGAACCGATGGATAGAAGAACCAATAAACCGGTCCAGCCAATGCCGAGATACCAAATGATGCAGGCAGCACGAAAAATAGAACGCCTTGCATCGTTTGGTCAATTTGTCGGTTTAATAATTTATAATTTCGTGATGTAAAAGATTCTGTGATAGTTGGAATTAATGTTAAACCAAATGCCGTCGCTAATGATACTGGAATCATTACAAGCTTAGGTAAATATAAAGTAACTATAGAAAGTACTGCAGTACTTATATCTTTAAAACCAGCATTAATCATTGCTTTATTAATAGTATTAGTATCAATGTAAGAATATAGAGGAATAGCTAATCCAACAAAAACATATGGAGCAGCATAACTAAATAGCTCAATAAATATTTTTTTATATCCAAGGCCTAAATTTGGCCCAGAATTAGGCTGCATCGCAAGTAATTTATCTTTCCGCTTGATCCAATATACATATAACGTGAATAAACCTCCAAAAGAACCAATCAGAGCAGCAAAAGTAGCATATCCTACTGCGATGACAAGCCCCCCGTTAAGCACCTTTAAAATGACATAAGTTGCCGTCAACAAGAAGATAATTCGGACTATCTGTTCAACAACTTGTGAAACTGCTGTTGGACCCATCATTTGATGCCCTTGGAAAAACCCACGTATAAGACCCATAATCGGGACAACTAAGAGAGCCAAACTCACCATTCTAATTACATATGTCACTTGGTCAACCGTTAGTCCACCAGTTTCGGTTGATCCACCGAGCTGTATCTCAGCAAAAATTGGGGCTGATAAATATAAAATACTAAAAGCAATGATACCTGAAACAAGCATGACAGACATGCCGGCTCTAAACATTTTTCGTGTTGTCTCAAAGTCACCAATCGCATTATATTTTGAAACAAATTTAGACACTGCTGCTGGAAAACCCAGAGTAGCAATGCTAATGAAAATCGTAAACTGATTGTATCCATATTGAAATAGCGCACCACCAGTAGCTCCAACCATTGCGCTAAATGGAATTAAATAAATCATACCAAGAATACGAGAGAGATACGTCCCTATCGTTAAAACCAACGTACCACGAAGCAGTTTATTAGACATGCGCTTAACCACCATTTTTCTAATGAATATTCAACTTAACTATTTTACCACATCAATTCAACACACAGGTAACAAATCCAATACTGAAGTCACAAAACCAATCAATTCATATTTCAGCCTTCCCTAATCTTCGTTATAATAGAAAAATGACTGAAAGTAGAAAGAGGAATGTAACATGAAACATTATGATGTCATTGTCATTGGCGGCGGACCTTCTGGACTGATGGCCGCGATTGCATCAGCAGAGCATGGCGCTACTGTTCTGTTAATTGACAAAGGAAACAAACTTGGCAGAAAGCTGGCCATTTCTGGCGGCGGACGGTGTAACGTCACCAATCGCCTTCCAGTAGAAGAAATCATCAAGCATATTCCCGGAAACGGCCGTTTTCTATATAGTGCATTTTCTGAGTTCAACAACGAGGATATTATTTCATTTTTTGAAAACCTTGGCATTGAACTAAAAGAAGAAGACCATGGACGTATGTTCCCTGTATCAAACAAAGCACAATCTGTTGTGGATGCCCTTCTAGACAGGCTCCGCGCCCTCAATGTCACCATTCGAACGAACGAAAAGATTAAAACGGTTCTGTATCAAGACGGACAAGCAGCTGGAATTGTTACAAATAATGATGAAAAAATTTCAAGTAAGGCTGTCGTCATTGCTGTCGGCGGAAAAAGTGTGCCGCATACCGGCTCTACTGGTGACGGCTATGCATGGGCAGAAGCAGCCGGTCATACCATTACAGAGCTTTTCCCAACAGAGGTACCGGTCACATCAGATGAACGATTTATTAAAGAAAAAGTGCTTCAAGGTCTTTCTTTAAGAAGTGTGGCTGTCAGTGTTTTAAATAAAAAAGGGAAACCCGTCGTCACACATGTCATGGATATGATCTTTACTCACTTTGGTTTATCGGGTCCAGCTGTTCTTAGATGCAGCGGATTTGTTGTGAAAGAATTGAAAAAGCAGCCGGCAGTCCGCCTGCAAATTGACTTATATCCGAAGCTGAATGACGAGGAGCTGTTCCAAAAGCTTCATCGTGACCTAAAAGATGAACCGAAGAAAGCCATTAAAAATGTCCTCAAGTCTTGGATGCAAGAACGCTATTTATTGTTTTTATTAGAACGGAACGGTATTGATCCACAAGACACATTCTCTGGTCTAGCCAAGGATAAACTGCGTGCATTTGCCCATGATTGCAAACATTTTATTGTGCATGCAAATGGTACCCTATCCTTGGACAAAGCGTTTGTGACAGGAGGCGGCGTTTCTGTGAAGGAAATTGAACCGAAGAAAATGGCGTCTAAAAAAATGCCCTGTCTTTATTTCTGCGGAGAAATTCTAGACATCCATGGCTATACAGGCGGCTACAATATCACGTCAGCACTTGTGACAGGCAGGCTTGCCGGCATGAATGCTGCACTAGAAGCAAAGGAGAGAGTTCAATGATCAGACGTGCACTACCGATTGTTCTTGCGGTCGTTATTAGTTTGACAGCCGCTGTTTTCTTGAAGCTGTCGATTACCCCGTTAAAAGTCGCCATTGTTTTGGCGTTTACCATTTTCGCTGTATGTTTAAAAGAATATGTCTACCGTCTTCGCAAACGAATTGAGGAAAAATCGTCTTCCCATATCGATAGTTGATAAATGGAAGCAAAACATGTTACGGTAAAGTAGAGGTCGAGTGAGAAGCTCGCCTCTTTTTGTTTGAAATAAGTTGAGTTAGGGGATATTAAGCTAAGTCCTCTGCTTAAACGTGTAGAACAACAGGAGAGTGAGATGGTGTGAAAAACGTATCAAGTGTATTTTGGATTGTGATTGCGATCACATTTGTTGCCGTGATGTGGGGAGCGTTTTCTCCAGACACATTGCAAAATGTCACAGATCAAATTCAAACATACATTACAAATGACTTTGGCTGGTATTACTTGTTAGTGGTATCACTGCTTGTCGGCTTTTGTCTATTCTTTATCTTTAGCCCAATCGGTAAGATTACGCTAGGAAAACCGGGGGAAGAGCCTGAATTCGGTCTATTTTCTTGGTTTGCTATGCTATTTAGTGCCGGTATGGGAATTGGTCTTGTTTTTTACGGAGCAGCTGAACCGATCAGCCACTATGCTATTCAGTCACCAACAGGGGAGACTGAAACTGCACAGGCCTTCCGCGATTCCCTTCGCTATACATTTTTCCACTGGGGGCTTCATGCATGGGCGATTTATGCCATTGTTGCACTTTGCATTGCTTACTTTAAATTTAGAAAAGATGCACCTGGCTTAATCAGTGCAACGCTTCAGCCTGTTTTAGGAAATAAAACGAATGGATGGATCGGAAAAACCATCGATTGTATTGCGGTATTTGCAACTGTGGTTGGTGTTGCGACAAGCCTAGGATTAGGTGCAGCACAAATAAACGGTGGGTTGAATTATCTTTTTCATATTCCAATTGCCTTTAGCACACAATTGATCATTATTATCATTGTGACGGTGCTTTTCCTTGCATCTGCTTTGAGCGGAATTGGAAAAGGCATTAAATACTTAAGTAATATCAACATGGTATTAGCAGCTGTTCTGATGTTTTTCTTACTTTTGGTAGGTCCAACTGTTTTTATCTTAAATTCATTTACTGACTCGATTGGACAATACTTATCCAATATCGTTCAAATGAGCTTCCGTCTATCTCCTAATGATCCTGAAAAGAGAGAATGGATTAATGGATGGACGATCTTTTATTGGGCATGGTGGATTTCTTGGGCACCATTTGTCGGGATCTTTATCGCTAGAGTGTCACGCGGGCGAACGATTCGCGAATTTTTAGTGGGTGTCTTAGTCGCTCCTTCTATCCTAGTATTCCTATGGTTCTCGATTTTCGGTGTATCTGCAATGGACTTACAGCAAAAGAATATTGTAGATGTAGCAGGTCTATCAACTGAAACGATGCTCTTCGGTGTGCTTAATGAATATCCGCTGGCGATGATTACATCGATACTAGCACTCATATTAATCGCCGTATTCTTTATTACATCGGCTGATTCAGCTACATTTGTGCTTGGAATGCAGACAACCTACGGGTCATTGAATCCTTCTGGCAGTGTCAAAGTCAGCTGGGGCATTATCCAATCTGCTGTTGCTGCTGTGCTTTTATTTTCAGGGGGACTTGAAGCCTTGCAAAATACAGCCAAGCTCGCAGCCTTGCCGTTCTCCGTTGTCATCATATTGATGATTGTCTCGCTGTATAAATCACTAAATGATGAACGAAGAATCATCAAACAAGCCAATCAAGTCAATAAACCAAGAAGTCCAAGAGTAAAAAAAGCATAATCGCAAGCGAGAAAAAGCCGTTCCTTATCCGAACGGCTTTTTTCTATATAAACAATTTAAGATTGTCTCGAGCTTGAGGATTCCTTTAAAATAGTGTTGAATCATCACTTTCTACATAATGGAGGTTTATATGACGTTACCTACGTTCAAGTACAACCCAGATCCAGTTTTGTTAAACGTGATTAAAAAAGAGCATACGACATGTCCTGTTTGTGAGAAAGAAAGAGATTATGTGTACCATGGCCCTTTTTATGCTGTTGAAGATGTGGAGGGAATTTGTCCTTGGTGCATTAAAGATGGATCAGCGGCTAAAAAATACAATGGAACCTTTCAAGACGATGCGAGCTGTGATGACGTCGATCAAGAGGAATATATCGATGAGCTGATCTTCAGAACGCCAGGCTATCGCGGATGGCAGCAGGAATATTGGTTAAGTCATTGCGGAGATTTTTGCGCAATCGTCCAGTATGTCGGCTGGAAAGAGATTGAACATCTAGAGGAAGAACTCGCCGAGGATATCGAAGACATTTGCAGCGGCGAAGGATTAACGAAAGAGAACCTAAAGCAATGGCTCGTCAACGGAGGAGACTTACAGGGCTACCTCTTCCAATGTGTTCACTGCAACAAGCACCGTTTATATATTGACGCCAGCTAACCAAAGAAAAAGGACCCTTCAAGCAGGTCCTTTTTTTGAAACCGTCTATTTTTTATATAAAATGAGTGCAGAAAAACAGTAGAGCTGTTCCCCTCCCTGCTCACAGATCACCGCTACATTGTACTTGATGTCAATGATTTGGTCGTCATCCATTCCTTTTAAAAAATGATTGATTTCACTCTGCAAATCTTTCTCATGCTCTTCATCAAATACAGCTACCTTTAGCACCTATGCCACTCTCCCTTCTCTCGCTACTCTATCTTTATGCACATAGAGAGAGGCATATGAACAAAAAAACCTTTCATCCTATCGATGAAAGGCCTTCTGTTTACAGCTTCGGTTTTGTTTCTCCTGTCCAAGCAAGCATCCCACCAACAACATTGGTCGCTTGGTAGCCTTGATCTTCTAGGTAATAGCAGACATTTTCACTACGTTTACCAGAGCGGCAAATAATATAATATTCCTGCGTTTGATCGAATGCATCCAGCTTCTCAGGGATATCTCCCATTCGAATGTGGATCGCTTCCGGGATCATCCCTTCTGCTACCTCTTCATCCTCACGTACATCGACAAGCTGAATGGCGTCATCCTGCTCAAGCTTTTGTTTTAATTCTTCTATTGAAATTTCTTTCACTGACACGAGTCTCATCTCTCCTTTTCATCACGGTGACACCATTATAGCAGATGGTTCACTTCACTGCGTATTCACCCGCTTCGATTGAAGGAAAGAAGGCAGCAGCTTCTTCACTTCGGCTGTCTCGTGCTCACTTTCAAACTCTACCTTTTTAAAGACTTGATAGGCCAGCCACATATGACCGTAGGCAAGTATGCTCACACTAAAAAATGGCACGATTCCCGGTAAATAAGCAAACAGAACAAACAGCACAGCCGAGAAAACAAGCATAGAGAGTGTATATTGCAAATATGACACACCCAGCAGAAGAGAGAATTTCAGATAGAGACGTTTTTTCCAATCATAATGAGCAAGCAGCGGAAAAATATAAAATAAGCTCACAATAAACAGAAAACCAAAAATATATATAGCAAAGCGAAGCACATGTAGGGACCAGCTCGTCGGATAAATATAAGCAAGGTCGACATAAATAATCGTTCCAATGATGAACAGCACCACTCCAATCATGTTAGAGCGGACAAACTCCTCCCGGTATACCTTCCAAAAAGTGCGGAATACATTGACCTGCTCATGCCCTTGAATCCACTTTCTCATCACGGAAAATAACGCAGTGGTCGCAGGCATCAAGCCAAAGATCCCAAGCCCTAGGATAGTGAACAAAAGCCATAACAAATTCGTATAGGCGAGTCTCATCACCCACTCACACATCCTCAGCATTCTGCTCATTGAACCATCATGATCCATCTCTTTCCCCTCCTCTCTTTACACCTTCTCTTTATGAAACAATTCATCAATTTCAATTGGGCGTTTTTCTGCGGCAGATCGCCACATGCCTTCCCCAAGAGCAATCGAATAAGCACCAGCCTCTGCACCTGCTAAAATGTCATAGTGAATCAAGGGATCTTTTCCTATAAATAAATCAGCCAAAAGCAGAGGATCTCCTCCTCCATGTCCACCTGGTTGCTTGACGACTTCAATTGTCTCCTTTGATCCAAACATCGGGTAATAAGAAATTGTTTGTTCTGGGAATTGAAAAGGAATTCTTGATGGCACATGAAACTCATTCGTTTCAATACGTCCCTTCGTCCCATTAATAGCCAGACGATAGCCTTCATATGGGGCGGAGAATTGAATTGAATAGCTGAGCAGAGCCCCTTGATCATAAGCGACTGACGCCACATATGTATCCTCAATATCAATTTCCTGATCAAAAATACACGCATCTGGGCGATAATTTGAGTACTGCTGCGTTTGCTCCTGACCGGATTCAATATGGTCGTCCTCCACCTTCGAGCGCTCAACCCGCGGATTCCACCTTGCTTCATAATGACAAATATCCTTCACATGACATGTTCCGCAAAATCTATTTTCCTCCCCGTGCAAGGGATTCCAAGGGCTTTCGCTGCCGTAATAGTTCAGCGCCCCGTAGGCAAATACTTGCTTCGGCTTTTGATCAATCCACCAGTTGACCAGATCAAAATGATGCGTCGACTTATGAATAGACAGTCCGCCAGAGAATTGACGTGTACGGTTCCACCTTTTGAAATAACTAGCACCATGATACGTATCAATCAGCCAGCTCAGTTCAACGGATGTGACCCTTCCAATTTTCCCGTCTAGAATCAGTTCTTTTATCTTTCGATGGAAGGGATTGTAGCGATAATTAAAGGTGACCGTGACCTTTCCTTTACTTTCCGCCTCTTTTTCCATCACTTTTTTGGCGTCTTTTGCTGTTGTCACCATCGGCTTTTCGGTGATGACATCTAGATCATGGTCAAGTGCCTGCATGATATACGTGACATGTGTATCATCCCTGCCTGCCACAATGACGATATCTGGTTTTGCTTTCTTGACCATCTGATCAAATGCATCTTCATGAAAAAACGAAACGCCCCGGAGTGATGGAAAACGCTCCTGACAAAGTGTATACCGCTGATGATCTATATCTAGGAGCCCTGTAATCTTATACTGCTCATTGAAATCCTCTGTAAGCGGTCGAATAAACATATTGAACGCACGATGACTCAGCCCGCAAATCACGACCCGTTTCACATTCCTCACCCCATTTTCTATTGGTTTTCACGAAGCTGTTTCATGAGAGACAGCGCCTCTTTCGTCTTGTCAGCATACACGGGAATAAAAGCGACCATATCTCGATGTAATTGAAAGGTATAACCGTTGAGTTTTTTCTTTCCTTTATTGATTTGTACCGCATAATCGACCGTTTTCCCTGTCTTTTTGTCCTCGACCGTATATGGTCCTTCTGCTTGATCGCCTATTTCCATCTCTTCCAGCAGCTGAAAGCTTTCAGGATCATCATACGTTCTAAACATTTCTTCTGGGACAAGCATCACGTCCCCCTCTTTTGAGGTAATTTCAACAAGAAGCTTTTCAGGAACCGCCGGAAAGATGTGGACGCTATAAGTCTCTTGTTCCGGCTGAAAAGCCTTCTCCACTAATTGATCCTTCATTCCCTTTGACATATCAGAAAAAATCAGGACATTGATACCGTTTGTTTTCCCCTGACAGGCAGATAAACAAAAGGCAGCGATGAAACTGATGAGCCATACGGCGGCTCTTTTTTGCCTTCTCATGCCTTTTGAAAAACAGACAGCTTTTCTAGCTCAGTTAACGCCATAATAAAAGCGCCTGCCCCGTGCAAGTCATTTGTGCTCCGCTCTCTTCCAACGTAATAATCATAAAATCCCGCAGATGTTCCAATACAGATATCGTTGATAGTAAAATCACCATTTTCTTTCTCAGCCGTCTTATGCTGAATCAAGCCTTGATATGCTTTGACCACATGATCAACATAACGGAGACCTACATACCCTTCATTCATGGCCTTTGCCATGGCGTACATGAATAAACACGATCCCGAGCTTTCAAGCCAATTGTCACTGTGATTTCCTTTATCAATGATTTGATGCCAGAGACCTGTCGTTTGATCCTGGTACTTTGCCACACTTTCCAGCATGTCTGTCAGTGTTTCCTTCCACACTTTCCGCATTTCATGCTGCTCGGGCAGGTCCTCGATCATATCCGCTAATGCAAGGACATACCAGCCAAACGATCTCGCCCAAAACTCTGGGGAACAGCCGGTCTTTTGATCAGCCCATGGCATCGTTTTTCGTTCATCCCACGCGTGATAATATAGACCTGTTTGTTCATCTTTCGTATGCTTTCTCATGAGATGCTCTTGATGGATGACCATATCCGCAAGTGACTCTTCACCTTTAAGCTGAGCATACTTTAAGGCAAAAGGACCGCCCATGTAGAGACCATCGAGCCACATTTGATAAGCATAATTATCTTTATGCCAAAATCCGCCCTCAGACGTGCGGTTTAGCGTACGATAAAGTCCGCGCAGCTTCTCCGCTGCGAGCACATACCGCTTTTCTCTCGTTCGTTCGTAAAGAGGGAATAAAATGAGCCCTGCTTGTATGGCATCAAGCTCATCCCTGCGAAATAATAGATTTCCGTACTCATCAATAAGTGAGTCCGCATAGTTTTTCACATAATCGAAATAAGCCTCGTTCCCTGTTGCCTCATATAGCTTCATAACGCCGCAAAGGAAAACCCCTTGATGATAATGCCACCTTCCAGCTGGCGGCAGCTCAATCGGTGTATACGCTTTCATAATGGTTTGTGCTAATTTCTCTGCATGCTCAAGCGGTGATCCCTTTTCAATCGATAATGTCATTCTTCCTCATCTCCCTTTTTAATAAATACCTTCTTCCCCGAATTTCTTCGCTAAACGGTTTGCCAGCATGACCAAAATAAGTCCAACGGCTGCTTTAAATAAACCAACAGCGGTACTATAGCTGAATTGTCCTTGCTTAAGACCTGCTGTATAAACGTACGTATCAAAAATCTCCGCTACTTCCCGGTTCGTTGCGTTCAGTAATAGATAGACATGCTCAAAGCCAAGCTCAAGCGTATCACCAATTTTCAAAATAAGCAGAACGACAATGACACTTTTGATGGCAGGAAGTGTGATGTGCCACATTTGTCTCAATCTCCCCGCACCATCCATTTTTGCTGCTTCATATAGCTGCGGATCTACCGCTGTAATCGCCGCAAGGTAAATGATCGTCGACCAGCCTGCTTCCCGCCAAATCACCTGTAAAATGTACATTGGTCTAAACCATTCCTGACTAAGAAGGAAGTTAATCTTTTCCCCTCCAAAGAAAGCAATCAATTCATTAATTAACCCGCCATCTACTGTTAACAAAACAAAAGATAAGGACACAACAATGACCCATGACATGAAGTGAGGGATATAAATCATCGTCTGTACAAACTTCTTAAACAATGCCAATCTCACTTCGTTTAAAAGAAGAGCTAATAAGATCGGAATTGGAAAGAAAATCACAACATTCATGGCAAATAAAATCAGCGTATTTTTTAATAAGATGAAAAATGTTGGTTCTGTAAACAAGCGAATAAAGTGTTTGAAGCCTACCCACTCACTGCCAAGAATACCGAGAAACGGCTGGTAATCTTGAAAGGCAATGATGAGCCCCCACATGGGCACATATTTAAAAACAAGAAAATAAATGAGCCCCGGCAAAATCATTAAATACAAAAACTTTTGACTAAGCAGTTGATTAAGTAAGCGCTTTCTTTTTTCAATTTTCAAAGCTGCCGCAGGCACACCCTTGGCAGTGACATCCTCTGTTTTCATTGATAAAGCCTCCCCTCATGCTGATGCATGTGTTAACTGTATCTTAAGGATGAAAAATCCGTCTACAATCATATCAACAGATCATATTTTCATAGGTGATGCTACTCAAAACGTTACATAAAACATAAGAAAATGATCCTAATCTCAGAAAATGATTATTGACAAACCTACCAGATTTTTGGATTAATAAATTAAGGGGAAAAGATTGTTTCGTTTGAAATGGGGGGTTTTATGAAAAGAAGGCAGTATAAATTTTATTACAAGCTTGTGACGTTTTTTTTCATACTTAGTACGATTCCTGTTATCATTGTCGGTATTTTTTCTTATCAGCATTCGCAAAAAACAGCACTTGAAAATATCTCAAATGAAAAGCTCGACAGCGTCAAACAAACGCAATCCAATATTGAGCATATTTTAAAAACGGTTGATCATTCTCTCACTCACTATGTCAGTTCGCCACCTCTCCTTCAAACACTGGCAGAATCTTTAAATCCAGACCAATTCCAGCTTTATAATCAAGTACAGCAGGAACTGAACTACCTGCAAACCTTTGACACCGACCTTTCCAATATTACACTCGTCAGTAAAATGGAAGACTGGTACATGAACAATTCGGGGCTTTATCATGTCACAAGCGAAGACCAAGAAAAAGCGCTGACCTCTTACCTCAATATACCAAGTCACTCCAGCTGGGCACTTGAAGAGAATAATCCACTTGTTGCGACTAAAGAAGGTAAAGCATCCTTTTGCAAGTACAATGTGAATTTAATCAAACAACTGCCTATGAACAGCGTTCAAAAAAAGGGAATCGCTGTCGCCAGCATTCCAAGCTGCGTGATTGCTGATAACATGCCTGACTTCTCTCAATCAGATAGCATGTTTGTCATCGACACAAACGGAAAAGTGCTGCTACATAATCGCAAAGAACAAATTGGTGAATCGCTGAAACATCAAGATTTCGTCAAGCATGTGCTCTCACTTGAAAAACGATCAGGACAATTTGATATGAAGATCGACGAACTCAACTATCAAATCACATTTCAAAAATCAGATTATAATGAATGGACGTACCTATCCTTTGTTTCTATTCCAGAACTTAAGCAGCAAACGAAATCAATCGGGTGGATTACCTTTATTATCTGCACTATTTTGTTAGCGCTTTCATTATTATTTTCATGGTTTGGTTCCAGACACTTTTATAAACCCATCCGCTTATTATACGAGTCATTTGCACGCAATGAATCATTTTTGCAAAAACAGCCTTTTCAAAATGAATTTGAGTTAATTGAATCGAGTATTAAACAAATGAAAGATCAAAACAATGATTTAGAGGAACGGATTGAGCAGCAAGTGACACACTTACAGCAATATTTTATGGTACGGCTGCTGCTTGGAAAGCTGACAGATGAAGAAGTAAACAACCGGTTCCAAAGCTTAGGCTTTCCTCAGGGCTGGTCTCAATTGTCCATGCTCGTGACCCAAATCGATACGTTAAAAGGAACTCCTTATGAAAAAAAAGATGCTGATTTGCTTTTATTTGCGATCAATGGACTGATCGAGCAGATTATTCCGCAAGAGGAGCACCTTCAGCCAACCGTTGTCAATGAACATCAAACAACGATTATCCTTAACCACTCAAAGTCAGACGAAGAGTTTACTGAATATTTAAACCAATTAGCAGAAACCATTCAGCAGCGTATCGAAGAAGAGCTTGGTTTATCGATCAGCATTGGGATCAGCCGCCAGTTTAAGGAGCTTACGATGGCAAAACACGCTTACATTGAAGGAAAAGAAGCCTTAAAATACAGACTCAAAGCAGAGAAAAAATCCATTATCTTATATGAGCATATCCAGCAAGGAAAGGCGTTCAAAACCCATTTTCCAAAACAGCTGCAGCATGATTTATTTGATGCGGTGAAAGCTGGCGATCAAGGCAAGGCGGATCACTATTTACATGTGCTCTTGCAATCCATTTTCTCTAAAAATGCAGGACCGCACGAATACCAGATCGCCCTCGCTCGTTTTTTAAACAATTTAATTGAGCTGATGCATTTGCTAGGTATTGAATTATTTGAGATCGAAGACAACAAAATGCTCTATGATACGATTTTTGAATTTAAAACCTTTGAAGATACAGAAGCATGGCTGAAACATGAGATCATCCGGCCAATTATTGACCAGCTTGCTGCACGTGAAGACTCACAATACAAAAACATCTCAGAAAAAATCATTCATATTATTCATCAAGAATTCGACTCAGATCTCACCTTGGATGAAATCGCCACACGCCTGCATTACAATCCTAATTATTTAAGCAGTATTTTCAGAAAGGAAATGGATATCTCCTTTAGTGAATATCTCTCTTCCTACAGACACCATGTCGCTAAAAACTGGCTTGTAGAAACCGATATGTCCGTCAAAGAAATTTCGGAAAAACTGAAATATAAAAACCCGCAAAATTTCATCCGATCCTTTAAAAAGCTGGAAGGCACAACTCCTGGTAAATACCGCGACCAGAAAAAAGGCACGTAACACAAAGAGTCCCGCTCTCACACGAAAGCGGGGCTCTTTTATTTAAACTGTTCATTTAAGATGCTGTCTTCCAGCACTGAAAGCGGCTCTCCATACACACGTTCAATATGAGCTGCTCCCCAATCGCATAGCGCATTGAGAATTCTTTCGAGTGACTGTCCGTATTCACTTAATTCATATTCCACTTTAGGCGGTACCTGTTCATAGACAATCCGGTTAATGACGCCATCACTTTCAAGCTCTCTCAGCTGCTGCGTCAGCATTTTTTGTGTGATGTTTGGCATGAGCCGCTTCAATTCGCTTGTACGTTTTTTCCCGTGTGTCAAATGACATAAAATCACACACTTCCACTTCCCGCCTATGACATCAAGCGTTGCTTCCACAGAGATATTATATTTTTTCTTTTCCATCGAATATTCACTCCTCTTTGTACGAATAGGCACTTTTTAGTACCTATATTACAAAAAAGTACGTACTTTTTTTTTCGTCATCTATGTTAGATAATAACTCTTGCCGATCGGCTTCGTCTATCAAAATGTCATCACAGAAGGATGTGAACTTACTGATGAAGAACAAGCAAAACCATTTTGCTCTGCTCGCACTAGCGATTAGTGCTTTTGCTATAGGAACAACTGAGTTCATTAGTGTCGGTCTTTTGCCAATGATCTCAGAGGACTTTGGAGTGAGCGTCAGTCAGGCGGGCTGGACTGTCTCTTTATATGCACTTGGTGTGACATTTGGAGCGCCTATATTGACTTCCCTTACTTCCACGATGAAAAGAAAGACATTGCTTTTGCTCATTATGCTCGTCTTTTTGATTGGTAATACACTTGCCACCATTGCCCCGACCTTTTCAGTGCTGTTAATCGGCCGGGTGATTTCAGCCTTGTCCCATGGAATCTTCATGTCCATTGGCTCTACGATTGCTGCAAGCCTTGTCGTGAAAGAAAAACGGGCAAGCGCCATTGCCTTTATGTTCACTGGTTTAACAGTAGCGACTGTGACAGGTGTGCCATTCGGGACATTTCTTGGTCACGAGTTCGGCTGGCGGACATCATTTGGTGTAATTGTGATCATTGGTCTGATCGCACTGATATCCAACTATTTTCTTGTTCCGTCTCAACTAAAGCAGGGTGTGAAAACATCCTTTAAAGATCAAGCTGTCCTATTAAAAACAAAAAGAATCTTACTTTTATTTGTCATTACAGCCACAGGGTATGGAGGAACCTTTGTCGTCTTCACATATTTATCTCCTCTCTTGCAGCATGTCACAGGTCTTGCGCCTGGGGCTGTGGCGTTGATCCTGCTTTTATACGGAATCACGATCGCAGCCGGAAATGTCATTGGCGGAAAAGCTGCTAATGCACAGCCAATGAAAGCACTGATCTATATGTTTATTATCCAAAGCATCATCTTGTTTATCCTTAGCTTCACTGCAGGATTCACAGTGTTAGGCATTGGAACCGTCATGCTGATGGGTCTGTTTGCTTTCATGAATGTACCTGGACTGCAAGTAGCCGTCGTTGATTTTGCCGAAAGATACACCCCTGGAGCAGTCGACGTCGCATCTGCTATGAATATCGCTGCCTTTAATGCCGGTATTGCCATTGGCTCATTTTTAGGCGGCATCGTGACAGATTCACTTGGTCTTGTGCATACAGGCTGGGTCGGCGGCATCATGGTCCTCATCGCAGCCATTCTTACGATGATCAGTTATCAAATGGAACAAAAAGAACAAATACAAACCAACTAAAGGAGTTTTTATTATGGAACATTTACAAAGTACAAAAACATTAAACAATGGAGTCCGCATGCCAGGCTTTGGCCTTGGTGTATTCAAGGTGGAAGATGGAGCAGAATTAGTTGATGCTGTCAAAACAGCCATTCAATTAGGCTATCGCAGTATTGATACAGCAGCTATTTATGGAAATGAAGAAGGTGTTGGACGAGGCATACAGCTTGGTTTAGCAGAAACAGGACTGCGCCGCGAGGACATTTTTGTCACATCAAAAGTGTGGAATGCCGATTTAGGATATGAATCTACCCTTCATGCATACGAAGAAAGCTTGAAAAAACTTCAGCTTGACTACCTTGATCTGTATTTAATCCATTGGCCAGTTGAAGGAAAATACAAAGAAGCTTGGCGTGCACTGGAAACCTTGTATCGTGAAGGAAAGGTCAGAGCCATCGGAGTGAGCAACTTCCAGCCGCATCACTTAGACGAGCTATTAAAAGATGCAGAGATCAAACCAGCTATCAATCAAGTAGAATTTCATCCAAAGCTAACGCAGGAAACACTCTATACGTATTTGAACTCTCATGGCATTCAAATGGAAGCTTGGTCACCGCTGATGCAGGGTGAACTGCTGCATCACCCGCTGATCACAGAGCTGGCAGACACGTACAGTAAAACACCTGCTCAAATTATTTTGCGCTGGGATGTACAAAAAGGTGTCATCACCATCCCAAAATCAACGAAAGCACATCGTTTAAAAGAAAACGCTGATATATTTGATTTTGTCTTAACTGATGAGGATATGAAACGTCTTTCTGACTTAAATGAAAACAAACGTATCGGTCCAGATCCAGACAACTTCGACTTTTAATCAAAACACCCCCGCTTTTTTGCTTTGCGGGGGTGTTCCTATTGATCATTTTGATTTTTTAAAGGAAGCCTCATATTCTTCTATGATTTTATTCCCACCATTTGATTTCCATTTCTCTACATCTTTCTGAAATTGATCTTCACTGATGTCTCCAAGAATGAACTTATACGTCGCATCATCGATGATTTTCTTCAATTCGTTTCCACGCTCTGATGCTGTTTCTGAATACAGGCTTTCAGCAGGATTGGCAACGATGATGTTTTTATTGTCTTCTTCTAGCTCTTCATATTTAGAACGAACTGCATCCCCTTTATTTTTCAAGTAACGTTTATCAATTCCTACAAGACTGACAAGTGGCTGGACATCTGTCTGCCAGCCTTTCACTTGGCTTTCTTCCCTGACAAATGTATTTCCTTCTTCTTTCTTATAATGCTGGCCATCGATACCGTACGTCATGAGACCATACACATCTTCTTCAGCAATGCGGTCAAAGAAGGCCAAAATCCGCTTTAATTCTGCCTCTGATTTCACGCTTGTTTTAGGGAATGCGAAGATGCCATTATGACCACCTGATGCCCACACACGTTCTTTGCCATCTGGGCCTTTGATTCGGTTGATAATATCTACTTTCATGTTTTTATCTGTCGCATCATCTCGCAGGTTCACGGCATCTACCATATTTCCAACATAGATGCCTGCTTTTCCTTGTGAGAATAATTCCTGCTGCTGTGTTTTGCTTGTCACTGGGAAGTCTTTGTTGATATAGCCATTATCACGCAGCTTTTTCATGTATTTCATTGTATTCATATATTCATCTGTCATAAAGTCTGGCGTGAATTTCCCGTTTTCTTCTTTCCAGTCTGTAGGCATACCTTCATATGAACCAAGTGTTTTAAATGCTCCATAAATTAAATCGTTCCGATCCGTAAAGCCAATTGTATCCGCTTTTCCGTTTTGATTCGGGTCTTTTTCAGTAAAGGCTTTGGCTACTTCATATAGATCATCCAATGTTTTTGGTGTATCCAAATTTAAATTTTCAAGCCAATCCTTTCGAATGACAATCCCTTGTCTTGAAAGTGGTCTTTCTCTATAGATGCCATAAAGCTTGCCGTCTATAGAGGCGTTTTTATTAATCAGTTCGTTCATCTTACTTAAATTTGGATAATCCTTTAAATACGGACCGACTTCCCAGAACATGCCTGATCTGAACGCATTAATCGCAGACGAATTTTTAATGTCTTGAATCGTCACAATTTGCGGCAAATTCCCTGCTGCAAGTGCGGAATTTAACCGATCTTCCTTCACAGCATCAGGCACCCATGTAATATCAAGCTCTGTATTTGTGAGCTTCTCAATCTCTTTTAAAACGGAATCCTTCGGCGGCTGCTGATGATATAAAATTGCCATCCATGTCAGCTTTACCTTTTTGTCTAAATCAACCTTCTCATCTGATGAGTTTGCCCCTTTACTTGAACATGCTGACAAAATACCACTTGCTGCAAATAACAGGACAAACGCAATCAGCCATAATTTCTTTCTCCCCATAAGATCCCTCCGTTGTTCCATCATTTTAACCCTTTACAGAACCTAGTAATGCCCCTTTGTTGAAATGCTTTTGAATAAATGGATAGACAAGCAGAACCGGAATGGTCGCCACAACAATGACAGCCATTTTAATCGTTTGGTCTGGCGGTGGTGTGGATGAGCCCATATCCGACATATCTCCCTGCATTCCGCTTGAGACAATGACAATCTGTCTCAGCAGCACCTGAATCGGCCATTTCACTGAATCATTTAAATACAGAATGGCGGTCATATACGTATTCCAATACGTCACGGCATAAAAAAGTGAAATGGTTGCAATGGCTGGCAAAGAAAGTGGCAGCACAATTTTAAAGAAAATCCCTAAATCGTTACAGCCGTCCATCTTCGCTGATTCCTCAAGACTTGCCGGTATGTTTTGAAAAAAGTTTTTCAAAATGATTAAATTGAACGCATTGATTGCAACCGGTAGAATAAGTGACCAATACGTATCAAGCAGACCAAGTGTTTTCACCACAATAAACGTCGGAATCATACCTCCGCTAAACAGCATCGTGAAGACAACGAGAAACATCAGTGTTCTCCGGCCTTTTAGCTCCTGGCGAGACAGCCCGTATGCCATAAGCGAGGACAAAAACATGCTGACAGCTGTTCCAACAAGCGTTACAAGAATGGACAGAATGAGGCTGCGATACACAATATCTGTAGAAAAAATGTATCGATATGCCTCTAAAGAAAACGTCGTTGGGAACAGGATAAACTTCTTCGTGATGACCTCTTCTACTGTTGCAAAAGAGGCGGCAATGACATGAATGAACGGAAGCACACATATTAATGCGAACATGAGTAGAAAAGAGTAATTAAATAAATTGAACAATCGGCCTTTAATAGAACGATCTATGTTCATCACGCCCTTTCTTTGAAAGCGTTATCATTTCAACTGAAAGTAAGCTGCAGCCTGTGACGATATCGTGATTAAAATGTAACAAACGGGGGAAGAAAGCGTCTATAATCATCTTGACAGTCCAACTGGAAAGATCATGTCAGCCGTGCTTTTATGCTCATGAAACAAAAGAATAAGATCATTAGCTCATGACATGATTATGCCCTATGCCTGATCATTTTCTTCGAGTATTTCCGTCGTATTGACATCTGGTTTGTAGCCTAACTCCTGCTTCGTTTTCTCAGTAGACCATGGCTTTCCTTCATTCTCTGATACAGCATAATAGGTCCCAAAGGGAATATCCGATTCAATCGCTGCCTTTGTCATACCTGCAAGATCCTCATGTGACAGCAGTGTTCTTTTTGTTCTTTGCTTTTTGTATAATGCCTTCATCTCATCTGTCACAACTGTTCCAATCCGTAAGTTGATGACAGACATTCCCGTTTGATCGTGGAACAAACGCCCCAACTGTTCGGAAGCAAATTTTAAAATGCCATAGACATTTTTAGTCGCAGGCACATCGTCAGTTGTAATCTGCCGTCCAAGTAAGGAGCGTCCATCCTCTTCATAACGATCAGTCACATGGTTGCTGCTTGCAAAAATGACTTTTTGTATGCCAAGCTGCGCGGCTGACCGAAACATATAATAGGTACTCCTCCAAAAAATATCAGTCATTTTTGCAAATTCTTCATGATCCATCACATCATGCGTCATGTCAATGTTTAGAAGATGCAAGATGACATCTGTATCCCGCGGAATTGCCTCATATACATTCTGTTCATTCGCTGCATCGGCTAAAATGACTCCTTCTACACAGCTCGTCAGATCAATAATCGTGACACTGTACTCAGTAGAGAGCGCTTTTGTTAAAAGGCGTCCAATTACACCGCATCCGCCAATGATGGTGATTTTTTTCATCTGTCTCCTCCTTTCTTTTGACGTAGTATGTCCAAGCGTTTTCTTGATTACAGCCACTTTTTCAAAAATCGTGTCGCCTCGTGACGCATAGCGGCTGTTTCAAAATGACCTGCATGAAGATGGGCAAGCTGATATCGTTCTTTCAATGAAGCAGCTTGATAGGTTTGACTCAATACCTTTTGAATCCTTCCAACGCCTTCAGCAGGCGTGAGCTGATCAAGTTTTCCAACTAAGCTTAAATGCGGTCTTGGAAAAATCATTTCTTGAATGTCCGCTGCTGTAAAATACTTTGCTAATCTCGGTACATAGTAATAAAAGCCATGCCTATCCAAATTGTTCGTTTCAATTAATGTATGATGATCCACCTGTGCGCAAAGATCGATACACACACTGACCCTCTCATCAAGTGCAGCCGTCCACCAGGAAAGGAGACCGCCCATTGACATCCCAAAGACAGCTAACCGGTCCGCCAGTACATCAGATCGAGACATCAAATAATCAATCGCACACATGCTTTCATAGAGCATCATGCCCCACATCACTTTTCCTGTTAAAAGCATTTCCTTAAAAATTTCACTTTCTGTTCTTCCCCTTCTCTCACCAAACCCTGCATGATCAATGGCCAGTACACTATATCCTTTTGACGTAAACTCTTTTGCATATGAAGGCGCTTGCAAATAATGAGCACCCTCTAACAGCTCTTCCTTCCCGTTGACATAATTACCGCCATGAGAGTGCTGAAACAGTACTACGGGTCTTTTTTTCACCGTATCCTTCGGTTTCACGAAATAAGCAGGGACTTCCTCTACACCATTCATGGAGAGAATGAGTGTTTCCACTACATAAGATTCACGTTCCTCCATTTTTAACGTATAAGCCTCCACGCGATGACGCTCTGGCATTTCTCCTAACAGACTGAGCAGTTGTTCACGTTTGCTTTCCTTTTCCATTGACGTCACTCCTCATTTTCTTGATCACCTGTTAAAATACGAGACCGATGCAGGAATCACCTTGTTTTCGACAAAATTATGTCCCGGGAAATAAAGAACACCCACCGGTTCATACCGATGGGTGTCATCATTAGTTCGCAACAATATTGACAAGCTTCCCAGGAACCGCAATCACTTTGCGAATGGTTTTCCCTTCAAGCTGTTCTTTTACGCGTGCATCATTTTTCGCAAGCTCTTCTAACTGCTCCCTTGTTGCATCAGCAGGAACGGTTAATTTTGCTTTCACTTTACCGTTAAGCTGTACGACAATTTCTACTTCATCGTCGACAAGCTTTGACTCATCATATTGAGGCCATGCTTCATAAGAAATAGACCCTTCATGACCAAGTTTATTCCAAAGCTCTTCTGCAAGATGCGGTGCAATTGGAGAAAGAAGCTTTACAAAGCCTTCTGCATATTCTTTCGGCAGTGTATCAGCCTTATAGGCATCGTTGATAAACACCATTAATTGTGAAATGCCTGTATTGAAACGCAAGCCTTCATAATGATCAGTTACCTTCATGACGGTTTCATGATAGCTGCGTTCTAATGCGCCGCCAGATTGCTCTGTCACTTTATCACTGAGTGAGCCATCTTCATTTGTAAATAGACGCCATACACGATCAAGGAAACGACGAGCACCATCAAGTCCTGTTTCAGACCAAGCAATTGACGCATCTAAAGGTCCCATGAACATTTCATAAAGTCGTAATGTATCTGCACCATGAGATTCTACGATATCATCCGGGTTGACCACATTTCCTTTTGATTTACTCATTTTTTCATTGTTTTCCCCAAGAATCATGCCTTGGTTGAACAATTTCATGAAAGGTTCTTTTGTTGGAACAACACCGATATCATACAAGAATTTATGCCAGAAGCGTGCATATAGAAGATGCAGTACAGCGTGTTCTGCTCCGCCGATATACACATCAACTGGAAGCCATTTCTTCAGCTTCTCAGGAGATGCAAGCTCTTCTGAGTTATGAGGATCAATATAACGTAAGAAATACCAGCAGCTTCCTGCCCATTGCGGCATTGTATTCGTTTCACGGCGGCCTTTCTTACCTGTTACAGGATCTACAACCTCAACCCAGTCTTTAATATTGGCTAATGGTGATTCACCTGTACCACTTGGCTTAATCTCAGTCGTCTTAGGCAAGATCAGTGGAAGCTCTTCCTCTGAAACAGCTGAAGATGTTCCGTCCTCCCAATGAATGATTGGAATCGGTTCACCCCAGTAGCGCTGGCGGCTAAATAGCCAGTCTCTTAAACGATATGTGACTTTCTTTTCACCCTTTTGATGTTCTTCAAGCCATGCAATCGCTTTTTCAATCGCCTCTTCTTTTCCTAAGCCATTTAGGAAATCAGAGTTAATGTGCTTTCCATCACCTGTGTAGGCTTCTTTTTCGATGTCTCCGCCTTCTACAACTTCTTTGATTGGAAGATCAAAGGTTTTGGCGAATTCATAATCACGTTCATCATGAGCAGGTACGGCCATAATCGCCCCTGTTCCATAAGTGGCTAACACGTAATCTGCAATCCAGATCGGCATTTTTTCACCATTTAAGGGATTGATGGCATATGCCCCTGTGAAAATACCCGTTTTCGTTTTGGCAAGATCTGTCCGCTCTAAATCACTCTTCGATTGAATTTCTTTGATATATGCTTCGACTGCTTCTTTTTGAGTAGCTGATGTAATTTTTTCAACTAGTGCATGTTCTGGAGCAAGCACCGCATAAGTTGCACCAAATAGTGTATCAGGACGCGTTGTAAAAACCGTAAACTGTTCGTTATGCCCTTCTACTTCAAAATGAACGTGCGCACCTTCAGAGCGTCCGATCCAGTTACGCTGCATATCTTTGATGCTTTCAGGCCAATCAATGTCCTCTAAATCTTCTAACAGCCTGTCCGCATATGCTGTAATCTTTAGCATCCACTGCTTCATAGGACGTCTTTCAACAGGATGGCCTCCGCGTTCACTTTTTCCATCAATGACTTCTTCGTTTGCAAGCACTGTGCCAAGCGCTGGGCACCAGTTCACTGGTACTTCATCGATATAGGCCAATCCTTTTTCGTACAATTTTAAGAAAATCCATTGTGTCCATTTGTAGTAATTCGGATCTGTCGTGTTGATTTCTCGATCCCAATCATACGAGAACCCTAGTGATTGAATTTGGCGGCGGAAGTTATTGATGTTCTCTTCTGTAAAGGCCGCCGGGTCATTCCCTGTATCAAGTGCATACTGTTCTGCCGGGAGACCAAATGCGTCCCATCCCATTGGATGAAGAACATCATATCCCTGCATACGTTTCATGCGTGATAAAATATCCGTTGCTGTATAGCCCTCAGGGTGCCCGACATGAAGCCCTGCTCCTGATGGATATGGAAACATATCAAGCGCATAAAACTTCGGTTTATCTTCCGAGTCAGATGTGGCGAATGTTTTATGTGTCAGCCAATAATCCTGCCACTTCTTTTCAATTTCCCGATGCTGAAAACTCAATGTGAAAACCTCCTTTAATATGTACGGCTTTATCTGCTTAGATGACCACTGCAAGAATTCAGATTTTTCTAAAATCAACAAAAAACCCTCATCCCTGGAAAGGGACGAGAGATTTTTTGGTTCCCGCGGTACCACCCTTGTTAGCGTAACATGCTGTTCGTACGCTCACTTAATATCTTTAACGCAGACATGCGACAGAAGCTTTAACGCAACTGCAACTCTGAGGCGAGTTCAGAAGCAGATTTGATTGACTTTCACCAGCCGTCAATTCTCTAAAGACAAATACTGCTTTCCTACTACTCCTCTTCACTGTTCTTATCGTAACCGTCATCTAAGTAGTATTTTATAGAATTATGATCATAAGTGCAAGCAGGTTTGTATACAATGGGAATGTACCCTAGACTAGGGTAAAGTAGAGGATATTATTCGTGTGGAGATCGGTTATGACGGCTGGAGTCTGCATCCTGTGAACGCTGATCTCTTACAAAATCAAAGCTTCGCAGAACTGCTTCTCCTCCGTAACCTGAAATAATTGATAAGATGATCAAGTGCAGACTAGATTCGGGATTTGAGGATAAGACAAGCAGTGTAGCGGCAATCATCCCAACGAGCCAATCTTCAATAAACCCTAAGTAAATAAACTTTTTTGTCATTCTGGGCTTCTCTAGCCTGCCTTTTTTCTTTACGTGACCGAGAATGCCCATGACCCCTCCAATGGCGCAAGCAATAATGACTTGTTGCAGCATTTTCATCACCTTCCTAAAGCCCTTAGAATAGTAAAGCGACTTCAGGCTGTCCAGCCCCCTGTAATGCCATTCTGCTGTTCCGTCATAATCCATGTAAAAGGTCTATTCTCTCTAACGAAGAAAAAAAGCTTGTTTCTTCCATTATATGTGAATGACCTAAAAACAATCTTGATGCATTGGAATCATTTTTACCTAATCCATATTAACTATTTTTGTCATTTTATGAATGTTGAGTAATTGATTCCTTCTTTTTCTAATGAAAAGTCTCCTTACTTACTCTATTCTAATGGAGGACAAACTATGATGACAAATTTAACAAAGCGTTTGCAATCGTTGAAACAGAACATATGTTATGTTACGTTTATAAGGATTCATTTGGTTGAAAAGACAACCATTTGATATGTCTTATAGCAGCAAAGGAGGGTAATATGGTCAGCTCGAACATTTTCGGCTTGCAAAAACAGCTTGAACTCATCAAAAAAGCGCTGGATCATGCGCGCATCGGTGTTGTCATTACAGACCCTTCCTTAGAGGATAACCCTATCGTTTATGTGAATCATGGCTTTACACAAATGACTGGATACAAACCAGATGAGATTCTTGGGCGTAATTGTCGATTCCTTCAAGGAAAAGACACGGATCAAAAGCAGCTTGCTTTAATTCGTCATGGAATTCAAAACAAAACACCTATTACCACACAGCTAAAAAATTATAAAAAAGACGGCACTTTTTTTTGGAATGAACTCAATATAGATCCTCTATACATTGAACAAGATGACAAAACATTTTTCATTGGTTTTCAAAAGGATATTACGAAACAGAAAGAATATGAACAGCTCCTAGAAGATTCCTTACAGGAAGTCACCTCTCTTTCGACGCCAATCGTCCCAATCAAAAATGGTGTATCTGCCCTTCCGCTTATCGGGAAATTATCTGAAGAGCGCTTTGATGCCATTGTCGCTAAGTTAACCTGTATATTAGATGATTCAAAGGATGATTATTTAATTGTCGACCTTTCTGGTTTAATCGAAGTCGATGATTCCGTCGCAGCACGCATTTTCAAACTGCATCATCTTCTCAATCTAACGGGAACCGAACTAATCATCACTGGAATCAAACCGCAGCTTGCGATGAAAATGAAAGACCTCGATACAGATTTCCAGAATACGATCACTTATTTGACAGTAAAAGAAGCCATAAAAGGATTACCATTAGCTGAAAACCCTGTGTAAACAGGGTTTTTTTAGTTGAACCGCTTCCCAAAATGGAAAAATGAGGTATGATAGGTGTAAATAGCAATTTAGGGGGGCTGTTAGATATGTTGTTACTCATCATAGGTCTTTTATGTGTCTGTTTTGCCATCGGATATGCCGTCAATTTCTTCTTACTCAAACGCAAGAACGAGCTGATTTTTTCAAAGAAACTATTCTATCCTTTTTTGATCATTGGTCTCTTCTTTTCCATTATGTCATTACCGCTTGCTGCTGCAAATTCACCAAAAGCACAAGCCGATCCATCTTCCGAACAGCTTTTAAAGGATCAAAAGGAGCTCTCAGCTGACATTTCGAGCTTAAAAGCTGATAAAGAGTCGCTTACCTCCTCTTTAGAAGACGCGGAGAAGGAAAAAGAAAAGCTGGAAAAAAAGCTAGAAACGATCACCTCAGAAAAAGAAACGGTCAAACAGCAAGAAAAGACCATTCAATCGCTTGAAGAGAAAATAGACAAGCTTACCTCCAGCAATGAAACACTTAAACAAGAAAACAAGAATAGTAGCAGCGATACGAAATCTTCCACCGTCCAGCGATCTGCTCCTAAAGATGAAGGAAAAAGCACAGGCGGTCATGAATCACAAAAGGAAACAAAAAAAGAATCAGCTGCCTGTAACATTAAAGGGAGTGTCAACGGTATTTATCACACACCAAGCAGCAGATACTACTCTAGAACAAAGAATGTAACCAAAATGTTCTGCTCCGTAGAAGAGGCTGAGCGTGCCGGATACAGGGCACCTAAGCAATAGCGATGTTTAATTAAGATTAAAAAGAACCTCCTGAGCGCCCAATCGGGTTTTCAGGAGGTTCTTTTTTAAATTTCTCTTCTTAAAGCTGATAATACATTCGTTTTTGTTGCCTTACGTGCCGGGTTCAGCCCTGAGATGATCGCTACCCCTGCGCTGATCACTGTTGCTGTAATCACAAGGCTAAGCGGAATATAGGAAAAAGTAATCGAGAATTGATCGCTTGATCCTCCCTCAGACATGGACGACAAAATGGCTGGGATGATTAAATTAACGGCGAAACTAATCAAATATGAGATGATAATACCGATGATTGATCCGATGACTCCAATATAAGCACTTTCCATTAAGAACATTCGCTTGATAATGGATGGATTCGCGCCAATGGCTTTCATAATCCCAATCTCTTGTGTTCGCTCTGTTACCGCCATGGTCATCGTATTGAAAATACCGATGGCAGAAATAATGACTGCAATACATCCGACAAAAATAAGTCCAATTTTGAAGACTGTAAAGAACATAGCCATTCCTTCTAGCTGATTCGTCACAGAGATGACTTGGTAGCCTTCATCTGTTAGTTTATCCGTGAGTGCACCGACATTGTCGAATTTATCTGCATAAACAGAGGTCATTTTCTCGACATTTCCTGCTTCAGGAGACAGGTCGAGTATTTGGCCAAATTCTTTTTCATAAGCATTCGGAATCAGAATTTTATGATCCTCCTGCCACTCCAAATTCGGCTTTTTCAAAACACCTACTACACGGAAATCAAATGTTTTTTCTTTGACGACTTCATTTTCTTCATTTAGTTTTGGCACTTTGATTTGAATCACTTTATTTAAAATATCCTTCGTGTAGCCTTTAGGCTCCTTCGGTGTTTCTTCACCATTTGACGTCTGATTTAATTCTTTTTCATAGGCTTCGCGTTCTTTTTTTGTCCACAGTTGCTGCGCCATATGATACCCAACCACAATTTCGTTCGCTGACGTTGGGACTTTTCCTCGGTCTAGTTCAAGCCCTGCTTCTTTTTCTTCTTTCATATCGGTCAAAGCAGCCTGCGTTTCACTTGAACGGTTATCGAGCTCGACGTTAACCGATGGAATGATCGATGTTCTTGAGACAACAGATTTTACATGATCATATTTCTTTAAATCATCAATCTTGACGTCTCCTTTTTCTTTTCCTAACACTTTAATTTCTGTGATGATTTGCTGCTTCATGATTTCATCTTGAGCTGATTTTTGCAAACCAAAACCGACAGACGCTAAAACGATTAAGAAAGAGCATGCCATTGTCGTCGCAAGAATGGTCATAAACACACGCAATCTATTTTTCTTCATGTTTCTTCTTATGAATTTGACCTGATCTCTAAATTTCAATGGATTGTTCCCCTTTCTTTAATACACCATCGTGAAGCTGGAACGTTGTGTCTGCGATTGAAGCGACTTCATCGTCATGTGTAATGATGACAAATGTAATTCCTTTTTCACGATTGAGCTGCTGGATAAAGGCTAGAATTTCTCCTTCAGTTTCTGAATCGAGACTCCCTGTTGGTTCATCCGCTAAAATAATAGATGGATTTAAAATCAAGGCTCTTGCAATACTCACACGCTGCTGCTGTCCGCCTGACAGCTCATTTGGGTAATGTCCTGCGTGATGTTCAAGACCTACTCGTTTCAGCATTTCTTTTACTTTCTCTTTTCGTTCAGACGGCTTCACACCTTTTAAAGTGAGCGGAAGTTCAACGTTCTCATACGTTGTTAAGCTCCCGATCAACTGAAAGCTTTGAAAGATAAAGCCAAAGTGATCTAAGCGAAAGTCTGCCCATTCTTTTTCATTAAAGCCAGTCACATTAGTGCCATCAATGGTAATTTGTCCACTCGTTGGCGTAATATAACCTGATATTAAGTTCAACAAAGTTGATTTTCCTGAACCACTTCGTCCAACAATACAAGCAATATCGCCTCTTTTAATGGACAGGTCAATCCCTTTTAGTACAGGAATTTCATTTTCCCTGCCTTTTTTACCAATTTTAAATACATGATCTAATGCTTGAATCTGAATCATCTCTACTCCCCTGCTCTCTGTTTATCTTTTTCGATAGATTAAGAAATAACTCGTTAGTGCGCCCACAGCTCCACCGATGAGCATGCCAGCAATATAACCAAATATGGAATTATCTGATGCAAATCCAAACCACCCAAACCCTAGAACACCGAAGACAATGACCATAATCTGAATCGGTCTATCCATATTTGAGTAAAGGAAGAAGCGGCCATTTCTTTCAATTGGATGTTTTATAAAGCTAATTAAGCCAATTAGATAGAACAGAACCATCATGACAATAGGTATAATGAATTCTTCACCCGTGAACCAATAAGGATAATCGGGTTGGAAAGGGTGCGTTGTAATATAAGTAATTGGAGACATAGGCACTAATAAATACGTGAAGCTCTTATCTACCCAACTACCACTTGTCTTGATGATAATATCTAAATGAAGAAGCGGTAATCCGATCACTAAAAAGGGTAAAGTAGCTGTGCTGAACCCAACAATTGCTTGTGAAATGGAACTTCCAGTTAAAGTACCCGCTGCAAAAAATAAACTATAAAACATCAAGGAGGTTACAAGCGAAAGGACATAACCGTTATGAAAACCAGATGTTTCCAACGGATTAAGTCCTAAAATAAGTAAATAGGTAAGAATAAAAGAAACAGCATGAACGACTGCAATGATTCCAGCACCTAAGAAAAACTTTGTGTGATAAATTGCACTTCTGCTAAACGGTAAAGATAAGGTAAAGTCCATATGCCCTTTATTTCTCTCAAATCCCAGCTGAATGACAGCAAAGAAGAGCCCCATTAACCAAGAAAGGGAGAGGAAAGCATCTGTATTAAAGAAATATGAAAAACGCGGTGAATCGACAATACACTCTGTATCGTTTAGACACGTTTGAAAAGAAGAATATTCCATTAAGAATGCGAAGGGTGTCGCAAGCGTAGCAACGAGCATCACTAAAATGAATGTCAGCTCAGACTGCTTCCACTCCTTATATAATAATTGCCGCTTTACCATCTGCGTTTCCCTCCAAACTTTGCAATGAATACTTCTTCTAAATTCACAGGCAGTTCATGCCATACTTTTGGCTTTAGTGACTTCAAGTACTCTTTAGCCTCCACGTCGGTTTTAAGAACAAGCGCTGTATAAAAAACGCCCGCTTGATCCAAAATCGCAACGCCATTTTTACGAATACTTAAGTTCATATCTTCTTCAAAGGCCATTTGGATTTTGACATAGTCATCCTTTAATTCATCTAAATCCATGACACTTGTGAGTTCATTTCCTTCTAAAAATCCGATTCGATTACACATACGCTCAATGTCTTCTAAACGGTGAGATGTAATGAGAATCGATGTTTCACGTTCTGCCACTTCGTCGATCATGAGCTGAAGCACATCATTTCTTGTAACAGCGTCGATTCCATCAGTCGGCTCATCCAATAAAATGACCGCTGGTTTGATCGCAAAGCTTAAAATGAGCGACAGCTGTTTCTTTAATCCTGTCGACAATTCACGATATTTCACTTTTTCCGGGATCTCATACCGGTTCACAAGCTCATTGGCATATGTCACGTCAAACTTTGGATACAGTTGTTTTAAAAGCTTTACAAGCTGTCCATAATTGTACCTGTCAAAGTAAGGATTTACGACCGGCATATATACAATATTTTGCTTGACTAGCGGGTGGTCTTTCACCAGCACGTCTTTGAAATAAATCTCTCCTTCATCCGGAAGAAGAATTTGCTGTATCAATCGGAGAAGCGTTGTTTTTCCAGAGCCATTCCGCCCTAACAGACCGAAGATCTCACCTTTTCCTATTTTGAAGGAAACGTCACTGAGGACTTGGCGTCCATTTAAAGTTTTTGATACATTTCTGACCTCAATCAACTTGTTTTCCTCCTTTAAGACTTGAGCCGATCTCTTCTAGCCATTCCTTCAGTTGATGAATATCAATACCGGCATAATGAGCTTCTATGATGAGTTGTCTTAACTGTTCTTTCATCTCGAGCACCTTCCCTTCATTCAGCTTTAACTGAGCACCTTCTGTTACATACGTACCACGGCCTCTTAGCGTTTCAATAATCCCTTCCCGTTCAAGTTCTTTATACGCTTTGCTGACGGTGTTTGGGTTGGCAATAATAATGGTGGCGAGCTCTCTGACAGAGGGCAGTTTGTCACCTGGTTTCATCACGCCTTTTAAACATAAAATTTTGAGCTGCTCAATGATTTGTTCATATATTGGTGCAGCGCTTCTTGGATCTATTTGGATCATGATGGCTCCCTCTTTCCTCATTCATGCTTTTGCAGTCCTATCGCTTGTTCATGTCCTTGCATTAAAGGGACCGAATTGGGTATCAAATCTTTTTGAACTTCAAAACCAATGAAAACGAGAACGAAAAAAAATGTACATGCTAACGCAACAGCCAGCACCATCCACTTCAAATTGATTGGCTTTTTTTCTTTTTTCATGGTTGAACACCTTTCTTCACTTTTTAAGTGTCTGTAGTGTATTAGTTGATGTAGTACACTTAATACAATATAGACACTTAATTGAAAAGTCAAGAGACTCTAGAAAAAAATAGGCTGTTTTCGTAAAGATTGTTGCTTTCTTGATTATACTGTTAAAAGGTTGTTACAGTGGGCATTCGGGAGGCGTTTAAGTATGTGGGAAAATGTTTATGAAGAGTTCAGCAATTTAACCAAATCAGAGCAATTAGCCTTGTTTAACGTAATGAAACAAGACTTGTTTCCAGACGAACCAGATAAAATGACGAAACTATTTAAAAGCATTCGTGAAGCCAGATTTGCTTCTGGTTTATGGTTGAGGGTTATACTCTACCCAAAATTGCTGAACGCCTTAAAATACAAATTTCCACCGCATTTTATTGGAGACATAAAATCTTGAACGCATCAGGCAGTTTCGGATTTAATCAACTATAAGGTATCGTTGAAAGTGATGAAACTTTCTTTCGTGAGTCTATGAAGGGGCGAGAAATCACCCATAGAAAAGCCAAAAAGCGTGGAGAAAATGACGAAAAGAGAGGTAATTCTAACCTTAAAATTGCTGTTGTCGTAGCACAAGACCGTAATGGAAGTGTAATTGCTCGTAAGGCAGGAACAGGTCGTGTTAAATCAGAAGGGTGAGTATATTCACCCTTCTGCTTTGCTATGCACTGAAACAGCAACAAATTATAAAAAGTTCGCAAAGATAACAGGATTACAACATGAACAGTCAATGAGCGTCAAAAACAGCGTGTAAAGAAGTGGATTTACCACATTTAACACGTTAATAATTTTTCATAATCGCCTGTAAAAGTGGATGGAGCGTTCTCAAGGAGTTGCAACAAAATATTTGGACAACTACCTCTACTGGTTCCGATGGCTTGATAAGGAAAAGAATTTAGCATTTGAAAAACGAGTAGAGCAAAGGCTTGTTTTAGCGTGTCAAAAATCTAATTATAGTACAGTTGAGATGTTGAGAAGTGCAATAATAAAAGACCCCAATATTAAGGTCTCTACAAGGTTTTAATTAGATACTATTACTTGGTTTTTGGACTTGCTTTTGAACAGGATTAGCACCCACCATACTAATAAAAATATATAGCCTATAACTGTATAGATAGACCAAACTGCCCCCTGTTGCAATTGACTAAATAAGTGTTCAAATTCATTCATTCCTTCTACTCTACCAATGCTATTTATCAGGCTAATAATCGGAATTGTAACAGTAAATACAATGGTTAGAATGGACAATCCCCTATGTTTATTTTTCACAACACTGAATATTGCAGTTCCAAATGTTGCTAAGAAAAACAAGTAATATAATGCCCAAAACCAATTAGGAAGGGTCTCCAACATTTTTTCTACCCCCTTGATTAAAGATATTTGCAATTTCTTTATATAACATATTTTAACAGAATAAAAACCAATTACAAATATATATCCAAAAACAACAATCTTTGCGAAAACATCCAAAAAATAAAACAGACCCTTTAAGAAGGATCTGTTCATCAAACATTATCGTAAGAAATTCCTAATATCATTTGGTTTTGCAAGCTCTGAATTTGAACACGCGCCCTGTCTAACCGTTCTCTTTGCTGGTCATTGGCGACATCTTTTAATTTTTCTAATTCGTTGACCGTATTCTCAAGCATGAGCTGTGCTTTAGAAAATTCTTCCTCATTATAATGTTCCTGTCGTGAGCTCAAATCAAATTGCTCACTTGCAAACTCAAGGGTTTCAGTACTTTTTTGGATAAATTCATCGATCGACTGCCTTGTTGCCATCTTACATTCCCTCCATTTCATCATCGCTCCCGCCTATTTTGCCCATGTAAAGCTTTTTCACTAAAGAAAATGTTGGACAGATTCAATTGTCCTCCTTCGTGATTTTTGTTAAACTTTAAGGATGCCTATTATTACGCAAGGAGGTTACTGACTTGGATCAGCATAACCCTTTTTTATATTCAAACAGCGAAAAACGTTATCACACATGGAACTACCATTTGCGTGAACATTTTGGTCATAAAGTATTTAAAGTAGCCTTAGACGGCGGCTTTGACTGCCCAAACCGTGATGGTACCGTAGCCCACGGCGGCTGTACATTTTGCAGTGCCGCTGGTTCTGGTGATTTTGCAGGAAACCGGGCTGATGATCTCATCACTCAATTTAATGAGATCAAAGACCGGATGCATACAAAATGGAAAGACGGAAAATACATGGCGTATTTTCAGGCGTATACAAACACACACGCGCCGCTTCCTGTCCTAAAAGAAAAATATGAAACCGTCATGAACCTGGATGGTGTCGTAGGTCTATCCATTGCAACAAGACCTGACTGTCTGCCGGATGACGTAGTGGAGTATTTAGCCGAATTAAACGAACGCACTTACCTATGGGTAGAGCTCGGTCTTCAAACGGTACACGAACGGACAGCGATGCTCATTAACCGTGCTCATGATTATGAATGCTACGTTGAAGGTGTAGAAAAGCTGAGAAAACACGGAATTCGTGTCTGCTCGCATATTATCAACGGATTGCCTCTTGAAAACCGGGACATGATGATGGAAACAGCAAAAGCTGTTGCGGATTTAGATGTGCAAGGAATTAAAATTCATTTGCTTCACCTTTTAAAAGGGACCCCAATGGTCAAGCAATATGAAAAAGGAAAGCTTGAGTTTTTAAGCCAGGAGGAATATGTTCAGCTTGTTTGTGATCAGCTGGAGATTCTTCCGCCAGAAATGATTATTCATCGTATTACAGGAGACGGCCCAATTGAATTAATGGTTGGTCCAATGTGGAGTGTAAATAAGTGGGAAGTACTAAATGCCATTAATGCTGAGCTTGAAAGACGTAACAGCTACCAAGGGAAACGTTTCGTCAGATTGGAAGAAGCAGCAAAATGATTTTGAAACGCATGCTTCCTTTTAGTAAAGAGCTGTTAGAACGCGCGTGTCAAAAAGGCGACATCGTCATAGATGCAACAATGGGAAACGGCCACGATACACTCTATTTAGCTGACCTTGTAGGAACTGATGGTCAAGTGTTTGCATTCGACGTGCAAGAGGAAGCCTTGCAGCAGACAAGCAAAAGGCTTGGCGATCAATATCCTTACGTTCACCTGATCCATGATGGACATGAAAAACTGGCGGATCATCTGCCGAAGGATGTTTATGGACATATATCTGGTGCAGTGTTTAACCTTGGGTATCTGCCCGGAGGCGATAAAGCCGTTACCACTCAGGCGCATACAACCATTGAAGCGATTAAACAACTCCTCGAATGGCTCAAACCCGGAGGACTGATCGTCCTTGTGATCTACCATGGACATCCCGAAGGTAAAAGAGAAAAAGAAGTGCTTCTCGACTATTGCAGATCACTGTCTCATGAAGAAGTACAAGTTTTATCATATCAATACATGAATATTCAAAACGACCCGCCTTTTGTGGTCGCCATTGAAAAAAGCTAAAATGATGTGCATTTTAGCTTTTTTCTTTTCAACATGATAGAAAACCTTTGCAGACCTGACACCGAACGCGATGGTTTGTCTACACGCTGAAGCTCAAATCTAATGGATTTGAGCTTTTTTATGATGATTTCATCCAAGGCATTTTCTGATAGGTCCGATAGGCTCTTCCGTTAATATAGAAAAAGAACGATGTTTTCCCGCTTGATTTGATCAGCCTTTTTGCCAGCTTGTTCATCTCTTTTTGGGCTGTCACTTTTTCATCGGACAAATAGACCGCCAGTAATCCTCTGTTAATCAATTTGTGAAAGTTCTCATGCGGAATGCCTTTCAGCTGCTCATCCGCTTTTTCGATAAAATGCTGTAGTCTATCCATCATCTCATGATGAGAATCGTAGTATGAGCAAAAGTTCAGATCTCCCCCAAGCCGGTCCTCTTCTTGATCAATTAAATAATCGAGTAATATGTGCAGACCTTGAATATAAGGGAAATAGCTTTCGTAAATTTGCTTCGCCTGCTTTTCTGTAAAATCAGGCTGCAGCGCATACGCCACAAGACAGAATATCCCTAACGTCGATCCCGCACAAGCTGAAAACTCATACCATTCCATCTTCGGCAAATCCTTTTCATATTGGCGGAACCACGACTCTAGCCTTGGCACTCGCTCATGAGGAACAACGTGCTTATGTACTTGCAGATCACTATAGTAATCACACAGCGTATGTAAATATGGCTGAATGATTGGATAATGCTCAACGCGCGTAAGCACGTCTTGACATGTGCGGACAAGCGCATGTAAGTATCCATGATCCTCTTGATCCTCACGGAATTGATAATATGGCTTGAGCTCAGCATGAATATCAAGCGCATCTCTCATCGCTTGATGCAGCATATGAAAATCCTTTGGATCAAGCGACGTGCTGCGGTCACATAGGTTATCTAAGTAATCACTGATGGTTTGATATGCCACGATGAATTCAATACACGTTTCTTTCTCTTCACCTGCTAGAAGTGATAAAATACCTCCGCCTTCACAGTGAAACGTTTTACTAGATATGCTCGCTAGTGCCTGCGTTCTCAGTTCTTCATTTTCAATCATTTCTGCATGAGCCCGCCACTTTTTCAGCTCCTGATGAACAAGCGGAAAAATATCTTTATACACCTTTGTCATCAGTGCAAAAGGACGCTCTGGTACTGACAAATCACTCCACCCCCAACTTAAAGCTCGCAATCAAATATATTGATCGGTAAAGGCTCTTGCCGCCTTAAATACATCTTCTCTTTCCGGTTCATTAAAAATTTCGTGATACAGCTCTTCCCATTCACGGTATGATTTATTGGTTGATTCTATGCCATTGAACCATTTGATCACCCTTGTTTTATCGACGATCTTATCATCGCCAGCCTGCATTAAAAGGAGCGGGATCGATTTAAAGACATTCGTCGGCTGCATCGCCGCATCGATATTTTTGATCAGCTCTCGATACCAGCGAACCGACACCTTTGTCACGTAAAGAGAATCATTTGAGTCTGCCTCAATGACCGCCTGATTTCGTGTCGCTAGTTCAATCGACAGCCCTGACTCCACTTTAAAAGACGGTGCCAGCACATTTAGACCTTTTGACGCAAAATCCATCAGCTTCTTCGGTTTAAATTGCAGACCTAAACAAGGTGATGATAAAATAAGGCCATTCAACTTCGTATGGGTATACTGCTTCATCCACTCAATTGAAATGAGTCCACCCATACTGTGTCCAAGTAAAAATGTAGGAAGCCTGAATGATTTCGCATGTTCGATCCATTCATCGACTGTATCAATGTATTCTTGAAACGAACGAATGTGGCCTCGCGCACGTGTCGATGTGCCTTGCCCAGGCAAGTCACCCATGACGACGTGATATCCTGCATTCCGCCACATTTCAATTAACCATTTATATCGGCCGTGATATTCACTCGCACCATGTACTATCACAATTGTACCAACTGGTCTTTCAGCATGCCAAGTCCACAAAGTAAACACCTCACAAATGTTGTATTAAGAAAGGAAGTCGAAAAAGTGATTTATCCATATCATCAGTTTACACCTGAGATTCATGAATCGGTCTTTGTCGCAGATAACGCCACCATTACCGGTGATGTCTCAATTGGAGAATATTCGAGCGTGTGGTTCCAAACTGTCATCAGAGGCGATGTCGCACCTGTGAGAATTGGAAAGAACGTCAACATTCAAGATTTATCGTGCCTGCATCAAAGTCCTGGAAAAACACTTCTTATTGAAGATGGTGCTACCATTGGACACCAAGTCACATTACATAGCTCAATCATTCGAAAAAATGCCCTCATTGGCATGGGGTCCATCATTCTCGATGGTGCGGAGATCGGCGAAGGCGCCTTTATCGGTGCAGGAAGTCTTGTCCCTCAAGGAAAGGTCATCCCAAAAGGATCACTCGCTTTTGGCCGTCCAGCCAAAGTCGTTCGGCTCTTAACAGATGAAGATATTCAAGACATGGACCGAATCCGCAGAGAATATGTAGAAAAAGGACAATACTATCGTTCCCTTTTATCTCGTTAACATCATACGTGTATCTTCACTTTATCATGTTTTTTTCAGGATATTAAGCAATAACTATGAACCGCTTGTTATTTTACCCTTTTCCACCGCTTTCTATCATGACAAAAAAGGTTTTCAGCAAAAAGCTGAAAACCTTTTTTCATTAACTGAAGATGACTTCTTTTGGTTGATGATTCAATTGCTCTGGATCAATACTGCGCTCCACATAAATGCTGTGCCAAATCATAAAGATCAGAACGGTCCAAATCTTACGGCTATGATCTGCCTTACCAGCACAATGTTCATTTAATAAATCAAGCACATATGCTTTGTTAATATATTCGTCCGTTTGACTGTTTTTAATGATGTCTTTCGCCCAAGCGTTCATCTCATTTTTCAGCCAATGACGAATTGGAACAGGGAAGCCCAGCTTCTTGCGGTTTAACACATGGTCAGGCACAATGCCTTCTGCTGCTTTACGCAATAAATATTTCGTTGTGCCATCTTTTGTTTTCAGCTCTTCTGGAATTTTAGAAGCCGCTTCAAAAACGACCTTATCAAGGAATGGAACACGAAGCTCAAGGGAATTCGCCATTGTCATCTTATCTGCTTTCAATAAGATGTCACCGCGCATCCACGTATGAATATCAACATATTGCATTTTGTTAATATCACTGTAGCCTGCACTTTCCTCGAAGTATGTCTTCGTCACATCACGATATGTAATGTTCGGATCATACTGCTTTAAGAGATTTTTCTTTACTGGCTCTTCAAAGATTTTCGCATTACCGATATAACGCTCCTCTAATGGTGTACAGCCGCGGACGATAAAGCTTTTTCCTTTCATTCCTTCTGGCATTAAGCGCGCCAGACGAAGAAGAAGCTTTTTCAGCATAGATGGAACAGATTCAAATGGTTTAAGAGAAAGCGGCTCACGGTAAATATTATAACCACCGAACAGCTCGTCTGCTCCCTCACCAGAAAGAACAACCGTCACTTGTTTCTTGGCTTCCTTTGCCACGAAGTACAATGGAATCGCCGCCGGATCAGCTAAAGGATCATCTAAATGCCAAACAATTTTCGGAAGCTCATTCATATATTCCTCAGGAGAAATCACAGCGCTGAAGTTTTGTAAGCCCAGCTTATCAGCCGTTTCCTTCGCCACATCAACTTCACTAAAGCCATCCTGCTGGAAACCAACAGAAAACGTCTTCAACTCAGGATGAAATTCCTTTGCGACAGATACGATGAAAGAAGAATCGATACCACCTGATAGGAATGAACCAACAGGAACATCACTTCTCATGTGAATTTTCACAGAATCATAGATTGCATCGCGGACTTCTTCAATCAGCTTTTGTTCTTGTGTTTGTTCAGGCTTGAATTGAACTTTCCAGTAAGTCTTAAATTCAATCTCCTGTCCTGGGCGTAAAGTAAACTGATGACCAGGCTCTACTTTGTGCACCTTTTGATCAAGTGTATTTGGCTCAGGTACGAACTGGAATGACATGTATTGCTGTAAGGATGTCTCATCAAATAAAATGTTCTCGTTCACTGCCATCAAGCTTTTGCGTTCAGAGGCAAAGTACACTTGCTCATCCATTTGTGTAAAATAAAGCGGTTTGATGCCAAAAGGATCTCTTGCGCCATATAATAATTGCGCTTCTTTATCCCAAATTAAAAATGCAAACATGCCGCGAAGCTTTGAAGCCGCTTCTTCTTTATAATGACGGTATGTGGCAAGAAGTACTTCCGTATCTGAATCTGTGCTGAATGAATAGCCTTTTTTCACAAGCTCTTCCTTCAGCTCCACATAGTTATAAATTTCTCCGTTGAAAATAATCCAGTACTTTTCATCTTCATAAGAAAGCGGCTGCTTTCCGTGCTCAACATCTATAATACTTAAACGTCTAAATCCAAATCCTACATGCTCATCATGAAAGTAACCCTCATCATCCGGACCGCGATGAACGATGAGACGATTCATTTGTTTAATTAGCTCTTCCTGTTCAGTAGTTTCGGACAATGGACGGTGATTAAATACACCAACAAACCCACACATATTATTGCCTCCACGTTATGTTATTTCTTAAAAGTAGACCTATAATTAGACAGTATTTTGTCCGATTTTGTTTCACATTTTTTCGCTTTTTACAGATTTTTTTTTAATCAAAAGGAAAACCGCTTAAAATAAGCGGTTTTCTATGTTGTTATTGTCCCAATGCTTCTTTACGAAGTGTTTCGGCTTTATCCGTTTTTTCCCACGGAAGATCTAAGTCGTGACGGCCGAAATGTCCGTATGCAGCTGTTTGTTTGTAGATCGGACGGCGCAGGTCAAGCATTTTAATAATGCCAGCTGGACGAAGATCAAAGTTTGCACGAACTACTTCAATTAATTTTTCTTCAGAAGCTTTTCCTGTTCCGAATGTATCAATTGAAATCGATACAGGCTGTGCAACACCAATTGCATAAGCAAGCTGTACTTCACAAGAATCTGCAAGACCGGCAGCTACGATGTTTTTCGCTACGTAACGAGCAGCATATGCCGCAGAACGGTCAACCTTCGTTGCATCCTTACCTGAGAAAGCACCGCCGCCATGACGAGCATATCCGCCATACGTATCAACGATGATTTTACGTCCAGTTAAACCAGCATCCCCTTGAGGTCCACCGATCACGAAACGGCCAGTTGGGTTAATAAAGTATTTTGTCTGTTCATCAATCAGTTCACTTGGAACGACAGGGCTGATGACATGCTCTTTTAAGTCACTTTGAATTTGTTCAAGCGTCACTTCTGGTGCATGCTGCGTAGAAATAACCACTGTGTCAATACGAACTGGTTTGTTTTGCTCATCATATTCAACTGTGACTTGTGTTTTTCCGTCTGGACGAAGGTATGCAAGTGTCTCATTCTTGCGTACTTCTGTTAAACGGCGAGATAATTTATGCGCTAGTGAAATCGGCAGCGGCATGAGCTCTTCGGTTTCGTTGTTGGCAAAACCAAACATCAATCCTTGGTCACCTGCACCAATCGCATCAATTTCTTCTTCAGTCATTGTTCCTTCACGTGCTTCAAGCGCTTTGTCTACACCTTGCGCAATATCAGCAGACTGTTCATCAATTGATGTAAGGACCGCACATGTTTCCGCATCAAAACCATATTTCGCACGTGTGTAGCCAATTTCCTTAATTGTGTCACGCACCGTCTTTGGAATATCGACATAAGTAGACGTTGTAATTTCACCGCTTACTAATACGAGACCGGTTGTAACAGAAGTTTCACAGGCAACACGTGCATTTGGATCTTTCTTTAAAATTTCATCCAAAATGCTGTCTGAAATTTGATCACAGATTTTATCCGGATGTCCTTCTGTCACTGATTCTGAAGTAAATAAACGACGATTTTGACTCATAATGGCTATTTCCTCCTGTACAAGACCACATCATCCCAAGATGAGGCCTCCAATATGATACGGAACTCGTTCCCTCTTATATTTAAAAACGTTTATATTAGAGATGTTATTGGCAATTTGTTCATATGATATCCCAAAAATAAAAAAACCATTTCCTTCATTGCGAGGAAAGGGTCTGAGATCGCATGCCTTTCACTCTTATCGCTCAAGGTGTTCTTGTACCTTGCATCAGGTTAGCACCTTGGTTTCTCAGCATGTTCATGCCTTTTTCATAAGAAACCGGTTGCTGGGCTTCATCGGGCCTGTCCCTCCACCAACTCGGGATAAGAGTATCCGTTCAATAAGATATCTTATCTTAAACCCTTGCGTCATGTCAATGCTTCATAAGAATTATCTCCCTCTTTTTTCTCCTCACCATTAGCATCACCAAAAAGCATATTTTCATAGCAGAAATGAAAAAACACACACAAAAATGTTTAAATAGTATAGACTATTATTATTAATGTGTTATACTAATCGAAACAAACAAATTCAACGGTAAAGGAAGGGTTTTTTATGAACTCAGTGGATTTAAAAGAAGATTTGCAGTCATTGCTCTCATTAGAAAATACGCACCAAAATTTATCTGTTCCGAAACTTGTTGAAAAGATTTTGGCACGTAATGAAGGCGTTTTAACATCAACAGGAGCTGTCCGCGCAACAACTGGAGCCTACACAGGACGTTCGCCTAAAGATAAATTTATCGTCAAAGAAGAAAGCTCTGAACATAAAATCGATTGGGGTCAAGTCAACCAGCCGATCTCAAAAGAAGCATTTGACCGTTTATATACAAAGGTTGTGTCATACTTAAAAGAACGTGATGAACTATTCGTCTTTGAAGGGTTTGCAGGCGCTGATGAAAGATATCGTATGCCGATTACAGTTGTAAACGAATTCGCATGGCACAATCTTTTTGCCAAGCAGCTATTTATCAGACCTGACGGGTCAACACCTTCTTCAAACGAAAAACCTTTCACCATCTTATCTGCACCGCACTTCAAAGCAGATCCTGCAACAGATGGCACAAACTCTGAAACGTTTATCATCGTTTCTTTTGAAAAACGCACGATTCTTATCGGTGGAACAGAATATGCAGGGGAAATGAAAAAGTCCATTTTCTCTGTGATGAACTACCTGCTTCCTGAGCAAGATATTTTATCTATGCACTGCTCAGCAAACGTAGGTCAAGAAGGCGATGTAGCCTTATTCTTTGGGCTTTCAGGTACTGGGAAAACGACGCTTTCTGCAAGCGCAAGCCGCAAGCTGATCGGAGACGATGAACACGGCTGGTCTGGCACAGGGGTCTTCAATATCGAGGGCGGATGCTATGCGAAATGTGTGAACTTAAGTGAAGAAAAAGAACCACAGATCTACAAAGCGATCAGCTTCGGATCAGTTCTTGAGAACGTTGTGCTTGATGAAGAAACACGTGAAGCGGATTATGATGATACATTCTTTACTGAAAATACACGCGCTGCTTACCCAATCGAAATGATTGATAACATCGTGAAACCAAGTATCGCAGGACATCCATCTGCCATTGTCTTCTTAACAGCTGATGCGTTTGGCGTATTACCTCCAATCAGCCGTTTAACAAAAGAACAAGCAATGTACCATTTCTTGAGCGGGTACACAAGTAAATTAGCGGGAACTGAGCGCGGTGTCACATCACCAGAAACGACATTCTCTACTTGCTTCGGTTCACCATTCCTCCCGCTTCCAGCTCACGTCTATGCTGAAATGCTTGGCAAAAAGATCGATGAGCACGGTGCTAAAGTATTCCTTGTGAATACAGGCTGGACTGGCGGAGGCTATGGCACAGGCAAACGAATGAATCTCGCTCATACAAGAGCAATGGTTCAGGCAGCAATCGAAGGTGACCTTGACAATGCTGAAATGATTACTGATGACATCTTCGGATTACACATCCCGCTTCATATTCCTGGTGTACCAGATGAAGTGCTTCAACCTGCTAAAACATGGGATGACCAAAAGGCTTATCAAGAAAAAGCACACTTCCTTGCCAATGAATTTAAAAAGAACTTCCAAAAATTCAGTCACGCGGCAAGTGACATTGAAGCCAAAGGCGGACCACTCGTATAACCAAATGAAAAAAGCTGAGGAGATTCAATCCCTCAGCTTTTTTAGTTTGTTGAATGCAATGACACAAGACGGTACGTCACCTTCGTGACATTGTCTGTCAGCTCCAGCTTTTCAACATGTGCTGTCCCAGTTTTTTCTCCGTCTTTCGTTTTGCGCACCTCAAGTGGAATATTTAACGGATAAATGCGGTATCCATCCTTCATGAGTTCAAATACATTTTCTTCAATTCTTGTCTCTTTTCCCTTTGTGACAATCATTGTATTAAATTCAACAGGCATTCCCATAATGAAAATCCCCCTACTTTCTATATTTCGTTATAATGCTTATTTTAACACATTTCCGCTTTTTCGGCTGTGCATCCATGTGGTCAGCCTTCTCACAATTTCTCGATTATGCTGCGGCGGGAAATAGTGATTGTATCCATGGAAATACCACGTCTCCACAGACTTCCCGTGCTGGCGCAGTGCATCTTCTAACAAATATGCATGCCCAATCGATACATTTTGGTCCTCTTCTCCGTGGATAATCAGGACAGGTGCTTCAATTTTATCCACATCATTTAAAGGGGTTCTGTTTTCATATGCCTCTGGCACCTTATGCGGCGGACCGCCAATCACACGTTTCATCATCCGTCTCATATCCACACGCTCTTCATAAGTAAGTTTCATGTCACTGACGCCTCCCCATGTGACAAAGGAAGCCGCCTCCTGTTTCATTTCTACAGCGGTCCAGATGCCCATAATACCGCCTCGCGAAAAACCAAAGATATGAATGCGATCCTTCTTCACTTTTTTGTGCTGCTTTAACAGCTGAAAGGCAGCAAAAGCATCTTTTCGATCTTCTCCGGCAAAATCTTCGTTCCCTTCGCCTCCTTGGTTTCCCCGGTAAAAGGGAGCAAAGACGACAAAACCCTGCGCGGCAAATTGCACAATCCGGCCAGGTCTGACCATCCCCACATTTTTAATGCCGCCTCGTAAGTACAAAAAGCCGTCGTAGAGACCTTCTCCGGCCGGCTCAGCGAGCAGCCCTTTCATCCGAAGTCCATCTGCCTCATAGGTCACTGTATATAAGTGAATATGCGGATGGGGCGACGGAAACCTTCTTTTTTCCACAATCACTCGATTTCTCTCCTTTTCATCTCTGTTTACGTCCATTGCTTCAGCATCGCTTCTGCGACAAGCTGGCCTGATTTTGTCACCATTGGCGTGCCGCCGCCTGGATGACTTGTTCCTCCAACAAACCAAAGTCCTTCAATGTCCTTTGACTGATTATTGATGCGAAAGAACGCCTGTTTGAACGAGTTTGAAGACATGCCATAAATGGCCCCACGATATGCCCCCGTTTTCTGCTGCAGATCGAGCGGAGTTTGAACCCCTTCATATTCGATCAGCTCATCCAAATCAAAAAGGCCTTTTTCCATTAATTTGTTTTTTACATGCTGACGATATGTCTCCTTTAGCATGTCCCAATCTTGCTCTTTTGTCACATAAGGTGCATTGGCCAGTACAAACAGGTTGCTTCTTCCCAGTCCTCCGCTTAAAGCTGGTTCTGAATGACCTGAATAGCATATGTAGAGCGTCGGGTCTTGAGGCAGTTGTTTTTTCTGAAAAATATCTTTGAATTCTTGCTCATAATCCTCAGGGAAAAACACAGTGTGATGAGCGAGCTGTTCATAGACTTTAGGTACACCTAATAAGAGAACAAAGCCCGACAACGACGGTTCAATACCAGCCAGTTTTTGATTTAAAAAACGAGGACGGTCTTTTTCATCTATAAGATGACGGTATACAGTCAGCGCATCTGCTCCTGCAATGACTTGATCTGCCTCATACATCTGCTGATCCGTCTCCACTCCTTTGATCCGCCGATCCTTCACATGAATCTTGTTCACTTGTTCATTGAGGTGAATCTGAACGCCTAATTCTTTTGCCAGTGTCTCAAATGCCTCAACTAAACGATACGTACCGCCTTGTATTCCATAAATCCCTTTCTCTCCTTCTAAATATGCCATCATGTTAAAAATAGCCGGCGCTTCGTAGGGAGAAGAGCCGAGATAAGTGGCATACCGTCCAAACATCGCCAATGTATGGGGATGACGGAAATATTGACGCAGCAGGCGCTGAACGGATGTGAATGGTTTGACAGCAAGAAGTGCTTTCATCAGCTTTAAATCCGCCTTATCCTTCCAGCTCAATAACAAACGATTTAAAAACTGCTCCTCTGCCTTTTGAAAAAGCGTCTTTGATTCCTGCAAAAATGCGCGGTATTGCTTCGCATCTTCAGGACTGAATGCAGCAATTTGTGATTCCATTTGCTCAATATTCGGCGTAAACTCGACCGTATGGCCATCTGAAAAAATATTTTTGGTCAGCGGAGAAATCGGATAAAAGGTCACATAATCCTCCATCCGTCTATGACAGGCTGTAAACACTTCTTCAAAATATGCCTTCATTGTAATGGTACTCGGTCCTAAATCAAAAGAGTAGCCTGCCTCGTGATGGCGCTGCAATTTCCCGCCTAAAACCGCTTCTTTTTCTAAAATGGTGACCTGAACCCCGCGTGACTGTAGACGGATCGCGGCTGATAATCCGCCAAGTCCGCCGCCGATGATGATCACTTTTTTCATTCGTACCTTCTCCCTTTCCATTCATACCCTTCTTTTTTCAGACCGATTTTCATAGAAGCAAAACCGATAGCAATCAGGCTTAAAATACTGACCGGCAATAAAAAAGCCATCGCAGATGTCCGCCCATTTTCAGTATCTATTGCCGCTTTAATCGACACACCCAGCCCATAACAAAGGATCGCTAAGCATATGCTCAAAACATCCAGCTGAAACAATGCAATCATGAAACAAATGACAGGAACCAAATAAAGGAGGGTGTATAAACAAAAGACACTGCTTAACAAAGCAATGCTTCGATTCACACCTGGGAATAAATTTTTCCGGTAACCTTCCCAAACCTCTTGTCCACTCTCATACATTCTCATATACACAAATGGATGAATGCTTGCAAGTGTGAACGGAAAGCCTTTTTCCTTCACCCGTCTAGCCAAGGCCATATCATCAACTAGTGAATTCTTGATCGCTTCATGCCCACCAATGTCGTGATAACAATTCTTTTCAATGGCAATAAAACCGCCATGTGCTGCGGCAAAAGCGGGATTCTTAGATTTTCTTACCCATTTCACTGGCAGATGACAGCCAATGGTAAACATCATCATAGGAACCACAAGATGCTCAAAAAATGTACCTGTTTTCTGTTCTGGAAAACCTGACAGCATGCCCGTTTTTTGCATGCATAACTGCTTGTACACTGATTCAACTGCCCCTTTTTTTAACCGGACATCCGCATCTAAAAATAGCAGCCAGTCAGAAGCAGCAGCTTCCGCGAGCTGAGAACAGGCATATGATTTACCAAGCCAGCCGCGCTTTAATGGTTGACCTGACTGGACACGGATCCACGGATATGTTTCTGCAAAGCGTTCCACAATCGCTCTTGTCTGATCTGTCGAATGGTCATCAAGGACGATGAGCTCTTTCGGGTAAAGACGTTGATCAACGATCGACTGAAGACAGGCTTCGATCCGATTTTCCTCATTTCGCGCTGGAATCAGAATTGATAATGAAATCGGTTCACCCGGCGGAAAGGATGCTGGCTTTAAAACAGGAAGCTGCCTCATATTCCATATGGTGAAAATAAACTGACAGAGCAAGAGTACACTGATCACAGTTAGGAAGACCGCCATGTTTTCACCCACTTTTTAAAGGAATCAAACGCATCACTTGTTGACTGACTTGTCCTTGTCATCTGTCTAAATTCTTGATTGTTTGAAAAATCAGGATCTGCGATGACCTGTGCTTGATGTGCGTTTAACTGCGTTTCAAGCAGATCTCTGAGCAGATGCGTCACGTCCTTGCTTCGAAGTGCCCCGCCAGATACTAAGGTATCTTCACCAAACAAAGCAGATACTGTCGGCTTTTGAAATTGATTAAATGTATAATGCAAGGTCACAGGCTTCACCACGACTTGCTCAAATTGTCTCACTAAAAATGAAGCCCCGCCCTCTAATTCAAGCGGCCGTATGTCCTGATGCATGATTTTCCCCTGTGGAAAAAGCCATACAGCCCCGCCAGCCTGCATGTTTTCTCTAGCCGTCATTAATGCTTGCTTCACACTTTTCAGATTCTCTTTCTGAACCGGAAAGGCACCTAGCTTACGAAAAAAGGCATATTGCTTCAGCTGCTTCTCTTCCATCATCATATAGTGATCGAGTTCGGACGCTTTTTCTGTTAAAAGAAAAAGGATGAGTCCATCCCACCATGAGCTATGATTGGCGAGATAAAGAACAGGCAGCTTCTCGTTTGGGTCCACAGCGCCTTTCATCATCACGCAGCGAAAATGTTTATGAAGTAAATACCGCTCAAGATAAAGAGAAAATATACGTCTAAACGATCGGCTTTTGTCGCTTTCTTTCAAATTGAACCCTTCCTTCACACAAAATAACAATGATCAGTGCTAAATAAAAAATAACCTCGAGCCCGCCCTTTAATGCCAGCACACCAAAAAAGAACACCATTGCCTGATAAATACGGCTCGTCCAGCTAAGAGCCTTTTGATCAATCTGAACAAGCGGGAAGAGAAAGGAAAGTCCTGCTCCAATCATACCCCAGCTCACAAAATTCTCAAAAGGAATACCATAAAAACCACCGCCGTCATACCACACCCAAAATTTCCGTTCAGCTGCTACTGGGTCTAATATGAGGTCAAGCAAGACAATCCATAACCCCGTTTCGATCGCTCGTTTCCACTTCGACTGCTGACTAGATAAAAAAAGACTGTTTAAAAATACTCCAACCCATGCAAAAGCAATGGTTAAAGGCACCCCTGCCACTAGAAAACCTAACGTTGGATAATAGTCATAAGCCCCGAAAGGAAACCCGGTTGTGATCCCAATCCATTCAACCGTAAATGTCAGCACGCCGACAATGGCTGCCCGTTTGATCACCATTCCCCATGATCCATAAATATTTCGCCCAATCTCTATCACACAGCAGGCATACAGCACAAGGAAAATGCCATTTGCAAATTGAAGCCATGCTGGCACCTCAAAAAAGACCATTAATATGAGCCCTATTAAATACCACCCAAGAAATACCCAACTCACTCTATACACGAAACCGCCCCTTTATTTCTTCCAAATTCAAGAAAGTATTCATGCTTCTAGTATAGAAAAAAAGACACGTTCTATAAATAAACAATGCGTTTCTTATTTTCATCTAGGCACTCACCAAAAATCCCTTTTGACATACTTTAATTAGTGATCTAGAACAAAGGAGGCGAATTACTCTTGAATCGTTCCATCAAAGTCAGACTGGCATTCATCGTCGTTGTCCTGCTCTTTATTCCATTTGTCGCCTGTAAAAAAGAACAAGAGCGGACCGTACAAGTAGCCGAGGTGACCCATTCGGTTTTTTATGCTCCGCTATATGTTGCCTTATCTGAGGACTTCTTCAAAGAAGAAGGGCTAGAGGTTGAATTAAAAACGACTTGGGGCGGCGATAAAACGATGACAGCTCTCTTATCCGGTGGTGCAGATATTGCCCTGACCGGTTCTGAATCCTCTATCTATGTAGAGGCTCAAGACTCAAAAGACTCTGTCATCAACTTTGCACAGCTGACACAAACAGACGGTACATTTCTTGTTTCAAGGGAGAAAGTGAGCGAATTCTCTTGGGATCACTTAAAAGGAAAAGACTTTCTTGGACAGCGGAAAGGCGGCATGCCGCAAATGGTCGGTGAATATGTCCTGAAAAAGGAAGGCATTGATGTAAAAAGGGATCTCCGTATGATTCAAAATATTGATTTTGCCAACATTTCAGGTGCTTTCTCCTCTGGAACTGGCGATTTTGTGCAGTTATTCGAACCGACAGCATCCTTAATTGAAAAAGAAGGCAAAGGGTACATCACCGCCTCCTTTGGAGAGGCTTCCGGAAAGGTGCCTTATACCACCTTCATGGCAAAGAAAAGTTACTTAGAGGAAAACAAAGAGACAGCTGAAGCCTTCACTCGTGCCATTTACAAAGCGCAGAAATGGGTGGAAGCCAAGCAGCCGGAAGAGATTGCCAAAACCATTCAATCTCATTTTCCTGACACAGAACTTGATGTCTTATCAACAGCCATTAAACGCTACAAACAGCAGGAATCCTATGCAACAGACCCCCTTCTGAATGAAGAGGAATGGAACAAATTGCAGGAAATTATGAAGGAGAGCGATGAATTGCCGAAATTTATCCCGTACAAACAACTTGTCGATTCATCCATTGCAAAGAAGGTCACAGAACATAAATAGAATAGGAGGTAGCACATGTCTTTCCTTCAAATTGACCATGTGACCCACACGTACTTCTCTTTAAAAGAAAAAACAACGGCCATACAGCACATCAATATGGAGATAGACCAAGGAGAATTTATTTCATTTATTGGTCCCAGCGGGTGCGGAAAAACCACCCTGCTGTCTATCATTGCAGGAATAACGCCGCCCTCTGAAGGCCGAATTTTAATCGAAGGAAAAGAACCGAATCAAAAGGAGCATCAAATCGGCTACATGCTCCAGCAGGATTATTTGTTCCCTTGGAAAACCATCAAGGAAAATATCATTCTCGGGTTGAAAATTACCAAACAAGATTCACATGAAGCCACCTCCGCCGCTCTTGGCTTACTGCCTAAGCTTGGCCTTCATGATGTAGAGGAAAAATACCCGAAAGAGCTGTCAGGCGGTATGAGGCAGCGTGCGGCTCTCGCCCGAACGCTTGCAGTGAATCCCGGTCTGCTTTTACTAGACGAACCCTTTTCAGCTCTAGACTACCAAACCAAACTAACATTAGAGGATCTCGTCTTTCATACACTCAAAAACTATCAAAAAACAGCGGTCCTTGTGACACATGACATTGGCGAAGCCATTGCGATGAGTGACCGCATTTTCTTATTCTCTAAGCATCCCGGCTCGATTCAGCGGATTTTTACCGTTCCAGATGATCTGAGGACTCTTTCTCCTTTCGAAGCAAGACAGACCCAGAGTTTCCAAGAGCTCTTTCAAACGATTTGGAAGGAGCTGAAAACTGTTGAAACACAGTGATCTTTTACATGAAGCCTATCGCAAAAAATACCGAATGGAAAAACGCATGACCCGAATCTATCAGTTCATTATTTTCGCCAGCTTCTTTTCGCTTTGGGAGCTTGCCAGTCATTTTCGTCTCATCGATCCACTGATATTTAGTTCACCATCTGCGGTCTGCCAATTGTTTGTACAAAAAATATCCGATGGGTCTTTAGTGAATCATATGAGTATTACATTATTTGAAACGGTGCTCGGATTTCTACTTGGTACCTTTTGCGGTATTTTGCTTGCTGCCGCCTTATGGTGGTCCACCCGCCTGGCAAACGTTCTTGATCCTTATTTAGTCATTTTAAATGCCATGCCAAAAGTTGCCCTCGCCCCGATTTTAATTGTTGCCCTTGGGCCTGGCATGATCAGCATCGTTGCCATGGGCGCAATCATTAGTGTGATCATTACGACGATCGTCATTTATACAGCCTTTCAAGAGGTCGATGAGAATTATTTAAAGGTGATGAAAACCTTTGGTGCGAAAAAAAGCGTCGTCTTTCGCGAGGTCATTTTGCCAGCTAGTATTCCAACGATGATTTCTGCGATCAAAGTCAATGTCGGCCTTTCTTGGGTTGGGGTTATTGTAGGGGAATTTCTTGTTTCCTCAAAAGGGCTCGGCTACATGATCATTTACGGCTTTCAAGTCTTCAACTTTACACTCGTGTTCTTAAGTCTTTTCATTATTGCCGTGTTTGCGACTATCATGTACCAGCTTGTGGAATGGCTCGAACGCCGTTTTCTTCAAAAATAAAAAAGCACAGGGAATGTCTCCCTGCGCTTTTTTTAACGAATTAAACCGTTTTTTTCTAAATAAGCAAGACTTTGTCTTAACACATCATCTTTCATAATAAAACTGAAATTCTTATTTTTTGCGATGGATCTTGGCAAGTCTGCGAAAAGAACGGGTCCTTTCGTTTCAAAATACGTGTCTTGCTTCACTAGCTTTTCAATATCAGCGAAATAAATATTCTTGACAATGACCTTTTCTCTGCCCAGCACCTGATATTGACCAATATACGTTAATTCACGAACAACAGCACCCGTCTCTTCTTGAATCTCCCGTATAGCGGCTTGGTCTGCTTCTTCATCCGGCTCAACTTTCCCTCCTGGAAACTCATAGCCCCGATCCTCATGTTCAGTGAGCAGCCACTTCCCTTGGTAGCGGCAGATGGCCCAAACATGCTTAGGATGACTTGAAAAAGGCTTCCCCTCAAAAGAGAGCTTGACCGTATTATGATAATAGTCTTTAAATACATGCATGTGAAATCCCTCATATCCTGTCCTTGCTTCTTGTAAAACATCATACCACAGATCACATTTATCTGAAGAATTTTTATCAAAAGTGAAACAAACGAGTGGTTCCAACTCGTCTGTATCTAAAATGAGGTATTGTTGCTAAAACCTTTTTATCATTTCCAACTTCACCCAATTTTAATCATGAAACCTTTTATCCCTATATGACGTAAATGAATCAGTGTTTGTCCTATGACAACGAGGAGGAAATCAGCATGAGTATAAAAAATGGGTCAAAACAAGACGCACCCCATGAGGTGATCAAGAAACACCTTGTGAAAGGGCAAAAGTTAGATTTAACAAAAGACAATCCAGCGGTCGACCAAATTCATATCGGGCTTGGCTGGGACCTGGCCGGTCAGCCAATTGATTTAGATACGCAAGTGTTTCTTTTAAATAAAGAGGACAAACTGTTGTCTCCTAAGCATCTGATCTATTATCACCAGCAGCAAAGCTTAGACGGAGCTGTTCGTCATCTTGGCGATCATCAAGTTGGCGGAGGGTATCGAGACAATGAAATGATTATTATGCAATTAAGCAGAGTCTCACCTGATATTCATAAAATTGTCGTCACAGCCACAATACATGATGCACACGAACGCCAGCATCATTTTGGACAAGTCACTAATGCCTATGTGCGCCTTACTGATCAAATCTCGCAGCAAGAGATTTGTACCTTTCAGTTAACAGAAGATTATTCGTATTGTACATCCATTATATGCGCAGAAATCACGAGAGATCAGGAGGAATGGAAAATCACTGCGACCGGGCAAGGGACTACTCTAGATTTACATGATTTATGCCGCATCTATGGATTCACATCTTGACGAAGGAAAGGAGCCGGCACCCATGGGATTTCATTTCATCACAATAGAAGAACTTACCTTACAAGCAGAAGGCAGCGGAATCTTTTTTGCCAAAAAGGGCGCAATGATTGCCGATCAAGGAAGTTTCCAATACCGCAAGCGATTACTTGGAACGAATAAAGGAAATATGGTCAGCCAAGTATTTAACCATATAAGCAGGAAATTCACAGGTGAAAACCTTGAGATGATGGAAGTGAGTGGACAAGGTACTTGCTATCTGGCTGATTCAAGCGAGCATGTAACAGTGATTAATCTTGAGCCAAGCGGTCCTTGGCAGCATGTAAGTGTAGAAAGTGAAGATTTACTTGCCTTTACTGAGGAATGCCATTACGGCGTCACACCAGTAGGCGTTGGTATTTTATCGCAGAAAGGACTGTTTACATCAAAACTCTCTTATCAAGGACACGGAGCGCAGGTCGCCATCAAAACGAATGGAAATCCGCTCATTTTAAAAGCCCCCTGCCGCGTAGACCCTGACGCAATTGTCGCTTGGACGGGCAAAGCACCAAAGGTCAAATTAGATGTGAACTGGAAAACTTTCATTGGACAAACATCTGGTGAATCCTATTTATTTGAGTTCCAAGAACAAGACCAAATTGTTATTATTCAGCCATCTGAGCGCACATCTGGCTTACGGGTTGGCTTAGATGATAATCGCTATAAGCCTCAGAGCCAAAGCTCCTCTCATGAATTCACCAATTCACAGCAAGAAAATAGAGGCGGCGGTATCACTGATCTGATCGGAGGCATTTTACAACCGCGAAAATAAAGCATGTAGAGATTCTCTACATGCTTTTTCAATTCATCAAACCATTTGTCTCAATAAAGCTCCTTGTCTCTTCATTGCCGAGCTCATAAATCATTGTGTAAATCTCTTTTCTTTTTCTATCCATTTCATCATTTGGACTATCATAATGATATTCAAGAAAAGGAACATGTGCCCGAAAGAAGCCTTTCCAATCTGTCATATACTGTTCATCGAAATAGTCTCTCAGCTGCAAAATTTGATCATCATCTGCTTCTATTTGAAATTGCCAAGCCGCTGCATCTCTATGCTGCGATATCGATCCATCTTGTACGGATACATAGTAGGTGTGTCTCGCCATCTGAATCATCCTTTTTTCCTTTAGTATGACCAGATATGAGGAAATTACGGCTTTTTGCGCAATTTATTTTTCAACATGTCCAACACATCAATAAACAACTGTGGAATGGGAATTCCAAGGGCTCTGGCTGTCGAGACGATTTGGTAAGATTCATAAATTATATAAAAGATGATCGCTAAATCCTTAATCGTCCCATTTGTCTTCAGCATGACATCAAAGAAATGCGCCATCGATATTAAGGAAACTGTCACGATCTTTCGGACAAACCTTGTAAAAAACCGCTTCATTGTGAGCTGTCCAGTCAAAGATTCTCTTAGGCTTGAACAAATTAATTCAATAGCCATCAACGTTACTAAAATCATCAGTAAATATCCTGCTCCACCAAACAGAAAGCCCATCGCCGACAAACTCACTGTAACCAACGAAAAGATGCCTAAATCCTTGCTCACTTGGCATCAACATCCTTTCATAGTGGAACTCCTTACCTCAATAGTATATGCCGGATTTTCGCAATAGCTTGGACGACAAAAAATAAAGGCGCTGTCTTTTGACAAGAAAAAGCCGCCTTGCGCGGCGGCTACTTCCTAGACCCTAACATCAATAAAGCTTGCATCTGAATCCTTTGGCTGGACAGCTTGAGGCTGCTGCTGCACTTGATCCAGCATCACCATAGCTTGTGCTGTATTCGTAGCAAGCTGTGAATTCAACAAACTAATATTGAGTGTCTTTTGAATGCTCGCTACTTGCTGACTCATCATTCCTGCAATAGAAGACATCTTCTTCCCTCCCTTCTCTTTTCTCTTCGGCTGAAAGCCCTATGATTTCAATGGGCTGTCTGTCCCGATTCCAATAAAAAAAGAATGTCGATCGAATTATGACCGACATTCTTTTCCCATACGTGTATTATCCTAAATATGCTTTAAGCATCCAGTTGTGTTTTTCAATGGATTGATGAATCGCAAGCAGCATATCACCTGTTGTTTCATCGCCAACCTCTGCAGCCAGCTCCATTCCTTTCTTTAATTCCTCAGCGATATTGGAGAAATCATCATATAGATTTTTCACCATTTGCTCCGCTGATTCTTTGCCTTCTGCTTCTTGAATGCTTGAAATTTCTAAGCACTCTTTCATTGTCGCAACAGGCTGTCCATTTAAAGCAAGCATACGCTCAGCCAAATCATCAATATATGTAGCTGTTTCTGTATATAGTTCCTCAAATTTCTCATGGAGTGTAAAGAAATCTTTCCCTTTTACATACCAATGATAGTTATGTAATTTCACGTAAAGCACAGTCCAATCAGCTACTTGTTTATTGACAACGTTTAATAAATTTTCAGACATGTTTATTCCTCCTTATGTAATTGCGTTTAGTATGAGAATACCCTTTTCTTATTATACTGAAACCTGCCGTCAATTTCTTCTATTTTGACTGCATGAAATATATGTTAATATGGAAATAAGGAGGGAGTTAGATGCTGTTACTTGGGATTATCAGCTTTATCATTATCTCAATCGTTGTCTTTTTATCATTGTGGACGACATCGAAGGCTTATGAATATAAGCATAAAGTCGATTCACCACAAGATGCTGAACCAAACCAACGTCCTAATCCAAAATGAAACCGCTTTTAATGATGTGACGTTTCTTCATCTTCAGTAGATGAACTCTCTTTTTTCACCTCACCTACGTGGATGTTCGTTTTCGGCATATTATGCTGCTGTTTAGCTGTCACATGGACTTGTATGATATAAAGGCCATCTTTTTTGAAGGCTGTGTGCAATTCGTATACACCTTTGTTTTCTTTCTTTGGCTGAATCATCTTGCTGTTATCCTTGTCGCCATCTTTCCACACTTCAAATTGAACATCATCTGCATCATCAACAGGCGTATCACCGTATGTGACAGCTGCTTTTACTATAACGCTTTCATTTTTCTCCACTTGCTCAGGTCCTGTAAGCTTTACTTCTAATAGCTCAGGCACTTCCCCTTTGCCGCTATTTGCTGCAGAGTTTCCACATGCACTTAATAACGTGAGCATCAGAATCATTCCCAACATTTTTCGCATCGTGCGTTTCCCCCTTCTTTTACTGACATGTCCATTTTAACAAATATCCCCTATTTTGACATCACTGTTGGAATTCAAATAAAAAACCGGACATCTAAATGTCCGGTTCATCATTCTATTAACCAAATACTTTTAAAAGCTCTTCTTGATCCTGAGAAAGCCAGAAACGCATTAAACGTTTTGCTCCTTCAAGATCATGAAGCTTCGCTTGGCCGCATTGCTCTTCGTTTGCAGCAGGAATTTCTGTTACTTCAACTGCATCCTTGAATGTTGCATCAAGAAGTTCAACGATTTCTTTTGGAGTTGGTGCACCACTGACAACTAAATAGTAGCCTGTCTGGCAGCCCATTGGAGAAATATCGATAATATCAAAATGATCATATTTCTCTGAGTGTGTTCTAATATTAAACGCAAGCAAATGCTCTAATGTATGAATCGTATCAGGTTTCATCGCCTGCTTGTTAGGCTGACAAAAACGAATATCAAATTTATTTACTTCCCCATCTGATCCCACTTTATGAACGCCGCAATGACGAACGTATGGCGCTTTTACAGCATTATGATCAAGTTCAAAGCTTTCAACTGAAGGCATAATCACCACTCCTATAATTGCAATTTCCTATATTATAACATATTTCTCCGACCAGTTTAGTTTATAAAACTTTCCTTCCTTGTCCTTTTTTCTTATACTGTGGAAGACAGACAAGGAGGAACCTCTATGAAACAAATTTTTATCGGCATTATACGCTTTTATCAAAAATGTATTTCCCCTCTTACACCGCCAAGCTGCCGGTTTTATCCAACATGCTCAAACTATGGACTTGAGGCGATCAAAACGCATGGCGCGATCAAGGGCGGCTGGCTGACCATAAAGCGAATTTTGAAATGTCATCCGCTTCACCCCGGCGGCATCGATCCTGTTCCGCCTAAAAAGGAAAAGTAACTTACTTTTCTTCATATCCGTTGACAACTAAGTCAAGCTTCCCTGTTCCAGGGTCAATGACAAGCCCATGTACAGGTACATCTGATGGAAGAAGCGGGTGATTTTTTACAACAGACACACTGTCCTTCACGCTCTCTTCAACTGAACTAAAGCTTTTGAGCCACTGTTTAAAATCTATTCCTGAGTATTCCAGTACTTCAATACGCTTTTCTGGAATACCACGCTCAACGGCTTTATTTAAAAGTGTCTGGCTGTCAATTTTGCTCATCCCGCAATCATGATGCCCAATGACATATACCTCGTCAGCATTTAATTCATACACAGCAACTAAAATGCTTCGCATAATACTTCCAAATGGATGAGAAACAAGCGCTCCAGCACTTTTGACAATCTTAATATCGCCATTTTTCATGTTCATTGCACGCGGAAGCAGTTCAACAAGTCTTGTATCCATACACGATAGAATGACAGCTTTTTTCTGTGGAAACTTTGTTGTTGTAAATTCTTCGTATTTCTTTTCTTCAATAAATTGTTGATTATATTCGATGATTTCATCTAAAAGTTTCATACGTTTGTCCATTCCTTTATCTTTTTTTAAAAATAAATATAGCACAATGTAAGAAATTTCGTCACGTTTTGCAGCTTATTTTTTTAGAGGAAACATCTGCTGACGAAAATTTTTTATTTTCCTCTTTTCAAATCGTAATTATTACGATACAATAACTCAGGACATTAAATCGTAATCATTTCTATCTATTAGTTTGAGAGGAGACATTTTCTACATGAAAAAAATCTTTTTTATTTTAACAGCTGCTTTATTCGCGATCGGCCTTGCCGCGTGCTCAAGCAGTGCGGGCACTAATGCTTCAAAAGGAAAGGCAGACGGGAAACTAATCATTTACACCACGATCTTCCCAATTCAAGATTTCACTGAAAAAATAGGCGGCTCTCACGTTCATGCTCAGAGCGTGTATCCTGCCAATGCAGATGCACACAGCTTTGAACCAAGTTCGAAAACGATGGTTGAAATGGCTGAAGGTGATGCGTTTATCTACAGCGGCACAGGGGCTGAAGCATTCGCAGACAAAACTGCTGCCACATTAAAAGACCAAGGTGTGAAAACAGTCAAAGCAGCCGAAGGCATCAAATTGTTATCGACAAATGAAGAACATGCACATGAAGAAGGCGAAGATCATGACCATGAAGGTGAAGACCACGATCATGATCATGACGGGCACGATCACGGAGATAAAGATCCCCATGCATGGTTAGACCCAGTTTATGCGCAGCAAATGGCGAAAAACATTAAAGACACACTCGTCTCATTAGATCCAGATCATAAAGAAGAATACACAAAAAACTATGAAAATCTAAAAAAAGATTTACAATCCCTAGATCAAGAATTCAAAACAACGTTATCTAAAGCCAAACATAAAGAAATTCTTGTTTCTCACGCAGCTTATGGCTATTGGGAAAAGCGCTATGGCATTGAGCAAATCAGCGTTTTAGGATTATCCGCTTCCGAAGAGCCATCACAAAAGCAGCTCGAAAACATTGTACAAAAAGCAGAAAAGCATCACATTCAATACGTTATTTTTGAAAACAACGTCAGCAGCAAAGTATCAGATACGATCCGCAGTGAAATTGGGGCAAAAAGCTTAACCCTTAAAAATCTAGAATCCATTACTGAAAATGATGCCAAAAATGGCGAAAGCTACGTCAGCTTAATGAAACAAAACTTAAAGACATTAAACACCGCTTTAAATGATTAATGTTTTGAACCCCGGGCTTTATCAGCCGGGGTTTTTTGCTGTAAAAAAGCACACCGTTATCAGGCGTGCTTTTTTGATTACATTTGATATTTTTTCTTAAACAGCTCGGCTCTTCCGCCTTTTTCTCCGAATTTTTGACGTCCTGTATAAAAAGGATGCGTATCAGAGCTTGTTTCTACTTTAATGACAGGATACGTTTTCCCATCTTCCCACTCTACTGTCTCATTTGATGTCTTTGTTGATTTACTCAAGAAGCGGTAACCGCTGTTTACGTCCATAAATACAACTTCATGTGAGGTTGGATGAATATCTCTTTTCAATGTCAAAACTCCTTTCGTTATCAAAACGTAATGATTACGTTTTATAATTATATTCTACTCCCTCTTATACAACTTGTCAAAAAACAAGCTTTCTTAGTCAGGAAGAATAATCTAAAAATGGTGGAGAATAATAAGCATCATGAAAAAGAGAAGCGATAAGAAAGGCGGAGAAAAAATTGACTGATCTCGTTTTAGCTAGAAGCCTGTTCGGCACAACCATGGGCTTTCATATTATTTATGCCTCGCTTGGCGTTGGCATCCCGCTAATGATTTTGTTAGCTGAACTCATCTTTCAAAAAACGAAGGACCCGCATTATGCCATCATGGCCAAGCGATGGACAAAAGCACAGGCTGTTCTGTTAGGGGTAGCCATTCCAACTGGTACTATTGCTGGTACGCAGCTTGCCCTTTTATGGCCAGGTTTTATGGAGGTTATCGGAAAAGTCATGTCACTGCCATTCCAGATTGAAATCTATGCGTTCTTTATAGAAGCATTATTTATGTCTATTTATGTGTACGCAGCGGATCGCCTATCAAATGCAATGCGCATCATTACGGTTATTTTTATCGTCATTGGTGCAGCTGCATCAGCGATTCTGATTACAAACGTACATGCTTTTGAAGGGACACCTGCTGGCTTTCAGATGGTGAATGGAGAAATCACAAACATCGAGCCTTGGAAGGCCTTTTTCAATCCAAGCTTTGCTGTGACTGCTACACATGTTGTGCTGTCTGCTTTTACAACAGGTGCTTTTGTCATTGCTTCCGTTGCAGCTTTTAAAATGCTCAAAACTAAAAAAAATGAGAAGCTCTATACATTTCATCGAAAAGCCCTTTTTCTTGGACTCATTGTAGGAGGACTTTTCTCTTTTCTAACAGCCTTAAATGGCCACGAATCCGCTCAGCTTCTGTATGAATATCAGCCTGAAAAGCTGGCTGGAGCTGAAGGTTTATTTGAAACGCAATCACATGCGCCTCTTGCAATAGGTGGTTTTACGGATGCTGATGCGCAGGAAATTAAAGGTGCGATCGAAATTCCTTGGGCGCTTAGTTTTCTCGCAGGAAATAGCTTCGATACGGTGGTCAAAGGGTTAAATGATTTTCCTCGTGACGAGTGGCCGCCTTTATTTATACACACATTATTTAACGGCATGGTCATTATTGGATCGGTGCTCATTCTATTTGCGGTATTAGCACTGCTTTATCGTAAAATTTTAAAACGTGAAAAATTTCCGAAGTGGCTTCTTTTTCTTTACTTATTCGGCGGGCCTCTTAGTCTTTTGGCTATTGAATTTGGCTGGATCTTTGCTTGTACAGGCCGTCAGCCATGGGTCATTTATCGAATGCTCAAAACCTCCGAGGTTGTCACATCATCTGGCTCGATCGGGACACTTTTTATCCTTTTTGCCATTGTCTATCTCATCTTAGGCATAGCAACCGTTATTGTGCTGACGTACTACTTTAGGAAACATACGATTGAAGAAGACCTACGGTTAACAGAATCTTAAAAAGGGAGCGATCTTGATGCAAATGGATGTTACAACTGATGCGCTCATTGCAATCACCATCTTATGGGGATTCGTTTTTATCTATGCAGTGATGGCATCAATGGATTTCGGCGCAGGATTTTGGTCGATGATTTATATGAATAGAGAACAAACAAAGGCAGCTAATATCGCGAATAAATATCTATCTCCAACATGGGAAGTAACAAACGTCTTTATTGTGGCCATCGTTGTCGCATTGTTCAGCCTGTTTCCAGGTGCGACCTTTGTACTTGGTACCGTTTTATTAATACCCGGCAGCATCATCTTATTGCTTCTTGCACTGCGAAGCGGATTTCTCGTGTTTTCTCATTCACTGCCTAAGAAGTACCGAAAAGCAGTGACTTATATTTCAGGGATCAGCGGCTTTATCATTCCGTCCATCCTGATCATGGTTCTCCCAATTACCCATGGTGGATTTATTTTTCAGGAGAACAACGTCTACTCATTAGATCTTGGACTGGTCTTTACAAGTGCAAATGTTTATTCTTTTGTCGGCTTTGCCATCTTTAGCACCCTTTTTCTTTCGTCCTTGCTTTTAGCTGATTTCTCTAATGTAGCTAATGAAGATGAAGCTTACAGCATTTATAGAAGAGGGGCGCTCATTACAGGTCCACTTTCACTCATGATGGCCTTTTTTATCATGCTGACATTACGAAGCGAGGCGAATTGGCTGTTCACAAAAATGATGCAGAACATCCCTATTCTTCTTGTATCTCTCCTAATGTTCCTGCTAGCAGGACTAGCTCTATTTTTACCAAACAGCCGTTTTAAGCATCGGAAAGGGAGACCACGCCTTGCCGTCATTGCGATTACCATTCAATATTTCTTAGCAAGCTATGTGTACGGGCGTGCTCACTTGCCTTACATGGCCTATCCAGATATTACAATTATGTCTGGATTTACAGACCCTGTCACATTTAGGGCATTATTTATCACCTATATTGTAGGTTTTATCATCTTATTTCCTGGGTTCTATTTCTTCTGGAAATTATTTATGAAGGATAAGCGCTATATTCGTCAGGAAGATTAACATGAATGGACGAGCTTCATTTCGGTTACATTATAGATGAAAGACATACTCAAAAGGAGGTCATCTGTATGAGTCAAAAAATCCTTTGTGAAGTCAATAACTGTTCCTATTGGAATACTGGAAACCGCTGTGGTGCAGATGCAATCTATGTCGTCAGCCACACAGGAAATACGGCTGAGAAAAGTGAAGAAACGGATTGTAAAACGTTTAAACCACAAGATCTTTAAGTCTCATTAAAGGAGGCGCTTCAATTTGAAACACGATCGGCTGCTTCAAACGTTTTTTGACGAAATTCATGACGCGGATGAAGCCGCATTCCATCAAGCCGCTCACTCCTTTTTAAACCTTTGGGATTATGAATATGGACATGCAGCAAACATGCCCAATGAAATGCATCAGTATATCGGACAGCTTGCTTATGAGAGCGAGCTGGTAGAAGAGTAAGAAAGAGCGGTTCACCGCTCTTTCTTTTTGTTCAGACAGGAAGGAAAAACTTTCCCTCACTATACATCCATTCTATTGGATAAGCAAAAGGTGATTTCTTCGTTTTTATCTCACAAAATCATGTTTTGTAAACACGTCGATTTTATCTGAAAACGAACGGAGCGCTTGGTAATCAACTTCCACGCCCATTCCTGGCGAGCGAGGCACCTCAATAAACCCATTTTCAACCTTAATTTCAGGAAAAATGATATCCTGCTCCCAAAATTTTGACGAAGCTGAAATATCACCGGGAATTGTAAATTGAGGAAGTGAAGCAAGTGCCACGTTCTGCGCGCGGGAAATACCTGTTTCAATCATCCCCCCGCACCATAACGGAATTTTATGCTCCTTACTGAACGTATGAATTTTAAGAGCCTCTGTCAGTCCGCCAACTCGTGAAGGCTTCACATTAATAATTTGACAACTGCCAAGCTCTACAGCTTTTCTGGCATCATCTAAAGAACAAATACTTTCATCTAAACAAATCGGCGTTTTTAAATGCTTTTGCAAATGGCGATGGTCCACAATATCATCTGCAGCTAGAGGCTGTTCAATCATTAATAAGCGAATATCATCGAGCTGTTTAAGCTTGCTAATATCTTTTAATTCATAAGCAGAGTTTGCATCTGCCATTAATGGCAGATCAGGAAAAGACTCTCTGATCTTTTGAAGAAGTCCAATATCTTGTCCTGGTTTAATTTTCACCTTCACCCGCTGATAGCCTTGATCAACAAATTGCTGAATTTGCTCAAGCATATCGTCAATAGGGCCTAACCCCGCCACAACACCAGATGGTATTCTATCTTTTGTGCCGCCTAATACATCGCGTAAAGACTTATTCTCACGCTTCGCATAAATATCCCAAACAGCCGCTTCAATGCCTGCTTTGGCCATCCTATTGCCTTTAAATTGATACAGACTGTCAGGTATTTCTGAAGGATGTGTAAAGGTGCGCGTCAGCACGTTCGGGATAAAGAAAGCCCTCAGCATATGATAGCAAGTCTCAATTGTTTCTTCTGTATACCAAGGAGAAGAAAAAGCAGATACCTCTCCCCATCCAGTCAATCCTGTTTGATCCTTTACTTCAACAATAATAAACTCACGCTCTGAAATGGTTCCAAGACTTGTTGTAAATGGTTGTTTAAGCTTCATCGTGACATGATATAAAATTACTCGTTCAATTTGAATCATTTGAAAACCCCTTTGATCTGAGTCTGTGCCTTTGCAATTTATTCGATGCATTTCTTGGCAGCTCGTTCACAAAGTGAAAAGCGGCGGGCCATTTATATTTGGCTAAATGCGACTCACATAAAGCATAGAGCTCATTCTCCGGTATCTTATCATCTGTTACAAGGAAAGCAGCCGGTACCTCTCCCCATCTATCATCATACATACCCGTTACTCCGGCTTCCTTTACATGCGGATGTGTTAGAAGCACCGCTTCAATTTCCGCAGGATAAATATTTTCTCCGCCAGAAATAATCAAATCTGAACGGCGGTCAAGCACAAATAAGAACCCTTCCTCATCCACATAGCCAATATCACCCGTCTTCAGCCAGCCCTCATGAAAGGCAGCCGCGGTCGCTTCTTCACGGTAAAGGTATCCTTTCATCACATTTGCACCTTTCACCATAATTTCGCCATGCTCAAAAGGACGGCAAATGCGATCACCATCTTGAATTTTCAGCTCACACCCAAAAAGAGGTTTTCCCGCTGACCCAAGCTTCTCTACACTAAATTCAGGTGCAAGCGTCACAATTTGTGAACAGGTTTCTGTCATACCGTACGATTGAAAGACAGGAAAGCCCTTCTCTTTGCTTTCTTGGAGCATCGCATAAGGCGCAGGTCCTCCGCCTAATAAAAGACAACGCAAAGAAGACGGACATTCTTCTAGTCTGCTTAATAACCGAGATAACATCGTCTGCACAACAGAAATCATCGTCACACGATGCCGTTCAATAGAATCCTTTACTTCATCAACGTCAAACTTCTGATGAAGCACGACTGTCATTCCATAGATTACGGACTTAAATAAGGCAGATAAACCGCTAATATGAAAAAGAGGCAGGGCAATGAGCCAGCGGTCATCCTCTCTGAGACCCAAATTCAATGCAGAGGAAACAGCACTATGAAAATGATTACCAAACGTTTGCTCTACCCCTTTTGGACGTCCTGTTGTCCCAGATGTATACATGATGGTTGCTGTTTCATTCAAATCAAATTCGCTCTCGATCTTCTTTTCATTGCCTTTCCCTGGTTCAGGTAAAGATTCCATTGTATAAACGGGTAAATCCCCCTCATGATCGCTTGCATAAATAGATTCCGTTAATAACGCCGCTGCTTTTGCATCTTCTAGCTGATAGCGCCTTTCAGCTTTTGTCAGCTTATTATTCAATAGCACGATTTTTACTCCTAATAAAAAACAGGCATGTACAAGCATCACCATGTGAGGATGATTGTTCATCAAAAGCGCAACCGTTTCCCCTTTTTTCAATGATGCCTGTGAAAGTCTATTTGAAAGCTCGTCCGCTTCTTGAGCTAATTCGTGAAATGTCCACTCTTTCTCTTGATAAATAAGTGCGACTCGATCTGGTGTTAAATAGGCACGGTGCAGCAGCCAATTAGGTTGCTTCATCATGAGCACCTCCTTTTCGTAAAAGAAAACAGCTTAGTCTGATGCACTAAGCTGTTGTTCATTAATATCATTGAATCAAGGGAAACGCGGGAACTGACCGAAGTCCGGCTTGCGTTTTTCCTTAAAGGAATCGCGTCCTTCTTTTGCTTCATCTGTTGTGTAATAAAGAAGTGTCGCATCTCCTGCAAATTGCTGAATTCCAGCTAATCCATCCGTATCTGCGTTAAATGCAGCCTTCAAGAATCGTAAAGCAGTCGGGCTCTTTTCTAGCATTTCCTCACACCACTTTACTGTTTCCTCTTCAAGCTGATCTAATGGGACAACTGTGTTAACAAGTCCCATATCAAGCGCTTCTTGTGCATTGTATTGACGGCATAAGTACCAAATTTCTCTAGCTTTCTTATGACCTACAATACGTGCAAGGTAGCCTGAACCGTAACCGGCATCAAAGCTGCCTACTTTTGGACCTGTTTGTCCAAAAATCGCATTATCTGCTGCAATTGTGAGATCACATACTATGTGGAGAACGTGTCCGCCTCCAATTGCATAACCTGCAACCATCGCAACAACCGGTTTTGGAATCACACGAATCAAACGCTGTAAGTCTAATACATTTAGACGTGGAATTTGATCGTCTCCTACATAACCGCCATGGCCGCGGACTTTTTGGTCTCCACCAGAACAGAATGCTTTTCCGCCAGCACCTGCAAGTACGATCACACCAACTTCTGAATTATCACGAGCTCGTGAAAATGCATCAATTAATTCACTAACAGTCTTTGGGGTAAACGCGTTATGTACGTGTGGACGATTAATCGTAATCTTTGCGATCCCATTATACGTTTCATATAAAATTTCGTCATACTGACGCTCAGTTTGCCATTCAATAGCCATCAATATTTCCTCCTCTAATCCTGCGCTAAAATAAACTCACTTACTATTTTACCAAAAAAATGTGGTTGTTCCACATGAACTGTATGCCCAGCATGCTCAGCCAATATGAATTGACTTTCCTTCAGCTCCTGCTGCATACGTTTGCCGATATGGCAGAACTTTTCATCAAGCGTTCCGCAAATGAGCAAAACAGGCAAATGAATATGCTTTAATGCCTTCCAAACAGACGGCTGTGAACCTGTTCCAATTCCTTCTAAGCTGCGAGCAAGCCCAAGAGGATTGGCTTTGAGTCTTCCCTCTCTCAGTTGAGCCTGCTTTTCCGCTGATAAAGCTTTCTGCGAAGCAAACAAAGGAATGCTCTCCCAAAAATCCACAAACTTCACTAAGCCTTCATGCCTGATTTTTTGGGCGAGCTGATGATCCTGCTTCAGTCTTACCATCCGCTCTTTAAATGAACGAAGCCCTGGAGACGTACTCTCAAGGATCAGTTTGTTGACACGATCTGGATAACGAGCAGCAAATGATAAAGCAATACGCCCTCCCATAGAATATCCGAGAATATTCACTTTGTGAAGCTTTAATTGGTTTAAAATCTCTGCAAGATCTGCCAGCTGCTGAGACATCGCATATCTTCTCACACTTTCTGGCGAGTCCGTACGCCCATGTCCGAGCAAGCTGACCTGAATCAGTCTTGTATTCTCCAAATAAGCATTCAAGAACGTCCAAGACGCTGCACTTCCAGTGAAGCCGTGTAAGCATAATGTGGCATTTGCTGCCGAAGGGTTCTGATCCACCACTTCGTACGCTACCCCATCACGCATTCTTATGATGAGAGAAGGCATTCTTTTTTCACTTCTTCCAATATGTCATCCATCATTTGACGATGCTTGTCTACACGGGAATGACGATCTGTTTCAATTTCAATTAAATGAAGCCCAGGTTCATCGATATGCGCCATATACACATCATGCAACTCTTGTTTCGTTGCGGGTTTCGAATAGGTTCCCCCATATAACTTCGATGCATACTCAAAATTCAGTCCTGTCGGCGTTCCAAAGAGCTTTTCATAATACGGTTCATCAGACGCCTGTGGAAGGAAAGAAAAGATACCTCCCCCATCATTGTTTATCAAAACAACTGTCAGCGGAATGTCCATCAGCTTAGCTGCGAGCAGACCGTTCATATCATGGTAAAATGATAAATCTCCAATGACTAAAGTGACTGGCTGCTTCAAAGCTGCATACGTGCCAAGTGCTGTAGACACAACGCCGTCAATACCATTTGCTCCGCGATTCGCCATCATTCGAAAAGGCTTGGACTGAGTTTCAAAAAATGTATCTACATCACGAATCGGCATACTATTTCCGATAAAAAGGACACTCTCTTTTGGCAAGAGGTGCTGAAGCTGACGGTACACATTCCCTTCAAAGGACAAATCCTCATCTGAATAGTGGGCAGCATGCGTTCTGAATGAAGAATTAGCATTCTGCCATCGGTTTAAGAAACTTGTCTCTTTACGTTGGACTTCTTGATTTAATGCTGCATCTACAAAAGCAGCCACATGACTTTCTATAACGTACGAAGCACTTAACCCAGGATCACGGAAACCTCCGGCAGCATCTACAACAATCTGCTTCACTTCCGCATGTTTTTCCAGCCACTTGAATAAAGGCTTAGATACAGGCATCGGTCCAAAACGAATGACCATATCCGGCAATAGATGCTGCTGTAATGCTTCATCTTTTAATAAAGAATCATACGCATCGATAATGAGATCTTGATTTTCATGCCCGTTGCGTAAAAGAGAAAGCGGGTCAGCTAAAATAGGTAAATGCAGGGCTTTCGAAAGGCGTAAAACTGCCTCTTTTTCTTCCTGTGTATGAAGTTCACCAGCCACAATCAGTCCCTTTGAGGATTGGTTCATGACGGTTACGATTTCAGACATCACTTGATCATTAGGGAAAGCCTGTCCTGATGCTAATACCTTTTTCGTATCCTCTTTTTCTCGCGCGAAAGGATCAATAGACAGATCAGGAAGCAATGGCTCTCTCAGAGGTACATTGACCTGAACAGGCCCCTTTGGCTCCTGCATCGACATGTGATTTGCTCTCGCAGCTGCCGCCTGAACATAACGCAGCATCGTTTGACTGTCCTCCGGCAATGCTAAGTCTGTGAACCATTTAACAAACTTACCGAATAAGAATTGCTGATCAATCGCTTGAGGTGCCCCAACTTCCCTCAATTCGTGCGGCCGATCAGCAGTTAAAACAATAAGAGGTACACGAGAATAATGCGCCTCTACAACGGCTGGATAAAAGTTAGCAGCTGCCGTACCTGATGTACAAATAAGCAACACTGGTGATTGACTTGCTTTTGCAAGACCAAGCGCATAAAAAGCAGCAGACCGTTCGTCCACTAAAACATGAACATGGATGTCTTGATGGGCAAGGGCCAGCATCGCAAGCGGAGTTGAACGAGAACCAGGACAGACAACTGCCTCTTTCACACCACCTTGGACGAATTCATCCATCAATCTGCCTATATATGTTGTCATGATGTGATTATTCAATAGGATGACCTCCAAGAGCAGACAGCATTGGTCTTAACTTCACTTGTGTTTCTTCATACTCCTGCTTTGCAAGGGAATCCTCTACAATTCCGCAGCCAGCGAACAAACGAACACGGTCTTCCTCAATAAGACCTGACCGGATGGCTACAGCAAATTCTCCATTATCCTGAGAATCAATCCAGCCTACCGGCGCTGCATACCAGCCGCGCTTGAGCGGTTCGATTTCACGAATCACTTCAACCGCCTTTTCCTTTGGATATCCGCCTAGTGCCGGCGTCGGATGGAGCTGCTCAATTAATGAAAAGAGGGAACAGCTGCTTTTAATTTCTCCCACAATCGGTGTAAACAAATGCTGAATGTTTTTTGTTTTATAAAGACTTGGTTGATTTGGTTTATGCACGTGAAGGCAATTCGCTTCAAATGCTTGCTCAATCATATTGACAACAATTTGATGTTCGATCAAATTCTTCTCATCATGCAGCAGTTCCTCGCCTAATGCGTGATCCTCCGCTTCATCTTTTCCGCGAACAATGGAACCTGCTAAACAGGAGGAAAAGACCTCTCCGCCGCTTTTTTTCACTAAGCGTTCCGGCGTGGCTCCGACAAATGCTTGTCTTCCCTGTTCAACCGCAAATACATAACTCGTTGTTTGATGCTTTAATAATTCCGCTAATAGTGGAGCGAGTTCAATTTGATTTTTATAGTGAAGCAAGACTTCTCTTGCTAAAACAACCTTTTCATATTCGTTTGCACGAATGTGGTCTGTCGCTTCTCCGATCGCCTTCATCCATTCCTTCACATCCAGCTCTTCCACATGAACAAGTTCAGCTTGTCCACCAGTCCGTACTGGCAATGTCTCTAAACGAGAGGCTTTTTGTTCTAATTCCTGAATAAGCTGATGAACATTCCCGTCCACCTGCTTCCACTCATTGATCGTAAGAAAACTGCCTTCTTTTGAGACAGTCAGCATGATCGATGGCACAAAAAAATGAGCCTCGCCAAATGCTTCCCAATGACGCGCCTTCTCTTCATACGGATCAAACGAGAATCCTCCAAATAAAAGCGGACCAACAGCCGCTTGCTTTAACTCCTTTTCATCATGAAAATGGAACATGTGCTGCTTGAGCTGTTCCCATTCTTGATGGACTATATCGAATCGTTCCTTGCCTTGCTCAGATGATTTAATGACGGCCGCTCTGCCAAGTCCAGAAAATATCATTTGGCTTTCTGGATCAGACCAAAAAAACCGCTCGCCTAAAAAATCCGCTTCGCCGCTTTGGAAAAAGGCAAGAGGATCCAGATCGTCAACTCTTCTGGAGTAGCTTATCAAAACAGCATGGTTGACGTTATTCGCTTCTTCTAATGTCGCAAGCGCTTCCTGCCGGAAAGTACTTTGCACTGTTGTCACCATGATACATTCCTCCAAAATCCATGAATTACATAAAAAATAAAAACATAATGAAAAAATACATGAACATTCGAATATGTCGAATGACCTGCTTTTCTATTATAAACCTTAACAGATGAACTTAGTAAAGAAAACAGCTTCTAAAACCTCGAATCCTTATTATATCACGCTTTCAAGATTTTTTCGCTCTTGCTTATTGAAACGAGAGCATCTAAAGCAAAATGGCAGGACCGTTTTAAAATCAAGCTTTCTTTCGATATGGCAACGATTAGCAAACATCTTTTTCCCGATTCATCGCATCAATATATTGACACCTTTTTGAACTTTGCTAAACTGGAATTTGGACGTGTACGTATTTTTTTATTTAAAGGAGTATATTTTATGCAGCATCAATCGATATCAGATCAGCTTTCACCAATAAAGCCTGATAAAAACTGGCGAATTTGGTGGAATTTACTACGACCGCATACACTAACAGCGGCATTTATTCCCGTTACTTTAGGAACTGTTTTAGCACTTCCAAGTGGTCAAATACATGTTGGGCTATTTTTAGCCATGCTGTTTGCATCTATGTTTATCCAAATCGCAACAAACATGTTTAATGAGTACTTTGATTATGTTCGCGGGCTGGACAACGAGAAATCTGTCGGCATCGGCGGAGCCATTGTAAGAAACGGTGTGAAGCCAAAGACAGTCCTCAGCCTCGCTTATGCACTATTTGCACTTTCTTTATTACTTGGGGTCTATATTTGCATGATGTCTAGCTGGTGGATTGCATTAATAGGACTTATTTGTATGGCAGCAGGCTATTTCTATACTGGCGGCCCTGTACCAATTGCATATACACCGTTTGGAGAACTTGTTTCAGGTGCTTTTATGGGATTAGGAATCATCCTGATTAGTTTCTATATCCAAACAGGCACTCTGACGTCTAAAGCGGTTCTCATTTCACTACCAATTTCTATTTTAGTGGGTGCCATCTTACTGTCGAACAATATCCGTGATTTAGACGGGGATAAGGAAAATGGACGAAAAACACTTGCCATCCTTGCTGGACGTAAAGCTGCAGTGAACATTTTACTTTCTATGTTTTTGGTATCATATGTACTCATTTTTGTTTATATCTTCACAGATATCGTCGGTCTTTGGAGTCTTCTTGTTTTACTCAGTGTGCCAAAAGCCTATACAGCCATTAAAGAGTTTAAGCAAAAAGAAAAACCGATTGAATTAATGAATGCCATGAAATCTACAGCTCAAACCAATACATTTTTTGGTTTTCTGCTGACGATCGCTTTGATCTTACAATACTATATCGCGTAACAAAGAACGCCTGCAGCCGCAGGCGTTTTTTTAATTAGGAATTGCTTCAAATTGGAACTAGTCTTATATACAAAATTGCTCATACTAACAATATGTTTGATATGAAAGGATGATCGCTTTGTTGTCAAAAGACGAATTACATCATTTGAAGCAGCGTCTTCTCGATGAAAAGAAAGAACTTGAAGCCAAAAGCCATGACGATGAACAGAAAGTATCCTTTCCTTACGATTCAGTCGGAGAACTGTCTGCCTATGATAACCACCCGGGCGATCAAGGGACAGAGCTGTTCGAGCGTGGGAAAGATATTGCTTTAAACAGCTTGGAACATGAACATATGTTAGATATCGATGAAGCACTTCAAGCCATTGCAGACGGCTCTTATGGACTATGTAAGGTCTGTAAGGCCCCTATTCCAAAGGAACGCTTAGAAGCCTTGCCTACTGCCGTCACATGCACAGAGCACACAAAAGAACAGACCGTTTCACAAAACCGTCCGATTGAAGAGGATTTATTAAGTCCGCCAGCTGGACAATTTGAAAATGAAGAAAGTGCTGCGTACGACGGAGAGGATGCCTACCAAGACGTAGAACGCTACGGAAACTCTGATACCCCGTCTGATATGGAATTCCCACCTTTGACATACGATGATGTGTATACACAATCAGAAGATGAAGATTATGTGGAGGACTACGAAGGATTCGCAGCTGCTGATATTGAAGGAAAAGCAAGCAAGGTGTATCCGAACAAAGCACACGAGGCCTATGAAGAAGCATTAGACGAAGAAGGTGTCATGACGGTATTTGGTGACTTGAAACCGTACGAGGAAGAACCTTATACAGAAGAAAATCATTAGTCCCCTCATATTGGGGGCTTTATGTTTATATCATGTAATGATTGGGAAATCACTTTAAGAGTGAATTTGATTGGAGGAGATTCTTGATGGCTAGAAAAAGTATCATTTGGGCGATTGTCGTCTTCTTTATTACATACGCACTATTCTCTATTGCCGGATTTTTGTTCCCCATCGACAGAGAATGGTATGACGCATTAAATAAACCAGAATGGACACCTGGTGGCGGTGTGATTGGTGCTGTGTGGGCTGTCTTATTTGCACTCATCTCATTGTCCGCAGCGATCATTTATGGAAAATATGGATTCCAAAAAATCACTTTACCATTTTGGATTCTTTTCCTTTTAAATTACGTATTCAATCAAGCCTTTAGTTTTTTTCAATTTACACAAAAGGATTTGTTTGTGGCTACGATCGACTGCCTGCTCGTTGCACTGACAGCACTTGCACTTGTCATCGTCTCACGTAAACTAAGCAAAGTCGTTCCAATTTTACTGATCCCTTATGTCTTATGGGGCTTCTTTGCGACATACTTGTCTTATACGATCTATTCCATGAATATGTAAAAAAAGACCGCCATGATAGCGGTCTTTCGTTTTGAAGAAAACAAAAAAGAGATCTTTGACAAGATCTCTTTTAAAAATGACCCGTACGGGATTCGAACCCGTGTTACCGCCGTGAAAGGGCGGTGTCTTAACCGCTTGACCAACGGGCCAGATCAATGGCGGAGAAGGAGGGATTTGAACCCTCGCGCCGCTTACGCGACCTACACCCTTAGCAGGGGCGCCTCTTCAGCCACTTGAGTACTTCTCCATTTGGCTCCGCAGGTAGGATTCGAACCTACGACCGATCGGTTAACAGCCGATAGCTCTACCACTGAGCTACTGCGGAAGATCATGGTGGGCCTGAGTGGACTCGAACCACCGACCTCACGCTTATCAGGCGTGCGCTCTAACCAGCTGAGCTACAGGCCCATGAACAGATATACAAATGGAGCGGGTGATGGGAATCGAACCCACGACATCAGCTTGGAAGGCTGAGGTTTTACCACTAAACTACACCCGCAAAAATATGTATGGGGCGATTGATGGGAATCGAACCCACGAGTGCCAGAGCCACAATCTGGTGCGTTAACCACTTCGCCACAACCGCCATACTATGAATATTTTTATAAAAGTGGCTCGGGACGGAATCGAACCGCCGACACACGGATTTTCAGTCCGTTGCTCTACCAACTGAGCTACCGAGCCAAGTATTCTTTTGAAAAATGGCGGTCCGGACGGGACTCGAACCCGCGACCTCCTGCGTGACAGGCAGGCATTCTAACCAACTGAACTACCGGACCATTTTGGTTGCGGGGGCAGGATTTGAACCTGCGACCTTCGGGTTATGAGCCCGACGAGCTACCGAACTGCTCCACCCCGCGATGATATGGGTTTTAAAAAAATATGGCGGAGGAAGAGGGATTCGAACCCCCGCGGGCTTTGACACCCCTGTCGGTTTTCAAGACCGATCCCTTCAGCCGGACTTGGGTATTCCTCCGTATAGATGGTGGACCTTGTAGGACTCGAACCTACGACCGGACGGTTATGAGCCGTCTGCTCTAACCAACTGAGCTAAAGGTCCTTTATAGCGGCGGAGGGGATCGAACCCCCGACCTCACGGGTATGAACCGTACGCTCTAGCCAGCTGAGCTACACCGCCATGATCAAAATAATCTTTTAAAAAGTGGAGCCTAGCGGGATCGAACCGCTGACCTCCTGCGTGCAAGGCTGGCGCTCTCCCAGCTGAGCTAAGGCCCCATAAAAGATGGTCGGGAAGACAGGATTCGAACCTGCGACCCCTTGGTCCCAAACCAAGTGCTCTACCAAGCTGAGCTACTTCCCGATCTTAATGGCGCGCCCGAGAGGAGTCGAACCCCTAACCTTTTGATCCGTAGTCAAACGCTCTATCCAATTGAGCTACGGGCGCTTATTTATAATGCCGAGGGCCGGACTTGAACCGGCACGGTAGTCACCTACCGCAGGATTTTAAGTCCTGTGTGTCTGCCAATTCCACCACCCCGGCGTGGATGGTATAAGCGGAAGACGGGATTCGAACCCGCGACCCCCACCTTGGCAAGGTGGTGTTCTACCACTGAACTACTTCCGCATTACAGGATTTCTTTATTTTATTTGGCAATGCGGGTGAAGGGACTTGAACCCCCACGTCATAAAGACACTAGATCCTAAGTCTAGCGCGTCTGCCAATTCCGCCACACCCGCATGAAACATGGTGAGCCATGAAGGACTCGAACCTTCGACCCTCTGATTAAAAGTCAGATGCTCTACCAACTGAGCTAATGGCTCGCTTTAAAAGCGACTTGTCTATCTTACCATATGAAAGTGGTGCCGGCAAGAGGACTTGAACCCCCAACCTACTGATTACAAGTCAGTTGCTCTACCAGTTGAGCTACACCGGCTTTATCTATCCTAACATTATGTAAGAATAAATATGGTGGAGGATGACGGGCTCGAACCGCCGACCCTCTGCTTGTAAGGCAGATGCTCTCCCAGCTGAGCTAATCCTCCACTATGTAGGAATCTCTCGATCCGACAAAGATTATTATATACAGGTTTTAATCATTTGTAAAGGCTATATTAAAAAAATTTTATTTCAATTTTCATTGCGTTATTTTTTAACAAAAGATCGTCATATCACCTATTCATACAGCTGCTGTTCAACGTTCAGCAGGTGAGCTTCTCTTCTCTATATTCTCTTTCAAAACGTTCAATTCCTTTAGAATTATTAGCAGTCTTTCATTTTTATACTTTAATGATATAGGTATCTCTTTAGACGTAAAGCATTTATAGAAATCGAATAGGCTTACACATCTTCAATTTAATTAAAGATATATGGAATGCGCCTATATAAGCTCATACTCTGTCTCTCTATTGTTTTGTATAGATAAGGTTTTATGCCATGAACATCTTTAGGTTCAAGTGTTTCACATGCTACGCTTGGACATAAGAAGGTGCGACGATCTTTCATCAAACAAATGGTATAAGATAAAGTATGATGTATGACCCTCAATCAGCACAAAAAAGATCAGTTCCAAATGGAACTGATCCTGATAGAAGCTTGGCGGCGTCCTACTCTCACAGGGGGAAACCCCCAACTACCATCGGCGCTGAAGAGCTTAACTTCCGTGTTCGGTATGGGAACGGGTGTGACCTCTTCGCTATCGCCACCAAACCTGATGGAGAGAATGTTCTCTCAAAACTAGATAACAATGTTCATGCTTCACAATAGAATATAGGTTAAGTCCTCGATCTATTAGTATCTGTCAGCTCCACGTGTCACCACGCTTCCACCTCAGACCTATCAACCTGATCATCTTTCAGGGATCTTACTTCCTTGCGGAATGGGAAATCTCATCTTGAGGGGGGCTTCATGCTTAGATGCTTTCAGCACTTATCCCGTCCGCACATAGCTACCCAGCGATGCCCTTGGCAGAACAACTGGTACACCAGCGGTGCGTCCATCCCGGTCCTCTCGTACTAAGGACAGCTCCTCTCAAATTTCCTGCGCCCGCGACGGATAGGGACCGAACTGTCTCACGACGTTCTGAACCCAGCTCGCGTACCGCTTTAATGGGCGAACAGCCCAACCCTTGGGACCGACTACAGCCCCAGGATGCGATGAGCCGACATCGAGGTGCCAAACCTCCCCGTCGATGTGGACTCTTGGGGGAGATAAGCCTGTTATCCCCGGGGTAGCTTTTATCCGTTGAGCGATGGCCCTTCCATGCGGAACCACCGGATCACTAAGCCCGACTTTCGTCCCTGCTCGACTTGTAGGTCTCGCAGTCAAGCTCCCTTGTGCCTTTACACTCTGCGAATGATTTCCAACCATTCTGAGGGAACCTTTGGGCGCCTCCGTTACATTTTAGGAGGCGACCGCCCCAGTCAAACTGCCCACCTGACACTGTCTCCCTGCCCGATAAGGGCAGCGGGTTAGAAGGTCAATACAGCCAGGGTAGTATCCCACCGATGCCTCCACCGAAGCTAGCGCTCCGGTTTCCAAGGCTCCTACCTATCCTGTACAAGCTGTACCAACATTCAATATCAGGCTGCAGTAAAGCTCCACGGGGTCTTTCCGTCCTGTCGCGGGTAACCTGCATCTTCACAGGTACTATAATTTCACCGAGTCTCTCGTTGAGACAGTGCCCAGATCGTTGCGCCTTTCGTGCGGGTCGGAACTTACCCGACAAGGAATTTCGCTACCTTAGGACCGTTATAGTTACGGCCGCCGTTTACTGGGGCTTCAATTCGCACCTTCGCTTACGCTAAGCGCTCCTCTTAACCTTCCAGCACCGGGCAGGCGTCAGCCCCTATACTTCGCCTTACGGCTTCGCAGAGACCTGTGTTTTTGCTAAACAGTCGCCTGGGCCTATTCACTGCGGCTTCTCGGGGCTTTAACACCCTAAGAAGCACCCCTTCTCCCGAAGTTACGGGGTCATTTTGCCGAGTTCCTTAACGAGAGTTCTCTCGATCACCTTAGGATTCTCTCCTCGCCTACCTGTGTCGGTTTGCGGTACGGGCACCTCTCACCTCGCTAGAGGCTTTTCTTGGCAGTGTGGAATCAGGAACTTCGCTACTAAATTTCGCTCGCCATCACAGCTCAGCCTTTATGGGAAACGGATTTGCCTATTTCCCAGCCTAACTGCTTGGACGCGGATATCCAATACCGCGCTTACCCTATCCTCCTGCGTCCCCCCATTGCTCAAATGGTGAGGAGGTGGTACAGGAATATCAACCTGTTGTCCATCGCCTACGCCTTTCGGCCTCGGCTTAGGTCCCGACTAACCCTGAGCGGACGAGCCTTCCTCAGGAAACCTTAGGCATTCGGTGGACGGGATTCTCACCCGTCTTTCGCTACTCATACCGGCATTCTCACTTCTAAGCGCTCCACCAGTCCTTCCGGTCTGGCTTCACAGCCCTTAGAACGCTCTCCTACCACTGTTCGTAAGAACAGTCCGCAGCTTCGGTGATACGTTTAGCCCCGGTACATTTTCGGCGCAGAGTCACTCGACCAGTGAGCTATTACGCACTCTTTAAATGGTGGCTGCTTCTAAGCCAACATCCTGGTTGTCTAAGCAACTCCACATCCTTTTCCACTTAACGTATACTTTGGGACCTTAGCTGGCGGTCTGGGCTGTTTCCCTTTCGACTACGGATCTTATCACTCGCAGTCTGACTCCCAAGGATAAGTCATCGGCATTCGGAGTTTGACTGAATTCGGTAACCCGGTAGGGGCCCCTAGTCCAATCAGTGCTCTACCTCCGAGACTCTTACCTTGAGGCTAGCCCTAAAGCTATTTCGGAGAGAACCAGCTATCTCCAGGTTCGATTGGCATTTCACCCCTACCCACACCTCATCCCCGCACTTTTCAACGTGCGTGGGTTCGGGCCTCCATTCAGTGTTACCTGAACTTCACCCTGGACATGGGTAGATCACCTGGTTTCGGGTCTACGACCACGTACTCATGCGCCCTATTCAGACTCGCTTTCGCTGCGGCTCCGCATCTTCTGCTTAACCTTGCACGGGATCGTAACTCGCCGGTTCATTCTACAAAAGGCACGCCATCACCCGTTAACGGGCTCTGACTACTTGTAGGCACACGGTTTCAGGATCTATTTCACTCCCCTTCCGGGGTGCTTTTCACCTTTCCCTCACGGTACTGGTTCACTATCGGTCACTAGGGAGTATTTAGCCTTGGGAGATGGTCCTCCCGGATTCCGACGGAATTTCACGTGTTCCGCCGTACTCAGGATCCACTCTGGAGAGAACAACATTTCAGTTACAGGGCTGTTACCTTCTTTGGCGGGCCTTTCCAGACCTCTTCGCTTATATCGTTCCTTTGTAACTCCGTATAGAGTGTCCTACAACCCCAAGAGGCAAGCCTCTTGGTTTGGGCTGTTCCCGTTTCGCTCGCCGCTACTCAGGGAATCGCATTTGCTTTCTCTTCCTCCGGGTACTTAGATGTTTCAGTTCCCCGGGTATGCCTTCTCATACTCTATGTATTCAAGTATGGATACTACTCCATTACGAGCAGTGGGTTTCCCCATTCGGAAATCTCCGGATCAAAGCTTGCTTACAGCTCCCCGAAGCATATCGGTGTTCGTCCCGTCCTTCATCGGCTCCTAGTGCCAAGGCATCCACCGTGCGCCCTTTCTAACTTAACCATTTCTTACTTTAGAAAGAATCACTATGTGTGATGAACTTTGCATTGCATTCAATGTGAATGTATTACTTATTGTTATCTAGTTTTCAAAGAACAATCCTGTCTCGCTAGAGACATGTTTTGAAGGAATGATCCTTCAAAACTAAACAAGACGAAAACGCACGCTGCTCCATATATCCTTAGAAAGGAGGTGATCCAGCCGCACCTTCCGATACGGCTACCTTGTTACGACTTCACCCCAATCATCTGCCCCACCTTCGGCGGCTGGCTCCATAAAGGTTACCTCACCGACTTCGGGTGTTGCAAACTCTCGTGGTGTGACGGGCGGTGTGTACAAGGCCCGGGAACGTATTCACCGCGGCATGCTGATCCGCGATTACTAGCGATTCCAGCTTCACGCAGTCGAGTTGCAGACTGCGATCCGAACTGAGAACAGATTTATGGGATTGGCTAAACCTTGCGGTCTTGCAGCCCTTTGTTCTGTCCATTGTAGCACGTGTGTAGCCCAGGTCATAAGGGGCATGATGATTTGACGTCATCCCCACCTTCCTCCGGTTTGTCACCGGCAGTCACCTTAGAGTGCCCAACTAAATGCTGGCAACTAAGATCAAGGGTTGCGCTCGTTGCGGGACTTAACCCAACATCTCACGACACGAGCTGACGACAACCATGCACCACCTGTCACTCTGTCCCCGAAGGGAAAGCCCTATCTCTAGGGTTGTCAGAGGATGTCAAGACCTGGTAAGGTTCTTCGCGTTGCTTCGAATTAAACCACATGCTCCACCGCTTGTGCGGGCCCCCGTCAATTCCTTTGAGTTTCAGTCTTGCGACCGTACTCCCCAGGCGGAGTGCTTAATGCGTTAGCTGCAGCACTAAGGGGCGGAAACCCCCTAACACTTAGCACTCATCGTTTACGGCGTGGACTACCAGGGTATCTAATCCTGTTCGCTCCCCACGCTTTCGCTCCTCAGCGTCAGTTACAGACCAGAGAGTCGCCTTCGCCACTGGTGTTCCTCCACATCTCTACGCATTTCACCGCTACACGTGGAATTCCACTCTCCTCTTCTGCACTCAAGTTTCCCAGTTTCCAATGACCCTCCCCGGTTGAGCCGGGGGCTTTCACATCAGACTTAAGAAACCGCCTGCGAGCCCTTTACGCCCAATAATTCCGGACAACGCTTGCCACCTACGTATTACCGCGGCTGCTGGCACGTAGTTAGCCGTGGCTTTCTGGTTAGGTACCGTCAAGGTGCGAGCAGTTACTCTCGCACTTGTTCTTCCCTAACAACAGAGCTTTACGATCCGAAAACCTTCATCACTCACGCGGCGTTGCTCCGTCAGACTTTCGTCCATTGCGGAAGATTCCCTACTGCTGCCTCCCGTAGGAGTCTGGGCCGTGTCTCAGTCCCAGTGTGGCCGATCACCCTCTCAGGTCGGCTACGCATCGTCGCCTTGGTGAGCCATTACCCCACCAACTAGCTAATGCGCCGCGGGTCCATCTGTAAGTGACAGCCGAAACCGTCTTTCATCCTTGAACCATGCGGTTCAAGGAACTATCCGGTATTAGCTCCGGTTTCCCGGAGTTATCCCAGTCTTACAGGCAGGTTACCCACGTGTTACTCACCCGTCCGCCGCTAACATCCGGGAGCAAGCTCCCTTCTGTCCGCTCGACTTGCATGTATTAGGCACGCCGCCAGCGTTCGTCCTGAGCCAGGATCAAACTCTCCGAGGTATGCAGGATGCATATCACACATGCGTTGCTACACGATGTAGCGAACTTAGCATGTGATCATTTCCTGCCTCGCCAGTTTGACTGACTACCTATGAAGTATCATAGGATTTTTTTATAAAAACTCGAATTAACAGGTACGTTTTGTCTTGTTTAGTTTTCAAAGATCATGTTCGTCGTCTCTCAGAGGCGACTTTATTAATATAACATTCTATCAAGATAAAGTCAACAACTTTTTTCTTAATGTTATTTATCAACCGCGCTGTTTCAGCGGCGAATACAAATATAACACCTTTTGAAAGAAGAAACAAGTATTTTTTCTAAATAATTTATTTTTCCTTATCTCTTCCTATATATTGATACAAATGCTGCTTATCTCGGGAATTGTCTATTGTTGATCCTGCAGGTCTTTAGTATATTTATAATAGATTGAAACTAAATAACCGCAGGGGGAGCTTTGTGCTGAGAGTGAACATTCGTTGTTCTGACCCTTTGAACCTGTCAGTTAATACTGAAGTAGGAATGTGGAATCACTTGGATACATGGTGTATTCAAATCGATATGTTTTTCTATGAATAACATACTCATCCTTACACGGTCTCTCCTTGCTCAATTCATGAAAAAGGAGATTTTTTTATGCAGCAATCAAATCAATTGGTACGACTGATGGAAATCGCGATTATGACTTCACTTGCACTTGTATTAGATTACTTATCAGGTCTCTTTTTAAGAATGCCGAATGGCGGATCTCTTGCGCTGATTATGATTCCCGTCATTCTTATGTCTATTAGATGGGGGATATCTACCGGATTTATCATCGGTGTGTTAATCGCAGGTCTTCAGCTGATGAATAGCCCGATCATCGCTACACCTGTTCAAGGATTCCTCGATTACTTCGTTGCATCTGTTGTCATTTCTTTAAGCGGCTTGTTTTCTGGATTGATCAAAAAAGCCATTCAGGATCAAAAGCGAAAGCAGCAATTTTTCTATATTACCTTAGCTGTTTTTGTTGCTAGTTTCTTCAGGCTGCTGACGTTCTTTATTTCTGGCGTCGTTTTCTTTTCTCAATATGCACCGAAAGGAACACCAGGATGGGTCTACTCTTTAATTTATAACAGCACATATATGGTTCCTTCATTTATTATTTGCAGTATTGTTCTTTGTATACTCATTCCAAGTGCATCCCGTTTGGTTTTTCCTCATCAAAAATAACCGGCTGATGACAGCTGGTTATTTTTTTATGCATAATTTGCTGCTCTATGGAATCTATTAATAATAGAAGATTTCATGCTGGAGGTACGACAATGAGCCCTTACTCCATTATGCTTTGCTGTTATATTCTCAGTCTTGCTTATTTTTTGGCAGGCTTCTATGAAGCTTTAAAAATAGCAGGCGTGAAAGGAAAAGTAGAAGCTTCACCGTTTATTTCTTACATGTTGCTTGCTGTACTTTTCACTTTTTTCTCTCATTATTACTGGAAGCTGACGATTTAATTCGTTTTACATGGTTATTCAATCTAGACAACTCCCATCCATACCCTATTTCATTATGGTTCTCGCCAGCCAGCTCGAACTGGCTGGTAACGACAAAACTAGGTTGAAGCTTTTGATAAAATTGTTTCGCCGAATTTTGTTCAAACACCCATAGCAGCATATTCTGATAACCCTTTTCTATTAAATATTCCACTCCTTTTTCCATTAGAGCAATACCCGCCCCTGATTTCTGTTTCTGTTGGAATAAATAGATGGCATATAGCTCTCCATCATATGTAGAATAACGTTCGTCACGTTGTTTTCCGAAAGAAGCAAAACCAAAAACGCCATCCTCATCTTCCGCGACAAACGTGCCTTTAAGCGGCCTTCTTCTCCAGCTCTCTTCCCGATCTTCAATGGTTAAACCATCTAAATACTCCTGCGAAATAATCCCTTGATAAGTCGTCTGCCAGCTTTTCACATGAATCTCGGCGATTTTTGGAATATCTTGATGTACAGCATGTCTCACCTTCATCCGCTCCACTCCTTTTAGCTTTTTCCACCTTATCTTCATTATGATAAATTTCTATTACATAGAATTCAATGACTAGCGTTTTGTCAGCACATCTTTCAATGGTTAAATCTTCTTCTATAAAAAGTGACACCTTCTGGTGGAAGGTGTCTTTTGATTTTATTGTTCTATTTGATCATCAGCTTTTTCGATTTTTCTTGGTTGTTTGATTTCATTTGTCAGTTCTTGAATGCTTTGCTTCACATTGCCTTTGCCAGAAAAGTTCTCAATAATTTCTTTCACATCAATTCCAGAGGATGCTTTCAGACTCTCTTGAAGACTAGACATGAGATTTGTGGCATAGCCTGTAACTTTATTGGCACCGCTGCCTTCACCGTTACCGCCTGTATCCACAACAGTAATTTTATCAATGTTAGAAAGTGGTGCAGATACTTGCTTCGCATATTCAGGAAGCATTTTGACAATCATATCAAGAATCGCTGCCTGACCATACTGTTCGAATGCTTCCGCAATTTTCTCTTTCGCTTCGGCTTCTGCAAGTCCTTTTAGTCGAATAACTTCTGCTTCTGTTTCCCCTTTCGCACGATCCGCTTCCGCTTTGGCAAGCCCGTCAATACGAACTTTCTCAGCTTCTGCTTTTGCCATTGCTTCAATGCTATATTTCTTCGCATCTGCTTCAGCAAGACGTTTCGCTTTTTCTGCCGCAGCCGACTGCTCAACAGCATAACGGTCCGCATCTGCTTTCTTTTTCACTTCAGAATCGTATTGACGTTCACGACGCTGAATCTCTTTTTCTTCTAATTCAATTTGTTTCTGACGCTCAATGATTTTGACTTGCATTTCTTGTTCAGTTACGTGCTGGCGGTTACGAGCGGTTTCTAAATCGTACGCTTGGTCAGCACTTGCTTTCGCTGTATCCTGTTCACGTCTGAATTCTGCTCTTTTCAGTTCATTAATCTTTTCTGCTTCAGCGATTTCAGTAGCACGCTCAAGCTCAGATTTCTTCGCATCTTTATCTGCCTCGGCACGTTTGATCCGTGTTTCTTTATCTGCTTCAGCTGTTGCAATATCTGCATCGCGTTTTACTTGGGCAATTCTTGGTTTACCTAGAGATTCTAAGTAGCCATTTTTATCACGAACATCTTTGATCGTAAACGAGACAATGACTAGACCCATTTTCGCTAAATCTTGAGAAGCAACGCGTTGTACTTCTTGTGAAAATTTTTCTCTGTTTTTATAAATCTCTTCAACTGTCATTGACCCTAAGATGGAACGAAGGTGACCTTCTAATACTTCTCTCGCTTCGTTTTCACGGTCTTCTTTTGTTTTACCTAAAAATTGCTCTGCAGCAGTAGCAATTTCTTCAATCGATCCACCAATTTTTATGATGGCCGTTCCATCCGCCATGACCGGTACACCTTGTTCGGTATAGACTTCAGGCGTTGAAACATCTAGCTTGCTAGATAGTAAGCTGAGCGGCTCTGCTTGTTGAAAGACTGGAAGAACAAAGGTACCGCCGCCTCTTACAATCTTAATCTTGTTTCCACCTTCGTCCACGTGGACATTTTTACTTCCTAGATAACTTCCTGTCACGATTAATGCTTCATCTGGACCTGCTGTCCGGTATTTAGAAACAAATACACCAATAAGTGCAATAAGAATGACAAGTACAATTCCAATGATCACTAAAATAGTTGTTCCTGGCATAGCATTCCCTCCTAAATTTCTTCATTTGGTATAACAGATAAGACGCCTTTGTTCACTTCGACAACTAGCACACGGGTTCCATATGGAATCTCCTCTTGGTCGAAACTGACAGCTGGCTTTGAGATTCTCCCGCTATTACTGATTAACAGCACTTCTCCAAACCCGTCTTTTGGAACAGATACAATGATCTCCCCAGTTCTTCCTTTTAAATCGGCCTCCGTATAAGAGAGAGATTCTTCAGCAGAGGAAAGCGGGACTAATACAAATACATTCAAACAGGTCACAAGGATCACTGCGAGGATGGCAGATAATAGTGCGCCAAGTCCACTTCCTACAATTGCTGTTTTTTCAGAGATAAACCCTCCAGCCGAGAAAAAGGTAAGAAATGCGAGGATCAATGTTGGTTGAAGGAATGGAACAGGGATCGCTTCAAACCATCCATCAAATACATCGCCGAAAAAGACGAAAACAAGTGTCAGGATTCCTGATATCATCAATATGTATAAATACAGCGTCTGAAGAGGCAGCCCAAACACATCCATCTTCCTCACCCTTTCTTCATGAAATGAACATCTGTTGTTTCATTTAGACCATACTCACCTCCAATGTATTCCTTGTAACAGGTAATACGAACCACTTTTGTAAAGGTTTCATATTTCATCACAATTCTTCAAAGGGATTTTCGGATAGCTCAAGAATGATTGTCATGTACCCTTATGTTAAAATTTGATCTTGAGGTGATGAAGAAAATGAGTTTATTACATGAAGCAAGACAAGAATTGTGGCACGAGCTGCAAGGTTTGAGCGAAGAACAATTGAACCAAAAATTATCTGATGATACTTGGAGTATTCAAGAGGTAGCAGATCATTTAAAGAAAATGGACCTAGTTGCAGCAAAACATCTAGCTGCTGAGGGGAAAAAAGCACCGATCAAAGAATATGAACCAAAGCCGGTGGAAATGGCAGAGGATCGTTCGAAAAAAGCCACTGCGCCTAGTATTGTTGCGCCTGAGCACAAGCATGTGACACCTACACATTTAAAGGATGAGCTGGATACAGCTCGTGAGCAGCTCAATCAAATTTTATCAACATTTACTGAGGAAGATTTCAAACGCGTCATTGCACACCCTGTGTTTAAAGAGCTATCCCTTAAGCAATATCTTGATTTTATCGGCGCACATGAAAAACGCCATATTCATCAAATCAAAGAAATTAAAGAACAACTATAAAACATAAAAAGGACTCCCTTTAGGGAGCCTTTTTTCATTGTTACACTGTTTTAGGTGTTAACTCAAAGCAGCGCGCATAAATCCATTTGTACGCTTTTTCGTTTAGATCTCTTGGGTTTCCAACTGTTTGCGGATCTTTCATCGCTTCTTTAGATAAACGGTCAATCATATCTTTTGATACACCTTGTTCTTCTAATGAAGGAATTTCTAAATCTTCTACTAAATCATACATCCAGTTCACGGCTGCTTTGGCTGCTTCCTCTGTTGTCATTCTGCTTGTATCAACCCCAAACGCTTGCGCAATTCGTGCGAATTTTTCCGGATACCCTTTCCAGTTATATTCCATCACTGGTCCCATCATCGCTGCAACACACTGACCGTGCGCGACAGGAATAATGCCTCCGAGTGTTTGGCTCATCGCATGTGCAGCGCCAGCTGATTCACTTCCATAAGAAAGCCCGGCAAGCATCGCAGCTTGTGCCATTCCATATCTGGCTTCCAAGTCCTCACCATCAGCAAAGGCACGGCGAATATAATGAGCTGCATATTCAATGGCCATGAGTGCTACCGCATCTGTAATCGGCTGAGCAAATTTCATCGTATAGCATTCAATCGCGTGAGCAAGCGCGTCAATTCCAGTCATTGCTGTCACATGAGGCGGCATGGATACATGAAGCTCTGGGTCAATCACTGTAAGATGAGCTGCAATAAGAGGACCACCTGTATTGAATTTGAATTCTCTTTCTTCATCAGTAATGACTGCCCATTGCGTCACTTCTGAACCTGTACCAGCTGTTGTCGGAATAGTGGTTAAAGGCGGGATTCTGTTTTCAAGCGGTTTTTTCCCCTCTGCCGCTTCGTAATCAAGAACTGAGCCTTCATGAGTCGCCTCTACTCCAATTGCCTTGGCTGTATCCATTGAGCTGCCGCCGCCTACTGCGACTAATCCATTACAGCCTTCTTTTTCATATAAAGCAGATCCTTCGTTCACTAGACGGACTGGCGGATTTGGCTCTACTTTATTAAATAGAACAACATCAATTTGCGCTTCTTTTAATGAAGCAATGACGGGGTCCACCACGCCCGCTTGATAAATGCCGGGGTCTGTTACAAGCAATACCTTTGAAACGCCGTATGCTTTTACTTCTTCCCCAACATGTTTCACTGCACCAATGCCGTGTTTGATGACAGTCGGAATTTCAAATGTATGGAATTTCTGCATGCTTTCAATTTTCATATTTAGTGTCATATAGAATCTCCTCCAAATGCGTAATTTTTATTTAAACCAATGAACTGCTTCAGGTTTTGTATTTCGATATAAATGCTTCAGCTCAGTATATTCTTCAAGTCCCGTGCGTCCTAATTCACGCCCAATGCCTGATTGCTTGTAGCCACCCCACGGTGCTTGAGCAAAATAAGGATGGAAGTCATTGATCCAAACCGTGCCTAATCTTAATTGCCGAGCCACTCTTTCGGCTTTGCTGATATCAGAAGACCACACAGCTCCTGCTAATCCATAAATCGTATCATTTGCCAGCTTGATGACTTCTTCCTCTGTATGGAAGGATTCGACTGTCAGGACAGGTCCAAAGACTTCTTCTTGCACAATCCGCATATCTGACGTGCAGCCTGAGAAAATGGTCGGCAAGTAGAAGAACCCATTTTGCAGCTCCTCTGCGTCAGGTCTTTTTCCACCTGTCTCTAACTTAGCGCCTTCTTCTAAACCGATGCTGACGTATTTTTCTACTTTTTCTCGATGCTCAGCTGAGATGAGCGGCCCGCTCTGGGTGTCTTCATCAAAGCCGTTGCCTAGCTTGATTTTTTTCGTACGCTTCACCAGTTCTTCTAAAAATTCATCATGAATGGATTCTTCCACCAGCAAACGTGACCCTGCTGAACACACTTGCCCTGCATGGAAAAACACAGCATTCATTGCCTGGTCAACCGCTACGTCTAAATCAGAATCTTGAAACACAATATTTGGATTCTTTCCGCCAAGCTCAAGGGCTATTTTTTTCACATTACCGCTGGCTCCCTGCATAATTTTCTTCCCTGTATCAATACCGCCTGTAAATGAAATCAGATCTACTTGATCATTCACAGCAAGCTCATCTCCAACCGTTGCCCCAGGTCCAAGCACTAGGTTTGCAACGCCTGCCGGAACGCCCGCTTCTTCCATGAGTTTAAATACTTTTATCGTGGTGAGTGGTGTGATTTCACTTGGCTTTAGAACGATTGTATTTCCCGCCGCAAGAGCCGGCGCGATTTTCCAGCTTGCTTGAAGCAATGGATAGTTCCAAGGAGTGATTTGTCCGCATACACCGACAGGCTCTCTGATTAATTCACTTTTCGAGTTTGGAATTGGCGATGCAATGATTTCCCCGCCATCTTTATCAGCCAGACCTGCGTAATATTGGAACACGTTCGCAATATCATCCATATCTGCCTTGCTTTCCTCTAATGTTTTCCCTGTATCAAGCGATTCCAATTTGGCTAGTTCATCAAGATCACGTCTAATCAATTCAGCTATCTTAAACACAATATTTCCTCTTTCAAGTCCAGGCAGGTTTGCCCAGTCCCCTTGATCGAAGGCTTTTCTCGCTGCTTTAATGGCTAGCTGCGCGTCATTTCTAGATCCTTCGCTGACTGTCGCGATCACTTCTTGATTGAACGGATTGATAATATCCCGTGTGTCGCTACTTTTAGCGCCAACCCATTGTCCGTCTATAAATAGTGTTTGACTCATAGAAGGAACCTCCTCTGATTCTCTTTGGTAAGTTTGTTAAATAAAAATTTAACGTTTTGAACATAATTAACTTATCATATTCAAATTTTTCTGTCAAAGGGGAGATATGTTTCATTTATTTTGACTTTTTGTATTCTTTCGTTAACATATAGTCCATAAAGATTTTTTTGAACGTATTGAATTCTCTTAATAGAAAGCAGGGACAAAATGAAAAAGCAGGAACAGCCGAAAGCAGAAGATCGTATTTTAGCTGCTAAAGATCTAGTCATTGATTCCATAGCTGAAACGATGGATCTCTATGGCATTACACGAAGTGCAGGTATTCTATATGGGACGATGTATTTAAATGAGGAAATGACACTCGATGAAATGCGTGAAGAGCTGCAAATGAGTAAGCCGAGTATGAGTACAGGTGTGAAAAAGCTGCAAGACATGAATATTGTCAAAAAAACGTTTCACCGGGGCCGAAGAAAACACAGCTTTGTTGCTGAAAAAGACTTTTTTAAGTTTTTCACTAACTTTTTTCCGCAAAAATGGGAACGAGAGGTCGAGGTCAATTTAACAGCAATTGAAGAAGCGCAGGAGCGGCTTCAAGAGGTGGCGCATGATGATCAGCTGGAGGAACATGTAAGAGAGGAAGCGCAGCAGCTCATTGAGCAGCTTGAAAGCTCAAAAGCCTATTATAACTGGTTGAGACGATTAGCCCATTCTGTTCATTCTGGCGAAATCTTTGACTATATTCCAATTGAGCAGAAGGAAAAATAGGCGATGTGTTTACGTTTTACAGCTTGAATTTCACAGGAGGATTGATTATAATAAATTATGTCGTCATACCTCGGGGCATTAGCTCAGCTGGGAGAGCGCTACGCTGGCAGCGTAGAGGTCAGCGGTTCGATCCCGCTATGCTCCATACGAAAAACCATTCTTGAGAAATCAAGGATGGTTTTTTTATGTACATATCTCTTATGCTTGTTCTTTGTTTTTTCGTATTCTTAACCAATTTATGTTGCGGTATGTAATCACAGAAAGATAAGTTAGGATGAGAATGATTGTATAGGACACAGGAAAATCGCTCGTCATTCCGTGATAAATGAAATAGATGAGTAACGCTGACAGCATGATGATTTGGAACAGTTCTTTTTTCATTTTTCTCTCCTCTCATGATAGTGATTTGGTTGATTATATCACACATGATGTCATTTTTTGTTAGCTATCAGCAAGGAAGCATTTCCTCACTTGCTGATAGCACTTTTTATAGATCGTCACTTCTTCAGAAATTGTTCGATTTTGTTCTTCGTCTTCGGTCCGTAAATTCCGTCTGCAGCTAAGCCGTTCATAAGCTGGAACCGCTTGACCGCATTTGCCGTTTTCGGTCCATAATAGCCATCAATTCCGTTGTTTTTTGCCCCTTTGTCTGGGTAAAAATAGAGGGAAGATAAGGCTTTTTGCAATGATGTGACTTGAGGGCCTTTTGTTAAGGGCTTGGTGACTTTTAAAATGCCAGATGGCAGATTTGACGATTTCTGTTTGGAAATGGGTGATTTGTGGCTCAAGCTTTCTGCCTGAACTGGTTTTCTTGTGCTTTTGCTGCCGGTATGCGCTGTGGCTATGCCAGCTTTAAACTGATCCCATCGTCCGAGAAGTTTCCTTGGACACTCTTTCCCGCTCCAATGTTTATGAGGCACTACATTTGATAAAGGAATCCCCAAATCTCCTATCAGCTTGCGAATAAGCCATTGGGCATTTTCGACTGCTTGTTCAAAGTTACCGTCTGCATTTTCACAAATTTCAATTCCAATTGACTTCATATTGCCGGTGCCTCTGCCATCCCCTGCGTGCCAGCCGTTTTCGTTTAACGGTAAATGCTGATAAATCATCTGATCATCAACAGTGTAATGCCAGCTGACACCGGTACTTGAACGTGCAACAAACGCTGCATGACTGGCCGCATTAGCACCTTTTGCACTATTTGACGTATTATGCACTGTAATATAGAGCGGCTTCATCCTGTTTCCTGGTCTGTTGCGATGTTGTTTTGGAATCAATGCTTGAATGATTTTCACCATGTCGTTTCTCCTTCAAGTATTATTTTGTTAGCCCTCTTTGTTTCAGAGCATCTTTTTGTAATTGGCCTTTGTAGGTCACATAATTGTTTTTAAACCAAGCTATTACCGCTGTGACCATAGTAAAAATCGTAGAACCTGCCACATAAAGTGCTTCACCTGCGGTTTGTACTTGCTCCTCACTAATCGGCAGCACCGTCTGTCCAAACATGACAAGCGTTTGATTGATCAGAGCAATAAAAAGAAGCACTGTGCGAATCACAGTGCCTTTGTCGAATGTTTTCATGATCTTTCCTCCTATTTTAAATTTCGTTCTATTTTGTCGAGTTTGTCGATCACGACGTCATACTTTTCACTAAACTTTGCTAACACATCATTTTGCGCCTCGATTTGTGCATTGAGTTTGTTTTCTCGTTCTTTTGTTGTGTTGAGAACATAAAACAGAATCCAGCAAAAGAGAACAGCAAATGGGCCTTGTGTCATTAAGTTTTGAATGACATCTACTTCCATTGGAATCACCTTCTTTCCGGCAAAAAAATAAAGCCATTAGGCTTCGTATATTTCTCCAGTTATATCTTGATAGTCGTCTGCCGAGATCCAGCCGATGCTTACATAAAATGCAATGTCCTCTGGGCCGTAACACTGCCAGTCCCAAAATTGTTTGATATCTGCTACAGTTGGAAACATCATTCTGATTCAGCTCCTTTAAAGATAGCAAATAGCTGTGTTAATTGTTTTGATAATAAAGCATTTTGTTTCTTTAAAAGTTCTATATCACTTGGCGAGAGTGGGGCTGGTTTTAAGCTATCTATATACTCCTGTGTCGCTGATTCGTACCATTGTTGTTTTTCTACATCAAATGCAGCATTATAAAAAGAAGGATTGTTGGGTGGTGCAATTGTTGTGCATTGCTTTGGAATGATATAATTCCCTTCCTCATCCCTCTCAAACACTAGTATAGGTCTGACCAATTCATTTTGTTGATTGTACTCATAAACTTGTATCATACTATCACTTCCTTAATTTAATGGGACGACCGTGTCTAAATAGTAGCCAGTTACCGCACTTTCATTCGCTGCGAGTAAACCAGTTAGCTTTAGCTCTCCTGTCTTATATATAAGTAATTTACTATGACCCGTTGTACCTGATACGGGAACTGATACTACTAGGCCTTTATCTGGTAAGCCCGTACTTGGAATACTTCCACAGATAACTTCTCGATTTGCTTTTAGATGACCTCTCAACAATAATAAGTTTCCCCATTTAGCATATTGAACCGGTCTGTCACCAATAGAAGAACCATTGTCTAATGTGACATTTAGCCACTGAACATTTTCAAAATCAGCATCAGATATTAATCTTCGCCAGCCCTGCCAGCCTAAATTTAAATCTAGATAATTTGTAAAGACGTTATTACGATAATCTACAGCAATCACCCATCCAAAAGTCCCTTTGTTATTACTATCGGCAGATGTAAAATGATAAAAACCACGTGCCGATAAAGCTGAAGGATTGTCCTGTACCCCAGATGGAGAATAAAATGTGCCAAATGTTTTCCCAGTTTGAGTAATTTTATCGAACAAACTCTCTGTAGCTCCTACAGATACACGAACTCCACCCGTATCATTTGTAATTTTGATTAGCTGACTGCCATTCCATTTATTTAAATCTTCTTTACTCGGAAGTGGTGTCCAAGTAATAGTCGTATGACCAGAATTGTAGTAAAAACTGTAAGCATTCCCTGCTATGTCTACCGCAAAGCCTGCCCCAATATTATTTTGACCTACTATTTGCATACCTCTCAGTGAAGTATTTGACGATGATGGAGAATCTTGGACTCCAGAAGCTGCGTAAAATGTACATGTTCCTTTATCCTTAATTGCATCAAATATTTTTGAATCTGGTGAAACATTGATAAGCTGCATACCGTTATCTGCAGTTATTTTATAGATTTGTGAGTCATTCCATTTTTTCTTTTCTTCTTCAGACGCATGTACTCTCCCATCATTTGTATGTTTTAAGAGCTGCTCTAATAGTCCAGTATCATTTTCAAGTAGTACTTCGACCATGTCATTAAACAGATCTGCATGCGCTTTATCATTCACTTCAAAAGCTTTTGGTTCTTTTATTTCCATTCGACTTTCACTCCCTTGCCTTGAAATTTGATTCAATCTCTTGCAGCTGCTCTAAAGTGAGTATCCTTTGCTCGTATCCTGCATTTAGATCTTCCATCGAACAATCACCTAGTTTAACTGCTTGTTTGACCAATTCAGGTGTCACCCATTGGAAATATAATGCCATTACCCAATAATTCATGTTTCACTCTCTCCTTTAAAGAAAAGGATGTCATTTTTTAACGCTTTTAGTTCGTTTGATAGAAGATCACATTGGTGTTCAAGCTGTTTTCTCATCAGCTTTTCTTTAGCTACTTCTTGCGCTAGATAATCTAGTGGAAGCGGTGGTTGATACCTCGGGTTGGCTTGTGATTCCTCCCACCATTTTTTCAATTCTTCTTCTGTTGGTTTGGGCACATCAAGATACCATTCATCTATATACGAACCAGCACCGTCATTTCTTAGTTCAAAATCCTTTTGTGGGTCCGTATCGGGATATTTATATTTAATGGCTTCATATAAAATCATCAAAACCCTCCTATACTCGCGGGAAATTGCGGCCGCCTAATTCAGTAATGTCGAAATAGTTGTACCAGCCTGAATTCTCAGATACGTATCGGCTAACATCTCCGTCATATCCTGCATACATATAAATTTCTAAATAATCCCCTTTATTAGCCGGTACATTGGCAGCACCATAAATTCCCGTACTTAAGCTCAATGTATCAGATGGACTTCCAGGGCTTTGTCTGTGATGTGCAATGTTTTTATACCTTTTTCCATTTAAAAAAATCGCTAATTCAAAGTTTGCGTATCGTTGAAAGGTTTCAATATAAACACCTGCATTAACTAAATACATCCCATTTTCGGGACAGATGAAACGATTATTTTTGATATCAAAATTGTTATGACTGTCTTTTATCTTTCGATTAAAAAGGACTTTTTGGTGCTCTCCCTTGTTTAACAGCTGCTTCCCAGTTGTACCAATATTGGCATGAAGGAATCCAGATATTTTGTGCCATTCGGTCCAGCCAGACCCTGTCCACCAATGACGGCACCACGTACCTGTGCTATCAAAATAACTGCCTGCTTCATTTCCAGTCCCATAGTAATATTGAATAAATCGAAAGTTACTATATTTTTCATTTTTCACAAAGCCGAATCTTGTAGGGTATCCCGTATCATTGGCTTGACCAATATCCATGAATGTAATCCCTATTGGATATTCCTCGCCGCTGACTGTCGCATCTTGAATGGCTTGATCACCTGTTAGCTTGAAGAAGCTTTCATTTGTGATCCCTGCAATTTGTTTACTCAGCGCATAATCATTCTCTACAAGTGTGTCGACCACCTGGTTAAACAAGTTGGCATGGGCTTTGTCAGTGGTTTCAAACGGTAAAGGTGATTTTATGTCCACTTCATTTCCCCTCCATTAATAAATATCATCAATCTCAAAAACGAATTCGATGTCGCCGTCTTTTTGTTTGTCTGTCATGGTGCGGATGGCGGTGAATTTGCCGTCTTCGTCGACAAGTGCTAGTTCGTTGATCACTTCTCCTGCCAGTTCTCCTTCGGCGATCGTGCAGGTGTAGCGGATTTTTGCTGGTTCCATGAAGGTAAATGAATCAATATTTTTTTGGACTAGTTCTTTTTTGAGTTTTTGTTCCGTGCCGTCTAGTGAGATCGGTTTTCCATCCTTCGTTCCCCCATTTCCAAATGCCATTTTGACGACTTTTGTGAGTTTTGTTCCTTCTGCTCTTGCCTTTGCCATTTGTTGACGTGCATACAGTGTTGTTACGGTTAATTGATCAGCCATTGTGATCCTCCTTATAAATCTATTTTTTTAGAAGTTGCTGCGAGCATTTTTGATCCGTCCAGCGGAACAGATCCATCAAGAATCCAGTAATGGTCCTTGATTAGTAAGCTTCCACCCTGCTCAGTTTGGACATGTACTGGCAGACGGAATGTCATCTTCTTTTTGGTTTGATGCTGAAGATGATTTTTTGTGCGTAAAGTCAATGCCGCTCCTTGCTTCGTTTCATGTACCGCTCCAGTCATGACATAGTTCATGCGCTGTGCTGTTTCTGACTGATGTTGAAGCCGCATTCTCATGTTTAATGAATGCCGAAAACGAGCAGGCACATCCGTTGTACCTCGTGTTCCACTGAGATAAAACGTACCATTTAAGACAAATTCACCATTGAGTAAAATCGGGATATGATCGAAAAAACCCACCCTGCTTCGCAGTGTGAGCCTCACGTGATGATCATTTTTTTCATGTACGTCGGTATGATGAAAAGCCGTGAACGTATAAGCCAAGTGAGCAGGCTTTAACGTTTCAAGAATTTCTACAATATATCTCGTGTTTTGCAGATCATCAAGGTTCACACGTAAGGCGAAGTGATAACGATTGGTTGTGAGACGGATGACAGCACTTGGATTCTTGAGAAAGCGATTCACTGATTTCTCTAATGAAAGATACGTGATTGGCGGAATATTAGACATCATATTGAGTAAGCGTGCCCTGCGCAGTTCAATTGAATCATCTGATTCCCGCTGCACCTTCAGCATCCTTTCCCATCTATTCAATCCCCATGTCGCTGTTAAAGGAAAGAACTGATCCGTTAAGTCGAAAATGGATTCGTCCAATTGCTCAAATTCCGGTGCCTCTGTCTTGAGCAGGTGATCCACTTCATAAATTTCTGTAAAATATGGCGGCAAATAGTTTTTCATTTCATCCTGTTTGCTCAATAACCTTCACCTGCCTAAGACGCGGAATCTCAATGTCCTGTAATACTAAGTTTTTCGACTCGCCATTCAATAACACATCTGCATAATCTGACACACTTTCTGAATGATACAAAATATCATTTAAGGCGGACATTCGAATGGTACTCTTTTCAAATGCGATTGATTTCAACAACGTCTTGACCTTTTCTTCTATTTCTTTCTGAGCTCCTTCAAGGGTCCAGTCCATTTGAAGTTCGACAGTCACTTCTATGTCGATATCCAGCCATTTGGCGCTTTCAACGGTTGCTTTTGAACCGATAGGCGCTTGTCCTTCTCCTTCACCTGGCACTGGGTCGATATATTCCTGTACCCTTTTGACAAGAAGGTCTGATGCAACATCTAGATTGCCATCTGTGATGACGATTTTGACCGTCCCTTCTCCGTTCCAAAGCGGGAACACTTTCGCTCTGCCAACACCGGCTACTTCCTCAGCCCATTTTTTATAATGTGCCCTGTTGGCACTGACAGCCTCTCGCCTCGCACGTATTAAATATCGATCGTATAATGAAGCGTCATCTTCCTCCTCTTGACCAGGTATGACCAGTTCTTTCATCGTAATCGATTCAAGTCCTGGAATTGTATCAAGTGACAGCAGAGGCTGTTCTGTTAATTGAACATTGCCTGCTTTACCAGGTGTCTCGCATTCTAGCGTGCCATCCTTCGAATATTGAAAATAAACGTCTTCAATAAAGAAACGTGAGCCAGCTGGAATATTGATATTTTCTGGCTGAATGGCCGCTGACCAAACCGCTTTAGTGGCTGGTTTTCTTTCAATTCCTACTTCAGCAGCCCGCCGATCTAGAAACTCTCCTTGTGCTGTATCTGCAAAGACCAGCTCAAACACTTGATCAAGCCAAATATAGGATTGGGCCAGTTCAGCGGCAGCAGGTGCCAAGGCATTCCAAATCACGCTGTTTTCTCTTTTATCTATATCATCTGGCAGTCTGTCCAGCATTCTTTCCATTAATGCTTCGTACGTCTGTTCCTCAAACATCGCCCTCCATCACCTCCTCTATTTCTAATGTTCCCTCATCTGTGACAATCGCTAATTTGATATGAAACGAGTCATTTTGCTTTGTGACCTCTAACTCTTCAATATGATCAATCCGCTCGTCAACGAGCAGTGCCTCCTCTAGCAGCCTTGGAATCTCCATTTCTTTGTATTCATCCGTGGCTTCTGTATCCGTCAACAGCTCCTGAATTTCAGTGCCAATGTCGTGACTGTAGATAGGATGTGCATACCGCTCTGTCCTAAGTGTCATATAAATAAATTGCCGGATTGCTTCAATACCTGAGATGGTTTCGCCTGTCAGTCTGCCAGTTTCAAAATCTATTCGATACGTCGTCGAGGTTTCAACCTCTTCGTCTTCTTCTACTTCCTCGATTTCTTCCTCTGGTGAAAGTGCCACGTTCATCACCTCCCTTACAATTTGTCGATGATGTAAAAGGACTGTCCTCCTACCATTCCAAGCACCATAATACTGTCTCCTCTTTTCAGCTCATCATCCTCACCCTTATTTAAGCGCTTCGGCCAAATCAGTAATTCTTCTGGAATGATCAGCTTATGATTTTCATTTAATCGGATGCTCAGCGGGGAAACCGCCGTGACTTCTCCAATGACAAGTTCGATTGGAGATTCTGCGTCTACTGCATTCACTGCCAATCGTTTAATCGCTTCACTTAATCTCACGCTTGATCACCCTTTGGCATTGAATTTTTCTCAACAACATCAATTGTCATGGTGTGTTTCACCCCACTGAATTCATGTTTGTCTTGATCGATCCAGTAAGTTTTTTTTACGTTGATTTCAGGAATTTTCAAATAGATTGGGAGACCGCTTTGCAGCTCAGGAATTCCTAGCGCTTGGATGCTTTTGACTTCTTGTTTGACGCCTTTTTTCTCTGCCAGCCGTACTTTTGCTCTCTTTTGCAGCTGCGGCTGATTAATTTGCCCCGTGATTGTCTCAACATGCTGTAAAATACCGTATTTATTCTGACCGGCTTTATCCTGTTCGACCACAACAATCTCGGATTTACTGCCTTTTTTCTTATTCTTCCCCTGTTCATCAGCAGACGTACGCATCTTAACACGAGTGGCTGTCTCTTCAATCGAGGTGCTGTATTGATAGCTGATGAGATTGACGCCTGAATCAATGACCCATACGTCCTCTGGATTAGGCCAGGCTCTCAGCCCCATCTTGCCTTTAGCAGAATAGATTTGATAGTTTCTTCCCGTTTGCCGCTTCGTTTCTTTCAATGCTTTCAATATCATGTCATACAAACTCGTATCATTTTTAAAGACTAGTGATTTGATGACATGTCCTGTATTGGCAATAGAAGTCATTGGAATTTGAAAGTCAGCTCCAATCCGCCTTAAGATCTGATCTGCTCTTTGATTTGAAAAAACATAGACATCTTGGTTTTTCACCAAATATTGAAGCATATCGTATGCGGTAAAGGTCATCTTCCCTTCAACAGGTGTCCGGGAAAAAACGATGCCTCTAAAAAGTTCTTTTCCTTTCCATTTAAAAAGAACCGTGTCCCCTTCCGAGACACGGTAATAAGTTTGACTGCCTTGCTTTGTGATAATATTTGCCTGAATTGAGCGAGGGGCTTGATACCTTTGCCCCTGAAGTGTCACACTCTCTGTGACAAGCTCATACATGGTGCCGCTTCTGATGGCAAAAAGCTCAATCAATGCCAGCCCCCCCTATTGTGGTATTTTTAACCTTTGTCCAGGGAAAATCCAATGCCCCGGCTGCTTAATATTACGTCTGCTACGTTTAATCATCGCTAACTTATTGGCATTCCAAATACGCCGCCATTTTGTACTGTCGCCATAAAACCTGCCAGAAATGGCCCATAGCGTATCCCCTTTTTTGACGGTGTACATTTTTGGTGGTGTTTTTGAAGGCCGTTTCTTTTTCGTTTGTTTTGCTTTTTTCTTCCGTTTGATTTTCCTAGGAGATGCGGTTTTATATTCTTTTAACTCGATCGTAAATTCACGATCTCCAATATCATATGACCCTTCCTTGTGGGTGAAGCTTTCAATGCTGCACGTCATATTGATTTTTGTTCCAGTTACAATCAACCGCACGGATTTCTTAGAACGCATCATTCGTTCAATTTTCCCGATTGCATTCTCTGGTGATGGAATACTTTTATATTCAGCAATCGGCGAATATTTCTTAGGAAATAATGAGGTGAATGATACTTGTTTAGCCGATGGTACGTCAATAAAAGTCAGTTCTCCAAAAGAAGCGACCTTTACCGTTTCATTTTGTACGTTATTTGTGATTTCGAGTTCGGATGGAAGGACAGGGAATCGCAACTTGTCCTTTCCTTGGGAAATCCACAATTGATACACTGATTTACCCATCAATCACGACCCCCTTCGTTCCTGTATGAAGCTCTACTTCAAGTTCATCTACAAGCATTTGTTTAATTTTTTCGACTAGCGATTGTTGATCTTGTCCATTATGGAAATGCTGATCTCCATTGAATTGAATCGTGATTTGTTTATTACCTGACGATGATGTTGTACTGCCTGTTGACTGAGCTGAGGTGACTTGCTGCATCTGTGCTTCTGGTAAAGGAGCAGATGCATTTGATGGATCATATACTTGCATCCCAAGTGCCTTAGCTGCCTGCGTCAATAAATACCTTCCGCGAATGCCTCTTTCCTCGGGAATAATCCATTCACGTTTGTTTCCTTCACCGACTCTAGCCACCTGCTCTTGAGTAATCAATCCGCCATTTGCGTAGCCTTTATAAGGGCCGCCTCTTCTCATACTTCGTAATCCCGGCGTATTGAAGACTGTTCCATATCTGCCCTTAATGTAGTTAATGGCTGCTACGGCATTATGAATTGGGTTCCAAATGTCATTCATGCCCTTGCCTTTATTGGCGTTAAACGTCGTTCCAATGGTTTGCATTAAGCCTTTAGAAGGTGTTCCCTTTTTGGCATTGGAATCCCATAAGTTGATCGCTCTCGGATCTCCATGTGACTCATTCTGCGCGATGGTCATCAGACCTGGAAGCCAGCTCATAGATGTACCAGTTGCCATGATAGCCGCCATGAGCCATTGCTTCACATTAAGATTTGAAGCTCCCATGCCGCTGAAGGCTCCAATTAATGAACCAGCCTGATTCTCAGCAAATTTTTTCACATCAACTGAGTCGAGCCCTTTGACGACACCGATTGATGCAAATTTCCCAAGACTCATCATGACGCGTGAAGGGGAGTGAATGTCTAATTCCTCTCTAAACGCCTGTTCTACTTTCTTCGCCATTTCTTTGGCCGCTTGCGTGACTTCGCTTCCTTTGGAACGCATGCCGCTGTTAAAGGCGTCAATCATTCCTGAGCCCCAGCTTGGTGATTCTTGTTTTGCTTGCAGGAATGGTTGTTTGATATGTTGATCTACGTATAAGTTTGTGCCAGTTGATGTAGCATTTTGACCTGCTGCAAAACCTCTCACCGTCCCAGTGCCCCAAGTTGGTGATGTTGTCATTACTTGTTGGTATGGTGTTTTTACACGACTTTGCAAGAAGCTGGCTGTACCTGTTGGTGTCATCTGCTGACCATTTGCAAAGGCTGAAACCGTTTGTTGACCATACTTTCCTGAGTCTGATGTCAATTGACCAAAAGGCTGCTGAATATTCTTTTGTTTCCATTGATCAAGGGAAATTACTTTACGATTTAACCCTTGTTCAAAATCGTCATTAAATTGCTCGCCAATGCTAGAGGCCTGAATGTCCCCAGTCATCGAGACCGATCCGTCTATTGAACCGACAGAAGATGATGCAGCTACTGCTGTAGGAGCTGGAGAGCTTGATACTTGATTTCCAGCTGCTCCACTTGGCATAACAGACATTCCAAGATGAGAAGCGGCCTGAGCAAGCAGCATCTTTCCGCGTCCTCGGTTATTTTGAGTTGGAATAACAAATTCGTTACCTGCTTCACCAACCCATGATAAGGTTGGCTGGGTGATATAGCCGCCTGTGGCTTTTTTATCAGGGGTTCCAAAGACTTGTTTCAATACAAAATCAACCCCACCGCTAGCCTTATTAAACAAATCTTTGACCCAGCCAAACGCTTTAGAAAACCCATCACCAATAGCTTCTGCTACTTTTACAATCGGCTTTTGAATGTTGTCCTCAAACCATTTGGATAACCCATCCCATATATCTGTCACGACTTTATACGCTTCTTCAAACTTTTCCCCGATACCATCTTTAATGGTTCCTACGGTATCTACAAGTGGATTCCACACATTTTCCATAAACCATGTCGATACAGCACCAAAGATTGATTGTATCTTTTTCCATGCATTTGATAATGCTGTCCAAATCCCTGTAGCGACTGTAACAACTGTGCTGCTTAGTGGCGTCCAGACGTTCTCGATAAACCACCCTGCTACTGCACTAAATGTTTCTTGAATCCATGTCCAGGCATTGACTAGGCTTGACCAGATGGTCGTTGCTACCGTAACGACTGTGCTGCTTAGCGGCGTCCAAACGTTCTCGATAAACCACCCTGCTACTGCACTGAATGTTTCTTGAATCCACGTCCAGGCATTGACTAGGCTTGACCAGATGGTCGTTGCTACCGTAACGACTGTGCTGCTTAGCGGCGTCCAAACGTTCTCGATAAACCACCCTGCTACTGCACTGAATGTTTCTTGAATCCACGTCCAGGCATTGACTAGGCTTGACCAGATGGTCGTTGCTACTGTGACAACCGTGCTGCTTAATGGTGTCCAGACATTTTCTGTGAACCAAGTCGCAACTGTTGACCAAACTTCAACAATTTGGTCTTTGATTTCAATGGCTTTTTGGCCAATCTTTTCAAATCCGCCGCCATCAAACCATTTTCCGATCGTTTCACCGATAGATTCGCCGCCCATACTTCCAGCGATGCCGCCTACTAGACCACCGATAGCTGTACCTACTCCTGGAACTACGCTTCCAATGGCTGCACCTGCTGCTGCACCTGCCATCCCGCCGGCGATACCGCCTCCAGTCGTACCGATCTTTTCACCAGCATTCTCTTTTTTCATACCGATTAAATTTGTTGCACTAAGTAAACCACCTAGAATAGGTACTTTCTTTAGTAATTTACCGCTCCCTTTACCGATATTTTTCATCGCATCCCCTAGTCCCCTTAACCTAGATGTTGGCGCTGTTGTTGGCACTGTTGTTGGCGCTGTTGTTGGCACTGTCGTTGGCGCTGTTGTTGGCGCTGTTGTTGGCACTGTTGTTGGCGCTGTTGTTGGCGCTGTTGTTGGCACTGTCGTTGGCGCTGTTGTTGGCGCTGTTGTTGGCGCTGTTGTTGGCACTGTCGTTGGCACTGTTGTTGGCACTGTTGTTGGCGCTGTTGTTGGCGCTGTTGTTGGTGTCGGAGTGGTACTGCTATTTTCACTTGATTGATCACTTGCTCCAAAGAGACGATCTAATCCAGTCTTCACCCATTGATCTAGTTTTTCTTCAGGATTAAATTTAATCTTCTCTTTAATTCTTCCGATCACATCTTGTTTGTACTCTTCTATTTTATTTTCAACCCAAGGAAGTGCTTTTTCATCCCAAAACTTTCTAGGACTCAATTTTTCCTTCACTTTGTCTGCAACGTCACCTGCATATTTTTGAATTTCATTTAATCCTTTATTGGCAAAGTTCTGTAGCAAACTCTGTTTAGGTTCATCCGTTTTAGCTGACGGACTAGCAGCCTCAGGCTCTTTTTTTATGGTTTTTTCTTTCACAACAGACTCTGCCTGATCTCGTTTTTTCAACTTACTTTTTGCATTGTCTTGAACAGACACTCTGATTTCGTGTTTGGACATCGTCAAGCTTTTGAGTGTCTTTTTGATTCGTTGAATTGCAGCGGTGGCTTGGTCAACCATGTTTAATCTCATATAGTACGTTCTGTTGATGAGCTGAAGGATTGATTTTTTGATTGATGATATTTTACCTGATAATTGATCGTTCAATTTAAACGTCAGCATAATGGGACTTGTCCCCACTTGTCTCAAACGATCTATGCTGGTTTTAATGACATCCAGTCCCTTTGCTTGAATGGATATGACCATATGATTCGGTAACATATTTAACTGATTTTTTAATGATTTTAGATCACGATAGATTCCCTGATCCAGCGTCATGGTAACAGCTGAAATTTTCCGGAGCGATAAGGTGAGATTTCTAAGCTTCTTTTCATCCATTTCTAGGCTTATTTTCACTGGTTTTCTAAATGGTTTGAGCTGCTTCTCAAATGTTTGAAACCGTTTTTGAATGCGTAATAGCTTTTTCGACACCCGGTCTTCTAATTCAAATCGCGCTGTAAGTTTCGCCATTTACTTACCTCCTTTCTTTGCTTCTTTTTCTAACATGTCTAGTTTGTAGCTGATCAGTCCGAAAAGGAATGCTTTGAACGGTCTTGGTGATTCGTATAAATCAAGGAGTTCAGATGGGGAGTAGTGAAGCTCGTGCATCGCGTAATATAAAAACACGGCTTCTTTATCCCCATCTTTTATTAGTTTTTTGCTGCTTCTTCTAAATCTTCAATTTCATCTTCGAATCCATTGATTTCGATTGCTTTGTTTAACCAGTTCGCATATTCGCCACCGACTGACAGGACACGTTTTGCTACTTCAACTGGATCTTGAGTGCTGTAGGCTTCTCTTAATTCCTTTGAACGGAAATCTGGGTAAATCGTCGATTCAATTGCAATACGTGCGTAGAAGCGCTGGCTGTCTAAGTCTTTCACACGTCCTCTGCCTTTGATATTTTTGAAGGTTGTGTTTTCTTTTTCCAGTTCATCAATACGTTCAGTTGTAATAGCTTTAAAGACAAAAGGAATGACATTCCCTTTTTTATCAACAAAACGCTTAGAAATCGGTACTTTGACTTCTTCCGCTTCTACTGTTTGTCCTGGCATAAAAAATGAAAGATCAAATGTTTGTTTTTCACTCATGTTTAAAAACTCCCTTTGTTATGTTTTTTTGAATGCAAAAAAGCACATCCATTTTTTGAATGTGCTTTCCAATCTTTTCATGTATAATTTTAATTGTACAATTGAATGGCTTGCTCAAGGGCGTCTGGCTCATCCCCGATAGGAAGGGGGTGATGCATATGTCAACATTTGAAGCGATTTCCCTCATGTTTTTATTCGGGATGTTTATCCTTACTTTGTTGACGTATATAAACAAAAAATAGACTCCCCTTGAGCTTTGGACGGTTGAAGGGGAAGTCTATCCTAAAAACTATCTAAATTGATTAGCCAGCCCCTTTGAGGGCCTCATTGTACATTGCCGGGATGTTAGAGCATCCTGGCTTTTTTTATTGTATGCAAATGGCTTTGCATGTAAACATATTTTAATGAATCGAATACAAGACGCTGCCAGACGAAATTTAGACGGCTTCAAGACGGCTGTATTACAACTGCATTATAGCATATTCAGTTTTTAATTTGCTAATTAATTAGCTGATTTCCTCCACTTTTCTTAGAAAGTATTCTTCAGCTTCTCAGGAAGATCAAAGTCTTCAAACGTGAAAGGAACTTCTTCTTCAAGCGCCTCTGAATCAACATCCAATCCAGCGATTTTAGCTGAATCAAAGTTGACATCAAATAATGTCACACGCTCAGTGCCACGGCCTGATGATTTATCGTCAATGACAGCTTGAAGAGTGAAATATGGATCTTCTCCTTTTTTCACGTAATTGAGCATCAATTGAACGAAACGAGATGTAACTTTATAAAAGGTTGCCGTTCCTGTTCCGTTTGCTCCCGTTGTTTTATGGCCAGTCATTCGGCGGCCCATGACGTTCACTTCTGATTTGTTTTTCTCCACGTTTGCTTCGAAGGTTTTGATAAATGCAAGCTCCTCACCTTCTAAGAAAAGACGACCTTCTTTACCTGAAATTGTATTTTGCGCTTTAAAAGCCATCTTACTTCACCTCCACATTGAAATAGAATTTTTCTGCTGCATCTACTGGTTGAACCGCTAAATCGATGATAAATCCATCACGATCTTCATTGAGGCCGATCACGATATCTGTTTCTGAGTTAAAGCCTGTAATGCCGCTGCCATCTTGAAGCTGTGTGAGATACTGGGTAATCAGTGTTTTCACAAGCTGCACACCATCATCTGATGCTGGAATGTCATTGCCATTGGCTTTGCGTAATTTAATCAGATTTTTTAATTCGAAAGTTAAATCATTGTTGATCGCATCAAGCACACGAATGATTTTGTTTTTCGCCATTTGCTGGTTCTTTTCAGCTGTGAAGCTTGTCAAAGAGTTAATATCTTTTTCAACACTCACGGTGCGATCTCTCGCATCAAAGGTGAAAATGAACTCCCCTTGTGATAATCGGTATTCTACTTGATCATTGTCAAGGCGTTCTAATGTATCGACTGCTCCTTCGTATTCAACAAAGGTGAGTGACTGATTGAAGTTTGCTCCGGCACTTGCACCTGCGACCCATGCTGTTGTTTGAGCAGGTGTTAGTTCTGTTCCATCTTCGAGTACAACACCGCTTGTCACATTGATGATTCCTTCTTGGTCAGCTGCGTAATTAGCCACAACCCCTTGCACCTTACGTCCTTGCTTATCACGTAAACGCTCGATAAATGAAGCGAAGGTTGCTTTTAATTGCTCACTATTATCGACTGGAAGGGCAATGACATCGAAGTATTCTGTTTCTGCTGCTTCTAGGAAAGCTGTATAATCTGCAACACTTGCCACGCCGTTTTTCCCGCCGCTTAGTGCCACACCAGCTGTGATGACTGCTTCACCTTCACCAGAAAATTGAACGTACTTGTTTTTCACAAGATCTTTGACATCAGTGACAACCTGTTTGTCCACAATATCTGTTCCAAGATAAGTGATAACATCGCGCTTTGTGCTATCAAGTACATTTTCTGCCACTTGTACTGTGATCTCATTTCCTTTTAGGCCGCCATAATTTGCTGTGACCACAAAGTTTTCAGCAATTTCAGCTTTAGCCGGCTCCCCTTCATTTAAGCGGTAAAGCAAGACCGTTTGCGCTTTTTTCTTTGCTTCACGGAAAAGAAGAAGTGACTTATCATCAATGTTAAGTCCAACCTTCTTATTTAAGTCTTCCATATTTGAAACGGAAATAAAGGTTTTTGGTTCTCCCCAGCTCATCACAAGAGGAAGTGCCACCGTACCTCGGTCACCTAAAGTAATTCGCTGCTCTGCTGTTGTTTTAAAATTAAAGTAAATGCCAGGACGCTTTTTCTCTGTACCTGGTGTAAAAGTGCCTCCGTTCATCCTTTAAACCTCCTTGGACAAAAAAGCATCAATGTGCTTTTTTGCTTCTGTTTTTGTAATTGGTTGATCTTTGATATAAAAAAGAGCGCCTTCAAGGATTTCTGGTTTGACCCCAAAAAGATCCTTGCTGTGCTCCTTTAAGGCTTCAAATGAAAAGCCAAATTCTTTTTCTTCGCCGGCTGTTTGAGCGGGCTGTGCATTTTTAGTCTTGCTCACGTTTGATCACCCCATCTGAAAAGTTGATATCTTCAAGGCTTGCCTGTTTGTCCCGGTTGTACCAATAGCTGCTATCCCATGTCAGGACAATCGCTGCTACGCCTTGATCTATCATTCTTGTTTCCACTCTTTTTATGCGGACATAATCATCAAGCACCTCTCCGTCTTCACTCATCATCTGAATGATTTGACGATCAGCAAGCAATGCATCAACGATTGTTTCTGCCGCATCATGTGCTTTTTCTGTATCAATATGAAAGACTTTCACTTGTAGCGAATAAGATTTCATAAAGGTAGAAACCGTATCTGGACCACTGATCACTGTCACAGGCGGCACATAAACAGATGGCACTTGAAAGCGTTCTGGCAAAAGACGATCATACATTGTCACAGGAAAGTGTGTGTAGATATAATGCATGATTGCCCCGACTTCTTGATTCATTCCATCACCTCCCAAAATGTCGATCGAACCAGCTTTGCAGCTTTCGATCCAGCGACTGTTCAAACATTTTCTCATAGAGCATGACAGCATGATCCCAGTAGCCATTGCCTTCAATCCATTGAGAGGCAAGCATCATTCCTGTACTTGCATTCGGATCATATTCAAAGCGGCTGCCAGTCCATCTGCCAGGCACCCATCTTCGCTCTCCACTTGAAGAAGTGGCATGTCCGTCATTGACATAGGAGGCATATTCAAGCTGCGTTCCCACTTCAAGTGTGAGACCGCCTTTTGAAAGGAAAAAAAGATTCTCCTTGTCGCCTTGTGTAAAGGATCTTAGAAGCCGTCCTGTATCAACAGCATTCTCCTTGATTAATTCATCCTGAATGATGTCTAAAAACTGCAGGCCCATGTCCTCCAACCAATCTTGATATTCTGCCTTTAAACCGCCACCACACGCTGTCTGCAGTTGTGAAATCAGCCGGTCAAGTCCATCAATTTTCATAGATTTTCCTTCCTAACTGCCATCACTTCGATGTGATGATTTTTCACTTTTTTAGGCTGCTGTAATTTGAGTGACACGCCATTCCACACCATTTTGTCATGCAAGCGAATATCACTTCCTAAAGGAAAATGGACAAGATAGGATTGATAAATGACTGTATTCGGCTCTTCTTGCACAAGTGACTGGTTCTTTTCTATGACATAACAAGCTAGATCGGTCAGGCTGGGAGCGTCGGGATAGGAAAGTGTCATTTGTAAATCATCAGCTGGAATTCCAAATTTCCCGCGGGCAGACTCCTTATGTTCAAGGTGAAAAAGATCACAGCGATCTGTTAATAGAGATTGATAGCTCATAATGATCTCACCTTTAGTTTGGCACTGCCGGCAGTTAATGTTGGTTCAATGTAATCTACTAGCAAGGCATATACATAGGGTCTGCCTTTCACTTGATCAGCTGCCTTTGCATATGAATAATCGCCCATTTTCTCTGACGTAAAGCCTTTCATCATAGATTCGTCATCATTCAGCATGGCAAAATATTGGGCCATTTTTAATAATGCGATTCTTGCTTTTTCAGGGAGAGGCTGATATTTTTCGCTTGAGAAATCGTGACCTACGATCTGAAATACCGCAGCTTCTGCTTCGATAATATCTGCTGTCAGTCTTTCTACAGATCGATTTTTCACACGATCAAATACAGAATAGGCCTGCAGTTCTTCAGCAGAAATGATCATGGTCTGCCGTCACCTACTCTTTCACTTTCATCACTTTTGCTACAGCATCCTCTTCCTCAAATTTGCTGTCTAGCTTCGCTGTGAGGACAATAATAAATTTACGGCTGCGAATATCTTTTTCTACTTCAATTCGAATATTTCGAGAGAAACCTACGATAATATTTTTAGGATGTGTCAGCAAAATATCTGATACATCTGTTCCCGCTTCGTCATATGGCTGCATATTGGCAAGACCTTTGACCGGCACACCGAATGCAGAAGAAAGTCCGCCTTGAATGGCCGCATCTCCAAGGCCCGTCTGACGGTTTGCTACTTGATCCTTCCATTCAACTTCTAAGCTTGGGGATGTGTAGAAACGGAAATCCTGAGGAACACGTAAATATTTTGACGGCATCGCTTTATAAGCTTGCTTAAACATTTGGCGGCTGATTTCCGCTCCATTTGCATCTACGATATGAGATACTGCTTGTTTTCTCACGCCATCCATTTGAGCTAGAAATGGATCTGCTGAAGTCGTATCGCCATTGACGATGAGCTCTTCAATGTCAACCGCTGCTCGTTCAGCGAGCATTTGCATAATCGTCTGCTGAATGCCGTCTTTCTCAATATTGTTTTCAATGCTGTCGTAGGTCATGTGGATCTCTGCGATGACCTCTTTCGCATTTAGCTGGACAGTGCTTGTCGCTGGGACAACACGGTCTTTCGCATCAAGCGCTTTGCCTTCTTCTGCTGGGCGCAAAATACGCTGGCCAAAGCCGATTTTTTCGATTTTTTGTGAATCACTTTCCATTGGAATGATACGTGCATCATTTAAAACGGTTGGTGTATTTTGCATCATTCTAATGAATGTGTTGGATTGGGTTGCGTTCATGAGACCGCCGGTTTTTAAGCTGGCAAGTGTCATTTCGGCCTTGCGAATCAACTCTTGATTTCTCACACTATTTCCTCCTTATTTAGGCTTATAGTAAGCCATCCCATATGGGCTTTGTACTGTCGTTTTGTGTATCGTGGATTGTTTGTTTTGACATGCCGCGCGCTTTTTCAAGCATGTGAATCCGCTCTGAAATAGGCAAAAGCTGCTGCTGAAGCACTTGCTCAAGCGCAGCTTTTTCTCTGCTGGCTGATTTCTCTAAAGAAGAAAGCTGATGACGAATTGGTGCTACGGCTTGCTCAAGCACCTTTTGGACAGGTTCTTCCCCAGTTTGATCTGTTTCCTGCTGTTCAGCATGCTGTAAGACGTTTTCGATGGCCATTTTTGCTTTTTCAAGCTCTCGTACTTGCTCCGTCGTCAAAGCGGCGTCTTGTTTTTGTACGGAGGCTGGCCTTTCACCAATCGTTTGAAGCACATCTTCTGTCTTCAAAATCTCCTGCACGATTGGCAGCAATTGCTCAAGCGCTGATCTTACACCCACCTCATCACCATCACTTGACTGTAAGGTTTCCAGCAGGTGGTCTAAAACGCTCCAAAATTGTTGTGACATGTTTGCACCTTCCTCTTTCAAAAAGAAATTTTTCAGCAAAGAAAAAAGCCCTCTCTCATTCGTGCTTTGAGATAGGAGCTGATCTTGTTCTTCAATTGCTACGATGTCCGCCGTTCCTGCCATTGAATATCCTGTAATGTGGCCTTTCTGAATTTGATCCCAAATCTCTTGAGAAGCCTTTGTTACAAGCACCCAAGATCCTTTTCGAATCAGCTCACCGCCTACTTCAAAATCAGCTGGTGCAATGTATGATTCAACCACTTCTCCAACACCATGTTGAAAATCATGTTGCTTATCAATGTGGCGGGCATCCTTCATAAAACCATGTGCTGCTCTTTCAATTTCTTTGGCAGACATAAAGTCTTGGTGTGCATCAGGTGTATTCGGTTCATACACGACACCATACACAAGGCGATGAGCATCTTCTGCCTTTGTCAGCACACTCACCTCTTTTTGAAAGTCAGGCTGGCTTTTCTTTGCCTTCATCAAAAAGAATTTCTTTTTGTTTGCGGCTCTGTCCACGTAGGAAACATGCGTAATTTTTGCGTTTTTTAATTCTCTTGGCATATGTTCACCCCCTTTCAAAAAAGCGCACGCGCTTCGGTTTATTCTTTCAACTGATCTGGCTCTCGTTGAGGCTGTTGTTCAGCTGATGTCATGCGGCTTTCTAAAGGTCTGTGATAGAGATCCTCCGGCCATTCCTCTAACGTTTTCCCAAGGATACGTCCCGCCAGATCTCGCAAATCGTTTGGTGACACTGCCCCAGCCTGAATAAATGGTGTCAGAACCTTGGCAATCTCTAATGGGTCTCTAAAGTCAGGACCATTTAATAGGAAACGGACATGCCAAATATCAAGATCCGGCAGGAAAAGGGTATTGAGTTTCCCTGTGATGAGGTGCCGTTCAGGCTGAAATACCTGTTCTTCTGTTGTTTTCCGCGCCGTATCGGCTGTCGCTTTGTTATAGTCTTGAGACTCACCTGTATAAATAGGCGGCAGTCGAAAAGCAGAGCGGATTTTGTTTCTTGTTTTTTCATCGTATTCTAAAAAGAGTGCATCTTCTTGCAAGATCTCTGCTAAGGATTTGAAGTTCACTTTGACATTTGAAACATCTTCTTCTCCAGTTAACCCTTTTTCCGTCGGGAGACCTTCGACTTCAAGCAATAGAAACTTATGTGCATGATCAGAGCCTTCAATATCGTCCATATAATCTTGAAGCTGCTGATAGGATGACTCAGACAGCATTCCATTTTCGACAATGATGGCACCAGGTACGTGCCGCCCTTGTTTAAAATAAAGGTAGTTCAGTTCTTCTGCCTTGCGTGCCCCATACATATTGACGATGTTGCCAATCCAGCGGGGAATCCCATACGTTCCACTGCCGATTTTAAAATGAATCACTTCTGTTGCACGCAGCGGCTCTGGGGTGGTGTCATCGTATTTGCCTGTTTCACAATGTAAAATGCGGGGATCACCATACTCCTTGAAGAAGACTTTCTTTTCATTGATCACCTGCACATATTTACGGAATCGCTTCTTTCGATTCATTGTTTTCAATTCGCCGTTTTCTGTATACCGAAATTCGACGTCGACTGGCTCACTCAGCTTGCAAATGCGGATATGGAGCGCATCTAAATACTCGATTCCTGCCGGCTTTCCCTGGCCATCTCGGAGAACTTCTAAAAAACCATTCCCTGTTTTCTCCCGGTCTTCGATGACATAGCCAAGCACCACATCAGCAGACTCATCATAGTTCATGTATTTCGTAAACTCTTCAAGTCTTGTCCATTCCTTCTCTGCTGCCTTCTTTTTTGCCGGTTTCACGCCTTCTGCATTAAAGTCAAAGGCATATTCTACACCAAAACCAAAGCCTAAAATATTGGTCTTATACGCATCAATACATTGCTGAAGAATGGTTGAATATTCTGCCATACTTTTTAATTCATTAATATTGTAAGGCGGGGGAACAATGTCATCCTTTTCGTAGGAAAATTCATCTGCATACATTTGTTTTGTATGATCAGACATGTTTGCCTTCATAATGGTTGCTTTCAATTGTTTCATTGTATGGACCTCCTCTCTCTGTTTGGACGGACACGCTCCGAGGCAGTCTGTTTCAAATCTGTCACTTCATAATCATCCAGCGCATACCAGATGGCTGATAATGTGTGTGGATCGATTTGAAATTCATCTTCCTCTAGACGTCCATCCTTATCTGCCTTATAGGTTAGTGATTGAAGTTCATAGATGGTATATGGACATGCATCAGAACAAATAATTTTCTTAAACCGTTTGATCTTTTTTGTATACTGCAAACGTGAGCCTTGGAACTTATGTGCCGCCACCATTTGAAAGCCGCGCTGCCGAAAATAGTGAATGGTTTTAGGTTCGGCTGCATCGGCTTTAATCAGTTCTTTTGATTCAATAAACTCTTTCAAGTCAAGGGCTGTTTCATCATCTGTTTTCCCGCGGTCGTAATATTCCCAATAAATATATAAGTACTTTTTTTCATGATCGACAGCTAGCCGAATAAGCGCATTGTATGATTCAACAAATCCAAAATCCATGCCTGCTCGTTTCAGCGGTCTGTCAATCTGCTGAATGGCTTCTAATACATCAGAATGGCTTCTCACCTCAAATTGAGGAAAAACCTTTGTGCCATTAATGCCGAAATATCCCTTCCTCGCAATGCGATAGAGGTCTGGGTCATACTCTTTCAGCTCATCCAGCTGCTTTACGTAACTTTTAGGAAGGAATAGATTATCTTCTGCCGTGGAGTGATGGTAATACGTATCCTTGATAACAACGGTTCGCTTTTTGTATAAGGTTTCATCATCTAAAACAAAACGCTTCAGCTGTTCATCTCGAAAAAAATGTCTATACGTCCAATTATCCTGACCAACAGGATTGGTCGATAACATCATATAAAGCGGTAAGGATGGATGCCTCAGCCTTCCAAGCAGCTCTTTAAAGCCTTCATAAGAAACCTCTGAACATTCCTCAATCCAAATGATCGAGATGTTGTTGATTGATTTCAATTTTTCAGGTTTGTCCAGCCCTTTAAATAAGATGCTGCTGCCGTTTCGAAACGTCAGTGCAAGCGGCGAACTTCGGCACTTCACCACATGGTCGATGCCGAGGTCGCTGACGATCTCTTGTAATAAAGAAAAGGTTGATTCGCGGTGCGTATCATACACTTCTCGAATGACAAGTGCTGTCCGTTTTTCTTCCAGCAGCTTTAAGACGAGCTTTAAAGCAATGTGATAGCTTTTAGAGGAGCCATAGCCTCCAACTAAAAATTGAAACTTTTGATTCCAATCGAATAGAAAGTGTTCAAAGTGAGGATTGACTTCTTTTTCAATCAATGGCGTCATGAGTCGTCCTCTTTTCGCTTGATCATGATTTGAAGATCTTCCTCTTTTTCTTCACGCACTGCTTTTTTTGTTTTTTCGATCGTCAGTTCAATTTGTTTCAGCCTTAATCTTCGTTCATCCTTCGCATGTGCGAGCTCTTCAAACTGTTTTATTAAACGCCTGAGTTCACCCATTGCACGGGATTGTGCATTTAGAAACGTCGCATGCCGATCCCATGAAAATTGAAACGAATATTCTTCTGAGGTGATGTCTAGTTCTGGCTGAATGCCTTCTCCTGTTTCTTCTAATGAAGAAGGCATGTATGCCGCCTTTTTCAGCTCTTTGATCATGTCCTCTTGATCTGCTACATACATGATTCGCTGCGCCCGAATAATGGCTGCATATTGAATTTGAATTTGATCCCAGATTAAATCAAGCGATGTGCGTCCATCCATTTTCTCCATGATTTCAATCGTTTCATCTGAAAGAAATTGATTGAAGATTGAGTGTGCTTGCTTAGACGAAGTTTTTTGTCTTTGCCATCCGTATCGCCTTTTCCACGATTTGACGGTATGGATTGAGACATTGTAATGATCAGCAATTTGCTGGTACGTCATCCCCTTCATATAATCCTGCTTGGCCTCTATCCGTTTATCTTTCATTTACATTCACCTGCCGCCTCCTTTTAATTCGAATGATTCCCTTTGAAGGAATCATTTGTGTAGGGCTAGCAAACATTCGTTTGGTCTTTCTAACTATAGGTGGCAACTGTAAGACAAGCTTTAGCTGATTTATTTTGGATAGAAAAAAACGCCTATTCAGCAGCTCTGAATAGGCGTTCTTGTACTTTTTTGGACATCTTCGTCCGCGCTCTTTCCATATGTTTTTGCACAGTTCCTTTTTTGACATCCAGCATGACCGCAATCTCGCTAAACGATAATCCTTGTGTTGTGTGCATAAAGAATACGTCCTTTTCTCGATCTGTTAAAACAGACAAAGCTTCATCAATTCGTTTTTTGTCTCTCTCACTGACTTCTCTTTCTTTCTCTTGAATAAGGGTATATTCATGTGATAAAGCCTCTAACACTTCTGGATTTGCAAGAATGGTGCGCTGATAGACTGAACGTCTGTCTAACCCTCTGCGCGCACCTGGCTCTCTTCCGATTTGTAGCCATTCTACTACGTATTCTAGATCGCTCACCATACTGGCGATCATTTTTTTATCATGCTTGTCTTGAACGGACAGCTGATGTTCTTCTTTTTCTTTAAATGGTTCATATTGTTTTCTAGCATTCTTTAAGGCTCTTTTATATTCAATGAGTAAATCTTGCATATTGGCTCTCTCCCTTTTTTAAGAAAATAAAAAACGGACACCAATCAGGTCCCCTTTTAGCAGGGTCTTGATCAGTGTCCGCAGGCTTTCCGTCTTGGACGTATTATGATTTGATGTGTTTAGTCTGTTAGCTGATTTTAAAACCAATCTCGTGATCTACTCTTGCAAAATGACCTTTTGCCGTTTGAATAATGGTTTTTCCATGTTCAGGTACATCTATTTGATAAGCCGTTCCTACATTTCCATCTAACACGATGACTTGAATTTTTCCTTTTTCCATCTCACCGACAAATGTTTGGTTATCTTGAATGAATAGTTGTTTTGGCTCGTTCATATGCTTGTCTCCTTTTTTGATGGTGGCCTCGTGCCACCACCTACCGTATTGATAATGATTTCAACTCTTTCACACATACTATAAAACTGGGAAACTCTTAAATCGACAATCTGCAGAGGGACTTGATCGGCTATAGAATGAAGTGCTTCTTGAATATGCTGTAGACTTGGCTGTAAGATGCTGACGTGGACCGGGCGTATCAACCCTTTTTCTGCGTATGTACGCTTTTTTTGGCAGTCAGCTATGTCAAGCGGCATGTGATCAAATAAACGAATTTCAAGTGATAGTGCACCTTCTAATTTTTGCGGGCATTGTACTTTTGCAGCTGATCGTATTCTTTTCATCAATGTCTCTTTTGTTAACAAATGTTCATGTTCAATGATTAAATGGATGACCATGTTATGATCTCCCGTCATCCTCTGCCCACTGGCGGATATCTTGTTCGTTTTTACTCGCTTTGAGCAAGCATTTCAAAAATGTCATGATTTGCTTCCATCGTTTCACGTCGCCCTAATTCCTCCTTTTTTGTCATCGACTTAGCTTTCAGGAGGGTCATATATGTCTCTTTCTCTTCTGCTGTGGCAAAAACAAACATCGGTTTCTGTTGATAAAAGGCGATCCAGCCGCCAGCTTGGTCTAAACAAAGCTGCGCTTCTTTTCTAGCATCAAACATCAGCTGATGTCTCATCTTCTTCAGATCCCTCCAAACTGTCATCAATTTCTGTTTGGTATCCATATCGTTTCATGTCATATGACCAGTAGCTTTTTGGATAACCAAAGTCACTCATCTGTGTCACCATTGGATGTTCAATATTCATTCTGCTCGTCTCTCCTTTTCTAAGAACTGATCTTCTTCTAGAGATTTACTCTTTTTGTGTAACTTTTGACCAAAAAAAAGCTCTTGAACACCGGTATTCAGCAGATCTGCAATATGCTTTGCTATTTCTAAGCTTGGCTTCGTTCTGCCCATTTCTATATTCGCATAGCCACTTGTGTACTTATAACCTAATTTTTTCGCCATATAGGTTTGTGTTTTTCCTTGCAACATGCGCTCTTCTCGTAAATTTTCAAGTTTCATCTTTCCACCTCTTACTCAATATGTGTAAGTTATATTCATTATGATAATATACACAAAACGAGTAAGTCAACCACATTTTTATTCTTTTTGTGTATTTATTTATCTTTTCCGTGTAATTCATGATAAAATTTACTCATAACATGAAAAAAGGTGTTTCTGATGGATAATTTGACTGGGAAGATTTTAACTGAATTAAGAGAGAAGCATGGATGGAGCAAGTCAACAGTTGCTAAAAAACTCGGATTAAAGGCGATGTCCACTTATGCAAACTGGGAATATGGCTTGAGAAAGCCCGACGGTGAAATGATTGTGAAAATTGCTGAGTTATATGGGGTCTCAACCGATTATCTTCTCACAGGTAAGGACAAAGGCAGACACGATGATGATCTTGCAGACGATCCTGATTTGCAAATTGCATTTAAAGCCGCCTCAGATTTTTCCGAAGAAGCACGAAGACAAACCATCGATTTTATTAACTACATTAGAGAGAAAGAGAAGCAAAAAGGCCGTCAGCCAAAACAGCAAGACGACCATTGATCACTCTTTCATCTGCTTTACATTGCTGGGGTGAACCCAGCTTTTTTTATACCTCTTTTTTCCCTTAAAAAGAAAGAGCATATGAATAAAAAATCATGTGTTTTTTTAATATTCCCGACATAATATGTGACAATTTTCACCACAATTACTCTTTTTTCACATATTATAATTGACATATAATTCTATTAATATTAATATATGTATATACCAAAAAAAGGAGTGTTACCGATGAAAAAATTCATGAAAGTCTGTACATTGTCTTTAGCTGCTTTAGGTGCTCTTACGTTCTCTCAAACTGAAGGTGCTCATGCAGCTGCACAGCCAAAAGAACCAGTCATAGCAAAAGCTCCTATTATGAATAAAGTAATTACAGTGAACCGTACACTTTCTGTAGGTTCTTCAATCGCCGTCTCTCTTCCAGCAAGCCAAATTTCTGTGTCGGGTGCAACGTATGCGATTCAATTAGATCAAACGGCTCCAAACTTCACTTGGATTCGTGCCGTACAACGCGGTTCAGTAACCGTTTCTTACTATAATTCACAAGGCGAGCTTGTCATTAACTATATTACGGTTCGATAAGCAATCTAGCTTTACATATCTGAAGGCGATGACATGGAGTCATCGCCTTTTGGTGTTTAAAGTTGGTTTCATTTGATTCATGATTGCCAACACCTCTCCATTATGTTAACTTTTAATAAAAATAAGTTAACATAATAAGGGAGGCATTAATGATGAAAGAGCAACTGTCTTTGTCTTGGGAAGCGATAGCGGAGAAGGCCATGAAAAATGAACCGATTACGGTGCAAGAGGGTTTAGACATTCTTGAAGCTGACGATAGTGAATTGTTACCTATTATGCATGCAGCCTATCAAGTACGATTTCATTTTTTTCAAAAAAAGGTGAAATTAAATATGATTTTCAACTCAAAAAGTGGATATTGCCCTGAGAACTGTGGATATTGTTCACAATCGATGATTTCAAAAGCACCGGTTGAAAGATATACAATGCTTGATCAAAAAACCATTGTGGCAGGGGCGCGTGAGGCTCTCAAAAGAAAAGCCGGGACTTATTGTATTGTGGCAAGCGGGAGAGCGCCTTCTCATAGGGAATTAGATGAAGTTACAGCAGCAGTAAAGGAAATCACTGAAACGATGCCTTTGAAGGTGTGTGCCTGTCTTGGGTTATTAAATGAAGACAAAGCGAAGCGGCTGAAGGAAGCAGGTGTTCATCGGTATAATCACAATATCAATACACATCATGAACATCATGCTCACATTACGACAACTCATACATACGATGACCGCGTGTCGACCATTGAGCAGGTCAAACAGTCTGGCATGTCACCTTGCTCAGGGGTCATTATTGGAATGGGTGAAACCAATCAGCAAATCGTTGAAATGGCTTTTGCGCTTAGAGCACTTGATGCGGATTCAATTCCAGTCAACTTTCTTCATGCCATTGAAGGAACACCGCTTGAGCATCAAGAACGGACACATCCGATCAAAGCATTGAAAGTGCTGGCAATGATGAGATTTGTCAATCCAACAAAGGAAATTCGGGTATCCGGAGGTAGAGAGTTTAATTTACGGACACTCCAGCCGCTCGCACTTTATGCGGCAAATTCGATTTTCGTTGGTGATTATTTAACCACAAAAGGCCAGCAAGTCCAAACGGATCATCACATCATTGAAGATTTAGGGTTTGAAATAGAAGAATGTGCGTTATAAAAAAGTCTGCCGATTCACCGGCAGACTTCTAAGATTAGAATCTTTTATGAAAATCGACAGTTCCGCTTCCATCTTCTCGGTCAAAGCTGCCAACAAACGTCCAGTTAATATATCCACCGTCACCATTGTTGACAAACGTACCATCTTCAAATACCCAAATCCCAAACGTAATACCGTCATATTCAACACTATCATAGTAGACAACATTGTTCAGACCGCTAAAGTCGTGATCTTGGCTTAAGTTTTGGACAACTACGTTGTAGTTTTGACCTGCTTCATAGAACGCACTGTATGCCGCGTTTTTTACGAATCCATCACGATTTTGAGATGATTTTACTGCTTGTTCAATTTTATCGGCAATGGCTACTGGATCAATTGAGACACTTCCATCAACACCTGTTGTTGTAGCAGCTTCAGCCGTTTGACCAAAAGTCGTAAGAGATAGAGGGGCAGCAATCATTGACGTAGCGATGACAGAACCAACAAACATTTTACTTGTTTTTCTCATATTTTCTAACTCCTCCTTTAATTGGTATGTTTATGTACTACCCCTTTCTCTGTCTCTTAAACACTATTTTATGAAAAAAATTCTTATTCTACCAATTAAGAGGGTGTTTTTACTGTTTAATTAGGCGAAATAACAAAGAAACTACTCTTTATAAAAGAGTAGTTTACAGTATTACATGAACAGGATAAATAAAATCACACCTAGGATAATTCGGTATATCGCAAAAGGCACCAGTTTGATTTTATTGATCAGTTTTAGGAAGAATCGAACAACAAAGAGAGCCACAACAAACGCACTCACAAAGCCGACGATAAAGAATGGCAGCATGTCTGTTGTTAAATATTCAGCATTTTTCACAAGGGTTAACAGGCTTGCTCCCGCCATAATCGGCATCGCCATGATAAATGTAAAGTCTGCCGCAGCACGGTGATTCAAACCAAGAATAACCCCGCCTGCGATCGTCGAACCTGAGCGCGAGAAGCCTGGCCATAATGCCAAACATTGAAACAGTCCAATATAAAGCGCCTGTCTGTACGTCATGTTATCGACAGAGCTTGTTTCTGTTTTCCGTTTATTGATCCAGTCAGCGACAAGCATCAGCACTGCCCCTAAAATCAAACCGACAGCGACCGTTCTGACGTCAAATAAGTATTTATCAATATAATCTTCAAATAAGAATCCTAAAATGACGGCTGGAACAAGTCCAACAGCAATTTGGGCGATGGTCAGCTTATGCCCGCTGCGCTTTTGTTCTTCGGTGATATTTTTCTTTAAGCCCAATAAGTTTAAAATACGATCTTTAAACACGATCATGACAGCTAAAATAGAGCCTAACTGAATCACGACTTTAAATGTGTTAGCCGCTTCTGGCGTAATAATTTCCTTTGATTTTAACCAAAGATCATCGACAATGATCATGTGACCTGTAGATGAAACAGGTGCGTACTCTGTTAATCCTTCGACAATTCCTAAAACCAGTGCCACGAATAAATCCCATAGATTCATGATTTTCTTTCCTTTCAATTCTGATCTTTTGAACACGCCAAACATCTATGTCCACATAAAGACAAGCTTCCTTTATCGAAAGCTCGTCTTTATGATACTATATTTTTTTCAAAAAAAGATTATGACATCAAACCTTTTCTTCTTTATACAAATTGGACCGCATTTTAAACCAATCAAACAAGTGGGTTGTGATAACCTTCAGAACGGCATACGTCGGAATAGCGACAATGATGCCGATGACGCTGAACAATTTACCAGCTGTTAATAGAACAAAAATAATCGTAATTGGGTGAATATGAAGGTTTTTCCCCATCACCTGAGGCGAAATAAATTTACCTTCAATGAGCTGAACAACTGTCCAGACAATAATGAGTTTTAAAAGCATCACTGGTGACGTCACAAGTGCAATCACAATCGCTGGTGTAATCGCAATTGTTGGACCAAGGTAAGGTACTACGCTTGTACATGCCGCAATGATAGCAAGCAGCAACGCATAGTCAAGTCCAATGATCATATAACCGATTAACAGAAGAACACCGATACAGAAGCTGACAATAATCTGTCCGCGAATATACGAGCTCAGCCGGTGGTTCATTTCGTGAAGCACGATATGTGTATGTTCTCTCATTTTATTTGGAATGAATTTCAAGAAATAGTCAGGCAGCTTTTTGCCGTCTTTTAATAGATAAAACAGAATGAACGGCACCGTCACGATCGAGATGATAACTTCTGTGAGCGCCCCTAAGAATGTTCCTACACCGGTAAAGGTGCTTTCCAAAATCTTCGTCGCTTGACTAGATGCTTTACTTACCAATTCAGACACATTAAAGTTCATCGTTTTTTGCACTTGATTAATAAAGTTACTTCCCGTTAATTGTCTAATTTGTTCTTCTACTGTATCGACGTATTTCGGAAGATTATGAAATAGACTCATGGTTTGAGCTTGTAAAAAAGGAATAATAGACACGATGGTCACTGTAATAATCCCAATAATGACAAGATATAAAAGCAAAATGGAATAGATCCGCTTGATTCTTGCTTTCTCTAACAAGTTGACAATTGGATTTAATAAATAATACACGACCCCCGTTAAAATAATCGGTAAGGCAATGGTTTTGACGAGTACAATGAGCGGTGTGAAAATAAATGATGTTTTCATGAAAACAAGAATATTCAATCCGATTAATAACAGGACGAGTAAAAAGAGAACAAACTTGTTATCAAGAAAAAATTTTCTAAATCGACTGCTCCACATTTGCATAGAATTCATATCGTTCCTCCAAACACGGGCTATTTTATGAGTAAATTGTACACTACTTGATCATGAGATGGTGATCATTGTTTCAGCTTTTTTTCCCATTTTGCAATAGACATCGCCCATACAATGAGAATCGGCTGTCCAATAAGTCTTATCCATAGCAAAGCTTGTTCTGTATTTTCTTGACCTGGAAATGGTATTCCCTCACGTGCAGCAAATAAGTTTGCCGGGAAAATGAGTACAAGATAGACAGCAATGAATTTTGCCGCTGCAATCCTGGAATTCGGCAAAAGCAGCAGCACGGCCAGCAGCCATTCAAGACATGCAGTCACATAGACCATTACATATGGAAATGGCCAGCCTGGCATCATGCGAGCAAAGCCGCCCGGCTCTATTACATGAAAAATACCAGCCACTATGAATAAAAGCGCAAAGGTGTATGTACTTCCTATATGCAGGACGCGCTTCATGTTTCCTCCTCTCCCTTCTATCCTGAGTATTACCCGAAGAAGGAAGAAACTACCCACTTTTCGTACATTTATATCCTTTATGTAAGACGCATCAGCCTATATAAAGGTTTCATCCGCTTTTCAATAAAAAGAATATTCTTTCATACAAACGCTTTCAAAGCATGTATAATCAGAGGAAAGCAGAAGGAGGGAATCACATGATTCGATTTGCTGTCATCGGAACGAACTGGATTACAGATCGGTTCTTACAAGCTGGTGAAGGAATCGCTGACTTTACATGTACAGCCGTCTATTCACGGTCCGCTGAAAAAGGACAGGCCTTTGCCGAAAAATACGGGATTGAGACGGTTTTTACGAACTTACAACAAATGGCGGAAAGTGATACGTTCGATGCCGTGTATATTGCGAGTCCAAATGCCCTTCATAAAGAGCAAGCTATGTTGATGATGGAGCATCAAAAGCATGTTTTATGCGAAAAACCATTCGCCTCTCATCGAAAAGAAGTGGAAGAAATGATTGCCGCAGCAAAAAAACATCAAGTGTGTTTGATGGAAGCGATGAAAACGACATTTCTGCCAAACTTTCTGCAAATCAAACAGCACCTTGATCAGCTTGGACCTATCAGGCAAGTGGTCGCGCATTACTGTAAATATTCCTCAAGATACGATGCCTATCGAAACGGCGAGCTTCCAAATGCCTTTAAGCCGGAGTTATCCAATGGTTCGTTAATGGATATCGGGGTGTACCTCATTTATCCAGTCATATCCTTATTTGGTCTGCCGAATCAAATCACCGCGAGAGGCTATAAGCTTTCCTCTGGTGTAGATGGGAACGGTTCAGTCCTTTTACAGTATGACGGGCATCAAGCACTTCTTTTTCATTCTAAAATTTCAACGTCTCATTTATCGGCTGAAATTCAAGGCGAGGATGCCACGATGGTGATTGATCAATTCCACCGGCCTTCACGAATCACGATACATCATCGTGACGGACATCAAACTGACATCTCGCTCAAAGATGATCAGCCAGCTATGTCTTATGAAATCAATCATTTTATTGAGTGCATTCAGCAGGGAATGGGGCAGTCTCCGATCAATACATTTGCGTTATCTGTTCAAACCATGTCCGTCATGGACGAAGCAAGAAGACAAATGGGCGTGATGTATCCTGCCGACAGACAAAATGTATAGGGCATAAAATGATGAACAAAGGGCGAATTATTTTTTGGTTCGCCCTTTGTTTTTTACGTTTCGTGTCAGTCGCTTATTTTGCCGCTAACACATCCGCAAATGCTTTCACATACGGCGGAAGGTCCGGCGGACGTCTGCTGGAGATGAGGTGGCCATCTGTGACGACCGCCTCATCAAACCAGTCCGCACCGGCATTTGTCATATCATCTTTAATACCAGGTGTACTTGTCACTTGTCTGCCTTTCAGGATTCCTGCTGAAATCAGCACCCAGCCGGCATGGCAAATCTGTCCGATTGGTTTTGCCTTCGCATCAAATGTACGGACGATGTCTAATACTTCTGGATAACGGCGCAGTTTATCAGGCGCCCATCCGCCAGGGACAAGCACAGCATCATAATCATCAGCTTGAATGGAATAAAAATCTGCATCAGATACCGCCGGCACACCATACTTCCCGATGTACTCATGATTTGCTTTTTCACCTACAAGATGGACAGTCGCCCCTTCTTCTCTTAAACGCAGAACTGGATACCACAGCTCTAAATCTTCAAAATCATCACTGACAAACGCAATGACCTTCTTATCTAATAAACGCATACTATCTCTCCTCTTTTTTCAATTTCCTCTATTGTACGAGATGATCTCTTAAAAAGAAAAGCGGTTCCCCTCGAGGAGAACCACTTGACCTTATTCACTGATCTTGAATTTTTTAATTAAATCGCGTAATTCTTCCGCCATTTGGGAAAGAGTCGTGGATGAAGAACTAATCTCTTCCATCGAAGCAAGCTGTTCTTCTGCTGAAGCTGCGATATCTTGGATGCTTGCTGAACTCTCTCTCGATACATCTGCAATTTCATTCACTGCTTTAGAAATTTGCTCAGATCCTTTCGACAGCTCGCGCACCGTTGTATTCATTTCGTTCATTCTTGCTGCGATTTCCGCTGTTTGCTCATTTATTTGTGAGAAGCTTTCTTTCGTTTGATCTGTAATAGTAAGACCGTTCTTTACTTCTTCATTCACTGCTTTGAACATATTTTGAGATGTTTCAATTTCAGAGACGATTTCATTCACAAGCTTTTCAATCTCTTTTGCTGAATCTGATGATTGAACCGCTAGTTTACGCACTTCTTCCGCAACAACGGAGAAGCCTCTGCCTGACTCGCCTGCGCGTGCTGCTTCAATTGCGGCATTTAGTGCAAGTAAATTCGTTTGATCCGCTATGCCGTTAATCACGCCTAGGATGTTTGTGATATCTTTTGATTTATGCTCGAGTCCGTTGATCACGCCTTCAGCTTCTTTCACTGAATGGTCAATCGTCTTCATTTGGCCGACAGTTTGCTCCACAAGTTGACCGCCTGTTTCTGCAACTGTTTTTGATTGAACAGATGACGCTGTGATGACATCAGACGTTTCGGCAACTTCGTTCAGTCCTTCATTCATTTGTTTTAAATGAACTGCGCTTTGCTCCACCATTTCGCTTTGATTTTCATTGCCGTTTGAGAATGTTTCAATAGACGATGTAATATGTTCGGTTGCTTTTGTTGTTTGACCTGCACTTGCCGTCAGTTCTTCAGATGATGAAGCGACATTCTCAACAGATGTTTGTACAGCTTGAATGACATCTCTTAGAGACTCACTCATTTCATTAAAGCTTGTGCCAAGCTGTCCAATTTCATCTTTTGAGTGGACATCAATTTTTTCTGTCAAATCTCCCTGACTGATCTTCTTCGAAGAAGAGACAAGAGTGGAAAGTGGTTTTGTAATGGAACGGATGATAAAGAAGATCAGAATCCCGCCAATGATAAGCGCGCCGGCTAAAATGATGGCGGCCATATTAAAAACTGGCTGTGCAGCTTCTTCTACTTCACTGACAAACATCGTCCCGACAATCTTCCAGCCAGTCGCCTTGTTTGTCGTGAACTCCATTTGCTTTTCTTTCCCTTCAAACATATAACTCATAGATCCGTTATCTTGTGAGTACATTTTTTCTAACCATTCACCAGATAATTTCGTTCCTGCTTTTTTCTTTGGATGTGCCACATATGTGCGGTCCGGACTTCCAATAAAGGCATAGCCTTGTTTCCCAATGTTAATGCTATTGGACTCTTTTACTAGATTCGCAATGTCTAGGTTCATCGCGATGACGCCTGATCCATCCTCTAGTTTTTTAGAAATCGTCACCACCAGCGTACCGGTTGATGCCGTTGCATATGGTGCTGAAATAGACAGCTCGCCGTTTTTCGCCCAGCCGTCTTTATACCAATCCCGCTCAGTTGCGACATAATCGGCAGGCATTTTTTGATTAGGATATCTTGAAAACACTTTGCCGTCACTTGAAGCGACAAAAATACCTTCTGTGTCATCATTCATACTCATGAACTGCTCAAAGCGTCCTTGAATATCGGTCGTGCCTTTTTGCTTGAGCTTTTTCTCCGTGATCCATTTGCTAAAGAAATCGGCTGCGTCTGTTTTCACTTTTACAACCTTCGTAATATTTTTATCTAGCTGTTCTACATTTTCCTTTGCGCTTTGCATAATTTGATCATTTAAGGAGGTGCTTGCCGTATGATATGAAGAGAATGCCAATACGATGATTGGGCATAAAAGAATAAATAAGAAAGAGAATACGAGCTTTTTTGAAATAGATGGCTTTCTGAAATACTGTAAAAATTTCATAAAAAAGAAAACTCCTTTTAGTAAGATAGTATATATATCGGAAGTACTACTAGGTTCTTTACTTTTTTAACTTATTAAAGTCTAAATAAGTCCAAATTACCCAATTTATATGCATTGAATGGAAAAACACCTGACGTTTTGGCGTCAGGTGCTTAAGATGGTTGACAAAGGGCTAAAATGTTCTTGATTTTAGCCCTTTGTCTTCTTTTCAGCGTGATAGAAAACCTTTGCAGTCCTAGGAAGGACGAGCACCGGAGCGGAGCACATTTGACATTCGTGAGCACCGGCGCGCAGACCTGAAACCGAATGCGAGGGTTTGTCTACACGCTGAAACACCTGACGTTTTGGCGTCAGGTGTTTCGCTACTCTCTTACATTTTAAATTGTTTAATGAGCTCTCTTAGTTCTTCTGCCATCTGAGATAAAGTGGCAGAGGAAGAACTGATCTCTTCCATAGATGCAAGCTGTTCTTCTGCTGAAGCTGCGATATCTTGGAAGCCTGCTGAGCTTTCTCTTGAGAGCTCTTTGATTTGATTCACCGCATGAGAAATATCATTTGAGCCATGCGATAGCTCTTTGGCTGATCCGTTCATTTGTTTCATTTGTTCTGTCATTTCTGATGTTTTATCAGTGATTTTCTCGAAACTCACTTTTGTTTCATCTGTAATGTTTAATCCAGACTGTACTTCCCCTGCTACTTGTTTAAACATTTTCTGCGATTTTTCTATTTCCTCCACAATTTCGTTCGTCAGGCTTTCAATTTCTTTTGAAGAGCTTCCTGACTGCTCTGCCAGCTTGCGGACTTCTTCTGCGACAACAGAGAAGCCTCTGCCTGCTTCACCTGCTCGTGCAGCTTCGATCGCAGCATTTAAAGCAAGGAGATTCGTTTGATCCGCAATACCGTTGATGACCCCCAGAATATTTGTAATATCCTTTGATTTCTGCTCTAAACCTGCAATGACAAGCTCTGCTTCTTTTACTGCCTGCTCAATGGTTTGCATTTGACCTGCTGTTTTTTGAACGAGTTCTCCTCCAGCCTGAGCGGTTTTGCTCGATTCGATCGACGATTCCATCATATGAGAGGTCGTGTCGACCATATGCGATAGGCTGCGATCCATTTCGTTTAACTGGACTGAGCTTTTTTCGATCATATCATTTTGATGTTCAGTGCTGTTTGAGAACTGTTCAATAGAGGATGTGATATGCTCGGTCGCTTGAGCTGTCTGTCCTGCACTTGCCGTTAATTCTTCAGACGAAGCAGCCACATTTTCAATCGAATTTTGAACAGCTTGAATGACTTGTTTCAGCTTTGCTGACATGTCGTTAAAGCTTTGCGCAAGTTTACCTATTTCATCGTGCGTACGAACTTCAATATGCTGGGTCAAATCACCTTGACTGATTTTCTCAGCCGATTCAGAGAGCTCTATCAGTGGCTTTCGAATCGATTTAATAATAAAATAAACCGCGATTCCGCCAATGACAATCGCAGCCGCAAGGATGATCATTGTTAAGTCGAGCACTGGCTGAGCGGCTTTTTTTACTTCATTCACATACATCGTTCCAGCAAGCTTCCAGCCTGTTGCTTCATTTGTGTCAAAAAACATTTGCTTCGGCTGGCCATTGTATTCATATTCAAAGCTGCCTTGTTTTTTATCATACAATTTCGAGATAAAGTCACCAGTCAGCTTTGTCCCAGCCTTATCGGTTTTATGGGCAACATAACGCTGATCTGAGGTGGCGATAAACGCATAGCCTTCTTGGCCAATTTTGATGCTGTTTGTATCTTTTATAACCGTATTTAATCGTACATTTACCCCGATCACACCAGATCCATCTGCTAATTGTTCTGATATTGTGATGAGCAGGTCATCAGATGACTTACTTGTAAAAGGATCTGAAATAATGAGTTTCTTATCTCCCATCGATTGCTGAAACCATGGTTCATTTTTTGCGCTCTTTGCATTATCTTTGTGTATCTCGGAATATTCAGTTAGTTTACCATTTTGATCTGCAACAAATACTTCTACTACATCGTCATCTGTTTCCGATAATTGCTCTAATTTCACTTTGAGTAAATCTTTGTTTTTAGCAGCCAATTCACTCTTTTTGACCGATTTGGATAAGTATGAAACAATGTCAATTTTAGGCTGTATATCTTTATTAATGAGTTCATTTAATTGTTGAACACCATTTGCAGCGCTAGACATAATCTCATCATTGAGAGACTTTGATGCCACTTCATAAGAAAATGCGGCCAATACGAGAATTGGCACTAGGAGAATCGCTAAAAATGCAGTAATTAATTTCTTCGACATCGTAAAGTGCTTAAAAAAGTTGATTTTTTTCATAACTCTACTCCTTTTGATTTATGATTTGTGGTCTTTCTCTTCTATTCTTAGGTAATATGAATTATTTTTCAAGGAATAATGTTCAAAAAACCCAAAAAATAAGTACAATTACCTATTTCTTTTTATTCAATAAATAAAAAGAGCCTCTAGTTGGAGGCTCTTTTCTTCATGTCTATTCAACTTTAAACTTGCTAATTAAATCGCGTAATTCTTCTGCCATCGAAGAGAGTGTGGCAGAGGATGAGCTGATTTCTTCCATTGATGCCAGTTGTTCTTCTGCTGAAGCAGCAATGTCTTGAATATTTGCTGAGCTTTCACGTGATACGTCTGCGATCTCACGAACAGCCTCTGACACATGTGCAGAGCCTTTTGAAAGCTGGACAACGGTTTGATTCATTGTTTGAAGCTGGTTAGAAATTTCTTTTGTCATGTCGAAAATATTGTGGAAGCTTACTTTCGTTTGTTCAGTGAAGCTTAGGCCTGATTGAACTTCTCGATTCACCGCAGTGAATACTTCCTGGGATACGTCGATGTCTTGCACGATTTCATTGATCAAATTCTCAATTTCTTTTGCCGAGTTAGCAGATTGAACCGCAAGTTTTCTTACTTCTTCTGCTACAACGGAGAATCCTCTGCCAGATTCACCAGCTCTTGCTGCCTCAATTGCTGCATTTAGTGCAAGTAAATTCGTTTGATCGGCAATTCCATTGATGACACCGAGAATTTGGGTAATGTTTTTAGATTTATTTTCAAGCGCCCTGATGACGTTCTCTGCTTTTTTCACGGACTGATCAATGACATTCATTTGAGAAGCCGTTTTTTCAACAAGCTGTCCGCCTTCTCCTGCGATATCTGTTGATTTGATCGATGAAGCCGTAATAGACTCAGCCGATTCATTCATATTTTGAAGACCACGGTTCATTTCCTCTAACTCGACTGAGCTCAATTCGACTTTATCATTTTGGCTTTCATTTCCGCTGGAGAATTGTTCAATGGCTAGTGTAATATGCTCAGTTGCTTTACTTGTCTGTCCTGCACTGGCAGTCAGTTCTTCTGATGAAGATGCGACATTTTCGACTGAAGTTTGAACGGCTCCAATGAGGGATCTCAATGAATCAATCATCGTATTAAAGCCTTTCCCAACTTGTCCAATTTCGTCATCTGACTGGATCTGAAGCTTATCGCGCAAATCACCATCGCTGACTTTTTTCGAGAAACGGGCAAGATTGGATAATCTTTTTGAAATAGAGCGGACGATAAAGAAAATAAGGGTTCCTGCTACAATGAGTGTGACACTGAATACGATAATGGCAGTATTGAAAACGGGCTTTGCCGCTTCTTCTACTTCAGATACGAGCATCGTTCCACCAATTTTCCAGCCGGTTAATTCATTGGTGACATATGCAACCTTTTTATCTGTTCCTTTGAGGGTATAGCTGCCGCTTCCTTCTTTGTTTTTATAAATAATACTGGCCAGATTTTCATTGACCTGACTTCCTGACTTTTGGGTTGGATCTGCTAAAACCGTTTGATCTTTCTCCATCATGAAAGCATAGCCTTTTTGCCCAATTTTGATTTCTTTTAGTTTTTGGAGCAGGCTGTCAATTTCCATATCAAGACCAATGACACCTGAACCATCTTTCGTTTTTTGGGCAATTGTGATCACCATTTTGCCTGTGGATGCTGCTACATATGGTTTTGTGATGACTTGTTTGCCGTTTTCTGCTTTCAATGCCTCTTGATACCAAGGACGTTCTCTTGGATCGTAGCCATCCGGCATCTTTTGGACTGGGTATTGCATAAACAATCCCTTTTCAGAGCCTGCATAGATCGCAGAAACATCTTTTTCATTAATTTTTCCAAATTGCTGTAATTCTTTAATGGTTGCATTTCTATTTTTTTCTTGAAGATTAGACGCTTTGAGTGAATCTGAGAACAGTGTCACAGCATCTGATTTGTTTCCAATATTCTCATTGATTAAGGTATCAAATGCATTGACCTGACTCATCGCACTGCCCATAATCTGTTTGTCTAGCTCTGTCTTTGATGTAAAAAACGCACTAATTGTCAGTGCCACGGTTGGCAGGATAAGAACTACCAAGAAGGCAATGATTAATTTTTTTGAAATGGATGGTTTTTTGAACCATTGGATCATTTTTCCCATTTTAACTTTCCCCCTTTACTTCTCTAAAGTTAATATCGGATGAAAGGTGTATTTTTAGAGACTGGAAATGACGTTTAAAAATAAAAAAAATACCCAGACAATTCTGGATATTTTTTCATCATTATTTAATTAATTTTAAATTGACTTGTGAGCTCTTTTAGCTCCTCTGCCATGTTAGCAAGTGTTACAGAAGAAGACGTGATTTCTTCCATAGATGCTAGCTGCTCTTCTGCTGAAGCCGCAATGTCCTGAATGTTTGCTGCGCTTTCTCTTGAGACTTGGCGCATTTCCTGCATCGCTTGTGAAACAAGCTTTGAACCGCTCGATAGGTCAATGGCTGTATCGTTTAATTGTGACAGTTTTTTCGACATTCCTTCTGCCGCCTCATAAATGTGCTGGAAGCTTTCTTTAGCTTCTTCTGTCATACCGAGCCCTGCGTTTACTTCTCGATTGACTGCTTTGAACATATCTTGAGATTTAGCAATTTCTAACACAATTTCTTGGATAAGCTTCTCAATTTCTTTCGCTGAATCTGCGGATTGGACAGCTAGTTTTCGCACTTCTTCGGCAACGACGGAGAAGCCGCGTCCTGATTCACCTGCTCTTGCTGCTTCGATTGCTGCATTAAGCGCAAGTAAGTTTGTTTGATCCGCAATGCCGTTAATGACATTTAAAATACTCGTAATATCTTTAGACTTGTATTCTAATTCTTTCATGACCTGTTCTGCTTCTTGTACGGATGTATCAATATGTTTCATTTGGCTCGCTGTGCTTTCAACAATTCGCCCGCCTTGACCAGCCGCCTCTGTTGATTGAAGTGAGACAGCAGCTACTTCAGATGAGGTTTGTGACATATCTTGTAATCCTTCGTTCATTGCCACAAGCTGATTCGTACTAGATTCTACTTTCTCGTTTTGTGCTTCATTTCCATTTGAAAATTGTTCAATCGACATCGTGATATGCTCTGTTGCTTGACTCGTTTGACTGGCACTTGCCGTCAGCTCCTCTGAAGCCGAAGCCACATTGTCGACAGATTGCTGTACAGCACGAATGACGTCACGAAGAGATTCACTCATCTTGCTGAAACTTCTTGTGAGATCTCCTATTTCATCCTTCGATTTCGTTTCGAGGGTTTCTGTTAAATCCCCTTCACTCACTTTTTCTGAGAAATCAACAAGCCTTCTCAGTCCAATTGTGATCGAGCGAACGATGAAGAAGATAGCGACACCACCAAGGATAAATGAAGAAATTAAAAGAATAATGGCAGAATTCCAAACTGGCTGTGCTGCTTCTTCTGTTTCTGAGACAAACATCGTTCCAGCAATTTTCCAACCTGTTAAATCATTTGTTACAAAAACGAGGCGTTTTTGTTCTCCTTTATTCTCATAAGTTGATGTTCCTTCTTTGCCGCTGTAAAGGATAGATGAAATATTTTCTGTGACCTTAGATCCTGATTTTTCTTCTGGATGGGCTACAATTTGTTTGTTTTTATTTGCAATAATTGGATATCCTTCTCGTCCAATTTTAATATCTTTTATTTTATTTACAATGTCTTGCACATCAATATCGATTCCGATGACTCCCGACCCATCCTTCAGTCGCTGAGCAATCGTGACAACCATGCCGTTTGTTTTGGAAGAGCCCTTTCCGTTTGTTGTGGCAGAAATGTATGGATTGGAGACAACAGGCTCACCTTTTTCATCCTGCATCGCTAGTTGATACCAATCACGTGTTGTTGGATCATAGCCTTTTGGTATGTCTACTTTAGGAAACTGAATGAAATCACGATTTTTACTTGCTGCATAAAAACCTACTACATCATCTTCATTGATTTTGCTGTATATTTCAAAATGCTCATACAGTTCGTCCTGGTTTTTCTTTTTAAAGTCTGCAGCAGTAGATGTTTCAGCAAAGAGTTTCACCGCTTTTTCCTTATTCGAAAGCTTTTGCTCGATCATGTCATTCAGTTCATTGACTCTTGCATTTGCTCCGTACATGATTTCATGATCTAGTTCTTCTTTGGCAATCTGATATGAAATCGTACTGAGTGTAATAATGGGCAAGACGAGAACAAGTGTGAATGAAATAATCAATCTTTTAGAAATCGATGGTTTTTTCAACCATTTTATGACACTTTTCATGTTTTTCCTCCTTTTAAACGTTATTTTATATATCGGACGGCTTGATATTATTTTCATGTTTTTCAAATAAAAAGGATGACTTTTTGTTTATTTTCACAAATTGATTCCTTGCCCAAGCACCCTGCATACGCTAATACTAAAGGGGGCGCTTTTCATATGATTATCCTTTCAGGACAGCCAGTGACTAATGAGCAGCTGGCATCGTTTCAGCTAGAAGGACAAAAGCGGATCATTTTGATGCAGTTACAGGCCTCGAATGGTACGTTCCGCTATAGGCAAGCATCTGATTTGTTATTTGAGGTCACTTTAAGATCAAACATTATGAATGCTGCAAGAGATTTGAATAAAAGCGGTGCCTCATTTGCCATCTTTCAAAGATCGCGTGCAAATGATGCGTTTTGGCGTGTATCGGAAGCAGGAGCATTAGAGCTGCGCTATCAAGTGGAGCCATCTAGAGGCATTAAAGACATTTTTGAAAATGGTTCAAAATATGCATTTGAATGCGCAACCGCGATTGTCATTGTGTTTTATATGGGGGTCTTGCAAACAGTAGGAGAGGAGAAGTTTAACCGAAGACTTCGCAGTTTAACACTGTATGACTGGCACTATGATACTTTGTCAATTTATACAGAGCGCGGAAATGATTTTATCTATGGGGATTGTTTATATTTCGAAAATCCAGAGTTTAGCTATCAGCAGTCGCAGTGGCGCGGGGAAAATGTGATTTACTTAGGAGAAGATCAATATTACGGTCATGGGCTTGGAATTTTAACAGCGGCAGAAATTATCGACAAACTGAATAAGAGAAGACGGCCAGGTGCAGTTCAATCCGCTTATTTATTACCGCAGACTACCCGGATGGATGTGATTTATCTCAGGCAAATGTTTGGCAGCTAAAAAAAGCCTCTTGTCTATTGGTTATGACAAGGGGCTTTTGTATGCCTTGCGCTTACGATAATTTTGGAGTGTGCCAAGCAACGTGTTCGCAAGGATCTCCATTTCTTCTAAATCTTTTCTTGTGACCGGTGGATCGTGCCTGCTCCACTTCACGTATCGAACAAAATAGTAGTGACGAATGGGCGTAAGGACGGCAGGAGAATGAGGAAAATCATCAAACCAGAATTCAATCTGACCTTTTTTTCGGTAGGAATGTTTTAAGATGTCCATCCTGTCACACCCCCCGTCATGATTTTATCTGCGTCAGTTCGTGCATGATGTCTTCAACGGTTAAAATCGAGCGAATACGCCCAACGCCCTGTCCTGCCCACAAAGCCATTTGTTCAGGGTTACCGCCGGCAGCAGCTGCTTTTCGCATCGGTGTTGTCCATACATGCTGAACCGGATAAGGAAGAACCCTATCTTCATGCAGGCTTTCATCCTCCATCCACTGATTCACAATGCCTCTCGCTCTTTTCCCAGAAAAAAGCCTTGTCACCCTTGTTTCACTGCCTTCTGCCTGTAAAATGGCCTTCTTGTATACCTCTGCCGCAGCACTTTCCTGGCTGGCTAAAAACCTTGTGCCGATTTGAACCGCATCTGCTCCAAGCGCCAGCACTGCTTTCACACCTGCTCGGTCCGTGATACCTCCGGCAGCAATCAATGGCACGCGGCAGAGCGGTTTGACATCAGAGATCAGACTGATCAGTCCCAGCAGTGCGTCTCCTTTTGCCCGTAAAAATGTGCCGCGATGCCCCCCTGCTTCACTTCCTTGCAGAACAATAGCATCCATTCCTTTTTCCTCTAAAAGCAGTGCTTCCTCTTTTGTTGTGGCCGTTCCGATTAAAAAGATTCCCTTTTGTTTTAAGCGGTGAATCGTTTGTTCTTTTGGACAGGCAAATGTAAAGGAAACAATCGGAACGTCTTCTTCCAGAAGAATGTTGATTTTTTGTTCAAAATCATCCCACAATTCTTCTTCGCTTGGCATCCTATCTGCTGACGGGCGTGCAGGCAGTCTCTTTTCCCAAAATGCCACATCCTCTTTTTTCACTTCTGGAATTGGCTCTGGTACAAACACATTGACCTGAAACAGGCGAGATGTCAGGTGTTTGACCTGTCTAATCTGCTGTCTTAAATGGTCAGGCTGCACATATCCACTTGCCAGGCTGCCAAGCCCTCCGTATTCCGAAACTGCGGCTGCCAGCTGCGGTGTCACAGCTCCTCCTGCCATTGGCGCTTGGATGATTCCATGTTCAATCTGCAGTAACTTTTTGATATCCCCCATTTACTTCCCCCATCTCTTACTCGTTTGACGATACTTGTACATAAAAATGACGATGTCTCGGCCCGTCAAACTCACAGAAATAGATTCCCTGCCACGTGCCAAGTACAAGATCTCCATCATGAATGAGAACATGCTGAGACGCCCCCATATAACTCGCTTTCATATGCGCTGCCGTATTCCCTTCCATATGGCGGTCCTTTGGATGTTCCCACGGGAAGACTTCATCAAGCCGGCGAAGCATATCCCGTTTCACATCTGGATCCGCATTTTCATTAATGGTGATCCCTGCTGTTGTATGTGGACAATAGACGATGACAGTTCCGTTTTGTATGCCTGTTTCCCTGACATATTGGAGAACCTCGTGTGTGACGTCGATCATGTCATCGCGTCTGTCTGTTTGTACATTGATTTTTTTCATATGAGCTGCCCCTTTTTGACGTTTCTATAAATTCATACCCTTTTTATGTGAAACAAATCTTCTTACCTAAAGTTTACCAAGCAAAAAAACCTCGTCAAGCAGTACGAGGTTTTTAAGAAAAGTGAACCTTTTTGACTTCAATGGTTCGAATATGGTGGTCTTCAGCATCAATGATCGTAAATTCACAGCCTTCTGCTTCAATCGTATCTCCAATGTCAAAATCAAATTTATGCGTCATCATCCAGCCTGCAATTGTATCAACATCATCATTCTCAATGGCTAAATCCAATAAATCATTTACTTCATCAATCAATGCTTTCCCATCCATCACATAATGGAAATCACCTTTTTTCACGATGTGAGGTGTTTCATCCTGATCATATTCATCTCGAATCTCTCCGACAATTTCTTCTAATATGTCCTCTACTGTGACAAGTCCCGCTGTACCTCCGTATTCGTCTACGAGCACTGACATATGGATTCGTTCCTTTTGCATCAAAATGAGCAATTCCTGAACAGGGGTGCTTTCAATGACCCGGATCACCGGACGCATTAAGTCTTCAATAGATACATCTTGATTTAGGAAGCTCGCTTTAAATACATCTTTGCTATTGATAACTCCAATCACATGATCTTTGTCCTCTTTAATAACAGGGTAGCGTGTGTACCTTTCGTTCAGCATATAATGGGTCACATCTTCTAAGGTCTGTTCAATCTCTATAGCTGAAATTTCTGTACGTGGGATCATGATCTCTCTCGCCACTCGGTTATCAAATTCAAAGATTTTATTCACATATTTGTACTCAGATTGGTTAATCTCACCCTTCTCATAGCTTTCAGATAAAATGAGTCGCAATTCTTCCTCACTGATCGCCACTTCATGTTCTTTGACAGAATGATAACCAAATAATTTCACGATGCTTCGTGCAGCCCCATTTAATGCTTTAATAAACGGGTACATGACTTTATAGAAAAAGATGAGTGGTTTTGCTGTCACAAGGCTGACGGCCTCTGCCTTTTGAATGGCAATTGTTTTAGGCGCGAGTTCTCCAACAACAACATGTAAAAACGTAATGATCACAAATGCGATGATAAACGAAAGGATGTCAGTTAATGCGGAATGAAGCCCGATTTTTTCAAAAAGCGGATGCAAAAAATGCTCCACCGTCGGCTCACCCAGCCATCCTAAGCCTAAAGCTGTGATGGTAATTCCTAGTTGGCAGGCGGACAAATATTCGTCTAGATTTGATATCAGCTTTTGAACATGGATGGCCCTTTTATCACCGCTTTCAATCAGCTGGTTAATTTTAGAGCCTCTAATTTTCACAATCGCAAATTCAGTGACAACAAAAAATGCTGTCGCAGCAATGAGTAATATGACTAAAAATACGTTTAAAATGTACAAAAAAACCCTTACCTAACACTGGTAAGGGCTCACCTCCTCTGGCATCAATTAATCATTACGGCCATTTAGGAAGATCATTACAAAACGGAGCAATTCAAACAGGGAGACAAGGGCTGCTGCTACATACGTAAGAGCTGCAGCATTTAACACCTTGTTCACGCCTCTTTCTTCACTGCTTCTAATGATTCCTTCTGAAACAATGATATCTTTTGCACGTGAACTTGCATTAAACTCGACAGGCAATGTCACAAGCTGAAAGAATACAGCTGCTGAGAACAAAATGATCCCAAGCCCGATTAAGTTAAGGCTGCTGAGCAAAATTCCACCAAGGAAAAGAAGCGGAGCAACACCAGATGCAAAGTTCACGACAGGAAAGATCTTATGTCTCAAAACAAGCGCACCATAGGATTCCTGATGCTGCAAGGCATGTCCAACCTCGTGTGATGCGACTGAAATGGCCGAAATGGAGTGGCCGTAGTACACAGGTTCAGATAAACGAACCACACGCTGCGTCGGGTCGTAATGATCAGTCAAAGTTCCTCTTACCGGTTCAACGGGCACATCGTATAACCCGTTGCGATCTAAAATATATCGAGCGGTTTCAGCACCTGTTTTCATACTGGATGCTTCCACCTTTGAATACTTTTCAAAATTATTCTTCACTTTAAATTGTGCCCAAAATGATAATCCCAATGCGGCAAATGTTAAAAAATAAAAAAACAGCATGCTCATCAGCTTCCTTTTTATTTTATATATTTATTTACAATTTTAATGACTTTTATGTACCATGTACAGCAAAAAGCACTAGGTCTTTTTCAGGGGAATGACCGCACCAATGAAAAAGAAGAACACACCTAAGCAAGCTGTATAAAAGGTCACTGTACCATAAAGGTCTTGAAAGAAGTGCAGCCATGAAAAATCATTCATAAAATGATTCACAGCATTTAAATCAAACACGAGTAAGATGACAGCTGATGATAAAAAGTGCACACCAATAAAAAGAAGTACGGTCTTTTGAACGAACGACATTCGAATTCCCTCCTTCTTCTCCCTTATTTTAAGATATGGGTTCTATTTCAATACATGACGAAGATGAAAAAATCTTTCCTCAATCGGGCATACTGACATTAGCATTCTCCTGAAAGGAAGAGTCCGATGAAATCAAACCGTATCTTTATCGCTTGGCTAAGGTGGCCGCTTTATCTTCGAATTGCCATCATCATCTGTTTCTTGCTTCTTTTTTTTGGACAATTGATCGTTTTACTTGAACCGAAGCAGTATCATACGATCTTTGATGGGATCTGGTGGGCGCTCATTACAGTCTCTACGGTTGGCTACGGTGATTTTGTGCCGCAAACCATGCCAGGGCAGGTGGCGGGTATGGCTCTCATTTTTATCGGAGCCAGCTTTGTCACCGCTTATTTCGCCACACTTGCCGCCGCCGTGTTCAGCAAGCAGCACCATTATGTTGAGGGCAAGGTAGCCTTTAAAGGGAAAGGACACCTGATTATCGTCGGCTGGAATGAGAAGACGAACAAACTGCTTCAGTCGTTTCAAACGATTGATCCAGCCATGCCGATTGTGCTGATTGATGACTCCTTGAAAGAGGGGCCTCTTTTGGAAAATGTTCATTTTATTAAAGGACATGGGACCGAAGACGTCACACTCCGTAAAGCCAATATTACCGGTGCAGATGCACTGATGATTACCGCAGATCAGCATGAAAATGAAGTGACAGCCGATATGCAGAGTGTTTTAACCTTACTTGCAGCAAAAGGCTTAAACCCTTCGCTATATTGTTTAATCGAAATCTTAACAGATCGTTACGTGAAAAATGCCGAACGTGCTGGTGCCAACCAAGTCATTCATACCTCTGATGCTGTCAATCATTTAATGGTTGAACATTTTCTGATAAAGGAACAGCTTACAGCGTTAACAAAAAAACGACAAATGACCTTGCATAAAAACGTCACGATCATACCTGTACCAGCTTCATTAGCCGGAGAAACATTCTTAACAGCGCTCCATCACTTTTTAGAGCATCATGTGATCATCGTTGGCGTACAAAAAAAAGAAGGACCCATGATGAATCCTCCCTTTGGCTATGAGCTTCATCCAGAGGATGAACTGATCAGCCTTTAAAGCAGTGCGTCTTCTAATTCCTTGACGAGCGAAAAGCCAATCTCAGCATAAGCCTTTGATACATCTCCATCTTTCTCTTTTGGTTCTTGGAATTGGTTAAAGGATGCGCCCACATTTCCAACCATCGCATGATCATCTAACTTGTCTTGGTATACATGCTTTAAGAGAAATGGATGTCCCATTTTCACCACAACACCTGGCTGATCCAGCTGGCCTTTCTCGGCTGTAAAAGGAACTCTGAGAAAGGTATAGCCATCACGGTTATCAATTTTATAATCAAAATACCCGTGATCATAATCCCAGTTCCCATTAATGACATAACCGAGCGGCTTCATCGTTTCTTCTAAATGGTAAAGTGAAAAGCTTTCACCAGGCAGCCTGGATGGTACATGAATCATACGAAACCCTCCTTTTTTATTAGGGTTCGTTAAAGAGAGGAATTCATACATTTCCTCTCGCGATTTGTACATTGTTTGTAAACGCGGCATCAAATAAGCTTTGATTGGTTGATTGATTCGTCTCGTTATCGCTGCCAGAACCTGCTGTTTCCTTCGTAACACTCTTAGAACAAATGCGTCCGACATTGCCAAAGTTCACGATCGCCTGGCCAGAAATATCATGAATATAAATATGATTCGTCCTCATTTTTCACCCTCCTCCATTTATTATTCTATGTACAGTACACAGGAAAGCTTGCACAGGAACCTGAAGAAAACAAAAAAGGCACACCTTTATGAAAAGGTGTGCTTTTTCGTCTTATGATTGTTTTAAACGGCTTTCAAGCTCTGCTTTTTTCTCTTCGAAGCCCGGTTTGCCTAGTAAAGCAAACATATTCACTTTATACGCTTCTACTCCAGGCTGATCGAATGGATTGACGCCTAGTAAATATCCAGACATCGCACATGCTTTCTCAAAGAAGTACACAAGGTATCCGAATGTATAAGCATCCATCTCAGGAATTGTCACGATAAGATTCGGTACTTTTCCATCTGTATGGGCAAGCATTGTTCCTTCAAATGCTTTTTTATTGACGAAATCAACCGTTTTTCCTGCCAGATAATTCAAGCCATCAAGGTCTTGCTCTTCTGCTTCAATCACAAGCTCATGTCGAGGCTTGTCTACATTGACGATTGTTTCGAACAAATCTCTTCTTCCTTCTTGAACATATTGGCCAAGTGAATGAAGATCTGTTGAGAAGTTAGCTGATGAAGGATAGATTCCTTTTTCATCTTTGCCCTCACTTTCACCGAATAATTGCTTCCACCATTCTGCGAAATATTGGAGGCCTGGCTCATAGTTAATCAGCATTTCAATCGTTCTGCCTTTATTGTAAAGGACATTGCGGACGACAGCATATTGGTAAGCCGCATTTTCAGAAAGCTCAGATGAAGCGAAGTCTTCGCTTGCTTTTGCCGCACCTTCCATCATCTGATCAATGTCTGCACCGCTCACAGCGATTGGCAAAAGACCAACTGCTGTTAATACAGAATAGCGTCCACCAACATCATCAGGGATGATAAATGATTCATAGCCCTCTTCAGTTGCTAATGTTTTCAGTGCACCGCGTGCCTTGTCAGTTGTCGCATAAATACGTTTTTTCGCTTCTTCAGCACCGTATTTTTCAATGAGGAGCTTTTTAAAGATGCGGAACGCAATGGCTGGCTCTGTTGTTGTACCAGATTTTGAAATCACGTTAATGGAGAAATCTGCATCTTCCAATAGATCCATCACATCTGTTAAATAAGAAGAACTGATGTTGTTTCCAATAAAAATGATTTGTGGTGTCTTGCGCTTGCCTTTTGGCAAAGTGTTATAGAAAGAATGGTTCAAAAACTCAATCGCCGCACGTGCACCTAGATATGACCCGCCGATTCCGACAACAAGCAGGACGTCAGAGTCAGACTTAATTTTATCTGCACTTTTTTTAATGCGGGCAAATTCTTCGCGGTCATATTGCTTCGGCAAGTCCACCCAGCCTAAATAGTCACTGCCTGCACCCGTTTGTTCATGAATATTATGATGGGCCACCTTCACAAAATCTTTTAAATATGTAAGCTCATGTTCTTGAAAGAAAGGTAACGCTTTCGAGTAGTCAAATTGAATATGTGTCATCGCTTGTAAGCCCTCCATTACGTTAGTTCTGTCCCTTTCACTTTAGCGGAACTAGCTTTTGAAATCAAGTGATCGTCACTGGCATAACAAAAAGCCGCTTCTCATTCGGAGAAGCGGCAATCTGAATTATAAAGAAGCTTTCAAAATCGATAGAATGTCATCACGGTTAAGTTTCATAAAGTTTCCAAAACCACCATATTCCATTTCTTTTGCTGCAATGTCAGCAATTTTGTCCAGCTGATCCTCACCAATGTCATAATCAGCTAAACGGCTTGGTGCACCAAGGCTTGTCCAGAACGCTGACAGTTTATCGATTCCTTCCAATGCGATGTCACGATCTGACTTTCCTTCTGTTTCGATGTCAAACATGTTCAGCATAAGGTTTTTAAAGCGTTCGACATTATGATCGAGCGTGTGGCGCATCCAGTTTGGGAAGAGGATGGCAAGTCCGCCTGCATGCGGAATGTCATAGACAGCCGATACAGCATGCTCAATCGTATGGGATGCCCAGTCGCCAAAGTAACCCATTTGCAGCGTGCCATTTAAAGCAATCGTTCCTGCATAAAGGATGGTTTCACGGTGTTCATAGTTTTGTAAGTCTTCAAGAAGCTTTGGTGCTGTCTCGATGACTGTTTGAAGAACAGCAAAACACATCCGATCTTGTAGAGGCGTGTTTTTCACATTATGGAAGTATTGCTCAAAAACGTGGCTCATCATATCAACCATACCATACACTGTCTGGTTTTCTGGCACAGAATACGTATGCTCAGGATCTAGAATCGAAAAAGCAGGGTGAGTGACAGAGCTGCCCCACACATATTTTTCATTCGTTTCCCAGTTTGTGATGACAGAGTCCGGGTTCATTTCTGAACCAGTTGCCGCAAGTGTCAGCACTGTGCCAAACGGCAAAGCTTTTTGAGCGGTTGTTTTCTTTGAAATAATATCCCACACATCACCGTCATACTCTGCTCCGGCTGCAATCGCTTTTGTACAGTCGATCACACTGCCACCGCCAACGGCTAATAAGAAATCAATGTTCTCCTTGTGGCAGATATCGATTCCCTTTTTCACTGTTGTGAGGCGCGGGTTTGGTTCAACGCCAGACAGCTCAAACACTTCGGCATCTGCTTCATTTAACGCACGGATGACATTGTCATAAAGACCATTTTTCTTAATGCTGCCGCCGCCATATACAAGTAACACTCGTTTTCCATAACGAGCGAGTTCGCTTTTGAGTCCTTCTAGTTGTCCTTTTCCAAACATCAATTTTGTTGGATTGTAGTAAATAAAATTCTCCATCTGTTGAAACATCTCCTTACAACGAATATATCCAAAAACATGAAAGACTACTGTAACATATGTACACGATGAACTCAAAAAAAGATAACTGCCCGCAAGCAGCTATCTTTTGTTGTTCAATTATAAAGAAGCGTTCAGAATGGCTAAAACATCTTCTTTGTTTAGCTTTTTAAATTGACCAAATTCACCGCGTGCCATTGCACGGTCTGCAATTAAATCAATTTTCTCATCGTTGATATCATAATCCGCTAAACGGCTTGGTGCGCCAAGACTTGTCCAGAAAGCTGACAGCTTGTCGATTCCTTCTAAGCCGACTTCTTCATCTGTTTTGCCCGCAGGATCTACATCAAATACACGCACCGCTAATTGTTTAAAACGGCCTGGGTTTTCTTGAATCACATGTTTCATCCAGTTCGGGAACAAGATCGCAAGTCCGCCTGCATGAGGAATATCATAGACAGCAGATACTGCATGCTCAATGTTATGAGATGCCCAGTCACCACGTGCCCCCATTGAAAGCATTCCATTAAGCGCAATTGTACCAGTGAATAAAATCGTTTCACGCAGCTCATAGTTCTCTAGATCGTTGATCAACTTCGGTGCTGTTTCAATGACAGTGCGAAGAAGTCCTTCACACATACGATCTTGATAAGGTGTATTTTCTGTGTGATGGAAATATTGTTCGAACACATGTGACATCATGTCAACCATGCCATAAATCGTATGGTTTTTAGGCACAGTGAATGTGTTGACTGGATCCAGAATAGAGAATTTCGGGAAAACTGCTGGACTTCCCCAGCCATACTTCTCATTTGTTTCCCAGTTTGTGATAACTGATCCAGAGTTCATTTCAGAGCCTGTTGCGGCAAGTGTCAACACAGTACCGAACGGAATAGCTTCCATTGGGACGTGCTTACGTGTCACGATATCCCAAGCATCTCCATCGTACTTCGCACCAGCAGCGATTGCTTTTGTCGCATCAATGACACTGCCGCCGCCAACTGCCAAAATAAAATCAATATCGTTCTCCTTGCAAAGCTCGACCCCTTTTCTTACTGTTGTTAAGCGCGGGTTTGGCTCTACGCCAGCAAGTTCAGTGATGGCAGCTCCTGATTCTTTTAGGATGCTGACAACTTGGTCATAAAGGCCGTTTCGTTTAATACTGCCTCCACCATATACAAGTAATACGTTTTTTCCGTAGTGTTTGAGTTCATCTGAAAGGGCTGATACTTCTCCCTTTCCAAAAATTAATTTCGTTGGGTTCCAATAAGTAAATCGATCCATGTGATCTCCTCCTCGCGCTACATTATGCGCCTCATTCATTCCAAAAGTAAAGTAATTTGCTTTCATCCATTTTCTTACGCATAGTTTGGCTAAAAATCTGCAAAATATAAATGTATTGATGCTGTAGCGAAAGGAGGAATCACGATGAGTGCTATTCAGCGTATTGCCCTCGTGCTCACGATTATCGGTGCTATTAACTGGGGACTAATCGGCTTTTTTCAATTTGACTTAGTAGCAGCGATCTTTGGCGGACAAGGTTCTGCATTATCACGTATTATTTATGGTCTTGTTGGAATTGCAGGTCTTGTCAACCTTGGTCTGTTGTTCAAGCCAAGCGAAGAAGCTGTTCGCCGTGACGAGCCGAATCCAGAAGTTCGTTAAATAAAAAGGCTGCCTACATGAGGCAGCCTAAGGCACCGTTTGAAGCGGTGCTTTTTTATTATTTCTTGATAAGGTCTTTACGGTTTGATTGCTCAATCCACTCTTCAAGTTTATCTTTAAGCGTATTGAAACCTTGTGGTGCAGCAGCTTCTTCTTTCACTTGCTGTGGTCTTTGTTTCTTTGGTTTGCTTTCTTTTCTTTCAGGTGCTTCTTGTGTCGCACGGATAGAAAGGCTGATTTTACCTGCATTTTCATCAACAGAAAGAACTTTTACTTGTACTTCGTCACCAATTGAAAGGTGCTCGTTGATGTCTTTTACAAAGCCATGTGTTACTTCAGAAATATGCACAAGTCCTTGAGTTTCTTCATCTAATGCAACAAACGCACCATACGCTTGTAATCCTGTTACTTTACCAGTGTAAACACTGCCTACTTCAAACTTTGTCGCCATGATAACAACTCCTAAATAAATGTTTTAATATTCGTTTATACGCAATTAAAAACTATATCACAGAACGGGCAGTTACGCAAAATATTTTTTAAATGGGTTTAGATTAGATCAAAAGGGGGAATACCTGAAAACAAGAATGCTTTCTAGTATTCCCCCCTAATTTGTGAGGCATGAGTCCATTTGGATTGATGCCTTTTTTTATTTTAAAATGGCTGATGCTTCTTCCTTCACTTGTCGAGCCTGCAAAAAGCGCTGAATTCTTGAAAGTGATTCCTGAAGATGATCAAGTGATGAAGCATATGAACAGCGAATATGACCCTCACCGCTCGGTCCGAATACATTCCCAGGAACAACAGCGACTTTTTCACTTAGGAGCAGCTCCTCAGCAAATTGTTCTGATGTCATGCCTGTGCTTTTAATCGATGGGAACGCGTAAAACGCTCCGTTTGGCTGATGGCATGTGAGTCCTAGTTCATTCAGGGAGCCGACAAACAAATTACGGCGTCTTCTATAGCTTTTCTTCATTTTCTCTACATCTTCAAGCCCATTTTTTAATGCTTCTTCTGCCGCATATTGTGCCATCGCCGGCGCGCACATCATAGAATATTGATGTATTTTCAGCATGGCATCGCGCAGTACAGGTGGTGCTGCCACATATCCTAAGCGCCAGCCCGTCATGGCAAACCCTTTAGAAAAGCCTGAAATCAAGATCGTTCTTTCTTTCATATCCTGAATAGCCGCCACGCTTGTAAAAGCTTCATCGTATGTCAGCTCTGCATAAATCTCATCCGTAATAATGAGCAGGTCATGCTCTTTCGCAAATTGAGCAATATCTTCAAGCTCTTCCTTTGAATAAACAGACCCCGTTGGATTTGATGGCGAGCAAAGCAAAATGGCTTTTGTCTTCGGCGTCAGCTTTGTGCGAAGATCAGCAGAATCCGCTTTGAAATCTTTTTCAGCGGATGTACTTAAATAGACAGGCACTCCGCCTGCTAGTGTCGTAAGCGCCCCGTATGCTACGAAACAAGGCTCTGGAATGATCACTTCATCTCCGCTGTTTAAAATCGCACGAAAGGCCAAATCAAGTGCCTGGCTTCCGCCAACTGTGATAATGAGTTCTTCTTCTGGACTGTAGTCAATGTGAAACCGCTTATATAAATAGTGGCTCAGTTCTTTTCGCAAAGAGATTAAACCTGCATTCGCCGTATAGGAGGTCAGTCCTTGTTCTAATGACATAATACTTGCTTCTCTGACATTCCAAGCTGTCACAAAATCCGGCTCACCGACACCAAGGGAGATAACCCCTTCCATTGTGGCAGCCAAATCAAAGAATTTCCGAATACCTGACGGCTGAATGCTTTGTACCGTTTCAGATAAATAAGACTTTTTCATTTAAGGAGACACCACGATTCTTTTGTCATCGTCTCCTGTTTCAAACACTTTCCCATCATGTTTATATCTTTTCAAAATAAAGTGGGTAGTTGTTGAAACAACGGAATCAAGTGTCGATAATTTTTCAGATACGAAGCGGGCAATATCAGACATTGATCTTCCGCGGATCACAACGGAAAGATCATAAACACCTGACATGAGATAGACAGACTCCACTTCCTGAAACCGATAAATCCGTTCAGCAATTTCATCAAATCCGACGCCTCTTTTTGGTGTCACTTTTACATCAATCATTGCTGTAACGCCTTCATGGCCATCCACTTTTCGCCAGTCAATCATAGTTGAATAATCAATAATAACTTTTTGATCTTCAAGTTTTTGAATGATGGCTTCGGCTTCTTCTGTTGTCACGCCTGCCATTTTTGCTATTGTATTTAAATCGGCGCGGCTGTTTTCATCTAAAATCTCTAATATTTCAGTTTCTTTTTCTGTTAGTTTCATTTGATTTCACACCTCAGATTATAAAAGCTAGTTTTAAAAAATCTTCTGAACATTATAGCACGTTTTTCCCATTATGCTAAGCAGGGAAAAGATTCTAATGATAGCTTAAAATCCACTTTTTAGGGTACAATACAGTCACCTAACAGAGAGAGTATCAAGTATCGGAGTGAAGAATGTGGACATTGTTCAGCCAGCTTATATGAAAAGTACATTCGGTTTAGACATCTATTACGAGCACTATCCAAATGAGGGCAAGAAGACATTGATCTTAATTCACGGTCTCTTCTCTTCTACCTTCAGCTATCGAAAACTCATTCCGCTTCTAAAGCAGGACTTCAATTTAATTGCGATAGATCTGCCGCCATTTGGACAGTCCGAGAAGTCGAATACGTTTATTTACAGCTATCGCAACATGGGAAAAATTATTATTGAGCTAGCTGGTTATTTACAGATTCAGCATGCGATTCTAGTAGGCCATTCAATGGGAGGACAGATTGCCTTATACGCTGCCACTGAGCGGCCGGACCTATTTGAAAAGGCGGTTCTTTTATGCAGCTCTGGATATTTGAATAAGTCAAAAAGATCACTTGTTTACAGCACATATATTCCTTATTTTTATCTGTATCTAAAAAGAAAGCTTTTAAAGCAGGGCATTATGAAAAATTTAACTGCCGTTGTGCATGATCACTCCATCATTGATCAAGAGATGGTCGACGGATATTTAAAACCGTTTTCAGATGATCAAATCTTTCGGGGAATATTTCGTTTGATTCGGCACCGGGAAGGAGATTTAACCTCGGACGTTTTAAAGAAAATGGAAACACCCGTGCTGCTTATTTGGGGCGAGGAAGATCGAATCGTTCCCATTCAAATAGGCGAAAGACTGCACAAAGATCTGCCGAATTCGACCTTACATGCATTAAAAAAAACCGGGCACCTCATTCCTGAGGAAAATCCGGTCTTTGTGTCTGATCAAATCGGACATTTCAGCCTGTCTTAGCGTGAACAGGAGCTGCTGTCTCGCAAGACAAAAAGCTGATTTGCTATATGCTGACAGCTCTCTATCGGAAGAAGCTGTTCAAATGAGTGATGGTAGATGGCTTGAATCTCTTTTGCTAAAGATAACGGGTCTTCTGCGTCGTATAATGCACTGATGACGTCAGCAGGCTCCGTTTCATAAAAATCCTCTCCATAATGAAAAGGGTCCCATGCCTTAATGAATTGAATCATCTCTTCTACAGCTTGACTATCTTTCATCGGTATCACCGCTTATAATAAATTTTGTGATGTTTATTTTAGCACAACCAAGAATGGTTGAAAAACAGCTAGAGGTGGGTTTCATGAATTTCGACGAACAGATCATACGTAAAGGTTCAAAATCAGTGAAATGGGATCAAGCAGAGTCTTTGTTCCTGACAACAGATGCCCTCCCGATGTGGGTGGCCGATATGGATTTTAAAGCGCCGCAGGTCGTCCTTGATGCATTGAAAGAGCGATTAGGCCATGGTGTATTTGGCTATGCATTTCAAGATCAGGATACGCAGCAGGCAGTAGCTGGATGGCTCAAAAGAAGACACGGATGGACCATTCAGACAGAAGCGGTCACTTTTACACCAGGCATCGTAACGGCACTTAGTTTTGCTGTTCAAGCCTTTACAGCACCGCATGACGAAGTAGTTATACAGTCACCAGTGTATACACCTTTTTATCAAATGATTGAGCGAAATGGACGTACAGTCTCAACCAATCCTTTAAAAATAGAAAACAACCGTTATATGATGGATTTTGATGATTTAGAGAAAAAACTGAGCAGACCACAAGCAAAGCTCATGTTCCTATGTCACCCGCATAATCCGTCTGGAAGAGCGTGGTCAAAAGAGGAATTAAAGCGAGTTGGAGACCTCTGTGTGAAGCATGGAGTCACAGTCGTTTCAGATGAGATTCATTCTGATTTGATGCTTTACGGGAAGCAGCATGTGCCCTTTGCCAGCCTTTCTGACGACATTGCACATATTACAGTAACGTGTATTGCGCCGAGTAAAACCTTTAATCTAGCGGGGCTCCAGGCATCTGCTATTATCATTTCAGATGAAGAAAAAAGAACCCTTTTCACCAATGAATTGCAAAGAAACGGACTGTCCAAACTGAATGCATTTGCGATTCCAGCGATGGAAGCAGCATACCGCCACGGGGATGAGTGGCTTGATGCCCTTGTTCTTTATCTCGAAGGCAATATGAAGATGGCGATGGACTATATTGACGAAAATCTTCCAAATATGCGTTATATGAAACCAGATGCTTCTTATTTATTGTGGCTGGACATTCGGGATTATCAATTCAGTCAAGCGGAATTAAAGCGGAATCTGCTGAAAAAAGGGAAAGTGATCCTAGAGCTTGGCCACGTGTACGGACACGAAGGAGACGGCTTTATTCGGATGAATCTCGGCTGTCCTGCTTCAACAGTCAAAGAAGGACTGAAACGTCTTCATCAAGCGTTCACACCATCAGCTGAATAAGATCTATACGGTAGAAAGAACATCCTAACGGGTGTTCTTTTTAAAGAAAAAAACCCTCCTTTTATCATATCTACTTTGTACATGAAATGATATAATGAGAGGAATTACTATTATTTACGAGGAGAGCATTTAAATGGAAATGTTCAAGGATTTTCTGCTCCATGTATCTTTTATTCTATTTCCAATTTTTTTATATCATGCGCTATGGTTAAGCCGGACCCCTGCTCATTTCCCAAAAACGAATAAACTGCTCATCACAGTATTCGCATCCATCTCTTCAGCACTATGTATTATGTATCCAGTTGGTTCGATTTTAGATTTGCAGACTGGGCTTCAATCTATTCCCCTTGTACTTGCTATTTTATACGGAGGATACATGGCGGGGAGCGTTGCCATCTTGATAAGCATCATTGTCAAATTCGTGATGTATGGCTCTTTCTTATGGATTGGACTCATTGTTGTCCCAATTTACTTTTTCATCCCATTCCTGTTCTACCGAAAATGGCATCAATATTCGAAGCCAAATAAGCTTTTTTATGGAGTGCTTATCGGTTTATCCAAAGGATTCTTTATTTACATTGGACTGCTTGCGGTCAGCTTACTGGAATACAGCCCAGCTTTTATTATGCAGCAAAAGCTCCTTGAGTTATTTTTCTCAACTCTTTACTACATATTCTTTCTTGTGCTCAGTATCTATTGTATTGAATTCGTTAAAGAAAATGCGGAAATGAGAACACAGCTTGTCCAGTCAGAAAAACTGACCATTGTAAGTGAACTTGCTGCAAGTGTCGCCCATGAAGTACGCAATCCGCTGACAGTTGTGAGAGGGTTTATTCAATTGCTCTTTTCGAGTGATCATACGAAAGAGCCGCCTGCCAATAAAGATTATAAAAATCTTGTTCTATCCGAATTAGACCGGGCGCAGGACATTATCACGAGTTATCTTGACATCGCAAAACAAAACTATTATCAAATTGAATCACTCAATCTATCTAAATTACTTGAGGAATGTGCATCACTGATGACATCCTATGCGAATTTTAAATCGGTCACGATTCATCAATCCATTGAACCTGACTTATACATTCAAGGTGACGTAACGAAGATCAAGCAAGTCATGATTAATTTAATCAAAAATGCGATAGAAGCAGCTCCCGAACATGAAGGAAAGGTTGAACTTTTTGCTTCGAAAGAAAATCATAAAATCTGCCTTTATTTCGTTGATAACGGTGTAGGTATGACAGAAAGCCAAATGAAAAAGCTTGGCGAACCGTATTACACCTTGAAAAACAAAGGGACTGGGCTTGGGCTGACAGTGACTTTTTCAATTATTGAAAATCACCATGGTACCATTCGTTTCAAAAGCTCGCTGCAGTCTGGAACAACCGTCACCGTAAAATTTCCTGAAGATACAAGAAGAAAATGATTAATCCATTTTTTTTGTTCTTTTTTCATCTATCCGCTCCTGCTTTTTAGACGCACGCACGATGAGACGAAAACAAATAAACGCAGCAATAAAGAAAATCACCGTGGTGATTGCCGCCGGGATGTACTCCCTTTTATCTTCAGGAAAATATAGTAGAAAAAGTACGATGAATGACATCTCGCCATTCCCCCTTTTGCTCGTTTACTTCACTATATTGGCTAAAAGAAATGAAATACCTTCCTATGAGAAGGAAATGGAGGAATTTCACATGACAGACATTCAAATTGGACAAGTTGTGAAAGGTTTTTATAAAACAGGTGTATACGTTGGGGAAGTGACAGCAGTGAAACCATCGACCTATCTCGTTCAAGTAAAAGCCGTTCTGACACATCCCACTCAAGGCGACCTGCATCATCCGAAAGAAGCAGACGTGCCTTTTTTCCAGGAGAGGCGGGCTTTGGCCTATAGAGAACAGACCAATATCCCTCATCATATGGTGAAACCTTATGATGGCGATATACCTGATTATGAAGAGTCACTGAAAGAAGCTGTAGATAAATTGAAACAAGCACTCCATGCGGATGATTCCAAATGGGCTGAAAAATCAAGAGCGTGCCTATCTTCTCTTGAGAAAGATTATTTTCCAGAAGACGTCCGCTAATCAGCCGAATCAAAAAAATGTGAGAAATCGATCAGCTCACCAATTTTGGTCGTTTGCGGATTTTCCACATAGGCTCTGTCTTTTTCAAAAAGGGTTAACAGCTGATAAGTCGTCATGGCATCATCGAGTGCTTTATGATGCTTACCAGCTCCTTCACTGCCATATTCCTTTGCCGCTTTTCGAAGCCCTGTCAGTGTGCGGTCACCAAAAAAGGTTTTATATTCAAAGGCAAGATCCCTCAGTTTCCCCTTAAAAGGAAAGCTAATATGATTAAGCATACAATTTTGCTTCAATACCTTCATGTCCATGTTGCCCCACGTAATAATCTCACAATTCTCTCCCCCATCAAGTGACACGAGCTTCTCGATAAACAACTCAAATGAAATCCCGCTCTCTACATCCTCCTGCGTAATTCCGAGGAATGATTTACAGCGCTTCGTCAGCTTTGGGAACTTTTTCGGTTTGACGTAGCTGGAGAATGTGTCTATGATCGTTTCATCTGCTGCTTTCACTACTCCAGCTTCAATAATTTCAGGAAAAAAGTTTTGTGGATGATATTTTCCATCAGGCATCGTAAATTCAAAATCGACCACAAGCACCGTCTTCTGTTCCACCAGTTTCACCTCACTTTTTCGTCAGTTTTCATTCTCATACCATTATATTAAGGTGGACCTTGAAATCACTTCATTTTCGTGAAAATAATGCAGATTCACTACGCCCAACCTATTCATCTGATGAAAGATCGTTTATTTTCCTTTATAATTATTAAGGAACACGAAATAAATAAAGAAGGTGGTCTCTATCACAAACAGGAAGAAAAACTTGTACATCATGTGGTTTGTGAACTTTTTTGTATCTGCGAGCATTACAATGATCGTCCCTTTTTTATCACTTTACATAGAATCTCTTGATAGCAGCTATTCAAATGAATTTGTTCAAAGATGGAGCGGCTATGTCTTTGGGGTCACGTTTTTAACGGCCTTCCTGATCTCTCCGATTTGGGGGCGGATTGGCGACCGGCATGGCTATAAAAAGATATTATTAATTAACGGTATTGGCATCGCCACAAGCATTTTATTAATGGGGCTTGTGCACACCGTGTATCAGCTATTCGCATTAAGGCTCTTCATGGGGCTTGTCACAGGCTTTATCTCGACTTCCATGGCACTGATTTCTGCACAGACCGAAAAGGCAACAGCCGGTAAAACCCTTGGAACGATGCAGATGAGTAATGTCGCCGGAGGATTGTTTGGTCCATTAATGGGCGGATTCATGGCAGACAGCGTCGGATTTATTTATACGTTTTTCCTCACAGCGGCTGTCATTTATGTGTCAGCTATTGTGATTATCTTCGGAGTGAAGGAACAGCCGATCCGGTCAAAAGAAGCAAAGCGTGTTTCTTACTCACGGAAGGATGTACTCTTTCACATTTTCAAACAGCCTTTACTTATAGTCACGATGCTTTTAACGTTTATTACACAAGTAGGGAACTTTAGCATTCAGCCGCTTTTGGCTTTATACATTCATGATTTACATGGTCCTGTCAATCTCGCTTTTTATGCGGGGCTTGCATTTTCTGCAACTGGACTTGGCAATTTGCTGTTTACGCGAAAATGGGGAGATCTCGGAGATCGAATTGGTCATGACAAGGTGCTGCTTGCCCTTCTCATCCTCTCCTCTATTTTATTCATCCCGCAAGCGATGGCGGATTCGTACGTGATGTTAGTCATTTTCCGTTTCCTATACGGCATGGCACTTGGCGGCATTATTCCGTGTACGACGGCGTATATTCGGATCAAAGCACCTACTTCTATGCAAGGGGAAGTGCTCGGATACAATGTCAGCTTCCGCTTTCTTGGGAATGTCGTCGGTCCGGTAATCGGCGGCATTGTGGCGAGTCATTACGGGATTCCAGCTGTCTTTTATGTCACTGCCGGCATTTTTCTGTTTGGCGCTTTATTTTTATGGGTGGTCCGCTCGCATGCGAAGACAAAGGAAAGGAGTGTCTGATCATCTTCAGACACTCTTTTTTTCTTTCAGAAAAGCCTTATTCACTAGACTTCACGCCCATTCTTTTCTAAAAATAACCTTCTCGTATTCGCAAAAGAATGGTACGATATGGCTAGAAAATTGAAGAAAGTGAGTGACCTCATGTTTCGTGCAATCATTGGTTGGTTATTACTTGCTGCCCTCATCCCATTATTTGCTCTGACTTTTTATCTATCAAAGGAAGAAGCTGCAAGTGTAAAGCCTGTTAACGAAGTGCTTGATCAAAAAATCAAGCTGGAAAAGATAGATTTTTCCCAAAACAGTTATATGTATGACCGGGATGGTTCTCTCATCTCCGAGATCGTCTCAAACGATGAGAACCGAGTGTTCGTAAAATACGATAAAATTCCTGAACCTGTGAAGGAGCTGTTCCTCCGTTCAGAGGACCGCAACTTTTATGACCATAAAGGCATTGACTTTATGGGGGTAGTTCGTGCCCTTGCTGCAAACGTCAAAAATCATGGCATCAGCCAAGGAGCGAGTACGATCACACAGCAGCTGTCCCGTAACTTATATTTAAGCCATGAACGTTCGTTCAGCCGAAAGTTTACAGAGCTGCTCTATTCCTATGAACTTGAGCGGAAATTCTCGAAAGATGAAATTCTCGAAAGCTATTTAAATACGATTTATTTCAGTAATGGTGTTTACGGTGTCGGTTCTGCGGCTAATTACTATTTTGATAAGCCGCTTAGTTCTTTAACACTCGCACAAATGGCATTTATCTCTGCTATTCCAAACAACCCAACACTGTATGACCCATTAAAACAGTTCAAGCACACAAAGAAACGCCAAGAACGACTGCTTGGTATTTTGAAGAAAGATGGCGTCATCACCAAAAAGCAATACAAAAAAGCCGTCAAAGAAAAAATCAGTCTATCCTTAAGTGAAAAGAAAAACCTTTACCCTGACTATGTGACATATGCCAATGAAGAGTTTACCGATCTTGTGTCTGATCAGGAGGGCTTTACAAAACGATTGAAGAAGGCCAAAACGGCTGAAGCAAAAAAGGCGATTCAAAAAGAATTATCTGAAAAGGTCAGTGCTCTGCTCCAGGATGGCGTGAAGATTTATACGGCGCTTGACCCTTCCTTACAGCAAAGAGCTGTCTATCAGCTCAATGCTCAATTGCCTTACCAAGGGGTCGAAGGCGGATCAGCCGTCATTAATCATGAAACGCATCAAATTGTTGCACTTGCTGGCGGGAAAAACTATAAGAAATTTGATTTCAACTACGCTTATCAAGCGCAAAGACAGCCTGGTTCTGCGATTAAGCCGCTTTTAGACTATGCGCCTTATATTGATCAAACCGGTGCAACGGCTTCAAGCACCATCAGTGCCGGCAAGTTTTGCAGCAGCGGATACTGCCCGCAGAACTATAATCATAAAACGTATGGAACAGTCACACTTGAAACAGCCTTTAAAAATTCTTACAATACCCCTGCGATCCGAATGCTGGATACAGTAGGTGTCAAAAAAGGCTTCAGCTATTTAGAGAAGTTCTCATTCGAGCATATCGTAGCAGATGATTACCGCCTTCCTTCTGCACTTGGCGGATTTACGAAAGGCTTCTCACCGCTAGAAATAACAGATGCGTACACCGTTTTTGGCAACCAAGGAGCCTACACACAAAGTCATTCGATCACAAAAGTGACAGACTTAAACGGCAAGACCCTTTACAAGTGGAAAGAGTCGCCAAAGCAAGTATATTCTCAGCGGACAAATGAAACGATGCGTAAGCTGCTTTCCTCCGTTGTAAAAAGTGGAACAGGGAAAAAAGCGAATTTCAATGCCCCTTATATCGGTGGTAAAACAGGGACATCCAATGACTACAAAGATATTTGGTTTGTGGGACTGACAGATCAGTACACAATGGGTGTCTGGGTCGGAAGAGATAGAGGAACGGTTGAATCGATTTATCGTTCAAGCCCGCACTTACGTATTTGGAAAAATACGATGCAATACGCCAGATAAACAGGAGGTTTGATTGCGATGCATTCAACACATCCATCCCATTTAATTTTATTTGACGGTGTCTGCAACGTGTGCAGCGGCGCTGTTCAATTTGTGATTAAGCGCGATCCGAAAGAACGGATGATGTTCGCTTCATTACAATCAGATACAGGACAGCGTATTTTAAAGGAAAACGGTTTGCCTTTAGAAGAGTTCAATTCATTCATTTATATTGAAAAAGGAACACTTTATACGAAGTCAACAGGCATCTTAAAAGCCGCGCGGCATTTAAAAGGGATCTACAGATGGAGCTTTTTACTCCTGGCCATACCTCGCCCACTCCGTGATTGGTTTTATGAGCTGATTGCAAAAAATCGCTACAAATGGTTTGGTCAAAAAACATCTTGTATGATGCCTACACCCGATATTCAAAAGCGGTTTCTTTCATAAAAAAAGCATCCTCCAATGATAGGAGGATGCTTTCTTTGTCTGCTTACGAAGGCAGACTTGCCATCACACTGTTATAAAGCTTAATAAATAAGTACAAAATACCGATCAAAAATGTCGCCCAAAACAGCAGAATGAACATCATAAATCCAATCAAATTCAGCATATTAAGCGATTGATAAATGCGAACCACAACCCAGATAAAATAGACAAGACTTGCTAATGCAAAAAGTCCGACTAGCAGAATGAGCTGCTGCGTCAACAGAAATGCAAGCAAGCTGGCAAATAAATAAACAACGGATGCAATCCGAATTTTCTTTAAGTTCTCCCCTTCAGGGTCCTTAGCGAAAAAGAGTAACGCCAGCTCTAATACCGTATCTGCAATCAGTTTTAAGGCAGATAAGATCATAAAATAAACAAGTGCAAAAGCGGCAAAAAGAGCAAGACGGATGCCCTGTTCTGAGAAAAATTCCAGCATTCCTTTTAAAATACCTGCTTGAGTCAAGAAATCAGTTGTGATACCTACTGTAAAAATCGAAAAAGCAGAGCTGAATAGTAAGATTGAAATCAGCGGAAAATATCCAGTCAAATATGTATTTTTCATAAATAGTTCCTTTCTCATAAGCTCACATTTATTATGGCTCACTTAAAACGGATTGACAAGATGCTTTCAAAGTAAACTGACAGCAAAATCAAATTTATGATTTTGCACGTACATTCCTTCACAAACTTACATTTTCCCGTTAAAGTATTACTGTTACGAAAAAATCGTGCGTTAGGGGTATACTCGTGAAAAAAACTTTAAGACTGCAAACACGGCTGACGATCTTTGTGTGTATCGTTGTCCTGATCTCCCTTTGTATCACATTCTTTACGATATGGTCGGAAACAGCCAAGAACATTCATCAGCAGGAGCGTGACATTGCTCTGTCTACTGCCAAAATGGTCGCAGAGGCACCGATCACAGCACAATCATTAGAAGATCATTCATATTCAGCATTACGAAAATATACAACAAATGTTCAGCAAATCACCAAAACCGAATTCGTTGTCGTCATGGATATGAAAGGTATCCGCAAAACACACCCGAATCCGCATAAGATTGGGAAACGGTTTGCCGGCGGTGATGAAAAAGCAGCATTACAGGGAAAAGAACATATTAGTACGGCTTCTGGAACACTCGGCAGATCCATGCGTGCTTTTGTTCCTGTTTATGATCAAAATGGTAAGCAGCTCGGGGCTGTAGCCGTAGGGATTACGTTAAAGGAAATTGACTTGATTATTCATCAAAGCTTACTTCCACTCTACTTCGTCACATCACTCAGCCTCCTATCTGGCATCATCGGGGCACTCATTGTGGCAAGAAAAGTGAAGAAGATTATGTTTGGACTTGAGCCGGATGAGATTGCCACATTGCTAAAAGAACGAAGTGCCATGCTAGAATCAACAAAAGAAGGGATTCTTGCCGTCGATCAGCACGGTAAAATCAAGCTGGCCAATGCAGAGGCAAAACGACTCTTTCATAATATGGGCATTATGGTTGATCCTAGAGAACAAGATGTTCAAACTCTCCTCCCTTCAAGCGGCTTAAAACAGGTCATTGAAACACGCAAGCCACTGCTTGATCGTGACGTGAGAATGAATGGACTGGAGCTCGTTTTTAATGAAGTACCAATTACAGTAAATGATGAGATTGTCGGGGCCATCGCCACCTTCCGTGACAAAACAGAAGTCAAACACCTGGCTGAGCAGCTTAGCGGGGTCAAAATGTATGCGAATGCCCTCCGTGCCCAGTCACATGAATTTATGAACAAGCTTCATGTCATTTTAGGTTTGGTCCAGCTCAAAAACTACGATGACCTTGGCACCTACATCAAAGATATTGCCATTTATCAGCAAACGGAAACAAATGAAATCATCAACCATGTGAAAAACTCTGTTTTAGCAGGATTTTTACTAGGAAAACAAAGCTATATCAGGGAACAAGGCGCTTCCTTGGAGGTTATTTGCAGCACACAAGTGCCAAATACAGAGGACCCGGCAGTGACGCATGACCTCATTACCGTGATTGGCAACCTGTTAAATAATGCACTCGATGCGGTTTCACATACTGAGACGAAAAACATCTCGATCTCCTTCAGATACGTTCAGGAGCAGCTTCACATTGAAATCACGGACACAGGTGTTGGTCTCACTAAAGAAGAACAAGACATCATGTTTGATCAAGGCTTTTCAACTAAAGGAGAAGACCGAGGTTTCGGACTCTACTTCGTTGACCAAAGCATCAAGAAATTGAATGGACATATGATTGTCACGAGTGAAAAAGGAGAAGGAACGACCTTTAGTCTTCGCATTCCGTATAAACAAAAGGAGGATTCACATGATTAATGTGTTAATAGTAGAAGATGATCCAATGGTTGGGGAGCTGAACAAACGCTACCTGACCCAAATCGATGGCTTTGAGTTAAAGGGAATTGCCACCTCTTTTCAGCAGGCGCTTGAAGTGTTAAAAACAGAAGTCATTCACCTCGTACTGCTCGATATTTATATGCCAGGTCAAAATGGGCTGGCTTTACTAACAGAAATTCGCCAGCAAAATCATGCCGTTGATGTCATTGTCATTTCGGCTGCAAATGAAGTGGACGTTGTTCAGCAAACGATGCGAAACGGAGCGGTTGATTATTTAATCAAACCTTTTGAGTTCGAACGATTCCAATCAGCACTGGCAGAGTATAAACGGAAACACGCCCTGTATCAATCCATGAACAGCATTTCGCAAAATGATTTAGATGCGAAGCTTTTTCATAAAAAAGCAGAGGCGGAAAAAGTCCTCCTGCCAAAAGGCCTGACCAAAAGCACACTCAAACTCATATGGACAAGCATTCAATCATTTGGTCAGCAGGCTTTCACGACCGAAGACCTAGCCAATCATACAGAAATCTCTCAAGTCTCCATTAGAAAATATTTGAAATTCCTTGAGGACATCGAAGTGGTGGATGTTGAAATGGCTTATGGGACAATTGGACGTCCTGTTTTCCAATATAAACTGAACACGAGCAATATGAATTTGATTCAACAATATCTTTAAACTGTTACATCTGACCTTCACGAAAGGCCAGATGTTTTTTTATGGCATACGATGTAACAAACCCCTTGATATCAGTGGTTCTACTGTAATAGAGCACATCACAAAAGCGGCATTATATCATATTTCGGCAGATAAAAAGACATCAAATAAAGCCATTTAACATTTTTTTTAAAATAAAACAAATTTCTATTTATTTATTCGATGGGAAATGATAAATTATGATTGATTAGTTCAACGAGATATAAGTCTGATGTCTTACATCTTCTCTCCTGCCCTCCATAAGTTTCGTGAGAAAGCAGGATAAAATACCCTCTTTAGGGTGAGAAGAGATAGATCGGTCTTTTTTCGCGAGACTTTTCTGAAACTTTTAAATTTTATAGGGGGTTATGTTTTGAAGAAGCGCAAAATTGGACTAGCATTGTCCTTAGTCGTAGCAGCAGGAACCATCCTTGGAGCATGCGGCAACTCTGGCTCAAACAGCGGTGAAAGCAAAAAAGATAAAGATCAATTCACTGTTGCAATGGTAACTGATGTCGGTGGTGTCGATGACAAATCGTTTAACCAATCAGCTTGGGAAGGTTTACAAGCATTTGGGAAAGACAACAATCTAAAAAAAGGTAAAAACGGCTTTGATTACTTACAATCTAAATCAGATGCTGACTATACAACAAACTTAAACACACTTGCTCGTGAGAAATTCGATCTGATTTACGGAATTGGTTTCTTAATGGAAGATGCTATATCTGAAATTGCGGATCAACGTAAGAAAAACCACTTTGCTATCGTTGATGCAGTCGTGAAAAAAGACAACGTGGCCAGCATCGTTTTTAACGAAAACGAAGGATCATTCCTTGTGGGTGTTGCGGCTGCTCTTACAACAAAATCAAACAAAATTGGTTTTGTCGGCGGCGTTGATTCTGAATTAGTCAGAAAATTCGAAGTCGGTTTCCGCGCAGGTGTTGAAGCTGCTAACCCGAAAGCAAAAGTTGAAGTGAAATATGCTGGTGCATTCGATAAGGCTGACATCGGTAAAGCAACAGCTGAAAGCATGTACAAATCTGGCGTCGACATCATCTATCATGCTGCTGGCGGCACTGGAACTGGTGTCTTCACAGAAGCGAAAAACCTGAAAAAAGCAGATCCTAACCGTAAAGTTTGGGTCATCGGTGTAGATAAAGACCAGTATGACGAAGGAAAAGTACCTGGAACAAAACAAAGTGTCACTCTTACTTCTATGGTTAAGAAAGTAGACACAGCGGTACAAGACTTAACAACAAAAGCAAAAGATGGTAAGTTCCCTGGCGGCGAAGTGATCACATACGGTCTGAAAGAAGGCGCTCTTGACATCTCTCCATCTAAGGAAAACCTTGATAAAGATGTATTAAAGAAAGTGGAAGAATGGAAACAAAAAATCATCAAGGGCGAAATCAAAATCCCTGCAACACGCGATGAATTAAAAGATTTTAAAGCTTAATTTGAGCATCGGGATAAGCGCGCCTTATCCCCTTGCCTCTCCTTTACCTCCTCTTTATTCGTAAAAGGTGGTAAAAGAAAAGCTGCAGCCTCGTTTTGCAGCTTTTCTTTTGCTAGTTTTTATCTTCATCAGCACCCTAAAAAAGGAGCGGTTAAACCTGTGGATTATGTCATTGAAATGTTGAATATACGCAAAGAATTCCCTGGCATTGTAGCAAACGACAACATTACGCTGCAGCTAAAAAAGGGCGAAATTCATGCGCTGCTTGGTGAAAACGGCGCTGGAAAATCAACGCTCATGAACGTGCTTTTCGGACTGTACCAGCCTGAAAAAGGTGAAATCAAGGTACACGGAAAACCCGTGACCATCTCTAGTCCAAATGATGCTAGTGATTTAGGCATCGGAATGGTGCATCAGCACTTTATGCTTGTCGATACCTTTACTGTCGCTGAAAACATCATTTTAGGTAAAGAGCCAAAGAAGTTTGGAAAGATTGACAAAGAGCAAGCCATACAGCAAGTACAAGAGCTTTCTGACCGCTATGGTTTAAAAATAGATCCTGCCGCAAAAGTATCTGACATCTCTGTCGGTATGCAGCAGCGTGCAGAAATCTTAAAAACACTTTACCGCGGCGCTGACATTTTGATCTTCGACGAACCAACGGCCGTTTTAACACCTCAAGAAATCAAAGAACTCATACAAATCATGAAAAACTTAATCAATGAAGGCAAATCCATTATTTTAATCACCCATAAGCTGAAAGAAATTATGGATGCCTGTCATCGCGTGACCATTATCCGAAAAGGTCAAGGTATTCGTACACTTGATGTGGAAAGCACAAATAAAGACGAACTTGCAAGCCTCATGGTTGGTCGTGAAGTGTCATTTAAAACAGACAAAAAAGCTGCTTCTCCTGCTGAGGAAGTTCTTCAAATTCAAGACCTCACAGTAAAAGACGCCAGAGGAATTGAAGCGGTCAAACAGTTAAACCTCTCAGTAAAGGCTGGCGAAATTGTTGGAATTGCTGGGGTAGACGGCAATGGCCAGTCTGAATTAATTGAAGCCATTACCGGTCTAAAAAAATCAGAATCTGGCACGATCATGCTAAACGGGAAAGCCATTCAAAATCTCCCGCCTCGTAAAGTGACCGAATCTGGGATTGGACATATTCCTCAGGACCGTCATAAACATGGACTTGTACTCGATTTTTCAATTGGAGAAAACATTTCCTTACAAACGTATTATCAGCGTCCTTATTCAAAATTCGGCTTATTGAATATGAAGAATATTTATCAAAAGGCAAAACGAATCATTGCGGAGTATGACGTCAGAACACCGAGTGAATATACAGAAGCGCGCGCCCTGTCAGGCGGTAACCAGCAAAAAGCCATTATCGGCCGTGAAGTGGACCGCAATCCTGATTTATTAATTGCCGCTCAGCCGACACGAGGACTTGATGTTGGTGCGATTGAATTTGTTCATAAACGTCTCATTGAGCAAAGAGACTCTGGCAAAGCCGTTTTGCTCATCTCCTTTGAGCTTGATGAAATTATCAATGTTAGTGATAAGATCGCTGTCATTTTCGAAGGCAGCATTGTGGCCATTGTTGATCCAAAAGAAACAACAGAGCAAGAGCTTGGCCTATTAATGGCTGGAAGTACGCAACAGGAAGTGGGGAAAGAAGCAAATGTCTAATCGCTTAACAAATCTGCTGATTCCGCTTATAGCCATTGTACTTGGTCTTTTGGTTGGGGCCATTATTATGCTGGCAAGCGGTTATAGTGTCATCGAAGGCTATGGCGCCCTTTGGAATGGCGTTTTCGGTGAAACCTATTATATGGGAGAAACCATCAGGCAAGTGACACCTTATATTTTATCAGGTCTTGCTGTTGCCTTTGCATTTCGGACAGGCCTGTTTAATATCGGTGTCGAAGGTCAAATGCTTGTTGGCTGGGTAGCTGCTGTATGGATTGGAACAACTGTCCATGCACCTATGTATATTCATCTGCCGCTTGCACTCATCACCGCAGCTGCTGCAGGTGCTTTATGGGGCTTTATTCCCGGATTTTTAAAAGCTCGTTTTTATGTGCATGAGGTCATTGTCACCATCATGATGAACTACATTGCCCTTCATGTCACAAACTATTTAATCTCAAATGTCTTAACAGATAATAAAGATAAAACAGATAAAATCGATGCCACTGCCTCTCTTCGCTCTGGATTTTTTGAGCAGATCACTGATTTCTCCCGGATGCATAACGGTATTTTTGTTGCCATTATTGCGGCGGTCGTGATGTGGGTCATTATTCAAAAAACTTCTAAAGGGTTTGAATTACGGGCTGTTGGAATGAATCAGCAGGCATCACAGTATGCTGGCATGAATGTTCGCCGCAATATCATTTATGCGATGCTCATTTCAGGTGCTTTTGCAGGTCTTGCAGGCGCTATGGAAGGCCTTGGTACATTTGAATATGCCTCTATTAAAGGCTCGTTTACAGGCGTAGGTTTTGATGGAATTGCTGTCGCTTTATTAGGTGGAAATACGGCTGTTGGTGTTGTCCTTGCTGCATTATTGCTTGGTGGATTGAAGGTCGGTGCATTAAATATGCCGCTTGAATCAGGCGTACCGACTGAGGTTGTTGATATTGTCATTGCGATCATCATTCTTTTCGTCGCCTCAAGCTATATTATTCGTCTTGTGATTCAACAAATGAAGAAAAAGGGGGGAAAATAAGTGGGATTTCTGCAAATACTTGAAATCATCGTCCCAGCTACACTTGTTTATGCTGCACCACTTATTTTAACCGCTCTTGGAGGCGTCTTTTCAGAAAGATCAGGTGTTGTCAATATCGGTCTTGAAGGTTTGATGGTCGTCGGAGCATTTTCCAGTATTATCTTTAACTTATTTTTTGCTGATACGTTTGGAGCCTTGACCCCGTGGCTTGGGCTTCTCGTTGGAATGGCCGTTGGCGGATTGTTCTCACTGATTCATGCAGTCGCGACCATTACCTTCCGAGCTGATCAAACGGTCAGTGGTGTGGCCATCAACATGCTGGCACTTGGCGCTACATTGTTTGTCGTAAAACTGATTTACGGAAAAGCACAAACTGATAAAATTACAGAACCTTTCTATAAAGGAGATATTCCCCTTTTAAGTGACATTCCGATCATTGGTGATATTTTCTTTAAAGATGTTTATTATACGTCCATACTTGCTTTAGCCCTTGCGGTGGTTGCATGGTTTGTTTTATTTAAAATGCCATTTGGTCTTCGTCTTCGTGCAGTCGGAGAGCATCCAATGGCAGCAGATACAATGGGAATCAAAGTGTACCGGATGCGTTATATCGCTGTCTTCATTAGTGGACTGTTTGGCGGTCTGGGCGGGGCTGTTTATGCCTCAACGATCGCGCTTGATTTCTCCCATGCCACCATTACTGGACAAGGCTTTATCGCACTAGCTGCGCTTGTATTCGGTAAATGGCATCCATTCGGCGCAATGGGAGCTGCTTTATTCTTTGGATTTGCTCAAAGCTTAAGCATCATTGGTTCTCTCCTGCCGCTGTTCCAAGATATACCGAATGTGTATATGCTCATAGCACCATATGTGCTCACCATTTTAGCACTTACTGGCTTCATTGGACGTGCCGATGCACCTAAAGCACTTGGTACACCTTATTTAAAAGGAAAACGATAAATACGATGTATGATCAATCCCCTGAAGGACAAACTACCTTCAGGGGATTTTTGTATGATAAAAAACTCAAAAACTCCTGTTTATTTTACTTTTATTACACTTATTTTAGTTTAATAAATAGATGAGTGTCACAGAATCTTCTACAATTGAGACAAATAGCATTTGGGGGTGTTTATGTGGCTAATGCACAACAATTGAAATCGATTACAGACGATTCTGACAATAATAAAAGCGTTTTCCGTAAGATCATGTCTTGGAAAATTGGTGTTATTGATCTACCTGTGTATTTAGTACTTGCAGCGATTATTTTAACTGCCGCTTATTTTAATAAAATTCCAGCAAATATGCTTGGTGGTTTCGCTGTTATTATGATTTTGGGGATTTTCCTTGGAGATGTAGGACAACGTATTCCAATCTTAAAAGATATTGGTGGACCCGCGATTCTTTCTTTATTCGTACCATCGTTCCTGGTCTTTTTTAATGTTCTAAATCCGAACTCATTGGAAGCGGTTACGTCTCTGATGAAAACGTCGAACTTCCTTTACTTCTATATTTCTGCTCTTGTAGTAGGAAGTATTCTTGGCATGCAGCGAACTGTTTTAGTACAAGGCCTTATTCGTATGTTTGTCCCTCTAGTTGCAGGTACAATTGCAGCTGTGAGTGCTGGTATCCTTGTTGGCCTTTTAGTTGGTTACACACCGCATCATTCATTCTTCTTTATTATTGTACCGATTATTGCCGGTGGTGTTGGAGAAGGAATTTTGCCATTATCTATCGCTTATTCACAAATTCTTGATGTATCAGCAGAGTCATTAATTTCTCAATTAATTCCTGCGGCTGTCATTGGGAACGTCATTGCCATTATCTGTGCTGGCGCAATGAAGAAGCTTGGTGAGAAACGTCCTGAACTGAATGGGAATGGCCGTCTTGTGAAATCTAAAGAAGCAAACGAAATTTTCGAACAGCCAGATATGGATGCAAAAGTTGATTTCGGGTTAATGGGTGCTGGTGTACTCGTTGCTTGTACAACCTTCATCTTTGGTGGTTTGTTAGAAAGCTTTGTTCATATTCCAGGTCCAATCTTAATGATTGTTCTTGCTGCTTTAATCAAATACTTAAACGTGATGCCTCAGCATCTTCAAAATGGCTCACAGCAGTTCTACAAGTTTGTATCAAGAAGTTTTACATGGCCGCTAATGGTTGGTCTTGGTATTCTATACATTCCACTTGATGATGTAGCAACTGTCATCTCAATTCCATTCGTATGCGTATGTATCGCTGTTGTACTCGCAATGGTTGGTTCTGGTTACTTCGTTGGAAAACTAATGAACATGTATCCAGTAGAATCTGCTATTGTCACTGGCTGTCACAGCGGACTTGGCGGTACTGGTGATGTTGCCATTCTTTCAGCTTCTGGAAGAATGGGTCTTATGCCTTTCGCACAAGTATCTACACGACTTGGCGGAGCAGCAACTGTTATCTGTGCAACGATCTTACTCAGAATGTTTAGTTAAACTACCACACATAAAAAGCATGAGCTCTCACATGGGCTCATGCTTTTTTATATTTCTTTTCTCCTATAGGATCTCTTATTCATCAGCTAATACAATTCGTAAATATTCCCTGGGCTGAAAAGGATACAGCTTCGTTTCTTGATAGCTCATGTGAAGAAGATGCTCAGAAAATAGCGGCCATTCACTTCCGGCCTGCCACCTTTTTTGATCATTTCGGTCAATCAAGAATGCTCCTCCTAAAATCGTGCAGAATAGGCTTAAGCTGATGGCGATCTTTCGTTTCATTTGATCAGCTCCTTTAAGAAAAGCATGTACGAAAAACAAAACAATATACAATGAGTGTCATTTTTGATAAAATTATTTTTGTGGTCAAAAGAACCTAAAACAAATACAGTTTGCTTGAAATCGTTTCAAACCAATGCACTATGGCTGTATTTACGCTATAATTTTAATTACCAGTTCTTTAGAACGTGAATTTATATTGATCAAAGGAGGTTCATTTTCTTGCAGCTTATTCACTTCGCCATCCTATCACCTTTTTTACTCGCTTTTGTTGTACCTTTCCTTTACAAATATGTGAAGCGTATACATACAGGATGGTTTGTTCTCATCTTGCCGATTCTTTTATTTACCTATTTCATCCAAATGTTACATATCACTTCGAATGGACGAACGCTTTTCTCACAGGCTGAATGGATTCCATCTTTAGGGATGAATTTCACTGTGTATGTCGATGGTCTCAGCCTGTTATTTGCTTTATTAATTACAGGTATCGGCGCACTTGTGGTACTGTACAGTATTTTCTACTTATCAAAGGAAAAAGAACAGCTTGGCTCTTTCTACACGTATTTGCTCATGTTTATGACCGCGATGCTTGGTGTCGTTCTTTCTGACAACATGGTGGTTCTATACTTGTTTTGGGAGTTAACGAGTATCTCTTCCTTCCTCTTAATTGGGTATTGGTATAAGCGTGAGCGCTCTAGGTATGGAGCAACGAAATCACTGCTTATTACTGTTTTTGGCGGATTAGCTATGCTTGGTGGCTTCATCCTCATTTACCTGATTACTGATTCATTCAGTATTCGTGAAGCAGTCAATCAGCTTCAGCTCATTATGGCATCACCTTACTTTATCCCTGCCATGATCCTAATCTTACTAGGTGCCTTTACGAAATCTGCGCAGTTCCCATTCTATATCTGGCTGCCTGATGCAATGGAAGCACCGACCCCTGTGAGCAGTTATCTGCATTCTGCTACGATGGTGAAAGCCGGTATTTATCTTGTTGCCCGCTTCAGTCCAATCTTTGCTATATCAGAGGTATGGTTCTGGACCATTTCCATCGTTGGACTTGTCACATTATTCTGGGGATCATTCCACGCCGTCCGGCAAAACGATTTGAAAGCCATTCTGGCCTATTCGACAGTGAGTCAGCTCGGCATGATTATGCTCATGCTTGGCGTCGGCGCAGCTGCGATTCATGAAAACAATCCTGCCTTTTTTGGTGCAGCCGTTCTTGCAGCTATTTTTCACCTCATTAACCATGCTACGTTTAAAGGAAGTCTCTTTATGGCAGCTGGTATTATCGATCATGAAACAGGGACTCGTGACATTCGAAAATTAGGCGGATTAATGACGATCATGCCGATTACCTTCACAATTACGTTAATCGGTACATTTTCAATGGCCGGATTACCGCCATTTAACGGTTTCTTAAGTAAAGAGCTATTTTTCACAAGTATGATACGAATTTCTGACATCAGTTTTACGGACGTTTCAACATGGGGTGCTATCATCCCAGCACTTGCTTGGCTCGCTAGTGTCTTTACGTTCATTTATAGTATGATGCTCCTCTTTAAAACTTTTAGAGGCCGTCTGAATATAGACCAATTGGAGAAAAAACCGCATGAAGCACCGATCGGCATGCTCATTCCGCCAATCATTCTCGCTGCACTTGTGGTCACCTTCTTCTTTTTCCCTAATATTCTTGCCTATTCTGTCATCGAACCCGCAATTGCGGCGATCATTCCTGAAGCGATTGAAACAGGAAGCCGTTTTTCTGTGAAGATTGAAGCATGGCATGGCTTCCAGCCAGAGCTCTATATGACAATAGGTGTTGTTGTACTCGGCACAATCGGCTACTTGACGCTTTCAAAATGGCGTCCAATGTACAACATCTTTAAGGAAAAATGGTCATTTAACGCTTTATACGACCGCTCTCTTATCGGTTTGGAAAAAGGGTCATACCGCCTGACCAACAGTTATATGACTGGTTTTCTTCGTGACTATCTTGTCTATGTGTTTGGGTTCATGATTATCGTCATTGGCGGCGTCATGTTTTATCAGCAGGCCTTTTCATTTCAAACAGATCAGGCTGCCTCAATTGGCACGTATGAGGTGATTCTTTCACTTGTGATGGTGGCGGCGACGATTGCAACAGTCTTCGCAAGCTCACGATTAACAGCTATTATTGCTCTAGGTGTCATGGGCTACACGCTGTCATTATTCTTCGTGATTTTCAGAGCACCTGACCTTGCGCTGACGCAGCTGATTATTGAAACGATTTCTGTCGCACTGTTTTTGCTTTGCTTCTATCATTTGCCGAAGCTGAGCTTAAAGCAAAAAACGAGAAGATTCAAAATGACCAATTTCATCATTTCATTAGGTGTTGGGGTTGTTGTCACTTGTCTAGCTTTCGCTTCCACAAGTCAGCAGTCACTTGACACTATCTCAACTTACTTTATTGAAAACAGCTACAAACTTGCTGGCGGTGACAATATTGTCAATGTCATTCTTGTCGATTTCAGGGGCTTTGATACCCTTTTTGAAATCACTGTGCTCGCCATTGCGGCACTTGGTATTTATGGGTTATTAAAAACACAAGCAAAACGGAAGAGAGGTGTGCGGCGATGAGAAAGATTGATACGAATGATATGCTTTTGCAAGTCACAACAAAAATCACAGCATTCATCATCTTGCTCTTCTCCCTTCACCTATTTCTTGCGGGGCATAACAATCCTGGCGGCGGATTCATCGGCGGCCTGATGAGTTCTGCGGCTGTCGTTCTTCTGCTTTTAGCCTATGATCTGAAAACAGTAAGACGCATTTTACCCTTTGACTTTATTTATGTAGCTGGAGCCGGTTTGCTCGTTGCGATCCTGACAGGTATGGGATCCTTTCTATTCGGTGCACCTTTTCTATCACATGCATTTGATTATTTCCAATTACCGTTTTTAGGAAAAACAGAACTGGCAACAGCCGTCCTGTTTGATATCGGTGTGTACTTGGTCGTTGTTGGTGTCACCATGACCATTATTCAAATGATTGGAGAGAAGGAATAATGGAATTTCTAATGTCTATTATCGTCGGAATTATTTTTATGGCGGCGACCTATTTGATGCTGTCAAAAAGCCTTCTGCGGGTCATCGTCGGTACTGCTGTTTTGAGTCACGGCGTCCACTTGCTTCTTTTAACAATGGGCGGCTTAAAAAAGGGAGCACCTCCCGTTCTAAAAGAGGGGCTCACATCCTATGTAGATCCATTGCCGCAGGCATTAATTTTAACAGCCATTGTCATTGCTTTTGGTGTGACATCCTTATTACTTGTCATGGCCTTCCGAGCCTTCCAAGAGCTGCGAACAGATGACATGGATCAAATGAGAGGAAATGATCAGCATGAATAATCTCGTGATCCTGCCTATATTAATTCCATTACTAGCTGCTACACTATTGATTTTTATAAATAAAAACATCATGCTGTCAAGAGTTTTTAGTGTCTTGGCATCTCTTTCAGCCATTATATGTAATGCATATTTGGTTCAAACGATTTTCACAAATGGGATACAAACCCTTTATTTAGGCGGCTGGAAAGCCCCATTTGGAATTGCCCTTGTCGCCGATCAATTTGCTGCACTCCTTGTGCTGACTGCTTCCGTTGTCGGGCTTGTGACAGTCCTCTTCTCCTTTCAAACGATTGGGAAAGAAAGAGAGCGGCTCTTCTATTATTCTGGTGTGCAGTTTTTGTTAGCTGGCGTGAGCGGAGCCTTTTTAACGGGAGATATATTCAACCTGTTTGTCTTCTTTGAATTACTGCTGATGGCATCTTATATGCTCATTGTATTAGGCGGATCAAAGCCTCAGCTTCGTGAATCACTCAAATATATTGTGTTTAATATCATCTCGTCGGCATTATTTATTGTCGGAGTTGCCTGTTTATATGCAGTTACGGGTACGCTCAATATGGCTGATTTAAGTGTGAAAATAGCTGAATCAGGGCAAACAGGGTTAATCACTGTTATTTCCATCCTGTTCCTCATTGTATTCGGCTTAAAAGCTGGGATCTTCCCGCTTTATTTCTGGCTGCCAGGATCGTATCATGCACCGCCAGCAGCGATTTCAGCTCTTTTTGGGGCTTTGCTCACAAAGGTTGGCTTATATGCGATTGCCAGAGTCTTTACATTAATTTTTATACACGATACAGGCTTCACCCATACACTCATGGCGTGGCTTGCCGCACTGACGGTGATATTCGGTGTGATAGGTTCGATCGCCTATTCTGATGTGCAGAAGATTGTGATTTATAATATTGTCACAGCTGTTGGTGTCATTTTGTTTGGATTTGCAGCCAACACACCTGCATCACTCCAAGGAGCTATTTATTATCTCATTCACGACATGGTGATCAAAGGGGCTTTATTTATGCTGGCAGGTGCCCTCTTTGTATACGCTGGCACAAACCAACTGAAAAAAATGGGCGGACTGATTCAATCCCAGCCTCTATTGGGATGGATGTTTTTCATATCGGCTTTATCGCTTGCAGGAATTCCGCCGCTGAGTGGCTTTGTTGGGAAACTAAAAATTGTGGAAGGTGGATTTTCTGCTGGACACATGACGTTTTCTATCCTGGTCTTACTGTCAAGTCTTCTTGTCCTCTACTCTATTATGAAGATTTTCATGTCCGCATTTTGGGGCGAGGAACAGGATATGCGAAGAAGAAAGCCATCAATTAAAGGAATGGTGTATCCTGGCGTACTGCTTGTCGTCTTATCGCTTGCTATTGGGTTAGGGACAGAGTTCATTGCCCCTTATATCAATCAAGCAGCGGAAATGCTCTCTACACCAGAAAAATATATTCAAGCTGTGCTGAAGGAGTAGATGAACATGGCCTTTCAAATATTACTAAACGCTCTCCTCGCCTTTACATGGATGTTTATGAATGATACATACAGAGCCGCAGACTTTGTATCAGGTTTTGCATTAGGGATGATCGCCATTTTTATGCTGCGGCGATTTTTCCCGCAGCGTTTTTACGGCTATGCCCTTTATGCGATTTTCAAGCTTATCATCATTTTTATTCGCGAGCTGCTTCTTGCCAATTTAAGTGTATTAAAGACCGTATTATCTCCAAAGCTCACGATTAAGCCCGGAATTTTCGCCTTTCGTACGGATTTGAAAACAGATTGGGAAATCACCATACTGGCCAATATGATTACATTGACACCAGGTACACTAGTGATTGATATTTCCGACGATCGTTCCATTTTATACATTCATGCGATGGATATTGAGGATGCTGAAAAAGCCATTCACGATATCCGGGTTTCATTTGAGAAAGCGATTCAGGAGGTGAGCGGTAAGTAATGGAACTCATTTTGCAAATTTCACTTGGCATTCTTGCGCTGTCTACGTTGCTTTTTGTGATACGAGTGATCAAAGGTCCCTCTATTCCTGATCGTGTGAGTGCGCTTGATGCGATAGGAATCAATTTAATTGGGATGACAGCCATCGTTTCAATTTTACTGAAAACCACTGCATTCTTTGAGATTATTTTACTGCTCGGTATCCTTGCCTTTATCGGTACTGTCGCTTTTTCCAAATTTCTTGAGAAAGGGGAAGTGATTGAAAATGATCGTCATCGCTAAAGCCATCGTCATTTTCTTTATCCTGCTAGGCGCTATCCTCTGTTTGATTTCAGCTATTGGTGTCCTTCGACTGCCGGATGTTTACACACGTATGCATGCTGCATCAAAAGCATCGACACTTGGCGTTGTTCTGATTTTAGTAGGTGTGTTTTTTCATGAATGGTTTCTTGCAGGCGTTATTTCTGCAAAAATCCTTCTCGGCATCGTATTCATCTTCCTGACAGCACCAGTCGGCGCACACTTAATCGGAAGAGCCGCCTACAATACTGGTGTTAAGCTCGACAAACGCAGTGTACAAGATGATTATGGCGGTTTCCGTAACTTTGTAATTAAACGAAAAGAAGATTCTTATTTATAAAAAGCGAAAAAAGAATGGCCTGATATGTTGGGCCATTCTTTTTTTATCGCTCAACGTGCATATAAAAAAAGCTTCCGCTGCACCGGGAGCTTTTTTATATGCGATCAATGACAGCAAGTGTGCATCTTGACGTACAGATGTGCCGGTCTCGATCATCTTTTATATCGATTTGAAATACCATTGTACGTCGTCCTACATGCACAGGAACAGCTGTCGCTGTCACAACTCCATCGCGTACAGATTTTAAATGATTGGCATTGATTTCAATACCTGAGCAAACTTGCTGCGTTAAGTCTAAATGAGCCGCAGCCCCCATGCTCGCCACTGTTTCTGCTAGAGCAGCAGATGCTCCTCCATGCAGTAGTCCAAATGGCTGTTTTGTTCTGTGATCGACTGGCATTGTTGCAACGCATCGTGATTCATTGCACTCTACAATCTCAATGCCTAGTGCCTCAAGCAGTGTATTTGATCCGCTCACATTCATTAAGGCCCTCTCCCTTCACACGTTTACAGCACACTTTCAGACTTGGCAATTAACACCGCTTCTGTACGAGATCCAACATTCAGCTTATTAAAGATGGATGTCAAACTGTACTCAATTGACCGTTTGCTCAAATGAAGCACATCGGCAATCTCCTGGTTCGTGTATCCTTTTTCCACTTCTCTAAGGATCAAACACTCCCGTTCCGTTAAGAGATCGTGGTCAGTCTGCTGCGCTTGTTCTGGCTTTTCTTGCTGCTGTGAAATTAATTTCTTTAAATAGGACAGCTGAATGACAACTTCTCCTTGCAATGTCCGGTGTATGTATTCAATAATTTTGTCTTTCGTCTCTGTTTTACTAATTGCACCGTGTAATCCAGCCCGAATAGCCTCTTCAAAATAATCATCTACTTCATACCCTGTATAAATGATAATTTTCACTTGATGGTTGGTTTCTAAAATTTGTTTCGCAATGTCCATTCCATTGATATCCCCGAGATTTAAATCCATTAAAATCACATCATAGATGGAAAAGTCATGCGTCTTTAAAAAGGCGGCTTCTGCATCAGGACTTAAACAATCGACTGATAGCTGCTGGTCTGATTCTAATATGCTTTTTGTCCCTTCCATGACAGCCGGATGATCATCAATGACCAATATCTTCTTCATGTCTTCCTCCCTTTAAATCACTCACTTCCATTTTATATAAAAGACTTGGCTGATGCCAAGTCTTAATCCTTAATAAATGGTTACAATTCCATTTCAATTTTCACCTTGAGCCCTTTGCCCGGGGCTGTGTGAATTTGAAGCTTTCCATTTAATGCTTTGACTCGTTCTCTAATTCCCGAAAGCCCCATGCTCATTGTGTGCTGATCAAGATGACTTGCATCAAAACCGACTCCATCATCCTCATAGTGAAGAACAACCTGATCTTTAATACAAATCAGCATCACTAACACTTGAGTGGCTTTAGAGTGCTTCAGGGCGTTGGATAACAACTCCTGAACAATTCGGTAAATATTCAGCTGTGAATCAATATCAATGTCCAATTCTTTATCAAAGCGTGTCGTATTCAGTCTAATATGAAACGGTGCTTCCTCCTGAATTTGAGAAGTTAGCTTCGATATCGCCTTTACTAAACCTAAATCATACAGCAGCTGAGGCCGAAGCTCATGACATGTTTCTCTCGTCGTTTGAATCACTTTAGACATTTGATCGTTCCATGAGATAAGCGAATTTTCAATAGATGTCGGGCATTGATTGCTTTGGAAATTCGTTAAAAACATCTCCGACTGTCTTTTTAGTGATATCAAGTCCTGCAGCACGGAATCATGAAGATCCCTTGCTAAATCTGAGCGCTGCTTTTCTTCCATGGCAAACATGATTTTCTTTAGCCAGGCAGGATTGGCCTCGCGCTGTTTCAAATCGTCAAGATGCTCCATCAATTCTTCAATCTTGACGACATTTTCTAAACTGACACTGGTGTAAAATGCCAATGTTTTCAACCAAGAAATCTCATCACGCGTTAATTTCGGTGTCCGTAAATTAGATAAACAGCAAATCACAAAAGAGTGACCGCCCCGCTCACCAATTTTCATCATAAACCCTTTATCAAGCGCGATGATTTTACCAACTTCACCTAAAATATCTTGAAATTGATCCACATAATCTTTCCATAGCTGGCTTTCTTCTATTGATTCATCAATTTCAACAATTTGTCCATCTGCCTTCACTTCAAGCACAAAGGCTTTGTTCACAACAAGTACTTCTAAGATGGTGTATTTTAAATGATACAATACTTGATGAAGTGATGACGCCTCACGAATGAGCTGTGTAAATTTAAATACACTATCCTGATAATTATGCTTCTCTGAAAAACGCTTTAATCGAAAACGGAAATCGATAATTTCTTTAAAGTAGAAGACGGTGAGCATAAGAATGTACGTGATGATCGTAAGTTTCACTGTATAGAAATTTGCATTAGGTTTTTGAATAAAATCAAAAATAACAACCACTAGTATTGTTGGCGTAATCGCTAAAAAACCGTAGTATTTAATCCTTCCCATAAAGAAATCAACATTATACAGCTTATTTGACATAAATTGATAGACTAAGAAAAAAGGAATTAAAAGAACAAACGATGCAACAACATAAGGTGAAATAAAATATATACCAAAAAAATAAGGAATGATAAAAAATAGCATGAATGGACTGAATGCTGAGATTAAAATGAGTGCAAATGCTCGAAGTACATTGCTGACTTCATTGTCTTTCAATTTTTTAGCAGCCCTTATAGTGATAATAATCGAAAGGAAAGCCAGAACAAAAAATGAAAGTAAATTGACATATGCTAATAGATCTACTGGTCCTGCTTTATTTTTATAGAATAAAACTAATAAAACGTTAGTAACTGGAACTAGATACAAATAAAAAAGAATTCGACGACGAATAATTTCTGTTCCTAATTCTTTTAAATATTGATACATAAAGTGCATATATAGTGGAGGTACAATATTCATTGTAATGATTACAAGAATACGACTGATAGCCTCTCCTTTTCCAGAACCACCAGAACTTACATAACCTATAGACACCGCCAAAAGAAATAAAGCTAAAATATAAGCTGACTCTTTTTGGTTTACTTTATTCATTTTTAAAATCATAAATATACAAAATAGACAGATGGAATAAAGAATGACTGGTATTAGATAAACAAACAGATTCGCTTGACTCAATAACCTTACATTCTCTAAATCAATTTTATCACCATGTCTATCAACGACTAAACTTTTAACATTAGCTAAAAAACCTCTTTTAACTTCTTCAACTGGTTTTTTATTCCCATTCACTTCAAGTATGATATCGCCTTTCCTAACTCCAGCTAGATAGCTATCTGTAAAATTATCGACATCCACTACCTCAAGTTGACCGTGGCTATTTTCCTTAACAGCTGCTCCAACAAAAATATTAAATACGTTGATATAAGAGATGTAAATCACATAGATGAAGCTAAGGATAACTAATATAACTGTTAACTTAGAGTAAAACTTTCTCATAATATTTATCTACTCAAGCAGTTGCCCATATGATTGCTTTAATAACGTCTTCTTTCTGGAATCCGTCAACAATAATACTTGCAGTTTCTTGATCAACGTGAAGCAATGATGCGTTCCCGTTAACGATTTGATTTAATGTTGAAGGATTCTCCACTAAATAACTAACCAATTCCTGAATTTTCATCTTCTCCATCTCCAATTAAAAAGAGTAGTAGCTTTTCCTTTTTAGAAGCCTCTAAATGTAATATTTTGAATGCTTCTTTAAACTTATTTCTGAGAAGGTTTCTCATAATAAATACATATTGTTGAGCACCAGATTTTTTTAATTTATCCTTTAATTCTTCAGAGCCGGCACTCTTATCCTTTGATTGAAAATAACTGAGCAAGTCTGAACTAGATGGATTAAACTCATTTTTCAAGTAAACTAGCGGTAATGTTTGCATTCTTTTAAAGTCAATATTATCTTTATTAAAAAGACCTAGGTAGTCATTTTCAAGCTGTTCCGCCATTCCTAAATAATAAGCATATTCTTCTACCTTCTTTTCAAAAGAACCTGTTGCCAAAACAACCCCCAACATACAGGGTAATACAAACAGTGATCCTGCCTTTAACTTCATAATATTTAAACATTCCTGCTCATTCTCCGGCACCAGTGTCATATCCAAATGCTGCCCTTGCATTGACTGAATAGAATAGGTGTATACACTGTTTAAAAGCTTCGCTCCATGATCAAGCTTTGAAAACACATCAAAACTCAATGCAAAGAGAACATTCGCCGCATTAATCGCAATTCCGCTCTGACATTTCATCCAAGGATACGAATCATTGTCCTGATCTTCAATATCATCTAATATATCGGCTGATAAGATGAGAAGTTCAATCCCTGCTGCCAGTTTTGTAATCGCTTGCTTGTCTTGACCGCCAAATGCCTCATAATGCTGGTAAGCTAATTGTCCAAAAGGGAATTCATTCTTTATATCAGTAAATTTCAGAAGCAGCTTTTGTAAATCATTCTGCCTGACTGCATGTTGAATAAAATCAGACATATTCTGCTTGATTTTTGTATTCTCTAGATAGTTTAGCATACTCGATCTCGTACCTCACCCTTTCGTCTTTTATTTTACTAAAAAGACATGAGCAAATGTCCACTGACATCGCTATTTAACAATTATATAATAATATATCCTTTTTTTGTATGTATTTGGATAAAAAAAAGACTTGATGATTATCAAGTCTTTAAGAAATTTTCACATATTCATATTTGTCGTATTGATCAATGCTTTTGTTAATGTTATGAAGAGAAGCCGTTGTTTCTCTGATTTCGTTTTCAAGTTTCCATAATAATTGTTTAAGCTCTTCGATTTCATACTTTTCCATCGATTCCACTCTCCTTTTTTGGAAGATCAATGTATTTGTGTATGGTGATTGGGTCATAAGTATTTGATCTGTTACTAACAGTGTAAATGTAATTGAGTATTTTTTCACCGAAAAGTATGCACAAAACGTGTGCGCGATACCGCAAAATTCAATAGGTCTTTTTTCATCATTTTCTGACTTTTCAAATCATACTTTTATCTCAATTTCAAAGGAATTGCGTCATTTTTGCGACAGGAATAGGCATCATTCGTCACACTTCTCTCCTAATAGAACGTACGATCCCCTCTATATCTTCGGTTTTGCGTGTCATAGGTCAGACGACAGACGCTATTGTGGACACCGCAATTTTTTGGCGACATTCACCGAAATTGACCGCAAAAGTACCTATTTTTATGCTGGAATTACAAAGATAGAAAGATCATTTTGATTCTTTATTCTGATTTTCTACATACATTTAGAACAGATATCCGTCCAATTTCACGCCAATGAGAGAAGAGGTGACCATGTGTTTTACTATGTACCTTATCCTGCTTTGCAGGTTCCCGCAATGAACAACGCATACCCGCCGCGCACGCCAATGACTTTTCCTCCAGTTGATGCCCACTCATTTCAACGAGCTGCAAAGGAATCAGCCCGTCTCGTTGCTGATGCTTCACTCATCACGCAGCAAATTTCCAGCTCCCTTCCGTTTGCGCAGCGCATCATGGAGGCTGCTGAGCGCTCTGATTCGACAAGTGTCATCCGAATGCTGAAGCAAATCGGGGTGAAAAGCGGCATTGATATCCGCTTTAGTCCAGAAGGTATTCGAATCTACTTGTCTCTTGCCTCCAGCAGACTTTTTCTTCTTTTACAGTGGGCATGACAAAGAAAAAGCCACTCTCACGCGAGCGGCTTTTCTTAAGATTCAAACATTTTATGGCACCATTCAATGGCTTCTATATAACAGCCATAGGCTTCCTGTTTCGGGAGATTTCCATTGAACATTTCATCATCCCATTCATTTCGTTCAATACGTTTGGCCACACCTAGCACAAAAGAATAATCATTTTCATAGCCAAGTAGTGCCTCGCCAACTTCATCAGAAAGCGGCAGCTCCTTCACAAGTTCTGTAATATCTGCCCTGACAAGTGTATCAATGAGAGAAAACATGCCTGTCAGCATATAAGAGGCAGGGTGCTCCCGTTCAGTCCGATAGGCAATCAGTTCACACGTTTTGGCACGAATGAATGACATTTTGATAATTTCTTTTTGGCTTGAGTTAGCTTGGACATTCAGTTCTTTAAATGAAAGGATAAAGATCCAGCGCCGAATTTCATTAAACCCAAGCAGGATAATCGCCTGCCGGATACTCTTAATTTGATATAGACGTCTCATGCCGCCTGAATTCAGCATTTTTAATAATTGATATGATAGCGAAAGGTCACTTTCAATAAAATGGGTCACGGTCTGGATATTCGGCTGGTCCTTGCTTAACTCATTTAAAAGCTGATGGTACGCATGGAAGCTGGTCGATAATGCTCGTCCTGATATCACATGCGGCTCACTAAAGAAATACCCTTGAAACAAGTGGAAACCTGCTTCTAGCGCTTCTTCATATTCTCTTCTCGTTTCTACTTTTTCTGCTAGAAATCGAAGGCGATACTTTTTATACGTATTCAGAATAGCTCTTCGTTCTTGCGTTGTCGTTTTCAGAAAGTCAATTTTTAAAATATCAATGCAATAGAGGAGTTCCTCAAGCAGCTTGTCACTATAATGTGTTCCGTTTAGGAAGAAATCATCGAGTGCAATCGTATATCCCCATTTTTTTAACTGCTTACATCTCATAATAAGTGCCGGGGTAATCGGTACATTTTCTAATATCTCGATCACAAGCTGATGCGGATCAAAATAGGTGAGCAGATCAGATGAAAGCAAGCTTTCGGTGAAATTAATGTAGCATCGTTTTCCTTCTGTCAGTGTTTCGATGCCGATATTTAGAAAACTGTTGATAATGAGGTCCGTTGTCGCTTGATCACCGTCTTCAGCGCTATATGTATTGGTTTCACTATCTCTATAAAGCAGCTCATATGATACGACTTGTTCTTTTCTGTTAAAAATAGGCTGTCTCGCAACAAACACCCTCAACTGCTCCAATCCTCCTTTATGCCATGACAAACAAGATGTGCTTTCAGTATACCAAATGATTGCGCTTTTAGTTCATTTTCAATCGGTCAAAATAAAAAAAAGAGACCATCTGGCTTGATGATCTCCCTTTCTTCTAATCATTCGCTTTCATAAAGCTCTTTTTTGATTTTATTTTTCACATCATGGATAAACTGCATTTTATTATCCCAGCATTTTTGACTCAAATCGACTGGATATTCTTCTGGTTTGCTGATTCGTTTGTATTCCTCCCAGAAGAGTCCCAGACTGTCCTGCACGTAGGCTTGAATCGTTTGAATATCTGGATTGTCATAGACAAGTTTACCTTGTTCAAAAATCGGTACGTGAAGATCTTTCGCCACAAAGTTTGTCACGAATTTACTAATAAATGTATGCACGGGATGGAACATTTTTAGTTTATCCTCACTATGAACATCTTCCTCTTCAAGTGCAATGTAGTCACCTTCAGAATGATGATTCAATTGATTAATAATGCGGTACACTCGTTTACGGCCTGGTGTTGTCACTTTCTCTGGGTTGGATGAAATTTTGATGGTATCATTCATTTTGCCGTTTTCTTCAATGGACACCAGTTTATACACTGCACCGAGGGCTGGCTGATCGAATGCTGTGATCAGTTTTGTCCCAACACCCCACACATCAATTTTGGCGCCCTGTGCCTTTAAATTCATAATGGTGTGTTCATCAAGATCGCTTGATGCAATGACTTTTGCATCATGGAATCCTGCTTCATCCAGCATTGTTCTAGCTTTTTTAGACAAGTATGCAAGGTCCCCGCTATCAAGTCTGACACCAATGAAGTTGATTTTGTCTCCAAATTCTTTCGCTACCTTAATCGCATTTGGAATACCTGATCTGACAGTATCATACGTATCGACTAAAAAGACACAGTCTGTATGTGTTTCAGCATATTTTTTAAATGCTGTATATTCATCACGGTATGCTTGTACAAGTGCGTGAGCATGTGTTCCTGATACAGGGATGTTGAAGCGTTTCCCAGCACGAACATTACTTGTTGCTTGGAAGCCGCCGATGAGTGCCGCTCTTGCTCCCCACATCGCCGCATCCATTTCATGTGCACGTCTTGTTCCGAATTCTAAAGCTGTCTCATTTTCAATGATTCCTTTAATCCGAGCTGCTTTTGTTGCAATCAGCGTCTGGAAATTCACGATATTGAGCAATGCCGTTTCGATTAACTGAGCTTCAACAAGCGTTGCCTCGATGCGCATAATCGGTTCATTCGCAAAGACAATTTCCCCTTCTCGCATTGAATGAAGTGTACCTGTAAAGGACAATCCGCTTAAATAGTCAATGAAATCGCTTTTATAACCAAGTTCATCTTTTAAATACGCGAGATCGCTTTCAGTGAAGGAAAAGTCCGATAAATATTCAATCGCTTTCTCTAAGCCAGCAAATACAGCGAAGCCATTGTCAAATGGAAGCTTTCTAAAGAAGAGTTCAAAGACTGCCTTCTTCTCATGAATGCCGTCTCTCCAATACGTTTCTGCCATGTTAATTTGATAAAGATCTGTATGTAGTGATAAACTGTCGTCATTAAACCGATGCTCCAACTTCCATTCTCCTTCCCTTACTTAACCACTTTCGCACCAAGCGACTGCTCAAAGTGAGAAAGTGCCCACTCGTGCCCCGCTTCATTAAAACTCGCCACAGCATTTTGGTGAATCACAAGTTCAAAGCCTTTATTGTACGCATCAACAGCTGTATGAAGTACACAAATATCGGTACATACGCCGGCTAAGTGAAGTTCCGTGATGCCGCGCTCGCGCAGTTTCATTTCTAATTGAGTGCCTGCAAAAGCAGAGTATCTTGTTTTTTCCATATAGTAGACATGTTTTAAATGTTTTGACGTGTGAAATAGTGAACTTAGTTGTCCATAAAGTTCAATACCCTCTGTTCCGCGAATATTATGGGGCGGAAATAACTTTGTCTCTGGATGATAAGGGTCCTCTTCTTCATGATGATCGACAGCAAAGACGACAAAGTGGCCTTCATCAATAAATGAAGAAGTGATCTCTGTGATCTTAGACTCAATCGTCTGTCCAGGCTTTCCGCATGTCAGTTTTCCATCGTCTGCAACAAAATCAACTGTATAATCAATACAAATCAACGCTTTGCCCATCCGCATCTCTCCCATATGCTCTTTTGAATCATTATATCTTATTCATTTCACTAGGGAAACCTATTCAACAGATTCATGAGAAAAAGCTTTTTGAAACAGCTCATCCTCTATATAGATGTGCTCCTGATTCACCGCACCCCGCATCTCTATGACAAGACCAAATGGAGAGTGCGCTTCATGATGATTCACCACTTTAAAGGAACATCCAGCGGCATTTGCCATTTTCACATATTGAGAATAAGAAGCATAGGACAGTTCACCATTTAAAAGAAGGGATGCCTGTCGATTGGCCTTCAATACTTGCTCCACCTCTTGATACGGTTTATTTCTTGATACCTGTCCCTTTGTGAGGGCGAGAAGCGCTCGTTCCCTTAATGAACCAAGAAACATCCTTCGTTCATCGGGTTTTGTTTCAGCATGTCCAAATATCCCCTGCTGCAAATAAAAGTCTACGGATTCTTCTTTCATCGCTGTTTTCACTCCTGGTTTCTAAATTTACATTTCTGTGACCCAGTGCACAATCTTGAGTGCGAGGTCACGGGCTTCGTCTGTTTCTACTCTTTCCATTAAAGATTGTTCAAGCGTATGGATGAGCTGCTCTTTTTCGTCCTCATACGCAATGGAAATACTCCATTCAATGTCAGGTACGGCTACAAGCGTTTTATATTCTTTTTTATTTTCATGTAAATATACATTGTAGGTCTTTGGTTGTCCGCTTGTGATGTGTGCTTTTCTAATTTTCATTTGACTCTGTTCACACCTCTTTTTTCTTCTTACATCCATATCCATTGTACCATAAAAAAAGACAGCTTCTGAAAAGGAATTCCCTTTCAAAGCTGGCTACGCATTAAAGCTCTTTTGCTGGCTGATCAGGTCTATATCCCACATAAACGTAACGTTTGGACTGCTAAAAAATTGGACAAAGTCCCCTGCATTATAGGTACCTGAACCACCAGCGGAGTGATCGACACTTTTTGGCGAAATGGCAAAAACATCACCGAAATGTGCAGAACCATTTCCAATCACACGGTCAATATGAATAGGTCCAACAATCGCTGGCATCTTTCCACCACCTTTTCTCCCCACATCATATGCCCAGCTTAAAAATACGTGTATGAAAAATAAAAAAGACAGCTGATCTGTAATCATCAGCTGTCTTTCTATGCGTTAAATGATTGAGGCTGGCCAAACAATGTGAAGTCCCAAAGCATTGTGGCATTCGGATCACTTGTAAGTGACATATAATCACCTGAATTAAAGGCTCCCGCTCCGCCAGTAGAGTGGTCTACAGCCAAAGGGGCAATGGCCAGGACATCACCGAAAGTAGCTGCACCGTTTCCTCCTAATGACTCGATATGAATAGGTCCAACGATTGCAGGCATCAGAATCTCCCCCTATCTGCTTATCTCAATCATCTTATGCAAAAAGGGAAAAGGTGTGCATCTGTCCTAGACGTTTAAATGCTGTTCCTTACGAGATCGCTGACGCAGCTGCACCAATCTGACAATATTCAAGGTGATGGCTTTGAGCAGTGCATAAACAGGAACCGCAAAGATCATACCAAGAATTCCGCCAAAGCTTCCTGCCCCAATTAATAGCAGGATAATGGTCAAAGGATGTGTGTTGAGGCGTTTACCAATAATCAATGGAGAAATGACATTTCCATCAACTTGCTGAACGACAAGAATCACAATCACTGTCACCACAGCTTTTCCAGGCGAATCAAGAAACGCAATAAGCACAGCTGGTGCCGCGCCAAGATATGGCCCAAGGTAAGGAATCACATTCGTGACCGCAATGATAATACCGAGAATGAGCGCATATTTCACACCAATTAATAAGTACCCGATAAAACAAGCCACTCCAACAAATAAACAGACAACAATCTGCCCTTGTATGTAAGCCGCAAGCGTATCGTTTAATTCTTTAAAGATTTTCAATCCTTCTTTACGGTAAGGCATTGGCAAAAATTGAACAAGCTTGTCCGGAAACTTATGTCCGTCTTTCAACATATAAAACAAAATGAACGGAACTGTGATCACAGCTAAAGCAATATTGGCAATCACGCCAAACACAGCAGACATACTTGAAGCAATATTTTCCGGCAAATCTTTTAATGTCGAAACAATTGTCTGTTCAAACTTCGAGACGGAGACATAATCTTGGTTCATCATCCAAGTAAATGTTTTAGAATGCGAGAAGTCATTCATAAATTTCTGCATATCCGTCACATAACCAGGGAAGCTTTTGACAAGTCCACCGACCTGCGTGACAATAATCGGTCCCGCAGCATTCACAATGAACGTGATGAGTCCGATGAACAAAAGATAAATGATCAGGATAGCCAGTGTCCTAGGAATTTTCTTGGACAAAAATCGAACAATTGGATTAAAGATGAAAAAGAGAATTCCAGCCAGTAAGATGGGAACAAACAAGGTTGAAGCAAATAAAATAATCGGCTGAAATAAAAACGAAACCTTTGTTGATACATAAACAATGAGTAAAACAAGTAATATTTGGAATGTCCAGAAATGAACTTTAGATTTTAACAAAGATGCTCCTCCTGTTACGTATTGATCTTATTAAAAAACTACTATTCAACCCACCTTCTGTCAACTGCTTCTTGTTTTAGAACCTTATTTTTTGTAAAAAAAAGAACAATTGGTATATCATGCACTTTTTCCAGATATACATTCTGTAAGCATGAAAAAAGCAGACACCTTTGCGTCTGCTTGCTACACTCTTTCACTGTGATCAGGCATCACCGATACAATTTGCTGGATCCGCACATAAAAAACTGATTTCGCCCCCGCCTCAATGACAATATGATCCGGCATGACTTCTTTTAATTTTCCACGCACCGTATCTTTCACTGTTTGAACAATTAATCTCATACCGATTACTTTCTGCAATGTTTGATAAACATATGGATCAACTAATGAAACAAGCTGTGGACTTCCTTGTTGTGCCATCCTACCTGCCCCTTTACTTGTGTATTTACCCACAGCGTATGCAATGACCCATGTGAATGTCACTCAGGGCAAACCTACAACATAAATACCATATTTTAACATTTTATGTTATTTTACATCTTTTGGAAGTATAATAGATTGGTGCTGCCAACAACTTAAATCATTTGAAGAGGTGAATGATCTTGAAAAAACTCATCTGTCTCGCTGCTGTCATGCTCTTTTTTTCCTTTGCAAGTTATGCGTATGCAGGATCAATTGGAGATGAACCTGGGACACCGGGGAAGTGGTTTAAAGGAGAAGCGCCAGTTCAAAAAGACGAGTCAAAACCGCCACTTGTTTTTGTTCACGGCATTAACAGCTCCTCCTCCACATGGTTCGACCGAAACGACATGGCAAAGCAAGCTGTTCTGAACGGATACGAAAGCGCATTCATAGATTTGTATCCAGATCAGGATACGAAAAAGAATGGCAAACTATTAGCAGAAAAGCTAAAAGAAATCTATGATGTGTTCGGTCGAAAACTCATTGTGATTGGTCATAGTAAAGGCGGGGTGGATACACAGTCCGCACTCGTGTATCACAATGCCCATCCATATGTAGAGAAGGTCATCACACTTGGCTCCCCTCATTACGGGACGCCGCTTGCAGATTTAGCGTATAGCAAGGGCGGAAGCTGGCTCGCGGAAATTCTTGGACAAAAAAGCGATGCGCTCTATTCTTTGCAAACGGGGCTCATGGCGGCTTTTCGAAGTGAAACCGACAAGCTGGAGAAGTTTCCTCAAAAATACATCACTTATTCGGGATCGGAATGGGGCACATTTGGCGGGGTGCTGTACTTAGGCGGCATGTATTTAAAGAGCTTTGGTGCAAACGATGGCGCCGTCACGGTAAGCAGCACAAGACTATCATATGCAAACAATATTTTAACAGGGAAATGGGATCACAACTCCATTAAAAACGGCACAAGCATGTTCCCTGTGTTCCAGCATCAGCTGCTGGCAAATGCCGCAAGCACTGGAAGTGAAAATATAGAGAGCCCGAACTCTACTGAGCTGAATACAGATGTTTATGTGAAAGGCGGAGAAAGTGAAAAGGATAAAACAGAAGCGTTCTATGTAGAGGAAGGAACGAATGGCTTATCGATTCAGTGGTTAAATGAAAGGCAGGAGGCGCGGCCGGAAATCATCGCCCCAAATGGAGACGTCTTAACAAATCTGAAGACATCGGAAGCATCTTTCCCATATGAAGGCGCATTTTCGCACCATGTGCAAATCAATAAACCCGTTCCTGGAAAATGGACAATTCGATCAAATTCAGAAAAAATGACTCCTTATTTGCTGCTCGTATCCTTTGATTCACCACTAAATGAAGAAATCAAAGCAGAAGCAGCGAAATCAGGGGATGATGCATCAACCCATTCAAGCGGTCTGATTAAACGATTAAGCAAGAAAGTAGAAACCTTTTACTTTAAGGATGCCCAAAAAGATCATCCTCTCAAAACAACTGCTTCATCAGCTGTTCAATTGAAAAAAGAAGGTGCTTATTCTGTCACGGTTCATTACACTGGACTCACTGCATCAGGTACATCAGCATTTAACCGTACCGTTATTCGCACATTGTATGTCGATCAGCATGGAAATATTCATGGTGACATTCCATACTAAACAGAGCGTTTCATGGGCTGAAGTGCCTGCTGCACTTTCTGATCCAATTCCGTGATTTTTTTCATTGCAAGTGATTCGTCTATTTGTCTGTAATGGTGATGCCCGCCAGGCTCTTCATCCATTTCATCTGCTTTCTTAACGATTTGCTGGAGTGTGTCCTTATGAAGGTCGCCCTCTGGCAAATATGAATCCGTATGAAGCAGAATTGCAAGCGCAATATCTTTGGCTGCCTTTGGTTCCTCACCGAGGCGTATGAGCAGTTTGTGAGCACGCTCCGCGCCTTTAATGGCATGAATATCATTCCGTCTATATGTCTCGTAATCCCATTCTCCGCCAGCTGTATACCATTCATAGTGGCCGATGTCATGCAAGAGGGCTGCTTTCACAGCGAGATCTGGATTAATCCCAGCCTGCACCGCCAGTTTGAATGCGTGATAAGCACAAGCAATCGCATGGGCTTTACCTGAACGATTTAAATATTTTTGAGCGACTGGATGGGTGTAAACATCCATTAATGTAACTTTTCTCATGGAAACCCCTCCTTATCTATATTTTTAGCATCCTAACATATTCTGAAAAGAAACTCAAATGTTCTGTTATATTTTCTATGAGTCTCAAAAATAGCTTATGTCAAATGAGCTGTTTTTGCTTGTACAATACGAAAAAAGCAGTCGTTATGACTGCTTTTTCACATACTCACGTGCATCGTAGACACATCCGCCAGCTGGATCATCTCCTAAAAGATCGAGCAAAATACCTGCGACTTCATCTGGACTCTTCAGTGTGCCTGTTTCATATAATTGCTGAAAACGGTCTATTTGTTCAAAGTCTTGTTTTGATGACTTCCGAATTTCCCCCTGCATATCTGTATCAATCGTGCCGGGTGAAAAGGAAAACGTGTTGATCGGATGCGCCTCGTCCTGCTGTTCCTCATGAAAAGTCCTCATAAACATATCGAGTCCTGCCTTTGAACTGCAATACGCACTCCAGCCTTTGTATGGGTTTTTCGCCGCTCCAGAAGAGAGATGAACGATCGTTTTCTTTCCGTTAAAAGATTGAGTCTGTTTGGCAAACACATGGCTCAGCAAAACAGGAATGACAAGATTCAACTTGTAATGCTGATGAAGCGTATCCTGTCCGCCTTGTCCAACGCGTTTGATAGGTGTAACCATTCCTGCGTTATTGACGAATAAGATGTCATCAGCATCTACCAGAGTTTGCGGCATGAGACTATGTTGAAGCCATTTGGCCGCTGCTTCTTCATCCGTCAGATCGACCTGAGTATGTGTGAGCTTTGGATGGGATATCGGCGATGCACTTCTTGCTGCTGTGTACACATGATCCCCGCGTGAAAGCAGCCTGTTCACAAGTGCTAGGCCAAAACCTTTTGATCCGCCTGTAACGATTGAAATTCGAATGACAATCTCCTCCCTTGATATCACTATTTTACGTAGTGAAACGGTGGGACATCAAGCAATCTGCATAAAGAAAAGCCTGCCTCTTTTAAAAGAGACAGACTATTTCTTTTCAGCCTTCGCATTCACCTTTGGAATCAGGATAATCATCACGACGAGACCAAGGGCTATCAAGAAACCAAAGATAATCGGAAGCAGTGCTGATGTCTGCTTCTCATGTTCATCCTCAGAAGGTGCTGATACAGCCGAATCACTAAAAGAAATATTCATCTCTTTCATCATGTGAGCTGGTGTTTTGGGTGGGTTCTCTTTTAGATCACTGAAAAGCTGCGGAGAAAGAGATCCACCCGGGGCTTTAGGCGGTTCAGCAAAATGAATGTCTGTTTTGACCTTTGACGTTGTTTTACTTTGTTCATATTTCGTTTGATCCCTCAATATACTCGAGTTAATATTGAGCTCCTTTTCCTGATATTCATTCGGCTTGACATTCGTATCGGTATCTTCACCAGCAGCAAAAGCGGCAGGGATGAGGAGAAAAAGGGAAACGGCAGCGAGTGCCGCCCCTTTCACGAATAGATTAAGCTTCATGAGTCACATCACGTTCCTCTGTTTTATCTTTCCATAGCTTTTTCACAAGCGGTACGACCATGAAAAGGACAGTTAAAATCACTAACCCTGTGACGCCCATTCCAAAGATGTCTCCATTTCCATATTGGATCGACAGGTACACGTCTGTCACTGGATTGGTAAAGTGGAAATTCGGCATCACCAAATCAATTAACGGTGCGACAAAGAAGAAAATAAGCGCCGTTGCTGCCATCCATCCTGCAATGGAACCGAAAAGGAAGGCCGTGCGAATAAAGGCAGAGCACGCCACTAATAACAAAATGGTGAAGATCGACCATTGAATAGCTTGATCATCTGCAAGCTTGTAAATGTTCAGTCCAAACAAGCTGATCATGAGTCCGACTAATAGATTTAAGATGCCAAACAGTGCACCTTTGACCAGCATCGGAGCTGACGCATAATACGAGCTGAAAAAGCCAATTAACAAACTGCTGATCATCACAATGACCAAAATGACGACCGGCGGTACAGTCTGCGTTTTTTCTTCCGGCACATCGCCGCTGATTTTCAGTGGATTGGCTAAATGATTATACACATAGTTGCTGTTGCCTTGATCACTTAATGTATTTCCTAAAATACCCTTTAAATCTTGCTGAACAAGTTTTGTAGAGTCGACATTCTTGCTCCAGTTTTCATTCAGCGTATCTGCTTTTTCTTGAACCGTTGTCACACTCTCTTCAATGTTATTCGTATAATCCGCCACCCCTTTTTGGCGGTCGGTTAACGAACTCATATTTTCAGAAAGACGAAGCACTTCCTGACCAATTGAATCCTGTGCACTGACAACAATTGAACTGCCTGCAAGGTCTGCTGTATATACCGCATCTCCTTGATCAGCCATTTGCTCAGCTACATTGTCCGCACTTTCAGCAATTGTCTGTAATTCCTGTTCCATACTTGCCTGCTGAGTCGTGATGTACTCAGCATAACCATCTGAAAACTTCTGCATCTCATCAATAAAAGTAGACACATCATCGTTTGATGTCAGCATCTGGTTTTTGAGTTTATCCCAGTTTTCTGTTTCTTCTTTTTTGATGGAGAGGATGGATTGGATTTCTTCTCCTTTAGTGTCATACAGAGAAGAGTTATTAGATGGTTGATAGACATTTGTGATCATTAGCTCTAGCTGAGAGAGTTGATTTGAATAGTCCATTAATTTTTTAGTTCTTGTTGATTTCGTTTCGAATTTTTTCTCAAAAAGATTATCGCTAAAGACATTACTAATCGGTGAATTTCTGCGCTTCAGCTCTTTTACTTTGCTGACAATGGATGATTCCTGATTTTTGATTTCATTTGGAATGACATTATATCGATCTTGTAACGATAGAATCATCTTTTCAAGTTTATCTACTTTTTTCGTCAGACTCTCAAGCTCTTTACTCATTTGACTCACTTTGTCTTTCAATTCGTCATTATGAGCAGCAGCTTTTTCTTGAATTTTCTTTTTCACTTCATCTAAGCGAGTTGAGAGTGCTTTTAGGTCATCCTGCGATGAATTCTTACTGCTGGTATCTGGCTGAGCAGGATTTTCACCGCTTTCACCTTGTTCCCCATCTTCAGTCGAAGGCGGTGTTTCCGGTTCTCCTAATTGATCCGCAAGTTCGTTCATCTCTATTGAAATTTGTGAGAGTTCATTTGTTTCTTCATCTAAGTTAATCCCAATCTCTTCTGGGTTTTCATTATCTTGGTCTGATGGCCCGTCATCATCAGAATCAACTGGCGGTTCCGACTCGTCCATTAACTCTTGCCTTTTTGCTAATAGCTTTGTCTGCAGGGCTGATATTTTATTTCGATAATCTTCTAAGTAACGCTCTTCATACTTTTTAATCAGTTCTTCCTGAGACGCTTTCACAAGTTCCGTTAATCCTGTTGATTGCTTAGGAATAGCTTCTTCTCTCGACCTTTGAACAGATTGGATGGCGCTGTCAGTTGTTTTCAGCTGGCTTTGTACCCCGTTGATGTCTGTTTTAAGTCCGCCCATTTGATCACTAAAGCTGCGGGCATTTTGGTTTTGAATGTCAGCGAGCTGTTTGAGCCCTTGCTGGATTTGCTTTTGGTTTGTTGATTGCGCTTTGATCAAAAGATCCTTTTGTTTGTCTTGATACTGCTGGTATTGATCGACTACTTTCACAAAGTCCTTTAACTGGTTCTTTGCTTCTTCTGTTGTACTCAAGCCGTCTTTATATTGTTTCTGTGAATCGGCCATTGCATTCTTTAATTCTTCTATTTGTTTCTTCTGCTGCTGTACGGCATCTGATAGTTTGTTCGAGTTCGGTTTATAGAAGTTGTACATCGTATTTTGGAATTCGACTTCTTTGCCGACAATATGCTCAAACTCTTCTCTCACATTACCAATTTCCTGTGATACAAAACTCCAGTATAACGTCGACATCTGTTCATTCATTTTCTTTTGTGCATTTTCCAGCTCTCTTTGCACTTTCTCTTTATTGACAGCATTGAGCTGATCTTGAATCGAAAATTGAATGGACGCCTTTTCCGGATGGTCTTTATCATAGCTCAGCACATTTTTAGAGAAGTCCGACGGAATATAGAGGACAGCGTCATACTTTCTGTTTTTCAGTCCATTTTCCGCCGCACTGCGATTCACTACAGTCCATGTATAATCAGGACGCTCTGACAATGCTGCCACAACATCCTGTCCGAAACGAGCCGTGTTTTCACTTTCACTCGCCCCCATATCCTCATTGACCACCGCAATATTTCGTGTGGCATTCTTCTTCTGTTTTGCCGGATCATCTCCAATCAGGTGGAAAAACAAAACCGGCAGCACAAGAATTAATATCATGGTGGATATGATTTTGATGGAGCTTTTTTGCTGCTCTGTCATTGAACACTCTTCCTTTCTACCGCACATAAAGGAACCTGGATTTTCTTCTCTTTCCCGTTTTCAACCAAATAGCCGAAGCCTGGCTGAATGTCTGGTTCTTGTCTTGCATACGGAAGCGGTATGATGTTTTGCTCTGATTTTTTCATGAGTAACATGGCATGACGAACTTGTTTGATTTCGTTTGTGAGTGCATCATAACCCTTACTGAACTCGGTATGATTCCCTGATGCAATCAGGCTGAAGCCTAAGTGTGCATATGACTTCATGAAATCAGCCAATTGATCTTGAAGACGCGGATCGATCGTCTGCTGAAAACGCGTAATGCCATCAATCACAAGCACAATTTGAGGAAATGACAGCTGATCGGTCTCCCCTCGGCGAACAGCTTCGACATACATCTCTTCCCGCACCTTGAATAAGCGGTCCATTTCTTCTGCCCATTCCGTGATATCATCCTTTGTTTCAAGGTAATCAATGTTCTCTTCTTTTGCATAATGGGATAGACCTCGATCAATTGAATCAAAGACTGCCAGTTTTTCAGGCTTTGCCACTAAAAGCTGATCAAGCATTAGTTTTGTCACATTTGTTTTCCCGCGCTGCGTTTGACCGATGATGAGGCAATGTTTATTCTTTTTCAAGTCAAAATAAACAGGTGCCACAGATTCCTCATCTAATCCGACTGGAATGTCATAAGGTGGTTTTTGTTCATCTAAACGACTCTCAAGCTCCCAAACTGTCAGCTTATCAGGAAGCATTGGCACAGGCTTTGGTTTTTCGGCTGCTTCAAAGCGGTCATGAAGAAGCTGTATCTCTTGTTTCAGATGCTCAAACAATTCGAGATCGTTCTCTCCTTCAACTGGCAGAAACATTTGCGCAAAATAAAGCTCTTCTTTGTTGATAATCACTCGTCCTGGGATCGGCTCTAAACTGAATTTCGGTCTGCCAATAATCGAGTACGCCTCTCCTTGATCCATTAAGTAATGGACAATCTTAGTTTTCAGATTGTTCATCAGCGATTGACGCACTGCATTTACCCGAGTCGCTGTAATCAAGAAGTATATACCTAGAGATTGTCCGTCACGGCTCAGCTGAATAAATTCAGATTCGAGATCATGCATTTCGTCTTTGACAATGTCAAAGTTGTCAATCACGATAAAAATGAACGGAAGCTTTTTCTCATTTAAGGCATTGTACATTTTGATATGACTCATTTCTTGCTGTCTGAATAACCGCTTGCGATATTCAACCTCTTCCCGCAGACGCTTCATTGATTTTTGAATCTTTCTCATCTGATCCATTAAGAAATAATCCGCCGTATGCGGCAGTTTGGCTAACGGAAGCAATGTTCCGTTTCCGAAATCATAAATATATGCGTGCCATTCTTCAGGTGAATACCTCTCCGCAAAGCTCATCAATAGTGTTGTAGCAGCAAGTGATTTGCCGTAGCCGGAGGAACCAAAGATGCCAATGTTCCCATCTTCCATCATTTGATAAGAAAGTGGATGCTGGCTTTGCTGATCTGGTTCATCGACAAGCGCAAAATGGAAGACATGCTCTTCACTCGACGCATACCGTGTTTTTGGAATCCGCTCTTCAAGCGGTGGAAGCCATGGACTTGGCAGCTTCTCAATTCCAAGCTCTTGCTGCATACGTTCAATTTCATCCACAACAGCAGAAATTTCCGTCACTGTCTCTTTTTTCACTGCTGGCTCTGTGCTTACTCCTGATAACGGAATAAGACCAGTATCAGTCACAATGGCAATATCATCTTCTGACCCGTAGCCATCTTCCATATATGGTGCACCGCTCCAAGCCGATTGGAACAATTCATAAATTTCATTGTTGCCCACTTGTAAATAGCCGCGGCCTGTGACGGTAATGGACGCTGCATCACTATTTTTCAAAATTTCCTTACTGTCTGACGCATCTTGCACTTTGAGTGCGACCTTAAAGCGGGAGTTACTCCAAATCTGGTCATCAATAACTCCGCCTGGCTTTTGGGTAGCTAAGATAAGATGGACCCCGAGGCTTCGGCCGATACGTGCAGCACTGACAAGCTCCCTAATAAAGTCTGGCTCTTCACTTTTTAATTCAGCAAACTCATCAGAGATTAAGAACAAGTGAGGCATTGCCTGCTCAGCCTTTTTCTCCTTATAGAGCTTCGTATAATCATTGATGTGATTCACATGATACTGATCAAACAGCCGCTGTCTTTTCTTCAATTCACTTTTAATTGAGGCAAGCGCTCTTTCACTAAAGTTCTTGCTGCCTTCAATATTGGTGATCGTTCCAAGTAAATGAGGAATATTTCGGAACGGCTGCGCCATTCCGCCTCCTTTGTAGTCAATCAACAGGAAAGCAACTTCGTGCGGGTGAAAATGTACAGCGAGCGATAAAATATACGTCTGTAAAAATTCACTTTTCCCTGATCCCGTTGTTCCCGCCAACAGTCCGTGCGGGCCGTGTGCTTTTTCATGCAGGTTCAGATCGACAATGTCGTTTTTCCCTTTATAACCGATTGGCACTGATAATGATTTGGCCGTTTCTGAAGTCAGCCATTTTTCACGAATGCCAATGTCATCTACCTGTTTGGCATGGAAAAGATCAAGGAATGAGACCGTCTCAGGAATCGAATTGGTCATACCGACTTGATGATCTAATGTTCTCAGGGTTCTGGCAAACAGTTCATTGTCCCCGCGCTGATGTGTATCAAGCTGAAACGGAATTCGTACTGCCTTCTTGTGCTGAATGAGAATATCTCCTTCTTCTTCGTTAATATAACGGACAAGCGTCGAAATATTTTCAGCTAAACTTTCCTTTGTTTCTGCTGCAAAGATGATGGAAATACCAAGATCTGTCCGGCTGCCTTCTAAGTATTCTAAAATCACATGCTCGGCAATGAGCTCATGATTTGTCACGATGAACACAAAATGAGGCGTAAAGATTTTCTTCTCTTTTTCTTCTTCTAAATCACGCTCACGTAAAATTTCATAGATTGAGGACAACAGCTGATCACGTGTTTGTTCGTTGTAAATAAACCCTTTGCCATATGTATGAGGCAGCTGGAAGTGCGGAAGCCATTTCATCCATTCCCAATTCTCATACTCCTGCTCATGAAAGATAAAGACAAATCTCAAATCGTGATAGCTGTGCGAGAAAGCAAGCTGTCCGACAAGCTGATGAAGCTCATTTTTCACAATCGCAGGCTTCCCAATTAATCCTGTTGGACCATCCGCAAGGCCGAATGTAATCGGGACATTCTTCACTTCACGATATACTTTTTGCATGTGCTGCGTTTGTTCCATTAAGTCATCAATATCCCGGTTGGCCATATCGCCGCCGCTCATCGATAATTCATAGCTTGATGGGACTGCGCCCGTTCCAAGACGCAGATGCAAGAAGTCGTCACTCACAAGCGTCTTTTCCCAAATGCGGCCGCTGATTTCTGATGTTAAATACTTCATTTGTTCAAATGACGGATAATGATACGTCAAAATATATTGCTGGCGGTCATACAGCTCCTGCAGCTCTTTCCGCTTATTTTCTAAATAAAGAGAATAGACTCGCTGCCGCTTCTCTTCTCGTCTTTTGCGCTGTGATTTTTCTTTAAAGTATTGAACGGACGATGTAATTAACGTCATGATAAACATCGCCATCGACACGACAATAAAGATTCCGCGCGGCTGGATAAGGGCGACAATCCCCATCACAAGGAGCATAACAAGCGGCGGAAGGACAACAAGCCAAAGCCCTCTGCTGTTATTTTCACTCTCCTGCGAAGGAAAGCTAAAGGATACCCGGTCATCTGGTAAATCATAAATCAAACGCGGTGTACGTCTGTATGAAGGGTATTTTTGTTTTGTTTCTGTGCTTGGAGGTCTTGTTTTTTCCAAACGCGTTTGAAAAGGTTCGTAAGCTGTCACCTGTAATAAATCATCATCTATAAATGTCACCGTCAGAAAGTTCCAGAACAACTCATCTCCGGTATAAACCCTCTCTGGACCGTTGATTTTCTTTCCGTTCACGTAAATCGTCTCATCCTGAGGCATGACATACCATGTTCCTTCGATTTTCTCTAAAGTGAACTGGTTGGCATCTTGAAACATGGAATGAGCTTGTTCTTTCCACACATCGATCTCATTTTTCTCATCACGTGAAAAAGACAGCTCAACTCTATTTCCTAGGTAATAAATATGCTGATCATGATGTGCATCCATTAAAATAAATGTGAGTGAACCAAGCTGATATGGTTCATGTGGAAGTAATTTGCCTTTCTTTTCATTCCCCTGATAAATAGTAAAACCATCATTCGGTTCATCAGGAGATAAACGAATTGTCCCTTCATCAAATGAAAGTGAAGGGATTGTCACCGTATGCTCTATTTCAGGTCCAATCAGAGCTTCTCGATTGAACTGCTCATCTAAACGGACGGTTTGATAATCCTCCTCATAAAAAACCCAAAGAAGACTCAAACGCTCCACCTCCTCATCGGACAGCACCAACTGTCAGTTGTATCGAAAGAATTATTTTTTCTCATCTTTTTTTGTCTGAGAGGTTTTCTTTTTCGCTTCAGATTCTTTCTCTTTTTTCTCTTGATCGGCTTTTGACTGCTCTTTTTGTTCAGCTGTTTCATCTGTTTGGCTTGTGCCCGAGGAGTCACTTGTGCTTGTCTCGGTTGTTTCTTTTTCTTCATATTTCGCCATTTCTTTAATGATTGGATCTAGCTGTTTTTGTTTTTCTTCAGCAGAAAGGCTGTCATCGTTTTGAATTTCATTGCGGTAGGCGACGAGTGCCGTGAATATGTACCTGTCGTCTCCAAGCACCCGTGCAATATCAAGTGCTTCCTTGCTATTGCCTTGTCCAATATGAATCCAGAATAGGAAGTATTGCGGATCTGTCTGTAATGTGTACGTTTCTGTGATTTCTTTTTTATGCTGATCAAGTAAGAGGCTGCCTTGATTCGTTTGTACATACGAAATGGCCAGTTCATATTGAAGAGAGACTGGCATTTTATTAGCTGGATATTTCTCTAACGTATCCACCACTTGACTGTACTGCTTGTTGAGATAATATTTGTTTGCCTCGACGTATGCTTCTTGTTTTGGCATGGCAAAAAAGAAGGTATAAATGGTGTACACCAAAGCAGGGATTAACAGGACAAGCAGACCTAGTCCAATGTATCGCTCAATCTTCCATTTCTTTTTAGGGATGGTTAAGAGCGTTTTTTCTTTCGTATCGATTGCTTTGATCTTTTGCTCAATCAAAGCTGACAATTCTTCCAGCGACTTCGTTTCACTAATTTCTTTTGCCAGCTCAGATAATTTCAACGTTTCATTGTAAGCCACATATTCTTGAAATTGATATTCATGGTCAACCACTCGAAGAACGACGGCCTTGACCTCTTTTAACAGGCGATGCTCATCAGTTTCATATGGCGGGATGCTTTCTTTGACTCCATAATGCAAAAATGCAGGAGCTAAGCCTTGATGAAAAACAATGTTTTCAGGAGAAACAATAGGATGCAGCCGCTTCACGTCGTGTTTAAGAACTGCATCGACAAGCTGGTATGAAAAAATCCATTTGCTTTTTTCATCCTTTGCATGGATGAAACGAAATTCCTGATAGGCAGGAGGCGGTTGAATAGAAATGATGACCTCATCTTCAGTTAATTGAATCTCTTTCTGAAATGAAGGGTTGATGTCTTTGATCGGTGCCGCTTCTAAACCGTCTAAGAGTTTAATTGTCTCTTTTTGAAAAATAAAGGTATAGGTGCCTCCCTCTTTTTTCATGACTGCTTCTAATTGTTCTTCTAAATAGGAACTCTTTTTATCTGCCATTTACAAAAGTCCTTTCATAGTATTTCCAGCCTGTCTCCTGTGGTAATTCCACAGTCTGACAGCTTATATTCGCCTGAAAACACAGCTTTCTTATTGACTACTCGCACCCATCCGCCTTCCCGCTTTGGAAGCGAGATTTGTTTTGCCTGCCAGGCGATATGGATGACTTGTTTAATATGTAAATAATTTGATAGTCTCAAATCAAACACACTGCCATCATAATTTTTTAAGTCGATGGTAATATCGATATACACAAATTTCCACCTCACAAAATAGAAAGAGCGCCGGCATCCATTGACAGACTCGGCGCTGTTTCTGCTTTTCACACTTAGAAAGGAAATCCCCTTGATTAGCCGCGGATTTGGCTTGCGATGTCTTGGTCAGTGCTTTCAAGTGTATTTGCCGTTTGATCAAGCTGATTGCTGACATCTGTTAATAGATCAGACATTTTGATAAATGAAGGCTTAAGCTGTTCGTATTGATCAGCAAATGCTTCACTAGAAGCACCTTCCCACATTCCTTTTAAATCAGAGATCATTCTATTTAGACGATCAACTTGGTTTAACACTTCTTGACTTTCAACACCATATTGCTTAGCGGTCGCTCTTAGTTCTTCTGGGGTTACGCGAATAATTCCTGACATATTCCTCATTACCTCCCGTGCATAGCCGCCATATAATGGGCTAATCCACTTATTTTTTGACGTTATTATTATAAAAACAGAAATGATACACAGTCAAACAAATCTGTTTTTATTTTACAAAATGAGTCTATAGAATTACTGTTTTTTCGCTTTTTATCTAGTATTTAACAGTTTTTTGGTCATATATTCTTAATAAGTATCCACCGACTTTGGTGGACCTTTCCGCCTATTGATTTTTTACTACGTTATTATTGTACTATTTCTTTTTCATCGTGCTTCAACATCCACTTGCTTGCTTCTCACACTTTTTGTTTTTTTAAGTTTATGGCAGTTTTTTGTTGATTTACGTACCTCATTCTCTTCATAATGTAAGTACGTGAAATATTCGAAAAAGCAGGGGTTTTTTATGACAAAAAAGACAGATCCGTTTAAGTATAGTCTTGATCGTTTAGAGGATGTGGCAGACCAAATAAGTGATGTGCTCAATTGCCCTATTACTATAGAAGATACTCATCATCGATTATTGGCATATAGCACACACAATGATTTTACTGATCCCGCCAGAACTTCAACCATTATCTCCCGCCGGGTACCGGAAAAAGTCATCAATCGGCTTTGGAAGGACGGCATCATCCCTACACTCCTTAAAACAGACGAACCGCTTCGTGTCCCTCAAATTGCAGAGGTGGGTTTATCTAGCAGGGTCGCCATATCCATCTGGAAGGACAAAGAAGTGCTCGGATTTATTTGGGCGATTGAATCTACGCAGCCATTTTCAGAAGAAGAAATGGACCTTCTCAAAATGGCAGCACATGCCGTGAAAAACAAATTACTCAATTTACAAATTCGAAAAACGAAAACAGAGGAACGCAATCAGGAGCTTTTCTGGAAGATGCTTACGGGTCATATTCATGAAAAGGATGAGATGCTCGACCTTTTTTTAAGACTTGGCATCAGATGTCCAGACACATATGCCATCATCATCTTCCGTCTTCGTGACGAACTCACAGAGGAGACAGAAAAAAAGCTGTCCTATCTGCTTGAAACAACACAGCAAGTACAGGTATTGTTAACGACTGTTGATTTTCACGAATTCATTATTCTTGTCTCACCAAAAACAGAACATCCGCTTCAAGATATTAAACAATTCACAAGCGGCATGCTGCAGCAACTTGCGGACCGGTATCATATTCAGCATGTTCAGGCAGCAATTGGAGGAATTTACGATAACATCTCTCAAATTCAGCCTTCCTATAAAGAAGCACTGGCTGTATTAAAAACGAAAGAACGCTTTCCAGTTGAAACAGAACGTTTAAACAGCTTTTCTGAACTAGGCATTTATCAATATCTTGATGTGCTTGCTGAGAAGCGAAAGGGCTCTTCTTACTCCAGTTACTCTTTATCGAAGCTGGAGGATTACGATCTGAGGCATCATTCCAACCTTGTCGAAACACTTGAACGGTTTATTGACTGTGACAGCAATGCCAATATTGCCGCAAAGCAATTAAATATCCACATCAATACCTTAAATTATCGATTAAAACGGATTACAGACATCGCAGAAATTGATTTAAAAAACATGAATGAGAAAATGACTATATACCTTGATATGAAGCTAAAAAACGTCCATTTGTGAAATTTCACAAAGAGGCGTTTTTTTATTTTTTATTTCAACCGAAGAATTTTCTAAACTTTCAGGATACACTAGACATACAATATCAATAGATAAGCATAGGAGGAATAAACATGATCATCGGCATTCCGAAAGAAATTAAGAACAATGAAAACCGAGTGGCATTAACACCAGGAGCAGCTTCTCAATTGCTTTCAGCTGGACATCAGATTTTAATTGAAACAAACGCTGGTTTTGGAAGCGGATTCACTGATGACGATTATGTATCTGTTGGTGCAGAGATTCTTGATCAGGCGAAAGATGTATGGGCATCTTCTGATATGATCATGAAAGTAAAAGAACCATTACCTGAGGAATATCCTTATTTCAGAGAAGGACTCATCTTATTTACGTACCTGCATCTAGCCGCAGAGCCCTCCTTGGCTGAAGCATTAAAACAAAAAGGCGTTACAGCCATTGCTTATGAAACCGTAACGGACGGAAAATCACTCCCTCTTCTCACACCTATGTCTGAAGTAGCAGGCAGAATGGCCGCTCAAATTGGTGCACAATTTTTAGAAAAGCCAAAAGGCGGAAAGGGTATTTTACTTGCAGGTGTACCAGGGGTATCAAGAGGAAAGGTCACCATTATTGGCGGCGGAGTTGTTGGAACAAACGCAGCGAAAATGGCAATCGGACTTGGCGCAGATGTCACCCTGATTGATGTAAATGCAGAACGCCTGCGTCAGCTGGACGACCAATTTGGCCATCAAATGAAAACGTTAATGTCCAACCCTGTCAACATTGCAGATTCAGTCAGTGAAGCAGATCTTCTCATTTGTGCTGTGCTGATTCCTGGTGCCAAAGCACCGACGCTTGTGACAGAAGAAATGGTGAAACAAATGAAGCCTGGTTCTGTCATCGTAGATGTAGCGATTGATCAAGGCGGCATTGTCGAAACCATTGATCATATCACAACCCATGACCAACCTACTTATGAAAAACACGGCATATTGCATTATGCTGTCGCCAACATGCCAGGTGCGGTTCCGCGGACATCAACTGTTGCGTTAACGAATGTCACTGTTCCATATGCACTGCAAATTGCGAATAAAGGCGCTGCTAAAGCCATTAGAGAAAACAACGCCATCGCAGAAGGCGTCAATGTCATGAACGGACATATCACGTACGAAGCGGTTGCTCGTGATCTCGGCTATGATTACGTACCTGTCAGCAAAGCCATCGATGCCACTTTTATGACTGAAGCTTAATCAACTACCTGCCCTCTTGATGGGCGGGTTTTTATTGTTAACTTAAAATAAAAACAAGTTGACAAAATTTCTTCTTCCCCTTAATCTATTTGTACAGATAAGACAGGGGGAAACATCATGCAAAAGAAGACACGAACTGCTGACTTTGTGCTAGTCGGAATGTTTGCTGCACTCATGGCTATCGGGGCCAATATCACATCCATTGTGCCGTTTTTACAGGTGGGCGGAATTCCACTTACGATGCAGCCGTTTTTTTGTGTGCTTGCCGGTCTCTTACTCGGCAGACGGCTCGGGGCATTAGCTATGATTGTCTATGCCTTGGTTGGAATTGCTGGTGCACCAGTATTCGCTCAGTTCTCTGCGGGCTTTGGGGTCATTTTAGGCAAAAGCGGCGGCTTTGTATTATCATACATCCCTGCTGCCTGGCTTGCCGGATTCATTCTAGAAAAAAGAAAAAACCCTGGCTTTGGCCGCTTTTTGCTTGCAGCCATTGCTGGTACGACCGTGATGTATGTGATTGGAACGACCTATACATACCTCGCATTAAATGTATGGCTCAATGCACCGATTTCCTATCAAACCACATGGTTCTTTATGATCTGGTTTATGGTAAAAGACTACGCATTGACTATATTACTTGCGATGCTGGCACCTAAAATTTATCGCTCTGTATCCAAAGCCACATCCTTTCGAAAACAAGAAGCTGTATCATAGAAAAAAGAGCCTGTCATCATTCAGGCTCTTTTTTCATCGTTACTCAGCGTATTGATCTATGATTTGTTCTAGCATTCCTTCAAGCACTTCTACATTTTCAAGATCTGATGGACTGAAGCGGTAGCGCGCAAGCTGTTCTCCTTCATTATACATCTCTTCGAGCCATCCTCTCAGGCCTCTTGCTCTGCGGTCGACTTCAAAAACAATGTCTAAGCCGCCTTCATCTATCAGAAAAATCAGCTCTAGCTCATCAAGCATATAGCGATAGTAGTCTGATGTCGGAATGAACTCGAATTCTTGGACGAATGGCAGGCGCCGCTGAAAGTAAGGTGCTTGCTCACAGTCTGCTTCGTTCAGGTGGAAGCCAAGATTTCTAGTGGCCTGCAGTACATTTCTCACCCAAGGATGTGCTTCAACGAAAATGCGGTCATAGTCAGATTTATCGATTCCGCCTTGGATATCAAGGTCTGTCTCCACTGCAATTTCTACTTTTCCGATCGTCATCGGGGTATCAATAGGAAGAATAAATGAAAACGGAAATTCATGCTTTTCTCCAGGCTGGATGGTAAAAGAATCCGCCACCCGGACAGAATGGATGTTGGCATATTTTCTACGCTCTTCATCATCTTTTACAATCACATACTGTGTTTCAATTTTAACATTGATATGACGGATTTCCTGAGAGATTTTCCCGCCCTTTACATGGACAGTTCCCTTTACTTCTTGTCCTGGATAATAAGCGTTTTTCTCTAAAATGGTATCTACTTTTGCTGCACCAATCCCAGCACTTGCCGCTAGCTTTTTAAAAAATGACATATCCCATCTTCCCCTTTTCATTTTTATCAGCATATATACGTAAGATAGAGGAAAAAAGATTCATTTAATTCATACTTTTGTCCTAATTATTTTTTCATCTACGAACAACAAAAAAGCTTATAGAAAAAACATCATCGTTTTCTCTACAAGCTTTTCATTTTACAGAATAATCGCCGCCAGCCAGCCGAACAGAACAAGCGGAATATTATAATAGATAAAAGTCGGGACACAAGTTCCCCAAATGTGGTGATGCTGTCCATCCATATTCAATCCAGATGTTGGTCCAAGCGTACTGTCACTTGCAGGTGAACCTGCATCTCCAACAGCCGCAGCAGAGCCAATAATGGCAATGGTGGCCATTGGACTAAATCCTAAGTGTAAGCAAAGTGGAACAAAGATGGTTGTAATAATCGGAATCGTTGCAAATGATGATCCGATCCCCATTGTCACAAGCAGGCCGACAAGCAGCATTAAAATCGCTGCAAGGCTCTGGCTGTTGCCGATAAATTGGGAAGATGCTTTGACAAGAGATTCAATGTCTCCTGTTTTTGTTAAAACGTTGGCAAACCCAGCGGCAACAAGCATGACAAAACCGATAAATGCCATCATATTCATTCCAGATGTAATAAGTTCATCTGCTTCATCGCGTTTCATCATTCCAGTCACAAACAAGACAAGCAGTCCTGCGAGTGCACCGAAGATCATTCCTTCCACACCAAGGCTTTGCGATAGATAAAGCTGGACAATCAACGAAACGAGAATAGCAAGACCGGCAAAGAATAAGCTTTTTTTCGTATAAGCCGATTTCTCTACATCTGTAATTTCACGATTCTCATATACCTTCGGCTTTCGATATACAAAAATGGAAACGATCAAGCCAAGAACCATTCCTGCTACAGGAATCAGCATCGCATACGGAATATCTGCAAGGTTTACGGTCAGACCCGCTTCCTTCATATTGTCACGAAGCATTCCGTGGAAAATCTGTCCAAAACCGACTGGAAGTAATATATATGGTGCAGTGAGTCCGAAGGTAATGACACACGCTAGCAGTCTGCGGTCAATCTGAAGCTCGTTAAACACCTTTAATAACGGCGGAATGAGGACTGGGATAAAGGCAATGTGAACAGGAACGACGTTCTGTGAGAAACAGGACACGATCAAAATGACAAGAACGATGAGCACTTTTGATAGTGTTTTCCGTCTTGAATCGCCTTCTTTTCCTAGAAGCTTCACTGCTCCTTCAACCATGGCATCTGGAAGACCTGTTTTCGTCAGCGCCGCAGCAAATGCCCCTAATAACGCATAACTAATCGCCACGGTTGCATTTCCTCCGAGTCCATCCGTAAAGGCGTCCACTGTTCCTCCCAAGCCTAATCCACCTGCAAGTCCGCCAGCTAAAGCACCTATGGCCAGCGCAATCACGACATTGACCCTCAGCAAGCTTAATATCAACATTAAAACAACCGCTAAAACAACTGCATTCATGGTGAAACCTCCGAAATCCTTTAGTTTACTAATGTAGTAGATAATTAAAGTACCAACGTATGTTACCATAGAAAAAAAACTTCGTCAAATGGCGTATGTCCTACATAAAAAAGCTCTGCCATCCGGCAGAGCCTTATCCTTTATTTTGTTCCTTCAAATCGTTCCACAAATGTAGCAAGTGATCTTACCATCACACCTGTTGCCCCTGTTGGCCCAAAGCATGAAGGTTTTTCTGTTGTTGCAGTTCCTGCAATATCTAAGTGAACCCAAGGCGTATCCTCTGCGAATTCACCAATGAAAGCACCTGCCATGATCGCATGACCATCACGGCCTGGTGAGTTATTGAGATCAGCCATTTTGCTGTTTCGTACTCGTTTCTTATCTTTTTCCGTGATTGGCAGCTGCCAGATCATTTCACCGCATTCTTCTGATGCTTCTTTAAACTGAGCGTACAGCTCATCGTTATTGGTCATTACGCCTGTTGTCTCATTTCCAAGCGCCACAATGACACCGCCTGTTAATGTGGCCACATCTACAAGGACAGAGGCACCGTGCTGCTTCGCATATGTCACCCCATCTGCTAAAACAAGACGGCCTTCTGCATCTGTATTGAGCACTTCGATTGTTTTCCCGCTTAGTGACACAATGACGTCGTCTGGCTTCATAGCGTCTGCGGAAATCATATTATCCGTTGAGGCGATGACCGCAATGACATTTTGCTCTGGGCGAAGTTCCCCGATGATTTCCATTGCGCCTAAAACAGAGGCTGAGCCGCCCATATCTGTTTTCATGCCAACCATACTCGCTCTTGGCTTTAAAGAGTAGCCGCCGGTATCATACGTGATGCCTTTACCGACAAGACCGATGACGTCTGTCCATTCTTCCTTGCCTTGATATTTCAGCACGATGAGTTTTGGTGGTTCTGTTGAGCCTCTATTGACGGCTAAAATACCGCCCATTCCGAGCTCTTCCATTTGTTCTTTATCTAAAATTTCAATCTCAAATTCATATTTATATGCAAGCTCTGCCGCATACGAAGCGAGATCAGAGGATGTGAGCATGTTCGGCGGCATATTCACAAGGGTACGGGCCGAATTGACTGACTGTCCGTATACTTCCCCGACTTTCAGACTCGCTTGAATTTCAGCTTGATCATGCTCCGTCGTTGCATAAACAAACTCGATAAAGCGATCTGGTTCATTTGTTTTATGTTTAAAATCCTGCAATTCATATGTAGCTAAAAGGCAGCTTTCAGAAAGGGCATGGGCTGCATCTTGAGCAGGCAGATCCTTTCCAACAAACGTATCCAGCAAGACAGAAACCGCTTGCTTTTTATCTTGATGAAGCTTTTTAAATAAATGGGCAAACACTTCTTTTGCCTCTTCAAACGTGTAATCTGATTCCTTCCCAAGCCCGACAAAATAAATGCGTTTGATGCCTGTTTCAGGGGATGGGAAAAACTTCGAAAGCTGATTTCGTTTGGATGAAATGTCGCCTTCTTTTAATAATTCAGTGATTCTTCCTTCAAGTAATTCATCCATTTCTTTTGCTTTTCCTGATAATTGGCTCTTTTGAAAAAGTCCGATCGCCAGTGTATCTTTATGCTGCAATTCATTTGTCGAGAAAAACATATTTATCACACGCTCCTTAATGAACTCCATTTTTCACATTGGAACTTCTATTATATCAAAATTTGCGTGCCTATACGATCATTGCCAGTCTGTCTTTACTTGATGAACATTTATATTTTCACACGTGGAAGGGCATCATGAAAAAGCACCGAAAACCTAAGTTGCCTGTCCGTGTTCTCCTCGTTCCACATCTAGTTTCTTTAATGTTATAATGAACATGGACTTGGCAGCATTTTTTACTGCTATCATTTTTTCATCATACTAGGATTTTTAGTTCATCATTTCGCACGATATTTTTTCTTAAAGAGAGGATGTTTCTTGTTCATGAGCGTACTGACGAATTTTCCGCTGCTTGCCAGCCTAGCAGCCATCTTTTTTGCACAATTTGTAAAAGTACCGATTCAATTTATTATTTCTAGACGACTAGATTGGTCGCTCATTACAAGCACAGGCGGAATGCCAAGTTCACACTCCGCAGCAGTAACAGCACTCTCCACAGCAGTGGCTTTAGAGCACGGGCTAGATACATCTATCTTTGCCATTTCCGCCATCTTTGCCATTATTACTATGTTTGATGCGACAGGCGTTCGCAGACAGGCAGGAGAACAGGCGACTGTTCTCAACAAGCTCGTAACAGATTTTAACCGATTTGTTTCCGAAGCAAAGAATTTCCCAAATGCGGAAGAAAAAGAAAAGCAAAAGAAATTAAAAGAGCTTCTTGGTCATAAGCCGATTGAAGTCTTCTTCGGCGGCTTAACAGGGATCTTGCTGACACTCATCTTAGATTATTACTTCATGTAGAAGCGAAAAAGCTTTGGACCTTAAACGGCCCAAAGCTTTTTTATTCTTTATTGGCTTGAAACTGCTGACGGAATACTTGCATCGATTCTGCTTCATTGAGCTGATTTAAGTCTTTTTCCGTTAACGTCCCTTCACCCTTTTTGATGATATACACATCGAGCACTTTTTTACCCCATTCTCTATACACATCATCAACGGTTTCATAGTATAAATCAAGCTTATGACCTTTAATGGCTTTCCCGGTATCTGCAACGACACCGTAGCCATAGTTTGGGATAAACAGCACCGTTCCAATCGGAAAAACGGATGGGTCGGCTGCCACTGTTGAATATAAATCACGTTTCACTTTGACGCCTGAATATGTAATGCCATATGCATGATGTTCCTTCGTTTTGCCTGTTGATTCCACACCTGCTGTATAGCCGGTTGCCACAACCTTCTGCTTCGGGTAATCGTTCCAATTAAACGCTTCTTCGAGAGAAACAGATCGCATGTCTTCACTTTTAAGTGCCATCGTTTCCCTTTTTGGCTGCTGAAAAAAAGAAGATACTTGCTTGCCCGCATCGGTCTCTTTCACCCACGCAGCTAAATCACTTGGTTCGACTCCAGATATGCCCGTAAAGCTTGTCAAAAGTGCAATCATGAATAGCGCTGTCATGAACAATCGTTTCATCCATGTTTTCATCTCTATTTGTCACTCCTCTACCCATCTATTTGTTTCCAAACAAAATGGAAACTATGCAAAGGAGAAACAAAAAAACCCACTTGCGTGTCCACAAGTGAGTTAAAACATTTGATACCCTCTTTTTCGAAGTGCATTAATGACAAAACCTGATGCGATCGCACCGATCAGGCCGCTTAATAAGATGATGATATCTGCCGCAGCGAGTGAGACGATCCGGTCTCCTATTCCTGAAAAAGCAGTGCCAGGCTCTCTTACATAAGCGATCATCTTTTGATTGTTAATAATGAAAAGGCATACAATTGGATATAAAATAGCCATAATCCATGACATTCTCAGCAGCATATTGAGCAAAAAACCAATGCCAAAGAATAACACGAAAAATAAAATAACTGAAATGATAACGACTGGTAAACTGATCACTTCATCTCCACCCCCAAATATCCCATCATTAGTTTAACTTGGAAATAGAGATGAAGTCAATCAATGGAAAAAGCAGATCGATTAACGCTTCTTTCCTGTCCCTTTACATTCCTCACACGTTTCAGATCCGCCGAGCAATAGCTGAAAATACCCTTTTCCTGAACAATATTGACAGGCTGATGTTTTTTCCTTTGTTTGTGCATTCATATTGCTCACTCCTTAATCTAAATTTTCTGATAATTCATCATAACATATTTTTCTGTCCAGTACCAAGTGAGAAAATATTCCGTCAAACATGAAAAAACGTGTACCACAGGGATACACGTTTTTGTCTATATCGGTTTAGAAGAACTTGAATTTTCCTTTTTTCAGAACAAGTCCTGGTCCGCCAACCATGAATAATGAACGGTTGTCGATGATTTTTTTCATTGCAGAAGCTTTTGTTCCTTGAAGTTTTTTACCAAACGCAACACCTACAGCGTCGTGTTCACCAAGAGAAGCAACTGTTCCTTTGATGTCTGGCTTAAAGCTTTCAAGAGAACCGCCTTTTACTAGTGCTGCAAGGTTTTTCGCTACTGTCTCACCTTGCTGCATAGCGATTTGTGCAGTTGGTGGGTATGGACGGTTGATTTCTTCATTGATAATCAATGAACAGTCACCAATGATGAAGACATCATCATTTTCTGGTACACGAAGATCTGGAGAAACTTTTACGCGGCCGCGCATGTTTTCAAAACCAGCTTCTTCAACGATCGGGTTACCGCGTACACCTGCAGCCCAAACAACAGTTTCAGCTTTGATTTCTTCTGTATCATCGTCTTTTCCAACAATGATACCTTCAGGCGTACATTCTTTGATCGCTGTACCGATTTTGAACTCAACACCTTTACCTTGAAGGTAGTTCATCGCATAGTCGATCAATTCTGGATCGAATCCAGGAAGAGCTGTTGGCGCAGCTTCTACACAGATGATACGCACGTCTTTTTGATCAATGTCATACTCTTTGCAAAGCTCAGGCACACGGTTTCCAAGCTCACCAAGGAACTCAATACCTGTGAATCCTGCGCCGCCGACAACGATCGTCAAACGCTCTGGACGTTTTTCAGCATCCGTATTATACGTTGCAAATTGAAGCTCGATGTGCTCACGAAGCTGACGAGCAGAGTTGATGTTAGAGATTGAGAATGCGTATTCTTTCAGTCCTGCAATACCAAATGTTTCAGGAACAGCACCAAGTGCAACAACAAGGTAGTCATAAGAAAGTTCGCCATCTGATGTCACAACTTTCTTCGCTTCCTTATCAATGCTTTCAACTGTTGCTTGTACAAAGTTGACACGGGAACTGTTAATCACATCTTTGATTTGATAACGACAGCGGTCATGATGAAGTGTACCTGCACTTGCTTCATGTAACCATGTTGTTTCGTAATGATAATTATGCTTGTTCACAAGAGTAATATCCGCATCATTTGTGCCAAGCTGTTTTGTTAATCTTGTTACAGTCATTAATCCGCCATAACCTGCACCTAATACAACGATTTTCGGTTTATTCACTGGAATCACATCCACCTTTTTTAAATTTGCTGTAAAACGGATAAAGAATTACATATCGTTATTCTCAACCGCTTTGCGGCATTTTATGAAATTTAAACAAAAAAATAAGTATGTGAAAATCTGAACTTTCACCTACATAAAACGAAAGCATTTGACCGTATCCGACAAAAATTCATAAAAAATTAATATTTAGTTCCCTTAACAATAATAGCGAGTTCTGCTCCAATTTTCAAGGCTTTAAACTGAAAATCCTTATGATAAACGGTCTTTCTCACTTTTTCCTCCTTTTCAAAGCTTCAGCATCAAAAAACGACAAGTTTTTCAAAACAAGTCAAACGACGATATGTGGTATGATATGATATAGTGATAACAATTTTCATTTGGGAGGATTAAAGGAATGCAAGAAGATTCTAAGGTATATGACATTACCGTTATCGGGGGCGGCCCAGTTGGATTGTTTACTGCGTTTTACGGAGGCATGAGACAGGCAAGTGTGAAAATCATTGAAAGCCTTCCTCAGCTCGGCGGTCAACTATCCGCTCTTTACCCTGAAAAATATATTTATGATGTGGCTGGTTTCCCAAAAATCCGCGCACAAGAATTAGTTGATAACTTAAAGGAACAAATGGATAAATTTGATCAAACCATTTGCTTAGAGCAGGCAGTTGAAACAGTTGAAAAGCAGGCAGATGGGATCTTTAAACTTGTCACAAATCAAGAGGTTCATTATTCTAAAACAATCATCATCACAGCTGGTAACGGTGCATTCCAACCGAGAAAGCTTGAATTGGATACAGCAGAATCATTTGAAGGAAGCAATCTGCACTACTTCATTAATGACCTGAACCAATTTGCCGGTAGACGCGTGGCCGTTCTTGGCGGCGGAGACTCTGCGGTGGACTGGGCACTCATGCTTGAGCCAATCGCAAAAGAAGTATCCATCATTCACCGCCGCGATAAATTCCGCGCACATGAGCACAGTGTAGAAAACTTGCACAACTCGAAGGTCAATGTGCTGACTCCATTTGTGCCAACTGAGCTCATTGGTGAAGACCGCATTGAACAGATCGTGCTCGAAGAAGTCAAAGGCGACAAAAAACAAGTGCTTGATGTGGACGACGTGATCGTCAACTTCGGATTTGTTTCCTCCCTTGGACCAATCAAACAATGGGGCCTTGAAATCGAAAAGAACTCCATCGTAGTGAAATCTACAATGGAAACAAACATTGAAGGCTTCTATGCGGCAGGAGACATCTGTACGTATGAAGGAAAAGTCAAATTGATTGCAAGCGGATTTGGTGAAGCACCAACTGCTGTCAACAATGCGAAAGCCTACATGGACCCGAAAGCCCGTGTACAGCCTCTCCATTCCACAAGCTTATTTGAAAACAAATAAGAACGGATCAAAAAAGGAGTTCCCACTCGCGGAACTCCTTTTTCGTTTATTTAAAAACCCCAATATAGGCATTTGCCATTCCAAGTACCATTGCAGCAAGCAGCACCACAACAATCCCTGCCACAACCAAAATCACCCGATCCTTCACACGTTCCTTTTTCGGAAGCGGCTTCTCAATCCCGCAAGATGGACACGTTTTGGAACGATACGGAATCAGCTCATGACAGTTCCTGCAATTGATTTGTTCACTCAAACCTCAGCAACCTCTTTTCTCACTACAGTTTATGTTTGGTTTTCATGATACTCTTTTCGAGTGGAAATAGCCAGTTGTTCGGGCCAGCTGTAACAAAATTGAGCGATTTGCGAAAAAACATAACTTCTTGAATTCTCTGCTTCAAACAAGATCAACAATGATATAAATTTTTAAAAAGATGATTGACCCTAACGCAACGTCATATTTTATAGTGAATATCAAGAGAGGTGAATTGAAATGAAAGTAAAAGAAGTAGCTGAATTATTTGGTATTAGCATTCGTACACTTCATCATTACGACAAGATTGGTTTATTGACTCCAAGTGAAGTCACAGATAATCGTTATCGACTGTATTCAGAAGAAAACCTTGAAACATTACAGCAAATACTATTTTTCAGGGAACTTGGATTTCCATTGAAGGAAATCCAAAAGATGATGCACAATTCTTCATTTAATAAGAAAGAAGCATTTATGCTACAAAGAAAAATGTTAATAGAGAAACGAGATAATCTCAATAAAATGATCGGAAATATTGATAAGACGCTACAACATTTAACGGGAGAAACTCAATACACATATAAAGAGAGGTTTGAGAATATGAATATGAAATTTAGTCAATATGAAGAAGAAGCTCGTCACCGTTGGGGAAATCAAGCTGTTGATGAAGTCAGCTCAAAACTAAATCATTTGTCTAAAGATGAACAAATTGAATTATCTGATAGCTGGGATAGCATATTGAATAAACTAGCCTCTCTTCGCAGCCATTCCCCTAAATCCAAAGAGGTGCAAATCGTCATCAAACAATGGTACGACTTTTTAAACGAAAACTTTCGTTATTACTCTCTTGATGCTTTTTACGGTTTAGGTCAACTCTATATTCAAGATGAACGTTTCAAAAAGAATATAGATCGTTATGGTGAGGGCTTGGCATCATTTATGAGCGAAGCGATGAAAGTCTTTACTACTCTTCATAAAAGAGGGAACAGCTTTGAAAATGATGAGAATACAATCGATTAATACGAAACGTTATTCTCAACGAAACACAACAAAGAACATTTTTTCCGACACACCATGATGAAACCTTTTGAAAAGATGTGGAAGATGAAGAGAGGAAATACTAAGAAACTGCGAGCTTTTTTCTAATTAAATATCTTTATAAAGAGGACGTGCTGAGTGATTGAAGTCATGTCCTTTTTTTGCATCTTTAAAAACAACACAAAAAACCTCCTCAAGAAAATGATTAATATGAGGAGGTCTTCATTATACAAATGGTTTTACAGAATGAATCGTTTTAACCCTTAACACTCTTCCGGCGTACCGGTATTCGTTGCTGTTCTGAAAGAAGAACCACATCCGCATGACGCGATGGCGTTTGGATTGTCAATCGTGAAACCGCCGCCCATTAGTGATTGTTTGAAATCAATGATGGTTCCGTTCATGATATCAAGGCTTTCGGAGTCGACAAGGACATTGATGCCGTGCTGCTCGAACTGCGTGTCTTTCTCTGAGACTTCATGGTCAAAGCCCATGCCGTACGAAAGACCGCTGCAGCCGCCGCCTTTTACGCCCACTCGCAGGAACGCATTTTCTTCTTCATGTTCTTTCATCATATCTTTAATCTGCAGTGCAGCAGCTTCTGTAATGGTTACTGGTGTACTCATGATCATCCCTCCTTTTGACTGGATGTTTCTTTTTCAATTATAAACGTGATGATGCCTTTTCTCAAATAAATGGTTTAGAGATAAAATGTCCCGTCACAAATGGTCTCCGCAGGTCCTGTCATAAGCACGTGGTCATTGTCTTTCCAGCGAATGATGAGGTCTCCGCCTGCTAAATGAACTGTCATGTCTGTTTCTTTTTTCGCCTTCCCATTCACAATCGTGGATACAGCCGCAGCACAAGCCCCTGTTCCGCAGGCCTGTGTAATGCCTGAGCCTCTTTCCCACACACGAAAATGCAGTTCGGTTTCACTGACAACTTCAACAAATTCTACATTAACGCCTTCTGGAAACATATCGTGTTTTTCAATGATCGGCCCAAGTGTATGAAGAGGTGCTTTTTCAATGTCTTCTAAATAAAAAACGATGTGCGGATTTCCCATTGAAACGGCTGTTCCATTTAAATTTGCAGTGCCAAAATCAAGCGGCTCATTTATTGTTGTGCTGGCCGGTTCACCAAGCATCGGCATCGCTTCTTTTTCAAAACGTGGTTTTCCCATATCTACTGTGACTAGCTGAACATGACCATCTTGAGCGTGAACGGTAGCTTCAACGAGTCCTGACAATGTCTCAATCTGGAACGTTGTGTCCGTCACAATTTGATGCTCATACACATACTTTGCAACGCAGCGCAGCCCATTACCGCAGTTTTTGCCCTCTGATCCATCATTGTTGAAAATGCGCATCTTCACAGGTGCAACATCTGATGGGCAAATCAGGATCATCCCGTCAGAACCGATTCCTGTATAAACAGAAGAAACGCGAATCGCTATTTCTGATAGCTGCTCTTCTGGAAGCTGTTCCTTCATCTGATTAACGTAAATATAATTATTTCCTAATCCGTGCATTTTCGTGAATTGAAATGATGTCATGAGCTTCCTCCAAAAATGTTGTTTCTTTATAGTATAAAAGGAGTCGATTCAGGAGACAATCTTATCATCCCCCGTTTTTCATACATAGAAGCTCTTTGCTGCCATGGCAAAGGGCTTTTATTATGCATATGCCTCTTTTTCTCTCGTGTGATGTTTCATATTGATGATATTTTATTAGCATAACATATTGAATACGCTTTCCATTCATTCTCCTTAAAAATGGAAGGTGGAAGAGTGAAAAAAATGCACCTCATGACCCATGTGGTGCATTTAAAACATGTCGTTTTCCTCTATAAAAGCATAAATACGCTCGACTAGCTGCTCTGCATTTTCTCCTGAAACAAATTCTCCATTCACAAGTGCAAATGGGGAGTCCATACATTTGCCGCAATAGCTTAAACAGCCGTATTCCATTACGTCTAGGTTTGGGTCTTTTTCAAGCTTCTCTTTTGCTTCTTGAGACCCTTGTGCAAGATTACTTACACAAAATTCGATCAGTGGAAACACTGTGCTTCACCTCACATTGCCTTACCATCCTACCGAAATTCCTTGTATTAGTCAAAATATGAGCTTCATCTGTATCGTTACGCCTATTCCTCGTAAAATGTTTTACTATTTAGGACTAACTGATGAATATGTAGGTTATTTTGAAACAATTATTGTGGTTTCACAGTAAATTCGATATAATTTTATTTGGTATTTTAACTTAAAGTTTTTTAGTATAAGTGTTTTTCAATGTCTACGGGGAAAAGGAGAATCGTCATGAAAAATTTAGTCTTGATCGGCGGAGGTTACGGGAATATGCGGGTTCTCCACCGCTTATTGCCAAATCAATTACCTGATGATGTCACTATCACATTAATTGATCGAAATCCTTACCACTGTTTAAAAACAGAATATTATGCACTTGCTGCTGGAACGATCTCTGATCATCACATTCGAGTATCTTTTCCAGAGCATCCGAAGCTGGATATTCAATACGGGGAAGTAGAAAAAATTGATATTGAAAACAAACAGATCTTATTCAGCGACCGTGAACCGATTCCGTATGATGATACTGTGATTGGACTCGGCTGTGAGGACAAGTATCATAATGTCCCTGGTGCAAAAGAACATACATACAGCATTCAAACCATTGATCAGTCAAGACATGCGTATAACAAATTAAACAATTTGAGCGCAGGTGCAACGGTTGGCATCGTCGGTGCTGGACTTAGCGGGGTAGAGCTGGCCAGTGAACTAAGAGAAAGCCGTGCTGATTTAAACATTATTCTTTTTGACCGCGGAGAGTTGATACTATCAAGCTTCCCAAAAAGATTAAGTTTGTATGTGCAAAAGTGGTTTGAAGAAAATGACGTAAAGATCATTAACTGTGCCAATATTACAAAGGTTGAAGAAGGTGTCGTTTACAACCATGATGACGCAATTGAAGCAGATGTCATCGTGTGGACAGCAGGAATACAGCCAAGCAAAGTGGTACGAGAGATGGATGTTGAAAAAGACGCACAAGGCCGCGTCGTATTAACTCCTCATCATAATCTTCCAGGGGATGAGCATGTATATGTCGTAGGTGACTGCGCAAGTCTGCCTCATGCCCCAAGTGCACAGCTTGCTGAGGCGCAGGCAGAACAAATTGTCCAATCTCTGCAAAAACGCTGGAAAAATGAGCCGCTTCCTGAGGCTTATCCACAGTTTAAGCTAAAAGGTGTTTTAGGTTCTTTAGGGAAAAAAGCCGGCTTTGGCTTAGTGGCTGATCGTCCACTTGTTGGCCGGGTGCCAAGACTCCTGAAATCTGGACTCCTTTGGATGTACAAGCATCACAACGGCTAAAATCATGTGAATTTTTTCTCAAAGCTCCTTCGTGACGAGGGAGCTTTTTTCTATGAAACGGCATGTGCCGATGAGTTGGTCCATTTGATCGGAGCAAGGGCAAGAATGCAGTCTTTACGAAAGGTTCTCATCGTCTTCTTCGATAAACAATACGCTTGGATAAGCTGATCCGTTTGACGGTGTACAATGATTTTTCTCTTTGTGCACTCTCCGTTTTTCTTCATATAAATCATCTCAATCGGTACTTGCTGATGAAGAGATTGTTTCAGTAAATAATTCATGATGCTCACGCTCCTTTCATTTCATTATAAACGAACAAACGTTCTTTTTCAATACAAAAAGGAACGTTTGTTCGTTTTATTCTTCAAAAAAAGAACAGCTTATTCACTGCTCTCCTTGTACCCGTATTTCTCCATTTCTTGATAAATGTCTTTTAATTTCGGATTGCCCTCTCCAACGATTTGATCCTCTACTAAGACAAGTGGATAAAAGAATTCATCATCAAGAATTCGTTCAGACAATTCCTTTTGTTGTTCGTTTTCTGGCGGGTGCTCAATATCAATATATGTGATGCGAAATGGCTGATTCGGATATTTTCGTTTTAATGCTGCATCTAACCATTCAAATGTATCTTTTGAAGAAGGCAGATTCACGCAGCTAGCGCACAATACATCTCTTCCATATACATAAAGATCGACAGTTTTGTTCATTTGACAAGCCCCCTATTCTTTCTTCATTTTAGCTGAATTTTCTGGATGAAAAAAGCCAAAATCACTTTTTGTTTCAAGATGAGATTGTGCTATAATGAAAAGGAAACTTTGAAACCAATTCAATAGATTTTTATCGTCCAGATGAATATAATGGTGATATGTTGTGAAAGGAGCGATTATATCTAATGACTGAAGTCGAAATGAAAGACCAAGTACAGGAAGTACTGGACAAACTTCGTCCATTTCTATTACGTGATGGTGGAGACTGTGAGCTTGTAGACATTGAAGATGGCATTGTGAAATTACGTCTTCTTGGTGCATGCGGCAGCTGCCCAAGTTCAACCATTACATTGAAAGCCGGTATTGAGCGCGCATTATTAGAAGAAGTGCCTGGCGTTGTAGAAGTTGAACAGGTTTTCTAATTCATATATGACATGAAAACGACCCAATTAGGGTCGTTTTTTTCATGATTGACAAAGGCTTTAGCCCTTTGTCTTCTTTTCAGCGTGATATGAAAACCCTTGAAGTCTAGGAAGGACGAGTACTGGCGCGGAGCGAATTTTCTATTCGTGAGCACCAGCACGCAGGACTGACACCAAATGCGAGGGTTTGTCAGCACGCTGAAGGGTCGTTTTTTATTAGGCTAGCTTTTCTCTAAACCATTCCTTTATAAAGGTCAGTCTTTGAATACGCTGCCCCGGGTGGCCGCTTCTGGATAAATCATGAGATGCCTTCGGGAATTTGACCAATCTTGTGTCTTTCCCAAGCTCCTTCAATGCCACAAAAAGCTGTTCTGCTTGATCAACTGGGCAGCGATAATCTTCATCGCTGTGCAGGATGAGAAGCGGCGTGTTCATCTGCTTCACATATTTTAGCGGCGAACGATCCCATAGCTTATCGACAGAATCATAAATATCCCCATCAATCTGCCACCTTGTAAAGAAATAACCGATATCACTAATGCCATAAAAGCTAATCCAGTTTGAAATGGAGCGCTGTGTGACAGCTGCGCGGAAGCGGTCGGTCTGACCGACAATCCAGTTGGTCATAAAACCGCCATAGCTCCCGCCAGTCACGCCGAGTCTTGTTTCATCAAGGAAATCATAGGCTTTGAGCACATGATCAACAGCCTGCATAACATCGTCATAATCAACGTCACCATAACTTCCTCTCACACGGTCGGTAAACATCTGTCCGTATCCATGACTTCCGTGCGGATTGATATACACGATGGCATAGCCTTCAGAAGCAAGCATTTGAAATTCATGAAAATACGTATAACCATACATCGCATGCGGTCCGCCATGAACCTCTAGAATGAGCGGATATTTCTCCCCCTCTTCCATCTTGGAAGGCTTCATAAACCAGCCATGCACCTCGTCGCCATCTTTTGACTGAAAAGAAAATGGTTCAGGTTCGGATACGACATACTCCTTTAGAAAATCATGATGCTCAAACGTGATTTGCTTTAGTTCTGTCTCCCCTAATGTCAGCTCATACAGCTCGCTTGGTAAAACAGGTGAAAGCCGGCTGAGCAGCAGTTTGGATTCATCTGGATGAAGGCTGAAATTGGTGATATGTTCCGACTCTAGTCGAACTGGATAGGCTAAACCTTCAATAGAGAAATAATAAATCCCTGTACTGCCTTGATCAGAAACAAGCGTATAAAATCCTTGGCTGTCTTTTGTCCACTGTGGAACCTGATAGGCCTCTCCCATCACGCTATCTCCTGCCATACAGTTTCCAACATACATATCGAGCATTTCTGATAGCTGAATCGCCTTGTCTTCTTTCAGATCATACAGCCATAATGATGGGAAGGTGGCATTTTGGAATTCACGCTCATGTCCAATATACAAAAGACTCTCGCCATTTGGAGAAAAAGATACGGTGGAATAAGCGCCGTTTGCTTGTGTGATCTTTTTTGTCTGACCATCTTCTAATGACAGAAGACACACGTCACTTATGTAAGGTATCTGTGGATTTAATTGAATAAAGGCAAGCCATTTTCCACACGGAGAAACGGTATGATTCATATGATGAACCTGCTCGCTCGTGATAGGCTCTACCTCTCCTGAACGGATTTCCACTTTCACGATCTGTGTGACACGTCCATCTAAAAAGCCTCTTCCATCTGCTTTATAGGTCAAATCATCATATACCGCTGGAGCAAATTCATCTTGCTCTTCCTTTTTTTCATCATGAATAGATTCTGATTGTTTCAATGACACAGCCGCATAAATGAATGCTCCGTCGGGAGAAAAGACAGGGTGAGATACTCCGTATGGAATCTTCGTTAAAGTACGTACGCCGCCTCCTTCGCTCTTTATGAGTGCGAGCTGAGGGACTTCCTTTGGCTTTTGCAAAATAAAAGCAAGCTGCCTGCCGTCCTTTGACCAAACTGGCTGATGATGCTTTCCATCCTCAAATGTCCATTGTGCCAGCTCCTCTGTCTCTTCATCTCGAACCCATAAGTGGATGTTGTAATCGTCCTTTTTCTCATTCACAGTGACTTTTGTAAAGACTGCCTTTTTTCCATCTGGTGAATAAACCGGATGAGAAACGGAAACAATCTTCGTTAAATCTTCTGCCGTCATCAATTTCTTCATGAATGTATCTCCCCCTTATATGCATAAAAAATAGTTCGATCCTCTAAATAATAATCCCTGCTTCTTCCCATAAAAACAAGCATAAAAAAGAACGTGCAGATTCACAGCACGTTCTCAGATTGCTGAAAAAGGGCTAAAATGATCTTTATTTTAGCTCTTTTTCTTCTTTTCAGCGTGATTGAAAACCCTTGAAGTCTAGGAAGAACGAGCACTGGCGCGGAGCGAATTGAACATTCGTGAGCACCAGCGCGCAGGACTGACAAAGAATGCGAGGGTTTGTCTACACGCTGGGAACGTGCAGATTCACAGCACGTTCTTTACTTGATTAACAGGATAATGCTGCACGACAACACCTTCTACTGGCACCGTCAGCAAATCGACTTCGCAATGCGGGAAATTTTGGGCAAGCTGTTCTTTCAGCGCTTCTCCCTTCCCTTTTTCCACTAAGGTGAGGATCGTCGGCCCAGCGCCGCTCAAAGCTGTTCCATACGCTCCTTTGAGCGAAGCGACATGCTCTACCTTCGACAGCTCTGGAACGAGCATTGTGCGGTAAGGCTGATGAAATAAATCCTTATTCATCATTTCTCCAACAAGCGGCCAGTTTTGTGTCATTAATGCGGCAACAAGGACGTTGCTTACAGCACTCGCACTAACAGCATGCTTATAGGAAAAATCCTCTGGCAGGACATCACGGGCATCCTTTGTGAGCACTTCATAAAAAGGAATGACCACGACGACATCTACATCCACATGCTGCACTTTAACGGCATGGGTTTTGTCTTCCTCATGAAGACCGATCAGTAAACCACCGAATAAAGAGGCACCCGCATTATCTGGATGACCTTCTACCTCACTTGCATAAAAGAGCTTCTGATCATCTGTCATGTTTAATTCAAGAAGCTGATTGGCAAGTTCAATGGCGGCCACGATGGCAGCAGCACTGCTGCCAAGCCCCCGTGCCAATGGAATATCACTCCACACTTTGACATGAACAGGCGGGAGTGTTTTTCCAAAGTCATCTGCGACCTTTTTGGCTGTTTGATAAATCAGGTTGTCGGTGCCTGATGGAATCCCAGACACGACATCTGTTTCTGCTTCAAACAGCCAGCTATCATGGTCATAGACCGATAGCTTTAAATAGCGGCTGAGTGCCATTCCAACTGAATCAAAGCCTGGTCCTAAATTGGCAGTGCTTCCCGGTACTGTGATTGAAAAAAGCATGGAGGCTTCACTCATACGCGTGCGGCCTTTTCTAAGTGTTCAAGAATTTGATCTTCATCTGCATCGAGTGTGACCGGCTTGATTTGTGAAATATCGATAGCCGTATTTGGATCTTTCAGTCCGTTGCCTGTTAGTACCGCAACAACTTTACTGCCTGGCTTGATTTCACCAGATTTCACCTGCTTTAACACGCCCGCAATCGATGCACATGAGCCCGGTTCTGCAAACACACCTTCTTCACGTGCAATCAATTGATACGCATGAAGAATTTCCTCATCAGTCACTTCATCAATCTTTCCGTTTGATTCATCTGCGGCTGCCACAGCTTGTTTCCAGCTCGCTGGATTTCCGATACGGATAGCTGTTGCCACTGTTTCTGGCTGCTCAATCACTTCATTTCGAACGATTGCCGCTGCACCTTCTGCTTCAAAACCACGCATGACAGGCAGTCCAGTTCCTTTTTTCTCATGATATTCCTTGAAGCCTTTCCAGTAGGCTGTGATGTTCCCGGCATTTCCAACAGGAATCGCTAGTACGTCCGGGGCTGAGCCTAGCTGCTCACAGATTTCAAATGCTGCTGTCTTTTGTCCTTCAATTCGATAAGGATTGACCGAGTTAACAAGAGCGATCGGCGCTTTTTCACAGATACTGCGGACGATTTTCAGTGCATCATCAAAGTTACCATCAATGGCAATGATCTCTGCTCCGTACATAACAGCCTGTGCAAGCTTACCGAAGGCAATTTTCCCGTCTGGAATGATGACAATACATTTCATATCAGCACGGGCTGCATATGCCGCTGCTGCTGCAGAGGTGTTCCCTGTTGAAGCGCACATAATTGTATCATTGCCTTCTTCTTTTGCCTTTGCAACGGCCATGACCATTCCTCGATCCTTGAAAGAACCTGTTGGATTCACGCCTTCTGTTTTCACATGAAGCTCGATTCCCAGCTTTTCTGAAAGCTTGGCGAGATGGATCAGCGGTGTATTCCCTTCATTTAATGTTAGTTTAGGTGTAGATTCGTTTACTGGTAAGAATTCTTGAAATTCTTCAATGAGTCCATTCCATTTCATCAGCTTAAACCGTTCCCTTCTACTCGGTACGTGCTCTTCACTTGAACCACCACGTCGAGGTCGTTTAATTTTTGCAGGATATTTGAGAAATCTTCTTCTGAGGTCTGATGTGTAATAATCACAATTTCAGCCAGCTCATCGTGTCCTTTCACAGGAAGCTGAAGGATCTTTTCAAAGCTGATGCCTTTTTCAGAAAAAATAGATGTAATACGGGAGAATGCCCCGACTTGATCTCTGACATGAATTCTTAAGAATTGCTGAGCAAATACTTCTGATGACGATTTGATCTTCTTCTCAAACTGCGGTGCGATAAATCCGCTTCCGTTCACGCCAAGGCGCATGTTTTTCATTACTGCGACTAAGTCTGATACAACAGCTGTTGCCGTTGGCAGACTTCCTGCTCCAGGTCCGTAAAACATCGTTTCTCCTACAGCACTTCCGTAAACATACACCGCATTAAATTCATTGTTAACGGATGATAATGGATGATGATCAGGAAGTAAGGTTGGCTGAACGCTGACCTCTACTTTCTCTCCGTCCCGCTGAGCAATTCCAATCAGCTTCATTGTATAGCCAAACCGCTTACTGAAATTAATATCCTCATCAGAGATATCTGAAATACCTTTCACCTTGACGTCCTCTAAATCTACATTCATGGAAAAGCCGAGTCTTGCAAGAATCGCCATTTTCCTGGCTGCATCCAGTCCTTCTACATCAGCTGTCGGATCCGCTTCTGCAAAGCCAAGATCCTGTGCTTCTTTTAAGACATCCTCATATGCGCTTTTATCGACATTCATTTTCGTTAAAATAAAATTCGTTGTACCGTTCACAATCCCCATCATCTTGGTGATTCGGTCAGAGGCGAGCCCTTCCTCCAGCGTGCGCAAAATCGGAATTCCTCCGGCAACACTTGCTTCATAATAAAGATCACAGCCATTTTCTTTCGCTACATGTAAAAGCTCCGTACCGTAAAGCGCCATTAAATCTTTATTGGCTGTAATGACATGCTTCTTCTCATTCAACGCATCTATTAAATATTGTTTTGTCTCTTCAATGCCGCCCATCACTTCAATGATGACGTCGACCTCTGGATCTCTAATCACATCGTATACTTCAGTTGTGAAGACCTCTCTTGCGACATCCACATCTCTTTTTTTATCGGGATTGCTCACAAGCACTTTTTGTATTAATACCGGACAGCCGATTTGGTGCATTAATTTATCCTGATGGTCTTGGATAATTTTTACGACACCGCTCCCCACTGTTCCTAATCCTAATAGCCCAACTCGAATTGCCTTCACCTGAAATTCCACCTTTCTCCATAAATGTCCTCTCTAAAAAGACATTTGTTAACCTTACACAGACATTCAATGTACACACATTATAAAGGGGTATCCTCATTTTGACAAGGTAATAAAATAAGAGATTGTCAGAATGAAACCGCTTAACAGCTATTTATATCAAGATTCTATATTTTCAAAATATTTTTGTCAGAAAAGCTCCCGAACACCGGGAAGCTTTATATTATGAACGAACCGGCGTTTTGGCTGGCTTGTCTTGTAAGACAAGTGCAATATTCTCAGCACATAAACGCATCATCGTTTTTCTCGTTTCGACACTAGCACTTCCAATATGAGGGAGGACTGTGACGTTAGGTAATGTCGTTAATGGATGAGATGGACTGACAGGCTCTTGTCTAAATACATCTAGACCTGCTCCGGCAATTTTTCCTGTCGTGACAGCCTCGTATAAAGCATCCTCATCCACAGTCTGTCCTCTTGATACGTTAATGAAATAAGCAGAGTTCTTCATCAGATCAAATGCTTGTTCATTAAACATGTCTTTTGTTTCCGGGGTTAACGGTGTCAGACAGACGATGAAATCAGACTGTTTGAGCAGTTCCTCAAAATCCGCATATGTCACACCAAGCTGCGCTTCTGCCTCGGGTTTTCTGGAACGATTATGATAAAGGACATTCATATTAAAGCCTTTGGCCCGCTTGGCTAGTGCTGTTCCAATGCTACCCATTCCGACAATCCCGAGCGTTTTGTGATGAACATCCGCACCGGCAAGAAGAAGCGGCCCCCAGCCTGTCCAATTTCCATCCTTAATCCAATCACTCGCCTCAACAATGCGTCTAGCTGACGCCATCAGTAGGGCAAAGGCTAAATCAGCCGTCGATTCTGTTAAGACGTCTGGTGTATGACATACAGTGATTCCACGCTTTTTGGCTGCTTCAACATCAATATTGTCATAGCCAACAGCAAGGTTTGCGACCACCTTGATATTCGGAGCCTTTGATAAGAGAGGCTCATCTATTTGATCTGACAGCATGGTGAGAAGCGCATCCGCTTTAGCTGCTTGTGTTTCTAGCTCTTCTCTTGGACACGGCTCATCCTCGCTTGGCCACATCTCAACATGAGCGACTTCTTTTAATGGTGTAAGTGATGCTTCATCAAGCTTTCTTGTGATATAGACATAAGGTTTCGTCAAGAAGGACACTCCTTTAATCGATTTCTTTAAGCATATCGAAAAACGCCTCAAGAGAAAAGAGACGTTTCGTCTGTTCACTGAAACTTCAAATCAGCTGCAGGCTGAATCCAGCCAATAGCCGGAATGGGGCTCCCACCGCTTCGCATGGCGCTCATTTCTTGAAAAACCTTTAGAAAGTATTCATAGCGATTGGCATCATTTAAAACGTAATCTAACCGCTCTTCATAATATGCTTTTTCATTTTCTCCCGACATGTAGTAGCCTTCCACAATTTCAAAATAATGAAGCGGGAACAGCAGACGGCTGTATAACAAACGCTTTGAAAAGGAGGAAAGAGGTGTCACCTGTTCATATTGCTGAAGAAAGGAAAAGCCCTCTTCAATTAAATCTTCCTTATGCTGCACAAAAGTCTCTCTTAAATATTCGGCAATATCACGGGTTGGATGATCAAAGACCCAATCCACAGGTAAACGAAGCGGCTGCTCATGCGGCCATGTCATACGTGAAAAGCGCTGGTGACAGACAGTGCCTGAGTCACATTCTTTCGGTTCATCATCAAGCTCAGTATCGACTAAATATTGAATGGCATTCTCCGTTAATCCAAGATAATACGGAAACGATTCAATGAATTTTTGTTCAAACCGTTCCAGCGGTTTTTGATGCATTTGCTGCATCCAAAAGCCTTCAAGCTGATCTAATCGTTTTGCCCATAATTCCTTCCAGGCACCGACACGTTTTGTTTCGGATACTTCATATGGAAAGCCTCTTCCCCTAACATGAAAGGCCGCCAGCTCTGACGCTTGCTGAAACGATCGGCTTGAGATCGGAGGCGCTGCTTTTAATAAAGCGTACTGCTCCTTCCCATGAGTAAAGATGGGCTTTTCTTCATTTGTTAATTCAAACACAGCGACGTATGGGTCTCCAGCATTCAGTAAATACTGACTGATATGATACATCTCTGCGAGTTCTTCTTCTCGCAAATGAGACACAGGAACAATGAGGAAGAGAGCCTCCGCCGTTTGAAAGCTCTGATAACTGCCATATGGCATAAACTGACGAACATCAATACCAAATGTGTGATAAATGGTTTCTTTCATGTTTTCACCTGCGTTCCTATGATCAATCTCTTATCATATCGTAGTCGCAGGTTGAGGGATTTATGAATACTATTTACTATCCGAAGCTTTTTACACGTTGTGGACAAATTAAGAGGATTGGGTGAGGAATACATGCCGCATCATCATGAGATGAACGAAGTAGAAAAAACAGCAAGACGCCGTTTACAAGAACGAGGCGTAACCATTCAAGATATAGCAGACCTTGTCTACTTTTTACAGGAAAAATATCATCCTGGCTTAGACATGACAGAGTGCATCCACAATGTGGAGCGTGTCATCGCAAAACGTGAAGTCCAAAATGCGATTTTAACGGGCGTCGAACTAGACGTACTCGCCGAGCAAAAGAAGCTGACTGAGCCGCTTCAATCAATACTTGAAACGGACGAAAGCCTGTATGGCGTTGATGAAATTTTATCCTTTGCTATCGTCAATATTTATGGTTCGATCGGCTTTACGAATTACGGATATATCGATAAAGAAAAACCAGGAATTCTCGGAAAACTCAACGATAAATCCACAGGTGAATGCCACACCTTTTTAGATGACATCGTCGGCGCTATTGCTGCTGCCGCATCAAGCAGGCTGGCACATAGTGCGAGAAATGCAGAATAAAGAAAAAGAGGACGCGCGCGTAACGCTTGTCCTCTTTTTTTATGATAATCGCTCAATCCACTCGGATAATGAATCAATGACATAGGTTGGCTGCTTTTCATACTGCTGAAGCAGCTCTTTTGTTGTCACACCGGTATGGACGAGTAATGTGTCCATGCCTGCATTCATTCCTGCCATAATATCCGTATCATAGTTATCACCCACCATGAGCGTCTCAGACACATCTGTTCCAAGCACACGCATCGCTTGTTCCATAATAATGGATTCTGGCTTTCCGATAAATGTCGGCTGTACTGTTGTCGTCACAGTCAGTACAGATGTTAACGAGCCATTCCCTGGCAAAAGCCCTCTTTCTGTTGGGATGGCAATATCTCCATTTGTTGAAACAAATTGTGCGCCTTGACGGATGGCAATCGCACCTACTGCTAATTTTTCATATGTAATGCCACGATCAATTCCAACAACAACAAAATCTGCGTCTTCCTGACCAAACGTCAGCCCTTTTTCTTCAATGGCCTGCTTGATTCCTTCTTCACCGATCACGTAAACTGACGCATCTTTCTTTTGCTCAGCAATATAATTGGCCGTCGCCATACTTGTTGTGAAAACTTGTTCTTCTGTGGCTGGAATATCGAAGGAAACGAGTTTTTCCGCTACCTGCTTTGGCGTGCGTGATGAGTTATTCGTGACAAACAAGTAAGGGATGTTCAACTCATTTAACTTCTGAACAAATTGACCTGCTTCTTCAATCTTTTCTGTTCCTTTATACATTGTCCCGTCTAAATCAATTAAATAGCCTTTGTATTTCATGATGCTCACAACTCCAATGGTTTATTTAAACGCTGATACTGGGCCAAGCTCCTGCTCCAAGTAGGTACGGATGCGGCTTGGAAAGACCTCTAGCGCTTGCTCTACTTCACTGATGACCTGCAATAAGTCATGATGATCCACTTCCTGATATTGCTGCACAAGTGTTTTGCGGGATGAGACAAGCTTTTTCAGCTGACTGCCTTCACCTTCTGGTACGACCTTTTCATCAACAAGGATATCCATGATGTCATCATAGCTTCCTGGGTCACGCATAATAAAGCCATCAATCATGTCATTTCCAGTATCAAGAATACATTCGACGAGCAAATGAACAATTCGTTCCAGCGCTTTTTTTTCTAAAGGACTTGTCCATGTTTGATGACTTTGCATCAACTCATATTGCTCCTCGAAAAAACGTAATGTCTCTTCAATCTTTTTTCTGTCTACGAAATACATTATGACGCTCCCCTTTGCGTTATTTTCTGATTCGTTTTAAGACAAAATAGGCACAGCCAAAATTACAGTATTCATAAATGTATTCATCGAGTGTGCTGATTTTAGTATCAAATGTGGCCTTTTGGTTTTGGTCATCAAAGAACCCTTTCAGCCTGAGCTGATTATAGCCCCAGTCCCCCACAATATAATCATACTTATTTAAAATATCTGAGTACCTTGCTTTAAACGCTTCTTCATTAAAGCCGTCTTTGATATCTCTTACAAGATCAAAGGTAGCATTCTGAATGACGATCATCTTCTCACCTCTTTTTAAACGATCCATCTTTAATGATAATTCATTGGAAGAACTCCATCAATTGCTAAAGCATGTTTTTTCCGATTTAGCCGAAGCTAAAGGAAAAAGGAGGTCACATTTATGAAGAAACAACTGACAGCCGCGATTCTCCTCAGCATGCTTTTAGGCGGGTGCGGCTTTCAATCAGGTATGAACCGGCAAGTGGATGAAGATTCTTCAAGTAAAACCATCCGTCTGTCGGATCGTCATGAAGGAAATAATTCCAACATGCCAGAAGCAGACACAAACAAAGCAGGATATGTTCGTTATCAGCGCCAGCAATTAACGGATCAGAAAGAAAGAACCCCTGCTTTAAATCGTGAGCATCTTGCCCACGTGATTACAAGTTTAACGGTGCAGCTGCCAAACATCAAAGATGCTGCGACACTTGTGACAGATGAGGATGCACTCATCGTGTATCGAACAGGAAACAAAAACCGTGATGAATCTGCCGATCAAGTAAAGAAAACGGCGGTTTCTGTTCTCCCTCGTTATTATCATGTATACGTCTCTGATAATCCAGAGCACTTTCAATCCATTGCCAATTTTTCACGTCTTCAAACCAATTCACGTGATTTTGACCAGATTTTAACTAAAACAATTCAGCAAATGAAGTACTCCCCTCAAGGTGGAGATATTTCAACGAAAGAAGATGCAAATGGGATGACGAATTCCGACCGTACGATGAGAAGAAACGCCCCTTATGGCCAAAATTAATATGAGAAAAAACGCCAGAGAGCTCTGGCGTTTTCTTTGTTATGCTTGCGCCTGACGCTTTTTAGACGCTTCGTTTACTTGTTCATCTGCATGGTAGGAAGAGCGCACAAGCGGCCCAGCTTCACAGTGGCTAAAGCCTTTTGACATCGCAATTTCCTTCAGCTCTGCAAACTCATCCGGATGATAGTATTTTTGAACTTTCAAATGCTTTTTCGAAGGCTGTAAGTACTGACCAATCGCCATAATATCCACGTTATTGGCAAGAAGATCATCCATGACTTCAATGATTTCTTCCTTCGTTTCACCGAGTCCAATCATAATGCTTGATTTTGTTGGAATGTCGGGCTGCATTTCTTTTGCACGACGCAAGAATTCTAATGAACGATCGTATGTAGCACGCGCACGAACTCTTGGCGTTAATCTGCGCACTGTTTCAATGTTGTGATTTAAAATGTCAGGACGAGTGTCCATTAACGTCTTCAAGTTATCATAATTACCGCCCATGTCTGAAGGGAGAACTTCAATTGTGGTAAATGGGCTTTTTCTTCTAATCGCACGAACGGTTTCAGCGAACACACCTGCTCCGCCATCCTTTTGATCATCCCTTGCAACCGCTGTTATGACAGCATGCTTTAAGTTCATTAATGCTACTGAATCTGCCACGCGTTCTGGCTCTTGCAGGTCAAGCTCAGTTGGAAGTCCAGTTTTCACCGCACAGAAACGGCATGCGCGCGTACAAACAGATCCAAGGATCATAAATGTAGCGGTTCTTCTCACTGCCCAGCATTCATGAATATTCGGACATTTTGCTTCCTCACAAACGGTATGCAGGTTGTTTTCCCGCATCATTTTCTTCAAACCGGTATAGTTTTCATTCGTATTCAGCTTAATTTTAAGCCAGTCCGGTTTTCTTACGTGCTCTTCCTTCTTTGCCAATTCCATCATCTCCATATGAATTCGTTAAAGGTGCATCTACAAAAATCTTCCTGCTATATACGATGGATGCAGCCAAGAAGCTGCAAAAAATTGAATCTTCGGCCTAAAGCCTTTTCTTTAGACACTTTAACATAGTACAGATTGAACAACAAGGGAATGAGCTGCAAAAATACCCAAAAGCCTCCTAAAAAAACAGAAGAAAATTACTAACATTTTCTTCTTATGAAATAGAGTGATCTAACCACACTAAACGGTAGAAGACGATGCTCGATGAAAGGAGATGGACGTTTGTGAAAGTGGTTTTAGCCATCATGATTGCTCTTTCAATGCTCCCTTTACCTGTTCATGCAGAAGGGACCGGCAAACAGCCAGATGAATTGAAGCAGAGAATGGCCCTATATGAAAAAGTCTCCATCACAACACAGGTTCCATGGTATGTACTTGCTGCAGTTGATCAGTATGAACACAATATTCGAAAAAGCAGAAGAGATTTACCGAAACAAAAAGGCGTCATTGGCATCTACATTCCCCGGGAAATGTGGATTGGACCAGAAAACCCGAATAAACAGGATACCTCTCCTTTAAGCATTAAAGTGTTTGATGGAATTGGGCTTGATGGGAATGGGGATGGCAAAGCAAGCAGCGATGACGATGAGGATGTATTATTCACGTTTGCTCAATACTTGCTTCACTACGGCAGCAGCATTGATCAATTAAAAATTGGCTTATGGGACTATTATGGACGTGATCAAACCGTTGGAATCATTTCATCTTTTATGAAGCTATATAAGCACTACGGCCATCTTGATCTTGGAAAGCATGCTTTTCCTCTACCAGTTGGAGCTGACTACAGCTACCGAAGTACATGGGGAGATGCGAGAGGATTTGGAGGAAGAAGAATTCATGAGGGAACCGATTTATTTGCCCATTATGGACTTCCCGTTCGTGCGACATCGTATGGCGTGATTGAAATGAAAGGATGGAACCGCTTTGGCGGCTGGCGGATAGGCATTCGAGATATTCATAATCATTATCATTACTTCGCTCACTTAAATGGCTTTGCGAAAGGACTTAAGACAGGTCAAATTGTTGAACCAGGTCAGGTGATTGGATCTGTCGGAAGCTCCGGTTACGGCCCTCCAGGCACCGCAGGAAAATTTCCGCCGCATCTTCACTATGGCATGTACAAAGACAACGGTAGAACGGAATGGTCATTTGACCCATACCCTCATTTGAGGGCGTGGGAAAGAGCTGAACGGAAACGAAAATCGTAAAAAAACAGCCCAATCATTGTTGGGCTGTTATTCCTTTTTCTCCTTTTTCTCTGGGAGAACAATTGGTGGAGCACCTGAATTTGTTCCGCTGCCATTATAATAATCTGGTACGTCTCCTTGAACGGCTTGTATGGAGACAGGAACAGAGTTTTTAACTACGATTGTTTCAGAAGCAAATGGGATAATGACTCTTACCTTAACCTCGATCAGAACACTAATATCAATCAAGGCATTGTTGATGCCATAAGGCTTAATGTTTTTCTCAACGTCCGTGTGCGGATCACCAATCACACTAAAGCGTACAGGTACTTTGGGTCCGAGGTTGGCGATGAGTGCATTTCCGGATGCCTGACCGAGCGGAATGTTATATATAATGCCGTCATGTCCATCTGCTTGATCCTTTAACGCTTCTTTTGCCTCTTTTTGAAAGTTCCCCTTTTCAATGTCCTCTAAATTTTTCTGAAGATGACGCGACAGGTCAGCCATTGCTTTCGATGTTGCTTGCGCATTAAAATCGATGGTCGTCACTTTTCCGTTCTCACTTGTATTCATGACCACCATATCCTTCATATTCTCCTGATCGTCTGCAAAGTCTTGAACTGAATATTGTATGAGGTGATTGGCGATGCGCTCTGTTTCTAGTTCAGCAATGTGAATAAGGGTTGGTTTAATTGATCGGTTGATAAAAAATAAACTAATCACGGTTGAGAGCACAAAGAATAAGATCGCAAGCAGCATGACGTAACGAAATGGCAAAGGGCCCTTCTTGTAGGGGCGATAACGGCGGTTCATTCTCAATAAAAAATCCCCCCTTCTCCATTACATGTGTATGCAGACAGGCGGGGGGATAGGAATCATCTCTCTATTTTATTTCACCATTTTTAATAATGCATCTCTTCCAATTGTTCCAGCAGAGATACCCAGTGCTTCTGCGGCGTATGTCACAGATTCTAAAGGAGCATCGAGCAATTGCTCAATGGTTCTTACCCCAACTGCTCTTCCTGCAATAATTCCTCTATCTGCAAGCTTTTCATTCAAGAGCCCGACATCAAGTGCACCGCACATGATATACCCGTGTTCATTTGTTACTGCCATGAAATTTGTCTTCGGCAGTTTGACGGTGACCGCTGTAAAGGAATGGCCATCAATTGTAATAGGTGTTAAATTCACCAAATCCCTTCACTCCTCTCATCACAATCTATGTGAAAAGAGGGCGCGTGTTGTTAGGCTGAAGCGGATTTCATGTTGCTTCCTTCAAGCGCCATGTCAGAACATCACGTAAAAATTCAGGCATGAAATATTCAATGTGATCGTGATCACGGATATGAGGAAAAAGAGAGCCTAATGTATACATATCGACTGTGCCAACTGTATAGGAGGCGTCTTTTTTGATCAATTGACCATGTACAAAGACATCCTTCACCCGTTTGGCCTCGCCTTCTTCTAACGTATAGCTGAGTCCGCTATATAGCATTTTCCCCATCAGCTCACCTCTAAAGCCGAAGCCTTTAATGCGCAGCTGTTCCATTTTTTCTTCACAGCCCCGTCGAACCGTTTCGATGAGCTGTTGACCGGTAAGCGTCACCCGAATGGGATTAATAGGATGCGGACATATCCGGTGGATTTCTTCTCTTGTGACGATCCCTGCCTCTAATGAATCAAGCACCATACCCGCATTCATCATGCCAATATCTGCCTCGCACCAATCTTTAATGGCATCTGTTAAGAGCTGCGGAAGCGGAGATTCGTCGAACCACTTCGTTTCTAGCTTCGACTCAATTGTTGTGACTTTTTCCTGCATGAGTGCTTTCGCTCTTCTTTCTGCCTGCTGTAAGGTGGTGATGGCTTCATCTGATTCACTGATGAGCTGATCCACTGACTGCACTGTCGCCTTTTTCTCTATCAGCTCTTTGCGTGCTGTATCGATTGTCAGCTCGACGCAGCCAATATAATGCCCATACTTTTCAGCGCATGCAAGAAGCACCCCATTGTCCATTTCACCTTGTTCTAACAGATGATGCGTGTGCGAGCCTAGGATGATGTCGATTTCAGGGAAGTCACGGGCGACCTCTCGATCATGGATAATACCGAGATGGGATAAGAGCACAATGACATCTGCCTGTCCCTTCACTTCCTGCAACATGTCCCGTATGCTGTCAAATGGATCAGTAATGTTCCAGCCCAGCTTTTCATAAACAGGTGTATACGCAATGGTCACGCCTAAGAGACATATTCTCAGTCCGTTTTCCATTGTGATCATATGATAGGGCTTTGCCCATGATGGCCTTTTGCCTTTCTCAAATAGATTAGACAGGACCACAGGAAATTGTGCATTCTCATATAGGTGATCCAGCTGATCATGAGGCAGCGTAATGCCTTCATTATTCCCGATCGTAACTCCATCATAGCCAAGCTCATTGAGGAGCTTGACATTTACCTTTCCATAATCAGCTTCGGATACGAGGTTCACTCGATCCATATGGTCGCCAATATCAAACAAGAGCATCTGATCGTGAACTTGACGCTTTTCTTCAATATAAGCTGCAATTTTTGGCCAGTTCTCAAAGTGGCTGTGCAAGTCGTTTGTATGATATAACCATAGCTTCTGCAGCATGTTGATCTCTCCCTCAAGTTGTCACTGACCGTCTCATTCAGGTTGAAAGCTTCAGTCAGCTCTCGGTTAACTAAATAAATCTAACTGCTTCGGAGATAGGCTTGAATACGTGATATCCAGCAAATCAATCATCTGCTGTCCATTTGCTGCTGCATCTCCGCCGGAGTTATTATTAAACACGACATAGACATCTTTCGATTGCTGATGCAGGATGTCGAGATTCTTTTTCCACTCTTTTAATTCAGCTTCATTATATAAATATAAGTATCTCACTTCACGCCAATTCTCATGGTCTGCCGGGTGAAGCCAGCCCTGTTTATTCCTCCCGTGAAATCGCACCAATGTTTTATCACGGTGTGTAGCTTGTATGACTGGCGGAATGGAGCCTTCTCCGACTTGCGGTTCATCACAGACGGAATGAATCCATCCTTCCTTTTCCATAAAGGATAAAGTTTGCTCATAAAATTCCTCTGAAAACCATGTACGGTTTCGGAATTCGAGAGCACAAGGAATATCGCCCATCTTCTCCTTACACCATCTTAAATAGTAGACGTGCTCTTTTTTGCAATCAAACCATGGGGGAAATTGAAACAGGACCATGGCTAGTTTCCCTTCACGAATAAGCGGAGTCAATGAAAGAATAAACGCGTCAAACATTTCTTCCTTCGAAGCAAACGGAATCTCGCCCCTTTGATGTCCAGTCATTCCTTGGTATGCTTTCACAACAAATTGAAAGTCATCCGGAGTATCCTTTATCCACTTTTCATGATTACGCTCAGGCTGAACCGCATAAAAGCTGGCATCTAGTTCCACAATGGGAAACGTTGATGCGTAGTGAAACAGCTTTTGCGCGCTGCCAATTTTCGGCGGATAAAGACTGTCATGATCTCCCCAGCCAGTTAATCCGATATAAATCATGTTTCTCACCTCTTGCCACTCTCATGTATAGACGGCTTCCTCATTCGAAGCCTTTGTTCCTTGTGATCCCCATAATTCTGAAAGAAATTCTTCTGTCTACAACATATCATATTTGCTCGTAATTCTGAATGAAGATGACTGGCGGCATGTGATTTTGTCCTGACGCTCTGTTTGTTTGTCATATTAATTAACAACTTTCTATCTAAAATGATTTTAGCTGATAACATAAAATGCATATCAGAGATGTTGACAGCAATTGTCCATTTTTTTATTCATCTTCACCAATAAAGGAGATTGAGTGGATATGAACATAGACGATAACCAGTTTGACATATTACAAAAAATCGCCAGAAATATTCATAAGCCTGTCTATTTGTTAAACCAGTATGGACGTATACTGTATACCTCGCACTCCATGATGACGAACCCAGAATGGATGCACATTCTCCCCTTTTTTCGAAGCAGGACAACTCATTCTTTTTCGATGATACATGCTAAACAAACCTTTTCCATCTTCCCGATTGATTTAAACGAACAAACATGTGATTACCTGGTCATCCTTTCTTTCATTCACCCGCAGAATAAAGCATTGCATGGGATGATTGCAAAAGCAGTGAACGAAATGTCGATTGCTCGTATGAGACAATATGCCGCCCTGCAAACGGCCAAGCGAGCTAGAAATGAGGGTTTTCGCAGATGGATAGAGAGGGCATCGTCTTCCCAGCAAGATCATTTACATTTCGCTCAATCGTTTGGATTAAGCGCCGAATGCCGCTATCTATGTATGATCTGTCAGCTTGACCAGCGTAGTGATACCACATGTTTTATGGAGCAGCAAATGGTTTTAGATCATGTGATTGATCTGCTCGAAAGTGCACTTCTAACCTGCCCATTTCCTGCCTTTCTGTTTGTCAAAGGTGATATGGGTGTTGTATTGATGGAGGAGACTGGCAGTTGGCCGGAGGTTAGCGGCAGTCTCATCTCTTTTTTAAAACAGTTGCAGAAGCTTGTTAAACTGCAATTGAATCACACCATTTCTTTTGGAGTGAGTTTGACCGCCTGCCTAATCCACCACCTGTCTGAGGGCTACAATGAAGCATTAGAGGCTCTTCAAACCGGACATCTCTCATCGCGAACTGATTATATTCAATTTTATCAGGCGAAGGATGTACCAGATTTACTAAGGCTTATTCCAAGAAAGGATATGATCACGTTTCACCAGCTGCACCTACACCCGTTATCTGAAGCATCACAAGTCGATCAAAGTCTTCTTCACACCTTGTCTGTCTATTTAGAAACCCATTGCCACATTTCAGAAACAGCCAAACGATTGTCTATTCATCGCAACACGGTCATTTATCGCCTTGAGAAGTGTGAAGAATTGCTTCGAATCAGCTTAAAAGATCCTGACGCAACATTGCGGCTGCGCTTAGCCTTCCGTATTCAAAGATTTCTCACATCCCATCCTGATTGAATTTTTTCTTCCGAAGCTTCATATAGTTTGGAAGAGAAAAATGAGTCTCGAGGAGGGATGACAAATGGATGATGAGCTCCGTCACATCCCGCAGCCCATTCGAAAGGATGGCGCGGGTGCTACCGACTTAGGCCCGCGTGATGTCCTTCGAGATATAGAGAACCCAGATATGCTCGTTCCCCCTAAAACCGATGCCGGAACAATCCCTAATTTAAAATTTTCATTTTCTGATACACACATGCATTTGAATCACGGCGGCTGGTCGAGGGAAATTACGAAGCGGGAGCTGCCTGTTTCAACAACGATTGCAGGTGTCAACATGCGGCTCACACGCGGAGGTGTTCGTGAGCTTCATTGGCATAAACAGGCGGAATGGGCGTATATGATTTTAGGCAAAGCCCGCATCACATCTGTAGATGCAGAAGGGCGAAATATGATCGCTGATATAGAAGAAGGCGATTTGTGGTATTTTCCACCTGGTATCCCGCACTCCATCCAAGGACTTGAGGATGGATGTGAGTTCCTTCTTGTATTTGATGATGGCGATTTTTCTGAATTTGATACATTCACGATCACAGACTGGTTTGCCCATACACCAAAAGAGATTCTATCCGCCAATTTTGGTGTTCCTAAGAAATTGTTTGACCGTATTCCGAATAAGCAGCGCTATATGTTTCAAGGCTCACCGCCGGCATCTTTAGAAAGCCAAATGGTATCTGATCCATACGGGAGCATTAAGCCGCCATTTACGCACCAGCTTCTTCGTCAAAAGCCGCTAACGACCTCAGGCGGAACCGTCCGAATTGTCGACTCACAGAATTTCCCGATTTCAAAAACGATTGCCGCTGCACTTGTCGAAGTAAAACCTGGCGGCATGAGAGAAATGCACTGGCACCCTAATAATGATGAGTGGCAATACTATTTAACCGGCACGGCCAAAATGACGGTCTTTGGAGCAGGAGGTACTGCCCGCACCTTTAATTACAGAGCAGGTGATGTTGGATATGTTCCTTTTGGTATGGGGCATTACATCCAAAATATCGGCCAAACGAGCCTTTGGTTTTTAGAAATTTTTAAAAGTGACCGGTTTGCAGATATTTCGTTGAATCAGTGGATGGCCTTAACCCCGCCTCAATTAGTGAAAGAGCATTTACACGTAGATGATGCAATGATTCGTGCGCTTCATAAAGAAAAATCACCTGTCGTGAAATATGAGAGATGATGCGATTTTATTGATAAAAAACCGATCATTTTTTAGATGATCGGTTTTTTATCATGGTTAACTCTTATCGATACCAAGCTTTTGCTAAATTGTTTTTAAAGTTACTGTCCTTGAATGGTACGTTGGCACTACCAAAGTCTGTTGTATTCAATGCATGTCTTGCTGCCGGCGTTAGATCATCCCAGCCAATTAAAGGCTGCATCCCTTTACCGCTCACATTGCCGCTTACATCCAGCTCGTGGTTCAATGGCCAATTGCTATCATAACCAACCAAAGGATTTGTTCCTAAAATACTTGCGGCACTCGGTGCTGCTTTCTTATATTGCCCATGACCTGAGTAAGCAATCGATTGAACACGCGGGCTCGCTACAGCTGGGTTGTCAATCCAAACGACAATGGATTCCCAGTCATGACGATGACCAAAGCCCGGTGAAGGATTATCTTTTGGGAAATACCAAGCATACATAATTGCCCAGCTGCCATTGTACCAATCTGAACGTGAATATACTTGACCGATATTACTGCTGCATCCACCATTATGTGAACCGCTCGTTTTTAACCCTCTGCTTGTGTTTCCAGCAGCATCTACAGCTGGGAATGGTACACATCCATGCCATACTTTCAAATAAGGCTGAAATTTTTTCGCTGCTTTTTGTGTAACAGTTGTTGGATTGACTTCTCTAAAACCAACTACCTTGTCATGATCAATTTCTGCCGCATGAACTGCTGATGGCACTGCTGTACTAAACATGGTGACGATAAAAAATATAATGGCAAACATAAACTTCTTCATTTTCTATCCCCTTTTCTCTTGATTATCTCAGTTACCTCATGCTGTCGAGATTGATGTTACCATTGCGGAAAAAACCAATCAATCACTTTTTACACAAAATGTATATTTTAGTATTTTATTAACAAGTTTTTATTGATCTTAAAGACCTAAATCTATGGATTTCATCTCAGTAAAAGGTGTAAATATTGATAAACTATACTATTCATTTAGATAAAATATAAAACATATACTATTTCTAATTGGAATTTTTTCTAAATGTATTTCATTCAATAAAAAAAGATTGTAGATCAACTACAATCTTCCTTGCGCTGCATGAGTATGCTGCACTTTTTTCCCCCACACGATGGATGCAGCGAAACTGACGCAAAGCACCAGTGTTCCAAACATAAAAGGAAACTCAATATTCACATCAAATAATATACCAGCAAGACTCGGTCCGACGATATTGGCAAGGCTCATAAAGGATGTATTGAGACCGCCTGCCACCCCTTGCTGATTGCCTGCCATCTTGGACAGCAATGTATTGAGGGCTGGACGGACAAATGACGTAGCCGATAAAAATAAAATCGAACCCGTAAAAATGAACCAAAAGGACGGCGCAAATCGGCAGGCGATCAGCATGAAAGCCGCTCCTAACAGCGCATAACGGACGACTCTCATCTCCCCAAATCGTTTCACACAGGCATTCACTAACGCACCTTGGACAAGCACCCCTGTAAGACCCGCAACCGTAATCACAAACGCAATATCCTTCGGTGAAAATCCGTGTTTTTGGTCTACATATAAGCCGAAAATCGATTCAAAGTGAATGATCCCGAAATTGAGGACAAAGGCCAATATAAACAAAAAGCCGTACGATGTCTTTAGAGCCTGGATCATTTGTACAAAAGGATTGAAATGAATGTCCTTGTTGAGCCGCGCCTCTTCCTGCTTTTCCTTTGTTAATGTTTCAGGTAAGAAGAGGATGGATAACAAAGTAGAAAGGGCAGCAAAGGAACCGGCAATGAGAAATGGAAAAGCGATCCCGTACTCAGCCAAATAGCCGCCTACGCCCGGCCCAATGACAAAACCTAGTGTCATCGCTGCACTGAATAGGCCCATTCCTTTCCCTCGGTCCTTTTCACTTGTGATATCAGCGATGTATGCAAACATGGCCGGCATGAGCAAAGCCCCGGCAGCACCGCCTAAAAAGCGAGACACAAACAGCATCCAAAGCTGATCAGCAAAAGCAAAAATAAACTGAGCAATCGTAAAGCCAGCAATCCCGGCAATGATCAATTTTCTTCGTCCAAATCGATCGGTCAGTGCGCCGGCGATCGGCGATAACGCAAATTGTGTGAGGCCTGTTGCAGCCACAAGAAAACCGAGTGTTTTTCCTGTTGCGCCAAAGGCTTCGATGTAACTCGGCATAACAGGTACAATGAGGCCAAAGCCAAGCATGGCAATAAAAATATTGAGCATCAAAATGTATAATCTGCCCATCTTCTTCATACAAAAAACCTCTTTCTGCAAAATAAATGAAAATGATGACAAAAAGGATGAGAACTTCTCCAGTATAGCGATAACCTTATCTATAAGTCTAGTTTTTCAAAAATTAGCGTTCTTTTCCAAATAAAAAATACCCGCCAGTGGCGAGTATGATGTATCTATTCAGCATGTTCATAGATAGAAAGAGCCGCCTGAAGCCCTGCTCCGCAATGGATAGATGCTCCGTGTTTGATGAGGATCGCTTCCAGACCCGCTAACACAAACAGCACATTTTCCTTTCGGCAGCTGTAGCCCATTGTCCCAATTCTCCATATACGGCCGGCAAGCGGTCCAAAGGAGCTTGCAATCTCAATTCCAAAATGATGAAGCAGGTCGGCACGGACCGCTTCTCCGTCAATACCCTTTGGAATGACAACACAGGTCACAACCGGCATTTTACAATCTGGATCACCAAACAATTCAAGCCCCATCGCTTCAAGACCTTTCATCAAGGCTTTTTCATGATACGTGTGTCTTTGAAAACGTTCAGACAGCCCTTCTTCCAGCACAAGACGAACCCCTTCTCGCAGTGCATAGAGCATCGTTGTCGCTTCTGTATGATGATTTAATCGTCTTGGGCTCCAATAATCCTGAAGCTGGCTTAAATCAAAATAATTGCTTTTGATTGGAGAAATATCGATCTGTTTTTGTAATTCATCCTGTGTCGCTATCCCTTTTTCTACTTTCTTTCTCGATTCAATGACAGCTGCGACTCGGTCATTATATGTAATAGGTGACATGCCTGATGGAACAGATAAACATTTCTGCGTGCCGCCAATCGCCGCATCAATTTCCCATTCGTCCACTTTTACCTCGACACCGCCAATGGTCGCCACAGCGTCTACAATGAACAGCGCATCAAGAACCCGGCATGCTTCACCGATTTGCTTGAGCGGCTGCAATCGTCCGGTGGATGTTTCACCATGAACCATGGCAACGATTTTAGGCTTGACCTGCTTTATTTCTTGGATGATGTCGGCAGGATCAAAAACCGTCCCCCATTCACATTCCATAGTATGTACCTCAGCACCGTAGCGCTGCCCTATTTCAATGAGCAGGTGACCGAAGCGTCCAAAGACAGGCACAAGCATCGAATCTCCCGGCTCAATCACACTGGCGAGCACAGCTTCAAGCCCTGAACGGGACGTACCGTCAATTGGATAAGCCCATTTGTTTTCTGTTTGAAAAAGTGACCGCAATAAGGTCATTGTTTCGTTCATTATGTGTGTAAATGCTGGATCAAATTGACCAAGAATAGGGGTGCTCATCACACGGAGCACTCTCGGATCTACTTCTACGGGCCCCGGTGTCATTATCGTTCTCGAAGGTGTTTGCAGTTCTTTCACGTTATCCATCCTCTCCCTTGCTGTCCATCCTTATAAGCCCACTTATACAGGAATGCTCTTAAAATAGCAATCTCTTTTCCTACGAACTCATTACATAAAATTTACGAGAAATCCATTTATTTCTTCATGACAATATGATAGAAATAAAGAGAATACATTCCCTATCAAGGAGGAAATCGAATGAAAAGAACTTTATTTGGAACTGTGGCCGCCGGAATCATGATATTCGGCACATTCGCCGCCCCGCTGCCTCCAGCTGCAAACGCTCAAGGTTTCAATCTGAATGAACCTAGTCAAACGATCACCTTTTCCCCGTTACAGCTTCAAAACGAAACATCTGCACAACAAACGCAAACTGCCGCCACAAGTCAAATCGATTCCTATTACCAATCTGCTGCTGGCAAATCAGGACCCGCTCTTAAAAAGGCTTTACACGATATCATTGATGATCATACGCAGCTATCCTACAGCCAGGTTTGGGATGCATTAAAGAAAACAGATGAAGACCCCAATAACTCTAACAATGTGCTGCTGCTTTATAGTGGTGCCTCCCGCTCAAAGCAAGCGAATGGTGGAAATGTCGGCCAGTGGAACAGAGAGCATGTCTGGGCAAAGTCTCATGGCAATTTTGGGACAAGTCAGGGGCCTGGGACAGATCTCCACCACCTTCGTGCGACAGATGTGCAAACGAACAGCACACGTGGAAATTTAGATTTTGATACAGGCGGTAATGAATACAAAGGGGCGCCGGGCAATTTCTACGATAGCGACTCATTCGAACCTCACAGCCGGGTCAAAGGAGATGTTGCGAGAATGCTCTTTTATATGGCGGTTCGCTACGAGGGTGATGACCGCTTTCCAGATTTAGAATTAAACGACAAAGTGAATAATGGAAGCTCGCCTCTTCACGGCAAAATGTCTGTGCTTCTCAAATGGCACAAGCAGGACCCAGTCGATCAAATCGAACGGAACCGCAATGAGATCATATATCAAACGTATCAGCACAACCGCAATCCTTTTATTGATCATCCTGAATGGGCAAGTGAGATTTGGGAATAAAAAAAGGCACTGCTATAAACAAGCAGTGCCACATATTGTTGACAAAGGGATAAAATGATCTTGGTTTTATCCCTTTGTCTTCTTTTCAGTGTGATAGAAAACCTTTGCAGTCTAGGAAGGACGAGCACCGAAGCGGAGCGAATTTGACATTCGTGAGCATCGGAGCACAGACCTGACAAAGAATGCGAGGGTTTTCCTACACGCTGAGGCACTGCTACGAGCAAGCAGTGCCTTTCTTTTGTTCAAGAGGACAAACAAGACAATAATCAAGACTCTCTGATTTTTTCTCAAGCTTATAATACATACAGCAGGTTTTCCGGTTGGATGTTTCAAGTAAGCTGTCGTCTAGGTTTAAACTGTGCTGAAATGGATTTTGCTGAGCTCCAAATACATCCCCAGCCGCCTGCTTCAGATACAGATAATCCTCCCGCACACGCTGCTTCACCGCAGGTTCTTCCGCTTCCCGCATCATGCTTCGATAAAGAGAGTTGATTCGAACCGCTACATTTTCCCATAAAATACGAGAAGAGAGTTTTGATGTGCGGTTCAGCACGTCTAAAAGAGGTGTGACACACTCCGTAAACAGTGCACGTACGACCTTCTCTCTCCATTCATGCCGATCTCCTTCTAGTGGAACAAACGAACACGCTGCCTCATCAATTTCAATTTTCCGATCCTCTCTAAATGCACATGCTGCTGGTGAAAACTGATAGACACCGTCATACAGCGTCATCAAATAAAGAGAGGAACTGACGGCTAAATAGGCATACCGCTTTGAAAACATAGAAGCTGCTACCGCAAGATTGGGTGCATGCATCGCTTCCTTTTCAGCTTCTAATAAACGTATGACGGCTGCTTCTGAAAAAAGCGCAGCAAGTGTGCGATCAGATGTCATTGGTCCATTTGTGATGTGTACCCCGAAATCAAGTAATTCTCTCTCAACCCACTCTGGCCTCATATCAAAACCCCTATCTTTCGTTTATCGATTTCGCTGTTGATATAACAAATAAATAAAGAATGGTGCACCAATTGCCGCCGTAAAAACACCTGCTGGGACATCTAACGGTAGAAAAGCGGTTCTAGCCACAAGGTCTGCCAGCATCACGAGAATACTTCCAACAAGCGCAGATGCTGGGACAAGCGCTATGAAAGAACGTCCGATGATCATCCTTGCGACGTGCGGCGCCATGAGTCCAACAAATTCAATGCCGCCTGCAAATGCGACTGCAACACCAGCCAATGTCACACTCATCAGGAGAAAGAATAATCGTTTCGCCTGCACTTTTACCCCGAGACCTGTTGCAAGATCATCGCCAAGTTCTTTTACATTCATCGTTCTTGCTAACACCATGACAATCGGTAAAATAATCATCACCCAAGGAAGCATCGCAGTGACGTCTTTCATCGTAGAACCATATAAGCTGCCCGTCAGCCAAATATATGACTTAGTCGTTGTCATCGTATCACTAAGAACAAGCGTAAACGTCACACACGCCTTCATAATGGCAGAAATTCCTATTCCCATTAGTACAAGTGTGATCGGTTTGACCCCTTTTTTCCATGACAGCAAATAGATCAGGCACGATACCGCAAAAGCACCGGCAATCGCCCATAAGGATTGATAAGCAATGGGCACAGTGCCCATCCAAAAGACGATGAACATAATCGCACCAAACGAAGCACCACTCGTAATCCCAATGATGTCAGGCGATGCAAGCGGGTTGCGAATCAATCCTTGCAAAATAAGCCCTGATACCGCAAGCGAGGCTCCGACTAAGACAGCCAGCAGCGTTCGTGGAATCCTCAGCGTATTTAACACAAAGGAATTTCCCTCTCCCTGACCGATTAAATGAAGCAGCACATCCACCGGCTGAATGAACCGGCTTCCCATACTGAGACTGAGAATAAATAAACCAAAGGCAATGGCCGTCAATAAAAGTAAAATCAAAAACGTCCGCTTTGAAAATTGAAATGAAATGCGCCCGCCCTTAGAACGCACTGTATATGTTTTAGCCACCTGTCTTCAACCCCTTGCGCACGAGATAAACAAATAGAGGCGCTCCTGCTACCGCCGTCATGACACCAATCGGCACTTCCTGCGGCATGATCAGAAAACGAGCCGCCAGATCCGCGGCAAGCAAAAGCGACGCCCCCACAACGGCACAATACGGCAGTACCCAGCGATGGTCAGGCCCGACAAGCTTTTTCACAATATGCGGCACAAGAAAACCAACAAAACCAATTGAACCAGCAACAGCGACCGAACCACCTGCTAAAAAGACGACGAGTACACCCATCGTGATTTTCAGCAGCAGTGTACGCTGGCCAAGTCCTTTGGCAATATCATCTCCTGACAAAAGAACATTTATAGAAGGTCCTAGAAGCAGCGCCACAATCGTCGCACCGAGAATATAAGGTAACACAGGGATTAACATATCAATGCTTCTTCCAGACACTGAACCCGCCATCCAGAACAAAATACTTTGAATCGACTGCTCATTCACGATTAAAAGACCTTGTGTAAAAGACGCAAACAGTGCAGATATCGCCGCTCCTGCAAGGACAATTTTGACCGGCGTCAATCCATCTCTTCCAATGGAACCCAATAGAAAAACGAGCATCCCTGCAATCGCTGCGCCTAGAAAGGCTGTCCACATATAGCCTGTTAACGACTCTGTTGAAAAAAAGACAATCGAAATCACGATAAAAAAGAGTCCACCTGCATTAATTCCTAATAAATCTGGCGCCGCAAGCGGATTTCTCGTCAATGCCTGCATGAGTGCACCTGAAATCGCCAGGCTAGATCCAACGACCGTTGCGATTAAAGCTCTTGATAATCTGGATGTCATGACAATGACACTGTTTGGATCCGATTCATCAAATTGAAGAAAAGCATGGATGGTGGCTTTGAGGGAAATTGAGGTTTGCCCAAGGGAAATACTGAGCATAAAAAAGACCAACATCAACACAATGAATCCAGCAAAAAGCAGTGCCTTGCTTGAATCCTTTTTTAATAAACTTCTCATCTGATTCCCGCTTTCAATCTGTTATGGAAAAAAGGAGAAAATGGTATGTTCACATTTTCTCCTCTGTTATGACTTATTTATCAATTCCTAGACGATCATAAATATCATCAAGCATCATGTTTGCAGCGATAATACCGCCGCCCATGTTCCAAGTGATTTCATCTACTTTATGCACTTGTTTCGCTTTCACTGCGTCAAGCTGCTTCCATAAAGGATGACTCGTCCACTCTTTATATGCTTTCTCAACCGCCTTATCTTGATCATCCATGAAGTAATAGATCACATCTGCATCCATTTGCGGAATGCTCTCTTTGTCTGTCAGTGTAATAATGTCTTGCTTTTTATCTTTGACATTCTTAGGTCCTTTAAAGCCTAACTCTGTTAAAATCGACCCTGCGAAACCAGTTTGATAGATTCTAGCATGGTCTGCACGGAAGTTCACCACAGACACACTCATTGGCCAGTTTTTGATGTCTTTTTTCGCTTTTTCTTTGAAGTCAGCGACGCGGTCATCCCACTTCGTCAGCAATTCTTTTGATTTGTCTTCCTGATTTAACGCTTCACCCATCAACTTCACTGTATCTTTAAAGGTGAACACTGTTTCTGTTGCAACAGTTGGAGCGATTTCTTGCAGCTGATCAAAAATTTGCTCATGGCGGATTTTCGATGCAATGATCAAATCAGGCTTGAGCTTTTCAATTTCCTCTAAGTTTGGCTGTGTTTCCTGCCCAACAATTTTAACATCCTTTAAGTCGTCTCTTAAATATTTATACGTAGGTGCTTCAAGCCATGATTCAACAACACCCACTGGTTTAATGCCCATAGCGACTGCTGCATCCGTTGCTCCTTGGTACAGCGTCACAATGCGCTTTGGTTTATCCTTAATATTGTCAGTTGAACCGATAGCGCTTTCAACAGTCCTTGTTTTCTCTTTATTACCTGACTTGCCGTCACTGCTATTGCTGCCGCAAGCTGCAAGTAAAACGATGGAGAGCACAACTAATAGCGACCAAAAAGATTTCTTGAACATGTACCTCACCTATCCATTCTATATGTAGTCATATCGTTTGATAACGATTCTCATTATCACATTATGATTTTATCATAGAAAAGGATGGTGTCAATGTAAATTTTTAATTAAATGGGAGAGTATTGACTAGTTGTTCATACTAAATAGAAGGATTCCACATTTGGATCGTCCTGCCAATCTGTTTCCCCGCTTCTAATAAAATCGACAAATGGGTATGTCCTTCCAGCACTTGATAGACTGATTGTTTTTTGATTGATTCCTTCGGCAGCTCATGATAGCCGAGAAATGTCTCGACGTCATATAGCTCATCCTTGCTGCCTACAAACATGCCATACGGCCGATCCATCTTCGCAAATTGTTTCTTAGGTGCAGATGGGGTTAAGGCAAGAGATAGATTGACGGTGATAGCCGTCAATAGAAGCGGATCCTGCTCAACTGCCCATGCAGGATAATGAAAACGTACGGCTTCAGAATGACTCATCAGACTCCCTTTTGTCATCGCAGACAGAATGAATTTCCATACTTGAACGGTGGCAAAAGGAATTTGATCAGCCCTTGCAGTACCTGATTTATAGCCAAATTCAGGTGCGATGAAAAAGTAACCGTCCACTTCTCTTTTTTTTGGCCAAGACAAGTAGTTAAGCAGCAGGCCTGCTCCCGAAGAATGCCCACAAAGGTAGATGGCACCTTTATGATCCTGTTTAATGGCATCCACAACCTGCGACATATCTTGCCATACATCCGTGACACTAGGTGTATCCCCTTTTTTTCCTTGTGAATGGCCATGGCCTCTTAGATCAAGTAAAAATACATTTACGTGAAAATCATGTTGCAGTGTGTAAGCGATATGCTCATAACCAGCCAAACTATGAGCACCACCGCCATGAATCAAGATCACATTGGCCTGCGTCTTCTTTTCTGATAAAAATGGATAATACGCAAGGCTTGTACCATCATGTGATGAAATGAATTGTCTTTCTGGAATATGTACAGAGGCTGCCTGCTGCATACTTGTAAACGAGAATGGTTCTGTCTTGGTGTGTGTCAATTGATTTCGCTCCTTTAGCCAGAAATGAGAATGACTAAGCCGAATTAGTCATCCTCCTTCCTGCATCCTATTCATTCATATCCTGCAGAGGGAAGGTCTTACTTTTTCTAAAGCATACCATAAGAACATGTCAATAAAGTCGGTGCTTTGTCAAACGCCTTTCATCATACTGTACATCTCTTTATGAATGCACAAAAAACGAACGTCCATCGTTCGTCTTCTTTCCTTACTTCACTTCCTCATGCTCTTGAGCAGCATCTCTTTTGCTCGCGATAAAGAGTGCACAGGTCATAGCAAGAATGGCCAGCGCCCACCAGAAGGTCGATACCGCCTCTTCATGATCAATGATAATTAAACGGATGACTGCTGTGATCCCTATATAAATAAAATAGCGAAGCGGAAAATGAAAGTTGGATTTAAAGTATTTAATAATTAAGGCAATAAACTCAAAGTACATAAAGAAGATCAGCAGTTCCCCAAGCATTCCATAATAGCTTTCTCCTTTGTTGAACAGTGTTTTATAAACAAATTGGACAATGTACCATGTTTCACTGATTAAGAGAACACTTAAAGCGATGGCCAAAAAGAACAGACAGATATTGAGAAGGCCTTGTAAGAGATCAGGTATCTTTTGGAAGTTGTTGAATCGTTTCATTGAGTTGTCTCTCCATTCCAGTATATTCATTGGTTTTCTACATTTTGATGTTCCAAAATCGCAGCACGATGTAGTAAACATCGTTCCTTTCTATCCTTTCAAACTGCCCGTGCATGCGGGTCATCATTCGTTTGATGCTTCGTTCACCAAGTCCATTGCTTTCCGGCGTGACCTTTGTCTCTTTTATCGCATTGCTGACATGAATCTCAAAGATTTCTTGATTCGATAAAAACGTGAGATTGATATCCTTTTTGGGATCTGCGTATTTCCGTAAATTGGACATCACATTATCAAATACTCGGCCAAGCAGCTCGACATTCACATTGATATAGCTGTCAGGCAGTTCTCCTAAAAGATGAACCTTAAAGTTCTCTTGATGCAGAATGGCCACCTGATCTGACAGGAGATCATAAATCACCTCTTTGACTGCAACGGTCTCAAGCTCAAATTCATGTTCTTTATCCAACAGAAAATAGGCAAACAGATTGTCAGACAGATTTTTTAATTGCAGTGCTTTCCCGTAGGCACTCGCTATATATTGATCTTTACGGGTATCCGCTCCAGTCTCTTCTTTTTTCGCAAACTCCAGATTCATCATCAACGACGTCAGCGGTGTCCTCATATCATGGGACATTTCGGTGACCAAGCTGCGGCTCTCTTCTTGCAGCTCATCAATGGCTTGAAGCTTGTCCAAAAAGGCTTTTCGCAGATCCTCAATACTTTTGGCAATCATCGCTAATTCATCATGCCCTTTTACAGTCATCTCATAGTCCAGCTCTCCGCCTTCAAGAATATGAATCTCTTGATGAATCATTTGCAGGTAGCGCAGACTTTTGCGAATGCCAAGAAGAACTATGAGGAGAAATATAAGCGTCGCCCCGAGCAACTCGAGTGTAAAGGCAAGATCGTGGTAACGAGATGAATAGAAACCATCCACCATGACGCGGCCATTACCGTCGCTAAACTGAACCGGATACGAATGGTGTTCAGCGTACTGGGTCATCCTTTCTTTTCCGTACGCCGATTCATCGGCAGCGGAATAAATAGAGTCATATTGCAGCACTTGATCCTTGAAAATGGTCAAATTAATGTAATTCTCTTTTTTCACCCACTCGCCAAACGCTTTTCGATCCGTTGAAGACAGCTCATTCTCAGACACGTAGCGGCTGAATTTTTGAATATACTTGGCTGACTCCTGCTCGTAATACTCGTCAGAACTCAAATATCCATCAATTAAATCATTGGTGATCTTTTGCAGCGTCAAAAAGACAATACCACTCACAATTGCAGCCGCCAAAATCAACAGAGCCAGCTTTTTGGTCAGTGTATATTTACGTTGTGCCAAATCGATATCCTCTTCCCCATTCTGTTTTGATATATACAGGGCGCGCAGGATCATCTTCAATTTTGGCACGAAGCTTTCGAATATGCACCATCACCGTATTGTTGGAACAATAGAAATAGGGCTGTCCCCACACGCTTTCATAAATATTTTGAGCAGAAAATATTTTGTTTCGCCTGCTCATGAGCAGCTTTAACATCCGATATTCTAGATCAGACAGCTTAATTTGCTGGTTTTCTTTCCATACTTCATTAAATTCTTCACTTACCCTCAGCTTACCCCCAACAAGAAAAGTCTCTTCCTGCTCCTTCTTTTCCTGATAGACGGTATACCTGCGTAATTGTGCAATGACTCTAGCATGAAGCTCCTCTTCTGAGAAGGGCTTTGTCATATAATCATCCCCACCGGCAAGTAATCCTTCAGTTTTATCGAATGTACTCGACTTGGCTGTCAGAAATAGAATCGGAACGTTAGATGAGGATCTTATGTGCTGGCATGTTTCGATGCCTGAGAGCCCTGGCATCATCACATCTAAAATCACCAAATCGAGCGAATCATCCACAAGCTTCAATGCTTGCTCGCCATTCATCGCTCTTAGCACCTCATATCCTGCACGTGTAAGGGATTCCTGCAGAAGTTCACCAATATCCTGATCATCTTCTACGACTAATATTCGATGGGTCATGTCTCTCACCTCATGAAATGTGATGCTCTTTCTTTTATGTCTTTACTATATATCATCTAGCTATGTGAAAAGATACAGCATAAACCTTAACAGTTTATGAATTTAAGAATCTGCCATCAAATGGACACATTCATTTCCAAAAATTCACTTCTTCATAATTTGTTAAGAATTGATCTATATATTGATTCATTGTAAGGATCAATGGTTCGATCCAAATCACATTTATCATAACAAGAAAAGGAGCATGGATATGAATGCAAACAAAGTAGCACACGGACAACCGATGAGTCTGCGAGAAAGGGTTCATTTCTTGGACATCGTACGAGGATTCGCCTTAATGGGGATTATTCTAGTCAATTACTTTTTGATCGTGGATTCGGCCAAGGGATTTGACATGCAGTCAAATGATGTCTTTCACAATGTGGTGAATTGGTTTGCCTCGGGGAAATTCATTACACTGTTTTCCTTTCTATTCGGGGTTGGTTTTATGATTTTTATGGACCGAGCTGCTCAGAAGGTAGACAGTCCGAACAAGCTGTTTGCCCGCAGATTAACCATTCTCTTAGGATTTGGCCTTCTGCATTTGACCTTTGTTTGGATTGGTGACATTTTGGCCTATTATGCAGTCGCTGGCTTTTTATTGCTTTTCTTTTACAAACGAACAGCCAAAACCATCCTATACTGGCTGATCACACTCTTTGTGATTCAATTGCTCACACCTATTTTCACGATGCTGTTCAATACCATGAACACAGCATCAGGCAAGCCGGATTTTGCTGATTTCGAGCTGACCAGCCACAACAGTCTGACTTATTTAGCATCTATTGGTGATCGGTGGACAGACATGGTCACAATGGCTTCCAGTTCTTTTTCCACCGTCTATTCTATGTTCTTCATGTTTTTACTTGGTGTGTATTTTGTGAAAATGAAGTTTTTCAAAAACATGAAGGCGAAAAAAGCGATTTGGAATCGCATTTGGGTCATTTGTACAATCGCGTTTCTCATCACACAAAGCAGTACGATCATTCTAGCGGTCAATCCTTTTGAAAATACACTCTGGGTGAACATTGCCACTGCTCTGGAACAAAACGGGGGATTCACTGGCAGTATGTTTTATATGAGTACACTTGCGATGCTGTTTCTGCACGTTCCTCAGCTGCGAGGTGCTTTGATGTTCTTTACCAAAGTTGGACGCATGTCACTGACCTGTTATTTGCTTCACTCTATCATTGGCACAATGCTATTTCTGAAATACGGGGCCGGACTTGCCAATCATCTTCAGCCAGCTGGCACGTTTATGATTGGACTGGGGGTTTATGTCTTCCTAGTGCTCTTCAGTACGCTATGGTTAAAGCGGTTTAAATATGGTCCGATGGAGTTTATTTGGCGTCAGCTGACGTATGGGAAGGTCGATGATAAATCGAAAACAAGCACAATGCATGTGGCTAAGTAACTGACATCATAGTAGTTAAAAAGAGTGAGAAAAGGCGAACTTTAGTGGTTCGCCTTTGCTGTAGTATATTAGTTTTTTGTGATTCAATACTGGTCAATCACTTCTCGTAATTGATTCAAATAACTTTCTTTCAATTCATCTGGGTATTCAATTTTCACATGTTTCCCAAATGACATCAAATAAAGAGTCATATACGATAATTCTTCTTGGTTGTATCCACCCACAATATAAGGGATCTGATCAATGATCTCCAATCTCATATTTGGGTAATGATGCTTCAAAAATTTTTCTTTTCCTTGTTCCGTTAATCGACATTTAAATGAGATATCATGATAAGTTTTTTCATATTCGAGTTGCAGTTCTTTTAATTCTTCCTTTGTAAATGTGTCTCTGATTTCTTCTTCAATCACCATGTCTTTCATAAAGTCACATCTATAGATGCCCCACTTTTTATTTTGAACATCATATGCTTGAGTAAACCAAATGCCATTTCGATAAAACAACTCAAGAAATTGCAGACTGATCCATTTATTTTCATATTGAGTGTACGTCATCTTCACTATTTGATCTTCCATCATTGCCTGTAAAATCAATTCCAAATGATTTTGTTCACTAACTGGTGCGACATTATAGTAATGAATCACATCCAAAGTCTCCGTAATCATTTGCTTTCTCTCTTCAGACATTGTGGCAAACAGCTTTTGCCGAATTTGTGAGTAGGATTTTTTAAATGGTGTTGCTGACACCAGGTCTAGCGCTTTAAGAGCGAAAAAAATAGCTTGAACTTCTTCTATATTGAAATATATAGGAACCAATGGAGATTGATTCACCAGTCGATATCCTCCGTGTCTGCCATTTTCAACGTAAAAAGCTAAGCCCATTGACTCTAACTCTTCTATATCCCTTAAAGCCGTCCTTTTAGAAATGCCAAATTCGGATTGTAAATCCTTTAACTGAAAAGAGTGTTTATCACTTAAAAAAATAAGTTCTTGGTTTAATCGTTCTGATTTTTTCATTTGTTTCCCTCTTAAAAAGGTGACTTCTTTTGTCACCTTTATCGTTTATACTCAGCTTATCAAAAGAAAAGGAGCATGTACATGCAAACATTAATTATTAACGCGCACCCAGATTTCACTCATCGAGAAAGTTATTCAAACAAACTGCAAACACTATTTTTAGAACAGTTTAAAGAAAGGTTTCCTCATAAAGAACCAACCATTTTGCATTTATATGGAACTGAAATTCCTCGTATCGAAAAAGAACAGCTGCTAGGTATTTGGGATAAGCAAGCATCCGAACAAACATTAACGGCTACCGAAGAAAAAATCGCCGCTGCGTCATCTGCTTTATTGGCTCAATTCAAAGCACATCATCGAATTGTGATCGTGTCACCTGTTCATAATTTCAATGTGACTTCACGAATGAAAGATTATATAGATAATATCTTTATTGCGAGAGAAACGTTCAAATATACAGAAAATGGTTCTGTTGGTCTGATGACTAACGATTATCGTGTACTTTTGCTTCAAGCAAGCGGCTCAATTTTCACAAATAACGATCGTTACACACCTCTGGAATTTTCACATCATTACCTAAAAGAAATATTTCAAAACTTGATGGGCTTTCAACAATTTCATATTGTCCGAGCACAAGGAACAGCGATTTTAGAAGAAGATACGATCTTGACATCTGCAGCTGACGATTTGTCTAAAGCCTTTGATGCGTTTTACCAGCCTAGCGGGGTGTAAGCAAAACAAAAAGACCAAAAACGTTTGATAGCACGTTTTTGGTCTTTTTTTATTAACCGATTGAACCTTCCATTTCAAGCTTACGTTCTCTTGTGGTCGTGATCCCCACGTTTTATATTTGTTAGGCATCATATAAAATAATAAGCCATCATAAGTTTATGGGTGTTTTGTAGGTGTGCCCACATCAACAGCAAGCTAAGAAAATACAACTACCCCAAGACCTTTTTATTTATCCCACCCTCTCATCTGCTAGTATACTATTTTTTATAACCAATGCTGCGGTTTCACTCGGATGGCTAAGCGGAAAATGGTGTCCATATGGAACAACATCAACCTTACCAAGATGCGATGGAGCAGAATAGCCTCTGTCATACTCCCCCCAAATCATATAAAGATTATCCTTTGTTATTTCATTGAAATCACTGTGTTCGTGTTTCAGTAGTAACTTGTTAAGCTGAACTGTCGTATTTAAAATTCTAGGAGAAGTAAAGCTGTTTCTGATTTTTTCAATATAACGTTCAGGGATGCTCTCCGTCTTTTCAAACAAACCATTACTTAATAAATAACGCTCTATCATATTAGGAGTTGCCAAGTTTAATGTCCATTTGTTCATCCATTGAGGAACATTTAGCGATTTAGCATTTCTTTTAGCAACAGGCGGCTGAAGTAAAGTGATTGAACACTTCTTATCTATGTACCCTTGTCCCAATGCTTTCAATAGAATAAACGCACCGAATGAATGGCCAATTAGATGTGCACCATTAACCGTTTTCTCCAATAACTTTTTCACTACATTCAAATAGATATCTAGAAGATGTTTCTCTCGTTTAAATGGCGAACGCCCCAAACCTGGAAGATCCAAGATCCATACAGGCTGACCCGTTTTTTCATGAAGCTCTTGTGCTAAAGGAAATAAATCCTCTCCATCACTCAATAAACCATGTAATAAAATAAATGGTTTTCCCTCTCCTTGTAATTGGTAAAGGGTATTGTTATCGCATAATGTTCGCTCAAATAAATGATGATGCTCACCATGTTGATCCATCATGCGATAATCCAGATCAGCTACTACAGCAGGGAAAAAGTTCATGACACTCGTCTTCTTAAACCAATCTCCCCCCATCATTTTTTTCACTAAAGCATTTGAAAATGTTCGTTTTGTCATAAAATTGAGTCCATCAGAAGGAATGTTTGTTATTTTACTTACGCCACTTTTCATCATTGCTTTCATAAACGGCATTGGGACAGAGATTTTTGGTGCTCTCATATTCATACTTTCCGACATCACACTTAATAATTCAGCAATGTTCTGATCATGCTCTTTGTCTTCAACAAGTGTATATGTTTGAATAGCCGGCTGCTCCATCCTGAAAACCTGCACAATAAACTTCGCAAACTCATCGTTTGAAATAAGTGGCAGCCTGTATCCTTTACCTCCAGGAATCACTGGCATGAGCCCTCTTCGCATACTTGTTACAAGCAAACCTATTCCTGCTATCTGTTCTGTACTCCCTGTTTTACTACTGCCGACCACAGTTGGCGGATTAATGACAGACAGTGGATAACCTACAGCTGATGCTTGTTGACGGATATAAAGATCTGCTAAAAATTTTGTTCTCTCATAAGGATTTTTTATTTTCAGGTGATTATTTCCTTCTTTAAACACATCAATTTCAATCTTGCTATTTTCATCATCAAAGGGACTCATATAACCGACAACATGGATAAATTGCTGCAAGCCCTTCGATTGATGAATACTTTTAGCTAATTCACCAATATATTTGGCGCCATTTAAAAAGACGGAAGCTGCCTCATTACTTGTCGCTTGAATATCCATGGGGCCTCCTGCGTGAATGATCACATCCGTTTTCAATACCCTTTCCTTATCTTCAGTACTTAGACCTAAATCTATTTTCGTCAAATCACCTTCAACAAAGTGCATCATTGACTCTTTTAAAATGCCTCTTTCTTGAAAAATACGTGCTGCTTTACTTTTCGACCTCACTAAAAGAAGAATGTTCACATCCTCTTTCGCTAATTCTTCAACTAATTGCTTTCCAATAAAGCCTGTTCCACCTGTTAAAAATACTGTTTTCATATAAAATCCCCTTTTTAGTACTATTTAGTACTAATTTGATGTAAAAAAAATGCTTCTTTATCGAAGCAAGTTAAATAAATGATCTGCTGTTTTTGTGATGACAGTGGCATCCTTCAATGTTTCTGAAATAAATAACGCCCCTTCAAGATTTGTAATAAAAAGTGATGCCACCTCATCAATCTGAATCGTATTTCTGAATTCCCCGTTCTCTACACCTTGTTTCAGTAATAGAGAAACTTTCTTTTGTAATCCTGTGAAAAAAAGACCTATTTTTTCTTTTATGTGCGTGGCCTGTGCAGGACTTTGAATATAAAGAGTAATAAATGGACAGCCGCCCTTATACTCTCTCGACTGAACGCCTTGTGATAATTGCTTTAAAAACATTTGGATACGATCTTCAACTGAAAATTGGGTCTGAGATATTACGTCATCAATTGCAGATTGATACATGTCAATCCAATAATCAACGACTCCTTCTAATAATTCTTCCTTATTAGAAAAGTGATAATACACATTCGACTTTGACACTTTGCTTACACGTACTAATTCATCCATACTTGTATAAGCAAATCCTTTTTCTAAAAACAATGTTGCAGCTACTTCAAGTACACGTTTTTGATTCATTAATTTAGCCTTTGTCATAATTAGAACTATACAGTACTAGTTTATATGTTGCAAGTATTTATGTTCATTTAGAGATAAGTTTAATTCCACAGAAAAATATGATGGCTTTAATGATGATGGTATTGGAGGGATGGACCTGACTTCACGAACTAAACACATCTGTCGTTTCATCATGAATGTGAATAAGAGACATTTGTTGAGGATGAACACTGTATACTTCTCCACATTCACATAAAAAAAACAAAGCCATGAAGGCATTTGATTAACAAGTGGTATCATAACGGTATCACTCGAAATTAAATGCCTTCGAAAAGCGTTGTGTATCCTTCAATTTCATTTTCTTTAATAAATCCTCCAATTTTTTTATTTCAGATATTTTTTGCTTAGTCTTGTGTTTTTGTAAATGGCAAAATAAATACATTTCTGCATCATAATTATCTCCGAATACCTGTCTTGCATAAAGATTATGCTTTGTTTCTCGACCGTAATATTCAAATTTGAATGGTTCCTGCCCACCCCTACACTTTACATCAAGTTTTATTTCATCAGCTGCTAGTATAAAATCAAGTCCAGTATCTGTATCCTTTCTATGTTTCGCATCAGGAAGATATTTCTTTACTACTAATTCAGCTAATCTTCCTGTAGCTTGTTCCTCAAGTGAACCAGCACTTTTTTCACTTATTACGTTTTTAAGGGCATACTTTAGTGCTTCCAATCTTAACTGATGCCCTTCTTCCTTTAATAAATAAACTGCAATTACATCAGACTCATATTTAGGATCTGGAATATTTGGTACATAAGTCTTTAAAGACATAATCCACCCAAAATTTCCTATAATAAATTCATCAATACCTGTGTTTAGTTATCTTTCGCTAGTATGATTGTATCAATAAAATTTTAAAAAAGTGCACTAAGTGAAATTCCAGATAAAAATTACTCCTTAAAGTGTTATTATTTAGATAAAGATTATTGTATAGGGGTTGATCATATTACTATGAAGGCACTCACGGGTTACAACGAAAGAAGTTGGGCAATAGATGTAATTCAAGAAATAACAAACTGGGCTAATCAAAGATCAGTAGCAATAAAAAGAGCAGGTGGCGAAAATACAGTTAGCACGGGTACAGGTAGTCTATTTCCAGATGTTCTTTTATATGGGGACAAGACAAGTAACATTAATATACTTCAAGGTTGGGAATTAAAATTTCCAGATACTCCATTAACTGATGCCGAACTAATTAAAAACGCAAGAAAAAAAGCGGATATTTTTGGTGTAAACAGTTTTCTTGTTTGGAATGTAACATCTGCTGCTCTTTATTTTATAAACGACAAAGGCGAGCATAGTATATTACATACATGGAACGATTTAAATCATATAACTAAGCGAAATCAAGTAGAGCAGCAGAAAGAAAAATGGATTCAGATGTTACATAATATCTTAAGTGATATTTCCGATTATTTTAATAATGGAACAATTAGAAGTGCATCAATCATAGATTCCGTTACAGGAAATGGTATATCAAACTTTATTCTTGGTAACACCGAACAGGTTGCAGAAAGATTAAAACAAGAAGCTCAAGTTAATGGTGATTTCCTTGATGAAGTTAACCTATGGTGGTTAGGGATTAGAAATGAATATATGGATGAAGATGATCCTTGGATACCTCTTGCAAGAATATTATTGATTTCCTGGACTAATAAACTAATTTTCGGTCATTTATTAAAAAGCTTTAGAGAAGAAGCAAACGAAATAAATAATATTACTGGTGACATTACTGTTAAAGAAGCTATGCAAATGATATCTATCATATCTGAAAAATGTGATTTTTGGAATGTATTCAGACCAAACCTTGGTGAGGAACTAATTCCTGAATCTGCATGGCGGGGACTTGTCAAATTCAACGACCTTTTAACACAACTAAGATTAGAAGGAGTAGAACAATCCTTATTACAAGAATTATTAAGACATACGGTTTTTCGTTCCCAACGAAAGGCTGCAGGTCAGTTCTCAACTCCAAGAGAATTAGCAACATTACTTGTTTCCATAACATTAAAAGATAAAAAGTCAAAGGTGATTGACCCTTGTTGTGGAACAGGAACAATACCAAGAGCGGCATATGATATTAAGGTAGATGCAGGTATAAGTAATAAAGAAGCATTAGAGAGTACTTGGGCAAGTGATAAGTTTACGTTTCCTATCCAAATGGCAACATTAGCTTTAGCTTCCCCGGAAAATATGGGTGAAATTATTCGTATTTTTAGAGAGGATGCAACACAGCTTTCTCCAAATTTGGTAGTAAATTTATATGATCCATTTGACGGAAGTATTATATCGGCAACTATACCCAAGTTTAAAAATATCGTATCTAATTTACCATTTGTTCAACAAGAGGATTTAAAAACTTTAAATCCCACTATTATTAATGATATAAATAAAACTATTTCAAAGATAGCTAATGAAGATCTAATGCTTGACTCTAGAAGTGATCTATATGCTTATATACCTTTCTCCCTCTGGTCTCTTTTAGAAGAGGGTGGAAGATTTGGATTAATCCTTTCTAATTCTTGGCTTTCAACAAACTGGGGCGAGAATTTCAGAAATTTATTGAGCCGATTCTTCCACATAGAAAGTATTATCACTTCTGGTAAATCCCGCTGGTTTAAAGATGCTGATGTAGTAACAAACATTATTGTTTTAAATAAAAGAACAGAAGACAAAGTAATAAATAATATTACCGACCCTGATGAAAAAACATCATTTGTAACACTCAATAAAACTATTGAAGAGACTGTAAGAGACAATAGCGGTAATATTGACTATAACAAGACAGGGCAACTTTCCAGCATAATTAGAACACAAAGTGCAACAACCAGTGGCGATTTAATTCTTTCTTCTTACACAAGAAAAGAAATAGCGTCTGTTACTTATATGGGTATAGGATTAAATTCACTCTTTGCCGACATAAAATGGCTTTTAACAATTTCAAATAAACTTGTTAAGGTCAATACTTTATTTGAATCTATCCGAGGAACTAGAAGAGGATGGGACCCAATGTTTTTCCCTAAAGCGGGACACGGGATAGAATCGGATTATATTCTACCAGTATTGCTATCCTCTAGAGACATAAAAGGACTTGATGCAAAAGCAAGTTCAGATGCATTTTGTTGTGACGTATCTGAACAATACCTTAAACAACTTGGTCATACTGGTGCTTTAAATTGGATAAAAACATTTGAGAAGGGCGTTAATAAAAAAGGTATGCCATTGCCTAATGCATTAGCTAAGAAAGGTATGCATTGGTATACTATGCTACCTAATGAACTAGCCGAATTAGTTATAAGTATAAATCCTGGAGATAGATTATTCTTTGCAAAACTTGACCATAGGTCGTTTATCAATCAAAGATTAGCTGGTTTAACTAGAATAAATCCAAATACAGACATTAATCTTTCTCATGCTCTTCTGAATAGCGTTCTGGGTTTATTCTATATTGAAGCCTTAGGCTTTGGTAGAGGATTAGGGGCTCTTGATTTAAGGTCGACTGATTTGAGAGATCGACTTCATATGCTAAATCCGAATATCTTAAATCAACAGCAAGCAAAAGACATAATTGCTAAGTTTTCAGTCCTAAAGAAACGACCAATCATGCCAATTTTAGAAGAATTAAAACAAGCAGATCGAGCTGAATTTGATGAAGCTGTCCTTGATGCCTATGGTATATTACACTTAAAGGACAAAATCAAAAACTCATTAACAACACTCTATAAGATTCGTATGTCAGTAAAAAACTAATAAAATGCAAAAGAGAGCCATTCTAGGCTCTCTTTTTATATATTCATTGTTATATTTTTAGTTTTTCTCTCATCTCCAAAGAATGAAAAAATTATTTCTCTCTGTTTATGGTTAACTGAATATATATCAAATATCTTTTCATCTATTTTATCTATTATTGATTCAAGATCGTTTTGATTTGATAATGCTTCATCAACGAGCATTTCAATATGTTTTATATCATCTTTACTTGTAATATATATAGGAAGAACGCTCATCCATGTAGGGAGAAAATGATAATACCCCCCAGCAATCTGTATGCCTTTATAGATAATACCATAAATAAAGCTGTAAAGCTTAGAGTTTAATAATCCAGTTAAGTATTTTACCGACAGGTCTGAATTATCAATTTCCTCTTTTTCAAACGCTATAGGAAATACATCTTTAGTTACCCATTCTCCCTCTCCATCATAAGTAGCGGTAATCTCCTTAGCGTGTTGGCAAAAAATTATCTTTCTCTTATTAAAATTCTCTATTGGTGGAAGAGCATTTCCTATAGATTTTAGATATTCATTGTCATAATTTATATAATATTCATTCCAATCAATTTTGTAACGGCTAACTTCATTCTTTTTAGAGTAGCTTAAGCCACCAAGATACTTTCTAATATTACTTTTATCAGCAATATTATTAAAGGTTTGTCCTACAAATTGTTCTCTTAACCCTTTTTTATGGAATGATACTGTTGATCTAAATTCTAAATATTTATCAATCCTATCATAATTTGAAAATAGATTTACAAAGAATTCTTTGAAATCTCCACTCTTAGGCAAACAGAAATATGTGTTCATATCCCCAATTTGTTTGTAAAGCTCTTGTGGCACTTCTGTGGCATATAAATCATCAAATAAGTCTACATAATTTTTCACAGACATTTTTGTTCGTACTTTATGATTTGTATTTGGTTTTGTATTTTTATATGTGAAAACTATCGGGTATACGTCAGCTTTACTGAAAATATCCATTTCTGATAAGTCAATTAGCTCTACTAATGAATAGTTATTTAAGTAAATCTCACGTATTTTCTTAGCATATTTTGCAACTGTAAATTTATTAGGAAGGATTAAACTTACTATACCATTTTCTGATGATAAACGATTACATTGTGCAAGAAATGCTATATATAAATCGAATGCTCCAAATATTTCTTCCTTATAATTGGCCTTACATATTTCTTTTAGATCTTTAGGCATTTTCTTTGCTTCTAAATATGGAGGGTTCCCAATAATATAGTCAAACCCGTTCATAAATTCATCTAATTTTAGCTTTATCTTGATATCAATTGAAGCGTTAGAATGTGTAAATATGTCTGATCGATTTTCAATAGAATTAGTGCTATAGATATTAAAGTCTACATTTTTAATTTTTGAAAAACATTCTGATGAAAATTCGAATAATAGAAAATTAAATATATTTAATTTGGTGATTATACATGAAACAGGATTGATATCAAGACCATAGATATTATTCATTACAGTCTTAATAATCACCTCTTCAGAATATCCTCTTCTTTTTAATACTTCAATATACTTCTTTATAGCACTTAATAAAAACACTCCCGTGCCACACGCAATATCAATAAATCTTTTAGATATTATTTCATCTTCCTCATCCAAACCTAAGCTTTCAACAATGTAATTTACAACTTCAATAGGGCTGTAAAAGGATCCAGAGGATTTTCTTGTACCGTTATTATGAATAAATGATTCATATACTCTTCCTACAACATCATACTCTAAAGGATTTATGACTTCTTTTGAATTTATGGGAATTGTTTCTGTAAAAGTAGTATTGAACATACTTTCGAATCTATTTATAATTATTTTTCTAGTTTCTATGTCATACCCCAGTATATTAATGTTATTTAATAAAATAGATTTTCCTAGGCCAACAGCAATATCTATTTCTAACTCTCTCTGTAAATCATACTCATTCTTTTTACTCTCTATTGCATACTCCCAATGCTTATACATTAGTTCGACTAATTTCGACATTTTATTCCTCCTCTTTAATTTCATTTTATTACACTGAGTTAGTATATGCAACTCAGTATAATAAAGTTTTTATAAAAAACATGAAGTCATTCTGAAAAGGCAAACCCTATCTAGGGAGTGTAGAAACTAAACTCAATAAAAGAGCAGCTACTTTTTACATAACTGCTAACGATTGGAGGGGTATTAAACAATTAAAAATGACTTAAACTAAAACAACAAAATTACACTTTAAACCTTTCCGCCTAACTTCTTTTTTAGGGTTATAAACTCTTGTAGTAATCCTTTTTTGCATCCTGCCATTTGTTTAAAAATTCTAACCCCACAGCACCGTAATTTTCTTCTAGCGCTTGGTACAATTCAGAAAAATAATTGTGTTTTACCTTCCCAAAAGGTTCGTCAACTAAAGAAATAGCCCTTGCTGCAGCTCCTCCTGCTTTCTTTGCATATTCCGTGCATTATTACAGTAATAAATGATAGTTCCAATTGAATAATTGTTTAATTTGACTTTTTCTCTTTCAAATTTCGTAAAGGTTTCACCTCTACCATTATCTATAATCGAACAAATTTCCAACGCTTGTTCCTCGGTAATCATACCTTCTTGAAACAAATCACATAAAGCCAGAATGAACCTTATCCAATGCTCATATGTAAGCAAAATTCCTGTTTCAGTTACTTTCAAAATACATTCTTTAAATAGATGAAAGTCAAAATCCTGATGCCTTGAAGAATTAAATTTGTTATTAGATTTCATGAAAACATATAAACATCAACAATTTCTTGATTATCAGCTTTATTACTTGCTTATGTACTTTTTAAGCAAAACAGGTTTAAGGATATCTGAAGGTTTAGCTTTAAGATGGAAAGATATTAATGATAATAAAATAACCATAGGTAAATAAACAAGCCGTGATGATAATAACAATGTAAAATTGACAAAATTAAAAAACTCTTCTTATCGCTCTATCAAAACAGACCCTGATTTAGTCCGTGAATTAAAGAAGTTCAAATTGAAGCAAAATGAATTAATTTTAGGAAATGGAAGATTTCACAGAAATAAAGATGGTATCATTTTCCAAAAATTGTCACAGTCATTATTTAACACCTTCTACTATTCGTGATACCATGCATGGTTACTGCAAAAAGACTGGTGTTGATTATAAAGGCACTCACGGCTTTAGGCATACTCATGCCAATCTACTGCTTGAATCAGGTGCAAGCCTTAAATATGTATCAAATCGTTTGGGGTATAAAACCATCAAAACAACTGCCGACACTTATCTTAATATTACTGAAAAAATAGAAGAAGACGAACTTAAAAAGTTCGTCTTCTACGCTAAAAGGTCATCTTGATCGGCACGCTTCATCAACCTCTTATATCTATCATTTTCAACCCTCTGTATTAACCAATAGAACCTTCCATTTCAAACTTAATCAAACGGTTCATTTCAACGGCGTATTCCATTGGCAGTTCTTTTGTGAATGGCTCGATGAAGCCCATGACGATCATTTCTGTTGCTTCTTCTTCAGAAATTCCGCGGCTCATCAAGTAGAATAGCTGTTCTTCTGATACTTTCGATACCTTCGCTTCGTGCTCTAATGAAATGTTGTCGTTTAAGATTTCATTGTAAGGGATCGTATCAGATGTTGATTTGTTATCCATGATGAGTGTGTCACACTCGATGTTTGAGCGTGCACCTTCTGCTTTGCGTCCGAAGTGAACGATTCCGCGGTACGTTACTTTACCGCCTTGTTTCGAAATTGATTTTGATACGATCGTTGAAGATGTGTTTGGTGCAAGGTGAATCATTTTCGCACCTGCATCTTGGTGCTGACCTTTACCTGCAAGGGCAATACTTAATGTCATACCACGAGCGCCTTCACCTTTTAGGATGACTGCTGGGTATTTCATTGTCAGCTTAGAACCGATGTTTCCATCAATCCATTCCATTGTTGCATTCTCTTCACAAATCGTACGTTTTGTCACAAGGTTGAAGACGTTGTTTGCCCAGTTTTGAATCGTTGTATAACGGCAGTAGCCGCCTTTTTTGACGATGATTTCAACAACCGCACTGTGAAGTGAGTTTGTTGTGTAAACTGGAGCTGTACAGCCTTCTACGTAATGCACATGTGCGCCTTCGTCAACGATGATCAGTGTACGCTCGAACTGACCCATGTTTTCAGAGTTGATACGGAAGTATGCTTGAAGTGGAGTATCTACTTTTACGCCTTTTGGTACGTAGATAAATGAACCACCAGACCATACAGCCGAGTTAAGCGCAGCAAATTTGTTGTCAGTCGGAGGAATGACTTTTGCCCAGTGCTCACGGAAGATGTCTTCGTTCTCTTTTAATGCGCTGTCTGTATCTTTAAACACAATTCCTAGATCTTCAAGATCTTGTTTCATGTTGTGATACACAACTTCAGATTCATACTGAGCAGATACACCTGCTAAATATTTTTGCTCTGCTTCTGGGATACCAAGCTTATCAAAGGTTTGTTTGATTTCTTCTGGTACTTCATCCCAAGAACGCTCAGAGCGCTCTGATGGCTTTACGTAGTACGTAATTTCATCAAAGTTTAATGCATTTAAATCTCCGCCCCATTGTGGCATCGGCATGTTGTAAAAGTGCTCAAGAGATTTCAAACGGAAGTCGAGCATCCACTGAGGCTCTTCTTTCATACGAGAAATTTCTTCAACGATCTCTTTTGTCAGTCCGCGCTCTGAACGGAAAATGGAAACGTCTTTATCAGAAAAGCCGTATTTATATTCACCAACATCTGGCATTTTTTTAGCCATCCATTTTCACTCCAATCTTATGATTTGCCGTTATCTTCGGCAGATGCGCCTTTTTCAAGCGCCTTCCAGGATAATGTTGCACATTTGATGCGGGCTGGGAATTTTGCCACTCCCTGCAGCGCTTCAATGTCACCAAGATCAATGGAATCGTCGTATTCTTTTCCTTGCATCATATCGGAGAAAATCCGAGACATTTTCAAAGCTGTTTCAATATCTTTCCCTTTAATCGCCTGCGTCATCATTGAGGCAGATGCCATCGAAATCGAGCATCCTTCTCCTTCAAATTTCGCATCAGTGACTTTTTCGTCTTCGATTTTCATCGTGAGACGAATGCGGTCACCACACGTTGGGTTGTTCATATCGACGACAATGCTGTCGTTTAACACACCTTTGTTTCTCGGATTTTTATAATGATCCATAATCACTTGTCTGTACAGTGTGTCTAAGTTTACATTAAAAGACATTCGTAAAATACTCCTTTGTCTTACGGAGCGCTGCAATCAGTTTGTCAATCTCTTCTTCTGTATTATACAGATAGAAGCTTGCTCTTGCAGTCGCTGATACACCAAGCCATTTCATGAGCGGCTGTGCACAGTGGTGTCCAGCACGAATGGCGACACCTTCCGTATCCAGAACAGTTGACGCATCATGCGGATGGACGTCGTCTAAGTTAAACGTCACAAGCCCAGCTCGGTGCTGCGGTCCATAAACAGTCGCACCTTCAAGCTCCTTAAAGCGCTCAAGCGCGTAAGTGGCAAGCTGATGCTCGTAACGGCTGACTTCCTCCATACCGATGTCATTTAGGAAGTCAATTGCTTTTCCTAGTCCAACTGCTCCAGCAATAATCGGTGTTCCCGCTTCAAATTTCCACGGCAGCTCTTTCCATGTGGAATCATACAAATCCACAAAGTCGATCATTTCACCGCCAAACTCAGCAGGCTCCATATTATTCAACAGGTCCTTCTTCCCGTAAAGCACACCGATGCCAGTCGGTCCACACATTTTATGCCCAGAAAATGCGAAAAAGTCACAATCTAGATCCTGAACATCAATTTGCATGTGCGGAGTGCTTTGTGCACCGTCGACGACAATGATTGCCCCATGTTCGTGGGCAATTTTGGCGATCTCTTTAATCGGGTTGATGGTTCCTAATACGTTTGAGACATGTGTGACAGCGACGATTTTCGTTTGATGTGTGACCGTTTGCTTCACATCTTCAAGCGATAGCGTGCCGTCTTCCTGTAACGGAATGTATTTCAATGTGGCGCCAGTTGCTTTCGCTGCTTGCTGCCAAGGGATGATATTCGCATGATGCTCCATATGCGTAATGACAATCTCATCGCCTTCTTTGAGGTTGGCTCTAGCATAGCTGATCGCCACTGTGTTTAGTGCAGTCGTTGTACCTCTAGTAAAAATAATCTCCTGGACAGATGAAGCACGGATGAATGCACGAACTTTCTCTCTCGCACCCTCGTATGCGTCCGTTGCTCTTGTGCCAAGGGTATGAACACCCCTGTGGACGTTCGAGTTGTAAGACCGGTAATACTCATTCATTGCATCAATGACCACTCTTGGTTTTTGAGAAGTCGCTGCACTGTCCAAATACACCAAATCATGTCCGTTCACTTGCTGATGAAGGATTGGAAATTGCTCACGAACGTCTTTGATATTCATTATTTTACTTTCCTTTCAATTACAGAAATCAGCTGCTTTTTAACTCCTTCAATCGGCAGTTCTTTCACAACTGGATTTAAGAAGCCGTAAATCACAAGTCTTTCTGCATCTTCTTTGGAAATTCCACGGCTCATGAGGTAGTACAATTGAATTGGATCGACACGTCCAACAGAAGCAGCGTGCCCTGCTGTCACATCATCTTCATCAATTAATAGAATTGGGTTTGCGTCACCGCGTGCTTTCTCACTCAGCATGAGGACACGTGATTCCTGCTCTGCATTTGACTTTGTTGCGCCATGCTCGATTTTGCCAATTCCGTTAAAGATAGAGGATGCTTGATCCTTCATCACACCATGCTTCAAAATATACCCTTCAGAGTTTTTACCAAAGTGGATGATGCTTGTTGTGAAGTTTTCTGTTTGGTTTCCTCGGCCGACAACAACTGATTTCGTATCACCGAATGTACCGTCGCCCATCAGTTTTGTGATGTTTTCAGACACAACGTCTCCATCATTCATCAGGCCAAGCGCCCATTCGATTTTACTGTCACGGCCATTTGCCATACCACGTCTGTTCACATATACTGTGACACCTTCTGCAAGGTTATCTACAGCGCCGTATGTGACGCGGGCGTTTGCGCCTGTGAATACTTCAGAAACGATATTGAAGATTGCTTCTTCTGGTTTTGCTGTACTGATGTAGTTTTCTACATATGTCACAGCACTATGATCGTCTGCTACGACGATGACATGGTTGAACAATGTCGTTTCGTCATTTTCATGAAGATAAACAGCTTGAATTGGTGCTTCAAGCTCAACGTTTTTCGGAACATAGAGGAAAGCTCCGCCATTGACTAAAGCAGCGTGTAAAGCTGTTAGTTTATGCTCATCCACTTTCACTGCATCTGTCATGAAGTATTGTTTCACTAAATCTCCATGCTCACGAATCGCTGTATGAAGATCAGTGAAGATCACACCTTTGTCTTTCGCTTCAGCTGAAAGAGACAAATAGGCCGGCGTTTGATCACGCTGAATGTAAACTGTCTTATCTGTGTCCTCTAAATCAATAAGAGATTTCACTTCTTCTGGAAGCTCTTCTAATGATCCAAATGGTGCACTTTCGACTGTATGCTGTTTGAAATTCGTTAAATTCCATTTTGAAATATTCGTTTTGTCAGGCTTTGGCATTGGGAGGTCTTCTGCTTTTTCAAGAGCCTGTAAGCGAAGGGAGCTCATCCATGCCGGTTCCTGATGCTTCTCGGAGAAGCTTTTGACATAATCTTGATCTACTGATAATTTCGTTTCTAATGTCATCAATAATCCTCCTAACGCTTACGCTTCTTGACCAACAGTTTCGTCTTCAATTCCTAACTCTTTTTTAATCCAATCATAGCCTTCTGCTTCTAGACGCTGCGCGAGTTCTGGTCCGCCAGATTTCACGATACGACCTTGCATCATAACATGAACGTGATCTGGTGTGATGTAGTTCAGTAGACGCTGATAGTGAGTGATCATTAAGCAGCCGAAGCTTTCGCCGCGCATTTTGTTAATTCCTTTAGAAACAACTTTCAGGGCATCGATATCAAGACCAGAATCGATTTCGTCAAGGATGGCGATCTTTGGTTCAATCATCATTAATTGAAGAATTTCGTTGCGTTTTTTCTCCCCGCCTGAGAAACCTTCGTTTAAGTAGCGCTGTGCCATATCTGGGTCCATTTCAAGGAACTCCATGTTTTCGTCCATTTTGCGGATGAATTTCATAAGAGAGATTTCATCGCCTTCTTCTCTGCGTGCGTTAATAGCAGAACGAAGGAAGTCAGCATTTGTGACACCGCTGATTTCAGATGGGTATTGCATCGCAAGGAAAAGACCAGCTTGAGCGCGCTCATCTACTTCCATTTCAAGGACATCTTCGCCATCAAGCAAGATGCTGCCTTTTGTTACTTCATATTTAGGGTGACCCATAATTGCAGCAGATAAAGTAGATTTACCTGTTCCGTTTGGTCCCATTACTGCGTGGAATTCTCCACCTTTTATCTCGAGGTTTACACCCTTTAAGATTTCTTTCCCTTCAATCTCAACGTGCAAGTCCTTAATTGTTAATGTCGAAGCAGTCATATATCGATACCTCCAAAATAATCATTATTCTCAATTTATTCTCATTCTAATTTTATAACAAATTAAAACTGAATACAACACATTCACGATAAGCGTGAGAGGATGCTCTCAAAATTCTAACAAAAAAAGCAGGTAGATAAAAGGATTTATGTCGAAAAGACTGTTTTCATAAAGAAAGGGCGGGAAACTGTTCTCCCCGCCCCTCAGCTATTATTAGCCTCTTATATTCATTTTTGCGAGCTGTCTTTTCTCATCTCGATAGGACTGCTCTCGTTTATATTCCACTTTCATCCTTAAGTCATGGTCTCTTTCGTACTCTGCATAGCTCATGCCATGAGCTTGATGCATGGCCTTTTCCATCTCGGCGGTATAATCCAATCCCAGTGTACTATGGTCCGAACAAATAATAAACCATTCCCTTCCTTGAGTGTAGCTTTATTGTAGCAAACGTATGCGGCTTCACTCAAAAGGGATATGACGCTCTATGACGGCATATTTTCTCACACATTCGGATGAGAAGTACTCAACTCCTTGATATGGAAAAATACCTTGTTTTCCTTCTTTTAATGCGTCTGTCCTCCAAATTCATCAATACATTGCTGAACGACAGTGATTCCTTGGCTTAGTGCTGCCCCGCCGCCAAAAGCTGCCGCCACGCTCACAACCTCTAGCAGATTCTCTTCTGTCGCCCCTTGATCGAGCGCTCCCTTTGTATGATAAATCATGCAGTATTCATCCTGCGCGTGAATACTGATGCCAAGGGCAATCATTTGTTTTTCCTTTTGCGTTAATGAATCGCTTTGAAAGCACTGCTCCGTAAATTCATTGAATTTCTTTCCAAACACCGGCATTTTCTTCTGGAATTCACCCATTGCGGTTTTATAATCAGTCAGTGATTGCTGCATGGATCCGCTCATATGCTGTTCATTCATCTTGATTCCATCCCTTCAGGTCATTTGTACGTTTTTATTATGAGCGAGATTTGAAAAAATACACAAAAAACCTCGCTTTGAAAGAAGCGAGGTTGCAGATTGTTGACAAAGGGCTAAAATGATCTTTATTTTAGCCCTTTGTCTTCCTTTCAGCGTGATAGAAAACCTTTGCATTCTAGGAAGGGCGAGTACCGGAGCAGAGCGAATTTGACATTCGTGAGCACCGGAGCGCAGAACTGACAAAGAATGCGAGGGTTTGTCTACATGCTGAAACCTCGCTTTGAAAGAAGCGAGGTCGAAATGTTGTTATTCAGATACAGGCAATACTGCACCGTCATATTTTTTGTCGATGAATTCTTTGATTTTATCAGAGTGAAGAACTTCCATTAATGCCTTGATCTTATCTGATTTTTCGTCACCTTTGCGAACCGCAACGATGTTTGCATATGGGTTGTTCTTTGTTTGCTCAAGTTCGATTGAATCTTTTTTCGGATTCAATTTATTTTGGATCGCATAGTTGACGTTGATAAATACAGCATCGCCTTCACTGTTTTCATAAGCTTTCGCAGTTAATTCAGGCGCGATTTTTTTGAATTTTAGGTTCTTTGGGTTTTCTTTAATGTTCTTTACTGTTGCGTTGATTGTATCAACCTTTGGATCAAGCTTGATGACACCAGCATTTTGCAGAAGGGCAAGCATACGGCCTTGTTCAGCTACGTTGTTTGTCATGATGATTGTGCCGCCGTTTGGAATATCTTTTACTGATTTGTATTTCTTAGAGTAGATACCGAAAGGCTCAAGGTGAACCGCACCAGCACTCACTAGGTTATAATCTTTGTTTGATTTATTTTCTTCGTTTAAGTAAGGGATATGTTGGAAAAAGTTCGCATCCACTTCTTTTTCAGCTAACGCTTTGTTGTACATTTTATAATCGCTAAGTACTTTCACTTTTAAATCGTAGCCTTTTTCTTTTAGAAGTGGTTTTGCTTCTTCAAGAATTTCGGCATGCGGCGTTTTTGATGCGGCAACCGTAATGGTTTTGCTTTCACTTGCGTTATTAGATGAACCGCACGCAGCTAAAATACCTGCAAATGCTAGAAATAGTGCACTTAAAATCAATTTCTTCATGAATAAATCCTCCCTTAACGTTTATCAATTTTATTTGTAATCAAATCACCGATTATTTGAATAATAAAGACGATGATCAGAATAAACACAGTGGCTACAAGTGTGACATCTGTATTACCAGATTGGTACCCTTCCACATAGGCGAGGTCACCAAGTCCGCCTGCTCCAATTGCACCTGCAATCGCAGTAGAGCCAATTAGAGCAATCGCTGTTACGGTAATACCTGAAATAAGGGCTGGCAATGATTCTGGCAGTAATACTTTGAAAATGATTGTCGACGTTTTTGCTCCCATTGATCGTGCTGCTTCAATGACTCCTTTGTCTACCTCACGCAGTGCAATCTCGACAAGACGTGCATAGAACGGAGCTGACCCTATGACAAGGGCAGGGAGTGCTGCATTTGGGCCAAGAATCGTGCCCATAATGAGTTTTGTAAATCCTAATAATAGAATGATTAGAATGATAAAAGGAATCGATCTGAAAATATTGACGACTGCCCCAATGACGGTGTTAATCGGTTTATTTTCCCAAAGACCGCCTTTACTCGTTAGAAAGAGTAATAGTCCAAGGATAATACCAATGGCAAAGGCAAATGCCAATGAAATCAGTGTCATATACACCGTTTCACCTGTTGCACTCCAGATGACGTCTAAATCAACGTTCGGAAACCATTTCTCAAACATGTGTCATCACCTCGATTTCAACCTGTTTGCTTTGGATATAGGCGATGGCTTTTTCTACCTCAGTCTCTTCTCCATTAATGTGGATAAAGAGTGTTCCAAACGCGCCTTCCTGCGTTTGAGAAATCTTCCCTTGAAGGATATTCACATCGACATTGAAGGATCGAATGATTTCAGTGATCAGCGGCTGCTCGGCAGAGTCTCCAATAAAGGACAACCGTACGACCTGACCTTCTTTTACTCGTTCTAAGACGTGCTCGATTGTTTCTTTCGCTTCCTCTGGTTCTGCAAGCTGTTTCACAAATCGTTTCGTCATTTCTTCCTTTGGCTGTCTGAAGACGCGTAATACTTCGCCTTCTTCGACAATGCGTCCATTTTCCATGACTGCGACGCGATGACAAATTTTGCGAATGACGTGCATTTCATGTGTAATGAGCACAATCGTGAGCCCTAATCGTTTATTGATATCCGCCAAAAGCTCAAGGATCGAATCGGTCGTTTGCGGATCTAGCGCAGATGTCGCTTCGTCACATAGAAGAACCTTTGGATCATTCGCTAATGCTCTCGCAATGCCGACACGCTGTTTTTGCCCGCCGCTAAGCTGAGACGGATACGCATTTTCTTTTCCTTCTAAACCGACCAATTTAATCAGTTCATTCGCACGTTCTCTCCGTTTTGATGTCGGTACCCCTGCGATCTCAAGCGGGAACATAATATTTTGTCTCACCGTTCTTGACCAAAGTAGGTTAAAGTGCTGGAAGATCATGCTGATTTCTTGTCTTGCTTTCCGAAGTTTCGCATTCGATACTTCATTGATCCGGTTGCCTGCCACTTCAACAATTCCTTCTGTTGGCAGCTCCAGACCGTTTAATAGGCGAATAAGCGAGCTTTTTCCTGCACCACTATACCCGATAATTCCGAATATTTCACCTTTATCAATATCCAAGTTGACGTCTTTCACGGCATCAACATTTCCGCTTTTTGAATGATACGTTTTTGATACATTCTGTAAATGAATCACAGTCTGATCACCTGCTTTCTTGCTGAATCTATAGGTTTCCATCACATACGTTATTTATTCTTCTTTCTGTCATGACTCTAGCCTGACGTCAGGTCAGTAAAAAAGACCTAACTGCAACGCAAGCAGAAAGGCCTTTTATGTCAATTACGCCTTTCTCTCATCTTTCAAAGCGCTGCGGCTTTGAGTGAATTGGCACCAATTTCAGCTATGCTGACGGTTGCCGGGTTTCATAGGGCACGTCCCTCCACCTCTCTTAATAAGAGAAAATATGTTGTTTTATGTGATGTTCATGTTTTTACTAACGTAGAATATCATGCTATCTCCGATATGTCAACGCTGTAAATCGCTAATTTCCAAGTAAACAACTACGTTATCATTTTTCGAAAAAAACCGTTCGTCAGCCAAAGCACTGCCTCTAGTCTAAGGAGCGCACGGAATGACCCTTTGACTTTGACTTGTCCTCTGCTGATTAACTGCTGTAAGGACATATCTCCATCTAATAATTGTAGAATCTCTTTCCTCTCACCATAAAAGATGAGATCCGATAACTCAATTGCAGGTAGTTTCTTCACTTCACCACGTTCATCCACAATCAATGTACAAGAGTCAGTTTCCGCCTCAAATGTAATCTTCAAGGATGATGATGAGAGCAGCGGTTTTAATAATAAACGCTGCCCTGTGTTACCATGGGCTTTCACATTTTCCACATGTATAACCTCCCTGTCATTTGGTTATACATAACATTTCTCTACAAACATCTTCTTGTCCTTTATAAATAACTCGACAAATTTTCAAATGAATTTCTTGAAATATGACAAAAAACCGCTTTATTTAGCGGTTTCAATCATTTCATGAAGATATGGAACTGAGTGAAAGGCATAGCCTTTTTGCACCAATTCTCCTTTTTTAAACAGTAGAAAGCAAGGAACACTCTCGATCTCAAATGCTTTTGCAAAGCCTGGTGAATAGTTTAAATTGTTTTCGTAAAATGGTACATCCGGCTGCATGGCGTCTACGACTGCCAGCATTTTCTTTGCCAGCTGGCATGTTCCGCAAAACGGTGTATATAAGTATAAAAGAAATAAATCGTCCTCTATCTCTTTGAATTCGTGTTCTTCAATTTCTTTCATAATACGTCCACCCTCATAAATATTTCGAATGAACATCAATGTTTGCAGCTAATAGGATAGATGCAATGTGGGCTGCCGGTGAAGCGGCCACTTCGCGGTACGTTCTGTCGACAAAAAGATGAAGTGCTTCAGGGAATTCTTTTCGAAATTGCTTCCGCAGTTTGTCGCCTGCATCGTCACTGTCTGCTAATATGTAAACGTCTTTCCCCACTAAATCGTCCACAAGCTGGTCCAGCTTCGATGTACTGATCGTGCCATTGGTGCAAATGATGGTAACAGGTTCACTTATGACTTCTTTCAGCTTTTGTTTGTCTGTTTTACCTTCTACAATGATGACCTTTTCTATCTCGACATTCATCACGATCACCCGGCCCTTTTGACGTTGATTCACTTCTTCCTTAGATTACAATCTTTCATTCAGGTTGTAAAGATTGAGTGCCTCATCATCAAAAAGACTGCAGTTTTTGTTCACTGCAGTCTCCTCTGTGATTAGCACCACCCATTTTCATCGTCACAGTCTACATATTTTTCTGTCCCATCGGTCAATGTATCCGTTAGACGATAAAAACGATTTTGATCATAGGAATATCCCGATTTCAGCTCATATTGGTTTTCACTAATCATTGTGCCAATCTCTTCATTTTGATGATAAAGCACCATGCCGCTTTCTTTGAATCGTCCAGTGACATGCTCTGTTATATCCACCTGTTCTTTTTGAAAAGACAAATTGGACACCCCCCATAAAGGTAGAGTGTCCAATTTCACATGAATTAGTCTTCTTTTGTCATTTCTTCATATTGCTCAGCAGTCATTAAGTTCTCGATTTCAGATGCATCAGCTGGTTCTACAACGATCATCCATGCTTTTTCATAAGGAGAGTCGTTGACGAATTCTGGGCTGTCATCCAGCTCATCGTTCACTTCGACGATTGTGCCATTGATCGGTGCATAAAGTTCAGAAACTGTTTTCACTGATTCTACACTTCCGAAAGGCTCGTCCGCTGTGATTTTGTCTCCTACTTCAGGAAGCTCAACGAACACGATATCGCCCAGCTCAGATTGAGCAAAATGCGTAATACCGATACGCACCTTATCTCCTTCTACTTTGACCCATTCATGTTCTTCTGAATAACGTAAATCTTTTGGTGTGCTCATTCAATACCCCTCCAGTCTTTTCTTACAATCTATATTGAAGATACCACAATCTGAATGAAAGTTACATCATTTCCAGACGCTTTTAAATGTATCTTCGTTAAATCCAACTGTTACTCGTTTACCGTCTGTTGTAATCGGGCGCTTGATCAGCATTCCGTTAGACGCGAGTAATTCTAGCTGCTCGTCCTCTGACATTGCAGGAAGTTGATCTTTCAGCTGCAGCTCCCGGTATTTTTGTCCGCTTGTATTAAAGAATTTCTTCAGCTCTAAACCGCTTTTTTCGTAAAGGGCTTTTAATGTTTCTTTATCCGGCGTCTCTTCGACGATATGTATGCTGTTGATGTCTTTATTGTGTGCTTCCAGCCACTTTTTTGCTTTTCGGCATGTACCGCAAGATGGGTATTCGTAAAAATCTAAAGCCACCATTTTCACCTCCTGCAAATTGTGACAACATTTTATCACAAAATATTTTAAAAACCTAAATGTATGCTTACAAAAAGGTGCGGAGTGATATCCGCACCTTTTAAGCCATCCTTATACGATATATTTCTCTGCTTCAAAGATTCGTTTTGCCACTTCACGCTTTTTGGCGATGACATTGATTGGAGTAAATCTTGTCAGCTTGCGAAGGGCTGACAGGCTCATGCGGAGTGAATCTCCTTCCTCCATCGCAATCAAGGATTCTTTTGCATGGGCTTCAATCTTTAAGAAAGCCTCCTGCGTGAAAATTTGTGTGTAAGCCAGCTTTTGAGCGTTCTTTTCTGCGCCTGATGCAGCGATTGCCTTTTCCGTACGCAAAATTGCTGATTCAGCAGCAAAAATTTCATTGACGATATCGGCTATGTTCACAAGAATTTCTTGCTCTTTGTCTAAGGCTTTCCCGTATTTCATGGCTGCCATACCAGCCACCATTAAAGCGACTTTTTTCGCATGGGCGAGCAAATATTTTTCTTGATCGAGCGGCTGATCGCCTGGCTCTTCCGGCATCATCATCATTAGCTCTTCCTGTAAGGTCTGCGCTTTTTGAAGCAGCGGAAGCTCTCCTTTCATCGCTTTCTTCAAGAATGTACCTGGTACAAGCAAACGGTTGATTTCGTTTGTCCCTTCAAAAATCCGGTTAATTCGTGAGTCGCGATAGGCTCTTTCGACCTCGTATTCTTGCATGAATCCATATCCGCCGTGAATCTGCACGCCTTCATCCACAATATAATCTAACGTTTCAGAGCCAAGGACTTTACAGAGAGAACATTCAATCGCATATTCCGCAATGGATTGAGCAATTTGTTTGCCGTCTTTTTGCTCTTCGTCACTTAATAGACCCATCCGCTGTTCAAATAATCCAACCGTACGGTAAACAGCACTTTCCATCGCATAGAGCTTTGCTGACATATTGGCTGCTTTTTCACCAATTAAGCTGAATTGAGAAATTGGTGTTTTGAACTGCTTACGCTGGTTCGCATATTCTGCCGACAATTGAATGACGCGCTTTGATGCACCGATTGTGCCAACTGCCAGCTTATAGCGTCCGATATTTAAAATGTTAAAGGCAATCACATGTCCTCTGCCGGCTTCACCAAGCAAATTCTCCTTCGGTACTTGGGCATCTTCAAGAATTAATGTTCTCGTCGATGATCCTTTAATGCCCATCTTTTTCTCTTCAGGTCCCGTTTTGACACCTGGAAAATCCTTTTCGACAATAAAAGCAGAGAAGTGTTCACCATCAATCTTCGCATACACAACAAAGACATCGGCAAATGCGGAGTTTGTGATCCACTGCTTTTCTCCATTGAGGACATAATGGGTACCTGCTTCATTCAGAACCGCAGTTGTTTTTGCTCCAAGAGCGTCAGAGCCTGATCCTGGCTCAGTGAGTGCGTACGCCGCAATGGTTTCACCAGAGGCGAGTCCTGGCAGGTACGTTTCCTTTTGCGCTTGATTTCCGAAGAGCACGATCGGCAGAGAACCAATACCGACATGAGCGCCATAGGAAAGTGAGAAACTGCCTGCTCTAGCGAATTTTTCAGTAATGATTGCTGAACTGATTTTATCCAATCCAAGCCCGCCGAATTCTTCAGGTACATCGGCTCCTAGAAGGCCAAGCTCACCAGCCTTTTTGAGAAGCCTGACCGAATGCTCGAACTCATGGTTTTCAATTTGATCTATATGCGGAACCACATCTTGTAAAATATAATCCTCTGTTGTCTTTCCAATCATTTGATGTTCATCAGAGAAATCCTCCGGTGTAAAGATATGCTCATAATTCGTCTCATCAATTAAAAAGCTTCCACCCTTTTTTACATCTTCCAATGCTTTCATCCTGATTTCCCCCTTTAGATCAATTCAAAAATGCCTGCTGCTCCCATGCCCCCGCCGATACACATTGTGACAATGCCAAATTGCTCGTTTCGCCGTTTCATTTCATGAATAAGTGACAGCGTTAGTTTCGTTCCTGTACAGCCGAGCGGATGTCCAAGCGCAATTGCCCCGCCGTTGACATTCACTTTTTCTTCATCAATTCCTAAATGGCGAATGACTTGAATTGCCTGAGAGGCAAACGCTTCGTTTAATTCAAACAGACCAATATCCTTCAGCTCAAGTCCAGCGATTTTCAGCGCACGCGGTATGGCTTCAACCGGACCGATTCCCATCACCTCAGGCGGTACACCGCCAACAGCAAATGCTCTGAATTTAGCGAGCGGCTGAAGAGAAAGTGAGGATGCTTTCTCGCGGTCCATCATCATCACACACGCAGCCCCGTCACTTGTTTGAGACGAGTTCCCTGCGGTCACCGTACCTTTTGTCGAAAAGGCTGGACGCAAAGTGGAAAGAATCTCTTCCGTTGTGCCTGCTCTCACACCTTCATCCTGTGAGAACGTGAATTGATGCTCTTCCAATTGATATTGCTCTCCTACCCGCCGGTCTGTTACATCAACGGGCACAATTTCATCAGAAAACTTCCCTTCTTGAAGTGCCTTTGCTGCCTTTTGATGACTCCTCACCGCAAAGGCGTCCTGATCTTGACGTGTGACCTGATACTTTTGCGCCACTTGCTCTGCCGTGTGCCCCATGCTCATGTAGTATTCAGGTGCTTGCTCTGCCAAGAGAGCATTCGGACGAATGGAATGCCCCATCATCGGCACCTGCGACATCGATTCGACTCCTCCGGCTAAAATCGTGTCTGCCTGACCGAGCATAATTCGTTCACCCGCATAAGCGATAGACTGAAGACCAGACGAGCAGTAGCGGTTTATGGTGATGGCAGGTACCGTATAAGGCAGTCCCGCTAGTGCTCCAATATTTCGGGCTACATTTAACCCCTGCTCTGCTTCTGGCGTTGCACAGCCGATGATCAAATCATCTATTTGACCGTCGTATTCACCGGCACGCTTTAACGTTTCTTTTACACATAATGCGCCCATATCATCAGGCCGGACATGTTTTAATGATCCCTTTTTCGCCTTCCCTACTGGTGTTCTTGCGCCAGCGACAATGACTGCTTCTCTCATTTTGACTCCCCCTTAGTTACGTAAAGGTTTTCCTTTGACGAGCATGTGCTGCATACGTGCCTGTGATTTCACTTCTCCTACAAGACTTAAAAAGGCTTCTCTTTCAAGCTCTAATAAGTATTGCTCCTCTACCTCTGTTCCAAATGGCAGTTTCCCGCCGGAAATGACATGAGCTAATTTTTTTACAATGGTCATGTCATGCTCTGAAATGTATCCTGACAGTCTCATATTTTCAGCAGCCAAAATCATCGCTGCATAGCCTGTTTCTCCCATGACCGGCACCTTTTGCTTGAGCGGCGCGCGATAACCGGCTTCATCAAGAGAGAGCACCAGTTGTTTTGCATCATAGATCAGGTGATCTCCGTTCATACTAATCCGGTCGCTCACGCGGAGCATGTTCATATCCCGCGCTTCCTCAGCTGAAGTTGATACTTTTGCCATTGCAATTGTTTCAAATGTTTTCAGCGTGGCATCCTGTATAGCCGTCTGCGACGGCTTCGCTGCTCCTTGCAGGTGACGAATATATAATTCTTTATTTCCACCGCCCCCTGGGATCAGTCCAACTCCCGCTTCCACAAGTCCCATGTAAGTTTCGCTGGACGCCTGTATAGCCGCTGCCGGCAGACAAACCTCCGTACCGCCTCCTAATGTCATCCCAAACGGTGCGGCTACGACTGGGCGGTCGCTATATTTCACCTTCATCATCGCCTGCTGGAAGCGCCTGATCACAAAGTCAATTTCAAAGAAATTGTCGTCCTGTGCTTCCATTAAAATTAGGGCAAGGTTGGCGCCAACACAGAAGTTCTTCCCTTGGTTTCCGATGACAAGCCCTTTGTAATTCTTTTCCGTCTCATCAACAGCGCGATTGATCATATCGATGACATCTAGTCCAATGGCATTGCTTTTAGAGTGAAATTCGAGCAAGGCGACATCATCACCAATATCAATCAAGCTCGCACCAGAATTTTTGAAGATGACGTCCTGTTTCTTTTTCAATCTAGCTAAAGAAATATGTTTGTCGTTCCCTTTTTCCTGTACGTAAGCCCCATCCTGATAAAACGCACGCTCTCCATCAGCATTCTCTTGATAGAATGTGTCGTGTCCTTTTGACAGCATGTCTTGCACCCATGCTGGGATGCTGTGGCCTTCTGCTTCCATGCGCTCGGCGGCTTTTTTGACGCCTATTGCATCCCACAGCTCAAATGGGCCGTGCTGCCAGCCGAATCCCCATTTCATTGCGTTATCGATGGACTGAATATCATCCGCAATTTCGCCTTTTAGATGCGCTGAATAAAGAAGTACGGGCGCTGTCATGTTCCAAAGCAATTGCCCTGCACGGCCATCTTGATAAATAAGCGCTTTCAACTTTGCTTTTGCACCCTTTTGCTGTTTCGCCATTTCAATGCCTGGATCTTTTAGCTTTGTGCGTTCACCATATGTGAGCGTCACTGGATCAAGCTCTAAAATAACCTTGCCATTTTTTTGATAAAATCCTTGTCCTGCCTTGCTGCCAATCCATCCTTTTTCGAGCATTCTTTCAATAAACTCAGGCAGCTGGAAAATCTCTTTTTCCTTTCCTTCTACCTGTTCATAGACGTTTCGTGCCACATGAGAAAATGTGTCAAGCCCCACTACATCGAGTGTACGGAAGGTCGCACTTTTCGGTCTTCCAATGAGAGGTCCTGTGACAGAATCCACTTCTCCAATGGTGTATTTGTTCTCAAGCATTTCACGCACTGTGACAAGAAGCCCATACGTGCCAATGCGGTTTGCAATAAAGTTCGGTGTGTCTTTAGCTTCAACCACACCTTTGCCGAGTACATCCTCGCCAAATGTTTTCATAAATGAAAGTACTTCTGGATCGGTTTCCTGAATAGGAATGATTTCTAAGAGCTTTAAATAACGAGCTGGGTTAAAAAAATGTGTGCCTAAAAAGTGGCGTTTAAAATCATCTGATCGCCCTTCTGCCATTTTTTCAACCGAAATACCAGATGTATTGCTCGAAACGATGCTTCCTTCTTTGCGGTGTTCGTCGATGAGAGAGAATACGTGTTGTTTTATGCTGAGCTTTTCAGTGACGACTTCAATGATCCAGTCAGCATCGTGTAATAAGGAAAGGTGGTCTGTGAGATTTCCCGGTGTGATGTATGATAGGTTTTTTGCTGAAGTAAGAGGTGCTGGCTTTTGCTTTAACAATTTTTTCATCGCTTCTTGACTTAATCGATTCCGAACACTAGGGTGATCAAGCGTTCTCTTTTTCGCCGTTTCTTCCTTTGTCAGTTCATTTGGCACAATATCTAGCAGTGTTACTGGTATCCCGATATTGGCTAGATGCGCAGCAATGCCTGATCCCATGACACCTGAACCAATGACAGCCGCCTTGCGAATATGTTTGCCCATAAATATCCCCCTAAACATTTTGAATGAACAGTCATTCATTTTTTGTCCAAAAAAAAGCAATGCCTCTTTCTTTATCTTAAAAGATTTTCCGAAACAGTTCAATAGCGGATTTCAAAAATTTACACATTCTCATGTGCCTTATTTTGCGGTGTATGAATTAAAGATCAAAGGGAATTGTAAGAATGGAGGTGATGTCCACATGTCTCGTTTGAAGAAAAACCCATCGAAAGCAGGCGTAAGTGCTGCAAGTGTAAAAGGAAACGCAGGTCCATCACAGGAAGCAGACCTAGGCGGGAAAAAAACCAGTCAAAATCAGCAATATAAAAAGAATCAGTAAGGAAACAAAATCGTAAGGAGGAACACATGTTGAACAATCAGCCAATGAATATGCCCCCAGAAGTCATTTCAGTGAAGGATTCCTTGTACTTAGAGGATATGCTCAACTGGAACTTGATCGCCATGAAAAAGGCTCATTTTATGGCCGAGCATTGCCAGGATCAAACATTGAAACAAGAATTAAATCAAGTTGGCCAAATGCATCATCAGCATTACACACAAATTCTTCAGCATTTAGGCAGCTCAGGGCAAGGCCAGTCTACTGGCTTTATGCAATAGGAGGAAAAAACATGGAACAGCAAAACCAACAAAAAATCGGGAATCCACAAACCCCGGTTCCCACAACTACAAACATGAACGATCGTGATTTCGTTACAGATCTCTTGTCTACTGAAAAATACATGACAAGTGGATACAACACAGCGCTCAATGAATTCAGTCATGAATCTCTTTACCAGGATATTCAGCGAATTGCGCTGGAAACACAGAAAACACAAAGACATTTATATGATGTCATGTTCCGATATGGCTGGTATTCTGTTGAAGCGGCTGATCAGCAAAAGCTCCAGCAGACACACCAGAAATTCCAGCAAACACTGACAGATCAATCTCCGTACGGATCATCACAAATGTCATAAGAAAAAAACTGCCAGTCTGATGCTGGCAGTTTTTTAACGGTCTTTATTGGCGCGATGAGCTTCGTTCAACTGTTTGATTCGTTGAATTGTTTCTTTGATTTCTTCTTTTGCTTCCGGATACGTTTCATTGAAATGCTTTGCTAGCGGCGGCATGCTTTTGGCAATATGAGAGTAGATCACCCATTGTTTCACATCTTGTTTCAGCTCGTCTGTTGATTCACCGAGCAGCAGCTCTGTATATTTATCAAGCAAGCCTTCCAGCTTTTCATCTAATTCATTTCCCATTGATATTCCGCTCCTTTTTCAGAAAAAAGCCTGACTCTGTGAGACACAGATGTCAGGCTTTTGACATACGATTATCTTGCAGCAAGAAATGTTTCAGCTTGCGCTTGCTGCACAATACAGCGTCCTCTACCGTGCGGAATACATAATGGTGTTCCAAATAGAGGATCTGTTGTCACTTGGCAATTCATATCAAAGACATTTTTCACGAGATCACAATTAATCACTGTTTCTGGTCTGCCTTCTGCATAAATTGACTTGTCTTTAATCGCGACAAGATGATGAGCATATCTGCATGCGAGATTGAGATCATGAAGAACCATCACAATCGTGCGCTGCTCTTTCTCATTTAAATCAAACAGAAGGTCCAAAATTTCGATTTGATGCGTCATGTCTAAATATGTCGTCGGCTCATCTAACAAAATAATATCGGTCTCTTGGGCCAGCGTCATCGCAATCCATGCACGCTGCCTTTGTCCACCTGATAATGAATCAACGGTCCGATCAGCAAGGTCTTCCATCTTTGTTGACTTCAATGCGCGATTCACTGCTTCTTCATCTTGCTTCGACCACTGCTTCAGCCAATTTTGATAAGGATATCTTCCTTGCTTCACTAACTGATGCACAGTTAATCCTTCTGGCGCTTCTGGTCCTTGTGGAAGAATAGCGAGCTGTTTCGCTACTTCTTTTGTTGGTAATTTTGCAATGGAATGACCTTCAAGCAGGACAGAACCACCCATTGGCTTCATAAGACGCGCCAAAGAGCGAAGTAGCGTGGATTTACCGCATCCATTACTGCCAATAAATACTGTGATTTCACCCTTAGGGATTGATACATTTAGTTCATCGATGATCATTGTTTCTCCGTAGCCTAAGCTTAAACCTTCAGTAGAAATGGCACTCATTCCGCTCAAACGCTCCTTTTCTCATCCAAATTTTTATATGAAATATCGTCTATGTACAGACGTAAAAGATCACTTATCTCAATTTAGTGTATCAGATTTAAGTGATCTTGAAAATCATTTTCAATTAAAAAATGAGAAAGTCTCGTTTATTTCTTCCTTTGGAATGTCCGTTTGGTCCCATCCTCGAGCTTCAGATCGATCTGAATCCGCTGATAATCATCATCTAAATTAAAAGCAGCTAATAGTTCATTTACATACGCTTCATTGATCTTTGCACTAGGAATCGACATATCATTCAGCTTCATCTTCATCTCGCGCAAGGCTTCTTCCCCTTCATAGCGGACCCCATTCATATGATCACGAATAATTGCCTCCTCTTTGCCTCTTGCCTGACGGTAGGTCGCTTCGTATAATTCGTTTTTCTGTCCATATTGTACATGCAGATGCAGATGCTGAAATGGCAGTTCCTTCATTTGAACAGCTGACAGACTTTCTGCCTCTGCTTCATGTGTTTGTTGTAATGGTTCAATTGATTGACAGCCGGACAGCATAAAGAGCAGCACTCCTATTTGTCCCGCCTTCTTCCAACACATCATGTGTTTCCTCCTATTTCATAGCATCGCTTTTTATTCTTCTCCAGGCTCCTTTTTGTTATTCAATAAAACATCTCACTATGATAAATTTAAACAAAAAGGAGAACCGGATGATGAAAAAAACAGCCATTGTAACTGGTGCCAATAGCGGCTTTGGCAAGCTCATCACGATACGTCTCGCCAAGCAGGGCTATACAGTGATTGCCGGCGTCAGACAGGAAACCAATGCAAAAAAGCTCGCTGAAGAAATCGAGCAAGCCTCTTTATCCGGCATGATACATATTGAAGCGTTAGATGTGACGGATACGCAGTCGATCCAAGCATTTCAGAAGAAACTTCATGCCTACGCACCTATTACCCTGCTTGTGAACAATGCGGGAACAGCCTTTGCTGGTTTTGCGGAAGAGATTCCTGTTGACACGTACCGCCAGCAATTTGAAGTGAATGTCTTCGGTGTGATGGAAATGACCCAAGCAGTCCTGCCGTTTATGACGAGCGGCGCAAAGATTTTCAATATGAGCAGTATCAGCGGATTAATGGGAATGCCTGCACTTTCTCCATATGTATCGTCTAAGTTTGCGTTGGAAGGCTATACAGAAAGCTTACGGATTGAACTAGCTTCGTTCGGTATCCAGGCGGCCTTAATTGAGCCGGGCTCTTTCCAAACAAATATTTGGAATACCTCCATGAACGAGCAAATGATTCGGCCAGCAGAGGGATCGAAATACATAAAACTCTATCAAAAGATGATGGCCCATATTGATGCCCAGAAATCCAACTATGGAGATCCTCGTGAAGTGGCAGCGCTTGTTGTTCGGTTAGCAGAGAAAAAGCGGCTGAAACGGCTGAGATATCTTGTTGGAAAAGGCGTACGACTTTCATTCACAGCAAAACAGCTTCTGCCGTGGAACATGTGGGAACACCTCATACTGCGTACACTCTCTTCAAAAAAATAAGCACAAAAAAACAGGTGGATATGTTGACCTCCACCTGTTTTTTTCATTTATTCGCTCTCTGACTGTCCAAGGGTAATATCTAAATTTTTGTTCTTTCCTTCACGGATGACAGTCATTGTGGTTTTATCGCCGACTTTTGTTTCTTTGTAAAGAATTTCTTTCAGCTGAGAGCTGTTCACTACGTCTTTCCCTTTGAACTTGATGATGACATCTCCAGATTTCAAGCCTGCTTTTTGCGCAGGTGAACCTTTTGAAACATCCTTTACGTAAATGCCTTTGCCGATTTGTTTATCAAATAAGCCGAGCGTATTTTCCTGATACGTCTCAGGCACTTGCTCAAGGTCAATCATTTGTACGCCAAGGTATGGACGTTCAACTTTTCCATTTTTCAACAGCTCATCTACAATCGGTTTGACATCGTTACTTGGGATCGCAAATCCGAGTGATTCCACACCGCTTTCGCTGATTTTCAAGCTGTTAATACCAATGACTTGACCATCTGTATTGATCAGTGGCCCCCCGCTGTTTCCTGGGTTAATGGCTGCATCTGTTTGCAGTACATTCATCTCCACTGTACCAGATGACGTATTTGCTTCTACGGTACGATCAAGACCACTAATGATTCCTTCTGTCACAGTACCTGAAAATTGTGCACCGAGCGGATTCCCAATGGCAATAACTTTATCTCCAGCACGAAGCTTAGAAGAATCACCAAAGCTTGCCACTTTATCAATGCCGTCTGCATTGATTTCAACAACGGCTAAATCTGTCATGACATCACTGCCGACAAGCTTTGCATCTTTTGTTTTACCATCGTATAGTGTGACCTTTAATTTATTGGCCCCTTCGACAACGTGGTTATTTGTAATAATGTACGCTTTTTTACCATCTTTTTTGAAAATGACACCAGAGCCTGTTCCAGCTTCAGCTTCTGTTTGATCACCGCTCAGGCCAAATGAATTTTGTGTAGATTGATAGTTTGAGACCCCTACAATGGTGGGCTCTAAATCTTCTACCATATCAGCAACATTTGTCGCATTGGTGATTTGTTTTGTCGAGAAATTATCTGAGGCTGCCGGCTCACTTGATGCGGTCTGCGTTTGCGTGTTGGCAGCTGTATCCTGTGACTGCGGCAAAAGCGGTGTAATGCCAAGTACAAGACCCCCGCCAATAATTCCTCCAAGAATCGGGCTGAGCCATGCCGCCTTCCGCTTTTTCTCCTTTTTTGACGCACGGTCATCCACCATTTGAGGAGAATGATTCGTCACACTCTCCTGCGCGGCAGATGCTTCGATTTCATGCTGGTGTAAAACGAGTTCCTTCTCTTTTTCTGGTGCGTCTATTTGTTTCTCCTTCTCTTGATGGGTATCTTCTTGATGGTTCATTTCATTGTCTTGATTCGTGTTTTCTGGATGATTCATCTTATTCTCTTCATCTTCTCTTCGGAAATCCATCGCTTGCACTCCTTTACATCATGTTTCATTTCATATGTCTAGATAGGACTCATGTCCTCTTAATGGAAAGATCATTGAAAAATACTTTATGGCAATATGTCAAATTATATAATACTTATTCATAGAAAAAAAGCAAGGTGCGCACATTGATGAAAAGCACCTATTCATCCGCCTTTTGTCTATGCCCTTTTTTCCCTTGACCTTATCATAATCAAACATTATGGGATAATGATGAGAAGAATATGTGAAATTGTGAAAAAAGCGTGTGATTGTTGACATGCCGCCTTTGTATCCCGTTATAATGACGTTGAGAGGATGTGGAAGACTTTGTCGTACACCATTTATTTAGTTGAAGATGAACAAAACTTAAATGAACTGTTAACCAAATATTTAGAGAGTGAGGATTGGAATGTCTCCTCTTTTTTAACCGGAGAAGCGGCACGCGAGGCAATGAACAAGCCGCCTCATCTATGGATTTTAGATATCATGCTGCCTGATACAGACGGCTACACCCTCATTAAAGAAATCAAAGCCGCATCACCTGACGTACCGGTCATTTTCATTTCAGCACGTGATGCCGATATCGACCGTGTCCTCGGCTTAGAGCTGGGAAGCAGTGATTATATTGCGAAGCCGTTTCTTCCGCGTGAGCTGATCATTCGGGTACAAAAGCTGCTGGAGCTTGTGTATAAAAACAATGATACTCCGCAGCAGCAAAGCGTCACAACCGTTTCTTCTTATGTCATTCATGAGGATGTAAGAGAGGTGTATGAAGAGGGTCAGCTCATTACCTTAACTTCTAAGGAATTTGACTTGCTGCTTTTATTTACACATCACCAAGGACATGCTTTTTCTCGTGAAGATATCCTCGTCAAAATTTGGGGACACGATTACTTCGGGACAGATCGTGTAGTCGATGACCTTGTTAGACGGCTGCGCAAAAAAATGCCCGACTTAAAGGTCGAGACCATCTATGGATTCGGTTATAGGATGCTAAAAGGATGAAGAACAAACCGCTCGCTTTTCAAATTTGGGTTGTGATCTCTGGCATTTTGCTCACCATTTCCATTGTCCTGATCATTCTATTTTCTAATACATTACGTGACTTCTTCACAAATGAAATTTATAAAAATATTGAAAATGAACAGCAAGTGCTGACAGAATATCCATTAAACCGAGACGGCTCGCCAAAGTCGACACCGGAAAACCGCTCCGTGCAGCACATTTTGATTCCGTCAAATGAATTAGATCAAATGGCGCAGTTTTTTCCGCATGCCTTTATTGAGAAAATCCAATCGTTTGTGAAAAAACAAAAAAGCGCAACGAAACGGTATTCTGAAGAGGTGAACGGCCAGCATATCTTTTTTGTCATCAAAAAGGTATCATCAGGCAATACACCATATATTCTTCTATCCTATGCACCAGATTCTTATCGAGACGACCTGTCCTTTACGCTGTTTAAACAGCTGATCTTTATCTTAGGCACCGTTATTTTACTAAGCTGGATTCCATCGATTTGGCTTGCCCGCTATTTATCCCGACCAATCGTTGCGTTTGAAAAACACGTCAAACGGATTGCACAAGAGGACTGGGACGATCCTGTCATCGTTGACCGGCAAGATGAAATTGGCAAGCTTGGTCATACCATTGAAGAAATGAGACAAAAACTCATTCAAAAGGATGAAACAGAACGGACACTTTTGCAGAATATTTCACATGACTTAAAAACACCTGTCATGGTCATCCGCGGCTACACGCAGTCCATTAAAGATGGTATTTTTCCTAAGGGAGATCTTGAACAAACGGTGGAAGTCATTGAAGGTGAAGCGGAAAAGCTTGAGAAGAAAATCAAGGATCTGCTGTACTTAACAAAGCTTGATTATTTATCAAAACAACATCCCGCACATTCTTCCTTCCTAATCAGTAATACGATGCTAGAAGTGGTCGACCGAATACGCTGGTCGAAAAATGAATTGCAGTGGAACGTGGACTTAGATGATGAGGCTGCTCTTGAAGGCGATCCAGAACAATGGAGCAAATTATTTGAGAATGTACTAGAAAATCAACTTCGCTACGCAAAAAGTAAGATTGATATTCAGATGAAACAGGAAGAGGATCAAATCCGCATTGTTATTCGAAATGACGGTCCTCCAATTGAAGAACATATGCTGTCCAACCTATACGAACCTTTTAGTAAGGGAAAAAAGGGCGAATTCGGTATTGGATTAAGCATTGTCAAAAGAATCCTTTCAATGCATCAAGCGTCCATATCTATTGAAAATGATGATCTAGGTGTACGTTATACAATCATAGTTCCAAAGAAGAGACTGTAGGTTTTTGACCGCAGTCTTTTTTAGATGAATGAATACCCATTGAAATCACGGTATGTGGCTTTGATCTTTTTGCCAGCTTGATACATCCATTTCTTTTCAATTGTTGTCTCTTTCGGCATTTTGACTTTTTCTACTTGAATCCCTTTTGTTCGCAAGCGTCTAATCATATCATCAATTTCTCTCATGGAACATCATCCTTTCACATATTTTGACCAGTTGGTCACCTTACTTTATAATATAAAGAATTACACTGTAAAAAACAAGTTACAATCTGATTAATTTTTGAAAACTTTCGTCGTTTATGACCGATAAGTCATATCTCTTTGCGCACGTTTCCTAAGACATTTGTCTCTCGGTAAGAAAGGATGACATTCATATTGAAAAAGAAAGAAAAAATGATCATTGAGGCTGGCATGAAATTATTTGCCAGCAAAGGCTACAACACAACGTCTGTTCAGGAAATTGCGGATGAATGCCACATGTCAAAGGGTGCTTTTTATCTTTATTTTAAATCAAAGGAAGCATTGCTCATTTCGATCCTTCATTACTATTACGATAAGGTATTTACCCGGATTCATGAGGTTCAAACAGAGGGCGGCACACCAAAAGAAGCCTACCGAAAACAGCTCACTGTCTATTACGATAATATTTTGCAGCAAAAGGATTTTATTAAAATGCAGCTGAGCGACAGGGCGCTTCCACTGAATGAAGAAACGCAGCAGCTCGCAAAACAAATTAGGCTTGCGACCATCCAGCTTCACATTGATAACATTAAACAAGTATATGGAGATGCTGCAATTCCTTATATGGCTGATTTATGTTTGACGATTGAGGGCATGAGCCACGTTTATTTCGAGCTGGCGATTTTATATGATTTTCAGCTGGAAGCAGAAGAACTTGCCACAACCATGATTCATCGTATCGATGATTTGATGGGCGGTATGATGAAGCGAAATGACCTTCCTCTCATTTCTGTAGATCAAGCGAGCGATTGGTTTGGCCCGATTTATGAACGGTCATTCGATCCGCTCACAGAATCTCTTTTAAAGGAATTAAGAGAGATTGCTGAATCACAATATGAAGTGAAGAACGAACCTGAATTATTTGAAGCGCTTGGCATACTAGAAAATGAATTAAACAAACAAAAACCAAGACAAGTCATCGTGAAAGGCATGCTGTACCAATTAAAATTATACGCACCGCTTCAAACCAACTCTGAGTCACTTTTGCGTATTTTGAAAGAGGATCATTTGTAAACACATCACTTTTAATGAAAAAAACCAGGGGCAGCCGCCCCTGGTTTCTTATTTTGCTTTCGGTGTCACCATTTCTTCTGGTTTCACAAATTGCTCGAACTGCTCCTCTGTTAGCAGCTCTAATTGAAGTGCTGCTTCTTTAAGTGTTAATCCTTCTTTGTGAGCAAGCTTCGCAATTTTCGCTGCATTTTCATATCCGATGTGCGGGTTAAGTGCCGTCACAAGCATCAATGAATTGTTCAAGTTTTTCTCAATTGTTTCTAGGTTTGGTTCGATTCCAACTGCACACTTGTCATGGAATGAGTTCATGCCGTCAGCAAGTAGTTCAACTGATTGCAGGAAGTTATAAATGATGACTGGCTTGAATACGTTCAGCTCAAAGTTTCCTTGGCTTGCCGCAAAACCGATTGTGGCATCATTCCCCATGATTTGTGCTGCAATCATAGTTAAAGCTTCACTTTGAGTTGGGTTGACTTTTCCTGGCATAATAGAGCTTCCCGGCTCATTTTCAGGAATGATCAATTCGCCAATTCCACAGCGTGGGCCACTTGCAAGCCATCTCACATCATTGGCAATTTTCATTAAATCAGCTGCAAGTGCTTTTAAGGCACCATGCGCATACGTAATTTCATCATGGCTTGTCAGCGCATGGAATTTGTTTGGTGAAGAATTGAATGTTTGACCTGTCAGCTGGCTGATTTCCTCAGCAACATATTGACCGAACTCAGGATGTGCGTTAATGCCTGTACCAACAGCAGTTCCGCCAATGGCTAATTCTCTCATTTTTTCAGTTGATTCTAGAATCATTTCTTTTGAACGGTCCAGCATGTATACCCAGCCGCTAATTTCTTGACCAACTGTCAGCGGTGTTGCATCCTGCAAGTGCGTACGGCCGATTTTCACAATCTCTTGATACGCTTTTGCTTTCTCATCAAGAGTTGTTCTTAACTGGTCAATAGCAGGCAGCAACTTTTTGTACACAGCTAAAACAGCTGCCACGTGCATAGCCGTTGGGAATGTATCGTTTGAGCTTTGGCTGCGGTTAACGTCATCATTCGGGTGAATGCTGAACTCACTATTTTTATCTTTCAAATAAGCAGTTGCTCTATTTGCAACGACTTCGTTCATGTTCATGTTACTTTGTGTTCCACTACCTGTCTGCCAAACAACAAGCGGGAAATGCTCGTCATACTTTCCGCTGATGATGTCATCACATACAGCAGCAATTGCTTCTGCTTTTTCGCTTTCAAGGTTGCCAAGACGCTCGTTGGCAATCGCTGTGCTACGTTTCAAAATTGCAAACGCATTCACAACTTCCTTTGGCATTTTCTCAGAACCGATTTTGAAATTTTCTTTGCTTCGTTGTGTTTGTGCACCCCAGAACTTGTCCTTCGGCACTTTGATTTCGCCCATTGTATCTTTTTCGATTCTAAATTCCGTCATTATGTATCCCTCCATAGCTTCTCATCACTCAACTCTATTCTATACAAAAAACGAAAATCCTTTAAGCGTTTTCAATTAAAATTTTATCTTTATTTTAATTTTAGTTCAATATAAACGCGAACATCCTTCGAATATTTGTATTTTGGGTTCGTTTTTCCGTAGTCCTTTGATGTATATGTCACCTCATAATGCTTGTCAAACGACTGTAGAATACGGTCGATCTCCTCTTTTGTTCCTGCTAAACGAATCTGTGCCATCTTGTTTCCTCCAAAACCCTCATTCTTTCTTTTACCACAAAATAATGTAACACAGAATATTGTTTTTTCAAGCAGGTAATGCTAAGAAAAAGATTTGAGGCGGGTGATCCGAATGAATCAAACTCCATTAAAAGAGCACTTATACGATAACCTCTCCGTCATCCTTCCACAATTAAAAGAAATGGACGACTTGGTTCATGAGAAAAAAACGCTGCCTCACGGACAGGTTGTTTACTATTTATACATAAAAGAAATGAACGAAACGATGGAGATTCAAACCTTTTTAAAGCTGCTTCTCCAAGATCATACGTCTCTCACAAAAGAGAAGCTGGAATCCAATTTATCGATGATGACCACCCGTTCGGTGAAGACTTCTGAGGAATTGGTCGCTGCGATTTTTGATGGGCATTGCGTGGTACTGATTAACGGTTTTCAGCATGCGTACATTTTAGAAACGCATGGAACGAAGAAACGCAGTATAGGGGATGCTACCTCTGAAACAGTTGTGAGAGGACCGAAAATTGGCTTTATTGAAGATTTAGATACGAACTTAGCTCTTGTAAGACAGCGCTTGAAAAACCCCGATCTCAAAACGGTTGATATGAAGATTGGACAAAAGAAGTACACCCAAGTGACCATCATGTACATAGATGGCATGGCTCAATCGTCTGTTTTAAAAGAAGTGAAAAAACGACTCAAGCAAGTCACCATTGATGATATACAAGACTCTGGGGTTCTTGAGGAACTGATTGAAGACAATGTGTACTCTCCTTTTCCGCAAATCCAAAACACAGAACGACCGGATAAAGTGGCGTCTGCTTTAAATAATGGACGTGTCGCCATTTTTGTTGATCATTCTCCTTTTGTGTTAATTGTACCTGCTTCTCTCGCGACGATTATGCAATCACCTGATGATTATTATGAAAGGTGGATCGCCGCCTCTCTCATTCGGATGCTGCGGTTTACCTCTATCTTTCTGACATTATTTTTATCAGCTATTTATATTGCGCTTGTGTCCTTCCATCAAGGACTGTTACCAACAACACTGGCTATTTCGATCTCAAGTACAAGAGAAAATGTCCCATTTCCTCCTATTGTGGAGGCACTCATTATGGAAATAACGATTGAGCTGCTGCGGGAAGCGGGTTTAAGGCTGCCAAATCCGCTCGGTCAAACGATTGGACTTGTAGGTGGAGTTGTCATCGGACAGGCGGCCGTTCAGGCTCATATTGTGAGCTCAATCATGGTGATTATCGTCAGTGTGATTGCCCTTGCGTCCTTTACTGTTCCTCAATACGGGATGGGCATGTCGTTCCGCGTGCTCCGCTTTGTGTCTATGTTTACGGCAGCTACTTTGGGTTTATATGGGATTGTGCTGTTCATGCTCGTTCTCCTTACTCATTTAACACGGCAAAAAAGTTTTGGTACGCCTTATTTTTCACCAGATTTTGTGTTCAGCTATAAAAATGAAGACAATTCCATCATTCGATTGCCTTTGAAAAATCAAAAGAAAGGAGAACGATATGGTCAATCATAAAGAGTCGATCACCAGCTATCAGGCAAGTGCCATTATTGCCAATACAACATTAGGTGCAAGTATGATGATTCTGCCAAGAGCAATGGCTCAAGCTGCAGCTACACCTGACGGCTGGATTGCGCTCTTGCTCATGAGTGCCATTTACATTGTATTTATTTTTGCGAATGTCCTTATGATGAAAAAAGTCCCCTTCTCCTCTTACTATGATTATACAAATGAGGGTCTTGGAAAGTACATTGGCGCTCTTGCTAACATATTGATTATTATTTATTTTCTTGGCGTTGCCAGCTATGAAGTACGAGCGATGTCGGAAATGGTGAAGTTTTTTTTGCTTCAAAACACACCTGTAGCAGTGACAATGATCAGCTTTATTTTGGTTGGCCTTTATCTCGTAGTCGGTGGGATTGGTGATTTTGCCAGACTGTGCCCCTTTTTCCTCATTGTCACCTTGATTATCTTATTTGTTGCATACGGACTCAGTGTTCAAGAATTTAAGTTAGATAACCTCCGGCCTGTTTTAGGAGAGGGATTCTCCCCTGTCTTCAAATCCCTTAACGCATCAGCCATTTCGTTTGTCGGCATTGAAATGATATTGTTTATGCCTGTCTATATGAAAACGCAAAAACACACCTTTGCTTATGGCGCAGTCGGCTTTTTGATTCCTGCGATCATCTATATTTTCACCTATATTCTTGTCGTTGGTGCGTTCACGGTGAAAGAAACAGCGACTTTGACTTGGCCGACGATTGCCTTATTTCAATCGTTTGATATACAAGGAATCTTTATTGAGCGAATCGAATCCTTTTTGCTCATCGTTTGGCTTGTTCAACTTTATACGAGCTTTGTAGGATATACGTTTTTTGCTGCAATGGGGTTATCAAAACTCACAAAATTCCCTAAAAAGATCGTGCTCGCGCTGATGGGAATTGTCATCTACTTTGCCGCCATTTTCCCAAAGGATGTTGATACAGTGCGCAATTATTTAACGTATGTAAACCATTTATTTTTCCTTTTATTCGGTATCCTCCCGTTTCTCTTATTTATCATCGTGTTTTTGAAAAGGAGGCGGAAAACAGCATGAAAAAGAAGAAGGTCTTTGCATTACTCGCCCTTGTTCTATTAAGTGGATGCTGGGATAGTACCAATATTGAGGAGCTCAACATGGCGATTGGTTATGGCTTAGATAAAGGAGATAACGGTCATAAGCTGAAAATATCTATGCAAGTCCTTGTTCCTCAAAAAATTGAACAGGAATCCAGCGTAAAAGACCCAACAAAGATTATTGAAACTAGCGGTGATTCCGTGCATCAAATATTCCGAACAACGACTCTCAAAAGCCATCGGATTTTCGCCCAGCAGCTGAGGGTGTATTTATTTTCTGAGGAGCTTATCAATGAAAATAATTTCGACCTCGTCATCAATCAATTTATTCGCGACAATGAAACGCGGAGAGGAAGCCTTGTCTTTATGACCGCTGAAAAGCCTGGAGACTTGCTGAAAATCAATGATGATGGGCAGCCTGCTTCTTCTACATTATATGATATTTCGGGGAATACAAAATCGACCATCCGTATGTTAAAGCCTGTTTCATTAGGAGATATTTCTACTGCTATGCAAAACAACGTATCTTTTGCTGTTCCGAAAGTCAGTGTGGATCAAGGGAAATTAATACTCGACGGTGCCTCTATTATTAAAAACAAACGATTTCTCACCGACATCTCTCCGTTAGCCGTGCAGTCATACAACCTGTTGACAGGGGAAGGAAAAGGCGGAGTCATTGAATTTGAATATGACCACAGCATCTATTCTTATGAAATATTTAAACTGAAACACAACATTGAAACGAAGAAAACAGCCAGCGGAAGATATCAATTTGATGTATCCGTAGAACTTGATGGAAGATTATCTGAGGATTGGAATGAGCGTGAGAATGCATTTAATGAGAAGTATCTTCAAGAGATTGAGGGTGCAGTGGAGCGTCAATTAAAGAAAACTGTAAAAGATTTCATTGGGGAATTACAGCATGAGATCAAAGCAGATATTTGCGGGTTTTCTCAAAAAGCGAGTATTGCGTATCCGAAGGACTTTCGAAAAGAAGCGAAGCATTGGGATGAGATTTTTAGTGAATCGGACATTCGTTACAAGGCAAATGTGAAAATCCGTGACTTCGGGACTAAGGGCGCAACACAATCTTTATAGAGTATGTTAAAATGGTAAGAAAAAAAGGGTGTCAATCATGAAACGAGCTTTACTTTCGGCCGGCATTCTATTTTTGATTCTAGGGATACTTCTGTTAATCGTTGTATTCATGCAATCAAAAGAAGATTTCTTCATTGAAGCCGACAGCTTTTCAAGCACATTTTTGATCGTGGTTTATTATGGACAAACCCCTGCGCTCCTTCTGTTGGGAGGCGGATTATTCGTCGGACTTTCACAGATCATTGATTTGCAGGAAAAAAAAGCGGCAGCAGCAAAGGAGAGCGTAAAGCTTTTATCCGAAATGAAGAAAACCCTGGAAGAAAAATCGGCCAAGGAGCAGGAGGCTTTTCCAGTTCCTGAGCTCCATCAACTATCCGAACGTCCGATCACAGGACAGAAGGACTAATTTTACGCATGTTCTAGCAGCTTTCACTTGAAAGCTGTTTTTTTATTGAATCAGCTTATGGCGGTGGGCATACACAGCCGCTTGCGTTCGATCTTCCACATCAAGTTTGGAAAGAATGTTGGTAATATGGGTCTTCACCGTTTTAATTGTAATAAATAATTCCTCGGCAATGACCTTATTCGATTTCCCATCCGCAATCAGCTTCAAGATCTCCATTTCTCTTGCTGTTAATGAATCGTGAAGGATAGACCCATTTGATGAATGACGGAGTTTATTCATGACCTTTCCTGCCACTTTCGATTCAAGTCTTGGTTCGCCGATGCTTGCAGATCTGATGGCATCCGCAATTTCTCCTGCCTTGGATGTTTTTAATAAATAGCTTAAAGCACCCGCCTCAATCACTGGATAGACTTTATCATCGTCAATAAAGCTCGTCAGAACAATGATCTTGGCATCTTCAATTTCCTGACAAATTCTTTTCGTTGCTTCGATGCCATCCATCCCTTCCATGACAAGATCCATTAAAATCACATCTGGCCTTAATTCAACGGCTAGCTCTACACCTTTTTGTCCATCTGACGCTTCACCAATGACTTCAATATCAGCCTGCGCCTCTAAAAAGGCCGCAAGCCCCATTCTCACCATTTCGTGATCGTCGATTAAAAGCACTCGAATCATCGAACGTTCTCTCCTTTTCCTTCATCAAAAATGGGAACCTTCACATCAATTTGTGTGCCTTTTCCCTCAAATGACATAATCTCTGCGACACCGCCTACCTCACTTGTTCTTTCTCGAATCGATTCCAGTCCGTAGGAGGCCGTCTTCACATGGTCTGTTTGAAAGCCAATACCATTATCAATAATCTTTAGCTGCACTTGACGGTTTCTTATGAGCAGACGCACTGTCACTTTTGTCGCCTTTGCATGCCTAAACACATTCGACAGTGCTTCTTGCACAATTCGGAAGAGGTGGTCCTCTACTCCTTTAGATAACGGAACATCATCTTCGATTTCCCAATCAATATCAATCGGCTGCTTTGCTTGAAATTCATTTAGCAGCTCAATTAAGCCTTTTTTCAGGTCTTTTCCTTCTAGAGTGATCGGTCTCAAATGAAGCAGAAGAGCACGCATCTCATTTTGTGCATCGCCAGACATTCGTTCGACAAGCTGCATTTGTTTTAAAATCTTTTCGTCCTTTTCCTTCATGCCTTCAAGAATAGCTGAGGTCATCATCGAAATCGCAAATAACTGCTGGCTGACCGCATCATGGAGCTCTCGTGCCAGCCGCTGACGCTCTTCTGAGACAACCGATTTCTTCATTTGAGCCTGCCATTCAGCCCGTTCATTCGAAAGCTTTTGCAAAGAGGCTACTTGCCCTTCCACCCGCTTCGCCATTTCGTTTAATTGATCGGCGGCTAAGCCAATTTCATCATCGCCAAGCGACGGCAGTCTGTATGCAAAGTTTCCATTTTCGAACTTCAAAATCGACTCTACAAGCTGGTCGAGCCTCTTCTTATGCTGATAGCCAAATACACTCGCGGCAGAAATCCCAATCGCAAGACTAACGATGAGTAAAATACAAAAAAACGGTATGCCAAACCAGCGGGTAGAAAGCAGGATCATTGGATCAAGCTGATAATAAAAAAACATCAGCAGTGTCGTCATCGTTACAACACCGAGCGAGACGCCGACTCCAAGACGAACAGATTGCCACTGGATACCTAAATGCAATTTCCTCATAAGTATCTCACATCCACATCTCCGATCAGTAGAGAGATGGAGATTTTCACTTTTCGTTTGCTCTCATCATAATCGTTGGTCATCACATACACTTTACTGCCGAAGCCGCTTCTTTTTTCATCTATGATTTTCATATCACCAATCGCGGCTGAAGCACTCACACATACTTCAATATCCTGCGGTACGTAAATATCCACATCGCCGATCAGTCCGCTAATCACGATTGTGCTCTCTTCTTCTGCAATGATCGCCTTTGATAAATCGATTTTAACATCGCCAATAAAACCTGAAATCGTCAAATCACTTAGTTGAAAAGGCTTTTTCATCAGCCTGACTTCACCGATAAAAAAGTCATGCTCTTTGCGCGGCTTTGTCTGGCTTTTTGTTTTCTTCTGATCGCCCTCTTTTTCAAGATTGACTTTCAGTGAAGGCTTCCCATCGTCTGATGTTTCCTTTTTATCGACATCAAAAACAGGTTTATTTTTCAATAAACGATAGCCCGCATAAATCAAAAAAGCCGCAAATAAGTACCCTGTTAAACTAAATGTAATATTGAGCAGAAATTTTAAGAAGAGAAAGCCGGCAAAAATATAGGAAACTGAACCGAGCCAACGTTTGGATCGTGAGTGCAGCCAATAACCCGCCAGCGCAAAAAACACAGGCCAAAACAGATCTGCTCCGATCCCAATAATTTTGAGAAATAAATTAATACCAAAAATCACCACAATGATGCCTAATATTTGATTCCTTGTAAAACGCAGTTGACTCGCCTCCTTCCTTTCTTTCATTCATTAACGCAGCTTGAGGTTACCACTTGTCATTTCAATATCGACTAAATGTGTCCCTTTTCCCCGCGTACCTTTAAAGCCTCGACCTTCATTCTCCACTTGATCAAAATCATACGAGTGATCGACGCTTCCACTTGTTTTTTTCACCTGAACGTTGAAATCTCCGTCGTCTGGCAAATTAAATTTCGCGCTCCCTGATGTCATCTGAAAGGAGACAGGTGACTCAATTGTATCAAAACTTGCCGTCATTCGGCCGCTTGTCATGCCCAATTGCAGTTTGCCTTTTACATCATTAATATCGGCACGCCCTGAAGTTGCCCCAATATCACTATCCTTCGCATCGATATGCGACACTGCCATCCTGCCAGAGGTTGCTTTGATTTCTACATTTTTTGCTGAAAAATTCTCGGCTGTGAGGTTTCCACTCGTTGATTTGAGTATCACATCTTGAAGGGACAGCTTTCCTCCTCCGTCAATCTCACTGACGCCACTTCCACCTGTAATCTTCACATTTTTATGATAATCTGTTGGAATTTTAACTAAAAGCTCTCCTTTTTCAAATTGAGTGAAAAACAAGAAGCTTTTATTTTCAGCACGAATTTTGAAGGTACCACCTGTTTGCTCCGCATACATTTTCCCTTTTCCATTGACAGCAGTCACGGAAATATCGGAACGATTTTCAGGTTTTACCTTCACGCGAAACCCAGAAAGAGAAATATCTAATTGATCAATCTCCTCTGTTTTTGCTGAAGCTGTTGTCACTGGTTTTTCACGGGAAAAACTTAAATGAAAGAGACCTTCATTTTTGAAAAGCATGCCAATCATTAAAAAGATACCTACAAGTATACAAATTAGACCGATTAATCGCTTCATTCATACCATCCCTTTATCTTCTGACCTTTTCATTATAAGGAAAAGCGAAACAGAAAGAAATCAAATATCGGAAGAAAAAGCCTGCTTTTCTTCCGATGTGATCTCTATACGTTTGCTTGCTGCTGTTCAGGCTTTTTCTCAAGCTTCAGTTTCTGCCATTCTTTTTCAACCTCATCGGCATAGTCTAAATGAGCATATGCCCCTTGATCCGCAAATTGTGCATAGCTGCCTGCTTTTGTTTCCATTTCTTCAATACGGTTCTCCATTCGAAGAAATTCTTTATATGCACTTTCACTGTCTACTTTATTGATGGAATCGTTCATATGCTGCTTTGCCTGTGCGGCATTGGCTCTTGCAATCAGTACCTGTTTCTTGTCTTTTATATCACGCAGCTTCGTTTCTAAGTGCTGTAATTGCTCTTTCAGCTCTTTCAATTGTTTCACAGACTGCTGGTACGCTTCCTGATATTCGTTGTGCTTTTCTTCAAAATACTTCATTTCTGTGAGCGCTTTTCGTGCAAGCTCCTCTTCTCCCGCATGATATGCCATCTCTGCCTGTTTCTTTCGCTTTTCAGCAAATGCTTCCGTCTCTTCTGCTTTTCGCAGGAAGCCTTGCTGAATCGTTTGCTGTTTGATGATGGCATGTTTCGCTTTCGCAACATCATCCTCCATATCACGAACGTATTGATTCAGCATGACACGCGGATTCTCCAATTTATCTAACCCTTCATTGACAGTTGCAACAAACATATCTCTTACTCTTCTTAATACCATTTGATGTTCCTCCTTTTATTTTTTCTTTAAAAAGTCTTCCCATTCTTGATCAAATGACGTGTGAATCGGTTCTTCCGTATTGGGTGCCGTGTTTGGCTCCATATAGGCTCTGCTTGATGATTTTTTGGTAGATTCACCATTAATCATCGACCAGCCAAAATAAAGAAGTACCCCTGCAAATGCGATGCCGAGTAAAAACGGCAGGAATTGCACGACGATCAGTACACCAATGACTGCTAGAATGATCCCTGAGGTTTTACTGCCTTTTTCATATTTTTTAACACCTACATAGATGAGCCATGCCCCAATCAAAACCGGAATCAGTCCACCTAATGAACCACCAAAGAAGATGGATAAACCGACAAACAATAAAATTGAACCGATAATGGTTTTACTTGTTATTTTCATCTTCATGCCTCCTTTCTTGCTCCTTGCTTTAACTATAGTCAAAAAAGAAAGCCGGCAAAACGTGTTACAGATTGATCTTTGATTGCGACTAGAGTCGTAACAATGCTCAGACTGAACGGTTGAATCAAACAAAAAGCACTCTTCGAAAAGAAGAGTGTTGCAGATTGTTGACAAAGGGCTAAAATGATCTTTATTTTAGCCCTTTGTCTTCTTCAGCGTGATAGAAAACCTTTGCAGCCCTAGGAAGGACGAGTACCGGAGCGGAGCGAATTAAACATTCGTGAGCACCGGAACGCAGACCTGACAACGAATGCGAGGGTTTGCCTACACACTGAAACACTCTTCGAAAAGAAGAGTGTTGTTAAACGTATGGTAGAATCACAGAATAAGTTGTATCTAAATCAAGTAAGAGGCAGGTGTCGTATATTGATAAATAGAGATCAACTAGCTGATCTATTTGCTAGTCATCCTTTTCACATAAAAGAAATCTATCGTTTAGTCATCCAGCCCCATAGTACATTAAGGGAGTTTAAGACAGAAAGTGCTTGCTTTCTTTTCAGTATTCGCGGGGAAGCTAGGCTGAATGTTAATGGAAAGAGCTACGATTTGCAGCCAGGGTCCGTCATCCATGTAACACCAGGATGCCAGCTTGCCCTGCAGGTGATCAGTCAATCAGAATACGAGTACCATTCACTTTTCTATCATTTGAATTGTGATAAAGAATCTGACTGTGACACTGTTTTCAAGCTGGAAACGGGAGCAAATCCGAGAATCATTGAATTACTCACCATGCTCCATCAGAATGTCCATACACCTGGCGGAATGGGGAAACTTCGAGTCAAAGAATTATTTTTACGCATCCTATATCAAATACTAATGGGCTGTAAGCAGGAAGAGAGCTCTCCTCATGAAAGGGTCATTGAGGAAGCCATCGCTTATATTAGAGGACAATATATGATTCCATTAACACTTCAGGATCTCGCTGAACTGTTCGATATGAATCCTAAAAGCTTCTCATACTTTTTCCATAAATATACCGGACTTCACCCAATTGACTATGTCATCCAGTATCGTATGGAAAGAGCGCTTGAAATACTAAAGGCAGGCAATATTTCGATTCGTGACGTTGCTATGACTGTCGGCTATCCCAATCCGCTATATTTTAGCAGACTATTTAAAAAGAAATTCGGAGTGCCGCCTAGCGCATATATCGCTAAATAAATCTGTCGTATTTCTTCTCAAAACGATAGACGCCAGCCTCATTCCTTAAAGGAATTCCACAGCTCTCTATGAAATAACCAGCCTAACTGCCTCATAAATTGAAGTCGATCAAGATCATCGCTCTTCTGTCAGTCCAGATTAGATAATAATGCATATGATATTCGCTATTTGTGTATTCGCATTTCACGAGGTCCTTGCTATACTATTAAATGATAATGATTATCAATATCGATTATTACTGACTAATAATCAGCAACGACAGGGAGGCAGATGATGTGAACAAAAAAAGGCAGCTTTGTATCGGAATGTCCTTGTCAGCGACCTGGTTGAAGGGAAAAGGCTGGCAGCATCCGAGCAGCATGGTAGAACACTTATTTTCAACCAACTTTTACGTTGAGCTTGCAAAGAGAGCAGAGATGGCCAAGCTTGACTTTCTTTTTAAGCCGGATGCACTGACACTCCACATAGAGTCATTGGATCACTCCCCTGGCTTTGGCGGTCTTGATCCAACGGTTCTGCTTGCTTCGATTGCTCATGAGACGGATCGAATCGGACTTGTTTCAACTGCCTCGACTACGTTCAATCCTCCCTATGTAGTGGCGAGACAGCTTCAGTCCTTGCACTCGATCAGCAATGGACGTGCCGGCTGGAATATTGTCACTTCGATCGACGGAGCCGATAATTTTAGCCATTCACCCATGCCAACCTCAGAAGAACGATATAAGAAGGCGATGGAATTTACGGATGTTGTACGCAAGCTTTGGGAGAGCTATCCAAATGAGGCGCTGCTCATCAATCGAGCGACAGGACAGTTTGCTGACAAGGAGAGAATTTATTCTATTCAACATGAAGGGCATTTCTTTCAAATTAAGGGGCCGCTTAATGTGCCAGCTCATCCGTCAGGAACCATTCCTTTGTTTCAGGCAGGTGCTTCGGAAACGGGGCGGGATTTTGCCGCTTCAACTGCAGATGCGATGTTTGCAGCAACCCCTGATATGGCCTCAGGCATTGAATTACGGAAAGACATGAGGAGAAGAGCATGCAAGCATGGCCGCCAGCCGGATGAGATCCGTGTGCTGCCTGGCTTGTACTTTTTTATAGGAAAAACACGTGATGAGGCGCATGAAATGTATCGAGAGGCTCATTCCCATTTAAGCACTGCACAAGGTTATGCAGCGATACAATCGATTCTAGGTCTCGATATTCGTCACCTTCCCTTAGATCAACCCGTTCCTGCCGATATGCTGCAAGGATTGGATGAGCAGGTACGCAGTCAGACTCATGCTGATTTGCTGCGCAGGTTGATTGTACAAACGCAGCCTACCGTAAGAGAACTACTCTCCAGACCAGAGGTCATTGGATCGGCACACTGGGTCATCGTGGGAACAGCTGAGGATGCACAGAGAGAAATAACCAGATGGTTTGAAGCAGGCGCTTTAGACGGTTTCATTGCTCTTCCGGGCTCAGTACAATCACTAGAATTATTTTTTGACGAATTGGTCCCCTTACTCGTCCAACATGGCTTATTTAGAAGTGAATATATAGGATCCACCTTACGTGAGCATCTGGGGATGAAATAAAGCACGACTACAATAGACAGTTTGAGAGGAGTTTTGAAAAGATGAATAAGAAATTAATGATCATCGGCTTCATTTCCTTATTGATGCTGATCATGGCGGCATGCGGCGGAGGAGACAAGCCTAAGCAATCAACTACTGCCTCCGGAAGCAAAAATGCCGGAATTGAAAATTCAGGTGATGCTGCTACGAAAACAATAGAGTATCTTGGGAAAAAGTATACCATCCCGAAAAAAGCCGAAAAAATCGTCATTACTGGGGCAATGGAAGCGATGGAAGATGCCGTTGTACTTGATGTTCATCCGGCAGGGGCAATATCAGTAGGAGGAAAGTTTCCGAAAATATTTGCTTCAATCACAAGCGATTCCGAATCAATCGGTGAAAAACAGCAGCCAAATTTTGAGAAAATATTAAGTTTGAAACCTGACGTTATTTTAGGCTCCTCTAAATTTCAACAAGTCGTACTTAACAAGTTAGAGAAAATTGCGCCGACCATTCCAATCTCCCATATCGCGACAAATTGGGAGGCTAATTTAGAGCTAATGGCCGAATTAACAGGAAAACAAACGAAAGCAGAGAAAATCCTCACTCAATACAAAACAGATGTCAAAGACGCAAAAGCTTCGTTAAAGGAAAAGCTCAAGGATAAAAAAGTAGCCATCATTCGCATTCGGGGAGCACAAGCCTTCGTATATCCAGAAGATGTGTATTTCAATCCTGTCTTGTATAACGAATTGGGTCTCGCCGTTCCTCAGCCGATTAGTTTGGCAAAGACACAAGAAGCAATCTCTGTCGAGCAGCTAGGAGAAATGAATCCGGATTATCTATTTGTACAATTTTCTACGGATGAAAATCAAGAGGCAAGGCAGGCATTTGATGACATGAAAAAGAATCCTGTTATTCGAAACATGACGGCCTTTAAAAAGGATCAGGTTTATATCAATGTGGTACATCCACTCCTTGAAGGAGGACCTGCTTATAGCCGCATCCAGTTTTTAGAAGCCTTGCAGCAGCAATTAGAAAATAAATGAGACTGCATGAATCAGCTATGAAATCATGACTATGGTCATTTTTAAAAATATATGAAGCAAAAGAAGTGGGGCGAATTGTACGATGCAGGATATGGAAGTATATGATGTAACCATTATTGGCGGCGGACCTGCTGGATTGTTTTCCGCCTTTTATAGTGGATTGCGTGAAATGAAAACGAAACTGATTGAATTCCAGCCTTTCCTTGGAGGAAAGGTGCATGTTTATCCAGAAAAGATGATCTGGGATATAGGAGGATTAACGCCAGTTCCAGGCTCGCAGCTGATTGAACAAATTGTTACTCAAGGACTGACCTTTGATCCAAAGGTCGTACTCGGAGAAAAGGTGACCTCTATTTCTCAAGACGAAACAGGTCACTTTGTTCTCCACACCGCGTCCAATCAAAAACATTACTCCAAAACCGTCATTTTAGCTGTTGGAGGAGGTATCCTCAAGCCGATTAAATTGGATATTGAGGGTGCAGAACGATTTGAGGTTCAAAATTTGCATTATACGGTCAAATCCCTTGCACGTTTTAAAGATAAAACCGTGTTGATCTCAGGAGGTGGTAATTCAGCCATTGACTGGGCGAATGAGCTGGAGCCGATTGCCAAGCAAGTGTATTTAACCTACCGGAAAGATGCTTTAAAAGGACATGAAGCCGAAATATCAAGACTTAATAACAGCTCTGTCCAATGTCTGCTTCATACCTCGATTGAAAAGCTCATCGCAGCAGACGATCATGAACGGATTGAAACGGTTGTCCTCAAAAATAATCAGGACGATACTTTATTTAAGCTAGCCATAGATGAAGTCATTATCAATCATGGATACGAACGAGACAAAGAATTACTTGCGAATAGTACCATTAAACTAGAGCAGAAGGATTACTGGATTGCAGGAACTCCACTGAGTGAGACGTCAGTCCGGGGCATTTATGCAGCAGGCGATATTTTGCATCATGAAGGAAAATTACATTTGATTGCTGGGGCTTTCCAGGATGCTGCGAATGCGGTAAACCAAGCGAAGCAATACGTAATGCCTGATGCAAGCGCTCGTGGAATGGTTTCTTCGCACAATGACATATTTATTCAAAAAAACAAAGAGCTGATGAAGCATTTGTATACGAAATAAAGTGTTCATTGCACAAGCAAGACTTGGAATCCCTTCTGTGCTTACAGAACGAAGACGTTTAGCACTCTTCTCATTCGAAGAGTGCTTTCCTTATTTAGAACGAAACACGTCGGCACTTCGTTCATATTCAACATCAGCTTCACCAAGCCGATAATTCACGATTCGGGCAGCAGCAAATAAATAATCGGATAGACGGTTTACATATGTGAGCGCAACGGTTGGAATCTCCTCCTGTTTCGCAAGCGTCACAATATGCCGCTCTGCTCTTCTAACGACTGTCCGCGCCACATGTAAAAGAGCAGCACCTTCCTGACCGCCCGGTAAAATAAACTTGGTGAGCGGCGCAGCTTCTTCTACATAGACATCCATTCTTTCCTCAAGGACTGCCACAGAGGCTTCTGTTAATTTGCCCTCTTTAGGTGGTTTCACTGCTGCCAAATCACCGCCGCAGTCAAACAGCTCATGCTGTATAACGATCAGCTCTGACAAAAGGTCCTGAAACAATTCGCCATGCTGCCGTAAATTTGCATGCGCAAGTCCAATGAAGCTATTCGCCTCATCTAATGTGCCGTAAGCTTCAACTCTCACGTCATCTTTATCGGCTCTTCCTCCGATCAAGCCTGTTTGTCCCTGATCCCCGGTTTTCGTATAAAGTTTCAACGGTATTCCCCCTTTTCTACTGCTTTGTCCTTTTAGTATAACCCGAACTAAATAGGATGTAGTTGTTTTACTAAAACATGGTGAATGAATGTCATTAATGAAACAGAAAAGTGAACCATTTGTCCATTATGAAGGCCAACCACCCCTTTTATTTCCTTATAAAATAATGATTGAAGATATAGTTTATAGTGTCTAAAATGTGATTAAGACAAAATGAAGGAGGATGGTATGAGTAAATTTAGTTTATTTAACAAGTTTATGGTACAAGAAGGCGAAAAAGAAAAAATGGTTGATATTCTGTTAGAAGCAGCAGAATCAATGAAGAATTTGGATGAATGTGAAATATATCTTGTGAATATTTCCGAGAATGAACCAAATTCTGTTTATGTTTATGAAGTGTGGGCAAACGAAGATGCCCATCAAGCATCTCTAGGTCATGAAGCTACCCAAACATTAATAAGTCGTGCGAAACCAATTATTACTGGTATTGATAGAATCAATACTTTAATAACACAAGGCGGAAAGGGCATTTCATCTAATTAGAATTCAACCGTCTTAGATATAAAATTAGAACTGGTTGTCATTGTGGCAGCTTTTTTTCTTAAGAACAATTGTAATGACTACACATTTTAGATATGTGTAGTCATTACAATATCAACTGTTTTACTCAACTAACCTAAATATAACTGTACGTTCACTTTTGAATGACTTTCAACTTATGAAGAAGCCCATACACCTTTTGTCCTAATCTTTCGTGTAGAAGGTCAACATCTTCCGTTTCCTGCGTATTGGGTGCAGCAATACAAAGATGATGGATTGGAATGCTTGTTTCTTGCTTTATGATGTGCATAAGCTGACCTATAAGCTGAACAGCTGCGCCGTCTGATAAAGATCGTTTCAGGATAAGCCAAATGTTCAACTTTTCCTGCTGAAGCATGCTGTAAAGGATCATATCGTCTTCGGCGTCTTCTGCAGCGTATTTCGCTAATCCTTTAGCTTGCTCGAAAAACAGCATATCTTCAGTTGGCTCTAACTGATGATGAAGCGTCTTCGTTCCCGTTCCAATCGACCTTTTCCAAAAGAACCCGCCGTTTTCCTTATGTGAGGTAAGGATGCGAAGAGGCTGATTAATGGAAAATGTCATTCCTTCTGAGCCATATGTCCTCCAGCCATCCGCTATGTTTACAATTGATGTTTTAGAAGGGGCGGAAGGTTCAACCATCAGCTGAGGGTTTGCCCTAATTGGATGCTGGAGCGGTGTCACATTTGTTTCATACACACGGTTGATTCGTTCGGTGGTCAAAACGTGATGCGGCAGTCCTAACATGTCAGTCTTTCCTTCATGAAGCAGCAGCAGCCGATCACAATATAAACTAGCAATGTTCACATCATGGAATACGCCAATGACCGTTAACCTAGAGGAAGTCGTTTCTTCTTTAATTAAATCAAGCAAATCTTTTTGATAGGCTAAGTCAAGGAAGCTGGTTGGTTCATCCAGCAATAAATATTCAGGCTGCTGCGCCAATGCCTGTGCCAAATACACACGCTGCTGTTCACCGCCACTTAACTCATGGATGGGTTGATCCTTAAACTGCGCTACACCCGTTTGTTCCATTACTTTTCTGACAACCTGCACATCTTCTTGCGTAGCAGATTGCAGCCACCCTTTTTGATATGGATAACGGCCGAATTGGACGGTTTCTTCCACCGTAAATGAAAAAGCTTGGTCCGTTTTCTGCGGCAGAACTGCCATCTTTTGCGCAAGCGCCTTTGGCTGATAGGATTGAACAAGGTGACCGCCGAGGCGCACTTCACCGCTCTCAGGGGCTAAAATTCCTGCCATCATTTTAAGCAGGGTCGTCTTCCCGCTCCCGTTTGGGCCGAGTATACCGAGAAATTCTCCTTGCTTTACTTCAAGGCTAATGCCACGAATGATCTCTTTCTCTCCATAGCCACCTCTGATTTCCTTCACTTGAATCATACGTGCGTCCCCCCTCTATATTGACGAATGAGGATGATGCCAAATACAGGTGCACCAATTAACGCAGTAATGATGCCAATCGGTAATTCAGTCGGCTCAATGATGGTACGGGATAACACATCTGCTAATACGAGAAAGGAAGCACCGTTCAACATAGACAAAGGCAGCAGATGCCGATGATCCGTGATAGTTAAGAGGCGGATAAAATGCGGAATCACAAGTCCTACAAAACCGATCGTCCCTGATACCGCTACTGCACTTCCGGTCAGAATCGAGCCTGCCAGGAGCACAATATATTTGCTCCTTTTCACATGGACACCTAATAGCTTTGCCTTCTCCTCGCCATATGTCATGACATTCAAATCTCGCCCCATCAACATTAACGTAAAGGTCCCAATAAGAAAGAAAGGAAGAAAAAGCGCAATATAACGCCAGCCTCTCATGGACACACTGCCAAGCAGCCAATGAATGATCTCTTTTAGATCATCACCTGTTAAAGCAATCATCAATGAAATGAGCGCACCCAAAAAAGAGCTAAAAATCACTCCTGTTAAAATTAAAGAAGAAATGCTCATCCCCCGATGAACAAGACGCGCAAAAAAGAGAACGAGACACAGGGTCACAAGCGCCGTTGTCATACTGAATAATGGCAATGTGAAACTGCCAACAAGCGGGAGCTGCAAGCTAAAAAACAGAGTCGCTACAGCTCCAACTGATGCCCCTTGAGATACCCCCAGCGTATAAGGGTCAGCGAGAGGATTTTTTAATAAACCTTGAAAAGCTGCACCAGATAACGCCAGTGCTGCTCCGACTAATGCCGCTAATATGACTCTTGGCAGCCGAATGTTCATCATAATATTGCGATCGATGGAATCAATGGTTCCAAACTGTACTCCGAATAGTTCATGAACAAATATACGAAGAATAGAAGGAATGGGAATCCCTAAGCTTCCAAAGGAGATTCCCATTCCAATGCTCATCACAAGAAGTAAAGCACTTAGTGTATATGCGATGATCAATTTATTTGAACGTGTCAGGATAGACGCTTTTCGCAAGAGCCTCGACTCCTTCAACCAATCGCGGTCCCGGTCTTGATGCGAGATCCGTATTCAATTGAAAGACTTGTTTTTCTTTCACTGCTTTCATTGCATTCCAGCCGTCTCTTTTTTTCAAATCAGCTAAGCTGGAACCATCAATTGTCACGATGACATCAGGATTTCGTTTGATGATCGATTCTTCTGTCATTTGCACCCAGCCAGTTTGATCGCCAGCAGCATTTTTGGCATGGATAACAGAAAGCATTTCATCCATAAATGTATTTTTACCAGTTGTATAGATTTCAGGCGCACCTGACACTTCGACAAAGACAGTTTTTTGTTTGTCTTTTGAAATCGTCTCTGCTTGTTTCTTGATGTCATTCAATTTTGTTTTCATCTCGTCTACAAGTTTTGTTGATGCTTCTTTCACGCCAGCTGCTTCACCGATCATATCGATTGATTTGTACACATCCTTAAAGGAGGTTGCATCATTTACAGTCAGAACTTTTATCCCTGCATCTTCAAGCTGTTTAAATCCTTCTTTTGATCCCATTTGAGATGCATGTGCTAACACAAGATCTGGCTTTAATGAAATGACCTTCTCGACATTGAATTCAAGTCCGCCAATCTTCTCTACCTTTTCGACTTCCTTTGGATAATTATCAAAGTCTGATCGTCCAACCATTTTATCTCCAAGGCCGAGTGCATAGGCAACTTCTGTATTACTTGGAATTAACGAAACAATTCGTTTAGGCTGTTCTTTGATTTCGACCGTTTTTCCAGCTGCATCTTTAATCGATACTGGAAATGCCGCAGTGGCCGTTTCTTTATTTTGTGACCCTGTTGCTTTATGATCTGTCTCAGCGCCTGCACATCCTGCTAAAACACCCATCACAAGCAATAACGATAGCCAAATAGCTGTTAACTTTTTCATGAGTGAACCCCCTGGTTTATGTACTGCTTAACGAAATCTCTTTCGTCAATTCTTTTCTAATTTCGGGAATATTATACTACAGTGCAGATAGGTTGTATATGTGATTTCTAAAAGCGTCTTTTCTGTTCATAAAACAAAAAAACAGCCTCTAAAAAGACTGTTTTTCACTCTTCTATTGATTGATTGGTTCTCCATTGATAACGACTTTCTGAAAAGCAGGAGAAACTGCATGCTCTAAAGATAAGGGATACGCCACTTCATCTATGACACAATCTTTCATTTTAAAATGAGTAACAGGAGAATGTGCGTATGCGGCTATTTTCACACCATATCGTCCGCCGTTGCTTTTGAGTCCTTCTACTTCAATATGACGTACAACAGGACGATGCGGACCAGCATCTCCTTCCTCATACATCATGTCGATACAGATCACTTCATGCTCTAGACTTTTGACTGTATTGTTTTTAAAATAAATATGTTCAATCGTACCGCCTCTGACAGAGTTGGTTTTAATACGCAGTGCCCGATCAAGGTTCGGACTGTCCATTACGTTATCTTCTGCATAAACAAACTTTACCCCGCCAGAAATCTCGCTCCCGATCGTCACACCGCCGTGTCCATCCCTCATCTCATTTCTACGAATGACGATGTTTTCAGATGGAACCCCTATTCTCCGTCCATCCTCGTTTCTGCCCGATTTGATGGCAATACAATCATCTCCGTTATCAAAGTAACAATCTTCAATGAGCACATTCCGGCAAGACTCCGGATTGACACCATCTGTGTTTGGTCCATGCCCAATGATTTTAACGCCGCGGACGATGACGTGACTACTTAATACAGGATGAATTTGCCACATTGGTGAATCCTTCACTGTCACTCCTTCGATTAGAACTTGCTGACATTGGTATGGCTGAATAAAGCTCGATCTTAAATAATGGCCTTCTCCAAATACCCTTTCTTCTACCGGTATTCTCTTTTCCGCCATTTCAAACAAGAGCTGACGATCCTGATCTTGAGAGGGCTGGCCATTTGTCCCATACTTCCAAGGCCACCAATGATGCTCATCCCCTCTGCCATCAAGCGTTCCGGCTCCAGTAATAGCGATATTTTCTGCATGGTGTGCATAAATGAGAGGTGAATAATTATAAAGCTCAATCCCCTCATATCTTGTCAGTACAAGAGGCAGATAATCCTTTGGGTCTTGACTGAATGTCACATAGGCTTTCTCCTGCAGATGAAGTTCTACATTGCTTTTCAATTCTAAAGCACCTGTCACAAACGTCCCTCTTGGGATCAGCACCCTTCCTCCTTTCAACCGATGTGCTTCATCGATGGCAGACTGAATGGCATTTGTAGATAACTCTTTCCCTTCCGCATCTGCTCCATAATGAACCACATTCAATTCACGATCTGGGAAATGCGGCGCTTTTATCTGCTTTAACACTTGATCGATCCCGTTTGCTTTTTTATCTTTCTTCCCTTGCTTTGCTAAACGAGCAATTCCGACTCCAGTTAGTACCGTTCCTGCTGTGATATACATCAAATTCCGTTTTTTAGACACTTTCTCATCCCCCAGTCGCCTTAAAGTGTGACACCTGTTTTGAAAATAGCCAGCTCTCTAAAATTGTTTTTTTCATGATTTAACAGCTTCCCACTCGCCACATCAATAACCGTTGAAATGAATTTTTCTAACACAACATCTTTCGGTACATCTTCAAGCAGTTCTCCGGCATTAAAGTCAATCCAGTGCTTTTTTGTTTCATATAAAGCTGTGTTGGTCGAGATCTTCATTGTTGGCACAAACGTACCAAATGGTGTCCCCCTGCCTGTTGTAAAAAGCACCATTTGACAACCGGAAGCAGCAAGAGCAGATGAAGCAACCAAATCATTACCAGGTGCACTTAATAAGTTCAATCCCTTTTGTTTCAGCAGCTCCCCATATTTCAATACATCTTTAATATCAGAAGTGCCTGCTTTTTGTGTACAGCCGAGAGACTTATCCTCTAATGTCGAAATTCCACCAGCTTTATTTCCCGGGGAAGGATTTTCATATACCGGCTGTCGATGATCCAAGAAGTATTGTTTAAAGTCATTGATCATTTGCACAATATTGTCGAAAGTCGCTTCTGATGCTGCTCTCTCCATTAAAATCGTTTCAGCACCAAACATTTCGGGCACTTCTGTCAGCACCGTCGTTCCACCTTGCGCGACAATAAAATCGGACAGTCTGCCTAAAAGCGGATTTGCAGTAATACCGGAAAATCCATCTGATCCTCCACACTTCAAGCCAATTTTCAGCTCAGATAACGGAATATCTTCACGATGATCTTCTTTCGCCGCATCATAAATTTCCTTGAGTAAAGCGACTCCCGTCTCAATCTCATCTCCTACTTCTTGGCTTCTTAAAAATTTCACTCTCGTACGGTCATATTCACCTAATGTGGACTGAAAATCCTCAATGTCATTGTTTTCACACCCAAGTCCAAGAACAAGTACTCCTCCAGCGTTAGGGTGCTTCACCGCATTTTGTAAAATGGTTTTCGTATTTTCATGATCGTCCCCAAGCTGTGAGCATCCATAATTGTGCTTTAATACGAGGGCTGTTTCAAAAGGATGGATGTTTCCACCCATTTCAGCGGTGAATATTTGGATCATTTGATCGGCGATGCCATTCACGCATCCAACGGTGGGAACAATCCAAAGCTCATTGCGGATTCCGCTTTCACCATTTTTTCGTTTAAATCCTTTAAATGTAAGATTCGTTTTTTTATAGGGGTTTTCTGATAATGAAGGCTGGTATTCGTATTCTAGCTTGCCAGATAAATTGGTTTTAATATTATGCGTATGCACCCATTCCCCAGCAGAAATGGCAGTCACTGCATGACCAATGGGATAGCCATATTTGATAATATTCTCTCTTTGCTTGATATCAGCCAATGCAAACTTATGACCTTTGCCAACGGTCTCTTTTAAGATAATCGTATGTCCTTGATGCTGCAGCTCTTCCCCTTGTTCCAATCCTTTTAAAGCAATACCGACATTATCTGAAGGGTGGATGACAATAAAGTCTTTCATGCCTTCTCCCCCTGATTTTCATATTGATGACGCATCATTCGGTGAACAGCCGCTCTCATCCCGTACTTCTGTATGAGGGTAAGCTGATCAGCTACAGCTTGACTCAATCCTTTTACATCGGTTAAATCTCTGCCCCATAATGATTCGTATGAAAGGATACTCGCTGCAACCGCTTCATTGGAACGGTTTTCCCATGCGTCCTTCATGAGCGTGAGCACAGTTTCATCATCCTTTACCCTTCCTGCATATGCTCTGTAGAAATAAATGAGACTGCTAAGTGAAAACACAAGTTTCATTGGCAGCTGTTTCTTTTGCTCGACATAATCAAGCAATGACGGAAGATTACGGGTTCGGAATTTGGATACCCCATTCAGTGCAATATCCAGCAATTGATGCTTTACAAATGGATTGCAAAAACGATCCCAAACGGATTGTGTATAAAGAAGAAGCTCATCTTGAGGAAGTTCAAGTCCTGGAAGTACTTCCTCCTCCAGCATACGCCGGATGAACGGACCAACATGCTCATCATCCACAGCTTCTTTTACAGTTTCTATACCGCATGAGTAAGCAATCGGCACCATCGCTGTATGTGCACCATTTAAAATTCGTACCTTGCTCATACGATAAGGCGCAATATCCTCTACAAAAAGAACATTTAACCCTGCTTCTTGAAAGGGGAGCTCCTTTTGTACGAAGGCAGGTGCTTCAATGACAAAAAGATGATAATATTCTGCCGTGACAAGCAATTCGTCAATATACCCTTCTTCCTTTTCTACGATTTCAGCCGCTTCCTTAGAGAATCCAGGGACAATCCGGTCCACAAGCGTATTACAAAACGTGTTGGCCTCTTTTATCCATGTCATAAACGCAGGCGGCAATTCCCACTCAGTTGCCATACTGATCACATATTCTTTCAATCGATCACCATTTTGTTCAACCAATTCACAAGGCAGAATGATCAGACCTTTCCGCTCATCTCCAGCAAAAGCTTTAAACCGGTGATACAAGAACGCTGTCAGCTTTCCTGGAAAACTGGCTTGTGGCCGATCCTCCAAACGATCCTCCTTTTTGAACACAAGTCCTGCCTCCGTCGTGTTTGAGAAGACAAAGCGGAGATCCGGGTTTTCCGCTACGTGTAAAAACTCCTCGTAATCCGTATACGTACTAATTCCTCTGCTAATCGATTGGATGATTATACGTTCATTCATTTCTTGCCGGTCATGATATCCCTGAATACATAATGTGTACAAGCCATCTTGTTCATTTAAGGCTGCCACTGATCCTTTTCGAGGAGGGACAACAACCGCTCTTCCTTTAAAATCTGTGCAGTCGTTCAGCTTCTGGATGTGCCAATTGATAAATCCTCGCATAAAATTTCCTTCACCAATCTGCAAAATCGTTTCCGGATACTCAGGTGCCGGGTAAATGGCTTTTGATAATCGTTTCAAATGGATTCCCCTCTCCAAGTAATATGCACACGTGAACATTTTTCTGAAAAGGTGCTGATTACTGCACCTTTTTAACTGAATCTCTGATCATCAGCTCTGTGTGAACATACACTTTTTCCATATGATCTTCTTCTTGCTCTTCACCGTTTATTACTGAAAGGATGGCTTCTGCTCCAAGTGCACACATTTTTTCAATCTGCTTTTTCACCGTTGTCAATGCAGGTGTGGTATAGGATGAAAATGCAATATCATCAAAACCAATAATAGAAATATCATTTGGACACGTTTTGCCTTTTGCAAATAAAGCATTCATTGCACCGATCGCCATGTCATCATTTGAGCAAAAGAGCGCTGTTGGCGGTTCATCAAGGGCCAGCAGCGATTCCATTGATTCATAGCCGCTTTTCATGTGATAATCGCCTTTCATCATATATTCTTTCTTCATAGGTATTTGGTGATCAATTAACGCTTGCAGGAAACCAGCTTTTCTTTCTTGAGTTGATTTAAAGCCTTCTTTCCCTTCAATGATGGCGATTTGTTCATGACCTTGCTGAATGAAATGGTGTGCAGCCTGGTAAGCTCCTTGACTATCATCTGCTAATATATTCATGACTTCATGACTTTCTACACGGCGATTCAGCACAATGATGGGAATGCCCTGTTTCTTCACATGATGGATAAACGCCTCATCGTGCTCGCTTTGACTCATGAGCAAAATGCCATCATAGCGTTGTTTATGAATGGTTGTATAATCGTGAAAGTCATCAATTCCTCTTACAAAGAGATTATAATACTCTGTCATGACGCTATTGACACCTTTTAACGCATCCACAAAGAAGCTTGAAGATGTGCCCTCTGTTAAACTCGTAAAAAACAGACCGATTGTAAATGATTTTTGTGATACAAGGCCTCTCGCATGGACATTCGGTGAATAATTCAGCTGTTTTGCAATCGACAAAATCTTTTGTTTTGTCTTCTCTTTAATAAAAGGACTGTTATTCAAAGCCCTTGATACCGTGGTATGAGAGACGTTTGCCAATTTTGCTATGTCTTTAATTGTGACTGTCATGCTATTCCGCCTTTTATGATTTTTTACCATCTTATCATAAAATCGCTTTCATTTTCTTCATGTCATTTTGTTCGGATGCTGGAGCTGCTTCGCCCGGTCAAATTGGAAATACTGTCTGGCATTTTCATAGCCGATTCCCTTCACGATTCCCCCTAACAGATCAAGATCATATGGAGCTTCCCCTTTTTCTACCCAATCTCCGATGATATCGCAAAGCAGTCTTCGAAAATATTCATGCCTTGTATACGACAAAAAGCTTCTTGAATCTGTCAGCATCCCAATGAAACGGCTGATCAGTCCAATACTGGATAGAGCCATCATCTGCTCTGTCATCCCTTGTTTCGTATCGTTAAACCACCAAGCTGTACCGTGCTGAATCTTCCCAGGTGCCGTTCCGTCTTGAAAGCTTCCAGCCAATGTGGCAATCACAACATTATCCCTTGGATTCAAGGAATATAAAATGGTTTTTGGCAGTACCTGTTCTTGTTCTAAACGATCCAATATTCGGCAAAGCGGCTTGGCAATGTCTTCATCATTCATCGCATCATACCCTGTATCTGGCCCAAGCCGCTCAAACATTTTCGTATTGTTGTTCCTAAGCGCATTGATATGAAGCTGCATCGCCCAGCCCCGCTCATAGTAAGCCTGACCAAGCTTAATGAATGTTTGTGTTTTAAATTTAATCTTCTCTTTTTCCGTCAATGCATGCCCAGACATTCTTTTATGAAAGATGGTTTCCACTTCTTCTTCCGTCGTTTCTTCAAACGTCATTTCGTTAATAGCATGATCTGAGATCAGGCAGCCCTGTTCATGGAAAAAATCAATTCTTGCACGGAGTGCTGTTAAAAAGTCTTGATAGGATTGGATTGGAGTAGATGAAGCCTCTGCCAGTTCGTGAACATACGCTGTAAATAGTTGATTCGTTATATCAAGTGCCTTATCAGGCCGAAATCCGGGCAGCACTTGCACAGTGAATCCTTCTTCCCGCAGTTTTTGATGATAGCAAAGCGAATCGACTGGATCATCTGTCGTCACGACTGTTTCAACATTCGATTTCACAATGAAGTCTCTTGCACCAAAACCCTCTCCTTGCAGCTTTTCATTTACTTTTTGCCAGATGATGTGTGCGGTTTTTTCGTTTAAAAGTTCCTCAACTCCAAAATATCGTCTCAATTCTAAATGAGTCCAGTGATAGAGCGGGTTTCCAAGGGTCATGGGAACAGTCTTCGCCCACGCCAGAAATTTCTCATAGTCTGAGGCATCCCCTGTGACGTGTGATTCTGGTATGCCGTTTGCTCTCATGGCACGCCATTTGTAATGATCTCCGTAAAGCCATGCTTCGGTGATATTATGGAAGGTTTTATTTTCATAGATTTCTTTGGGGCTTAAATGACAATGGTAATCTATAATTGGAAGGTCCTTAGCAAACTCATGATATAGCTTTTCCGCCGTTTGATTGTTGAGTAAAAACTGATCATCTAAAAAGGCTTTCATCAAACTCCCCCATCTCTCTTATAAATAAAAATGATTTGTTCACGTTAACAATTTTATTGTAATCGTTTACAAATTTGATTTCAATCCTAAAACAGGAAAAAACGATCTCCTTTAGAAAAGAAAATCGTTTTTTGGCTATTTTACAGGTGATGATTTTTTTAGGATAATCGCAATAGTTGTTCCAGAGCCTAGTTCACTTTCAACTTGAATATCACCGTCATGCAACAAGACAAGCTCTTTTGCTATCGCAAGCCCGAGACCAGTTCCATTCGTTGGATCATTTGTATTTGTCCCTCTGTAGTAGCGGTTAAATAGGTGATCCACCGTTTCCTGTGCCATTCCGCGGCCATTGTCTTTCATTTCGATCCGAACTTCTTCATCTGTTTCAGATAAAACAGCTGTAATATGAGTGCCTTTTTCGTTATGCTTCACTGCATTCGCCAGCAGGTTCTCAATCACTCGTCTGAACCAGGCTTTATCGATCTCAAATATGACACCATCTGTTTGATCTTCAAAGGTGGATGGATAATCCTCTGATGAGGAGCTTCTTGAGAACTCGTCCATAATGGAAGCTAAAAATTCACTGAGTTCAACAGGTTTCCGATTAATAGGCAGGGCGCCATTCTTCAATCGGTACGTGAGGTTTAAATCCTCAATCAGTGTCGACATGTATTCTGATTTCTCACGAATCACCTGTCCCATTTCCATGACTTCTTCCTTGGACCATTGATATTGATCGGATTCAAGCATGAGTCCATAGCCGTAAATCGTACTTAAAGGCGTTTTCAAATCATGAGACAATCCTGCAATCCATTCTTCCCTTGTGGTTTGAATTTTTCTTCGGTTTGCTTCATTCTCTTTTAACGTATGTGTGAGCTGATCCATTGTTTTTAGGATATCCTCAAATAAACGGTATTCCCGCTTAATACGGCCTTTTTTATTTTTACTGACTGGAATTCCCTTTCTATTTGTTGGTTCCTGCAATTTATTTTTTGATAAGAAAATCAGCCAGCGAATAATGTGATAAATTGGCAGCCCATAGCGATACGAATACCATAATGTCATGACAATGATAATAGTGAGAGCAAGACCTGCAATTAAGATGGTTGTATATTGATTTAAAGCGTCTCTCTCTTTATCGTAAAGCTCATCTGGGCTGTATACTTTATTTGGTACCGAAACGATGATATACAGGTTTTTATTCACCTTCATATAAGTGAGGTCACTTCTAAACTCCCAAGGCTTCGATTGATACTTGAGCAATTCAATATCTGTTACGTTATGTTTCAAACTTGTGTTGGTCCGAATGCCTTTTAAATATTTCCCTTCGTCATTGAACAGATGAACCGATCCGTTCATTCTCTTCAAGAATTCTTTCGTTTCAACCGAATATTGGGATAATGCAGCCAAATTTTTCTCGTGCTGCTTCAGATAATTAGCTACCTTTGTACTGTTCGTTTTGAACCCGTATAACACAATAAAGCTTTTTTGATCAATCTCAATTGGCCAGAAGTACATCTTGTAATCTTTAAATTCTCTTTTTTCAAAGATCTTGATCATTTCATCCTTTTGATAGGATGTTGGAATGGATTTAGGGCGGTGATAGCTATAAACGTTTTTCTTTTTCGAATCAATCACTTGCAGCCAGCCGTCTCGTTTTTTTACTGCTTGCTTGAGCTGATCGTCGGCTTCCATTTGTCCATCCTCGTTAAAATAAAGCCAGCTCATGAGTGTATCTCCATCAGCTTTTGTTAAACCGGTTTCAGCTATGTTCTCATAGTATTTTTTATAATATAAGTTATCAGAGAACGTATTCCCAATCATCAAAATGGCAATGACAATAAACATTTGTCCGACAAAGTGAAAGAAAAGTTTTGCTCGTAAATTCATAAACTATTGAAGAACCTTTGCAGGGTGTGGTATAAATTTATATCCCATACCACGGATCGTCACAATATATTCGGGCTGACTCGGATCTAACTCGATCTTTTCTCTCAACTTTCGAATATGAACCATGACAGTGTTGTTATCACCATATGACGGGACGCCCCATACTTTCTCATAAATTTGATCTTTTGAAAGAACCACATTCGGATGATCACAAAAGTACTTCAGCAAAGAAAGAAGCTGAGCAGAGCATGCCGTCACCTCTCCTCTTACTTTCAATTCGGCTGCATGAGGATGATAGGAGAAATGGGCATATTGATATTGGCTTTGAGTGTCTTCTTGTTCCTCCTGTAAGGAGATATATGTTCGGTTTAGATGAGCCTTAATTCTAGCCACTAGCTCAAGCGGATTAAATGGCTTCGTGATATAATCGTCTGCCCCCTGCGCAAAGCCCGTCAGTTTATCGACATCAGACGTTCTTGCAGTTAAATAAAAAATAGGCGCTTTCGTTACTTTTCTGATTTCAGGCAGAACGTCAAAGCCAGATTTACCGGGCATCATCACATCTAGAAGTAAGAGGTGGATGTCCTCGTTTTTGACAACATCTAATGCTTCATCTGCATGGTAGGCTTTATAAATATGCTTGAATCCTTCTTTTTTTAATACGCGTTCAACCATTTTCACAATTGCTTCTTCGTCATCTGCAATCAATATTTTTGCTGTTTCCACGCATCTCTTTCCTTTCTAGCTATGATCTCTAACCGTATATTACCATTGTCTAAAGTAAAAAAGTACCTCTTTTCTGCATAAAAGCGAAAAAAATCAACTGGAAAAAATAGCAGCACTAGGAAGTTTCAAACACGCAAAAAAACCCGGCATCTGCACCGAGTTCCTTTACATCTATTATCCATTTACAGCTTCTAGCTTTCGTTCATGATTCATTAAATCATATGTTAAACAAATCGGCTTATTCGTTCTAGGATCAAGCACAATTTCTGCATCAATATGGAATACCTGACTGAGTACCTCTTTGGTCATGACCTCATGAGGCGTACCGTCTTTTATGACTTTCCCTTGATTGAGGGCAATCATGTAATGTGAAAAACGCGCCGCATGATTCAAATCATGGATGACCATCAACACAGTTCGCCCCTGCTCTCTATTTAAGCGTTCTAACAGCTGAAGAATCTCGAGCTGATGTGCAAGATCCAAATACGTCGTAGGTTCATCCAATAGGAGCAGCTCTGTTTCCTGGGCAAGTGCCATCGCAATCCATACTCGCTGGCGCTGTCCGCCGGAAAGTGCTTCAATTGGTCGATCATGAAAAGCGATCATTCCCGTTTCCTCAAGTGCCCATCTGATGATTCGTTTATCTTCATTTGATAAGCGACCAAACCCATTTTGATGTGGGAAACGTCCATATGACACAAGCTCATACACTGTCAGTCCACTAGGTGCTTCGGGTGTTTGCGGTAAGATCGCCATTTGTTTTGAAATTTCTTTTGTCGGCGTCTCATGGATAGCCTGGCCATTTAAATAAACAGCTCCTCGATTGGCCTTCATAATACGAGACATCGTTTTTAAAATGGTTGATTTCCCGCAGCCATTCGGTCCAATCAGTGTTGTCACCTTGCCTTTTGGGATACTGACATTCAAATCTTCTACAATCAAACGGTCTTGATAACCGATACAAAGCTTTTCTGTTTCGAGCGATTTCATATGTTGTCTCTCCTTCCTCATTAGTTCGATTTCATCAATAAGTAAATGAAGTAAGGTGCGCCTAAAGCAGAAACGACAAGGCCAACTGGCACTTCTGATGGTGCAAGTATGACGCGGCCAAGTGTATCCGCCAATAATAATAGCAGCGCCCCAATTAACGCGGAGGCCGGTATCATTCCTTGATGCTTTGGCCCAACAAGCTTTCTCGCCAAGTGCGGTGCGGCTAACCCTAGGAAAGAAATACTCCCTGCAACAGCAACACTCGCACCAGCTAATGCAACGGCAATCAGCATGAACAAGCTTCTTTCTTTATGAACTGAAATACCCAATCCATAGGACAGCTGATCACCCAAATTCATGATATTTAAATAGCGTGATCTGACAATCGCGAATATAAGGAAAATCACCATCCATGGTAGAACAGACAGGACATACGTCCAGCTTGAGCCATAAATACTTCCAGATAACCACACGATGGCTTGGTTAAAATCATTTGGGCTCATTTTCAATTGAATGACCACAATCGCTGCTGAAAACGCAGCATTCACACCAATACCAGTTAAAATCAATCGAACAGGTGTGATGCCTTTTTTCCACGCTAACACATAGATGAGAAATGCAGCAAAGGCTGCACCTACGAACGCGAAAAGCGGCAGTACAAAAATCGTGAAATCACCTAAATTCGTCATCGTGCCTTGAAATGCAAAGATAAATAGCACAACGGCAAAGCCAGCGCCGGCATTGACGCCGAGAATACCTGGGTCAGCTAAACCATTTTGAGAAACGCCTTGCCAAATCGCGCCTGATACAGCGATAGAAGCACCGACAAGTAAAGCGATGACCATTCTTGGAAGTCGGAATTCGAATAATACGAGCTCATCCATCTCACTTCCGAATCCAAAAAGTGTTTTCAATGTATCCATCGGAGAGATCCGAATTTCTCCGGTATTTAAACTAATAAGGAACACAGCTACGATCGCGAAAAAGATCATGAGCATCGTTCGTTGATATTTCTTTTTCTTTGCTTGCTGCACCATTTCCATTTAGATTCCGCTCCTTTCACGTCTAGCTAAATATAAGAAGAAAGGAACGCCTATAATCGCCGTGATGGCACCGACTGGCGTTTCAAACGGAGCGTTGACCAGCCTCGCAGCAATGTCTGCATAAATTAACAAAGTGGCCCCTAAAATAGCGGAGCATGGGATAATCCAGCGGTAGTCCACTCCAACCAAGAATCGAGTGACATGAGGGATCACAAGCCCGATAAAACCAATAGAGCCCGCTACCGACACGGCAGCACCCGTTAAAAGAATAACAACCAATACGCCAAGCACCTTGACCGTTTTCGTATACTGTCCAAGTCCTTTCGCCAATTCTTCACCTAAGCTCAGAACCGTGATCGAACGGGCAAGGATCATTGCAATGATTAGTCCTGCAATGGCAACTGGAATGATGATATGAATGTTGCTCCAATTCACACCTGCCACTCCGCCAGCATACCAAAAGCTCATATCTTGAGCGACGTCAAAACGAATGGCAATGGCTGAAGAAATTGAGCTCAAAAGTGCTCCAACCGCTGTACCAGCTAGTGCGAGTTTAACCGGAGTCAGTCCCCCTTTTGACATAGTACCGACACCAAATACAATAGAGGCACCGAGTGCGGCTCCAACAAATGACCAAAGAATTAATGTGAAAGAAGATTGGCCAGGGAAAAATGCTAATGCAATGGCAATCGCAAATGCGGAGCCATTTGTCACACCCATAATCTCCGGTGACGCCAGCGCATTTCTTGTCATTCCTTGCATAATGGCACCTGATACGGCTAAAAAGGCACCGACGAGCGCGGCTCCAACTGTGCGCGGCAGCCTCAATTCCCGAATGATTTGATGTGAAGTTTCTTGTGGATCAAAATGAAAAACGGCTTCCCATACAGTCTGTAGATGAATGTTTGCCGCTCCTAATGATACCGATAAAAAAAGACCAAATGATAAAGCGATGATTCCTATGATGATAACAGCTGCTGTTCCAAAAGGCTTCGTGACAATATCGATCGTATCATCGCTGGCTGGCAGCTGTTTATTCGATTGTGAGCCCAAAACCAGTCTCTTCCTTTCCGTTCATGTTTATTCTTTATTAGTGATAATGATTATCAATCTCGAAGTCTAGTATATCACTTTCTTTTCTTTTTGAAATCATTGTTCTGATAAATTTCTTTATTTTCATCAAAAAACTGTGAGAATTTCATCATTTTTCTTTAGGCCTAAATTAGCCAATGCATTTTTGTTCCTATCATGTTACGATAAAAAATGAAATTGAGAATCATTATCAAGGAAAAATGAATAGGAGAGAACTTTTGTGAAAAAACGAACTGGATTTCTTTTGATTTCTTTATCGATTCTTATGATCTTTACAGCCGCTTGCGGCAGCACTTCAAATAAACAATCTGCAGCGAAAAAGAATGACATGATGACATATCAGGATGCAAAAGGTGAAGTGAAGCTTCCGAAAAATCCGAAACGAATAGTGCTTCTTGCAGAAAGCTATTACGGGGACCTCGTCACACTCGGCAAAACTCCGGTTGCTACAACATCACCCATCTTTAAAAACCCTTTTTATAAAGGGAAAACAGATGGAGTGGAAAATCTCGGAAGGACCCCATCGGTCGAAAAAGTAGCCGCTTCGAAGCCAGATATGATTATTGCTTGGGGGGAAGATGAGAAGTTTGATCAATACAAAAAAATCGCCCCAACTGTAGCGGTAAAATACAATCAATATTCTTTCAAAGACCAGCTAAAAGAATTCGGTAAAATGACAGGTACACCAAAAAAAGCAACAGAATGGATCACAAAATGGGATACCAAAATTGCTGAGGTGAAACCAAAGGTAACCAAAGCTGTTGGCAGCAAAACGGTCTCGATTGTATCGCCATTTGATAAAGGCATTTATATCTTCGGAAACACCTTTGCCCGCGGGGGCGAAATCATTTATGACGAGCTGAAATTAAAAGCACCGAAGGCTGTCAAAAAAGAAGCGATCGACAGCGGTGTTGGCTATGCGAATATTTCTCTTGAGAAGCTGCCAGAATTCGCAGGCGACTATATTTTCACAGGTCCATGGAGCGGCTCAAAAAGTAAAGGTGACCAAGTGTATCAAAGCAGCATTTGGACATCACTTCCTGCCGTCAAAAATAAACATGTATTCGAAATAGATCCAGTCGGTTTCTTCTTTAATGACCCAGTGTCACTAGAAGGTCAGCTAGAATTTATTGTGGATCGATTGACATCTGCATCATAAAAAAACGTTTCTCCAGAAATGGAGAAACGTCTTCCTTATACCGTTCCTTTGGCAAATCCTTTTGACATGAATGGATAAAGCAAAATACCTACTAAGAATAGACCGATTCCAAGACCAAAGGTTTTCAAGTCGGCTGTTCCTGAAATAATGACCCAAGCTGAATACCCCATCGCAACAAGTGCAATGATGCCGTCTCTCGTTCGATTTCCTTTTTGAAGCTCATACGTGTCACCTTGCATAATGACCTTAAAGCTGTAGATGGAAGACACAATATACGGAATAAGATACGCAAGTGTCGCTGATGTAGTTAAAAAGGTAAAAGCTTCATTAATCGTACGTGACATCACAGAGAAGATAAACAGCTGTGACATAATATTTGTAACAGTCAAAGCGAAAGCAGGGCTTCCTTTTTTGTTTGTTTTTGCAAATACTGCTGGAAAATCACCAGCCTTTGCTGCTTGATACGGTACTTCTGAACCAAGTAAAATCCAGCCAAGCATCGAACCAAACAAGCAAATAATCGCCAGCAGAGCCATGACAATTCCGCCAGCTGGCCCAATAATAAGCTGAAGCACATCTACGAATGGTTTGTCAGAGCCTTGCAATTGATCGTGCGGCAGAACGCCCATCGTAATCAATGTGATAATCATGTAGATCGAAAGTGCGATTAAAAGACCTGTAATCGTCGCACGTTTCACATCACGCTGTGAGGATGCTCTTCCTGATAAAATGACAGCTGATTCAATTCCAATAAATGCCCATAGTGTGGAAATAGCCGCATGATGAATTTGACCTCCAAGGCCAAGCACTCCTTCGCTGCCTGTTTCAACCGGGAAGTAGTAATGTTCAAATAATGCCGTTTGAAATGCAAATAATCCCGCAACAATAAAAAGGACGAATCCAAGCACCTTTGAAAAGGTCGTAATAAAATTCAATTTACTTGCAGCACTTAAGCTTGTAATTAAAATGGTATGTGTTCCCCATAGAAGAAGGGTACATACGATAAACGTCATGAGCTGACCAAGCGTGACCGCTTCTTTTCCAAAGGTAAAAACTTCAGTCTTCACTGTGAGAATCGGGAAAAAAGTCGTTAAATAACCAGCAAGACTTGTAATAATTGCGACATTACTAATCCAGCTTGCCACCCAGTATCCCCAAACCATTGTAAATCCAGCTGCTTTCCCTTTTTTCGGATCTTTAAAAAGCGCCCTTGCATAACTTTGTGGTCCAGCTGTCAGCTGCGGCTTATGAATGGACAAATGCCCAAATACAAGCGCAATCATCAGCACACCGCCGCCTGTGACAAGCCATGCCATCGTCACACCTAAAGGACTTGCGTGCTGTGCAAGCGTACTTGGCAGCATAAAGATGCCTGAACCTACCATATTTCCGACGACAAAAGCCGTCAATAACCAAAAACCCCATTTTTTTGTCTGTTCCATTTCCGTACCTCCGTTTTATTCACTTTGGACCAGACCCGGCAGTATCTTCATTGATATATTTGTGAAGCAATGACTTGCATTCTTTATGTTCATAATGGATTACTTTTTAACAGCATACCCTTATTTTTGTGACTCAGAACATAAAAAAAAGCCTGAACAAAAGTCCATGCTTTTCAAAACATACACCTTGATCTCCGGATAGCCCTCCACGCTTCAAAGACGTGGCAGTCCTGCATTTATTCAATGCAGACCCAGCATAAAGAAAGTTGGAGCTCTCTCTACACTTCGGCGCTGATGCCTTTTTTCTCATGATCTACGATTCCATCTCTCCTATGAGTGACTCATCATCCGCGCAACCTCTACCTCACTGAGACATAGCGTGAGGATTTCTATTCATTTTTACTACACGAAGGTTATCAAACATTCTCATTTCTGTCAAAGGGTAAAACATAGAAAAAGGGCAGAGAACCTTTTCTCTGCCCTTTACCTGCTTATTGTTGGTTGTTTTTCTTCTTTTGTACAGCTTCCTGAAGCGGATCGCCTGCTAGCTCTTTACTTGCTTCCTCTAACAGCTGATCTACCTGCTGATGGTTTTTCTCACTTTTCGCTTTTTTATCCTTTTGGAAAAATGACATCGCTGTTTCCTCCCTTTTCATATAATGCGGTTGCCTGTTTAATTTGTGCTACAGCGCTCAGCATTATACAAGGGAAGAGGCTCAATCATCATGAAAGGTCTGTCTCATTTTTTGCAAGTACGACAGAAAGGTTTTTAAATCATCCTTTGTGAAGTCTGACATCATATGCTGAATCACCTTTCCGAAAAGACGAGTATGCTTTTCATAAATGGCCATCCCTTTTTCCGTGACTTCTAAACGGACAAGTGACGAATCGTCCTTGTCCCGTTCTCTTTGAATATAACCCTGCTCACATAATTTATTGAGTGCAATAGAGGCTGCACCAGGGTTTAAAGAGAGTCTTTGCTTCAGCTCTTCGGCATGTGATACTTTGCCTTGTATCAAAATAGAAAGAGCATATATCTGTGGGGGCGTGATGTCTTTCTCTAACTCAAGTAACTTGCGGTTTAATTTACGGCTGACTTCATAATGTACAAGAACAATTTCTTTTAAAATGTCTGCATTACCCATCCGAATCGCATCCTTATCGTTAGTATCAACATGACTTCCCCCTTATTATAGAATGTTTTTCCATTCAGCCAACCCTTTTGGCCTCTTTTTCTTTAGAAATAAGCCTTGCTGAATGAATCCACCCTTGATATAGTGAGTACTTGAACTAAAGATAGAACAGGAGTACGCATCATGACAGGAAAAACACACATCATGGGCGGAATTGCCGCCTCCACAGCCGTTGCCTACTATTATGGATTCGACCCAGTGACGATGGCTGCTGCTGGATCAGCAGGTGCTCTGATCCCTGATCTTTGCCATACAAAAAGTAAAATCGGCAGAAAATTCCCGCTGCTCTCGACACTGATCAGCAGTGTGTTCGGTCATCGCACGTTTACACACAGTTTATTATTTTTGCTGATCATTTATTTTCTAGCAACAACATACATTCCAAATGACAGCCTAAGTATCGGTTTACTAGTCGGGATGGCAAGCCATCTCATTCTGGATGCAGGAACAGTGAATGGGATTAAATTTTTATTTCCGGCTTCCATTAAAGTGCGTCTTCCCTTCTATGTCAAAACAGGCAGCACAGGAGAACAAGTCGTACTATCTGCTCTCACCGTCGTTACCTGCTATTACATCGCTGTCCTCTGCGGCTTCTCCATCCCATTCTAATGAATCAGAAAGAGTTTTCAGAAAAACACAGGATATGAATTGATCATTCCTCATTTTTTTAGTAGGTTTAAGATAAGTGTTTTTGCCTTGCAGCTGAATACAGAATGGTGAGGAGCTACATAAATGAAAGCGTTTTTCAAAAATCACTGGTTTTTAGTGTACTCCATCCTCTTCATGTGGATGAAAACATACATCATTTATCAATTCGGATTTCACATACGAACAGCCAATCTGTTTCATGAATGGCTGCTTTTGATCAATCCACTTAGCTTTTTGCTCCCTTTGTTTGGGATTGCTCTTTTTTTAAATGAAACGAAGCAAAAGGTATTTTTATTAACCGCAAATTTGATTTTGACGGCGATTCTCATATCGAATACGATCTTTTATGGATTTTATATTGATTTCATTACAATCCCTGTATTATTCCAAGCGAAAAACATGGGAGATATGGGCAGCAGTATGACAGAATTATTTCACCCGCTGTTTTTACTGATGCTCATTGATTTCGTGGTGCTGGCGTGGCTGTTAAAGCGCAAACCTTTAGCGCCAAAAGCCTCCTTTAAAACGATCAAAACATATTATGCGGTGTGCTGCAGCTTTCTATTGTTTCATGTCAGTTCAGCCATGATGGATCACCCTCGCTTTCTGACAAGCTCTTATGATCGAGAAGTGATTGTACGAAACCTTGGGCTGTTTCAGTTCCATCTGTATGACGGTGCTGCCCAAACAGCACGTATTGGACAAAAGGCCTTTGCAGATGAAGATACACTTTCAACCGTAGCAAACTACACAAAGGCTGATTACAGTGCACCAAACGAAGAGTATTTTGGACTTGCTAAAGGGAAGAACGTTGTTTTTATTTCACTCGAATCAACACAGCAATTTGTCGTTGATCAAAAGGTGAATGGACAATACATCACCCCCTTTTTAAATCAACTCGCTAAAAAGAGTTTTTATTTTGATGAATTTTATCAGCAGACTGAGCAAGGAAAGACATCGGATTCAGAATTTATTGTCGCAAATTCCCTCTACCCATCTAGCAGCGGCGCTGTCTTTTTCACAGCGAGTGACAACGAATACGACACGTTATACAAACAGTTGAAAAAAGAAAACTATCAATCCGTCCAATTTCATGCGAATAATAAAACGTTTTGGAATCGTGATGTCATGTATGAATCGTTTGGGATTGACCGCTTTTATGATGTCGATTCGTATCAGGTCAATGAACAGAATTCAACTGGCTGGGGCTTAAAGGATATTGACTTCTTTGACCAATCCATTGATTATTTAAAAAAGTTGAAGGCGCCTTATTACAGCACGTTTATTACCTTGACCAATCACTTTCCATTTGAAATCGATCCAAAGGATCAATTGATTGATGAATATGATTCGTCCAGCGCCATTTTAAACCGCTATGTGACGACCGTCCGCTATCAGGATGAAGCCATTAAGACATTTTTTGACCGCATGAAAGAAGAAGGACTGTATGACAATACAATGTTTGTCCTCATGGGGGATCACTATGGTATCTCCGAGGCACATCATCAGGCAATGGCAGAGCTGCTCAAAAAAGATGAAATCACACCGTTTGATGCTGTGAAATTGCAGCGCGTGCCCTTTTTAATTTACATTCCGGGGGTCACAGATCAAGCACCGCAGACAATTTCTGAAACAGCTGGGCAAATCGACGTGAAGCCGACACTCCTGCACTTACTCGGTATTGAAACGAAGGATGCCATTCAATTTGGCAATGACTTATTTTCAAACGAACGGACGCCTTTTGCTGTTTTGAGAAACGGGAACTTTATTACAGATGATTATCTCTATACAAAGAACACCTGCTATGATCAAAAAACAAAAGAACCTGTTGAACAGGATGAGGTGTGTCAGCCTTATATCGAAAAAGCCAATAAAGAGCTTTCCTTATCAGACAAAGTGATCAATGGGAATTTGCTGCGTTTTTATCAGCATTAAAAAGCCGCCAGATGGCGGCTTTTTCTTTTCTCTTTTTACTGAAAGCCTATGAATGGGCAAATAAGTTTGCTTATAATATAGGATACATATGATATTGAATAATAAGAGGTGTGAACATGAAGTATGCGTTCTTCGCCTTCATCGCCATCTGCTTGCTCCTGAGCGGGTGTCAAACAGAGATGAAGTCATCGGATACAAGCAAAAAAACAGAACTTGTCATTTCAGCAGCGGCAAGTCTTCAGGATGCACTAAAGGAAATTGAATCCGCCTTTAATGATGAGCATCCGAATGTGACATTAACAAATAATTTCGGGTCATCCGGCGCATTGAAGCAGCAAATCGCGCAAGGGGCAAAAGCGGATCTCTTTTTCTCAGCAGCTGAAGCGCCCTTTGATGAGCTTGTGCAATCTGGAGATATCGATCAACATTTTATCAAGGATGCCATCCAAAATGAGCTTGTACTCATTGTGCCAAATGATCATTCTTCCTCTATTAAAAGCTTTCAAGACGCCCAGCACATAAAAGGGAAGATTGCTCTTGGCACACCAGAATCCGTTCCTGCTGGTACATACGGCAAAGAGATTTTCATAAAGCTGAACATCTGGAATCAAGTGAAAAAGAACGCTGTATACGGCAAGGATGTGCGGCAAGTTTTAAGCTACGTAGAAACAGGAAATGTGGAAGCTGGTGTTGTGTATAAGACAGACGCCCTCGTTTCCAAAAAAGTAAAGATTGCAGCTGAAGCCAATCAGGACATGCATTCCCCAATCATTTACCCAGTAGGAATCGTCAAAGGGACAGAACATGTAGAGGAAGCCAAGTCCTTTTTTCAATTTCTTCAATCAGAAACAGCCAAATCAATTTTTAAGAAGTACGGCTTTCAAGTGAATTAATGCCTATGATGACTGAAGAATTTCTATCTCCCATTTGGCTGTCCGTGCAAGTTGCCGTTGTAAGCGGGCTGCTTGCCACTGTTTTTGGTACATTGATTGGCTATTGGATGGCGCGAACTACATTTAAAGGGAAAATGATTGTGGAAACGCTGTTGATGCTTCCGCTTGTCCTCCCACCAACGGTTGTAGGTTTTTTATTGCTCTTCATATTCGGAAGGCATAGCATGATCGGGGGCGCGATTGAATGGATCTTTCACCAGCCGGTCATTTTCACTTGGTGGGCGGCAGTTATTGCATCAACAGTTGTGGCATTCCCGCTTATGTATCAATCTGCAAAGGCTGGATTTTCTACGATTGAGTCAGACATTGAAGGGGCTGCAAAAGTAGATGGTGCTCATTCATTCCAAGTCTTCGCCTATATTACAGTACCACTTGCCCTGCCTTCCCTCTTATCAGGCAGCATCCTCAGCTTTGCCAGAGCCCTTGGAGAATTTGGGGCGACCTTAATGTTTGCCGGCAACATCCCAGGAAAAACGCAAACACTCCCAACCGCTATCTATGTGGCGATTGATTCCGGACGAATGGAGCTTGCTTGGGCGTGGACAATTTGTATTATGATCCTATCTTTTATCATGCTGTTGGCTGTGCGCCGAAGCAGTACGTAAAAAATCCCCTTTCTCACATGAGAAAGAGGATTTTTTTATTTATTCAAACCCAACCGTCATCGTCTCTGGATTCGAGCCGACGCGTTCGTTATTGTTTAATGCATCGATTTTTTCCATGTCTTCTTTAGAAAGCTCGAAGTCAAAGATGTCTGCATTTTGTTTAATACGTTCTTCATTGATTGATTTAGGAATTGTCACGACACCGCTTTGCAGATCCCAGCGCAAGATGACTTGAGCAACAGATTTGTTGTAGCGTGCAGCAATGTCTTTCAAAACATCATGATCTAATAGCTTCCCTTGCATCAGCGGAGACCATGCCTCAATTTGAATGCCTTTTTCCTTTGCATATTGACGCAGTTCAACAAGTGTCAGTTTCGGATGAAACTCCACTTGGTTCACAGCTGGAACAACCTCAGCATCTTTTAAGAGCTCTTCTAAATGCTGAATATAGAAGTTGCTGACTCCAATGGCTCTGACTTTCCCGTCTTTATAAAGCTTCTCAAGTGCACGCCAAGTGTCTTTAAATGTATCTGCATTTGGTCCAGGCCAATGAATCAAATAGAGGTCTAAGTAATCAAGACCTAATCGGTTTAAGCTTGCGTCAAACGCCTCAAGCGCTTTATCATAGCCTTGATCTGTGTTCCATACTTTAGACGTAATAAATAAATCTTCTCGTTTCACACCAGATTCTTTAATCGCTTTTCCTACGCCTGTCTCATTTTTATAAACAGCTGCCGTATCAATGCTGCGATATCCGTTCCGTATGGCTGCTTTTACGGCATCTACCACTTGATTGCCGTCCTCCACTTTGAATACACCTAAACCAAACCAAGGCATTTCGACTCCGTTATTCAGTGTTACGGTATCATTCAAGCTTTTGACCATTTTAACAACCACCTTTTTTATAGATTCCATCTCTTTCATTATCTCATGTTGTGCTTCAAAACTCTATTATCAGGCGTTTCTCTTCGCTTCGATGGCTAAGAGCAGCGCACCAGTCATACCAGCCTTGTCTTCAAGTCCAGGGGAGACAATGTATGTATCAAGCGACGGCAGGTCCACATAATCATTGACATAAGCAGCAAGCTTCTCTCGAATGAGTGGGAATAGCTGCTTTTGCTTCATGACACCTCCGCCCATGATGATGCGCTCTGGGCTTAAAATGAGCGAGTATTGCATAAGCGCTTGCGCTAAATAATCGGCTTCAAGTGCCCAAACCGCTTCGTTCTGTGTCAGCTCTTTGGCAGGTTTCCCCCACCTTTTCTCAATCGCTGGTCCAGCTGCCAGTCCTTCTAAGCAATTTCCATGTGACGGGCAGACACCTGCAAATGGATCAGATTCATGCTGCCTGACAAGGATATGCCCCATCTCAGGATGTGAATGACCGTGTAGAAGCTCATTTTTCACAACAGCCCCCGCACCAATGCCTGTCCCGACCGTGATATACAAACAGCTGCTTAGCCCTTTGGCTGCCCCTTTTGTTAATTCACCTAGTGCTGCGGCATTGACATCGGTTGTAAAAGATACGGGGACGCCTAATTGCTTCTCAAGCTCAGGAATGAACGGGTAATGCTTCCACTCCACTTTCGGTGTGTTCATGATATAACCGTATGAAGGATCGTCCTTTTGTACACAAATGGGTCCAAAGGAGCCAACCCCTAATGCTGCAATGTCATGCTGCTTGAAAAATGGAATGAGCTTTTGTATTGTTTGATCCGGGTGCTCTGTCGGAATCGTCATTTCCTCTAAGATGTCTCCATGCTCATTGCCGATTGCACAACAAAATTTTGTACCCCCAGCTTCAATTGCTCCATAATACGCCATCATTGATCTCCCCCTGCTCGTTCTCTTTCTTCATCATAAAACAAGGGGGAGAAGATGACAACATCACGTATTAGTGAGCAGAACAGCTTCCATGTCATTGATATACTCTCTTAAATGATGGGCAATATCACGGTTGATCTCACCATCTTCATATAAGGTTTGTATTTCATTTCGAATCGTCTGTACAGCTTGGAAGTTCAGCTCTTTTTTCTTTCGGTCAAATGAACGGTCTTTTTGCTGGAAGAAGCTTGGACCGTGTTCACATCGGAAAATGACTTGGTTGTAAAAACCAATGACTTGATGACACGTTTGCTGGTTTTCATCTGTCATATGCTGTTTGATCGAGTCTACCGCAGCTTCAGCCGTTTTCTTACGGATTTGTTTATACGAGTCCTCTTTTTCTAAAATACCGTTTGAAATGTGCTGATTCGGCCGCCATAATTGCAGCCATTGAAGCAAGCGCAGAAACTTCACTTTTGAAAAACGAATTTTGAAGGAGTTTGAATACAGCATTTCCAGCTCATGAAATCTCTCTTGCAGCTCATAAGCTTCTTCCTTGTCAATTTTCTCTTCATCAATTAATTGTTGAAGTTTCATCTGTTCTGCTTTGATACCGTGCAGTCTGATTTTCCGCTCTTGTCTTCTCATCCCGAATTGGTATGGTTCACGCTGGATATTTCTCAGCTTCATTCGGTAATCATTGATGAGTGCAAGGGATACTTCCCTGTTGTCCTCATTCATCCCTTCTTTTAACGTTTTAATAGCACTTCTCAGCAGCTTCCGTTTTGCATGCTGAATCTTTGTATCCAAGTCCACGTCGACCTGCTTGTCTTTTTTCTCAGATAAAAGAGGCAGTAACACACTAGCTAAAATGAGTGTACATAAGATCACGCCTGCTGCGAGGAAAATAATCAAGTGCCGCTCTGGAAATGGTGATCCGTCCGCAAGCGTAAATGGTATTGAAAAGGCACCTGCTAATGTGACAGCACCACGAACACCAGAGAATGTCATCAGCATCGAAGCCCGCAGCTTCGGTTTTTTTACATTCTGCTTTTTCGTTACACTCCAGTTACCTGCCCAGAACAGCCATACCCATAAGAACCGCAGCACCATGAGACATAGCGTAATAATTAAGATATAGCCAATGACCTGCATATTATTAAATGCTTCATCCTGGAAAATGACTGTGGATACATCAGGAATCTGCAATCCAAGTAAAACGAAAACAAGTCCGTTTAAAATAAATAAAATAATATTCCATGTGTTTGATGAAGCAATTTGCAGTTTGGCTAAATTCGCTTCCATTCGATCTTGCTCAATGGCATGCGTCACACCACCGGCCACAACGGCTAAAATTCCGGATACACCAATTTCTTCTGCTGCTAAATAAATCACAAATGGTGTAAGGATTTGCAGGATGATATGCATCGTGACATCGTCCATTCCTAAACGGCGGAGAAAATAGCGAAAACGAATGATAAAGAAGGATAGAATAAATCCAGTTAATAAACCACCTGCGGCAATGAGGACAAAGCTAAAGGATGCCTGAGCAATTGAAAAGGCTCCCGTCACTGTTGCGGCAATGGCAAATTTAAAGGCGACAAGTCCTGATGCATCGTTCATCAGCCCTTCGCCTTCCAGCAGTCTCATGATGCCCTTTGGCATATTCACACGGCTGGATAAAGCACTTACTGCCACCACATCTGTCGGTGATAAAATCGCTGCAAGCGCAAATGCGGCTGGAAGCGGTATGCTTGGAATCATCCAATGAATGGTATATCCCGCTACAACGACGGTCGCAAACACTAAACCAAGCGCTAAAAGAAGAATAGGTGCTCTTAATTTCCATAGCTCGTCCCTTGGGGTACGCTTTCCGTCATTAAATAACAGCGGCGCAATAAATAGAACGAAGAAAAGTTCAGGATTTAAAGAAATATGTAAACCTGAAGGAAAAGCTGCCACCAATATACCTAAGCCCACTTGAATTAACGGAACAGGAATAAAGGGGACAAAACGATTGATAATATTGGACGCTGCAATGAGTGCCAGTAGTACGAGCACTGCTAAAAAAATCTCCACTAGTACATGTCCCTCCTATGTATATTTTTCGTCAAGTTTTGCTTACATGCAAAGATGTGTTCATTTCATCCATCCGTCCGATCAGAAGTGCTTCTTTAGTATTCCGCAAAAAGTGAAACCAACACATAACAATCCATCTAGGCAAAAAAAGGCTGAATCCAGATATTCAGCCTGCTGACAAAATTTTCATCATATGTATTGTTCAAATGATGAACAATAGACCTGCTTTTATTTTACACGAAAACTCCAACATCTGCTGACATTCAGCTCTTATTAAACACAAAAAAAAAGAGCGGAATCGCCCTTTTTTCGTTTTACCCTTTATTTAAAAAATAAGACCTGGCGGGAAGACGCCATTTGAATAAGTAGGAACAAACCCTGCATACGACGAGGATGACAAACAGCAGATATAAAGCAAGCTCGCCCTGCGCTAAGCCGAGTCCGACGAATAAGCCGCCAAGGGCTGCCCATACGGCGTAAATTTCTGCTTTTAGCACAAGCGGCTTTCGTCCTGCTAATAAATCACGTACAATTCCGCCGCCGCTTCCAGTCAAAATGGCTGCCACAATGACTGCACTGAGCGGAAGTTCTCTTTGCACAGCAAATAGTGCGCCTTGAATCGCAAACGCTGCTAAACCGATCGCATCCGAGAAATTTCCCCATGTGCTCCAGTGCTTAAGCAAAAGCTTTGGAAAAAGAAACACAATCGTAATAGATACAAGGGCAATGGTAAACATTTTGCCCTGTGACCATAAAGCAGACACCGGAAGACCAATTAATAGATTCCGAATCGCTCCACCGCCAAATGCTGTCACAATCCCTAAAATGTACACACCAAGAATATCGTACTCTTCCTCCATTGCCACAATCGCACCACTAATGGCGAATGCGACAATGCCAATGATACTTAAGACTTCCCATGCCATTTTCCGCTTATCTCCTTACCATTATCTAATCATCTAATACTACTCCCTTAATGTATATCTGACACAGGCGAAAAGCAATACAAATTTTCTTTAAATTTTATCTTTTTGCAAAAATAAAAAATAGCCCGCTTATAAGCAGGCTATAGATTGTTGACAAAGGGCTAAAATGATCTTTATTTTAGCTCTTTGTCTTCTTTTCAGCGTGATAGAAAACCTTTGAAGTCTAGGAAGGACGAGTACTGGAGCGGAGCGAATTTGACATTCGTGAGCACCAGCGCGCAGGACTGACAACGAATGCGAGGGTTTGTCTACACGCTGATAGCCCGCTTATAAGCAGGCTATCTCCTTCAATCTTCTTTTGCATTTAACAGCAGCATACTAATGATGATGAGAATAAATGCAATAAGGGCTAGTAGTGGAATCGTGATAAAACCAAACCAGTTCAAATAATCAACGGAACAAGGAATACCGCTCAGACAAGGGCGAATCGATGCAAAGCCAGGTATCTTTTGTTCCATATAATGATAAATAGAAAAACAAGCGCCAATCACAGCCAAAGGCAGAACGTAATATTTTACTTTTACATCGCCTCTGAATGTCGCAATTCCAAGTAAAAGCACAAGCGGGTACATGAAAATGCGCTGAAACCAGCACATATCGCATGGGATAAACTTTTTTACTTCACTTAAATACAGGCTGCTCATCGTCGCAACGATAGAGACGATCCAAGCACTGTATAAGTAAACAAGCTTATTCTTCATGATTTTTTCCCTTTGAGCTCTTGATCAATTAGTTCTTTGATTTCATCATAGTCATAAAAGTTTTGGACTTGTTTATTGTTAATGAAAAGAGTTGGTGTTGCATTCACTTTATATTGGTTCACAAGCTGATCGTCTGTGTTCAGCTGCGGCTGATATGTTTTCTTCGATAGGTTATCTTTAAGCTTGTCCGTATCTATTTTTGTTGTCTTTTTCGCTAGCTCCGTCAGCTTAGCAGGCGTAACCCATTCTGCTTCACTATCTGGCTGTGCTTGATAGACAGCTTCATGAAATGCCCAAAAGTTTTTCGGATCTTCTTTCCACACTTCTTCAGAAGCTAGTGCTGCAAGCACAGCGCCATCTCCATGAACAGGAAGTGGTAAGTTAATAAACGAAAATGATACATCGCCTTTATCTATGTAGTCCGCTTTCAGTTTTGGGAAAATGTCTGTTTCAAATGATTTACATGAAGGACATTTATAATCCCCAAACTCGACAATTTGCACGGCTGCGTTTTTATCTCCCATGACAGGCTGTCCTTTAATAGAAGGCTTACTGTCAACCGTTTGTGCTTCTTTGCTGTTGTTGTTCCCAATGACGACGAATAATCCGATGAGAAGAGCTGCGATAATGGTTAAAATAACAGCAAATTTAATGGATGAAGATTGATTATTTTTTTTACTCACAAAAGCACCTACCTTATCTTTTTCATTCCTTCAAAAGAAAAAGGATAATAGCTTAGAATAATGCCATTATCCAACTTCTTCTATTTTAACAAGAGGGGATTCATTATGAAAGATGGTATTCATGAATTTTTCCTTACAATTTTATTTCATCACCCTCATGGCATTTAAAACAGCTAGTACGGTCACACCGACATCCGAGAAGACGGCTTCCCACATGGTCGCAATACCAAATGCACCGAGTAATAGGAAAACCCCTTTAACCCCAAGAGCAAATGCGATGTTCTGCCAGACAATCCTTCTTGTTCGTTTAGCGACAGCGATGGCTTCTGCAACTTTTGACGGTTGGTCTGTCATAATGACGATATCAGCCGCTTCTACCGCTGCATCTGAACCAAGTCCGCCCATCGCAATACCTATGTCTGCTCTTGCTAATACCGGTGTATCATTAATGCCATCCCCAACAAATAATAATTTTTCTTGAGGCGCTTTTTTCTGATCAATTTCTTCTAATTTTGTTACTTTATCCTGCGGTAATAATTCTGCATGTACTTCATCTATGCCAATTTGCTGGGCGACCGCTGTTCCGACTTGCTTGGCATCACCAGTCAGCATGACAGTTTGAATGCCAGACGCTTTTAGAGCGGAGACAGCTTCAATTGCATCATCCTTTAATTCATCTGCAATCAAGATCGATCCGGCAAACTCACCGTTAATGGCCATGTACACAACCGTTCCGCTTCGTTTTTCTTTTTCATATGAAATGCCTTCTCGTTCCATCAAGCGGTGATTTCCCGCTAAGACCTGTAAACCACTGATGGTCGCTTTAATTCCATGTCCTGCAATATCCTCATATGCTTCAATCTGGCTTTCATCAAGCGGCGAACCATATGCTGCTTTAATTGATTCAGCAATCGGATGTGAAGAATGAGCTTCTGCTAAAGCTGCAAAAGAAAGCAGCTCCTCTTCTGACCACTTTTCGCTAGTTGTCACGATATTGGTCACTGTAAAGTTTCCTTTTGTAAGTGTGCCCGTCTTATCAAATACAGCATAGCTCACAGAGTTCAGTGCTTCTAAATAGTTACTGCCTTTTACAAGGATGCCTCGTTTAGAAGCTGCCCCAATTCCCCCGAAGAATCCTAATGGGATGGACACGACAAGCGCACACGGACATGAAATAACAAGGAAAACGAGTGCCCGGTAAACCCAGTCAGACAATTGTGCTGATGGAATAAGAAGCGGCGGCACAAAGGCAAGCAGTAATGCCAATACAACAACAGCCGGTGTGTAGTATTTTGCAAACTTTGTAATAAAGTTTTCTGTCTGCGCTTTTCGGCTGCTCGCATTCTCAACCAAGTCTAAAATTTTCGTCACTGCCGATTCGCTAAGTCCTTTTTGCACTTCAATTTCAAGAATCCCGTTTTGATTCACAAATCCTGCAAGAACTTCCTTCCCTGCTTCTACATCCCGCGGCACAGACTCCCCTGTTAATGCGGAGGTATCCACGAGTGAAAATCCTTCAATGACGAGGCCATCGAGTGGAATTTTTTCGCCTGGTTTCACGACGATACGATCACCGACTTTTACTTCTTCCGGCTTCACTTTTTTCGTTTCATTTCCTACTTTGAGATTCGCATATTCAGGGCGAATATTCATTAATTCACTAATGGATCGTCTTGAACGATTCACTGCTGCCCCTTGGAACAGCTCTCCAATTTGGTAAAACAGCATCACTGCCAGTGCCTCTGGATATTGCTGAATCACAAAAGCGCCAGCTGTTGCAATGGTCATTAAGAAGTTCTCATCAAATACTTGGCCGCGCACGATATTTTTCAGCGCTTTAAAAACCACATCACCGCCGACTAGTAAATAGGCTGCGAAAAACGTGATGAATTTTAGTAAGCCATCTTCTGGTATGAAATAAGCCGCTGTTCCAATGACTGCACCGCCAATTAATTTCAGCACAATCGCTTTTAAATTCTTTGTCCCATGATCATGATCGTGATGATGGCCTTCTTCTTTTGGTGATACACTCACATGAGGTTCGATGGACTGAACCGTTTTTTCAATACGCTTTGACATCGTTTCTTGCTTATCTGCATGTGTGACAGTCAATGTCCCTGTCGCAAAATTAACGGAACAAGCTTCAACGCCATCCATTTTGCTGACACCTGTTTCAATTTTACGTGCACAGTTTCCACAATCAAGACCGTTTAATACGTATTCATCCTTCATTTTTTTCATGTTCTCACCTTTTTTCTATATGATAAGTAACGTTCCCTGGATCGATTAAACCTATTAAAAATCAAAAACTTTATATATGAGCATATATTCATATATTGGATTACCTTTATTATATGAGGAGTTCTTGTCTTCTGTCAATCATTTATGAAGAAATAATTGGTTTTTTTGTGTCCGATTCTGTCATACGGATTTTCAATAAATCAAGCTCATGTCCCCTGCTCCCCGCATAACATAAAAACGATCGTTTTCAGTTTTTCTCTTTACAAAAGAAGGACAGACGCTTAGAATAAAATAAAAGTTTCCCTAAGGAAACAAATTAGCATTAGAGAATCATTTCATCCTTTAGTCAAAATTATTTATTTTATGCATATATCTTTAGGAAGTGCAATCATGATTGAAAGGGGCCGCAAGAGATGTCAAATGCTTTAACAATCGACCGTCTTCATGTCTCATATCACGGACAAGATGCATTAGAGAACGTCTCTCTTTCCATACAGGAAGGGACAATGACAGGAATCATCGGTCCAAATGGTGCTGGTAAATCGACGTTACTCAAGGCATGTTTGGATTTAATTGAAAAAGATCAAGGGGATATTCGTTTTTTTGAACAGCCCTTTAAACAAGTGAGAAAACAGATCGCCTATGTACCGCAGAGAAATGATTTAGATTGGACGTTTCCCATTCATGTACTGGATACCGTACTACTTGGAACATATCCGAAGCTCGGACTAATGAAACGTCCAAAAAAAGAAGACCGGGCATATGCGTATCACTGTTTAGAAAAAGTCGGAATGCAGGACTTTGCCAAAAGACAAATCGGTGAGTTATCCGGCGGGCAGCAGCAGCGTGTCTTCCTTGCAAGGGCTCTTGCTCAAAACGCACAGCTCTTCTGTTTGGATGAACCGTTTGTCGGAATTGATATGGCAAGTGAAGAAACGATGGTGCGCATTTTGAAGGAATTACGAGATGAAGGGAAAACCATTTTGGTTGTCCATCATGATTTAAGTAAGGCAGATGATTATTTCAGCCATCTTGTTCTGTTAAATAAAAAACTCATCAAAGCAGGGCCTGTACACGACATTCTTCGCCCAGAGATCATGCTGGAAGCATATGAAACACAGCTGCCATTCTTAAAATCAGCAGGAGGAGACGTGTAATGGAATTTTTAACCGGACTCTTTGAATATGCTTTTTTACAAAAAGCACTATTTACATCCGTTATGGTAGGCATCATTTGTGGCGTTATCGGCTGCTTTATCATTTTACGCGGCATGGCCTTGATGGGAGACGCCATTTCACACGCCGTACTGCCAGGTGTCGCCATTTCTTATATGCTTGGAATTAACTTTTTCTTCGGTGCCGTTTTAACTGGCGTGTTAACAGCGATTGGAATCGGTTACGTGAGTCAAAACAGCCGCATAAAAAATGATTCAGCCATCGGCATTGTCTTTACAGCCTTTTTCTCAATCGGAATTATTTTGATCACATTTTTGAAAAGTTCGAGTGACCTATATCACATTCTATTTGGAAACGTACTAGCTGTTCGATCAGCTGATATGTGGATTACACTTGGCATCGGCATTTTTATTTTGCTAGCCGTCATCGTTTTCTACAAGGAACTGCTCATTAGTTCATTTGATCCGGTGATTTCTTCGGTTTACGGTTTGCCGAATCGTATGATTCATTATTTTCTCATGACCTTATTGACCCTTGTAACCGTTGCATCACTGCAAACCGTTGGGATTATTCTTGTCGTTGCCATGCTGATCACGCCGGCAGCCACCGCTTATCTCTTGACAGACCGGCTCTGGATCATGATTTATTTATCTGCTTTTTTCGGTGCGGTTTCTGCTGTCATAGGCCTAGGGCTTAGCTTTACGTATAACTTATCGTCTGGTGCTTCCATCGTGCTGGTGGCCACCATTTTATTCGGCAGTGCCTTTATCTTTTCACCAAAGCAAGGCATTCTATGGAGATCATTAAAATCTAAACGAAAACGAACGCACTTAAAAAAGGAAGCGTCTATGTAAAAGGAGGACATATATGAAGAAGGTATTTGCAATCCGTTTGACCGCAGTATTCATTGCCCTTATGATCATCGCAGGCTGTTCGACCCAGCAAAGTAATTCCGGTAAAGATGACGGCACATTAAAAGTTGTCACGACCTACTCCATTCTTTATGACATTGTGAAGGAAGTAGGCGGGCAGCATGTCTCTATTCACAGCATTGTTCCCATTGGTACAGACCCACACGAATTTGACCCACTGCCAAAGGATGTTCAATATACGACGGATGCAGACCTTGTTCTATATAATGGCTTGAACCTTGAAACAGGAAACGGCTGGTTTCAAAAGCTGCTTGAATCGAGCGGCAAGGACGGGGATGATGCACCTGTAGCCGAGCTGAGTAAAGGCGTCAAAGTGAAGCATTTGTCTTCAAAAGGGCTCGAAAGCCAGCAGGACCCCCACGCATGGCTGAATGTTGAAAATGGGATCCTTTATGCCCAAAATGCTCGAGATGCGCTCATTCAAGCGGACCCTGAGCATAAAGAGGATTACGAAAAAAATGCAGAAGCCTATATTAAAAAGCTTCAAGCGCTTCACGATGAAGCAAAAGACAAGTTTGATCAGCTGCCAAAAGACAAAAAGCTCCTAGTCACAAGTGAAGGAGCATTCAAGTATTTTGCAGAGGCGTATGGACTGAAAGCCGGCTACATTTGGGAGATCAACACAGAAAGTGAAGGAACACCAGGACAAATGAAGCGCATCATTCATTTTGTCAAAGATCATCAAGTTCCTGCTCTCTTTCTTGAAACAAGCGTTGATAAACGAAGCCTTGAAAGCCTCTCTGAGGAAACCGGGGTTCCAATCAAAGGGAAAGTCTTCACTGACTCTATTGGAAAAAAAGGTGAAGATGGAGACAGCTACTATAAGATGATGAAATGGAATATTGACACCATTTACAAAGGGTTGTCATCATAAGGAAAGACAGGTGGAGTGAATCCGCCTGTCTTTTTTGTCAGCCTGCTATATTTTCTGGATGTTTTTTCGGCCAAATGACGTAGCTGATGCTAATGACAAAATCAATGGCTAGGATCATTCCCCATGTATTGACAAGCTGCATCAGCGCTTCCGTCCGCTCTGGTGCTTGGATGAGATAGGTCAAACCATATAACAGCCCCGCTCCGATGACATAAGAAATAACATGCCGAGCCCAGCCGACCATTTCATACATAGACCGCTCTTTACCGTACTTTGGTTTTCCCTTTGGCTTAGGACCTCCTGCAAAACGATAAGCAAACTTAGCATCTGCCCATTTCACCATTTGATGTCCAAAGGCCAGACTCACACCAATATAAACAGCCGCAAGCCCGTGGATGACAGTCGCCACAGCCCCCTGTCTTAAATCTATATAAGTAGCCGCAAGAAGGATGAGATCTAAAACCGGCGTACAGACAAGAAAGAAAGCACCCCACTTTTTCTGTTTAAACACATAACGAAGCGTTAACCCCATTAAAATAAACAGCCAAAAACCAATTTCACATGCCACAATCAATAACCCGACCAATTTCCCCACATCCTTTTTAGCACAATTGTATTAAATAAAAAATAACACAGATGTGTTAAAAAAACAACAGCTATGCTAAAATCAATGTATGCCAAAAATCGTCGATCACCATAAACAAAAACAAAAGGTCGCTCAAGCTGCAATGAGAGTGATTAAACAAGAGGGATTGGAAAGCGCTTCTGTACGAAAAATAGCAGTAGAAGCTGGAATTTCAGCCGGCTCTATGCGTCATTATTTTTCCACACAGCAAGAGTTGTTTTTATTCTCCATGAATTTAATTCAGGAAAGAGTCAAGGAGCGGATTACAGGGCTTCCATTAAACGGTTCAACGGAGGAAAATGTCATCACTTTATTGGAGCAGGTTCTTCCACTTGATGAAGAACGAAAATTTGAAATGGAGGTGTGGCAGGCTTTTTCAGTCAAGGCACTGACTGAACCAGATCTACAGCCGCTCAATGCAAAGATGTATGACGAACTTTTCCAAACCGCCCAATATTGTTTAATGAAATTGAAAGAGGATGGGCTGCTGCTAGATGATATCGATCTTTTATTAGAAACTGAGCGGCTTTATGCGCTTATCAATGGGCTTGCATTGAATGGAATTGTACAGCCTCATCGGTTACCGCCTCAGCTCATACGCTCCGTGCTTCAGATGCACCTGCAATCCATCACAAAAAAAGACATGTCTCCCTAATTAGAGAGCATGTCTTTTTTAATCTTCCATAAAAATACGTTTTGCTTCGTAGTAAAGCACCTGCACAAATTTCTTCACATTGATACGGGTGTGTTCTTCTCTTCCGCTCATCTCTTTCGTCAATTCACTCATTTTCTTTCGCACGATGGTGAAATCGAAAAATTTTGATGCGTAATTTTCAAATGTTGGATGGGAAAAATCGGTTAGCCCAAGTGATGCGATATGTTTCAATGATTGGTTGATCGCACGTCTTACCCGCTGCTCGGCTGCCTTTGCTTCTCTTGCGATGTCTGCCGATGTGTAGGGCTCACTTAATTTATCCTCCGTAATCCCAGTGAAAATGATCTTTAAAGAAGGAAAGGAATCATGATGATCAGCATGCAGCGCTAAATACTGGTCTGTAAACAGAATCATATCTAATAAATCTTTAGACCCCTTCTCACCAACAATACCAAGCTCCGCCAGCAAAAACTGCCCTGCCTCTGCAAGACTTTTCCCCCGCTGCTTCGTTTTCGTCTGACCGCGCTGCTGAAATTGCATGACCGATTTAAGTGAGTGCTGAATATTTTCAATTGAATGCTCTAAATGAAGGCGTTCAATCATGAGATGGAGAACGCTTAAGACCTCTACACGATTGATCGGCTTTGTCACATAATACTCAACGCCAAGTGTATACGCCTGTCCGATTAATTCCTTTGTTTCAACCTGTGACAGCATTAAATATTTCCCGTGAAACTCATCCTTGATTGCTCGAATCGTTTCAAGCCCGTCTCTTTCCGGCATCAATAGATCAATACATAAAATATCAATGTGCAAATCATTTAAGTAGCTGGCTGTTAACTCTGCGCCATCCTCTGCTTCTCCGGCCACAATACCAAGCTCTTCATCTTCAATGAGCTGAGCCAGTGAAGAACGAACGGCTTCATCATCATCAACAATAAAAAATCTCATCTCCCAATCCCCTCTTTTCTACTGACTTGATCTACTGGTATCGTTAAAGTGAAAATCGTTTGCTTATTTGGGATACTCTTCATCTCAACACTTCCGCCAAGCTTCTCCGCTGTATCCTTTACATACGCAAGCCCGATACCGCTTGATGGATTCCCAACCTGGTCGTATTTTAAAGTGAAACCTGGCTTAAAAATAACATGATGATTACGTTCTTTTATGCCAGGCCCGTTGTCGCTGATTTGAAAAATCACCTGGTTTTCTTTCTGTGAAATAGAAAGTGACACCTCTCCATCTACAGGAATGGCTTCAACAGCGTTGGATACGATGTTATTTAACAAAGATAGAATGGTATACACGTGATAGGCGGGGTGCTGCCCATCTTCATCATAATGAAAGACGATGTTTTTTTTAAGAGATTCAGCATAATTTTCATGAATGCGAATGACAAGCCCAGCGATATGAGAAGGACTCTCATAAGCCTGGAAATTTTCCTCATGAATCAGCTTTGATAAGGCAGAAAAAATCCGCTGGTTATCTTTTTTGATTTCATGCACCTCTCCTGCAATTTGCAAGGCGGTTTTACCGAGCTTTTTCAAATCCAATGATTCTGCATCCTTTGCGTGGTGAAGGGATTGATACAATTGATAGGATGTAGCCGTAATGTGCTCAGCATGTGCGAGTGTTTTATGAAAATATGTAGATTCCGTGTAAAGGTTAGACAGGAGCATCAGCAGATGTTCCTTTTCCTTTTTCATCTGACGCTCTCTCGCCTGCTCTTCATATAAGCGAATCATTGTATAACAAGCTAACACGAAAAAGCTTCTGAAAATCGCCAAAACAAATAATTGAAACAGCGTCCGCCCCGTTAAAATTTCATCCATGGTGCCTCGAAGTGCAATGATCTCAACAACGCTTGCGCACAGCTCCATGATGATGCCTGTTGCTCCAATCAGCCAAGGCTGATCACGGAAACGTCTGACCTTCAATAAATAAAAGAGTGTGCCATAGACGACATAATAAAGCAGGGAAGGAAATCTTAATGAAACCGCCTCTTCCAGCGGAAGATGCCCTGTCACGGCTGTATCAAGCAGCACGCGAAACGCAAAAACAGATATCCCAGCGATGATGCCGCTTGCCCATGCAGGAAATCTTTTCATTTGAAGCAGGATAAAGAAAAAGACAACGGTTCCAAAGCTGACCCGAAAGCTGTCCTCAAATGGATAAAATTTAAACTCTCCGCCAATCGGCGTCAGTACAATGAGCAGCACAATTAAATAAGGCTCTGTATTCAGCCATTTTTTCAGTAGATTCAAATGCAGTCACATCCCTAATAATTGACGATAGTATACTATGTGAGCTAAAGAAAAACAAACCTCCATGAAAAAGCGCACACCGGAACTTTGCCGGTGTGCGCTTCTCATGATGCCGCTTAATCTTCTAAACGATCTTTTTCTAAAAGTGATGCGCCAGCAATACCTGGTTTTGTCATTTCAAAAGGATTTAAGATGACATCAAGCTCTTCCTCTGTTAACACATCATTTTGCAGACAAAGCTCACGTACAGATGCGCCTGTAAGGATGGCTTCTCTTGCAATTCGTGCAGCCGCTTCATAACCAATGTGCGGGTTCACCGCCGTCATGACACCGGCACTCTTTTCTACATATTCTTTTAATCTAGATTCATCTGCTTTTAGGTCACGCAAGCAGTTGTCCACGAAGGACTCGAATACATTTTTCATCATGCTGAGAGATTGAAGCAGGTTGAACACCAACACTGGTTCCATAACGTTCAGTTCAAGCTGGCCAGCCTCTGATGCAAGACAGATTGTGTGATCGTTCCCAATGACTTGGAAAGCCACTTGGTTCATGACCTCAGGCATAACTGGATTGACTTTCCCTGGCATGATAGATGAACCTGGCTGTCTCGGCGGCAAGTGCAGCTCACCAAAGCCTGCTCTTGGACCAGAAGCCATCAGACGAATATCGTTCGCCATTTTGGACATGTTCATCATACATACTTTAAGCGCAGCAGATACTTCTGTATAAGCATCTGTATTTTGCGTTGCATCAACTAAATCTTCAGCACCAACTAACGGTAATCCGCTAATGTCAGATAGATAGCCAACCACTTGGCGAATATATTTAGGATCTGCATTCAATCCAGTTCCGACTGCTGTTGCACCCATATTGACTTCATATAAATGCTGTCTAGACTGCTTGATACGTTTAATATCACGAGCAAGAACTTTTGCATACGCACTAAACTCTTGTCCAAGTCTGATTGGAACAGCGTCCTGAAGATGCGTACGTCCCATTTTGATGACATGATCGAATTCCTGCGCTTTTTCAGTCATGACTTGATGCATGTTTTCCATCGTATAAAGTAGTTTTTCAATCATATTCAATGTTGAAATATGAATCGCTGTTGGGAAAACGTCGTTTGTTGACTGCGACATGTTCACATGCGTGTTTGGACTTAGCTCAGTATAAGCGCCTTTTTCCTTTCCTAGTAGTTCAAGCGCTCTGTTTGCAATGACTTCATTGGCATTCATATTCATTGAAGTGCCAGCCCCGCCTTGAATTGGATCGACAATAAATTGATTGTTCCATTTTCCTTCGATGACCTCATCTGCCGCTTCAACAATTTTTTCTCCAAGGCCAGAATATAGTCGCTGTGTATCCATATTTGCAAGTGCGGCTGCCTTTTTGACAATCCCTAATGCTTTGATGAGTTCCTCATGAATACGGTAGCCTGTAATTGGAAAGTTCTCCACTGCACGTAATGTTTGAATTCCATAATATGCTTGAGTGTCTACTTCCTTTTCACCTAGAAAGTCTCGTTCGATTCGAACTTGCTTGTCCTGTAGCTTCGTCATTTGAAAAGATCTCCTTTTTTACGCTGCTTTTGTTTGTTGTTTCAATTCCTCAATATACTTCTTCGATTTCTCTTGATCAAATACTTTTTCCCACTTAGACATGACAATGGCTGCAAGTGAGTTACCAAATACGTTCACTGTTGTACGAACCATGTCAAGAAGTCGGTCGATCCCAACGATGAAGGCAAGTCCTTCAAGCGGCAGTCCCATAGCACCAAGAGTTGTGATGACAACAACGATCGATGCACCTGGTACACCAGCCATTCCTTTAGATGTCAGCATTAAAATTAATAGTAACGTAATTTGCTCATAGATGGAAAGCGGCATGCCGTACATTTGTGCAACAAATATCGCAGCAATGGATTGATAGATGGCACTTCCATCTAGGTTAAAGGTATAGCCTGTTGGAATAACGAACGACGTGATCGCTTTCGGGCAGCCGAACTTCTCCATTTTGTCCATTAATCTAGGCAGTACAGCTTCTGAACTTGCTGTTGAGAATGCAAGAATGATTTCTTCTTTTAATACTCTAAATAGTGTAAAGACGCTTGTTCCAGCCATTTTAGCAATAATGCCAAGTACAACAATGACGAAGAATGCCATTGTACCGTAAACGACAAGTACCAGTTTACCTAGCGGGAGAAGCGCTCCGACCCCGAATTTGATCACCGTCACACTGATGAGCGCGAATACACCAAATGGTGCAAACTTCATCACTTTATTGGTCACCCAGAACATGGCTTCGAGTATACCCTCAAAGAATCCTAATACTGGTTTTCCTTTATCTCCTACTGCGGCAATTCCTAATCCGAATAAGACTGTAAAGAAGATGGTTGGTAATAGATCACCTTCTGCAATAGATTGGAAAACGTTTGTTGGTACAAGATGAACCAACGTTTCAGAGAAAGTCGCTTTTTCAGAAGAAGCCTTAGATGTCTCTTCATATTTAGAGATATCGCCTTTCTCCATGTTGCTCATATCAATTCCTGTACCAGGATGGAAGACGTTTGCTGCAAGCAGTCCAACTGCTAATGCAATCGTTGTCACAATCTCGAAGTAAAGAATTGTTTTTCCGCCGAGTCTTCCGATCGTTTTCATATCGCCTACACCTGCAACTGCTACAATCAATGCAGCAATAACAATTGGAAGAACGATCATTTTAATTAAATGGATGAATATATCGCCAATCGGCGTTAACACATTAATAACGGTTTCATTTTGATAAAACAGCGCTCCCACGACAACACCCAGAACAAGTGCAATGAGTATTTGAGAAGCTAACCCTAACTTTTTCATACGTGAACCCCCTTTTTTTGATAACGCTTTCTTTGTTGCTTAATCGCATCTTAACGACGAACCTACAAAAAACGACAAAAAGGAACAAAAAGAAGTGAATTTTTTATGAAAAATCTTTAAAAAGGTGGGTTTTTCCACAATATTGTTAAAAAAAGACTTCGCTTTTGGCGAAGTCTTAATGATTTTGCATTTGTTCACTTGGTGTATCTTGTTGTGTAGAAAATCTATCGTACATCGCATATCCAATGAGGACAAGAACAACGTAGAACAATGCACTAATCGTCCAAACCCATTTGACATTCATCTTCATTCTGCCACTCCCTCTCTGACTGGCTTCAATCGCTGCAATCTGAGCGCATTCAGCACAACGGACACGGAGCTAAAGGCCATTGCCGCTCCTGCAAGCCATGGCGCAAGGAAACCAAATGCAGCGATCGGTATCCCAATACAGTTATAGGCAAGCGCCCAAAATAAATTTTGCTTAATGTTTCTCATTGTTTTTTGACTAAATTCCAGCGCATCTGCAATCGCATGGAGATCTCCTGTCATGAGCGTAATATCTGCTGCTTCCATGGCAACGTCTGTCCCTGTTCCCACAGCCATCCCAATATTCGCTGTTGCAAGAGCTGGGGCATCATTGATACCGTCTCCGACCATGGCGACTTTTTTTCCTTGTTTCTGAAGCGCTGCAATATGAGCCGCTTTTTCTTCAGGCAGCACTTCAGCAATGACATGATCAATGCCTGCCTGTTTCGCAATCGCCTCTGCTGTTAGTTTATTATCACCTGTCATCATCACAACGTGAATCCCCTGCTCTTTCAGACGAGCGATGGCTTGATGAGAGGATGATTTGATCGTATCTGCGACCGCGACAATGCCAGCGACTTCGCCGTCAATCGCGACAAGCATAGCCGTTTTTCCTTGCTCCTCCAGCGTTGTGACGGATGATTCGACTTGATCATATGGGATATGATGTTTCTGTAATAGCTTACGCGTTCCAATTAAAAGCTTGTGTCCTGCGGCATTTGCTTCAATTCCATGACCTGGATCTGCTTGGAAGCCTTCAACTCCGACTGCTTCAAGACCTTGTTCCTTCATTCCATCTGTGATCGCTCGGGCAAGCGGGTGTTCCGACTGCTGTTCTGCCGATCCTGCTAGTTGCAGCACCGCATCTTCTGTCCAATTCGCGTATGCCAACACATCTGTCAGACTCGGCTCCCCTTTTGTCACAGTTCCTGTTTTATCTAACACCACCGTGTCGAGTGATTGAGTCACTTCTAAATGCTCTCCGCCTTTAAACAGAATGCCTGATTCAGCCGCACGGCCGCTGCCAGCCATAATAGAGGTAGGTGTAGCAAGTCCGAGCGCACATGGACATGCGATAACAATGACGGCTATAAAGGTTTCAAGTGCTGACGTCACATTCCCAGGGTCGACAAAGAAAAACCATATGAGGAATGTGAGCACAGCAATTCCTACAACGATGGGCACAAATATCCCTGATATTTGATCTGCCATTCTTTGAATCGGTGCTTTTGAGCCCTGCGCTTGTTCTACGACTCGGATAATCTGGGAAAGCGCCGTCTCTTTTCCGACTTTTGTCGCTTTTATTTTCATAAATCCATTTTTATTGATCGTTGCTCCGATGACCATATCTCCTGCGGTTTTATCAACAGGCAGACTTTCTCCTGTAATCATGGACTCATCTATTGCGGTTGTTCCCTCTATGATCTCTCCATCTACCGGCACTTTTTCACCCGGTTTGACAAACACAAGATCATTCACTTTCACGTCAGAAATAGGCACAGTCATCTGTTTGCCATCTCGTTCGATAACCGCTTCTTTCGCTTGTAAGCCCATCAGTTTTTGAATCGCTTCTGATGATCTTCCTTTTGCTCTTGCTTCCATTAATTTTCCGAGCACGATCAACGTAATGAGGACAGCACTTGTTTCATAATAGAGGGCTGCCTCATGTGTGCCTCGAATCGCTGACTGAATGCTTTCATATAAACTATAGAAAAACGCGGCAGAAGTCCCAAGTGCGACAAGAACATCCATATTGGCACTTTTATTTCTTAAAGCCTTATACGCACCTACATAAAATGGCCAGCCGACAATAAACTGCACAGGCGCTGCTAACGCCAGCTGAACCCATGGATTCATGAACGCTTCAGGCAGCCAAATAAAGGATGTGAAAGAAAAATGGCTGACCATTGCCCAAAGAAGCGGCAGTGACAAAATCATTGAGAATAAAAAGCGTGCCGTCTGCTTCTCTATTGCTGCTTGGCGGTGATCTTTTTTTCCTCCCTCTGCTTGATCTACGTCTGGTTCAATTAAGGAATACCCTATAGACTGCACTGCATTTTTTATATCATTTGTAGACGTTTGGCCCGGATGATATGTGACCTGAAGTGTCTCTAGCGCAAAGTTTACAGACCCGTGATCGACACCGTCCATTCGGTTAATTTTTTTCTCGATTCGGTTTGCACAAGCCGCACAAGTCATTCCCTCTATATCAAATTCTGCTTTCTCTATCACCACATCGTAACCAAGAGATTGGACTTTTCGCTTCAAATCATCTGGTGTTAACTGCTCTGATTCGTAGATGATATGGGAAGTTTCAAGCGCCAAATTCACACTGGCATCCTCCACACCTTCCAGCCTGTTCAATCCCTTTTCGATGCGGCCTGCACAGGCAGCACAGGTCATCCCCGTAATTTGAAAGTCAATTTCCTTTTTCATTGATCTCACCTCTCCACATACTCCATGGGGGTATTATATTTTGAAAAAAAGACGTGCTGTCATGCAGCACGTATGTTCATTTATACGACATCATATCCCTGTTCTTCAATCACATCAGAGATACGGTGTAATGTGACTTGATCCGGGTGAAATGAAACCTCCACCTGTCCTTTGTCTAAATGGACTTTCACAGATTCAACACCTGCTAATTCTCCTACATTTCCTTCGACTGCTTTCACGCAATGTCCACAAGACATGCCCTGCACTTGAAGTGTTGCTTGTTCCACTTCTCATCGCCTCCATCAATCATTTTCTACAACTTACTATACCCTAGTAGGGTATCAATGTAAACATAAATGCTACGATTTTGTCAGTTTCGTAAAGACCGTCATTAACTCTTCAATGGCTTCATCCCCATTGCCGCTCTTGATAGCATCTGCTACGCAATGATGTGTATGCTTTTCCATCAAATGCAGACTGACTTTTTTCAAAGCCGCATTGACTGCGGAAATTTGATTCACAACATCTATACAGTAACGATCGTTTTCAATCATTTGCTGAATCCCGCGAACTTGTCCTTCCACTCGTTTCAAACGATTGATCAATTGATCTTTTTCCTTCTCGGCTCTTGGCGAAGCCATATGTCGTTCTTCATGTTCTGTCATGTGTGATCACCTTTTTTCTATTATGACTTGTCATTACTTAAATTAAAGCATATCTCCACCGGAAAAGGCAAAGATATGCGGCATATAAAGCTATGTTTGTCCTAATTTGTTAATTGTTCGATATCCTGCAAAAGATTGACGGATTGTTGAAGCTGTTTCATCAATCCCTGCTGATCCTCCAGTATGGAGGCAACATCGATATCGCCTGCTTTCAATTGCTGTAAATACGTTTGGATTTCCTCTGACAGCACTTTATTTTTTTCAATGATTTGTGCATGCAGGTCTTCTGCCATTTTTGGCGCTGTGACTTCATTAAAATCTTGAATATCTGCCTTCAATGATTCAAGCTGCTGCGTTAATTCTGCTTTTTTGGCGGCATTTTGCACAGCTTCTTCAGCGAGTTTTGGAAAGTCCTCTGTAAATTGCTGAATGTCTGTCACATAGTCATTTGCCTCAGTGACATATGTCGTTGTATCGTTGACCTGATCAAGCAAGCCGGAGCACCCGCTTAATACAAGCGTTCCGGAAAATAGGAAAGCCATCACATATTTTTTCAAGATCGATCATCCTTTCATCTGTAGGATTAAAAGCATCATTTGTTCCGCTTCCCTCTATATCACACAGATGCAAAAAGACCTTAAAAATAGCCAGACCTTTGCCTCATGTGTGATAGGCAAAGGTCTGGCTAACATTGTTCATGCCGGAATGACCGAGAAACAACGAATGTTTCTGTAATGACGACCAGACCGTAAAAGCTACTCCCCTTTAGGAAACCGTTCAATGTTATGTTTATCATATCGAATGTCGGGACAACAGTCAATTCGGGAGATCCTGCTCATGATACAGCACATGGCCCTTACCAGTTGATGCATAAATCCGGTTCCGTCCTTGGCGTTTTGACATATACAAGGCCTGATCCGCTTCAAATAGAAGTGTTTCTAATACACAAGGATCATTGGCTGTATGAGCAATTCCAAAGCTCGCTGTCACTCGAACTTTTTCCTCATCATTCGTAAAGAAACTCGCTTCAAACGAATGTCTTATTTGTTCCGCGATATGACATGCCTCTTTAAATGACTGATGAGGCAGACAAATCGCAAACTCTTCTCCCCCATATCGTCCAAATAAATCATCCATTTGTAAATGCTCCTGACAAATAGAGACAACATGACGCAGCGCTTCATCTCCAATATGATGTCCGTGTGTGTCATTAATTTGTTTAAAGAAATCAATATCAAACAGCATAACCGCCGTATCCTGCGCATCCTCTTCCAAAATCAGCTGCGTTCGTTCGATGAAAGAAGAACGATTGAAAATATTCGTCAAACCATCGATATACGCACGACGCTCCAGCTCTTCCTGCAGCAAACGCTGCTCTGTTACATCACTGATGACTATTTGCCTGCCCTCGATCTCTCCTCTTTTATTAAATAGAGACGAAGCGGTCAGATGATAATAGCAGGACTGGTCTTTTTCCTTTTTCCACATTAGATCATATTGCGAATGATCCTGCGGAGAGCGCAGCCACTGAATGAACGCTGAATCTTTGATGATTCCTGAGAAAATATCGTCGACTTTATAGCCAATTCCCTTTTTATTCGCAAGTGTCGGAATGATCGATGCTGCAGCGGGGTTGTAATCAATGAGTGTCCGATATCGATCTAAAATCAGAACCCCTTCAGACATATGCTCAAACACACGCTCCATTGCAATGGGAGAGATTTTAAAGAGCTGAAACGACATAATCGCCCATAGATAGAGTGCGTTAGTCAAAAACATCACCACAGGGACCGGATCAATATGAAAAGGAGTGACGCCTAATAAATAGATAAAAGAAGTCATAATGGGTAATAACATTCCCACTAACAGTATCAGAATCTGCTTTAAATATTCTTTTTTTGTGACACGTAAAAACCAAACCAGCATAAAAATAGCGAGCATCGAACAGCCAAACGTATAAACGCCATGGATGATATACCAATAGCCAATCGTAAAATCAGCCAATAAAAAACCATCTACTGGATTTATCGTGATGTCTCGATAAAAGAGCGAATGTAAAGAGTTGGTGAACACCAAAATGGTTGTGAGAGTTGGAATCAATAAGATGAGAAGCACGCGGCGCTTTGTGAAATATTGATGGAACCCCGTAAATTGCAGCACAATCAGCAGACTGAGCGGTGCGATAAACGGAAGACCTATGTATTGAAAACAAACCCAGAACATGATTTCTCCAGGGGTACGAGCCAATAATTCAAACGTATGCCCAAAGATATAAATCGCAGTTGCTCCAGACATGTACATAAACAATTGACAGCCAATATACCGATGGCGGTTTGCATGAGCAATGATTGATAATATCACGGACAGAATGCCAGAAACACTCATGATCACAATAAAATGTAAAACAATCGAATCCATGTAAACGCCCCAATTTCAGTCATTTAGAACTAGTCTAATCTTACTATATATGAGGACGTCACAAATGGGAAGATGTGATTTTGAATTGGTTGGAGGTTTTTTGTAAATTTTCAGGCGTTACCTGTTCGTGCCCCCTTATATTTTCACTACTTTTTGCTTAAATTGAGGGAGAAGTATGTTGCGCCAAGAAAAATATATGTACAATGTGGGGATCAATGGAGAGGAGACTCGAAAGGAATATGACTTTTTGGATCATCATGATGGGGCTGTTTCTGCTGATTCTTTTGGAAAAACCGTTTGAAAAGAGAAGTTCTGGATTATTATTTTTGATCAGTTACTTGCTGCTGATTGCGATTTATGTGATTCAGACAACATTTGTGGAACTTGTGTCAGATGAATTTTTGATGATGTTTGCGGTGGTTGTCGTTTTTCCTTTGTTTGTTCGGTTGTTGGTGTCTTCTATGAGAAACCGTACATAAGAAAAGAGATGCCAGATGTGGCATCTCTTTTTCTGTTGTGATCCAAGTTCGGTGTATCTCCCTTAAAAAGTTCCAGCATCATTTTTTAAAATCAAGATTTTGATTTGTCCTTTGGTGTATCTTTAGCTTTCTCATCTTCAATTTTACTAACTTCTGTTTTTGCAAGAACCATCTCTTCTAATGCTTTCTTCATTCTAGAATCTATGAAATTCAAATCATCATCAACGACCTTATCTTGCTTTGTAACCTTTATGATATCTTTGAAAACCGGTTCTAATTTGTCATCTGTTTTTACTAAGTAACTATTTACTTTTTTATACGTATCTGGAACTTTGTTTTCGTTTTCTTTGGCTTCGCTAAGTAATTCTCGCAGGCTATCAATTTTCTTCTCAAGTTCACTAGCCCATTCTTTATCATAAACATTATCCATTGGAACTAATGAAAAAAAGAAAGGCATAATTCTATCTTCAAAACGTTTTAAATACCCCTTATACCATGCAGCATATTCTTTATCGGTCATCTTTTCAATTTTTTCTTGTTTTGCCGGCGTTTTATTTGACGATGAACCGTTTGCTGCTTCATTTTTACCGCATGCTGTGCTCATCATCAATGTAAATACTAGAAGAAATACTGAAATCATTGTCCTTTTATTTGTCTTCATGTGTGAATTACTCCTTATCCTTTGAGACTTTTTCTACTTCGTCATCGGCTTTGGCTGTTTGATCGTATGCTTTGTCGAGACTTTTCGAAATGTTATCCAATGATTCAAGATCAAGATTTTCAAGTGCTTTCGGTGTTTCTTCTACGGCATATTGATATCCTTTGTTTGCTTTTAGCAAATACTCATGTGCTTTTTTATAAGCACCAGGAACGTTTTTCTTTTCATTACCCTCATCAATGACTTTTTGTACATCAAAAAGTGACTTCTCGACAGATCCAAGCCATTCATCATTACCTGCATCAATGGCCACCATCTTTTTAGCAAACACGAGCATTGTGTCTTCGATATCACTTCTGTAGTTCTCATACCACTCGGCATATTCTTTTTCTGCTTTTTGGTTGCTGCACGCTGTACCGAATACCATCAGCACAGCAAGCATGATCATCGTTGCGAATAGTGATTTAGTCTTTACTTTGTTCACTAAGATAAACTCCTTCTGCATTCCTGCTGTTATTTTCAAGCTTTAAATTTAATGAAATTGCCACTTGTTTATGGTGTAACATTCCTACATTTCATCGGTTAAATAGTAGTTATATTTAGCTATTCATTCAATTTATTAGTAAATAGATCCTCATTTGGCTTTTCTGTTAAAAAATTATAAAAAGCATAAAAAAAAGACGCTATCAATAGCGTCTTCTTGTATTTAATCTCAATTTTCATGTTGCCAGTCTCGCATCAAGGGCTTTCAAACCCTTTATACGACTGCATGCTGCAAAGGATGATGATACAGTCAATCAGATAGCTGTATTTTGGAAAGTTCCTTATATAGATGAAGAAGAAACAGTGGCCAAATTCTTGAACGAACATTCGGGGGAACAAATGAAAATTACCGATAAAGTATCTTCTTTAATATGACCCTTCAAGTTGAAGGGTTTTTATTATCTTTTTGTAGAAGGGTACGACGTGACGGATCTTGATAAAGAGAAGCATGAGTGGAAGTTCAGTAATGTAAAAAAGCCGCCCAGGTGGACGGCCAATTTTACATATTAATCTTATTCATATTGAGCAGGAGCAATTTTGGCTACTGGCGCACCACAAAACAGCATGAATACAAATAACACGCTCGGCTTAATTGCAAGGCCCATACCGCCTAAGTATACTGCCACTGTCATCCAATCTCCCTTATCTATTGCTTTTTGCAGATGCTTTAAAGTACCTTTAGCGATGCCAACTGCATCCTCGACACAGCGAGTTACCGTGTTACTTTTCGTGGTCGCTTCTTGATTCATTAATTTTGCGAAAGCGATCATTCCATTTTTTTCTGCATCTGTATAAGGTGATTTTCCAAGCTCTTCTTTATTAATGGTGTAGCCTTTTTCTTTATCAGAAATGATAATCTTTGTGAAAATGTATTCAATTTCTTTTAAAGACTTCTCAATTTGCTCTTCTGTCAAACCTTCTAATCCCTTTGTGCTTTGTGTCTTTGCAGCAGCAGCTGGAGCAAAGGCAGTCACAGCCAGAACTAATGCTAACATTAAAAAAACCAATCTTTTCATATTAACTCCCCCTTTTTTCAACTCAAAATTACCTTATCATACATTTATGTAAAATAAAGGGTTTTAAGAGAGAGTTAAACCCATTAGTCATAATCAGACATACATCGACATATTACGCCCACAAGTTTAAAGATAAAAACGAGAGAAAATAAATTACCATGCCTAACATTACAAAAAATTTAAGGAAATTTTCGTACTTTGTGAGAGGTCGCTCTTTTTTTGTTTTGATTAGTTTCCAATAAAGAGCGTATCCAGAGAAGAAAAGAATTAATTGACCAAGTCTTGAAGCGTCCTCTAATATATCTATTCCATTCATTATAGTTCACCTCCCAAATCACAGAAAAATCAAACATTCTACACATCTATTTTTCATGTATATCCAAGGTAATTTCAATTCATTATCTCAAATTTCCTTTCACCTTCCAACATTTATGTAAAAATAAGTAATAAGAAGCATTAGACAAGATAGATGTATCCCTCCTTTCTTTAAATGTTTTTTTGATATTCCAAAAATACGAATGATAAATAGGTGGACTTGAAGTAAAGAATTAACACAAAAAAGCCCCTCCAAAAAAATGGAAGAGTTCTCAATTTACTTATGTTTTACCTTAACATATTTTAATGAAGCAGTGATGTATAATCCTGATCTAATTTTAAACATTTTCGATCCGTTAACGGTCACCTAATCAAGCGTAAATGCTTCACCAAGCTTTATTTCTTTGTGTTTCGCTGACCAACTGGGCTTATCATAAAACATGCCTAATATTTAATAAATAAAAATCGCAATCCTTTTGTGCTAACCAGTCGTTTTATGGCACTCAGAAATTATAGCCACATATACCCTTCCAAACAAAAGGAAGTTGTAGCTTTTATGAAAGAAGAAGTTTTCTAATGTTGCCAGAATGATGCCAGCCTCACATCAAGGGTTTTCAAACCCTTGATACGACTGCATTCTAAAAGTTTTGATGGAGACGGTGGGAGTCGAACCCACGTCCAGAGACATCGATTACTTAAGCGTCTACGAGCGTAGTCAACATATTTACGTGTTGACTCATCCTCATGCCTGCTGACGGGCGCTTGGAGAGCTAGTCTGATGGATCTCTTCTTACGTCCTCAGACGGAAACGTAAGCGTAGCCTACTTCATTGGGCTCCTCACAGACACATAGGCGATGTCAGGAAGAGCTCGCTGCGCTTATTAGGCAGCTAGTGCTAAGTTTTGGTTAAAACTTTTAGTTTTGCCAGTTACATTTAAGTGCGTGTTAACGAGATCGCCTCTCGGCTCGCAGCCTAAGCTCGAACCATCCCTGTCGAATCCGTAACGTCCCCTTGTAAAAGGGATATACGGGATGGAAGTTCAGCTTCACTGCTTCCGTATATAACTATTATAACAATCTCATTGCTCGAAACAACTGGTGGTTTCTGTCAAAACAGCGATGATTGTTTTCTGCATAACATATTGTAGCATAATGCTTCCGCTCTCAGCAAGCCATCTGCATCAGGCTAGAATTGCTTTTGACGATCGCGGAAGGCACGTTCGATTTCACGTTTTGCATCTTTTTTCTTCAGATCTTCACGTTTATCGTATTTCTTCTTCCCTTTCCCAATTCCAATCAGCACTTTTGCAAAGCCATTTTTCAAATATAGTTTCAGAGGCACAAGTGAGTAGCCTTCTTCCTTTGTCGCACCAATCAATTTGCTGATTTGCTTGCGATGAAGCAGCAGCTTTCTCGTTCTCAGCGGATCATGGTTATAACGGTTCCCCTGTTCGTATGGGCTCACGTGCATGTTGTGAAGAAACACTTCTCCTCGCTCGATTTTGGCAAAGGAATCTTTTAAATTCACTTTTCCAGCACGAATCGATTTGATTTCAGTTCCTTGTAATACAAGGCCGGCTTCGTAAGTTTCTTCTATCAAGTAATCATGATTTGCTTTTTTGTTTTGGGAAACAACCTTTCCCTCTCCCTTTGGCATTGGCGTACACCCTCCTTTTGACACAGACACGGTCCAAATCGTACGGATTATTTTATCAAACAATCCACCTTTCGACAATGCTGACGCCATGTGGTCAAAAAGCAAATAGAGCGTGATGCCCTATTTGCTTTTTGGCACGTTACTTTTTCTTTTTGCGTTTTTGTTTCGGTGCGTTTTCAAATACGCGTTTTTTCTTTTTCTTTTTTTTACGGCTTGTGAACCAGTCACTTCCGCTTTTATCCTCTTTGCCTTTTTCCCCAGAGGCTTTTTGACCTCCACGCCCTTTTTTCGCTGGTGGATCTGTCCGTTTTTTGAACTTGAAATCTTTTGGTGATTTACGGCGAGTGCCCTTCATACCGACGATTTCAAAATCAATCGAGTGCTCATCTTTATTGACATTCACAACTTTGACAGTGATTTCATCACCGATTCGGTAGACATTTCCTGTCCGTTCACCGATCATGGCAAAGTGCTGCTCATCAAAGCGATAATAGTCGTCAGTCATGTAGCTGACATGGACAAGACCTTCTATCGTATTTGGCAGTTCAACGAATAGTCCGAAGTTCGTCACGGAACTAATCATGCCATCAAACTCTTCACCGATTTTATCTAGCATAAACTCTGCCTTCTTCAGATCATCTGTTTCACGCTCTGCATCGACTGAGCGGCGCTCCATTGTCGACGCATGATCTGCGATTTCAGGCAGCAGCTGGCCCCACTTTTCTAAAGTCGCTTCATCTGTCTTTTTCTGAATCAAATAGGTTCTAATCAGTCTATGCACGATTAAATCCGGGTAACGTCGGATCGGTGATGTGAAATGTGTATAGAATTCCGTTGATAATCCAAAATGGCCAATGCTTTCTGGATCATACTTCGCCTGTTTCATAGAGCGAAGCATCACAGTTTGAATGACGACTTCTTCTGGTTGATCCCTGACAGCATCGAGGACACTTTGAAGTGCGCGCGGGTGAATATTCGTTGACGTTCCTTTTACAATGTAACCAAACGTCGTCACGAACTCTAAAAAGCGCTGAAGTTTCTCAGGATTTGGTTCTTCGTGAATTCGGTAAATGAACGGAACATTCATCCAGTGGAAATGCTCTGCAACTGTTTCGTTTGCAACAAGCATGAATTCTTCAATTAATTTCTCTGCAACGGAACGCTCACGAATGACAACATCTTTCGCTGCGCCTTCATCATCTACAAGTACTTTTGCTTCCTTGAAATCAAAGTCTACAGCTCCGCGCTCCATTCGTTTGTCACGTAGAATCTCTGCAAGCTTCTCCATCTCTTGGAACATCGGAACAAGCGACTCATATTTGTTTAGAAGCTCTTCGTCTTGGTCGACTAAAATCTTATTTACATCGGAATAGGTCATTCTCTCTGTCGTTTTGATCACACTTTGGAAAATCTCGTGTTTGACGACTTTCCCGTTACGATCAATGACCATTTCACAAGACAGGGTGAGACGATCGACCTTTGGATTTAATGAACAAATACCGTTTGACAAACGATGCGGAATCATCGGAATGACGCGGTCGACGAGATACACACTCGTTCCACGTTCATATGCTTCCTGATCAATCGGTGAATTCTCTGTGACATAATGAGAAACGTCTGCAATGTGCACGCCGAGCTTATATTTGCCATCATCCAGCTTTTGCACGGTTACGGCATCATCTAAGTCCTTCGCATCTGCACCGTCAATCGTCACGATCGTTTCATTGCGCAGATCACGTCTGCCTTCAAGGTCCTTTTCATCAATCGTTTCCGGTGTGTCCGCTGCCTGCTGAAGTGCTTCTTCTGGGAATTCACCTGGCAGACCGTGTTTATGAATGATCGACAAAATATCAATGCCAGGGTCATTTTTATGACCAAGGATTTCAGTCACTTCACCCTCTGCACTCATTCTTCCTTCAGGGTAGCTTGTCAGCGTCACAACGACTTTATGACCTTCAACCGCTCCGTTTTTAGCGGATTTCGGAATGAAGATATCGTTTGTGATTTTTTTATCATCAGGAATGACAAAGCCAAAGCTTTTCGTTTCAGTATAGGTACCGACAACCGTCTGAGTATTACGCTCCAGAATGCGGATGACAGTTCCTTCTTTTTTCGTGCCGTTTGATTTGTGGCTGACACGAACCATGACAGTATCGCCATTCATCGCTGTGCCTAACTCATTTGGGGGAATGAAAATATCATCCTGTCCAAACTCTTCAGGCGTCACAAATGCAAATCCTTTTGCATGAGCAGACAGCTTTCCTTTTACTAAATTCATTTTTTCTGGTACACCGTAACGGTCGCTGCGCGTGCGAACGATGAGTCCTTGATCTTCCAGCGTCACAAGTGCTTTGACGAGCTCTTTATAATCATCAGGATTGGTAATCTCCATCATGACTTCCAGCTCTTGAACGGTTAACGGTTTATACGCTTCTTCTTTCATAAAAGCGAGTAATTCATCCATAAATTCTTCTTTTTGCACACTCTAACCCCCTATATATTTAAATTGACCAATCAAGTGATTCTAAGAATGCATAGACATCCTGATGAACCTTCTCCCGCTCTTTATCAAGCGTGATGACATGGCCTGATTCTTCATACCATTTCAGATGCTTATCATCTGTCTCTACTTCGTTATAAATGATATTCGCACTATCTGTATTAATCATATGATCGTGACGTGCCTGCACAACAAAAGTAGGTGAATAGATCATGTCTACATTGTTTCTGACATCTGCAATCAGTTCTTGCAAACTCTTGAGAGTATCCATTGGTGTTTTCTTGAACGCTTCCATTTCTTGTTCAATTTGGTCCTCTGACTTACCCTCAAATTTCTTATAGTTACGGGCATAATCTAGTACACCCTGGTACATGACTTCTTCACTTTTTATGTACATAGGTGCACACATAGGTACAATTCCCTTTACAGGTACAGTGTAACCTAATTTCAATGAAAAAACTCCTCCGAGGGATAGTCCGCAAACCGCAATCTCCTCATAGCCCTCATCTTTTAAGAATTGATAGCCTTCTTCTACATCTTTCCACCAGTCAGCCGGGCCTGTATGGACAAGCTCTTCTGGCGGCACACCGTGTCCTTTATATTGAGGTGCATGGCATGTATATCCTCTTTCGTTCAAATAACGACCAAGCATTCGAACATCGGCTGTATTCCCAGTAAAACCGTGAAGAAGAAGCACCGCCTTTTCTCCACCTTTAAACGTAAATGGTTTTGGTGTAACAACTTTCATGATGTGACTTCCTTTCCTTCTGATATGGTTTATATTTTCCACTTGTATGTATGAAACAAACACAAAAGAGTGCTGATAATAAAAAAAGGTCTGAAAAAAGATCAGACCTTCTGTTACTCGCGCTTTACACGCCTAAATATGCCAATGCAAGTGTTAAGATGAAGAAAAGCACTGACAAAATAACCGTTAATCGGTGAAGAATCAAGTCAAGGCCTCTCGCTTTTTGTTTACCGAAAAGCTGCTCGGCTCCACCTGAAATAGCGCCTGACAGTCCAGCACTTTTACTTGATTGTAGTAATACAACGATGATAAGTGCGATACTGACAATTACGAGTAATGTGATAACAAATGCGTGCATGAAAACACCTCCAGACAAACTGGTACACATAACTTTATTTTACATGAAAACAAGGTGCATGTCACGAAACATCAAAATAAAGATTTCCTATATATTGTCGACTTGATTCGTTATTTTGATACAATTTCGTTCCAAAGTGCTGGCTGCAGCATTTTTATATGCAATTTTTCGGTTAAAAACTCATTTTTAATGAGTTGCTTCTTCCTTCAATAGCTGTTTTAATTCTTCTAACAAACGTTCAGCTCCTTCAGGACTCAGCATCACGCTTCCATTTCCATAGCTTTTGTTGTACTTCGTCACTTGTCCCGTTAGCAGGCAGCTCTTATCTGCATCATATTTTTTCAGCATAATGGTTTGATCTTCAATGAAAATTTCTAACAGCTGCTCTTCTTTAATATTGAGTACCTTGCGCATTTCTGACGGCAGAACAATTCTGCCGAGAGAATCAATGTGTCTGACCATCCCAGTCCTTTTCAATGACATTTCCTCCTTGGTGATGATATGAATCATTGACTTTTGTCAACATTTTCATAGTAAAATAGATCTTCAAATTTTTTATCAAAGTAATGAATCATTTTGCCAATGACAAGCTGTCCTGGTTTCCGGTGACCATTTAATACCCTGCTAAGAGTGGCAGGAGAGATGCCAATTTCATCAGCGAGCTGATTTAAAGACATATCGTTCTCAATCATATACTGCATGACAAAAGCCCGCCTGATCTGAATCTTTTCGACCATCATTACAACCTCCTATGGAATCAATATGTACAACATGTAAGGCTCTCACATCAAGCAGATTCATTAACTTATGTCAACACTTTTACCCCTCTGCTATTTCCTTTGGTCAATGATCATACTAAAATAAGTCATATACTGAAATGTGAGGTTCGATGTCATGAATCACTTTGGTGAACAATTACGCATTTTAAGAGAAAATAGAAAAATGTCGGTCAATCAACTTGCCATGTATTCAGGTGTAAGCGCTGCTGGAATTTCTCGTATTGAAAATGGAAAGCGCGGTGTGCCAAAGCCTTTAACCATAAAAAAATTAGCACACGCCTTGAAGGTGCCTTATGAGGATTTAATGCTGCTTGCTGGTCATATTGAACAGGAACAAGTTCATGAAATGAAACCGAAATATGAGTCCATGTTAAAAATCTATCAAACGGCGCTTCAAAAGAATGTAGAACATCTTCCCATTTTTGACGGGGACAAATGGGACAGGCTCTCCGCACAAGATATCAGCCAGCTGAATGAATACTTTCTCACGCTCATCAACCAAAAAAAGACGAACAAATAGCGGGGCATAAACCTAATGTACATCCACCATTAACTAATGTCAATATTTTCATGGTATACTTATTGCCAATAGTCAACATATCAAGTAAAATAGACATATCGAATCTATAACCATGTGAGGTTTTGCGTTGATGAACTTTGGTGCATATTTAAGAGCATTACGTGAAGAAAAGAAGCTGTCAGTGAACCAATTAGCGATGTATTCTGAGGTCAGCGCTGCCGGTATTTCTCGTATTGAAAACGGGAAACGCGGCATTCCGAAACCTCCTACGATTAAAAAGCTAGCTGGTGCGTTAAAGGTACCTTATGAAGACATGATGCAGGCTGCGGGCTATATTGAGGAAGTCTCTCCTGTCCATCAGATCAAGGAAGAGGATCTGGCTTTATCCAAAATAAAGGAAGCTGCAGCGAAATATGAACTTGATGATCTCGAAATATTTGATGGTGACATATGGTCGACCCTTTCGAAAAAAGAAATAGAGGACCTCAACCGCTATTTGTTATTTATGTTAAACAGCCGATCATCCTCATAAATGTTTTCATCATTGACAAGCTTTTTACGCCGATTTATGACAGATTTACGGTATAATGGGTTCAGATTGGAGTGAAGGAAGATGAATCAATCTGACATGTGCCCGCGGTTTGAAAAAGCAGTTGAGTTATTGAGCAAACGCTGGGTGGCACTGATTGTTTTTCAGCTTCTCTCAGGTCAGCAGCGTTTTAGTGAAATTGAGGCAGCCCTGACAAATTTAAGCGGTAGAGTATTATCTGAGAGATTAAAAGAGCTGGAGGCAGCAGGTATTGTAAAACGGGAGGTTTTTGCTGAAACACCCGTGCGCATAGAGTATTCTTTAACAGATATGGGGCGTTCACTTGCACCCGTTTTTGAAGAAATTGCGAAGTGGTCCTCTGAATGGATCACGCTTGAATCATAAAATACAAGCATGTGAACTGCCTGATCATCATAAAACAACCTCCCTTACAGATGTAAGGGAGGTTTTGTCTTTTCAACCGCTTAAGCAGATGTGATGTTTTTTTCAGCTAACGCTTTTCTTTCTTTTTTCTTGTTTGTCGGGCTTAAATAACGTTCGAGCCAGCCCATGACAAGGTCAGCAATGATAGCCATGAGTGCAGTTGGAATCGCACCTGCTAAAATGATGGCTGTTCCGTTTGTGGCGTTTGATCCTCTGATGATGATATCACCAAGACCTCCCGCGCCCACAAATGTTCCAATCGCTGTAATACCGATGGCGATGACCAGTGCGGTTCTTAAACCTGCCATAATGACTGATAAAGCAAGCGGTAATTCAACCATTCTCAGCACTTGCCATTTCGTCATGCCCATCGCTTTACCTGATTCTAAATAGGCATGTTCAATGCTGACAATGCCTGTGTATGTGTTTCGGATGATCGGCAGAAGCGAATACAGAAAGAGTGATAGGATGACTGTATTTGCGCCAAGTCCTAATACAAGCATCAACACGGAAAGCATCGCTAATGCCGGTATCGTTTGAATGACGTTGGTAATGGCGAAGACCCAATTGCTCAGCTTGCGGTAATGCGCCACAAAGATACCTACTGGAATCCCGACAATCGCCGCAAACAACACCCCATACGCCGACATGAGAAAATGCCGATAAAATTCTTCTAACACATATGACCCGTTCTGCTGATAATACGTCCATAATTGCTGCAGTGTGTCCATCAGCCGTGACACCTCCCCATCTTACTCAAAGTAATTGTGCTTTTTCAGGAAATTCTTTGCAACGGTTGCTGGTTCTTGAAGCTCGCCGTCGACTTGGTAGTTCAGCTCTTGCATTTGTTCTGTATCGATTTTTCCGATCAGCCTGTTGATCACCTTATTAAGCCCTGGATTTTCTTTTAAGACTTTCTCCGGGACTACTGGCGATGCATCATATGGCGGAAAGAACCGTTTATCATCTTTTAAAATTTTGAGGTTATAGGCCTTGATTCGTCCATCTGTTGAATAGGCAAGCACAATATCCATTTTTTCATTTTTTAATGCATCATAGACTAAACCAATTTGCATCGGATATGTGCTGCCAAATTTAATTCCGTATGTTTTCACAAACCCTTCATAGCCGTCGCCTTTCTTTTTGAGCCATACATTATCGACACCAAAACGGTAATTGTTCGCATTCTTTTTCAAATCAGAAACCGTTTCTAACTTGTTTTCCTTCGCCATCTTCTGCGTCACGGCAAAGGCATACGTATTATCAAATCCATAAGAATCAAACCATTTGTAATCATATCGTTTCTTAAATTCTTTTTGGACGATCTCCATCGCACGCTCCGGGTCTTTTTCTGCATCCATTCCAAGCGTACTTGTTAAATCCGTGCCTGAATATCTTGTGGCAGAGATGTCAACGTCTCCGTTTTCCATTGCTTTCTGCTGCACAGTGTTGGAACCTAGGTTTTTCACAATGGTTGTCTTTTTATCTGTGTAATGTTCGATCATATCGCCAACCATATAGGCCATAATTTCTGATTCGGTAAAGTTTTGTGCTCCGATTCGCAGCGTGCCCCCTGAGGAGCCGGCTAGTCCAGGAAGTGAACAGCCGCTTATCAATAGCAAGCATCCGGCAAGCAGTGCACTGATCCATTTTGTTTTTCGATTCTTCACATAAGCCAACTCCTTATGAAACTTCCTTCAATCCTTTTAAGCCTTCTGGTGTTACTTTTTTCTCCAGCTTCATTAATGATAGGTCGATGATGACTGCTAAAATCGTGACTGGGATCGCACCTGCAATAATAAATTCCGGCTGATACAGCTGAAGTCCAATCAAAATGTAGTCACCTAGACCGCCTCCACCGATAAAGGCTGCAAGTGTTGTCCAGCCAATCAAATAAATCGTTGACGTTCTGACACCTGCCATAATGACCGGTACAGCAAGCGGGAGTTCAACAAGACGAATTTGTTCCCATGTTGTCATCCCGATTCCTTTACCGGATTCAAGCAAGTTTTTGTTCACACCTTGGACCCCGGCATACGTATTTCTTAAAATAGGTAAAACCGAATAGAAAAAGAGAGCAACGATTGCAGGTATTTTCCCAACCCCCAAAATAGGAATAAAAAAAGCAAGAATCGCTAAACTAGGGAGTGTTTGAAAGATATTCACGATACCGATGATAAAACCTGCGCCTCGTTTCATTCGTGTGAGAAGCACACCTAAAGGAACGGCAACGATAATACCAAGCACAACAGCAATTAAGGAAATATATAAATGCTCCCACATTTTTGTGAGGAGTTCCCCACCATTTTTCTCTAGAAAGTCGATGATTTGATCCATGTGTACACCTCCCTTAATTCATTTCAGTGACAGCCGCCGGCGTATCGTCTCCCCAAATGGAGTCGTACACAACATCTACAAGACTTGCACGTGTCACAATGCCTTTTAAGTGCCCTTCTGCATCCACAACCGGTACATATTTAATACCGCGTATTAAGATTTTCCGGACAGTGTCTCTTAGAAGTGCGCCTTCTTGTACGGTATAGAACTCTGTATTTAAAATATCACCAACGAAAGCTGCTTTTCTGCGGTTCGCATCGATTGTTTCAATGTCGATATAGCCTTTTAGCACATGATGTTCATCTACTACAAGCAAGGAATCGACCCGCTTTTCTCTCATGATGTAGATGGCATCTGTTAATGTTTTTTCAACTGTAATGGTGACTGGTGACGTGTTCATCATTTGTTCTACACGTTCCATGTTCGGGTTCGATTGAAGCAGTCGTTCTTTGCCGATGAATTCTTCTACGAATTCATTGGCAGGGTTCCGCAGAATATCGTCAGGCGTACCTACTTGGACAATCTCTCCATCTTTTAAAATCACAATTCGATCAGCTAGTTTAATGGCTTCGTCCATGTCATGTGTGACGAATACGATGGTTTTATTTAACGTTTTTTGCAGTTTCTTAAATTCTTCCTGCAATGAATCTCGTGTGATTGGATCAAGTGCGCCAAACGGTTCATCCATGAGGATCAGAGGGGGTTCCGCTGCTAGTGCGCGAAGAACACCGATGCGCTGCTGCTGTCCTCCGCTGAGTTCATGAGGGTAGCGCTCTAAATATTCTGGTCCCATGTCGACAAGCTTCAGCAGTTCACGTGCCCGTTCTTTTCGTTTTTCTTCCGGCCATTTTAATAGCTTTGGAACAAGTGAAATGTTTTGTGCGATGGTCATATGGGGGAACAGTCCAATTTGCTGAATTACATAGCCAATTTCTCTTCTTAATTGAACTGGGTCTTTTTTCATAATATTTTCTCCCTCGATGAAGATGTTTCCTGAGGAAGGTTCGATGAGTCGGTTGATCATCTTCATGGTTGTTGTCTTACCACAGCCACTCGGTCCAATAAAACAAATAAATTCTCCTTTTGCTATTTCTAAATCAATATTTTTGACAGCTTTTTTTCCGCCTTTATACGTCTTAGATACATTCTCTAGTTTCAGCAAATGAGACACCTCCATTAGTCGGATTAATATTTTCAGAAAATTTACACCTTATTTATTATAGTGCAAACTTTATAAAATAAAAAGTTTATGATGTGTTTGTATTGCATAACATTTATTTAAAATTTTCAGTTAATGTCCTGCTAGATAGAGATCTCTCCTTTTTCCTCCAAATTACGAGCAAATACTCAATATTTATTGTTTTCATCAACAAACAGGTATATGATATATTGTGTTACAAATTGTCAGTCGTGAAGGGATGAATCGGGGAGTGGACAAGCAAGCGTTAGGCGCCATTCAAAAAGCACAGGATCATTATATTGAAAAAGCTGCCGAGAACATGAATGCCTTTGGTCTTTCTTCTACAGTAGGTAGAGTGCTTGGTATCATTCACATGAACCGTAAACCAATGACGCTTGGAGAGCTATCAGAGGCGACAGGCATGAGCAAAACGCGAATGAGTCAAGTCGTTCGAGAAATGCTCGATTTGAATATTGCGGAAAAGGTTTATGAAAAAGGAATACGTAAAGATCTATACGACGTTGAGCAAGATCAATACCAAACGTTTATTTCCTTGTTTGCAGCCAATTGGTCCCGAGTTGTCAGCAAAAACCGCAAAGCACATAAGAAAACGTGCAAGGAATTGCTGGAATTGCTTGAACAGGACGACCTGCCAGAAGAGACAGAGGATAAAATCAATCTGCTTCTTTCAGAAATCAAGGAAAGTCTTGATTACTATGATTGGATTAGCCGCTTAATTGAATTCTTTGAGAGTGAAGAAGTATTTAAGCATGTGCCGAAACCTTAAAAAAAGCTGTTTTATTTTACATCATTGTAGAAAAAAACAGCTTTTTTATATACACTTATGACATAAACATCGGAAACATCCCTTTTAAGCCCGCACCAATCATTTCAACTGCCACTACAGCAAGAATTAATCCCATTAAGCGCGTCACAACATTCATCTCTGTTTTCCCCATTTTTCGCATAATGAAACTTGAATAATGAAAAGCATAAAAGGTCATCGCCAGTACGATGATAATGCCGATTAAAATCGCAAACATGTGAAGCATCCCTTGACTTCCCGGAGTTAAGCTCATCACTGTAGCGATTGTACCGGGACCAGCGATGATCGGGATCGCAAGCGGCGTAACAGATACATCCGCCTTTTCTTTGCTTTCTGCCTTTTCCTCAGAATGAGGGTTTTGGACATGTGACTCCTTTGCATTCAGTAAATTGTAAGCGATACCAAAAATGAAAATACCTCCGGCGATGCGGAGTGCATGAATATCGATCCCAAACAATTTGAAAATGAGCCTCCCTGCCAATAAAAAGGCAACCAAAATAATGAAAGAGACCACAATGGCTTTTTTGGCTGTTTGGGAGCGTTCTTTCTCTGTATACCCTTCAGTTAAGGTGATAAAAAGAGGCACGTTTCCAATAGGGTTTGATACAGCAAATAATGAGACCACGACATGAATCATAAAGGAAATCAACAGACACCCTCCTTTTTTCATAGTGTCTGCCAATCTGATGTGAATATTCCCTTAGGATGTTAAAACCTGTATATATTTAACCGATGATAATAAAGGTTTAAAGAAAGGGGAATGACACATGAAGAAAACAATCACCATCATCCTTCTATCTGCTGTGGTTTTAGGAGCAGCCGGCTGGATTGTTTGGCAGCAGCAGTCCATCAAAGCATCAGAGGAAAAACATCAGCAAGAAAGCAAAACAAACACTGAGCAGCTTTCGAAGTTAAAATCAAATCAAGCAGATATGAAGCATAAAAACGAAGATCAAAAAAAGAAACTGTCTATCATCACGAAAAAGCTCAAAAAAGAAAAGAAAGCCTATCAAAAAGAAGTCAAACAGCGTAAAGCGCTTGAGGCAAAAATCGACCAGCTTCAAAAAGAGCTGACAGCAGCGAAAGCTACTGCTCAAGCGAATAAGCATACTTCACAGACTCCAAGGAAAACAACTGTCAAAAAAGACCCAAATGTCACCCACAATCCGCCTTCACAATGGGTACAGGATCAATATGATTGGGGTGTGAAACAAGGATATATTAAAGAATAGAAAGGATGAAAAACATGATACAAATTCGGCCATTGTCAGGTGATCATTCTGTCCCTATGGATCTTTTACTCTTAGCTGATCCTTCAAAGGAAAAGGTACTTGAATATGTGCAATCCGGTTCTTGTTATGCCGCTTATCATGAACAGGACGTGATTGGTATCTATGTGCTTTTATCTCTGTCTCAGCAGACAGTCGAAATTATCAACGTCGCCGTGAAGGAATCATGGCAAGGAAAAGGAATTGGAAAGCAGCTGATCCGCCATGCCATTTCTGAAGCGAAAGCCTCCGGCTTTCACACGATTGAAATCGGCACAGGTAACTCGAGTATCCAGCAGCTCGCACTTTATCAGAAATGCGGCTTCCGCATGACATCTATTGACCACGATTTCTTTCTTAAACATTATGATGAACCGATTTTTGAAAATGGCATTCAGTGTATGGATATGGTACGGCTCTCACTCACTTTGCAAGCAGACTGATGTTTTGTTCCGTCTGCTTTTTTTTATGTTCTGCGCTTTTTCACCACATGCTTCACATATTGAATAAAAAAATAGAGCACGGCGCCAGCTAAAAAGCAGACCACACATCCAAAGAGCGTCGCCTCTGAACTGAATTGATACTCTTCAATTTTCATGATATAAAATGGCATGCCAAACATTGATGGACTTGATTCAACATGATTGACCTCTAGCAGCAGTAAAAAAACAGGGGTCATAAACACAGCAAATACATACAGCATCGCAAGTGTTAAACCGCTGGAAAACGAATGAAATACTTTAATCATCTCTTTCTCTCCTTCATCTCTTTTAAACTGGCTGTGATATTTTTCCCGTCTGGGCAAGCTGGATGCAGCATCACCGTATTTAGTAAAGAAAAAAACAGCAGTTGATGACTTACCGGATGCTTCCATATCATAAAAAGCACAATCGAACAAAGCACCGGAAAGAGCGGGCCTGCAAGTGCCACCATCATATTGAAGCTCGGCCGGACAAATTTCTCATGGACGACCGCCACATGCTTCCAATCAATCGTTATCACAAAATCAAAGAGCGGTCTTTTTTCAATTTTGTTACACACCATGATCATCAGCATATGACCGAGTTCATGTATCAGCACAACCGCTAGGAAACTACACACAAGCTCTATCATCGCAAGACAGGCCTCTTTAACATGACCGCATAAATACAGCTAAAAAATGCAAGTGAACCTAGCAGATAGGCGGTGGCGAGAAGATACACATCTGTTGAAAGCCACTTCAATAAAAGCATATCGATGAAGCTGAATACAGCAATCATCATTACGATGACAAACAGTTTATTAAACTCACTGATCTTCACGATAAATCCGGTACAGGCCGCCATGACAGTGATCAACAAAATGGACAAACTTGCAAGGACATGGCCTTCACTTTCAATGCCTATCACCATAGATGCAAACCCAATAAACACAAAATATATCAACAAATTAATAGCGTAATAAAATAAAATTCTCGACAACAAATAAGCGCCCTTTGATGTATTTAACATAAAGATGGCCCTTTGATTCATATGATATTCTCTGCCAATCATCAGCGGAAGCATGATCAATATTTCCTTTAACGCATACTGAACAATAAAGGCATACAGCCAGCCGATTTCTACCGGTGTAAAAACAAATGGCAGCCCCGCCGTTAAACAAACGAGAAATAAAAACAAAATGCCCTGTTCTTTAAAAACAACTGACCGGCTGAAATAGACCAATTCCTGCCGCAGGTGCGTCAGAAAGGAAGATTTCGTTCTGATTTTCTTATAAGAAAACGACTTCACCTCTGTTTTCAGCTGCAAAAACATCCAATGGACATAAGAAGCCGCTAACCCCTTCAGCCATAGCCAGCCTGCGCTTAAAAGGATCATTAGAAATATGAGATAGACTGGTGGCCATACGCGGATCATCTCCATTGCTTTTTGCAAAAGGAGAAACACCAATAGATTCAGCACCGCAAAGCCAAGCGTTTGCAGCAGCAAATGCTCTTTTGTTTTTGATATGAAATGGCTCACAGCAATCCGCATTAACATCCAAGAAGCAAGCGCAAGCAGCGCCAGTACACAGCAAGTCATGCACACAACCGTTATCCAATACAGAGATGGCGTAACACCGCTGATCAAAAGGCCTAATACAATCGGTAAAAAAAGCAGTCCAACCACGAGGAAACAAAAGAGCATCGGAAAGAAATATACACAAAGGACAAATGGCACACTTTGTATCGCACTATTCAAAAAGTAGAATTGATATTCCTGGCGCTTTAATTTATTGCGGGATAACACAATGCCTACGCTTAAAAGTAAAAGCGTCATTTTCATCAATTGGAGGTATAGAGCAGCCGGCTCGCTTTCTCCTGCCTGCATGAAAAAGCGCAGGCTGATAACGACGTATATCGCATACATGAGCAAGAAAAAAGCCACGGCTGCGAGAAGCTGTATAGGGTACTTTTTTGCGAGCTGTTTTCCTTTTGCTGTCAGCATCCCCCATTCTATTTTATGAAGAACGTGTCGTGTCCAGATCATTGAGTAACCTCTCCACCTGCATATAGTAATCTCGATTCACTTCTTTATAAATCTCTTCAAGTGCCTGATGAGGAAATGTCTGATTCGTTTCTTGGCGGGACATATCCAGCTTGACGTCACCATTTCTCAAGATCATGAGATGGTCATAAAGCGTATCACCAAAACTCAAATGATGGGTTGAAATGAGAATGCCAGCGCCTTGCTCTCTCAGCTTCATGAGCACCTTTTTTAAGATGATCATCATATCTGGATCAAGTCCGTTCGTTGGCTCATCAAACACATAATAATCACATGGCCTGAGGAGCTGTGAAATGATCTGCGTTTTCTTTTGATTGCCATGAGACAGCTGAGCGATAGGCTGATCCATATACGACCCCAGCTCAAACAGATCAATGAACGTCTCTTCCCGTGTGACATCTTGCTCATTTGGCAGCTGAAGTAATTGAAAGTATTCCCTCGGCGATAAATAATCGAACAACGAATGATCGTCAGGAATATAGGAAACATGTTTTTTCAACAAGGAGATATGTTCTGAGGATTGAAAGTTCAGCTGTTTACCATGTAAAGTGACGCATCCTATAAATGGCGTCAGCCCAAACATGGATTGGATCATCGTCGTCTTTCCCGCACCATTATGCCCCAAAAGCAGCAGCATCTGCCCTTTCTCGACACTTATTTGAATATTGCGGAGAGAGAAGGTGCGGCTATATGTTTTTTCTTTTAATTGTAATGTCAGCATCATATCCCTCCGTTTGATTCAGATGGAACAGATGACCTTGCATCTGTTCTCATCCCTGTTAAAAACCGCACTGGATTTTAACGTACATGCCTAATAATTTGAACTCTCCTAAAAATTTCGAGCCCTGTCCAAATGTCTTGCATGCCCAAATCAATGCTCCAAGTGAAATAATGCCCAATATAGCGGCAAGGACATAAATCCAAAATGCGTTTTTCTGTACATTCTTAGAAGTTAGAATTCGTTGCTTCCTTTCATCATATGCCGCCAACAGGTGAAGGACATACATATACACACCTACTGGAAAACGAAGGCTAAAAGGATTCAGCATCTCATCACCCCCTAATATATGTAAAATGATACCACCCCCTTACAGAAAGCATAAGTTCATTTCAGATCATATTTTTAGACGAATTTTCATGATTTAGTGCTTATAAATGGAGGGGATGTTGACTTCTTCTCTAACTGAAGGAGGAGGTTTTACAGAAATAGGATAAGTCAAATGAATTAGCCAACGGATTTTTCTCAACAAAAAAACGCTGCGTCCCGCTCTCATAAAAGAGTGGAACGCAGCGCATAGCTGACATTATTTATTCAAGTTATAGAATGTTGCAATGCCGTGATATTGTGCTGTTTCAGCCAATTGATCTTCGATGCGAAGTAATTGGTTGTATTTCGCCACACGGTCCGTACGAGACGGAGCACCTGTTTTGATTTGTCCAGCGTTTGTTGCAACAGCGATGTCTGCAATTGTGCTGTCTTCAGTTTCACCAGAACGGTGAGAGATGACTGCTGTGTATCCTGCGCGTTTTGCCATTTCGATTGCATCAAATGTTTCAGTTAATGTACCGATTTGGTTTACTTTGATCAGGATAGAGTTACCGACACCATTTTTAATACCTTCAGAAAGCTTCTTCGTGTTCGTTACGAATAAGTCATCTCCTACTAGCTGAACCTTGCTGCCAAGGCGCTCAGTTAATAGTTTGTGACCTTCCCAGTCGTTTTCATCAAGGCCGTCTTCGATAGAGATGATTGGGTATTTCGATACCATATCTTCATACCAGTCAACCATTTCAGCAGATGTTTTCACAACACCTTCGCCTGATAAATGATATTTACCGTCTTCTTTGTTGTAGAACTCAGAAGATGCAGCATCCATTGCAAGTTTCACTTCTTCACCTGGTTTGAAGCCAGCTTTTTCGATCGCTTCAACGATAGTTTGAAGTGCTTCTTCGTTAGAACCAAGGTTTGGAGCGAATCCACCTTCGTCACCTACAGCTGTGTTTAAACCTTTTGCGCTTAATACAGATTTTAGGCTATGGAAGATTTGAGCGCCCATGCGAAGTGCTTCACGGAAGTTTGGAGCACCTACAGGCATAATCATGAATTCTTGAATGTCTACGTTGTTATCCGCATGCTCTCCACCGTTGACGATGTTCATCATCGGTACTGGAAGCGTTTTGGAGTTGAATCCACCAAGGTATTGATAAAGTGGAATTTGTAAGAAATCAGCAGCCGCACGTGCTACAGCGATAGATACGCCAAGGATTGCGTTTGCGCCTAATTTCCCTTTGTTTTCTGTTCCGTCAAGTTCGATTAACATTTTGTCGATCGCTACTTGTTCTGTTACATCAAAGCCTAAAAGCTCTGGTGCAATGATTTCGTTTACGTTGTTTACAGCTGTCAGAACACCTTTTCCAAGGTAACGGTCTTTGTCTCCGTCACGTAGTTCTACTGCTTCATATTCACCAGTAGAAGCACCACTTGGAACAAGCGCACGGCCAAAGCCGCCAGATTCTGTGTAAACTTCTACTTCAACTGTTGGGTTACCGCGAGAGTCTAATACTTCGCGTGCATATACATCAACAATGTATGGCATTTTTAATTTCTCTCCTTTTGAATCAATTTGTTATTTTTGAATCAATGATGTTCCTGTCATCTCTTTTGGTTTTTCAAGGCCAAGTAAGTCTAAAAGCGTTGGAGATAGATCGGCTAAAATGCCGCCTTCTCTAAGCGTCGCACCTTTTTTCGTCACGATGACTGGCACAGGATTCGTTGTATGTGCAGTATGCGGCTTTCCTTCTTCGGTAATTAGCACGTCTGCGTTACCGTGGTCTGCCGTGATGATGGCATGTCCGCCTTTTGCCAGGATTGCGTCGACTACAGCTCCTAAGCACTCATCTACTGCTTCAATGGCTTTGATTGTTGGCTCAAGCATACCTGAATGACCAACCATATCCGGGTTAGCAAAGTTCAGAATGATCGCATCATGCTTGTCAGCATTGATGTCTGCAACAAGTGCATCCTTTACCTCATAAGCGCTCATTTCCGGCTTCAGGTCATAGGTTGCCACATCTGGTGAATTGATTAAGATGCGGTCTTCACCAGGAAATTCTTCTTCACGGCCACCGCTCATAAAGAACGTCACGTGAGGATATTTCTCTGTTTCAGCAATCCGCAGCTGTTTCAATCCGTTTTGAGCAAGCACTTCTCCTACTGTGTTATCCAAATTTACTGGTTTGAAGGCAACATAGCCGTCAACCGTTTCACTGAAGTGTGTGAAGCAAACGAAGTGTAAATTCTTCGGATGAGCTTCTCCGCGGTCAAACGAGCGGAAATCTGCATTTGTGAAAGTGTTCGAGATTTGGATGGCACGGTCTGGACGGAAGTTATAGAAAATCACAGAGTCGCCGTCGTTTACTTTGGCAACCGGCTCACCATTTTCTCTCGTAATGACAGATGGAATAACGAATTCATCGTAGATTCCATTTTCATAGGAGTCATCAACGACATCATAGATGTTTTGATAACTTGGGCCTTCACCATACGCCATCGCGCGGTACGCTTTCTCCACACGATCCCAGCGTTTGTCACGGTCCATTGAGTAATAGCGTCCAGAAAGTGTTGCCACTTCACCGACACCGATTTCTTTGATTTGTTCTTCCAGCTGTTTTAAGTACACTTTGGCTGTCTTCTGACCAACGTCACGTCCGTCCAAGAAGCCATGAATGTATACCTTTGTTAAGCCTTCTTTTTTCGCCAGCTTCAGCAGGGCAAAAAGATGCTGGATGTGACTGTGCACACCGCCGTCTGACAAGAGACCAAATAAATGAAGCGCCTTGTCATTCTCTTTTGCATAAGTCATTGCATCTAGGAACGTTTCGTTTTTCTCAAATTCCCCATCACGAATGGCAACATTCACTCTTGTTAAGCTTTGATACACAATGCGTCCTGCACCGATGTTCAAATGCCCCACTTCAGAGTTCCCCATTTGACCTTCTGGGAGACCTACTGCCTCACCTGAAGCCGTTAAGGTTTGATGCGGAAATTCGTTCCAGTAGCGGTCAAAGTTCGGTTTTTTTGCTTGTGCGACAGCGTTACCGACTGTTTCGCCTCTTAAACCGAACCCGTCTAAGATGATTAATGCTGCTGGTTTCTTACTCATATTGACCTTCCTCCAATAATTGAACGAAAGACTGAGGTTCTAAGCTTGCGCCGCCTACCAAAGCACCGTCAATATCGGATTCTGCCATATATTCTTTAATATTTGCCGGCTTCACGCTTCCGCCATATTGAATGCGAAGGCTGTCTGCCGCTTCTTGACCAAATTCGCTTGCAACGGTTTGGCGGATGTGTGCGCAAACATCGTTTGCATCTTTCGCTGTAGAAGATTTTCCTGTACCGATAGCCCAGATTGGCTCATAGGCAATCACAGATTCAGCCACTTGCTGCTTCGTTAAACCAGCTAGTGCTTTCTTCACTTGATCAGCGACAAGTTCATTTGTTTTGCCAGCTTCACGCTCTTCAAGCGTTTCACCTACACAAATAATTGGAACGATGCCATGCTTGAATGCAGCATGTGCTTTTTTGTTCACTGTTTCATCTGTTTCTGCAAAGAATTCACGGCGCTCTGAATGCCCAATCACTGAATAGCCAATGCCTAGATCTTTTAGAGCAGCAGGGCTGATTTCACCAGTGAATGCACCATTTTCTTCAAAGTGCATGTTTTGTGCACCAATTTTAAGGTCTGTTCCGTTTGAAAGGCTGTTTAGCTTTTCAAGGAAAAGAGCTGGCGCACAGACAATGGATTCCACTTTGTCAGGAGATGGAATAGATGACTTAACTTCTTCAACGAAGCTGACTGCTTCGCCAAGTGTTTTGTTCATTTTCCAGTTCCCAGCTATAATTGGTTTTCTCATGATTGACACTTCCTTATAGCAGTTTTGGTCTTATTTATCGTTTAATGCAGTAACACCAGGAAGTTCTTTGCCTTCCATAAATTCAAGTGAAGCGCCGCCGCCTGTAGAAATATGGCTCATCTGATCGGCAAGACCAAATTTCTCAACAGCTGCTGCTGAATCTCCACCGCCAATGACAGAATATGTATCTTTTGCTTCTGCCAGTGCTTCTGCGATAGCTTTTGTTCCTTTAGCGAATGCATCGATTTCAAATACACCCATTGGCCCGTTCCAGACAACAAGTTTGCTGTTTTTAATAACGTCAGCATACTTTTCTCTTGTCTCTGTTCCAATATCAAGTGCTTCTAGATCACTTGGAATTTCAGAGATTGGCACAATGCTTGTATTCGCATCATTTGAAAAGTCGTCGGCTACCAGAACATCTGTTGGAATCAGGAAGTTCACTCCTTTTTCTTTTGCACGGTCCATAAAGGATTTCGCTAAATCGACTTTGTCTTCTTCTAATAGAGATTTCCCTACCTCGTGGCCAAGTGCTTTCACAAATGTGTAAGCAAGTCCGCCGCCGATGATGAGGTTGTCTACTTTATCAAGAAGACTTTCAATCACACCGATTTTATCCTTTACTTTTGCGCCGCCGATAATCGCTGTAAATGGGCGATCAGGATTTGAAATGGCTTTTCCTAACACCTCAAGCTCTTTTTGCATGAGGAAGCCTGAAACAGCCGGAAGATAAGCTGCAATACCTGCTGTCGATGCATGTGCACGGTGTGCAGCACCGAACGCATCATTGACATACACATCGGCTAAATCAGCAAATGCTTTTGATAATTCAGGATCGTTCTTTTCTTCACCAGGATAGAAACGAACGTTTTCAAGCACTAGCACATCTCCTTCTTTTAAGTCAGAGATTTGCTTTTTCACGTTGTCGCCGTAAGCTTCATCTGCTTTTTCCACTTCTTTTCCAAGAAGCTCTTGCAGACGTTTTGCCACAGGTGTCAGACGCAGTTCTTCAGTAACTTGACCCTTCGGACGACCCAAATGACTAGCTAGCAGTACCTTTGCGCCTTGTCCTGTTAAATACTCAATCGTTGGTAATGCTGCGCGGATACGAGTATCATCCGTCACTTCTCCGTCCTTCATTGGAACGTTAAAATCTACGCGGCAGAACACAACTTTACCTTTTACGTCAATGTCTTTTACTGATTTCTTATTCATGCTCGTCAGGAGATCCTCCTTTATTCTGGTTTCCTTACGCGTTGGACAAGACTCTCTTTATCCTTTTCCCATTTTGCCCTCATCAAAACGAGAAATCGTGCAGAACGGATAAAAACAGAGAAAAAGGGAAAGGGATGCTTCCCCTTCCCTTGTCCGTCTTCATTATATCGTGTCTCTAGGAAAGAACCAAGTGAGTTCCTTCAGTGTGAGAAATTAAAGACCTTGTTTTGCAATGTAAGCTGCAAGGTCAACAACGCGGTGAGAATATCCACTCTCGTTATCGTACCAAGAGATCACTTTCACCATGCTGCCTTCCATCACCATTGTAGAAAGAGCATCGATTGTTGAAGAGTTTGCATTACCATTGTAGTCACCAGATACTAATGGCTCTTCGCTGTAGCCAAGGATTCCTTTAAGTTCTCCTTCAGCTGCTTCTTTAAGTGCTGCATTTACGTCTTCAGCAGTTACATCTTGGTTTAATTCAGCAACAAGGTCAACTAAAGAAACGTTAGGTGTTGGAACACGCATAGCGCCACCGTTTAATTTACCTTTAAGTTCAGGCAATACAAGTGAAACAGCTTTCGCAGCACCTGTAGAAGTTGGGATGATGTTTTCCGCAGCTGCACGAGCACGACGGTAGTCTTTGTGCGGAAGGTCAAGAATTTGCTGGTCATTTGTGTATGAGTGAACAGTTGTCATCATACCGCGTTTGATACCAAATTTATCGTTAAGTACTTTTGCAAATGGTGCTAAGCAGTTTGTCGTACAAGATGCATTAGAGATGACATCGTGGCTAGCTGCATCGTATTTGTCTTCGTTTACACCCATAACGATTGTGATATCTTCTTCGTTAGCAGGAGCAGAGATGATGACTTTTTTAGCTCCAGCTTCTAAGTGTTTCGCAGCGTCTGCACGTTTTGTGAAGAATCCAGTAGATTCAACAACGATTTCTACGCCTTGTTTACCCCAGCTTAATTTCGCAGGGTCACGCTCAGCTGATACTTCGATTGTTTTACCGTTCACTACTAAGTTTGTACCGTCTACAGAAACCTCTGCATCTAGTTTTCCGTGAACAGAGTCATATTGTAAAAGGTGTGCAAGCATGTTAGCATCTGTTAGATCGTTAACCGCTACTACCTCAACTTCAGGATTATTTAATGCTGCACGAAATACGTTACGTCCAATACGTCCAAATCCGTTAATACCGACTTTTACTGCCATGATGTTTCCTCCTTTTATAGGTCACAATGTTTTATATTGAGGGATCAATTGACTCCCTTAATAACTCTTTTGCGGCTCCTTCGTCTGTGACGAGAACCGTTCGGCGTGGTTTTTTGAAATAAGCTTCAATCGCCCCCGCCTTTGATGATCCACCTGCAACAGCAATGATGTGTGGAATGCTTTCTAGATCATCTAGCTGCATGCCGACGGAGTGGACTTTGTGTACGACCTCACCATCACGATTAAAGTAATAGCCAAAGGCCTCTGTCACTGCGTCATGCTCATCAATCTTTTTTAAATCTTCAGCTGGTGTATTTCGTCTCATCGCCATTGTTTTTGCTTCACCAATACCATGAATGAGCATCGTGGACGATTTAATCGTTTGAAGCACTTCTTTGACGGACGGCTCTTCAATAATGGAAGAGTATGCACCTTCTGACAGCTGCCCTGGAACAAACAGCAGTTTGTAAGTACCGGAAGCTTTTTCAGCCATGTGGGCACAAATGGTGTTTGCCTGATTTTTTACATTCTCCCCAAGACCGCCTCTCGCAGGGACAAACATCATATCGCGGTTTTTGGCATCAGGGGTCATCATTTCGGCAACGGCTTCCATCGTCGTTCCGCCAGTGACGGCGACGATATTATTTCCAGTAAACCTTTTTTTCATACATTGGACAGCAGCTCTTCCCATTTCTTGCTTCACCCACGGGGATTCGTCACTGTCACCAGAAACGATAATGACTTCTTCCAGGCCTAACTTTCTCTTTAGTGTATTTTCCAAAAAGGTTAAACCTAAAACGTCCTTCATCATTCCTTCAAGCATTTCAAGCAAAGCGTGACCCTCACTCGTCAGCATCATGCCGCTCGTTTTGACATCCAGCAGATTTTGTTCTTTTAAAAACTGAACTTCAGCGCGTAAGATACGCTCACTGAGACCAAGACTCGTCGCAAGACTTCTGCGGCCAATTGGTTCAGCTAATCTGATGTACTGCAAAATGTCGTAGCGTTTTTGCATAACAATGAGAAGATCTGGCAATAATTTTTTTTGAGCTTCCAATAAACGATTCATGGCTAACGACCCTTTCTTTTCACGTTGGACTAAAAACGTCCCACTGTGACAAAAAACGTCCCGCCACAGCCAAAAAAAATCAATCCCTGCTTTCTTTAATTATTTTAACAGGATAATCTTGCATTTTCAACTCTTAGAAACACATTTAGACAAAAAATAGACACATTTTCACCGAAAGCCTGCTTGTCATCAAGTTTCTTGCGATGATATTTCTTTTCAAAATATTTATTTCCCTTTATATAGAATGAATATACGATTGAAAATGTGCATGCTGGTGATATCAGCATGCACATTTTTTTCAGGACCTGCTTATGTTTTTGTGATGGTTCCAAGCTGTTTTGCCTCTTCCTTCGGTTTGATTTTAAGATAATAAATGATGTAGCAGGCGGCCATGAACGGGATTCCGCAATAAAGGCCGATCCGCTGATCCTCGATAAAAAATAAGCTGATGAGGACGATGCCAAATGCGATAAAGCCTGCTAATGGAACAAATGGATAGAGCGGTGTTCGGAAGACGAGATCCTTTACATCTCCGCCCTCCTTTATGAATTGTTTTCTAAAGAAATACTGAGACAAGCAAATGGACATCCACACCACAACAAGGACCATACCAGAAATCGAAATGAGCCACACATACACCGTTTTTGGTGCTACAACACTTGTAAGCAGAGATAGTGCAGATACACCCATTGTCACCAATAATGCATTGATCGGAATTTTACGCTTGGACAGTTTTTTCGTAAAGTTGGGTCCTTTTCCGTCTTTCGAGAGCGCCCAGAGCATACGTGATGATGCATATAACCCAGAGTTTGCTACAGATAAGACGGCTGTAATGATGATAAAATTCATGATATCTGCAGCATATGGTATGCCGACCTTGTCCAGCACGACGACAAACGGACTGTCGACGGTGCCTGCTGTCTGCCACGGAAGAAGAGCGGCCAGAACCGCAATGGATAAAACGAAGAAGACCATCGTTCTCCAAATAATATTTCGTATAGATCGCGGCAATGTTTTTTCAGGGCTTTCACTCTCTCCTGCGGCAATCCCTACAAGTTCTGTTCCTTGAAAGGAGAAATTGACCGTGACCATGGTTAATAAAATAGCAAAAACACCGTTAGGAAATAGTCCGCCATGATCCGTCAAATGACGAAATAGAGGGGCTGGTTCTCCATCTTTCAGATGAATCATTCCGAAAATTGCGCCAATTCCAATGATAATAAATAATAGGATGGCAGCGACCTTAATGGCTGAAAACCAAAACTCGGTTTCAGCGAAGCTGCGAGCTGAGATGGCATTCACGGCAAATAAAATCACACTAAATGCAAGACACCACAGCCAAACAGGGATATCTGGGAACCACCTTTGGAGCAAAATGCCTGCTGACGTAAACTCCAGTCCAATTGTACATGCCCAACTAAACCAATAAAGCCAGCCGATCATAAAGCCTGTGGACGGGCCTATATATTTGGTTGCATACTCTTGAAAGGAACCCGCTGTCGGCATCGCCACTGCTAATTCTCCAAGACAGAGCATCACCAAATACATTAACAATCCGCCAATGATAAAGGAGAGAATGGCTCCCCCGGGTCCAGCCTGATGGATAATGAGTCCTGATCCAAGGAAAAGACCAGTACCAATGACGCCGCCTAAGGCAATCATAAAGAGATGCCTGCTTTTCATGGAACGTTCTAGTTCATTATGCTGTTCTTGCTTCAAATCCGCTTCCCCACTTTCACTCTTCTATTCATCATCCTTTGACAAAATTCGCTGTTCGTGGAAAGAGAAAGGGAGAAAGTGATGGTTCTCCCCCTTTGACATTTATGCTTGAAATAATGCTTCAATATGACCAATCGCCCAGTCTAAATCTTCTTTAGAAATAGTGAGAGGCGGTGCAAAGCGGATGACGGTCTCATGGGTTTCCTTACATAACAGTCCTGCTTGTTTCAGCTTCTCACAATAAGGTCTCGCAGCCTCTGTCAGCTCCATGCCGATAAATAATCCGCGGCCGCGCACTTCCTTGATAACAGGACTTTGAATGCGAGACAGTTTGTCTTTTAAGTATTCGCCAAGCTCCATAGAACGCGCTGCAAGGTTTTCGTCGATTAAGACATCTAGTGCAGCCAGCGACACCGCACACGCAAGAGGATTGCCGCCAAAGGTAGAGCCGTGAGACCCAGGGTTAAACACGCCTAATATATCGCGGTTTGCTACTACACACGAGATTGGGAATACACCGCCGCCTAAAGCTTTCCCAAGAATCAGCATATCTGGTTCAATGTCTTCCCAGTCGCATGCAAACATCTTGCCTGTTCGCGCTAATCCGACCTGAATTTCATCTGCAATGAACAGCACATGTTCCTGTTCACAAAGCGCCTTCGCTTCCTTCAAGAAGCCCTCTGGCGGCATGACAATTCCCGCTTCCCCTTGAATAGGCTCAATCAGAAAAGCCGCTGTTTGTGGTGTGATGGCTTCACGTAACGCTTCAATATCTCCGTAAGGAATCAGTTTGATGCCTGGAAGCATTGGACCGAAACCTCTTTGATATTCTGCTTCAGAAGAAAGGGAAACAGCCGTCATCGTTCTGCCATGGAAATTTCCGACGCACGCAATGATTTCTGCGCGATTGTCTTCGATTCCCTTGACGTCATAGCCCCAGCGTCGTGCTGCTTTTACAGCTGTTTCTACAGCCTCAGCTCCAGTATTCATCGGAAGTGCCATCTCTTTATTCGTCAGTTGACAAATTTTTTCATACCAAGGGCCAAGCTGATCATTGTGAAAAGCTCTTGAAGTCAGTGTCACACGGTCTGCCTGTTTTTTGAGCGCCTCAATAATGCGGGGATGGCGATGGCCTTGGTTCACTGCGGAATACGCACTCAGCATATCCATATATCGATTGCCTTCAGGGTCTGTCACCCAAACTCCTTCAGCCTCTGAAATCACAATTGGCAGCGGATGATAGTTTGCCGCACCGTATTGTTCCGTTTGTTGAATCAATTCATTTGTCTGTGTCATCGTCTATTCCTCCTTCTATAAGCTAGCCTTTTTTAAATTAGGTTCATCTACACACATATGATATGCAAGGATCGTGCCAACTTTCTGCCTGCATCATGGCGATGATTGAGCAGGTTATTTGTGCAAAATATCTTTGCGCATGCCAAATTTTTTAGAGGAAACCGCAAAATTTTTCATGTAAAATAGAGGTAACGTCTGGAGGTGTAGCAATGAAAGAAGATTCATATACTGCAAAGCTAGCAAATGAGATTGATCTGTATAAGCAAATGCTCGATTTAATAGATGTCGGGGTTCATGCAATTGACGAGAATGGCAATACCGTTGTTTATAATAAAAAAATGATGGAGATTGAGTCTTTGAAACGCTCTGATGTTCTCCATAAAAATGTATTAGACCTCTTCGTCTTCCAAGACGAAATGCACAGTACGCTCGTCCAAGCACTGCGAACTGGGAAACAAACCGTTCATGCAAAGCAGACGTATCATAATTACAATGGAAAAGAAATCACAACGATTAATCATACATACCCGCTCGTTCGAGATGGCCTCATCCAAGGAGCGGTTGAAATTTCGAATGATGTGACCAAGCTGGAACGGCTGATTCACCACAATATGAAGAAAAAAGGAAGCACGCGCTTTACCTTTAATTCCATTATTGGACAAAGCCCTGCGTTTTTAGAGGTGATTGAGCATGCAAAACGAGCAACACGCACCTCTTCCTACGTCCTCATTGTGGGAGAAACAGGGACAGGAAAAGAACTATTTGCTCAAAGCATTCATAACGGCAGCAGCCGGTCATCTGGACCATTTATTACCCAGAATTGCGCGGCACTGCCTGATAATCTCATTGAAAGTCTGCTCTTTGGTACACAAAAAGGGGCTTTTACCGGCGCAACTGATCAGCCCGGTTTATTTGAACAGGCGCAGGGTGGTACACTTCTGCTTGATGAGATCAACTCATTAAATCCTGGTCTTCAAGCAAAACTGCTGCGCGTATTACAGGAGAAGCGGGTGAGAAGGTTAGGCAGCACAAAAGAAATCGCTGTTGATGTAAGAGTCATTGCTAATATGAATGAGGACCCTGTTGATGCGATCGCAGGCGGACGCATGCGCAAGGATTTATTTTATCGGCTAGGTATTGTCACCTTATTTATTCCGCCGCTTTCTGAGCGAAAAGAAGATATTCCTACGTTTGTCAGTCATTTTATTCAAAAATATAATGAGCTGTTTCAAATGGAGGTGAAGGCGGCTGATGAAGAGGTACTAGCCCTTTTTCAAGCGTATGATTGGCCGGGGAATGTACGGGAACTGGAGCATGTGATTGAAGCGGGGATGAATATGATGATGGATGAGGATTACTTAAGCATGCATCACCTTCCATATCATTTTAGATTTAAACAACATAGGGAAAGCCGTCCTGCAGCGCAATTACAGACGAATCCTTTGCAGCATACCGCAGCAGCTGACACGTTTATTTATACAAGCCCAGAACATACGACTGATTTTCAAACCCAGATAGAACGATTCGAAAAACAATACATCGTCCATTACTTAGAAAAAATGGACGATAATATTTCACAGACTGCAAAGATATTGGGCATGAGCAGGCAAAGTCTGCAATATCGCATGAAGAAACTGCATATTTCTCGTTCATAATAGAGCTGTGCCCTCATTCGGCACAGCTTACTGTGGTTCTGACTGTCCTGCCGGTTCTTGACTCACATCACTCAGCAGTTTTTCTACATTTTTTAAATGCGTGAGCATCGCTCTTTCTGCTTCTTCTGGCTGTCTTGCCATAACAGCTTTGTAAATGTGTTCATGTTCTTTGTAAAGCTGCCGAATGGAGGCTTTCTTTGAAAACAAGACGACTTTTCTCGTTTCCCGCATTGTTTCTACCAGCAAGGTGGAGACCTGATTCATTAACGCCTTTAATAAATCATTCTTTGAGGCTTTGGCTAAAGCGAGATGGAAGGAGAGGTCTGCCTCTTCACCAATTTCTTTATGCGCTTCTGCTAGTTTCATTTGTTCGAGTGCCTCACGCAGCTGATGAAGGTCATCGTCCGTTCGCAAAAGCGCTGCCTTTTTGACAGCACCCGTCTCAATAATGGTTCTTAATTCAAGGAGTTGCGTGATATCATGCTGCTTCATTAAAAATGCAGGAGACAGACTAAATGTGAGCTGCTCAGGATCGAACTGCTTCACATACGTGCCTTCCCCTTGTTTCATCTCTATTAATCCGATCGCTTTAAGAGCAGACAGTGCCTCTCTTACAGCGGAACGGCTGACTTGAAAGCTTTCTGAGAGCGCTTGAACCGAATCTAATTTTTCCCCTGGAAGAAGCTCACCTGTACGAATGGATTCAATTAATGCATCCGCAATTTCTTCATATATTTTTTTCGTTTTGATTTGTTTATATTTCAATTGGTCTCACCTCATCACTGTTGTCTATCCCTATCGGCTCATGCCCTATCTTATACTTTACCCCAAAATTTCAGATCACACGTCTCCCCTCTTTAATTTTCAAGAAATCTTCGGGCTGCCTTGCTTTCAACAAAAAAAGAAGCACGTGCCATGTTCTGGCAAGTACTTCTTTTTAATCGTAGCGCTTCCTCAGCGTTGAGGCTGGGAGATTCATTTGTTCGCGATATTTTGCAATGGTTCTGCGCGACACGCGGATGCCAAAGGTTTGCTGAAGCAGCGTCATGATTTGCTGATCTGAATACGGCTTTTTCTTATTTTCCGTTTGAATGAGCTCTGCAATATGCGTTTTGACTGTGTAGCTGGACGCCTCTTCTAGCGAATGCCCTTCTAATTTTGCTTGGAAAAATTGTTTCATTTCCATGAGACCATAAGGGGTTTGCACCATTTTCCCTTTTACAGTACGGCTGACTGTTGACTCATGGACTTGCAGTATATCTGCGATCCGCTTCATAGTAAGCGGTTTCATTTTATGTTTCCCTGTTAGGAAAAAATCCGTCTGATGTGAGATAATCTCTCGAACGACATGAGTCATCGTTTGCTTTCTTTGCCTCAGCGCTTGGACAAGCCAATTGTACTGCTGCTCTTTTTCCTTTAAATACGTGTATGCTTCGTGCCGCTTTTGGTCTTGAATCATGGCGAAGTAGCCTTCATTCATTTCAACGTCTGGAAAAGCGCGCTGATTTAGCTCAAATGTGATGTGATCCTGCACCACAGTAATCGTCACATCAGGCTCGATATACACATGCTCTTCATCAGATGAGAAATGAAGGCCTGGTCTTGGTTCAAGCTGAGACACTTCATCTTGTACCGCTTGGAGTGTTTTCATTGAAACACCTGTTTTCGCCGCAATTTCCTTCCAAGCCTTTCTGGCAAAAAGAAAGAAATGCTCTTCGATGATCAGCTCAGCTTCATACCAGCGCTCCTTTTTTCTTCGCAGCTGAAGGAGAATGCATTCCTGCAATGATCTTGCGCCAATCCCGGCAGGCTCTAGTGATTGCAGCTGATGAAGAATGGCTTCTACTTCTTCAGCTGGCACCTTTAAGACAGCTGCCATTGCGTCGATCGGTTCATTTAGATAGCCATTGGAATCAATGGACTCAATCATAAAATGAAAGATTCTTTGATTCTTTTCACTTAAATTCAAATCAATCGCCTGTCTTTTTAAAAACATTTGCAGGCTTTCTTTTTGATGCGTTCGATACGGCTCTGTCATTCGTTCTTGTGATTTTTTATGATAAACTGGTTGATAGCTGTCCGTGTCTTTCCGCTCAATCAGAGGGTTCTCAAGCGCTAACTGGTCAAGATACTCGCCGAGCTCTGCGCAATTCAGCTGCAGCAGCGTAATGGCCTGCCTGAGTTCTTGTGTGAGCACCTGCTTTAATACCTGTTCTTGTTGCAGTTTAAGGCTCATTGTCTCCCCTCCCTCTCATCATTTTACATGAAGATTGACGGACCGTATATACGAAATAGGAGTGATTTCTATGTCTGAACTTTTTTCCGTTCCATACTTTGTCGACAACTTGAAACAGCACATCGCCATGAACCAAAATGAAGACAAAGTTCATGCGATGAATGCCTATTACCGCTCAGTGGTGTCAACGCTTGTTCAAGACCAGCTGACCAAAAATGCGGTTGTATTGAAGCGAATTCAGCATCTTGATGAAGCCTATCAAAAGGTGAAAAAAGAAAGCGAATGAACGAAAAAGAACACCCTTTTGTCAAGATGACAAAGGGTGTTTATCATATGCAAAAAGCTTCTGATCCAGCCGCGATTTATACATCATCAAAAAGCCAGACCGCCCTACAGTATAGATAATAAAGGCAAACCATAGGCCATGATTGTGCCAAATGGGCGTGACCACGGTTTGAACGACGATAAACAAAATCATTGCAAACAGCATCGAATTTCTAACAGGGGCAATTTCTGTCGCACCTGTAAATACGCCGTAAATGACCAAACCGAAACAAGCCGCAAACGGATAAAGTACAAGCCAGTCCGCATAGCGTAATGTCACGTCAAGCAGCTGAGGGAGATTTGTAAACAGGCTCAATATCGGCTCTTTTAATAGAAAATAAACCGCCGCAATGACACATGCCATAACAAGTGCCCACTGCCTTGAAAGGGTTAAAGTTTTTTCATAAAGAGAACGGTCATTTGCACCAACTGACCGCCCAACAAGGATGCTGGACGCATTGGCAAAACCATCGAACAAATAAGCCATGATGTAGTGAATTTGAAATAAGATAGCATTAGCTGCCAGCAGCTCCGTACCAAAAGAAGCCCCTTTTGCCGTAAACATGTTGATGACCACTAGCAGACAGATCGTCCGGATAAACAAATCTTTATTCACATGAAACATTTTCTGCACTGCGTGAGTATCCATGATTTTCTTAATGGAAGGCATCTGGAATCCGTTTGACGAATGCTTCATGATGATCCATGCCCCTAACACAAAAGCGGTTAGTTCAGACATCAATGTCGCAGCCGCAACTCCTTTGACCGCAAACGAAAACACATGAACAAGCAGAAATGCAAGCGCCATATTCATGACATTGATCAAGATTTGTAAAGAAAGGGCTTCTTTCATTTTTGCCATCCCCATCAGCCAGCCCAATATGACATAATTCATTAAAGTAAAAGGCGCTCCCCAAATGCGAATATGAAAATAGTCTGCGGCAAATTGACGGACATCAGCATCAGGAGAGATCACTAGAAAAGCAGATTGAATAATCGGCCATTGCAGGGCAATAAAACAAAGTCCGACGATGATGGCGACGAAAAAAGGTCTTAGAAAAGCAAGAACACCCTGCTCCTCATTCTGCGCCCCGTTTGCCTGGGCGGCAAAAGCAGATGTACTTACCCGCAAAAAACCAAACAGCCAATATAATGTACTGAAAATGAGACTGCCGACCGCAACGCCTCCAATATAAGCAGGATTTGCGAGCTGACCGACAACCGCTGTATCAACAGCTCCAAGTAAAGGAGTGGTCATCGTTGAAATCGTTAAAGGAATGGCCAAAGCTAAATACGCTCGATGGTTCACGACGCCACCTGCCTTTCATGAAAAATAGCCTCTTCTCAAAGAGGCATTGATAATAAAGCTTTACCGAACCGGTCTGCCAATCGTTCGTGACAAAGGATGGTCTGCGAGCATTGCATCTCTCATTTTCCGCACCGCTTCCTCTTCTGATGAAAAGAATTCTTCCTTTGATTGAAATTGGGCGACAAGCTTTCCTTGATCAAGAATCGCCAATTGATCACTTAAGTGATAGGCTGCTGTCATATCATGTGTAATAAATAAGTAAGCCACACCCAGCTCCTTCTTTAATTCTACTAATAAATCTAAAATGACAGCCTGTGTGACCATGTCTAAGCTGCTGACAGATTCATCAAGTACAATGAGCTTTGGCTGGAGCAATAAAGCTCTAGCAATGTTGATCCTTTGCAGCTGGCCGCCGCTGAATTGGTGCGGATATTTAGACAAATCTTTTTCACTGAGCCCGACTCTTTCCAACCAATGAATCAGCACGTTTTTACGTTCCTTTCGGCTCATGGTTTCATAGTTTTCAAGCGGTTCAGATAAAATTTGTTCAACTGTCCATCTTGGATTTACCGCCGAATAGGAATCCTGAAATACCGCTTGCACATGCCTGCGAAAATGCTTACGTGTTTGCTGATCTGCACGATAAACATCCTGACCTTCAAAAAGAACCTGTCCAGCTCTTGGTTTCTCTAAACCAAGTATGATGCGGCCAAGTGTACTTTTTCCTGCACCGCTTTGTCCCAGCAGTCCAAGGCAAGTGCCTTCTTCAATGTTCAAATCGACGCTTTTCAGGACAGGGGCTGCGCCTTTATTTCTCATTAGAAACGACCGGCTGTTGTATGCATGACTGACTGCTTTCACTTCTAATAAATGCAAGGGCCTTCTCACCTCAAATCGGGCAAACAGCTGGGATAGATGGACGAGCTGCTAATAGTTTTTTTGTATAATCATGCTTTGGTTGTTCAAAAAGTTCAAGAACTCCTGCCTTTTCCACAATTTCTCCTTGTTTCATGACGACAACTTGATCTGCCATTTCAGCAATGACACCAAGATCGTGGGTAATGAGTAAAATGGCCGTTCCATAGTTATGACGAATTTGGTTCAGATGCTGAAGCACCCGTTTCTGATTGTGTACATCTAAAGCAGTTGTCGGCTCATCTGCAATGATGAGGGGCGGGTGCATACAGGCAGCCATGGCGATCATGACACGCTGCAGCATCCCTCCGCTTAATTCAAAGGGGTATTTGTTGAACAGTTCGTCTGGCTGCGGCAGATTCATTTGCGCTAAAGCATCCATTGCCTGTGCTCGTGCCTTCTTTTTACTAACAGCAGAATGCCGGCGGATGGTTTCAACCAGCTGATGGCCGATTGTCCATACCGGCGTAAAACTGTTCATTGGATTTTGCATAATATATGAGATGTCTTTGCCTCGAATGGACCGCATATTCTTTTCACTTATACCGATCAATTCTCGTCCCTGTAATGTGATACTGCCAGTGACTTCAGTTGTTTTTCGATCAAGCATACGTAAGATCGACATACTTGTCACTGTTTTCCCGCAGCCGCTCTCACCAATTAATCCAAGGATTTGACCGCGCTCTACTTCAAACGATACTTCTTGAATAAGAGGGGTTGTCCCTTGAGGTGTTTTCGTATGCACATGCAGGTTCTCTATTTGTAAAATGGGCTCTTGCACATTGATCATTCCTTTACACACGGCGTTTGATACCATATTTCTCTGAAAGGGCTTCTCCTAGTAAATTAAACAGAATCACCACAGTCATGATCACAAGACCCGGGTACAGCATCAATTGAGGATTCGTTTGAATATACGATTTCCCTTCATGAATCATTGCTCCCCATTCAGGCATAGGAGGCTGAACCCCTAATCCGAGGAAAGACATCGCAGAAATGTCCATAATCGCCCAGCCCATTTCGAGTGTTCCAATGACTGCTAATGGCGGCAGGACATTGGGAATCATATGCTTTCTCATGATGTTCCAGTGCGAGGTCCCACTGATTTTTGCAGCTGCAATAAAGTTCTGTTCTTTTAAACTGAGCACCATCCCTCGGAAGACGCGGGCATAATACACCCATTGCACAAGCATCAAAGCAAGTACGACTTGAGAAAGTCCCGGACCGAAAATGCCGACTAACCCAAGGATCAGCACCAGGTTTGGAAATGCCATGACACCGTCACAGATTCTCATCAAAACATGATCAATCCAGCCGCCTTTGTATCCTGAAAACAGGCCGACAATTAAACCAATGAATAACGAAGAAAGAAAGATTAATAACGCACAGCCGAGCGAAACACGCGCACCATATAAAATACGAGATAAATTGCACCGCCCTAATTGATCTGTTCCAAGAGGATACTCCCACGAAGATCCCTTTAGCTTCATCGCTAGATTGACAGCTGCCGGATCATGCGGGGCGATCCATGGCGCACATATTGTCACAATCAGCAGGAGACCGAGCAGCAGGGCGCAGATCGAGATCATCTTTTGATGAGAGAAGAGATGTTTTACTTTTGTCATCATTGCTGGCGGCCTTCCTTTCTAGAAATACGAGGGTCAATGATCAATTGAATCAAGTCAACCATCAAGCTGCTCAAGATAAAAATACAGGCTGACATGAGGACATAAAATTGAATGACTGGCAGATCCCGGTTAAAGATCGCTTCAATAAAAAAGCGGCCAAACCCTGGCCATGAGAAAACGGCCTCTACAATAATGGTTCCGGTTAACAGCTTGCCGAGGTTCACCCCAAGACCGGTCAGCATCGGCGATATCGCAATTCTGAACACATGCTTGAACATGATCGATTGTTCCTTCAATCCTCTCATTCTCGCATATTGAACGAAAGGTTCTTGAAGCGCCTCACTCACACTTGAACGTAACAGCCTTGTATACGTAGCAATTAAAGGGACTGCCAGTGTGATCGACGGCAGGATGAGATGCGCCCATGTTCCGACCCCTTCAACTGGTAAAAGGTCTAGCTTCACTGAAAAAAAGAAGATGAGCAAATACCCCAAAACAAACGTTGGGATAGATGCTCCTAAGAAAGAAATCAGCCGGCTCACATGATCAACGGCACCATTTTTCCTCATGCCGCTGAAAAAGCCGAGCGGAATGCTGACACAAATAGCGATCAGCAGACTGGTCAGTGCCAATTGAATCGTTGCCGGTATTCGATACATCACCTCATCAACGACAGGCTGATTGGACATATACGACCGGCCGAAATCAAGATGAATGACTTTTTCAATGGTATGAAGATACTGCATATAAAATGGCTCATCTAAGCCGAATTCACTTCGTTTTTGCGCTAATATTTCATCCGTAGGTTGGATATGAGCCGCTGCTAAATATGCCTCAGCCGGGTCAACTGGCGAAAGGTGAATCATACCAGTTGTGAGCAGTGTGGCTAATAAAAATACAGGAATAATTGATAGCAATCGTTTGACGATATAGCGGCCCATTTCCTTACCTTCCTTCTGTTACTTCAGCTTAATGCCTGTGAAAGGTTGTTCATCACGATTCGCAGGGAATTCAAAGTCTTTCACAGCTTTTTGATAAACGGCTGTCTTTTTAAAATAAGAGATTGGCACAATTGCCCCTTGATCCTGTAAAGAGGATAAGACAGACGAATACAGTGCTTTACGTTTCTTTTCATTTGTTGTTGATGGGATTTCCGTCATTTCTTTGATCAGCTTTTCCTTATTTGGGTAGGCTGAAATGGCTTCTTTGAATCCAAATCCATCTGATGAGAGAACGTTCATAAACGTATGCGGATCATACGGCGCTCCGTAGTTGCTAAAGAAGTTCATATCAAACTTATTGGCTTTAAAGCGCTGAACCTGTGTGGCCAAATCCACACCCTCAAGCTTGACGCCGACACCAACGGCTGCCCATTCGGCTTGCAGCGTTTCTGCCATCGCTTTTTGAATCGATTCTGCCGAGTCATACATCATGCTGAACTCAAGCTTTTTCCCATCTTTTTCACGAACGGATTTTCCTTTTGGAAGTGTCCAGCCCGCTTCATCCAGCAATGCTTTGGCTTTATCCACATCATATTTGAAAGACTTCACCTGAATGTTTGACGTATACGGCATGTTTGTCGGCAAGATGTGATCTGCTTCATCCTCTAAACCAGAAGTGACCCCTTCTACCATTGATTTTTTATTGAAGGCATATTGAAGGGCATGACGCACTTTCTCATCTGACAGCTGATCCACTTTTGTGTTCATGACAAGCTGTCTCGTTGCAACAGGCTCTGACATTTTCGTTTCATACTTGCCGCTTGCCTCTAGCTGTTTGTAGGAATCAAGGCTAATGGTTCCTTCTCCGTAAAGTAGATCCACATCACCTTTTTCAAATGCCATGACTCTCGTTTCCGCATCTGGGATAACCTTTACCTTGATTTCTTTTACCTTTGGTTTTTCTCCCCAATAATGATCGTTTCGTTCGAAAATAGCATAATCATCTTTCTTATATGTTTTTAAAATCCAAGGGCCTGTCCCCACTGGTTTTTCAATTCCTTTTGACGTATCTCCGTTTTTAGGGAAGCCTTCTTCACCTAAGAAACGAACTGGACGAACAACGGCTAATTCTTGAACAGTTGGATAATATGGTGCTGTTAATGTGAGTTTAAATGTCTTTTTATCAACGGCTTCTGTCTTTTTGATTTTCTTAATGACACCTAACCAGCTATGTAAATCTTTATTTTTTAAAATCGTATCAAAGTTCTTTTTAACAATATCCGCATTAAATTCAGAGCCATCTGAGAATGTTACTCCGTCTCTTAAATGGAACGTATAAACCTTGCCATCCTTTGAAACATCCCATGATTTCGCTAATTCTGGTTTCAGCTTTCCATTCTTTTGATAGCTCACCAACGGCTCATAAATCATTGATTGTGCAAACAATTGTGATGGGTTGTATACGTGTGGATTCATTTCACCAATATCTCTTGGCCACGCCATAGTGATCATGTCAGGGTGATCCTTGTTTCCATCCGCTCCATTGTTTGTTTGAGAGCATCCTACTAATAAAAAGAGAATAAGCAGGAAGGGTAACACAGTATTTATTTTAATTTTCGGAAAATTATTCCAAATAGTCATAAGTTGCTCCTCCTAATTGATGCTGATAATCATTTTCATTTTAAGGAGGAAGGGAGCCCTTGTCAATATCATATTTGAAACGACATGACAATACTTATTCCTAATTATTCCACAAATTGAGGAATTTGATAGAAAGAGAGGCAGGCTGCTTACGAATGAGCAGCCTGTGAAGAGGTAAATGTTTTTTCTCGCAGCATGTCATGAAGTATATGGATGATACGCTCCTGATCTGCATCTGTCATGCTCGTTCCAGACGGGAGACAAAGCCCCCTCTCAAATAACAGCTCGGATACAGGCGTCCCTTTTTCCGCAGTATAAAAAGGGCAATGGCGAAAGAGCGGCTGCTGGTGCAGCGGCTTCCATACATGCCTTGCTTCGATTTGTTCTTTTTCTAAAGCAAGAATGATATCTGCTGGAGACAATTTTGTATCACGATCAATGGTCAATGCCGTCAGCCAGCGGTTGGATTTCGTTTCTTGATATTCTGGCATCAAATGAAGACCCTCCGCTTCTGATAAAGCGTCCTGATAACGCTGGAAAATGCGGCGCTTTTGATCAACACGCTCGTCCAGCACTTCCATTTGAGCAATCCCGACCCCTGCTAAGAGGTTGCTCATGCGATAGTTGTAGCCCATCTCTTGATGCTCATAGTGCATGGCTTGTTCTCTGGCCTGTGACGCAAGAAAACGGCATCGTTCAATCGCAGCTTCATCATCACTCACAAGCATTCCGCCCCCTGATGTTGTAATGATTTTATTTCCATTAAAAGAATAGATACCGAACCTGCCCATTGAGCCGCTTTTCCTTCCTTTATACAGCGCACCTAACGATTCAGCCGCATCCTCAATGACGGGTACATCATATGCTTCACACAGAGCCATGATTTCGTCCATTTTTGCACTTTGCCCATATAAATGGACGACAATGACCGCGCGAGGTTTTTTACCAAGACGTTTTGATTCAACAAAGGCTTTCTCTAAAGCAAGCGGGCACATATTCCACGTCTCCCTTTCAGAATCAATAAAAACGGGCGACGCTTGTTCATATAAAATCGGATTTGCCGTTGCAACAAACGTGAGGGTGGAACAAAAGACAATGTCTTCTTTTTGTACACCTATCAGCTTTAAAGCAAGGTGAATCGCCGCTGTTCCTGAGGATAAAGCCGCGCCTGTCTTCACTCCTGCATAGTCCGCTACTGTCTGCTCAAATTCATTCACAAGCGGTCCAAGCGGCGCAATCCAGTTGCTCTTGAAGGCTTCCTCTATTTTGAGATACTCTTTTCCGCTCATATGCGGAGGAGATAAGTAAATTCGCTTCTTTTCTTTCATCACTTTCCACCTTCTTTCCGATCTTTGATTTCCATTGCAGGAATTCCTACCGCAACCTTCTGATCATGTATATCTCTTGTCACTGCTGCTCCAGCGCCAATGACCGTCCAGCTTCCAATCGTTGTACCCGGTGTCACGACGGCACCTGCCCCAATATGTGCACCCTCCCGCACGGAAACACCGCCAGTCAGAACCCCGCCTGGTGACAGGTGCACAAACGATTCGAGTATGCAGTCATGCTCCACGATAGATCCTGTATTCATAATCGCATGCTCACCGATGGCTGCATCTGCTTGTACCACTGCCCTTGCCATCACGACAGTCCCCCTTCCAATGACAGCTGACGGACTTATGACCGCCTCTGGATGAATGAGTGTGGCGTACGCTGTATTTTCAAATGAGAGGCGTTCCTTCATGAGCAGTCTGATCTCATTTTGTCCGATTGCAATCAGCCATTTCATATGTGGCATGGTCTTTCTCAGCTGCTCACTCATGGAGATCGGTCCATACAAAATCCCGCTTTGAGTGACCACCTCTTCAAATTGATCATCTAACACCGCACATAATGAGTAATCGGAATGTGCAAAAATGAGATCTTGGATGACTTTGCTATGTCCTCCAGCCCCAATTAAACCAATGGTTTGCTTTTTACATATCGGTTCCTTTGAATTTTTCAGCTGTGGCATGATCCGGCTGCTGCACCCCCTCTGTTTTCATGACTTTCAGCAAGGTCATCCATAGAATTTTCATATCGAGCCAAAACGATTGATGCTCGACATACCAAAGGTCATAGGTGAATTTCTCCTCCCAGGAAAGCGTGTTTCGGCCGTTCACCTGTGCCCATCCTGTTATGCCGGGCTTCACAAGATGACGCCTTGCTTGTTCCTCTGTATACATAGGCAAATACTCCATCAAAAGCGGTCTTGGCCCGACGAGACTGAGCTCTCCTTTGAGTACATTGACAAGCTGCGGCAATTCATCAAGACTAAGCTTTCGAATCAAGGCGCCGGTTTTTGTTAAACGCAGATGATCTGGCAGCAGCTCCCCATGTTCGTCGCGTTCATCGGTCATTGTCCGAAATTTATAGAGCATAAAAGGCCTGCCATACAGACCAGGCCGCTTCTGCCGAAACACCACAGGCGTTCCAATTTTCCATCTAATCAGTCCATAGATGAGAAGAAAAAGAAGACTGCCTGCGATGAGCAGCGTCAATGCCACCATCACATCGATCATTCTTTTCATCATTGCATCTCCTTTTCATATTAGCGGGAGACCGCATGTTTTACCTTACGCATCAGCTGCATCCGCTCTCGTTTCGTTCCTGCAAACACATACAAGTAGCCTATATAGAGAATGAAACAAAGCCCGCCAATACAAAACAGCTCCCACCATGAAGTCACGTTATATACCACTTGAATTCCTGCGCAGACGCCCCAAATAAATAGCGCTCCTGCAAGCGGAACCAGCGTATGCTTGTAAAAGATGGTGCGTTTCTGATTCGTGATGCTAGCCGTATAAAATGGCAGAAACACAATATTTTTGATCAATAAAACCATTGCCCCCGCGGATGCAATGCCATATAAACCGAGCTGCAGCATATGAGTCAATCCATAGGCAAAAAGCACATTAGACACACCTAATATAAGGGTGATAACCGCAGGAACTTTAAAACGATTAAACACGGTTGGCACATATGTGAGCGGTAAAAACATCAAGGTCAAACATAAATAAGCCGCATGAATCATGAGAAGCCATTTCAGCTCCTCAAAAGCAGGGCCAAGCCATAGAAGCATGAGCGGACCAGCGAGACCTCCTAAAAGCGCGGCTGGGAACGCAACAAATAAGCCGCTCCACTTAATAGCATTTGCAGCATATTGAATGAGCCCCTCTTTGTCGTGATTCGAATAAAATTTCGTGATTGTTGGTGCAAACACAACGGCCAGTGTCCCTGCCAGTGTGCGTAATAATAATGGAAATTGTAAAATCGCCGCATATTTGCCTGTCGCTTCAGCTCCAATGAGCAAGTTGGTCATCAATAAATCAATTTGTAAAAACAACAAAATCCCCATTTGCTCAAATGAATGCCAGACCCCTGATCGAACAAGGGTGAGACTAGACGATAACGAGACATGCCGCCACTTAAACGAAAACCAAGGGATGAGTTTTTTAAAATAATAGATACCGATCCCCATAGCCGCTAAGCTTCCAAGGACGGCCGCAAGTGGAATATGCCAAATGGCTGGTGTCGTCCATGTAAACAGGATGACAATCATCAGTGCTCTCAGAAACATTTGAATTGCCTGTCCAACACTTGATACATAGAGCTTATTCGCATAAAACGGTGCAGCCCCAATGCCAGACATGACGAAATTGAGCATAAATAAAAGACCCCCTAAAATAAAGGCGGTCTGTGTGTCTTTTGCGAGATGATCGGGCACATGAAGCCACTCAACCAGCTGATGAGATATGAAAAGACAAAGCAAAAAGAGACTAATAGATAGTAAAAACGAACTGACGAAATAGGAAGCGAGATAGCGCTGCGCCTTCTCCATCTCTCCTTTATGAGCCGCCACAGAAAAAAAACGCACAACAACCGCACTTAACGAAGCGGTAATGACCGATAAATAGTTGATCATATTTTGCGTCAGATGGATTAAGCCGAATGCTTCCACTCCAAGCGTATGAACAATATAAGGTGTTAAACAAACAGACATGAGCATCATCAGGACAAATGTGATTAAGTTCGCACTGGCATTATAAAGAAACGCTCGATTCATTGTGCTTTCACGCAGCGTTTAAGAGCCCTCATCCAGCTTCCTCTCCCTTTTGACCACTTGTTTTCATCAGCTGATGAACGGCCTCTTTCACAGCGGTCTCATTTGGTTCTTTTAAAAGGGTCATAAACGGAAGGTGAGCCACCCACTCAAATCCCTCCATCACCTTATGATCAAACGACCTAAGGACAACACACGGTGTATGAGTGATCGCACAAAAGATCATGCCATGCAGACGATCTGTCACGACGACCTGCGTTTGTTTTAACTCCGTCCACAAAGACGTTAACTCCTCCAAGCGAGTTGTTCGATCGACCCGTCTGCCAATTGTCGTTGTGATCAAACCGACTTGATCATATGTCTCTTGGATATACTGCTGCAGCTGCTGGCGCTCCTCCTTTGTGAGATATGCTTCTTGATCCTCACGCAGACAAAGCAGAACCCCTTCACGTGTTTCATCCTTTGATGATTCGTCTAATGACAGCACCATATCAGGCTGTTTCCACACATCTTGATCAGGAAAATGCTGCTTCATCCATTCATAGGTTGTTTGATCTCTTGCCATGAGGAGCAGTCTTGGATGCTGCTTATACGTGTGTATGGCGCGGCGCTCCTCCCTTTTCCCTTTCTTTGTTTCTGTAAAATGCACAGTAGCAGGCAGCTGGATCATGGGATAGGACTTGAAGGTCTTGATGATAAATTGTCTCGTCCATTCTTCGTACCGGTATAAATCCCCCATATTGCCCCCACCGATCATACAGACGATGTCTTCTGGATGCCGGCTGCGCTTTAGCGGACGGGCAAGGCGATAGATCTCTTTCATGTCCACTTCTATGATGTCATAGGCTGGAAAGTGTTTCTTTAAAAAACAATAACTCGCATAGGCAATCGCATGATCCCCTAAATTATCATGGCCCGGCAGCAGCGTGAGAATGATTTTCTTCTGATGACTCAGCTCTGGCAGCCTTTGGCGGCTCAGTCTATACTCAAGCGGATATTTGACCTTTAAGAGCAGCCACTCTGCGGTTTTTGCCTTCATTTGCTGCACTGTCAATCCCATCACCCCTATTTCCTTGTCTGATATTCGATCCATTTTTGATAGCTAGATGCCGCGGCAGAAAGCGGATAAACCAATCGGCACTTAGCAAGAAATAAAATCATTCGCTTTCGTACTGTGAGCTTCGATGGTTCCACTTGTTTGACGGCATGCTGAAAGGCATCATGTGTGACCATTTCACGCATGTGATCAAGCTTTTCCTGAATAGAGAGATCATTTTGGCTCTTCCATTCGTTGAGCATACAATGAAGCGTATGATTGACGATAAAAAAGTCTAATGCTTTCTCATATAGAGAGATGTCATCATGCTCTTTTAAAAACGAGCGCTGTGCATGATAATAGGTCAGTCCATGATGAAAATACTGCTTCTGATATCGTTGCACAATAGATGACAGATGAACCCTGTAGTAATAAAGGGGCTCATGAACAAAAGCAATGCTGCGTGATAAAGAAAAACAGCGCAGCGTCACATATTGATCTTCAATGTTCTCAAGCTCCCCCCGCAGCGGAAATCGAATGTGATGTTCTTCCATGAAGGCACGCCGATACAGCTTATTCCATGAGAATCCAGTTAAGTTTCCATGTAATAACGCTTTGATTAAATCCGTTTTTTCAGCTGACCGCTTGTCTAACAGCGTCGTTGGTATCGTTCGCTTTGACTGTTCAAATTGAATCCAATACTCACTCACAACAAGATCTGCCCCGGTCATTTCGGCTTTTTCGTACATGGCTTCACAGTAATGAGGAGCGAGAATATCATCTGAATCCACAAAGGCGAGGTACGTCCCTTTCGCTTCCTCGATGCCCCTGTTTCTCACAGCGCCTAACCCTTGATTGGATTGATGAATCACCCGGAAACGCTCATCACGCTCAGCAAATGCTTCAAGCCATTCACCGCTGCGGTCGGTCGATCCATCATTGATAAGAATGACTTCTATATCGGAAAAGCTTTGATCTGCAATTGATTGAAGACATTGCTCCACATATTGACTCGTATTGTAAACTGCGACCAATAGACTGATAGCTGGCATTACAGCATGCCCCACCTTTCTTCAAATCTATTTATTAAATATCGTTCTATACGGCAAAACCGAAGAATCGAACGGCATCAGCATGATGCTGTACAGAATATAGCAAACAGCAATCCCTACATACATAAACACATTAGACCGCTGATCAAAAATACGTGTGAAATATGGCAGTAAAATGAGCTGATACAAACCAAAATAAATATGAAATCTTGCATAAATGACATCCTTCGTTGCAAGGATGCCAAACAAGAAACCAAGCAAACAAAAATTCACAATGTAATCACTCTCAGGTGTCAGCTCACGAAGTCGTTTCCGATAAAAGAAAGCGAGCAGAAGCGGCAAAATCAAGACACCGATTTTTGTCACATTCATTCCATTCGTATTCGTTGTGAGCCATTCCTCGTAATGACCATATGAACTTCCTTGCAGCATCACGACAAACACTGAGACAAAACGGTCATAAAGCGCGGTTAAGCCTAAGAAAATCAGGCATAAGAACAGCATCATCCAAGACCAAGCCTTTGTCCTCACAATAAAATAAACAGGAATCATGATGAGAGCCGATGAATGAAACAATGAACATACAAGGACGAGCGGAAAATACAATTTCCACTGACCATTGATCACCAACCGGATGGCATAAAAAAGAATCGCTGCCACCATATACTGACGCATGCCATTAAATGACGCATAATAATGAAAGGTCCCAAGAAAAAGCAACATACTCAGCTCAAATGGACGGCCATATTGAATAAGCGTCTTGATAATAAAAAAATAAGTAATGGCTCCGACTGAGATATACATGATTTGCGGATCATGAGACAGTTGATTAAGCATCCATAAAATAAACGTAAACCCCGGATCCGTTGCGGCTTTATCCACACCGAATCCGAATATATGCCAAGGCCTTTCATAGTTGATGGAGAACTCATACATCTGTCCATATGTGACAAAATCGGTTCCTACTTTGTACCGAATCCCAGAGACAATACAAAGAAACAAAAACGGAAAAAACACAAGAAGCTTGTTAGGCCGCCATCCGCTTTGAATGGTATCATCACGTCTGCCGTAAAATGCGGCAAAGCTCGACCATAAATAGACCATGATCATGTTCACCAAATAAACCGCCATCTGCCATTCCTTCCTTACAGTCCATATAGATTCATCACACGTGTAATATTCTGTTTCACATCAAATCCTCTTTGTTCAAGCTGTGAGGTAATGGTCTCTTGAAGAGGAGGTTCTGCATGATATGCTTCAAGCACCGCCTTCATCCATTCATGCGCGGAATCTCCCAGCGACATCCTTTTCACAAGCCCGCAGCCTAAATCTACTTCCTCTGTAATATGATCTGAAATCACACAAGGCAGCCCAGACGCCTGTGCTTCCACTAATACAAGCGGAAGACCTTCAAACAAAGAAGGCATCACAAAAACGTCAAATGCTTTCATATACTGCGGAACGTCTGATACGACGCCTGTAAAGACAATGTCCTCCATCAAGCCAGCCTTCTCCGCATACGATTCGACTACTTGCTTCAGCGGTCCATCCCCTACGAGGACAAGCTGAAATGAAACGCCTTGCTTCTTTAAGGTCTGGGCCAGCTCCATAAAAAAAACATGATTTTTTTGCTCATGGAACCGCCCAATATGACCGATGACCATGTTTTTTTCGCGAAGATGGAGCTGCTTTTTGATCTCCGCCTTTTCGTCTGGATCAGGCTGAAAAAAAAGGGATAAATCAATCCCATTTGGCAGCACCTCAACTTGCCCGTTCTGCATTTTTTTCTGTCCAAATAAAAAGACTCCGGCATCCTCGCCGCATGCAACAAGCTGTGTAGAGAATGCAAAGATCAGCTGGCGAAACCCTTTGAGCATCATATGATCCAGCCAGTTTGGCGACTGCTTCCACGCTGTATTATGCGAATGGCAAATGCGCACCTTCACACCCGCTAGTTTTGCAGCAAATGCGGAGAAGCCTGTCTGAAAATCCGTATGTGCATGCACGGCCTGATAGGGTCCTGTTTGCCTAATTGTCTTTGTCAATGTTTTCACAAAAGCAACCGGAGAGGACGCCCCAATACTCGGGACATAAAAGATGCGTCCCCCAAGCTCGCGAATTTCCTCATCATAATCACAGACGTCCTGCCGGTGGGTAATGAAATCAAATTGAAGGACATTCCTGTCGAGTGCACGATAAATGTTCATAATCATCGTTTCAGCTCCGCCGCGGTTCATCCCGCCCACAATATGAAGCACGCGCTTTGGCTCACTCATCCCGAACAGCCCTCCTCTTCAGCATAGACGTCGCCAGCTTCCGGCGATGATAAAGCTTCATGACCTTCGGTGACAAGCAGGCACGGACCACCGGCTTTAGAGCAAATAAATAGTCAAGCGGTGATAGCTTTAATAGCCAGCATGCTTTCAAAACGAGCCAGGCATTATCCATCGAATATCGAAACTTTCGCCGCTGAAAGGCTGCTTCATCCTCTCTCACAAGATATAACGGCTCTTGTAAATTAAAGCCTTTCCTCCCAGCAACAAAAAAGCGGATCCAAAGATCGATATCTTCCATCCGCCTTGTTGTTTTCACAGAGCGATATCCATTTAAAGCTTTGTAAGCAGAAGCCCTCATCATAATGGTCCCATGACAAAAAGGAGTTCCTCTTGCCATCACCTTCCGATCAGGCTCTGAAACAAGTGCCCGCACACCCTTTGTTCCCGTTTCATCAAAAACCGTCATCGCCGTACCGACCACATCGTATTCAGGATATGTATCGAGGAAATGAACCTGTTTTTCTAAACGAACAGGCACCGATAGATCATCGCCATCCTGCCTTGCAATCAACTCTCCCCTCGCTTCAGCCAGACAGCGATTGAGACTGGCAGCGAGCCTTTGATTTTCTTGATTACGGATCAGGCGAATTCTTTCAGGATCTCGTTTTGTATAAGACAGCACCTTCTCATAAGTGCCATCTGTTGATGCGTCATCACATATAATGAGCTCCCAGTTTTTATATGTTTGATGAAGAATGGATTCAATACTTTCTTCTACTGTCTCTTGGCAATTGTAGACGCCCATGATAATTGACACCTTTGGTTTACGCATGCTGTATCACCTTCTCTGCTTGATCCATATAAATTGTATAAATTTCTTCCATTGCACTGACCGTCTGCTCCTGTGCAAATGCATGAGCGATAGAGCGTCCCGCTTTTCCCATGAGAAGCAGCTGATCCTTTTTGTCATAGAGCTGCTGCAAGTAATCAGCTAAACCATTCACATCTTGCGGTTTAACTAAAAAACCATTGACGCCATGTTTGACAAGCTCACAATGCCCTCTATTCTCCGTTGCAATCACGGGTTTTTCTGCCGACATCGCTTCAAGCAGGTTCATGCCGAGCCCTTCTCTCAAGCTGGTGGAAACACACACATCGCTCAAATGCATCCATTCCTCCATTTGTTTGCAAAACCCAGCAAAGTGAACATGCTTTTCAAGCTGGAGCTGGCGGGTAAGCTTTTCATAGTTTGGTCTCATTGTCCCTTCCCCGGCAAACACGATCTTTATATTTGGTATTTTCCTAGACAGTTGTGCACATGCTTTGATGAGCATTCCTTGATTTTTATTCATGTTTAATTCGCCAGCACACAGTACGATAAAATCTTCCGCAGAAAAGCCGTAGGCTGCGCGGAGACGCTGTTTCTCTTTTTCATCAACTGGTGCGAACCGTTTCATATCCACACCCATACCGGGCACATAATAAACAGATGTCCGCTCTTTTGATAGACGGTCTGCTCTTTTAAAATCCTCCCCATTAATGGTGATCAGTGCGTCTGTATAGCGGGCAAGAAATCTCTCAATTGGATAATAGAGCAGCCAGTTTTGAAGCGGCGCCCCCTGCCAAAAGTGAAAGCCATGTGCCGTGTAAAGAACCTTCGTTCCTTTTTTGCGCGCGCCTTTGGCTGCAAGCCTGCCAATGACACTTCCCATTGGTGTGTGGCAATGGATGAATTCATAGTGCTCTTTCGTTAACAGCTTCTTCAGTTCTACATACGCAAGCCGGTTGCGGACATGAAAAGGAGAGCGCTGAATTGGAATCGAGTGAGCTTGATTCACATAGGGCAGCTCCAGCTGGCCATTTGCCGCTGTATGCACTTCCCATCCTTTTTCCTGAAACCACCGGAAATATGGAAGATGAAAGGCCTTAAAGTGATAATCAACCGTTGCGCAAAACAAGACTTTTTTCTTCATTGGCAAGCGGCTCCTCCTCTCGTTTCATCTGTTCAGACAACATATCATGCGACTCAATGGCAGCAAATAATGCTTGTCTCATTTGCTCTTCACTCATCATGTCAAATTCATGTATAAAGCGGTTCAGCACATATGGGTCACCATCCAGCGCATGGCCGATATGAATTTTCGGGAAGATTTGTTCCTGTGCTTTTTCATGCTGGTTCAGTAGTTCTTCGTACATTTTCTCCCCAGGACGAATGCCTGTGAAAGTGATCGGAATCTGGTCTGTGGTGTAGCCTGAGAGGTGAATGAGGTTTTCTGCAAGGTCTACGATTTTCACTGGCTCCCCCATATCTAAAACAAAAATCTGTCTTCCTTCTGCCAGTGCACCTGCCTGAATCACAAGCCTTGATGCTTCTGGGATGGTCATAAAATATCTTGTCATGGCTGGGTGCGTGACTGTCACCGGCCCGCCTTGCTCGATTTGTTTCTTAAAAATAGGGATGACGCTCCCTCTGCTTCCAAGTACATTTCCAAATCGAACGGCGACAAATTTTGTTTCGCTGCTTGCCCCCATTTGCATAATCAGCATTTCAGCAAACCGCTTAGTGGCTCCCATCACATTGGCAGGGTTGACTGCTTTGTCAGATGAGATGAGGACGAATGTTTCAATGCCGTGCTCGTGTGCGGCTTCTGCGACATTTTTTGTCCCGATAATATTGTTTTTCACGGCTTCTTTCGGACTGATCTCCATGAGTGGAACATGCTTATGTGCCGCAGCATGATAAATCATATCCGGTTGAAACTGACCAACGATTTCACTCATTTTCTGTTTATCTTGAATATCCGCAATTTGTGGATAGAGTCTGATGCTGTCTCCATATAATTCTTTCAGCTCTAGTAAAATAGAATGAATGCTAAATTCTCCATGTCCCACAAGTACAATCGCTTGAGGAGCAAACACACAAATTTGACGGCAGATTTCTGACCCAATTGATCCGCCTGCCCCTGTGACCATGATCGTTTTTCCTTTTAAATGAGCAGATAGACGGCTCGTATCTAATTGAATCGGTTCTCTCCCTAGTAAATCCTCTGGCTGTACATCCCGTAATTGATTCAGCGCATGGGTTCCTTTTAAAATCTGCTCCATTTCCGGCATGATCTGTGTTTTGACCCCAGTCGCTACACATTCCTTATACAGCCCTTTTAAGGTGTGGCTGCTTTTAGATGGAATGGCAATGATGATCTTCTGAATATCCATCATCACGACAGCTGTTTGAATTTGTTCTTTTCCTCCTATGACAGGCAGACCCATAATTTCAAGCCTATGTTTCGTCTTGTCATCATCGATGAAGGCGACTGGCTCAATATGTACATCACTCGATTGCTGTAGCTGACGAACGAGCATGGTCCCCGCTGATCCGGCGCCAATGATTAATGCCCGCTCCTTTTCTGCCTGAAGCCGCTTTGCTCCGTCATGAAATAGCCTGGAAGCCATCCGAGAGGCACCGATGAATAAGATATGAAAAAGCCACACGATGAATAAAAACCGAAATGGCCATGTCTGCACGAAAAGGTACAGCATCGTCATCGAAAATAAAAAAGAACACACAAAGGTCTTCATTAAAGAAAATAACTCTCTTACTCCTGTATAAGCCCATACTTGCTTGTACACATGAAATATGCAGGCAAATAGATGGTGCCCAATGAGCAGACTGAGTGAAGAAATGGCGAGCATTTCAAATGTATAAACGGTTAAAGCCGCCTCTTGGACAAATTGAAAACCAAAAAAGACGGCAACTAAGATGAGATATGAATCTAGTGCTACGATGATTGATAATCTTTGGGCGTAAGTCAACGCTCCTCCCCCTTTTTAAAGCATCACTATTCTTACGTAACATGGGCATCAAACCCGTCCTCACATCCCACTACTGATGACGAGCATCTAAGGCACCGGTTGTGCCCACAGCAGGATCGAGTGCCTCCATTGTTAAAGATTAGGAGACATCACCTATCAATCTTTTTAATACATGTACAGTCTGCCCTTTTTCTCTTTCTTGCCATTTAGCATAGCTCCAAGCAGTTTACTTGTTGTTCCCTCTAATACTTCTTTTGATTTCTTCACAGCAGCAATCTTTGTTTTGCCGCTTAAGACAACGAGAATGCTCCCATCCGTCCGGTTCGCCAAGATCTTTGCATCTGCAACTGGCAGAAGCGGCGTGGAATCAACAATCACCATGTCATATTGCTGTTCAATCTCATAAAATAGCTGCTTCATCACAGAAGAGGAGAGCAGCTCTGCTGGATTCGGCGGAATGGTTCCGCTCGGAAGCAGCTCTAAATGCTCAATCGGTGTAGGTAAAATAGCTTCTTCCAAGCTGCAATTATTTAATAGCACATTTGTCAAACCGGTGTGATGACTCAGGTCAAAATATTCATGAACGGCCGGCTTTCGCAAATCAGCGTCCATGAGCAGCACCCGCTTGTTCTGCTGTGCAAAAACAGCTGCTAAGTTTGCAGCCGTAAATGATTTCCCTTCCTTCGGCAAGGAGGAGGTCACTAATATCGATTTCAGCCTTGTTTGGATCGATGTGAATTCGATGTTTGTTCGGATCGTACGGAATTGTTCCGCAATGACAGAGTGAGGATTTAATACAGAAATACAGGATAAATCTCTCTTTTCTCTCTTCTTCCTCTTAAAGATCAATGTTCTGTCCTCCCGTTATGACGGACTGCTTGTCTTTTTTGGCCCTCCTGTCTGCCTGCATCTGATAGACACTGCCAAGGGACGGCAATCCGATCTCTTCTCTTATTTGATGTGTTCGTTTTACAGTATCATCGAGTAAATTCATTAAGAAAATGAGTGTCATTCCCCCTAATAAAGAGGCGCCTAGTGCCAGAACGATATGAACGAATTTTCTCGAATTCATCAGAATCGTGTTGGACAGCTTGGCTTCAGACAAAACATTAATGCGATCCATATTCATTGTTTTTTTGATTTCTTCTTGCAGCACCTCTGTTGCAGTATTCGCAATGGCGACTGCCTTCGCGCGATCCTCATCTTGTACAGAAATATTGATGACCTCAGACTCATTTTCTGTACTTGTGGCAATTTTGTGTTTTAGTCCTTCTGCTGATTCTGTGAGATGGAGTGTTTCTTTTACTTTTTCAATGACAATTGGGCTTTTTAATAAAACTTGAAAGGTACGTGTATATTGAAGGTTCATCTGAATATCGTTTAAATCTGCTTGTGCGTCATTGCTGCGTTTATGAACAAGAATTTGAGTGGTTGCCTGATATACAGGAGTCGAGACATAGAACTGATAATAGGCTGAAATGCCCGTTACGATCAGGACAATCAGGATCAGAAGGGCCATTTTCTCTTTAATGACAGAAAACAGCTGCTTAAAACCTATATTCTCATTCATAGATACCTCCCGATTTCATCATAAAAAGGTTATATATGGTTTCTTTTTGTTAATGATTGGATTATAAAAGATAATACCCGCAAAGAAAAATGTCATAATAGGTCTTATAGTTCTTTTTAAAGAACGAAATCGTTCGTTTTCTTTTGTTTACTTCCTGATTCTTACGTTTTTGAATTTTATAAAGAACAATTTATTTCTTATAATGAACGAAAAGGTCGCAGAACTATTCGCCGGGGAGAAGGGAGATCATTGATCGAATGATAGGCAAGGTGATACGCATTTACCGAAAGAGAAAAGGATACTCGATTCAGCAGCTGGCTGAGGATGCTCATGTCTCTAAGTCATATTTGAGCAAAATTGAGCGTGGTGTCCACAGGAATCCATCTGTCCAGTTCTTAAAAAAGGTATCCTCTTCATTAGAGATTGATTTACAAGAGCTGTTTGATGCAGAGACGATGATGTTTCATTACACTGAGGGTGATGAACACGAATGGCGGGAGCATATCGTCAATGCCGTCCAAGCCGGCATGCCTAAAGAAGAGCTCTATCAGCTGCTCCAAATGTACCGAAAGGAGCAGGAAGAAAAGTCGATACATGTCACCCATAGAAAGCTGACTGACTCAAATATCACAGAGTGGAAACGTCTAATGAGTGAAGCGAAGGCAATTGGCTTAAGCATTGAGGAAGTAAAAGCTTTCCTCAACAACATGGGAGAACGCCGGGCGTAAGCCTTTCAGGAAGAATGATTGCGGGGAGAGGCGTTTGACGCTTCGATGAAAAAGAGCCTTTGATTCATGAAAGGCTCTTTTTTCTCTTATTCTTCTTTTTTTGTTCGTGCTTTTTTCGTTATATCATTGTTTTTCCAATAGGCCCATAGTGATGTAATCCCAAGAAAGGCCAGCGTGATGAATTGCTGAACGCCTTCTTCATCAATAGGAATTGGGCTTTTTCCTGCAGCAGTTAACGCACTGTTAATAAGCGCCAGTAAAAGCAGCACAAGCCTTGCAATGGTACCTGCACTAATTTTTTGAACCTCCAACTGTAACCCCTCCCTTTCCTCTTCTTACGGGCGGTATTGCTCGTTCTCTCTCATATGTATGCAGCAGCCAAATGAATAGAAGAACGAATCAAAAAAAGAGACATCATTCCTATATGCGGAATGATGCCTGATTTCATTTGCTATTTATTTAGAAAACATCTCTTTTGCTTCATCCAATGCCATTTTATTGCCTAGAGCTGAGTAATCGAGCCAAGGCTGATCGGCAATCGGATAGACTTGGTTTTTCTTCACTGCTTTTAGACCCTTCCAAATCGGAGTCTTTTCTAATTGCTTGAATGCCTGCTGCGCTTTATCATCACGGTTGACGACAACAAAGATCGCATCAGCATCATAGTCAGGAAGAACCTCTTGAGAAATCACTTCAAATGGGCGCTTGCTGTCCAGCTTTTTCACACCATCGACAGGTGTCAGGCCTAAATCATCGTATAAAATAGGACCCATTGGGCGCTTCATGCTAAATACGCGAAGCTCCTTTGCTGTCACACGGATCGCCATGACTTTTCCGTTTCCAATCTTTTTCTTGATGAGCGATTTGACTTCTTTTGCTTCTTGATTGTAATTCTTTATATATTGGTCCGCTTCTTTTTCTTTATTGACGTGTTTGGCGATTTTTTTCAAATGATCCCGCCATGTGCCATCATTTAAATTAAACACTTCTGTTTTGGCGATCTTCTTATATTTCGATAAGTCTTGTCCGGCTAATTCTTCATCAACATAAATAACATCTGGTTGTAACGCAAGCAGTGATTCCATATCTGGATCAGCTGCAATGCCGAGCTTCTTCGTCTGACTCAGCTGCTTTTTCGCATGTGGAAGGAAATCTTTTAAGTCTCCTCCTACAACAGAGCCCGCTGGTTTGATACCGAGTGCTAACAAGTCATTCGTTAAATGAATGGACAAGGAAGCAATCTTTGGTGTTCCATTGGTCTTTTCATTTGTTGTATTCTTTGTTTCCTGTTGTCCGCAAGCGGCAAGCAGCAAGAAACAGAGCGTTAATCCAAACACTAGTAGTTTTTTCATGATGAGTTCCTCTTTCATGTTTATTTCGTTTTAGTTAATAAATAGAGAAAATACGGGGCACCGATAAAGGCCACGACCACACCCGCTGGTATGGCATTTGGAGCAAAGATAGATCGCCCGATTGTATCGGCACTGACCAAAATCAACAAGCCAAGCAGCGCACTAACTGGTAAAAAATACTGATGCAGTGACCCGACCAGCCGTCTAGCCAAATGCGGGGCCACGAGGCCTATAAAGCCAATACCGCCTGTCATCGAAACACTGGCACTCGCGAGGCCTACCGCTAAGGTCAAGAGGAGAAGACGTTTACGCTGAACACGAACACCTACACTTGAGGCGACAGCATCTCCTAATGTCAATGCATTGAGCGTGTTTGACTGCATCAGCGTGAGCGGCACAAGGCATACAATCCAAGGCAGAAGCGCCAGCACATGAATCCAGTCTCTCCCCCATACATTGCCCACAAGCCATCTTGAAGCAAACGTGTATGTATCTTCATCAAGCTTCAATGACAAATATAAGGTGAGTGCACTAAAACCCGCAGCAACCGCAATGCCAACTAAAATCAGACGGATAGGAACAAGCCCCTCATGCCGGTCATATGCAAGAAGCACAATAACCGCTGCCGCAAGCAGTCCGCCGCCAAACGTAAAGAGCGGAATAAGAAGAGACGGATTGCCTTCAAGTGCATGAAAATATGTCACAAACACAATTAAGCCAAATGCTGCCCCTGCATTCAGTCCAATGATTCCAGGATCGGCCAGCGGGTTACGGGATAAGCTTTGCAAAATGCCGCCAGCAATGCCAAGACCAATACCAGCTAACATCGTCACCACGATTCGAGGCAGACGATAGTCAAACAGCACCGTTTCACTTTGGAAATCTCCAAAGCCAAATAGTGTCTTGACGACCATGACAGGGCTTAGTTTCAGCGTACCGGTATTTAAACTATACAGCACAACAGCCGCACTCAGGCAAAGCAAAACGACTGTCACGGCAAGAGCACGCTGTTTCTCTCTCATGACAGGTTCCTCCCTTCTTTTCTGGCAATGTATAAGAAGAAAGGAACACCAACAAGTGCCACCATCACGCCAATGGCAAGCTCTCTTGGCGGATTGACTGTACGGCTGGCAAGGTCTGCAAAGACAAGCAGCACTGCGCCTAATATCGCTGACATCGGAATAACGAAACGATAGTCTACACCAACAAGCTTTCGTGCAATATGCGGGATGACAAGACCGACAAACCCAATCGACCCGACTGCTGATACAGAAACCCCTGCTAATAACACAGCAGCGGTCATGCCTAGTATTCGCACTTGCCGGGTTTTCACCCCTAAATTCGCCGCTGTATCTTCACCGAGCGATAGTAAGGAAAGTGACCGGCCTAATAGCATTGCCCATACGATCACAATCAGAATAACCGGGGCGAGAATCGTCAGCTGCGGCCATTTCACACCAGCTACCCCGCCTGCATACCAAAAAGCCAAATCCTGACTCAGGTCAAAATAAATCGCAATCCCAGAGCTGAGCGCATGAAGCAATGCGGCGACAACCGCTCCTGCTACAGTGAGACGCAGCGGTGTCAATACGCCGCCAGCCGCCCCAATCGCAAAGATCAGCAGCGTACTGAGCACAGCACCAATAAAGGAAAAAAACATCAGTGCCGAATAAGGCATTCCTGGGAAAAAAGCAAAACAGAGAGCGACCACAAACATCGCACCGCCATTAATACCTAAAATCCCCGCATCTGCCAGAGGATTTCTTGTGATGCCCTGCATAAGAGCACCCGCTACAGCAAACGCCGCTCCCACTAGAGCTGCCCCTAAAACACGAGGAAGTCTTAATTCATGGATGATCTGCTGCTCTGTGACATTTGACTGATAGTCAAATACAGCTGTCCAAACCGTTTGCAGAGACAATGTTTTTGCACCGTATGACACAGCAAAAAACATGGCAGCCGCTAAACCAATAACGGCGAGAAAAAATATTAAAAAGAACAGAATATGTGATGATCGCTTTTGTTGAGGTTTTCGCTTATCCTGCAAAATCGGTGTCATCCTTTTCTTCATTAAAAGTCAGTTTGAAAATGAGAATCATAATCAACAAAATTATAGCCGCCAGCCTCTAAAAAATCAATGTACACCCTATTTTTTAATTAATGAAGGTATGTGCGGAGCAGCGAGATGAGAGGTTCTATTTTTCGCTTGGAACAATCTATCATTTTTTCTTATATTTTAATAGGAAAATAGTTGACATTTCGCATGCACATCCTCTAAAATTACAAAAGTGAGTCAAATATTATAAAAATATTACAAACAGATGTCAAAATAATAAAGAATGACCCGTCATGAGAGGAGATTTGAAAGTTGTGTCAGTAAAGGGAAAATGGAGTATCGTCCTATTTGCGCTTGCAGTCGTCATTGGAGCAGTTGCTTTCTTTCAAAATCAACAAGCAAGCGGTACAGAAAAGAAAAATGTAAAGCAAGATACGAACTATAAAAACGTGGAAATTGTCACTCTCGTAAATGACGGGAAATTTATGAGATATGCAGTCAACTATCCTCTTTTTCATCAAAAAGAGCTAGATGACAAGATTCAAAGCTATGCCAATTCAGCATTAGAGCATTTCAAAAAAACATTCAGCGAAGCAAAGGATATCGATGAACATAAACGCTATGAACTGAATATTGATTATGAAATGGTGCATTATGCAAAGCAGTCTGCTGCCATTCGCTTTACGACCTATACGTATACTGGTCAGCAAAATGGAACCACCAATCATCTCACGATTAACTTTGATTTTCAGAAAAAAACCTTTCTTGACACAAAAGATCTATTTCTGCCTAAAACCAATTATTTAAAGAAATTATCCTATATTACATATACGGAGCTTCGAAAGGATAAAACCTTATTTAAGGATCAGCCTCTCCTTCAGAAAGGAACAGCCCCTGATGCTCAAAACTTCAGTCAGTTTGCCTTGAAAGACAAATATGTAGAATTTTATTTCCCTGCATCTCAAGTAGCCGCAGAGGATCTTGGTCCGCAAACACTCGCAATCAAAAAGACATTGCTGAAGGACATATTAAAGCCAGAATATATGGATAAAATCAAAAATAAAAATGAAATGAAAGAACCGAATCCAAAAAGAAAAGCCGTCAAGCTTCCGCAAAAATCAAAGCTTGATCCGAATAAAAAAGCCATCGCACTCACATTTGATGATGGACCGAATCCAGCGACAACCTCAAAAATTTTAGATGCGCTGAAGAAAAATAAAGGACATGCCACCTTTTTCGTCTTAGGCAGCAGGGTGCAATATTATCCTGGAATGCTTGCCGACATTCTAAAAGGCGGGAATGAGATCGGAAACCATTCCTACAATCACCCTTTATTAACAAGACTGCCTCTAGAAGAAGCCGTGAAACAAGTGAAGGACACCCAGCAGCTGATTGAGAAAGCAAGTGGATATACACCTACGCACTTTAGACCGCCATATGGCGGTACAAATCAAGACATCAATGAGGCGATTGGGATGAAGGTCACTTTGTGGGATGTTGATCCTGAGGATTGGAAAATCCGCAACAGCCAGCAGATCACAAACCGCGTTCTCTCACATGCAGCAGATGGCAGAACAGTGTTAATGCACGATATTTATGAAAGCTCAGCTCAAGCAGCAGTAAAGATCATCCGTGAACTCACCAAACAAGGCTACCAGCTCGTCACAGTGAGTGAACTTGAACAATTAAAAAAAGAACGACATGAACAAACCCCTGTAGAGTAAACAGGGGTTTTTGTTTTATAACTCCAAAGACTTTTTTTGCTTCAATAATGCTTGAAATCTCTCTTCAAGCTCTTGCGACGGCTCAATACTTAAACGGCTGAGCACTTCAGACAGCTCCATATCAATTAACAGAAGCTCCTCTTCTCTATTTGTCACAGCTGGTTTTTCTTCCTTTTGTTTATATGCTTCATATGTGCCGTCAAATCCTTCAATACGTTCCTCATGAATATGGAAAATACGAGTGGCAACCTCCTCAATCAGCCTGCGATCGTGGGAAACAAACACAACGGTACCTGGATAATCTTTCAAGAGACCTTCAAGTGCTTCAACTGCGGCCAGATCTAAAAAGTTCGTCGGTTCATCCAGCATGAGAACATTGGCATCACTGACAAGTAAGGACGCAAGCATCGTTTTCACCCGTTCTCCCCCGCTTAATACGCCAACAGGCTTATGCACATCATCCCCTCTAAATCCTAGTCTCGCCAAAACCGTTCGAACCACTGTCTCTTCTTGAACCGCCTCTTTCAGCGCATTTTGTAAAATCGATTCATCTACCTTCAATCCTGAAAGATCCTGACGGAAGTACGCTAGCTTGACAGCCTCTGAGCGAGTAACTCCGGGATGTCCATTCACTAACATACGGAGAAATGTCGTTTTGCCGCTCCCGTTGTTTCCGATAATGGCAACCTTGTCTCCGCCCCTCACTTCCACATTCGCCTGCTTCCAAAGCACTTTATCGCCCGCCTTGCCATCTACATTTTCCACTCGCAAAATGGTACGGCTAGCTACTTCCTTCATCGTATGCTGAGTCATTTGGATCGGCTGAATGTCCTTTACTTTCTCAACCTTTTCTAATTTCTCCATCCTGGTTTCAATGGATTTGGCTGTTTTTTGCAGCTTTTTTTGCTTATTTGCATAGTAGGGCTTTGCAATTTTAGGTCCTGAGGATTTCACCTTTTGGGATGGCTTTGTCGCTTTGTCCGCCTTTTTCTTTTTCTTTTCCAGTGCATGCTCTAATTGTTTTTTCTTTTGTGTATAAGCTTCGTACGCTTCCACCTGCTGACGATGTGCCAGCTCTTTTTGCTGTGCAAAATGTGTGTAGTTGCCTTTGTAATGATGAAGCTTCCCATGATCCAGCTCCCAAATCTCCGTACATATTGCATCTAAAAAAGCACGATCATGTGAAACAACAATGAGAGCTCCTTGATAATGACGCAGCTTATCTTCCAGCCACTCAATATGCTCTGTATCCAAATGAGTTGTCGGTTCATCTGCTAATAAAAGGGCTGACGGCCGGCTTAATGCTCTTTCAATATAAGTCTGGGTCATTTCACCGCCACTCTGTCTGCCATCTCCTTGTTTCAATTGTGGAAGCAGGGTACAAGTCGCAGTGGCGGCCACCGTGCCGCTGTCTGGTGTTTCCTGCCCCGCCAGCACATGTAATAAAGTCGTTTTGCCGCTGCCATTTGTCCCTACAAGACCAATGCGATCATCTTGATGGATGGCTAGTTCCTCAATATCAAATAACAAGCGATCTTTTCGAAATGCCTTTAACTGATTGGCTTTTAATAACATCCAATCCTCTCCTTTCGTATCAGGAGACATGAAAAAGCCTCCCATTCTCAGAATAGGAGGCAAAATGGTGTACAAAAATAAGCGGATTGATCCAGTATGGTGTGCCGTTCCAATTTGAACACACACATCCCACGTATCAATCACCTCATTCTTTGATTCCCAAGCTGTACCATCCTATTCCGAAGCTAAAAAATGAAAACGCAGCAAACATGGCAAACCGATCGTTTGCTCACTGCCTTCGTTCGTTCATTTTGCTTACAGGTCATAGGATTAGTACTTCATTGCATTGGGTCACCCTTCCGTCGTTTGTTACGTATACGATAAAAGATTGGTTATTTTTTGTCAAGCTGAAAAGGCATAAGTGAGTCGATTAACTGGAGTGTAAATGGATGGGACACTTCAAACAATTCGTCCTTTTTGCATTCCTCCACTAGGCTTCCTTCATGTAAAAATAGAAGACGGTCACATAGATACACCGCTGCTTCTACATCATGGGTAATGAGAAGGATCGTCATGTCTAGCTCTTGTTTTAATGTCTCAAGCAACTCCAATATTTGTACTTGAACAGAAACATCCAGTGAACTCAGGACTTCATCTAGTATGAGAATGGATGGGTGCGTTGATATAGCTCGTGCGATGCACACTCGCTGAAGCTGACCGCCGCTTAGCTGATGAGCATATTGATTCAGTACAGACGAGGGCAGCCTGACTTGCTGAAGTAATGACAAAACTTTCTGATCCAGATTCTGATTTTGCTTTAACAAACGCATCGGTTCTGCTACGATCTCTTTCACCGTAAAGGAGGGATGAACAGAAGATAGATAATCCTGAAAAACAACACTCATTTTCCCCCGATTCACTCTCCGCCACTTGTCAGCTGGCATGCCATCAATCTGTACCTCGCCTCCATCTATTTTTTCTAAACCGAGCAGGATACGTGCCAATGTACTTTTGCCACTGCCGCTCTCACCGACTAATCCGGCACATTGTCCTTTTTCAATTTGAAACGAAACGTTTGATATGCGGTCTTTTGGTTTCTTTTGATGTGAAAAAAGACCTTTCTTCTCACCGTGTTTGACTAGATTTATAGCTGTGATCAACATGGAAACGCCTCCGCTCTCTTCTGCTGCCGCAGTGCTTTAATAGGAGCAGATAATCGAAGCCTCGTCTCCAGTAAATGCTTTGTTTGGGGATGCTCGGGTGATGTGAACACTTCCTTGGCTGACCCATGCTCAAGCATCACTCCTTGGTGCATGACCATCAACTCATCGGCGATTGCCTGAACGACGCCTAAATCATGCGTTATGACGATCAAGGTAACACCGGTTTCTTCCTTTAGCCTGTGTAATTGTCTGATGACTTCACGCCGATTAAAGGCATCAAGCGATGCAGTTGGCTCATCTGCAATGATCACGTTAGGAGAAATCATCATCGTGATGCCGATCATCACACGCTGAAGCATTCCTCCAGACAGTTCATACGGATATTTTTTCATCAAATCATATGGATTTTTTAAATGGACACGTGCAAGCCCAGCCATAGCATGTGCTTTTGCTTCTTTCCCGCGTAAGCCCAAATGCTGCTGAAATGTTTCCATTATTTGATGACCAATCGTTTCGATGGGATTGAATGCATTCATAGCATCTTGTGAGATGAAACCTATTTGTTTCCCCCGCCATTGATGCGCTTCTTGATTTGTCAATGTTTTGCCGTCAAAAATGATCGTTCCTTCCACTTCTAGCGAAGGGGCGACAAGGTCAATTAACGCTTTTGCGAGAGTTGATTTTCCACTGCCACTTTCTCCAATGACGGCTAAACAGCGTTGTTGGTGTAAAGAAAATGTGATATTCGTCACTATATTCCTTTGCTGCTGTGGATCATGTACGGACAGATTTTTTACGTCGATTAAAGGCAAATGGCCTCACCCCTTTCTTTCTTGTATGATGCATGGCAGGATTCGCGGCATGCTGAAGGCTGTCTCCTAAAAAGTTCAACGCCATGACCACAAACAAGATGGCAAGTCCAGGCGCAAGCATATGGGCAGGATGTGTCACCATAACATTCTTCGCCTCGTTGAGCATCATACCCCACTCTGGTGTAGGTGCACTCACACCTAACCCAAGAAAAGACAGTGCTGATATATTTAAGATTACCCAGCCCGCATCAAGTGTCGCAAAAACAGCAATTTCTCCTGAGATACGAGGAATTAGATGTCTCCTCAATATGTAAAAGGGTGTGCCGCCAGACACCTTCGCAAACTGAACAGAAGGTTCATTCGCATATTGAAGGACAGATGAACGAATCATTCTTGTATACCAGGCCCATTTCGCTAGGACATTCGCCAAAATAATATTGAATAGTCCAGGTCCGAGGATTCCCACAACCGCAAGGATCATCACCTCTGCTGGAAAGGAAAGCATGACATCACACAGCCTCATCAAAACCCCATCCACCTTTCCTCGAAAGAATCCTGCCATGAGTCCAAGTACACTGCCAATGAGCATCGTGATACACATCGTCAGCATGGCCGCAAGCATTGTTGTCCGAATGCCATATAAAAGCCGAGACAATACACATCTCCCTAGATGATCCGTTCCTAATGGATAAGTAAGACTGATACCGGCATATTTTTGAAGAATGTTCGTATTTGTTGGGTCATGTGGTGCTAACACTGGTGCAAACAGTCCAGCTAATGCGACAAGTGCTAACAGCCAGATTGAAAGAATCGCCATACGGTCTTTTCTTAATTGATGCCACCCTATCATCGTTGTCAGACCTCCTTTCGCAACTGCGGATTCATGGTCATTTGGATCACATCAGCGATGAGATTGCACATAACAAACAGGAACCCCATCACAAACAAATAGGCTTGAATAATAGGGAAATCAGCATGGAAAATAGCTGTTACACACAACCGGCCAACCCCTGGCCAAGCAAAAAGGTTCTCAATAATAACAGTTCCCGCAATGAGCTTTGGAATAGACATGCCAAGTGCTGTCACCGCTAATTGCAAGGCATGCCTCATGACTTTCAGTTGAACGGTTCGTTCCTTTAAACCACGTGCTCTTGCGTAAAAAACAAAGGGCTCGTGCTGAAATTTTAGAATTTGATTACGTATTAGTCTCACATAGGTCGATAAGTAGCCTAATGATAATGTGACAGCTGGAAGAAGAATCGATTTGAACCCTTCCATTCCACTCGTATTAACCCAATTGAATTTGACAGAAAAAAGCCAAATCAACAAAATCCCCAGCCAAAAACTAGGCATTGAAGCGGCGATAAACACAAAGGCTCTCAATATCCGGTCCACCCAGGAATGAGCAGCATATGCACAAATCACCCCGAACAACAAACTGAGCAATATGATCAAAAAGAGCGCTGCTCCTGCAAGCTGCAATGTAGCAGGCAGCGCCTCCATGATAAGATTAAAAACCGGCTCCTGTGTAACATAGCTCTTGCCAAAATCACCTGTTAATCCATCTTTAAGCCATGTGGCATAGCGGATGAAAAACGGCTGGTCTAAGCCTAACTCCTGACGCATCGATTCAATCATTTCTTCTGTTGGAGTGACTTGATTCACCCGCAAAGCGACCTCTGCTGGATCACTTGCCCGCATCGTCAGCAGGACAAAAGCAAAGAAGGTGATGAAGATCATAAGCGGAAAAAGCATCAGTATTCGTTTTAAGAGATAGCGAGTCATGTCTCTACCTCCGTTTTATGACGCAAAATACATACGGTCAAATGGGATTTCATATTGAGACACATGAAAACCTACGCCTTTCAGGCGCTTATTATAAACGGCCTTTGTCACAGAATAAGAGATTGGGATGTAGACATTTTCATCATGGATATACGTCAATATTTCTTGATACATTTGTTTCCGCTTTTGCTCATCTGGTTCTACTAATACTTCCGTAATCGTCTCGTCCAGCCACTTTTTCTTTTTCAGTCCTAATTGGGCTTGATAATCAGCATGGGATGCTACACGGAATGAAGAGACATAAGTTTGTGGATCATATGGGAGTCCCCAAGACAGCGAGTACATCAGATCGAACTTTCCTGTTTTTTGGCGATCTAAAAATGCTTGTTTTTCTTCACCTCTAATATCCAGCTTGATCCCCACCTGCTTGAAATCTTGTTGAATTGATTCGCTGATCGTTCTTTCACCCGCATTATCGGAATTATAATAAATAGCCACACTCAGCAGTTTGCCATTTTGATAGCGATAGCCATCTTCTTTCATCTTCCAGCCTGCCTCATCCAATATTGCCTCTGCTTTCTTCTTTTGATAAGTTTTCTTTTTCAATGGAATATTTGCGTAAGGGACAGAAGGAGCAAGCAATGTGTGTGCCACCTTTTCCGTTCCATTTAAAATGCCTTCTGTGATCATGTCCTTTTGAATGGCGTATTGAAACGCTTCTCTTACTTTCGGATCTTTTGTGATTGGCTGGTTTGAATTAATGACTATCGATCTTGAACCAACAGGAGGACTCACGGTTACACCATATTGACCTGCTTCTTTTAAAGCCTGGAATGAGTCTCCATCGATCATGTCACCATCTGCTCCAAATAAAAGATCTATCTCTCCTTTTTGGAGCGCAAGTAAGATGGTCTGGTGGTCCGGCATGACTTTCCATTTCACGGTTGAAATTTTCGGCTTTTTCCCCCAATAGTGGTCATTCATTTCAAAAACGGCATATTGATTTTTCTTATGTTCCTTTAGAACATAAGGACCTGTACCTGCATAGCTTTTGACTCCTTTTGCAGTCGTTCCATCAATGAAGCTTTTTGGAGAAATAAAACGGAAGGGGCGTGTTAAGCCCAGCTCTTCTAACGTAGGATAATAAGGCTCTTTCAACGTGAGAACAAATGTATCGTCATCTAACGCCTTTGTGGATTTGATTTCGGATACGAGATTAAGCCAAGCGTTCTTTTCAATATTTTTGACGACAGCATCAATGTTCCATTTCACTGCCTTTGCATTAAAAGGCTCACCATCTGAAAAAGTCACACCTTTTCGAAGATGAAAGGTGTAGGTTTTTCCATCTTTTGAAATGTCCCAGCTTTTCGCTAAGGCAGGCTGAACGCCCTTCTCTGTATTGACGACAAGCGATTCAAACACCATATTTTGAGCAGCCATCTCTCCGCCGTATAGATGGGGATTGATGTCCCTGATATCTTTTGTACTTGCATACACGAGCTCGTCTTCTTTTCTATCATTCATGCTGGAAGATGCTTTGTTTCCAGAGCATGAGGCCAATAAAAAACAAGCCATCACTGAAAACAGCATAAAGGTGTATATCACATAGGGATGCTTTTTCTCATATTTCTTCTTTATGTAAACAGGTTGATCACTCATATGTACTTCCTCCAATTCAACATTATCGTAATCATTACGATTATTAATCGAAATGATTACGAATTGAATATTAGCATACAGAAATGGGAAATACAACGTCTTTTCATAAAAAAACAGACTCATGATTGAGTCTGTTTCGCTTGTATGAATTGATCGATCACCCTTAATGCTTTTTCTGTTCCACCTGCTGCTTGGAAGCTTTCTTCAATTTTCTCAATCCCCGCCCGGTACGTATCACTGCCTAAAACCGTCTCAACGGTCTCTCTTAGCTGCTCTGCTGTCAGCTGATCTTTATCAAGTGCGCAGGCAGCAGATAATTCAGTCAGTCTTTGTGCCACCATCGGCTGATCTTTGTCGACTGGAATGACGACCATCGGAACGTGGTAATGAATACCTTCATTGACACTATTCATCCCGCCGTGCGTTATAAACACATCTGTCAGTTCGAGCACTTCAAGCTGCGGCACATAAGGCTCGATCAGAAAATGAGCAGGCGCCTCTTTTAAGAGAGAACGATCTACTTTTTCACCTGTTGCGATAATTACTTTTCCGTCAAAGTCTGCGAAGGCATCTATACACATATTAAAAAATGCTTCTGTATCCCCAAGAACGGTGCCCATGGAAATAAAAACGACTTTTTCTTGCTCAAGTGCTTCCAGCGGGAAATCATGCTGGTCGGCTCTTTTTAGAAAGCTCGGTCCAATGAAGACAAACGAATCGTTTAATGAATCAACAGAAGGCTGGAAATATTCACTTGTATAGACGATATTCAGTTCTCCACGGTTTTTCATAAATTGCATCAAACGCGTTGGCTGAACGCCAAAACGCTCTTGTATTTTTTCTAACAGATGCTCAGCTTTCTCATCCTTCCTGTATAGCGGTGTATCAAAATGCGCCTCTTGCAGCACAAAAGATGGGTTGGATCCAATGCTCGGAATGCGCAAGTAATCTCGAACAAGCTCTCCTGCCCCAAACATATCGTAGTAGACCAAATCAAATGAATGCTTATCGGAAAGTGTTTCCACTACCTCTAAAATATCATATGATGTTTGCAGCATGGCATGAAAGAACGGCTGCATGGAATCTAAATCTCCTTCTTCCACATGTAATGTCCGAATATAGTCTGGATGTATATGTACGTGAGCGCCTAAGCGTTTGATTCGTTCCTGATAATGTACAGTTGTAACCGCATGCACTTCATCGCCTCGATCCGCCCATGTTTTGATCATTCCTAACATAGGGTTCACATGTCCTTCAGCTGGAAACGTAATCAATAAAATCTTCGCCACAAGAAATCCCTCCTCATTGTCAATTCCCTTCCATGTTAATCATATACAGCAAGCCGGCTCAACAAATACGCCTGAAAAGGGAAGAAATGAGTCTTATGTCCAGTATTTCATCATAAAGTGGCAGAAAAAAAGACAAAGTCTCCTAATAAGCACTTTGTCTTTTTCACATTATGATTTGAGCAGCATTTTTTTAAATGCATCAGACTGTTTTTCAATGGAGATCGGATCTGCATAGATAAATTCCTTGATTGAATAGTACAGGACATGCCCTTGCTTCACCGCTTGATTTTTCTTCCATACAGCGCTGTTCGTAATATCAAGATTTGGCTCTTTTCCATCCTTTGTTGGTACAAGTAAATAGTCTCCTGTATACTCATTCATCTCTTCTAATGAAATTCCAAGATAGCCTTCCTTTGGAAGTGCCTTTTCTGCCTTTTCAGGTAAGCTGAATCCATAGCCTTGATAGATGACTTCCCCGCCGCGGCCAAAGTCCGTACCAAATAAGTACACTTGCTTTGGCTGGACATCCATAATGGAGAATGTCTTGTCATCACCAATTTTCGCTTTCACTTCTTCTCCGTCTTTCTTCAGCTTCTCGTCCATTTCTTGTATTTGTTTTTTCGCTAACGCTTCTTTTCCAAGAATCTTTCCAATTTCAATATGCATCTCTTTGAAGCTATGTTCACTTGTCGTAAACGTGATCGTTTTGGCAATCTTTTTATACTTTTCAATCTGTTTGTTTTGTGAATAAGCAATGATTAAATCAGGCTTCAGCTTTGCAATCGCCTCCACATTTTCCATCGGCACCCGCTTCACACCTGTTTCATCTAAAAAGGATGATTTAGGATAAACATCTGTCATGCCAACAGGTGTCACACCTAACTTTTTAAAGTTCCCAAGCTGCGCTGTTAACACAACAATCCGCTTCGGCTTGGCAGGAATCGTGATCTTTTCACCCGTTTCCGTTGTATATGTACGCGTACTTGCTGCTTGCTCTTTATTCTCTTTCTGCCCGCATGCTACTAACAGCAGTGCCAGCAGACTGACTAGCCAAATCATTTTTTTCACTTACAAAACCACCTTTAATTGAGAATGATTATTAATTATAGCATAATCAGTGTGGCTTAGATGTAAAGTTTTAGAAGTGAATGCCACACACAAAAAACCCTCTCCTGATAGAGGGTTCGAGAGACCTTTTTATATCGTGAACTAGATCAAGTACACGCGCAGAGAATGTATAAAACTCCGACACGAAGGATGCTATGAGAATATCTTGTGAATATTTTTTTGTATACTTTTAAAGTTTTTAATAGCAGAATCTTATTAAAGTAAAACACCCTTTGGTTAAAGAACATTATTCAAACATTAAAATTTTGGGGTCTTTATTGTAACAGTGAACAAGCATAGCATGTAATTGTCCCCTATGATGATAAACATGTGCTAATATCTCTAACAACCATTCATACCTTGTATATGTCACACCCCAATATGAAGTGGTACGAGACAGTAGTTCTGCGTCCGATAATTTCATATAATTATTTTTTAATGAATGAAAATTAGTCATTAAGCCATTTTCTATCGACTCTAAAGTTTTATATGATACATTAGCATAAAATTTTTCCATCTCTTCTTGGGCAGCCTCATTAGCAATACGCCAGTCAGCTTCACAAATGATCGCAATGTGTTCCAGCAACTCCCCGATAGACTGCTTATGAGGTGTTGGTTTTTTTTGTAAATCACCTTCTTCTAATTGACGTACTATTTTTATTAATGTTTTAACAGCTACTTCAATTTGATGTAAAACACTTTCACAATTCATTAGTACCTCCTTATTAAAGAATTCTGCCCTTTTAGTTGAACAAGCTTTGAGAATATTGTTGATACAATGATTTTATACCCCAACTATAGATTAACTTTACTTAATCACTATCATAAAGAAAATTTGTTTTTTTAACAATTTTATTCTGTGCTTTTTGATACAAAATGAACTACTTCACTTAAACGCTGATAAATAGTGAAGTTCCTCTCAATTTACTCACACAATACCACTCATAAAAAAACAAAAAAACCCTTTATTTCAAAGGGTTTTCAGGCTCTTTCACAAATGATAAATCGAATTCTATGGGATACGATAGACGCGCTCGGAGGGATTCGAACCCCCGGCAGACGTGGTACCGGAAACCACCGCTCTATCCAACTGAGCTACGAGCGCACGATATGTTTTTTGAACGTCAGCATATCAAATTATAAGGGAAATGCTGCGAGAAAGCAATGATATTCTGATGACTTCAAAAAAGAAGCCTGCACCGAAAAGATGCAGACCATTCTACTTACGCCATTTTAACAGATGCAATAATTTTCCGTTCCATGTTTTCATTTACTTCATCCACTGTTTTCACAAGACAGATGATGCCATCAATAAACGGCCAAATGAACAAGGTCAACCATCCTAAAAGAAGCATGACAACTGCATAGCCTTTCTTTTCATCTAAATAAAAACGATGAATTGCAAAAGCTCCAAGGAACCACCACAAAAGAAAAACAACTAGTTTTGACTTTTTTTTGGCTTGAAGTTCAGTAGAGACAACAATACGCTGCTGATCAGTTAAACCACTTTTTTCTAGAAGTAGATTATCCACTATTTTTCCTTCTTTCTGACTATAAATAATAATAACCTTAGTAATATTAACTCATAACAGGAAGTTTTACCATATTTTTTTAAAACTTTTCCATGGTTTAAAAAAATTGAATTTTGGGGAAAATAACATGTGGCTGTCGAATTTTTTGATTGCGTTTTGTTTGACCTTTATTGACCAAAAATGTATCATTGAATTACATACTTACCTAAAAGGTGAAGGAGGAACATTATGAATTTAATACCTACAGTCATTGAGCAAACAAATCGTGGGGAAAGAGCTTACGACATTTATTCTCGTCTTTTAAAAGACCGTATTATCATGCTTGGTTCTGCGATCGATGACAATGTTGCCAACTCCATCGTGTCACAGCTGCTTTTCTTAGAAGCTGAAGATCCAGAAAAAGATATTTCTATCTACATTAACAGCCCTGGCGGTTCAATCACAGCTGGTATGGCCATTTACGATACGATGCAATTTATTAAACCAAAGGTATCAACTATTTGTATTGGTATGGCTGCATCTATGGGTGCGTTCCTGCTTGCTGCTGGTGAAAAAGGTAAGCGTTATGCTCTTCCAAACAGTGAAGTCATGATTCACCAACCACTAGGCGGTGCCCAAGGTCAAGCAACAGAAATTGAAATTGCGGCAAAACGAATCCTTTCTTTACGCGATAAACTGAACCAAGTACTTGCTGAACGTACTGGTCAGCCAATTGAAGTCATTGAGCGCGATACAGATCGTGACAACTTCAAAACAGCGGAAGAAGCACTTCAATACGGACTCATTGACAAAGTCTTGACCCGTAATACAGAAGACCAAAAATAATGATCACAACACAAACCGTCTGCTCCTTGAACAGACGGTTTTTTGTTTTAATCATACTTTAAGACAGCTCCGTCCATTTCTGCTGAAGAGACGGTGTTTGATAAGAAGCCATCTGCGTGATTAATTCCTCCGGTTCACTCGAAGCATGTAACAATTGAAGGTGTGATTCATTCGAAAAACCTTCTTGTATACTAAATTTCACCATGTCCATGAGCGGGTTGAAATAGTCATTCACTTGATATAAACCAATTGGCTTTTGATGAATGCCGATTTGTGCCCAGCACAGCACCTCAAATAATTCTTCATATGTACCAAAGCCACCTGGCATCGCAATAAACCCATCAGCCAGCTCGCTCATTTTCGCTTTTCGTTCATGCATGCCTGTTACCTCAATTAACTCTGTCAGCTCTTGATGCACGACTTCTCCTCTAAAAAGCCCCTTAGGCATGACACCGATCACTTGCCCGCCATGTCTCATGACCTCATCGGCAATCGCGCCCATTAACCCAATACGCGATCCTCCGTAAACAAGACGAATGCCCTGCTCCGCCATATAAGCACCCAACTCCACAGCCTTTTGTTTGTAGACATCACTTACACCTGGATTCGAACCAGCAAACACACAAATCGTTTTCATCAAAACAGCTCCATCTCTCTCTATGATTTCTTCACCCACTCATTCTACTATAATGATTTGTAAAGAAACAGCCGTTTCTTCTATATATAGTGTAAAATCAAAAGAGTGAATACCATATAAGGAGCTGTAGATAGAGAATGCAAACAACTGAGATGGAGAAGTGGATCAAAAATTTTTATCAAACGAGAAATTGGACAGAATATGGACCGTTTATCCGGTTAGGCTTCTTAATGGAAGAAACGGGAGAACTCGCTCGTGCTGTTAGAGCAATAGAAATCGGACGAGACCGGCCTGATGAGCAGAGGCAGGAATCACCTGAGCTAAAAAAAGAACTCATTGAAGAAATGGGAGATGTCTTAGCAAATCTCCTCATTTTAGCGGATCAATATGATGTGACAGTAGAAGAGGTCTTCAGCGCTCATCAACAGAAACTCACAAAACGCTTTTCTGGAGAAAAAGAGCCAGTAAAAAACACGTGACCAAGCTGTCACGTGTTTTTTTACACCTTACAGATGCTGTGGTGAAATGTCATCCGTTCGTTCAAAGAAATGCTGTTTTCCGATATGATGGAATAGTCCCGTTCGATGCAAAAGCTCCTTAGGCTGTGATTGAAGTCCAACGATCATCAGCTTTCCATTATGATGCTTTAATCGATTGGAGATATTCATTAGAACCGCTTCTGCCGATGTGTCCATATAATTGACTTTATTCATTAGCAGAATGAGCGTTTTTGGCTTTGTTTGAACATGGTCCAAAATCGAATTTTCCAATGAATCTGTTGTTCCGAAAAAGAGCGGTCCTTCAATGGAATACATACTGATTCCTTTTTCGTCTGTCTGTTTTTCTAAAGCAGCTGCTGTTTCCATTTGAGGAACAGCGACATTGGTATGAATATTGGTCGTCTGGCTCATTTTTTTGATAAAAGCGATAAACGCTAAAATGAGACCAGCAGTGACGCCAATAATCAAATCACCGATGACTGTGAGCAGAAAGGTCACGACAAGTACAAGTGAATCGGCATTTTTCACTTTCACAATATTGATAAACTCTTTTCTCTCACTCATATTCCAAGCAACAAACATTAAAATCGGTGCCATTGCAGCAAGTGGAATCATCGACGCATACGGCGCAAATAGCATTAAGATCAGTAAGACGACAACGCCATGCACGACACCAGAAATCGGACTTGCCCCGCCATTTTTTATGTTCGTGGCCGTTCGGGCAATAGCTCCCGTCGCTGGAATTCCTCCGAAAAGCGGTGCCGCCATATTGGCAATTCCTTGCCCCACAAGCTCTTTATTGCTGTCATGCTTAGAGCCTTTCATATTATCAGCGACCATTGCGGACAAAATCGATTCCACGCCGCCTAAAAGCGCAATGACAATTGCTGGAGGCAGCAGGTATATCATTTTTTCAATTGTCAATTCAGGAAAAGCGAAGGTTGGCAGCTGACGAGGGATTTCACCATATGCAGAGCCAATCGTTTCAACTTGTCCTTGAAAAAAGAGAACGGCTAGAAACGTTGAAGCCAATAGACCTAATAGAGCACCAGGTATTTTGGGAATGTATTTTTGTGCCGCCAAAATCACGATGAGCCCGATGACGGCTGTGATGATGGCGAGACTGTTTGCGGTCCCAAGATGGACCACAATTTCTCTCATATTGAGGAAAAAGCTTTCATGTTTTTCAACACCCTTTAATCCGAGGAAGTTGGCAATCTGTCCTGAAAAAATAATGACAGCAATGCCCGCAGTAAAACCGATGATAACCGGACGAGGAATAAATTTCATGAGCTTTCCTAGTTTGAATATTCCGAATAATACAAGCATACAGCCTGCCATAAAACCGGCAATGAGCAAGTTTTCAATACCGTACTGGCTGACAATTCCGAATAAAATTGGAACAAACGCCCCGGTCGGCCCGCCGATCTGATACTTTGAACCACCAAACAATGAAATCAAAATGCCGGCAACGATGACTGTATATAATCCATATTCTGGTCCGACACCAGATGCAATGGCAAATGCCATGCCTAAAGGAATTGCCACAACGCCCACGACAAGCCCAGCGATTAAATCGCGTCTAAACTTTGATGAATTGTACCCTTCAAATCTTCCATAAAAACGCATGGTATGTGTTGGCCTCCTTCAAGTATTGTGTAGATGATTTAGATATACTGCGCGTCAATCTGTTTGTCTTTCACAACGACATCCAGCTTTCCTGTGGCTGGATGAATCACCAGTCCATGAACAGCCACATCACTTGGCATCAGTGGATGCTCTTTTACTAATTTCACACTTTGAGCCACACTCTCTTCAACCGAATCAAAGCCTGTCAGCCAGCCCTTTAAATCGACTCCTGAGTTTTTCACAATGCTTAAGCATTTCTCTTCGATTCCGCGTGCTTTCGCCTTTTCAAGTAAAGGGTCCGCCGCAAGACCTGCCATTCCGCATTCATGATGCCCTACAATGCATACTTCCTCTGCCTTTAACTCATAGATGGCTAGCAGGATACTCCGCATCACACTGCCGAACGGATGTGTCACGATGGCGCCTGCATTCTTAATGATTTTCGCATCCCCGTTGCGCAGCCCCATAGATTGCGGCAATAATTCCAAAAGACGGGTATCCATGCACGTTAAAATGACCAGTTTTTTCTCAGGAAATTTCCCCGCTTTGTAAGGCTCATAATGTCTCTCATTCACAAACTCTGAATTGTGCTGAAGAATCTGTTCTAATTTAGATCCCATTTTAATCATCTCCCATCTTTTTTTAAGTAACGTAAGCCCGCGCCTGTCCCCCTTTTCTTTCTTGTGTTCTCAAGCATAGAGAAGAAAAATGATAGAAAAAAAAGAAAAAAATGAGAAAACGATGAGAAGAAATATCATCATTTTCTCTATTTTACGCTGCATCCCAACGGGTTCGCGGGTTTGTTTTCAAACTATTGTTCTCATAAAACCAAAAGACAATAAAATGGTTTAGTAGAAAAAGACCATCCCGTTTAATACATTTCAAATATAATAAATTTTCTATCAAAAAGTCTCGATCTATTTTCCAGTTTGTCAGATAATCTCTCGTAAAATCTTGCAATTTCACATGTCTCATCTACCATCAGCTTATTTTTATATAGATAAAAAATGCATCAGATGGCATATGAATCTACTTTTTCACTAAGAAAATGTCTTTCTTTTCCGTTATTTCAGTATATTAAATATTGAGTGGCTAACATTCAAACGTGTTCTACCGAAATGGTTGCTTTATAATAAAAGGAGCAAGATGACCATGTGAAAGGAGCGAATTGACTGTGACACCACACATTTTTGTCGCAAAACCCTTACCTGCCTCTTTTGAGGAAATGCTAAAGGAACATTGTACATACGAGGTTTGGCAATCCAAAGACCCTATTCCAAGAGACATGTTGTTTGAGAAGCTGCAGCACGCTGATGGTCTTTTAACGTCTGGAACGAAAATCGATCAAGAGCTGTTAGACCACGCACCAAAACTCAAGGTAGTGAGTAATAACTCTGTCGGCTATGACAATTTTGATATAGAAGTGATGAGGCAAAGAGGCGTGATTGGTACGCACACTCCTTATACGCTCGATCATACCGTGGCTGACCTTGCCTTTTCGCTCATTCTCTCCTCTGCGCGAAGAATCGCCGAACTTGATCGTTTTATCCGTGACGGAAAATGGACGAAATTCGTACAGGAAGAAGATATCTTTGGCATCGACGTTCATCATCAAACGCTCGGTATTATTGGTATGGGACGTATCGGAGAACAAGTGGCCAAACGAGCAGCACATGGCTTTGATATGAACGTTCTTTATCATAACCGAAGCCGGAATGAAAAGGCTGAATCGGCGTATGGCGCTGTATATTGCGCACTTGATGACCTTTTAAAACAAGCTGATATCATCGTGTTGATTACACCGCTGACCGAGGAAACGTATCATATGATTGGGGAACGAGAATTGAAGTTAATGAAGCAAACGGCTTTATTTGTCAACATTTCCCGCGGGAAAACAGTGGATGAAAAAAGCCTCATTCAAGCCCTTCAGGAGGGTTGGATCAAAGGCGCTGGTCTTGATGTGTATGAGCAGGAACCGCTCCAAGAGGATCATCCTTTCAAAGAAATGAACAATGTCACCCTTGCCCCTCACATCGGTTCCGCTACTGAAACAACAAGGGATCTCATGCTGAAACGAGCCATTCATAATGTGATTCATGGAATAGATGGGAAGGCGGCTGTTGATGTTGTGAAGGAGCTTGCTTCCTCTTGATCAAATAAGACGCAGGGAACTGAACTGCGTCTTTTTATTTATTTCTTTAAGAGGATTCAGGAGAAAAGTCTCATTTTAGCAAAGATCCTGATTCTTTACATTTCCTTCATGTTCGGGTGCTATAATATGAGGTAGACAAGCATCAAGAGGACGGCATCGGATTTCCTTAATAGGAGGATGAAGATGAAAAGATTGAGTTCAGTTTTGACTATGTTCGCTCTGATCGCTGCTATTCTGTTTTCTGGATTTATCCCGCAGCAAGTTCATGCAGAAACACCTCTTACACCAACAGCCACAACTGAAAATGCTTCTATTCAGCTCACGCCAGATGTACGTACCCTTGCCGTCATTAATACGTTTGATGGTGTAGCAGATTATTTAATTCGCTACAAACGACTGCCTGATAACTACATTACGAAATCACAAGCAAGTGCTCTCGGATGGGTGGCATCTAAGGGAAATCTAGCAGAAGTGGCGCCAGGTAAAAGCATCGGTGGAGATATTTTCTCAAACCGGGAAGGACGTCTTCCTTCAGCAAGCGGCCGCACATGGCGTGAGGCAGACATCAACTACGTTTCGGGCTTCCGCAATGCTGACCGTCTTGTGTATTCAAGCGACTGGCTCATTTACAAAACAACAGACCATTATGCGACTTTCACACGTATTCGATAATCAATAAAAAAGACAGCCCTGTTTCATCTGGGGCTGTCTTTTAGTATGGTTTACGGAATAAGCTTTTTCACGTAATCCTCAAAAGGGACCGAAAGCGGCTTTTTCGACACTTCTTCATGTTCATGTGTGGTGACATGATCCTCAGTAACGACCACACGTCCTGTTGGCGTGAGCTTTGACGCGAGCGGTCTTTTGTTAAAAGTAGAGGATTCATTTTCATAAATCTCGTGTCTCAATTGGACCAATGCAGCCTCGTCCACCTCGTTCAATGTGAAAGCATAGCCTGTTTCAGCACCATCTCCCCTATCTAATTGGAGTAGATGTGTCCCCTTTTCGGTTTTCTCTGCTTTGACGCGAAACCGAATAGACGCTCCTTCCACCCAATCTTCTGTAAAAGGCACAGGCTGAAGAGGTAAATTCACACCAAATCCCGCATCAATGAGAAAGCGTACGTTATGATGCTTCAACATAATGGCTACATGCGTGCCATCAATGGCCCACGTATCCGCTTCTTTGATATACACTGTCCCTTGAAGAAGCTGTACAGAAAGCCCAGCCTCTTTTAACACATAGTATAAGAGAGGATTGAGATCGTAACAAAGGCCTCCTCTATTTTCTTCAAGAAGATGCTGCTTCAACCCTTCTTGATTCAAAGCGTAGGATTGTTTGTTCAGAACAGATCTATTTTCAAATGGAAAGGTATAGGCCATTTTTTTTAATAATACAGGTAAGTCATTAAAGGTGATCGACTGGCCTTCATATCCGATCTTCTGTAAAAAAGCTGATTGAATCATGACATTCCCTCCTAAAAAACTGAGCCTTTGAAGAGACTCAGTTTTCTTGATTGATAAAATCTGTTAACGCCTCAATGGCTTCTTGTTCGTCCGCACCATCTGCAATCAGTGTGACAGTAACCCCAGAGCTGATCGCAAGACTCATGAGACCCATAATGCTTTTCGCATTGACTTTTTTCCCATCTTTCTCTAGAAAAATATCAGCTCCAAAGCGATTGGCTTCTTGCACGAACAAAGCAGCTGGACGTGCCTGCAAGCCTGTTTTCAGCTGGATGGTGACCGTTTTTTCCACCATATGATCTGCCTCCCTTTTTCATTCTCCTATTTGAGTGTAACAGCTTGTCCGTTTCGTAATTGTTCTGCGATTTGATCTAGCTTTCTTAAACGGTGGTTAATCCCTGACTTGCTGATCTTGCCGCTTTCCACCATTTCTCCAAGTTCCTTCAGCGTGACCTCTTGATAGTCGACTCGCAGTTTAGCAATTTCACGAAGCTTTTCCGGCAGGGCATCAAGTCCAATTTTTTCATCAATAAATTGAATGTTCTCGACCTGACGCAGTGATGCACCAATCGTTTTATTCAAGTTTGCTGTTTCACAATTGACGAGCCGGTTGACGGAGTTCCTCATGTCTCGGACGATTCGCACATCTTCAAAGCGAAGCAGTGAGTTATGAGCGCCCACAACACTTAAAAATTCCGTGATTTTTTCTGCTTCCTTCATGTACGTAATGTACCCTTTTTTGCGCTCAAGTGTTTTACTATTGAGATGAAATTGATTCATCAGCTCACAAAGGGCATCATTATGTTCTTTATATAGTGAAAAAATCTCAAGGTGATAGGAGGACGTTTCTGGGTTATTCACAGAACCGCCTGCTAAAAAAGCACCTCTCATATAGGAGCGCTTGCAGCATCTTTTCTTCACGAGCTCTTCTGAAATATTGCGCTCAAATACAAATTGCTCACCTAATATTTTCAAATCCTCTAAAATGGTTTTCGCTCGTTCTACCAGTCTGACAATATACACGTTATTCTTTTTCAATCTCATTTTTTTACGGACGAGCAGCTCGACTGTCACATCGTATTTCTTTTTAAGCAGCGTATAAATACGTCTTGCAATGGCTGCGTTCTCTGTCTGTATATCTAAAATCAATTTTCGATTAGAGAAAGATAATGAACCGTTCATACGGATGAGGGCAGAAAGCTCTGCTTTTGTGCAGCAGTCCTTCACGTCCAGATTAGTCAGCTCTTTTTTTGTTTCGGATGCAAATGACATCCTTGCCACCCCCATTCCTATTTTTTCTGATGCAGCAGATCGACAAGCAGCGAGGCTACTTTTAGCGTGTCATGACGAATGACATGCTGGTCGTATGTAATGATTTCTCCAGGAATCACTTCTAGTCCCATTGCTTTCAGTGCATCTGTGTCGAATTGGACAGGCTGTGCCTGTTCTTCTGCATATTTTGCTTTGATTTCTTCTGGAATTTCTTTATTGTTCACAAAAATCGTATCGATAAATGGACGATCCATATGATCATTTAATGCCTGAACATGATCAGCTGCACTGTAGGAAAGCGTTTCCCCCGGCTGCGTCATGACATTGCAAATATACACTTTTTTCGCCTTTGAGCGAATCACTTCTTCTCCAATATGCGGGACAAGCAAGTTTGGCAAAATACTCGTATACAGACTGCCAGGCCCAATGACGATCAAATCCGCCTCACGAATGACTTGAATAGATTCTGGCAGCGGTTCAATCGTATCGGGTGTGAGGAACACTCGTTTAATTCGCTCACCATAGGTGGGAATTTTCGATTCTCCTGTCACCATTTGCCCATTTTCTAATTCCGCATGAAGAACAACACTTGAATTTGCTGCTGGCAATACTTTTCCTCTCACATTTAAAACCTTGCTCATTTCAGTGACGGCATGAAAAAAATCACCGGTTATATTTGTCATGGCCGCAAGAATGAGGTTGCCGAGTGAGTGGCCTGTTAAGTCATTCCCTTTGTTAAAACGGTGCTGAAATAAATCTTCTACAAGCGGTTCAACATCAGAGAGAGCTGCAAGGACATTTCGAATATCACCTGGAGGGGGAATATTCAAATCATGCCGCAGTCTGCCTGAGCTGCCTCCGTCGTCAGCAACCGTTACTATAGCGGTAATGTCCACTGGCTTCGTTTTTAGCCCTCTGAGCAAAACAGATAAGCCAGTGCCACCGCCAAGAATGACCACCTTTGGTAGTGTCGTCATCTATTTTCTGCTTCTCTTTTCAATGTCCCGGTGAGTGACATGTGTATAGTAATCGTTTTTAAAATACTCCGATAAATAGTTGGCCAGCGTCACAGATCGATGCTGCCCGCCTGTACAGCCGATGGCGATCACAAGCTGACTTTTTCCTTCCCTCTTATACGACGGAAGCATAAAGCTGAGAAGATCGATTAATTTCTCTGTGAATTTTTGCGTTTCACTCCATTTCATCACATAGGAGCGCACTTCTTCATCGTTTCCAGTCTGTGGACGCATACTCTCAATATAGTAAGGATTCGGCAGGAATCTCACGTCAAAGACAAGATCAGCATCAATCGGCAGACCGTATTTAAAGCCAAAGGACATCACGTTTACTGTAAACACCTGTCCTTGGTTTGTGGCAAAGTGCGTGACGATTTTTTCTCGCAGCTGTTTTGGTTTTAAATCCGATGTATCAAAAATCATTTGAGACCGGCCTTTTAACTCCTCTAACAGCTCGCGCTCCATTGCAATTCCTTCAAGCGGCAAACCTGTTGTCGCAAGGGGGTGCGAACGTCTCGTTTCTTTGTATCTTGAGACAAGCACCTTATCATTTGCATCTAAAAATAGAATCCTTGGCGTGATCCAGTCAAGATCACTCATTTCATCTAATGCCGCAATTAAGCTGTCAAAAAATTCGCGTCCGCGCAAATCCATCACAAGAGCGACCTTGCTCATCTTGGAATTCGATTCCTTCATGAGCTCTAGGAATTTCGGTAAAAGTGATGGCGGCAGGTTATCAACGCAAAAGTAGCCTAAATCTTCAAAGCTTTGAATGGCAACGGTTTTCCCCGCACCTGACATTCCAGTAATAATCACAAGCTGAATATCTTCTTGTTTGTGTGTATTCATGCCTGCTCCCTCTCCTTCTTTATGAAAACGGTTCATGTATTATTCTCCCTGAGGATCTAACCGATAAGCAATCAGCTCAAAATCGGGTGTATACGTAAAAGTGCCGTGCAGAAGCCCTTTTCCTTTGAGCATAAAATCAAGAATATGGGAATCTCCTGGAGCCATCGGCAAATGAGGCACATCCTTTGCGTCATGCCATTTTAAAATGCCTTCCTCTGACTCTGTTACGTTTTTTCCAGTAAATGAATCTGCCATAAAGGTGAACATCATCCACTCTTGAACGATTTGATCGCCTTCTTTTATGATAAAGGTAAAAACACCTTTTAGCTGCGGATTTAAAATATAAATACCTGTTTCTTCTCTATATTCTCGAACGACTGAATCCTTGACCGATTCTCCGCTTTCCATTTTGCCGCCCGGCGCTACCCACCAGCCGCGTCTTGGCTTTTGCAGCAAGAGAACTTGATCTTCGTGATGCAGCACACAATTGGTTACTCGTTGCATCAGCTGTCACCTACTCTTTTATGTCTTTAACTTATTATACAGGTTCAACCTGACTCCCACAATGAACATGCCCGTTCTTCCCTGAAAACAGACCGGTTTCCGTTTGAATGATGTAACGAGCCATTTCTCTACTCTTTATTTTACAGCATCTAACGGTTCTCCATGCGTCATTTGTGAACATCTCGTGAATTTCTAATTTTAGGCAAAAAAAAAGGACACGGATTCACATCCGTGCCAAACATGTATTCCTTATAAAAGGGGGTCAATTACTAGTTTTATCATAACGGAAAATTATTTCACCCGTGTTACATTCCAGTTAAAAGCCCATGACGCTATATTAAGGATTTACGACAGCCAATTATTTCGTTGCTTTGAGTTTTTCAGCAAGCTCTTCTACATAATGCTGTGCGCTTTGTGCTGCAATACTTCCGTCTCCTGTTGCTGTGACAATTTGACGAAGTGTTTTTTCACGAATGTCACCCGCTGCGAAAATACCTTCCACTCTCGTTTCCATTCTTTCGTTTGTCTCGATGTAGCCTTCTTTATTTGTAATGCCGAGATTTTCAAATGGTTTAGACAGTGGCAGCATTCCGATATAGATAAAGGCGCCGTCTGTTTTAAACTCTTCTTCTTCACCAGTCACCGTATCAACCAATGTCACACTGCCGACTTTCCCGTTTTCTTCATTGATCTGTTTGACGGTTTTGTTCCACATGAAGTCAATTTTTTCATTATCAAAGGCACGCGCTTGTAAAATGCTTTGTGCACGAAGCTTATCGCGTCTATGGATAATCGTTACTTTAGAAGCGAAGCGTGTGAGATACACACCCTCTTCTACCGCAGAATCTCCGCCGCCAATGACGACAAGCTCTTTGTTTTTAAAGAATGCCCCGTCACATACTGCACAATATGATACGCCGCGGCCGCCAAGTTCTTTTTCACCTGGTGCACCGATTTTTTTGTATTCAGCGCCTGCCGCGATAATGACAGAGCGTCCTTTGTATTCTTTTGAGCCGGCTTTGACGATTTTGTACTCTTCACCGTTCACGATTTCTTTGATATCACCATATGCATATTCTGCACCGAATTTCTTCGCATGCTCAAACATTTTATTTGAAAGTTCCGGCCCCAAAATGCTTTCAAAGCCAGGATAGTTCTCGACATCTTCCGTATTCGCCATTTGTCCGCCTGGAATTCCTCTTTCAATCATTAATGTTGAAAGATTTCCCCGTGATGTATAAACAGCGGCTGTCATTCCGGCAGGACCCGCTCCAATGATGATCGTATCGTAGATTTTTTCTTCTGACACAACTGTCACTCCCTCTTCAATTGCTGCTCGCATTTCTTATTAGAATGCCCTTGGGTGATGCTTCCATTCATGACAGAGAGCATCATTTCCACTCTTAGCTTTTATTCCTTATCCATATCCTATTAAATCTGCGGGGAATAAGCGAATCATTTGCTCATATCTTCAAAAAAAGAAAAAGCTTCCTTAAACTGCTGTTTAAGGAAGCCTGTTTACGGTTATATAAAAAGTAATGATTTATTCAACGACTCTTCTTACAACGCCTTTGAATGCTTTTTTCCAGTATACGTTGCTCATTGAGTCAACTGAAACACCGCGAGAGCTGTTATCGTTCAAGAATGTACCGTTTCCTAAGTAAATACCAACGTGTCCATTTACTTTATACGTATCAAAGAACACAAGGTCTCCGCGTTTCATGTCAGATGCACTTACAGCTCTTCCTTTACCTACAAGCGTATCTGTTGTTGTACCGCCAACTGGTCCAAGGTTGATGCCTGCTGATGCAAATGCCCAGCGAACGAATGAAGAACAGTCAAAACGACGAGCGTCAATATCGGCTTGTGATCTGCCGCCGCCCCATTTATATGGAGATTGTCCAACAATAGTAGAACCTGTGCTGATCGCACCTTCGATTCCGCCTACGTTACTGCTGACAGGTGATCCGCCGCCAGAAGATGGCTTCTTGCTTGGTGAACTGCTGTTGTTGTTATTGTTGTTGTCATTAGATGATCCACTGTTACTTGAAGACGGGCTGCTATCGTTATTTGAGCTGTTGTCTTCCGCTTGGACACTAGCTTGACGCTGCTGCTGTTGTCTTTGCGCTTTTTCTTCTTTTGCTTTTTGAGCTGCTTCTCTTGCTTCTTTTTCAGCTTGTTTTTGTGCAGCTACTGTTGCGTCTTTTTCAGATGCAATGCTGTTAGCCTCACTGTTTAACTCGCTGATTTCAGAAAAAGCACTTCCTTTTTGCTTTTTCACTTGCTTGAATAGCTTGTCTTTTTCATCAAGCTGTTTATTCAAGTCTGATTGAAGTGTTTCAAGCTTTGCAAGTGTGTTTTGCACATTTTCAAGCTTTGTGTTTAATTCGTTTTCAGACTTTTGAAGCTCAGCTTTGTCTTTTTCCTGCTCTTTAATGATTTCACTGTCTGCATTGATCAGTGTAGATACTGCACCTGCACGGCTGATGAAATCGCTAAAGCTTTTTGCTCCTAGTAATACATCTATGTATTTCGTAGAACCGCCGCTCTCTTGAATGGCACGTACGCGCTTTTTCAAGAACTCGTTTCTTTCTTCAATACGTTTTTCTGTATCAGCAATTTCTTTTTTCAGTGCTTTGATTTCTTTTTTTGTTTTTTCATTTTCTTTTTGTTTTTCTTCGATTTGATCACTTGTTTTTAAAGCTTTCTCGTCAATATCTTTAAGCTTTTGTGCAAGTGCCTCTTGTTTTGCTTCAAGCTTTGAAAGCTCTTCTTTTTTCTTTTGAAGGTTCTTGTTTACCTCAGATTGCTTGCTGTCTAGTTCTTGTTTCTTTTGTTCAAAGTTCTGTGCGTTTGCTTCATGCGTAAATGGAATAAATAAACCGCTCGCTCCGATCACCGAAGCTAAACCAAAAGTAATAAACTTTTTCACGAATAGTTCCTCCTTTGACAATTTCCCAAGCGACATTAGAAAGCAGCAAATTCTCTGCGACCAATCTGTGCTCTCTATGTCTTTCTTCCTGATTGTTCAGTCAGATGTTGACCAGATTGTTTCTATCACTAGGTGTTTCATTATGTATAGTAAAATATTTAAATATCTATCTTTGTTTTAATCCACGATTTTCATTATACATGAGACATCGACAAAATGAGCTAATATTTTTATTACATTTATGTTTCAAAAACATGTCGTGATTGTCATACTTCGCCAATTCCTTGCAAATCCCACCTTTTTATCCAAGAAAAAAGCATGACCTTTTCGGCCATGCTCGGATCTTCTGAATCTATTTACCTATTTAATCGATTAACGTACAGATCTCTCGTTCGTATTTTGATAGTGTTTGAACACTGATCTGAAAAGCGGACGCAACGTCTTTTTTGCTGACAGCTGATTCTTCTTGTTCATTCATCCATAGATAATAAGATGCTGCTGCCCAGGCAGGCGCATTTTTCTTATCCATACCAGAAGCACGTGCCTGCTGAATAATATGGAATAACCAAAAATAAGGCATATGGCTGTCAGGCTGAACCGCTTCCTCCAAACTGGATGCCGCCTGTTTTGCAAAAACTGCATCTTCTGAAAAAGACTTTTCTTTCATTTCATCTTCATACAAAAGCAGTTCTATAAATTGCTGTTCAAAGGCCGTTTTCGCTGCGCGTGCATCAAGGACAGACTGCAGAACGTCACGTTCCCCTTTTTGTTTGCTGACATAGTACGCAGTCAGCCGTTCCTCAATCGAGACCATTGGCTCAGTCTCCTCAGGTTTATCCTGCCACGGCTTGATCTCATCTGCGTCGATATCTTCTTCGACCATCTTATCCCAAACCGTTTGGGCGAGCGTTTTGTGGCCTGTATGATAGGCTGCGCTTGCAAGCCAGTATAAAAATGTACTATCTCCCTGAAAACCTGTTTTGTACAAAGAATAAAGCCATTTAAAGGCCCATTCAAATTCTCCCACAAGGGCAAATGTTGCGCCAAGCTTATAACGCTGTTCACTTAGTATTGGATACACGTGCGTTAATTGCTTCGCTAACATGTTGACCTTCTCTTCTTCTTTTTCATAATGGTAGAAGACAAGCTGATTGCAAAGGGCATGCAGATTACCGGGATTTTCATGAAGGACCCGGTTCAACATTTCTTTCGCCTGATGGATTCGGCCAGAATAAAAATAGGCCAAAGCGAGATTGTTATACGCTGACCAAAATTCTGGATACTCAACAATCATCTGTTCCAGCATCTCAATGGCTTCATCGAGTCTGCCGCTTTCAAGCAAATGGTTTGCTTGATCCTGCTTCACAATCAGGTCATCCTGATCATAAGGAAAATCTTCGTCCTCTTCGTCGCTCATATCGAGCAGGTCCAGGAGTTCGTCATTTTCATCCGCAAATTCCCCGTTCTCTTCCAGCGCGGCATAAGCAGTAGCTGATTTATATGCCTCTTGAAACAGTCCGAGATTGGCATAATTATTGGCTTTAAAATAGTGGCACTCAGACATGTTTTCATCGATGTGTTCAAGGATGAAATCAAGCAGTTCGTTTGATTGCTGGTAATGACCCATTTCAGTATAAATAATGGCAAGCTGTGACAGCATTTCTACATTTTCCGGCTCAAGTACGATGGCCCGCTGGATCAGCTTACTTGCCCTAGACAGATTTCTTTCTCTATATGCTTTAAGACCTTTATGAAAAAAGTAATGCCCATCTTGAAATAGCTGGACGACTTGTGTGTGATTATTTTGAGAAGTGTATTTACTCACCGATACCCTCCATTTCGAACAGTGTACCGTGTGTAGTATAACATACTTCCCTAGTCGTCACATAGAACAAAAGGAAAGGAAGGATTTGTTTTTCATTTAAAATGAAAAAACCAGGGATATCCCCGGCTTTTCATTCACCTTGATGACGCTTTTTTAATACCTTTAATACATCATCAAGCGGCAATTGCTGTTCGCGTAATAATACAAGAAGATGATAGAGAAGGTCAGCAGTTTCCCATTTCAATTCTTCTTGATCCCGATTTTTCGCTGCAATGATCACCTCGGACGCTTCTTCCCCTACCTTTTTCAGGATTTTATCGATCCCTTTTTCAAATAGATAGGTTGTATAAGCACCTTCTGGCATTTCCGCCTGTCGCTTTGCAATGACCTGTTCAAGTTCATTTAAAATCGCAAAACGATCCTGCTCTTCGCTTTGGCGCTTCACGCCTTCTTCCGAAAAACAGCTATAGCTGCCAGTATGGCAGGCTGGACCGCTTGGCGCGACAAGGACAAGCAGAGCGTCCTTGTCACAGTCATATCGAATAGAAGTCACTTTCTGTGTATGTCCAGAGGTGGCGCCTTTGTGCCAAAGCTCGTTTCTTGACCGGCTATAAAACCATGTTTCACCGGTCTCCAGCGTTTTTTCATAGGATTCTTGATTCATATATGCCAGCGTCAATACTTCCTTACTTTGAGCATCCTGTACAATCGCAGGAATCAGGCCTGCTTCATTAAAAGTTAATTCATTTGCCTGTTTCATCTGACCTTCACCCCGTGTTCTCTCAAATATGTCTTCACCTCGTGAATGGAGGTTTCTTTATAATGGAAAATGGAGGCTGCTAATGCTGCATCAGCTTCTCCTTTTGTAAATGCCTCCAGCATATGCTGGGCATTGCCAGCGCCGCCAGAAGCGATAACTGGCACAGTAACTGCTTCTGATACAAGCTTTGTCAATCGATGATCAAAGCCTGTCTTTTCACCATCGGCATCCATACTTGTCAGCAAAATCTCTCCTGCACCTCTCTGCACAGCTTCCTTCGCCCAGTCGCTAACCTCTAAATCTGTTTGACGGCGTCCTCCGTGTGTATAGACCATATATGCTTTTTTCTCTTCATCGTACTTTGCATCAATTGCGACAACGATACACTGGGAGCCAAAAAAGTCAGCACCTTCTGAAATCAGTTCCGGCCTTAACACAGCTGCTGTGTTGACAGATACTTTGTCTGCACCCGCTCGTAATATACGCTTCATGTCATCAAGATGGTTAATCCCGCCTCCCACCGTAAATGGTATGGCAAGAGTGGACGCGACTTGTTTGACCACATCCACCATCGTTTTCCGGCCTTCATGAGAAGCAGAAATATCAAGAAAGACGAGTTCATCCGCCCCTTCCTCATCATAGATCTGCGCCAATTCGACCGGATCACCAGCATCCTTTAAGCCTAGGAATTGCACCCCTTTGACAACACGCCCTTCCTTCACATCAAGACATGGGATGATTCGTTTTGTCATCATATGCGGTCAAGCCCTTCAAATGCTTCTGCTAAAGTAAACTGCTTTGTGTAAAGTGCTTTTCCAACGATTGCACCAGACACACCAGACTGTTTTTGCGCTGACAGCTTTTGAAGATCAGCTACTGCGCTGACACCACCTGAAGCAATCACTTGTTTGCCGGTTGCTTCTGCTAAGCGAACTGTGCTTTCCACATTTGGACCAGACAGCATGCCATCCATTTGAATATCAGTAAAAATAAAGACCTCTGCGCCTTCCTTTGCCAATTCCCTGCCGAGTTCCTCTGCCTTCACTTTAGACGTTTCAAGCCACCCTTCAGTCGATACAAAGCCATTTCGCGCATCAATCCCAATCGCTATTTTCTCTCCATATTGCGCCAGCATTTTTTTCACAAAGGCTGGGTTAGATACAGCTGAGCTGCCGAGAATCACTCTATCTACGCCGCTCTTTAAATAGAAGGCAACGTCTTCCTCTGTCCGAATACCGCCGCCGATTTGCACCTTCACATCTAAGGAGGAAGCAATCGCCAGCACATGCTCATGATTGACACGTTTCCCTGCTTTTGCACCATCTAGATCGACAAGATGAATCCATGTTGCTCCTTCTTTTACAAATTGCGCGGCCATGTCGAGCGGTGAATCTCCATAAATGGTTTCTTGATCATAATCTCCTTGCACAAGACGTACACATTTGCCATTTCTCATATCAATCGCTGGATATAATGTAAACTCACTCATTTGCTCACCCTCTGTTCGTTTGCTAATTGAATAAATTGTTTGAGCAGCGCCATTCCCGTTGTACTGCTTTTTTCAGGGTGAAACTGTGCACCAAACACATTTCCCTTGCCAACAACAGCTGGTACTTGAACACCATAGTCCGCGCTTGCTAATTGTTCATCTGGATTCATATCGCTCACATAATAAGAGTGAACAAAGTATGCAAATCCTTCTGGTACACCGTCAAACAATGGGGAGGGCTGATGAAATGTGAGCTCATTCCACCCCATATGAGGTACCTTCAGCCTTTGACCGTCCTGATCACGATCCTTTAAAAGAACGACACGCCCTTTTAACAGCCCTAATCCTTTTGTGTGTCCTGCCTCTTCACTTTCTTCAAATAATAGCTGCATGCCAAGGCAAATGCCGAATAACAGCTTTCCTTCCTGCACAACTTGGTGAATAAACGCCTCAAGTCCTGTCTGTTTTAACAGCTGCATTGCATCACGAAACGAACCGACCCCTGGCAAAATATAAGCATCTGCTTTTTTCAGCTCCTCCACATCAGCGGAGACGATATAGCGGGCACCTGCTCGTTCCAGTGCTTTTGATACGCTGAACAAATTTCCCATTCCGTAATCAATGACTCCGATCATTAGAGCATCCCCTTTGTTGACGGTATCCCTTTCACTCGTGGATCAATGGTTGTTGCTTCATCTAAGGCACGTGCCATCGCTTTAAAAATGGCTTCAATTATATGATGTGTATTGGTTCCGTAGTGAACAATCACATGAAGATTGATCCGGGCTTCAAGTGCAAATTTCCACAGAAACTCATGCACTAGTTCTGTATCAAAGGTACCAACCTTTTGACTCGGAAAGGCCGCTCTCATTTCCAAATGAGGCCGATTGCTTAAGTCGACCACGACCTGGGCAAGTGTTTCATCCATCGGAACAAAGCTTGATCCATATCGCTTAATTCCCTTTTTATCGCCTAACGCTTCCTTAAACATTTGCCCAAGTACAATGCCGATATCTTCTGTTGTGTGGTGATCATCAACATCCGTATCCCCTTTCGCATCGACGGTCAAATTAAAGTGTCCATGCTTCGTAAATAAATCAAGCATGTGCGTCATAAAAGGGACATCTGTTTGAATATCCGCTTTTCCTTCTCCATCAATTTCTAGCGCTAATGAAATATTCGTTTCATTTGTTTTTCTCGATGTTTCCGCCTGTCTCATTAAGATTCCTCCCGCTTTCTCGCTTCAATCGACCTTGCATGTGCTTCAAGCCCTTCTAATCTGGCAAAAGCGGCAATGCTTTCCCTGTGTGTTTCAAAGGCCTCTTGACTATATGAAATAATGCTCGTTTTCTTTTGAAAATCAGTCACACCAAGAGGGCTGGAGAATCGAGCTGTTCCGTTTGTTGGCAGCACATGATTCGGCCCTGCAAAATAATCGCCCACCGGCTCTGGACTATAGCGTCCTAAGAAAATCGCCCCAGCATGCTTGATTTGACCAAGAAGTGATTCTGGATATGCTGTCAGCACCTCTAAGTGCTCTGGCGCTAATTGATTGATTACGTCTACTGCACGGTCGATTGATTCTGTCACGTAAATACGGCCATGATCTTGTATCGATTGTGCTGCGATTGATTTTCTCGGCAAAGTATCGAGCTGCTTTCTGACTTCAGCCTGCACGCTTTCAGCAAGTGTCTTAGACGGTGTCACCAAAATACTAGATGCCAGCGCATCATGCTCTGCCTGCGAAAGTAAATCCGCCGCTACCTCATGCGCGACTGCTGTTTCGTCTGCTAGAACTGCAATTTCACTTGGACCTGCGATCATATCAATGTCTACCTGACCAAATACTTCCCGCTTTGCCAGCGCGACATAAATGTTGCCTGGACCTGTGATTTTATCAACAGGCTTGATGCTGTCCGTTCCATAGGCAAGTGCCGAAACAGCCTGTGCTCCGCCCATTTTATACATTTCAGAAATACCAAGCTCCTTCGCCGCAGCCAGTACAGCGTCAGAGAGACGGCCATCTTTACCAGGGGGTGTCACAAGAACGATTCGTTCAACGCCAGCAACTAGCGCAGGAATCACATTCATTAATACAGATGATGGATAGGCAGCTGTTCCGCCGGGAACATACACACCTACTGCATCAAGCGGTGTTACCTTTTGTCCAAGCATTGAGCCGTCCTTTTGGTGATAAAACCAAGAGGACGTCAGCTGGCGCTCGTGGTATGTGCGAATATGCTTGATAGCCGTTTGAATAATTTGAACCATCTCTTTGTCCAAGCGGTCCCAGGCTTTTGCCATTTCATCTTCTGTGACAAGTGGATCTTCAATCAATACCCCGTCAAATTGCTTTGTAAAAGACCGTACAGCTTCATCACCATTTGTTCTTACTTCTTGTATAATGCGCTGAACAGCCTGACGCTGTTCTTCTGTTCCTGTATCTAAAGACCGTTTGAGTGAGAGAGTATCTGTCTCACCTTCTTGTATGCAGGTGATGTTCATGATGATTCCTCCCCTTCTCCTTCAATGATTCTTGCAAGACGCTGCGCCATTTCATCAATCACCGTATCCTTCATCCTATAGCTCACAGGATTAACAATAAAGCGTGACGTGATATCACAAATATGCTCCGTTTCCACAAGTCCATTTTCTTTTAATGTTTGACCTGTAGAGACAATGTCTACAATGCGATCGGCAAGCCCAATGAGCGGTGCTAATTCAATGGAACCATTCAGCTTAATGATCTCCACCTGCTCCCCTTGCTCTCTAAAATAGGAAGATGCGACATTTGGGTACTTTGTCGCCACACGCGGTGCGACACCACCCCAGCTCGCTCCCGGCAATCCAGCAACAGCTAAATGGCATTTACTGATGTTTAAATCGAGCACTTCGTACACATCACGAGCTTCTTCAAGCATGACGTCCTTCCCTGCAATGCCAACATCCGCCACACCGTGCTCTACGTAGGTGGTCACATCCATTGGCTTGGCTAAAATAAAGCGGAGGTTTTCTTCTGGTACATCTATGATTAATTTTCTTGAATCCTCGAATTCCTCTGGCAGCTGGTACCCCGCCTGTCTTAACAGCCCGGCTGCTTCTTCAAATATCCGGCCCTTTGGCATCGCCATCGTCAACACTTTACTCATTTCGCTCTTCCTTTCTAGCGCCGATAAAATAAGTCACCTGTTCAAATGCCTTGGTCATCGCGTCAATATTTTCAATCCCCGCTAAGTCTTGCAGGACGATCTTTTTCCCTTTTGACCGCTCCTTTTCTGCAAAAGCAAAAGCTTCAAGTCTTTGTTCTTTACTAAAAATCACAGCCTCTTGCGGCTCAATGATTTCTTTTGCATCGAGCGCTTCAAGAAGACGGTCTAGTCGAAGTCCGAACCCTGTAGCTGGCGCGGGTGCATCAAAATGAGCAAGCAATTGATCATATCTACCGCCGCTTCCGATGACAGATCCAACATGATCTGCAAATACTTCAAACAAAATACCCGTATAATAGCTCATATGACTCACCATGCTTAAATCTAAACGGATATATTCTGTACAGCCGTAATCTTCAAGTGTCTCCCATAGCGACTTTAACTGTGCAAGCACCTCTTTTCCTTCTTGTGAAACGACGATTTCCTCTGCCCGTTCTATGACCTCTTGGCCGCCTCTTAACTCTAAAAGCTGTAACAGCCTCGTTTTATCGATGGAGGAAAGCGGTAATTGTTTCACATGCTGACGGTATCCTACATAATTTTTTTCATATAAGAAGCGGCGAAGGACGTTTGCACGCTCTGTATTTCCGAGTACATCGACAAATAACGTTTCTGCTAAAGCGACATGCCCGATCGCGATTTTGAAGGACCTTAGCCCGGCATTTTTTAAGGCAAATACGGCAAGCGCGATGACTTCAGCATCTGCACTAATCGAACCATCACCAATCAATTCAATTCCGACCTGCTCAAACTCTGACGGCCTTCCGCCTTCTCTTTCCTGAGCACGAAACACATTGGCTGCATACCCAACACGAAGCGGATACGCCTGTTCATGAAGCTTGGAAGCCGCCACTCTTGCAATCGGACCTGTCATATCAGGTCTCAGTACAAGGGTTTGCCCGTTTTGATCAAGAAGCTTAAAAAGCTGTGTATCAGTAATCGCCGATTGAACACCGACTGTATCGTAAAATTCAAGCGTTGGTGTCTCCATCAAACGGAAACCCCAACCAGTCATGACCTCTGTTAAAGAATGTCTCACTTTTTTCTTCGTCTCATACAATCCAGGTAATGAATCCCGCATCCCATATGGTTTCTCAAACATAAACATGTTTCTTCCGCACCTCCAACACATTAAAACGAAAAATTCCGAATCCTTTAGTTCGCTAATATGATAATATGCTAACAGAATAAAGCGATTAAATCAATCATTTTTATTTCTCTCTATTTTCATCAACATGTTCGGGAATTATTACATTCAAGTGACACCTGTGCCTTTTCTGTATGTTCAGTGAAAGAACGTGCTATAATACTTAAAAATATTGAATAACACAGGAGATTACAGTGAAGTTCATCCAGACACTAATCTTAACTTTGTTGTGCGCATGTCTTGTTTATTTTGGTTTTATATACGTTTCACAAATCGACCAAGTCAAGAAAACAGCTTCTCCGCAAGAAGCAGCAAAAGAAAAAGAAAACGATACGGCACTTGCGGCTGAAGAAACTCGTTCAACGAAAAAAGCAGAAACCCCACATCATTCATTAAAAGGAAGCAAAAAAGCCATGGACGTCATTCTCTACAATCAAATGGATGCGCCAAGGCTTTATAACGGATGCGAAGTCACGAGCTTAGCGATGCTGCTTCATTACAGCGGCTATGAGCAAGTAACGAAAAACGCATTGGCAAATGAAATCAAACGTGTTCCTCTCAATTATGAAAATGGCTTGAAAGGAGACCCTCATGATGGGTTTGTAGGCGATATGGAGAATGGACCGGGTCTTGGTGTTTACCATGAACCTATCTATCAGCTTGCGAAAAAATACGCGGGCGATCAAGTTGTCGACTTAACCGGAAAGCCTGTTAAAAAGGCCATCTATCAATCACTTGAAAAGGGCTATCCTGTCTGGGTGATTACGACATCCACCTTTGACAAAACAAATAACATCGAAACTTGGAATACCCCAAATGGCAAAATAAATGTAAGCTTTGATGTGCATAGCGTGGTCATCACAGGCTATGACAAGGAGCATGTCTACTTGAATAATCCATATGGAGAAAAGAATCAAAAAGTCGACCGTGATCAATTTGAAGATTCTTGGGAACAGATGGGCAGTCAGGCGATTATCATTAAAGCGTAAAAAAACAACCTCTATTCACGTAGAGGTTGTTTTTAATTCTTCATTTTCTAGTAATTCCTTCAGGCGGTCTTCAAGCTTTTCAGCTGTCATCGCACCTCCACCCAGGCTGAAGTATTCATCCCCTCTTTTTAATAAAAGTGTAGGATAGCCATTCACATGAAGTTGATGAACCTTCGCAAAGTCGGCATACGCATCATTGATCGCTTCTTTTGTTTTCATGCGTTCAATGACTGCGTCAGGATCAAGTTGATGCGCCAAAGCGATCTCCCGATATGTTTCTTCATCACTCAGGCTTTTTCCGTCTTGATAAAAAGCCTTTTGCATTGATGAAGCCAAGTACAATGCGCGCTCAGGTGCGATGGATCTTAATGCAGAAAAACCAATGGCCGCAGCCTCAGAGTCTAAAAGAAACGTTCCGTTTGCTAACAGCTCCTGATAACGTTCACCAAACTCGACACCAGTCAGCTGACTAATACGCTGATTTGCTTCTGGAATGTGTGGATAATCCTTTATTGGAAGACTTCTTTCCCCTACAAATAAACCGCCCGACACAAGTGTGAGTGATATCTCCGGATGATTTTCATGCAAAGTGCGAATACTGTTTGAAAATCCATAACACCAGCCACAATACGCATCCCATACATAGATGAAAGACAATTCTTGCTCATTCATACGTTAGACTCCCCATTATCATTTTTAAGCAGCCATGAAACTGCTTATTCAGCTTCAGATACGACGGTAAAACGTTCTCCAACATGGGCTGCCTGCTCCACTTCATCAACCAGCGCAATGGCGTAGTCTGCATAGCTCACATAGCTGTCACCTTTAGAATTGACAATCAGATGGTCTTTCCCTTTCACGTAAGAACCTGTACGTTTGCCAGCTGGATTAAAGAATGCAGCTGGGCTGAGGAATGTCCATTTTAATCCTTCTGACTGTTGAAGATCTTTTAGGTTTTCTCCTTGCTGTGAAGCCGTAGCAACAAATTCTTTTGGAAACTCTGGTGTGTCCACTAGTCTTGTTGTTTTCTCCTCATCTACAAATAGACTTCCTGCTCCGCCCACAACGATCAAACGAGTCTCAGGTGCTTCTTTTAAAATATCAATCAGCTTTTTCCCAGCTTCTACGTGAAGATGCTCCTGTCCAGCAGGTGCGCCAAATGCATTTACAATCACATCAAAGCCTTTGACGTCATCTGCTTGCAAGTGAAACACATCCTTCTCAAGAACAGCTAGTGATGAATCTGTTACTTTTTGTGCATCGCGGACGATTGCCGTTACTTCATGTCCTCTTGATTGAGCCTCTTTCACAATTTCTTGTCCTGCTTTACCTGTTGCGCCAATAATTCCAATTTTCATGTTAACTCCTCCTGCAATATGGTTTTATGATGATAAATAAAGGTGTAACTAATTCGGTTACAACAGAGGCAAAAAAAATTGAATAGATCATCCAATTTTTTTGATTAGCACATGCGTTAGTTCACTTAATTTGATCTCAGCAAGTACTTGCTCCATCGCACTTTGAGCGCGGCATAAAATTAATTCAAGCACCGCTTGAATATTTGCACCGATCGGACAGTCAGGATTTGGGCTTTCATGAATTTGAAACAATTCTCCCTCATCTACGACTTCAACCGCTTTATACACATCGAGCAGTGTGATGTCGTCTTCACTGCGGTTCAGCTGAGAACCACCTTTGCCAAGACTCGTTGAGATTAGGCCTGCTTTTTTTAATTTACTCATAATGCGGCGGATGACCACTGGGTTTGTATTCACACTTCCTGCGATATCCTCCGATGTCTGTAAAGATCCTTTTTCAAGTGATAGCAAGGCCAGAATATGGACAGCGACAGTAAATCTGCTGCTGATTTTCATGTTTTCTCACCTCTGTTGTAATCATTATAGTTACACCATGTCACATTGTCAACAAAAAAGTCTGCCGAGCTACTCAGCAGACTTAGATTGACGTGCTTCCATCTCTTCCTTCGTATAAATCATACGCATTGGATTTCCTCCAACAAATGAGCCTGCTGGCACATCCTTATGAACAAGTGTGCCAGCCGATACGATTGCTCCATCCCCAATGGTCACACCAGGTAAAATAGTGGAATTAGCTCCAATTAAGACTTCATCACCAATATAGACTTCCCCAAGTCTGTATTCTTTAATCAAATACTCATGGGATAAGATGGTCGTGTTATAACCGATTACACTATTTCGACCGACGGTGATTTTCTCAGGAAACATCAGATCAACCATCACCATTAAGGCAAACGCCGTATCCTCGCCGACCTTCATACGAAGAAAAGTTCGGTATATCCAATTTTTCATTCCCATAAACGGCGTGTACCTTGCCATTTGAATAAAAATGAAATTTTTCACCACTTTGAAAAAGGGAACTGTCCGATAGACTTGCCGCAGTGAATTGACCCCTTTTACAGGATATCGATCTGTTTTTCTCAACTTAATCAGCTCCAACAATCGCCAGGAGATCACTCATTTTCTTCAGCATGAAGTCAGGGCGATGCTTTAAAAGGGCCTCTTCTCCTTTAATAGACCAAGCCACACCTGCCGTTTTTGTCCCTGCCGCTTGACCAGACAAAATGTCATGATAATTATCACCGACCATCACCGCTTCATGCGGATCACTGCCAAGCTTTGATAATGCCAGCTGAACAGGCTCCGGATGCGGCTTCTCATTTTGTACATCATCGAGCGTCACAATGACCTCAAAGAACGGCTCTAAACCGGTCAGCTTCAATCCCATTAAAACCGTATCCCGTATCTTCGTTGTGACAATACCGAGCTTAAATCCTCGATCCTGCAGGACTTTCAATGTGTCTAAAACGGTCTCATATTCAGTCACAAGCAGATCATGCTGCTCATGATTAAACGTGCGGTACATCTGAATCATGTCATCCGTCAACTCAGGATCCATCGCAGAGAATGTATCAAACAAGGACGGACCAATGAAATGAAGAATATCCTCACGGCTATACTGACCAGGGTAATAATGATCCAGCGTATGCTGAAATGAAGCAATAATTAATTCATTTGTATTGATTAATGTGCCATCTAAATCAAATAGCACTGTGTTGATCGTCGATTCGTTCATATGGCTTCCTTTCTAACAGCTGCATGTTCCCGCTTCCGCCAAATATAGCTAATGGCAGCTGTCAATAAAATTGCAGAAATCAGGCGGATCACAAGAAGCGGCCATACTGGAATACCAAGTGGAATAAAAACCAGCGTATCTTCGACCACCGCATGGCAGGCAACGAGGAAAATAAAAGCAAGGGTTAAGTCCTTTTTACTCACACCGTCCTCTTCCACTGCCTTCATCATCACGCCGGCTCCATACGCCAGACCAATCGTTAATCCAGCCACCATTGTCATAGACGTATTTTCTTTCATCCCAAGCATTCTAGTAAAAGGTGACAGCCACTTAGACAGTGTATGAAGCCAGCCTAAATCTCTCATGAATTGAATGATGATCATGAGCGGGATAACGATACAGGCAAGCTGCAGCACACCGAGTACTGCTTTTTGTATAGCAAGAAGAACGATCATGTACCAGCTGGAAGGCACATCAGCCGCCTGAGCTGCACTCAAAAGTCCATATTGCGCCGGCTCCTCGCCTCCCTGCCAAACGAGATGAATGACAATAGCAGAAATAACAGCAAGACTGATTCTAACCAGCAAAATCACAGATACTCTCAGTCCAACCTTTGCCGCCACTGTCGATTCGATGATCAGGTTATGGCAAAAGGACAGCATCACTGCCAAAATAAACACTTCCTTCACAGGAAGCTCTAATGTCAAAATGGCTGCAATTCCCGCATACAAATTCAGCATGTTTCCTAATACAAGCGGAATCGCTGCTTCCCCCGAAAGACCAAACAGCCCCATAAATGGCTGAATGAATCGGATGATCCAATCCATGACAGGCGTATGCTGCAAGATACTGACGAGAATAGTTACTGGAAAGATAACTTTGCCAAGAGTCCAAGTTGTCGATAGCCCTGCTTTCAAGCCGTTTTTCCATGTCTCTCTCATCTCTTCTCATCCCCCCTGCTTAATTCGATGAATTGTTCTCTTTATACGGAATTGATGCGTATCCTTTCATTCTTCTAAAGAAAATCAGTAGAACAGCCACTGCGAATATCGCAATCGAAATCATCTGTGCGATTCGAAGATGTTCCGTCAGCATTAAGCTGTCTGTTCTCATCCCTTCAATGAAGAAACGGCCGATTGAATACCAAATTAAATAAGACAAGAAAATTTCGCCTCTGCGCAGCGAAGTTCTCCGTAATAAAATCAATATGACAACACCGGCAAGATTCCATAATGATTCGTATAAGAACGTCGGGTGATAATAGGTACCATCAATATACATTTGATTAATGATAAACTCAGGCAGATGCAGATTTTCTAAAAAGGCTCTTGAAACCGCCTCACCATGCGCTTCTTGGTTAATAAAGTTCCCCCAGCGCCCAATTGCCTGCCCTAGTAAAATACTTGGTGCTGCGACATCAGCTATTTTCCAAAACGATACCTTTCTCACTTTTGTAAAAACGATGGCTGTCAGCACAGCACCAATCAGCCCGCCGTGAATCGCAATTCCACCATTCCAGATTTTAATGATTTCGTTTGGATGCTGCTGATAGTAATCCCATTCGAAGGATACATAATAAATTCGGGCACAAATAATCGCGATTGGAATGGCAAATAAGATTAAGTCAATAAACAGATCTTTATTGATTCCTCTTTTTTCACATTCTCTCAGTGCGAGCCAGAGTCCAAGCAAGGCTCCGACCCCAATAATCACACCATACCAATGAACCGAAATAGGTCCGAGCTGAAAAGCAATCGGATCAATTGGCTGAATTGCTTCGTTCATATAGTCAACTCCTATTCATCTTGGCCATTGTCTTCAATGACATCGGCAAGCTTACTTGTAAATTGTTCTGCTGCATTATGCCCCATACGTTTCAGCCTGAAGTTCATCGCAGCCACTTCAATGATAACCGCTAAGTTTCGACCTGGCCGCACAGGGATCGTCAGCTTCGGCACATCTGTATCAATAATTCTCATTTTCTCTTCTTCAAGTCCTAAACGATCATACTGTTTGCCTTGTTCCCAAAGCTCTAGATTCATCACAATCGTAATTCTCTTATAACTTCTGACAGCGCCTGCTCCAAATAAGGTCATCACATTAATAATGCCTAACCCGCGGATTTCTAAAAGATGTTCAATCAGCTCTGGTGCACTTCCGACTAACGTATCCTGATCCTCTTGACGGATTTCCACGCAATCGTCTGCAACGAGGCGATGTCCCCTCTTCACTAATTCTAAGGCTGTTTCACTTTTTCCTACTCCGCTTTTCCCAATTAATAATACACCTACACCATATACATCGACGAGCACACCATGAATGGCAGTCGTTGGTGCCAGCTTACTTTCTAAAAAGTTGGTCAATCGACTTGAAAGTCTTGTCGTTTTTAGGCTAGATCGTAAAACGGGCACGCCATTTTCATTTGATGCTTCGATTAATTCCTTCGGCACATCACGATCTCGAGACAAAATAATGGCAGGGGTAATATCTGTACAAAGAGACATCATTCTCTGCTTTCGTTCGCGTTCTGGGAGCTGTTCAAAAAAAGAAAGCTCTGTTTTCCCTAAAAGTTGAACTCTTTCTTTTGGGTAATATGTAAAATAACCAGCCATTTCAATACCTGGTCTGGAAAGATCACTGATTGTAATGGGACGATTAATCCCTTCTTCCCCACTTACCAGTTCAAGATGAAATTGTTCCATTATGTCCTTCGTACGAACTTTCGGCACGCTTCTTCCTCCTTTTATCACAGGCGATTCAGAAATACAGCTCTATTTTATCACTTTCAATGATGAACCCAAAACAGTATTTTATCCTGTTCCTGTTTCACCGCCCTCACTGGTATAGACAACTATACTTAAAAAGAGTAAACTTAAATGAAAGATAACGAATAAGGGGGCTCAAACATGAGCGGTTCTTTATTGCTCTCCAATATTCATATTGTGACAAAGACAAAGATCATTGAAAACGGTTTTGTCGGTTTACGCGATGGCAAGATTGACTATATTTCAACATCACCACCGACAGGAAATTATGAAAAAGTATATATTTCCCGGGAAAACTTTTATTTACTCCCTGGAATGATTGATATTCACATCCATGGTGGATATGGTGCAGATATGATGGATGCGACAGCAGAAGCGATGAATACACTCGCTGACAACCTTCCATCAGAAGGAACGACAAGTTTTTTAGCGACAACCATTACACAAAACCATCATGAGATTGAGCAGGCACTTAAAAATGTCGCTCAGTGGAAACAAAGTAATGAAGAACAAGCAGGAAGTCAGGCGCAATGTCTAGGAATCCACCTAGAAGGTCCATTTATTTCTAAAGATAAGGCAGGGGCACAGCCTGTTCAATGGATTAAACAGCCCGATATTCCGCTTTTTAAAAAATGGCTGGATGCAGCTGAACAGCTAATTCGAATTGTCACGTTTGCGCCTGAGGAAGACACAGATTTTGCTTTTCTTTCCCTGTTACAGGAAAAGAACATGATCCCTTCTATTGGACATACGAATGCCCATCATGACATGATTAATTTAGCAGCTAAGCATGGTGCACGCCATGTAACGCACCTTTATAATGCACTGAGTTCGTTTCAGCATCGTGAACCGAACGCTGTAGGTGCTGCTCTTACGAATGAGAACCTTTATACCGAGCTGATCACTGATGGGATTCACTCCCATCCTCTTTCCATCAAGCTTGCGTATTTGGCAAAAGGAAGTGATCGTTTAATCATGATCACAGACTCGATGCGTGCAAAAGGGCTCGGTAATGGAACGTACGAATTTGGCGGTCAGACGGTCACAGTCAGCGGCGAAAAAGCATTGCTGGAAGATGGTACACTTGCAGGATCGATTTTGCGAATGAAAGATGGCGTCAAACGGATGAAACAGCTCACAAATTGTGAGTGGACAGAGATTGCGAAGATGACCTCAACCAATGCAGCCGCTCAGCTGGGACTTGATCAACAGCTCGGTTCCATCGAAATTGGAAAACTAGCAGATTTGGTGATTTGGGATGAATCTGGTGAACTGATGATGACGATCTGCCGTGGACAAATCGTCTTTGAAAAAAAGGAGGCTAACCACTAATGAACATCATCGAATTTGAAAGCAAGGAGCAATTAGGAAAAGAAGCAGCCGCCATTATTGCACATGCAATAGCTGCTAAACCTGATGCCGTACTCGGCCTAGCAACGGGCGGTACACCTATTGATACTTACAAAGAGTTAATTCAACTTCATCAAGCACATCAATTGTCTTTCAAGCAAACAAAAACAATCAATTTAGATGAATATGCAGGACTTGATCCAGAACACGAAAATAGTTATATGACCTACATGAAACGTCATTTATTTAACCATATTGATCTACCTCAGGGTCAGTATTTTCTTCCAAATGGCAATGCAGCTCACTTAGAAAAGGAATGCTTAAGATATGACCAGCTTATTGAGGATGTAGGCGGCATCGATCTTCAGCTCCTTGGAATCGGTCAAAATGGACATATCGGTTTTAACGAACCTGGTACCCCTTTCAACTCAAAGACTCATGTCGTGCAATTAGATGAGAACACGAGACAGGCTAACGCAAGATACTTTTCTTCTATTGATGAGGTACCTACTCATGCGATCACAATGGGAATTGCGAGCATTCTTTCAAGTAAAAAGATTCTCCTTCTTGCTTCGGGAAAATCGAAAGCGAAAGTGATACAATATTTAGAACAGGCAGAGATTCATCCAGACTTCCCAGCATCTGCACTGAAACTCCATGAAGATGTAACAGTTTTGATTGATCGAGAAGCTGGATCACTACGCTAAAAACGAGAGGATTTTCACATGTTTATTGATAAGCAGTCACCTATTCCGATGTACCATCAGATTATGGAGAACTTGAAAAAGCAGATTGAGGATGGAACATTAGCACCTGATACACTCATTCCTTCTGAAAGAGAATATGCCGAACGCTTTGGTATTAGTCGAATGACTGTCAGACAAGCCTTATCGAATCTTGTGAACGAAGGATATTTGTATCGACAAAAAGGTAAAGGCACCTTTGTTAGCCGAAAAAAATTTGAACAGCCGCTTCAAGGCTTAACAAGCTTTTCAGAGGATATGAGGCAGCGAGGGCTCAAAGCATCAAGCCAGCTGATTGACTTCAAAAAAACCGTATGTCCAGAGCACTTGCTGCCAGCCCTACAACTGTCAAATAGTGATGATGTTTTTGAACTAAAACGGATACGCCTTGCAAATGATGAACCGATGGCGATTGAAACGAGCTATATACCTGAAAGATTTGCAGGAGATTTAACAAAGGAACATTTAACTGGCTCTTTATATGAATATATAGAAACTCACACTGGTCATGTCATTGCTCATGCCAAACAGGAGCTTGAAGCCAATGTTGCCTCAAAGGAAGAAGCATACTTGCTGTCTATTTCAACAGGCGATCCTGTGCTTTCCATAACAAGAACGACTTTTTTTCAACAAGACGTTCCATTTGAGTATGTTGTTTCCGTTTATAGAGGGGATCGTTACAAGCTCATTCATACAATGGAAAGATAAACAGTGCCCCTGACACGGAGCACTGTTTTTTTATTTCCTAAGAAATTTTGTTTCATCATCATTTTTTGTATGAATTTTCCATATTGGTGAAATGGCTTTTCCTTGGAAACGATCTTTTGCTACAGTGTACCAATAATAATCTTCATTTGGCTTTAAGCCCTTCCACTCAAAGCTCGCTTTTTTGCCGCTTTTTACGCCGCGCGCTTCTCCTAGAAGAACATTCGTATACACATTGAGTTCAAAATAATTGGTTTTGACAGATTTCATTTTCGGTGTCAAATCCACATCGATTGAAAATTCATCTTGATCTCCATACGTTTTTGGATCGTAAAAATGCTCTTTATTCAAGTATGGTGAATATGTTGTAAAATGAAGCTGATTTTTTTCTTGATCGGCTGTTATGACCCTCATAAACCCTTGCCCACCTTCAGGTCCTGACTGATAATCGGCGAGTATTTGATATACTTTCCTGTCTGCTTTTCCATCATGGTCATCATCAAGCTCATCTACTTTCCTGCTGGCTCCATGGTAGTGGCCGCTAAATACTGCCACAATATTAGGATGGCGTTTCACCACTTGATGGAAGATGAGATCGCCAATCGGGCTTCGATTGCCGCTCACTAACAAATACTCATGGAAATTTAAAATGACAATACGATCTGGATGCTCAGAAATCACGCGGTTTAACCAATCAATTTCATCTTGCTTAATCCCCCAGCCCATGTACACCATCATATAATCATTGCCGCCGGCAGAGATGAGATCATAATGACCTTTATTGTTTCGATAGGATTCACCATAGTAAGGCTTATCAGCAAAGCGTTTTTCCCCGAAATATTTCCCGTATTCCGCATATAAACCGTCCTTGTGTCTAACATCATGATTTCCTGCTAAAACACCATAGGGAATGTGATTCTCATCTAATACACGCATAAATGTATCAGCACGGTGCCATTGCTTATCCTTTGAATCATCCACAATATCGCCTGTATGGAACACATATTGAATGTTTAATTTCTCCCTCTGATCTCTGATCCATTCGACCATTTGTTTAAAGATATGAGGATAGCTCTTTGCATAATATTGAGTGTCAGACATCCACACCATCTTATATGGCTTTTGTGATTTGCTGATTTCATCCTGTACTAGCAAATCAAACGTTTGATTCTTCATGTACTGTCTCACTGACAGCAGCCCTTTTAGGTAAAATTCCTTTTGATCCTTGGCAAAGTGATGAGTGATTTTATCCCACTTTTCCTGGTGGTGATTCCATGCGTACATTGTCACCTTTCTCCCCGACAATGAACTCCCTTTCCATACAGCTTCGACGATATCCTTTTCGCGCACATCATGATGAACCTTAATTTGAAAACGATGATAAGGAAAACGCTGTAAATCCTTCGTTTCAACTGCCTTTCCATCAACAAATGCAATGCGGTTCCTTTCTTGATCAGAAAAAATCATTTCTCCTTTTTGGAGAAAACTCTTTGGCGGCTCTGTCTCTGCTGCATACTTAAAAATCTTCATTGAAGGATGCAGCGATGTATATTGATAGGCACGATAAAAAGAGTAATCTAACTTATCATTGGTTGGATCCTTGGTTAGCACAGTTTGCTTTGATGATTTCATTTTCGTCTTATCTGCCACCCGTTCTGGTGTTTCTGGATGCTCATGTACAGTCTTGAACTCTTTTTTCAACGTCGACATGTTCCCAGCAGCGTCTTTTGCTTTGATCATAAACGTGTGCTTCCCAGGCTTTAATTCACTAGAGGACGTCTGATATGGCAAAGAAACTGGTTTGCCATCTACATACGCCTTCAACTCCTCTATGTCACTCCAGCGATCCGTTACTTTTGCTTTTAATGTAAAGGCGCCTTTATATTGATCCTTTGCTTGTACGTTGGTCTTAATTCTCGGCCCAGTGTTATCAACTTTCACACGTACTGAAGCATGCTCGTCTGAGGTTTTGGCCTCAATTAGGTGTGGCCCTTCTTTCAGCCTTTTTGTATCCCACTTTATATAGGTTGAGACATAAGCCTCTTTTGGAATCTCAAATTGAAACGTTCTAACCTTTTTTGCGTTCCCGCTGTCTCCCATTCTCCATTCCTTTTGCGGCTTCGCATTGATTGGCTGAATTTGTGTTCCATTCGATAAGATCATCCTGACGTTTTTCAATTCAAAATCATCATGATTCTCTCCAGGGAGCCTGTCTATCGGAGAAGACTTTGTGCCAGCGTGGAATGAGATCGTTTGGAGACCTGCCTTTTTTATCTCTTCTTCTGGTATTGGCATTGTATAGGTACGGTACACTTTTGTCGAATCATCAAAAACAGAAAGTAAACGCTTACCTATAGACACCCCATTTTTAAAATATAAATTTGTTCCTTTGACATCAAATGCGATATATGGATCTGCTTCAAGGGCAGCGGATACTTGCTGATTCCGTTTTCCATCTATCCGTAATTCGATGCTTTTTTTCTGATCAGACGTTGCCTTTAATGAAAATAACCCTGAAACCGTATCTCCCTCTTCTACATTGAATCGGAGACCGTGGGCTTTGCTAACCTGCTCCACATCAACCGCTTTTTTCAACGTCTTGGCTTCATTTTCGCCATCTGACGCTTCAAGCTGATATTCCAATTGTTCCTTCCCAATCAACTCAGGTGAATAGATAATATGATGAAATAACCGGTCATTTTGGTCTTTTTGCAGCAGTATTTCCTTGAACGCTTCTTTTCGATTCGTTCGATAACGCAGCTTGACGGTTTTCACGGCATGATCATCCTGGACATCTGCTTTAATCTCTACGCTTTCAGTTGGTTTCACCGGTTTCCTTATCGTCATATCTTCAATCACAGGTTTATGGATATCTTGAGAAATTTCCTTTTTCTCTGATGGAATTTGTGCTTTTAGCACTTTACCTGGAGTGGGCTCTTCCTCAATTTTCGAAATCAGCTTCGTCTGCGTCGTACCATCCATTGGATACTTAAACAGCAAGGATTTATGCTCGCTAAACCATGATGGCTTCAAACGAAATGCGGCAGAAGAAATCTCTTCACCTATATTTGTTGTGATCGAAACAAGACGAGATTTAGAGTTGGACAGCCCTTTGCTCTCGATAATGGTTAGATGCTCGCCCTCTTTTAATTGGCTTTTGTACATGGCATTAAAGTCCGCTACAGTTAAATGCTCCTGCCCTTTTTTTCTCAGCCAAAAAACATAAGGTTTTCCAGGTGAAATGGTGATTGGATTTTTATGAAAGGAATATACATCATCCAATTCGATACCCTGCGTGGGATTGCGGTAGCGGATCTGATAATGTTTAAGTGAGATAGGCGCATGTGTCGTGTTATACACTTCGATAAACTCAAAAGCATCTTTGCCTTTTCGGTTTTTTGAATTAACGACAATTTCTGTGATGAATAAGTCCGGGATATGCGAGAGATCCTCTTCAAATCCATTTATATGAACCGATTTCTCTGCTGTTTTGATCACTGATTTTTGCGTAAGGAACTCTGTATAGTAATGAACGGTTGGATTCCATAATTGATCTGGCGGAATTTTCGCTGTAAATTCTGGCTTCATTCCGGGCAGCCGTTCCATTGGAATCAAGCGATACCCCAGTTCATCACTTTGTTTATAATACAAGTTCGCAGACAAAATCTGTTCTTGGTCACTAATGGACGCACGAAACTGAAGGTCATGGCTTTTTCCTTGAACCGGGCGGATATCCACATGAAATTGATCAAAGATAAAAGGCGAAAAAGGCTTGTCCGGTACATTCACTTCTGTTTGAAGAAAAGGCCCTGCTGAAGCAGGCTGACTGAAACAAAAAAGAATGATAAAAAAACATAAAAGCATGATTTGTCTGTTCACGTTCACCATCTTGCACCGCCTCCCTTCGGATATTGTGTCTCCTGAAGGTGGTTTTTATGTCAGATGGAACGGAGAAACGATACAAATTTGCACAAAAAAACCGTTAGCTTTTTTTCGCTAACGGCTCTACGATTCCTTTTTGTATCAACAGATGGAAAATGGACAAAATGACAGCCATCCAAATGGCCGTTCCGAATCCATCAATGTTAAAGCTATCTCCCATAAAGCTCGATGTCATCATGAGTGTAATGGCATTGATGACAAATAAGAACAATCCTAGTGAAAGGACGGTGACTGGAAGCGTTAAAATGATCAAAAACGGCTTCACTAAAATATTGAGCAAGGACAAAATGATACTTGCCACAATGGCTGCGCCAAATCCTTCAATATACACGCTCCCGAGCCCAGGCAAAATGCCTGAATCAAAATATCCAGCAATGACGATTAAAAGTAATGCATTTACTAAAATACTGACGATCCATCTAAGCATTTATTTAGTGCCTTCTTCCGGAACAACAAAATACCATATGAAGTAGATCAGGAAGATCGGCATAAATGCTGTCAAAAATCCGATGATGACGGTTAAAATGCGAAGCAGCGATGCATCAACACTTAAATATTCCGCAAGTCCACCAACAACACCCGCTATTTTTTTATCTGTTGCTGAACGATAAAGTTTCTTCATGTAGAATCACTCCTTGTCTGATTGGTGCTTTACTTGTATTGAGCCTGTTTTTGTTTCTGCAAAAATGGATATATTGTGTGCCGCTTGTTGATTGGCTTTGATCATTTTCTCTTTTTGTAATGTTTCATTTTTTTCTTTAATCATCTCTGCATCAAGTAAATCGTGAGAGATAGACCCGAGATTGCTTTTCAGCTCAGCGGTCACTGCACATGCGCGCGGGATCTGAACGTCCACACTGCCTGTTGTCGTTTTCGCATAGATGGAACGGCACTTTTCATCTGACAGCTGAACCGCAATATTTCCGTTAAAGCTTTGGGCATCAATTGATTCACTTTTCCCGCGCAGGTCTATGAGCCCATTGATGGTTTCTACTTCAATCATACCACACTCGTGATCTGCCAGTTTGATTTGTCCGTTTGCTGTTTCAATTCCGACTTTTTCTGCCTGTAACGAGGCAAAAGAGACAACACCATTTGTGGTTTTCGCGGCAAGTTCTTTTGTCTTTAGCTTTTCCCCGCGAATCGGCCCATTAAACAGCTTGACCTTGATCTTATCGTATTGGATACGCGGTACGTATAAAGTAACATTGACTTTCATCGTCTTCTTTTCGGTTCGAATAAAAAATTTATCCCCTTCAAGCCCGCAGTCCAATTGATTGAGGAATTGCTGCCTTGCCTGCTCTCCATCCTCTGCACGGTAGATTTTCGCATGACACTCTGCTCGAATATCTCGATCGTCCCAAGGCATCACGTTGAGGCTGCCGTTCGCTAATTGAATATCTAAATGAGAGAGCGATGCGTCTTTGAACTGAAAAATATGCTCAACATCAACGGACTGTCCAAAGTTCAAATCAAGATCCACGTCTTTTACCTTTTTCACCGCAGTATCTAACCAGCCAAACAGCTTTGCCCCAAGATTTTCGGTGCCGTTTCCTTTACTCTCTGCTCCAGCTTTTTCTTCATGAAAGGTGTGATCATCCGTAGACTTTTCTAATGAGATGGACTGACCTTCTTCTAATTTTTCTAACAGCGTAATTGCTTCTTTTGCTGATAATACCCCGTCTTCTACTAATTTTAAAATTCGTTCTTTTTCATTCATACAAAGCCCTCCTAAGATTTGATGGATTGAAGTACTTTAATACCTTGAATGATATTCCAAATGACAGAGATCAAAAAGCCAATGGCTACTAAAAAAGACAAGATGAACACCGTCATGACTGGAATGAGCGAGTCGCCTGCCTGTGTCGCCAATAAAAACGGGATAGACCCAAAAAACAATAGAATGCACGCTGCAACCGGCAAAAGATGTGACCATAATGCCCGCATCGCATGCCGTTTCGTTTCCTTTTGGTCTACTACAAAAACCGCCACGATCGGTACGATAAACGGCATAAAAAATACACTAAAGTAACAAATAGAAGCAATAATCGACTGATCTCTATTCATATATATTCGCTCCTTCATAACGAAAATTCCTTTCTAACTCATACGTTTATTGCGTATAAAAAGTTTCAAAATCATTCGATTTACATATGACCTTAGACACAAATTATTTCTTTTTGCACCTAAGAGTAGATTCTTCACAGATTACCCTTTAAAATATGTTGAAAAGATGGTGATTATCATTATAGGGGGTAATTATTTTGACAGATCATCATAATTCAAACCACACGGCTCAAACGCTTTTAGACCTTATACAGAAACAGAAAAGCATGAACAGCGATATGATCAAGGAGCTTGAGACCATTCATCCGTCTCATCCAAAGTATGGTGATATCCGTTATTTAAAGGTACTGCTCGATAGCAGCAGCACGCATATTTTAAAGGATTTAACGCACCTCAGTAATTTAATGCCGAAGGAAGATGTCCAATAAAAGAAAAACCCCTCTTATCGAGGGGTTTTCTTTATGAAGAAGTCACACTTTCTGTTTCTTTGACCAGCTGTTTCATACGCTTACGGTCACGCTCTAAAATAGGCTTCAAGTATTGGCCTGTGTAAGATGCTTCTTCTTTTGCAATGTCCTCAGGAGTGCCAGAGGCAATGATCGTTCCGCCGCCTGCACCGCCTTCTGGTCCGAGATCAACGAGGTAATCAGCAGCCTTGATAATGTCAAGGTTGTGCTCAATGACCAGCACCGTATCACCGTTCTCAACCAAACGCTGAAGCACTTTTAATAAACGGGCAATATCATCCACATGCAGACCTGTTGTCGGCTCGTCCAAAATGTAAAGAGACCTTCCGTTTGAACGGCGGTGAAGCTCAGATGCCAATTTCACGCGCTGCGCCTCTCCTCCGGACAATGTCGTTGCAGGCTGTCCAAGTGTAATGTATCCAAGCCCCACATCATAAATCGTTTGAAGCTTCCGCTTAATTTTCGGGATATTCTCGAAAAATTGGAGTGCGTCCTCCACCGTCATTTCCAGCACATCAGCAATGTTCTTCCCTTTATATGTGACCTCAAGAGTTTCACGGTTATAACGTTTCCCGTGACACACTTCACAAGGTACATACACATCTGGCAAAAAGTGCATTTCAATTTTAATGATGCCATCCCCGCGGCACGCCTCACAGCGCCCGCCTTTGACGTTAAAACTGAATCTGCCTTTTTTATAACCTCTTACCTTTGCTTCGTTGGTTTGTGCAAACACATCCCGCACATCATCAAAGACACCTGTATACGTGGCAGGGTTCGATCTCGGTGTACGGCCAATTGGAGATTGATCAATATCAATGACCTTATCCAAATGATCCATTCCTTTGATTTCTTTGTGCTGCCCTGGCTTCGCCTTCGCTCTGTGCAATTTTTGTGAAAGTGATTTTAATAGAATTTCATTCACAAGCGTACTTTTCCCTGAGCCGGATACTCCAGTCACAGCTGTAAAGACGCCAAGAGGAAACTTCGCATTCACGTTTTTCAGGTTGTTTTCTTTTGCACCTTTTATCTCAATATAGCGGCCGTCAGGCTTTCTTCTCTCGATTGGCAGCGGAATAAATTTCTCACCTGATAAATATTGTCCTGTTAATGATTTCGGATCCTTCATGACTTCTTCTGGCGTTCCAGCTGAAATCACTTGTCCTCCATGAACTCCTGCTCCAGGTCCAATATCTATTAAATAATCAGCGGCAAGCATGGTATCTTCATCATGCTCGACGACAATCAGTGTGTTCCCGATGTCGCGCATGTTTTTCAACGTCCCAATCAACCGGTCATTATCGCGCTGATGCAGACCAATGGATGGTTCATCTAATATATAAAGAACACCTGTCAGCCTTGACCCGATTTGAGTCGCCAGGCGAATCCGCTGCGCTTCTCCACCTGATAGTGTGCCAGCTGACCGGCTCAAATTCAGATAATCTAATCCCACATTATTTAAGAAAGACAAGCGCTCTTTGATTTCACGCAAAATGAGCTGGGCAATCTGCAAATCTTTCTCAGACAACTCGATTTTTTCATAGAAATCAAGGGCATCAGAGACAGACAAATCGGTGATTTCTCCGATATGCTTGCCATTGATGAGAACCGCCAGCGTTTCTTTTTTCAGACGATATCCTTTACATGTCGGACATGGCTGATTCGCCATATATTTTTCCATTTGCTCACGAATATAATCAGAGCTGGTTTCTTTATAGCGTCGTTCAATATTACGAAGAACACCTTCAAACTCAATTTCATTTTCACGTACCTGTCCAAAATCATTTTCGTATTTAAAATAAATCCGTTCAGATCCGCTTCCATATAAAATTTTATCGAATAAATGCGATGGGATATCTTTCACAGGAATGTCCATATCGATGCCATAATGTGTACATACGGCCTCAAGAAGCTGAGGATAGTATTGCGAGCTTTGCGGCTCCCATGGTGCAATGGCATGCTGACGTAAAGTCAGATCCTTATTAGGAATGACAAGCTCAGGGTCGACTTCTAGTTTGGAACCGAGCCCATCACAGCTCGGGCAGGCACCAAAAGGACTATTAAATGAAAACATTCTCGGCTCAAGTTCACCAATAGAGAACCCGCAATGCGGACAAGCATGATGTTCGCTGAATAACAGCTCTTCTTGTCCAATCACATCAATCATCACTCGGCCTTCACCCAGCCGAAGCGCGGTTTCAAGTGAGTCAGACAGACGAGCAGCCACACCTTCCTTCACCACGATACGATCAATAACCACTTCAATGGAATGCTTCTTGTTCTTTTCAAGCTCGATATCTTCTGAAAGGTCTTCCATCTCTCCATCGACTCTCACTCGCACATAGCCCTGCTTCCGAATTTGATCAAGTACTTTCACATGTGTTCCTTTGCGGCCGGAAACAACTGGCGCAAGCACTTGTAATTTCGTTCTTTCAGGATACTCTAAAATACGATCTGTCATCTGCTCAATCGTTTGTGACGTAATTTCAATCCCATGTATAGGACAAATCGGTTTTCCGACTCGAGCATACAAGAGACGCAAATAATCATAAATTTCAGTGACAGTACCAACTGTTGATCTAGGGTTTCGGCTCGTCGTTTTCTGGTCAATACTAATCGCCGGAGAAAGACCTTCAATGGCATCTACATCCGGTTTATCCATTTGCCCAAGAAATTGGCGTGCATACGCTGAAAGAGATTCAACGTACCTGCGCTGACCTTCTGCATAAATGGTATCAAAGGCAAGCGACGATTTTCCTGAACCAGATAATCCCGTAATGACCACTAGCTGGTCACGCGGGATATTCACATCAATATTTTTAAGGTTGTGGGCTCTAGCACCTTTCACCTCTATTCGTTCCATAGCCATCAGGCAATCATCCTTCCGCTTTTAGCTCTAGCAATAGATCTCTTAATTCTGCTGCTTTTTCAAAATCAAGCGCTTTTGCTGCATCTTTCATTTCCATCTCGACTTTTTCGATCACTTTTTCTCTTTCTTTTTTGCTCATTTTCGAAAGCTTTGGTGCTGCTTTTGTTTCGTATTCTTCCGAATCCTCATGTATCTTTGTTGCCTTAATAACATCTCGAATTTTCTTATGGATCGTTTGTGGGGTAATCCCAAACTTCTCGTTATATGCTTCTTGCTGTTCTCGTCTTCGCTTCGTTTCTTGAATCGCAATGTCCATCGATTTCGTCATATTGTCTGCATACATAATGACCCGGCCTTCTGCATTTCTCGCTGCACGGCCAATCGTCTGGATGAGGGATCTTTCAGAGCGCAAAAAGCCTTCTTTATCCGCATCTAAAATGGCCACGAGCGACACCTCTGGAATATCCAGTCCTTCACGAAGAAGGTTGATTCCAACAAGCACATCATATTTACCGAGACGCAAATCACGGATAATCTCAATCCGCTCAAGGGTCTTAATTTCTGAATGCAGGTAATTTACCTTGATTCCGATTTCTTTTAAGTAATCAGTAAGATCCTCAGACATTTTCTTCGTCAATGTGGTCACGAGCACACGCTCATTTTTCTCAATTCGTGCATGAATTTCTCCAATTAAGTCATCAATTTGTCCTTCAATCGGACGGACTTCAATAATTGGATCAAGTAATCCTGTTGGACGGATAATTTGTTCCACAACCTCAGGCGTTTTCTCAAGCTCGTATGGACCAGGCGTTGCTGATACATGCACGATATGATTGATATGCTTTTCAAACTCATCAAAGGTGAGCGGTCTGTTATCAAGTGCTGATGGCAGGCGGAATCCGTGATCAACCAACACTTGCTTTCTCGCTTGGTCCCCGTTGTACATGGCACGGATTTGCGGAATCGTCACATGCGACTCATCGACAACAATCATAAAATCATCTGGGAAATAATCAAGCAGTGTGTACGGTGTTGAACCAGGAGGACGCAAGGTCAGATGTCTTGAATAATTCTCGATTCCTGAACAAAAGCCCATCTCTCTCATCATCTCAAGGTCATATCTTGTCCGCTGCTCAAGGCGCTGCGCCTCAAGTAATTTTCCATTTTCGCGAAGCTTTTCAAGCTGTTCTTCTAGCTCTTGTTCAATATTGATAATGGCTTTTTCCATTTTTTCTTCTCGTGTGACGAAGTGAGATGCTGGGAAAATGGCCACATGGTCACGATCACCAAGTATTTCTCCAGTCAGCGCATCCACTTCACGAATACGTTCAATTTCATCACCGAAAAACTCCACTCTGATACAATGCTCATCTCGTGAAGCAGGAAAAATCTCAACGACGTCTCCTCTGACTCGGAAGGTTCCGCGCTGAAAATCTATATCATTACGAGAATACTGAATATCCACCAGCTTACGAAGGAGCTGATTGCGTTCAATCTCCATTTCAGTGCGCAAAGACAGCACAAGCTCTCTGTATTCCTCTGGCGAACCTAAGCCATAAATACAGGACACACTGGCAATGATGATGACATCCCTTCTCTCAAATAACGAGGAAGTAGCCGAGTGTCTCAGCTTATCAATCTCATCATTGATGCTGGCATCTTTCTCAATAAATGTATCGGTCTGAGGTACATATGCCTCTGGCTGATAATAATCATAGTAACTCACAAAATATTCAACAGCATTATTCGGGAAAAACTCCTTGAATTCACTGTATAACTGACCGGCAAGTGTCTTATTATGCGCAATGACAAGCGTCGGTTTGTTCACTTCTTTGATCAGGTTGGAGACAGTAAAGGTCTTTCCCGTACCTGTAGCACCTAACAGCGTTTGATGCTGTTTCCCCTGATGGATCCCCTCAACAAGCTTTTCAATCGCCTTTGGCTGATCTCCTTGGGGCTGATAGTTAGAAACTAATTCAAAGCGGTCACTCACATCAAAGCCTCCGTTTCGTTACGAAATCTATCTAATGAATATATTATCATAAAAGAACACAAAAATACGAACTAAAGTTCGGCTCTCACTTGATTTTTATTTCCAATACAGTCATACCCTCTCTCCCTTGGCAAATAACCCTCTTAAGAAAACCTTCCTTTCAGTATGGAACATTTTGGAGTGAGATATTCGATGAGCAGAAAAAGAAAGCTGTGCTTACTAGAAATCGTAAGCACAGCTCTTGTTTAAAACATGTCAGCTTTCAGCATTGAGATAACATCATTGATGCTTTTCAGCTTTTTCTCTCTTTTCGATTTCTTTTTTAGCCATAAACAAAGCCCCAGCTACTAAAGAAATAATATCTAATCCCACAATAAAGTAGGTTTCTGTATAGCCTTTCATATACGAAGCAAATAAAAGCGCTGCTGTTAACGCAATGCCCACGTAATGATTATAAGTAACCTTTGAAAATAAAATAACGAGCAGGAAAGGAAAAACTAGTGCAAATATGGCTTTTGTAATCACAAAAACCCTCCCTCTTCATGGTCTACTTCCTTGATTATAGTAAAGATTGGCATATTGAACAATTCACAGTTTTCAATTTTGCCTTTTTTCTTCATGTTCGGAGACTTTTGTTTTAGAAATAGCAGAAAATTAGTGAGATTGTCCCCTTTATAAAGATAGGTCTTTCCGTCTTTGACAATAACATCCAATCAATCCTATGATTAAAATGATAGTGCGCACTATCATTTTAAATAATAGAGACACATACAAACCATTGGCTATTTGGATAAGGGGGCATTCCCATGTATTCAGTTTTATTTCATGCGGCTGAAGAATCCGCATCACTCGCAGGGGCAAAAGGCCTAAATTTAATCAAATTAAACAATCACGGTCTGCCAGTCCCAGATGGATTTATTATTAAAACCAACAGCTTTGAAAGCTTTCTTTCATATCACAATCTGCAGCCAGCAGAACAAAATCTTTCTCAAAAAATCAAAGAAGCATCGTTTCCTTCACAAATGGAAGCAGAGCTGCTTTCGTCCTTTCAATCATTGCGGAAGACTTATCCCTCAGTTGCAGTCCGCTCCTCTGCTGTTGCTGAAGATCTCGAAGGGGCCTCATTTGCAGGACAGTACGAGACCTATTTAAATATCAAATCAAATGAAGAATTTTTACTAGCTGTCAAAGAATGCTGGTCTTCTTATTTTGCAGCGAGAGTCGCAGACTATAAGGAAGAGATGAATGAAAACGAAGAAGAGATTCCACTTATGGCCGTTGTCGTTCAAGGGTTGGTCCATTCTGACGTCTCCGGTGTCATCTTTAGTGAGAATCCCATATCGGGAAAAACAAATGAAATGATGCTGACCGCAAGCTACGGCTTGGGAGAAGCAATTGTCTCCGGTCTTGTGACACCGGACACGTTTATTGTAGATAAAGAGAACTTTTTCATTGAAAAAACACTTGGGGCGAAAGAGCTGCAAATTGTTCCTTTCCAAGAGGGTGTCATCGAGGAGCCAGTAGCGGAGGAAATGGCTGGCCAGTTTTGCCTGAACGATGATCAATTGAAAGAAATCGCACAAATCACAAAACAAGTAGAAGCACTTTACGGACATGGAGTCGATATCGAATTTGGTATAGCAAATGGGTCGTTTTATTTACTTCAAGCAAGGCCGATTACGACAGCTCTCTCAAAATCAGCAAATGAAACAGCAGGTGCTTCTTTTCTCATGCAGTCAGAAGAGCTGCAGGATTTCTGGATTTCAATGGACGATCATATGCCTGGTCCAACAAGCCCTCTTTTCTCAAGCCTGATCATACCAGCCTTAAAAAGCGGGATGAAGAAAAATGGAGAAAAGTATCAAGTACCTGATATGAACATCAAAGATATTAAGCTTTACAGGGGACACCTATACTCGGCACCGGAAATGTCTCAAGTGGGAGAGACAGCTGCACCCGTTTTTAATGAAAGTATGTTTGAGTTATTTCCACATCTAAGTGAACGGATGTATAAGATTCTTGAAGAAAACTTCTTTCCATTTTACGAAAAACTCGATCGCCAAATAAATGAGCCTATAACCATTGAAAAAGCAATCGAAGGCTTTGAAGAATTAAAGGCTTTTTATATACGAGCATATGATGATCATTTTGATATCATCATGCCACAAGTCATTCTGTCATCCATAATCGAAGACATGCTTGTGACGTATACCGGTGATCAAACACAAGTCGTCTTGCTGCACGAAATGATGATAGGCGTGATGAACAAATCTCTTGAAATAGATAAGATGCTATCGGATATAGCAAAGGAAGTCCTTCAAGATCCAGAACTTCATCAAGCATTTATTCAGCATGAAAAGAACCCAGAGCTGTTGTATGCACTCAATCACTCGAAAAAAGGAAAACACTTCATTTCGAAATTAGAAGAATTTCTCCAAGTTTACGGCTGGCGATCTGTTAAAAGTCATGACTTTACGGAAGAAACATGGATAGAGAACCCTGAATATATATTAGATATCATTAGAAATAACATTCAGACCCAATGTGATTTTGATGAAGAATTTGCAAAAGCAGTGATCAAAAGACAAGAAACGTATAAACATTTTATGAGTCAAGTGAAGGATGAGTCGTTTAAAACAAAATTTGAGACGCTGTATCAATATGCCCTTCAAGCAGCGAATATCCGAGATGACCACCATTTCTACATTGATGCCATGTTAGATGCTAAAGCCCGGGTATATCTATTAAAAATTGGTGAACTTCTTACACAAAAAGGAGCAATTCCTCATCAAGATGATATATGGAATCTCTATGATGAAGAGGTATACAAAGCACTCACAACGTCTACCTCATTCGAATCGGTTGTCCAGCAAAGAAAAATAGAAATGAAAGAAAATGAAGACATTCAACTCCCAGCTTACACCGGCACACCAACTGAAGCTGAATTGCAGCAAGTGGAAAGAATGCTTGGTTCGTTAAGAGAAAACGAAAACAACACAAACGATGTGATCCATGGAATTGGCGCATCCAGTGGTATTGTTTCTGGAAGAGTAAAAGTCATTACATGCGCTGAAGAATTCTCACAATTTCAAAAGGATGATATTTTAGTTTGCAAATCGACTACACCCTTATGGACGAGCTTATTTAGAGATGCAAAAGCAGTCATCACAGATGCTGGAGGCATTTTATCCCATTCAGCTATTATTGCTAGAGAGTATATGATGCCAGCTGTCTTAGGGACTAGAATAGCAACTGAAACACTCCAATCCGGTGACCTTGTGACAGTAGATGGCAGCAATGGACGCGTTCAGATATTAAATCAGCATTCACGTTCATGAACTAATCGTATTGGCGGTCATAGATTTTATCGGTATACTTACTTTGTTGCAAACACATTCATAACCTGAGGTGAGTATGCTTGTTAAAATCTACAAATCAACGAATCATTCGCGCAACAATGGATTTATTAACTGAAAAGGGCTATCAAAAAACAACAACCAAAGAAATAGCGACAAAAGCGAATGTGAGTGAAGCAACTATTTTCCGCAACTTTAAAAACAAACGCGGCGTCATTGCTGCCATTATGAAGATGAAATCATTACCGACAAAAACCCTAGAAGCAGAATTTAAAGGCGATTTATACACCGATTTAAAGTTTCTCGGTACCTATTTCCTTGAAAATTTGACTTCCAAAAAAGAATTTATTTATATCAGCATGCGAGAACCGGATATGTTTAAGGATTTAACGAATCATGAAAAGTTATATCCTCAAGAACTGAGAGAAATGCTGATACAATATTTCAAAAAGATGGGTGCCAAGCATCATGTATTAAAAGAAAAAGAAGACATTTATGCAGACATCTTCATTAGTACGTATTATGGATTTTTCATTCAGCAACTAGAGCAAGATTTCCAACTCGTGCTCACACAAAAAGAAGATTTTATTGAGACATGCACACACATTTTCATGAGAGGAATTTCTCCCGCTTAAAGGGTGAAATTCTTCTTTTTTACAAAAGGTGGTATACACATTGAAGTTAAACAAAGAGAGCCTCATCATCTATTCTTTGTTGCTTGGGGCTATACTAGTTCCAGTCAACTCAACGATGATCGCAGTTGCTCTATCATCCATATCAACGTATTATGATCAATCCCTTTCAAACATCACTTGGGTTGTCACAATTTATCTTATTGTCATGGCAGTCACACAGCCTATCGCTGGTAAGTTAGGAGATATATACGGACACCGGCGAATGTATTTAATTGGGGTCATGCTCTTTTTAATTGGCTCGATCGGATGTGCTTTAGCACCTAATCTAGCTTTTCTCATCATTTTTCGTTCCATTCAAGCAGCTGGTGGTGCTATTTTAACACCGAATAGCATTGCATTGATTCGTGCAACAGTATCCCCCGAAAAACTGTCTAAAACAATGGGATACTTTGGGTTTGGAGCCGGTATTGGTGCCGCACTTGGACCTTTTATTGGTTCGATTCTTATTCAGAGTTTTGATTGGCACTCTATATTCTTTGTAAATATCCCATTCTTGTTCCTTACACTTGTTACCGGCGTATTACTCATTCCAAAAATAAACCATACACGCTTACAAGTAAATGTGGACATCATTGGTTCATTGTACTTAACCATCGGGATTGCCACACTCATTCTATGCACAAAAAGCCATTTGCTAAATGAATACTTGATCTATGGAATTCTAGCGTTGATCGTCATTCCATTATTCTTTATACATGTACGGAAAGTAAAGAATCCGATCATCGATTTATCGCTTTTTAAAAACAGTTCATTTACAAATGCTAACCTGTCGATCATGCTAAGTAATTTTGTCATGTACGCCATCCTTCTAATTATGCCGCTGTTTATGGAACAACAACTTTCACTGTCTCATACACAAAGCGGTATCATTCTATCAGTATTTTCTCTGTGCATGTCTATTAGCGGCTTGCTAGGGGCAAGACTCCATCCGAAAAAAGGCGCTAAAAAAATGATTGGCTTTTCATTTATCTGCCTCACTTTATCAGGGATCATGTTAATCACACTCAGTCAGTACCCTACCTTACCACTGCTTATCGTGACACTTATCGCAGGTGGAATTTCATCAGGGATTGGAATGACTAGTATGCAGATGGCTTCTTTAACGTCTGTTGATCAAAGCTTATCCGGTTCAGCATCTGGTATTTTCTCTACCTTTCGATATTTTGGCAGTATCATTTCGTCTACATTGATTGGGATCATGAGTGGTTTTCAATCTTTATTTATTGTATTAATGGGTGCAGGCATTCTTGGTTTCTTTTTATCTCAACGTGTAAAAACAAAATCAACCTCCCCATCATCTGAACATTCCGCCTAATGGCTCCCTTGCTCTATGTCTATTTAGAGCGGGGGAGTTTTTCATCATTTGTATCACTGTAAGCTATAGCAAGTGCATCCATCAAATCCTGAAAATCATCTTTTAAAGAAGGAAAAATGGCATACGACCAGACAAAAAAGGAACTTCAAGTACAAATTGTCTCCCCTCACTTCACCTAAAAACTCTTTTTCATTCTTTTCAGCATAGATAACTTCAATTTTTTTTCACAATTTTTGTGGTATGATTTTGAAAATAGAGAACGCAAAGGAGCGGAAGAATGGAACGTATGAAATATGTTTTAATCTGTTTATCAGCTCTACTTTTATTCTTGACAGGCTGTGGAAAAGAACAGCAATTTACACCGCCAGGCAGCTCTCAATCGATCGCTGTCATCTCTCAATTAAAAAAAGCCTCCTTTTCAATAGTTGATATACAAAAAAATAAAATGCTCTCTTCTGTGGATTTAAAACACCCACTTACTGATCTTATTCAAATCAATAAAGACGTCATCATCGCTACAAGTAAAGAGGGAGAATCCCTTATCGAAATCAATCTAAAAAATGGGACAGCAACAGATTATATGAATGTGGATAAAGGGCTGACTTCCCTTACATATGATGCAGCTTCTCATACATTAATTGCTGCAAATTCGCAGAAAAATGTCGTTTATTTTATTGATACGAAGAGTAAAAAAATAAAATCAACTGTGAAAACCGGAAAATTACCTTCTTCTATGACACTTTCTTCATCAGGTGTTTTATTTGTTTTAAATGCAGAAAGTCATACTGTCTCAGTCATAGATATTAAAAAGGAAAAAAATATACGTACGTTTTCTGTACTTGAACGGCCTTCTGGGATTCATTTTGATGGACAGTCCATTTGGATCGGCGGCCATGGTAAACAAGGTACCTTAAATAAAAGTATTCTTGCTTATGACCCTAAAACAGGCAAAAAACAGCGAGAAATAAAGCTAGGCGTTATGCCTGTTGCATTTTTTCCAGAGAAAAATTCTTCTACTTTATATGTACTATGTCATGGAGATCATACGCTATACAAAGTAGATACCAAAACAAATAAGCAGCTTGCTTCTGTTGAAACTGGTCAAAATCCGAATTATATCACCGCTGATACGACATCAATTTATGTGAGTAACTTGGATGACAACTCAGTATCCATCATCGATAAACACTCACTTATTATGAAAAATCAACTAAATGTCCCATCAGGACCTTATGCTATCGTGTTGGAGGAAAAGAAATGAAGGAACAAATGCGTATTTTAATCGTAGATGATGAGCTTGATATGCTTGAGTTAATCGGGTCTTTTTTAAAGAGACATGGCTTTCACATTACTACTGCGAATAATGGAAAAGATGCCTTGCATCAGCTTGAAAAGGAATCTATTGACCTTGTTGTATTAGATATCATGATGCCTGACATGGATGGATTTGAAGTCTGTCAGCGTATTCGACAAACATCTCAAATTCCAATTTTATTTTTAACAGCAAGGAGTTATGAGGAGGACCGAATTAGAGGTCTTGAAATTGGAGCAGATGACTACATCATGAAACCTTTCAGTCTGCGTGAGCTTGCAGCAAGAATTGAAACAACCCTGAGACGAATTAGAGGTCTTTCGCTAAAGCGCAGCCGAATACAGATTGGTGACATGGAGATTGATCAAGATGGCAGACAAGTTTACCTCCATCAACAGCCCGTTAATTTAACAAGAAGAGAATTTGATTTACTCATGTTTCTTTTGCTCAACCAAGGACAAGTGTTTTCAAGAGAACACCTTTATCAAAAATTGTGGGAATCACATTCAACGAGCGGCTCTTTAAGAACAGTCGATACACATATCAAAACGCTGCGACTGAAATTAAAGGAAGCAGAACGATATATTAAAACCGTTTGGGGTGTCGGCTATAAGTTTGAGGAGGAAGAATGAAGCCATTATCGATTAAAAAGAAAGTACTCTTCTTAATCCTTGCAGTGATCGGAATCGTTGCAGCCTCAGCGCTTGCCCTTACTTTTTACTTATACCAGCATTTATATATTGATAAACAGATCGATTCCTTAAGTTTGCAAGGTAAGAAGCTGGCAGAAATCTATCACACACACGGGAAAGACAAGTATTTTACCGACAGAATGAAATGGGCAAATGACTCAAGTCAGGCGAACGTTATTTTTACAGATGATCCAATGGAACTTTCAAGTGGACTTCCTTTTGATACGGACACAAATGACAATCTCATTACGTTCAAGGAACGCCAAAAGCTCCTTCAAGGTGAAACCGTCGTGTTAATTAGAGAACACCCGAAGTTTCACCAAGATATTCTTGGCATCGCCATTCCTGTTTTCTCAAGCAATGATGATCTATCGGGAACTATTTTCCTCTCCATGCCCTTATCAGATGTATATGAACCCTTTGTTCAAATTAGATTGACGCTTGGTATATCCATCTTATTGATTATGCTCCTGATATTCTTGATCGGATATAAGAGCTCCAATAAAATTGTGCAGACCATTAATAAAATGAAAGAAATTGCAATAGAAATGGAATCTGGTGATTTTTCAAAACGAATGGCCGTAACCAAAAAAGGAGATGAGTTAAACCAGCTTAGCCGCTCCTTTAATAAACTGTCTTCAACTCTCGAAAAAGTTGAACAGCACCGCAGAGAATTTCTTGCGAATGTCTCTCACGAACTTAGAACGCCTTTAAGTTATATGAAAGGCTATGCAGAAGGAATTGAAGAAGGGATCATTGATCAAAAGAAAGGGATGCAAATCATCCAAGATGAGGCCTCACGTTTAAGCCGTCTTGTGCACGATCTTTTAGATCTTGCACAGTTAGAAGGAGACTCTTATCCACTAACGATGGAGCCAATTGTCTTTGCACAGCTGATCCACGATGTTCTTGATCAAATGGCATTCGTCGCTGATAAGAAAAGCATTACTTTCAAACGAACGCTTGAAGAGGATTGTATTGTTTATGGTGATAGCGACCGTCTCCAACAAGTGATACGTAATTTACTGGACAATGCCATTCATTACACGCCATCTGGGAAATCAATATCAATTGAATTACAAGTTCACCAAAGTGTTGCTGAATTAAGAGTGACTGACGAAGGCAATGGTATTCCAAAAGAAGATCTTCCACATGTTTCTGAGCGATTTTATCGTGTCAATAAAGCACGAACAAGAAAAGATGGCGGCTCTGGCCTTGGATTAGCCATTGTCTATCAAATCATCAAAAAACACCATGGGACATTCAACATTCAATCTGATCCTGGCTTTGGTACAACAGCCATCATTCAACTTCCCAATGCTCCATTCAATGAGAGCTCACCTACTCTATAGCTACTCACATATTTTACTCTCATTGGAATCACTATTTTATCTGATAAATTCAGTATCCATAGAACTTTCTACAACTTGAACAGCTCTTTTCATTAAGAGCTGTTTTTATTTCTAAAAAATAAAAAAATGGCCTTTTTTTATTAACATTTTATTCATATTTGCTTGTTACACTTTTTTCAAGTGAAGAAAAAGGAGTGACATGCTTTTGATCAGACGTTTTCAGAAATTTGATATTTATTTATTTTTCATATTGATCTTATCTGCCATCTTAAACATTTATAACATTTGGGAAGATGATACGGTGAATGCGTATTATACTGCGGCTGTCACAAGTATGATGCAAAGCTGGCATAATTTCTTCTTTGCTTCATTTGATCCAGCAGGATATGTCACGGTGGATAAACCCCCGCTCACCTTCTGGCTGCAAACGATGAGTGCCAAAATTTTTGGTCTCCATGGATGGAGCGTCATCTTGCCTCAAGCTTTAGCAGGCATTGGATCTGTTTATCTGATCTATCGTCTTGTCAAACCAACTTTTGGTCAAGCAGCGGCAAGATTAGCGGCACTTATCATGGCGTGTACACCTATTGCGGTTGCTGTATCTCGAACAAATAATATTGACAGCTTACTTGTCTTTATACTTTTACTAGCAACAGGAATGATGTTCAAGGCTGTAAAACAGCAAAAGGTTCTTTGGGCGATTGTTTCGTTTGCGATGATTGGCGTCGGCTTTAATACAAAAATGCTACAAGCCTATATGATCGTACCAGCACTCATTCTTTTTTACATCATTGCCTACCGAACGACATGGAAGAAAAAGTTGTTATCACTGATGATTTCAATGATTGTTCTTTTAGGTGTATCTGCTTCTTGGTCTATCGCTGTTGATCTCACTTATAAAGACAATCGCCCTTATATGGGATCAAGTCAATCGAACTCAGCACTAGAATTAGCCTTTGGTTACAACGGTCTTCAGCGGTTGACTGGTCAACAGTCTGGCGGGGGAGGTGGCACAAATCAGGGTGAGGGACAGCCACCTTCACAGCAGGGTGATCAGCAAAATGACAATGATTCATCCACCATGCCTCAGCCGCCATCTAATGGAAATCAAAACAACTCAGACAATTCAAACCAATCATCCAGTCAGGAACAGCCTTCAATGCAAGGACCACCAAGCAGTGCAAACGGCACAACACCACCTGATATGCCATTTGGCGGTAATGGTGATGGGCCGCCAAATGGCGTGGGCGGAAAAATGGGAAATGGCTCCGGCATGTTTGGTACAGGAACCAAGGGACCGCTACGTCTGTTCCAATCTGAACTATCCGATCAAATCAGCTGGCTGCTTCCATTTGCAATCTTCGGTGCGATTGGTATCTTCTTCTCGACTGCCTTTGAAAGAAGACGTCTCAATACAAAACAAAAAGAAACTCTATTTTGGTTAGCTTGGCTTATACCTGTTGCTGCATTTTTCAGTGTAGCAGGATTTTTCCATCATTATTATTTGATCATGCTGGCACCACCAATTGCTGTATTAGCAGGAGCCGGATGGGTTTCGATGACACAATCGCTTCAAACAGGAACTGGGTTTAAAAAATGGCTGCTTCCATTTGCGATATTCGTTACAACAGCATTTGAAATCTTTATCCTATCCACTTTTACAAGCACGATCGGTCTTGGACTAAGCATTGCAGTCGGTATCATTGGTGTTGGAACAATCCTTTCTCTGCTTTTGATAAAAGGGAAAGAAAAACGAAAACAATTCGTGTCTCTCATCGCCATCCTAGGCATGCTGATTGCACCACTATACTGGGCAAGCACACCTCTTCTTTATGGAGGAAATAGTATGCTTCCAGAGGCTGGTCCTCAGCTTGCAACTTCAAGTGGCAGCATGAGTTCACAAGTCAATGAAAAGTTGATCAGCTATCTTGAGAAAAACAATACGGGAGAAGAATTCCTATTCGGAACAACAGATGCAACCACTGCTTCACCTTACATTATTAAAACAGGAAAAGCTGTTATGGCATTAGGTGGATTTAGTGGATCTGATAACATTCTCACGCTTAGTGAATTCAAACAGCTCGTCAAAGACGGCAAAATCAAATACTTCTATCTTTCTGGTATGAGAGGCGGCAGCTCTGACATTCTAACCTGGATTCAAAAAAATGGCAAAGAAGTATCTGCTTCTAAATGGCAGAACAGCTCTACATCCAAAGTGAACCAGCAAACAGACAGCCAACAATCAGAACAAAATGATCAGTCAAATGGACGAATGGGCGGAATGGAGAGCGGCACTCTTTATGAACTATCCGTTGATTAATTCATCTATTAAAAGGGAGGAACGATGACTGATGGAAAAGAACATACAATATTCTATTGTAGTCCCAGTCTATAATGAAGAACTTGTGATCCATGAATCCTATCAGCGACTGAAAACAGTCATGGATTCGACGGGAGAAGCATACGAGCTTCTCTTCGTTAATGACGGTAGTATGGATCGAACAGCTGAACTAATTAAAGGGTATTCCCAAAACGATCCGAAGGTAAGACTTATTGATTTCTCACGTAACTTCGGACACCAAATTGCAATTACAGCTGGGATGGATTATGCAAAGGGTGAAGCTGTCATCGTGATAGATGCAGACCTACAAGATCCGCCTGAATTGATATTAGAGATGATCGCAAAATGGAAAGAAGGCTATGAAGTCGTATACGCCGTGCGCACCAAACGAAAAGGTGAAACTTTTTTCAAAAAGCAAACCGCTTCTCTTTTCTATCGCGTTTTACGTCAGATCACCGAAGTAGATATCCCAATCGACACCGGTGACTTCAGGTTAATGGATCGTAGAGTGTGCCATGAAATGAGAAAAATACGAGAAAAAAATCCATTTGTTCGCGGTCTAGTCAGCTGGGTAGGTTTCAAACAAATTGCAGTAGAGTACGTTCGAGATGAACGTCTAGCAGGAGAAACAAAATATCCGCTCAAAAAGATGCTTAAGCTCTCGATGGATGGAATCACTTCCTTTTCCTATAAACCTTTGAAGCTAGCAAGTATAGCAGGAATTGCCCTTTCCGCTATCGGATTCATTTCAATGTTTCTTGTACTTTACTTAAAGCTTTTTACAAACAGCACCATTACAGGATGGAGTTCATTAATTGTCATACAGCTGTTCTTTAGCGGCATTATCCTCTTTATGCTGGGAATGATTGGGGAATACATCGGCCGAATCTACGACGAGGCAAAAGATCGACCACTTTACATCGTAAGAGAGAGTTACGGGCTTCAGTCAAAGCCACATCCTGTTCAACCCCCTGTTCATTTCAAGCAATACAAACAGCATTAAAAAAGCGTGTGAGACCTCTTTCAAGGTCCCGCACGCTTTTTGTATTAAGCAGCTCTTTCAAACCGCTTTCTGTTAATGAAGAAAGAAAGAGTAATCATCAGATAAATGCCCATTGTGACCATTGTTTGGACAATCGGAGTTGTTGACACAACGCCGATGAAAATGGCAATGATCGCAATCACAGAAAACCATGTTGTAAAAGGATACAGCTTCACACGATATCCTCCTGGTTCTGCTACACTTCGAGATTTTAAATGCCCGACAGCAATAATAAACCAGATGAATAAGACCGTATAGCTTAAAGATCCCATTAAATAATTAAAGGTTTGACTTCCTACAAAAAGAGAAATCAATACAGCGGCATACAATGTAGATGTACACACTAGGATTGCTCTAACAGGCACCTGCTGTTTTGATAGCTTTGAAAAGCCCTTCCATACTCGTCCATCCATCGCTTGCGTATAAAGTACCCTTGAGGATGCGTACAGCCCAGAGTTCATAGAAGACAAGATCGCTAGTAAAATGATACCGTTCATGATGTCACTTGCGTATGGCACGCCAATCGTTGCAAACACGGTGACGAATGGACTCACTTGCTCATTGTTTACTTGATTCCAAGGAATCAAGCTGACGATGATGAAGAACGGCAGTACATAGAAACCGATGATTCGTACAAATGTACTTTGAATAGCCTTTGGGATGACTTTTTCAGGGTTTTTTGTTTCTGCTAATGTGACCCCAATCATTTCCGTCCCGCCATATGAATACACCACAACAAGCATAGCCGCAATTAAGCCGCCCGTTCCATTCGGGAAAAATCCTCCATGGCCGGTTAAGTTGGATAATCCCGGTGCTGCATGCTGACCAAATGAGACAAAAAGCATGGTTAACCCAATGATAATAAATAAAATAATGACAGCAATTTTAATAGAAGCTAACCAGTACTCCGTCTCAGCAAACATTTTAACGGAACAAACATTGATCAATGTCACAACAAGTGAAATGATTAACACAAGTATCCAAATCGGCACCTGTGGGAACCAGTACTGAATAAAGATCGCAGATACGATCGCTTCTGCTGCAATGTTCAGCACCCACATTTTCCAGTATATCCAATCTAAGAAATAGGCCGGATATTTGCCTAACACAGGTTCAATTAAATCACGAAATGTTCTTGCACCAGGTCGTGCAACCGTCATTTCAGCAAGTCCTTGCATAATAAATAATAAAATAAGACCACCAATCATATATGCCAAAATGACAGCAGGACCTGCGATATCAATAGCAGAGCTGCTTCCTTTAAAAAGACCAGCACCAATTGCACCGCCAAGTGCGAGCATCATAATATGCCTTGACGTCATTGTTCGTTTTAACTGCACATGTTCCTTTTCCATTTTCTTTAGCTCCTTTAAATTTGAATCTTCAGACAAATATAAGATAAAAGCATATAAAAAGGCCAGTCATCTCCTGAAGAGACGACTGACCTTGCAACCGCGTTACCACTCTAATTGATTCAACCCTAGCTGAATCCAACTTAAAACCCGTTAACGGAGGTCACACGTAAAGACTTACTATTCATTCAGTCTTACCGCTCTTTGAGCGAGTTCAATGATTCGTTTTACTGCGTTGCACCAACCCGCAGCTCTCTTAAAAAACGGATGTTCATCTACTATTCTCAAGTCAAAGCGTTTATAGTCCATTTGTATATTCATCAAAGATTTTATTTTTTAAATATACTGACTAACCACGCAATTGTCAACATCCTTTTTCAGACATTCTCTTTTAACGAATCCAAACAGCTACTTCATCCATCGGACGGCGCGTTTTGCCGCGCTTCGGCTCGGTCACACGATAACCAAAGGCTGCCATGACAGAAATATCATACTGACCATCCTCAAGCAGCCCTTCTTCATCTAGAATGCGATGAATCTCATCGTAGCTGAATCCCTCGACTGGGCATGAATCAATGCCAATTTGTGCAGCGGCTGTCATCATGTTTCCAAGGGCAATATACGTTTGTTTTGAAGCCCAATCAAAGAGCGTACGTTCATTTTCTAACAAATGAAGATCATTCTCTTGGAATTCTTGGTAGCGTCCCTTCACCATCTCGAACGTTTCGTCTGTCATTCCTTTGATTTGCTTGTTGATGTATTCTGCATATGCTGAATCATAACGGGCGTCTGTTCTTGCCAAGATGATCACAAAATGGCTCGCAGTCGGAAGCTGCTTTTGCGCTCCCCATGTATACTCTTTTAATTTTTCTCTAAATGCTTCATTTTGAACAACGAGGAACTTCCAAGGCTCAAACCCTACAGAGCTTGGGGAAAGTCTTCCTGTTTCTAAAATAAACGCAAAATCATCCTCTGATATTTTTTTCGCTGGATCAAACTCTTTTGTCGCATGGCGGAACTCATACGCCTCAATGATTTCTTTTTTTAATTGTTCTTTGTCTCGCATTGTATTCATCCTTTCTATTAACCAATTAGGGTGTGTGTTTCATCAATCCATTTTCTTTCCATTCACATATAGAAATTGTTATGATAAGAAAACAAACAGCCCGAATGTGTGATGTGATATCTCTATGGTATAAGAAAAGCTTCGGGTGATTCAAGTACGCACATTTTTGTTCGTTAGTTACCATCTTGTTCGTATATCACCAAATTTGCCTTAGAAAGGAGTCTTAAGATGAGTGCACCATCCAATCCAGTCAGTATTGTCAATCATGGCTGTCCCGTTTCAGTGACGACAAGTGTCATCGGAGGGAAATGGAAAGGAGTGATCCTTTATCATTTGACTTGCGGACCAAAACGCTACAATGAATTGCGCCGGCTTCTGCCAAGAATTTCTCAGCGTGTCCTCACACTGCAATTGCGTGAGCTTGAACAAGACGGCGTTGTTCATAGAGAAGTCTATGAGGAGGTCCCCCCTCGTGTCGAATATTCACTCACTTCTCTCGGAAATACCTTAAAGCCTATCATCTTCGCCATGCGTGAATGGGGCGAATCCTACGGGAAAGAAGCGCGCCCAAAAGAAAAAAGCTGCCATCTCTAGCAGCTTTTTTTAAGATGAAATTGCCGTTGGTTCTTGCTGTGGATCATCCTTTACAAACAGGATGCCAAGCTGATGATGCTCCCCTTCATAAGAAGCCCGTTTCTCAAATCTTGTCTGACCATTTAAGCCAATGATCTCGAGCTTTGTTAGAGCACGATTGGTTTGAAGGGCTTCATAAAATTCCGAAACGGTTTTTACCTCAATTCCATTCACTTTTGTAATGACCTCTCCGATCTCAAGCTTTAAATCAGCCGCTGGTGTATTTGGAATAATTCCTAGCACCATCAGCCCTTGATTACGCTTAGAGAAGTAGAACGGGGCTGCATTGTCATTGACCCTCTGCTTCCATGAGAGAAAGGCTCTTCCTACCACCGCAATCAATACAGCTCCCCAAGCAATCGGTTCAAACCAAATACTTGCAGCACCTAATAAGGCGACAGCGAGTCCGAGCATGAGAATACGCCGAGCTGTAATTTGAATACTAACAATTGGCAGTGAGCCTTGAATTCTCTGACCGAATCCGATGATATAAGGAATCAAAATAAATGAAAAGCTTTGATCATGCACTTGAAGCACCGGCCACCATGGCAGAGAAGAAGTGAATTCACCTGCCGGCATCAGCAAAACAAGCGGTAAAAGCCACAGACGGTTTGCCCGCTGCTGACCAATTAAAAGTCCTCTCGCACTCATCACCATAGCAGGCGATGTACGTAAATGCGCCGTTCGATAGGCTAGGATCCCCTCGGTCATTAATAAAAGTCCTAGCAGAATGACAACGGCTGATGCATTCATCATTGAGAGCTGCGGCAGCCAAGAATGACTCACTTGGAAATGCATCAGTCCAAGTGCCGCAATAAAACTGAAACCGAGTGTGTATGCAGACGAAAGCGCACTCGCCTTAAAGAATAAAGAGAAAACGATGGTCATCGCTGCAATCAGCACGATGAATCCAGGGGGGAGGGCAATCCCTAAGCCTACTGAAATGACGGATAGGCATATCCCTAGAATCCATCCCTTTGAATATGTAAATTTAAGTTCATCGTATACATCTTCTATTCTTGTTTGAAACGCTTTTCTCTCCCGCTTTACGCGGATGTAGCCATGCAATAGGCTGATTAATATCATGAAATAAAAAAGAGGATGGATTAAAAACAGACCGACCGCTTTTAATCCGGCTCCCATCCACTCCGAGCTCATTATCGTTCACCGCCCAAGTCAAGCATTTTCTCTTATTCTATCAAATAAATCGATGCTTGACATCAGGTTTATTTCTCCTGATTCATCCAAAGTGTGACATTCGACAGTGAAAAATCTTTTAAGTAGTGATTGACATCTACATCTAGTATGCCGCCGAGCAGCTGCATCGACCTCTTGATGTCGGTTAAGTTTATACCAAGTCTCTTATGATTATCCATTAAATAATTGAAGTATATCTCAGCACAGTCTTCATCGATTTCGTCGACTGATTCTACCGTTGTGTAATTGACCAAGTACCTGCTTAACAGCATGAGCAGACTTAATGCCTTTGTAGCGGAAAACGTCACATCTTTCGAACGACTCTTAAGTTCCTCTACCAACTCGTAATATTTTTTCTCTCTCACAATACTTGCCCTTTTCAATTGTGTACCCCCATTTACTAGTTCTTTTAAGAAAAGCGCAAACCTCGGTACAGCTTAATGCTCAAGCTGAATATCCGCAAAAAATAAAATATTTAAAATGAGTGCTACTTTTTATTGTAAGAATTATTTATGTAACATACAACTTTCAAAAGTTTCATTTTCATGACATGTTTAAATCAACAGAAAGTCTCTTATATACATATGTTATCGGGTAAAATCGAAGGAATGTTATGTTTTTTGTAAAATAAATGAATATATTTCTCGATATAATTTATTTTTAATCATAAATTATTACATGTTCATGACACTTATGAACCAAAAAAAAGAGGCTATTATTCGCCTCTTTATTTTTTAAGATATAGTGCTTTTAGTGCAGTCTGTAATTGAAGGTCATTTTTTTCGTATGATTTCACTTCATCCACCATTTTGTTCATCATTTCCGCTGTTTTCAAATCAATGACACCTGATTTATCGAGATTGTATGTGCTTTGGAAGGCAAGTACGGCCTTTTTCGTTTCTTCATCAAAGTATCCATCTACTCTGCCAGGGTCAAATGACAATCCCTTTAACAGCGTCTGGGCTTGTCTCACTTCCTCATTGTTCATATCAAGCTGAAGCGGTTCTTTTAGCTGAAGCGGACCTGCGGTAAAGTAATCTGGCTGATGAATTGCAATTGTCGGTACGACGCCTTTTTTGTGAATCCAATTGCCTTTTGGGGTGAGCCATTTATACAGCGTTAATTTAATATTACTTCCATCTCCCATCGGAACCGCCTGCTGCACAGTTCCTTTTCCAAAGGAGACATCACCGACGACTTCATACTTTCCGGCTTCTTTCATGGCTCCAGCAAGTATTTCCGAAGCGGAAGCACTGCCTTTATCAATTAAGACGTTGACTGGGTAAGGCTTTTGTTCTTTCAGTTTTGAAAAATATCGCTTCCGGTCGCCATTCCGTTCTGCGATTTGAATATAGGGCTGATCCTTCGTAATAAAATGCTTCAAAATATCTTCCACACTTTGCAGATAGCCGCCAGGGTTTCCTCTCACATCCAGTACAAGGCCTTCTATGCCCTTTTTCTCGAGCTGTTTCAGGCTTGACGTGAAATCCTTCGCCGTATCTTCAGAGAAGCTGGAGATCGCAATATAGCCTGTTTTATGCCCATTGACCTCTTTTACAGAGGAAGTCACTGTTTCAAGCGGGATTTCCTCTCGTTTGATATGGAACGTTAGCTCTTTTTCAATCCCATTTCGTTTGATTGTTAAGGCGACAGACGTTCCTTTTTTCCCTCTTATTTTCAGCACAGCATCGTTTAAGCTTTTTTCTTTCATCGGTTCACCGTCAATGCTGATGACTTCATCTTTCGGCTTTAGACCCGCTTTTGCCGCAGGGGATTTTTTAAAGGCTGAGACGATAATGATTTTTCCTTCATCCATCCCCACTTCTGCCCCAATTCCCTCAAAGGAAGAATCAAGCGAATCAGAAAATTGCTTTGCGGTTTGCTTGTCCATGTATACTGAATATGGATCGTTTAACGTCGAAAGCATTCCTTGGATCGCGCCTTCAAGCAGCTTTTGCCGATCCACTTCCTCTACATATTCATTCGAAATAAGGTCATAGGCTTTCTCGATCTTTTCCATCCCATTCTCTTTCGCCTTATCACTTGATTGAGCTTGTCCAGCCATTGCAGCAGCTGCTTGCGGTGACTCCGCATGAGTTCCTTCTTTATGCGTCATCACACCTGCACTTATTAAGAGAACGACACTTGCCATAATAGATGCGATTTGTTTTTTCATATTTGGCCTCCTTCTTCAACTCTTCCTGATGACCTGAGTTATTATATGCCAGAAGAAGGGATTTCATGTAAAGACATTCTCCCGTGAAGGCTTGACGAATCATTTTATTAGGTGTAATTTTTATTTTGTTATGATTGAGAAGGAGTCTTCGCTATGTATATTATCTTGACGATGCTTTTATTAGGAATTTTATTAGGTTTTGTAGGAGCAGGCGGGGCGGGATTTGTCATCGCATTGCTTACATTATTTTTTGATATCCCTATCCATACAGCACTCGGGACGTCATTAGCCGCTATGGCATTTACGACACTATCAGGTGCATACAGCCACTACAGGGAAGGGAACATTCAGTTGAAATCTGGTTTGATTGTCGGGGCTCTGGCTTGTATTGCTTCTTTTGCCGGGGCTAAGGTCGCTCCTTTTATTCCAGAAGAGAGTCTGCACTATTTAACAGCAGGGATGCTTTTTTTATCCGCTGTTTTTATGATGATCAAACTATTTGTTCTTAATGAAGAGGCTGAGCAGCAGCCGCTTTCTTCACGCCAGCTGATGACAAGAGGCATTATTTTAGGCCTTGTGTCTGGAATGCTGTCAGGCATGTTTGGTATCGGGTCTGCACCGTTTATTCAAGTAGGACTTTTGATTTTACTGAAGCTGTCGATTCGGCAAGCTGTTGGCACGACGATGCTTGTCATTATTCCGATTTCCATCGGCGGTGGAATTGGATATATTTCAGAGGGCTATGTTGATTTTATCTTGCTGATCCAAATATTAATTGGAACCGTCTTAGGCGCATTTATAGGCGCGAAATTCACACGCCTTGCACCGAAGCTCTTATTGAAATCAGCTGTTCTGTTAACACCTATTATTGCCGGGTTACTGCTGTTATTTTAATTCTATCTATACAAAAAAAGCCGATAACGTCATGTTATCGGCTTTTTGATTAGCGGATATATTGCGCTGGATTGACTGCATTTGATTTCGCGCCATTCCATAATCCTTTATGAATTTCAAAATGAAGATGCTGACCATGCGATTGGCCGGTATTTCCCATATAGCCAAGGAATTGTCCTTGTTCAACTCTCTGTCCTGTTGACACACTTCTTGTAGACAGGTGGGCGTATACAGTTTGATATGTCTGTCCATTGATATTGTGCGTAATGAACACAACATTTCCGTAGCTCGATGAGTAGCTTGAGTTTGTGACGGTTCCAGATGCTGCTGCATAGACAGGAACTGTGCCTTTTGCTGCAATATCTAATCCGAAGTGGTTTCCGCCAGAACGTCCGCCAAAGCCAGATGAGAAACGCCCTGCAGCTGGTTTAATAAAGCCTGAGCTGCTTGCTGGTGTATCAGATACTTGATCTGATCCGCCGCTACGAGGTGCAGGTGCATTTTTTTCAGCTGCTTGTTTTGCTTTCGCCGCTTCTTCCTTTTGACGGTGTGCTTCCTCAGACTTCACAGCCGCTTTTTGGTTCGCAAGAATTTCTTGTTCATTCTCAAGCTTACCTAGTTCATCATGTGCATGATTTTTTTTATCTGTCACATCACCTAAAATGTGTTCTTTTTCTTTGTGCTTCTTAGATAAATCTTTTTTCAGTGCTTCTAACTCTTTCAGAGATGTTTCAAGTCCACTTAGCTGATTATTTAGCTCTGCTTCTTTTTGCTCCACCAGCTTTAAATCATTTTCATGTTCTGTAATCATGTCTTTGTCTGCTTCGACAATCGTTGTGACAGCCCCAACACGACCGACAAAATCACTAAAGCTGCGAGCACCTAGCAGCACATCTAAATAGTTGATCGTACCGCCGCTTTTTTGCATAGAACGAATTCGGTCTTTGAAAATGGCTTTTCTTTTTTCAATTCGCTCATTGATGACTTGAATGTCTTTTTTCAGCTGTTTGATCTCTTGCTTCGTTTTTTTAACTTCTTTCTCTTTTTCAGCGACTTTTTCAGTTGCAGTACTTACCTTTTGGTCAATTTGTTCAATTTCTTTCTTGAGCTTTGATTCTTTCTTTTCAAGCTTTGCCAGCTCTGACTTCTTCTTCTTCAAGTTTGATTCAGTCTTCGATGTTTTCTCTTCGATTTGTTGACGTTTTTGATCTAGGTCTTCGTATGCGAATGCACGATTCTCGTTCCCTGGAATGTATAGCCACGTTGTTCCAATAAACGCTGCCATTCCAGCCATCATCAGCTTTCTTTTCAAAACGATATTCCCCTCCCATGACAACTGTCGACATGAAGAGCCGACCGGATGAATCGGATCAACCGGTCACATCTTCTATAGAATCCTCGAATGCTGCCATCAAAATATATTTATACTTTTAAGAATTTACGGATAGACGTTAAGCTTCCCCATACCCCAATGATTGCACCGATCACTAGCAGGATCAGTGATACTTGATAGACAAATGGGTTGTATGGAAGCATTGAAATAAATGAGCCCTGTACTCTCGGTGCGACCCAGCCCACTGCATATTGATACGTGCCAAGCAATAGAGCAATAGGTATAATGGAGCCAAATACACCAAGCAATAATCCTTCAATGAAGAATGGCCAGCGGATAAACCAGTTCGTTGCACCTACCAGCTTCATAATCTCAATTTCTTTACGTCTAGCAAAGATCGTAATTTTGATCGTATTGGAGATTAAGAACATAGCTGTAAATAACAGCCCAATAATGAGCACAATGCCGACATTACGCGCTACTCCGACTACATTAAAGAGTCGGCTGACCTCTTCTTTCCCATAGGTTACTTTATATGTACCCTTTAGGTTTTCTAATTTCTTCGCTACTTTTGGTGTATCGTGAGGATCTGTTGTTTTCACAATGAACGCATCGTTTAATGGATTTTCTTGATCAACAAGTCCCATGGATTGTCCATTTTCTCCGAAGCTTTTAATCAAAGCTTTCAGTTCGTCATCCTTAGATGAGTACTTCACATTACTGATTTCAGGAATCTTTTCAATTTCTGCTTTTAATTCATCCTGCTGCTTTTGATTCGCCGTTAATTCGATTAATACTTTTACTTCTACTTCTTTTTCAGCGTTCGATGCCATGTTATTCAAGTTGAGCATAATCACAAGGAAAACCCCAACTAAAATCAATGTGACAGTAACCGCACTAATTGATGCAAAAGTCATCCACGTGTTTCTTCCTAGTGAACGGAAGCTCTCACGTAAATGCCGCGAGAGAGTTTTAATCATAAATTCCGTACTCCCCTCTTGCTTCGTCACGCACAATCATTCCATCTTCGATTGCGATGACGCGTTTCTTCATGGTGTTTACAATTTCTTTGTTGTGTGTCGCCATAACCACTGTTGTTCCGCGGTTATTAATCTCTTCGAGCGTCTTCATGATTTCCCAGGAAGTGTCTGGATCAAGGTTTCCTGTCGGCTCATCTGCAATGACGACCTCAGGGCTATTGACGATCGACCGAGCGATAGATACCCGCTGCTGTTCACCGCCGGACAGCTGGTCAGGAAATTGGCGCGCTCTGTGCTTTAGCTGGACTAGATCGAGAACGTCAAGCACTTTTTTCTTAATGATATGAGGCTGTTCACCAATCACTTCAAGAGCAAATGCAACGTTCTCAAACACTGTAAGAGTTGGAAGCAGCTTGAAATCTTGGAATACTACGCCAATTTCTCTTCTTACGTAAGGAATTTCTTTTTCCTTCATTGAACCTAAATCTTTGTTATTAATTAAGATTTGCCCTTTGGTTGGCTTCTCTTCACGATACATCATTTTGATGAAAGTGGATTTACCAGCACCACTGGGACCAACAACATACACAAACTCTCCTGGATGGATAGAGACATTGATTCCATTGATCGCCTTTACGCCATTAGGATAGATCTTGTAGACTTCCTTCATTTGAATCATGTAATCACCTAATCTTTTCTTATTCGCTGACTAACAGCTTATCATGATGTTTTGACACTTCTCGTCAAAAAACGTTATGTATGGTTACGCACATACCCTTCGATACTTACTAGCAATTTATGTCCTTTTCATCCAAAAAGATGAAAAAATTGAATCGTCTCATTTTCAACAACTCCAATTATACGTCATGAATCGACGCAATGGTATTACATTTATATTTCAAAACTTATAAATAAAAGGTAAATAGAACAATCAAAACCGAAAAACATGCCTTTATACCCTTATTTTTTAAATAAAAATTTAATATAATGCGTTTTCATACTATCCAAAAGTCTTTTTCTACATATAAAAAACAAAAAAACCTTGTCGATTAGACAAAGGTTTTATTTTTTCTCTGCAAGCCATTTTGCTACTTCTTTTGCTTGCTTCTCATCTACCATTCCGCTTGGCATAGAGCCTTTACCGTTTTGCGCAATATCTGCGATTTGGCTTTCATTATATTTCTTCCCTACTTCTTTCAGGCTTGGTCCGCCTCCGCCAGATAGGTCTTTCCCATGACAGCCAATACAGTTTTGCTGATAGATCTCCTCACCACTGCTCACAGATGAAGCACTTTTGCTGCCTTCTTTTTCGCTGCTGCTTGAATTTCCTCCACAAGCCGCCAGAACAAGAAGCATTGATGCAAATAGCATCGTTAATCCGCTTTTTTTCATCTATTTCCCTCCCTTACAATCATTTGGTCAACGCTATTATATCCTTGTTTATGCCCTTTTAAAACCCTCACCAAGCACCTCTTTTGCATCCATTACAATGACAAATGCTGATGCATCGATTGCTTTCACCACTTGTTTCAACTTTGTGAATTGTGACTGCCCAACGACACACATCAAAATTGGGCGGTCATGATCGGTATATCCTCCGACTGCTGAGATCTTCGTCACACCGCGGTCAATTTGATCAAAAACCGCCTGTCTGACCTCATCTTCATGCCCTGTAATGATCATCGCCATTTTCGAATGACTGAAGCCAGCCTGTACCACATCAATCGTTTTACTCGAAATAAACACACCAATAACCGCGTACAGCCCCTCTTCGATTCCAAAGACTGTCATTGCAGCCAGAACAATCAAACCATCCATCATCGCTAAGCATGTGCCTAGCGTGAGTCCGGTGTACTTATTGATGATTTTGGCAGCGAGTGCCGTTCCACCTGTTGATCCATTCCCAAGGAACACGAGCCCTATACCGATTCCAATGACCACACCGCCAAAAATAGCTGCCAGCAGCGCTTCATGTGTGACAGGTGCAATATGTCTTGTGACAAACACCATGAAAGGTAAAAAAATCGAGCCGACGAGTGTTTTCACTCCAAATGTACCGCCTAATAAATAAAAGCCAGCAATAAACAACGGAATATTGAGCCCCCATTGCACATACGCTGCTTCAAAGCCGAATGACTGCATAATGGTACTAATTCCGCTCACACCGCCTGCTGCAATCTGATTCGGCAATAATAACGTATTAAATCCAATCGCCACAATGGCAGATCCGATTAAAATGAACAAATAATTTTTCACTTCGATCCAAAATTGTGAATGTCCCTGCTTCATGTCTTTCTTCCTCCGTTACTTCTGAATGCACACCTATTTTAAGCCCTCTTAAAACGATTGTAAATAACAGCCAAATGCAGTGCTAATGGATTAATACTTTATCACACAGACGGATCAGCGTACTTGCCGGTTGGCATAGGAGTAAATGATGGTATATTTAATATGTACATGAGAAAGAAGGGGCATGCGATGAAGAAAATACTGAAGATAACAGGTATGACATTACTTGCACTGATCATCTTAGCTTTTGGTGCTTTCTATATATGGAGCCGCTTTACATACGGACCATCAGAAGCATTAAAAAAACAGGTGAACATGGAGCAAGTGGAACATAAAAACGATGTTTATACTTTTAAAGCATCAAAAAGTGATACTGGCATCATTCTCTATCCTGGGGCAAAGGTGGAACCACTTGCGTATGCCTATATTGGGGATACGCTGATGAAAAAAGGCTACTCTGTCTTTATCCCTGACATGCCATTTTCCTTTGCGATCTTCAATTCAAACAAAGCGCAGGACATCATCAAAGATCATCAAACGATCAAACACTGGTATATTGGCGGACATTCACTTGGCGGAGCAGCTGCCGCTATGTTTGCAGAAAAAAATCAGAGCAAGCTAGATGGACTCTTTTTCCTAGCATCTTATCCAGCATCAGATGACCTGAAACAATCGTCACTAAAAGTCCTCTCTATTTCAGGTGAAAAGGATGGGCTGGCAACACAAGAGAAAATCAAGAAATCGAAAGCAAATCTGCCGTCTCAAACCGTTTATCATGAAATAAAAGGCGGGAATCATGCGCAATTTGGCATGTATGGCAAACAAAAAGGGGATCAGCCGGCGGACATTCCAGCCCTGTCGCAGCAAAATGATCTCATTCAGACAATGCTGGATTGGCTGAAGCCAGCAAAAAAGCTCCCATAACGGGAGCTTTTCATTTTTATTTTTTCGTCACTTCTAAAAATTCTTCAGCATCTGCTACAGCCAAACGAATGGCTTCTTCCCAAAATGCTTTTTGGGTAAGGTCAACGCCTAGATGCTTTTTAGCTAAATCTTCCACTGTCATTGAAGCAGTATCTTTTAATAATGCAATGTATTTCTCTTCAAACGATGTACCAGCCTGCAATGCTTTTGCATAAATTCCTAACGAGAACATGTATCCAAAGGTGTATGGGAAATTATAAAATGGAACATTCGTGATATGGAAATGCAGCTTAGACGCCCAGAAATGAGGATGGTATTCATCTAATGAGTCACCAAACGCTTCCTTCTGCGCTTCGACCATCAATTCATTCAATCGGTCAGCCGGCACTTCTCCTTGTTTACGCTCTTCATAAAATCGCTGTTCAAATAAGAAACGAGATTGAATGTTCATGAAGAATGCTACACTGCGCTGCAGCTTATCCTCTAACAAGCTGAGACGCTCCTCTTCATATGCCGCTTCTTTTAATGAAGCATCAGCTACAATCATTTCTGCGAAGGTAGACGCTGTTTCAGCTACATTCATTGCGTATTTGCGATTCAGAATGCGAACATCCTGCATCACGTCCTGATGGAATGAATGACCAAGCTCATGCGCTAGTGTCGCCACATTGGATGGACTTCCTGAGAAGGTCATAAAAATGCGTGATTCTCCGCTGTCAGGGAAATTTGTACAAAAGCCGCCTACCCGCTTGTTTGGACGGTCCTCAGCTTCTACCCAGCGTTCGTTAAAGGCTTTTTCTGTAAAAGCAGCGAGCTCTTCTCCAAATCCAGCGAAGTGTTTCACAATAAAAGCAGCTGCTTCTTGATAAGGATAGATTTTGGTCTCACTGCCGATAGGAGCCCCAACATCAAACCAGCTCAGCTTATCCACTCCAAGCATCTCAGCTTTTCGATGTAAATAATCAATGAATGGCTGCTTATGTTCATCAATCACAGACCACATTGTATCAAGGGTTTCTTGTTTCATACGGCAAATTTCAAGCGGCTCTTTTAAAATGTGATCCCAGCCTCTTGCTTCATACACTTGCAAACGAAAGCCAGCAAGGTGGTTGAGCGTACTAGCAAATAAATGTTCATCCTGTGTCCATGCATGCTCTAGGTTGTGGTAAACAGCCTTTCTGACTTCACGATCGGAATCATCCATTGCATTTTCCGCTTGGCCTACAGAGATCATCTGCGTTTCACCATGCTGTTCAAACGGAATGGTAATTTTATTCACTAAGCTGGAATAAAGCTCATCCCACGCATGGTACCCATCTACAGCCAGCTTTTGGATCAGTGTTTCTTGTTCAACAGGTAATTGATCCTTCACACGGTCTCTTCGCTCATTTAATATGTAGCGGACATCTGAAAAGGCTGCTGAATTCATCAGTTCTTCCCACTTGTTTGCAGGAATAGCAGCAAGCGCTTGATCAAACAGTGCAAGGATGGTTCCTAAATCCGCTTCTAGCTTGGCAATCGTACCTCGAAGGCTGCCTGCTTTCATATCCTTCGTATTTTGAGCTTGGAGGCAGGATACAAATGAACCTGCTTGAGACAATTTTTTATATGTAGTTTCATACGTGTCAAGGACAGACGTTAATTTGCTTTCAATGTGTGTATCTTCTTTTGAAAAGGCATCCACCTTTTGTCGTAATTCATCTAATAGCTGCTGAATGGTTTGCAGGTATGTCTTAAATTCTGGTGAAGAACTGCCTCCTTTAAAAAAGGCATCTAAATCCCACGTTTCTTGCAATGGTGTTAATCCCAAAATATTTCCCCCTTTATTTGCTAATTTCATCATACAAAGGATATAGAATCAGTATGTCGTAAGTATTCCTTTATATTCATTATATTTTCTCACAATTAAAAAAACCCGGCAAGAAGCCGAGTTTTTATGATAATTTCGAACGTAGGTATGCATCGATAAATGAATCTAAATCTCCATCCATCACCGCTTGAACATTTCCCATCTCCGTATTGGTTCGATGGTCTTTCACAAGAGAATAAGGGTGGAATACATAAGAGCGAATCTGGCTGCCCCAGCCAATTTCTTTCTGCTCTCCTCTGATTTCATCCAATTCTGCCTGCTGTTCTTCGATCCGTTTTTGATAAAGTTTCGATTTCAACATTTTCATCGCACGTTCTCTGTTTTTGATTTGTGATCTTTCTGTTTGGCACGTCACGACGACATTGGTTGGAATGTGTGTAATACGAACAGCAGAGTCCGTCGTATTAACGTGCTGTCCGCCTGCACCGCTTGCACGATACGTATCTACCTTGATATCCTCTGTGCGAATATCAATATCAATTTCTTCATTGAATTCCGGCATAACATCACATGAAACGAAGGATGTATGTCTACGGCCAGATGAATCAAAAGGAGAAATACGGACCAAACGATGGACACCTTTTTCTGCTTTTAAATAACCGTACGCATTATGCCCTTTGATCAGCAATGTCACCGACTTAATTCCTGCCTCATCACCTGGAAGGTAATCAAGCGTTTCGACCTTAAAGCCTCTGCGCTCTGCCCAGCGAGTGTACATTCTCAGAAGCATAGAACCCCAGTCCTGTGATTCGGTACCGCCTGCACCTGGGTGAAGCTCCAGAATGGCATTGTTTTTATCATAAGGTTCGCTTAAGAGAAGCTGCAGCTCAAATTCGTTAAATTGCTTCGTTAAGTTCTTCAGCTCTTTTTCAAGCTCTGCATGAAGCTCTTCGTCATAATCTTCCTTTAATAAGTCATGCGTCATTTGCAGCTCTTCATGCGATTCACTGAGCTCATGATAGGAATTCACAGAATCCTTCAGTGCATTGGCTTCATTGATAACGCCTTGAGCCTTTTGCTGATCATTCCAAAAATCAGCCTCTGACATCGTCGCTTCAAGCTCTGCGATTTTGGCTTCTTTTGTTTCTAAGTCAAAGAGACCCCCTAAAATCAGCTAGTCTGCTAGCCATATTTTCAAGCTCTTGTCTAATTTCTACTAATTCCATATCCTTCACCTCATAGATGTATGGGGGCTGACATGAATAGAAAGAGGTTTTCACCTCTTTCCATTACTTATTCTGTCTTCCCATGACAATTTTTATATTTCTTGCCGCTTCCGCAGTGACATGGAGAGTTTCGTCCAATGTCTACGACTTTACGTACCGGCTTTTTCTTCACTGTCTTCTCCTCATCGCCCTCTTGTGGCTGATGAGCCGTTGTTTGACCTTGAACCACTTCTTCACGTTCTAGGTTGTTTTGGATTTCTGATTTCAAGACATACTTGGCCACATCATCTTCAATTGAAGCAACCATATGCTCAAACATCGCAAATCCTTCCATTTGGTATTCACGTAGCGGATTCGTTTGTGCATACGCACGTAAATGAATACCCTGACGCAGCTGATCCATTGCATCGATATGGTCCATCCACTTCGAATCCACCGCACGAAGAACGATGACTTTTTCAAATTCACGCATTTGTTCTTCGCCAAATGTTTCTTCTTTTGCATCGTATTTTTCTTTAATACGATCCATGATGAAGCCTGTGATTTCATCTGCTTCTTTACCGAAGATATCTTTGACCGTGATGGCACCTTCGTCTAAATAGTTCGTGTTGATTAATTCAACAAGACCATCTAGTTTCCATTCTTCAGGCAGCTCTTCTTTTGGCGTATAAGATCCCACAGCACGCTCAATTGAAGATTGGATCATATTGATGACAATTGATTTTAAGTTATCGGAATCGATGACTTCAAAACGCTGTTTGTAGATCACTTCACGCTGTTGACGAAGCACATCGTCATATTGCAGAAGCTGCTTACGGGAATCAAAGTTGTTCCCCTCTACACGTTTTTGAGATGATTCAACGGCTTTAGACACCATTTTACTTTGGATTGGTGTAGAGTCATCCATGCCAAAGCGGTCAAGCATCGCCATCGTTCGCTCTGCACCAAATCGGCGCATCAATTCATCTTCCATGGATAGATAGAATTGGGTAATCCCTGGGTCTCCTTGACGTCCAGAACGTCCGCGAAGCTGGTTATCAATACGACGGGATTCATGACGCTCTGTCCCGATAACAGCCAGACCTCCAAGTTCTTTTACACCTTCTCCAAGCTTGATGTCAGTACCACGTCCTGCCATGTTTGTCGCAATGGTCACAGCACCTTTTTGACCAGCCTCTTCAATAATTTGTGCTTCACGCTCATGGTTTTTCGCGTTTAACACTTGATGAGGAATGCCTTTATTTTTAAGCAGCTTAGAAATAAGCTCAGATGTCTCAACTGCTACTGTTCCGACAAGAACTGGCTGTCCTGTCATATAGCGCTGCGCAACATCTTCAGCCACTGCTTTAAATTTACCATCCATTGTGCGGTAAATTAAATCAGGTCTGTCATCACGAACTACTGGTTGATTGGTCGGGATTGACACAACCTGCATGTTGTAAATGTTACGGAATTCTTCTTCTTCCGTTTTTGCTGTACCAGTCATACCAGATAACTTTTCATACATACGGAAGTAGTTCTGGAACGTAATTGTTGCTAGTGTCATGCTTTCGTTCTGCACTTCAAGACCTTCTTTTGCTTCGATGGCTTGATGCAGACCTTCACTATAACGGCGTCCTTTCATTAAACGTCCTGTGAAGGAGTCTACGATGACTACTTGGCCTTCTTCTACCACATAATCCACGTCTTTTTGCATCGCAACATGTGCTTTCAGTGCCTGAGCGATGTGATGGTTCAGCGCGACATGTTTAACATCAAACAGGTTCTCGATGCCAAATGCTTTTTCCGCCTTCGTCATTCCGCTTTCAGTCAGCTGCACACTTTTTGTTTTAATATCATACGTGAAATCATCTTCGATTTTTAATGTGCGGACAAATGCATTGGCTTGTACGTAAAGCTTTGTTGATTTCGCAGCTTGTCCAGAAATAATAAGAGGTGTTCTCGCTTCATCAATTAAAATGGAGTCAACCTCATCGATCACAGCATAATGAAGTGGTCTCTGAACCATCTGCTCTTTATAAAGCACCATGTTATCTCGTAAATAGTCAAAGCCGAGTTCATTGTTTGTTGAATACGTGATATCAGCGGCGTACGCTTCTCTTTTTTCATCTTTGTCTAAGCTGTTTAAGTTTAAGCCGACCGTTAAACCAAGGAATTCAAAAATTTTGCCCATTTCCTGCGCATCACGGCTTGCCAAATATTCGTTGACTGTCACGATGTGGACGCCTTTTCCAGAAAGAGCATTTAAGTAAACAGGCATTGTGGATGTCAATGTTTTCCCTTCACCTGTTTTCATTTCAGCGATGTTGCCTTCGTGAAGTGCGATCCCCCCCATAAGCTGCACCTTAAATGGGAACATTCCTGTTACGCGGCGGGAAGCCTCGCGAACCGTAGCAAATGCTTCAACCAACAGGTCATCCACGGATTGTCCTTTTTCAAGTTTTTCTTTAAATTCAATCGTTTTATTTCGTAAAGCCTCGTCAGATAATTTTTCAAAATCTTGAGCGAGAGCTTCGATTTCATTTGCCTTTTTTTCATATCGGCTGATCGTACGTTTCGTAGGATCAAACACTTTGTTTAAGATTCCAAGCATATAATAACGCTCCTCTATTTCATGCAATTTTTCGGCATGTCCAAAAGTTTGACAGGTCCATATTTACCTGCATTTATCATACCATACCTTCTTTCATTTCCAAAGAATTTGCCATAATTTCGCACAAAAAACCCGCCCCTTATGAAAGGAACGGGCTTACTTTATTTAGGTTGTTTTTGAATCAGCATCAACTGATATTTAAGCGTTTGGCTCAATGAGTCCATATTTACCGTCATTTCGGCGATAAACCACATTGGTCAAATTTGTCTCAGCATTTGTGAAAACGAAGAAACTATGACCTAACATGTTCATTTGGAGAATGGCCTCTTCGCTATCCATCGGCTTTAAGTTGAAACGTTTTTGTCTGACGATTTCTGTTTCATCAATCTCTTCGTCATCTTGAACTGCTACTTCAGCCGTACCATTTCCTCCAGCAAATAAGTGCTTTTTGGCACCTTGCTCGCGGAATTTACGGTTTACTTTTGTTTTGTGCTTTCTAATTTGACGTTCTAATTTACTGGCTGCTAGGTCTACTGCATTGTACATATCCTCATTATGCACCTCAGCTCGAAGTGCTAGATCAGTCATTGGAATGGTAACCTCAACTTTAGATTCTTGATCGTTGTAAAACTTCAAGTTCACGTTGACTGAAGCATCAACATCTGTCTCAAAATAACGCTCCAGCTTTCCAATTTTTTTCTCGACATGATCTCTTAGTGCAGGTGTTACGTCGATGTTTTCTCCTCTGACATTGTAATTCATGTAAAGAACGCCTCCTTTAAAATTAAGGATATGTAAACCTATTTCTACTTTTCCCTCCTTTTCTCCTGCTCAAACGTAAAAAAAATGTGAATATTTATTGAAATTTGTCGAATTTTGCGGTGCTTCAACTGTTTCTTGATAGGTGATGAATATATATTCGGCTGATTCTTGAAAAAGACCAGCGCACATTAAATGGTAAAAGATGATATCGATGTTTTCAGCGATTGAGACAAGGATTTTAAATCCTCCGCAGCGGCTTTCATTTCTTCATTTGCCGCTAATGATTCTTCAACAGCAGCAGACATATACTCTGTTTCTTCTGAGTTTCGTTTCGCACCTTCTTCAATGACACCAACCGTTTGAGAAATTTCCTCTGTACTAGCAGAAATCTGTTCTGCAGTGGCTGACAGTTCTTCGGCTTTCATTGAAATATCACGAATAGATTCCAAGATTTCATGGAAGCTCTGTTCAGATAATTGTGATACTTTTACACCCTCTGCTACATCCCGCTCAACCTTCGTCATCGATTGCGATGACCTTTCTGTATCTTTGTTCACGTTCTCGAGTAATTGACTAATTTGATCTGTCAGCTGACTAGATTCTTCTGCCAGCTTCCTCACTTCATCTGCTACAACTGCAAAACCTCTTCCATGTTCTCCCGCTCTTGCTGCTTCTATGGCTGCGTTTAAAGCAAGTAAATTCGTCTGGTCAGCAATGGCATGGATATGACCTAACAGACCTTGAATGCCTGTAAACTGCGCTTGTACATTGGCCATTGTGGAATGGTGTTCATTCACAGACTCTTTAATAGAACTCATTTGTTTCACAAATTGTTGAATAAGAGCGGCACCCTCTTCAGCCTTTTCAGTCACTGAAATTGAGTGACCCGAAACATCGGACGTGTGTACAGCTGCGTTTTGCATGCCAGTCGATACTTCTTGAATGGCAGAGGCGACTTTTCCGACCGCATCTGATTGTTCACGTGAAGCTTCACTGACCTGTTCGATCGAGCTAGATGTCTGCTCACTAGCCGATATCGTTTGACTGATGGTTTCCTCAAATTGAGCAGCAGAATCAGCAAGCTGTCTTGATCCGCTTTGCACCTGCAAAATAAGCTGACGCAAATGAGCCGTCATTTGATTAAAGGCTGTGCCGAGCTGACCAATCTCATTTTTAGAGGTCACTTCAATCTCTTCAAGGGTCAGGTCACCATCTGCCATCCTTCTTGCGGCATTTGTGACAGAAACAATTGGTTTTGTCATGCGATGAACGAATCTGACACCAATCACCAGAAAGCCAACAATAATCGCTGCACTGACCAAAATGAGTGTAAGCAATAATTGATTACTATCTTGATTGAGCTGATTGATTTTTTGATCACGTTGTTTTAGCTGGTTTTGAGCGAATTCTTTTGTAAAGGTATGTATTTCTTGTTCGATAGGTTGTAATTCTTGAGTGAGGCGGGTGTTGAATTCTTTTTGATTGTTGGTATTTAATGATATAAATAACCTTTTTGTGGATTCATAGTAGAGTTCATTCTTTTGAGATATCTTTTCTAATAATTGTTTTGCCTGTTTGACTGTACTAAGTTTTAAAGCATCTCCTGTTTTTTTATTAATATCAACATAAGTATCTTCAATCTTTTGTGAGATTTCCCTGTCTTGCATGACGACATATGTTTTAATCTGTGCTTCCTGCTTTTGCAGAAGCGCCTCTAATTCCAGTGAGGTCTGATAAAGCTTCACTTCCTTGCTTAATAATGCTTTATAGGATTGATCTGTTTTGTAATAGAGAAAGCTTGAGAATCCTAACATACTGACAAACAATACACATATGACAATAAGCCCAAATAAAAATTGATTTTTTAGTCTCATAATTTCCTCCGAATGGTCTGAATTGGACAAAAATTAATGAATGACATACGGCCTCATACAGGCATGTATTTCATCCATCCACTTTCTATATTCAGGTATAAAATATGATTTCAGGAATGATTGGAAGTGATTTGAAGGGAATGTATAGAAAGCTAGTATATCAAAACTTAAAAATATTTGATCAAACGAACGAATCGTTTTGGCAAAGTGTTCATTTTCAATAATTGAAAGCAGAAGGGGGTGTGTTGTGTCTAAATGAAAGAAGGCATGGATCAGATCATTAAAGATCCGATCCCCTTCTGTTTTGTCAAAATCCTTCTCAATTTCATCTAAATATTTTAGACTCTCTTCTATCGTGTATAGAAGTTCATAATATGTGGTTAATAAAATATAGTCATTTGAACGATACGCCACAGATCTCACCTATTTATTTCCGTTTATCGTAGTATACGCCGTCACTTGTTATGGGCTGGTATGGATTTTGATAATTCAGCTGTTTTGTTTTCTTTTTTTGAATGGCTTGAATATCTGCTTTTATCCCATTTTGGATAACCGTTAATTGCTTCGCCATCTCTTGATCTGTTTGTATGATTTCTCGGATTTTCTCTTTTTCTTGATCCGTCAATTCATGCTGTATATCTCTCATTAATTCGTCTCTCTCGATTAAAAAGGCATCAAAGTCTTCAACCAGTGTCTCACTTTGCGGATTTTCCGCTATCTCTGCTGCCATTTTTAATGTTTGATCATGCAGCTGGTCCACAATACTCATAGAGAGCCCCCGATAGAGTGGTGACGGCCTTTTCGATCGGTTTGAATGACTTCCTTCCACGCATCACGGAAATCAGTTACGTACTGTTCTACTTCATTCAATATCTCTTCGTCATTTTGAAGATTAGCTTCTATCAGTCTGCGATAAATGTAATCATACATACTTGCCATACTCTTTGATACGTCATAGGAACGATTTAAGGTGACATTTAATTCTTGAATGATGTTTTGAGCCTTTTTCAGGTTCAAGTTTCTCGTTTCTGCATCCTCTTTTTGAATGGCATGCTTCGCTATTCTGATGAACTTTAAGCAGCCTTCATAAAGCATAAGCGTCAACTCGGCAGGTGTTGCGGTCTCAATAGAATTTTTCTGATAGGCGGCATAAGGGTTTTGTATTGCCATATGTTATAAACCTCCAATTATTGTCCAAGCAGTTGAGAAAGGTAGCCAGATTGGTTGTTTAGCTTTTGAATCGCACTATCCATGGCGTTAAACTTTTTGTAGTAACGGGCTTCAACCATCTTTAAACGGTCTTGGAATGTACTCATTCGTTTTGTCAAAGAATCAAGGTCCTTACCAAGTCCGTATTCCTTTGATTCCATTGTTGTGCTGCCAGCCTTTTTTTGAATGCTCTTCGTGAAGGCAGATAAGGAATTTTGGACACGATAAATGATTCCTTGTTCTTTATATTGCTGCTGCGCTTTTTCTTTATCCTTTGAATCCACATTTAAACTACCTGATATGAACATTTGACTGATCTTCTGTGGATCTGCTTCAATGGCTTCTTTTAGTTTATTGTCATCAATTACAAGCTTTCCTCCATCTTTATATTTATCTGAAGTAGTAATTCCAATTTGTGTGAGGTGAATTTTATTCCCATCACTAGTCGTAATATCAGCATAAAAATCACTTCTTATTTTAGAAGCTCCAGATCGTAAAATAGAATCACTTCTCAGCAAGCCAGACTTCGCGGTCGTTTCCCATAGTTCCACTTCTTTATCAGACATTGCTTTTTTCTCTTCTGCTGTTAAAGGATGATAGTCTCTATTTCTTTTTTCATTGACTTTACCATTAATTTGCTCAACAAGCTCATTGTATTTATCAACAAATTGTTTAATCTTATCAAAGATTGCATCAACATCTGTTGAAACGTTTAAGCTGACAGGCTTATCCGTTGTTCCTTTAAGCTCGTACGTAATACCAGCCTGTGTAAAGGTATTGTTGTTATTCTCCATTTTCAGGCCGTTAATCTCGTATTGCGCCTTCTGTCCTTGAGTGGTCGCAACCAATTTGTTATCTCCATCTACTTGAAAGCCTAATTGCGTAAAGAATGAAGCCGAATTACCATCAGCTGCTTTAATACTGACGCCTTCACCCGTTGTCCGAGAAGTAAGAGCGATGGTATCCACGTAGTTCGTTCCATCAAAGATTTGGCCTTTGTAAGCCGTCACACCTAATTGCGAGCTGTTCAGCTTTTTCACGATGTCATCGATTGTATCGGTATCAGAAGTATTGATTGTTACCATTTTTGGTTTTGTTGAATCTGGTGTTGTCACTTCAAACGTAAATGTGCCATTTGCAGGTGTAAATCCAGATGTACCAGAGGACTTGAAGACAGAAGCTGTCGCTAGCTGAGTGACATGAATAGAGCCAGAGGTCGCATTAGTTGATCCAGTTGCTGTGACGGCAGATTCATTTGAGCTTGTCACTTTTTTGGCGCCATATGTACTTGGATACCCTAAGCTTAAGCTATTAATCAAATCACCTAATTCTTTGATTTTCGAGTTAACCTCGCGATAGCTGTCTCTTTGCCATTCAAGTGTTTGTTTCTGGCGCGTCATTGTATCAAGTGGTGCCTGCTCCGTTTTCATCAGCTTTGATACGATTTCATCAATATCGAACACATTTGAAAATCCAGTAATACGATTGACCATTGTTTATGTTCTCCCTTCATTTACATTCTTTTATCTACAAATAAACCGACAATTTCTGTCATTGCCGCATAGAAATCAAGCCATTCCTTGGAAGGAATTTCTCTAATAACTTCTTCTGTTTGGTTATCTACGACTTTGACATAATATTCATTGAGTTTTTCATGTAATTCAAATTGAAGATGAAATTGAGTAGGCTCAATCAGCTTGTTTGCGCCTTGAAGCGTTTTTTCAATTTCTTCTTTTGAAACAGCCCTGCCATTTGCTTGTGAGTCAGAGTTTACATTGTCATTCTGGTTATTAGAAACACGGGTTTGAAATGCATCGATAATTGGCTCTAGCGATGTCAACTTACCAACAGACATAGTTATTCAGCTCCTGTGCTTTAATCTATCTTTTATATCGGCTTTGAATTTGCAAATTAAATATAGATGGACCGATTTGTTAAAGTTTCCTATAGATCATGAACATCTGTATCGGAACACGTTCACACGGAGAAGGAAAGCTGAATGCAATAAAAAAATCCTCACTTTTTTTGTGAGGATAATTGAGAGAGAAGATCTAAGGATAAGCTCGCAGCACGATTGTTCTCTTCTTGAATAGACAGGTACACTTCTTTCCTGTGAATATCAATGTGCTTAGGAGCCTCAATCCCGAGTTTCACTTGATCGCCTTCGATTGAAATAATCTTGACTTCAATATCATCGCCTATTTGAATTGACTGGTTTAATTTACGAGACAGCACTAACATGAGGATGTCACCTCTAACAAATGTTTTGTATGATAAGCTGAATCATGCAAAATCACCTGCTTGGCTTTCATGTTTTTCCGGTTCACAATAATAGGCGCTCTTAAATTAGCTGTTGTTTTTTCAATAGATGATTCCATTGTTAAAATAACCATTACTTCCACATCATTGGCATCTTCTACTTTCAGAATGTCTACAACCGTTTCGTCTAAATCAAATTCGTATTGATTGAAGAATAAAAACGGACTGCTGACGATAAAGCCTAATGCTGCGTTTTTCAATGATTGAAGAACTAAAAACGGAGATTCTTCTGATAAAGGCAAAATGACAAACTGTTTTTGATCCAGAAATCCTGGTATCCCGTTAGAGAAGTTGATGATTTGCTCCTCTTTGATTGTCACTTCACCATGGTATTTTGTTTGAATGATCATAATTCACGACCTTTTTCGTTTTTCTTTACTATACCTTATCACCATTATGACCCGTTTCGTCAACTTCTATTTTTAATTCTGGGTATTGTAACATATCAATATTGACCTTACCTGGCTGGTAGTTAACGATTGGTTTATGAGGTGTTGCCTCTATAACAGCTTTTTGCGGCTCCACATCAATTTGAAGCTCAGAAGGCTGATAGTGAATTTTCACACTAAAGAATGAAGGTATCACACCAATGGTGAATTGTTTTGCTGGAGGACTGCCGTTGATCTTGGCAAACTCAGCAATCGCATTTCCACCATTCTCGATCTTGATAAGTTCACTTCCTTCTTCCGCTCTTCGGCCCATTCCTTCTCCAACAGCCCGCTTCCCCTCAGCTGCCCATTCCTCAGAACGTCTAAAAATCGACTTGATATCCATATCGGCAAATGCCTCGGTTTGATCAATGGTTAATTTCGATGGTGTCCTTTTGATATCCATGACAGCTCGCGGTTGCTGAATCTCAAGGTCCGCTCGTGGCTGCTCTACTTCTTGGCGAGAAGGAGTTGTCGACATTTGAAGCTTTGCATAGGTTTGCTGCATTAACAATCTAGGGATTTGCATATGTTCACCTCCATGATGCAAAAAAGCACCCATCGGATGCTTTTTATTATCTTAAGAAATCAACAAGGGATGGCTGAATGACTTTAGCTGTTGTCGCTAAAGCAGCTCTATTCACCGTCTCTTGTTGAAGAAGATCAAGAATTGCCTTTTCACTTTCAACATCTTCATTATCTGATTTAGCATTTTTCAATACTTGGTATTGTGAAGTTAAACGACTTCCTACTAAGTCAACACGATTCGAACGCGCTCCTAGGTCAGATCGCTCAGCACTCATCACTTCTTTAAACTGATCGATACTTCCTAATGCATCATCAGAATTCGCGAATGTTCCATTTTTCAATGAATTTTCTAAATCAGTCAGCATTTCAATGACATTTTGACCGTTGGCCTGTCCACCAAACGCTGAGATTGGATTTGAGTTTACATTTAAAGTAATCCCATCAGAAATATTCGCTTGAACAACATTCGCATCTGTATAATTTTCGAAGTTAAATGTATACGTTCCGTCTGCATTCTCAACAACTGGTTTAACATTTGTATTTGTCCCATTAAATACGAACTTACCTAGCATTTGAGTGTTCATTGCATCGATGATTTGATTCTTCATCTGACCAATTTCCACTCCGATAGCTGCTAAATCTTCTGGCTGCTTTGTTCCGTTTGCCGCATCAAGCACTTTATCTCGTATATTTGACATAATATCAATAATTTCAGTGACACTTGTTTCAGATGTATCAATCCAGTTTTGTGCTTCATTTAAGTTATTTTTATACTGTTCATTTCGAAACAAGGCAGTACTATATTGAAGGCTTTTTACTGCTGCAACAGGATCATCAGACGTATTCGTGAAACGTCTTCCTGTTTGTGCCTGCTCATTAATTTTAGAAAGTTTTTCGTAACTTTTACTAATATTTCGAAGTGAGTTTTGAGAAATCATACCTTGTGTGACTCGCATCCGTTATCCCTACCTTCCTACGACACCCATGCCGTTTATTACCTTATCCAGTACTTCATCTTGTAATGTCATAATTCTCGCAGCCGCATTATATGCATGCTGAAATTGGATCATATTCGTCATTTCTTCATCGATGGAGACAGCGCTAGTCGACATTCTACGTTCATTGGCTGAATTGACAAGAGCAGCTGAACTGCTTTCAAGCGTCATGTTCTTTTTCCCTTGTACCCCCATCTCAGCAATGACATTTTGGTAATAATCCTGAATTGTCGTTGTATTTCCGCCGATTGGTAACTTTAAGTCTTGTATATTAGCTAATTTCGTAGCATTCGAACCGTCACCTTGTGTTTGATTGAGAGATGCTGCAATATTATCTGTTGATGCTAAAATGACATCGCTCACTTTAATACGAGCTGCCAAACCTTTATTCAACTCATTGTTATTCTCGATATCAAAAAAGTCTTGTCCACTTGCACCATTTAACGTGTACCCCTGCTTATGTACATCGTTAAATGTATCCATGAATACTTGTGCTACTTCATCCAGCTCTGCAAGCATATCTGGATACATGCCTTTTTCAGCACCGTTTGACATGTAGCCATAAGCCTCAACAAGTGCTTTTACTTTACCGTTTACTTGTAATTGATCCGCTGCAATAGTTGTTGTTCCGAACTGAAGTGAGTTAACAAGTCCCGTTGTATTATCGTAAGAGATTTGCAGTTCAGACTTTTCATTTGTAATACCATTCAATATGTTTCCAGCAGATTGTCCATTTGCACCAATAATGTCGATGTTGACAGTTCCTTCAGCAATTTTGAGTGCATTACCGCCAGGTGGATTGTAGCTGACCTTAATATCAACAAGTGAGGATAATTGATCTACCAAAGTATCACGTGTATCATAAAGATCATTTGGAAGATATCCATTTGGCTCAACTGCTGCAATCTGTTTGTTCACTTCATCTATTTGAGATAAAAGAGTGTTTACATCTTTGGCAGTTGAATCGAGTTCCGTTTTCAAATTCTTTTGTACCGTTGTTAAAGAAGAATTGAGCAGACGGAATTGGTCAACTAGAGCCTGTGCACTTGTTTTAACAACTGTACGTGCAGAAGCTGTATCAGCATTTTTTGTTTCTGATAAGACCTGTAATGATTTCCATAGGTTATCAAAAGCTCTGTTCAAGCCTTCATCCGTCAAATCATTCATAACCCCTTCCATCTGTGAAAGGGCATCTGACTTCGTTGAATAGTAAGACAAGTTGTTGTTATGATCTCTATATTGTAGATCTAAAAAGCTGTCTCTAATTCTTTCAACCGTTCCAACTTGTACACCTGTCCCCATTTGACCATAAGTCTTGCCATCATAAACAGAAATGACTGGGTAAGGATTTTCTGCTTTAAAGGTCACTCTTTGTCTTGAGTAGCCCTCCGTATTGGCATTGGAGACGTTGTTTGATGTGACATAAAGCCCTGCACGCTGAGCTGTGATTCCTCTTTTTGCCGTTTCTAGTCCCATGAATGTAGAACCCATTGGTATCCTCCTTGTTTACGCCTTTGAATCAAACAAAGCCCTTTGCTGTTTAGGCTTTGAACTCTCAAGACCATTATGTCCGTAATTCATATTTTCTTTATTGGGGTTAACGAGATCGAATGTCAGTGAAATAAATTGAAGTGACTGCTGAATAAGCTGCTTGTTCAGTTCATTTACATCTTTTAGTTCCACCATGATGTCATTTAGTTTCTCATATAATGAAATGAGCTCTTCTTGATCTGTACCTTCAGCCTTTTCGATACATGCAGTGATGGTTGGTGATTGATCACTTTGTAAAAATTGAACGGTCGCTTCAATTCGTTTTTCTTCTAATTGAGAAATGGCCTGAATATACTTTTGCTCTAAATTCAGAACCTCTGAAAGAGCATCAATCTCATTGCTTTTCAGCATTTCTGTTTTATCCTTAGACAACTTTAATAGCTGTTCATGCAATCCATAGAGACGATGCAGTTCTTCAATAATTATTTTAACTGACATTCACGCTGCTCCCTTTTGTTATTGTTGTTTATAAAAATTCAGCATTTTATCTGCAATGCCTTTTGTATCTACTTGATATGTTCCGGCTTCAATGCTTTTTTTAATTTGGTCAATTTTATCTTGACGTTCTCTCATAATATTCGGCACCTTTTGCATTTCGATTGCCTTTTTAGAAATTTCGACTTTATCAGTTGATTTTGCTTGATTCGATTGCAACGTTTGTTTCTCATATGTTTTCTTGTAAGGATTTACTGGTTGTGTTCCATATCGATTAATTTTCACGGGATTCCTCTCGCTTTCCGTTACAGTCTGTCTTGATTCTATCCATTTTATCGACCAAACTGCAACTTAGTTTAGGGAATCAGTCGTTTTTAGGATTAATGGCATAATAGGTGTCTTTTTTCCTAGATTCAATCTCCCTTTTACGCTCTTCTTCTTGGTTCATTTGGCTGATTTGCGAATGAATATCCTGTTCACATTGGCTGCATAGCTTGTTTTTCCTGATCGCTTTGCCACATCTTTCACAAGGATAATTAATATTCGGAAATTGACTAATTTGCAGTCTTTTCAAACGAATAAATTTCAAGATTAATTCTTCATCAACTTCAGTTGCATCTACTATTTCAGCGATGGTTGATTGTCTATTACTTTGTTTTCTTAAGAATTTATATACGATATCAAAAGAACGTTCTTCTTCTTCATAGCATTTGTTACAAACCGTTTGGATGGTGGTTTTTAAAAATAGCTGATTACATTGTGGACAGTTTGCCAATTGATTCATAACCAAAACCCCTTACGTTATTTTCTTTTCTTATTATCGGTTAATTATCATGATTTTTAACTACGTATCAACGTAAAAGAAGAAACACTTTTGGCACCTGCGTCTTTTAAAATTCTTGCTGCATCATAAATGGTTGCTCCCGTTGTATAGATATCATCAACTAATATAATATCCCTTTGAACAATCACATCTGTATGCTTTATTTGAAACAATCCTTTTTGATCTAGGCGTTCATTTTTCTTTTTTTTGGACTGCTTACTTTGATGTATTTTCACGAGTGGCTGCAATATTGGCTTACCTATCAAGGAAGCGATGATGACAGACTGATTAAATCCTCTTTCTGTTAGTCTTTCATGACTTAAAGGGATCGGAATCAGCAGTGGTTCTTTTATGCTGAAGGAATGTTTAAATGCTGCTTGTACATCTCGTTTAAACAGCTCAACTAAAGCCGTATCACCCCGAAATTTAAAGCGGGCAAGGACATCTTTCATCAACTCATTGTAAGTATAAACTGACCTATTTTTCACAAGAACTTTAGTAGAATCAGGGCGTTCATTCCATCTATCGCAGTCCTGGCACATTTGGTCATTTGACTGCGCCCTTCCACACGTTGGACAAATAGGACGCTCAATCTTTACTAAGTCATTCTTACATGCTACACAAAGACGATCATCATTTAATAGTAGGAATGATTTCCAGGTAAAAGCCGGCACAAAATGTCCCTCACAAATTTGGCAATTCAATTGTTTTTCTTGTTCAGCAGCAGACGATTTTCACACCTTGGAAATGCGGAGACCTTGGAAGCTGCTTCTGTCAGAATAACCAGCATAGCAGTATTCTTCTGTTTATCCACCATCTCAGATTTACTGTAAGATATTTTATCGATGTCTGTTATATATTGTGGTTTCACTTGATTCAGTGAAATTGCTAATACATCTTCCATACACTTTTCACAATGACAAATCATGTTTAATTGGTTGAGATATTGATAGAGAATTTCCTTGAGTAGTATTTCTTTTGCATTGAGTAGCATATTTTGTCTCTCCTGCCATTTGTGTATTGTGAATATAATGTACCATGATTTAGTTGAACCCACACTGTTTTTCAGAAAACTCATTTGCAGCCGTATCATTCATTTTAACGATATGCTTCTTTGCTTGTTTCATACTTCTCGTTAAACCAAAATGAAAAAGGAAAACGTCTCCTGTACAATAATCCGGGTGTCTGCCTACTCTTCCAGAAATCTGAACAAGTGCACTCTCTGTAAAAATAGTAGATTCCGAACCTAATACCCCCACTTGAACATTTGGAATGGTTACGCCTCTTTCTAGAATAGTGGTTGTAACTAGTACATCGTATACGTAATCTCTAAAGTGCTGAACCTTTTGTTTCCTATCTGGATCATCGGCAGATACTCCCTCCACGTTTAAGGAGTGTTCTCGAAGAATCTTCGTTACCTTCTTCATGGTAGCAATTGAAGGAACAAAAAGTAATACTCTTCTTTTATTTTCAATATGTCTCTGCATCCAATTCATCACTTTACGGGGCAGCTGATTCTTTTTTAATTTCTTTTTCCAATGTCCAATCCAATGAAAGGTTGGTACGGGTAATGGTTGTTTATGAAAACGCAGAGGAATTTTTATCGCTTCCAGTTTTCCACTAGAAACCTTTCTCGTCATTTTTTTAGAGGGTGTCGCACTTAAATAAATCCTAACCCCTCCGTTCTTTCTCATCGCCTTTAGAACAGCAAATTGGAGACGTTCATCCATTGAATAAGGAAAGGCATCGACTTCATCTACAATGACCACATCAAATGCATTTTTGTACCTCATCAGCTGATGGGTTGTGGCGATCACTAGCGGTGCAATCTGAAACCTTTGAGAACTGCCTCCATAAAGTACGGCTATTGTCATCCCTTGAAATGCTTTTCTAAGTCGTGGTTCGAGTTCAAGCACAACATCTGTTCTAGGGGTCGCAATACAGACACTCATTCCTTGATTTAACGCATATTCGATTCCGTGAAAAAGCACCTCCGTTTTCCCTGCCCCGCAAACCGCCCAAACAAGTAGATCAAATTTGTTTTTGATAGCTTCAATCATTCTTTCTGACGCTCTTTTTTGTCCTTTAGACAGCTCTCCCTGCCATGTTAATTCAGCTCGATATGTTTCTACTATTTGTGGACCTGTCCATTCATAAAGAAACCCACATTCAGTTGCTTTTCCCATCATGATGCATGATCTACAGTACACACAATCCTTTTGACACACTTCACATGGAGAGTGAGCAAAGTACCGCTTGTGTGATACACCGCACCGGCAGCATGTAAAACCATTTGCTTTCCTCTCAATGGCAGGTGTTCGATTGACTAAGCCCTTCTCCTCCAGCCAATCCAATTTGTACTGTGGGCACCTTGTTTCGGCGGTGAGCAAATGGCGTGAATGCAGCTGCCGCATTAGTTCCATTGCTTTGTCCATATTCAACTTCACCAAACACCTTTCAATTGATGTTTGCCTATTATGCGCAAAGACATGACCTTTCGTCCAACGGGTAAAATAGAAAAACAAAACCCCTTTTCCATAAGAAAAGAGGTTTTTTAGGAATTATCTAATCACCCAGCCAAGAGCTAAAGAGCCTTCACCTAGATGGGTGCCGATCACGGCACCAAAGTAGCTTTTATAAAATTCAACATGAGGATATTTTTCTGATAAGTGCGCAATTAATTCTTCTGCTTCTTCTTCTCTATTACCATGTATCAGTGTTGCTCTCATCGGAACACCACGTGATGCATCTTCATCAAATAATTCAAAAATACGTGAAATGGCTTTTTTACGGGTGCGAATCTTCTCAAAAGGGACAATTAGCTTGTTGTCAAAATGCAGAATAGGCTTTACCTTTAAGAGGCTTCCAATAAAAGCCTGTGCACCATTTAATCTGCCGCCTCTTTGCAAATGAGTTAAATCGTCTACCATAAAATACGCCCGCTGACTTTCTTTCAGGTAATTTAGATGTGCCAACACTTCTTCTAAAGAAGCACCTTCTTGGATTTTTTCAGCAGCTTCTAACACATAAAAACCTTGTGCCATACAGCTTGTTTCTGTATCAAACGGGTAAATATCAATCCCTTCAACTAGATCATTCGCTGAGGCAGCACTATTATACGTTCCACTAATTCCACTTGAAAGGTGAATACTAATCACGGCGTCGTATGTTTCACTTAGTTTTTCATATAAGGCTATTAATTCACCGAAAGCAGGCTGAGAGGTTGTTGGAAGATCTTTGTGTTTTTTGATTTCTTCATAATATGTCTTCCAGTCCATTTCTATTTCTTCACGGTATGATTCACTGCCAAAGATGACGTTGAGGGGGATCATATGAATATTATATTTATCACGTAGCTCTTGTGGTAGATAAGCAGTACTGTCTGTTACAACGGCTATTTTCATTCTTAAATACCTTCCTTATTCGTTAAGTTACTCTTTTTTATTTTAAAAGAATGATCATTTTTTCATTAGATTTATAATAGTAATCAAAAAAGCCTGCCTAATCAATAGGCAAGCCCGCTATATCCGAAAAAGACTCCTTACCCTGTCTATCATTTCCCTCCAGCTAAAATGTGAGAGAACAAAAAACAGGCGAAAAAGGAGTACTTGTCCGGAACATTATCTCATTTCTACCCAGCCGTTTTTAATTGCTACAACAACAGCTTGTGTACGGTCGTTTACATTCATTTTTTGCAAAATGTTACTCACGTGGTTTTTGACTGTTTTCTCACTAATAAAGAGCGATTCACCAATTCCTCTGTTGCTCTTTCCGTCAGCTAACATTTGAAGAACTTCGCATTCACGTCTAGTTAAGATATGAAGTGGTCTGCGAATTTCAGGATATACCTCGTGCTGTGGATGTGCTGAAACGCCGCTAGTTGCTAGGCGTCGGAATTCATTTACTAAATTATGAGTGACTTTCGGATGTAAATAAGAGCCTCCGTCAGCTACAACTTTCACTGCTTCGATAAGTGTGTCTGCATCCATTTCTTTTAACAGGTAGCCTCTCGCTCCTGTTTTCAATGCATGTGTTACATAGTTTTCATCGTCATGAATAGATAGAATAATGACTTTTGATTCGGGATAAAGCTCAACAAGCTGCTTTGTAGCCTCAACACCATTTACATTCGGCATATTAATGTCCATAATGACAACATCCGGATGATAGTGTTCTACGATACGTGCAGCTTCGTCACCGTCGTCTCCTTCTGCAACTACTTCAAAAGTAGGTTCAAAATCTAAAATCCGTTTGACACCTTCACGGAATAATTGGTGGTCATCAATAATTACAATATTTACTTTAGTCACAAGCTACGCCTCCCCATGTTTATTGTTCTACACCTGAACTTTATGGTCAATATGTCTTTTGACTCTATTTTACAATTTTATTTTGCAATGTTAGCGGCACGCGAATCATGATGAATGTCCCTAGACCTATTTTTGAGTCTATGGTCATTTTACCTTCCAGTAAGTCTACGCGTTCTTTCATGCCAAGTAAACCGAAGGATTTGTTTTTGTTGGTTTTCACATCTTTCATATCAAAGCCTTTTCCATCGTCTTTAATAATTAAGGTCACAAAGTCTTTCGTTACTTCTACTTTGACAGAGATTTCTTCAGCTTCAGAATGCTTTAATGAATTTGTGACAGCTTCTTGGGCTAGTCTAAACAGTGCTACTTCAAATTGAGAAGCAATTCTTTCGCTTTCTGTATCACCTAGGCATTGGAACGTAATTTTGGTTTTCCCATCATATTCTTCAATTGTGTTTAAGTATTTTCTCAGTGTTGGAATCAGACCCAAATCATCTAAAGCCATCGGTCTTAAATCATAAATGATTCTTCTTACTTCGTACAGTGCATTTCGCACATTCTGTCTGAGACTTCTAATTTCTTTAAAGCCTTCTTCTGTACCGCGGTCTCTAAAAATCCGTTCAATTAATTCGGAACGCATCATCACGTTTGCCAGCATTTGAGCAGGGCCGTCATGAATTTCCCGAGACACTCTTTTGCGTTCTTCTTCTTGGGCTTCAATAATTCTGAGCCCAAAATCTTGTTTTGCCTGAGCATCTTCAAGTAATACGCCGACCTGGCGTAAATCCTGGTTGAGATAGTTGAGAACAACTGTAATCTGACTCACAAGGGTTTCAGAGCGTTCTATGACGTCTTGCAAGCTTAGTAATCGTCTTTCCAGATCGTCTCTTCTTTCTCTCAGCTGCTTCTCGCGCTGCTGAATCATGGTGAGTTCCACCTGCAAGTTATGTGCTTTTTCGTAGGCCTCACGTATTTCTTCTTCGCTGAATTTGTTGAAGTTTCTGCTGACCTCAGATAAGCGATTTCTAGCATGTCTTGTATGGACTTCCAGCTTATCCCCAAAATCAATTACTTCGTTTACTTGCTGCTTGATTTGCTTCAGCTCTTCTACTAGGCTTTCATATTGTTGACGGGACTGTTCGCCTATTCTAAATACTTCGTCCTTGCTGCCATCAACTGTACTTAGCATTTTCATGATGATTGAATCCAATAATTTCGGATCCATTTTGGGTGTTGTCATGGCTTTTCCCTCCCGTAACAGTGATGTCATCTTTTTTTATTATAAATGTCATTGATCTGCATTTTATGTCGAATTATAATGAAAGAATGCGTATAAATCTTGAAGTTTTTATGACGACCCTTTTTCCGCTCCTATCATCATAACAAAATACGCTGTAAAATTCTAAAACCAATGCAAATTTTCACTAGTCTTACAATTTGCTTGTCAGGAGGGTATGTCTTTTGCTGAATCGCTATCTTACAGTAAAAAGTCGTGGCGAGCATGAGATCGTCATTGAAAAATCACGTTTTATTTGTCATATACAGCGTGCTGTCTCAGAAGAAGAAGCACAAGCATTTATACAATCCATTAAAAAACAACATTGGAATGCTACACATAACTGTTCAGCCTATCTCATTGGTGAACATGACCTCATTCAAAAAGCGAATGATGATGGTGAACCAAGTGGTACAGCAGGTGTCCCAATGCTTGAAGTGCTAAAAAAACGGAAGCTGAAAGATACAGTCGTTGTGGTCACTCGTTATTTCGGCGGTATCAAGCTAGGTGCCGGTGGATTGATTCGTGCCTACGGAAAATCTGTATCAGAAGCTATCAACCATGTTGGAATGGTAGAGCGCTGTTTAATGCGTACAATGCACACAACAATAGATTATACATGGCTTGGAAAGGTAGAGAATGAGCTTAGAGCCTCATCTTTTCAGCTAAAAGAAATCCATTATGCAGAAGATGTTATTTTTGAGACATATGTCGAAGAAACACAAACAGAGCAGTTCATTGAGTGGATGACTGAGCTGACAAATGGAAAGAGTGTTACAAAAGAAGGCGAATTGATTTATTTAGAAAAGGACATTGGTCCGATAAAGGAGACAGATGAATGGCACAACGAGTAAAAGTGCGTGTACGAAAGAAAAAGAGTAAGAAGAAGAGAATTATCAAACGTATTCTGGTCTTATTTTTGCTACTTATCATCTGCATGGGCGGATTCGCAGTATATAAAATCGTCAATACTCTTCAAGCTGCTGACAAAACATATGATGAACTAAACCGTGGAGAGAAATCGAATCTTCGTGATGCTGTCATTGATATTAAGAAAAAACCTTTCTCTGTATTATTTGTCGGAATTGAGGATTATGCCACAAAGGGTGATCATGGCCGTTCAGATTCACTCATTGTCGCAACGATTAACCCTCAAGACAAAACGATGAAAATGGTTAGTATTCCTCGTGACACACGCGTACAGCTTGCAAGTGATACAACAGGAAGTAAAGAAAAGATTAATGCAGCATTTGCTAAAGGTGGTAAAGACGAAACGATCGAAACTGTCGAACAATTCTTGCATATTCCGATTGATAAGTATGCAACCGTTGATTTCGACGGATTCAAGGATGTCATTGATGAAGTCGGCGGAATTGATATCGATGTTCCATTTGACTTCAATGAAAAAAGTGATGTTAAAAAATCGAAAAAGATTTACTTCAAAAAAGGCAATATGCATTTAAACGGGGAAGAAGCACTTGCTTACGCACGGATGAGAAAACAAGATCCACGCGGTGATTTCGGACGTAACGATCGTCAGAAACAAATTTTACGTGCAATGATTGATCAAATGGCGAAGCCAAATAACATTGCGAACGTCGATAACATCGCTAAAGAGGTCAGTGATCACATTACGACCAATTTCCGTATCACAGAAGGTCTTGCGCTTCAGCAAATCTACAGCGGATTTAAAGGAGACGACACAGAAACACTTTCTATTAAAGGGAAAGACCTTTACTTAGGTCCAAATCGGACGTATTACTTTGAGCCAGATCCAACCAATCTAGCTAACGTTCAAAATGAATTACGGACGCATTTAAAGCTTCCTACTGAATCTTCAACTGAAACAGATTCACAAACCAATCCATCCTCTGGTGAAACAGGGTCAAGTGATACAACTAACTCATCGACCAGCACACCTGGACAATAATAAAAACAGCCCAGTTCCTAGGAACGGGCTGTTTTTTACTGCCTTTTGACCATTCGTTTATAAAATTTCGTAAATGGTTTAAATTCTTCATTCACTAAGCCTGTGACTTCTGCAATCACTTGCATGAACATGACCAGTAAAAAGATAATAATCAGTGATAACCAAATGGTGGCGCTTGTCAGCAAAATCGCACTTAGACTAAAGACTAAGCCAATCATATAAATCACGATGACAGCCATGCGATGGGACAACCCAAAGGCCATCAGTCTATGATGAATATGAGATTTGTCAGGTGCTGAGATTGGCTGTTTGTTTAATATTCGTCTAATGATGGCAAAGGTGGTATCGAAAATAGGGACACCTAAGATGATCACTGGGACAACTACACTAAACAAAGTGACACTTTTGTATAGCCCTAATAGTGACAGTACCGAAATCATATAGCCTAAAAAAAGCGAACCGGTGTCACCCATAAAAATCTTCGCCGGATGAAAGTTGTAAAAAAGAAAGCCGATGGTACTGCCAATGACAACAAGGGATAAAGAAAGAATCAAAATTTTATCAGCTGAAAATGCCATCACGGCAATGGTTGATAAACCGATGACAGAAATACCGGCAGCCAGTCCATCAAGGCCGTCAATTAAATTAATGGCATTTGTGATTCCGACAATCCATAACACGGTTAGGGGATATGCCATCCAGCCTAACTCAATTCGATCTGTTAAGAAAGGAACAGAGAAAAAGTCCATTTTTAAGCCTGTGCTTACAATCAGACAAGCAACAAGAACTTGTACGAGAAATTTGAATTTTGCACTTAAATTATATTTATCATCAAATATACCTAGAATGACGATAAGTACGGCACCAACTGAAATTGCTGTAATTTTATTATGTAGAAACAGCCCGCCTGCTAATGCTCCAGCCGCTACCCCAATAAAAATTGCCAAACCGCCCATTCGAGGCATTACTTTATCATGAACTTTTCGTTTATTCGGCTGGTCCACTGCACCAATCTTAATTGCAAACTTTTTGACGATTGGTGTCACAATTAAAACTGTAGCCAGAGAGACAAAAAACGCTAATAAGGCGCGTTCGTAATCCATAGGTCAGTCTCCTTCTAAATTGAAATCTGTATTTTGTATATTGGCCGCTCTTTCCATTATACAATTGAATAGAGGATGATCACAAGCTTCCCCTGTAAAGAAGAAACAAATAAAAACGCACAATCCCTGATGAATTATGCGTTTTCTTTAATATTCGTTAGTTCCACCATGTTTGTGAACAGCGCGTGCCAATCTTTTTTCTTCGCACGGCTTTGTCTTAGATGTCTATAGTCCATGTCGTCTTTTTTGCTGATCACTTTTTGGCAGGCTTCTACGAAGAGTGCAGGATCTTCGCCCTCTAAATATTCATACACATCATTCTCTTTTAGCCTTTCCGTTGACGGAAGATTTAAACCGACAACCGGTATTCCTGCGGCTAAAAATTCATATAGCTTGAGCGGGAACACGGCTTGATTGTAAGGAGATTGTTTGTATGGCATCATGCCTACATCAATCAGCTTCATATACGCAGGCACTTCTTCTGGTGCAACAGCACCTGTCCAAATCACATTTGGCAGTTTAAGTGCATGCTGAAAAGATGGATCGCCATTTGTTCCATCCGGACCGACAAATAAAAATGTCCAATCAGGCTGCATGCGGGCAGCTTCTGCTATCATGTCAAAATCCAGCTTCGGCTTGATGCCTCCAATAAAACCAAGAACAGTTCCTTCTCTTCCCCCCAGCACATCCTCCTTACATGGGAGATTGCTTTTGGCAAACACATCGTACTCAACGCCATTTTCCACTGTAAAGACATCTTTCGGTTCACCCATGAGACGTTTTTTAATTTGATCGTGTAAGTATTGAGAAGAGCATGTAATACTGTGTGCGTATTTGATGATTCGATTTTCTGCTTTCACAATGACACGCTGCCTCATATAAGAAAGCAAATTATTTTTGCCGCTTATCGGCTCTCCCCACAGGTCACTGCAGTCATAGACAATATGTTTCCATTCAAATAAAGAAGATAAGAGCGGAAAGCCCGGAAACGTATACCATAAGCAAACAGCGATTCCCTTCTTTTCCTCCTGCCGCAAATGCTCAAGAAGTGGGGACAATTTATGAATATAGAACATGTCTTGATATCGGCCAAAGCGAAAAAATTTGCTCTTAAGCACATCAGGAATGGTCAATTGCTTCATTCGATCGGTTATGGGCTGAAAGGGAGCTTTATGACGGGATGCAGATGGGCATACCCAGATGACCTCTTTCGTTTCTGGATCAGATGCTAGAAATTCCGCCAGTCGATGCCGTCTGTACCTCAAGCCGTCCTGTCCCCATTCTCCCGTCGCTACGATAACATGTATGATCGAGTCTGCTTTCACCTTTATCACCTTTTTTCCCTTCTGTTTATAAGCGCTTCTTCACAGCATTTGTCGCATAGTGCATAAAACACCAAGATGCTTTGACAAAATGAAGCTGCTCAATTTCTCTGTAGACGAACCACGTTTTTTTCGCTGCTTTCCACTTGTTACTAGAGATCGAGTTCCCAACGATGCGGTATTCACTGAGCGGTTCACTCATGCCATAGGCTGTAAATCCTCTTTTTAATATGGACAGCCACGTTGCTAAATCCTGTCTTGTGCGGATGTTCGGCATTTCTATATGTCCGATCTTCTGTACATCAAGCATCACCGTTAAACAGCCGATAATGGTATTTTTCAAAGCTTCATCATAAGTTAATCTTGCTGGTGCAGTGACGGTTTTTTCTAATGGTTCTCCATTTTCTGCGATAATATCATATGCCGTGAATGTAAAGGCATAATCGTTTGTCAGCATGAAGTCTACCTGCTTTTCGAGCTTCGTCTCTTTCCACTTATCATCGCTGTCTAAAAAAGCAATAAAGCGGCCTTTTGCCTGTTTGATGGCTGTATTTCTAGCGATGGCGGCTCCCCCATTTTGCTCTAAATAAATGACGTTGATTCTGTCGTCTGCTTCACATAAGTCCCCAAGCAGCTTCCTTGTTCCATCTGTTGAACAATCATCTGCGATGATCAGTTCCCAATTGGAATAGGTTTGGGCAAGGACGGAATGAACTGTATCCGTTAAATAACGTTCCGCATTATAGGCCGGTGTAATAATTGATACTAACGGTTGATTGTTCACCTAAGACTCATCTCCAGTTCATCATTAAGATTCTTTGAACACTTCGGGCAAGACCACAAACATGAGCGAGATACTAAAGCCAATGACAAGTCCAAGCAGTGCACGCTTTTTCGCTGACATGCCTTTATTGCCTTCATCAAGAACTTGAGCAGGGTCAACAATCTTCGCCTGCTTCATTCCAAGCTTTGTAGACTCCAATTCATATAAGAATCGTTCTTTATCTACTTTGGAATCGTTGCTGACAGATTCGTCTTTTAGAGCAGATAATCTACTTTCAATCACCTGTTGCCTTTTTGTAAATAATGCTTTATCTTGCTTCAGAAATGTATCCGACACCTGCTTCACGACAGCTAAAGCATGATCCTTCTCAGCATCTGTGAAGGACAGCTGTAATTGTGTATCTGATTGATTGGTGAGGATGAGGCGGCTTTTCACATCCTGCCTTTCTTCTTCTTTGATGTCACTGAGTGCTTCATTCAGAAAGGCATCACTTTTTAATAGAGATGTCACTTCAGCCATATTGTTATACACTCCGTCATCATATTTACCAAGCGTGAGAGTAACAGCAGCTGTGTAACTAGACTGCTGCGTTGTTCCTTTGGCAAAAAAGAATCCAAAAGCGCCTAATACGACAGGCAGCAGCACGAGCCATACGATATACTTTTTGATTCGCTTCCCTATTCTTGATATGAAACCAGACATGTTCATTCTCCCAACATTGACGTATTTGCTTTTTCACTAGTGTAGCCATACCAGCGCAGCATCACACACGGTTTACCAAGTCTTAAACCGCTGTTTGTTTTTCAACATATTCACCGCTGCGATCACGAGTCCTAAAAAGACCCAGTGGAAATATAAATTCGAGACAGAACTAGGGCTGATACTTGAAACGAGAAAGCTCAGCATGGCAGCGAACAAACCTTCAATGATCATTTTTGCTGATCTTGTGTCAGCCCATTGGTATTGTTTATACAGTGTGAACATGAGATAAGCGTAGACGGAGATATAGCCCAGCATGACCGCAAATCCAAAGTTCGTCATCACTTCCAGCAGCCAATTGTGCACTTCAACCACTTGATCTGTATCAAAGATTGAAAAGTGGGCTAAGTAGTAAGACACATTCCCCGCTCCGACACCAAATCCGTATGAATCCGTAAAGAAATGCCATGCATTTTTGATCAAATTCGCTCTCGCAATGTTGGATGGGAGTGGTTCACTAAAAGAATGCGCGACCTGAGAAGCGAGAAACAAGTCATAAAAGACTGAATAAATCTTGGCTGAAAAAACCGCGATACAGATGACACCAAGTCCACCTGCTGCGATGAGTGACCACTTTTTGAGAAAGCGCGGCATGAGCAGCCACACATAGATGGCGACTCCTGCAAATATGCCAAGCAGGCTCGCGCGGGATTCTGTTAACAAAATGAGATACAGTGCTGCGATGGCGCCAAATAATCCAAATGCTTTGAGATAACCATTTTTCATTTGACGCATACACGCTAAATATAAGAAAAAGCTAATCGATAAAAACGTCGCAAAATCATTTTGATTAAAAAAGACAGCTGTAGGATAGTGCTGTTTATACGCCGGCCCAAGATACAATGAAGTATTCGGTAAATGGTTCAAAGTAAAGTGATTATAAAACCCTATCCCCATTACAAATACAGTCATGATGAGCCAAATGCTATAAAAGGTGACCACTTGATCCATTCGCTGGATGTACATGACCACAAGAAAGACAAACCCCATCCCCATCGCAAGCAGGGACATATATTTGAGACCGTCTGTCACCGAATGAGCCCACAGCAGTGAGATGAGCCCATAAAGAAACCATGCAGCGAAAAAACCAAGAATCCCTTTTACACGAATCTGCTGCCACTGCGATATGTACGTCCCCTTATCTCTCATCCGCCATATGAATAATGCAAAGGCAGCAATGAGCATAATACGGTAGAGAAAAAGACTAAAGAACCCAGCACTAATTGAAAAGAAAGCGTTGTTGAGAAAGGTCAATGCAATTAAAAGATAAATGGCTGACATGAACACTTGTTCACCGTTCATGTATAGCTTCATTAACACGAGAAAAGCCGTCAGGATCAAAAGCAGGACCGGAATGGTGACGATCTTTTTTAACCCGATGGGCTGCGCAGACGCCATTTGTACAAGTCCTAGCCCTGCTGCAAATAATATACATCCGATCATGATTTGCCATGCTGTTTGTTTCACGCTCATACCCATTTTCCTCCTAAGCAACCCATCCGATTTGAGGGATTAAGCCTTGACTTCCTGTTTATAGTAGGAAATGGTACGAGCCAAACCTTCCTGTAAACTCACAACAGGCTCCCAAGCTAAGACTTGTTTCGTTTCCTCATTTGCTAGTGTACTATGCACGATATCTCCTGCACGCTGCGGCTTGTAAATCGGTTCAAGCTGTGAACTCGTTACCCGTTTCATCGTTTGAAACAGTTCATTCACAGTGATGGAATGACCACACGAAATATTTAAACAAACGTTTGATTGGGCTGTTAATGCCGCAACATTCGCTGCTGCTAGATCACCCACATAGATAAAGTCCCTTGTTTGTTCCCCATCTCCAAAGATAAAAGGGGCCTCATCCTTTGCAAACTTATCAGAGAAAATAGAAACAACACCACCTTCGCCAAGTGCGTCTTGGCGAGGACCATATACATTGCTGTACCTAAGAATACAATAGTCCACATCATAAAGTGATTTTGCCATTTCTAAATACCGCTCTACTGTCAGTTTTGCTAAGCCATAAGGTGAACCAGGCTTCAGCCGGTGAGCGGTGTCTACCGGCAGATACACCGGGTCTCCATAGACAGCTGCTGATGAGGCAAAGATGACTTTTTCCACTCCTGCTTCAGCCGCAGCTTTCATGACGTGCAGAGATCCTTTGATATTGACCTCTTCGTCATAAACGAAATCCTGAACGGAAACGGCTACACTTACTTGTGCTGCAAGATGAATGATATAATCCGGCGCGATTTGTTTGATCAAATCAATCGTCGCTGGCTTTGTGATATCTGCCTCTATGCATTTCACGGAAAGATGGGCAATATTTTCTCGAGATCCAGTTGAAAAGTTATCAAGAACGATGGGCTCATAGCCTTTTTCTAGTAAAGCCTCTACCGTATGTGATCCAATAAATCCGCTTCCCCCAGTAACCAATACTTTCTTCATCCAAGCTCCCCCTGTTATTGTGCCTTCGATACCAATTCTGCTTCCCATACACTTGGGCGGCCGATAGACTGGTAAATAAATCCTCTCTCTTTCATTTCTGCTGGATCAAACAAATTCCTTCCATCAATTACAATTGGCGAACGAAGCAGCTGCTTGATCTGGTCTTTATCCATCTTCTGTACGTCATCCCATTCTGTTAGGATGAGACAGGCATCGGTATCTTTTACTGTTTCATACAGGTCGTTGCTGAAAACCGCCTGCGGACCAAGCTCTCGCTCAGCTTCTATATAAGCAATCGGATCATAGGCTTTTACAAAAGCACCTAGCTCTCTCAGCATTGGGATAATATCTAATGCAGGTGCGGAACGCATATCATTCGTATTCGGTTTGAATGCAAGACCTAAGACAGAAATGGTTTTTCCTTTAATATCACCGAACACACTCATCAGTTTGCTGACAAGGTGGGCTCTTTGGTTGTTGTTCGTTTCAATGACAGATTCGATCAGCTTGAACCGATACCCGGATGTTTCGGCAATTTTGAGAAGAGCCATTGTGTCTTTCGGGAAACAAGAACCCCCAAATCCAATGCCTGCTTTTAAAAATTTATGCCCGATGCGGCTGTCTAATCCAACTCCTTCACTGACTTTTTCAACGTCAGCACCCACCCTTTCGCAAATATTTGCAATGTCATTAATGAAAGAGATTTTTGTGGCAAGCATGGCATTTGCAGCATACTTAATCATTTCAGCACTTTCTAAGTTGGTCTCCACAACTTCTGTTTGAAACGGATCATGCAGCCTTTTGATGATGGTGGAAGCATGAGTGCTTGTTGAACCAATGACCGCCCGCTCCATATTCATCGTGTCTTGAATTGCAGAGCCTTCTCGGAGAAACTCTGGATTGGATACGACGTCAAAGGGATATTTGCTGCGCGATGCTTTTTCCACAATGGCTTGAACGAGACGGCCTGTTCCAACGGGCACTGTGCTTTTATTGACGATGATTTTATAGCCATTCAGGTGTTCACCGATCGTTTGAGCGACGGCTTTCACATACGTTAAATCCGCTTCCCCTTGTGGTGTCATCGGTGTCCCTACGGCAATATAGATAATCTCTGATTCCCTAATAGCGGCAGTAATATTCGTTGTAAAAAACAGTCTTCCTTCTTCTGTATTCTTTTCAATCAATTCCTTTAAACCTGGTTCATAAATGGGAACGACACCACTTTTTAAGCTGTTGATTTTTGATTCATCGATGTCACAGCAGATGACACGATTTCCGATATCAGCAAAACAAGTACCCGATACTAACCCGACATACCCTGTTCCAATCACAGCAATTTTCTTCAACATTTTTCATCCTCTCAGTAAAAGCATATTGTCCGTTCCAAGCTGTTTATCTATCTATCATTCTTTGCACATTTCATACTGTTTAAACGATGGATGTTGATTGATTGAGCACCTTCTCATATTGCTGAATGAGATGCTTCGCATTATGTTCTGATGAATATTCTGTATGAACCATTTCATGAAGATCGCTTTTCACTTGCTCATTCCATCTGTTTTCATAGAGGCAGGCGTGAATCGCCTCTTTCAGCTGACTCGCCGAACGTGGCTCAACGAGCAGGTGTTGATAGGTAGAAAATAAGGATGGGAGACCACCAACCCGTGTTGCAATGACAGGTACTTTTAAAGCGAGCGCTTCTAGTACGACGGTTGGCATTCCTTCACTGTAGGACGGGAGTGCAAACAGATCAGCTGCCATTAAGTAGTCTCTTACCTGCTCATTCGGTACCTGCCCTGGGAGTATAATAGATGCTCCCGCCCGTTCCGTGAGCTCCTTTGCAAGGGGGCCTTTTCCGACAAAGACTGCTTTCACACCCTCCATGCTGCTGACAGCATCAGCTAATTCAAGCAAGCCCTTCTCTTTCACTAAACGCCCGACGAAAACAACGAGCTTATCTTTAAGCGGTAAACCTAAGTGCTTTCTGATGCCTTTTTGATCTTCTTGCGTTCTTGAAAATGATTGGAGCGGTATACCAAGCGGAAGACATTTTGCTTCTACCTTCGTCATATCATTTGTCTTTTTAGCGAGCTCCTCACTCACTGTCAGAACAACAGACGCCTGCTTCACCGCCGTTTCAAAGGCTGCCTGTGCCCCTTTGCTATAGCTCGGATATACGTTCACATCACTGCCATGTAAGGTCAGAAGATAAGGGATTTGCGTTTCTTTTTGAATGACAGCCGCCGCTCCGCCAGACGGCATGGCAAAATGCGCATGGATGAAATCTGGTGACAGCTGATGATCCTGCATTGCCCGGAGAACGGAAGCCGCTATTCGTTTACTCGGCTGTGCCCATTTCAGTTGTCCAGGGAGCGCTCGATAAGACGGTCTGTAAACCTTCACTCCGTTCCGCACTTCCTGTTCAGGCAGCTCTTTTTTCTGCCGATAGGATGACTTGAGCATCCGTAAAACCGGCGGATTCACTGGATTAGGACAAATGACAACCACTTCTATTCCTTGTTTGAGCAGCTCCTGGACTTGTGTTTCATGAAATACGCCCTCACTTGGATGTTTTTCACTAGGATATACACTTGTGAGCCATAGTACCTTCATGACGAACGACCTCTTCTCAATAATTTGCCTGCAGCCTGCGGATACATTTTGATGAGCAGCAAGCCATACAATGCAGCACTGACACAAACAGTCAGAAGTAATTGAAGTGAAATATCTGCTGATGTCAGCTTCATCCCTTGATGTAAAGCTATCGCACAGATCGCCATAAGCAGTGTCATGACAGCAGGCTTTCCAAGTGATTTTAAATACACCTTCATATCAAGCTGAATGACATATGCCATGAGCCATCTGCCGACAATAAAATTGAGCAGGCTGACACCTGAATAAATCCAAGCTACTGTGAGCAGACTGCCTGTCATGACACCTGCATATAATGCGCAGCCATACACGATGAGCATCCCCGTATCCCAATAAAAGGCTAAGTCCGCTCTCCCTTTTGCAAGAAGTATGGAACCGTTTGGATTCATCAGCACACGCAGCAGGCCGACAATGCACAATATATTTAAAACCGGAACCGCTACTAGCCATTTCTCTCCAAACACGACTTCTATAAAACTGTCTGATACGGCAGCAAGGCCGATTAATAATGGAAAACTAACCAATGCGAGCATATTCGTCATACTTAGGAAGCCCTCACGCAGCATGGAGTGATCACGCTGACTTTTTGCGAAAACTGGGAAAGCCACTCTCGTCACAATCGGATTTATCTTCAGTACGGGTATCGTCACAATTTGATACGCCAAGCTGTAAATACCTAACGCCTCCGCTCCAAGAAATCGACCGATTAATATCATGTCGATGTTTGATCCTGCTCGGTTGACCAGTCTGGATGCGAGCTGGAATGTACCGAATGAGAAAAATTCCTTCACCTCTCCTAATGCAAAAACAGGTGCTGGACGCCACTTCTTCCAATAAGCCGCTGCATACATGAGACCTTTTCCTGATTGCAGCAGCACTTGAGAGATGACATAGGCGACAATCGGATTCATGAAGAAGGCGAAAACGAGTAAAACGAGCAGCGATATGATGGTCGCAATGGCTTCAATGGTGCTTAATGTTTTAAAGGCTAAGTCTTTTTGCATCATATACTGGTACTGCTGGCCAATCGGTGCGATCAGAAACATGATCGATAATAGCTTGAGCAGACCCTCTAGCTCTGGCCGGTTATAAAAAGCGGCTATCATTGGGCTTAGCAGGATGAGCAGACAAAACAAGATAATCCCTGTGAACAAGTTGATCCAATATAATGTAGATAATTGACGTTCTGTCGTTTGTTCCTTTTGAATGATCGCTGCCCCAATTCCTAGATCAAGCAAAATCTGCGTAAATATTGTTACAGTTGTGATCATGCCAACGAGTCCAAACTCCTTGAGTGACATCACGTTCCCTAAAAAGGCGAACTGTGCGATTTGGATGATGGTGATGATCAATGCGGACAAGCTTGTCCATTTTGCCCCGCCTAGCATACGTTTTTTCATACTTGCCATTTCTCTTCCCTACTTTACTTATCTGGCTCCGTCACCAGTCATGATGACTTTTAACGTTTTTACCATAATCTTCGTGTCGAGAGAAAATGTCAAGTTTTGAATATACTGTAAGTCATGTGTTAATTTTTCACTTGGACTCATTTCATATCCGCCATTTACTTGAGCAAGACCTGTCAGCCCCGGCTTTACTGCCAATCTTTTTGTGAAGCCTGGAATCGTCCGATTAAATTCTGCGGTAAACATCGGTCTTTCCGGACGAGGACCTACGATACTCATTTCTCCTTTTAACACGTTGATAAATTGCGGAAGTTCATCAATTCTTGTTTTACGAATGAATGCCCCCACTTTGGTGATACGCGGGTCATTTTTTTGAGCCCATTTCGCTCCTCCGCTTTCTGCGTCAGTTCTCATCGATCTGAGCTTCCATAATTTAAAGTAAACACCGTCTTTCCCGACCCTTTCCTGCATATAAAAGGCTGGCCCTGGTGTTTCCAGCTTAATCAAAAGAGCAAACAGCAAAATGATTGGCGTACTCAACATCAATCCGATGAACGAGAACATTAAATCTATGAAACGTTTTGCAAATAAATAACGAACCATATGTTCTGTTAAGGCAAAAGAGTGATTTCGTCTCACTTCATATTCTCTGTAAAGATTCATCGCTTTCTCTGCACTCACTGACCTGCACCTCACCATTCAAAGTAGTTGTTGTGTAAAGAGATGTTCTATGAAAGTCAGTTTAGCAGAGCAACATTAAGCAAATGTAAATGCGCTGTTAAGTCTTGTAAAACTGTGTTAAGAATGTGCACTTATATCAAGTTATGCCCTTTTCAACGTAAAAAAGACCCGCAATTCTGCGGGTCTCCGGGTCTTTTCTTTATTTTGCTTTTACAGATTCGATCGTTTTCAATCGAAGTGTTCCATTTGCATCTTTTGTATAGGTTACTTTTACTTTTGATTCTTCTTTTAAGCTGTTCACTTGTTTAGAAAAGGTATTTCCGAATTGAATAGCTACTTCTTTTCCATCAATGTTGACAGCAATTGTATGTCCATCAGCCAAACCGACATATGTGCCTTCTTTGGTGACTTCATTTTTCTTACTAGTCGTTGATTCTTTCTTTGTTTTAGAGTCAGGTTTTGAGTCAGATTTTGATTGGTCTTTAGCAGGTTCTTCTTTTGTAATTTCTTTGCTTGAGCTGTCTTTTGCTTCTTCATCAGATTGACCTGCTGGTTCTTCTGTTTGAGCAGCTGTTTCTTTACTTTGATCATCTGATTTTTCGTTTTTTGATGATTGATCATCTTCTGATTTTTCGTCTGCAGCCTTATCTTTGTTTTGATCAGCTGCTTCGGTTGTTTCTTTTTTACTGTCATCCTTTTTGTTATCGCTTGATTGATTTGTTGTGCCGCACGCTGTGAGCAATACTCCTAGAAGCAATACTAGAAACGGCATTGTGATTAATTTTTTCAAGATCGTCACCTCTTCATGATTTGTCGGTTTGCTGAAGATTTATGCGTAAACCATTCACCTTCTATGTTTCAATTATAACAAACATACCCAAAAATGAAATGTATTTTTAACTTGACAATGTTTCTTCGTGGACTTTTAAAAAAAGGCTGCCGAGTTCTTACTCGAGCAGCCTAAGAGGAGTATCTGAGGCACCCCTCAGGTTTGTGTTTTCTTATCTAAAATAACCTGACACACCGCTTGAAATGCCTGACGCTAAACGATCTTTATACGTAGCAGATTTCAAGATGTTTGAATCAACTGGACTAGAAACAAAACCAGTTTCTAAAAGAACACTCGGCATTTTAGAATATTTAATGACGTAGAAGCCAGCTGTTTTCACACCACGGTCTCTTGTCCCTAGTGCACTAACCATTTTTGGCTGGATGTTTTGCGCCAGCTTCAGGCTGTTTGCAGCCGCATATGTTTTGTCATAGTATGTTTCTGTTCCATTTGCACTGCTGTTATCATTTGAGTTCGCATGGACACTAATGAAGATATCCGCTTTCGCATTGGCACCTTTGCTCACTCGTGTTTGAAGACTATCAAATGTGTCTGATGTTCTTGACATAGTCACGAGTGCACCAGCGTTGTTTAATTTCGTATTTAAACGCTTTGCTACGTCTAAATTCAAATTCTTTTCATATAATCCGTAACCTACAGCACCTGAATCATGCGCGCCATGACCTGGGTCAATGAATACTTTTTTTCCAACAGCCGGGTTTTTCAGCTGGTTTACAACAGTTGGTGTGACAGTATTTGTACTGCCTACGACAGTAAATTTAGTGATTTTCTTGCTGCTCACTGTTGCTCTTGTTACTTTTGGCAGCGTCTTTTCATTCGTTAGAAGCAATGCTTTGTTTTGCTTCGCCGCAATGCCTGCAGCAGAAGATGAAGTGGCATAGCCAAATCCTCTTCCTACATAGGTATTATTGACGCTCATATTGTATTTTTTCACAATATTTGCCGCGACATCATAACGAGTCGAGCCTTTGATTCGTGTTGGAGATTTCAATTGGTTATAAGCTGCTTTTGTGACGTAATTCTCTCCGCCGACTACAATGGTTTGTTTCACATTGCTTGCTTTTGCAACAGAAGCGATTTCAGAACGAAGTCCCTTTTTATCTGTGTATAGAATCGGGAATCCTTTTTGAGCGGCTACAGGTGCAATTGCAATCCCATGTGCATAGAAAGAACCCTCAACGACAACGACGCCTGCTGGCTTTTTCATTTTTTTCGCGATATTAGCAGATAGCTCATATCGGTTTTTTCCTGAAATACGCTGTGTGGAGATGCCCATTTTCTTCACTTGGTTGACCACGTTGTTTGACACACTTGATGTGCTGCCTAAAACGATCACCGTCTTTGTTTTTAATGAAGTTAAGGCTTTCTTTGTATCACCCGAAAGGCTTTTACTGTTTGTGTAAAGAACTGGTCCATTTTTTTGATGTGCAAGTGGAATCCCTGCTGTTGCATCTGCATACGCAGTTTTCCCTACTAAAACGACTGTACTTGCAGTTCCCCATCCTTTTTTCGCTACGTTTGCCGCTACGGCATATCTGCTCCCGCCATCAATTCTTGAGACTGAATTGTCTGCCAATGCTGTTGGAACGATAACGAAAATGGCGATGAGGCTGAGGATGGCTGTTTTCATCAATGAGCGCATCTTCTATGTCCTCCTTTTACCCTTTAATAGTTTGTTAGTTTTGTACCTGGATAGTAGAACGAGAGTATGGAAGAATATGAGTTTCCAGATTCAGCTCTCGCTTTAGCTCCGTATTGGCTCATACCAATGCCGTGGCCATACCCTTTTCCTGAAATCGTGAAGTCATTTGTGTTGTTTTTGACTGACGCAAACGTGCTTTTCACTTTTGTTGCGCCCATGACTGATCGAAACTCGGTCATCTTCATACTTGCCGTTGTGCTTTTGTTCACCGAATATGTGCCTGTTTTGTTTTTCAGATGGTATGTCAGTTTGATCGATACCGTCTTCGCACGCTGGCCTTTTGTTTTCCCTGAGAACGTCAGGCTTGAGATGGATGCGATTTTCATATCAGATGCAGCAGTTTCTTTGTTTTTAAGCAGCCATGATTTCAGGCCAGCAAGGTCAGCTGCATTTGTCTCTTTTGCTTTAGACCACTCAGATGCTGCTGTACTAGCAGTCAATGTCGTGCTAAGTTGTTTCTTAGAGAGTTTCAGTGTCCATGGATTGACTGGATCTTTTGGATCCTTTTTGGCCACTAAGTATGGCAGTGCATTTCCCCATACTTCTTCACTTGCCTCTGTATAACCGCCATTGCTAGAGTAATAGGTTGCTGAAATGAGTTGATTGTTGTATTTCAGAACCTTTCCTTTTGTGGCATCGACAGCTTTTGTCGAATTTGTGTACCAGTTATATCCTCCATAGACTTGGAAGGCTGTTGTATCAGGGACGACTTTTCCAATACTTTTCACAGAATACGTTCTAGCGGCAACCGCCTGTGCTTTTAACGCTTCAACATTCCAGCTTGCAGGCATTTCATTTGGCACTACACCTTTTAAATAGTCTTCAAATGGAATATTTTCGAGAGTCGGCCTGATATACCCTGATTCAATTGCAAAGTTTACGCTGCCTAAATACGGCTTTCCTGCAATTTGAAGGACATTTTTTGTTGAATATTTCTCAGGAACAACTCTTACTGTGTTATACGTTTTTATGCCTTTTAATGAAATTTTTCCGTTAGAAATATTCAATTGGTAGTTTTGATTTTTTTTCAGATAAACTTGTTTGGCTAAGGAATTTTTCAAGCTATCTTTAATCGCACTTGTGCTGCCCGCAAGATGATAAGCATATGTACCTTTTTCTTTCAACAGTGCTTTTAAAGACGCTGTGACAGAATCGGGTTTCACATACACAACGGTACTGTTAGATTTTGCAGCCAATTGCGACAGCGGCATAGCATAAATATAGCTAGAGGCTTTCGCCAAATAAACTTTATCTGCATTAATATTTAATTTCTTTATAATATTCACAGATAATTCATATCGATTGGCACCACTGATTCTTGTCACCTGTGAGGTTTTTTTGATTTGATTTTCAACTTTTTGTCCAGTACTTTTCGTACTGCCGATGATGATCACTTTACTTGGCATTCTATAAGACGGAATGGAATCTTTTTTTGTTAACAGGATAGGGTATCCCTTTCTCGATGCATAGGATGCAATGGCAATCCCATTCATAAATGAGTTCCCGCCGACAACGACAGCTTGCTTATAGTTACCCATTTCTTTAGCGATTTTTTGGGAGATTTCAAACTTGTCTTTTCCACTAATACGTCTGACTTTGCCATACTTTTTAATAGATTTCTCAGCAGCTGTTGAAATGCTTTTCGTATTTCCGACAATCAGAATGTTATCCGGCTTCATTTTCTTCAGCTGGTTTTCTGTTGTTTTCGTCAGTTTTTCAATATTCGTATACAAAATAGGTGCGCCCAGTTTGTATGCTAACGGTGATACAGAAATTGCATGATCAAATGCATCACGACTGACAATGACAACAGTTGAAGGATTTTTCCAGCCAGCAGATGCAATGCTATTGGCTACTTCATAGCGATTTTTACCGTCATATCTTTTCGTCACAGCAACATTTGATCCTGATAGCTTGTATTCCCCAGTTGTTGAGATATCCATGCTTGTTTTGTTTCCGATATAATTAGACAATTTCACTGAAATTGTCGAGCTTGCCATGGCAGACTGAAAGGGTGCGACTAGTAGAGTCAGTATCATGAGAACGATTAGTGTAACGCCTGTTTTCTTCAATTTTGTTCATCCCGCCCATCTTTTTTACTTCTGTTTTTCAATCTTCTGGATTTCCTTTTGACCACTGTCATTAATAAAGTAAGAGATTTCTACTGTGTCTCCTGGTTTAAATTCATTTAACACATCTTTAAAATTATCCGTAAATTCATAGCTTAAGGTCGTATTCACTTTTTTCACTTCGACTGTATGTGCATCAGCCATTCCAATAAATTCAGCTTTCTCTTCCAGCACCTGAGGAGTTGAACTGCTTGTCTTGTTTTCTCCTGTGGACTGCTCAGCCGTTCCACATGCAGTGAGCACGATACCTAGTAGCAGTATTAAGAACGGTAAAACGACGATTTTCTTCATTTTTTTCACCTCATGTCTTTGTATCGTCTTATAACTTATTATTTTAAGGTAAATTTAAGGTTTTTTGAAACCTTTTTTTTGTTACAACGTCTATATCTAGGTTCAGAGTAAAAAAATAACTTGTTTATCAAGATTCGTAAACCTATAATCATGGAAGAATCATAGAAAAGGTGAGGGACATTATGAGAGCTGAAAGAAAAAGAAAGAAGAAAAAGGTTCTTTGGATTGTTTTATCGATTATTGGCTTATTTGTATTAGCAACTGGCGGATACGCATATCATCTTTGGAACACAGCAGCATCGACCGTCGCAGGCATTCAGGAGAATTTAAAGAAGTCAGATAAGCGTGACAAAGATGTCGATTTAAATAAGAAAGACCCGATTTCTATTTTAGTCATGGGTGTCGATGAACGAAAAAATGACCGAGGCCGTGCAGACACATTAATATACATGACAGTAAATCCGAAAACGAAAACGACTGAAATGGTGAGCATCCCGCGTGATACGTATACGAAAATTGTCGGAAAAGGCACAATGGATAAAATCAACCATTCCTACGCATTCGGCGGTACACAAATGGCAGCAGATACTGTAGAGGAACTGCTTGATGTACCTGTTGATTACTTCGTTAAAGTCAATATGGAAAGTTTTAAGGATATTGTCGATACACTTGGCGGCATTACGGTGAACAGCACGTTTGCATTTAGCTATGATGGCCATTCATTTGGTACAGGAGAGATTAACCTGAACGGGGATCAAGCCCTTGCCTATACGAGAATGAGAAAGCAGGATCCAAAGGGTGACTTCGGACGTCAGCAAAGACAGCGCCAAGTCATTGAGGGCATCATTGCAAAAGGTGCAAACATTTCATCTATCACGAAATTCGGCGATATGTTCAAAGTCGTGGAAAATAATATGAAGACAAATATGTCATTTGACGATATGTGGACGATGATGAATGATTATCGCGATGCAAGACAGCATGTAAAGCAGCACGAGCTGAAAGGATCAGGCGCACGTATCAATAACATTTATTACTACCAGCTTGATGACAGCAGTCTTGCGAATGTGAAGAAGGAATTGAAGGAAAGTTTGGAGCAGTAAAAAAGAAGACTACATTTCTGTAGTCTTCTTTTTTTATGATTGAAATGGAACTGGTTTTTCTTCGCTTAATCCAAAACGATGGAGAAGCTCTTCGACAATTCGTTTTGAGGCTTGTCCATCACCATATGGATTAGACGCCTTTGACATGTTGTCGTACTCTTTCTGATCGACTAGCAGCTGCTTTGCCATGTTGTAAATGGTCTCTTCATCTGTACCAGCGAGCTTAAGCGTACCTGCTTTCACACCTTCAGGGCGTTCTGTTGTATCGCGCAGCACTAGTACTGGCTTCCCTAGAGAAGGTGCCTCCTCTTGTACACCGCCAGAATCCGTTAATATAAAGTGTGAGGCAGCAGCGAAGTTATGGAAATCAACAACTTCAAGCGGCTCAATTAAGTGCACACGATCAAGATCACTGAATTCTGTCTGAGCCGCATCACGAACAGCAGGGTTTAAATGTACAGGGTAGACAACCTGAACATCTTCAAACTCTTCTACAATACGTCTAATTGCTCTAAACATGTTTTTCATCGGCTGGCCAAGATTTTCTCTGCGATGAGCCGTTAACAAAATCATTTTATCTGTGCCTATTTTCTCTAAAATAGGGTGTTGATACTGCTCTGTAACTGTTGTTTGCAATGCATCAATGGCAGTATTCCCCGTCACACAAATCGTCTCTTCTTTTTTATTTTCAATTAAAAGATTCTGTTTCGCCTCATTTGTAGGAGCAAAATGAATATCGGCAATCGTGCCTGTCATTTGTCGGTTCAATTCCTCAGGGAACGGCGAGTATTTATTGTGTGTTCTTAAACCCGCTTCAACGTGACCGACAGAAATTTGGTGGTAGAATGCGGCCAAGCTTCCTGCAAAGGTTGTAGTTGTGTCTCCATGAACAAGGACAATATCAGGTTTTTCCTCTTGGAATAATTGATCTAGTTTCAATAGTGCATTTGATGTGATTTCAGATAATGTCTGGCGCTGCTTCATGATGTTTAAATCATGATCTGGCGTAATAGAAAAAGCCTCAAGGACTTGATCAAGCATTTCTCTATGCTGAGCTGTTACAGTAACAATCGAATTTATCTGTGGATGTTTATTCAATTCAAGGACAAGTGGTGCCATTTTGATTGCTTCAGGTCTAGTACCGAAAATAGTCATTACATTTAGTTTTTTCACTTGTTTACGCCTCTTTCCATCAATACATATTGTTTTTATTATACAAAAGATCTCTTTAAATGATAAACTAACCATGATAAAATTAATAAAATTTTCACAGATCCGATTGTTTATATTTACAATTTTCTATTAAAATTACTTTAAACATCATAAAATTATTTGATTACTTTTAAAAGTAAGGTAGAATTTAGTGGTATTCTCTTAATTTTCACATCAGTATTTAAGGACGGTGCAAAATACATTGAAAAAAGTACGTAAAGCCATTATACCAGCTGCAGGTCTCGGGACACGTTTCCTTCCTGCAACAAAAGCCATGCCTAAAGAGATGCTCCCAATCGTTGATAAACCAACCATTCAATATATTATTGAAGAAGCTGTTGAATCAGGAATCGAAGACATTATTATCGTCACTGGAAAAGGAAAAAGGGCAATTGAAGATCATTTTGATTTTGCTCCAGAACTTGAGCGTAACCTAGAGGAAAAAGGGAAAAAGGAACTGTTAGAAAAAGTAAGAAAATCTTCTAACATTGCTGATATTCACTACATTCGTCAAAAAGAACCAAAAGGTCTTGGACATGCTGTTTGGTGCGCACGCAATTTTATTGGTGATGAGCCTTTTGCTGTTTTATTAGGTGATGACATTGTTCAAGCCGAAACACCTGGGCTTCGCCAGCTGATGGATGAATATAAACAAACTCTTTCATCTGTCATCGGTGTTCAGCAAGTAGCGGACAGCGATACGCATCGCTACGGGATCATCGACCCACTTACACAAGAAGGGCGCCGCTACCAAGTCAAAAACTTTGTTGAAAAGCCGCCGCAAGGAACAGCACCATCGAACCTAGCCATCTTAGGGCGCTACATTTTCACGCCAGAGATCTTTATGTACCTTGAACAGCAAGAGATTGGTGCAGGCGGAGAAATTCAACTGACAGATGCCATTCAAAAGCTAAATGACATCCAGCGCGTATTCGCCTATGATTTCGAAGGAAAACGATACGATGTCGGCGAGAAACAAGGCTTCATTGAAACAACGCTTGAGTTTGCTCTTCAGGATGAAGAATTAAAAAAGAAACTCATTCCATTTATGAAACAGCTTCTCGAAAAAGAAGAAGTGAATTAAAAAAGCTGCCGACATCGGCAGCTTTTTATTTGATCAACGAAATAGTCAATGTATGCTGTTCATTATCAATGACAAACAGATTCTTTTCGCCCTTCACTGCGAATTTTGTTCGTTTCTCATTCATCCAGACATTCTGTTCTGTCAGTTCAAGTGTGAAAGGAGAGATTGGCATAATGTCGCGAAACACAACGGAGTTTGCCTGACCCTTTTGAATAACATAATCGGTTTTCTCTGTGGTCAATCGTTCCATCTTATCTCCTTGCTCACTTTTGACTGAACTCAGCATTTGCATTCTCTGCTTTAGCACAGATTCTTCTTTCCCAAGGAAAGAGAGTAAATACTCATACGAACCTGCCGATGCAGGCGATACATAGGAATTAAACTGTCCTGGTCCAATAGATAATGACTTTAAATCCTCTGCATTTTGAAGCGCATCAGGTTTAACAAAATACGTGTCTGACGCTGTTTTAATTTGAACGGTTTGTTTATTTTCAGCCACAGCCTGTACTTCTTGTCCAAATGGCAAAGTGACATCAGCCTTTTTTTTCATGGCTTGGTCTTTGTAAACCTTGAGTGGATCAGCCGTGACAATCATCTGTTGATCCACCTTTTTCATATCGGGCGCCCCCTTCGTTTCCGGGTTCTTCGACTGAGGCGCTTCTATCTTATCTGATGGGATTGCACCAAATGTCGCCAGTGTACGAAGCGGGCGATCCGAAAACATTGATAAGGCAAGCAATATCGTTAAGGCCGCTAAAACTGTCACTTGAAATGCGGGGCCGAACAATGGGCGCCGTTTTCCGTTATCTTGATAACGAGACACCTTTTCTGTCTTTTGTATCCCTTTTCTGCCTTCCTTATGTTCCATTTGGTATTTTTGTTTCTCTTTCTTGGAAAGCTTGTTAAACCAATCAACAAACTCCTTATACTCTTTCACGACCTTTTTCGTATCATCGAACATACGAAGCTCACCATAATGCATCCAAGCTACCCGATCACAGATTTTTTGGATTTGACTAATGGAGTGACTGACAAAAAAGATCGTCTTTCCTTGTTCTTTGAATTCTGTAATGCGGTCCACACATTTTTGATAGAAGGTTTGGTCTCCGACAGACAGTGCTTCATCAATAATAAGGATATCTGGATCGATATGTGCTGAAATGGCAAAACCAAGACGGGATTTCATTCCGCTTGAATAGCTCTTTACAGGCTGGTCAATAAAGTCACCAATATCGGCAAACTCTACGATTTTTTCATAAAGCTCGTCTATCTCTTTATTCGTCAGTCCCATCATTAAGCATTTTAAGCGAATGTTATCTTTCCCACTTAATTGGTTGTTCAGCCCTGCTGCAATGGCAATTAGCGATGGCTGGCCGTCCATATCAATTTCACCACTTGTCGGTGGAATGATTTTCGCTAGAAGGTTCGACATTGTCGATTTCCCAGATCCGTTAATCCCTACAAAACCAATCGTCTCGCCTTCATATACATCAAAAGATACATTACGAACAGCAAAAAATCCTTTATCATTTTTATTAGGTAAAAACAGCCCTTTTATTTTATCTGACTGTTTTTTATACAAAAAATACTGCTTGGATACATTTCTAAACGAAACCTTTAGTTTCATCGTATAATCTCCTTACTTTTAAAGAAAATCGACAAATTTATCCCTAAATTTCATATGAAGTAACGAACCGATTGTTAAGAGAAGTAAAGTAATCAACCAAAAATAAAGCGTATACTTCAGATCATTGTAAAACCATTCTCCTCTAAGAAAACTTTTCCTAAATCCTTCAATAATATAATATAAAGGGTTTAGCTTTAACGTAGTCGCAATCCATTCATACTTCCCGGTGAACTTATCTCCAATATCCCATAAAATAGGCAGCAAAAACATTAGAAGTCTTGTCAAGGATTGCAGCAAGTTTTGGTAATCACGAACAAGGACACTAATAGTTGAATTAAACAGGCTGAAAGCAAACATAAACGTTATCAAACAAATAAAATAATATATATATTGAATCCAATGAACATCGGGATATATTCCATGAGAAATGAGCATGATTACATAGATACCCATCATTAAAAAATAGCTAAATAAATTTGATGTTATGACAACAGAAGGCAGTGCACTAATTGGAAAATTCATTTTCGATACTAAATTTATACGCTTAAAAACACTATTTGCACCCTCTGTAATGGTCGAACTAATGAAAAACCATGGAATTAACCCAGCCAGCATCCATATAAGAAAAGGTATACTTACATGAGAACCATCTGCCATTTCTGCAGTTCTTCCAGATCCTCTAAGACCTAAACCAAACACAAACCAATAAGCCATGATTTGAATTAATGGATTCAATAATTGCCAAAAAACACCTAAATAATTAAGCTGATATTTAGACTTTGTTTCATAAATAGCCAGTCTAAAAATTAAAGTGGTTGAATTGAATTGCTCTTTAAGAATTTTAAACATTGCATTCATAATAATCGTCCTTAAATTTAATTATTGGCATAATCTATTTCAAAACACTGCTCTTAATTGTAACAGATTACATTAATTTTTTCATCTTAAATCAAATATCCTAGAATCATCAACTGTAAATATAAATTGAATGCTATTTAAAGAATTGTAATTGGCTATTAAAACAAAAAAGCTTATAGACAGTATCTACAAGCTCAAGACTTTTACAGTATATTGCTTAAATTAATACATTCTCTTTTGGGATGGCTGTATATAAATTGCCCAAATTGATATAATCAAATTCACTTGAACGATTCTTCACTACATTTTTAGTATCCAGCACTTGTTTATTAGACATTTTTGAAAGCTTGTCCCAATCTAATTCAACAAACTCATCATGATCAGTTAATATCAAGATTAAATCTGCATCTTCAGTAGCTTCTTCAATATCATGCATAACAAAATCTTTTTCAACATGCGGGTCATAAGATCTAACTTCATATCTTTTTTGTTGTTTAAGTAGTTGTAGTATTTCCATAGCTGGACTTTCTCTAATATCATCAACGTTACCTTTATATGTCAAACCAAAAATAGTGATGATTTTCCCATCAGACTTTTCCATAATTTTATTTACATTTTCAACAATATAATAAGGCATAGAAGTATTAATTGAGCGAGAAGTATCTATTAACCTAGCACTCTCAGGAGCTTTAGCTATAATAAAGTACGGATCTACTGCCAAACAATGTCCACCAACACCCGGGCCAGGAGTATGTAAATTTACACGTGGGTGTTTATTTGCCATATCAATAACTTCTAATGCATTGATATCTAGCCCGTTACAGATTTTTGTTAATTCATTTGCAAGAGCTATATTCACGTCACGGAATGTATTTTCCATCAATTTTGACATTTCAGCAGTTTTCGCATTCGTCTTAATAATTTCACCTTGAACAAAGGTACTGTATATTTTTGCGCCAGCTTCTGTACAAGCCGGGGTTACTCCACCCACGATTCGGTTATTATGAATCAATTCATGCATGATTTGTCCTGGTAAAACCCTTTCTGGACAATGGACTAAATAAATATCTTCCCCTACTGTTAAACCAGCTCCCTCTACTAAAGGTTTTACATGGTCATCCATGCTGCGAGGGGCTATGGTTGATTCGACAATAAGCACGTCTCCCTTTTTCAAGAATGGAATAGTATTCCTTACAGCACTCAATACGTAAGACAAATCACAAGATTTATATTCGTCATCATTATTAGGGGTTGGAACAGAAATGATAAATGCCTCTGCACTTTCAGGTGAAACGGATGCACGGAATTTACCAGAAGCAATTACATCTTCAAGGGCTTCTTGGAGACCTGGTTCCTCAATATGAATTTCCCCTTTATTTAATGATTCAATGACTGTTTCGTTAACATCTACACCTACTACTTCAACTCCATATTTTGCAAACATAATTGATGTAGGCAATCCAATATATCCTAATCCTACTGTACAAATTTTCATTTTGTATCCTCCAATTGGTTTATGACTAATTCATTAGTATACTGTGTAACCTTGTTGCCAAACTGATCACGAACAAAAATTCTAACCTTATATACACCAGGTTCTTTTACATAATACGTAGTTTTTGATTTCGGACCATACATTATTTTTTCTATAACTTCTTTATCTTTGTATATATAATATGCAAAATTCAATTGATCCCCTGAAACATTACACATTATGTTGAGCAATGAATTTGAATAACTAATATTCGAGCTCTTAATCTCAGGAACCTTATACTCTATTCCTAAACGACTCACAATTGTATCCATAAGATATTTAGGAAAGTGATCTTTTAACCCTTCATGATCTATGCCTTGCTCAATCTGTAAAGATACCTTGAACTTTCTTTCCTGAAGTGCCGCTACAAGGGGCTCAACATGATTTTTAAGATAATGGTCCTTACTTCCAACCATGATTTTTATATATGGGGAAACATCGGAAGGTTGCTGTATTACCTTGTAAAGAAGTTCGTCTAAATAGACTTGATCTGCCTTCTCAGCTCTTCCAGAGATATAAGAAGCAATATTTGGATGCTTCGCTTGATTTATTAGAAAATGTCCTAAGTTACTTTGAGGTGACCCTGCTATAACATTGCCTACATAATTCTTAACTCCAAAGTAAATAGCGGCATATCCACCTTTAGATAACCCAACCATTGTAATGTTTTCATTATAAATTTTAAGTTTTCTTTGAAAATATTGAATTAAGGAATTTACAGTTGTTTCTATTGAGAAATCTTTATTTCTTCCTAAATAGTAGGCACCTTGATCTCCAAAATCATCTAAGATGAACAGTTTATTAACATTCAAGTTTTCTAACGTTCTAATATAGTTGTACCTAAACTTATTTTTTTCAGTAAGGCTTGAAAAGATAATAACTAATTTGTCTTTTAACTTTTCATTCTTGGCTTCCTGAAAGTAATATCGTACATTTCTCATACTGCTAAACTCAGCCTCTAAACAAAATGGAGGTACTGGAGTTTGGATTTTAAATTCACTCAGCCTGAAAATTGTTTCAAATTCACATGTATTTCCTTCAAACTCCACTTCCAAAACTGTAGAAGGAACTGCATTTTCCATTTTACTGAACATCCAGCCTTTCACCATAGGCTCTTTCTGACCAGCACACTTAGAAACTTTAAAAGGAACCTCAGCCACAAATTCTATTTCAGCTACTTTCTCACTGCCTCTAAAAAGTTCAACCATGTGATCTCTTAAATGAACATCTACTCCAATAGCTACTTGCCATAAAAGTTTGTAATTATGTCTTTTTTCAGAAATAACAGTATCCTTTACTTGAATCACTTGATCCCTTTTCATAAACGACACATTTCTCTTATGGGTTACATCTTCATATCGTTCATTAATTCCAGTTACTTCAGCATAATCATCTGCAATAACATAATCTTCAATAAATACCTTATCGTATTGACCATCCGTACGTACAAGACCCACTCCATCTACAATTAGGGCATTATGTGCGTATGAAGAATAAGCATATTGGGTTAGCGGATCTGAATAATTATACCCATTGGGGCCAGCCTCAGATATCAAATCTCCATTTGCATAAATAAATAACCCAAGATCATCGCTATGTTTATGATAATTACCATGATAAGCAGCGTTAAATAAAACGTAAGTAGCTTTCTCTTTTTTTAACCAATTATCTCTAAATATAGCGTAACCTGACTCTTTGAATACCTTACACGATTCTTCCGGGGGGTTTCCATTATTCCCTTTAGACGAAGAAAACAAGAATGAATCTCCTTGATATAAACCCATTAGGCCTGTTTCCTTTATTGGTTTACTTTCAGTATCTCCTAAAGGTGGAAGTGAGCTGTCTGGCTTTAGTATAAATGTTGCATATTCTTCAGTTTTTGAGAATATTTCATTCAAAGTATTACTAAGATTAAAATTAATATCCTTTATGAAATCAATGGTTTTCTTTAGGTTATTTGATACTACCAAATGATACGCAGGTGAATGCTCTTTGTGCACTCCTTCGTTTGTATAGACATGTTCAAAATACTTTAACAGCCTTCTTAATGCCAGCTCTTTTTTTTCTTCATCATTTTTGTAATAGCTATATTGCAACAACGCAATGTCTTGAAACATTCCATGATTGGTGTTCGTTGAATGGAAGTTTTCATTAGCTAATAAGTTGCTAGTAAACGCCATTATTTCCGCTAGTTTTTCTTGGTCAGAAGAATGAATATGAGGATGGCCCACTATATAGAACCTTAAAATATACTGAAGTCTTAGAGCAGTAGTTTCATCATGGAACGCCATTGTCTTCGAAGTTTCAGAATATTCGTTGGTGCTGCTCCAATCCAATATGAATTCTAATCCTTTAACCAAATATTTTATATTGCCAGTACGTTCAAAAGCTTCAGTAAGACACCCTAATGGAGTAAGTCCATGAAGCAATCTAAGGAAACTTCTTGACTCTTTTGCTGTCCAGTCCACGCCTTGAGAGTAATCACGCAAACCAAATGGCGGAATAGTATAAAGATTATTTTCTAAAATTGTATTAGCAGTAGAAATGGGGTCTCTATTTCTACTCTTGGGAAGAATGGATAAGAGCTTTTGTTCTCTTTCGTTAAGAAAATCTTTGTTTAGATTGTTCACATGTATCCCCCATTAAAGCAAATTAGCAACTAAGGACTCAATTTTATTATTAATAACTTGAACATCATAATTTTCTGCAGGGAAAATCTTTCTAGAAGCTTGATTTTCAGTAGCTTTATTCCTAACAATATAATTTGCTGCTGCTGCTTTATCTTTAAAAATATAATCACTTGGATAAATTGTTTCAGAGCCTCTCCAATGTAAAACAACTGGGATACTACCAGTTGCCATACCTTCCATAGGGGCAAGATGAAAGCTTTCAAAGTCACTGGTTGATAATACATATCCAATTTTACGGAACCATTCAACCATATCATTCCCATGTTTTTCAAAAATAACATTTTTACCCCACGGTGCTTGCTTTATTCTATCAAATAAATTATCGAAATACCGCATTTCTTCAGGACGATTTTTCAACCAGGGCAGATCGCTGGGAAGTTTGCTTTTCACGTAAAGTTTGTAACGTTTATCAATACTCCAAAGAGTTTCTAAAATATCCACTGCCTTATCCAATCTCTTAGAGGAAGGGAGTACTCCGCAAACACCTAAATTATAATTGAGTTCTTTAAGATTCTCTTTCGGTTGATTAAATGCTTTTGTGTCAATCATGTTAAAAATCATAGTCATCTTGCTTCTTGGAATCTTACAAACTCTTGAGAATTCTTCAAAGATATATGGTGAGATTGCAATAAAACGATCAATATTTTCAAAATTAAATTGACTAGGATAATCTGTGTCTATCTCTTGTCGATGCATTCTAACAACTAGTTTCTGACCTTCTCTTTTATTTTGAGAGTACCAAACAGCATTGCCTAATCCCCACTCACAAAAAACAATATCTGCCCAATCTCTTAATTTTTTAGATTTATTAAGGTCATGATTATTATGACCCTTCCACTGATCAATTTCCACATCGTAAGAGGAATGATTTTCGAAGTGAGCTATTGTATGCTTTAAAAATTTCAAGTCATGACCAGCAAATACGATTTTGGTTTTCCCCTTATAAAAGCTCCAAATCAGAGGTTTTAATACTTCATACACTTCTTTAAAAGTATATTTTTCACATGCTTCATAAACTGCTTTTGCACTCTTTTTATAAAGTTTGCGATTATATAAGAGCTCCATTGTTGCTTCAACAAAATCTCCTAGGGTGTCCACAAACATTGGATAATCTTTCCCCAATACCTCTTCATGAAGCTTTGTTCTTCTAAGTAGAATTGGCTTCCCCATTCTCCCATATTCCAGTAATTTAGTAGACAACTCAACACTTTGATCATTATCGATCAAGCTGCTTCTCCATGCAATCCCTATATCGGATTGATCGAGTAAATCTTGAACCTCACTCCTTGAGATTGCCCCTCTCCAGTTGACCCCATTTTCGTTTTCCAGTCTGGTTATAATTTCATCTCTTCTGTCTCTAAGAGCACCTTGAAATTTGTCTCCAGCTATATTTAAACTAATGGTAGAATCTAACTTTCTGATTTCCAAGAATGCATCAAGGATTTCTTCTGTATACCAATCTTCGGCAAATTTACCTGCATAAATTAATGAATTATTTTCATTTTTAAAAGACGGGTTACCTTTATAATTAGGAATCATAGGCGAAAGGAGTTTAAATTTCTCACCATTGACATTCAGTATGGATTTTAAAGTTTCTTTCATACTGTTCGTTTGAACAAACATATACGGATATACGTCATAGAAACCTCTTAATTGGGAAATTTCCGATCTAATAATAGACTCTTGATCATGATTAAAATCCGTCACATAAGGAATAATTTTTTGAGTAAGGCTGCTTTGAGCAAGTTCATTGACAATGTTTTTCCCTCTTACAACTATTAAATCGTAATGGTTGGTGGAATCCATTTCTTCAATAACTTCTCTTGCTTCTAATACATTCATTCTCTTTCGACTTTCAAATGTTCTATGAGAGAATACTTTAAACGTCTCAATCACATTAACTGTAGATAGCCCCTCTAGAGATTGTATAAGTTGAGTTTTAACAATAGGAGCCTTAAGTATGACATCTACCTTTATATTTACATCTGAACTAAATACATTTGCCAAAGATGTCAGCCAAACTGCCGAACCATCCATTATGTTCAAGTCTACATCACCATATATAAGAACCTTTAATTTCCTCATGCTAACCACCTAAATTTCTATAGTATTCTCAATTTTTTCAGTTGAATTTGAAGAAGGATTTTTTACAAAGTTGAACTTATCAGAACTGAAAAGCCTATACCCCTGCTTAAAGTACGAATACAAAGAGATATTGTTTTGAAAATCTGAAATAACTTTCACTAGTTCTACTCCTTTAAAGACTCGTCTATGAAGTAAAGAGTTATGGATATTCAAGTCACTGACATACACATACTCTGCGCCCTGCCCTACTTCATGAATTTCGCCTTCATCACCAACAAAATGATTTGCTTTCCCTATGATTTCAGCTTGACTATATTCTGTTGCAATCAATAAATCTAGCAAATAATTTTCCCCATAAAAATGATTAGGTGAGAAATATGAGACATAGTCTGAATCAACAAGGTGCTCGATTCGGTCATAATGATCCATGTACGAGAGAACATAAGCAGTGACGTTAACATTATTAAATTGATTTAAGATATCAATATATCCATCGAACAAATCCAATAGCAAGATGAGTTTCTTATTTTCATAAGATTGTTTTCTGAACAGATTAATCACTTGATATGCTTCTTCCTTGGAGCGCACAACTGAAATAACTGCAACAGTCTTCTCTTCCTCTTCCAAATCAAATCCAAATTTTTCTAACATATAAGTAAGCCTATGTTTGTAGGTATGATTTAAGTGCACTTCCCTAATTCCTTCCATTGATTTGCTTCTATAGAAGGTTTCGTCATTAAACACTGATTTCAAATGTTGCCTTAATGTCTCTTCATCTTCTGATATCATGACAATATCTTTAAAGATTCTTTTAATACCTTCTGAATAACTGCTTAATATAGGGGTCCCGCTGGCTAACCCCTCGAATACTCTCCTTGAAAACATGGTTGGTGAATTTTTGACACTATTGACATTTAACATTACCTTGTAGCCTTTATTAGCCTTCGCTATTTCATCATATTTCAAGCTCCCTTTAATACTTTGTTGAAACCTTTCAGGAAAACTAAAATCTCCTTCTTTTTTTTGATTTAAGGTATAGTTTCGATCATAGATGTCCAAACCGAATTCAGCAGCAATATCCAGCACTTTCTCCATGTCTCTCTTTCTATCTTCATGTCTGTTTGCATAATAAGAACCAGCAAAGCAAATCTTATCTATTCTATTCTCCTTTAATTGAATAGGGTTATGCAGTTTAGGCTCTGCTGAGAAAGGTAAAGCATACACTGTAGGTCTCCCAAGAACCTTTACGTATTCACTTATCATATTTTGATCAGTTGTAAATACATGATCAAAAAGTTGTGCTGAATGAATGAATTTTTCAAAGTGAATCGGGTCCTCCTTGTTCCAAAATGCAGTTGGAATCCCCCTTTTTTTACACCATTCAACTAGCGCAATAAGTTCGCTTTGGTCTTGATTATTATACTTTCCAATCATATACTCCCATGAACCAAAATTACCTTTCCATGCAGATTCAACGATGAGTACATCCGGCGGAGTTTGTGTCAATACCTCTTTCCAATTATCTTTTGTAAAGGGAATGAGCTTCACTTGTTCTTTAAAACAAGTCATGCTGAATTCATCAAAAATACATGCAACCTTATATTCTTTAAGAGGTTTTGAAACATGGCGAGGAGTATGATGTTGGAATAAGTCCATTCTCGAAAAAGATGAGGCATCAAAATCTAGGTTTCTAGTAATTCTCATTCTTTCAACAACAATAAAACCTTCTCCTGAAATTTTTAAAGCGATTCTCAGATTCCTCGAGTTTTTTGAGGTGATAAATCTTTTCAATTGATTAGGTCTCACTACTTCAGTACCTAGTTTCTTACTTTCATCATATTCAATCGCTATTAAATAAACACTGATATCTCCATATGTCTTGACCCTAAAATCAACACTGATTCTTTCCTCTGGATATATCCGTATTTCTTGTTGAGGGAGTATCTTAAAACTATTATTCTTCTCTTTGAATGAAAGATAAGTCTTCTCTTTTTTATTTGTTGCAATGATAAATTTTTCACCTTGATTAAACGTTTCAACAGAAGTATCATTAGCAGTAAACCAGAGACTCGCATTAACTAGCTCATCCCCCTCAATAACTTCTGGCTTCAGCTCTCTTATTAACTGTGTTTCGAAGCTTTCCAGCTCCTTCTGTAGTTCTAATAATTTCATTTCCTTTTATACCCCTCTTCTCAACCGTTTACGTAAATTCCAATACTTTAACGTCAATTTACCTAATGTTGAATTCTGCATAGCAGAGAGTTTTCGTTCGGTAACTTCTAATTGCTTTTCTACCCTGCGTAACCTAGAGAGTAACTGATCTTTTTCTTTACCATTAAAAACATCTATTTTGTCATGAGACAACGCTTCATTGTTTATCTCTTTCATGGCAGCTATATATCGAAGCATCCTTTTCTTCAAAATAACTAACTCTCTTTCTAATTCTACACTTTTTGCTCTGTAGTCAATTTCATTTTTCAAACAGACTCTCCTCCTAATGATTCGTAGATGCGCGTGAAGTTTTCCTTTTCGTTTTCCCAGTTGTACTGATTGCTAGCTTCAGAAGCATTTTTACTAAATTCAGCAGTTTTCTCAGGGTGCTCAATCATATAATTTACTGCTTTAGCAATTTCCTCATGATCATGAGAATCAATACAAATTCCTACGTTGTTACCTTCAACTACTTTCTTTATCTCTGGAAAATTACAAGCAACTACTGGTACTCCGCTCATTAGATACTCAAATAATTTATTTGAAGAAGCTGAATAATGATTAAAACAGACATTATTAAGAACTTGAAAACCTAAATATGCATTCTTTGTATATTTAGGGAGGTCTGCTAAAGGAACCTTTGGAAGGAACTTAACTTTATGAGAAAGATCCATTTCTTCAGTCAATTGAATAAGTTCATTTTTAATACGCCCATCTCCAATAAAAACCAAAATTCCTTCTGTAAAATATGGAGCAGCTTTCACTAAATTTTCTAAACCTCTGCCGGTTTGAATTCCTCCTTGATACAACAATATTTTTTCTTTTGCTGAAATTCCTAAAATTTTGTGTAAATTAACTTGATCTAATGATTTATTTTGAACAAACGGGTAGTTGTGAACTACCTTAGGGTAAAATCCATAAAGATTTTTATTATATTCTGCTCTTGTATGATTTTCTACAATCATTTGATCAACAAATCTTAAAAGAAAACTTTCCATCACTCCGTAGAATTTACTATCATATCCTGTACGACTAGTTTGAACTTCATGTGAATCATAGATTAGTTTTTTCTTATTTAGTCTAAACTTAGAGCATATAACTCCTTGCAGTAATGTATTCAAATCATTAGAATGATAAAAATCATATTTATTATTAAAACCCTTCAATATCATTCTGCATAAAATGCTTCCTCGAATAATTAAAGTTTTTATTTTCGTTTTTAATAAAAGTATTAAGAAAATTGTAACTATACTCGTGTATAACGGCTGGTAATATACGCTCAAAATCCAAATTAAAAAAATAAAAAATAAAAGATATTTTTTACTTTTCAACAATTTAATTATGGTCTGAAATAATACTAACCATTGTGGGAATCTCTTCACTCGATAAACATGAAACCCGTCATTCATTTCTTCATATCTCTTTAAATCTTTCATTGACGGATCATGGATACAAATTAAGTCTACAGTGTATCCTTTTTCTGACAATGCTGTGCATTCTCTCATTACTCTAGCATCATTTGTAAAGTGGTTCCAAACATACATACATATATTTTTTTTCATGACTAATTAACCTTTTTTATTATTTTTTTTATTAATTCATCTAATATCAGTATATTATTATCCCACAAAAAGTTTTTTTCAATAAACGTACCGCAATTACGTTTCATTGATTCAACTAGTTTAGGATTGTTATATAAATGAAGAATATGAGAAACCATTTCATTACTAGTTTTCGTACTTGCGATTAATCCAACTTCTTCTCGCTCAATTAACTCTTTTGAATAGCCTGAGACCGATGCAACTACAGGTAACTTACAACTTAAATAGTCTATAATACGCCCTGGGAGCACTGTCTCAAAGATAACCGAGTGATTAAGAGTTGCTATACCAACATCACATTGTGCCATTATTTCCAGGCATTCTTTTCTTGACACTGGTATAATGAATTCAACATGTTGAAAATTTTTTTCAGCTATAGATTTCTCAAGCTTTTGTTTATTAACCCCATAACCGATTATTATCACTTTAATATCATGGTCTTTAAGTTTCTCTATAATATTCTCAAAGACGTTTATATCTTGGGCTAACCCCAAATTACCAGCAAAAACAACCGTAAATTGTTCTGTTGTTTTCTTATCATTGTTAGGTAACTCTTCTTTTCTTGCTGAATTTGGAATGAATGTTATTTTCTCTTTTTGATCCATCAAATGATTTTGGAATCCTTTGCTATTTATTACGATGTGATCAGATTTTTTATAAATATATTTTTCAACTCTTTTGAAAAACCAAATAATTAAGGAATGTTTAAAGACACCCACACCCTTTAATGAGTCTGGCCACAAATCCCTTATATCTAAAATCATTTTTGACTTATACTTGTGTTTTGCAATTACTCCCGAAAATGCGACAAATATTGGTGGGGTTGTAACATAAATTAGATCATATTTATTTTTATCTCTAAAAATAAATATGATCATTCTCGACATGATTTCTAGATAATAAATAAGTCTATTTATAAAACTAAATGCATATTTCTTATTTTTCACTGCAACTCTTATAATTCTCTTATCTTCACTATTTAATTCTTCCTCATCCCAAAACTTATCATTATGATAGAAGTCCTTTTCAGGATAACTTGGGTAAGTTGTTAAAACTCTAACATCATATCCTTTTCTCTGGAGCATTAAATATATATTTTTAAGCCTATTACCAGCACTACCAATTTCAGGGTAGAAGTTTTGAGTGATAAGCAAAATTTTTTTGGACAAAATGATCCCCTTCACTTTCAATTGACGACAATTTTAGAAACAGATTCATATTTTAACAAATTCTCTATTATACAAACAATTATAGGTTTTCACATGTGTAAAAACAACAATTTTTTCAATACTTAAGCCTAAAATTCTATCCAATTGCAAATAAAAACTGATAAAAATAATTCTTTTTTCTCGTAAACTTTGAATACAATTAAAAAAGAAATGGGTTCAAGGTTGGTGTTTCGCTCAAAGAAAAAAGCATAAATCAGTCAAAATACACAAAAAACGTGTATAAAGTGATTTATGCCTTCAATATCATATTTAATAATTAAAAACAGTCTCCACAACTCGCTTTGACGACTCTCCGCTCTCTAAGTAACAGAATTTCTCATAAAACGGCGCAAATGATTCTGGTAGTTTAAAGGTCGGCTGTTCTGTTTCTCTGACCCAGTCAATAACACTTGCTGTTTCTTTAACAAGTGGTCCAGGTGCTTCTTGTTCAAAGTCGAAGTAGAAGCCTCTGAGTTTGTCACGATAGGTTTCAATGTCTGGCACATAGAACAGCATCGGACGTTTGAGGTTTGCATAATCAAAGAACACAGATGAGTAATCTGTAATGAGCAGATCAGAAATCATATAAAGGTCTCTAATGTCTTCGTAATGAGAGAAGTCATAGGCAAAGCCTTCATATGGTCCTAAATCAAAGTTTTCAGCAACTAGATAGTGCATACGCAGAATGATGATATATTCATCTCCGATTGCAGCTCTCAGCTCATGCAGATCAAGGTCTAAATCAAATTTGTACTGTCCTTTTTTATAAAATTGATCATCTCTCCATGTCGGTGCGTATAAGATCAATTTTTTATCGAGCGGCAGGTTCATTTTTTGTTTCAGTGCTCTCATTGTTTCTTCATTGTTTTGATTATGAAGAAAGTCATTTCTCGGATATCCTGACTCAATCATGGTCTTTTGAAATTGGAACGCACGTGTAAAGATTTCAGTCGAGTAGGCATTAGGAGAGATAAGATAATCCCAATTTGATGCTTCTTTCGTGAAATTCTTTTTGTATTTCTTCGTGTTTGTTCCAGGCATATGCACCTCGTCCATGTCCATTGCCAGTCGTTTTAACGGCGTACCATGCCAAGTCTGCAAGTATGTTGTGTGATCTGGCTTTGGAACCCATAGCGGCAGACGGCTGTTTACGACCCAATACTCGGCTCTTGCCATCGCAAAAATCCATTTCAATGACAGACGATTGATATAATAGATGCCTTTTTCCTTAAACGGTGCTTCATGACCCTTTTTAACGCTCCAGATCAGCGTATATTCAGGGTGATTTTCTTTCATATACTCATAAATACCACGCGGATTACAGCTGAATTGTTTTCCGTTAAAGCTTTCAAAAACAACGGTTTTCTTTTTCACAGACAGCTTACTCGCCAGTTTAAAGGTCGTTTTAAACGTTCTTGTCACAAGGCGGTTACGGACTTTTTTGATTTTACTGATCTTCTTTTTGAATTTCTTCCACTTGCTTTTGACGTAATATTTGGCACGTGTTTTCATGGTGTAATCATTAATACGGATGCCAAGCGTTTGTCTTTTTTTCTTTCGGTACACTTCATATCGAATTGGTACATCGTTTCGTTTATGAATTTGAACAAGTCCTTTGAGTTTGTTCGAACGGTCTCCAAGCACTAAAGAAGTGGTTGTTAATGTTTCCTCTACTCCGTTCACATCACAGATAAATTCAAGATAGAAGCGATATACAAGGCGTCTGTTCAAGGAATAGGTCAATTCCTCTAAAGGAACTTCTGCTAAAAATTGATAAAGCTGTGGTACATGTTGATCATCACGGTATTCGATCACTTCATCTTTTATATGGGTGATATTGACCGGAAATCGATGTTCAATTGGTTCTTCACCATTTTTCTTCAATAGAAGTTTTACTTCTTTGATCTCATATGGATGTTCTGCACTTAGAACACCTGCATACCCGGATAAAGATAACATACATCCTTTGTTGAGCTCGATATGATTGAATTTCACAACCTTTAGCTCACGCTTAATTTTCAAAGAAGCATTCCCTTTGTCTGTGCGGTATGGAATGATATACAGCATGGCGTCTTTATTTTCTAAAAAAGTCAGCTCAGGCTTTTCTATTTCCATTTTTAAACGGCGTTTATAGTTTGACGTTTTCTCTTCAGATTCAATATCTGTATTGAGATCTGCTTCTTTTACTTCTTCTTCCTCTTCTTCGGTATCAGAATCATAAGCTGAGTCCTCAAGTTCGTCCTCATCCTCTTCTTTGTTTGTGCTTATATAGTCCGTGACATACAAGTTATATGTTTGGCCTTGTTCTAACGCAAGCGGCAGCGATGATTCACTCAATACCAATTTGAATAGATTCTCTTCTTGATGAACAAGCGGAAGGAAAAGTTCTTGTTTTGATACTCTCTCCCTCATAAACAAATAAAATTCTCTATCTGTTAATGGCATGTCATCATGGATGCGAATCAGCATTTCTAGTTTCTCATGGTGATTTTTTAACCCTTCAACGACACTCTTCTTCTTATGAATTCCCTCTTCAATCATTAATCGTTAATCTCCTCTGTTTCAGAAATCTTATTGTTTAGTGTATCGCTACTTCACTTTCCAAGAGTAGTTTCCTTGTTTCGTTTGATACGACCATCCATCTAGCGATGAAGGTTTGTTGGTGAGCAGCTCTTCATCTACTTCTAGGCGATGCAGGACTTCTTGCCTATCTTCTGTCTTAAACCGGATGTAAAAATCCACAAATTTCGTTTGGTTGATTTCAATGTTTTTCTTTGTTTGAAAATGGCCAATTGGGAAGCTGACTAAAAGGTTTTCATCGATTGTTTGAGAAATGATTTCAGCTCCATTCACTCGATCATATCCTGCAAAATCGATTTGCACATGATTCGCATGACTCATTTCATCTTTTAACTCAAGCTGAAGATGAAGAACGTGGTTCTCAGAGCTCAGATCACGCAAGATCCATTTTGTACAATCCACAATCCTTCTTAGTTCATCTTTACGCTCACGATTTTCGAGCATATGATGAAGTGCTGTATTCCAAACCGACATTTTATCAGAAGGTATCATATAAAAATAGGCTTGTTCTCCTAAAATCTTCTCGACATCTTCTTTATGCTTAGTATCCCCAAAGAACACGGCATCCACTTGCTGTTTTCTTATTTGTTTAAATAATTCTTCATATTGGGGTTTCAGCTGATGCTGCTCTTCCTCATAATGTGAGTCATGCACAAATGCAGCATAATAAGTTGTTTCAGGCTGCTCAATTTTAAACAAGTGGCGGTCTTGATCCCGGTCTTCTGTAATCATCAATTTCAAACGGTCATTTTGTGATTGAATGCTGGATAGCCATAATTGTTTAATATCCGTCTTCTTTGTAAATGTTTGAATTCCTGTTTTTTTATACCAATTAATATGCCGAACTGGATTCTTTTTTACATCTCCATGGTAGATGAACTCCATATAAATACTGCCATCGTCATTGATCAATTCCTCCAAGTATAGTGCACCTGTATGGGGAACAAAACTTTGTACTCTGCATAAAACGCCCTGCCAATTATATTCTTCCCTTTTCACCAATTGCCGCTCTTCATTATACTGTTCAATATAACAAATGGGAGAAGAAGACCGTTCATATCTCGTCACCTGAATCTTGGATTCTTCTGCTGGAATTACGGCTTCATTGATCGAATGCGATGATTCACCGACAATAAATTCCGAGTAACGTCTTTTACTTCCGCTTTCCGGTAGAATATAGTGTTCATACACATTCAAGATCTCAACCTCAGGAGAAAAAATTTCTTCCATGCGGTGAATACGTTCCTTCATATTTACATCATAATTCAAAGTTAAAATTGCAGTACGTTTATGTGGATCAACTAATGGTTCTATTCTTGCCTTTAAAGACTTCGTTAAGCTCTCATCCTGTTTTGGTACATCGCCCATAATAAAGTAGTAGTCCATATCAGGCATGTCCACTGAGGCCATTGTTTCATGTTGTTCAGGTTGATCAAATGTGTCTTCAACTTTTTTCTTCATCCAATTTTGAAACAAAGGAAGCTCTCCTTCATAATATTGTTGACTTACTCATTGTATTTTACATGAAAAAGTACTTCTTACCAAAAGATAAGAAGTACTTTTTTGATCTATTAAAGTCCAGCAATTTCTTCTTTAATTTGGGTTGTCGAGATGCCTTCGGTTCTCTTCAAGTAAACGACTTCGCAATGTTCTTTTAAGAAATCGAACTTGCCTTCCCAGTCATCTCCCATCACAAACACATCAATATCATGCTCTTGCACATCATGGACTTTTTGATCCCAGCTGTTTTCTGGAATAACTTCGTCTACATAACGAATGGTTTCAAGAATCAGCTTTCTATGCTCGTAACTGTGATAAGCTTTTTTTGATTTTTGTAAATTAAACTCGTCTGTAGAGATGGCCACCACTAAGTAATCTCCAAGCTGCTTTGCACGTTCTAGCAGCTTAATGTGCCCCCAGTGTAATAAATCAAATGTACCGTAAGTAATAACTTTCTTCATTGCAAACATAAACTCCTTTCTTTCATCCTTATTCGTCTGCTTTAGGGCAGTAATGTTTATCCGTAATCCTATTATCATCGATCATTTTCTCGCTCTTCGGAACTTCATTATATCACAACGCCTATAAAAGGTTAAGAAAATGTAAAGACAAACTATTTCCAATTTATTGGGCGCAGGAGGAAAAGTCCGAGGAATCAATGTTTCACAGAGGATCGTCCATTTGAATTGATGAAAATGTCATGAAATTTAAAGGTTTGTAAAGTTATTGTTAATATTTCATGGAGCATCTGTGATAAAATGATGAGTAGGCGAAGAATGAATTTACAATGAACGTTCATAGATAACAAGTTAAAAAGGAGGTCTAAACAATGCAAACAGAAGTGGTCTCTAACCTTTCTTATGTAAACGGCGACTTAGATGAATTTATCAGCTATATGAACCAGCATCATATTTCTCAGAAAAGAGGCGCCATGATTGCAACTGTCAATCCAGAGATAGGCTATGCCGTCATGAAGGATCATGCGTACCATCAAGTCGTCTCATCTGCGGATTATGTACTGCCGGATGGCGTAGGCGTCGTGTTGATGTCTCGCATGACCCAAAGTCCGCTTAAGTCAAGAATTGCCGGCTTTGATGTCTTCATGTCTATGCTTGATCTAGCAAACAAGCAGTCTAAAAGAATCTTTTTATATGGTGCGAAAAAAGAAGTGCTTGAGGCTGTGAAACAGCGAATTGATACGGAATATCCAAATGTGGTCCTTGCCGGAAGCTGTGACGGCTATCAAGCTGATAAACGTTTCGTAGCGAAGCAAATCGCGCGCTCGAAACCTGATATGGTGTTCGTTGCATTAGGTTATCCAAACCAGGAGAACTTTATTTACGAATACCGCCATTTATTCCCGCAGGCTGTTTGCATCGGTTTAGGCGGAAGCTTTGATGTATTTAGCGGAACGGTGAAGCGTGCACCACGCTGGATGATTAAGACAAATACAGAATGGCTGTATAGATTGATTGTGAATCCATGGAGATGGAAACGAATGCTGAATATTCCTAAGTACGCTTTTGCCGTATTGAAGGAAAGCAAAGGGAAAAAACGTTACTATCCTGAGCAGGTAAAGGATCAGACGAAGCAGCTGTAAGAGACTGACAAATGATGAATATACGCTCAATGATGATTTCATGTTACGCAGCTTTTATTTCTTTCATTGGATGGCTGATGAGCGGCGTGAAACCGCGTGAAAACCAGGTGACGCTGCTTGTTTCGTTCCAAGAGAATGCGGCTGCTCTCATTCATACTTATCAACAACAGGCGAACATGACAATGAAGCTTACTGTCCTCTATACGAAGCATGCTTCTGCGATAGAAAAGGACGGGCCTCATCTGTCATTTCGCTATTTTCATGAAAAAAATCCTCTCCATCTCATTCAATGTATGTATACGATGTTTAAAAGCAAGGTTGTCGTGACGGATAATTACTTTCTCATGACGAGTGTGCTTAGAAAACGGCCTTCTACCACCTGTATTCAAGTATGGCATGCCAATGGCGCTTTGAAAAAGTTCGGGCTTGAAGATGCTTCAAATTCTGAACGAAGTCCCCGTGACATCGAGCGCTTCAAACGTGTCTATGCGTCTTTCGACTATATCGTAACAGGCTCAGATCACATGCGTGAGATTTTCAAGACCTCGTTTGGAGCCAATGATGAACGCTTTTTACCAACTGGTGTACCACTGACGGATCTGTACTATGAACAGCATCAGCCTTCCTTAAAGCTGAATGATATCCCAAAAGGGAAAAAGATCCTGCTCTATACACCGACCTATCGAGACTTTGCAATGGACAGTCTTGTCCTGCCTTTTTCAAAAGAGCAATTGCAAACTGAGCTGAATGGCGATTATATTCTGCTCGTCAAGCTTCATCCTGCAGTCAAACATTTAGCGAAAGCAGGAACAGACGGTGAATGGATATTTGATGTGTCCGATCAGCCGCTCTATCCATTGCTTTGTGCTTGTGATGTCCTAGTGACAGATTATTCGTCGATTGTGTTTGAATATGCACTGCTCGAAAAGCCTGTCTTGTTCTTCACTTATGACTTAGACACTTATCGGGAGAAACGCGGCTTAGTTGATCGGTATGAAGACATCATTCCTGGAAAGGCTTGCGTCACACAGGACATGCTCTTGCAGGAGCTTTTACACCTAAACGGATCAACCAATAAAGAACGAATCAAAACCTTTGCTGAGGAATGGAACCAATATTCAAAGGGACAATCAAGTCAGCAGCTCCTTTCATTCATTGAACAGCAGCTGCTCTTACAAAAAAAACGTCCGGCTTCTCAATAGGAAGCACGGACGTTTTTTTATTTGTTATACACTGGGATATCGTAATACAGCGTATAGTCATCAAGCAGGTTATACAAACTATACATACGAGTGACTTGCTTAGAAGCCCAGCCAATATCTGTTGCATATTGATGAGTTGCTGTAGCAGACCAGCGCATTTTATAAATCGTATCTTGTTTGTATGTCGCATTATTGATGTAGCTGTTGCCAATGAATTTTGCCCCGCCAATAATCGCAGCCTCTGGTGTGAACCATTGCTGTTCATACGCATACTTTGCACCGAGATAATTCGGATTGCTGTCATATGCACCAATGCCATACATGTTATATACTTTCTTTCCATTAAACATTGTACCATTCGCTAGAATGGAACTTCCGTTACCCGTTTCAAGCAACGCATGAGAAATAAGATAAATTTCGTTGATATGATACGTTTTTGCTGCTGTAATAAAGGCTTGTCCTTTTCCAGCAAGAATCCCTTTGCCTGCTAAAATCTTTGTATTGACCTCTGCCGGATTGAGATTCGCAGCTTCAGAGAGTTTCAGAAATTGAAAATAAGATTGCGTGCCTTCTGCAATATTGGCTGGATCTACATATTTTTGCACCTCTGCTGCACTTGCATTTCTCCAGCCGAGGTTGATCCTGATCCAGTTTCCTTCTTTTCCAAGCTGTTTCACTTTTGCTCCTTTATTCAGCTGTGCGACAATGTTGCTTGCAGAGCTTGAATCAGGTGTAGAACGGACATTTAAGCCATCCGTATTCACTGTCGATGTTGCTTGGTCTACATATGCTGCATAGACATAGGCCGCACCATCTGTCTGTGGTGACACCTTCATTTGTTTGTTTACCATCTCATTGACAGTGAGGTTGTAGTTCGTTTGCATGACCATTGGGCCATTTTTAATTTTTACGGCTGTGGCAGTCCAACCATATTGGCTTTTCACAAATGCTATCGCTTCATTTACAGTTGGTAATCCTGTAAATTGCTGCGTAATGTTGATTTTGTAAGTTGGTTTCGTTGTTGTTGTATACACAGCGGTTTCATTCCGTTTTTTGAAAAATGCCATGCCTTGGTCACGCAGTGCAGCTGTTGAGATGGCACCTGTTTTGATCTGATATTGAGCATAATCGACTGCGCCTGTTTTTTGTGCAGCAGCCTTCATTTTTTGTTTCGTCAAATAGCTGAGTGCTTGATTCAGTTTTGTCTGATTCACTGTCGGCTCTGTCGTGATACGGTATTGCTTGACCGCTTCTGTCAGCGTTTTTGTACTGCTGGCAATACCATTTTTCTTGATGATCTCTTGAGCCTGCTTCACTTTAGTTTGTTCAAATACAGGTGTTGTCTTAAGACTATATGTTTTGCTGACAGCCTGTCCCTTACTTGTCTTGATGCTGCTTGTCACCTTCTGCGTTTTTAAGTATGCAGCACCTTTATTCACTTTCGCTTGGTCCACTGCTTGATTGACGACGAGTCGATATGTGCTGTCTGATACCTTGCCTGTTTTTTTCGTTGTCGCAGATACTTTTTTCTTTTGGAAGAAAGCCGCTGCTTTTTTCGCTTGATCATCTCCTAAAAGATTCCCCGTCACTACTTGATATGGCTGTGTAGAAGAAATCTTTTTAGATGTGTAGCGCCATTTCTTTTTCTTGAAAAAAGCTATCGTTTTTGCGTAAGCTGTATCGTTTAATTGATTGAGCTTTACGATATAATTTTTTGTTTTTCCCACTCGCTGCACAGTACCTGCAGCACCGGTTTGCTTCTTAATTTGAGCCGCAGCTGAAGCTGCTTGTTTGTTGTCTTTGAAATAGCCTGATTCCAAGCTGTAGACATTTTTTAAGGCACCTGTCTTTTGAATCTTCCCGCTGATTTTTGCTTCTTTTTGCAGCTGAGTAAGGAGTGTCTGTGCTTTCGACTGGTTCGCTTGTGCAGCGGATGTGACGATGTAATACGGCTTACCCGCTGTTACCGTTTGAAGCACTGGTTTTAAACCGGATGCCTTCTGAAAACCTTGCAGAATGGTATTCGCCTTACTTTGTCCAACAATACCACTTGAAATCAGCTGATATACAGTGCCAGCTTTGTTTTCGGTTTGGTATGTACTGGTGACGCCTGCCTGCTTTTGCAACTCGGTTTGAATATTTTTCACTTTCGTTTCAGAATCAATGGTTCCTGATATGACCTGATAAGAAGGCCTGCTTTGATTGATAACTTCATAGGAGCTATTGAGCCCAGATGTTTTTGTTAGCTCAAGTGAGAGCTTTTTCGCCTGACTTTCATCATTGACTGGGTCAGATACGACCTTTTGTAAAGGAAGGCGGTCACCTACTGGAGACACCGTACCGCTCATGCCCACCTCTTTTTTTAATGCAGCTGCACTTGCACTCGCTGCTGCTTGTGACTCATATCCTGAGGCAGTGAGCTGATAGCTCGACGTATTTCCTGAGGTTTGGTAAGTGGCTGTCCACTTTTTGTCCTTCTTCAGTGTTTCCACTGCTTTTTTCACTTCTGCTTCTGTTGTAAATACCTTTGTGGTGTTCATCGTATAAATGGATTGGTCGACATAGGAGGCTGCTTGCGCTTCTTTACCCGTGTGTAATGTCATACCAAAGGCAGCTGCGAGTAACATAATCTTGATGGTTTTTTTCATGTTCCCTGTCCCTCTCTTAACTTTGCATAATAGTCTACTAATCTCTTTATCGACAGAATCACCTAATTATTTTAACAACAAAAGACTCATTATATTTATATCTTTCTATGAAAAATGACATATTCAGGATATTTTTCACCTAAATATCATTTCATCATCTTAAATTTCCATTAAAGATTTAGTATCATATTAATTTCTCATTAAAGATATGGTATCATATAGCATCATTTGTATTTTTTTATCGAAATTTTTAAATTCACTTGTCTGTATATCACAACAAATTTTTGACTTTTTAAAAAGGAATGTTAAAAGGAGTCACAATCATGAATAAAAAGATCATAAAAAGGAACAAAAAGATTTTAAAAAGGAAAATAAACTTTCTAAAAGACCCTTTAAGGAATTTTATTAAAGATAAAAGACACCAAAGGAATAACCTATATGCATACTATTATCAACATCTTGATGTTGTTGATAAAACCGTACTTTATGAATCTAGAGATGGTAAAAGCATGACCGATAGTCCTTTAGCCATTTTTGAATATTTGCTTCATCAGCCAAATTTTAAAGACTATACTCATATTTGGTCTATTGAAGACTTTGAAACATTAGAACCAATTTTAAGTAAGTATAGAGATGACAAAAACGTGATTTTTGTTAAAAGGAACTCTAAAGATTATTTGAAATATTTAGCCACTGCAAAATATTTAATCAATAACTCTACTTTCCAACCATTTTTTATATGTAAAGAAGATCAAGTCTATATTAATACGTGGCATGGTACACCATTAAAGTATATGGGCTTTGATATCCCAGGAAATCCTGCACATTCTCAGAACGTATTAAGAAATTTTTTAAGCTCAGACTATCTTATTAGCCCAAATGAACATACAACAAGCATGTTCTTAAATAGTTATAAGTTGAAACACATTTTTTCAGGGAAAGTAATAGAAGAAGGATACCCAAGAATTGATCTAACATTAAATACTGATCCTCTCGCATTTAAAAAAAATCTTCAATCTTTTGGAGTTAGCCTATCTTTAGAGAAAAAAACTATTGTATATGCACCGACATGGAAAGGGACGAATGTTGGTAAGGTTAAAAATAATTTAACTCAGATCACTTCTGACCTGAATTACTTACAAGAACGATGCGGTCAAGAATTTAATATTCTTCTTAAGCTTCATCCATTTCTTTATCACCAAGCAAGTCGATCAACGGAATTACAAGGCCGGCTTATACCGGATTTTATTGATACAAATGTGCTTTTAAGTGCGACCGATTTATTGATCACTGACTATTCGAGTATATTCTTTGATTTTTTAGTTACAAATAAACCAATCCTATTTTATATGTGGGACGCAGATGAATATAACGAAGAACGGGGAATGTATTTTAATCTTGAAAACCTTCCAGGACCTCGTGTCTATAATATAAGAGATTTGGCAGAATCAATTGGTCGAATAAAGGAAATAAATTTAGAATTCAAAACCAAGTATGAGCAGTTTAAACATGCCTTCACAAAGTACGACGATGGTAAAGTGACTGAAAGAGTAGTTGAGGCTATCTTCAATAATGAGACTGAAACCGTTCGCTGCATCGATACTCATAATAAAGTGAAAGAAAAGATATTGATATATCCAGGAGGTATGAAAAATAATGGTATTACTTCCTCTTTCATTAACTTAACTCAAAATATTGATTATGATAAATATGATGTGAGTTGTTATATGAGTACACCAAACTCAAAAGAAGTATTAAATAATATTGCAAAAGTCAATAAAAATGTCAGATTTATCTTCAAGCCAGGCTTACCTGTATATACTCTGCAAGAAGTTTATAAAGATAAATTAATTCATAATCGCGGAGCAAAAGGGAAACTAGAAAAAAGACTCTATCCACAAGAAGCTTATTCCAGAGAATTCAAGCGCCTATTCGGAAAATCCACTTTTGATCATGTGATTGATTTTAGTGGCTATAGCTTATACTGGGCTAAATATCTCGTTTCTGCAGATGCGAAAACAAAAATATGTTTTATGCATAATGATCTTCTCTCTGATAGCGAAAGAACGATTAACGGTAAGAAACCTCATAGAATTAATCTGAGAGGTTTATTCACCATATATCATAAATTCGATAAGTTAGTGAGTGTCTCTAAAGGGACGATGGAGTTAAACAAACAGAATTTATCTCAATATGCAGAAGAAAGTAAATTTGATTATGTAATGAACTCTATTAACCCAGACAAAATTTTAGGAACAGAATTAACTTCTAGCGAAGAAGAAGATACAAGCCTAATCATATCGAACAAACCTTTTAAATCCAGGGCGAAAATTTTAAGCAGTAAACACGATAAAATACTCCCTACATTAGTTGAAAGTAATTATTCCACTTTTTCAGCTAAAGAATTTGAAAATAAAGTGGTCATGATTACAAGAAAAGCTGTAACAAAACAAAACGAAGTTTTATATAAATTCACTTATGAAGATCATGTGGTGGGATGGTTAAATAAAGAAGCGTTTAAGATTCTACCAGATAGCATTATATATGAAGAAGAAGTTCATAAACTAGCAGTGATTGCATCTCCTAAGCGCAATAATATTTGGACAAAACCCTATAAAACGAAGGGAATTAAAAAGGTTTCTTCTAGCCATCCATATAAGAATATTATGGTGGAAATAGATAGAGAAGCTAGAACTGAACGTTCCGTCTATAGCAGATTTTATATTAATAAACAACTAATTGGCTGGATAGATTCCTCAGCACTAAAAATACTGAAAAATTACGAAGTTAATAGTGATCTCCCTGAAGATAAACAAGCATTGATCGAAAAAGAAAAGCACACATTATTAACTGAAAATTACCATAAACATGAAGAATTTATTCACTCTTTGAATAATAGAACACTTTTAGAAAGAAATTTAAACAAGCAAATGAAGATTGTTCATACAGAAAATCATAAAGTATGGTCTAAAGCATATCCAAATTTCGGTTATGCTGAAGTCTGCAGCGCTGATCTCTATAAAGATGCGATCGTAACTGTAATCAAGAGCCATAAAACCAGCACATCTACCTATTATCAATTTTCTTATGATGGAAAAGTGATTGGGTGGTTAAACGTAAAAGCATTTAAACAATTAGACCCTCAATCTATTTTAAATCGTAAAGAAGTGAGTTATTCTGCCTTGCTTCATTTGAATGAGTTTAAAATTTATAATAAAACAAATGAAAATACACGGTTTCAAGTCGTGGAAGATTATTATCTATATAATCAAAAAGAAGTTGATGTCACTGAAGAGGTCACCACACCTATCTCAACATACTGTGCAATAGAGCTCAATAATGAAAAAATAGGCTGGGTAGATAAAAAAGCACTTGAAATCATTGAAATTCGCGGGTTCCAGATAGGAAATGAGTTTGTTCCTTATCCATCAAAACATCACTATAATTTTGTTAATATGGGACGCTTATCGCCAGAGAAAGGACAAGATAATTTAATCACTGCGTTTAAGCAACATGTCGAAACAAACGCAAATAGCAGGCTATATATTCTCGGTGATGGTCCACTAAAAAATGACCTTCAAATGTTAATAGAACAATTTGAATTGCAAAACCATGTGTTCTTAGTAGGCCAAGTTGAAAACCCATTTACCATCCTAAAAATGTGTAATTGCTTTGTTTTATCTTCACATTATGAAGGTCAGCCAATGGTCCTTTTAGAAGCAATGACACTAGGAATGGATATTTTAGCGACAGATATCGTTGCCAATAGGACTGTTTTAGAGAATGGTAAATACGGGGCTCTAGTCAATAATAGTATTGATGGGCTTATAGAAGGTTTAAACAACTTTAGCTCTCAGGCACACACTTCTTATGCTCCATTCAATTATAAAGAGTATAATAAAAAAGCAATGGACACTTTTTATAAAGTTCTAAACTAACCTTTCTATATTTGTAATAAAAAAGACTTTCAAGCTGTTTTTTATGCTTGAAAGTCTTTTCATTTTTATATATGCGACACAATCAGTTCACAAGATCCTTCAATTGAGAAGCTTCCTGTTTCAGCCGGCAGAATAAAATGAGCGCCCTTTGGCAATGGATATGTGTTTCCGTCATGCTCTAAAGATCCTTCTCCATTAATCACACTGCATAGCAAAAACGGATAATCCTGCGAAAGCTCTACTTTTTGATCAATTTCCCATTTATACACAGAGAAGTATTCTGCTTCGACAAATGTACGAATGGTCACTCCTCGGCGTGTTTCAACTGATTCATCTGCATAACCGTCTACATGAGGAACCGTCGTGACATCAATTGCTTGTGCAAAATGAAGTTCACGTTCGTTGCCATCCTGGTCTTTTCGTTCATAATCATATACGCGATAGGTTGTATCTGAGCTTTGCTGCGTTTCAAGGACAAGCGTTCCTTCGCAAAGCGCATGAATAGTACCGCTTGGCACATAATAAAAATCACCAGGCTTAATTTTCACCCGCCGCAAAAGACCTTCCCAATCTCCGCTATTCATCATGGTGACAAGCTCAGTTCTTGTTCTTGCATTGTGCCCATAGATCATTTCCGCTCCTTCTTTGCAGTCAATGATATACCAGCACTCTGTTTTTCCAAGCTCGCCATTTTCATGTCTTTCCGCATAATCATCATCTGGATGTACTTGAACGGACAAGTCTTGGTTTGCATCTAAAATTTTGGTTAACAGCGGGAAGCGATCGCCTTCTATCCCCCCGAACAATTCTCTATGATTGTCCCAAAGTTCGATCAGCGTTTTCCCTTTATATGGACCGTCTTGCACGACACTTGGTCCGTTTGGATGAGCAGAAATTGCCCAGCATTCTCCCGTTTGATCAGAAGGAATATCGTAGCCAAATTGATCCCTTAAGGCTGTACCTCCCCATATTCTTTCCTTCAATTCAGGCAGTAAAAAAATTGGTGACTGCTTCATTCAGGATGACTCCTCCCTTTGCTACCCTTTGATAATCCTTACCTAGCTTAATGAAAACTAGTAAGTCTCAACTTTTATTATGACGCTATCTAAAGAGAAGTCAATCCTTTCAGTACACCGAATGAAAACGATAACACAAAAATTGTTTTACCCTTTGACAGAGCCTGCAAGAAGCCCTTTGACAAAGTATTTTCCAAGAAGAATATAGACGAGTAGTGTCGGCAGCGCAGCCAATATCGCTCCTGCCATTTGGACGTTCCATTGCACGATTTGACTGCCTGATAGATTTTGCAAGGCAACCATCACCGGCTGATGCTCCGCAGTGGTCATCGTGACTGCAAATAAAAATTCATTCCACACATTTGTGAACTGCCAAATGGCGACCACAACAAATCCTGTGATCGAAAGCGGAAGAATCATATATCTGAAAATCCCGATAAACCCTGCGCCATCCATTTTCGCCGATTCAATCATTTCATCTGGGATGCTCACATAGAAATTTCGGAACATGAGCGTTGTGATCGGAAGTCCGTATACGACATGGACAAGCACAAGCCCTGGAATTGAATTATACAATCCGACTTCACGCAAAAATTGAATAAGTGGAATTAGAATACTTTGATATGGAATAAACATCCCAAAGAGCATCAGCGTAAAGACGACTTCTGATCCTTTAAAACGCCATTTTGATAATACATAGCCATTCATTGCACCTAATACAGCTGACAGTAAAGTAGCAGGAATGACTAGATAAAGAGAATTCATTAAATTAGGCGCCAGCTTTTCAAACGCGATTTGATAGCTTGAAAAATCGATTGTGGATGGCAGCGACCACATTCGTTCAAGGGTGACTTCACCTAATGGCTTCAAGCTTGTGACGAGCATGACATAAACTGGCATCAAAAAAAATAGACTGCACAAAATCAATAAAGCATAAAGAACTGGACGGACAAACCATCTGGCTGTCATGATGAAGCCCCCTTCCGGCTCGACAGGAGGTATGGCACGATAAAGACCGCAACAGAGACCAGCATGACAATCGCAATGGCGGCACCGCCTGCATAATGGTTTCCTCTAAAGGTCATTTCAAACATATACACGCCCGGGACATCGGTGACAAAGTTCGCACCCGGTCCTGTCATCGAGTAAATCAAATCGAAAATCTTTAATGAAATATGAGCCATGATGATAACAACACTTGCAGTAATCGGTTTTAAAAGAGGAAAAATGATTTTCCAGTAAATCTGCCACTCCGATGCACCATCCATTCTAGCAGCCTCTCTTACTTCCTCTGGAATTCCTCGCAGACCCGCCAAATACATTGCCAGAGAGAAGCCTGTCATTTGCCAAACAGCTGCAATCACGACGGCAATCATGGCCGCAGGTACACCAAACTCAATTTTCCCCCAGACAAATCCGGCCAAAATGTTCGTATCCGTGTACCATTTAGGCTGGATACCGAGCGTTTTCAAAAATAAATTCACCCCTGTTGACGGGTTTAAAATCCATTGCCATACAACCCCTGTGACAACGAAGGAAAGGGCCATCGGAAAGAAGAATAAATTCCGAAAAAGAGATTCCCCCTTGATCTTCTGATCTAGTAAAATCGCAAGTGCAAGACCAGAGACAATGACAGCCCCAATAAAAAATAGAGTAAAAAAGACCGTGTTTCGAAGATCTGACTGAAAGCGGAAATCTTGAAACAGCATGGCATAATTGCGAAGACCTGCGAAAGAGAAATCAGGAACAAGCGTGGTCCAGTTTGATAATGACACATATCCTGTCCAGCCAATAAAGCCGTAAACAAAGATGAATAATAAAACCGCTGACGGGGCTAAAAAGAGCAGCGCCAGCAGCTGATCTCCATTCCATTTTTTCCGCATACGTTTGACCTTGGGCATAGATGTTTTTGTCATCGGCGATGTGTCCATGCGCATGAAGCTACACTCCTTTTAAAAAAGAGGCGGTGCCTAGCCGCCGCCTCTTTCGTCTTTATTTCATTGCATCTTTTAAAGATGATACAAACTGGCTGCTGTCTTTTTGTGTCACGAAGATATTGACGGCTTGATTCGCTTTCGTCACAAACCCTTCTTCAGCAGCTGAGCCATGAGCAAGAGACGGCGCCAGCTTAGACTCTTTAAATGCCTTCATCGCCGATTTTCCGTATTCATCATATTTTGATACGTCTGCATCCACACGTGCTGGAATCGATCCTTTTAGCGGATTAAACGCATCCTGTCCTTCCACAGATCCTAAAACAGATAAGAATTTCTTCACGTTTTCTGGCTGTTTCACACCCTTTGGCAGTCCGAATGTATCGGTGATCACCATAAAGCTTCCTTCCGTTCCAGGAGTCGCCGTGTATCCAAAGTCTTGATTCACCTTCAAATCAAGATCATTCACAAAGTACCCCTTCGCCCAGTCACCCATGACATTCATTGCAGCTTCGCCTTTTGCCACGAGCTGTGAGGCATCCTGCCAGTTACGTGAGCTGTGATCATCATTGACGTATTCGAGCATGCGCCCAAAGATGTCTGCCGCTTCCTTCACTTTCGGGTCATCCATTTTCATGTCGCCAGCCCAAAGTTTTTGATAACCATCTGCCCCTAATACACCAAGCAAAACACTTTCAAACAAATGAGTCGCTGCCCAAGGCTCCTTATCTCCAAGCGCAAGTGGCGTGATCCCTTTTTTCTTTAATGCATCTGCTGTTTTGAAAAATTCATCAAATGTCGCTGGCGGCTCTAAGCCTGCATCATCAAATACCTTCTTGTTATACCAAAGCACATTGCCCCTGTGAATGTTCACTGGCACGGAATAGATTTTTCCATCTTTGCTGACAAGATCAATCAGTGATTCTGGAAATTTGTCTTTCCAGCCTTCTTTTTCATATAAATCATCCAGCGGCTCCATTTTGCCTGCCGCGACCCAGCTCTCATTCAGCTCCGCCCCGCCATGCACTTGAAACGTAGCAGGCGGATCATTCCCCTGCATACGGCTAGTCAGAACAGCCTTTGCATTCGTACCAGCACCACCTGCGACAGCTGCATTTTCAATTGGAATATCTTTATTCTTCTCTTCAAACAACTGGATGAGTGCCTTTAGCCCGTCTTCCTCACCCGCTCCTGTCCACCAAGAGAAAATTTCGAGCTTTTCCGTTCCGCCTTCTTTTTTTGCCTCTGAGTTCGTCGATGAACTGCAGGCAGTAACGATCAGCATACAGAGTGCAAGCAGTGTAAAGCCTAATTTGACCTTCATGATTGATCCCCCATCCCTATTTTGTAAGCGTTATCAAAATAAGTATAATGGCAGATCCTTGCTTTTTTTCAGGCAAACTTCTGCACTTTTTTATGAAATTCTTCATTTTTTTACGGCCTGTTTTCGATATTCCTTCGGTGAACAGCCGACCATCTTCTTAAACACACGGCTGACGTAATTAGGATCTGTATATCCTGCTTGATAGGTAATTTCTTTTAAGCTAAGCGAGCTGTCCTTGAGGAGCTTTTTGATTTTATCCAGCCGGCAGGTTGTCACATACTCTTTAAATGTCAGACCCGTCTCGTCTTTAAAACGTTTTGTGAAATAGGTTGGACTTAAATCAACATAAGCGGCTGTTTGCTCAAGTGTGATCTGTTCACAATAATGCGTTTTGATGTAACGTTTTGCCCGCTCAATGTCATTGATGGTCTGGGTTCTCGCTTCATACACGTCAAATAGGTGTTCACAGCACTGACGGCATTCAGCTGCGGTGCTGATTGTCAATATCGATAGATCTGTACGGAGACGTGATTTGAAGAGAATCAGCAGTTCCTTTACCTGTGAAATCGTCGCTCCCTCTAATTGAAAGGCATCAAATAAAGCCAGCGCATCCTCTCTTCTCCCTTCCTCGAGCGCCTGCATCATGCTGTCTGCAAGCTCCGGCAGATGAATCAATGGACCGGGCTTTATGTCTGTTTGGTAAAAACCATAACGAACAACGCCGCCACTCTTTTTTCGCTGATAATAGGAAAGCTTCGCCTCTGCTGCACTTTTCTGAAGATGAAGCGGGTTTGAGACTGGGTGCCCTATGCCAACGACAGGTGAAGGCTGACCATTTGTCATGGCAGCTCGAATGGCTTGCAGCAACTCTGCCTTAAGCTGACCTGGTCCTTGCTGACTATAAATGAAGCATGTAAACAGTTCACCCCCCATCTGAACCGGCACCGTATGAAATTGTGCAGATTTCTGTAAATCGTTCAACAGCTGATCCCCGCCCGTCCGCTGCACCGCGATGATAAGACCTGCTTCATATTCGGAAAATAGTTGTTGAAACTCCATGGAGGTATAGGATTGACCGTTCATGATATGGGCTTCAAGCCACTTTGACTGCTGATCGGCCGCTGCCGCCTGCCGCTGAGACGCCTCCTGCTTTATTTCTGCTGCTACAAATCGAATGGCTGCGATGGTTTCGTCTTTATCAGCTGGTTTAACAAGGTATTGTTTCACCCCTTCTTGCATCGCTTGCTTGGCGTAATCGAATGTATCGTAGGCTGTCAGCATAATGAATTTTGTATGAGGACTGCTTGCTTTGATCTGTTTGATCGCTGTCAGTCCATCCATGCCAGGCATCTGAATATCCATGAGCACAAGATGAATGGGCTCAGATCGCACGAATTCAACCGCCTTCTTTCCATTTTCCGCTTCTCCTGCTATATGACACTCTGGAACCCATTCGGTTAAGAACTTCCGCATCGCTAGTCGTTCTATTTTTTCATCATCGACAATCAGCACGTTCAGCATGCCGGTCCCTCCTTCATCGGAATAGCCAATTGTATGGTGGTGCCTTCGTTTGGCTTTGAATCAATTTGAAGGGCATTTTGCACCCCGTAAAACAAACGCAGTCTTGACATCACATTTCGAAGACCAATTCCTGTCGAGTGGCCTTTACTCAGGATGTTCGGATCTTCCTCTTCTTTTTCTGATAGCAATCTTCTTTTCTCCAATTCATTGATGCCCATCCCATTGTCCCGAATCCGAATCATCACATAGCCGCCTTCTTGATAGATTGAGAGCTCAACAAGTCCCTCTTCCTCCTTTGGTTCGACGCCATGAATGAAGGCATTTTCGACAAGCGGCTGTAAGGTGAGACTTGGGATATGTACAGATAAACACGACTCATCGATGGACGTTTTGCACGTAATACGGTCGGCAAATCTCGTTTCTTGTATATGAAAATACTCTTTTACCACTTTCACTTCTTGTTCCAATGTAACGGATGTACTCAGAGCAGACAGCGAATACCGCATCAGCGTGGAAACGGATTGAATCAATCTCGATGTGGCTTCCGCTGATTCTAAGTAAGCCATCCGCGAAACGATGTTTAATGTGTTAAATAAAAAATGCGGGTTCATTTGGTTTTGCAGCGTTTTTAGCTTCATGTCTTTGATTTTTTGATCCAATGCTGCCTTTTGTTTGATCTCTTCAATCATCATTTTCATCTCTTGCCGCATTCGCTGAAAGGCTTCATTTAAAACAGAAATTTCATCCTTTGAGGTGACATGCAAATTCGCTCCATCAAAATTTCCTTCTGATACTTCTTTTACGCTTCGGGACAGATGAACAATGGGTCTTGATATCCCGCCAGCAATCATATAAGCCATCCATAATGCGACCCCGATTGATAACGTAAACAGGCACAAGGTAAAGAGCGCATAGGTATGATGCCTTTTTTGAAGAGATTGATAGAGTACTTGATATTCAGATAATTCATCATCAAGCAGGGTCATCGTCTGCTCTTGTATATAGGAGGAGACGGTTCTCACTTCCTTCACACTTGCAGCATATTCTTCGATTTTCCCTTCTTTTACATGTGTCATGGTCGCATCACTTTCATTGATGAGCGTCCGTATCATATATTGATATTTTTCAATCGATGGAATCGCAGCATGAAGCCCGGCATCCTTTCGCAGCGCTTGATCGTAGGATTTCATTTTTTGTTTTGACGTAAGGTATTCTTTGGCAAACTTCCGATCCTTTTCAATGGCATAGGCATTGACTTTTTCATACATCGTTTTTGCTTCTGTCGATATATCATTGAGCAGCAGAAAAGAACGGAAGCTCCGGCTATATTCTGATGTGATTTTTGAACTGCTCCAGTAGACAAAAAAAGCGGCTACGTTGCCAAGAAGCACAAGGATTAAAAATGCCAATAACAGCTTACTTCGAATCTTTCTCATGGCTGCATCCCCTGCTTTCTGTCTGTTTGCTGAAGAGGCAGATCCCCGCGCCGGATCACACTCGTTCCCGTGTACTGAAGCGGTTCTTCTTTTTCACCTTTTTGCAAACGAACAAGCGATTCCACCGCTTGATAGCCCATTTCATAAGGATGCTGCACGACCACGGCATCAATCGTTCCATCATCAAGCGCCTGAATCGTATCAGGCAATGTGTCAAATGCAAGCACATAAAAATCAGTGGATGATTGGTACTGTGCGATTGCTTGAATGATGCCTGCACCATCTAATGCACTTGTGCCATAAAATGCGGTGAGCTTCGCATGATCGTTTAATAGTTTATAAGCGGCACCTGAGGCACCTGACTTCGTAATGGCTGATTCTTCTATTCCAGCAATATGAATGCGTTTTTCAGCGGAGACGGCATCTCGAAAGCCTTTGACGCGCAGCTTTTGATGAATGGCATCCAGCCTGCCTGTGACAATTCCTACATACTGTTCACCTTTTGTATCTGCGATGAGTGCCTGCCCTGCGATAAAGCCTGAATAGTAATTGTCCGTTCCTACATACACTTGACGCTTGCTCCCTTCTGCATCCGTATCGACGGTGACGACATCAATTCCTTTTTCCCTCGCCTTCTGAAAAAGCGGTTTGTATTTTTCCGCATCAAGTCCCTGCGTCATAATGCCGTCAACATGTCCAGCAATCGCCATATCAATGGTTTTCAGATGATCGTCTACATCCGCTTGCTTTGGGCCCAAATATTCTAGATACACGTGATGAACGTCTGCCGCATCAGCCGCACCCTTTTGTACAAGCTGCCAATATTCGTTATCAAGTTCCTCCGGTACAAGGACAAAATGGTATTGATACGTTGACGCTGTTTTATCGGAAGCGCTTTCAATTTTAAATAAATCTTGACCTAATAACGTTAAAAAGATGACAGAGACCGCACAAAATGTGAGAAATGCGCTCATTCCGATCCACTTAGATAATTTCACCGTATCCTCCTCCTTTTCACTATTTCCGCATAAAAAAAGAGCTGCTTATAAGCATACTCTCTCGACCTCTATAATTCCTTTGTCATAAATAAACTGTTTGGATCTTCTTGATATGTACCAAAAGGCGAGCAATACTGAAACCCAGCGCTTTCATATAGTTTTCTTGCTGGTTCAAAGAAAGCCATTGCCCCTGTCTCTAAGCTGACACGTGTATACCCGCGCCGTTTTGCCTCTTGGAGAAGATGATTCAGCATATACCTCGCTACACCTTTCCGCATATGGAGGGCTGCAGTTCTCATCGATTTGATTTCCCCATGTTCACTTGACAGCTCCTTTAACGCTCCGCAGCCAAGAAGCTCCTCTCCATCTCGCACACTCCACACGGTGACATCCTGTTTTTTTAAATCAGTTAATGGAAGGGCGTGAATGCTTTCTGGCGGCGAATGCTCCTTCATTTCTTCTATATGTGCAGTAATCAGCTGATCAATTCGTCCATCCGTAAGTTCATCTTGTAGAATATACATTTCCATCACTCCTTCACGATCATTGTACGTGAAGAGTTGAATGGTTATCTGCTGTTATGTGAGATAAACGAACAAACAACTGGCATCTACAAGCCAATTGTTTGTTCGTTTTACAAGTATTTATGAGGAAAGAACGGCTTGTAATTCCTCTGCTGTACTGTTTTCAAGCTGACTTCCGACACCGACAGCCACCGCGCCTGCTTGAAGCCAGTTCGGAACATCAGCTGGATGAATGCCACCCGTAGGAATAAATTCAATCTCTGGAAATGGACCTTGCAGGTTTTTCATATAGGATAAACCGAAGGAGCCGATTGGGAAAAGCTTGAGCAAGCCGTAGCCATCTGCTTTCGCCTGCATGATTTCACTTGGGGTGAGAACCCCTGGTACATAGAGTGTGTCGTAAAATGAAAGATGTTCTCCAATCATAGGAAGATATCCTGGACTAACGATAAACTGTGAGCCTGCCTCAACAGCCGATTGTGCCTGCTCCAGAGTCGTAATCGTTCCAGCTCCTACAATGAGGTCTTGCTCCTGCTGAAAGGATGCGATGATGCGTTCAGCATTTGGCGTGGTATACGTCACTTCAATGGCACGGACCCCTTTTTTCTTTAAACGCTCAATCATTTCAATGCCTTCTCTTTCACTACCCGCTCTCACCACTGCGATCAACTTACAAGACGCGAGCTGCTTTTTAACGCTCAAACTTGCTGACTTCCCCATATCTCTCATCCCCTTTCATGTAATCCCGCCTTTTATATCGTTTGGCTTCTTTCATAAAAGCTTGAAGCTCCTCCCGGGTAGGCAGTCCATCCTTATCTCCAGGAGACATCACTGCAAGTGCCCCGACTGCATTGCCTCTTGTCACGGATTTTTCATTTGATAAGCCGTCAAGTAAGCCGCTGATGACCCCCACTGCAAATCCATCACCAGCTCCAACTGTATCTACGACATCCTGCACATAAAATCCATTCACCATTCCTTGTCCGGCTGCACTTTTATAAAAGGCACCTTCTGCCCCTAGCTTAATGACCACTAGCTTGACGCCTTTTTGCAAATAAACATCTGCAATTTCTTCTGGCTCGTGACAACCCGTGAGCCTTTGCCCTTCTGCAAGACCTGGAAAAAACCAATCCACTTGCGAAGCGATTTGATTCACCGTCTGAATCATGTCCTCCTCCTCTTCCCATAGCTGAAGCCGAAGATTTGGATCAAATGAAATGGTTTTGCCCGCTTCTTTCATTTCTTGAAGGGCACGAATAGAAAACGCTCTCATTTCACTGGATAGGGCAGGCGGAATACCAGTCATATGAAGGTGGCCTGCCTGTTTGAAATAAGTGACGGGAAAGTCACTTGGACTCATTGTGCTCGCAGCAGAGCCTTTCCGATAATACGTGACGTCAGGGTCTCCATCGATCACTTTTGATTTAAGTAAGATCCCCGTTTGAGACCCATCATTTGAACGGAGCACTGCACTTGTATCGACCCCTTCTTTTTGAAGCTCTTCTAAAATAAATGTGCCAAGTGAATCTGCTCCGACTTTGCTCATCCAGCCCACATGAAAGCCCAGCCTCGCCAAACCGACAGCCACGTTACTTTCTGCACCAGCAAGCGCCTTTTGGAATGTATGCACTTGATGAAGCTCCCCAACTTCCTTTGCATAAAACATCGCCATTGATTCCCCAAATGTGACCGCATCCAATGCTTTCACTCATTTCTCCCCTTTCTTGGTACCGGTTTCAAATCAGTTGAAAAAGAGAGAGCATGCACGTCTGTATACTCTTCTCTGCCTATCATTTATAAAGATTTCCTTACAATGATTTCACCATCAAGCTGAATCGTTTGGGGCGCACTTTCATCCCCTTCAAGCCGTGTCTTGATTTTTTGCATGGCTGCTTTCCCCATTTCATGAGATGGCTGGGCAACCGTTGTGATTCCAGGTCCAATCAGCTTATACCATTCTGTATCATCAAACCCTGCAATACCGATCTCATCAGGAATCTTCATCCCAAGCTCTACAAGTTCACTAATCAGCTTCAGCATGAGTAATCCATTGCCTGCTAAAATCGCTTTTTTCTGTTCGTTTGATTGTAGAAAACGGACAATCTCTTCGCGCATTTGTTCCTTTTGCTTTAAATCAATTTCTGCAATGATTGGCTTCTTATGTTTACTCAAAGCTGTCTGTTCATATGCTTCCTTTCGTTCTTCACGAGGACTGATTCCATCGACGGGCTCAGTAAAGAATGCGATGTGATCATAGCCTTTCTCATACATTTGTTGAAGCAGCCGGATTGTGATATCACGGTTGTTCGTGGTCACTGTGTCGACTTTTAGTTCAGGCAGCTTCCGGTCCACAAGAACAATCGGCACACCGTTTTTCTTAAACTCCTCCAGAATGTCATTGTTCTGTCCTGTCGTATTGATGATGAGCCCTTCAATATAATGTGCATTCAGTTTAAGGAGCATTTCCCGTTCTTTTTCTGGACGATTATCTGTGTTGCACACCATGATGCTGTATCCATATTCATCACAAATCTCTTCAACTCCGCGAAGTGTTGCCACAGAGAATGGATTCGTAATGTCGGCTACAATAAACCCAATGACCTTGCTTTTTCTGACTTTTAGTCCTTGAGCAAGCTGACTCGGACGATAATGGAGTTCCTCAATGGCCTTCTTGATTTTTTTTACCTTTTCAGATGAAATTTCATTTGTTCTGCCATTGATATATCTGGATACAGTTGATTTTGAGACCCCTGCATAAGCTGCTACTTCATTAATGGTCACTTTCGTTTGCTTTTTCTCTTTCATTCAAAAAACTCCCACAATTGATCTTCTCATTTGGTTCGGTACCGATTTCAAATAAACTTAAAAAGAGCATATCATAATTATTTGCATTTCAGAAGATTTTTTTGCTTGATGATGGCAAAAATTCGTTTAATTAGAGAAAAAGAAAGCGATTTCAAATAAACGGTTGACGGCGCTCTCTTTTTCCTCTAGAATTTTCCTTGAAACCGATACCAAATAAATATCAATATTTGTTTCAGATGGAAAGGGAGGCTTATCCAAATGGAAAATCGTTATGCTGTACATCCTGAACAGGTCAAACGTTTTACAACAGAGGAACTTCGTCGTCATTTTCATATACCTACGCTATTTGTCAGTGGTGAATTAAAGCTCTATTACTCACATGAGGACCGCGTGGTGATTGGCGGAGCCATGCCAGCAGCAGAGCCGATCACACTAGATGCTGGGGACTTTTTACGGACGGAGTATTTTCTTGAAAGACGTGAAATCGGGATTGTGAATGTCGGCGGACAAGGAACGGTCACTGTTGATGGTGAGGCCTTTGTGCTGGAGCATAAAGATTTCTTATATATTGGTCTTGGTCACAAAGATGTACAGTTTGCTAGTTCATCAGGCGACGAGGCCAAGTTCTATCTAGTTTCAGCCACGGCTCATAGAGCGTACCCTACACAAAAAGCAGCCATCGCTGAATTAACACCAAACCACTTAGGGGAAGCAGCTGCTTCCAATGTACGAAACCTGTATCAAGTCATCCATGCAGACGGCATCCAAAGCTGTCAGCTCATGATGGGAATCACTCAGCTGCAAACCAATAACACGTGGAACACGATGCCTGCTCATATTCACGATCGCCGGATGGAAGTGTACTTATATCTTGATATCGAAGAGGATGCACGAGTCTTTCATTTTATGGGGGAGCCATCTGAAACAAGACATCTTGTTGTGGCAAATGAGGAAGCAGTCATTTCACCTGCCTGGTCCATTCATTCAGGTTCAGGTACAGCGAATTATTCATTTATTTGGGCAATGGCGGGCGAAAACTATACGTTCAAAGATATGGACTTTGTCCCAATGGATCAGCTGAGGTAACGAGGGTGATGACATCATCATATGCAGCGTCCCTCTTTTCCCTTGAAGGAAAAACAGCACTTGTAACAGGTCCTGGAACCGGTATTGGGCAAGGTATTGCCGTGGCGCTTGCCCAATCAGGTGCAGATATCATCGGCACATATCATCACACACCGCTTGAAGAAACAAAGGCACTTATCGAACAGGCAGGCCGATCATTTCATGCGGTTCAAGTTGACTTTTCTAACCCTCAGTCTGCAAAGCAGGATGTCGACGCCATATTAAAGAAGCACACGATTGATATTCTAATCAATAATGCTGGAACCATTAAAAGAGAGCAGGCGGCTCACTATTCAGAGGAAGATTGGCATACGGTCATGGATGTGAATATCAACAGTCTCTTTTTCCTCACGCAAAAGGTTGGACAGCAGATGCTGAAAAACGGGCAAGGGAAAATCGTCAATATCGCCTCCCTTCTATCGTTTCAAGGCGGCGTCTTTGTCCCCGCTTATACAGCAAGCAAGCATGCTGTCGCAGGGCTGACGAAAGCTTTTGCCAACGAATGGGCGAGCCAGCATATTCAAGTGAATGCGATTGCGCCTGGGTATATTGCAACCAATAACACACAGGCCATTCGTGACGATGAAAATCGAAATGAAGAGATTCTGAAACGAATCCCTGCCGGGCGCTGGGGAAAACCTGAGGATCTAGCCGGTGCTGCTGTTTTCCTTAGCTCACCAGCTTCTGATTATATGAACGGCCACATTTTAGCTGTTGATGGCGGCTGGCTTGCGAGATAATAAGACGAGAGAATTCCTATTCGGGGATTCTCTTTTTTCTATTTGCATAATTCTCCACCTTCCGAGTCACTCTATAAAAAAACATGTGATGAGGGTGAGGTATTATGAAAAGTCGCATTGAACAAGATATAGCGTCCGTCATTAAGCGTGTCAAAAGCTTTGCCGGAAGAAGTGATGATATCGTGTTCCACTCTTTTTCATTTGGTCCTTCCACTATTTCTGGATGTCTCGTGTACGTTGAAGGACTCACAGAATTTGAGATGCTTTCTAAGCAAATCATTTCACCAATGCAAAAGGAACTGGACATCACTGAGGTTGGTTCTACTACACTTTCCTCCCTTTCAAAAACGTTCTTTGGCATTCAAAGTGATGTGCTGGATGATATGAACCTTGCCATCGAGCAGTTATATAGCGGCAAGGCTATTTTATTTGTAGATGGAGCGGATCAAGCACTTGCACTCCATACAAATCTTTTTCAATTTAGGGAAGTAGAAGAGCCGCAATCTGAAGTTCTTGTAAGAGGACCGCGGATCGGATTTATTGAGAATCTTGAAAAAAACACGGCTTTACTCCGTGAACGGGCAAACGACCCAAATCTTGTGATTCAAAAGGTGAGTATCGGTACTCGCAATAAAAAATCCGCTGCCCTTGTGTATGTTCGTGATATTGCTGATCCTATACTAGTAGAAGATGTTCTATCACGCATGGCCGAAATCAAAATGGATGACATCCCTGAAACTGGCTATATTGAACAGTTGATTGAGGACAGTCACATCTCCATTTTCCCACAGATTCAAAACACAGAACGTCCTGACCGGGTGATTGCATCTGTGCTAGAAGGCAAAGTCTCAATTTTGCTCGATGGGACTCCTTTTGCCCTCATTTTACCTATGACACTTACAACATTGATGCAATCACCAGAGGATTATTATCAGAGGTGGACAAGCGCGACTCTTTTGCGTTTACTTCGTTATATTGCCGTGCTGCTCACGATTTTTTTACCCGGGCTTTACATTGCACTTGTCTCTTATCATCCCGGTTTATTACCGACAAGAATGGCACTCACCATCGCAGGCAGCCGGCAGAATGTTCCCTTCCCTCCTGTTGTCGAAGCCATTCTCATGTCTTTTACGATAGAGCTGCTGCGGGAAGCTGGACTACGGCTTCCAAGAGCCATCGGACAGACAATTGGGCTCATTGGCGGGGTTATTATTGGTCAGGCAGCTGTTCAAGCCAATATCGTCAGTGCCTTAATGGTGATTATTGTGTCGCTGACCGCACTGGCTGACTTCACGGCACCGTCATATGACTTTAGTTTCCCACTGCGTATTTTGCGGTTTATGGCCATTTTTAGTTCAGCACTGTTTGGATTATACGGTTTAATCATGTGTTATTTATTTGTGCTTTGTCACTTGATGCAGTTAAAGACCTTTGGTTTTGACTATTTCACACCTGTGTTGTCTTCACCGTTTTCAGATTTAAAGGATACGTACGTTCGTTTACCAATCGGTCTATTTAAATCCAGACCAAAAACAGCAAAAATAAAAAATCTCAAAAGACAAGGAGATTAAACGATGTACAGACCTGAAAGGCTATCATTGTTACAAGTAACCATTCTCTGCAGCTCTACAATGATAGGCGCTGGAATTTTAACCATTCCACGCAGTTCTGCCAATTCAGGATACCCTGATGGCTGGATCATTGTATTAATACAGGGCGTCATCTTTGCTTTCGTTGCTTTTTTGTTGGGCTGGATTGCCGAAAAGAATGCACCAGACACCATTTTCGAGTCAAATACAAAAGGAGCAGGGGCATTCTTTGGCACAATCTTTAATTTAATGCTGATCGCCTATTTACTAGGCATTGTCGGCTTTGAGGCACGTGTCCTTGGGGAAGTGGTTCAGTTTTTCCTGCTGCAATCGACTCCCATGACCGTGATTGTGATGATTTTTTTACTCGTGGCGATCTATCATTTGAAAAGCGGTATCTTTCCAGTCGTCAAAATGGTGACCTATATTTATCCGATCACCATGGTCATTTACATAGCGCTCATGCTGTTTTGTTTAAAAATATTTGATTTTAATTATTTGCGCCCTGTGATGGCGCATGGTTTTAAAGATTTTAGTAACCTTTTCTCTCAAACCTTTATTCAATTTACAGGGTTTGAAGTGATTTTGTTTGTTGTCCCGCTCATTTATAAAGACAAATGGTCTAAGGCAAAATGGGCGGCTGCGATCGGGGTTGGAATTACTTCTCTTGTATATTCCCTCACACTCTTTATAGTGATTGGCTCCATGACCGTTGGTGAAACGAAATCTCTCACTTGGCCGACGGTTTCTCTTATACAAGCGCTTGAACTTGAAGGGGTGTTTATCGAACGATTTGATATTTTCTTACTGACGATCTGGACGTGCCAGCAGTTCATTTGTATGCTGGGTTTTTTCCAGTTTGCGATTAAAGGCTGCTTCACTGTTTTTAAAACAACCAATATAACGAGACTGTTATGGCTGTTATTTTTGATTACATCAGCACTCTCACTTTTCCCTAGAAATATCAACGAAGTCTTTTACTACTCTACTTTACTCGGCTACGCATTGTTTGCGGTTTTAGCCATTCCTTTTATTACTGCTATCCTGCTGATGATACGCAAAAAATGGGGAGGTCGTTCTACATGAGAGGCAGGCGTATACTGTTATTCTTTTTTTCCTGCTGTCTTTTCCTTCTATCAGCAGGCTGCTGGGACTTAAAGGATATTGAAAAACTATCGTTTGTACGCGGGGTTGGTATTGATGAGGAAGATGACAATGGAGTTAAGCTGACCTACCAAAACCTTGTACCGAAATCAAGTGGAACACAAGAAGCCGATTCTCCCGGCTATGTGAATGTTGTCTCAAAGGGAAAAAATGTGCTTGAGGCTGTCAGTAATGTCGCCTTGAAGGACCCGCCGATCTATAGTGATCACCTAAAAATCTTCTTGTTCGGCAAAACCCAGGCGGAGCATCACGATATTCAAGGAACACTTAATCATTTCATTCGAGATGATGAGGTTCGGCGCAGCAGCTATCTCCTCGTGTCACGAGGAGATGCGTCAAAAGTCATCAATCAAAAGTTAAAGTCTCAACAGAAGGTACCGGTTGAGCATATCTTTGAAACATCCAAAAACCGAAGCTTTAACGGAAAGATCGCACCGCCAACACGTATTGGCCGGTCGTCTGATTACTTTCAGATGGGCGTTAGCTTCCTCGTACAAAGTGTAGATGTGATCGACAGTGAAATTATTTATGATGGGGCAGGAATCATACATGGTAAAACGAGAAAGCTGATTGGTTTTATCCCAGCAAAAGATGTCCAATCTTTAAACTGGGTAATGGGCCGTATCACTGGCGGCGTTGTACCTGCCACCTACAAAGGTTATCCGATCACGTATGAAATAAAAAAAGCAAAAACCAAGGTCAAGCCCTATCTGAAAGACGGAAAGGTATCCTTTAAAATTAGCATACAAACAAATGGAAAATTGTCTGAGGATCAATATCCTCCTGAAAACTCATTCGATGAGCAGTACATTAAACGTTTTGAGCGTATCTTTGCTCATAAAATTAAAGAACGCATTCAAAAAGCAGTAAATCATGTGCAAAAAGAAGTCGGCGTTGATCCCATATTTTTAAACCAGCAGTTCCGTATGAAATATCCCGACTATTGGGATCAGCACGGTACCGAGTGGGATAGGCTATTCCAAGAATCAGACATCGATTACGATGTCAAAGTCAGCATCTTGAACTTTGGTGCAGAAGGTGCAACAAAAAGCTTTAAATGGTAATGCCATTAGGCGGTTATCCCGGTGGGGGGCCGCCCTCATACTGTTGACAAAGGGCTAAAATGATCTTGATTTTAGCCCTTTGTCTTCTTTTCAGCGTGATAGAAAACCTTTGCAGCCCTAGGAAGGACGAGCACCGGAGCGCAGACCTGCGGGCGAATGCGAGGATTTGGCTACACGCTGAAGTGGTTATCCCGATGAGGAGCCGTCTTTTTTACGTACGACAATGAGAAGCTGATACAAAGTCACTTGGTCAGACAACGATTTTGTTTGAAAGCCAAGTGATGCTCCTATTCTTGCCACCTCATCAAAAAACAATTGAACGTTTTGATCAATCTGTACATTGACCCGCTGCTCGATCACGCGTTCAAACAATTGGTCTGGGAAAAGCGCACGCATGGTGTTTGGTGTGAAGAACCGCATATGGGTTCGATCTAAAATTCCTACATCTTGATACGTAAAGTCCCCTGTCATCAAAGGAAGAAGCACCTCTGCATGCATCATGTTAGGCAGGCAGCAAATGATGATACCGTCTGGCTTTAAAGATGCGTGTGCTTGCTCAATGATGTGCCAAGGGTCTGACACATGCTCTAAAACATCTGAAAAAATGACCGCATCAAAAAAGGCCTCTTTCTCTGACCATGGGTATTCATCCGCATTTGCCTCAATCACTTCTTCGTAATACGCCTTTGCGACAGCTGCTTTTAATGCATCCGCCTCTACCCCGTACATCTGTACAGACTGACGATTCATTAGTTCAAGCCCGGTAGCTCCTGCACCGCACCCAACATCCAGCACACATGCAGCTTCCTCAGGGAGTAATTCCGTAAAATACGGATGAGGGGTGATCAAATTTAGATCTATGCCCCACTTATCTAAAAATCGAAGTCTGTTTTCAGTAAACAGTGTAGAGATGTTCGTTTCTTGATTGGCATTGAAGGTAGCATGACCATGATGATGCACAAAGGAATCATGCACAATTTGCAGCTGATACCCTTGCAGTAATGAACGTAAGCAAAGATCGTCATCCTCAAATGATCCATATACAAACCGCTCATCAAATAACCCCACATCCTCGATCAGCTTTCTTTTCACGAGCAAGCAAAACCCTACAAGCCGGTGCACATAAGTTCTCTGACCTTTTCTCTTAGACGTATATTCCTTAGCAAACGCTGGGAGCTCCTTCACATCTGTATACGACGGCTGGACCATCTGAGGGCCGCTTACATAATTGGAGACTGGCCCCACCATCCCAATCTGTTCTGATGCGAATAGCGCCTCTTTTAATGGAGGAAGCCAATTTTCCGTCACGATCGTGTCATTATTTAAAAAGAGAATGCTGTCTCCTGAAGCTTCTTTTGCCCCTTGATTACATCCCTTTGCAAAGCCTTCATTCTTTTCATTATCAATGAAAATCACATCATCCAGCTCTCTTACATATTCCTTCGTGCCGTCAGTTGACGCATTATCAACGATGATGAGTTCATATTGGTCGCTGCTCGTATGCTGTTTAATGCTTTCGATACATGTTTTCGTTAAATGGAGTTCGTTGTACGTCAGCATGACAATGCTTGTTTTCCCTTTCATCTCATTTCCACCTTTCGCCCGCCTGTTCCATATGTATGTGATAGGAAGCACGTTCAGAAGATGAGGGAATGTCCTTTCTTGATTAAACGTTTGTTTAACATAGAAAAACCAGCTGCATACGGCAGCTGGCCATTGTTCACACTGTTTTCCCTTCGTCACCTGCGACGGCACGATTTCTCTTTTTTAAATCTTCTTCAATTTCTTCAAGACTTTTCCCCTTCGTTTCGGTCACCAAGTACCTCACAAATAAGAAGGCGCCTACGCCGATGACCGCATAGATGAGGAAGAGATTACTGATACCAATCGCGCTTAATAAAGCTGGGAATGTAAGCGAGATGATTAAATTTCCTGTATGAAGGAGGAAGGTCGATACACCTGTACCGATTCCTCTTACATGTACCGGGAACAGCTCTGGAAGCATCACCCAAACGACTGGCCCCCAACTGACAGCAAAGATGACGATAAAGAGACCTAAACAAATAACGGTTGTCCATCCTGCAGCTGTCGACCCTTCGAAAAATCGGTTGACCACTGACAGGACAATTAAACTAAGGACCATTCCTGCATTCCCAAATAGGAGCAGCGCTTTCCGCCCTACACGGTCAATGATTTTGATGGCAACAAACGTCATGATGACATTCACTGCACCAATTCCGACAGTGCCTAAAATCGCCGCAGAATTTCCAAAGCCAACACTTGTGAATGTTTTTGGTGCATAGTAAATGATTGTATTTGTACCGATAAACTGCTGCAGAAAGGCTAGGCCGACACCGGCAATCAATGCTGGGCGTACCCATGGCTCAAATAATTCCTTAAAACCGCCTTTTTCTTCACTTTCCGCCTTTTGAATATCCGAAATTTCTTCTTCCACTTCTTGCTTACTTTTTCTGAGTTTAGATAATATCTCCTTCGCACGATCAGCCTGTCCGTGGACAAACAGCCAGCGGGGACTTTCCGGCATAAACAAAATTCCAGATAATAAAAGAACAGAAGGAACAACCGCAATTCCAAGCATCAAGCGCCATGCCTCTGCATCCGCTAAAGCGTAGTTCACAATATAGGCTAGAAGAATACCAAATGTGATCATGAGCTGGTTTAAAGAGGATAGTGCCCCTCGTGATTCTTTTGGCGCAAGTTCAGATAAATATAATGGAACAATCGTTGTCGAGCACCCGACAGCGAGCCCTAGTACAATTCGGAATAAGACCATCACTTCCGTATTAGGGGCAAGAGCTGTACCAAATCCGCCGATAATAAACAAAATCGCTGCGGCGATGATGGCTTTTTTCCGCCCAAATTGGTCTGTCAGCTTTCCAGAAAGAGAGGAACCAAGCATCGCTCCGATTAAAATCGAGCTGACGACAAGCCCCTCTGTAAAAGCATTTAAACCTAAATCCTCTTTCATAAATAAGATGGCGCCAGAGATGACACCTGTATCATAGCCATATAAAGCACCGCCAAGGGCGCCGAAGAAATAAAGCCATCCATTCCGATTTTTCATGTTCATAACCCCACTTTTGTCTCTGTACTCTATGAAAAGTCATTTTCCTCACTTCCTGTCATTTCAAACATTTCGATGTTTTATGACAAATATATTTCATTTGTATATCTTTGAAACTTTTTACGAGAAGGATACGTCAATTAAGCGTTAGTGAAAAAAATGTCGCACTATATCCCGTTTTAAGGTATATTTGTTTTAGTTTGTAAGCATAAAGAAGGACATCTTTACTATAAAATCATAGCGAGGGTTTAAAATATATGGATCAATCACGAAGTAAACGCAAAGGGAAAAAGCGTTTAAAACCATGGGTGAAAGTCACTCTTTTTATATTTGGTATTCTTTTACTGACGACCGCTTCTGTTACTGGCTACGCCTACTACAAAGTAACAACTGCTGCCAAAAAGGCTCAAGTATCTCTTGATCGCGGCGCACAATCTGTGAAACGGATTGAAGCATTCGATCCAGGAAAAGACAGCTTTTCTGTCTTGCTGCTTGGAATTGATAGCAGACCGGGCGAAACAGTGAAACAAGCACGAAGCGATGCAATGGTGTTGGCAACTATTAACCGCACAAACAAAACCGTTAAATTATTAAGCATTCCCAGGGACTCATACGTTAATATTCCAGGCCACGGTTTTGATAAAATTACTCACGCACACGCATTTGGCGGTGCAGATTTAACAGTAAGTACAGTTGAAGATTTACTAGATATTCCGGTCGATTTTGTCATCCAAAGTAATTTTGTAGCATTTAAAGAAATCGTCAACGAATTAAACGGTGTTCCTATTAACATCAAGGACGATTACCTTGTGAAACAGATTAAAAAAGATACAAAAGGCAAGGTTGTGCTTCAAACTGGAACTCATACACTAGATGGTGATCAAGCGCTCGCCTATGTGAGAACGAGAAAAGCAGATAGTGACTTAATGCGTGGACAGCGTCAAATGGAAGTGTTAAAAGCCATTTTTGATAAATCAAAATCTTTAACATCTATTCCGTCATACGACAATATCATTGATACACTCGGCGATAATGTGTCAACCACCCTTTCTATGAAGGAGTTAGTCGGTCTTTTCCCGCTTTTAACTTCATTGAAATCGGTTGATACTATCCAGCTTAAAGGATCTGATTACCAGCCAAACGGGGTTTATTATTTCCAATTGGATCAAAACCAGCTGAACGAAGTGAAGACTGAATTGAAGAAGCAGCTTGAATTATCATAAATAGAAGCGTCCCTTTGGGGCGCTTTTAGATTGTTGACCAAAGGGCTAAAATGATCTTGATTTTAGCCCTTTGTCTTCTTTTCAGCGTGATAGAAAACCTTTGCAGCCCTAGGAAGGGCGAGCACCGGAACAGAGCGAATTTGAGATTCGTGAGTACCGGAGCGCAGACCTGACACCGAATGCGAGGGTTTGTCTACACGCTGGAAGCGTCCCTAAGGGGCGCTTTTTCTTATTTCCTTGATCATTCGCTCATTTTTGTTTAGCCTTGATAGTGAGGAATCAACCATCCTTTTTTTATGAGAATGAAGGAAATCGTACATACTTTGAAGAGGCTATTGCATGAATGAAGGAGGATTTGACAGCGATGAAAAAAATGATTGCGATTGATCTAGACGGTACACTTTTAAATACAAAAAGTGAAATATCCGCTCAAAACCGAGAGGCATTGATTCGTGCGAAGGAAGCGGGATATATTGTGACCATCTGTACAGGGCGGGCAACTTTTGATGTAAAGGAGCTGCTTGGCGATTTGGACATCCCCATTATTGCGGCAAACGGCGGGACTGTCCATACAGAAGGATACGAGCTTTTCAGCCGAATCACATTGGACCAAGAAGCGGGCAAGCGCGCTGCTAAGGCATTAGTGGAACGAAACATTTACTTTGAAGTCTATACGGACGATGCTCTCCTCTCTCCTTACGATGGAAAAGAGAAACTAAAAGCAGAATTTGATCTGATCGAAAGCGCAAACCCAAATGAGGATCTCGCTGATCTATGGGAAGGAGCCATGACGCAATTTAAACAATTTGGCATCAAACCAGTGGATGATATCCGTCAAATTTTTGAGTCGAATGAACCGACCTATAAATTACTCTGCTTCTCGTTTGATATGAACAAACTGACCGAAGCACGAAATCTTCTGGCAGACATGCCCGAGCTTTCATTGACCTCGTCTGGAAAACATATTATTGAGGTACTGCCAAAAGAGTCTGGAAAAGGACATGCCCTGAAAAAACTCGCAGCCCATTATGGTGTAGACCGCTCACATATTTATGCAATTGGTGACAGCCCAAACGACCTTTCTATGTTTGAAGAATCAGGCCACCGCATTGCAATGGGGAATGCGGTTGATGTCATTAAAGAAAAGAGCACTTACATCACAAAAGGGAATCATGAAGATGGTGTCGCTTATTTTATTGATCTTCTTTTACAAAATCAATTCCATGAAAAAAAGACGCTTGTCTGATCAGCGCCTAGAGAGAAGTCGAGAAGTCCGATACAAGTATTGATCGGGCTTTTTCTTTATTTTTTGATTCTAACAGCCGTTTCATATTTGTCCTTCCAGTACGTACTTGTTTTCATATTGGTTAAGACAACACCGTTTGAAACAGTCACATGAATGACTTGATTTGATCCTGCATAAATTGCCGGCATCAATGATGTCCCGCTAAAGAAGACAAGATCTCCCGGCTGAAGCTCAGAACGTTTCACAGGCGTACCTGCTTTGACTTGACCTGATGCATAGCGAGGCAGCTCAATGCCAAGCACTTCTTGATACACGTACTGCGTGAACCCTGCTGTATCAAATCCTTGTTTTGGGTTCGTACCGCCTTTGACATAAGGGACTTCGCCAATATACGTAGCAGCTTTTGATACGATAGGGTCCTCTTTCGAAAGCTCCAGATCTGTTAATCGTTTGGCACCTGTCCATTTTTCGCGCCAATACGATTCAGACAAATAAGAAATTGTCACACTTTCAGAACGGCTCGCATGAATAAAGCGATCGCCTCCAATATACATACCTACATGAGAAATTCCTGGCTTATATGTGTTGCTAAAAAAGACAAAATCCCCAGGGCGAATATCGTCTAATGCCACTTTTTCTCCAACGGTCCACTGCTGTTCAGCACTTCGAGGTAAATAAATACCAAGTGATTTTTCAAATAAATACTGTAAAAATCCTGAGCAGTCGAATCCAGTCTTTGGATCGGTTCCTCCAAATACATAAGGAATACCTAAATAGGTCATCGCATCTTTCACAAGAGGGTCATCAGAAATGTTTTGTGTGCCGGGCAAGCGTTTGACCGCATAAAATCGATCAGTCCAATATTTGCTTTTGCTGACATCCGTTTTCACCACACCTTGACTAAGCGTAATATGGATGACCTGATCGTTCCCCGCGTACAACGCCACATGTGTTGGGATATCCTTCGTTTCTTCAAGACTTCGGAAATACACAAGGTCACCGGGCTGCGCTTTCTCCCATGATACCTTTTTTCCAATCTGATATTGGTCAATTACCTTCCGCGGCAAATCAAATGTTTCGGATGTCTTGTACACATATTGAATAAACCCAGATGCATCAAAGCCCGTTTTTGGATCGGTTCCTCCTTTATGATAAGGCGTTCCAATCAGCTTTTCCGCTTGCTCCAAAAGAGATGGTGTTTGAGCAGATACCGCTGGTTGAGACATGAACATCAGCCCTACAAGCGCACACCCTCCGATCAACATTCCTTTCCATTTCATGATCCTTTCCCTCCTATCTTCTATAGTTTCGGCATGACACCATTCATTTTACACCCTTTTTCGACAAAAAAAGAACACGCGATGTGCGTGCCCTTTCTCCTATTTAGGTTATTTACCTGCTTCCGCTTTTGACTGCTTTTGCTGTTCAATTTTCTGCATTTCAACCGAGATCTTTTGTTTCTCGTGATCTGTCAGACTGTCACTAAATTTAAAAGCAGACATAAAGACAAAGACTAAGATTAACGCAACAAACGGCCAGCTTGCTTTTAGGAATTTCATTTCTTCTCTTTCCCTCCGTTTTCTTTTAAGTTTTTAACTTTATCAGCGTGATCTACTTCAAAGAAAATGTGTCCGTCTTTTTCTTTCCAATCCGCATTCGTTCCATTGGTCAGCATACGGATAATCGCTTTTGATTCAAGAGATCCTGCTTTTACTGGGGCAGGTGTTGCTTCTTTGATGTACATTGGGACAACTTCAAATGTCGCTTTTCCATCTTCATTCAGATGATACTGAACAAGTGCAGAATCACGTGTTCTTGACCAGCCTTGGTCAAAAATAAAGTTTCCTAGGCTATAGAAAATCGCCGTTCCATTATAAACTTCCATCGGTTCAAGGACGTGCGGGTGAGCACCGATAATGATATCAGCACCGGCCTTAGACATCGCTCTTGCCAATTCTTTTTGTCTGTCGTTTACTTCATTGTTGTACTCCTGTCCCCAGTGAGCATGAACAACGACGAGATCTGCCTTTTCAGCAGCCTGCGAAATCATCGGAATAAAGATAGATGGATCGGCTGGCAGAATACCCGCCTGGCGATTCGTTGCTTTGAAATCTTTCCCATACACATCTGTAAAACCAAGCGTTGCAATTTTGACACCATTTACTTCTTTGTATGAAATGTTCTGCTTCGCATCTTGGAGGTTACGACCTGCACCTGTATAATCCATGTCAGTTTGTTCAAAGGCATCGATTGTATTATTCAGCCCTTTTTCACCATAGTCTGCCGCATGGTTATTGGCAAAGTTTAAGACAGAGAAATTTAAATCCTTCAATGCTTGGACAGAATCTTCATCTGTTTTTAAATGAATATTCTTTTGGGCTGCCTGTTCTTTATCTGATGCGACTGGATGCTCAAAGTTTCCTGTCACATAATCTGACACATCAAAATATGGCTTGGCATAGCGAAAGAGATGCTCTTTACCATAGCGTTCTGTTACTTTCTCTACGTTTCTTCCAAACATAATGTCACCGACAAACGAAGCGGTCAGGATGTTTTCTGGATTCTTTTGTACAGTTGGCACTTGTGCTTTCCCGATAAACGTAAATAGAAATGTACAAGCAATGACGATCGGTAAAGCAATGAGTACGTGTTTATTCGTCTTTTTCTTTTGGTTCTTTGTGATTTTCAGCAGCTTTTCCTGAAAGCTCAATTTTTTATTCATCATTGGACACACCTTATCTTAAAATAGATAGTAAACATACATGATGGCAAATGTTGCACCACTTAGAAGTAACGTGCTTCCAAGGGTAATTGTAAGACCTTGCTTTTGAATCGTATTCGCAATCAATCCAGGGACGATGATTCCAATTCCGCGGAATTCTGCTATTTCAAATGGGACCACTGGATAGAAGAAATCAAATATGAGTTTTAAGGCAATCCCTGTAATGAGCATCGCAGCAAACTTTCTGCGTCCGTATAAAATCATGAATTTTGATAAGCCAAAACGAACGATCACATACGTAAGCAAGCTGACAGATAAGACGACTAAAATGAAGACTGGCTGGTTAAATACGAGCGCCAGATAACCTGGGACAACAAGTCCAGCTGGTACGATTCCTGTTTTTTCTGCAAAGATTAAACTGAGTAGAACACCTAAAATTAACGAGATATAAAGATCTGATCCGAACATTTTCTATATTTCCTCCTAGCTGACAAGCTGCTTAATTTTGTATTCTTGAATTTTTTCGATTAACGGTTCAGCGGCACCATGGATATTGCCGACTCCATAAACCACTCGATTATGAAGCTTTTTCTCAAGCATATTCATAATTTGTTCTGTAGATTGATATTCAAGGTTGTGTAAGTGGTCAGCCGGAATTTTCCCTTCCTCATATGCCTTCACAATTGGATCTGTTGTTTCACCAATTAAAACAAGGTCACTTGCTTCAATATAAGGAAGTACATCCTCCGCAAACTGGATCGTTCTATCTACTCGATCCGCACGGCAGTTCATAATAATAATCGGTTCATCTGTTGGATATCCAATTTCTTTCACACGCTTCCAAATGTTCAATGTAGAGGATGCGTCATTTGCCGCAAATCCATTTACAAAGTGTCCAGGTGTTTTCGCGTCCATTAATGGAAGAATTCTCATCGCTCCTGGATCAGGCGGCGCATTTAACATTCCTCTGAATGCCGTATCTTCATCAATCCCTAATGCTTGGGCAACACCAAGTGCCAGTGAAGCATTATCTGGGAAAACCATGTACTCAAATTTCCGCAAAAACTCATCAGAAATCTTGGAATTATCTGCAACAATGACTTCTGTGTTGCGTTTTTTCGCAATCTCTTTAAAGAAATCCGTATATTCACTATCCGTAATAACCAAGTGTCCATTGTAAGGAATTGTCGCTGTAAAGGCTTCTGCTATTTCATCAAGTGTTGGCCCCATGACGTCCATATGATCTTCAAGAACGTTTACGATTACGCCAATGTTTGCTTGAAGCAGCTCTTCCTGAAAGATAATTTGGTAATCTGGATTTACCGCCATACATTCACTGACGATGGCATTTGCTCCTCTTTCAACTGTTTCTCTCATAACTTCCTTCTGCTCTCCGATATTCGGTCCTTGCGGTTTCCTTTTAATCGGTTTCTCCTCTGGCGTATCCCAATAAATCATTCTTGCATCCGTTCCCGTTGTTTTACCGACAGTTTTATAACCTGCCTCCATTAAGATACCGGTTGTCAATCTTGTGACGGTAGACTTTCCGCGAATACCATTAATATTGACGCGCACCGGCAGGGCATCGATATTTTTCTGATGACGCTTCTTTTCAATAAAGCCAATCCCTAACATGATGACACAGGCTATAACGATTAACCACATCGCTATCTACATCTCCTTTTTTTATGAGTGTGATATGTAAATTCAATCAACAGTATATCTGTTCAGCATAAAATCACAATCGGTATTATGTAACATAATCTTTCACTTCCTCGTATGCCAAATTCCTCTAATCAAAAGGCTATTTTGCCTACCTATCCTTTAAATGAAAAGGCCAAAAGACGGACAAAAATCAGTCTGAATTTCTGCTGAATTCATGAGAAAGCGTTAACATCAATGATCCGAAAATCTTTTGTCCTTTTCTCCCTAAATTTTTCGACAATTATTAAGATGTATTTTGAATCAATGTTTTAAAGACCGTTATTCTCTATAACATCAGTCATATCAGCGCTTTAAATGAATAGTGCGTGTTTTGGAATGTTTTATATTTTTGAACGAACAGGTTAGAAAGTCATTCTCCTTGGTCAGATTGCTGTGTGTTGACCTATGACAAAGGTCACCTCTAAAAAAATCAAGTCATCTGCTTATTTTTAGGTCACGAAAAATTGGGATAAGATGTAAAACTTTGATCATTTCGGTGTACCTTCTCTTTACGAGATTCGCACCTTATGACCTAAACAATGAAACATTATTCATTTGTTTTTATCAAGATTCATCATTTCTTAACATTTTTAATATGAATTTAGTTGAAAGTTGTCAGCTCATGTCATGCTTTCCCCAAAGGTGACGAATAAAATTCGCTTCTCCGCTTACACTATGGTTAAAAAATCTGTGAGAGGAGGCTCAAGATGCCAAACTCCAATGAGCAAACACGCCTGCATTTTTTATCAGGAAGCTTTGAGGAAAAAATCCGGATCCTGAAAAAAACATTTCAGCAAAGCGGCGATTTTGAATACCGAGAATTAATGGTGAATGAAACGAAATCTGCGCTGTTTTTTATAAAAACAAGAATAGATGAAGGAAAACTAAATGATTTCATAATCGGCAACTTGTTAGGCCCTCCTGGAAAGCAGGATTATACAAAATCTCTTAGCACACTTGAAACAGGCGACTTGACGCTGATCACAGACAGTATTATTGCAGGAAGTATTGCCTTTCTTGATGAAAACTCCTCACAAATTAAGCTATTTGCTGTTGGACAGCCTCCGCTGCGCTCTATTTCTGAACCTTCTTCGGAAAGTATTATCGCAGGCGCACATGATGGATTTGTTGAAAGTCTTGATACCAATATCTACTTACTGCGTTCCCATTTAAATGATCGGAAGCTCGCCATTCAATATCATAAGATCGGTACAAAATCGGAAACAAAGCTTGCAACGGTTTATATATCTGATATTGCCAATCAAGAAAAGGTCGAAGAGGTCAACAGACGGATTTCTTCTATTAAAGTAGACACACTGTTAAGTCCTGGCTCTATCGTTGAGGCAATTGAGGAGGATTCATTTTCTATTTTCCCGCAGCTGATTGATACAGAACGTCCGGACAAGGTGAGATCTGCGATCCTTGAAGGCAGAATAGTCGTACTCATGGATGGTAGTCCAATGGCCATCATTCTGCCTATCACGTTCTTTAGCTTCTTTCAGTCACCAGATGATTATAACAGCCGCTGGATTCCTGCTACGTTTATTCGAATTTTGCGTTATCTTGCCTGCATCATCGCAGTTATATTGCCATCTTTTTATATTGCTGTTATTGCGTTTCATTATGAGGTTGTACCTGATGAACTAGCCATTACTATGAAGAACTCTATTATCGGAATTCCCTTTCCTCCATTAATAGAGGCTATTTTGATGGAGATCACGATTGAACTCATACGTGAGGCTGGAGTGCGTCTGCCTAAACCAATCGGGCAGACCATTGGAATCGTAGGTGGTTTGGTTATTGGGGATGCGGTTGTACAGGCAGGACTTATTTCGAATGTCCAAGTGATTGTAGTCGCTGTAACTGCTGTCGCTTCATTTGTACTTCCGTCGTTTGAAATGACGTCCACCATCAGGATGCTTCGTTTCCCGCTCATGTTTATGGCATCAATGTTTGGATTTATTGGCATTTCATTTGGGCTCGCCATTATGCTTATGAATTTATGCCGCTTAGAATCACTAGGGGTACCATATTTATCACCTGTTGCTCCATTTAACTGGCAGGACTTAAAAGATACTGTGGTTCGACTCCCAATGTGGATGTACAAGAACCGACCTGTTTATTTAAATCCGCAAAAGAGCAAACAAATTGAACAACTGAGAGGATGGAAAAAGAAAGATGAAAAATAAAATATCTCCACCTCAAGCTGTTTTTTTTATTATCCAATCTCAAATTGGTGTTGGAATTTTAGCTCTCCCCCATTTGCTGATGAAAGACATAGGACACGATGGCTGGATGGCGATTATTTTAGCGTGTTTTTTTATACAGATCATCAATACGATTTTTCTTTATATCATCTACAAGTATCCTGAAACGTCATTTTTCCAAGTGCTGATTGAGGTCTTTGGAAAATGGATTGGACGCATCTTGGTCACGCTCTATACGGTATACTTTGCCTCGGTTTGTATCGTTGTGCTTTCAATATTCACAAGGATTCTTGGCATTTGGGTGCTCCCGCTTACACCAAACTGGGTCATTAACCTATTACTCATGATATGCATTATCTATATCGCAAAGGAGCAAATTACAGCCATTGTCAGATTCAACTTTATCTTAACGCCCTTTTTGCTCATGCTCTCTCTATTGATGTTCTATGCATTGAAAGGAACCAATATTGATTATCTCATGCCTTTTTTCCAAACGGATGTTTCTCAACTCCAAATTGGATTGAAGGATGTGGTGTTGTCAATGAATGGATTTGAGATGATTCTGGTCATCTCCCCACTAATGAAGGGCTCCATTAAGGAACGATATAAAGTGATGACCATTTCAAATATATGTACGACACTTTACTACCTATTTATTACATTAATTTGTTTTATGTTTTTCAGCCCGGCTGAGCTTAATGTCATCCCGAATCCTGTTTTGTACCTTTTAAAAACCATTACGTTCGGTGTCATTGAGCGGACGGATTTAATTTTTCTAAGCTTTTGGGTCTTTGTCATTCTAGCTACACTGAGTAATTATCTGTACTTTTGTGCAAATGGTGTATCCAGTATGCTTAAGAAAAAAAATCACAAAAAATATGTCTACTATTTTGCCATTTTGATTTATGCTGTCAGCTGTTATCTTTCAACTGATAACTTTAGAATTCAGCGCTTTAATGACTTTACCACTGTTGCACAATATTCATTTATTTACACACTTCCGATCATGATGGCCGTTATTATCTTGATCAAACACCGCAAAAAGAAGGTGAAATCACATGCATCATAAGTACATGTTGACACTGCTTATTTGTGTTTCTCTCATTTTCATGCCAGGCTGCTGGGATCAAAACCTATTAAAAGACATCTCTCTTGTTTTAACTTCAGCTGTTGATCAAGGAGAGGATGACAATGCGAGATATTCGATTACCTATCGAAAGGTGCAGCAGTCTCAAAGTATGCAGCAAGGGAATACCGGCAGTTATTTAACCACTGTTCTCACAACCGATGCGCCTACTTTAAGAAAAGCAAGAAGCAATTTTAGCCGGAGTGTAGACCAAAAAATCGATATGTCGAAAATGCGTGTGCTGCTGATCGGTGATGAATTTGCCCAAAACCGGCTGCTCCCTTACTTAGATATGTTTTACCGCGATCCCAAAAGCCCTTTACTCGCAAACTTGGCAGTGGTGCAAGGCGGGAGCTGTGTAGATTTAATCAATCAACTGCTCAAGGAAAAACTGATTGTGAGCGACTATTTAAACAACCTGATCACTTCTGCATCACGCTCCTCACAAGTTTCACCTAAGAACATTCAAAATATCCGGTCCAAAATGCTGCAAACCGGTGAGGATTTCACACTGCCGTTACTCTACTACGATAAGTCAAAAAAGTTAACGAGTGTGAGGGGGGTTGCCTTATTTGATAATGAGAAAAAGAAAGGTGAACTCTATGCCCAGGATGCCATTCTGCTCACCATTATGGATGGAAAAATGGGCAGCTATGCAAACTTCACGAAAAAAGTAAGAAGTGATATGAAATTAAAAGAGAACAATTACATCACCGTTCAAGTAACCGATTCAAAGAGAGACATTAAAATCGTCAATCCTGATCACCGAAACTTAACCTTCTCTCTTGAGTTTGAATTCACCACCTCTGTTATTGAATACCCGAAAGACAATTTAGATACAGATAAAAAAATTGAAATGTTAAATAAAAGGCTATCAGCTATTTTCACAAAAGACGCTGAAAAAGTCATTGCCGCCCTGCAAGAAGCGAATTCTGACGTTCTCAGCCTTGGCAGAAAATATCGGGTAAGACACTATGATGAGTATATGAAAATGAACTGGGTCACCGATTATCCGAAGGTGAAAATCATTCCAAAAGTGAAAGTGAACATTACACAAACAGGTATTATTAGTTAAGAAAAGGAAGAAGTCATCTTTCTTTTCTTTTTTTAGATTGTCATTTTGATTCTTTCATGATAATCTATGTGTGTAAACGGTTACACATTCATGAAGGGAGGCTCTCCATTGGCTACCATTAAAGATGTTGCAAAAGCTGCACAAGTGTCTGTTGCCACTGTTTCACGCGTGCTCAATGATACTGGATACGTCCATTCAGATACGAAAACCCGCGTGACACAAGCGATGCAGGAGTTGAACTACTTTCCCAATGAAGTGGCTAGATCCCTTTTCAAAAGAGAATCACGCTTAATCGGCTTAATCTTGCCTGATATCACAAACCCCTTCTTTCCTCAACTAGCTAGAGGTGTTGAGGATGAGATTCATGCGCACGGTTTTCGGTTATTATTCGGGAACAGTGATGAGGATCGAGAGAAGGAAATGGCCTACTTACAAACCTTTAAACAAAATCAAGTGGTCGGTGTCATCGCAGTCACAAATGAACCTGAATCAGATATATACAACGATGATGATTTACCTGTTGTGTTTTTAGATCGAACCGTTCCACATGCACCTTCTGTTTTTGCAGATGCTGCAGCTGGCGGGAAAATGGCCGCAATGGAATTAATTAGACGCGGCAGCCGGCAGATCACACTGCTAAAAGGACCTGCCCATCTACAAACAGCTCGGCAGCGCTTCAAGGGCGCACTCGATGTTCTCACGGATACAGGTGTCGACTTTCATGTGATGTCTAATGCTTCCTTTTCCTTTCAAGAAGCCCGAAAAAGCGCCAAAGCCCTCTTCCAGCTGTACCCTGAAACAGATGGGATCATTGCCAGCAATGACATCGTCGCAACAGCGGTCATCCATGAAGCGCTTCGTATTGGAAAAGCCATTCCAGGAGACGTTCAAATCATTGGATTTGATGATATTCCGCAAAGCGAGCTGCTTTTCCCTTCCTTATCGACCATTAGGCAGCCCGCCTATGAGATGGGGAAAGAAGCGGCACAGCTGTTAATCAAAGCGATTCAGAAACAACCGATAGATCAGCCAGTTATTCAAATGCCCGTCTCTTTTATTGAACGAGAGACCACAAGAAAGGTGGATTCACAATGAGTCATATTGTTGTAGTAGGAAGCTGTTCAATGGATTTAGTCGTCACATCAGATAAACGGCCAAATGCCGGGGAAACGGTTTTAGGAGAATCGTTTAAAACGGTCCCAGGCGGAAAAGGTGCCAATCAAGCAGTCGCAAGTGCCAGACTCGGTGCAGATGTATATATGGTCGGCCGAGTTGGTGATGACGCTTATGGTCAGGAAATTCTCAGTAATTTACAAACACAAGGTGTCCGCATCTCACATATGAAACCGGTTACCGAAATGGAGAGCGGCACAGCTCATATCATTTTAGCAGAAGGTGATAACAGCATTGTCGTGGTCAAAGGGGCAAATAATGAGGTCACTCCTGACTATGTAAATGATGCTCTTTCTACAATTGATGATATCGGGATGGTTCTTATCCAGCAGGAAATACCTGAAGAAACGGTCGAAGCGGTCTGCTCCATTTGCAGTGAAAAAGAAATCCCTGTGATTTTAAACCCTGCACCAGCCCGCAAAGTATCGCAGCAAGTTTTAAATCAGGCTGCTTACATTACACCGAATGAACACGAAGCTGTTCTTATGTTCGATGGTCTGCCAATTGAAGATGTCTTGCGTCAATACCCTAACAAATTACTAGTCACAGAAGGAAAAAATGGGGTTCGATATTTTGATGGATCGAAAGAAGTGTTAGTTCCAGGTGTACCTGTCGAAGCAGTCGATACAACAGGAGCTGGCGATACCTTTAACGGTGCCTTGGCTGTCGCCCTAACAGAAGGCAAATCCCTCTATGACGCACTTGCCTTTGCCAACCTTGCAGCATCAATGTCCGTCACAAAGTTCGGCGCACAAGGCGGCATGCCAACAAGAGAAGAATTGGAGAAAAAGAAATGAAAAAAAACGGCATCCTAAACAGCCATATCGCCAAGGTGCTTGCTGACCTTGGCCATACAGATACAATCGTCATCGCAGACTGCGGCCTCCCTATTCCAGAAGGTCCAGTCAAAATCGATCTAGCATTATCAATCGGCACACCGTCCTTTCAGGAGGTCACCTCCCTCCTTCTTCAGGAAATGGCTGTTGAAAACATGACTGTGGCTAGTGAAATCAAAGAGGCCAATGAACGAGATCACTTATTTCTTAAGAAAGCGTTCTCAAAACCATTACATGAAGTAGACCACGAGACGTTCAAAGACATGACCAAACAGGCAAAAGCAGTCATTCGAACGGGTGAAGCCACCCCATACGCAAACTGCATTCTTCATGCCGGTGTCATCTTTTAAAAGGAGGAGCCAGATATGAACATAGAGATGCATAACATCCATAAGGCTTTTGGGAAAAACACCGTTCTCTCCGGGGTCTCCTTTGACCTCGTCACAGGCGAAGTCCACGCACTCATGGGTGAAAATGGTGCGGGAAAATCAACTTTAATGAACCTGCTTACAGGTCTTTATTCTTTAGATCAAGGAACGATACAAATCGACGGAAAAGAAACCGCTTTCAAAAATCCGAAGGAAGCGGAACAGCACGGCATCGCCTTCATTCATCAAGAGCTCAACATATGGCCGGATATGACCGTCTTGGAGAACCTATTCATCGGGAAAGAAATCTATACGAAGCTTGGGCTGCTAGACACAAAGAAAATGAAGATCCTCGCCCAAACGCAGTTGGACCGATTGTCTGTGAATCTCTCGCTTGATCAAGAGGCAGGCAGCTGTTCTGTTGGACAAAAACAAATGATTGAGATTGCAAAGGCATTAATGACCGATGCGAAAGTCATCATCATGGATGAGCCGACAGCAGCTCTAACGGAACGTGAAATTGAAAAGCTCTTCCAGGTCATTGAATCTCTCAAAAAAGAAGGCGTTTCCATCGTCTATATTTCTCACCGTATGGAGGAAATCTTTGCAATCTGTGACAGGATTACGATCATGCGTGATGGAAAAACGGTCGATACGAAAGCCATACCTGAAACGAACTTCCACGAAGTCGTCAAAAAAATGGTCGGCCGTGAATTGACAGATCGATTTCCCGAGCGAACGCCTTCTACAGGAGATATTGTCCTCGAGGTGAAACAAGCAACGAAAAAAGGACAATTTCAAGATATCAGTTTCTCAGTTAAAGCTGGAGAAATCGTCGGTGTTGCAGGCTTAATGGGGGCTGGCCGGACCGAAATGATGCGGTCACTCTTTGGCCTTGATCCTCTTGACCAAGGAGAAATCTGGGTTCACGGAAAAAAGGCTGTTATTAAAAAACCAAGTGATGCTGTCAAGCTCGGTATCGGCTTTATCACAGAGGATCGCAAGGATGAAGGGCTCATGCTTGATGCATCCATCCGAGAAAACATCGGTCTGCCAAACTTAAAAAGCTTCTCTCCAAAGGGACTGATTGATAAGAAAAATGAACAGGATTTTGTCGACCTGCTCATCAAACGACTGACGATTAAAACGGCTTCCTCTGACATTTCTGCCCGAAGCCTGTCTGGTGGAAATCAGCAAAAAGTCGTCATCGCCAAATGGATCGGCATACAGCCAAAGGTCTTGATTTTAGATGAACCGACACGAGGTGTCGACGTCGGAGCGAAACGAGAAATCTATCAGTTAATGAATGAACTGACCGATCGAGGCGTTGCCATTTTAATGGTCTCCTCTGAACTCCCAGAGATACTCGGGATGAGCGATCGAGTACTCGTCATTCATGAAGGAACCATCAGCGGAGAATTAGACAAAACAGAAGCAACACAGGAACGAATTATGACACTAGCTACAGGAGGGAAGTAACATGAAACCACTTACTTCAAATGGACGATTTGATAACATCATGCAAAAGCTTGGGCCATTCTTAGGACTCATCATCCTTGTCGCCATTGTTTCTATTTTAAACCCGGCCTTTTTAGAGCCTTTAAACATCTTAAACTTACTGAGACAAATCTCCATTAATGCCCTCATTGCCTTTGGGATGACGTTTGTGATTTTAACTGGAGGTATTGATTTATCAGTTGGTGCCATTCTTGCACTGTCCAGTGCCCTGACTGCCGGCTTTATCGTTTCTGGCATGGACCCGATTTTAGCCATTATCGTCGGCTGTATCATCGGTGCCGTTCTCGGGATGATTAACGGTCTTTTAATTACAAAAGGAAAAATGGCTCCTTTTATCGCAACGCTTGCGACGATGACAATTTTCAGAGGTTTGACACTCGTTTATACAGATGGAAACCCGATTACTGGGCTTGGCTCTAACTATGCCTTTCAGTTATTCGGCCGCGGATATTTCTTAGGCATTCCTGTTCCAGCGATCACGATGCTTCTCACCTTTATCGTCCTTTGGGTACTGCTTCATAAAACACCTTTCGGCAGAAGAACATATGCGATCGGTGGGAATGAAAAAGCGGCTCTCATCTCAGGCATCAAAGTACCGCGCGTGAAAATTATGATCTATTCGTTAGCAGGCTTCATGTCTGCCTTAGCAGGTGCGATCTTAACATCTCGTCTGAATTCTGCACAGCCAACAGCTGGTACGTCCTATGAGCTTGACGCCATTGCTGCCGTCGTACTTGGCGGGACAAGCCTGTCCGGCGGAAGAGGACGAATTGTCGGCACACTCATCGGGGTACTCATTATTGGTGTCCTGAACAATGGTATGAACTTACTTGGTGTTTCATCATTCTATCAATCTGTTGTGAAAGGGATTGTCATCTTGATTGCAGTCCTGCTAGACAGAAAGAAATCTGCTTAAGGAGGCAGCTGCTATGAAAAAATATCTTATTCTCATCCTGACTCTCTCATTGTTCATGCTTTCTGCCTGCTCACTTGAACCACCTGAGTGGGCCAAGTCATCAAAAGATGGCAAGAAAAAAGACATCAAAATCGGGCTGTCAATCTCGACATTAAATAACCCATTCTTCGTTTCTTTGAAAAACGGTGTGACAAAAGAAGCGAAAAAGCTAGGCATTGACGTCGTGATTGCAGATGCACAAAATGATTCAGCTAAACAAACAAGTGATGTAGAAGATTTAATTCAGCAAGGTGTCGACGCATTGCTCATCAACCCAGCGGATTCATCTGCCATATCAACCGCTGTCGAATCAGCGAACGCTTCTGATATACCTGTCATCACATTAGATCGCTCAGCCGAAAGTGGAAAGGTAGAAGCACTTGTCGCCTCAGATAACGTCAAAGGCGGCGAAATGGCAGCTAAATTTATCATCGACAAGCTCGGCAAAGGAGCAAAAGTCGCTGAATTAGAAGGCGTACCAGGCGCTTCCGCTACACGTGAGCGCGGAAAAGGATTCCATCAAATAGCAGATAAAGACCTAAAAGTGACAGCGAAACAAGCTGCTGACTTCGACCGGACAAAAGGACTGAATGTCATGGAAAACCTCCTTCAAGGAAACCCTGACATCAAAGCCGTTTTTGCCCACAATGATGAAATGGCACTTGGCGCGCTAGAGGCAATTCAAAGCTCCGGAAAAGACATTCTCGTCGTTGGTTTTGACGGGAACGAAGATGCACTCAGCTCAATCAAAGCAGGAAAACTCTCTGCAACAGTTGCGCAGCAGCCAGAGCTGATCGGTCAACTGGCAGTCGGTGCTGCAAACGACGTATTAAAAGGGAAAAAAGTACAAAAGAACATCGCAGCTCCACTGAAACTAGAACAGAAGAAATAAACAGAACCCCCGAGCATCACTCGGGGGTTTTTTGATTACTGTGGTCTTTTCAGCACAAATGACGTGCCTAAATGGGCATAATCATTACCTGCTAGTCGCGCGACTGGTTTCAGTTCATTAGTAGAAACATAGCCTTTTTCTACATCATAAACACCCTCATCTAAATGTGCACATACAACCCGGCCAATGATATGATCGACCGTGATCTCCCCTTCATCATTTTGAAAGGTGAGATGTTTTTCCAGCTGACATTCAAAACGAATGCGCGCTTCCTTGATCCCTGGCACTGAAATAACATGACTCTCTACTTGATGAAGACCGGTTCGATCCAGCTCACTCTCTTCCTGCGGCAGCGTAGCAGCTGTTTCATTAATATCTTCTATTATGGCTTCATCACTCACATGAACGACAAACTCTTCCCTATCGATAATATGCTGAGCAGTATCTTTCATCTGACCTTCACGTCGTCCGATAGAAACCGCAATGAGCGGCGGGTGTCCACTGATGACATTAAAGAAACTAAATGGTGCGGCATTGACGACATTTTCTTTAGATAGACTTGTAATAAACGCTATCGGTCTTGGAACGATAGAACCAGATAATAATTTATATGCCTCTTTTCGTGACAGCTGATCCATTTGCAATGTAATCAATTCAGGTACGCCTCCTTTTAATGTAACGACATCATACCATAACCCGTTCCCTATACCTCTTATTCTAGCTCGGTGCGATGCAGGATATGGTGGACAAGATGAAATAAAGCGGGATTATGATTTTCCCGTCTATAGGAAATCGTCCATTCCGCCAGAAGCTGTTCACCCTCAATGGCTCGATAAACAACATCCAGATTAAATAAACGCCGGGCTGATTTTGGAATCACTGCAATACCGATCCCTGCTGTGACAAGGCCAATGATCATTTGATATTCCGCCGCTTCCTGCACGATATTTGGAGAAAATCCGTACTTTTCACATAGCAGGACAAAGTGCTGATAAAGGGACGGCCACGATTCCTGTGATAAAGAAATAATCGGTTCATGACGGATATCTTCAATCGTGACAGTCTCTTGTTGAGCCAATCGATGATTTTTTGGAATCGCAAAAATACATTCACTTTGCTTCATCAAACGACTGACTAGTTCTTCATGCGGCGCTGTAGGATGTAAAAAACCGATATCAATCTCACCATTTAACAGTGCCTCTAGCTGCTGCGGAACAGAAAGCTGCTGCAATTCAATACTGACAGAGGGATACAGCTCCCTGAATTCACGTACAACGGGCGGCAGAATATCATACGTCGCCGTTCCAACAAAACCTATGATGATTTTCCCCAGCTCTCCTCTTGCTGTGTGACGGGCATGATCAACGGCTTTATCAAGCTGTTGCAGTACTCCCCGAATCTCATGTAAAAAGACCTTTCCAGCTGCTGTTAGCTCCACCACCCGCTTCGACCGGTGAAATAATGGAAAACCCAATTCTTCCTCAAACTGCTTTATTTGCTGACTAAGTGGAGGCTGTGTCATATTCAACCGTGCGGCTGCTCTGCCAAAATGCAGCTCCTCCGCTACTGTGACAAAATACTGCAAATGTCTCAGTTCCATCCTTTCACTCCTCACACACTTATTCGTGAAACATATTAAAACCACGTTAAACATATATTGGAAAATTTATTTTATGAAATGTATAGTAAATCATATCATGAAAATATATTTTCATAAAAAATTTTACTTGCCGAAAGGAGTGCGGGGTAAATGAAATCTCAAGCACAACCCCTAACAAGACGAGGAGCAGAGTTGATTGTCGATACGCTGATTGCTCAAGGTGTGACCCATGTTTTTGCGATTCCAGGAGCAAAAATTGACGCTGTATTTGATGTATTAAAAGACAGAGGTCCAGAGCTTGTCCTATGCAGACACGAACAAAATGCAGCCTTTATGGCAGCTGCTGTCGGACGTTTAACCGGCAAACCAGGTGTTTGTCTCGTCACATCAGGTCCTGGTGCATCTAATTTAGCAACAGGTCTATTAACAGCCAATACAGAAGGTGATCCCGTTGTCGCAATCGCTGGAAACGTCATTCGTGCAGATCGGCTGAAACGAACACATCAATCACTCGACAATGCGGCATTATTCAAACCAGTCACCAAATATAGTGTTGAAGTACAAGACGTTCATAATATACCAGAAGCATTAACAAATGCTTTTCGCGCGGCACAAAAAGGGCAGGCTGGAGCAGCATTTATCAGCTTTCCACAAGATGTCGTGACAGAACACACCACACAAACAGCAGTGTCTGCTCACCCTTCTCCAGAATTAGGTCCTGCACCGGATGCTCTCATCAGTTCGGCTATCGCCAAAATTCAAAATGCACACTTACCTATTGCGATTGTGGGAATGAAAGCCAGTCGTCCAGCTGCTGCAAATGCCACAAGAGCATTATTAAAAACACTTGGTATCCCATTTGTTGAAACGTATCAAGGAGCCGGCGTTCTCTCAAGAGAGCTCGAGTCTCAATATTTAGGCAGAATCGGCTTATTCCGTAATCAGCCGGGGGACCTTCTCATTGAACAAGCAGATGTCCTTTTGACCATTGGCTTTGATCCAATCGAATATGATCCGAAGCATTGGAATCTTCAGCCGCAGCAGCGCCAGATCATCCATGTTGATGACATGCAGGCAGATATTGACCATTTTTATGAGCCAGCGCTTGAACTTGTAGGCAATATTTCTGAAACCGTCAAACATCTAGCGCATGACAGTGTTCCTCTTTCTCTATGCAAAGAGAACATAGAATTAGTCACTGAATTACAGGAGCTATTAAGCGACATTGAAAAGGCACCAGAAAGAGAAAGTCATCGATCTCACCCGCTGGATGTCATTCATACATTGAGACGTCTGATTCCTGATGACACAAAGGTCACGTGTGATATCGGATCTCACGCGATTTGGATGTCCCGTCACTTCCGCGTCTATGAACCGAACTCATTCTTGGTGAGTAACGGCATGCAAACATTAGGCGTCGCATTACCATGGGCAATTGCGGCTTCTATATTGAATCCAGATGAAAAGATTATTTCGGTTTCGGGTGATGGCGGTTTTCTTTTCTCCGCAATGGAGTTAGAAACAGCTGTCCGCAAGAAGACAAACCTCGTTCACCTTGTTTGGAACGACAGCACATACGACATGGTTGCGTTCCAGCAGGAAATGAAATATGACCGTACATCCTGCGTTGAATTCGGTCAGATCGATTTAGTGAAATATGCGGAAAGCTTTGGAGCGACTGGATTACGGGTCAACTCACCTGAGGAGCTTTCAACCGTCCTTCAAAAGGGTATAAACATAGAAGGACCCGTGATCATTGATATTCCGATTGACTATCAAGATAACCCTGACCTCGCCAGTCAAAAATGGCCAGAACTCTATCGCAAAAAACACACAGCGAACGTCAGATAAGACTTCGATACATTACATTAAAGGAGTGAGCGGATATGGGTATGATGCACCCAATGAATCAACAGAATGACACAAGACAGCATGACAAACAGCAAGAGGTCTATCAAGTATCGACGATGACCTCCTTGCTTGAAGCCGTATATGATGGAGATTTCTCCCTCGCGCAAATTCCTGAACACGGTGATTTCGGCATCGGTACATTTAATCAATTAGATGGGGAGCTGATCGGCTTTGACGGTGCATTCTACCGGCTGCGCTCGGATGGAACAGCGACACCCGTCACCGATCAAGATTATTCACCATTCTGCTCTCTAGCTTTCTTTGAAACAGATATCGTTCATCGAATTGATGCACCAATGACGTCCAAAGAACTGGAAGAAGAAATTGACCGCATTTTACCAAGTAAAAATATCTTTTATGCAGTCCGCATTGATGGATCATTCAAAAAGGTTCAAACACGTACGGTTGAAAAACAGGAAAAACCTTACGTTCCGATGGTAGAAGCAGTCAAGTCTCAGCCTATTTTCGACTTCGAGGATATTCAAGGTACGATCGCAGGCTTCCGTACACCGCAGTACGCACACGGCATTGCGGTAAGTGGATATCACCTTCATTTTATTGATGAAGATCGAAGTGTTGGCGGACACGTATTTGATTACACCGTTGATCAAGTCACCATCCGCATATCTCAAAAACGTCATATGAATTTACATCTGCCGAATACGCAGGAATTCTTCCAAGCAGACATTGATCGAGCTGACCTTGCACAGCAAATTGCCAGTGCAGAAAGCAGCCCGGATCAATAAATGAAGACACCCCGATGAGCTCGGGGTGTTTTTTATGCATAAAGATGTTTTTTTGTCCGTAACGTTTTCGTTTCGATAGCAAATGATAACTCAACCATTCTATACGTAATAAAATATGATAGAATATTAACAGAAGAAAGGTGGTTATATGGTGTCAAAAGACTATAGCATTCCGAACTTAACATTAGACGAAAGAGATAAACAAATTTTATCCCTATTACACGAGGACGGGCGCATGTCTTATACAGATCTCGGCAAACAGGTCGGTCTGTCACGTGTTGCCGTGCAAGCCCGCATTCAGCAGCTCATTGAAGCAGGAGTCATTGAACGTTTCACCGCTGTGATTAACCCCGCGAAGGTCGGCATTCATGTCTCTGTCTTCTTTAATGTAGAGGTAGAGCCAAAATTTTTAGAAGCGGTTGCCCTTCAGCTTGAACAAGAAACAGCTGTCACGAGTCTTTATCATATGACAGGACCAAGCAAGCTGCATATGCATGGCATTTTTCAAGATGAACAGGAAATGGAGACATTTCTGACAAAAAAACTATACCCGCTAGAAGGCGTTGTCAGTGTGGACTGCCAAATGCTCATTAAACGATACAAAAGCCGTATGGGCATGAAATTGTAGACAGGAGTTGAACCACTTGCAATCATATATCGAACTCATTATCGCTATGGTGCGAACCGGGATTCTCGGTTTTGGCGGAGGCCCTTCCGTGATACCGCTTATTCGCCATGAAGCGGTAGTGAAATATCAATGGATCAACGATGACGAATTTGGAGAAACACTCGCCATCGCCAATGCATTACCAGGCCCAATCGCAACCAAAATGTCAGCATACCTCGGCTATCGATTAAAAGGCGTATCTGGCGCAATTGTCGCAACAGCTGCACATATTTTACCGACATGTCTCGCTATGGTAGCCCTTGTCACACTTGTCAGCGTCTTAAGTTCCTCACAAATCATTCAAAATATGATTGGTGCTGTGACCCCTGTCATTGCCGTTCTGTTAGGCATCATGGCATATGAGTTTGGACAAAAAACGCTGAAAGGCTTCGGCATGATCTTCGGGATCACTCTATTCCTTCTTGCCTTTGTCGGACTGCAAGTGCTCTCCATTCATCCAGGAATCATTGTGATGATCTTTTTATTTTATGGCGCTTTTCATTTTAAGCTGAAAAATCGCTGGCATCGGTCAAATAAAGAGAAAGGAGTGTCTTCATGATACTGATTCTCTTTTTATTCTGGGCATTCTTTTTATCTAATCTATTAGGATATGGCGGAGGCCCTGCATCCATCCCGCTCAATTATGAAGAAATCGTCAATCATTTTCATTGGATGACGAACGAAGGATTTTCCAATATGCTGGCTTTAGCCAATGCACTGCCGGGGCCAATCGCTACGAAGATTGCAGCATATGTCGGCTATGACGTCATGGGCTGGCCAGGTTTTATCGTGGCATTGCTTGCAACTGTCCTGCCTTCCGCTTCCGGACTCATTTTATTGCTCAAGCTCATTGACCGTTTTCGCCAATCTCCCGTCGTCAAAGGCATGACCTTATCCGTACAGCCTGTCATTGCGATGATGATGCTTTTACTAACATGGGAAATCGGCGGAGATGCAGTGAAAGCCATCGGCTGGACACAATCTCTCGCCATTGCCGCGATCTCCTTTTTCTTGATGACCAAATTCAAGCTGCACCCTGCCTTTCTTATTGTGGCTGCATTTTTATATGGTGGATTCATTCTGCCGCATTCATAAAAACCGATAACATTCACTGTTATCGGTTTTCTTTTACATATAAATTGGAGAAACTGATCTGCGCCCAATCGAATGATACTCGACCCCTGCTTCTTCTGCCGCTTCAAGTGTATGACAGTTTCGTCCATCGAAAATAAGCGGCTGCTTCATCCATTTTTTGTAGGACGCGAGTGGAAACGACTGAATATCCGCCCACTCTGTTAATAGACAGACCGCATCGGCATCCTTGATCGCTTCTTCAATCGTTTGAGCAAATAAGACTTGATCCGGCAGTTCACGAGCTGCACGCCGGGCAGCAACAGGATCATACGCCACAAGCTCCGCACCTAATTGATGGAGCTCATGAGCGATCGGAATAGATGGTGCCTCCCTCATATCGTCTGTATTCGGTTTAAAGGACAGACCAAGAAGCGCAATTCGCTTCCCTTCAAGCGCTGCTCCCAGCCGCTCCTGGATATTTCGGATAAAACCTGCCCGCTGCTCATTATTTACTTTGATGACAGCCTTTAATAGCTCAAAATCATGGGACACATGCCCTGCAATTTGGACAAGTGCATTTGTATCCTTTGGAAAACAAGAACCTCCGTAGCCAATGCCCGCTCTTAGAAAGGAAGAACCGATCCGCTGATCAAGCCCCATTCCCTTCGCCACCCATTCAACATCAGCACCCGTTTTTTCACAAATGGAGGCAATCTCATTCATAAAGCTGATTTTTGTCGCAAGAAATGCATTTGATGCATACTTGATCATTTCAGCACTTTTACGGTCTGTTTTCACCAATGGAAGGTGGAAATCAGCATACATCTCCTCTAACTGGTCTAATACGGCTTTTGTTTCAGCGCCAATCACAAGCCGATCCGCCCGCAATGTATCTGAAATGGCAGAGCCTTCCCGTAAAAATTCTGGGTTAGATGCAATCGCTAATGGTTCCTTCCGTCCTAATTCTTGATGGATGAGCTGATCGATTTGATCCCCCGTTCCGACAGGCACCGTACTTTTCACCACAAGAATCGCACCTGATTTTGCTTTTATCCCCATCTCTTTCGCAGCTTGAAACACAAACTGTAAATCAGCTTGGCCATCTGCCTGCTGCGGGGTGCCGACCGCGATCATTAATACATCTGCCTTCGTGTAGGCTTCCGCTCCATTTATGTGAAAATGAATTCGTTCCTGCTCAAAATTGCGTTTCAATAGCTCTTTTAACCCGGGCTCATACATTGGGGGAGTTCCCTGTTTCAGCTGCATGACCTTTCGGCGGTCAATATCAATACACGCCACATCATGACCTGCTTCCGCTAAACACACACCTGTCACAAGCCCCACATACCCACAGCCTGCAATCGCAATATTCATGACACCATCAGCTCCCCATACTCCTTATGCTTGTAATGACATCGTATGCCGGGAGCTTTCATTCCATTCTTAAAAGCATACAAAAACCCCCTGCCATCACTAGCAGGGGGTCACTTTTATGAAACAAGACCATTTCGAATATGAGCAATCAGATTTTCAAGCATTTCTTTTGTTGTGACATCATTTGAATTTTCACCAATATCATGAGCGTACATCAAAATCTTTAAAAATTCCTCTTGATTTAAACCCTTATTATCCATGTCTGTATCCTTTCGATTCCACTAATTTCATTATTATATGCTGTAAGGTTGGTTTATGCAATACTCTATTACATCATTCGACAGCTTTTGAAATTTATGACCATTTTCATGAAAAACTTTTTTATAAATCCCCATTGAGCTATAATAAAAGAATTGGAATCTTTTACTTGGTTAGGAGCGGATCAAATGCTTCAGCACAACATCAACGAAGAAGAAATCAAACAAACAGCCGAACAGATCAAAGAACTTCTTCCTGCAACAGATGAAAACAAACAACTCATCAAAAAAGCATTGATTACTTATAGACAGGACAGCGTATATCGGCTCAAGCAAGAGTCTGATACCGAATGGTCAGCTTATGTACATGATGTCGTGGCAGCAAGAGTCCACCTTCATGTGCTGTTTCCTGTGAGAAGCAGCTGCTCATGTCCAGCAGATGGACTTTGTAAACACATTCTCGCTGTCTTCTTTTCGCTATACGCTCAAGTAGAGAGTGTGACCGGATTTACAGAAAATTGGTCAGAAAAGGATGAATTACAGCGCAGCAAAGAACTGATTCGCCAGCACTTCCAAGTGAAGCGCCCAGACGAACAATCACTCCAAAGCTGGCTGACTTTTTTCCAAGAGGAATTTAACCTCTGGCTGAAACGGACACCAAAGCACCAGCAAACACCGCAGCATTTGTATTACGGCTATTTATCGATCCTAAAAAAACACGCACCTGCTTCACCTGAATTCAAGAGCTTGTATGCGATTCATACGTCAATCGATGTATGGCTGAGGCTTCATGAACTGATCGACCTCGGCCGGCTTGATGCCGAAAAAGACTTTTATTCCATGAATCCATATGTAGAACAGCTCATGAACACCATTTTCGATTCAGTGGATCATTTGAAGACATACGCCCTTTCCTTTTCCCTCGATCCGTTTCTTGAAAACACACCAACTGCCGTTCGCACACTTCTTCAAATCAATGGACCTTTCCAGCATGAACGAGTAGCGGTCTTTATGGAGATTTGGGGCACCATATTAAATAGAGGGAAATGGGTCAAAAAAGAAACAGAATTACTAAAGAACGCCCAGAAAAAAGAACAAACGGTTGAACGTACCATCGGACTGATGCACATGGATTATTTACTGAAAGAAGATGAAAGCCTCTTTCAGCAATTACAGCTGCTCAATGCCGACATGCTGCCAAATGTGCTCAATTGGCTGAAGGATCTCACAAACCGAAAGGACTGGAAGCGGCTCAAGCTCTGGTATCACGAAATCACCTATATATTAGAGGAATATTGCCAGCTCGACCTTTCATACAGAGAACTGCGGGGAGCCGTCAGTGATTTCTTCTTTTATTTAGATGCATATTTTAAGCAGACGAAGGATCATCATTTATATGAACGCTATCTCCAAATCTGTATGCCCTATGCGTTTACAGAATACAGTCAGCTATTGTATGCACAGCAGCGTTATGCGGAATGGATTGAGATTCACAGCCTTGTTGGTTTCTCCATTAGTGAACTGGAGAAGGATCTGATCAAACAGATTGCAAAAGAGGAGCCAGAAGCCCTCATTCCATCGTACCACCGTGAAATCTCACTGCTTCTCGATCAAAAGAATCGAAGTGCTTATCGAGAGTCTGTGAAAATGCTGAAGAAACTGCGCACGCTTTATCATAAAACGAAAAAAAACGCGATTTGGGAAAGGTATGTAAAGCAGCTGCAAGATTCAACAAAACGGCTGCGTGCGTTCCAAGAGGAAATGAAGAAAGGAAAATTGATTGATGACACGCCATAAACAAATTGTCATTCATGCAGAACAAACAGAAGATTTCTCTTTCACCATTTCAGCGCAAGCAGAGGACGGACACCCTGTTCCGCTTAATGAAATGAAGAGGCAGCTTTTCCAATGGCACGAATCTTCTTTCTACGGAACATTCTTAGAAGATGTCAGCTTTATTGGCACACCTGCCTTCCTGTTAAGCCCTTGGATGACCGTTGAATTGCTAGGAAAAAATTCATTTAATACGTTTAGTCATGTGACATTAACGGATGAAACGGAGCCCCTGATGAAAACAGCCTCCACGATTTACGAATTTATCGAGGACGAAGATTTCGTTCCCGATTACGAGGCGTGGACAAAAGGCGAGCTTCGGTTTAAAGACAAAGAAGGCCTATTAGATGGTTATACGGCTGATTGGTTCTCCTTTGCTGTACAGGATTATATTCAATATGATGATGCCTTGCAGCACAAATGGGAACGTATGAACGCACAATCGCCTGCACTCTCAACCTTCCAAGGACATTTTCTAGATGAGCAGGATTTCTTGGAGACGATTGGCTGGATAGATGATGAGACGCCGTTCACTGTCGGCTTGCGCTTAAATGAGCCGGATTTTGACGGAGATGATTGGAAAATCGAATTGTTTTTGCGAGATAAGAAAAACAGTGACCTTCACTTTTTTGAAGGCATCCGTTCATTGAAAAGGTCTTGGCATCCGTATCAAGATAAAATTTCAAGAGAGCTGGAACGATTCAGTCAAATTGTCCCTTGGCTTTCTTTCACATCTGGCACCACACTCATGTCAGAAGAAGAGGCGTGGCTCTTCCTATCTGAAGCGAGTGAAACCCTTGTTAATATGGGTATTGAGATTCTGCTCCCATCGTGGTGGCAAATTGTTAAAGACAGCACGATGATGTTAAAAGCAAGGATCTCTTCTACACCGCGAGGCGAATCGCATGTCGGAATGGACGCATTAATGGACTTTAATTGGCGCTTTGCTACAAACGGCATTGAACTGACAGAAGATGAGTTCAACGAGCTTGTCCAAAGCAAACGACGCCTTGTCAACATTCGAGGACAATGGATCAAAATAGATCCTACCTTCATCCAGCAAATGAAAAAGTGGATGGAGCGTGCCGAAAACGAAGGACTTCACATGTCTGATATTTTGTCACGTGAACTGGCAGATCAAGAAGCTTCCTCTGAATCGATTCCAGAGCTATTGGACAGTTCAGCATTTGCCCATATTCAATTTGAACTTTCATCGCAATTAAGAGGGCTTGTCCACCAATTAAATGATACGCACGAGCTGCCTTCCTACGAAATGAGTGAGTCCTTTAAAGGCATACTGCGTCCGTATCAGCAGCATGGCGTGAACTGGCTTTTATTTTTAAGATCGCATGGATTTGGGGCTTGTTTAGCAGATGATATGGGCCTTGGAAAAACGATTCAAATGATCGCATATTTCACGTATTTGAAGGAGCAGGAGCAAAATGCCACTCCCTCTCTCATCATTGCGCCGACCTCTGTTTTAGGAAACTGGCAGCGAGAGCTCGAAACATTCGCACCACATTTGAAGGTTGCCCTGCATTATGGCCCATCGCGTCCACAGGGAGAGGACTTCACAAAAGCATACGAGTCAACAGATATTGTTCTGACGTCTTATGGACTCTCACATTCTGATCGTGATGAATTAACGGCAGCAAAGTGGAATACCATTTGCTTAGACGAAGCCCAAAACATCAAGAACGCCCATACGAAACAATCGAGAGCGATTAGACAGCTTAAAGGGCAACATCACATTGCCCTCAGCGGGACACCAATGGAAAACCGTTTGACAGAGCTTTGGTCCATATTCGACTTCGTCAACAAAGGATATCTCGGCAGCCTGACCGGCTTCCATAAGAAGTTCGTCCTTCCGATTGAAAAAGACCGTGAAGAAAAAAGAATTGAACAACTGCAGCAGCTGATCAAACCATTTTTATTAAGACGAACAAAACAAGATGAAGAGGTTGCCCTGAACCTTCCTGAAAAACTCGAAGAAAAAGAATTCATCCCGCTATCCGCTGAACAGGCGTCTTTATATGAACAGCTCGTGAAGGATACATTTGAACATATGGCATCATTAACAGGGATGCAGCGAAAGGCCATTATTTTAAGTATGCTTGGCAGACTCAAACAGATTTGTGATCACCCTGCTCTCTATTTAAAAGAGAGTGGAACAGATGTGAAACTGCTGAAACGTTCGTTAAAAATGGATAAACTCGCAGAGCTGTTAAAAGCGATACATGAGCAAGGAGAAAGCTGCCTCATCTTTACGCAGTATATTGAAATGGGCAACATGATCAAGCAGCTGGCAGAAAAGATGTTTGGAGAACCGGTCCAATTTTTAAATGGCAGCCTCTCAAAACAGGAGCGGGACAAAATGGTGGACCGCTTCCAGAAGAAAGAATTCAACATTTTAATTCTTTCTTTAAAGGCAGGAGGAACAGGACTCAACCTAACCGCCGCAAACCATGTCATTCACTACGATAGATGGTGGAATCCTGCTGTGGAAAACCAAGCGACAGACCGAGCTTATCGGATTGGACAAAAACGATTTGTTCACGTCCATAAGATGATCACAACTGGCACAATCGAGGAAAAAATCGATCAAATGCTCGAAACAAAACAAACATTAAATGATCAAATTATCCAAAGCGAGAGCTGGATTACAGAGCTATCGACAAACGAACTAGAAGACTTATTTACCTTAAGTGCCGCCGCTCAATCATCTTAATCACAGCAAAAAGAGGACTTTTCTCAAGTTTCATGAAAAGTCCTCTTTTTTATTAGATATAAACGTAAGCTAAATGTTCAGTTTTTTCAATGCAGATTTCACATTCATATACGTATTTAATTCACGGAAGTCCTCTCTCATTTCTCCCATTTTCATTGCAAGATTCGGTTTAATTCCTGTCACAATGAGTTCAGTACCCGTCATTAAAATCAAATCGTTCAGCTTAAAGATCGCATCTGCCACAAATGAATCCACTTCTAATAATCCGGACAGATCGACAATAAAATAATCATCCTTGGATTGAGAGATATAGGTGGAGACCGTTGAAATGATCTTATCAAATCTTGGCGCTGTTAACGTACCAATGATCGGTAACACAGAGATACCATCTTTCACAGGAACGATTGGGACAGAAATATTCAGCACTTCATCAATTGATTGCTCAAGAAGCTCTTGCTGTTCCTTCTCTTTCGTGACATCCTTTTGCAGACCAACGAAATAAAGACGTTTCCCTTCATTTTCGTCAATCCAAAGTGGAGCGACACTTAACTCGTTCCAAAACATTTGTCCAGATTTTTTATAATTTTTCAGCTGAACAGTGACAGCCTCTTTGTTCTCAATGGCTGTTCTAATTTGTTTGAGAGCGATTTGTTCAGTTTCATCTCCCTGAAGGAAACGACAATTCCTCCCCAATACTTCGATTTCTTGATAGCCTGTCATATCTAAAAAGCCCTTGTTCACATATATTAAAGGATTATCAGGTAAAGACGGGTCCGTCACCGTCAGGCCAACCTGAGTATAGTCCAAGGCTTCCTTGATTAAATGCAGATTTTCGGACTTATAAGATTCCAGCGCCATTCGTTTACTCTCCTTATTTTCCTTACAAGCGGGTTATATTCTTAATTAAATTATATGATGTTCCACATCATGTGTAAATAGAAGTGGTTCCGAATTCCTCTTTTGTAGAATGCGCTTCATCCTATGTGATTTATACCGCGACATCTGATTCATCTATTTCAAAAGGTGCCGGATCATATGCGCCACTCCATGTTCATCGTTTGATAACGTGACGTGATCAGCGATTTCTTTTATATCCTGCCTCGCATTCCCCATCGCAACCCCAACACCAGCAGCTCGAAGCATCGATTCATCATTTAAACTGTCTCCTACAGCCGCTGCCCTACTTAAAGGAATACCTAGTCTTTCTGCCAGCCTTGTTAATGCCTGCCCTTTAGACGCGTGCTTTGAACCAATTTCAAAATTATGATCAGCCGAACTGACCAATGTTAAATCTAAATCATCACCAAACATATCCCATCCGGCTTTCAATCTGTCCTGAAAGAAAGAAAAACCTAAAATGTTGTAAAATGAAAGCTTTCGATCCTCACGAAACAATTCTTTATATGTATCAATATAAGAAAAACCAGACTGGCTGTATTGAACTTCTGCCGCTTGCTTTAAGACATTTTGATCCGTTTCTGGATTTGCACTTTTTAAACGGTCCATTTCAATCGCAAGAAGCTCTCTGCCGCGATTCGGTGTGAAAATGGCTTCGTTTGTAAAGACTTCATAATAATAATCACGTTCTTCCAGCCATGACAATATGTGTTTAGCCTTTTCTTCTTGTAAAGCAGCTGAATGGTACACTTGTCCAGTTGGATCATGAATCACAGCTCCATTGGCACTAATCACCCATGTATTCATACCAAGCTGGTCAAAAATAGACCTCACATCAAAATACGCTCTCCCTGTTGAAACGACAACCTCAATTCCATTCGCAGCTGCTTCCTTTAATGCCTGCTCGTTTTCCTGACTCACTTTGTGTTCACTGTTCAATAAAGTGCCATCTAAATCCGTTGCGATTAATTGAATGTTTGTCATCGTTCTCTCCTTTTTGTCTTTATTTTCAACCGATATACCGTTAACAAAATCCATCATCATTATGTAATGAGTATCCACTATTTGCAAGAGCTGATCGGTTAAACAGTGAATAAAAGGGTATCCGGCCACGCATTATGACCGGATACACACAAAGGGGATTCATAAGGGGACACATGACCTATACAAAGAAGCATTGGTTCTATTACGCAGTGTTCATATGCACAAGGCAGCATCTATCAGCTTTAGCTAGAGGGGGGCTGTCAGATGATAGACGTTACCTTTTGATCGGGACTTGCCTCCTTTCCTTTCAGCTACCCCTAGTCTACGGAGAAAGGCCTGATGTGACAAAACGTGAAAATAGCAAAATAGGCCTTCAAATTCTCTATATCCTCATTAATTTCTGTTTTTTACCGCTTGCGTATAAAACATCATCTTGTTTTGTTTGATGAAATACTTATTTTTCATAAATTGATAAAAAATATCTGAATGAATCCAATTACTAGAAGGCATGTGAATATAATCAGATCCGTCCCACGCAAACCAATAAAAACAAAGCCGGCCATCATGAACCGACAGCTGAAACTCAAAGCAGTCCATTTGATCCTTAGTGACATATTGAAACGTGAGTGACTCTCCTTCTTCCATATAGACATCACAAAATGAAAGAATGTCTCCCCACGAATAAACACGTATATCACTCTTTGCCTTCTCCTCGCCAATATGAATATTTCTCAATTGATAGGACTCCATAAAACATCTCCTTTCACTCATGTGCAGCTAGTTCTAAGCAGGCAGCGGTTTCATTTATACAGATGTTGTATGCTATAATAATACTTACGAATAATGAACGCTTGTGAGGTGATAAATATGAAAACCTTTAGGCTGATTGATTTAAAAATTGAACTTGATCCACAGCAAGATAAAATGTCCAGCATTCCCCTTCGTGACGGTTTAATCATTAATAAAGAAGACGGTGAAAATCACTGGATGATCGAGGCACTCATTCCAAAGAAACATAGACAGGTGTTTGAGGTACTCTTTCAGCAGCACACAGAAGTGAAGATTCTTGTAACGATCACTAAAGAAAACAACCGCCCTGTTCACCTATCTGTCCAAGTCAAAAACATCGTTGCCTTAGAAGAAAACATTTCTGTATTACTCGATGGTAAAATGATTACAAATCGTTACAGAACAGAAACTGAAGAAGTATTAAAAGACCTCGTCAAAGAGGGGCTTTCAGGAGAAAAACTACTGGATGCTTTTAAACAAAACACATAAAAAAGAGCGGGATCAGCCGCTCTTAGATTGTTGACAAAGGGCTAAAATGAACTTGATTTTAGCCCTTTGTCTTCTTTTCAGCGTGTTTGAAAACCTTTGAAGTCTAGGAAGGACGAGCACTGGAACGGAGCGAATTTAACATTCGTGAGTACCGGAGCGCAGACCTGACACCGAATGCAAGGGTTTGTCTACACGCTGAGAGCGGGATCAGCCGCTCTTTTTTATTGCACATCTTTAGACTGGCTTTGATTTTTCAATAGATCTCTAATTTCAGTTAGCAAAACTTCCGTTTGATCCGGCGTTTCCACAACCTCTTCTTCCTCGACCTTTTTCCGTTTTAACTTATTCAAATAACGAATAAAGATAAAAATGGAAAACGAGATAATTAAGAAATCAACCACTGTTTGAATAAAGTTTCCATATAAAATTTGAGCAGCTCCGATTTTAATGGATAAACCGCTAAAATCATGCCCTCCAATAATAATACCGACAAGCGGCATGATTAAATCATTCACAAGAGAAGTGACAATTTTGCCAAATGCTCCCCCAATGATGACACCTACAGCCAAGTCAATGACATTGCCCTTGACGGCAAACTCTCTAAATTCTTTCAGCATCCTTTATCACCTTCATCTTTTTTTGTCTAATATGACGTTTTTTTGTCAAAATTGCAAGTCCTTATCCGTTCTAACTGAACGTTTCTAAATAAAAAAGCGATTCATGCTTGATGAACCGCCCGGAAAATCATGATACTTTAGGACCGATAGAAAATGTCAAGTCTGCTTCACATGCAACTTCGCCATCTACTGTCGCTACTGCTTTTCCTTTTGCAACCGGTCCGCGGAGGCGCGTCACTTCAACCTCTAAACGAAGCTGGTCTCCAGGCTTGACCTGTCTTTTAAAGCGGCAGGCGTCAATCCCTGCAAACAAACCAATTTTCCCTTTGTTTTCTTCCTTGCCTAACATAATCACACCAAAAACCTGTGCGAGTGCTTCTACAATAAGCACACCCGGCATGACTGGGTATCCTGGGAAATGGCCATTAAAAAATTCTTCATTTACTGTGACATTTTTAATCCCAACCGCTCTTTTTTCTCCCTCAACCTCTAAAATACGGTCGACCAATAAGAATGGATAACGGTGTGGAATAATGTCTTGAATTTGCTGAGCATCAAGCATATCTTGATCTCTCCTTCTTTTCTATATCGCTGATCTTCATTTGATTCCTATAGAAGTATATTATGAATGCTGGCATTTTTCAATATTCGCCTTACGTATATGGTAAAAAATAGAATCTATCATTACCAATTGTCATCAAATATAATCCACACTACACTCATTGTTTTTTCACAAATATGGTAATATATATTACATCAATGAATAAATAAGAGGGTAAAAATGAACTTTATGAGCGATAAATCCATAAAAAAACTTCTCCATTCCTGGTATACAATGCTGAAGCATCGACATTTTTCGAAGGCTGAAGAAATCAAAAAAACACTACTAAAATATAAACGTAAATTATCAAAAAAACAGGAGCTCTATTTCCATTATCAGCTGATGCTTTTTCGTCATCAGCTCTGGATGAATCAAACAGAGGACTTAGAAAAACTCAAACACGAACTGCTGCCACACAAAGATGAAATGAATGAAGAACTACAATATTATTTTTACTTCTTTCTCGGATTATATGAATCTTTAAAAAGTGATCAAAATGATGCGATTCATTATCTCGAAAAGGCAGAGGAACGACTGCCATTGCTTAACGATGAGCTGGAAGAAGCAGAGTTCCATTTCCGTACAAGCGGTGTTTATTATAACAACCGTTACTCGTTGTTATCGATTCGTCATGTTCAAAAAGCCATGGATATTTTTGCAAAGCACGAAGACATCCACAGCATCTATCGGTGTAAAATTGTACTCGCTCTTAACTATAGTGACCAAAAAAAATATGAGGAAGCAGAAGCTATTTTCATTGAGATTATTGATTACGTGAAAAAGATTGATGATCAAGAGCTGCTCGGTATCGTTTATTATGACGCTGGCTTTATTCAGTCAAGACAAAACCGTCACAAGGAAGCGCTGGACTACTTTAAAAAAGCGCTTCGTCTCCCAGCATACCGAAAGTCAGCACACTCCTATGTATCGTGCCTATACGAAACTGTGCGTTCCTGCTTTAAAGAAAATTTAACCGATGAAGGGATGAAGTATATTCAAAAAGGGCTGAAAGAAGCCGTTGCTTCGCAGTTTGATATATTAAGAATGAAGTTTCAAATCTTATCTCTTCTCTACAGCCAAACGCCAAAGGCAGATGAGCAGATCGCCACGCTCGTCACATGTCTTGAACGAAAAGAAGCCTGGATTGATCTTGAGGATCTGCTTGCTGATGTCTCAGATTTTTATAAAAAAAAGGGCGACTTTGAGCGAGCCGCCTTTTTTATCATGAGAGGCTGATACGAGCCTGCTGATTATCGAATTGTATTAATTAATCCCAGCATCTGATCGCCCATCGTAATAGATCTTGAGTTCAACTGATAGGAACGCTGCGTTGTCATGAGGTCTGTTAATTCTTTCGACATGTCCACATTTGACGTTTCCAGCGCACCTTGCTGAAGCTGAATCGCCTCTCGGTTTGCACCATTTAGAGCTGTTAATGCGCCTTGATAGGTTCCATCAACTGAGAATAAATTATCTCCTTCAGAGACAAGTGCTGACGAATTGTTGACTCGTACAACGCCTAAATTCACTTGCTGGTTCGGTTGATTATCTCTTGAAATCGCTGTAAGCCGTCCATTTTTATCGATTGAAATATCACGGAAATTCGCATTTAAGACGATTGCATTCCCATTTTCATCAAGAATCGGATAGCCTTCGCTCGTGACAAGCTGCACTTGGTTACGGTTATTGCCCGGCTGTAAGTAAAGTGAACCATCTCTTGTATAACGGATATTACCGCCGGCGTTGACCTGCAAATACTGCGACGGCGCTCCGAATGCAACATCAAGATCACGTCCAGTTTCTTTAATTGAGCCTTGCAGCGAGTTAATGGACGCATTGACCATTGTCCCCGTACCAAGCCTTAACCCAGCAGGTGTCAGACGACTGTTTGCCACCTGATCATTTTTTTCATCTACCTGATTAAACTGCTGTCTGATCAGCTCTGAGAAACGGGTGTTTTTCGCGCGGTACCCTGTTGTCTCACTGTTCGCGATGTTGTTGCTGATGATGTCAAGCTGCTTTTGCACTTCATTCATCGATACAGCTGCGTTTATCATCGTTCTAAGCATAAGTATCCTCCTTTCTTTTTATTTCTTGATTAGTACACTCTTCCAATTTCATTCACTGCTTTTTCTAAGCTTTTATCATATGCCTGAACCACTTTTTGGTTTGTTTCAAATGCTCGGTAGGCTGTTGTCATATCTGTATATGATTTTGTCACATCGACGTTCGACAGCTCCGATACGCCTTGGCTTAACGTATAGGACATTTGACCGTTATTGACTGCACTTGGAAGGGGCTGATTATCAGCTGTACGGTATAAATCATTTCCTTCACGCGCTAGGTTTCTTGTATCCATCGCAACTCTTACATCGATTTGACCAAGATTTTGGCCATTTTCAGTGACAGTACCATCTGCATTCACTTTGAAATTCTCACTCTGAACCGTAATCGGCTGGCCGGTCACGGAAAGAAGAGCACGTCCATTAATGGTCAACTGATTTTGTGCGTTCAATGTAATGGAGCTGCTTTTTGTATAACGAACGCCTTCTGGTGTGTTGACCGCATAAAATAGCGCTGATTTCTGATTGGTCTCCGGATTGATCGGCACATTATTTTCAACTAGTGCTACGTCTGTTGTTTGATCTGTTGTTTTTAAAGTTCCCTGTGTAAATTGAGGGATTAATTCCTGCATATATGTCCCAGTATTGATTCCACCAATCGGCGATTGCAGTGGAACACTAAAGCCTTTGCCTGAGGATGTTTGGAAACGTCCTGATTCCATTCGGCTAAGCAGCATTTCTGGAAATGCACGCATTGCCCCTTCATCTGCTTTATAACCTGGCGTATTCGCATTTGCGATATTATTTGAAAGCATTTCTGTCCGCCGCTCTTGAGCGATCATGGCAGATGTTGCGGTGTATAGTCCTTTTAACACGTGCTCACCTCATTCAAATTCTTTCACATGACCTAAACACAATCTTCTATGAAATATATCGGCTAATTAGCAGGGTTCTTTAATAAAAATCCCCCATTCTTTCTAAAAAGAATGAGGGAAATCATTAGCTGAGTTTACGCTTTGGCAGCTTGTCCATATTATCAAGCATCACACCAGTACCAACTGCTACACAGTCCATTGGATTTTCAGCAACGAAAACCGGTACTTTCAGCTCTTCTGCAAGCAATTGATCAAGTCCATTTAGAAGAGCTCCGCCACCTGTAATGATGACGCCGCGATCGATAATATCAGCTGATAATTCAGGCGGTGTTCTCTCAAGAACTTGTTTCGCAGCCTGAACAATCGCAGATACAGATTCACGCAATGCTTCTTCTACTTCTTTGCTTGTGACGGTAATCGTTCTTGGTAATCCTGTCACCATGTCTCGTCCACGAATTGAAATCTCTTCGTGACGTGCGTCTGGGAATACCGTTGCAACTTGGATCTTAATATCCTCAGCCGTGCGCTCACCGATCAACAGCTTGTACTCTTTTTTAATGTAGTTTAGAATTTCCAGATCAAATTTGTCTCCAGCCATTTTAATAGAAGAGGCGGTTACAATGTCACCCATTGAGATGACAGCGATATCTGTCGTTCCGCCTCCAATATCTACGACCATGTTTCCACTTGGCTGAAAAATATCCATACCAGCACCAATGGCTGCTACTTTTGGCTCTTCTTCAAGAAATACATGCTTACCACCGCTTTTTTCAGCAGCTTCTTTGATCGCCTTCTGCTCAACAGATGTAATGTTTGTCGGGCAGCAGATGAGCATACGCGGCTTAGAGAATAGCCCTTTCACATTTAATTTGTTAATAAAATGCTTGAGCATCGCTTCAGTTACTTCAAAATCAGCAATTACGCCATCTTTTAATGGACGAATCGCAACAATATTCCCAGGCGTACGTCCAACCATACGTCTAGCCTCTTCTCCAACAGCCAAAACTTTCCCGCTGTTTTTGTCAAGAGCTACCACAGATGGTTCATTTAACACAATTCCTTTTCCTTTGACATGAATCAGTACATTGGCAGTACCAAGATCAATTCCAATATCCCTAGCAAACATCTATATATATCCTCCTTGAAAATCTGTTTCCATAGCAAATACCACATTCTGCCCTAATTATATATTCTATCATAATTTGCAGAAAAAAAGATATTTCTTTACAAAAGTCTTTACAAAATTTGTGGTTAGAAACTACCGATATGAGGAAGATATATATATCATGTTTATGAACAAAGAACTAAGCTTACTGTTTCACAGGCTCGCCTTCTAAAATTTCTTCTTTTTTATACTTTAACTTGGTGGCTTCTCCTCCTCGCAAGTGGCGGATTGATTTATGATAATCCAGTATCTCCTTCACTTCATTAGCCAGATCTGGATTAATTTCTGGCAGTCTTTCTGTTAGATCCTTGTGTACAGTACTTTTAGAGACTCCAAATTCTTTCGCAATAACACGAACGGTTTTCTTTGTCTCCACGATATACTTTCCTATCTTGATTGTTCGCTCTTTGATGTAATCGTGCACACCACTCGACCTCCCTAAAATGGATGTGAGAAGTGTGAAATGAGATCCGTATGAAGATTATCCATTTTCAGCAGCGCTTGTTCGTCGTAATTTCTCATCCAATAGGTAGTAAATGCCAAACACGATCCCTCACCTCAAACACTCTCTTTGTCAGGTTTGTAACAGTGTATTAGCATTGAATAGGGAATATGCTAAAAATGAAGATGGGACAAGGGATTTATCAGAAAAGGCAAAACAAAAAATCATTTCGGGGCGCGAAAATTTTCACTTTACAAGAAAGGATTCAGGACGTAAAATAGAAAAGGTGAATTTATTTACCTAGCTAAATATTTAAAAAAGGTGAGCATATGGATACGTTAAATAGAGAGTGTTTACATCAAATACATCAAGGCGCACGACTGCTGTCTAAAAAGGCGAACGAAGCGCTTGCTGCTTATGACTTGTACATGTCCCAGTGGACTGTGCTTTTTTGTTTGGATACATTCGGCCCGAAAACCCAAAAAGATATCTGGACATATTTGAACGTCGAAGCACCGACGATCACCAGAACCGTCACCCGTTTAGAAGCAAACGGCTGGGTGAAACGTGTACAAGGAAAAGACAAACGTGAGAATCTGATCGTGATGACAGATGATGCAAAAGCCCGATTTGAAGAAATTAAACGCACGATGGAACAATTTGAAGAAGAATGTCTTTCAGATTTTACCTACGAAGAAAAACAACTCCTCCATACACTTTTACACAAATTATCAACTGAATAGGAAGTGACATACATCATGAACGAACGTATTTGGACAAAAGACTTTATTATGATTGTCCTGGTGAATTTATTTACGTTCACCTCTTTTTATGCCCTTTTGACATTACTGCCCATTTACACAATGGATGAACTAAATGGAACAGAATCACAGGGCGGCCTCCTTGTGACGGTCTTCTTATTGTCTGCAATTGTGACAAGACCTTTCTCGGGCGCCATTATTGAGAAATTCGGCAAAAAACAGATGGCGATTTTCTCTTCTACGGCCTTTGCCTTACTCACTTATTTATACATCCCGATTGATCAATTCCAAACGCTTCTTATACTGCGTTTCGTACAAGGGATCTTTTTTAGTATTTTGACGACAGTAGCCAGTGCCATTGCGGCTGATATGATCCCGAAACATAAACGCGGGGAAGGACTCGGATACTTTGTGATGTCCATGAACCTCGCTGTTGTCATCGGTCCATTTATCGCACTGAATCAAGTAGGAAAAATAGGATTTCATTCCTTATTTCTTCTCTTTTCCATTATCGTAACGATCGGAGCCGCTTTTACGATGTTGATTAGACAGCCAGAGCCGGAAAACGGAGGAAGCATCGTCTTCCGATTCACGTTTTCTCACCTGTTTGAAAAAGGCGCATTAAAAACAGCGGCCGTCGGCATCATTATTTCCTTCTGTTATTCGCCGATTATTTCATTTATTTCAGTTTATGCCAATTCACTCCATTTGATGGGTGCAAGCAGTTATTTCTTTATTGTGTTTGCGGCTGCAATGCTTGGATCACGTCCATTTACAGGCAGGCTTTTTGACCGAGTTGGAGCTCACGTTGTGATCTATCCTTCGATTGCCCTTTTTGCCATTGGTTTATGGATGCTGACAGCGACACATTCAGCCACAATGCTTCTTCTATCAGGCGCTGTGATTGGGCTTGGCTACGGATCACTCGTGCCATGTTTACAAACACTTGCGATTCAGCACTCACCAGCCCACCGTACAGGATATGCGACGGCCACTTTCTTCACCCTGTATGATACGGGAATTGCTGCTGGCTCATTTGTCTTTGGACTCCTTGTCAGCTTCACAGACTTTTCAAATGTGTACCTCATTGCGGGTATTGTGGTCTTACTGAGTATGGGCGTTTTTTATTGGAGCGAACGAAAACCCCAGGAAGCAAAAGCACAAAAGGTCTCCCTTTCAGAATAAAAGGATACTATTTTAAACTTCACCGGAAACATGCTAAAATATAGGATATTTCAAATAGAGCATACAGGCTTTTTTGAAAAATAGTTGGTATTAAGCGAAAGTATAGGTGATGTTTTGAATTACGAATTGTTTAAAGTCATACACGGGATGGCTCACCATTCTGAGTTTTTAGATCAGGCCATGATTTTCATTACAAAAAAGGCCATACTTGTGTATGCCCTTGTCTTATTGATTTGCTGGTTTTTAGGGAATCACAAATTTAAGAAGCATGTCTTCTTTTCCGGTGTAACAGGCATTGCAGCACTTATCGTCAACTTTGCCATTACATTGTTTCATTATGAAGAGCGGCCGTTTGTGGCGCATAAAGTCGACACACTCATCCCGCACTCAGCAGACGCTTCCTTCCCAAGTGACCATACAACAGGTGCACTGGCTCTTTCATTAGCCATTCGATCCCGTAATAAAAAGCTCGGCAACATCTTGCTCGTCTTTGGATTACTCACAGGATTCTCCCGCATCTGGGTTGGCCACCATTATCCATTTGATGTTTTAGGCAGCTTGGTCGTATCGATTGTGGTTGTCTTTATCATGAATAAATTATGGAAGTTCTTTGACTCTCCTATTGATCGTATCGTGACATTTTACGAGACAATTGTGGGGAAAATTTTCAGAAGGAAGACAAAGGATCAGGGCTCAGACCTGTCCAACTCTTAAGCGGTTTTGCGATAACGTGATGAAGATTCTTCTCTCACTTATCGTGCCGCTTTTTTTATTGGCTGTCTCCCTCTAACCATACTTGAAAAATAAAGACTGACACCAATGCCAATAAGAGAAATGATGATAAGCGTCCAGCCTAATTGCGCAAAATGAGAACCAGCAATTTCATCCCCAAAGAGCATGCCAAGCACAGCAGATGACAGAATGGAACCAAGGTAGCGGCATGTTTGAAAAAGTCCAGAGGACGTGCCAATCATTTGCTGAGGACTTGCTTTGAGCATCGCAGATTGAAGCGCAACATTCCCAATTCCATAACTGAGTCCAAGCAGCGCTAGAACCAATCCTTTCCCCCATAATGGCGCAGGAATAAAAAAGAAAGTCATTGCAGACGCTCCAGCCAGCATCAATACTGCACTCGCTAAAACTGGATGGCGTTCATCCCCGCGATCTACCCACTTTCCTGTCAGAGGCGACACAATAATGCTCACTCCTGACATACACAGCATAAAAAGACCCGTCATCTCCACACGCCAGCCTAACTCATCTTGAAAATAACTCGGCAAACCAAAAAAGAGACAATAGAAAAAGATATTTAAGATGATAAATTGCACATACACAAGTGACAGCCGCTGCTCTTCTCTGAACATCCGAATTTGAATAAACGGTTCATCCACCTGATACTCCCACCAAATAAAAGCGCCTGCACTCAGGAGACAAAGAATGCCTTGAACATATTGAATGCCATCACCGAGTGATAATAAAAATGAAAGCAGGAGAACAATGCAGACAGTAAAAAGAAGCATCCCTGGCAAATCGAGTGTTCGCACGGTTTCGCCTATGCGCAGCTTTCTCTTCTTCTGCTCCTTCGGAAACAACAATAGACCGAGAAAGAAACTGATCAAAATAAACGGCAGATTCACTAAAAAGATAGCCGGCCAGCCGCCAATGGTCATCAAAAATCCGCCAAGCGTCGGCCCAAGTGCCGTCATCGCTGAAGCAAAAATGGATAATACCGCTAACGCAGAAGCCTGTCTTTCTTGAATATGATCCCGAATGAGTCCGACCCCAGAGGGATAAATGGCACTGCTTCCAATCGCCTGTAACAGACGGATCACAATCAGTACGGCAAACGTTGGGGCAAACGGCGCGCAGATGGCAGAGACTGCGACAAGAACCAAACCGAATAAAAATAAGGTTCTCCGGCTCATGACATGATCCCCAATCCGGCCGCTTACCGGCTGCGTCACTGCACTGGCTAAATAAAAAGAAGAAATAAGCCAAGATACAGTCGTAAACGACAAACCGAATTCATGCTGAATTTGATGCAAGGCTAAAGCAATCATTGATGAATTCAGTGGATTCAACATCGTTCCAAAGGCAATAGCGGTTAAAAAAACTTTTCGATTGTCTTTCCACTTGTGCATACACTACTCCTCTTTCTGGCATGTTCTTTGCCCATCCTCCCGTTATTATGAGATTCAATTCCCTTTTTTACCCTGATCAAATCGAGTTCTCTCTCGGAAAAGCTAGACATACATTTTAAAAAGGGCGGCTGTTGGAAAAACACATATAAAATTGAGAATATGAGGAAGGGATGGTAATATTCATTTCATATTTAAAAGCCTACTTTCTCCTTACAGGGAGAACGGCTGAAAAGGAGGAGAAGCTTATTATTAAAAAAAGACGGTTTTGGGTCCCAGCCCTTTTCTCGGTTGCAGTATTACTTCTGTCTTCGTGTGGTTCAAACGAAACAAATGGAAACGGAGATAAACGTAATTCTACAGCGAAAGGGTCGCCAATTTTGGAGGATGGAAAATTTATTTTTGCAGCATCAGGTGAATTTCATCCGTTTAGTTACATGGATGGAAATCAGATGTCTGGCTTCGATATCGACGTAGGCAATGCGATTAGTGACAAACTAGGCCTCGAGCCTATACAGAAAAAATATAAATTCGCAGGCATTGTCGAAGGTGTGAAAGCAGGTAAATTTGATGCGGCAGTTGCAAGTCATACCATCAATGAGGAACGAAAAAAACACGTCCTTTTTTCTAAGCCCTATTACTACTCTGGTCCGCAAATTTTCACAAGACCTGGAGCAGACATTCAACATGCTGATGACTTAAAAAACAAAGAAATTGCTGTATCAAAAGGATCGTCCTACGCTGATATTGCAAAGGAACATAGCGGGAAAGAACCAAAATATTATGATAGTGATGTCGTCGCCTTAGAAGCACTAGCAAACGGAAAACACGATGCAGTCGTGACAGATTTCGCCACAGGTGCAGAAGCGATGAAGAAAAAATTGAAAATCACAGCGCAGGAAAGACTCGGACAAAGCGAGCAGGCAATTGCTGTATCAAAAGAAAATAAACAGCTCATAGAAGAGATCAATGATGCGATTGATGCATTAAAAAAAGACGGAACATTAAAACAAATTAGCGAAAAGTACTTTGATGAAGACATCACGGTCAAACAAGATTAAAACCACGATTGTGCGCCTTTTTATAGGCGCACTTTCTTCAAATGGAGATGATTGTTTTGCCTACCTTAGCACACTTTTTTCAGACACTCATTGATTCTAGAGGCATTTTCTTAGAAGGAATGCTGATCACCTTACAGCTCACGGTGATCAGCATCTTCATCGGTATGTTCATCGGGCTCTTCTTTGCTTTATTGAAAATATCCCGCATAGCCATTTTCAGTTATATCGCCAATGGTTATATCTTTCTTGTACGAGGAACACCACTTGTTGTTCAAATTTTCATCCTATATTTCGGTCTCACCGAATTGAATATACCCGACTTCTGGGCTGCTTCCATTGCGCTCGCCTTTCATAATGGCGCCTATATCGCAGAAATATTTAGAGGCGCCATCCAATCCATCGATCAAGGGCAAAAAGAGGCAGGACGCTCTCTTGGCATGGGTCGTTTTTTAACCATGAGGCGGATCATTCTCCCACAAGCGATGCGGCGCGCCCTTCCTCCTCTTGGCAACCAGTTCATTATCGGTTTAAAAGATTCATCACTCGCCGCCTTTATTAGTGTGAATGAACTATTTAACGTTGCCACCACGCAAGGCTCCAACAGCTTTGATAATATGACGTATTTACTTGTTGTAGCCGTCTATTACTTAGTTCTTGTCCTGCTGTTAACATTCGCTGTCCAAACCTTTGAGAAGAAATTATCAGCCAGTGACCAATAGGAGGAATAGCATGACAGAATCAAAGGAAATCATTCGTGTTGAAAAACTCAATAAATACTTTGGAGAGCTCCATGTTTTAAAAGATATCGATCTCATCGTTTATGAAAATGATGTGGTCGTCTTAATTGGCGCAAGCGGTTCTGGAAAAAGCACCTTGCTCCGCTGTATGAACTTTTTAGAAATAAAAAATGACGGAGATATCATCATCGATGGCAGCCCTGTTCATCCAAAGCGCGACCAATTAAACGAAATGAGACAAAAAATAGGAATGGTGTTTCAGCATTTTAATCTTTTTCCGCACAAAACTGTTCTTGAAAATATCATTGAAGCACCTATTATGGTGAAAAGAACAAAGAAAGCGCAAGCCATCGCCGAAGCCATCGCCTTTTTAGAAAAAGTCGGACTTGCAGATAAAGCCAACGTATATCCTTCTAAACTATCAGGCGGCCAAAAACAGCGTGTAGCCATCGCCAGATCTCTCGCTATGAAGCCTGATGTCATGTTATTTGACGAACCTACGTCTGCCCTTGATCCAGAGCTTGTAGGCGAGGTGCTGCAAACGATGAAAAGCCTCGCAAAAGAAGGCATGACCATGGTCATTGTCACACATGAAATGGGCTTTGCGAAAGAAGTTGCTGATCGTGTCGTCTACATGCACGAGGGCCGCATCGTCGAAGAAGGCGTCCCTTCGGAATTGTTTGATTCTCCTAGGGAGGAACGTACAAAACTGTTTCTCAGCTCCATTTTATAGGTCAAACGCCCTTCATTTTTAGTGCTTAACTGACGTTTTTGCTCATTTTTTACGAACTTTTCATCCATTTATATTGAACTTAACCAAAAAACCATGTCAGATAAACTTACATGTATATGTTATATATGACTTTTCTCTCTATAATGAAGAATTAAGAAAACAATAATTCTGAATGATTCGGGGGAATGCAGCATGCAAATGGGTGATACAGTATTTATGTTCTTCTGCGCACTACTCGTGTGGTTAATGACACCGGGTTTAGCTTTATTCTACGGAGGACTCGTGAGAAGTAAAAACGTGTTAAGCACAACCATGCACAGCTTAACGTCACTAGCGATCGTTTCAATCGTATGGATCGTATTCGGTTATTCCTTAGCTTTTGCACCAGGCAATGCATGGATCGGAGGATTAGACTGGGTTGGCCTGAAAGGCGTAGGCTTTGAGCCCGGTTCCTATAGCGAGACCATTCCACATTCATTGTTCATGATGTTCCAAATGACCTTTGCCGTCTTAACAACGGCCATCATCTCAGGTGCCTTCGCTGAACGGATTCGCTACTCAGCAGTCGTTGTATTTACACTCCTTTGGGTCACATTTGTATACGCTCCAGTCGCACACTGGGTATGGGGCGGCGGTTGGATTGGCGAGATGGGTGCGCTTGACTTCGCAGGCGGAAACGTGGTTCACATCTCATCCGGTGTTGCGGGTCTTGTCGTGGCGATTGTGCTCGGGAAGCGTAAAGACGCAGCAAGCTCTTCTCCGCATAACTTGATCTACACTCTTCTCGGCGGAGCTGTCATCTGGTTTGGCTGGTTTGGTTTTAACGTGGGTAGTGCTCTTACATTAGACAGCGTGGCCATGTTTGCCTTTATTAACACCAATACAGCCGCTGCTGCAGGAATCATCGGCTGGCTATTAGTAGAGTGGATGATCAACAAAAAACCAACCATGCTCGGCGCGATCTCTGGAGCCATCGCAGGTCTTGTCGCCATTACACCTGCCGCAGGCTTTGTTACACCGTTTGCTTCTATTATAATAGGATTCATTGGCGGGATCGTCTGTTTCTGGGGCGTCTTTTCACTCAAAGCCAAATTTGGCTATGATGACGCACTAGACGCATTCGGCCTTCACGGAATTGGCGGTACTTGGGGAGGAATTGCAACAGGACTTTTCGCCACAACCTCTGTCAATGACGGTGGAGCGAATGGCTTATTTTACGGAGATCCCAGCTTACTTTGGAAGCAAGTGGTCGCGATTGTTGCCACGTACGCTTTTGTTGCCGTTGTGACATACGTGATCATCAAGTTGGTCAATGTCTTCTTCAAAATTCGTGCAACCGAAGAAGAAGAATCCGTGGGTCTTGATTTAACCATGCACGGTGAAAAAGCTTATCAAGATTAAGAAAAAGGGGTGTCTCTATGAGCAAAATGTATAAAGTGGAGATTGTCACACGTCCAGCTAATTTTGAAACATTAAAGGTGGAGCTTGGAAAGATTGGTGTCACCTCGATTACCTTTTCAAATGTACACGGCTGCGGCTTACAAAAGGGACATACAGAGCTATACCGCGGCGTCAAAAGAGAAAGCAACGTGTACGAACGATTAAAGATCGAAATCGTCCTAAGCAAAGTACCTGTCGAACAGGTCGTTGAAACAGCTCAAAAGGTACTTCGTACAGGCGAACCAGGGGATGGGAAAATTTTTATATATGAGATAGCGAATACAATCAACATTCGGACAGGTGAAGAAGGACCTGCCGCCCTATAGTTCATCCTCCGCCGAGTGGCGGAGGATCTTTTTAAGCAGAAAAAAACCTCTGCATATTTTTATATACACAGAGGACCTTGTAAGACATTAAGATTGTTTAGTTTCTTCTGACTGACTGCTGTCTTTAGAGGAATCAGAAGACTTTTCTTGATCAGAGGATTTCCCCTTCTCATCAGACTTTTCTTCTGATTTTTCTCCAGCTGGCTCTTTGGCTTTATCTTCAGCAGCAGGTTCCTTCGTTTTTTCCTCAGTCTTTGGCTGAGCAGGTTCTTTTGCTTGTTCCGTCACTTCTTGCGCTGCTTTTTCAATCGTAGAAACAGGCTTGTCAATGAAGCTAAGCGGATTAAGCGCTAAACCTTCCATACGAATTTCAAAATGCACATGGTTGCCGCTTTCAGCGCCATATAGGTTTTTACCAGAAGCACCAATGACATCATTCTGCTTCACTTCATCGCCTTCTTTGACACTCACTTGTGACAACGATTGATAGACAGTTGATAATCCATCTTCATGTTCAATTTCAACGACATGACCAAGAACTGGATCTTTTTTCGCTTGAACCACTGTTCCACTAAGAGCAGCTGTGACATCAAACACTTTGCCATCTTTATCTGCAAGATCAATACCTTTGCTCAAGGTATAGGTGTTATTATAGTTTACAAGTGCTGCTTCTTTTTCTTTTTGGTCAGCATCTGCTTCATAGAACTTTTTCACGACAGAAACATTATCAGAATTCTGGACCGGCATTGCGACATTTTCAATTGGCTTTCCAACTTCAACAGCATCATCGCGCTGTTCTTGTCCTGTTTGATTTCCATCAGATAGTTGGTCTTTCACATCTTTTGATACAGCTTGATACCAAAGAACGGCTGTTAACACGACCGCTGCGCTGACCAAGTAAATAGCAGGGAATACCCAGCGCTTACGGAAAAATTGCTGAACTTTTGTGATTTTGGAAGTACGTTTCTTTTCTTCCTCTCTCATTTTTCATCACCTCAGCAACATTCTGAACACTTTTCAAAAAATATATACACACGAAATCATTTTTCTTTTTATTTTGCGCAATCGCATCAATAATATGTATGATAAATGAAAAAAAGATGGGGGACTTAATTGTGAAAACTTTCAACCGCATAGCAACAGAAGATGACCTCAAAGCGATTGTTGATATCTACAATTCAACCATTGCTTCAAGAGAAGTGACCGCTGATACAGAACCAGTTTCTGTTGAGGACCGCCGGCAATGGTTTTTGAATCATTCCGAAAAAAGACCTCTCTATGTGAAAACAGATGAGGATGGAATTATCTACGGCTGGCTGAGCTTTGAAACATTTTACGGTAGACCTGCATACAACGGGACCGTTGAAATGAGTATCTATTTGAACCAAGACTATCGAGGAAAAGGCTTAGGCTCACTTTTCTTACAAGAAGCCATTGATTTAGCACCTTCATTAGGCATTCGAACGTTACTTGCCTTTATTTTCGGGCACAACGAAGCCAGCATTCGACTATTTAAAAAGCACGGCTTTGAGACATGGGGCCACCTGCCACGCATCGCAGAAATGGACGGTAGCAGATACGATTTAGATATCCTAGGAAAAGAATTATAAAACGAGCGTCTCTCTGACAAAGAGACGCTTTTTTATGACGCATGTAACAGCTGTTCAAACTGTTTCGCATTTTGAAGAGATTTTCTTTGCAGAATGATACCATGTTCATCAATGAGAATTGCTTGTGGGACAACCATTACCCCATACAGCTCCATAATTTGTGAAGAACGCGTATACACAGCCTGGGCCGGAAGCAATTCAAGGATCGGCGTGTCATCCGCCTGCTCATCTCCATTAATAATAATGAATTGAGTATCATCGCCAGCGATTTGCTGCTGCAGATCTGCCAAAATACTTTTGCACGTCATACAAGTAGAATTCACAAATAACAGCATCACAGCACTCCCGTTTTGAAAATATTCCTTCAAAATGATCTTCTCCCCTAAATGGGAATAGCTTCGAAATAACAATGCAGGATCCCCCACATCTGCTTCCTTTAATTCAATTCCATCAAGGGTTTTAATTTTATTCATAAATTTTCCAATAAAACGAGCAAGCAAAAATATCACAGCCAGCTGAGCAATGACAATGAATAACACAATAATCAATAGAATATCTGTCATTTCACATCGTCTCCTTCTATAAATAATTCAAATTGATTGATCCATTTTCTTTTAAACATTAAGACTTCTTGACCCACCGCTATTATGAAAGAGACAGCCACGGCAATGAGAAAACAAATAATGTTATATTGCCATGGAATGGTTTCTACATAGGGATGCACATAAAACAACCCGATCACAAGAGACAGCATCGACACATTGCGAATCACAATTCCCCAGTAAAGGCGTTCATTATCAAGTAGTCCACCACAGCCGCAAGAAATATCACGATGTCCTCTCAATAAATTGAAGGTCACCGCTCCAGTATAAATACATAAAAGTGCTGTAAGACCAATCGCAGGTACAAGAGTCATGTGCCATATGAACAAATAACCAGTACAAACCAATTCAGCAGTTAAAAACAAATAAAACATGGGTGCCGTGAAAGAAGGAGGCAGCAGCCGATAAGCATCCATCTGCTGCATATGTGCAGTCTGTTTTTTCACTTTATCAAACCATGCACCCGCAAAAATGATCCCTAGTAAATAGACACCTATATAATAAAAGACACTCACCTTACGCCATCTCCTTTTGTTGAAATAATTGAGATTGTGCCTCGTAAAGCCTTTTGTACTCTCCGTTCAACACCATCAGTTCATTATGGTTCCCCTCTTCAACGAAAGCACCATCTTTCATTACGATTATACGGTCTGCTAAACGGGCCGCTCCCATTCGATGTGTGATAAACAAGACACCCTGATCCTGCGTGTGATCGAATAGCTTTCGAATGAGTGAAATTTCCGAGAGTGGATCAAGAGCAGAAGTCGGTTCATCTAAAATGATAAAATCACTCTCTCTAAAGAAGGTTCTAGCCATCGCGAGCTTTTGCCATTGTCCGCCAGACAGTTCATGTCCTTCTTCAAAAAACCGTCCAAGCTGTGCATCATACATTTCTTCCATTTGATGAATTCTTTTCTCTATGCCTGCTTGCCGTGCAGCTGAGATCATCCGCTCTTTCTCGTCCATATGATCAATACGGCCAAACCCGATGTTTTCTTTCACAGTGAACTCGTACTTCATAAAATCTTGAAAAAGAACAGCCATTCTCGCATGGTATGACTTTTTATGAATGGTAGAAATAGACTCACCGTTGACTTTTTGCATATTCGGCTGATCTGGATCATATAAACCGGTCAAACATTTGATCAAGGTGGTTTTACCTGATCCGTTATCCCCCACCAATGCAATACGTTCACCTTTATTGATATGAAAATGTATATGCTCAATGGCAGGTGTTTTCATATTCGGATAAGTAAATGAGAGATTTTCAAGTGTAATGGACTGAATAGACTCGATCTTCCGAAGCGATGCCCCCTCTTCTACCTGCTCATGAATTTCTTCTTCTCTCTTTTGAAAAGCTCTCATTTCATCAATATAAAGACTTGTTTCATATAAACTAGAACATTCTCTTGTTAAGTCCTGAAAACCACTTTGGATGTTTTGCACCGCTTGCAGCACAGCGACAAATGTCCCGGCAGCTAATTTTTTTTGAAAAATAAGAAAGACAATAAAAAGACCGCAGCATACATAGGAAAATGTCATAAGCAATCCGCCCGCCATCTCCCAGCGAACTTGCCGATTAAGCAGTTTATATTTTTCATCTGCACTTTTTACATAATGACCTTTCCATTTCTGAAGAAGATAATCCCCGATTCCATATAAACGGATCTCCTTCAATGAATCTCGTTGCGCGACAAGATCGGACACATACATTTCTCTGCGGTCATTGGCAGTTAACATGCGGTTTAATTGATAACGCGCTCCTCCAAAGAAAAGCTCAATCCACAAGACAGGCAGGGTAAACACGATCAGAATGACCGCCAAGCCCCAATGGATACCGATCATATAGATAAGAAGTGATACAACAGTAATCAATGCGCTCATGATTGTAAAGATACTTCTAACCATACTCAGAACATGCTGATGACTGTTCATCACACGTTGACTTTCATTGTAAAAAGACGGGTGTTCAAATGTAATAAACGGCAGCCTGATCGCCTTTTGAAGCAATTCACCCTTCAAATGCAGACCAATCAAATTTGTCGCTTTCTGCTGGCTAAGCTGAAGAACGAATTGAAGCCCATATCCTAAAACCACGATGACCATTTGCAGTCCAAATAACCACAAAACCTTTTGAATGTCTCCTGAAGACGTCATGAATAAAATAATTTCATTAATCAAAGTTTGAATAATCCAGACACTAGCCAAAGGCATAAAACCAACGATTACTTGGATCAATAAGGTAAGAAGAAGATAAGATCGACTTCTTTTCCAAGTATAGGAGATTGCATATAGACAATGGTTCACTGTACTCATCAAACGCTCCACCTTACACCATTTAGTATAATTGACATATTTTTGATATTTGTATTATGATAGCTTTGCGCGTAACTTCACTCTGAGAGGACGATATACGATGAATTCAATCTTACTTTTACAGCTCACTCTTATTCTTTGCAGCCTATTATTAACGATCGGAGTCATCATCTATTTAAAACAACAAATGGAACTGATCATTTTACCGATACAGCATGTTGGACAAAAACTAGTGCATCCGCTGCTTGATAAACCATCACCTATTCCAGTGAATGATTTACTGCAAACCAACAGTAAGCATCAGCTGCTTATTTTCACTGATACATCATGTCCGCATTGCATTCCATCACTTGAACAATTCCTAGAAACGAAAAAGCAGCGTAAATTAGACATTTCATTTAGTATTTTGCTAAAGAATGGGCAAAAAGAGGATCAAGAATTATATCGTGATAATAAAACCAACATGCGAATTATTCCAGTGGACGAACAAATGATAGACACATTCCAAATTGAAGAATTTCCGTATTACATCATGGTAGAAGAAGATGAAATCATCTCATATGCAGCACCTTTTCCGGATGGTCTTTATTCAAGGATATCTGCAAAATAAAGATAAATGAGGCATGTGAAGAATATCAAACACATGCCTCATTTTTTTATTGTGGATCTGAGTGAACATCTAGATCTTTTTCCACTGCAGCAGCTTCACTTGCTTCATCTGATGCCTGTTCCTCGGCTTGTTCAAACTCACTCCGTGCCTCATTTGAAATGTCTACTTGGTCACCATGCTGATTCACAGTAACAGACGAAGAAGACGTCTCTTTTTGAGCCTCTTTCTCTAGTTCCTTTAATTTAGAAACATGAAGTTCCAAATCTTTACCTTGCTGAACTAAAGTAAGTTGTTGAAATAATGCCTTTCTCTCTTCGGGAGAATGGTCACCTTGAACAATTTGAGCCGCTTGGGTTAAAAAAGAATTTGATGATTGACCCGCTTGACGCCTATTTGACGTCTGCATAGCATTTGTTAAGAATGAAATTGAAGATATGCTCATGCGTTCACATCCTATTAAATAAGATCCTTAGATTTAGCAGCCACATCTAACGCGTTCTTGACTAGTACAAATCTCACCTGTGTCACGATCCACGTAGTAACGGAAAGTTCCAACACCTTGAAGGAAACAAGTCGGTGCTGATTTACATGAAGTGACTAATTTTTGCAAAATACATCTTGCAGCTGCAGGTTGAACATTGGTCATTTTGTTTAAGAAACGATCTAACATATGAATTCCACCTTCCAATTTTTATGGTAATACAACACAATAATAACCAATTAAAAGACAACTAACAACATATTTTGATAAATTTACTAATTATTTTTTACTATCAATCTTGTTTATGACATAATTTGTCGATAATTTTAATAGTAAATGTTACTTTTTTCTTATTTGGAAATAATTTATTTATCCATAAATAGTGAAGTGAAGATAAAAACATTTTCATTAATCAACATTCACTCTTCCTAAAGCACTACTTACTCAAGTATGATAAAGAGTGAATACATAAAGGAGTGAACACCAATGCAACAAACTGAGAAAATCATTCAATCTCTTCATTCAATCGTAAAGTGGGGAAAGGTTGGTAGTATCTTTCTCTATATTTCAGGCGGTCTGGCTATTCTTATTGGTTTTTGGCTTGTTCTTCCTGCAGCCCTTGGCGTCTTCCTCATTATGATGGGAATCCATGTACAAAAATCTGTAAAAGCAGCTGAACAATTGATTCAGGCTCCTGATACTTCTTACGAAGAATTATTAGAACAATACGCTAAGATGATGAAAATGCAGACACTGTTTGCCATTTCAAGTATTGCCGCAGTTATTCTTTCATTCATTGCCATTGTTTTGATGCTTATACTAGGCGGGTTAGCCTTCCTCCAAGAAATTCCTTATGATGTCCAGCAGTATGAAGGTGATTACGAACAAGAACTCGGTGACTTTTATTAATGGGGTGGGGTATCAATGGTCGTTCGATACCCCTTTTGTTTTTATCATTTGGCTTGGATTATCCCCCTATGCTTGACATTCAGTCTTGTTCATTTTAAAATACAAATCGTAACTATTACGAATTAAAGGAGGATCCTATTACTTATGCGCGTGAAAATTACGTTAGCCTGTACTGAAACAGGTGACAGAAACTACATCACAACAAAAAATAAAAGAACGAATCCCGACCGATTGGAGTTAAAAAAATATTCTCCTCGATTAAAGAAATATACCCTTCATAGAGAAACAAAATAAATTTTTTAGACTATAAATCGTAATGATTACTTTTTAAGTGAGGCGGAAAACAAAATGATCGTTTTCAAAAGGACAAAAACAAATGAATAAGCGTATACCTGTTACAGTATTAAGCGGCTTTTTAGGAGCAGGAAAAACAACGATATTAAATCATGTTCTTCAAAATCGTAAAGGATTAAAAGTGGCTGTGATCGTCAATGACATGAGCGAAATTAATATTGATGCAGAACTAGTCAAACAAGGCGGTGAGCTTTCTCGATCAGATGAGAAACTAGTTGAATTATCTAACGGTTGTATTTGCTGCACTTTGAGAGAAGACTTGTTAATTGAAGTAGAACGCCTTTGTAAGACAGGTAATATCGATTATATTGTCATTGAATCAACTGGAATTAGTGAACCAATTCCCGTCGCTCAAACGTTTTCTTATATTGATGAAGAAATGGGCATAGATTTGACCCGCTTTTGCCGTCTAGATACGATGGTCACAGTAGTAGATGCAAATCGCTTCTGGACTGATTTCCAGTCAGGAGAGAGTTTATTAGATCGTAAAGAAGCGGTTTCCGATGACGACGAACGAGAAATTTCAGATTTACTCATTGATCAAATTGAATTTTGTGACGTGCTCATTATCAATAAATGTGATCTAGTATCATCCTCAGAGTTAGATCGACTTGAGCATGTGCTGAACAAACTACAACCAGAAGCATCTATCATCAGAACCTCACAAGGTAAAGTACAGCCAGATGACATATTGAATACTGGTTTATTTGACTTTGAAAAATCAAGTGCTTCTGCTGGATGGATCAAAGAGATTAACGCAGGACATGCTCAGCATACGCCGGAAACAGAAGAATACCAAATTTCATCCTTTGTTTACGAAAGAAGACTCCCTTTTCATACAGGCAGGCTGAATAATTGGTTAGATCAAATGCCTGAGCAGATCGTTCGTGCGAAAGGTTTTACTTGGCTTGCCACACATCATGATTTAACCATTTTAATTTCACAAGCTGGGAAATCTGTTGCGATTGAACCAATTGCATACTGGATTGCTGCTTTGCCTGAGCAAGAAAAAACACGGATATTAAATCAGGAACCAGAGCTTCTAGATGAGTGGGACGCAGAGTTTGGTGATCGTCATACAAAACTTGTGTTTATCGGTGTGGATTTGCCTAAAGCAGAAATTATTCGCACTCTTGATCAATGCTTGCTCACACCTGAGGAATTTGATCAAGATTGGACTACATTTGAGGACCCCTTTCAATGGAAAATACAAAATTAGGCTAGGAGGGTTTTAATTGGCAAAGAAATCTAAGATTGCTAAAGAAAAAAAACGACAGCAGCTTGTATTGAAATATGCAGAATTAAGGAAAGAGTTAAAAGAAAAAGGTGACTATGAAGCTTTACGGAAATTACCTAGAGACTCTTCCCCTACCCGCTTAAAAAACCGTTGTGAATTAACCGGTCGTCCAAGAGGTTACTTAAGGAAATTCAAAATGTCTAGGATTGCTTTTCGTGAGCTTGCCTATAAGGGTCATATCCCCGGGGTGGAAAAATCGAGCTGGTAAAGAATGATTTGATCTTATCACAGCACTCGGAAAAGTAAAGCGGCACAAAACGATGAAAAATCTATTTTCAAGTCTTATCTCATGCTTTTTGAAGTTCAAAATAGGCATTTAAAAACCAGCAGAATCTCTGCTGGTTTTTTATAATGAATGAGTTCATAAGATAAAATAACCTGTTCTCAAAAAAGGATTTTCAACAATGATTACGCCATTTTTCCTTCTTTTCAAAAATACCTGATCATGATACTTTGTTGTCATTATCCACCGATGTATGACATTTCAACCTTTTTCTGATCTTTTTTCTGCTCTCTCTCAGCTGAATATTGATCAAGTCTATTCGACCATAGTTCCTTTAACAAGTTTGCTAACTCTTCATTATCTGTTGTCGTACGAATCATCCGTTTCAGATCAAAACCCGATGATGCAAACAGACATGTAAACAATTCCCCTCGTGCAGATAGCCTTGCTCTGTTACATGTTCCACAAAAAGCATCTGAAACAGAAGAAATAATGCCTATCTCACCTGAACCATCTTTGTAAAAAAATCGGTTGGCAACTTCACCTGTATATTGAGGAGGTTCTGGTTTGATAGGATATGTTGAATCAATTAATTCAATTATTTCATTCTTTGTCATGACATGTTCTAGATTCCATTTATTCGTATTACCGACATCCATAAACTCGATAAACCTGAGAACGTGTCCTTCTTTTTTAAAGTAAGCCGCCATTGGTAAGACATCCTGATCATTCACACCTTTTTGAACAACCATATTAATCTTGATAGCAAGTCCAGCCTTTTTTGCCGCCTCAATGCCATCAAACACTTTTTGGATAGAAATGTGCCTTCCGTTCATTTGCTTAAAACGATCGGGATTTAATGAATCTAAACTAATGGTGACTCTATTAAGACCAGCTCTCTTTAACTGATCAGCATATAAAGGTAAAAGCGTTCCATTGGTTGTCATCGCAATGTCTTCAATCCCTGGAATTTTTGCGAGCTTTTCTATTAAGACAGGCAGATCCTTCCGCATTAAAGGTTCCCCGCCCGTGATGCGTATTTTTACCACACCTAGATTCTTTATAAAAAGGGTAGCAAGTCGTTCAATTTCTTCGAAACTAAGCAATTCTTCTTTTTTCAAGAAAGGATAATCTGGTCCAAAAATTTCAGCAGGCATACAGTACGTACATCTAAAGTTACAGCGATCAGTTACTGATATTCTTAAATCGCGCAATGGTCGATGTCTTTTATCTAAAATACTGTCCATACTTTGCCTCCTATTCTGTAATACGCTGAGGATGAGTGTAAATATTAAAGGATTTCCCTCTGACGAATCCAACTGTCGTAATATTTAATTCTTCTGCCATTTGAAGCGCTAGCTCAGTAGGTGCTGATTTTGAAATGACGATAGAGACTCCTAGTTTTGCTGCCTTCAATAGAACTTCTGACGATATCCGGCCGCTAAACACAAGAATTTTATCTCTAAGTGGGATTTGCTGGAGTAAACAATATCCATAAATTTTATCTAAAGCATTATGTCTTCCTATATCAGTTCTAGTGATGAATAGCTTCTCTGTGTCACACAGTCCAGCATTATGCACTCCGCCAGTATGTTGAAATAATTGACTTTCTTCTTGCAAACATTTCATGAGATGCATACAGGTTTCAGCAGAAATACTAATTCGATCAATGGCTGTTTTTGCCGTCTTCACATCTTGAAGAAAATAAAAGTGTCTTCCTTTCCCGCAGCATGAACCAATCACTCGTTTTGTAAAATCTGATGAATCAAATCCACTTGAGTGAACTAAATCAACATAGGCAAAACCCAGACTTTCATCTATTGTAAACCTTTTAATCTCATTTTCAAATCGAATGACCCCTTCTGAAGCCAAAAAACCGATAACCAATTCTTTCAGGTGCTCTGGTGAACAAACAAGTGTCACAAATTCTTCTCCATTCACCATCACAGTTAAAGGAAATTCTTCTACAATTTCATCAGATTTGCATGTAAACTGGCCTTCACGGTATTGGTGTATGACTCGTTTCTTTTTAACAGAAGGATTCATTGTATGATCTTCCTTTCAATGCAAATTTAGTTATATGATCCAATCAAATTGTGATATTATTTTAAAAAGTCATGAAAATGTAACATATTTCTATCTTATCAAACTTCTTGATTGCTTTATATGGGGGGAACAAAATGAACAAATCGAAAAATCGCTGGCTCATTGCAACAAGTGCTGTAGGAATTCATTTATCTATTGGGTCTGTTTATGCTTGGAGTGTTTTTACGAATCCTTTACATGAAGCCTTTCAGTGGTCATTAACAGAAATCAGTCTCACCTTCAGTATTGCTATTTTATTTTTAGGTTTATCTGCTGCTTTCATGGGTCATTTCGTTGAAAGGTATGGTCCAAAGGCATCGGGGCTCTTCTCAGCTATTTTCTTCGGCATCGGAATGACTGGATCAGGATTCGCTGTCCACATGTCCTCACTGCCCCTTCTCTATTTATTTTATGGTGTACTTGCTGGAATAGGTTTAGGTGTAGGCTATATTGCACCTGTATCAACTCTAGTCAAATGGTTTCCGGATCGAAGAGGGCTTGCAACCGGCTTAGCCATTATGGGGTTTGGATTTGCTTCTCTTATTTGCAGCCCAATTATTCAATTTCTCATTGAAAAAGTGAATATCGCAAATACTTTTTATATTCTTGGAATCTCCTATTTTATCATCATGGTGATCTCATCTCTTTATTTATCACCACCAACACCTGATGACGTCAAGCAATTTGACGCATTCAAAACAAAGCAAGGAAAAATTCCTCAAGATTTATCACAGCTTACTGCAAATGAAGCGATCAAGACAAGACGTTTTTATTATTTGTGGCTTATGCTTTTTATTAATATCACATGCGGAATTGCTATTATTTCAGTAGCGTCACCTCTTGCTCAAGAAAGTGTTGGGTTCACTGCAGGTGCTGCAGCTACTCTTGTGGGCATTTTAGGTGCTTTTAATGGGTTAGGACGAATTGGCTGGGCATCGTTCTCAGATTATATAGGAAGACCGAATACGTACACGATTTTTTTCAGTATCCAGCTCATTGCTTTTCCTTTACTCCCCTATTTAAAAGAACCGCTCATCTTTTCAATCGTCATGGCGATCATTTATACGTGCTATGGAGGAGGATTTGCTTCAATTCCAGCTTATATTGGGGATTTGTTTGGTACAAAGCAACTTGGTGCCATACACGGTTATATTCTGACGGCTTGGGCCGCTGCGGGTTTAGCAGGACCCCTATTTTCATCCTTCATCCGAGATATAACAGGTAATTACACACAGAGTCTTATGGTGTTCTCTGGCTTATTTTTCATCGCTTTTATCATATCACTTCTTATTCGGAAGGATATTCAGCAGCTGAGAGAAACAAGCCCACCTGCTGCTTCCTCTGTCTCAGCCCGACCTTAATTTGAATTTGACAGAATCACAATCTAAAGGTAATTTTTAGATATGAAAACGCTTTACAAAGTAATAGGAGGGTGATGATCTCATGGGGAAAACTAAACATAAGGGGCCTGTTAAACTCAATAAAAAACCCTCACCAAAGCTATGGGCCTCTTTTGCACCAATGGGGCTTGGCAAAGTGAAACCGAAACACATTCGAGATACGATGAAAGTGGCATGGGAGAACAAAGATAACCTTCCCTACGCGTACCGTATTTTAACGCAGGGCGTTTGTGACGGCTGTGCCCTTGGCGTCTCAGGACTGTATGATCAAACGCTCACAGGACCCCATATATGCACTACAAGACTAAATGTACTTCGTCTTAACACAATGCCAGCTATTGATCCAAAATGGTTTGAAGATATTCATCAGCTAAAGCAAATGGACAGCACCTCTCTTCGCAAGCTTGGGCGAATTCCTTATCCATTGCTCCGAAAAAAAGGTGACAATGCCTTTACACGTATTTCTTGGGATAATGCACTAGATCAAATCGCAGCTAAAATTCAATCAATTGATAAACGGCAGCTTGCTTTCTATTTAACCGCCAGAGGAATTACAAATGAAGTTTATTATACCGCTGCAAAGGCAGCTCGATTTATAGGGACGAATCATATTGATAATGCTTCTCGCATTTGCCATTCACCAAGTAAAACCGCTCTTAAACGGTCCCTTGGCATCGGCGCTTCCAGCTGTAATTACAGTGATTGGATTGGAACGGATGTATTAATTTTTTGGGGATCTGTCGCAGCAAACAATCAGCCTGTTTCCACTAAATATATGTACGCTGCTAAAAAGAAAGGGACAAAAATTATCGTCATCAATCCATATAAAGAGCCTGCCATGGAAAAGTACTGGGTTCCTTCTATTCCAGAGAGTGCTTTATTCGGGACAAAAATTGCGGATGATTTTTACCAAGTCAATATAGGCGGAGATATTGCGTTTATGAACGGCGTCATCAAGCATTGGTTTGACATGGAGCAGCATGCTCCCCATTCAGCTCTTGATCACGAATTTATTCAAAACCATACAACAGGCATACAGGATTTAAAACAGCATGTCGCACAGTTGAAGTGGGAGGACCTAGAAGCATCATCAGGTTTATCAAAAGAAAGAATGAAGGATTTTGCAACACTGCTTGCCAATGCTAATTCAGGTGTTTTTATTTGGAGTATGGGCCTTACTCAGCACCGCTTTGCAACTGATAATATATCACAGGTAGCCAACCTTGCCATGCTGCGAGGATTCATTGGCAGAAAACATTGTGGTGTCATGCCAATTCGGGGGCATAGCGGTGTCCAAGGTTCCGGTGAAATGGGCGCTGATCCATTCGTTTTGCCGGGTAGTGATTTTGATGAAGAGAATATTGAAAGAATCGAACAAATATGGGGATTTGACATTCCTAAATGGCATGGTGACACCATTGGGCAATCCTTTGAGAAGATGGCTCTCCCAAAAGATCATCCACAAAAACTCAAAATGCTGTTTACAAGTGGTGGAAACTTTTTAGAAACGATGCCAAATCCAGAAGCGATTGAAAAAGCATTATCTGAACTTGAACTCCGTGTCCACCAAGATATCATTTTGAATACCTCTACGCTGGTAGACGCTGAAGAGGCGGTAATTGTGCTGCCTGCTATGACAAGATATGAACAACCAGGCGGCGGCACATCAACCAGTACAGAACGCATGGTATATTTCAGTCCAGAAATTGAAGGACCTCGTATTGAAGAAGCCAGAGCAGAATGGGACATTTATGTTGATCTTGCGAAAAGGGTCCGGCCAGAAGATGCCGAGCTGATTCATTTTGAAACAGCTGAAGACATTCGTCGTGAGATAGCGATCGCCAATCGAAACTATGATGGCATCCAGCATTTACGTCATAAGGGAGACGTTTTTCAATGGGGAGGCGCATGGCTTTGTGAAGATGGCGTATGTCCAACGCCAGACGGAAAGGGACATCTGCTTCCTGCTCAGCTGCCTCAATATCGAAAAACCGAAGGACATTTCAATATTACGACAAGAAGAGGAAAGCAATTCAACTCCATGATTTACAGTGAAAAGGATGCCTTTAATGGTGGAAAACGTCATTCTATCCTAATGAATGAAGAAGATGCAAAGGAGCTTTACGTCCAAGAAGGTGATCCAGTTGTTCTCTTTAATCAATATGGATCCTATCAAGGAGTGGCTCAATTTGGAGAGTTGAGACGTGGCAATATCGCAGTTTATTGGCCGGAAGGGAACGTTTTAATTCCTAAAGGTGTGTATGAGAGCTACTCACAGATTCCCGAGTATAATACGGCTGCCATATTAGAAAAAGCCGAAACCTTCCATGCAAGAAAGGATCAGCATTACGTGGAGAAACGAATTGATGAATTAGAAACGACTTTGAATTAATCGTCAACTTAAAAACAGCTGGGGTTGTTTCCCCAGCTGCCATTCACTCTCTACCGACCAAAAGCGCTCGCTTCTTGTTGAAGAATGCGGTTCAATTCTTCGGCATTTGCAGCCGGTTGATAATGTCCTCCACCCGCTTTTGCAACAGATTTTAAACTTTTTGCTTCTTTTTCATTTACGTCGAAGCCAATGATATTGACGATTGTATCTATTCCGTCTTCATGTAATTCCTTTGCTGCTTGTGAAGGGCTTCCACCACAAGTTTCTTCACCATCACTGACAACATAAACAATATTTTTCCCTTCAGCCTGGTGATCTTCAAAATCTTGTTTCGTATCAGTTAATGCTTTTGCAAGTGGTGTCCAGCCGGTTGGCTTATACACATTTAGTGCTTGCTGAAATGTTGATGGCTCATATGATCCAAATCCGTAAACGGCTTCAGAACTTGAACAAGAAACGGCTTTCCCTGCATTTTTATTGGTTCCTTCATGACCAAACACACGAAGTAGAACTTGTGTATCTTCTGATAAAATGCCCGCAAAGCTTTGAATAGACCGTTTGGCGATATCGATTTTCTTTTCACCTTCAACTGATTGTGCCATGCTACCGCTTAAATCGAGTAATATCACCACATGAGCAGGCGGCTCTTGTTTTGTTACAGCATGAGCTGGTGAAGAAAGAAGCAGGACAAGACTAGCCAAAATGGTTAATATGATATTTCTTTTCATCAATAAAAACCTCCATTTTTTACTTTTGTACAGAAAAAGAGAAACGAAAGCATGAATCAATCGTTTCCCTTTTGTTCAGCAAGTTATTCGTGTAGTTTTAATGATTCTGCTGATAAGATAGAACCCATTTCTTTACCAGTGCTTGCTTGGTAGTAATGGCCTTTACCAGCTTTGGCTACTTGCTTTAATTGACCTTCATAGCCATCGTTAAAGTCTAATCCGATCACATTTACAACAGTTGATCCTTTTGAGTTATGCAATTCTTTTGCTACTTTTACTGGATCTCCGCCACAAGTTTCTTCACCATCAGTGATTAAGTACACAATATGCTTTGTTCCTTCAGTAAGCTGCTCATCCGCTTGCTTTGCATTTTCAAGTGCACGTGCAATTGGTGTCCAGCCATTTGGTCCAAGTCCGTTTAAAGAATTTTCAAAGCTGTCTTTTTCATAAGGCTGTACGCCGTAAACGCCTCTAATGACTTCACATGATTGAGCTTTACCTGAATTTTTGTTGTTTCCTTCAGAACCAAACAAGCTCATACGAATTTTAGCGTCTTTTGGAAGTGACTGGGCAAATTTAAATACCTCTTGTTTGGCGAGATCAAATTTGCGCTCTCCCTCAACTTTTCTTGCCATGCTTCCACTTGCATCAAGCAAGATTGTGACTCTTACATCTTTATTATGTTTTTTGACTGTAGATGCTTCTGCAAATACTGGTGAAGAGATTGACATAGATAATGTCAATACAGCTAAGGTTACGAGTGAGAATACTTTTTTCAACATAATTTTCCTTCCTCCTTATGTATTTAATTGAAACATCTTAATCGTAAAATATTCTGTCTTGGAATGGTATAGGACTCGGTCCCTTTTTCTCTTTCATCAAAATCACTAAAATTCTGTCAGATGTCTAGATATTTTCACCTAACAGACCCTTTATCCTCTCGATTTCTCCTCCTTTTGAGGGGCTTTGTATCGGCCATCAGTTCTTATCGGGACATAAATGTTTAAGTTTTCCTTCGGTGCGTCTTAAGTCGCAATTTGTCACATTCTGTTCAAACCTCTTTGACCACACAAAAAAAATGCCCCATTTCTGAGGCACCTTTGCTTTATTTTTTAGCCATATACGTGTTGAGAAAACGATCGGCTGATTCGATTTGAATTCCTTTATAATAATGTTTCACGATGGCATCTACTTTTTTGCCAGCCTGCGCCATATAATGCGCACCATATTGACTCATGCCTACACCATGACCATATCCTTTTGTTGTAATGACAATCTGCTGGCCCTGGCGTTCCCATGTGAAGTCCGCTGAATGAAGGCCTAGTGATTCTCGAATGTCTCGGCCTGACAGTGTTTTACCGTTGATCACAACTTTCGCTACTTGGTTTCCTGGTGTCCGTTCTACTATCTGTCCGACCTGAGCCTGCTGAGTGAGCGTCACACCTAATTTTTGCTGAAATTCACTTACCGAGATGGTTTTCTTGTTTTGAAATTTTGGCGATTTTTCGTCCCATTTACTTGAGACACTTTTCAAATAAGGAATTTCGTTTTTCCAATAGGCTTCGGCATTTTCCGTTTTTCCGTTACTTGTTGAAAAGAATGAAGCATCAATTGGTTTCTCGTCATAAGTCAGCACTTTTCCTTGTGTGCTGGCAACAGCTTCCGTGACTTTTTTTAATTTCCAATTGTACGCTTTCCCCCAAATTTTCTTGAGTTCCTGTTTGTTTTTGTACACCTGGAACATTTGGGTATCATCTACAAGCGAGCCCTTAGGTGATTTGACGGTCTTATCACTGATCATTTGTCTGACGATATACGTTCTTGCTGCGAGCGCCTGTGCCTTGAGTGCTTCCATTTCAAAATCAGCTGGCATTTCAGATGCTACGACACCGATCACATACTCTTCTAAGGGGATGTTTTCTACCTGCTGATGAGCAGAGCGATAGACGGGGATAGCGACGGGTGATTGCTTCAATTTGACTGAACCCTTCACTTCTTTTTTAACTGATGGTTCCGCTGCTACGTGCTGGCTGGCCGCCGGCTTCCCTTGGAATGTCGGCAACACAAGTAATGTTGGAATCATTAAAATGATGATACATATTCCTGCGATTGTCCATATCATTGGTTTCATATTTGGCTGCCCCCATTTGTCATTGAATCTCTTTTATCCTATGGGCAGGGACAAGCTAATATGACAGCTTCTTTCATTTAGTGGACAAGTCTTTTATGGAGGTATGAGGCTGTTCTTCAAATGGATTTTACTGTTCGTCTGTATGAATAAAATTTAAGATGGTTGGATACACTAATGATAAGCTTCGTGAAATGAGGCATTCTATGAATCTAAAAAAAATCAGCATGCCCAATGGACACACTGATTTCTTTATGATTAAGCGTTCAGATCTGATACAACTTGTTCTTGTGTCACATCTGCTGATTCATCGTTTACTCTTTCAATATCTGCACCGATTGCTGCAAGCTTTTGGTGGAAGTTCACATAACCACGGTCAATATGCTTCAACTCTGTGACACGTGTATGACCTTCTGCCACTAATCCAGCAAGTACAAGTGCTGCTCCTGCTCTTAAATCAGTCGCTGCCACTTCAGCACCTTGAAGTTGAACCGGCCCATTGATAATGACAGAGCGACCCTCAATTTTAATATCGCCATTCATGCGGCGGAATTCTTCAGCATGCATAAAGCGGTTTTCAAACACTGTTTCTGTAATCATGCTTGTTCCGTTCGCACGAAGCAATAGCGCCATCATCTGAGATTGCATATCCGTTGGGAACCCAGGATGCGGCATTGTTTTTAGATCGATTGGCTTGAGCTCAGATGGTCCAATGACTCTTAAACCTTCTTCTTCTTCAATGATCTGAATACCCATTTCTTCCATTTTGGCAACAAGTGATGTCATGTGCTCTGGCACTGCGCCTTTTACAAGAACATTTCCTTCTGTAATGGCTGCTGCCACCATGAAAGTACCTGCTTCAATTCTGTCAGGGATGATGTTGTGTTTTGCACCGTGAAGTGTTTCCACACCTTCGATTTTGATTGTACCAGTACCAGCACCGCGAACCTTACCGCCCATGGCATTGATGTAGTTTGCTAAATCAACAATTTCAGGTTCTTTTGCTACGTTTTCTAAAATTGTTGTTCCTTCCGCTAATGCTGCTGCCATGATGATGTTTTCAGTTGCCCCTACACTTGGGAAATCCAAATAGATTTTTGCACCTTTTAAACGGCCTTTTACTTCAGCCTCGATGAAACCATTACCTACTTGAATTTTAGCTCCCATTGCTTCAAAGCCTTTTAAATGCTGATCAATTGGTCTTGAACCAATTGCACAGCCTCCAGGTAATGCAACTCTTGCATGACCTGTTCTTGCTAAAAGTGGTCCCATGACAAGCACGGATGCTCGCATTTTACGGACATACTCAAACGGAGCCTCAGTTTCTAGTGCATGAGATGCATCAACTGATACTTCGTTATTTTCAAAATGTACTTCTGCTCCTAAATGACGTAACACTTCATTGATTGTATATACATCGGAGAGCGTAGGTACATCACAAATTACGCTTTTTTCTGTACTTGCTAACAAAGATGCAGCGATAACTGGTAAAACGGCATTTTTTGCGCCTTCTACTTTAACTGTGCCGTTTAACTTTTGACCGCCGCGGACGATGATTTTTTCCAAGGTCTTCCCCTCCGCGTCCCAAATTCTCTATATTAATATTCAGTCGTTACGATTGGTGTGCCAACCGTAATCGTATGATTTTCGTTCATTTCCGAACTTCTGATGGCAATTTGAACATTCATTTTATCATTTGAAGTCATAATGAACTGTTCCCACTTATCTGTGTAAGCGGAAAGCGACACAAAATTAGACTCAACGAGATACTCAACTGGTTTTGCTTGAAATTCATCTGCTAACGTTTCAGCTTTTTTTTGCAAAACAACATCCATCATACCATTTACATGACCATCGAGACAAGTAAAAATTACAATTTTCTCTTGTAATATGCTTTTTGCATGACGTACGAACTGATCATATGTATGCTCCCAGGTATTCAGTGGGCGAGCACCTTTTTGCTCATATAATAAATACGACTTTTGATTTGATTTTGTGTCGGTCTTTACGAGTAAAATTTTCGATTCTGTATCATTTTTTTCATCTTTGTAAATTCCTGTGACTTTGGTGACATGTTGTTCTTTTTTTTCGGTCCACTCATACTGTCGTAGTTCGTCTTTCAAACGTTTCACTTTTTTTGAAAATTGTTCGGATGAAATATCTACATTTGTTTTGGCATGAAGGGTCCATCCATCGACTTCGATTTGCTGGTTTTTCAAACCTTCTGCTATTTGTGCGAGCGGAGAAGATTCTTCCGCACGAACACCTTGAATCATCAGAACAAAAAAAAGAATAAACGCAAATAATGGCCAACCTTTCAAATACTTTCTCACCTGTCATTCCCCCTTGCTACAAGTGTTGCCGCAAGGAGGTCAATGCATACGTGGAAAAGTCAACAAAAGGCGAGCCTTTTGACCCTTCTTTTTACGTTCCCGCAGAAGGCCGTGACCAAACCTTTTATGTTAGAACATATAAGGAATTTGTCTGGAGAAATTTAAGTAATCAAGGAAAAAATTGCTGACCGCAGATGCGATGGCAATGGTAATGAGCATCATCAGCAGCCTTGCTTGAACGATTTTCCCTTTTTTAATGAGTGGATCAATATTTACAGCAAGCAGTGCCCACCATGTAACCGCGATAAAAAATAGGTGAATCACAATGCCCACGATTGCTTGTTGTCCTACGTCTTCCATACAATTGAATCCTCCTTTTATTTATTTCTGTAAAGGAAAACTCCCTTTCATTATATCCTCGAAAATCGGAAAGATGAATCATTTGGAAAAAAGAGCTACATTTAGTGTGAATCCCCTCTTATCCTGATGCCAAGGAGATGATATACTGCGTGTGGAAGGAGCTGAACACATTGAAAGATTCTTTTCCTGACTTTGTTGATTTGTACGGAGAATTGGTTCCCTCATTTGATCATGAATGGGAGGCCATTGCTTTCTACTTTGATTATAGACAGACACAGCTAGAAGAATTAGTACAATTGTGTCATTTTCATAACATTTCTTTGGATTACTCTGAGGAAAGCCTGTATCAGTTAGAATCACTATACTTTGATGCATTGACCAAGCAGCTTTTCGCTGAGTGGAAAATGCCAATAGATGCATTAGAAGCGATGATGAGTGTGTATTTAGGAGAGGTTGTCATCCGTCATCATTCAGATGCTGACTGGGTAGTGCGGCCTTATATGGATTCTTCGCACCAATATACGCTTGGCTTACGCAGAAACAATAAAACATGGCATTGCAGTACGCAATTTTGCGAGCAGTTATATTTAGAAAAGCAAGCAACTCACCCTTATGTGTCGATGTATCAATCTCTCATGTCATCCTAAAAAAAATCCTTCTTATCACAGTGATAAGAAGGATTTTCTGTTTTATTTCCCTGCTACATTTAAACGGTTTAACGCCCGTTTTAATGCGAGTTCCGCCCGGCGTACATCACTTTCATTCGGGTGGTTCAAATGCTCTTCAGCACGCTGTTTCGCTGATTTAGCGCGATCAACATCAACTTTGTCTGATGTTTCAGCGGCCTGAGCAAGAATCGTTACTTGTTCAGGGCGGACTTCAACAAATCCGCCACTTACTGCAACCAATTCAGTTGATCCACTATGTTTTAAGCGAACTGCACCGATTTTTAGCGGAGCAACCATTGGAACGTGGCCAGCTAAAATACCAAGCTCACCGCTTTCTGCTCTTACACTGACCATTTCCACATCCGCTTGATACACTGGGCCGTCGGGAGTAACGATATTGACTTGAACGGTCTTCATGCTTTTACCCTCCTAAGGACCAGATTAGGCCTCTACACCCATCTCTTTGGCTTTTTCAACCACTTCTTCAATGCGTCCAACTAAACGGAATGCATCTTCTGGAAGGTGATCGTATTTACCAGATAAGATTTCCTTGAAGCCTTTAACAGTTTCTTTCAATGGCACATAAGAACCCTTTTGGCCAGTGAACTGCTCTGCTACGTGGAAGTTTTGAGATAGGAAGAATTGAACACGACGCGCTCTGTGTACCACAAGCTTATCGTCCTCAGATAATTCATCCATACCTAAAATGGCAATAATATCTTGCAGCTCTTTATAACGCTGCAATGTTTGCTGTACTTCACGTGCAATCGCATAATGCTCTTCGCCAACGATCTCAGGTGCAAGTGCACGAGATGTTGAAGCAAGAGGATCAACCGCTGGGTAAATACCCATTTCAGTCAGCTTACGCTCAAGGTTTGTCGTTGCATCAAGGTGAGCGAACGTAGTTGCTGGAGCTGGATCTGTATAGTCATCCGCAGGTACATAGATCGCTTGAATCGATGTAACCGATCCTACGTTTGTAGATGTGATACGCTCTTGCAGCTGACCCATTTCTGTTGCAAGTGTCGGCTGATAACCTACCGCTGAAGGCATACGTCCAAGAAGGGCTGAAACTTCAGAACCTGCTTGTGTAAAACGATAGATGTTATCGATGAAGAACAATACGTCTTGACCTTGTTCATCACGGAAATGCTCTGCCATTGTCAAACCAGTTAGGGCAACGCGCATACGTGCACCCGGCGGCTCGTTCATTTGGCCGAAGACCATGGCTGTTTTTTCGATAACGCCAGAATCTTTCATTTCGTAGTAAAGGTCGTTTCCTTCACGTGTACGCTCTCCAACACCAGCGAATACAGAAATACCGCCGTGTTCTTGTGCGATGTTGTTGATCAATTCTTGAATCAGAACGGTTTTACCTACACCGGCTCCACCGAATAGACCGATCTTTCCACCTTTGATGTAAGGAGCAAGCAGGTCAACAACTTTGATACCTGTTTCAAGAATTTCAACTTCTGTAGAAAGTTGATCAAAAGAAGGCGCTTGTCTGTGGATTGGGTCTCTTTGAGCTTCCACACCAAGTGGCTCATCTAAGTCAATGTTATCTCCCAGTACGTTGAATACACGTCCAAGTGTTACGTTACCAACTGGTACTGAAATTGGTTTTCCAAGGTCTACAGCTTCCATACCGCGTTTCACACCGTCTGTTGATGCCATCGCGATGGTTCTCACTGTATCATCACCTAAATGTAGTGCTACTTCTAAAGTTAAGTCGATATCAACTTCACTTTCGCTTTCCGCTTTATGCGAAACTTTGATCGCATTATAAATCTCAGGCAAGTGACCGTCTTCAAAACGAACGTCTACGACTGGTCCCATGATCTGACTGATGCGTCCTGTTTTCATTGCATTCCCTCCTGACAATTATTTCTATTCTAAGGCAGCTGCTCCGCCGACAATTTCTGTAATCTCTTGTGTAATCGCTGCTTGACGAGCACGGTTGTAAGAGAGTGTCAGGCTGTCGATCAATTCTTTTGCGTTGTCTGTTGCACTCTTCATTGCTGTCATTCTTGCAGCATGTTCACTTGCTTTGCTGTCAAGAAGCGCACCGAAAATCAAACTCTCTGCATATTGAGGAAGGAGAACTTCAAGAATTTCTTCTTCAGAAGGCTCAAACTCATAAGATGCGGAACGTTTATTTGGTGTCGCTGCGGCCGAAAGGTCCGTTAGCGGCAATAATTTCTTCTCTGTTACTTCTTGTGAAATCGCACTGACAAAGTGGTTGTAGAACATGTAAAGTTCGTCAAACGCTTCATCAGAGAACATTTGAACTGTGCTGCTTGCTAATTCTTTAATATCAGCAAACGCTACTTCGTCTCCAAGCCCTGTTACTTCAGAAATAACTGGAATACCACGCTTTTTGAAGAAGTCGCGTCCGATTTTACCAATGACAATCACCGCATATTCATCTGCGGATTGATGACGAGATTGAATGGTTTGGTAAGCGGCACGCAAAATCGAGCTGTTAAAAGGTCCTGCAAGCCCTCGATCAGATGTAATGACGAGATACCCTGTTTTCTTGACAGGTCTTGAAAGAAGCATTGGGTGCTTAGCACTTGTTCCAGTTGCGATTGCAGCAACCACTTCCTGGATTTTCTCCATGTAAGGAACAAAAGACTTCGCATTGTTTTCAGCACGATTCAGTTTCGCAGCTGATACCATTTGCATCGCTTTTGTGATCTGACTCGATTTTTTCGTTGACGTGATCCTTGACTTTATATCGCGTAATGAGGCCAAAGATTTCACCACCTTTTTTCAGGAATCCGTGTTCATTTACGTGAAAAGAGAGAAAAAGAGAATCTTTTTCTCTCGGAAAGATTACTAATTAGTTGCTTGGTGCAAACGTACGTTTAAAGCCTTCGATTGCTGTCTTCCACTCTTCATCAGCAGGCATATTTCCTGTTTGAGAGATTGTGTCAAACAAGCCTTTATGGTTTTCTTCAATGTACATGAATAACTCAGCTTCAAAACGTTTAACATCAGCAATGGCAACATCGTCTAAGTATCCTCTTGTTAGTGCGTAAAGAATCGCTACTTGTTTTTCAACTTTAAGCGGTTTGTTTAAGTCTTGTTTTAAGACTTCAACTGTTCTTGCACCACGGTTTAATTTCGCTTGAGTCGCTTGGTCTAGATCAGATCCAAACTGAGCGAAAGCTTCAAGCTCACGATAAGAAGCAAGATCCAGACGAAGTGTACCTGCTACCTTTTTCATCGCTTTGATTTGTGCAGAACCACCTACACGAGATACAGACAATCCTGCGTTTACCGCTGGACGTACGCCTGAGAAGAAGAGGTCAGATTGTAAGAAAATCTGTCCATCTGTGATGGAAATAACGTTTGTTGGAATATATGCAGAAATATCGCCAGCTTGCGTTTCTACGAAAGGCAATGCTGTGATAGAACCGCCACCCTTCTCGTCACTAAGCTTCGCTGCACGTTCTAATAAACGAGAGTGAAGATAGAAAACATCACCAGGGAATGCCTCACGACCTGGAGGACGACGAAGCAATAATGAAAGCTCACGGTAAGCTGCCGCTTGTTTAGAAAGGTCATCATAGACAACAAGTACGTGCTTGCCGTTATACATGAATTCCTCACCCATTGTTACACCTGCATAAGGAGCAAGGTAAAGAAGTGGAGCTGGCTGTGATGCAGAAGCTGTGACAACGATTGTGTAGTCAAGCGCACCATGCTTACGAAGTGTTTCAACAACACCACGAACCGTTGATTCTTTTTGTCCGATGGCTACATAAATACAGATCATGTCTTGATCTTTTTGGTTTAGAATTGTATCGATTGCAACAGATGTTTTACCTGTTTGACGGTCACCAATGATCAATTCACGCTGTCCGCGGCCGATTGGAATCAAGGCATCAATTGCTTTAATTCCTGTTTGAAGCGGCTCATGTACAGATTTACGATCCATAACGCCAGGTGCTTCACTTTCGATTGGACGTGTTTTGCTTGTTAAGATTGGACCTAGTCCATCAACAGGCTGACCAAGCGGGTTCACAATACGTCCGATTAACTCTTCACCTACTGGAACCTCCATGATACGACCTGTACGTTTTACGTCGTCACCTTCGCGGATATCTTTGTAAGGTCCTAAAATAACGATACCTACGTTAGACTCCTCAAGGTTTTGAGCCATACCCATTACACCGTTAGAGAACTCAACAAGCTCTCCTGCCATAATGTTGTCAAGGCCATGTACACGCGCGATACCGTCCCCTACTTGAATGACTGTACCGACATCTTTTACTTCAATTTCTGATTGATAGTTTTGGATTTGCTGCTTTATCAGCGCGCTAATCTCTTCAGCTTTGATACTCACTAAGGTTTCACCCCTTCTAACTATTTTCGCCTGCAAGCTGACGTTCAATGCGGGAAAGCTTTCCGCTGACACTGCCGTCATAAATGCGGTTTCCGATACGGATTTTCACTCCGCCTATTAGATCCTTGTCAATCACATTTTCAACACGCAGTGATGTGACTCCGGCTTTTTTGGCAAATACTTCAGATAAAGATTGAATTTCAGCACCGCTCAGCGGTTTCACTGAATACACGATCGCATCGTCTATTTGTTTCGTGCGGTTTGCAAGTTTCACAAACTCAGACGTCATTTCAGAGAAAATATTTGTGCGTCCGCGGTCAATCAGTAAATACATTGTGTGCAATACATAAGTAGAAACACCTTTGAAAGCTTCAGCAATCAACTGTTTCTTTTTGTCTGCCGTAATCTTTGGATGAACAAGGAAGTCATTGAGTTCTTGATCAGCCTTTAGAACTTTTTTGATCTCATTCAGCTCTTTTTCAGTTTCGTCTACTGCCGAAGAAGCAAGAACGATGTCAAAAAGAGCAGAAGCGTAACGCTTAGAGACAATAGTTACGCTCATCGGCTTTCGCCTGCCTCTTTAAGGTACTCTTGAATCAATTTCTCTTGTGCCTGCTCATCAAGTTCTTTTTCAATCACTTTAGATGCAATCAGCACAGATAGTGATGCAACCTGCTCACGCAGTGCAGCCACAGCTTGTTCTTTTTCTTTCACGATTTCAGTTCTAGCAGACTCTTTCAAGCGCTCTGATTCTTGACGTGCTGCTTGAATGATCTCTTCTTTTTGTTTCTCACCAATCTTTTTCGCATTTTCGATGAGTGTATGTGATTCTTCGCGTGCTTCTTTCAATAAGACACGTTGTTCTTCAAGAAGCTTTTCAGCTTGAACGTGCTTTTCTTCAGCACTTGAAATTTCATTTCCTATATAATCTTCACGCTGTTTCATAATCCCTAATAAAGGCTTAAGCGCAAATTTCTTTAAAAGTGCAAGCAAAATGAGCATAGCGATAAGCTGGAATAACATATCACCGGCGTTGAAGCTTAAGCCCCCTGCTCCTAAAACCACTGGTAACTGAGACATTTAGTACGGCAACTCCCTTCTTTAAATAATATGTTAAGAAACAAAACATAAAGGAATGGCGAAGTTTCGAACTAATCTGATCTTCGCCATTAAAATTCATATTAGAACGCTTCTCACATATTAACCAAAGAATGCCAAGAATGCGATAACGACAGCGATAATTGGAAGTGCCTCAACTAAAGCGACCCCGATGAACATAAGTGTTCTTAGTTCTCTACCAGCTTCTGGCTGACGAGCGATTCCTTCAACTGTTTTAGATACGATTAGACCGTTACCAATACCTGCTCCTAGTGCTCCTAAACCGATTGCAATTGCTGCTGCTATTAAATTCATTAAAAAGCTCCTCCTTTAAAATAACGTCCTTTTTGGACTCTCAATTTTTTTAGTGTTCGTCGCTGACTTTATGGGAAATGTACACCATTGTCAGCATGGTGAAGATAAATGCCTGGATTGTTCCGACAAACAAACTGAATGCCTGCCATACAATCATTGGCACGATAGCACCTAATGTACCAACGATACCAAGTGCAATGTTTTGCGAGTAGAAATTGGTCGCAAGTCCTGCAAGTAAACCAAGAAGAATCTCTCCAGCGAAAATATTTCCGTAAAGACGCAAACCAAGTGTTAGCGTGTTTGCAAATTCTTCAATAAGTTTCAATGGTACTAAAAGCGGAATTGGTCTAAAGTAGTCTTTCGTATATTCCTTGACTCCTTTTGCCTTGACACCGTAGAAGTGTGTAAGTCCCATGACCATAATTGCTAGTGTCATTGTGATTGCAGGATCAGCAGTTGGTGATTTCCACCACAAGTTGTGATCGACCGTAATCGAGAATGGCAGTCCAAGCATGTTTGAAACAAATATGTACATGAGTAATGTAACGCCAAGCGCTAGAAATGGGGCTCCTGTTTTCATGTCCATCGAACTACCTATGATATTTCGAACAAAATCAACGATCCATTCCATGAAGTTCTGCGCCTTAGTCGGACGAATAGACAGAACACGAGTAGTCAGCACCGCTATGAGAAGAACGATGATACTAGCAATCGTAATCATGAGAACATTGGATAAGTTGAACGTTAACCCTAAAAATTCTGTAGTTTTTGAACTGTGACCCAAAGAGTATTCACCTCTCTTCCATAGTAGAACGTTTAAGTTGAATGAAGGAATCTATCATAATGACAGGATATATTGTCATTAATCCTATAACAACACCTGCCAGATGAACTTCATTAGGGTAACGCCAAGCAATCGCTACTGCGAGAATCGCGTTGGCCCACCTGGCTGTACTTCCCATTGAACGAATGGATTTTCCTTTTTTAACCGCTCGATCAAAAGCGTGCATTCTCCGTATAAGTAGGAATAAATTAAAGAAAGCAAAAATTGTGCCGATAATGAAACCAAGAAACAGTGGTTTAAAACCAGGCATGGCATAGCCAAACACAAAAATTGCCAATAGATAGAACATGTATTTACTCTGTCTGCGGAAAATCGCGTTTGGATCGTTCATTCATCTGACTCCCGATGAAAAGTATTGTAAATAAGGTGATAAATGGTGATGAAAACTGCGTAGAAGACGCTTATGATAAGCCGTCCTATTCGAAAAAAATCAATCACCCATCGGTCTAATTACACAATCAGACTTGAAATCTTTAGATCTATGGGATGCTGCTTCATTCGTTGATACAAACCCTGATTATTAAAGGGTTCACAATGAGGATTAGTAGAGTGCTATAGGCTATGAAAACCTTACCATAATACCCTCGTTTAGCATACAATAGCGTCTATGATGTGTCAATCGGTTGAAAGTTAAAAAACTTTTCTATAGTGATAGAGCACACAAAATGTTCACAATTTCATCAAACTTTAGGAGAGATGTGACATTCATTGAAAAAAACAGCCAATGTTCAGTATACAATGATTTTTCTAAGAACGGTATCAACCGTTTGTCATATATTTCAAAAAGCCCACATGCACGTTTTGCATGTGGGCTTTTATTAAGGACTTTCTTATTTCGTTCCATACATACGGTCACCAGCATCACCAAGACCTGGAATGATGTAACCTTTTTCGTTTAGTTTCTCATCTAATGCTGCAATGTAGATATCAACATCTGGATGATGCTTTTGCATTTCTTCTACACCTTCAGGGGCAGCAATCAGACACATGAAACGAATGTTTTTCGCACCGCGTTTTTTCAAGCTGTTTAACGCTTCGACTGCTGAGCCGCCAGTTGCAAGCATTGGATCTACTACGATAAATTCACGCTCTTCCACATCAGATGGAAGCTTCACATAATATTCAACAGGCTTTAATGTTTTCGGATCGCGGTATAAACCAACATGTCCCACTTTAGCAGCTGGAATGAGTTTCAAAATCCCGTCTACCATTCCAAGACCTGCTCTTAAAATTGGCACAACACCGAGTTTTTTACCTGAGATCACGTTTGATTTCGCTACTTGTACAGGTGTTTCTACATCTACCTCTTCAAGCGGTAAATCTCTTGTGATTTCAAATGCCATTAATGTTGCGACTTCATCCACTAGCTCTCTAAATTCTTTAGTTCCTGTATGAACGTCACGAATATATGTAAGTTTGTGCTGAATAAGCGGGTGATCAAATACATAAACCTTTGCCATAGCTTGCTACAACTCCTTTTCTGTCATCTTCCGGTGAACTTTGCACACTTCCTACAATTCTACATAAAAAGACATCATCTTTCAATATGATTCGCAAATCCTACAAAAAAAACCCACATGCCAAAAATAGGCAAATGGGTCTGTTTTTTAATAATCTAATTCGTTATATAGAGGGAAACGGGCCGTAAGATCAGATACACGCTTTTTCGCCTCTTCTAATTTAGCTTCATCTTCATGATGTTTTAGCGCAAGTGCAATAATGGAACCGACTTCTTTCATCGCTTCTTGATCGAAACCGCGGCTTGTTACTGCTGCTGTCCCTACACGTACACCACTTGTGACAAATGGTTTTTCTGGATCATAAGGAATTGCATTTTTGTTCACCGTAATACCGATTTCATCAAGAACGTTTTCTGCAATTTTTCCTGTGATGCCAAGAGAACGCAAGTCGATGAGAACAAGATGGTTATCTGTTCCGCCAGATACAAGCTGAATATCTTCAGATAAAAGAGTTTCAGCTAGTTGTTTTGCATTATCAATGACGTTTTGTGCATATGTTTTGAAATCTCCGTTCAATACTTCACCGAAAGAAACAGCTTTTGCAGAGATGACATGCATGAGTGGTCCACCTTGAATACCAGGGAAGATCGATTTGTCGATCTTTTTACCAAACTCTTCACGGCAAAGAATCATTCCGCCGCGAGGTCCGCGTAATGTTTTGTGAGTTGTCGTTGTCACAAAATCTGCGTAAGGAACTGGATTTGGATGAAGACCTGCTGCAACAAGACCAGCAATGTGAGCCATGTCGACCATAAAGTAAGCACCGACTTCATCAGCAATCTCACGGAACTTTTTGAAATCTATTTGACGTGGGTATGCACTTGCACCCGCAACGATTAGTTTCGGCTTATGTTCACGTGCTTTTTCAAGTACATCTTGATAGTCGATATGCTGAGTTTCTTTATCTACACCATATTCTACAAAGTTGTACTGTACACCACTAAAGTTTACAGGGCTTCCGTGTGTTAAATGCCCGCCATGTGATAAGTTCATGCCCAGCACTGTATCGCCATGCTCAAGAATAGTAAAGTAAACAGCCATGTTCGCTTGAGCACCTGAGTGAGGTTGTACGTTCACATACTCAGCGCCAAAAATTTCTTTTGCGCGGTCACGTGCGATATCTTCCACAACGTCTACATGTTCACAGCCGCCATAGTAGCGTTTACCAGGATAGCCCTCAGCGTATTTATTTGTTAATACAGAGCCCTGTGCTTCCATGACTGCTTCGCTTACGAAGTTTTCTGATGCAATTAATTCGATTTTGTCCTGCTGGCGTTTCCGCTCTAGTTGAATTGCTTTGAATACTTGTGCGTCTTGCTCAGGTAAATGTTTCATCAGCGAAATCCTCTCCAATCTATTTCCATTCGATGTTTTCACCATCTCATTGTACACGGTTTTTGAGTAAAATGTAAAAGTTTTTTTTGGAAAATCGACTTCTTTTTTATGAAAACCCGAATATTCAAGTGGTAAAGCGTCTTCATCATTCAACATTATATTAGAAATATATCGAAGCTATGATCTTGTATAAACCGCTCTTTCTCCGCCAATCAGCTTCGGACGTGTTTTCGCAAAAGTCACATGTGCATGTCCTAATTGATGACGGCTGAGACGGACAGGTACTGCGACTCTCTTTAAGTGCATCCCAATTAACGTATCGCCGATATCAATTCCAGCATGCGCCTCAATGGATTCGACTAATACAGGATGTTCCATTTGCTGATACGCGTGAGCCGCCATCGAACCACCCGCTTTACGGACAGGTACTGCAGCTACAATCTCCAAGTTAAAACGGAAAGCCACTTCTTCTTCAACGACTAGGGCACGATTTAGATGCTCACAGCATTGAAAGGCGAGCTCAATGCCGGTCTCTCGTCTTAACTGATCCAATTCTTGATAGATGGACGCAGCAATTTGCTCACTTCCTGCAGTACCAATATGCTCACCAGCCACTTCTGACGTACTGCAGCCAATGACTAAGATTTGCCCGGCACGCAATTCAACTGTTTGATGAAACTCTTTTAACATTTCAAGCCAATCTTGACCAATGTTCATATTAAGCGCTCCTTATAGGTGCTTTTCTTCGTAATCAGCAATTTTGCCAATCCGCACAGCATGGCGTCCTGCTGTAAACTCTGTTGTCAGCCAAATGTGCGCAATCTCACGTGCTAATCCTGGTCCAATCACTCGCTCTCCCATTGCAAGAACGTTCGTATCATTGTGTTCTCTAGTTGCTTTTGCACTAAATGTATCATGTGCTAATGCACAGCGAATTCCTTTTACTTTATTTGCCGAGATGCTCATGCCGATGCCTGTCCCGCAAATTAAAATGCCGCGGTCGACTTCTCCGTTTGCCACCATATTGGCTACAGGGAATGCATAATCTGGGTAGTCTACAGAACCTGATCCGCATTCACAACCCATATCAATGTATTCAATCTTCAATTCATCCATCAGTTGTTTGATTTCTTCACGAATATTCGTTCCGCCGTGATCGGATGCAATGGCTACTTTCATCGGGCAATTCCTCCTAAGGGTGAGTTGATCTGTTATATCTTACATTCATTCTTTATTTACAGTTATATTTTAACCTCTGCCTAGTGATTTGCAAACAAAAGCAGAAAAACCGTTGACGCAACGGTTTTACAGGTTATCTATGATGATGATCTTTTTTCAATTTCTCAGCGAGCTGATACAGTAAGGCTTCAAGTTCATCACGAGTTTCCTGATAAACAGAAAGACTTCCGCCAAACGGGTCGGATACATCGCCTTCTGTTCCTGTCGCAAATTCCTTTAAAGTGAAGACCTTGCCTTTTGCATGCGCATACTGCTCAGTAATCAACTGTTTATGCTGCATAGTCATCGTGAAGACGTAATGAGCTTCGCGCAGAAGCTCCTCTGTCAATTTTGATGATGAGTGATTCAGGGGAATACTTTTCTCAAATAATGCTTCGATCGCTTGAGGAGAAGCCTTCCCTTCATCGGTGGCAAAAATCCCTGCTGATTTTACAGTGACCTCTAAACCTTTTTCATCGGCAATTGAATCAAAAAGGGCTTGAGCCATTGGACTTCTGCATGTATTTCCCGTACAAACAAATAAGATTTTCATCTTTCGCCCTCCTTTTCTTCTATTATATAGCATTTCATTCTACATGTTATGTAAGGAGACTGGCTAGAGCGGAAATAATAATTTGATACCAAAGGCTAGTAAAATGATTCCGCCAAGCGCGCCGCTATATGAACCCACCCATGACCGAACCTGTTTACCGAGTAATAATCCGAGCCATGTGAGAAGCATACTAAAAAAACCAAACAATAATATAGTCATCCACACCTGGGAACCGTAAATTCCGAGGCTTAAACCAACAGAGAAGCTGTCTAGGCTGACACTTGTAGCAAAAAGAACGAGACCAGTCCCAACAGGTGCGATAAAGGGCTTATCCTCTTTGCGGATAGAAGCAACGATCATTTGCAGTCCCAGCACCAAAAGCAGCGCCCCGCCAATATAGGTGGCAAGAAGACCGAGCCATCCGGATAAGAGCTGACCTGTCAGCATACCAAAAAGCGGCATAAACATATGAAATATCCCAATAACAAGTCCAATATAAATGATCTGGCGGAACCTCAGCTGAATCATCCCCATACCAAGTCCAACCGAAAAAGCATCCATTCCAAGTGCAAAAGCCATGATGCTGAGCGTCAGCAATTCGCCAGCTAGTTCGTTCATGTAAATCCCCCTTGGACACACATTCTCCTTTAACCTATGTTTGTCCAAGAAAGGTTAGAACTATTGGAACGAAGGGAGTGTACGCCCTCCTGCGGCTTTTTGCAGACGGTTCATAATGGCAGAACCAACTCCTTGCTCTGAAAAGGCTTCTGAAATAATCAAGTCTACATCCGTTTCATCAAATTGTCTCAGTACACGATAGAGGTTTGCAGCAACCGTTTCAGGTTTTTCTCTCCATCCACAGCTGTACACAACATCTGCCGCAAACAGCGATTTCTTTTCTTCTGTTGTCAGTACTCCGACTTTTAGACCTTCAGCTTTGTATTTCTGAATGTGCCGCTGCATGTCTTCATCACTTCCATGAAAGATATACATCTGGGCTTCAGGTGCATAGTGTGTGTATTTCATACCTGGCGATACAGGCGCCTCGTCCTTTTTTGTCAGCCCTGGATCCACACTCACCGTCCCCACGACCTCTTCTAATGCTTCTTTTGTAATTCCGCCCGGTCTTAAAATCACTGGGGTCTCACCGACACAGGATACAACCGTTGACTCAACGCCAATTCCAGTTGAACCGCCATCCACAATTCCAGCGATTCTTCCTTCGAGGTCACTCGCTACATGGTCAGCTTGTGTTGGTGAAGGTTTCCCTGAACGGTTCGCACTTGGTGCAGCAATTGGCAGACCAGCTGCTCGGATGAGCTCAAGCGCAATGGGGTGGTCAGGCATTCTCACACCTACTGTGGATAAACCTGCTGTAACCTGCTTGGATAAAGTGCCCGGCTTACACGGAAGAACGATGGTTAAGGCGCCCGGCCAAAAGGCATCCATCAGCGCCTTCGCTTTTTCGCTTTCTATTTGTGCAAATTCGTGAAGCTGCTGAACTTCCGCAATGTGAACAATCAACGGATTATCACTCGGACGCCCTTTCGCTTCATAAATTTTCATCACGGCTTTTGTCTCTTTCGCATTTGCCCCGAGTCCGTAAACGGTCTCTGTCGGGAAAGCAACCACTTCATTTTGCTGCAGCAGATCGGCCGCCTGTTTAATTTGTGGATAGTATGTGGATAAATCCTTTTCTAAATCCACAGACCACCTTTTTGTATTTAACATCATACAAACTCCTTTTAAAAAAGATAAAACTGTTGATATATCTCAATTATCCTTTTGAAAGTATAAAAGATGATGATCAATAAAACAAGCGTTGTCCACAATTTGTGGATAACGCTTGTTTTCTAGTGGATAAGTATGTGTATAAGTCCATCATTTTGTGATTAACTGCCTTTTTTTTGCAGGACCACAGCCTGTTCTTTCCCCAATGTCTCTTTTGCATGTGCAGAGCTCCATATGCTTTCTGGGATTTCTTCTAAAGGCGTAAAGCCCATTAATGCCAAAAAATCATGGGAAGAGGAATGGTTTGCAACGACATAAAAAGTATCCACACCTATTTTTTCTCCGAGCGTTTGAACGCTTTGGAACAAGGAGACAATGTGCCCCTGACCGAGCTTATCTGATATGACAAGAGACCGCAGCAATCCCTCTTGTTCATTGAGCTGTTCAAGACCTAAGCAGCCTGCCAGCTGACCATCCGCATCTTCCATCACGACAAATGTCGTTCGCTCTGCAAGCGTTACTCCGCCTTTTGCTTGTCCCTTTTCAAGAAAAACATTGATCGCCGGGACATCTTCCTCTGTGGCTATTCTTAATTGATAATACATGCTTTCACCTCTTTTTTGATCTCTTACTTCAACTCTATGAGGCAAAAACCGATTTATACCTTTTTTAAGAGAAAAGACTAGAGACCCATTCGAACAAAAAGAACTTTACTTCACCTGTCTCTTCTTCCTCTTCTTTCACCACTTCATTGACAGACTCTTTCGTTTGCTGCGCTGTCACTTGTTTATCATCATCGCTTTCTGGTGAGGCAATGGCTTCTCCGTTTGAAAAATCGATAAAACAGAGCGGCGGGAATAACACACACCACCAGTTGGCTCCGTCCCCTTCTCCAAGCGTAATTAAAATGGCTTCATATTTCCCAGCAGGATAGACGAAATTTCCATAGAGTTTTGTTGGAAATGAAGCTTTTTGAAAACTGACCGATACAGATTGATCAATATGCTGTTCCTTCAATTTCGCTTTGGCGATACGATTAATTTCTGGCAGCTTCGATCGAATGACACGTCTTGCTTCTTCAATGGATGTGAGATCTTTGACCCACTCCGTCATATTCGCATTGACCTCGTCACGAATACTTCTTTTCACATCCTGATCCGCTGAACGATCACTATTTGCTAAAATGCGTAATCGAATCGCTTCATCTGGTATGACAACAGGCTGATTTGCAGAAGCAGCCGCCGTCTCCTCTCTGCCAAGGTTTGCAAAAGCACCACATAATAATAGAAACATATAAAGACAAATCATCGTTTTACTTTTCAACATTGTGTGTTCCCCCCACTTTTTCTCTTCGCTACAAACATTGTGTCCAGGAAACTCATTTCATAAACAGTCAATATGATTTTTTTAATAGATTATGAGTCAAAACAAAAAAGCCGTTCTCTTTAAGAACGACTTTTGAGTGAGGATTGGTAGTCAGAAGGGTACAGTCTCCCATCCCAATCTCGGCTGATTTTTAAACCAGATTCTGTTTTAATAACAGTCATGGCCCCTTTTTTCTCGATTTCTTTTTTGACTTTTCCTTTGTGATCGATAAATTGGATCACCATTTCATAGTTAAATTCAATTCTGTCATCGCTTTCATCTGAAGGCGTAAACATAATTTTCTTCAGCTTAATTTGACAATCTTGATCCTTCGCCGCTTCTAATATGCTCGGGAACATGCTGTCTTGTGTATATTCTTGATATTCATGTTCGGTTAAATAAATCTTCAGCTTCTCTTTCATATCAGATAGGTCATCCGTTCGATTCACTGTGTATTGTGCTTTTTTATAGCTTTCTCCAAATGCTGCTGCCTCTTTTTTAAAGCTCGGTTTACCACAAGCACTCACAATCAATAGTACACTGACGATGACCAACACCATCGCATACCTTTTGTTCACACCATTCGCTCCTTCAAAACAAATTTATGTAAAAAATCATGATCAGAATGTTCATTCTTCTATATATACGTTTCTCTTTTACCATAAGTTTCATCTTTACATAATAAAATAGTCCGGCTATATTCAGCCGGACTTTCCGTTTTGAATGTGTGCGCAAATAGCTCGATCTTTTCCATTAATATCTTTGACGGTGTAGACATGCGCTTCAGGAAAAGCCTGCACGAGAAGCGCTGTGACATCTTGACCTTGTGTATGTCCAATTTCAAAGACAACAACTGCCTGTTCACTCAGCACGCTGTGAAGATCACGAACAAGACGTTTATAAAACCACAAGCCATCACGTCCGTCCGTCAGCGCATTCACCGGCTCATGCTTCGTCACAACCTCAGACAGACTGTCCATTTCTTCCGCCGCAATATAAGGTGGATTGGAAATAAATACATCTACTTTAATGCCTTGAGCTATAACCGGTTCAAGTAAATCTCCATGTAAAAAATGAACGTCTGCACCGAGCGCTTGTTGATTCCGTTTTGCTACCGCAAGCGCTTCTTGTGAGATATCAGTCGCTGTGACAGATAGTGATTGTTTTTCAAGAGCGAGCGTAATTGCAATGGCTCCGCTTCCTGTGCCAACGTCAACTGCTTTGAGCGGCTGATCAGGCGGGAAAACGTCACCTACCAAATTGAGCGCCGCCAACACAACTTCTTCCGTTTCAGGACGAGGAATAAGAACATGCTTGTTCACCTCGAAAGGACGTCCGTAAAAGAATTCAACACCCGTTAAATGCTGAACAGGAACACCTGCCTTATGCTGCGTCACAAATTGGCTGAACAGTTGATCTTGCTCCTCAGGTAGCGCATCATGAAATCGTGCAAGAAGCTCACTTCTGCTCCAGCCGAGCACATGCATCAACAGGAGTTCTGCTGCATTTTGGTCTCTGCCAGCTTCCGTTAACAAAGAAGAAGCCCATTTAAGGGCTTCGAAGATTGTTCGCTCTTTATTTTGCATCTTGAAGCTTTCTTGCTTGGTCTTCCATAATTAGTGCATCAATGACCTCGTCAAGTTTTCCTTCTAAAATTTGATCAAGCTTTTGAATCGTCAATCCGATGCGGTGGTCTGTTACACGGTTTTGCGGGAAGTTGTACGTACGGATACGCTCTGAACGATCCCCTGTTCCAACCGCAGATTTACGTGTTTGATCGTATTCAGCCTGTGCTTCACGCTGGAATTTATCATAAATTCTCGCACGCAGTACTTTCATGGCTTTTTCTTTATTTTTAATTTGTGATTTCTCATCCTGACAGGATACAACAACACCTGTTGGAAGGTGAGTTAATCGAACAGCAGACATTGTCGTGTTTACACTCTGTCCGCCAGGTCCGCTTGATGTGAAAGTATCGACACGGATGTCTTTTTCATGGATATCAATTTCAACTTCCTCAGCCTCAGGTAATACAGCGACTGTCGCAGTTGATGTATGAATCCGTCCGCCTGATTCGGTTTCTGGAACACGCTGTACGCGGTGTGCGCCGTTTTCAAACTTTAGTTTGGAGTATGCGCCTTTCCCGCTGATCATAAAGATAATCTCTTTATAACCGCCTGTGCCAGTGACACTCGCTTCCATCACTTCCGTTTTCCAGCCTTGCATTTCAGCATAACGGCTATACATACGGTAAAGGTTTCCTGCAAAAAGAGCAGCTTCTTCTCCGCCTGCTGCACCACGAACCTCCACAATAACGTTTTTATTGTCATTCGGATCTTTCGGGATCAGCAAGATTTTCAGCTCGTCTTCTAAACGTTCCGTTTCCTCAGTGAGCTCTGAAATTTCTTCTTTGACCATGTCGCGCATCTCAGCATCCAGCTTCTCTTCGAGCATTGCTTTCGCATCATTCAGCTGGTCATATGCCGCACGATATTGTCTATATACCTCAACAGTTTCTTGAATATCGGATTGTTCTTTCGAATATTCACGAAGCTTCGTAGTGTCGTTCACCACTTCAGGGTCACTTAAATATTCATTTAGTTTTTCATAACGTTCTTCAATTGATTTTAAACGGTCTAACATGGTCTTCACCTCTGTTTTGTGCGTAACAGTCTAATTATAGTATAGCGGGGTATGACAGTCAAAAAAATTTCCAAAACAATTGATTTTCTGCAATTTTTCGCTAGAAAACACGATCTTTGGCGATTGGTTACTTGTTTTGTCTAACGTGAAGGAACAGGTCCTCCTTAAAGAGAATGGTACTTGTAATTGAAAAAAGGGAGGGCATTTGGTTTGAATACAAATGAGGTTGCAAAGGAAATTGGTGTTTCTTCAAAGACGATTCAGCGTTGGGTCAAACAGCTCAACATCCCTGTCGCCCGGAATGAACTTGGACATTATGAATTTCATGAAGATATTGTACAGCTGCTCAAAGAGGTCAAACACCAGATGAGTGAAGGTGTGATCCTCCAAGATATTCAACTGCCAATCCATAAGGAAACCGTTCGTCAATCAGCACCTGCTGCCGAAGCTGATGTCTCTATACAGCGGATTGAAGCATTAGAAAAACAAGTGAAAGCGCTCATCCAGCAGCAATTACACGTCATTGATGTCGAAGACCGCCTGCAAGAACTTGAACGGAAATTGGCTAAAAAAGCAGATGAAGGTGTATCGTATCAGCTGCTTCAGCACCGCAGAGAAATTGAAGATTTATCCACAAAATTTGACCGCCTCGCCGCAACCTTGAAACAACCGTCACAAGCAGAAGAAAAAAAGGAAATCGTACCCCCTGATCTCAAAAAAAAGCGTGTACTCTTCCCTCTGTTTCATTCATTTCGCTAAGAAAGGCTGCCTCAATAGGCAGCCTTTTTACTATATTATACGGTAAGAGCAATAATGATCGGTAATGTGATAAGTGACATGATGGCACTGATGACAAATGCGGATGCAGTTTCCGCCTCTTGTTTTTCAAATCGTGTTGCGATCATTGCTGCAACAGCTGAACCTGGGAAGGCTACAAGTAATACAGCTTTTGTAATTTCATCAGCCGAAAGACCCATAAGAACCGCAATAAGATACATAAGTATTGGTTGTACAGCTACTTTTAGCAATGCAATACTGAATGCCGGCAAGCTTAATTTAATTTTGCGGATACCAACAGTAACACCGACTGCGAATAGCGCAACCCCTGATGTAACACTGCCAATTTCCTCTAACATTTCATGTCCAATTGCAGGAAGTTTAAAACCTAAAAGAACAAGAATGATACTGGCTAACGGTGCAAGTGCAAGCGGCTCTGATAAACCGTGCAAAATTGCTTTTGTCGTCATTTTTAGGAAGCTTTCGCCGTCTTTGGTTTTCCCTTTTGTTTTTTCACCGACAGTTGATACAATAATTGCAATTGGATCAAGCATTGCATTTACAACTATTCCGGTAATCGCAATCGGAATTGCAACTTCTTGAGCCCCAAATAAACTGCCCAAGACCGGAATCCCCATAAATGCAAAGGTCGGTTGTGCTGAGTTTAATGAGAAAACAGATGAGTCTGTTAAATCATATTTAAAAGCAAATTTCGTAACTAAAAGGATAATGATATAAAAACCAACGATTCCGAAAATCAATGCAACGAAAAATGGAATTTGACTATAGAATTTATCTTTTGGTGTTGACAGAATACTGGCGATAAAGTGCGCTGGTAAAGCATACTTTGTTACAAGTGTACTTACACCTTTTGCAGATTTAGCGTCATAGCTGCCGAAGTGTCCTGCGAACCAACCCAGCGCGATAACGAAAAAAATCGGTGCTAGGAGGATCAAAATATTTAAAAAGTCCATCTTACTATTCCTCCTTAAATCCTTTACATGTTTCTTATTTATTGCGGCATTGCTTAGATTACCCGAAGCAATGCCGCGTTACACATTTTATTATGCTCTTACTATTTTTTTATATTCAGGAATCCACATTGCGTCTTTCACAGCTTGTTCGATGTTGTCCGGCGTTTTTCTTGCGACACCATCTTCAATTGCTGCTTTCGCTACTTCAACAGCCACATGAATTGACACTTCTTGCAATTTATCAATACTTGGAAGAAGACCAGCACCTGGTTTCTCATGATCAACCATTTCAGCAATTGCATTTGCAGAAGCAACGAACATGCCTTTTGTGATGATTTTTGATTCTGTTACGATTGAACCAAGACCAAGTCCAGGGAAAACGAACGCATTGTTTGATTGTCCGATTTCGTGTTCGATTCCGTTATACTCAACGTTTTCGAACGGGCTTCCTGTTGCAACAAGTGCACGGCCGTCAGTCCATTTGAATAGATCCTCTGGCACTGCTTCAGCAAGCGGTGTTGGGTTAGACATTGGCATGATCACTGGACGCTCTGTATGAGCTGCCATTTCTTTAATGATTTCTTCAGTGAATGCGCCGCCTTGACCTGAAGTACCAATAAGAATTGTTGGCTTCGCTTGGCGAACCGTTTCAGCAAATGAGATTTGTCCTTTTTCATCGCGTGCCCATCCTTCTACTTCATCAGAAGAACGCAGGTATGGTTTTTGGAAATCAAGCACTTCATCTTCAAATTGGTCTGTTAGCAATCCTCTGTAGTCTAAAGTCCAGAATGCATTGTTTGCTTCTTCTTCTGTTAGACCTTCAAGAACCATTGTGTCACGCATTTGATCTGCGATTCCGATACCAGCTGATCCAGCTCCGAAGATGACAACACGGTGATCTTTCAATTGAGTACCAGTTTTCTTGACAGCTGCAAGAACACCCGCTAAAGTAATGGCACCAGTACCTTGAATATCATCGTTGAACGTTAAGATGTTATCATTGTATTTTTTCATGATGTTACGCGCATTTTTGTTTCCAAGGTCTTCCCAGTGCAGCAATGCTTTCGGGAAGAATTTAAGTGCTGCTTTTACATAAGCATCAATGAATTCTTCGTATTTTTCACCTTGTACACGTTTGTGATGGTTCCCGATGTATAATGGATCATTCAATAATTTTTCATTGTTTGTTCCAACATCTAATACAACTGGAATCACGCGGCTAGGATCAATACCTGCTGCAGCCGTGTAAACAGCTAATTTACCGATTGCGATGTTGATACCACCAACACCCCAGTCACCAATTCCAAGAATACTCTCAGAGTCAGTTGCAACGATGAGGTCAATGTCTCCAGCAGTTGCGTGCAAGTTTTCAAATGCTTTCTCGATGCCGTCAATGTCGTCGATTGAAAGATAGACACCATGAGGTCTTCTGTATTCATGGCTGTATTCTTGAATCGCTTCACCAACAGTTGGTGTGTAGACAACAGGAAGCATTTCACGAAGCTTTTCTGTTAAAAGCTTGTAGAACAATACTTCGTTACGGTTTTGTAAATCACTTAAGTATACGTTTTGACGAAGACGATCCGGCTGAGCTAGAAATTGCTTGTACGCTCTTTCTGCTTGCTGTTCTAAAGTGAGAACGGTTGGAGGAAGTAAGCCTTCTAGTCCAAGCTCTTGTCTTTCTTCTTCAGAGAAAGCAACGCCTTTGTTCAACGTTGGAATCGATAATACATCTTTACCTGTCAAAGTGGTTTCGAGGTACCCTTCTTTTGTTTTCTTCACGTTGTTCATCAAAAACTACCCTCTTTCTAAAATATAAATAAAGTGAACTATTAATCCAAAGAACGATTAAGGAGAAAAATCCTTAATCAAAAAAATTATGACAAGAAATCGAACTTTTCGTTTAAATGCTTTACACTACAGTTAGTCATTTTATGCCTGCTTATGACAAAACGCAAGCGTTGAAAATTAGATAATTTAATCGTAGTGTTATTTAATTTATTTAAGTACAAATGATGGGTGTTCAGCCAAAATCTCGAAAAACGAAACACAGCGGCATTTGCTATTTTTTTATTTGTCAAGTGTTGTACCAACATCAAGTCTTGGTACTTCATGGTGATGTCTGCATCGTGCTTCGTATGATTCCTGCGCACCTACTAAAATAATAGGATCATCATAGGATGCGGGTTTACCGTCGATCAAGCGTTGTGTTCTACTCGCTGGGGAGCCGCATACCGAACAAACTGCTTGAAGTTTTGTTACAAGCTCTGCACATGCCATTAAATGCGGAACAACACCAAATGGCTCTCCTCTGAAGTCTTGATCCAGGCCTGCAACAATGACTCGGTAGCCTTGGTCAGCCAATTGAGTGACAATGTCAATGATTGTCTCATCAAAAAATTGCACCTCATCAATGCCAATGACATCGGTTCTTTCTGATATGTGCGTTATTATGTCTTTTGGTGAGGCTACTGCAATCCCATCTAATGATGAACCGTTATGTGACACAACTGAGCTTGTACTATATCGGTTATCAATCGCTGGTTTGAATATTTTTACTTCTTGTTTGGCAAAGGTGGCCCTTTTGGCTCTCCGAATCAATTCTTCCGACTTTCCAGAAAACATACTACCGCAGATGACTTCAAGCCAACCGCTTTGTTTCATCACATACATAAGGTCTTCTCCCCCGTTTTAAAAAGTTCCATCAATCCACGTAAAAAAACAGGCAAGAACGGATTCCTGCCTGTTTATTGTATCTATTATTACTTAAGACCGTATTTTTTGTTAAAGCGGTCAACACGTCCATCAGCAGAAGCGAATTTTTGACGGCCTGTATAGAAAGGATGGCACTCAGAGCAAATCTCGATGCGTACCTCTTCTTTTACTGATCCAGTTTCAAACTCATTTCCACAAGCGCATTTGACTGTAGCTTTTTTGTAGTTAGGATGAATTCCTGTTTTCATCTACTGTCATCTCCTTCCGCCCTGAATCCAATTCGGAAACAGAGTTAATATCTCAGAAATAAATTCTGAAACGCACATGATAAAATTATAACAGTGTAAGTCTATGATTGCAAATGTATTTTTTAAGAAGCTATCTTCTTGATGCAGACATATTGGCTTGTTTCCATTCTTGCGTTAAAATATCGAAAAACTCTTGGTTTGTCTTTGTTTTTCTCATTTTACGCATGAACTTCTCAGCGAAGTCAGGTGTATCTGACATCGATTTTCTCATCGCCCATAGACGATCAAGATGCTCTTTTGGCACAAGCAGTTCTTCTTTTCTCGTACCAGAACGGCGAATGTCGATCGCAGGGAAAATTCTTCTTTCGGCCAAAGAACGGTCCAAATGAAGCTCCATGTTTCCAGTTCCTTTAAACTCTTCATAAATCACGTCATCCATACGTGATCCTGTATCAACAAGTGCAGTGGCTAAAATCGTCAAACTTCCGCCTTCTTCAATGTTACGCGCAGCACCAAAGAAGCGTTTTGGACGATGGAAAGCCGCTGGATCAATACCACCTGAAAGCGTTCGGCCGCTTGGCGGAATCACAAGATTGTATGCACGAGCAAGCCTTGTGATGCTGTCCATTAAGATGATGACATCTTTTTTATGTTCAACAAGACGCATCGCACGCTCTAAGACAAGCTCTGCTACTTTAATGTGGTTTTCCGGTACTTCGTCAAAGGTTGAACTAACAACATCCCCTGCAACAGAACGTTCGATATCTGTTACTTCTTCTGGTCGTTCATCAATCAAAAGGACAATCAGCTCTGCCTCTGGGTGATTTTCAGAAATGCTGTTGGCAATTTCTTTAAGCAAAATGGTTTTCCCAGCCTTAGGCGGTGCAACGATTAAACCACGCTGTCCAAATCCAACTGGCGCCATCATGTCCATAATTCTAGTAGACAGGTGATTAGGCTGTGTTTCAAGAATCATTTGACGGTCAGGAAATAGCGGTGTGAGTGCAGGAAAGTGAACACGTTCCTTTGCTGATTCTGGGTCGTCCCCATTTACCGCTTCTACATGAAGGAGGCCATAGTAGCGTTCATTCTCTTTTGGAGGTCGTACCTTTCCAGACACTTTATCTCCATTTCGTAAATCAAAGCGTCTGATTTGTGAAGCTGAAATATAAATGTCTTCAGAACTTGGGGAGTAGTTAATCGGTCTTAAGAAACCAAATCCCTCAGACTGAATAATTTCAAGAACCCCTTCCATAAATAAGAGATCCTCTTGCTCAGCATTCGCCTTTAAGATGGCAAAAATTAATTCTTTTTTTGTTAGTTTGCTGTAATAAGAGATTTTGTATCGTTTTGCTAACTCATACAGCTCTTTTAATTTCATATTCTCCAAAGATGAAATCGAAACATCTTTCAATATGGACACCACACTTTTCTAGTCAATGTATTTCTTTACAAATGCATGACCATTGTATTTGATTAGCTTTTTAATTCCGTTGATGTTGGAATGACCTCGCTCTGATGGTAACGCTCCCACTCGTTTTATCGTGAAAGATAGGAACAATGTGAAATAGAGCTTTTTTAACATAGAGAAGGATAATGAGTATATCGTCATGATGCGGCAGTATTTAAACTTGTTGAAGCTTAAAAGAAGTAAATTCGCAGAAAATTTCGCAGCACTCTTTAGTTTTACCTCATTTGCAGAGAATATTCAACTTTAAACAGAAAATGATATACATTTGACACCTATATGAAAAGCGGGTAATGAATACCCGCTTTCAGATTACGGACGAATGACAAGATTCGGTTTTTTCTTTAAGCTGTGTCTGCCGTCTACGAAACGAACTGTACCCGATTTCGCACGCATGACAACACTATGTGTTGTTCCAACAGAGCCTTTGAATTGAACACCTTTAAGTAATTCCCCGTCCGTTACACCTGTCGCTGCAAAAATGGCGTCATCTCCTTTTACGAGATCTTCCATTCTGAGGACTTTACCAACATCCAGTCCCATTCTCTCACAGCGTCTTAATTCTTCTTCACTTTGAGGAAGAAGCTTACCATGGATTTCACCACCAAGTGCCTTTAACGCAACAGCAGAAAGGACACCCTCAGGCGCTCCGCCTGAACCAAATAGAATATCAACACCTGTATGATCAAATGCTGTATTAATGGCTCCTGCAACGTCACCATCATCGATCAGTTTAATTCTTGCTCCTGCTTCTCTCAGTTCAGCAATAATTTTTTCATGTCGATCTCTGTTTAAAATCGTTGCAACCACGTCTTCAATATCTTTGTTTTTCGCTTTTGCAACAGCGCGAAGATTATCAATGACAGGCGCTTCAATGTCGATGCAGCCTACCGCTTCTGGACCTACTGCGATCTTATCCATGTACATATCAGGTGCATTCAGCAGGTTGCCATGATCTGCAACTGCAATGACAGCTAAGGCATTCCAGCCGCCGCTTGCCACAATGTTTGTTCCTTCTAATGGATCAACAGCGACATCCACGCGAGGTCCATATCCGTTCCCAAGCTTTTCCCCAATATAAAGCATTGGTGCTTCGTCCATTTCTCCTTCGCCAATCACCACTGTTCCCTTCATAGGAATGGTGTCAAATACATCACGCATTGCACTTGTTGCAGCATCATCCGCTTCGTCTTTTAATCCTCTTCCCATCCAACGAGCAGATTTTAATGCAGCTGCTTCTGTCACCCGTACTAGTTCCATCGATAAACTTCTTTCCATTTTTGTCCAAATCTCCTCTCACAGTCAAAGCCTTATGAATTTTGAAGTTCTTCTATTTCTTGGTCATTCAGCTTTTCACGCCAGATGGTTGCACCCAAGCCTTCAAGCTTCTTCTCAAGCAAACTATATCCTCTGTCTATATGTTCAAGCCCTGTGATTTCGGTCACACCGTCCGCCATTAGCCCTGCGACAACAAGACAAGCTCCTGCACGCAGATCACTTGCTTTGACCTTTGCTCCTTGAAGCTGCGTTTGTCCGGTAATAATAGCGGATCTTCCTTCGACCTTCATGTTTGCACCCATTCGGCGCAATTCGTCAATGTGCTTAAAGCGAGCTGAGTAGATCGTATCTGTGACCACACTCGTGCCTTTCGCTTTTGTTAACAGCGCCGTCATCGGCTGTTGAAGGTCAGTCGGAAAGCCCGGATACACAAGGGTTTTGATATCGACAGGCTTGAGTCCTTCGTTTCTGCCAACGATCAGCATCTGATCGTTGCTAGTTTCAATGGTGAACCCCATTTCTCTAAGTTTCGCCGTAATTGATTCTAAATGAGTTGGGATCACATTATCAAGTACAACTTCATCTCCCATCGCTGCACCAGCAATTAAAAATGTTCCTGCTTCGATGCGGTCAGGGATGATTGAATGCTTACAGCCATGAAGAGATTCGACACCTTCGATTCGAATGACATCGGTCCCCGCACCTTTGATTTTGGCACCCATGCTTGCAAGCAGTGTCGCTACATCAATAATTTCGGGTTCCTTTGCAGCATTTTCAATCACGGTTTTTCCTTCAGCCAGTACGGCTGCCAGCATGATGTTGATTGTCGCACCTACACTGACAACATCAAGATAAATCCGGGCTCCGACTAATTTTTCAGCGCGCAAATAAATCGCACCCTGCTCGTTTGTCACCTCAGCTCCGAGTGCTTCAAAGCCTTTGATATGCTGATCAATCGGTCTAGGTCCTAAGTGACATCCTCCTGGCAGCCCGATGACAGCCTGCTTGAATCTTCCCAGCATGGCTCCCATTAAATAATAAGATGCACGCAGTTTCTTCACTTTTCCATTAGGAAGCGGCATACTGATCATGGAAACAGGATTAACAACCATTTCACCTTTTTCAAAAGTGACCTTTCCACCAATTTCTTCTAACAGATCTCGCAATGTGTCGATATCTGATATATGCGGAAGGCCTTCAATGGTTACTGGAGAATTAGCGAGAATCGTGGCAGGAATCAGTGCCACAGCACTATTTTTCGCACCACTAATATGTACGGTCCCACGCAAGGGATCACCGCCGGCAATGTTTAACTTTTCCATATTTGTCTCCCTTCTTAAAGAAGATCACTGTTGGAGTTATACTGTTTGTGGATGTCGCGCTTTAAAAGGTCTTGTCCAAAATTTAGCCAATATCAAGAGAAAGAATACAGGTTAAACGAAATTTGTCGGAAGAAAAATAATCGAAGCTTTGCGAGGCTGTGATGTTCTCTTCTTTGCACAAAACATTTCTTAGCGTTTATAAGGAAAACTGCGGCAAACGAGAGACGATCCCGCCTGCCACAATCATTTATTTATTCCAGTCTGCTAAAAATTGCTCAATGCCTGCATCCGTTAATGGGTGTTTCGTCAGCTGCTTGATGACTTTCAGCGGCATTGTGCCGATATGAGCACCTCTAAGCGCAGCTTCTGTCACATGCTGCGGGTGACGAATGGATGCAGCAATGATTTGTGTATCTAATCCATGAACATCAAAAATAGTTTTCACTTCGCTGATGAGATCAAGACCATTTTGGCCAATGTCATCTAAGCGGCCAAGGAATGGAGAAACATACGTCGCACCAGCTCTAGCTGCAAGAAGTGCCTGGTTTGCACTAAAAATCAATGTGACGTTTGTTTTAATTCCAAGGTCCGTTAATGCTTTAACAGCTTTAAGGCCATCTGTAGTCATTGGAATTTTGACCGTGATATTTGGTGCGATAGCAGCAAGCTCTTTTCCTTCTTCAATCATTTCCTCTGCTTTTAAGGAAATCACTTCTGCACTGACAGAGCCTGATACCACGTCAGTGATTTCGCGAAGGCGGTCGTGGAATGATACGTTCTTTTCTTTCGCTACTAAACTAGGGTTTGTTGTGACGCCTGCTAAAATGCCAAGCTCGTGCGCCTCTTTGATGTCTTCAATATTTGCTGTATCTACGAAAAATAACATAACTGTGCCACTCTCCTATCAATAAATTGTCTGAAATGTAAATTTGATTGCGCTTTCTCGAGATATGGAGAAAACCGCCTGTGACTCAGGCGGCTTTCGGTTCTCATCAAATTATGCTTGGTTAGAAGAACCAAATTCGCGCATTTTGCCGATAACAGTCGCTTTAATTGCGTCACGAGCTGGTCCAAGATATTTACGTGGATCATACTCTTCTGTTTTTGCAGCAAGTGTTTCGCGTACTGCTTTCGCAGAAGCAATTTGGTTTTCAGTGTTTACATTGATTTTTGCTGTACCAAGTGAAATTGCACGCTTGATGTCAGCAGTTGGGATACCTGTTCCGCCGTGAAGAACAAGTGGAAGACCAGTCGTTTTACCGATTTCTTCCATTTCAGCGAAACCAAGGTTTGGTTCACCTTTGTATGGACCATGTACTGAACCTAATGCAGGTGCAAGGCAGTCAATACCAGTGCGTTCTACAAGCTCTTGGCACTCTTTTGGATCAGCATAAATAACGCCCTCAGCGATGACGTCATCTTCTTGCCCACCAACAGTTCCAAGTTCAGCTTCAACAGACACACCATGGAAATGTGCAAGTTCAACAACTTTCGCAGTTGTTTCCACATTCTCATCAAATGGGTGGTGAGAAGCATCGATCATGACAGAAGTAAATCCTGCATGAATCGCTTTTGCACAAGATTCAAAGCTTGAACCGTGATCTAAATGAATCGCAACAGGAACTGTTACATTATATTCTTCGATTAACGCTTTAACCATTGCGACAACTGTTTTGAAGCCGCCCATGTAGCGTCCTGCTCCTTCAGATACTCCTAAGATAACAGGAGATTTCTCTTCTTCAGCAGCTTGTAAAATCGCTTGCGTGAATTCTAAGTTATTTAAGTTAAACTGTCCAACAGCGTAACCTTTTTCCTTTGCGTCTTTCAACATTTCTGTCATTGAAACTAAAGGCATGATGAAAAATCCTCCCTATGTAGCTAATTTGCTTGCTAAAAAAAGCTCTCCACCCTAGCATGACCAGAATTTCTCGCCATATGTAAACTTTCAAAGTCAGATCGCTTTCTTCTTCCTTTATAGGATACCAATTATTCGACAAATCGGCAACAGAATGACTCGATTCAATCATTTCCATCTAGCCATTTGTTTCAAGCGGCAAGTATTCTTTGACAGCATCTCGGATTTCATCAATATCAAACGGCTTAGCGAAGTGCGTCAATGCACCTAGTTCTTTGGATTCTTGGATCATATCTAATTCGCCATAGGCTGTCATAATGATGACACGGATATCTTCATCAATTAATTTCATCCGTTTTAAAATTTCGATACCATCCATCCCGGGGATTTTCATATCAAGCAGGACAAGGTTCGGTCTATGATTTTTCACAATATCTAATGCTTGTAGTCCATTGGCAGCTTGGAAGGTTTGATAGCCTTCTTTATGAAACACTTCATTCAATAATATTCTAATACCGTACTGATCATCGACAATTAAAATTTTCTCATTCATCTGTTACACCCCATTGCTTTCATTTTTCGCCATAAAAAGAGCTGTTGTTAAATAATTCTGTTTGATTTTCACATTTCCTTTAATTATAATAGTTTACTTTACGACATTTTCTGAGCATTTTTCCTAATATTCTCTTTATATTCTATTATAAAATGATCTGACCGAAGGAGGAAATGAGTCTTGTTAAAAATTTTTACGACCCAGTTATCAGGTATTTTTTCACGTATTGGAGAAAAGCAGGCTGAAGCGATTGAGGACGGTGCACGCCTTCTTGCACAGGCTGTTGTCAGTGGACATGCCGTTTATTTTCACGGAAAGAATGAACTGGCTGCTGTCGCCCTAGAGGCATCTGAAAGCAATGAGCCGTTTCCCGGTGCGAAAGTGCTGCCGCTCGATCAAAAGGAGCGCAGCTTACTTCAACCTAGTGACAGGGTGCTGCTATTTTATTCAGACCCAGAAGATCAGGAAATTCAATCTCTTGTTAAAGAGCTGCACGAACAAGGTACACCCGTTGTTGGTGTAGGGCCGGCACAAAAGGAGCCGTCCACGATTGAAGAGCATTGTGATGTCCACATTGATTTTCAGCTCAAGAAACCGCTTGTGCCCGCTGAAGATGGGACAAGGTTTGGTTTTCCTGCTTTAATGACCTGCTTATACGTCTACCACGCCCTATCGTTTACTGTGAAGGAGATCGTGGAGGAATATGAATAAAAAAACTGCCGAGAAGTGATATTCTCGGCAGTTTTTTGTTTTATTTTGATTCAGATGCTTGTAGTGAAGCACCAACGAAATCTCTAAATAATGGCTGTGGTCTTGTCGGTCTTGAAACGAATTCTGGGTGGAACTGAGAAGCAAGGAACCAAGGGTGATCCTTCAGCTCGATAATTTCAACAAGACGTCCGTCTGGGCTTGTACCAGAGAAGACGAAGCCTGCTGCTTCCATTTGCTGTCTGTATTCGTTATTAAATTCGTAACGATGACGGTGGCGTTCGTAGACCACTTCGTCATTGTATGCAGCAAATGCTTTTGAGTCTTCATTTAATTTACAAGGATATAGACCAAGACGAAGTGTTCCGCCTAGATCATCTACATCCTTCTGTTCTGGAAGAAGGTCAATGATTGGGAATGCTGTTTCAGGATCAATTTCCGCTGAATGAGCTCCTTCAAGGCCTAATACGTTTCTCGCGTATTCGATAGATGCCACTTGCATTCCTAAGCAGATTCCGAAGAATGGCACTTTGTTTTCACGGGCAAATTGTGTAGCAATGATTTTCCCTTCTACTCCGCGGTCTCCGAAGCCTCCAGGAACAATAATGCCGTCAACATCTTGTACGAAATCAGCGATATTCTCTGCTGTCACTTCTTCTGCATTGATCCATTTAATTTGAACATCTGCATCAAACGCATAACCAGCATGACGAAGTGATTCAACAACAGAAATATAAGCATCTTGCAGCTCAACATATTTCCCTACAAGTCCAATTGTGACTTGTTTTGAAAGGTTTTGCACTTTATCAACAAGTGCTGTCCACTCTGTCATGTCCGCATCTTGGCAGTCAAGTTTCATATGTTCACATACTAGCTTGTCCAGCCCTTGTTTTTGTAAATCAAGCGGAATGGAGTAAAGCGTGTCTGCATCCTGACATTCGATAACAGCTTTTGTATCAATATCACAAAACAGTGCAATTTTGTCCTTCATATCTTGTGCCAATGGCATTTCCGTTCTGACCACGATGACATTTGGCTGAATACCAAGACTGCGAAGTTCTTTTACACTATGCTGTGTTGGTTTTGTTTTCAATTCACCCGCTGCACGGATGTAAGGAACGAGGGTACAATGAATGTACATCACGTTTTCGCGGCCGATGTCACTCTTCATTTGACGAATGGCTTCAAGGAATGGAAGGGATTCGATATCTCCTACTGTTCCGCCGATTTCTGTAATAACCACATCTGCACCCGTTTCTTTTCCGGCACGGTACACGCGGTCTTTGATTTCATTTGTAATGTGGGGAATGACCTGTACTGTTCCACCTAAGTAGTCACCGCGGCGCTCTTTCTTCAGAACAGTAGAGTAGATTTTACCAGTTGTGACGTTGCTGTACTTATTTAAGTTAATATCAATGAAACGCTCGTAGTGACCTAAGTCAAGGTCTGTTTCAGCACCATCATCTGTGACAAAAACCTCACCGTGCTGGTATGGACTCATTGTCCCTGGGTCTACGTTGATGTATGGATCGAATTTTTGAATGGTGACATCCATCCCTCTATTTTTCAGAAGGCGGCCTAACGATGCAGCCGTGATTCCTTTTCCAAGTGAGGAAACAACTCCTCCTGTTACAAAAATATACTTTGTCATTTCGTATGCTCCTCTCTTTTTTACCCTTGCATGTCTACGCATGCACAGCTTCATCCTTTTTAGAGTGTATCCCTAAATCTCTTGAAAAATAAGAAAGCTCCCTTTCAAATAAATGAAAGGGAGCGTAAATGAACGTATCTTTACGTACTCTTTTTTAGAGAGCCCAAAATACATACTACATAGTTCGCTCACGAAAGTCAAGACGGTTTTGTCCTGTTTTGAGGACGGGTTTGAGAGGGTTATTTCTCTTCCTCATCATCGTCTAAATCGTCTTCATCAATCTCCGTTAAGCCGTCATCATCTTCATCATCATCTTCGTCGAAGTCTTCAATATCTTCATCAATTTCTTCATCATCGTCTAGGTCGAGATCATCGTCGTCTTCAACAAGATCAAGGTCTTCTTCAAGCTCGTCGATTTCTTCTTCCTCTTCGATCTCATCGAAGTCGTCTTCAACGACAGCTGCTTTTGTTTTTTTCTTTTTCGCTTTTGTTTTCACAGCTGGCTGAACTTCTTCTTCGATTTGATCAACTGGATACCAGCTGCGAAGCCCCCATCTCTGATCACCTAACGAAATAAAGCGGCCATCTATATTTAAGTCTGTATAAAATTGAGCAAGTCGATCATCAAGATCGGATTTTTGTATTCCTTGCAAACGGACAATTTCATCTATTAACTCGGAAAACGTAATGGGTGTTTTGCTGTCTCTGAAAATTTCATAAGCAAGTTCAACTAAAGACATTTGTTTGAGCTGTTCCTGTGAGTATTCTTTCAAACTCAAGGTCAGACACTCCCTTTCTATTACATGTATGTATCCATTTATCAGTGAAATAATAAGTATTTATACCTTATTCTTACGACAAACCATACCTCTCATTATAAACAAATTAGGGGAGTTTATGCCACCTTTATTGTTGTTAATTTTTGATTTTTATCACGAGTAGCGCCAAGAGGTCCATCATCTGTATGAATATGGACCGGTTCTTGTATACAGCATACTTTTTGTCTTTCAGTTGATCACGTCTATTTTAAAACTGGATATTCTGAATGGATGAGAGAACGAGAAAAATCGTGAATAACATTCCCGCTGACATGAGTACGATTAGTTTTCTGCGGCTGTTGTTTTTTTCTTCCTTCTTTTTTGTAGACTTTGTAAGCTCTGCGGAAACCATAATCCAGATAACCATTGTGACGATTGCTGTAATGCCCATAAATGTTGAGTTCAATATCACACCCCCATATTATTCCTATTTTTAACATAATACCACATGCTTATGGATTATGATTGGAAATTACATTACATACTAACTGCATGGCCCACCAAAACAGACCACCTCACATTCAGGTGGTCTTTGCTTGTTTTCTACATATCTAGCAGTTTCCTTGAGATGACCAGACGCTGGATTTCCTGTGTTCCTTCATATATTTGAGTGATTTTCGCATCACGCATGTATCGTTCGACTGGGTAATCCTTTGTGTAGCCGTACCCGCCGAAGATTTGAACCGCTTCTGTCGTCACCTTCATCGCTGTATCACCGGCAAAGAGCTTGGACATGGCTGATTCCTTTCCATACGGGAGGCCTTTCGTTTCAAGCCATGCCGCTTGGTAAGTAAGCAGCCTTGATGCTTCAATCGCTGTGGCCATATCAGCCAGCTTAAAGGCGATCCCTTGCTGCTGAATAATCGGTTTGCCAAATTGTTTACGCTCCTTGGCATAATCAACCGCCGCATCAAGAGCGCCTTGAGCAATCCCAACTGCCTGTGCAGCAATGCCGTTTCTGCCGCCATCGAGCGTCATCATGGCTATTTTGAATCCTTCTCCTTCTTGACCGAGCCGGTTTCTTTCATGAATCCGGCAATCTTCAAATCGAATTTCAGTTGTTGGGGATGAGCGTATGCCCAGTTTGCTTTCCTTTTTGCCAACGGAAAAACCAGGTGTCTCTTTTTCTACAATAAAAGCAGTTGTATTTCGGGATGAAGCTCCTTGGTCTGTTACGGCAAACACAATATAATAATCTGCAATGCCTCCATTTGTAATAAAGATTTTCGCCCCGTTCAGAACATATTCACTGCCTGCCTTGACAGCCGTTGTCTTCATTCCGCCAGCATCTGAGCCTGAACCACTCTCTGTGAGCGCATATGCTCCTATCTTCTGCCCTTCTGCAAGCGGCTTTAAATAGGTCTCTTTTTGTTCATCTGTTCCGAATGTATAGATTGGCCATGAAGCAAGAGATGTATGGGCGGACAGGGTGACGCCTGTAGAGGCGCATACTCTTGAAAGCTCCTCAACTGCTATGACGTAGGCTAAATAGTCACTGCCGATTCCGCCCACGTCTTCCGGCCAAGGGATACCCGTTAAACCAAGCTCTGCCATTTTGCGAAAAATAGATGGATCATATGTCTCTGTTTCGTCTCGCTTTGCTGCTGTTGGCTCCACTTCATTTTTCGCAAAGTCTCTCACCATTTTTTGAATCATTTCATGTTCGTCACTTAATTGGAACTGCATCGTGAGCCACCTCGTTTCATATTAGCTGTTTACAGATGACCAGCCTTTGTATTTCACTTGTTCCTTCATAGATTTCACAAATTTTCGCATCACGAAAGTAACGTTCTGCTTGATAGCGATTCGTATAACCATCCATGCCTAGCAAATGGATCACTTCTGTACTGATCTCCACCGCCGTTTTTGACGCAAATAGCTTTGCCATTGATGCTTCCTTTGTGACGGGACGATTGGCCTCTTTGAAAGAAGCCGCTTGATAGACGAGTAATTTAGCTGCCTCAAGCTTCGCCGCCAAATCGCCCAGTCGAATGGTCGTTTCAAGACCTGCTGGATGTCGCTTTAAATAGCTGACTGCCTCGGTTAAAGCAGCTTCTGCAATGCCAAGGCTTTGAGCCGCAATTCCGATTCTCCCTGCATTTAAGCTAGACATGGCAATTTGAAAGCCTTCTCCTTCTGCACCCAGCAGCTGATCTTTTGGAATCCGCACGCCATCAAAATGAAGCGTGACTGTTTTTGAACCGTGCAGTCCCATCTTTTTCTCATCTTTTCCAATCGTAAATCCCGGCGTATCTTTCTCTACAATGAACGCCGATATATTTTTTCTCGCAGAAGCCGGATCGGTCACCGCAAAGACAAGATATAACTCTGCTTCTCCGCCGCTTGTGATAAAGATTTTCGTCCCATTTAATACATAATCGCTGCCCATCCGCTCTGCTCTTAACTGAATACTGGAGGCATCTGATCCAGCCTTTGGTTCAGTCAGACAAAAGGCGCCCAGCTTCTCTCCTGATGCAAGCAGCGGGACATAGGATTCTTTTTGTTCCTTCGTTCCAAAAGTCAAAATAGGCATCGTCACAACAGATGTATGAACGGACACAATGACACCGATGGTCGCACTCACTTTCGATAATTCATGGATTGCGATGATATACGTTGTAAAATCTGCTCCTAAGCCTTGATACGAAGCTGGTATTGGAATCCCTAGATAGCCTTGCCTTCCCATTTCACTTAAAAGGGTTTTTGGAAACCGGCCTTGTTCCATGGCTTCTACTTCAGGGAATACACGCTGGCGTGCAAATTCTGCTGTCTGTTCTCTCCAGAGACGCTGTTTATCCGTAAGCATAACATCCATCTTGACTCCCCCTATGAGTGGTCGTGGTATGTGTAAAAACCTCTCTTTGTCTTTTTGCCAAGCCAGCCTGCATTCACGTATTTTTTCAAAAGAGGACAAGGGCGATATTTGCTGTCTCCAAGTCCTTCGTGAAGGGTATTCATAATAAATAAACATGTATCCAATCCGATGAAATCAGCTAGACGAAGCGGCCCCATTGGGTGATTCATCCCTAGTGTCATCACGCCATCAATGCTTTCTGCATCTGCCACGCCTTCATATAGGGTGTAAATGGCTTCATTGATCATTGGCATCAATATGCGATTTGAGACGAACCCTGGGAAGTCTTCCACTTCAATTGGGGTTTTGTTTAATGTCTTCGCTGTTTCATAAACAAATTGATATGTGTCATCACTCGTTTGCAGCGCGCGAATGACTTCAACGAGTTTCATGACAGGAACGGGATTCATAAAATGCATGCCAATCACTTTCTCCGGTCTGCTCGTCACAGCTGCTAATTCTGTGATCGACAAGGAAGACGTATTTGTCGCAAATATGGCCTCCGCCTCTGCAAATTGATCAAGTGTTTCAAAGATTTGTTTTTTGACACTCATTTGTTCAGAAGCAGCTTCAATCACTAAATGAGCCTGCTGAACGTCTTTTAAATCTGTGGATACGGCAAGTCGCTGCGTGATATCTCGGACTGCCTGATGTGCCAGCTTTCCTTTTTCTGCCCGCTTCGTCAGTTGTTTGGTCATGGAGGAAATCGCTCGATGAATCTGCTTTTCTGATGCATCATGGAGCAGGACTGTATAGCCTGACTGTGCAAACACTTGGGCAATGCCTGATCCCATTTGACCGGCTCCAACGACCAGAACGGTCTCTTCTATGCTCATCAAAAAACGCCTCCCTTTTCATCTACCTTTATCATGATCGCATCTCCTTGACCGCCTCCACTGCAAATCGCTGCAATGCCAATGCCACCGCCTCTTTGTCTTAATGCATGAATCAATGTCAATATGATACGTGTTCCGCTTGCCCCAATCGGATGACCGAGTGCGACAGCCCCTCCGTTGATATTCATTTTCCGCCGGTCGATCCCGGTCATTTTTTCACATGCCAGAGCCACAGCTGAAAAGGCCTCATTGATTTCAACCAAATCGATATCCTCTAGGCGCTTTCCTGTTTTCTTTAAAAGCTTCTCGATGGCAAGGGCTGGTGTTTTCGGGAAATCCTTCGCCTCTACAGCAACCTGAGTATGACCGAGAACGACTGCCATAGGCTTTACACCATGCCGTGCAGCATACGTGTCTTTCATTAGAAGAAGTGCACTTGCACCATCATTGACACCTGGTGCATTTCCAGCGGTGATGGTACCTGTCTGATCAAAAACAGGCATGAGCTTTGACAGCCGTTCATATGACGTATCACGCCGCGGAGATTCATCTTCTGTGATCAGCCGTTTTCCCGTTTTTGTTTTGACAGTGACGGGGGTGATTTCATGTTGAAAAAAGCCACTTTTTTGCGCTTCGATGGCCCGTTCATGACTTCTGAGTGCCCACAGATCCTGCTCTTCCCGCGTGATGCCCAGCTCCTTTGCAGCCATACTTCCATACTCACCCATATGAACGCCTGTAAACGAACAGGTTAAGCCATCTAAAATCATCGCATCTTGTACTGCACCATCTCCCATTTTGTAGCCCCATCGCGCTTTTTTTAGCAGATAAGGAGCGTGAGACATGGATTCCATACCGCCCGCCGCGATGACCTCAGCATCACCGGCTCGAATGATTTGATCTGCCGTGCTCACACTGCGCATGCCTGATGCACAGACTTTATTGATGGTTTGTGTTGGAACATACCAAGGAAGATCAGCATATCTTGCTGCTTGCCTTGAAGGAATCTGCCCTTGCCCTCCTTGTAAAACACTTCCCATAATGACCTCATCTATTTCATGAGAACCCGAAACTCTTTCCAGTGCAGCCTTGATCGCTATACCGCCTAGTTCTGCGGCAGTCAAACCACTGAGAGCACCGCCTAGTTTTCCAAATGGTGTTCTTGCTCCAGATACAATGACCGTCGTACTCATGTATGTCCCTCCTAATTGTTACCGCTTACATATCATCTAGGCAGCTGATGTAACAGCGCCATGGATAAGCCGATGAACATCCTATTCATCGGCCTGTCATCTTTACGACACCTGTTTTCCAGGCTCGCCAAACACTGATTTTTCAAGAAGTTCGGCGACATCAAATGTGCCTACCTGCTCCTCTACTTCCTTCGCCTTCGTCCCATCTCCCAGCATCGTTAAGCAATAAGGACACCCTGAGCTGATGATGGACGGCTGGACCTGTAGCGCCTGCTCCGTTCGTGCAGTGTTAATCCGGGTACCCGTCTCCTCTTCCATCCACATTAAGCCCCCGCCTGCACCGCAGCACATACCAGTTTCACGGTTGCGTTCCATTTCTTTCAGCGTCACACCTGGAATGGCTTTTAAAATGTCTCTTGGCGGGTCGTACACTTCGTTATATCTGCCTAAGTAGCATGAGTCGTGGAAGGTAATTACCTCGTTCACTTCATGTACAGGCGTTATTTTCCCTTCTTTCACTAACTCTGCCAATAATTCTGTATGATGGTACACTTCTGCCTCAAGTCCAAAGTCTGGATATTCATTTTTAAATAAGTTGTAGGCGTGTGGATCAATCGTGACGATCTTTGTGACGCCGTTTTTCTGAAATTCTTCAATATTTTTTGCAGCAAGCTCTTGGAATAAAAATTCGTTTCCGAGTCTTCTTGGTGTATCGCCTGAGTTTTTCTCTTTATTGCCTAGGATCGCAAAGGATACCCCCGCTTCATTGAGGAGTTTTGCAAAGGCAAGTGCAATCTTTTGGCTTCGATTGTCATATGCCCCCATTGAACCAACCCAGAATAAATAATCAAAGGTTTGCTCTGCTTTTTTCAGCTCTTTCACTGTCGGCACATGCACATCTTCTCTCAGTTCACGCCAATTTTCTCTTTCTTTCCGGTTCAATCCCCACGGGTTTCCTTGGCGCTCAATGCTTGTCATGGCACGCTGTGCATCTGCGTCCATTTTTCCTTCGGTCAGCACAAGATATCTGCGCATATCAATAATCTTGTCGACATGTTCATTCATGACAGGGCATTGGTCTTCACAGTTTCGGCATGTCGTACATGCCCAGATCTCTTCTTCTGTAATGACCTCTCCAATAAGAGAAGGATGGTATATAGAGCTGGCAGCCGACTCTTCCGCACCTGCTCCTCTCGCCTGCAGTGCCAACTGGTTTCCTGTTGTCTGCTTGAAGGCAAGCTGCGGGACCCAAGGTGTTTTCGATGTAATGGCGGCCCCTTTATTGGTTAAATGATCTCTTAACCTTAAAATCAAATCCATTGGAGACAGCATCTTTCCTGTCCCTGTTGCCGGGCACATATTCGTGCAGCGCCCGCATTCCACACAGGCGTAAAGATCAATCAGCTGAGACTGACGGAAGTCTTCAATTTTTCCCACACCGAAGGTCTCTTGTGTCTCATCTTCAAAATCGATTTTTTGCAGCTTGCCTGGCGGGTCTAATCTGCTGACAAATACGTTGACAGGCCCTGCAATCAAATGGGCGTGCTTTGACTGAGGAACATATACTAAAAATGTCAGCAAAATGAGCAGATGCATCCACCATGCGGCATAAAAAACAATCGCAGCCGCAAGAGGTGAAATTCCTCCCAGCAAGAAAGCAATACCAGAAGCGATTGGCTCAGTTGGTGATAGAGAGTGTCCATGCCAGATGATGTTCATGCCGTTCCCTAGTAAAACTGTCAGCATTAATCCGCCAATAAATAAAAGCACTAGACCCGATTTAAAACCTCGTTTTAAACGGACAAGTTTTTCCACATATCTTCTATGGAAAGCCCATACAACGGCCACTAAAATGAGAAGTGTGACCACCTCTTGGAAAAACGTAAAGACGCCGTATACCGGACCTAAAGGAAGCCCGCTGTCTGGAATAAGCCCCTTCAAAATAAAATCAAGGGCTCCGAACTGTACAAGGATAAATCCGTAGAAAAACAGCACATGAATGATGCCGCTCTTCTTGTCCTTTAACAGCTTCTTTTGCCCAAATACATTGACCCAAACACGCTCTAAGCGTTTCTTCATGTCTTGTTGAAACTCTTCTTTTTTACCAAGACGAATATACGCCGCTCGTGTTCGAATGAGATAAACAAACAAATACACAGCGTAAGCGGTCACCGCCGCAAATGCGATCAAGTTGATGATTAAAAGGCTATTCATCTTGCTCCCCCTTTCATTCCCCAAAACCCACTTTGTTCCGTTTCCATGTTGTACCTCTATCATAAATAATGAATGAGTATTCAGTCAATATTTTTTGTGCGTTTGGGTACACTATTGAAATATGCAAAAAAGGAGGAAGTTTCATGATCGCATTGATCATCCTACTCGTACTCATTGCCATCGTTTTGCTCGTCATGTTAGACCTTTATATGGGAAAGAAATATTTTTCTACGCACGCATTTGAACGGTCTTTTGACCAAACAAGCGGCGATGCCACCTTTTATCATGATGGCGAACCATTTTTCGATCAGCTGCTTACGGATATACAGCAGGCCTCTTCTTCTATTCATATGATGTTCTTTATTGTAAAGAACGACAAGATTGGTCAAAGGGTGTTCCAAGCATTGAAAGCCAAAGCGGAGCAAGGCGTTTCCGTCTTTTTGCTAACCGACCGATTAGGCTCCTATCCGTTTGATCAAAAGTCGATTGACATGCTAGAAAGAAGCGGCATTCAATTTTACTTTTTAAATAAGCCTCGTTTTCCTTTTTTGATTTACCGGTTAAACATGAGAAATCACCGTAAAATTACGGTGATTGATGGGAAGATTGGCTATATTGGCGGATTTAATATAGGTGATGAATATGTTGGGAAAAAAGGCCGCTTTGGCATTTGGAAAGATTATCATTTGCGGATGACTGGACAGGTTGTCGCAGATCTCCAGCATGTGTTTCTGAATGATTTGTACAGGTCGTCTGGCATTCATCAGCTGCAATATGAGGTTTTCCCTGCATTGGAACCGGGAACATTACAATGCACAACACGCGCGACTGCCGGTTTTTCTTTAGAAGCTTTATTTCTCCAAGATATTGAGCAGGCGAAGAAACAGATCATCATCTGTACGCCTTATTTTATTCCATCAGCTCCTCTTCTGAAGGCGCTGCTTGATGCACGAAAACGGGGCGTCACAGTTGAAATTATCATTCCAATGAAAGCGGATCATCCACTTGTCAAAGAGGCTGGTTTTCATTATTTGAAGGATCTCATTGCCTCTGGATGTCTTGTTTATCGTTTTTATAAAGGGTTTTATCATTCGAAAGCCATATTGATTGATCACAGCCGCTGTATGATCAGTACCGCGAATTTTGATAAACGAAGCTTGTTTTTAAACGAAGAAGTAGATGTAGCCATTGATGATCCCGACTTTACTGCACACGTGGAGGAAAAAATTCGGGAGCATATGGAAGTATCTGAGATCCTGACAGAAGAAACATTGTCAAAGCGCCCTCTTTTCACACGGCCGCTTGAGTGGGTTGCCGCCATGTTCTCGTATTTTTTATAAAGGAGATGACCTATGCGTTATCGATTTGGTTATGTGTCCAATGCCGTCACCTTGTGGGAAGCTTCTCCTGCCAAGTCGCTGACCTTTGCAAGATACAGCAAGCTCTCTAAGGAAGAAAGAAAAGAGGCTTTATTGCGAACAACGAAAGCCAATCTCGTGAATACATTAAGAACGCTTTATTTCGCCATTGCTCATGATATCCCGCTGTACCGTTTTTCAAGCTCGATCGTCCCGCTCGCGACCCATCCCGAGGTGCGCTGGGACTTCGTGACACCTTTTCACAAAGAATTTCTTGAGATTGGCGAGTTGGTGAAACGGCACAACTTACGGGTAAGCTTTCACCCCAATCAATTCACCTTGTTTACCAGCCCAAAACCTTCAATTACAGACAATGCCGTCATCGATATGACGTACCATTATCAGATGCTTGAGGCGATGAAGCTCGAAAAGGAAGGTTACATGAATATTCATGTAGGCGGGGCTTACGGCGATAAAGAATCGGCTCTTCAACGCTTTGATGAAAATATTAAACAACTTCCGGCTCATATCAAAGCGAGAATGACACTTGAGAACGATGACAAAACATATACGTCGCTCGAAACGCTTGGTGTATGTGAAAAGCATGACATTCCGTTTGTTTTTGATTACCATCATCACGTGGCAAATAAAGATGACGATGCCGCACTCGATGACATCCTTCCAAGAATGTTCGACACTTGGACAAAGACTGGCATTCCGCCCAAAATCCACTTGTCTTCACCTAAATCAGAAAAAGCCATACGCAGTCATGCAGATGGTGTAGATATGGACTTTGTCTTACCGCTTTTTCAAGCATTAAAACCGTATGGCCGTGATGTAGATTTTATGATTGAAGCAAAATTAAAGGATCAGGCTCTGCTCCGTCTAGTCGAAGAGCTGTCTGCGATTAGGGGCAATAAGCGGACGGGCGGAGGAACCATTGAATGGAAATCATAGAGAAAGGTTTACCTTTGTGCAAATGGGGGTAACAAAGCTATTGTGAAAAAGTAATTAACAGGAGGATATGAAGATGTCTCAAATCTATTCAATCCGAATCGCTGCAAAAGCGTTGAATTTACATAAGCTTATTTCTCTTTATGAAAAGTGCCAGCAGGCTCAGCATCGTATATATGTGTATTCTAAAAAAACAATGTGCAGCATTAAGAACATCGTAGAGCTTGAAACCTTCAGGCTCACTCATTTAGAATCTGATTACTTAATTGTGGTTGAAGGGAAAAAAGCGCAAGATCTTCTTCAGCCGTTTGAGAAAGAAAAGGTTTCATAAAAAAGAGCAGCCTCGGGCTGCTCTTTTTCTTATATCCAATCTTCTGTTAACCAAACTTGTTTAGAAGCTGCATCTATTTTCACTTGTGCCCCAATTGGCATCGTAAGCATTGGGTGCGTATGGGCACAGTCAAAATCAGCGATGAGTGGTCTCTTCGTCTCTCCGAGCACCTCAAGTAAAATCTCGTAAGGCTCTTTGCCCGTCCCCTCGTCATCAAACAACTCATGTTTTCCCAAAAGAATCCCAGATACCCGTTCAAACACTCCATTTACTTTCAATAAAGAGAAGTTCTTTTCTACAACCGAAGCGGTTTTCATACAATCTTCAATGAGAAGGATGTCTCCGTTTTGGATAGCTGGCATGAACTCACTTCCCCAAATGCCGTACATCGCATTCAAGTTCCCGCCGATCAATCTGCCTTCTGCCTGTCCCTCTATGACGCACAGCCAATTGTTCGGACGCTGCTTTTTATCACCCGTCTTTTCTTCCCAATTGATTCGTTCATCTGTCCAAAAAGGCGGTTTTTCAATCTGATAAGGTAAGGTTTGATGGGACTTCAGGATGTCCTCAAACGACTGATATGTATAAGTGACAAACGGTTCAAACTCGCCAAAAGAAGGAACAAGCGCCGGTCCGTAGAAAACAGGCAATCCCGTTTTTTCGTAGGCCGCTAAAAGAATCGCTGTCGCATCTGAATAACCGATCATGATTTTCGGATGTTGTTTCAGCAGGTCAAAATCAAGATAAGGCAGCAAGCTATTTGAATTCGTCCCGCCAATCATTGACATGATGCACGCCAAGTCCTTTCTAGCCATCAGCTCATTCAGCTCATCTGCTCGTTCTTGAATTGTACCTGAACGGTAGTGATCCTCTTTCCCTGTTAATGATCCTGGTACCACAATGAATCCTTTTTGCTCAAGCCACTTCTTCGCCCGCTGATACCTAAGAGGCGAGGTCGCTGATGCAGGACTGGAAGGTGAAAAAATACCGATCTTATCGCCCTTTTGTAATCGCCGAAGCCACTTCATTCCATCAGATCCTTCCTACACGCATTTTTTCTATCCTAACAAAAAAAGCCCTTTATCAAAAGGGCTACTGAACGAATGAAAATCTTTTCAAAAAAATATTTTAAAAAGGCCAAGTAATATGAGCGTAAAACTAATAATCAATGCTATCGATATTTTGACTTTGCTTAAAGAACTGTCTATAACGTTTACAAAAAGGTGAATGCCAAATAAAATAATCCCAATGTAAAAAAATACTGGGTTGATTCCAGCTGGAATGATCAATATAAATAAACCAACAAGAGTCACGTAGTGAATGCTTTTCAGCATGAATGTTTTTGCTGTTTCGCTCAAACAACCCTCTCCTTTTGGATCTAATTTCCTTAAATTATATCAAAATTCCATTTAAATGGTGATTTAAATATTTGCAGGACGAACCACTTTTTATTATCACATGTAAAAAAATGAGTCCAACTCAATAGCTGAACTCATTTACGCCTTACTATCAATGACCAAACTGCGCTTCATGCAGTCTGCTGTACACGCCGCCCATTTGAATGAGGTCTTGGTGGCGGCCTTGTTCTTGGATGCCTTCCTCTGTCACGACGATGATACGGTCAGCGTGCTTGATTGTTGCCAGACGGTGGGCAATGACGAGTGTTGTCCTGCCAATAGCCAGTTCGCTCAGTGCATCCTGTATGGCTTTTTCTGTTTCTGTATCGAGCGCTGAAGTGGCTTCATCTAAAATAAGAATCGAAGGATTTTTCAGGAACATCCTCGCAATCGACAGGCGCTGCTTTTGACCGCCCGACAATTTGACGCCGCGCTCGCCTATGACTGTATTTAATCCTTCTGGGAAACGCTGAACGAGTTCCTCTAAATGCGCACGACGTACAGCCTCCCAAATCTCTGCATCGCTGGCTTCTAGGTTGCCGTACGCGATGTTTTCTCGAATGGTGCCTGAGAATAAAAAGACATCCTGCTGCACAATGCCGATCTGCTGTCTTAAAGAAGACAGGGTCATCGATTTTGTACTCACACCATCAATTGTAATTTCCCCTTCATCCACATCATAAAAACGTGGCAGCAGGCTGCAAATCGTCGATTTCCCGGCTCCTGAAGGCCCGACAAACGCAACAGTTTCTCCTTGTTTGATCTTCAAATCGATGTCCTTTAACACATGGCTGTGCTCATCGTAGCCAAATGTCACGTTTCGATATTCAATTTCACCTTTCAATCCGAATACATCACGAGCTCCTTCTGTATCCTTCACATCTGGCTCTGTTTCAAGTAAGTCGACATAGCTTTTAAAGCCCGCAATTCCTTTTGGATACATTTCAATCACGGTGTTGATTTTATCAATCGGTCTGAATAAGACGTTTGTAATCAGAACAAACGCGATAAATCCACCTGCCGTTAATTGCCCCTGCAGAACAAACCATGTCCCTGCCAGAAGGACAAACAGTGTCACAAGACGTGTGAGAATGTAACTGATTGAGCCGTTAACCGACATGATTTTATATGAAAGAAGCTTCGCTTTCCGAAAACGGTTGTTGTTTTCAGCAAAACGCTTTTTCTCGAAATGTTCGTTGGCAAAGGCTTGAACAAGACGAATACCGCCAATATTGTTTTCAACCCTTGCATGAAAGTCTCCAATGTCATTGTTCAGCTGTGTAATCGCCTTCGTCATCTTCTTATTAAAATGAAGGGCAAGCCAGATGATGACTGGCATGATCAAGAAGGTTAGAATAGCAAGCTGCCAGTTAATCATCAGCATGACAGCAAAGGCGCCAAGAATCGTCATAATCGCAATAAACAAATCCTCAGGTCCGTGATGAGCTACCTCACCAATGTACATGAGGTCATTTGTCATTCGAGACATAAGCTTACCCGTTTTGTTGTTATCAAAGAACTTAAATGAGAGACGCTGAAAATGATCAAACAGCTTCTTCCTCATATCTGTTTCAATATTGATGCCAAGCATGTGTCCCCAGTACGACACAATAAATTGCATAACTGAGCTGAGTGCATAAATGATAAACAGAGCAAGTGCGGTCCAAGCAATGACCGTCCAGTTCCCTGTTGGTAATAATGTATCAATGAAGTAGTTCACGATCAGCGGGAAACCTAGTTCCATCAGTCCAACTGCGACAGCGCAAAAGAAATCTAAAAAGAACAGACCGCGATAGGGCCTGTAATAGGCGAAAAAGCGTTTTAGCATATGTAAAAGAACCTCATTTCCTCTATAATTGATAATCATTTTCAATTATAGAGGAATCCTCTCCAAAATACTAGATCAGGAAATGATTTCTTTGACTGGAAATCCTCATAATACGCCGGAAAACAACCGGGCAAATGATTCTTTCAACCGCTCTTTTAAGCCTCTTTTATAAAAGTGAACAGGACCCATTTGCTCACATTCTTTCATATCTTCCTCATAGTGGGCCATTAATTGCTCAATTGGCTTTTTCGCGGCTGTAAAGACATTGACCTCAAAATTGAGCTGAAAGCTTCTCATATCGACATTCGCGGTGCCGACAGAGGCGAGTTCTCCATCTGCGATCATCACCTTTTGATGCATAAACCCTTTTTGATAGTGATACACCTTGATGCCCTCTTTTAGAAGCTCAGAAAAATAGGATCGTGTGGCATATTGCGTGAGAAAGCCGTCATTGATCTCCGGTACCATCACCCGCACATCCACCCCTCTTGTGGCAGCGATTTTGAGCGCAGTGCGAATCGATTCGTTTGGTACAAAGTAAGGTGTGGCAATCCAGACAAATTGTTTCGCATTAGAAATAAGGGCATCATATAAATCACTCATACTTTCTTTCATATCAGGTCCAGTTGGTACAACCTGAATGACATCCTCGCCTGTCACAGAATGCGGCGTATGATACTTCGGATCATCAATTAATACTTCATCTGATACATACTCCCAGTCCAGCATAAAAACGGAGTGAAGGGTCTGAACAGCCTCACCCTTTAACATGGCATGTGTATCACGCCAAAAGCCGATCTTTTCATCCCGTCCTACGTATTCCTTGCCGACATTTAAACCGCCGACAAACCCTGTCTCTCCATCAATAATGACGATTTTTCGGTGATTTCGGAAATTGAATTTTTGATTAAAGAATCCATATTTTAAAGGCAGAAAAGGAGCGACCTTGACCCCTGCCTGCTTCAAGCGTCTAATATCTTTTCGGGAGAAGCGGATGCTGCCTGCCGCATCATATATAAAACGGACCTCTACCCCTTCTTTCACTTTTTCAATCAAAATCTCCATCATCCGGTGGCCGAGGAAATCGGATTTGAACATATAATATTCTATATGAATGAACGATTTTGCCTTTTTTAGCTCTTCAAAAATTCGAGGAAACGTCTCCTCCCCATTTTTTAAAATGTCCATATCACTATTTGTGTTCACATGCATGCCTGTGGCTTTTTCTGTGTAATGAAAAAAAGCACGCTGATTATCGGTTAAACGTGATTCATCCGGCTTGCTCTCAAGCTCAGAGATTCTTCTTAATTTTTCACGGTTATACATTCTCTTTGATTTGAATAAATGACCTTTTACATAGAGCTGCCCTGAGAACAGATAGAACATATAGCCAATGATCGGGAAGAAAATCAGCACATACATCCATAACAGCGTGTGCTGTGATGTCCGGTTCTCCAGCATGAGTGAGATGATACTAAATAAAATAATGGCGATATAAATCGCTGCGTACAGCTGAACGCTCCACGCCGGCACAGGCCACCAATACACCACATATGCCCCAAATATCATAAAATATAAAAATAAAAATTCCAGTCTCCTCTTTTTCACATTCTCCGCCCTCATTCTGTCTTTTTCTCTTCCATACCCTTTGCACTGCTTGTATGAAACGCACGACCCATTCCTTTTTCCTAGCCTTTACAGACTTGCGCTATTTGATCCGATATAATGGAGAAATATGTGATGGAAAGGAAGATTTGTTTATGCATACACCCTCTCCTTTAAAAAAAGGCGGCCATATTCGTGTCATTGCCCCAAGCCGAAGTGCCAGCATTTTATCAAAAGAAGGAATTTCTCAAGCGAAAAAACGTTTAGAGTCTTTAGGTTTCACTGTCTCTTTTGGACAGCACGTGTTTGAATGTGACATTCATTCCTCATCGTCTATTGAACACCGCTTGTCTGATCTGCATGAGGCGTTCGCAGATGATGAGGTCGATGGTATTTTGACAGCCATCGGAGGCTTTAACTGCAATGAGCTTCTGCATTATATTGATTACGACTTGATCCGTCAGCATCCTAAAGTCCTTTGCGGCTATAGTGACATCACTGCACTTGCAAGCGCCATAACAGCCAAATGTGAAATGGTGACATACTCAGGCCCCCATTTCTCAAGCTTTCAAATGGAGCAGGGGCAGGAGGAGCAGACCGCCATGTTTCAAGCTTGTTTGATGAATGGCGGCGAACCGTTTGATGTAATACCTTCAACAAAATGGAGTGATGACGCGTGGTATTTAGATCAAGCGAACAGGCAGTTTCATCCGACGAAATGGAAAATATATCAGGAAGGAACAGCTGAAGGCACCTTGTTTGGCGGAAACCTTTGTACACTGAACTTACTGCAAGGGACATCGTTTATGCCGAATGTAAAGGATACGATCTTATTTGTGGAGGATGATGAACTGGTGTTCCCTGAAACGTTCGCCAGAGACCTCACCTCCCTCTTGCAGCATGCAGAAACAATCAAAGGGTTGATCATCGGGCGCTTTCAGAAGAAATCCAACATGACAGAGGAACACTTAAGATTCATCCTAGATAAGCATCCAATGCTCAAACACATCCCAGTGATTTACGACGTCGATATCGGACATACACAGCCAGTCTTCACTTTCCCGATTGGTGGAAACATTCAGCTAACGTGTACAAATGGAGACGTGAAGCTGCGCATTCATTCATAACGTAAGGCAAAAAAGCACCCGAATAGGCGGTGCTTTTTTCTATGCCACCATCTTTTTCAAAATTTTTTTAGAAAAAGTGATCCAACCTTCCATCCCCTTCGTTAAGTAGATGTAAAAAGAAAAGAGAGGAGGCAAAAAACATGTTCTCTGATGTACTTAGCCAATTATTTGATTCTATTTCTAACATTATTAATACGCTTGGATAATTTCATTTGACGCACACATACTACATGCTTACCGAAGGGAGGCACACTCTATGTTCTCTGATGTACTTAGCCAATTATTTGATTCTATTTCTAACATAATTAATACGCTTGGATAATTTTCAAAGCCCGCTTGAAGATAGCGGGTTTTTTATATGAAAAAGCCCCACTCATCCAATAGAGTGGGGCTTTCTTTCATTTCATTACATCTTTTCCGGAGCCGATACACCAATTAGTTTTAATGCATTAGCGAGCGTGATTTGTGTTGCTTTCATGAGTGAAAGACGTGCTGTTGTTTTTGTTTCGTTTTCTACATCGATGACCTTCTCGGCATTGTAGAAGCTGTGAAGGGCTGATGCAAGGTCATAAATATAGTTCGTCACGCGGTGCGGAATACGCTTTTCAGCTGCTTCTGCTACAACTTCTGGGAAGCTGCCAATGATTTTGAGAAGATCGTATTCTTTTTCCGATTGAATGTGAGAGAAATCGTCTTTTTCAAGGTTTGGTTCGTAGCCTTTTTCTTCTCCTTGACGCAGCATGCTGCAAATTCTCGCATGCGCATATTGTGCATAGTACACAGGGTTTTCGTTAGACGTAGAAATGGCTAGGTCTAGGTCAAAGTCCATATGTGTCGCCGCACTTCTCATCGCAAAGAAATAACGAGTCGCATCTAAGCCGACTTCTTCAATGAGATCACGCATTGTGACAGCTTTTCCTGTACGCTTACTCATCTTCATCTTTTCGCCGTTTTTGTAAAGATGCACAAGCTGAATGATTTCTACTTCAAGCTTGCCAGCTGGATATCCAAGTGCTTGGATCGCCGCTTTCATTCGAGGGATATAGCCGTGATGGTCCGCTCCCCAAATGTTAATAAGCTGGTCAAAGCCTCTGTCCAATTTGTCTTTATGATATGCGATGTCTGGAAGCAGGTAAGTGAAGCTGCCATCTTTTTTAATCAGCACACGGTCCTTATCATCGCCAAAATCAGTTGAACGCAGCCATGTTGCGCCGTCTTCTTCAAAGACATAGCCTTTTTCACGAAGTGTTTCCAGCGCTAGTTCGATTTTTCCGTTTTCATATAAAGAGGTTTCTGAATACCATACATCAAATGGTACACGGAAATTCTCAAGGTCTACACGTAATTTCTCTAATTCGTATTTCAAGCCGTATTCACGGAAGAACTTCATACGCTCTTCTTCCGGTTCATGCACGAAACGGTCACCAAATTCATCCGCAAGCTTTTGTCCGATGCCTTTGATATCTTCCCCTCTGTAGCCGTCTTCAGGCATTTCTTTTTCAAGACCGAGTGCCTCAAAATAACGTGCTTCGACAGATAAAGCGAGGTTATTAATTTGATTCCCTGCATCGTTGATATAGTATTCACGGCTCACATCGAACCCTGCTTTATCAAGGATATTGCAAAGGGAATCTCCTACAGCTGCTCCGCGGGCATGTCCAAGGTGAAGGTCACCTGTTGGGTTGGCTGAGACGAATTCGACTTGCACCTTTTGACCGCCGCCTGTATTCGTTTCGCCATACGCTTCTTTTGCTTCAAGGACAGCTGGAATCAGCTTTGTTAAATACTGATTGTTCATATAAAAGTTAATGAATCCTGGACCTGCGATATCCAGTTTTTCAATGGAAGCTTTCCCTTTATCAAACGCATTGACGATGTCTTCTGCGATTTGACGAGGTGCTTTTTTCGCAATGCGGGCAAGCTGCATCGCCATGTTGGTAGAGTAATCACCGTGAGTTTTGTCTTTCGGCACTTCTAAAAGGACATCTGGCACCTGGCTTTCATCGGCAAGTCCTGCTTTGACGACTGCCGCAATGATTTCTTCTTTTAACGCATCTTTGACCTGTTCTGCGATATTCATGAACGTAAATCCTCCTTATACGAAATCGATAATGTATGTAAATGCTTTTGATCTTCTCCTGTCAGCATATCGTACGTAATGTGCAGCAGTCCCTTGTCCACATCGAGATCAATGCCATGTGTGTGCACATCTAACTGAAGTGTACCGAATGGCATCGTGTAATGTGTGACGGTCGTTTCTCCAATGAGAAAGCGCTGCTTCATTTGAATAGCCCCTGATCTCATGACAAAAATTTCTTTTTCACTCATTTTCACAACGGTTTTTACTTGACCCATTTCATGTTCTTCATGGTAAGTGAGATACGTTTTGTCATTCTTCTCTTGATACGTTCCAGTCGTGCGGAATTCGATCGTTTCAGCCGGCTCCGTCTCTGGTTTCATCACTGACTTTACATGAATTGAAATTTGGTTTTGTGTCATTTTGCACTTCCTTTGCTAAGACCCGTTTAACTAAAATAGTATACCATAATCATGATCGCCTATCATACCATCATTTCTCTTCTTCACGGCGATTAAACTTTTTCTAACATAAAAAAAGAGCAGATAAACTGCTCTTTAGAAAAATATGAAGATAAAACTGACTAACACAACAAGTACTGCCTTTAACCCCAAATCTTTTCTTTTAATTAAATAAAAAAGAGCTTGTATTCCCGAACTCGCCAAAAACACTTGAAAAAAATCAAATGGAACGATTTGTCCCTTTTTAAATACCACCTGTATAAATAAAGCAATAGCCGTAAGGTAGAAAAAACCTCGATCCTGAAATAAACCAACTAACTCCTCCTTCGCTTCCTTTTTAGAAGCAAAAACTGGTGGATCAGTTGCCAACTCTTTTTTCAGTGTAATAAAGCCTGCCGCTAAAACACATAAAGCGAGTAACACCATGAATATAGAAGATAACATTTTATTCCTCCATTTACTTATAATAGAATTTATGTTAAATATTATATATGGAATCTACTAATTTAAGAAAGAGGAGTTTTTATGAAAAGAAAATTGTACTCATCAATCCCTATTCTAATCACGTTAGCTCTAATTGGAACGATTATTAACCCTAAAATAACGCATGCTAAGAAAGAAATGAACCCCGCTAGTGATATAGAAAATATTACAGGAATAAACGGAATATTGAAATCAATCAAAAGTAATAATACTTACAAGTATGGAAATACTACAAAAGGATATGAAGTGCCAAAAGATCCCAATGCACCTATTCAGCTTGATGTCTCAACTAATATATCTTTGCCTTCCGGAAATATTAAAAAAGGTGTAATTTCTCCAAATGGAACAGTAGTTTATAAAAATAATGATAAGAAAAATGTAATTTACGCTGTTCAACCGACAAATGACGGTCTAAAGAGTTTAATACAGATCAATGACCAAAAAGCTCCTAAAGAATATCGATTTAAAATGAATCTGCCTAGGGGTAGTAAATTGGTAACTGCAGCGGAGTATTTGGGTAGTGAATTCGACACAGGAGAAGTTTATGTAGTTAACAAACAAAATATGATCACTTCTATATTTAGTCCAGCTTGGGCAAAGGATGCCAATAATCAAGATGTCCCTACTTATTATAAAACTGATGGAAATACACTAATACAAGTTGTAGATTTTAATAGCAAAACTGCTTTCCCAATTATTGCTGATCCAGATTGGTCTAAGATCGCTGCATGTTCAGCAGCAATAGCTTGGTTTATAGGTTCTAACTTGTTTGCTGCAGCTAAAATTATAAAAGTAAAAAAATACGTAAAAGAATTAGGTGGAATAAAAGAGACTGCAAAACTATTAGCTGGTGCTACATCATGGGAGGAAAAGTTAAAAATTGGCGGCGAAGCTTTTAAAGGACTTGCTGCCGAAATCACAGGTGTTGGCGGCCTAGCCGTTTGTATAAATTGGTAAATGTTACTTTTGAAAAACCTGTCCAATTAGAAATTGGACAGGTTTTTTTATTTCACAAATCCAAGCAGCATTTCGCGTAAAAGCTTACTCGCTGTATTCGCTGTTTGGTCAGAATGATCATATACAGGTGCTACCTCGACTAGGTCTGCCCCGACTACTTGGACGTCAGATCCTGCAATCGCATGAATGGATGCAAGCAGCTCTTTTGATGTAATACCGCCAGCATCTACCGTTCCAGTACCAGGTGCATGGGCTGGGTCAAGTACATCAATATCGATCGTCACATATACTGGACGCCCTTTTAGCTTTGGCAATACTTGCTTCAATGGCTCCAGCACTTCAAATTTAGAAATGTGCATACCCGCTTCTTTTGCCCATTCAAATTCTTCTTTCATTCCAGAACGGATGCCGAAAGAGAATACATTTTCAGCTCCAATAAGTCCTGCAACTTTACGAATTGGTGTTGAATGTGAAAGCGGCTCACCTTCATATTCCTCACGAAGATCTGTATGTGCGTCCATATGGATGATCGCCAAATCAGGGTATTTCTTATACATCGCACGGAAAACCGGCCAAGACACAAGATGCTCGCCGCCCATTCCTAATGGAAATTTCCCTTTTTCTAAAATGCTGTCGACATACTCTTCAATTAAATCTAAGCTCTTTTGTGCATTCCCAAAAGGAAGTGGGATGTCCCCCGCATCAAAGAATGGCACCTCGTGCAGCTCACGATCTAAATAAGGGCTGTATTCCTCTAAACCGATCGATACTTCACGAATGCGGTTCGGACCGAAACGTGAACCTGGGCGGTAGCTAACTGTCCAGTCCATCGGCATGCCGTATAAAATGACCTTTGCATCTTCCCATGTCGGATGACTTCCAATAAACACTTTTCCTGAATAAGCCTCGTCGAATCTCATGCAAGATTCCTCCTTTTACGCTTCAAAAAATGCGCAAACCGTCATTTGCGCATTTCCATTTCGCTCGATTTATTTGATTAAGTCGCTCACAAACTTCGGCAGAACGAATGCCGCTTTGTGCAATTCTTTTGTGTAATATTTCGTATCAATATCAAAGAAACGGCTGTCTTCTACAGCAAGTGGATCATATTTTTTAGAACCGATGGTGAATGTCCAAAGACCGCTTGGATACGTTGGAATATTCGCTGTGTAAAGCTTCGTAATTGGAAAAATTTCTTTTACATCACGCTGTACATTTGTAATCAGCTCAGGTGTGAACCAAGGGTTGTCCGTTTGTGCAACGAAAATACCGTCTTCTTTGAGTGCCTTTGAGATTCCTGCGTAAAATCCTTTAGAGAATAGGTTCACAGCTGGTCCAACCGGCTCAGTTGAGTCCACCATGATCACATCATACTCGTTGTCAGCTTCAGCAATGTGCATAAAACCGTCTCCGACTTTGACATCTACACGAGGATCGTCTAATTTCCCAGCAATAGAAGGAAGGAATTTTTTCGAGTATTCGATAACCTTTCCGTCAATATCAACAAGTGTCGCTTTTTTCACACTTGGGTGTTTGAGGATTTCACGAATAACACCGCCGTCTCCTCCGCCTACGACAAGAACATTTTCCGGGTTTGGATGAGTGAAAAGAGGAACATGAGCCACCATTTCGTGGTATACAAACTCATCTTTCTCAGATGTCATCACCATGCCGTCTAAAAACAGCATATTGCCAAACTCTTCTGTTTCCACCATTTCTAAATGCTGAAAGTCTGTTTGTTCTGTGTGAAGGGTTTTGTTCACCTTCAATGTAATACCAAAATTCTTCGTTTGCTTCTCTGTATACCAAAGTTCGCTCATTGTTCATCTTCCTCTCATCCAATAATAAACAAACATCTATTGTTAGCGCCTTTTATCGGCTTTGACTATATCGATTGTCCAAGAAAAAAGTATAGTGGATTCATATCAAATTGTAAAGAACCGCATGAGTTCTCTTCATTTTTTAAGGTGCTCCTGCAATCGCTTGTTTAAAACGGTTTTCTTTGTTCCATACTGATAAAAAACCGTCAAAATGGGGGCTTTGCATGGACACAATCATGAGTAATAAAAGAATCCGCATGACCGTGAAAACGATTCGAGCCTGTTTTTTTATCGGCTTGCTCGCTTTTCTATTTGCAGGCACTGTCTTTTTGACGATTCTATTAATAGCTAAATGGCAAGGTGCCCCTTCTGTTCAAGTTCCCCAATCCACGACCATTTATGCAGCTGATGGGTCAAAGCTTGGAGAATCCAGTTTTGGAGAAAAGAGATATTGGGTGCCATTAAAGAATATGTCTCCTCATATGAGACAGGCTGTTGTGGCTGTTGAAGATAAAACCTTTTATGAGCATCATGGCTTTGATGTGAAACGGATGGCAGGTGCTGCGGTGGCCGATATTCGTGCCATGGCTAAGGTACAAGGTGCCAGCACGATCACCCAGCAATATGCACGAAATCTGTATTTAGATCATGATAAAACGTGGAAGCGGAAGTGGAATGAAGCCTTTTACACGATTCGTTTAGAGCAAAACTATACAAAAGATGAGATTTTAGAAGGATACTTGAACACCATTTATTATGGTCACGGAGCGTACGGTGTGGAAGCAGCGTCACGTCTGTATTTCGGAAAAAAAGCAAAGAACTTAACCCTCGCTGAATCTGCCCTTCTTGCCGGTATCCCAAAGGGGCCTTCTCTCTATTCCCCTTATGTGAATGAGGAGAAAGCCGGCGCAAGAAAGAATATGATTTTGAGACAAATGCAAGAGGATGGCATGATTACGAAAAAAGCAGCCAATGACGCTGCGAAAGAAAAGCTGTCCTATCGCCCTTTGCAGAAGAAGCAGCTGCAAGCAAAGCAAGCCCCATATTTTTATGACGATGTGATTCGAGAGTTGAAACAAAGCTTGGGGTTAACAGAGGAACAGATCGAAACCTATGGACTTCATATCCAAACGACCCTTAATCCAAAATTACAGAAAATCGCAGAAAAGACGTTAAAAAACACGATGGATTCCAAATCAGATATCCAAATTGGCTTTGCCGCCATCCATCCTCAAACAGGCCATGTACTTGCCCTCATAGGTGGGAGAGATTATGAGAAAAGTCCATTCAACCGGGTGACACAAGCAAAAAGGCAGCCCGGTTCAACCATGAAACCCCTTCTTTATTACATTGCCTTGCAAAACGGGTTTACACCCGCAACCGTCATGCGCAGTGAGGAAACGGTGTTTGAACTGGATGATCAAGGCAGCGGTGCGGCTTATTCACCAAGCAATTATCACGGCTATTACGCCAATGACGGCATTACAATGCTACAAGCTTTAGCGCTGTCTGATAATATTTACGCTGTAAAGACCCATCTATTTTTAGGAATGGAGCAGCTTGTACGTGCTGGCAAGACATTTGGAATCAAGGAGAAACTAGATCAAGTACCATCTCTTGCTCTAGGCACGTCTCCTGTGAAACCCATTGAAATGACCAATGCTTACGCCATGCTGGTTAATGGCGGAAAACACGTCAAACCAACCTTTATTACGAAAGTAACCGACGCAAAAGGCAATGTGCTTTTTGAAGAGAAACAAAAACGAGAACAAATCCTCGATGAAAAAGCAGCCTTTGTCACCACCGATATGATGTCAGGAATGTTCAACGATCAATTAAACGGCTATACAAGTGTCACTGGCCGCACCATTATAAAGGACCTTACACGAACATACGGAGGGAAATCCGGGACAACAGGAGCCGACAGCTGGATGATCGGCTTCTCTCCCCAGCTCGTCACAGGAGTATGGACTGGCTATGATAAAGGCCGCACCATTGATTCAGTCGAAGAAACAGCCTATGCGAAGAAAATATGGGCTTCCTTTATGGAATCAGCCCTCTCGAAGCAGCCAGCCTCCTCCTTCATGCCGCCAGACGGTGTCAAAGGGGTATATATCAATCCAAAAACAGGCGATCTCGCAGGACCAGGATGTGAATCAAAGGTATTTACTTATTTTATAGAAGGAACAGAGCCGACAGGTGTCTGCTATGGTGCTGAGGACAAAGCCTCTGAGCAGGAACCAGTTCCAGATCAAAAGCCAAAGAAATGGTGGGAAAAGTGGCTGAAACGTTAAAAAAAGACATGAAAAACCCCGAGATCTGCATCTCGGGATTCTCCATGTCCTAGCTTTAACACCAGTTTACTCAAAAAACGGATGGATTTGGTAGCGATCCGCCATTCTTCACAAAAATTTCACAATTATTCAGGGACAGCCAATCCTTCTTTTAATTCATCTGTCGATGCGTCCCATAGCGCTTCATTGTGACCCTTTAAGAAATCAGCCAGCACCTTTTTGGATACGTCATCCATATGACTGACAACGATTTTTCGCTTCATCGATTTATCCATTAAATTCACATGCTCTGGAAGTGACTTATACCCGCGGCGAATCGAACGGTCAACGGTCATCTCACAAGCCGTCACCCCTGCATAATAAGGGCCTTCTTCTCTGCGGTCAATCGTCACCCATACGAGCCAATAAGGCTTTCCGTTCGGCACCTCTTCTTTTGTTTTCAAAAATTTAATTCCTTTTTCGACGGCACTTCTTGCATGCATGGCACCAATATCAATGACAGCTTCTTTTTCCTCTACATCAATGATGACTGGCGAGATATTATCAAGACTGAGGGCACCTGCCCCAAAGCCTCCATGTCCGTCGGTTGCATCTGTTTTTTTAATGATGTTAAAACCAATTGGTTTCTTCTTTTTACCTTCCATTCATTAAACCTCCTAAAGCAGCGGCTTCAAAATAAGATTAAACCAGTATATGATTTGATCCCGCATTCCGATCAATGGACCAAACACAAACTGACCCAGCGGTGTGATCACGAATATGAGAAAAATAATGATCCCATATTGTTCAAATTGCGTCATTTTCGCACGAATACTAGGACTGACGACGTCCTCAATGATACGATATCCATCAAGCGGCGGAAGCGGCAATAAGTTAAATAGGAACAAGATGACGTTTAAGTTAATAAAGATCTGGAAGAAATAATCGACTCCCGGCTCAAAGCGCATGATCCATTCCCCGCCAAACTTCTGAAGAAGCACATACACAAGAAAGCCCAAAAACGCCAGCACTAAGTTACTTAATGGCCCAGCAATAGAGACACAAATCCCTGCTAAACGCGGTTTTTTAAAATGGTAACGATTCACTGGTACAGGTCTCGCCCAGCCAAACCCGGCCACAAAGATCAAAATCGTCCCGAATACATCGAGATGCTTCAGTGGATTTAACGTCAGTCTCCCTTGATTCTTAGCCGTCGGGTCTCCGAATCGGTACGCAACATATGCATGCGCCAGCTCGTGCATCGTAAATGCAACAACAAGCGTAATGGCGACATATGGAATAAGTTCTAATGGATAAACAAGAAATTGGTTCAAAGGCATGAATCCCTCTTTCTTTCTATACAATGATTTACTTCATTCAGTATACTATAAGAAGTCCCTTAAACTAAAGGGAAGCGTAGCATTAAAGGAAAAAGGAGGTTTTCGCCATGCCGATTGTCACCGTTCAAATGCTTGAAGGAAGAACAGACGAGCAGAAAAGAGCTCTTGTGGAGAAAGTCACTGATGCCGTTGTAGAAACAACAGGCGCAGGTGCAGAAAAAGTCTCTGTTATTATTGAAGAAATGAAAAAAGAACACTATGCCGTAGCAGGAAAACGAATGAGCGATCTGTAAGCATATAAAAAGGACAAACACTCAATGTGTTTGTCCTTTTGTCTCTTATTTTATCTGTACCAAGCTTTATTACGGTTCACTTGATTTTTATGAGCCGCATCGAAGAAATCGACTGTGTAAGAATAATCATAATTCATTAGGCAGACAATGCCGCTTCCTTGAGGGTCGTGCGGTAAGCCAAAGTTATGACCGTATTCATGCGTAGCCGCTTTTGCAGTGTTCGCTGTCCCTTGATCAAGGTTAACGGCGAATGCACTTCCGCTTGGTGCACTATTGTAAACATAAGCGATTCCGCCAGCATCAAAGTTTGGATTTGCTGTAAATCCAGTGACAAAGTCATATCCTCTGCCATCAAAGCTGCGCGCAAGGTTAGACAAAATTTGCTCTGCATTTGAACCCGAAGACGTCCATGATCCTACTGCTTGTACGACAAAGTCCACATCATGATCACGGTTAAACGTGACATCTGCTTGCTCGATGATGCTGACAATCCGTGTTTGCCAGTCACTATATTTCGCACGATACTGCGCATCAGCGACCGCATAGACAGTGACCTTCTGACTGCCTGTACTTGCTTTTGTTGAAATTGAATCTCCTGTATTGGCCTTAAAGGTTCTTGAGCCTACCTGCTTACCAGACTCATCTAATACCTTTGTTGTCACATCTCGTTCAATTGGAGGTGCTGTCGTCAAATCTTTAAAATCTTTTGCTTTTGGCAACCCCTCACTAATATGGGTTTCGAACGGCGCATGACCATGATCATGCCCATGACCTGCACTCGCTACTGGTGCTGAAGCTGAACTTACCCCCGGTAACAAACTACCTACCAATAAAAATGACAAAAAGACTGAACGCTTTTTCATTCCTATCCCTCCTTTGTTTTTCACAAGGTTATATATTCACTGAAAATTCACCATTTTCCTTCTATTCAGTCAAAAACAGGGAATTAGATGCACAGGAAGAAAGTCGAATTACGTCATTTTCACTAATTTTTCGGATATTTTGACACACATTTCATCGAAAAATAGCGCTTTTGGTCTGGGTCATTTACTTAGTAAACACTCATGTTTTTAAGAAATAATATCATGGACCTAATGTCACATCTGAAAGAACCAAAAAATGATATTAGAAAAGATAAAGTCACACTTTACTGATACCAATTATACTTCTCTGCGGTTCTGCCTTATGATGAAGAACATAAAACATTGCTACCTCAAAAACGGAAGGGACGATCGGCATGTCTGGAAAAAAGCACATACAATTTGGATTAATGTTACATGGCCCAGGGGGTCACATGAATGCATGGAAGGATAAATCGGTGCCAGCAGATGCAAGTGTTAACATTGATTATTATCAAGAGATGACCAAAAAAGCGGAATCAGCGGGTTTCCGTTTTGTCTTTGTGGCAGATGGCTTATATATTCATGAACATTCGATTCCTCATTTCTTAAACCGATTTGAACCATTAACCATCTTATCTGCACTTGCCACAGTCACGAAACAGATTGGACTTGTGGGTACTGTATCCACTTCATACAGTGAGCCCTTTACCATTGCCAGGCAATTTGCTTCCTTGGACAAATTAAGTAAAGGCCGGGCAGGCTGGAATGTTGTGACTTCCCCATTAGAGGGCTCTGCTGAGAATCACATCATCCGTTCGCATCCTAGCCACTCACTTCGATATGAAATTGCAGAAGAGTATTTACATGTAGTGAACGGGCTTTGGAGCTCATGGGAAGAAGATGCTTTTGTAAGAGATCGATCAACAGGTGTCTTCTTCGACCGAGATAAATTGCACACCTTAAACCATCATGGCAAACACTTTTCTGTCAAAGGTCCTTTAAATATTGAGCGCTCTGAACAAGGGCAGCCCGTGATTTTCCAAGCAGGCGCATCAGAGGCAGGAAAAGATCTAGCCGCAAAAGAAGCAGACGCTGTATTTACAAATGCCGACTCACTTGAAAAGGCAAAAGCCTATTACCGCGACGTGAAAAATAGAGCGGCAGCGCTTGGAAGAAAACCATCCGAGATCAAAATATTCCCTGGCATCCACCCGATTACAGGGAAAACGGTCGAAGAAGCAGAAGAAAAATATGAAGCCATTAAACATCTAGTCTCTATTGAAGAAGCTCTGCATTATCTCGGCCGATTCTTTGACCATTTGGACTTCAGTCAATTCCCGCTTGATGAACCTTTTCCGGATATAGGTGACGCTGGGTCAAACAGCTTCCAATCCACAACAGAGTCCATTAAGAAAATGGCCAAAGATCAAAACCTGACCTTAAGAGAAGTCGCTTTACAAGTGACCACACCAAAAAGTGCCTTTATCGGCACTTACGAACAAGTAGCTGACAAATTAATTCAATGGATCGAAGAGGACGCCGCAGATGGATTTATTTTTGGCGCTCCAATTTTAGCAAGCGGTTTATCCGAATGGACGGAGCACGTCATTCCGATATTAGTCGAAAGAGGATATTACGACCCAAATTATCCAGCTCATACCCTTCGCGAAAACTTAGGCCTGCCGATGAAGAAGAATCAGTTTCTGAAACAAACAGTAAAATAAATTTAAAAGAGGGGCTAGCATAAAGGCTAACCCCTCTTTTTATGACGGTTGGTGCTGGTGCAATCGACTTTCAATGAGATCAATAAACTGGAGCACAGCTCTTCCAGGCGTATCATTTGTTTTCCTCAATAGACCAACTGGCGGGGAAACTTGAATGCCCTTTATTTCTAATACCTTCGTACCGGGGAGTGTAAAAGAATGAGCCGTTCGTGTAAACAGAGATACTCCTAAGCCCGCCTGAACATAGTGTTTATGGGACATGCTGCTAGTAATCTCTAATTTCTTGTAATTTGTCCCAATGACATCAACGATTTGTTGTTCAATCTGGATACGGATGGGGCAATTGTGAGGTGTGAATAGTATAGTCTCATTTTCTAAATCAGTTACCTCTACGACATCTTTTTCCGCCAATCGATGGGAGGACGGAACCAGCAGGACAATATCATCTTGAAAAAGCGGCTTATAGCTATTTTCCATCGAAGCTTCTGGTGCACCGCAAATCGCAAAATCAATCTCATCATGCGAAAGCAAGGAACTCAGGGTATTCGCATCTGCTACTTGTACCGAAAATTCTACATTCGGAAACCTTTCCTTGAATTCTGCAAGGAGCGCCGGGAATTCTAAACTGGCAGTAGGCTCAGAAACACCGAGGCGAATGAATCCCGCAATGCCCACTTCTAAATCTTGAAGCGTTTTCGTCAGTTTCTCATATTCATTGAGTAAAGAATTGGCTCTTTCATAAAAAAGCTGTCCTGAAGCTGTTAACTTTAAGGTCTTCCCTCTCTCTAGAAGCTTCTCTCCAATTTCCTCTTCTAAATGCTTGATGTGCAAGGTAATGGTTGGCTGAGAATAATTCAGTGCTTCTGCTGCTTTTAAAAAATTCCCATATTTCACAATGGTGGCAAAGGTGCGGATCGCACGAATCTCCATAAAACCCCTCTTTTCTCTATATTTTAAATAACTGAATCGTGTATTTATGATTACTAATTATACTTTTCAATTGGTTTGCCTTATTATAATTTATATTATCAACTATTCCAAGTTGTTTAGAAGGAATTATGTGAAATGGAGGAGACGAATTGACGAAAGTAACGATTATAGCAGGCGGACATTCCGTCCAATCTCGATTAACCGGTGTTTTGCATCATGTTCAGCAGCATTTAACGATCAATGGAATCGATGTACATATCATTCAAGTTCACCAGCTGCCTAGCAGCGCACTAATACGTGCGGACTTTTCAAACGAAGAGGTTGTCAAAGCCATTGAACTTGTGAATGAGAGTGACGGTGTCATTGTGTTAACGCCTGTCTACAAAGCGTCATTTTCCGGTATTTTAAAAACGTTTTTAGATTTACTTCCACAGAAAGCGTTACAAGGAAAACCCGTCCTTCCGTTTGTTTTAGGAGGAACCTACGGCCACCTGCTCGTCATTGAATATGCTCTTAAACCGATTATTCATCAACTTGGTGCAACGGTTGTGCAATCTGGCGTGTATGTTGTGGATCAACAGGTCACAAAGCAGGAGTCAGGTGATTACTTACTTGATTCAGATGCCACAAACAGGTTAAACCTCGCATTATCTCAATATCAAAGTCTGATAGGAGGAACAGCCAATGTCGTTCACCCTTAGTATTCTTGATCAAAGCCTTGTCGGTGAAAACGAGAACGCAGAGACGGGCATTCAGCATACTGTCAGATTGGCTGAAGCAGCGGATCAGCTTGGCTATCACAGGTTTTGGGTGTCTGAACATCACAATAACCCTCAAGTAGCAGGTTCTTCCCCTGAAGCTCTTGCCGGCTATCTCTTAGCAAAAACAAACAACATACGAATTGGGTCTGGCGGTGTCATGCTTCAGCATTACAGCCCGTTTAAAGTGGCTGAAACATTTCACGTCCTCGCATCATTAGCGCCTGGAAGAGTCGATTTAGGTGTTGGGAAAGCACCTGGAGGACTGAACCTATCGACACAAGCTCTTCAGGAAGATTATCAGGCGTCACGGAAGGATTTTTCTCAAAAATTAGTGGATCTCAAAACTTATCTGACGGAACACACAAATGAATTGAATGCTCAGCCCATCCCTCGTTTATCACCTGACATGTTCCTTTTAGGGGGAAGTATAGAGAGCGCTGAATTTGCAGCAAAACTTGGTATCTCCTTTGTCTTTGCCTTTTTTATTAATGGAGATGAAGCCTTATTAAAAGAAGCAAGAGAGACCTTCCAAACATATCAGAAAGCGGGCACCCGCCAGCAATTCCTTCTTGCTATCACCGTTTCTGTAGCCGATGATCCTGCGCAAGCACTCTCACATATCAAACAAAAGGAAACAGTAAAGGTCTCCTTTTCTGATGGAAGAAAGCTGAATGTCACATCGTTAGAGGATGCAGAAAAACTGGTGAAAGAAACGGAGAAGGAACAGTACAACATTCACGTACAAAAAACCGGCTATACCGCTGGCACAAAAGAAACCGTTCATCACAGGCTGACTGAGCTGGCCGAGTCATACGATATCAATGAATTCATCGTGCTGTCGCCGATCGTAAATATTGATGAAAGGATCACGTCTATCACTTTATTAAAAGAAGCACTTGATCAAGAACAAACAAATCAAAAACCAATCAATCAAGAGGTGAACGTCTAATGTCAAACAATCAAAAAATCATATTATGGAGCAAAAATGGATGCAGTTATTGCAAGGACATTCAATCCTACTTCAACGATCAGCAGATCCCTTTTTCAACGATTGATGTCACAGAACATGATGATTACAGAAACATTTTAGAAGCAAAATACGGTGTCCGCTATGTACCTGTAGTTGAGATCAGTCATGATCCCCACGTGTATCAAGCATTGCTGAATCCAGATATCGAGACTTTAAAAAAAGCATTAATCTGACATTACATTTTGAATGGAGGTTTGTCATGAGTCGAGATATTTTTCGCATCGCTACCGAAGAAGATGCGCCAGCTTTTTTAGAATTGCTGTCCAGTGCATTTAAACCGCTTGGGGAAATGGGCATCGATTGGCCATCCACGAACGCCACACTTGAAATGGTCACAGAAAACATTACAAAGTCCGCTGCCGTTGTATTAGAACGAGACGGACGGCTCATATCAACCATCACCATACGTTTTCCTTGGGAGAGCACTGAGCCGGTCTCAGGCTATCCATTTGTCTGGTGGTTTGCAACAGCTCCTGATTTAGCCGGTCAAGGGATTGGAAATAAGCTGCTCGATTATGTAGAAAACACCTTGCTCCGGCAGACATATAAAGCGCCTGCTTATACACTAGGCACTTCTGGCCGGAAACACCCTTGGCTTTTAGAGATGTACGAACGAAAAGGATATACAAAATATATTGAACGCGAGGCTGAAAATGGAGATTTAGGTGTTTTGATGTATAAAGTGCTTATCCCTGAACGCTTTGATCCAGCCATTTTAGGGGCACCACCCGCAGAAGAAAAAGTCGAAACGACTTCTACATAGGAGGTGATTCAACGTGGGTGAGTTTTTCAAATGGGAGTATGTGGTCACACTTTTTCCTAAAGTATTATCAGCCCTTCCGACGACCTTGCTGATTGTTTTATTTGCCACTTTGATTGGCAGCTTTCTTGGATTCATCCTTGCTTATTTTCGAATTGAGCGCATTCCTGTTCTGCATCAACTCAGTGCAGTCTATGTCTCATTTATTCGCGGAACGCCTATCCTGGTTCAAATGTTTATTGTCTTTTATGGTCTGCCAGGTGTGCTCGCAGCAATTGGCCTTGATATCTCCATGTGGAACAAATTGATCTTTCTTTATATTACATATGGACTCAATACAGCTGCCTACTTTTCAGAAATATTCCGATCAGCCTTATCAAGTGTCCCAGCATCTCAATATGAAGCGGCTGCCTCAATTGGGCTGACGAAATGGCAGATTTATAGAAGAACGCTCATTCCTCAAGCAGGAAGAATTGCGCTCCCGAATATCGGCGTGGCCATTGTGAACTTATTACAAAACACCTCCCTCGCCTTTACACTAGGCGTGATGGATATTATAGGAAAGGTCCAAACATTAGGGGCTTTATACTATCGCGTATTAGAAGGATACTTTATTGCTGCCGTCATTTTTATTATGTTAAGTATGCTGCTGGAAAAAGCGTTTGATCTATTGGAAAAACGGATCAATACACCGAAAACGAGAAAACAGCGTCAGACGACATTCGTTTCCTTAAAAAGACCTGAAACGGCCTTCACTGTCGAAAAGCGTGCGAAGTAAAACGAGGAGGATTTCACATGAAAAATAACAAACGATTCAAAAAACATTACATCATCGGTCTGCTTACACTTGGCTCATTGCTGCTTGCTGCCTGCGGAAATACAGAACAATCGAATGAAGTCAAAGCAGAAGCAGCGAATAATGATCCAGATGCGAAAGAAATCATCGTTGGCACAGGGAACGCTTATCAGCCTTTCGTTTACTTAGATGAAAACGGTCAACTAACAGGCTATGAGAAGGCTGTATTAGATGAAGTGGATCAGCTGCTTCCACAATATAAGTTTAAATATGAATCCTTCGAATTTAAAAATATTCTGCCCGCTTTAGATGCTGGTAAAGTAGATCTCGCTGCCCATCAATATGAAATCAACGATGAGCGCCAGAAGAAATATCTATTTGGAAAAGTTGGCTACACAGATTATACAAGCTATGTCGTTGTTGATAAAGCATCCGGTCATGATTTTCAAAGCCTTGACGATTTGGCTGGACACAAAGTGCACACCTCTACAGGAAGTAATTTCGCTTATCTTCTAGAGCAATATAACAAAAAGCATGATCGGAAAATTGACATTGTCTACGGAGATGGCGGGAACGAAATTCTCGTCAAAAACCTTCAAAATGGCACAGTCGATGCGGCATTGCTCACAAAGTATGACGTCAACAAACTAAACAAACAATTCAATGCCAATCTAGTCACCTCTGGAAAGCCTGTAAACGTATCTAAAACATATTATCTATATCAAAAAAACAATACAAAACTTCAAAAAGACATTGATCAAGCATTACAAAAACTGATCGATAACGGCAAGCTCGCTGAATTGTCTAAGAAAATATTGGGCGGAGACTTTACTACATCATAAGAAAGGAGCGATCTGAGTGGATTTTGATGTTGCCTTTATGCTGCAGGCCTTTTTAGCCGCACTTCATTATTTGCCAACCACGCTGCTATTAGGCTTTCTCCCGCTATTATTTGGCTCTGTCTTTGGATTTGGTATTGCCCTTATCCGTTTTTATCAGGTGCCTGTATTGTCTCCATTGTTCAAATGGTTTGTGGCTATTTTTAAAGCAATTCCTGTTGTCCTCATTCTGCTCGTATCTTATCTTCTTTTTTCTGATTCGCTGGATCGTTTGGCTGCATCTCTTTCTCTTCAGATTCGTTTCAGTGATTTGGACAGACGATGGATTGCCATTTTCGCCCTTACTTTATATGCTGTAAGCGGGTTATCTGAAATATTTCGAAGCTCTCTTGCATCTATTCCAAAGGGGCAATTCGATGCTGCTCTATCCGTTGGTTTCACCAGCAAACAGGTTTTACGAAGGGTCATTATTCCGCAAGTCTTTCCCATCGCCCTTCCACTTTTGAACAACATGCTGATCAGTTTAATCAAAGCCTCTTCTCTCGTTTCTATGGTGTCTGTGGTCGATATTTTAAACGGCGCTTTAATTAAAGCCAATGTGAACTATCGTTATCTTGAAGCATACATCGCCGTTGCTCTGATTTACTGGGCACTGTGTGCCTCTATCGAAGCCATTACAGCCGGATACGAGAAATATGGACTCAAAAACAAAAGGAGACGATTGGCATGATTGACATTAAACAGGTGCATAAAGCGTTCGGTAAAAACCAGATTCTGAGAGGAATTGATTTAACGGTAGAAAGAGGCGAAGTGGTTGTCATTTTAGGTCCGAGCGGTTCTGGGAAATCAACCTTTCTGCGATGCTTGAATTTTCTTGAGCGTGCGGATCAAGGAGAAATCAGCATTGATCACACGACCGTCAAGTTCAATCAAGCAAGGCCTAAAGACATTCTCGCACTTCGCAGAAAAACCGCCATGGTCTTTCAGCAATACGATCTATTTCTTCATAAAACAGCACTTGAAAACATCATGGAAGGTTTAGTCATTGCCCGTAAACAACCGAAAGATCAAGCCTATGACACAGCTCTCCAATTACTCACAAAGGTCGGACTACTAGAGAAAAAGGATGCCTATCCGCATCAATTATCTGGCGGACAGCAGCAGCGCGTCGGCATTGCACGGGCACTGGCTTTGAATCCAGAAGTCATTTTGTTCGACGAACCGACCTCAGCATTAGATCCCGAACTTGTAGGAGAAACGCTTGATGTCATTAAACAGGTAGCCCAAACCGGTGTCACCATGATCATCGTCACCCACGAGATGAACTTTGCCTATGATATTGCCGACAGGGTCATTTTCATGGAGGATGGGGTCATTGTCGAATCAGGTACGCCGGAAGAAGTCTTTGAACATACGAAAGAAGAACGTACAAAACAATTTTTAGCGAGATTCTCTTATCACCATTCATAAAATACAAGTCGATCCATGCGGTCGGCTTGTTTCTGCGCAAAATAAAAACCAGTCTGTTCTAGCTATTAGCCATCACACACTGGTTCTTCTCATTAGTTCAATTCCTTCAACTGATCAATATAAGCAAGGGCCGCCTCAAATTCTTCGTCCGTATAGCGCTGCTTGCTTTTAATGGTGAAGACCTTTTCCTTCACCTCATCTTCTGGCAGGTTATCAAAATATAAAATCGTTGAGACAAGCTCTAGGAAACGGGATGATTGCTCGTTCATCTGCTGCGTCAGCGCTTTGAGGTCAGGCATGTCCACTTCACACTGATCGAGAAACTCTTTCCCATTGTCCGTCAGCGAATAGCGATATTGATAGTATCCGCCCTTTTTTTCCTTCATTTCGTCCAAGAATCCAAGGTTGCACAGCTCTTCAATTCTGAGCGTCAACTCCTCTGAATAGGGGCCATAAAAATGAAAATCGTATTTCTCGTAAAAAGGCAAATCTAGCTTTTTTGCTATGTAAATCATCTTTTGCAGCTTCTTCCGACCAACGATTTCCCCTGATTCAGAGAATACCTTCATCAACTTTGCATGCTCTTTCAACAAATTCCCGACATCTCCTTTTTCAGTACTTCCTTATCCCAAACCAAGCAGCTTCATGATCGCCTTTTTTTCTTCAGCTTTTTCCGACATATCTACAATTAAGTCCATCGGGAAATAAAGTTTATGATCGGTTCTTCGTTTACCGGAAATGGCGTCAACAATATCTGACTGTCTCGACAGTTCTTTAATATGACCGCTTTGCGTCAAAAGGTGGATTGGCAGCCTCTCTTCTTCCTCGCCTGGTCTGTAGAAGTCATAGGGCAAGTCAGAGGAAGAATCGACCACTAAATAATAGTCAGGATCAATTCCGGCCTCCTTGAACAAGGCGGTCAGCTTGAAATATTTCGTCATTTCTTCATTTGGATTAAACTCTGTATATTGGAACAATCGACGGTTCATAAAACGGCGGCACAAATCAGCCAGCACGTGATCTTCTTCATCTTCCCACGCCTGAAAATAAAATAAAACAATGGATTCATCCAGCTTAATATAGTCCTCTGTGGTGACATTCCCCTCAAAGATTGAATAAAAGTGAACGGGGGCATGTGTGAAAATATAACCAGTTTCATGCAGCTCTTTTGCACGGTGAAGGATTTTCGTTAAAATGACTTCCGCACTGCGTGTCACTGGGTGGAAATAGACTTGCCAGTACATTTGATAGCGGCTCATAATATAATCTTCAACCGCATGCATCCCGCTCTGCTTCATCACAATCTGATCTTCTCTCGGGCGCATCACACGTAAAATACGTTCCATATCAAAGTGGCCGTAGCTGACGCCTGTATAGTAGGCATCACGCTGCAAGTAGTCCATTCGGTCGGCATCAATTTGACTTGAGATCAAACTGACCACCTGTTTGTTTTGATACGTTTTGGCAATGACTTCAGCCACATGCTTCGGAAAATCATCACTCACCCGGCGGAGCACTTCATTGACTTCCGTCTGCCCTAAAATAATATCTCTTGTAAACGATTCATGGTCTAAGTGGAAGACCTTTTCAAAGGAATGAGAAAATGGACCATGTCCGAGGTCATGAAGCAAGGCTGCACTAAGTACAAGCTCGCGCTCCCCTTCATCCCATTCAGGCCGCCCTTTAAACACATCATCCACAATTCGTCTCACAATCTCGTATACACCGAGTGAATGATTGAATCGGCTATGTTCTGCACCATGAAACGTCAAATAAGTAGTTCCTAGCTGTTTAATTCGTCTCAGGCGCTGAAACTCTCTTGTTCCTATTAAATCCCATATTAATGCATCCCTTACGTGAACATAACGGTGTACAGGATCTTTAAATACCTTTTCCTCAGATAATTTCCCTTTTGGATACGCCATCGTTTCGTCCCTCTTTTTTTAAGACGTGTTTCTATTATATCGGGTAACTTTTCCCGAAAACATCCTTGAATTTGCTGGTGAATGTGTTCTCAAAGATTGCACGGACGTAAAAAGCCCGACCTGACAGGGACGGACCTCTTTTTAGGTCGACTGAACACATTCAGTGACATTTATTTGACTTTTTTTTGAACCTTTTCGAGTAATTCATCTTCTGTTGGTGCGGATAATGGGCGATTGTTCACAAACGCAAAAGCCTTTTTTCGTCCTGGACCACAATAGGATTGACAGCCGATCTCAATTTTTGCATCAGGGTCAACCGATTTGAGTCGAGGCAATAACGTCTTTAGGTTCGTCGCATCACAATCGTCACATACGCGAAACTCATTAGCCATGGTCTTACGCTTCCTTTCAATGATGATACTTCATTCTATATGAAACAGTTGGACAGCCAATCGTGAATAATATACCACCCAACATTGTACATCGAAGCGCCTGGACTTGCAAGATGCTTTGCCGCCCCCATCATCCGCTTACATAAAAGCTAGTATTTTCCACTATCCTTTTAGCAAACTTGTATAAACCTTCTTGAACTTGGCTAATCTAATACCATCAAATCATATGGGGGTTTAAACACATGTCAAAACAAAGACAAGATGCTTGGTCAGAGGAAAATGATCTCCTCCTGGCAGAAACCGTCTTACGTCACGTCAGAGAGGGCAGCACGCAGCTAAATGCGTTTGAAGAAGTTGGAGACAAGCTGAACCGCACCTCAGCGGCATGCGGATTTAGATGGAACGCTGTCGTCAGACATCAATATGAAAAAGCGTTGGCACTTGCCAAAAAACAGCGAAAACAACGGATGCGCGCACTTGGCAATGGCCAGCCAGCGAAAAAACGATTACTTTATCAGCCGCAAGTAGAAGAAACGGTGACTCAAGAGGAATTCTCACAGGAATTGGAGCCAGCAAAGGAAGAAACATTTGCACCAGCAGCTGAAACGGCTGAACAGCTTCAGTTTGTGGATCAAAGCTACAATGAAGAGTTAGCTAGTTTATCACATTTATTGTCACAGGCTGCTCCTGCCCCAAATACCGCAGAGAAAAAGCCGGAAGCAAATCCATTTAGGCAGCATCAAGAATTAACCATCGACGATATCATTGATTTCTTACGCCGTTATGAAGGCGATGGTCAGCAATCCACTGCCTTACGTATGGAAAACAGCCGCTTAAAACGAGAAAACAATGAGCTTTCTCATAAAGTCTCGCAGCTAGAAGCTGAAGTGAAGAAGCTTGAAAAGGATCAGCTCACGATTCAAGAAGATTATGAAACACTCGTCAAAATCATGAACCGTGCAAGAAAACTAGTTTTATTTGAAGAGGACGATAGTGCCGCACCAACCTTTAAAATGGACCGGAACGGCAACCTCGAAAAAATGGCAGAATAACAAAAAGTGCTCCCCGCCTCGGGAAGCACTTTTTTAAATGCCCAAAAATAGCATCACACTAAAAAGGACATTGATCAAAAACACAAACATAAAAATATACCTGACCTGCCTTACCTGAAAATCACCAAACATAAAAATATAAAGACCTGCAATGCCAAGTGTCAGGACAGGCTGAAGAAATGGCACTAAAAGCGAAATACCGTAGCCGGCTCCCATGATGACAGGAAGCCATAGTAAATAGAGGTAACCGCCGTTTTTGGACTTCAAGAAACCACTCCCTCTCTTTCTTCTATCTGCTTGATTTCAGGCTGAACAAACTTGAGTCCGGCCATTGTGCGGCCGCGTTTTTGTGATGTCCAGACTGCAATCGCCGGCTGATCTGTCAGAGATTCTGTGTCAATGGTGATCAGCACTTTCTCATGTAATTTAATGACTTCTTCAGACTCTATTTTACACCCAGATACACTAATATCATGTATGTTCACCGGCACCTTCTCTTCTAACCGGCCCTCATAGGACAGCGTGCCTGTCACGCTTTGCAACGGTCTTCTCACCCATTTGCGCCGCAAGGCCCTTGGTACTTTCTCCGTTTCTCTTATAAAGCGGAGAAATGTCCGAACAGCATAGGATTTTTTCTCACGATCCGTTATCGATACATGCTCTCGTGTGAATAAGAAACGGATCAATGATAGGTACTCTGATTTTTCTGTATCAGTAAAAGCAACACCAACCATCAGCTTGTCTCCATCTGGATGGCTCCAAACCACATCACACGCCACACTTTGATCCTCTGAAAAGTACAATTGCATTTGTCCTTGATTTAAAGAAGAAGCTTGATCCAATGGAATGGATAGACGCGCACCTGAATCACTCATGTCTAGTAGAAAACAAGCAATCGATTCTTCTTGACGATCAGAACAGAGCTGCCCCTCTTTTTCTATGACAAACCGCTCTGATTTTCGATAACGCGGACGGTCAAACGCCACAATCAGTGCCATAAATAGACCTGCACCGTTATAAAGCACCCAAAAAATATTAATCAACGTGAGATCAGCATTCATCGTCCCATTTACCTTCATATCGTATCCTATTTTCACAAGGACAAGCAATGAGAGCAGCAAGAAGATCAAATGAGGAATCATCGTTTTCAAATGAAAATGTCTCTTGTCCGTTTGAATTCCCTTCGGCGTGACAAGGAATTCAACCCTCTTCTTCAAAAACAGCTCACTTAAAGCTACACCAGCCAAGTGGAATGCCATAGAGCTTTCGTAAATATGACTCCAAAACATACTTCTTTTTTGATTCGACACCAGTTTAAACGCTAAATACGAACTAAAGAACGCCGGCAGCCAAAACATAAAAATGGACTGGAAATCGGCCCAGAAACTTTGAATACCAAACAATAAAAACAAAATCGGTGTAAGAATGTAAATCATTTTAAACAAACCGTTAAACCAATACACAATGCCATCTAAATAAAGAACTCGCTGCATAAGCGTTAAGCCGCGCACCTTCAATGGATTAAACTTACGGGCGCACTGAATGTTCCCTCTCGACCACCGGTCTCTCTGCTTTAACAAATCAAGCCAGCTTTCAGGTGCGAGCCCGACGGCTAATACTTCTCCGACAGACACAGATTTGAACTTCCCTTGGAGAAGCATTCCGGTCGCCATGTCTTCTGTAATCACTCCAGTAGCAAATCCGCCAATTTCCTCTAAGGCCGTTCTTCTAAATACAGTATTACTCCCGACATACATCACCGCATTGAACCGATCCTTACCAGCCTGGAGGGTTTGCATAAAGAAGTCCTGTTCATTTGGAATTCGATCTTTCGAGAACATATTATATTGGAAAGGGTCTTCGTTATAAAACGCCTGTGGAACTTGAACAAACGCAGTCGCTCCATCATGAAAGTAAGGCACTGTCTTTTCTAAAAAGGCAGGAAGGGGGACCATATCAGCATCAAGTGTGAGAATCAGCTCCCCATTCGTTTGAGACATCGCATGGTTTAAATTACCCGCCTTAGCAAACTTGTTATCTGTTCTTGTCAGATAATGAACGCCAAACTCAGATGCAAGCTGCTCCACAGACTCCCTCTTGCCATCATCACATAAATAAATATGGACGCTGTCTTTTGGATAAGACAGATTCAAACAGCCTGCCACCGTGCGTTTCAGCACTTCAATCGGTTCATTATATGTAGCTATGAAAATATCAACTGTTGGCAGCCTGTCCAAATCACTGATCATGACTTGTTTTCGATTGGAAGGCTTCCAAACAAGTGTATAAAACACAAGCAGCTGTAAAAATCCAATACATTCACAGGCAACAAGCAAGATGCCCATTATCATATTAAATGTACCTTCATGCGGCAGTGTAAAGAAGAGACGCCAGCAAATATAGGCAGCATTTGTTAACACACAGAGCACAATGATGATTTTTTTAACAGTAGAGGCCAGCGGCTGAATACGATACATCACATACAACACAGACAAAACACAAAGCATAAACAGCGGGTAATACGTGGTGAATAATGACAACAAATTTACCTTCTTTCTTACGCCATAAATGACTATCACATATAAAATTCCATAACAAAGGAGGGGATTTTTTCATCACATTGCCCCTCCAAATCTATTCAAGCAGCCAAATCAACTATTATTTCCATAACCTATCTAATTGATTTGAATAAAAATCAATCGCTTTTCGATAACTTAAAATAGCAGGATCTTTTGTCGTTTCAGTTAAACAGTTCAGTAATATTTCCATCGCTTTGCTGTGTTCCTTTAAATTATACAAAGTCATGGCATAGAACGTTTGAATGGCTTTGTTGTCCGGATAAGTTTCCATCCCTTTTAGGAATATCTGTTTTGACTTTTCATATTCTCCTAAAGTTCTGTATGTACTTCCTAACCCTAGTAAAGCGTCTTCTAGTTCTTCTGAAGACAATCCTAACTCAATGGCCCTTTCATAAAAAAAGACAGCTTGTTTTTCCTTTCCTAACACATCATAACTCCAAGCACATTGATAGTGAATGGGGGCATGATGTGGATACTCTTCTACAAGACGGGTGAGCATGTCATTGGATTCTTGAAGATGTCCACTTTCTCGAAGTTCAATGGCTTTCAGAAGTTTCGTTTCCATTACATCACCCCTATTTTTTAAGATGGAAAGATGTGTTTACGAGAACACTTTCTCATTCCGCTCAATCATCCGCGTCATGTTTTTCTCAAACTCTAGCTGTTCCTCAGTGGTCAGTCCTGAAGCTGTCAGTTGTTCGCTCAGCTTTTGGAGTTCTTCTAGTAAAAGACGCATGAGAAGCGCACAGTCAATTGGTTCTCCAGTTAATTCTGATAGGGATGCCATCGTATCCGGCTGTATATCAGGGAATACCGCTTTCACCTCATGTCGTTTATCCTTTAAGGCCACCTCATAAAAACGGCGAATCAAATCAGCTCGTTTTCGACCGCTTCCATCTGCACACAAATAGATTTGCACAGCGACCCCTCCGCGTAATCTACGCTGAGAAATGCCGGCAAATTTCTTCCCATTGATACTCAAATCGTAGCTGCCTGGACAGTAAGAGCCGACAATTTCATAAGCTTCAATGTCCACCTCATACACCGACAGCATCCGGCGGATCAATTCCACCATCGCATCATACCCGCGGTCAATATCAATGCCCTTCTTTTGTTCAGCAAAGATTAAAGACACATTCAGTACGCCTTCATCCAGTACCACAGCAAGACCGCCTGAATTGCGCACAATCACACGATATCCTTCATCCTCAAGCAGCTTTACACCATCTTGGAGAAAAGGAAGTCTTGTATCCTGAATCCCAAGCACAATCGTATTGTGATGCACCCAAGAACGGGCTGTCGCTGGTGAGAGGCCCTTCCCCACCGACGCGCAAAGCGTATCATCCATCGCAAAGGATTGCTTTGGGTCTACATAGAGACCTAGGCTCGATTGATCTATGATTCGCCATGTCGGCTGTGTCAATAACTCAATAGGTTCATTTTTCATGTCCTGCATATCCTCTCGTTCATAAACTGTGTTTATTATACCATGGGAGGAATGGAGGGAGAATGCAAAAAAGCTCCATAACATTTGGCGTCACAGAGCGTTTCAATTAGATGATTTTGTTTTCTTGTTCTTCCTTTTCGAGATGAAATAAACAGCTGCAATTAAAACGACAGGAACCCCAACCACGAGGCATGCAGCGATCAATGTATTCCACGGCAAATCGATCATCTCCTTAATAGACTAAACTTCTATGAAACAGCCCTCATTTACCCAGCTCAACAAGTCTTCAGCGACCAATTCCGCATGCTGCGGGTCCATCACACCAGCATCGACGATCCACACTTTTTTCTCCTCTTCTGCCTGCCGCATGAGAAGTACTCGCCCGCCGCCATCGTCGCCAATGGCTACATAGCTGCTGGCATAATGATGGACTTCCCGCGTTGTATTGCGTTCCACTATGTCCTCAGTTCCGTATAGTAGAACGTCACGTCCAACAGAACATCCATTTGTCTGTTTCAACAATTCCTTATAAGCATGGGGCAGTTGCATGTTTAGCTGGGATTCTGCCTCTTTGATATGTATGTCACTTGCTGGTTTGTTCACGTGCAAATTTGGGATTTGAGGTAAATTGAGCATTTTAAAGCCTCCTCTATGTTAAGTAGCTGATTTTTTCATGACCCTTTTATACATCTTTAAAAGAAAATAGCCTCATCTAGAACTATAGACAGCCATTTTATCTATTACAGCATTTCTTTTAGCAAACTCTCTGCTTTATGCAATTCATCTAGAAAGGGGTTTAGATAGTCATTGTAACTATCCAAATAAGCTCTTACCCCGCCAATGATCAACATCTTTTGGAGATCTTCATTGTTCTGAATGATCCTTTGTGCATCCTTATATCTTTTGTATATTAATTGGAGAACACCTTGATTGATTTTTTGGGAATAGTCTTTTTCTAGGATGTTGATGACGGTTTGGATTTGTTTCGTTAGTTCTTGTTTTTTGTTCATTGATCGCTCCTATTTTCGAAGTTTTTTTTAAATCATTCAATGGTACTTTACTGTTAATAATATTGATTGAGCTTTGATGATACACATGCGCTATCATATTTCAGCCCAAACTGCCCCAGTTATGAACCTACAGAAACCGGTTTTGCCAACGATCAACTTGACGCATATTTCACTAACTCATAAATAATTAAAAGGCCCTCTTACCGAGGGATTAGATTTTAAAATTCTAAAATGTCAATTGTTACTCTTATGCCAATTCCCATACTATTTGGCCATCTACCAAAATCTTATTTGGTGGATCATCATAAAGAGATATCTCAACTAAAGAGCTTTTCTCTTGAATTAACCAATCGTATACACTGCCACTGTTTTCATTAGGATGAGATAGAATATCATTTACTTGGAAAGCAGCTGCAATATATTCTGTAAAATTAATATCATCTTCATCTAACATATTATTTGTTTCAAAAACTGTATCTAGTTTCCCTAAGATTTTCAAGCCACTATTCCATTCCAAAATCATATCTTTTTTTTCATATTTTATTAATGTTCCAATCAAAGAATCATAACCCATTTTTTACCTCCAATTCATTTTAAGGCCTCGCTGGTACGATGTGAGCACCATCTTTCCCATAATGTATCATTCCCTTAGTAGTCTCTTCATACTTTCCAGTATCAATATTATAGTATTTTCCTATTGCTTGGCCAAAGTCTATCCTTTCTTTATTCTTACCCAATTCTTTGCCTGTCCCTGCATATTTATCCAGCAATTCTTGTGCCTTTTTATTATCTCCGTAAAAAATACTTTTCTTTTTTCCATTTGCTACTTCTTGCTTGTAATTTGGTGTTTCTGGAATATGTTTTTCTTGAGCTCCTGATTTTACTTTTGCTGGGAAACCATTTACTTCACGGTAAGGTCCTTTAGGTACGGATTGTTTTCCGTAAGCAGGTGTTTTAACCCTCTTAATATTCTTCCCTTGATCCAACCTAAAAACATATTTCCCAGCCTTCACTATTTTCGTGATTGGGATGGTAGAGGCTGCGGATAAGGCTCGGTCTGTGCTGCTGATGTTTTGGCTGGTTTCTGGGTCTTTGCCAGTAACGGCTCGGTAGCCGTCGTAGATGCCGCTGTATTCTAAGATGATGTTTTCGGTAGTTGAGACAACTTCACCGTCTAATATGCGTTTAGCGTTGCCACGGCTGCGGCTTTCTGGAATTTTATCGACTTCTTCTATTCTTATTTCGTCGTTTGCGATATACGTTCGGATGATTTGTTTATTGGCGTAAACGGTGTATCTTCCGCCAATAAAATCAATATCCGATGGGTCCGTGACGACTTCATCTGCGATGTCGAATTCTTTTAACTTTTTAATGCCTTTTACGTTGAATAGTTTACCATTTATGACCCTGATGTCTCTATGAATCTTGTTTTTCCCGTTCACGGCTTCCCTTTGCAATGTCGTAAGCGATGGATCGTTTGCTGTGATTTGTTTACTGATGTTTTTATGGGTGTCATTCCGAACAACCGTCTCCACATTCGCTTGTTGTTTCTCTTTCAGTTTCTTCAGCATGATGATCATTGGATTGTCTTTTGGGTTGTCTATTTTGTCGTTCAATCCACTGATAGTGCTGCTTACTTTTTCTTTTTTTCCATCTTTGAAAATAGATCCCTTTTGATAGCTCGTGATGTCGATTCTTGGGCCGGTGAACATGGTACTTAAGGTATCTATGTATTGCTTCATTGTTTGAAGGGAGCTTTTGGTTTCATGTAAAGCACTTGTTTGCTCCCTGTCAAATGCATGAAGCAGACCAATGGTTTTTGAGGTCTCAAGCCATGCCTTTTGATAGTTTTGCTGAAAAGCTGATTCGTCTACACTTGGCAAGTGAACAATATGACCAACTCTGCCGATGGCGTGGTTTACCTCTGATACGATTTCAGAAATCGTACGTTCAGCTTTTTTTAAGCCTTGATCAAGATCATCTTCGATAAACGCTTGTGAGATAAAGCCGTGCTCGTTTGATTCTAGTGCGTGAAGAGCCTGCTTTATGTTTTTTAATGCAGCACTATATTCCTCAATGACGACCTGAAAGAATTGCAGGAAGGGAATATGGCATTCTGTATAGAAGGCGCGGATGGCTTGTCCTGCCTCTCCCTTTAGTGCGCCATCGAGTGAGATGATGTGATGGATTTGTTTCTCTATGGAGCTGATTTGCTGTGACTGCTGATTTAACGCATTCAGCGTTTGATCTATTCCGTTTATTAGCGCAAAGGCGTCAAGGGTTTTCATTGCTTTCTCCTTTATTTTCTTTTACTGCTGGAAGCAAGAGCCTTGTCCGTTTCAATCATGGTGTTCACCGCTTGTTCTGTTTGTACAAGCTGTTTCTGAAGGATGCCTATATAGGATGTACTTAATTCGTTCAACTGTTGATTGATCTTTTCTAATGAGTCTGCCGTCAGGAGCTGATTTCTTCCTTTGATGGTTGTTGGAAGGGCTGCATTCATTTGAGTGCCTGATTGTTTTGCATGCTGTAATACTCGTTTGACCTGACTGGCATCTATTTTAATTTCTCTCGTCATGTGACTACCCTCTTTTTTCTTCCAGTTGTTTCTGCTTTTCTTTCTCTATTTTTCTTTCAACCGAATGAATTTCATGTTCTAACGATTGGATCTCTGATATTAGGTCATTGATTTTCTCATCAATTCGATTTAATAAATTGGTTAGCTGTACACTTTTTATCTCTTGACTGGCGGAAGCCATTCCGTCACGAATGTCATCAAACGTGTCTGCCAAATGGCCAAACCATGTTTGTGATGTCAGATCTGGATGAGTGATTTTCTTGCTGGCATCTGACAGGGTTGATTTTGCCTCTTTAATTTCTTTGCGGCACATGTTGAGTTCGATGATTTGTTCTTTTTTTATAGATATATCTGCCTTTAATGAATACAAGGCTGTTTTATAACCGATGATTGCTCCAGATATCGTCAAACACCTCTATCCCTTAAATAGTCCTCCGTTATGTTACCATTTACTAGAACAAGAGGCATATGATTGAAAGTGAATTGACCAAAAAATGAATCGTACGTATTGGGTTTTAATACCTATTTCTCGCGCGCAAAAAAGCTGAATTCATTTTCTGAATCCAGCTGTTTATTGCTTATTTGAGCGAATCACTCGCTGATGCTGATGGATGATCGCTAAATGAGGTGTCTTTCTTTTCAGGAATATAATTGAGAGAGAAACCAACAAGACTAAAAAAGGCACTTAACACCAGTGTTGGGTTTTTGAATAGATTCGTACTCGCAATAATCATATCACCCTTTTGCAAGAGAATCCCTAGTATTTGACCGAATACCAACAGGGCTCCTGACGTTAAGAACAGGACAAGCAGCACTTTAAATAATAATTCCATTAATGCTCTCATGTGTTTCTCCTTTCTATACTGGAAGTATTCCCATTCCGATGAGCCAGCCAATTCCCACGATCGGCAGCATATAGTAGAGAATCAGCGGTATAAATGTTTTCTCAGGTTTGGCTCCTGCAAGACCAGAAGCAATGAAAATCGATCCTGATGCCGGCGGGGAAGCGCCTTCTGTCGATGAAAAAGCAAGAATGGCGACAACAGCCACAACTGGATCAACTCCGACTGAGACTAAAGCTGAAAACGAGACAAGTCCAACAGCTGTTAATGTGGCTGTTGAAGATAATGGTCCAGCCACCAGCGTGACAAGAATTCCCACAATGAGTACCATGAGCCATTTCGGAATGGTAAGTACTGATGTGATTTGCGTCAAATCTTCTGCCAATCCTAATTCAGCAAGCACCTGACTTGCCGCAACAGCAAACAGCATCAAGGCACCGATCGTTGTAAATTTAGGAATGGCCGACTTGAAAAACTGAGACCAATCAAGTGCAGACGCCTTTTTTCTCCCGATCGTTAAACTAATCAACATCATGAGAATCGGAATCCACGTAATTAAAGAAATTTGATCCATTGCCTCTGGTCCAATGTTTGGATTACTTTTTAAGTAGTTTGCCAGTGGACCAATTGTGATAATGATAGGAATCAAGGCACCGAAAAAAATAAAGATCGACTTCCACCCTTGTTTCACAGCTTCCCTAAAAGGAAGAATATCATCTGGCGGCATGGCCTGAATTTTATTCTTTTTCACCAGAATATACACCAAAATAAATCGGTATACGACTTGATACAGTCCTCCTATGAGAAGCGCAATATATAAATCTCCCTCAGATACAAGGGCTGCAATTGGTGCAAACCCCAGCATGATAAACATGGAAGAGTTTGGAGGCAGTGCCGCTCCAAGTCCGCCATTCCCTGCTAAAATGGTCGCTGTATGGGTTCGGCTCCAGCCTGATTTAATCATCCAAGATGCCGTGATAGAGCCAGTGGCAGCTGTGTTTGCAGAATTTGAACCTGAAAGAGCACCTAAGACTGCTGAGCCTAACGTACTCATATAAGCCGCTCCACCAGGAAGTTTACCTACAACCGAATTTAAGATTCGCAAGAGTGCATGAATTAATTCCAGCTTTTCAATTAAATAAGCCATGAATACAAATGCGACAGCTGCATAGAGCACCTCATATGTGGATGCAAATTTTAATCCATCCCAGAAAAGTCTTAATGCATCCAATCCGCCAAATAATGTGGTTGCAATAAAGCCCAATAGCATGGCTTCTCCCATATTCCGTTTCACGACGACATTCCATATAATGATGACAGCTATGAATACAATCAACGCAATAAAACCCATATCGTTTTTTCGCCTCCCCTTTGTTAAATAAAACGCTTACAATTTATTACCCCTGCTGCATCACGTCAATGACTTCCTCCCAGCTGGCCGGCTTTTTCCCATTAAACCGTTCAACGAATTGAAAGTCTGCTAATCTCTCTAGCTTCTGTTGCGCTGCCCGAGACATGCTGGCATCAACCTCTGCTTCATCTAACATTTCAATAGAGCCAAGAAGCTCGATCGCTCGTCGTTTTGCATGTAATGCACTCCCTGTCACAAGACGGTTCATGGTCTCTTCAAAACTTTTGCTATCCATTGTATCGCTTAATGAAGAAATCACTTGTTGTTCCACATTATATTTTTTGGAAATTTCCAAAAATTCAATCATAAGACCAACGATCCCCTTCATATAGACACTTCTGATCAGCTTTAAGGCAGAAGCATCTCCTGGCTGGTCACTGATTTTTGTGATATTCATGCCATAAGCATTCATTACTTTCATGAATTGGTCGGTTCCACTGCCGCTTGCCGTGATCGGAACCTTGTGTTTGTTGACTGGAAGAGGCCCTAGCATGGCAGCATCTACAAATAGAGCTTTTTGCTTTTCAATTTCGTTTGCCACTTGTTTTTTGATGTCTGGTGTTGATGCCGATACATCTACATATACTTGATTCTCTTTCAAACTTCCCGATACAGATTGGGCAACTTCTAAAGTTTTATTCGCTGGCACAGCTGCAATGACAATATCAGATTTCTCAATGACTTCACTAATACTGCTGGTTAATTGAACTCCTGTCTGCGATGCTTTTTCTTTCAACGCTCCAGCCAATTTCTCATTTTGTAAAAGTACATCATACGCATAAAATTGATCTAATCCTTCTGTTTTCAATCCCGTTGATAGCTCATATGCTGCTTCTCCATAACCGATAAACCCTATTTTCATCACCGATTCTCCCCTATTCCTGAAATTTTTTCAATTTGCCTGCCAGCCATGCAGGTGCTAAGAGACTAGTGTCTTGCTTTCCTTCGTCCATATATTGTTGAATCGTGTTTAATCTCTGATTTTCATACGCTTGTTTCTCTTCCGCTAGTGTGAGCATGTGTTCCGCCTTCTCCTGTGGAACGATGACGACTCCATCATCGTCAGCAATGACTAAATCACCTGGTGCTACTTTGACACCGCCGCACGAGATGGTTTGATTCAATTCCCCAGGACCATCTTTAAAAGGTCCGTTCGGCATAAACCCCTTACTGTATATTGGAAAAGCCAGCTCCTCTAAAGCGAGTTTGTCGCGAACAAGCCCGTCAATCACGATTCCTTCTATTCCTACAGCCTTTGCTACACCTGCCATCAATTCCCCTAAATATGCATGACCTTTATGGTCTTTTCCATCAACAATCAGTACATCTCCTTCTTTAGCAGAGTAGATCGCATGATGAAGAAATAAATTATCCCCTGGCCGTAAGCTAACGGTAAAAGCAGTCCCTACTATATTCATGCCTCTTGCAACAGGTTTAATTTGATGATCCATCGCTCCGGTGCATCCCATCACGTCTGACAGCAAGGTTGAGTTAAGCTTTCTTGCCCGATCTATTAGATCATTTGACACGAATTGAACAGTACTCATTGTTTCCATCATCCCCTTTAAGTTATATTCATTACATTCAATTTTATTAAAGTAATATATATTACTTTCGTGACACGATCATACCATCTCGATTTTATTTAGTAAAGCGCTTTCAAAAAATTAAATAAAAAAATGAGTCGCCACACGACTAATGTGTTGTGTGATAACTCATTTTCGTTAACATATGATTGATTTGATCTAAACGTGGTTTTGTCCTTTCAGGGTCATTAATGGCTAAGGCACTTAAAATATAATCTACGATAAAGATAGCAGATACGACAGAGTTATGAGAGCCCGCACTTGCTGAGGAACATGGTAATACATATTGTGCATATTTAGTTAGTGGAGAGCTGTAGCTGTCTGTAATTAAAAGCACTTCCACCCCATATGACTTCGCTGCCTCCAGCAAGTCCTTTATACGCTTTGCATAGCGAGGATAGCTGACCGCTATAATGAAATCATCAGATTGAAAATGAACGAGCTCATCCACCCAGTCGCTTTTGTCCGCATCAATATATTGACAGTTCCCCAATAGCCGATTGATTCCAAATGACAGATACTCGCCAACAGGTCTTCCACTTCGGACACTTGTACACAGAACTTGGCGGGAGCTGGCTATTTTTTCAACAATATGCTGAAAGGTTTCTTCCGTGATATTGTCTAAAGCATATTGGATATTTTGAAATTGCAGCTCTACATGGTTATGCAGAAGCTTACTTTTATTTGAATGCTTGAGGTTCGCTTCAAGTCTCGTTTGAGGGGCAGCTTTATGCTTCATGTTTGATTGAAGCTCTTTTTGAAGCTCAGAGAAACCGGAATACCCTACAGCAGCAGAGAATCTCATGATGGTAGCTGTACTCGTCCCTACTTTTGAAGCCAATTTATCTACAGTTAAAAACGCGACCTCCATCGGATTGTGCACGATATAATCTGCAATTCTCCTTTGTGCCTCTGTTAATCCCGCGACCTTATGCTGAAGCTTATGTATTAAATCGTTCATTATAGCACCTGCCCATTCTATCGGCTTTATCTACGATCAAATTTTTTCTTTTCCCCTATATTGTACACATTTGTCATCAAAAAAACAGCCAGCACGAATCTATCGTACTGGCTGCCTTTGTCGAGATCATTATAATGCTTGAGCTGCTGTGATCAGCGCAAGGTTGTAAACGTCTTCGGCATTACAGCCTCTTGAAAGATCGTTTACTGGCTGGTTTAAGCCTTGCAGGATTGGACCTACAGCTTCAAAGTTACCTAAACGCTGTGCAATTTTGTAGCCAATGTTTCCAGCTTCGAGGCTAGGGAAAACAAATACGCTAGCGTCGCCTTTGATGACGGAATCTGGCGCTTTTTTCGCTGCTACTGAAGGAACGAAAGCTGCATCAAATTGGAATTCTCCATCAAGTACAAGCTCAGGTGCCTTTTCTTTTGCAATGCGAACTGCTTCAGATACTTTTTCTGTTTCGTCTGATTTTGCTGAGCCTTTTGTAGAGAAGCTAAGCATTGCCACACGTGGTTCGATATCAAACATTTTTGCTGTGTTTGCACTTTCGATCGCAATTTCAGCTAGATCTTGGCTGTCTGGAGCAATGTTGATTGCACAATCAGCAAACACATACTGCTCTTCGCCGCGAGCCATAATGAAGACGCCAGATGTTTTCTTTACGCCTTCTTTTGTTTTAATGATTTGAAGTGCTGGACGCACTGTGTCAGCAGTTGAATGTGCCGCACCGCTCACAAGTCCGTCTGCAAGACCTTTATACACAAGCATTGTACCGAAGTAGTTTTCATCTAGTAATGCTTTTCTTGCTTGCTCTTCTGTTGCTTTGCCTTTACGTCTTTCGACGAAAGCTTGTACAAGCTCTTCAAAACCTTCATATGTATGAGGATCATACACGTCAACACCAGCAAGTGTAAGACCTAATTCTTTTGCTTTTGCTTCAACATCTTGTTTTTTACCTACCACAATTGGCTGCAATACTTTGCCGTCTGCTAGTTTTTGAACGGCTGTTAGAATGCGTTCGTCCATTCCCTCAGGAAAAACGATCTTTACTCCTTTACCTGCAACCTTTTCCTGAACTGTTGAAAAAATATCTGCCACTACAATACCCTCCTTGATTTTACAAAAAAAGCGTTCTCTTTTAAGCATACTCTTCTTCTACCTAAATTCAAACTACCAACTTATATTATAGCGCTTACAAATTAAATTCTTATTTTTCAAACTAATTTAATCAATTTTGATAAAAGCTGTTTTCTTCGTTCAAGTTTTGATCACATCTCCATTTGGACAAACTATGTTATAGTTGGAACAGATGGAAAACTGTTAATAGGAGTGAAAGAAATGAGCGAACAACATACAACAAATGAAGCAGCTCAAACACTAGATGGCTGGTATGCGCTGCATGATTTTAGAACGATCGACTGGACAGCTTGGAAGCTGCTGACAAGTGATGAGCGCCAAGCCATCATTCATGAGTTCACAGGTCTATTGGAAAAATGGAAAACAGCTGAGCAAGATAAAGCTGGAAGCCAAACAATCTATAGTATTGTCGGCCAAAAAGCAGATATTATGCTCATGATTTTACGTCCGACAATGGAAGAACTAGGTGAAATTGAACTTGAATTCAACAAAACACGACTAGCAGAGTTTACGATTCCAGCTTATTCGTATGTTTCAGTTGTTGAGCTCAGCAACTACTTAGCAGGAGGCGGCGATGGCGGAGATCCTTACGAGAACCCGCATGTACGTGCGCGCCTATATCCAGAGCTTCCTTCTTCTCAATACGTGTGCTTCTATCCAATGGATAAAAGACGTTCTGGCAATGACAACTGGTACATGCTTTCCATGGATGAGCGTAAATCTCTTATGAGAAGCCATGGCTTAATTGGCCGAAGCTATGCTGGAAAAGTAAAACAGATCATTACAGGTTCTGTTGGTTTTGATGATTATGAGTGGGGAGTTACCCTTTTCTCTGATGATGTGCTCCAATTTAAAAAATTGGTTTATGAAATGCGCTTTGATGAAGTCAGTGCACGCTACGGCGAATTCGGTTCCTTCTTTGTTGGAAACCGTTTAGCAAACGAGCAGCTGGCGTCTTATTTCCATGTATGATAAACTCTTAAGGCTTCGGATCTTTCCGAAGCTTTTTTATGTATTTGTTTAGAAAGGTGATCACATCATGAAAAACTTCCCCATCGCTATTTTTGCGTTAACGCTCGGTGCGTTTTCGATTGGCATGACTGAATTTGTCATCATGGGCCTTTTGCCAAATGTCGCAAACGATCTTCATGTATCAATTTCTGCTTCAGGACAGCTGATTACTGGATACGCACTTGGTGTCGCAGTTGGCGGACCTATATTAACGTTATCGACTGGGAAAATGTCGAGAAAACGTCTCCTCATTCTGTTAATGATTCTTTTCGTGGCGGGAAATGCTGCTGCCGCTGTCTCGACCTCTTATGGTCTATTAATGGCCGCCCGTATTTTAACGTCATTTGCTCATGGAACGTTCTTTGGCGTCGGAGCCATTATGGCTGCACGGCTTGTGCCTAAAGAGAAAAGTGCAAGTGCGATCAGCTTCATGTTTACAGGACTGACGGTAGCCAATGTACTCGGTGTGCCGTTCGGTACCTTTATCGGAAATCAATTCGGCTGGCGTATGTCTTTTCTAGTCATTGCCGTCATTGGTCTCATTTCCTTAATCGGTATCATCAGCTTAGTTCCGAATCAATCAAAGGAAGAAGTATTGGATATTCGAAATGAAGTATCCGTCTTGAAAAAACCACAGGTACTCGTTTCCTTTGCGATGACCATCTTTGGTTTTGCTGGTGTTTTTACAGCATTTACGTATATCAGCCCAATCCTGCTGCAAGTCACTGGCTTTCAGGAAAATGGGGTAACGCTCATCCTTGTCCTATTTGGACTTGGGGTCACCATCGGGAATTTAGTTGGCGGAAAGCTTGCTGACTGGAAGCTGATGCCGAGTATTATGGTGACACTGATCCTACTCATTGCTGTCCTGTTATTGTTTACAGTCACTTCCGAATTCAAAGTGCCTGCCGTGCTGACCATTTTTGTTTGGGGAATCATTTCATTTATTCTTGTTCCTACCTTGCAATACCGCACGATGAACATGGCACATGAAGCACCGACACTCGCATCGACGCTCAGCCATTCTGCCTTTAATATTGGGAATGCCGGCGGTGCAGCGCTTGGCGGTCTTGCTATCGACATCACACATTTACAGCTTGTTCCGTTATTTGCTGCAGCTGTGACATTTATTGGCCTTATCATTACGTTTATGAGTTATCAGTCAGATAAACGAATAAAAAGGACCTGACATAGGTCCTTTTTTATTTCATCACGGTCATTTTTGGCTCTTCTATTTGTTTCACACGTTCCTGAATGGGATGAGAAAAAGATTGCTCTGACAAGACAATATGGGAGACGGTTTTTGTAAATCCAGACACTTCTTGAATAAAGGCTTCAATTTCTTCAAGAGAAGAAACAGACAGCTTAATGAAAAAGCAAGACTGCCCTGCCACTCGATAAGCAAAAAAGGCGCGTGGGTGCTCGTTCATAAAAGCCACAAAACGCTGATACTCCCCATTTAACACTGTAACTTCCAGCAGGCAGTCAATCAGAAGCCCTAATTTTTTATAATTGACCTGAACAGAGTACCCTTCGATAATCCCTGCATCCTCTAATTTACGCACTCTTTCTGCTACTGCAGGTGCTGATAAATTCACTCGTTTGGACAATTCCCTCATGGATAAGCGGGCATCTTCTCTCAATTCATTTAAAATATGCACATCTACATCGGTGATTTTCATTCGTACCTCTCCTATCCAAAAATCGTTCCATTTGAAAAGTATTTTATAATAATACTTATGATGCGAAATGTAAAATAAAACTAAATAATGGTAGAATTTATTTTAACGGAATTGAATGAAAAAGCAAGTATGGAGGGATCACTTGATGAAAGAATCTTTAGACAGCCAGGCTTCTAAAACATTTCCCATCACACTTGCCATCGCACTCACACTTGGCGTTTTTGCGGCAGGATCGGAGGAACTGGTGATTTCACCACTGCTGCCTGATTTATCAAACTCCTTTCAGCACTCTCTTGATGTTCTCGCTCTTTCCATCAGCATTTATGGGTTAGCTGTGCTGGTTGGAGCTCCGCTTCTCGTTCCTTTAGGGGACCGGTATTCAAGAGAGCTGTGTTTGATAATTGGGCTGTCTTTCTTTTTGATTGGAACAGTGATGTGTGCTGCTGCCCCAAATTTGGCCGTGTTTTTTACCGGCCGTGCTATTTCTGGGCTGGCGACTGGTGTATTTGTGCCAACAGCCTATGCTCTTGTGGGGGACCGGGTTCCATATGAATATCGCGGCAAAGTGATGGGACTCATTGTCTCGAGCTGGTCTCTTTCTCTTGTCCTTGGTGTGCCCATTGGCGCTTTTATCGGTCAAAGTTTGAACTGGCGCTGGACATTTTGGATTTTCGCCATGATGAGTCTCGTTGTCCTGCTGCTCGTCATCCTTGAATCTCGAAAACAAGTCGCCACAGCTCATCCGAAGGCACCTCAAGCTAGGGAGAAATCAGGCTCTTTATGGGGGGCTTTGAAAATCGACCGTGTCCCTGCCTATTTGACCGTGACATTTTGTAACATGCTTGGATTTTATGGCATGTACTCATTTTTAGGAGCTTACCTGCAAAGTTTGTTTTCCGGAGGGCAATCAACAGCTGGACTTCTGATCATGGCTTATGGCGTTGGTTTTTCCATGAGTATATTTACCGGGAAATTAGCAGATTGGTTTGGCAAAACACGGTCTCTTTTCTTTGTGCTGGGCGGGATTGCGCTCGTTCTTGCCTTACTTCCTTATGCACCGTTCTCATGGACATTGCTCATTTTCGCTTTATTTATTTGGGGTGCCATGCAAAGTTTATCCGTCACGCTTTTGAGCACCGTCCTGAGCGACTGCTCCCAAACCCACCGAGGCAAAGTGATGGCTTTTTACAGCCTTGCTTCCAATCTAGCCGTTATGCTTGGGTCCGCTTTGATGGGACCTGTTTATGTCCATTTCGGCTATCATACGGTAGGACTTGTATGTGCACTCATTACGCTCGTTGGTTTTCTCATCAGCTTCATCAGCTATAAACGTGAAAAAACCTTACAGCAGAAACATAAAAATACCTTTGAAACGTGAGCTCATTTCACTGCACATCTCGATATGTGCAGTTTTTTAGATCAATTTTTAATATCATCATAAAATACATTTTTTATAAATTTTGTTGACAATTACCAATTTTATTTTTTATAATCTAGTAAAAATTTGAAAAAGATTGGATGGTAAACATGATCTTAAAGAATGATGTTTTTCATTTCAAAGAAGAGCCCATCGTTTCACCTAAGATGTTTACAGTCAATACATTAGGCCCTAAGGGGACAAGCAGTGAATATGCAGCAAAACATTTCATCTCTCATTCCACCACTACACTCGGCACTCATACGAAACTATCCCTTTACGACACATTCGAAACTTGCATTGAACATACTCTCTCTAACGCACTCCAATACACTCTCGTTCCACACGCATACGAAGGAATCAAACATTTCTACATGAGACCTGACCTGCAGCTTTTACAAATATTCAGATGTGACACGCCCATGTATGGTTTGGCTGTCAGACCAGATTTCCCCTTTCAAGAACAAATGCTTCACCATTTAAAAATTGTTTCTCATCCTGCACCTGTGAATTTGATTCAATATTTTATTCATCAAAATGCTGAATTTGAGCTTGTCAATTCCACAAGTACAGCCGCACAAAAAGTAAGAGACGGCGAATTTGATTTCGCTTTAACCAATGAGGTGGCTAGAGCTACATACGGCCTCACCTTCATTCGAACATTTAAAAGCATTCCTATGAGCTGGTCTATATTCGGAAAAGGAGAGATGTAACATGACGACTGAACAAAAGGTGCAAGAATTATATTTTCCTCAAGCGAAAAAACGAGAATGGGATAATGGTGTCATCCAATATTCTACTGTCAGAGGCGATACGGAAGTGTTAATTTCATACGTCCCTCCTCACACGATCATCGAACCTCACGAGCATCCAGAAGCGCAAATCGGCATCGTATTAAAAGGCGAGCTTCAAATGACGGTCGGCCAATCGACCCAAGTGCTCACCCCATTAGAATCAGCCTATATTGCACCACCATTCGTTCCTCACGGCGCATCGAATCTGACAGATGAAGAAGTGATCGCCATTGATATTAAGAGATTAAAAGATGGCGAGGAATATACGGCTCCTCCTACTTATTTCTTAGACATTTTCAAAACGCGTGATTTGCTTCCTGGCATGGAAGTGACCTTTTTTGTGGAGGACTGGATGGAGCTTATGATTGCCAACATTCCGGGGAATGGCGGGGAAATGCCTTTTCATAAGCACCGTAATGAACAAATTGGGATTTGCATTAGCGGTGGATACGATATGACGATTGAAGGCTTTACAGAGAAGATGGAATTTGGCACGACCTACTTCTGTGATCCAAAAGAAGATCACGGCGCCATTAATCCAAAGCCAGAAGCATCAAAGTCTATTAATCTCTTCTTCCCTCCACGCTATAACCGCTTAAAGCCAAAAGCGTCTAAGGTGAAGAAATGAACATTGCCGGAAAAGTCGTCCTGATTACAGGAGGTGCGTCTGGGATTGGGCTTGCCGCCGTCAAGCTTTTCCTTGAACACGGAGCAAAAGTAGCTGTGGCTGATATTAATGAAGATAGCGGTAAACAACTCGTTGAATCATTGCCTCATGAACATGCTGCGTTTTTCAAAACAGATATTACAAATGAGGCTGACTGTCAAAAAACCGTTCAATCCGTGCTGAGCCAATTCGGGACAATTGATGTGTTGATTAACAATGCAGGCATCGAAATTGTCTCACCTATTCACGAGATGACACTGGAAGATTGGAACCACATTCTACAGGTCAACCTGACGGGTGTATTTCTCATGAGTAAGCATACATTGCCGCATATGCTTGAGAAGAAAAGCGGAAGTATTATTAATACTGGATCTGTCGGAGGTCTCGTTGGCTGGCCTGACATTCCTGCATACAACGCAACAAAGGGCGGTGTCATCCAGCTCACCAAATCGATGGCGATTGACTATGCCGCTCATCAAATCAAGGTGAATTGTATCGCCCCAGGCATCATTGATACGCCATTAAATGAAAAATCCTTTTTAGACAATCATTCAGAAAGTCTTGAGGTTGTCAAAAAGGAAAAAGCAAAGGTGAATCCCTTGCTTCGTCTCGGAAAACCTGAAGAAATTGCGGGCGTGATGCTGTTTCTCGCCTCTGATCTATCCAGCTATATGACTGGAAGTGTTGTCACAGCAGATGGCGGTTACACCGCTAGATAAAAAGGAGTGCTTTCATTGAGTAAAAAAACCGTACTTGTCATTGCTGACTTAGGAGGATGCCCGCCCCATATGTTTTATGAAAGCGTGGCGGCATCTTATCATATCGTTTCTTACATCCCGAGACCCTTTGCCATTACAAAGGGACACGCTGAACTAATAGAAAAATACTCCATTGCCGTCATCAAAGACCGTGATTATTTTGAGACACACCCTTCTTTTGAGCACCCTGATTCTATTTACTGGGCACATGATGATTATTTGAAATCAGAGGAAGAGGTGGTGGATGACCTAGTCCGTGTGGCTTCCTTTTTCAAAGCTGATGCCATCACCACCAATAATGAATTATTCATTGCACCAATGGCAAAAGCCGCCGAACGGCTGGGGCTGCGCGGCGCTGGGGTAAAAGCAGCTGAAATGGCGCGTGATAAAAGCCAAATGAGAGCTGCATTCAACGCTGCTGGTGTCAAAGCGGTGAAAACTCAGCCTGTCACCACTTTAGCTGATTTCCAGCAAGCTATTGAACATATCGGGACACCGCTTATTTTAAAGCCTACATATTTAGCAAGCTCGATTGGCGTGACCCTTTTTCATGACAGAGCCGGCAGTGATGATCTCTTTTTAAACGTACAGTCCTATTTGCAAACCATTCCCGTCCCAAACGCTGTGACATATGAAGCACCATTTGTCGCTGAAACGTACTTAGAGGGGGCTTACGAGGATTGGTATCAAGAGGGTGGCTATTCTGATTATGTCAGTGTAGAAGGGTTCGTCGTGGAGGGAGAATATATCCCTTTTGTCATACATGACAAGACCCCTCAAATCGGTTTTACAGAAACGGCTCATATTACTCCCTCGATCCTAGACAATGAAGCACAGCAAATCATCATTGAGGCAGTTAAGAAGGCAAATGAAGGGCTGGGACTTGAAAACTGTGCGACCCATACAGAGATCAAGCTCATGAAAAATCGAGAAACAGGACTGATCGAATCCGCAGCTAGATTTGCTGGCTGGAATATGATTCCGAATATCAAAAAAGTGTTTGGTGTGGATATGGCCAAGCTGCTGATCGATGTATTAGTCGATGGAAAAAAAGCGAATCTGCCAAAAGAGCTGCTTTCTGGACATACGCATTATATAGCAGACTGCCATTTATACCCTCAGCATTTCAAAGAAAGCGGACACATACCGGCAGAGGCCACACATATCACCATTGATCATGTCCATATTCCGCAGGATGCTTTAGTTGGAGATACTGTGATCGTCAGTGAATCCGTCCCATCTAAAGGCACCTTTGTGGATCTCTCTTTATTTGAAGCCTTTAATGGCATCGTGTCGCTTGAATTAAAAGGGTCATCCTCACAGGATGTTGCCGCATCCATCCGCAACTTACAGAAGCAAGCTGCCATTCAGTTAATGGATGAATTAGTGAAGGGATAGAAAGAGAGGGTAATGTGGTGAAGATCTTACCATCTAACGTGATTGAACGGCTGCCAGAACAGAAATTTGGAACCGTCTTTGAGAAAATTGCGCATAAAGCACAAAACGGGGCGAACATCATCAACCTTGGGCAGGGAAATCCTGATCTTCCGACTCCTGCACATATCGTAAGCGCGCTTCAAGAGGCAGCAGGCACTTTAGAGTTTCAGCAGTATGCACCTTTTAGAGGCTTCGACTTTTTCAAGCAAGCCATTGCAGATTTCTACAAAAAAGAATTCGAGACTGAGATAGACCCACAGAAAGAAGTGGCCCTTTTCAATGGGGGGAAAACAGGCCTTTATGTCATGAGTCAGTGTCTGCTTGACCCAGGGGACATTGCCCTCGTCCCCGATCCAGGATACCCAGAATATCATTCTGGGATCTTGATGGCAGACGCAAAGCCCTACTGCATCAAACTTGAAACGAAAAATGGCTATTTGCCGAATCTCTCTTCAATTGATCCGGAGGTGCTCAAAAAGGCAAAGGTTCTTTTCTTAAATTATCCGAATAACCCAACAGGTGCTGTGGCAAATGATGCATTTTTTGAAGAGGCTGCTGATTTTGCATCGGCTCACGGACTGCATGTCATTCATGATTTTGCCTATGGTTCATTTCATTATGAGCAAAAACCAGTAAGCTTTCTGAAAGCTCCTCTTGGAAAAAGTGTAGGAGTAGAATTATATTCTCTATCCAAAACATTTAATATGGCAGGATGGAGAGTCGCTTTTGCTGTAGGTAATGAGGACATCATCCAAGCCATTAACGCCTTCCAAGATCATGTGTTTGTCAGTATGTATGGCGGATTTCAACAAGCCGCAACCGTCGCCTTGCAAAGTGATGACCATCACATTCAATCATTAAAAGAGGTCTACCTTGAACGAATTCACTTCTTCATCCGTCAGGCAGAAAAGCAGCTAGGATGGTCCATCGAACGTCCAGCTGGCGCCTTTTATTTATGGGCTCCAATCCCTGATGAGTTTGAACATTCTCATGCATTTGCAGACTATTTACTCGAACATACCGATGTCGTTGTCACGCCCGGGGGGGTGTTTGGAGCACATGGAAAACGTCATGTCCGCATCTCAATGGTTGCTCCAATTGAACAGCTTGCCCTGTTTATCGACCGGCTTCGCATCCTTCCGATTCGCTTTAATCAAAAAACCCGCATCTAGCGGGTTTTTTTGATGCTATATACTTTTCATCGCTCCACCATCGACAGATATTTGTTGTCCTGTAAGATAGGAGGCTTCCTCTGATGCGATAAAAGCGGCCAATGAAGCCATTTCACTCGCTGAGCCCACTCGTTGCATTGGAATTCCTGACGCTACAGCCTGTACAGCTTCTTCCCGCGATAATGCCTGTTTACGCATCATGTTTCCGATAAATTGTTCATACCGATCTGTAGCAATAAAGCCTGGGTTTAAACAATTCACTGTGATCCCTGAAGATGCAAGCTGTGTGGCAGCATTTTTACTAGCATTGATAATCGCTGCATTCATCATACTGTTCGTAAACATTTGGTCACCAGGTTCCTTCCATAGGTTCCCGACAATTTGAATGATCCGGCCATATTCATGTCGTTTCATCATCGCTGCTGCACGCTTCATCGTATCAATGTACGCAATGGCTTTTTGAGAAAATGCTGCCATCATCTGCTCGCTCTCACATGAATCAAAGGTATCTGGCTTTCCCCCCGGAATGTTATTAATCAACACATCCAGTCTGCCAAACTCTTTTTCTATTTCCTCAAAAGCCTCAGCCCGCACCCCTTCATCTGACATGTCGCCACAGAAAAGAGCCACCGGCTCCTTTGTTTCTGCCATACGCCCAATGTCCTGCTGCGCTTCTTCTAGTGAGGATTGATTTCTAGAATTGATGATGATCTTTACATTATCTTGAGCGGCAAGCTTAATGGCGATGGCCTTTCCAATCCCTGTACTTGCTCCTGTTACAAATGCAATTCTTTTAGACAAACTCATCCACATCCCTTTTCTTATCAGCTTCGTATATATACATAAAATGACACATATAGAATGTATTTCAACAAAAAAAGACCTTTCTCCTGCGAAAGGCCCCTCGTTCTCTATTTAAATGTCGTTTCCCAATCAAACCCGATCATTTCGTCATTCCAGGCGATTCGCTTTTCATCTGGGTTTTTCGGGTCATACGATTCTGTTGTGAAATACACAATTTGCAGCGGCGTCTCACCTAATACACGGTAGCCATGCGCGACACCCTTTGGTATGAGAAGCAGCATCGGATTGTCTTCCCCCATATAATACACATCGGTTTGCCCCTTTGTGGAAGAGTCCTCACGCAAATCATATAACACGACCTGTGCATGACCTGCGGGGAAGAACCAAACGTCGTCTTGTTTTTCATGATAATGAAAGGCTTTGATCACGCCTGGAAAGCTTTTCGACCATGACGCCTGACCAAAGCGTTTCAGCATCGGTTCATCATCTCGAATGAGCTCTGCAAAAAAGCCGCGGTCATCACAATGTTTCATGAGTTTTTTCGTTTGAACACCATCAATCATGCTGATGCCATCTCCCTTCTTTCTGCAAGTATTCGTGAAGTGCATCCTTCCAATGCCTCGGCTGCCAGCCTGTGGCTTCAATCGCTTGAAGATCTAAGACAGAATAGGCCGGGCGTGGCGTTTGGAAGCCATACTCTTCCGTGGAAATCGGCTCAATTGTGGCGGACAAGCCGCTTTTCATCACAATTTCTGACGCAAAATCAAACCAGGAACAGCTTTCTCGGTTACTGACATGGTACACGCCTGCCTTCTGATCAAACAAATGAATCAGAGCCTCGGCTACATCCTTTGTATAAGTAGGAGACCCTATCTGATCGTTCACAATGCGTAAATGATCCTTCGTTTCAGCAAGCCGAAGAATGGTATTCACAAAATTACGCCCCTCATGTCCGTAAAGCCACGAGGTACGAATGATTTTCACTTCGTCTGATACAAGCTGAATCAATTCCTCACCAAGCTTTTTACTCTTTCCATAAATGGTTTGAGGATCTGCTTGTGCATCGATTTGGTAAGGGGTGTCCGCCTGCCCGTCAAACACATAATCTGTACTGACATGTAACACATCAGCCCCTGCGCGCTTTGCTTCTAATGCTGTATAGTAGGCGCCAATGCCATTCACAAGATACGCCTTTTCGGTTTCTGTTTCACATTGATCAACAGATGTATAGGCTGCTGCACTGACAACAATATCAGGCTGATAGTGTCTCATCGCATGTCTGACCGCTTGCTGGTCTGCGATATTGAGCATGTTCCTCGTTAAGGCAATGACGGTCATGTCTTTTTCCTTGAGCTGCCTGCTCAATTCTTTCCCTAATTGGCCGCCTGCACCGGTGATTAAAACTTTCATCCGTCACCCTTCTTCGCTCTGATCGTATTTGGCTCGATACCAATTGATCGTTTTTTCGATACCTTCTTCAAATGACGTCTCCTGCGTCCAGCCGAGCTCGCCTTTTAGCTTACTGGCATCAATGGCATACCGTCTGTCATGTCCTTTTCGATCCTGAATAAACGCAATTTGATCATGACTGATTCCGAGCTGCGATAAAATCGTTTTGGTCAAATCGAGATTTGTTTTCTCATTGCCGCCGCCAATATTGTATACCTGCCCCGCTGTGCCATTTTCGAGCACCTGCTTCACAGCTCTCGCATGGTCCTCTACATACAGCCAATCGCGAATTTGCTGGCCGTCTCCATAAATCGGGATGTTCTCTCCATTGACTGCTTTTCTAATAATGGTCGGGATTAATTTTTCCTCATGCTGATACGGTCCGTAATTGTTGCTGCATCGTGTAATCATCGCGGGTAATTGGTGAGTGTGGATATAGGATTTCACAAGCAGATCTGAACTCGCCTTGCTTGCTGAATAAGGATTATTCGGTGAAAGTGGTGTTTGTTCTGTGAAAGCAGGATCATCTGGCTCCAAATCTCCATATACTTCATCTGTTGAAATATGAATGAGCTTTTTCGCCTTTCCTTTTAAGACCGCTTCAAGCATACGATACGTTCCGAGGACATTTGTTTGAATAAAAGGCTCTGCTGATTCAATGCTGCGATCAACATGCGATTCTGCCGCAAAATGAATGATGGCATCATAGACTTCGTCAAATGCTTGATCCAGCTCATGCTGAAGGGTGATATCCCCTTGAATAAAACGAAAATGAGACAACTTTAATAATTCATCCATCTCCTCTGGATGGCTGGCATACGTTAATTTATCAAAAACGGTGAGCCGGACATCTGTATCCTGAAGCAGCAGCTTCACAAAATTCAGTCCGATAAAACCCGCTCCGCCTGTAATTAAATAAGACTTCGTCATTCGGATCCCTCTTTTTTCTTCATCGTTTCAAACATTTTCGCAGATGCTTGGTGGAGAGATTCATGTGTTCCTGCATCAATCCACCACCCTTTTAACATATCATAGGTCAGCTGGCTATTTGAGATATACAGATTGTTCACATCTGTAATCTCTAATTCGCCTCGATCTGACGGTGAGATTCTCTCAATATATTGAAAGACGTCCTGGTCATAAAAATAGATGCCCGTGACGCAGTAAGATGAGCGCGGATACTCCGGCTTTTCCTCTATTGATAAAATTCGTTGGCGCGAGGCATCAATTTCTGCAATGCCAAACCGCTTTGGATCTGCCACTTCTTTCAACAAAACCTTGGCTCCTCTTTCTTGCTGCTGAAAGGCTTCAACAAAAGGGTTTAGTGAATCCTCAAATACATTATCACCAAGCATCAGCACAAACTTCTCCCCTTCTACAAAGGGCTTTGCATAGGATAAACCGTCTGATATCCCAGACGCTTCAGGCTGTACCTGATATACGATGTTCATCCCCAGTTCCTGATCACTTTCAAGCAGCTTTTGAAACAGCGGGATTTGTTCTTCTTGTGATATGACCATCACATCTAAAATGCCTGCTTCCTTCAATTTGAACAATGACCAATAAATCATTGGATATGGACCAACCGGCAATAAATGTTTATTGAAAATCTTCGTTAAAGGCGCCAGTCGTGATCCCTTTCCTCCTGCTAAAATAACTCCCTTCACATCTACACATCCTTATGTTCTTTTTGGTGATAATTCATGAGGTGTATAAGAATGTTTTTCACTCGTTCAGTTCCTTTTCCATCTATGAGTGTCCGTCCATTGAGATGAATGCTTCTGCGGAGAAAATAGCTGCCGGACAGTCTTTCCACAGCACGCCGAATATCTTTTTCATCCACAAGTTCACCTAATCCAAGATGGTGACAGGCTCCCTTTTGCGCAAAACGAGCGGCTGTCACTGCTTGGTGGTCTACTTGTGAAAGGACAATGCTGGGCACTCCGATACAAACTGCCTCGTATAACGTCATCCCGCCAGCCACTATTGCCAGATCGGCTTCCGAGAGACGCGCAAGTAATTGATCTGTATGACGAATGAATTGAATATGCTCAGCCTCTATTTGTTCTTCAATGCGAGAGGCTTTTCCTGTAACCGCTAAAATGTGTAGGTGGTCAGCTTCGAGAAGTGCTGATACAGCCTTTGATAACAATCCGCGCGGGTCACTGCCCCCAAGGCTGATGACCACCTTTTTGCATTCTTTTCGAACCTCATATGTGTCTTTTAATCGGCTTATCTCTTGATCTAACAATAAATAAGGTGTTCCATCAAAATATGCTGTCCCATCTACTTGCATGTGATTTTCGTCCAAACCGCCATAAATGCCGTTCACGACAGCATCGGCAAGCTGACACGCTTCTGCTCTATTTTCTTCGAATAAAACCAGCCTTGCAGAGCCGGTGGATGCTTTGATCAATCGAAGAAATTGGAGATCACAATCAAGTACATCAATCAGCAAAAGATCAGGATTCAGCTCTTTTATGTCCGGTTCCATCTGAAGGAATGCCTTCGACTCCTGCACCAAATGAACGTGCCAATCTGGACCTGAGAGCATTTCTACACAGATCTGTTCATTTGTATAGAAATATAAGTCGTTTCCTTCTTGAAGCAGTTGATTTGCCAGCCGTTTCATTCTGACAACATGCCCCATTCCTCTTAAAAACCCGCCATACACAACAATCATGATTTTCTTGTTCATTCAGCATCCTTCTGTTTCACAAATTGATTCAATCGAACAATATCGGGGTCTTGTTCGCAAATGATGATGAGTTCAGCCGTAGGCACATCAATGGAGCCGCCAGCTTTCTCTAGTAAACGGGTCGCAAACTCATAATCTTCTTCTGTATCAATCGTGAATCGATAAGCAGGATATGCAAGTTCTTTGGGCGGTGTGAATAATTGCAGATGAAATTGCTCAGGATGCTTTCTGATATAGAGCGTGACATGCTCACGCTCTGGCTGCGTAAGGGGAAAATTGTCGATTTTACTTAAAATCTGTGCGTCGATCATTTCCCCGGAAATACCGAGTGGTGTGCCAGTCGTATACGTGTAATCAGCCTTCTCTTGTCTATGTTTTTCAAGCATTTTCGACAAAAGGGCCGGATCTATAAATGGGTTATCTCCTGTTAAACGCACAATGATTTGCGGTTCAAAATGACGGACAATCTGCGCAAATCGCTGCAATACATCTGTCTCACTGCCACGAAATACTTTATATCCCTTGGAGAGACAATAATGAGCTAGCAGATCATCTTCTGCCTCAACTGTTGTGGCGATCATGAGGTTCTGCGTTTTGTGATTGTAATGATCTGATTGCTTTACCCGTTCAACAATCAGGTCGATCAGGGCCATACCGCCGATCGGTTTCATCACCTTTTTTGGCAGCCTTGTTGAGCCCATTCTCGCCTGTATGACAAAGAGCACATCATTAATCATTTGGCGTCTCCTGCGTGAGTACATCTTTCCACGAAACTCCTGTATGGGCTGGGATATCTCTGACAGCCTTTGCGCCAAATAAAATCGCCATATACCGCGGATGCAGACCTTGGCTTTTTTGTCCTGGACGTAACACAGCTAGATTTTCTGCGGTCAATGTCTCGCCCTTCGCAATGCCTTTTGTCGTAAAAATGCCTCGATACGCAAATTCACGAATCTTGCCTTCAATAGCTGTTGTCGTTTTATAAGAACTGCCAAGGAGCTCTTCTGGCACTGAATGAGTGTCAGCTTCTTTTAGATTCCGCTGATTTTCTGCCGCTCGAATATGCTGAACCATTTCCTTCAATTCATCAGGATCAAGAGCAAAGGAATGATCAGCCCCAGGTAACGTTTTATCCACTGTAAAATGCTTTTCAATGATTGCTGCCCCAAGCTTCACAGCGGCCACTGGCGCTTCAGTCGGATGCTCACTATGATCAGAAAAGCCAATGACTGCATCGGGAAATGCCGCAGCTAATGTTTGAAGCACTCGCAGATTCGTGTAAGCTCTAGGTGCTGGATACTTTGCTACGCAATGCATGATAGCGACCTGCTGATTTTGCTCGCTTGTAATCGCCTCATATGCTTCATGGACATCTGAAATGGTTGCCCCGGCTGTTGAGAAAATAATGGGCTTTTGAAAAGATGCCGTGTGACGCATAAGCGGCAAATGATTGATTTCATAGGATGCCAGTTTGAAAGCCGGCGGATCAGTCTGATTCAATAGATCCGCAGATTCTTCGTCACACACTGTGCTTAAAAAAATCAGCCCTTTTTCCGCGCAGCGTGACAATAACACCGGAAGCCATTCTGGCGGCAGCTCCATTTGTTCTACTAAAGAAAAAATGGACACCTCTTCTCCCTTGGCTGTTTCATACAAACCCGGTTCCTTTTGATACATCCGACCAGCTTGAAACATTTGAAACTTCACCGCATCGGCACCTGCTTCTTTTGCCACATCAATTAAAGCAAGTGCCTGATCCAGCTTTCCATCATGGTTAATGCCTGCCTCTGCAATGATAAAGACAGGCGCACCATCCCCCACTTTGCGATCTCCGATATAGAAATGCGCCATCTTACCTCTCTCCTTTTTTCGGCCACACATGGTAATACAAGAAGGCATTTTTTGTTCTAAAGCCCAGCTTTTCGTACAGCTGAATCGCGGTTGTGTTATGCATCTGAGTACCGGCAGACATAAACCGGTGCCCTCTCTCATACGAGGCTTTTATCATCGCCATAACCAGCTTTTTTCCGATCCCTTTTCCTTGTACATCTGGTCTAATGGACAATAAATCAAGGATCAGTTCGTCGCCCTTTGTTACACCTTGAATCAATCCAATGACTTCACCGTTCACCTTTGCCGCGAGATTGATATCTGCACGTCCGAGTAAATTATTTCTCATCCATTCCTGAAAAAAATGCTGGACGACATTCTGATCTAGAAAAGGATCAAGTGCATACCGGCTTTTCCCAAAAGCCTGATGAGCAAGTGACACCGCCTCATCGTATTCCTTTTCATCTGGCAGACTGATGACCACATCTTCACCTGTTGATGGCATTTTCATTTGAACAGGCGGCGCCTCAAGACGAGTGAGCCCGCCTACATAGTACACATGTGACAGCCTTTGGACGATGCGGTTTTTTTCAAGATCAGACGCTTCAAGACGTAAAAAGAAAAAATCGCATTTTTCTGTTCTCATCCAATTGATGAAACGCTCCATCAATTCTTGAAAAGCTGACGCTGACTCCGCTTCTATAAACTTCACATGAAAAATATGCTGATCAAAAATGCCGCTTTCCCATTTTGACCATTCATATAACAGGACCGCTTTGAGCTGGGCGCCATTAACAAGAGCAAACTGCTTGAATTCGTTCATTTGTTCCGCTTGTTGGCCGTATTTCTCCAGCCAAGCCGCCAGCACCTGATCATCGATGGAATGAACGACCTTCATGATGATGCCTTCTGTTCTTTTAAAATAGACAGCACCGCTGTGATAACATCCTGCACATCTTCATCTGTCATACTTGGATAGAGCGGCAGTGAGAGCGTCTGCTTGTAGTATGCGAGTGACTCAGGGAAATCCTCTGGTGAATAGTGATATGTTTCTTGATAGTATGGGTGCAGGTGAACAGGGATAAAGTGAACACTCGTGCCGATTTTATATTCCTTTTGCAGCTGATCAATCAGTTCATCACGCGTGATGAATGCTTCTTTTGGATTTACTTGCAGTACATACAAATGCCATGCATGTCTTCCTTCTTGATGCACAGGCGGCAGGATCAGGCCCGCTTCTTTTTGAAAAGCCTGATTGTATTCTTTCGCAATCTGTTCTCTCCGTGCCTGCATGTCATCTAGTCGGCTTAGCTGAACAAGCCCTAACGATGCCTGCACGTCAAACATATTCATTTTATAACCAGGTTCCTCGACCTCGTAATACCACGTTCCTTTTTCTCCATAACGATTCCACGCTCCCTTGCTCATCCCATGGAGCGCTAGTCGTCTAATTCGAGCCGCAAGCGCATCATCATTTGTTGTCAGCATGCCGCCTTCACCAGTCGCTAGGTTTTTCGTTGCATAAAAGCTAAAAGCGGTCGCATCCCCAATCGATCCAACGGGCTGACCATGGTACGTTGTGTAAAGAGCATGGGCAGCATCTTCAAGTACAAATAGATCATACTTTTTGGCAATCGCTAAAATCCGGTCCATATCGCACGATTGACCAGCAAAGTGAACAGGGACAATTGCTTTTGTATGTGGTGTTATGGCCGCTTCTATTTTCTCTGCATCCAGATTGAGTGTTGCTGGATCAATATCGACAAATACAGGCGCTGCTCCCGTATGGATGATTGTATTTGCTGTTGCGCAGAATGTCAGAGGTGTTGTAATCACCTCATCCCCAGCCCCAATCCCTCTTGCCTTTAACGCTAAAAATAAAGCAGCCGTACATGAATTGACTGCGATCGCATGTTTTGCACCGGTCAGCTGCTGAAATTCTTCTTCAAACTGTCTTACTTTTGGTCCAGTTGACAGCCAGCCGGACTTTAATGTTCCGATGACTTCATCGATTTCTTCCTGTTCAATGAAAGGCAGAGCATAAGGAAGAAATTGTGCTCTCTTTTTTCCCATATCGCTTGCACACCCCTATCTTCATCTCTGAAAATCCACACCAGTTTTTGTTTTGAGCAGAGAAAGCAGAACATCGGTAGATCGCGCATGCGGATAGTGTTGTTTAATGAACTGAGCTCCTTGCTGCTTTGCCAGCTTCATCTCTTGTTCATCCGACAAAATACGAATGGCTTTCTCAGCTAGTTCAACAGGGTTTTCCATATGATAGCTGCCAAGCGACTCGTAATATGGGTATCTTCTGCCTTCTGTCATTTTCCCGATCAGCACACTCTTTTCAAAAAGCATGGCTTCAAGACCAACTGTTGATGTGAGCGTAATCACGATATCCACATATGGCAGCAGGTCATACAGGTCAATTTCTTTTTTAATCAACTTCACATGATTTCCCGCTCGTTCAATAGACACATAGTCGTTTAATCGATTTCGAGCAATTTCCCAAGGATGCGGCTTCATGATCAGCTGAATGTCTTTCCGTTTGGCAATCGTTTTAAGAACATCATCATAGAAGGCTTCAGAAAACGGCTGCGTTGCCACAAGCACGGTCTTTTTAGCCGGACTGAAGTTCAATTTACGAAAAATGAGATCCTGTTGAAGCGGTGTTCGCTCCTTCACCAAATCAAACCTCGGATGACCTGTGATTTCCACCTGTTCCGGCTGACAGCCTTTGTCTACATACCAGTCCTTTTCATACTTTCCAAACACCCCATGGCAAGTCGTGAAAATCGGTAAAAAGGCTTCGTCTCCCATAAGCGCGCCGTGCTGAAGACAGATACTCGTCAGCTGGCGTTTCACTGTTTGCAAAGCGAGTACGCGGCTGTAAGCATCCTCCGTCGTTCCAACAATAACAGCTGCAATCGGCTGCATTTGAAACAGCACTTCTATCTGGTCAATGACATCAATAAATTGCACAATGTCCTTCCGCAATTTTTCTCTAAAAAAGACATTGCCAAAGACAGGGTGGTGAGCGTAAGGTTTAAGGAGAGCATTTGCTTTTTCAATATATTCAGCGTGAGCTTCTTTATTAACCTCTCCAGTTAATTCCGGCTTACTGATAACAGGTAATCCGAAATAATCTGCCTTCTTCCAGCGAGCAAGCACCACCGTTTGGTTTGGATGGAACCGCTTGTAATTTTGTTCAGTAAAACGCAGGTGTTCAAAGTGAAGCAATACCTTTCCATTCGCCGGGCGATAAGCGATACGCTTGATCTGCTGCTTATGCTGATCAAAAAATGGCTGAATCTCTTCCGGTAATGGACAATCGGTTGTCAGTTCTTGACCAAATGCTTCATCTTCCATGCGTTCCCTCACTTCAGGACTGATATATTGATAGAAATTGCTGATCAACCCAAGAGGAATTTCCTTGTAGGACAAATCTTTCATCAGATTCACATACTCAAAGTACACCTGCCAATAATGATGAATATAGTGCGACATTTCAGGTCACCTCCCATATTTTTGTTTTAATATACTGCGGAGATCCCAGCAGGTAGACTGCTCGGGAAGTGCATGAATAAAGGCACTTTTCTCTTCTGCTGCCAGCTGATAATGAATCGACTGTTCTGTGATGTAATTTGTATCTAATATTTCATCAAAGGGATAAAACGGATAAAAATGATTTAATCGAAAAAAGAAGCGGGCATCCCCTATTCGATAAAAATGCGGACTCTCGTCCCAGTAGGACCCAAATTCATCATGAATTTTTGATAAGATGGATGCACGATGCACGACAGAGCAATGATCTATGGCGCAGGGAGCATTCCATTGCACTGTTTGCGCCGGCCGAATCATTTCCTTCACTGGCTCTTTTTTGCTATTTAAATAGATAACTTTAGAACTAGAATAGACAATATCTTTACCTGGATGGGCATCTAGATAATGAGTGAGCTTCTCTAAACGGTCCAGGGCGTAGACATTGTCATCTGTGGCATAGGAAATATACTCACCCTTTGCCAGTTCTAATGCCTGATTAATCAGCACGGCATAGCGAGTTTTCGCTGTTCTCTCTTCCAATGTTTTGACACCGCTTTGGATAAAGTGAACGCGTGGATCTTTGCGAAACGGTTCAATAGCAGCAAGGGTTTTTTCGTTTGATCCATCATCCATGATAAAAAGTTCAAAGTCTGACAGCGTCTGCTGCAGGACCGCTTCAATCGATCTGCCGACGTAAGCCGCCTTGTTGTAGCTCGTCATAATGACAGTTACTTTTGTCAAAATTATCACCTCGGTCTCTTTCAAACTATGTTTATCATATGTGTCTCCTCTTAAAGAGACTGTAGAGTGACCTATTTTTTATAAAATTGTATTTTTTTATTGATCTTTCTTTGAAAAACGTGAACTTTTTGGTAATATAAGTAATCATTTATGTGTATTAAAGGAGTAAAGAACATTGGAAGCTATGAAGAATGATCACTCCCAAGAAGAGGAAGTAAAAGGATTTTTTCGATTTTTTAAAATTTTCGTCGCGACAAAAACGATTATTCGCTCATATCGACATTCCAATATACCAATTTGGCTGATGATGCTCCTTGCAAGTATCGCCGGTACGGGCTGGATCTACGAAGGGTATTTTAGCGAGTATATGGGCAATCATATTCCATTCCCTTTTATTCTGTTACAAGGAGCGGGTTATGGTATTTTGGCAGGCAATATGATTCTATTTTTCGGTGCCCTCATCATCAAGTGGTTAGGGCGTCTCTTTTTCGGCTGTCAAACGGCGTATCGAGATATACTCAAGGCCTGCACACTGACGGTCTTTTTCCCTTCTGCTTTATTTGCACTTACTTGGATTTCCACTGTTGGGATGCTCGGTCCGTATACGTTTGTTAAAATCACACCATATTTAGATCAGCATTATGAAGTATGGTATTATATCGATCTTTTGACTCTTACGGATGTATATGCAAAGACGTGGATATTTGGAATGGCTGTTTTAGGCATTGTCGCTGTGATGAAGCTCAGATTATGGCAAGCCTTCATCATTGTGATCACACCGCTTGCCGCGTTTTTTCTCATCGTGACACTTTTATTTGATGTTCAGCACGCTGTAAACTGGATCATGTAAAAAGGACGAGTACCGATAGAAGGCGAAGGTTTGTCTAAACACTGAGGAATTGCGCAGCAGTTCCTTTTTTTCGTTCAATGTACATATTCTCCCCTCCTGTCTCATAGTGTGAAAGAGAGAAAGAATGCTATGGAAACAACAGGCGCCTAAACGCCTTCTGTTTAGAACACCATGAGGAAAGAGGAGGAACGTTATGAAATTGAAAAATCAATTTGGGCAAGGTTCGGGTTTCGAAGGTCAAGATTTCCGCCAGCAACAATTTGGAGCAAATCCGTATCCTGCGCAGCAGATGGGTTATTCAGTCCCTCCCCAAACGCAGGGTCAAATGCAAGGACAAATGCAGCAGGGGTTTTCACCAATGCCGTCTACCGGCACTTCACAAGGAGGCCAAGGAACGCAAGGCGGCGGTCAGCCATATCAAATTCCTTCTGGACCGATTTATCAGCAAAATGTCACCGGACAGCTGCCTCTTGAGCAGTCCTATATTGAAAATATTTTACGATTGAACCGCGGCAAGGTAGCCACGATTTATATGACGTTTGAGGCGAGTAAAGAATGGAATTCGAAGATTTTTAGAGGCGTCATTGAAGCTGCAGGACGTGACCACATTATCATTAGTGATAACAAAACAGGAACACGATACTTACTATTAACAATCTATCTTGATTACATTACGTTTGATGGAGAAATTCAGTACGACTATCCATATTCAATGTCAACATATTCTCCGAGATAACGACATACATGGCAAAAGCAAGGCTCAGGTGCCCTTGCTTTTTTCTTTTGTCTAGGTTTTTGTCACACCTCTGGGGCGCGGCTCATAAGATGCCTAGTAGTTTTTATCAAAAGCCTAGAGGTGACATCAATGACTGTTGAACTGGATTATACATCACCAAATGTGAAATTTTCATACGATCTGAATCAAAGCCCCCTTGTGAAATACGATCAGCATAACCTGATTAATGTGTTAGGAAAAAAACAATTAAACTCATTGGATCAAGTGTCCCTGCTGGATATATATTTGAGTAAAAGCAAAGTCGTAGAGCCTCATTATCATCAAAATGCCGCAGAGCTTGTTTATTGTATAGCCGGTTCTGCTGCCGTATCGATGCTGAATCCATTTACAAAAAAACTGCACACCTACACCATTACACCTGGACAGGTGGCAAACGTGCCTCAAGGCTGGTGGCACTATGAAGTCGCTCTCCAAGACAGAACTCATTTGTTAGCCATTTTTAACGCATCTACACCTGAAGTGATCCTAGGCTCAGACCTTCTCACCCTCACCCCTTCTCACATCATGGCCCATACTTATTGCATGAACGAAACACAATGGAAGCAGGCGACAAAGCCTGTGAAACCAAGCGTGTTTATCGGACCATTTTGCCACCGGGAGGAGGAGTCTCAAACGCACCCTGTCCCTCCTTCTCACTACGTCCCTTATTATCAAGCACCACCCAATTATACTCCTTACTGGAGTTAAGAAAAAAACCGATGCCCCTATGAGAGCATCGGTTTTTTACCTTATAAATTTTTTGCTGCTGCAATGACAAGCATGATCCAAGAGGCGATAAATGCTACTCCGCCAATGGGAGTAATGGCACCTAGAATCTTCACCTGAGTCAATGCCAGCACATAAAGGCTTCCTGAGAAGAAAAGGATGCCTGCAAGCATCACCCAGCCAGCGGCAGGAACCAAGGAGACACCTGACAGCTTATCTGCAAGAAAAGCGACAACAAATAAGCCAATGGCATGAAACATCTGATATTGAACACCTTTATTCCATATTTCTATATATTTTTCAGGGATTTTCCCTTCCAGACCGTGCGCACCGAAGGCTCCAAGGCCTACAGCAAGCATGGCGTTAATGGCACCTAAAATGAAAAATAGTTTCATTCGTCATTCTCCTTATTCGTCAATTATGTTTATCATAGCGCGGGTGAAGGGCGACATTCAACTTTCCCTTTACGTTGACACGAGATTGTCGGATTTCTTTTTCTTTCGTAACAAGACCTGATCGACAACAATCGCAATGAGCGTGCCTAGAACAAGACCGTTGCTTAATAATGAAATGAGCACAGGATGCATTCCTTTCAAAGCCCCCTGAGGCACAAACATCGCCCCTACGCCTGCTAAAACGGCAATCCCAAGAACAAAGCGAATCCGCGGAATTTCTTCTTTCTCATATTGATCAAACTCCGACATCGCAATCCCAATCATGGAAGAGAAGACCACAAAGTTTACAGCAAGCCCCACAGGTGATGGCAATGCAGAGAAAAAGCTCATGAGCAGCGGAAACAAACTAATGAGAACAATAAGCAGACTTCCTATGAAAAAAGGCTTTCTCGAAGGAATTTTGGTTGTCTGGATAAATCCTGCTGCCCCCGAAATAGGTACAGGCGCAATCGCACCGATCAGCCCGCTTAGTAAATGACCAAATGCTGCGACAAAACCGGCAGGACGTGCTCTCTTCCGCTCACGCAGTTCACCAAATGCCTTCACTGAGCTTTCCACAATGCGGATACTTGCCAGCATGTTCACAATGAGTAAAATCGTTATAAAAAAGGACGTGACAAGCAATCCACTGTCAAAGACCGGCATACCGAATGGAAACAGCTTCGGAAACTCGATGATTTTCTCTGGAATTCGAACTGGCTTCGCCAATCCGAGTAGAGCAAATAACAGCCATCCGCCTGCAAGTGCGAATAACACAGAAAACTGCCTCAAGTAATGCCATTTTGAGCGGCTGATCATGAAGGTGAGGATAATAATCAAGATCGATAAGCAAAAGACAAGCCCGTCTACTTGATTTCCTCGATACCCGATCCCCATCAGCCCTTTCATGATTGGCTGACTTAGCTGCACAACAAGCAGCAGCAGGTAAATGCCTGTGACGACTGGCGTAAATAAAGACGCGAGCCAATTGATGATTTTAAATAGACTAAAAATAAAAAAGAAAATAGCACTAAAAATTAAAGCCCCTTGTAATGCTTGCAAGGTTTCAGGATACGTCGCAAAGATTGTTCCTGTCATGCCGGCATAAAGGGTATACACACCCCACCAAAGCCCTGCTGGACTTTCATTGATCGGCAGCATATGGCCGCATAAACACTGCACCATCGCCACAAGACCAAGTGAAAAGAAAGTACTTTGAATCAGCTCTGCCGATTGTACTTGGTTCAATTCAAATGCTTGTGCAATCGCAATTGGTACGGCAATAGAAGCTGCGATAAAAAATGCCATCCACTGAATGGCGCCCAAAAATAGTTTCAAACCGATCACCTTCCCTTTGTCGTGACAAGACCATTAAAAATCAAAAATAGAGTCGCCGTTCCCGTCCTTCTCTTTTTGACCCTCATCATTTTGCTGAAATTTCTTCGCGCCACTTGTGCCCATGAGTTTCTCCAGCATGGCTTGATCTGTAGACACAGATGGCGCTGATGGTGTATGTATCGATGGAGGTGGTGAGATGACTGGCGACTGCGGCATTTGCACCTGTGATGGTGCGTCGAGAATGACATCACATAGTGAAGAAATCGCTGCCACTTGACGTTTCACCTCTTCATCATTTCCACTTTGTTTTGCTTTTTGAACCGCTTCCTCCATTTTTTGAAGCAGGCTTGATATATGAATATTCAAGGGTAGACCCTCCAATCTAAAAAAATCTCTTTTCAACATTATTTTACCAAATGAACAAACCAAATGGGTTCATTTTTTCAAAGCAGTGCGCTCACGCCTCTCTTAATTGACCCGTCACCTTTATTCACACATAATAAAAGAAACAAAATCGTCTATGAAAGGATTAAATCATGAACAAGCTCACAGATCTATTTCAGAAACAAAAAGTCTTTCAGAAGCCGGCAGTTAAAGAACGCATCCGCATTCTTCAAGACTTAAAAGCAGCAATCAAACAGCATGAGAAGGATATTTTACAGGCCTTAGCCCATGATTTACATAAATCCGAACAGGAAGCCTATACAACGGAGATCGGGATGGTGTATGAAGAAATCAATCATACCATCAAGCACCTTCACAAATGGGCGAAGCCAACACGCGCGAAAACACCGCTGACTCATATCGGATCGAAAAGCATGATCATCAAGGAGCCCTATGGAAGTGTGCTCATCATTGCTCCTTGGAACTATCCTTTCCAATTGGCCCTTTCTCCATTAGTCGGCGCGATTTCTGCGGGAAATGCCGTGATCTTAAAACCGTCTGAGCTGACCCCGGCAGTCTCACAAGTTATCAGCACTATCATCAAACGTGTATTTCAAGAAGACCATGCGGCTGTCGTAGAGGGCGGTGTCGATGTCAGTACAGAGCTGCTGAAGCTGCCCTTTGATTATATCTTCTTTACTGGTAGTGTGGCAGTCGGCAAAGTCGTCATGGAAGCCGCCGCAAAGCATTTGACCCCTGTCACACTTGAGCTTGGCGGAAAAAGCCCTTGCATCGTCATGCCTGATGCCGACATCAAGCTGGCAGCGAAGCGGATCACCTTTGGAAAATTCACTAATGCAGGGCAAACCTGCATTGCACCAGACTATTTGCTCGTTCATAAATCCATCAAAGAGAAACTTTTGCGAGAAATGACGGCCTGTATCCGTGACTTTTATGGTGAACATCCCGAAACACATCCGCACTTCGGAAAAAATGTCAGTCAGCGTCATTTTGACAGACTCACACAATTTCTCTTAAATGGAACGATCGTCACAGGTGGACAGCGCAATGAACAGGAGCTCAAAATCGCTCCGACCATTTTAGACGACATCACTTGGGAGGATCCCGTCATGCAGGAGGAAATTTTCGGGCCGATCCTGCCTGTCATGACCTTTGATTCTCTGCATGAGGCAGCGCATATGATCAAAGCAAGGCCAAAGCCGCTGGCGCTTTACTTATTTACAACAAATAAAGACACAGAATCGTATATTCTAGACAACCTCTCATTTGGCGGAGGATGTATCAATGACACGCTTATGCATGTCGCTACACCTTACCTGCCATTCGGAGGCGTCGGCGAAAGCGGCATGGGACGATATCATGGGAAGGAAAGCTTCTTTACTTTTACGCATGAAAAAAGCGTCCTGCGCCAAACGAACCGCTTCGATTTTTCCTTCCGTTACCCAAAAGCGAAAAACGGACTCGACTTGGTCCGCAAATTTTTAAAATAAACAGGACGAAGGGCTCTCCCCTCGTCCTATTTTCATTCAATATCCTTGATACACCAATTGATTTCTTCGAATCCCATTTGCTTTAAATACGTGTTTACCTTTGAAAACGGCCGACTGCCAAAAAAGCCGTTTCTTGCAGAAAAAGGACTTGGATGAGGTGACTCAATGATGTAATGCTTGTTTTGATCAATGCGTTCTTTCTTGTTTTGAGCATGTCTGCCCCATAACACAAAAACGACGGGCTGATCACGTTCATTCAGCACATCAATCACGCGGTCTGTCACACGTTCCCAGCCCTTGCCTTTATGCGAATTCGCCTCGCCCTTTCTCACAGTCAGTACAGTGTTTAAGAGCAGCACACCCTGCTCTGCCCAGCTGACAAGTGAGCCGTGGTTTGGAACAGGACAGCCAAGATCATCCTTTAGCTCCTGAAAAATATTTCTCAAAGATGGCGGGTGTTTGACGCCTGGCTGAACAGAAAAGCTTAATCCATGTGCCTGCCCTGGGCCATGATAAGGGTCTTGTCCTAAAATCACCACTTTGACCTTTTCATATGACGTCAAATGAAGGGCACGATACACGTCATCTGGTTTTGGAAAAACGGTCTGCGTGCGATATTCTTCCTTCATCCATTCACGTAATTCCTGATAATACGGCTGTTCAAATTCACTTTTCATCACAGCCCACCAGCTATCATTTAAAAATGGCTTCATTGTGGTTTTCCTCCTTCTACTTGCTGCGCTAGTCTGGAGATCATCGGTTTTCCATCCCACACAATCTCACTCTCTGATTCTCGCTTTTTCATCGCTGGTTCTTCTAATAATATAGCAAAGTTCGCTGTTGGCAGGTCGCCTAAATCATGCTTTTCACTTAAATCATCTAGGTAGTTCTTCCTTGTTTCACCAAGATCACTAGACTGATTTCCACCGCCGTCAAAAAACGCATAGATCACGCTGGCAGCTGGTACTCGTTTGACTCGGGCATGCTGTGATACACGCAAAAAGAAGTCCCAGTCCCAATAATGATGCATCGCTGGATCAAAATAGCCAATCTCATCGTGTATAGAGCGTTTGTACATACTGCCGGAAGGAACATATGTAGAAAAGACACGCATATCCTCAATGTCCGCTGTATAAGCAAACAAACGTCTCGACAACGGGAAACGGGTCGCGCCTTTTTCTTCAAATGACACAATTTCTGCATCAGAAAAGACAAAATCGGCATCTTCCAACGCCTTGCTCATGCGTTCGATATGACAAGGTGTGAAGTAATCATCGTCGTCACTCAGCATGATGACGTCGCCTGTCAGCTCCCGGACCCCCACATTTCTGGCATTCACATGCTGGACATTCTCATCTAAATGAATCAAGCGGATCGGAAGCTCAGGGTAAAGTTCCTGAATGATGTCGACTCGCTCTCCCGCATCATTGACGACGACAATTTCAAAAGGCTGTACGGTTTGTCTTGAAATGGATTCAAGCAGCTCACACAATGCACTGAGCCGGTTATGTGTCACAATTAATAAGGAAATCTTCATATGCAGCTTACTCCTTTAATAGATTCGTCTTTTTCCATTAAAACATAAATTGGGTTTCTTCTCATGATATAAAAGGCGGTTTGATTTGACGGGAAAATGGGAATTTTTGATGAAAAGGAGTGATGATCATGGAATATATCACGGCTGAGAATAGTAAAGAAGCGAAACAGGCCATCGACCACTTTCATTCATCGGGTTCAACAAAGGACGCTGTTTTTGTTTTTGCATACGACCCAGAACGCTCTGATACCGTAACGGAGTATACAGACGCCAAAAGCATGACTGCGGTCGATCAAGGGATTTTGGATCAAGTTGCCAATGTCATTCGCACCCGGGATGATGAACTGATGGCCAAAATGATGTCAGTTGGCGCCGATCAAGAGTTAGCTTTAACCCTTTTAGACGAACTGAAAAAAGGGAAATTGGTGATTTGTAAAAGGTAAGAAAGAGAGGCGTTCCGAAGAGAGGAACGCTTTTTTATGCCGTTTCATTGTGATAAATGGAAAAGCTGATTATAATAAGGGATAGAACAATAACTGTTACACATCACATTGGAGGTTCAGCAACTATGTCTATGAATAAAGCACTCACCATCGCAGGTTCGGATTCAAGCGGCGGTGCAGGTATCCAAGCAGATTTAAAAACGTTTCAAGAAAAAAACGTCTACGGGATGACAGCTTTAACCGTTGTCGTTGCAATGGACCCTCATAATCATTGGGATCATCAGGTGTTTCCAATTGATACGGCGACGATTCGCGCGCAGCTCTCTACCATTGTTGAAGGCATTGGTGTAGATGCACTGAAAACGGGTATGCTCCCAACCGTCGACGTGATCGAGCTTGCAGCTGACACCATCAAAACATACGACCTAAAAAATGTCGTCATTGATCCTGTTATGGTTTGTAAGGGTGCGAACGAAGTCCTTTACCCAGAGCACGCGGAAGCATTGCGCGAGAAGCTCACGCCACTGGCAACCGTTATTACACCTAACCTTTTCGAAGCAGGTCAATTAAGCGGAATCGGCGAGATCAAAACGATTGAACAAATGGAAGAAGCAGCAAAACGCATTCACGAACTTGGTGCAAAATATGTGGTCATCACTGGAGGCGGTAAGCTAAGCGAGGACAAAGCCATCGATTTGCTTTATGATGGACAAACCTTCGAACGCCTTGAAACAGATAAAATCGACACAGAATACACACACGGCGCAGGCTGCACATTCTCAGCAGCAGTCACAGCTGAACTAGCGAATGGATCAGACGTGAAAGAAGCCATTTATGCAGCAAAAGAATTCATCACTGCTGCCATCAAAGGCTCTTTCCAGCTAAACGAATACATCGGACCAACAAAGCATTCTGCTCATCGTTTTGACAAATAAAACAGAAAAAAACCGATTCGCCTTGTTAGTAGGTGAATCGGTTTTTTGTTTATCGAAAGCTGCGTCTCTGTGCAAACAGCCAATCGGTTAAGCCTGGCGTCTCATAAGCAGGCGTCCATGATGCATGGTCATATCCATACTTGCTTGCGTACTCCGTATAAAGCGGATTTCCGCCTGCTTTTTGAATAGCTTGAATTGTATTTCTCGCATAGCTGATAGGGATAATGGAATCATCTTCTGCATGAAATGCCCATATCGGCTTGTGTGCTAAAATTCCTGCCTTGCTTGGATCTGCACCCCCCGCAATAGGAATCATCGCTGCAAACAAACGAGGATATGTGATGTTCAACTGGTACGTGCCAAATCCACCTTGTGATAAACCCGTCGCATAAATCCTTTTCTGATCAATCTGATAAGAAGTTAACACATGCTGAAGGACATCATAAGCTTTGTGTAAATCCGGTGAAAATTGAAACACGTTTGTCAGATCGATTTCATTTTGCAAATTTCTTGTTAATGCAAAGCCTCCATCCACAGCATTTCGCGCCTGAGGGGCTAATACGTACGAAGGATGTTTCTTTTGGACTTCAGGGGAAGCCCATAAAACTGCACCATCATTCGCAAGTAACTGCTTTTGATTGTCTGTTCCCCTCTCACCGCCTCCATGTAAGAACAGGACGAGAGGATAGGCTTTACCCCTCTTACGATTTTTTGGAATATACAGCCGATAAGGCATTCCTTTGTATTCGAAAGATAAAAAAGATGTTGCTATGTCCTCTCGTGTGACAAACCGATAATTGTATGTAGACGTGGAAAGGCGGTGACTTTTCTTGTAAACGCTTACTTTTAAAGTCGTATCAGTTTCGATATGTATGGGCTTTTTGTACAACTGACTTTGAGTTGTCGGCTGGCTGCCATCTGTTGTGTAATAAAGAGAAGCTTTTTGAACGTGAGAATGCAGAGCTACCTCTTGTGAACGATAATATTGACCAGACGGGACTGAAGCAGTTGATGCAGCATACGACGTATGATTTCGGGCAGAAGAAATGGAAGGAAAAAGAAAACTCATAGAAAATAGGACAATCATAAAGGTGATCAGGCATTTCTTGGTTGTATGGTTCATATCGTTCCTCCTGTACATGCTCAGATGAATTTTTATTTATTATTTATCATGACAATAAAAATGTCAACGCTTTCATTTAAATTTCTGAATAATCTGACCGAAACAAAAAAGCATACCCGCAACCGAGTACACTCTTTTATCCATACATGAATGCCTATTTTTGCTGATCGGACTCTTTCGCCATTTTTCGAATAAAGGCTTCGATGGATTCAACAAATAAAGCATATTCTTTCATTTGTTTATACGTATCTGACAGCTTCTCTTTCACTTCTTCCTGCTCTAAAGAAGGTTCACCGAGAATAGATTGAACTTGAATGAGCAATTCTTTATATTCTTCACGTTTATCTTCAACATGATCTGCCATTGTCTCCAAGCGTTTTCTAGTCGTCGGCTGCTGTTTTGAATTCAAGTAAACAACCCCTTTTTTGTCCTACCGCATTTGGATAAACGTCAGCCTCAGCTGTATATATTTTAAAATGATACCATAATTCCACCTGTTATCATATATGTAAAACGTCATCAAACCGCTTATGGCCAACCTTGTATATACACGATATAGACCTTAAGATACAGGCTGATTTCACTAGAAAAAAGCAGATCATTGATCTGCTCAGATTGTAGACAAATTATTTTTCAAGCCGGATTTCCCCTATTTCCTTCTGACTCTTGAAGGCAGTTCTTTTTTGCTCAAATTTCATAGCTAATACTAATATGAAAGCTATTATTAAAATAATACTTAAGAAAATCAAACCGGCTTGCATTTTTCCTGTAGCATCTTTTAGCCATCCAACTGCATAAGGGCCAACAAAACCTCCTAGATTTCCAATTGAATTAATCACTGCAATTCCAACAGCTACTGTGGCCGGACTCAATATCATAGTGGGTAATGACCAAAAAGGACCTTTAAAACAATACATGGCTGCCAATGATATGGTGATGAAAATCATTGCAATAAATGGATTGGATACCATTCCTACACTGAGTAACGTTAAACCAGCTACGAGTAACGGTAAAGCTGTGTGCATACGTCTTTCACCAGTGCGATCTGAGCGTCTTGACCAGTAATTCATGACGATTGAAGCAATAATGTAAGGGATTGTAGCAATGAAGCCGATCTGGGTGTTTGATAAATAACTAGATAAGCCTTTAATAATTTGGGGCATCCAATATCCAACACCCAGTGTACCTGCAGTATATACAAAGTAAATTAAGGCGAGGTACCACAGTTTAGGATCAGTCAAGGCCGTCTTATGACTAGTTGTTTGTTGGCCTTTCTTTTCTCGTAGCTCCTCGTCCTTTCTTAATTCTGAAATCAACCAATTTTTTTCTTCGGCTGTTAGCCACTTTGCCTGTTCTGGCCGGTCTGTTAAGTAGAAATATGTAACAAACCCTAAAATAACAGCAGGGGCGCCTTCGATAATAAACATCCAACGCCATCCAGGCACATTCATCCAATGAATATGATCAATAATTAAAGTAGAAACGGGAGCCCCTATAATATAAGAAACGGCGATTGCTGTCATAAACATCGCAATTGTACTTGCTCTTTCTTTAGCTCGGAACCAATAAGTAAGGTATAGAATAATACCTGGAAATAGACCTGCCTCTGCTATTCCAAGAAGGAATCTAATGATATAGAGCTGGGTAGCATTCTGAGCAAACCCAGTTGCCATAGAAATAATTCCCCAAGTAAAGAGTATCCTAGTAATCCAAACTCTTGCCCCAAATTTTTGCATTAAAATATTACTTGGTACTTCAAAGAGAAAATAACCAATAAAAAAAATACCTGTCACAAGACCAAACATTTTACTTGTTAGTCCTAGTGCTTCATTCATTTCCAATGCAGCATATCCCACATTTGCCCTGTCTAGATAAGAAATAATATAGAGTAAAAATAGTAACGGGATAATTCTTCGTGTCACCTTTCGAATCGTCTTCTTTTCGAAATTCAATTGAGAATTTTCCAATCAAATTCCTCCTTTTAAAAAGAAATTTTGATAACGCTTACATTTATCTAAAAAATAAAGAGATACTCTTACGCTTCTGTAAGATGTCTAAGAGTATCTCCATTTACCCTTCTGTTGTTTCCTCAAGACAGCGAACAAAATGAAATATATCTTCTTTCATCGTGTCAAAACGTTTATTTCCAACTAGAAACGCTCTCAATATCTGGTATACCGTTAAATATTAAGTGTTTCGGTTGATAATTAATGTTACCTAACACCGTTTCTCCATCTACATCAGGAAAAGCAGTCTCAGTAGAAGTAGAATCCAGAACCACAAGGTTATTTGGAGTAAAAGTAAAATCGTCAATTCCTAACAATTTAGGAGCTGTTACCAGAACGGTTCTAAAAGCTTCATCTAGAGACAGTCCACCTACAATCATTTTAGAAATGATGTAGCTCATGTTATAAACAGGGTGTTTTCTCCATGACGCGCTTGTTAAATCTGAACTGATCGTATCTGGTTTAATTCCCTCAGCTAAGCATTTATAAAAAACATTCCAATTAAAGTGTTTTCTACCGTGACCGATATCTAATACTATCCCTCTTTCTACTGCAGCTAGAAATTCTTTTTTTACCTTCCCGGCAGTATTTAACACGTTTCCATCCCTTCCTTGAAATGGATGAGTGAGAATGTCCCCTTTATTAAAATATTGTGTTACCTCTTCAATATCTAGTTTAGTTTCAGTTAAATGAACCATCATTCGTAAATCAGTTCGATCGGCTGCTTCTCTTGCTAAGCGTAATAAAGACCGGTCAGTCGTTATATCTACCTGACCTAAGCGAATCTTAATTCCTAATAAACGATCATCAGCTAAAGATGCAACTTCAACAATTCGATCCAACGAAATACTTTCTGGCTTGGTTGGGTTAGGGTTGGGATGATTGGTTAGCCCTTCTGGTAAGGCTGATAACCAAGAACGAACTGTTAATGGGCTCTTTTCCCAATAACGATTTGCTTCCTCCCATCCGTCATAGCCAAAAGTACCTGCGTCCCCAACTGTCGTTACTCCTGAGGAGAGATATTGTTTATCTTTCACACCAATCTCCGCTCCAGGTGCCCATAAATGACAATGAAAATCGACTAGTCCTGGTACAATTACGCTAGATTCAGATAAATGAATATCCCTATCATCCTCATGAGTAACTGTTATTCTTGTAGACTTATTTGGAATGAATCCCTTTTCTGACCAAATAGAACCGCCTTTAAAATTCCATACTCCCATGCAAATACACCCCTTAACTTCATATTGATATAATAGATTCGTTTATTTATTTGTTAACAATAGCATCTTCTTTACATGCCTTGATAACATCCAACCACTGTGCTAAATCACTGACCAATATACACTTCTCTTCTTTTTGGGAAGTGGAACAATCAACTAAGTGGTTCATTTCCATACACAAACCAATAAGACAGCGCTTTCAAAAATAAAATGAATGACGCAACCCCAATCCCCAAAGGATTATCACGCACCTCAAAAAAATTTTTATGATTTATCCTATGTAATAAAAATTACTATTTTTTATATAAAAGTAATGTTTATTACCAACAATTTAAATGTATGTTATCACTCATACTTAATAAAGTAAATCTTTTTTATAAAGAACAGCAGATAAAGTAAAACGAACAGTGAAGCAAATGGGAAACGATCGTTTTCCGGAAAATATAATGGAATTGATGGCGAGGGATATATAGACGTTGTGATTACCATTGGTCCAAAAGCAAAAAAACAATGAAAATAAAAATTCCACTTATGACAGTGGAATAAAATGAGGATGCGGTATTGGGGTACCCAATTTCCCGCACCTCGCTTATCTGATAGAGAAATGTATTCATCAAACCTTTCTATCAATCGTGCAGACGGCTCTGAATCTCCTTTTTTTATATGACGTGCTGTTTTTGGTTACTTTTAATTTCAAAACATATTGATCATCACTTGTAGGGTTCGGATCAACGACCTGCTTCTTTTTGTAAATGCCATGTCTTCAATGTCAGCTTTGTTTCATTTCTTCCACTGATGGAGATTGATTTATTTCCCGGGGAAGGAAAGTAACGTGCAGTAAAAACTTCTCGGCCTCCGTTTACAAAAATCTCAATCGACGATGCATCAATAAAGATATGCAGGTCGTGTAATTCCTCTATGACCGCTTCACGAACTTCTTTTGATCGATCTTCAAATCGATCCCGTTCTAATGTCAGCTTCCCTTCCTCTTTATCATAGATGATCCGTGCAGCTGCACGGATACAGCATTCAAACCCTTTCTGTGTGTCAATTTGATCAATGAATACCTCTGCGCTCGTAATATCATCTACAGGGATAGAATGAACAGAACGTTTAATATGAAAAACATGCTCTTGTTCATTGGTCCGCATGGATTGAAGTTCACTTACTGGTTTTTGAATGAGATGTCCGTCATCATCTAAACGGAGCTCTCTCGGGATCGTGAGGCAGTGTATCCATTGATAAGAAATCGTCGGATGATGCTCTTCTCCTTGATCAGGCACCCCCATCCACCCGATTAAAAGACGTCTGCCTGATTCGTCTAAAAAGGTTTGCTGCGCGTAGAAGTCAAAGCCGCGATCCAGCTCCTCAAACGCTCCATGCGTATATTGATAAGTATGATCATCCAATCTCCCAACAAAATAACCTGATTGATGGGTATTGTGATATTTTAAACCATCCGGCTTGAGCCCTTGCGGTGATACAATCAATACATCTCGGCCGTCTAACTCAAACAGGTCTGGACATTCCCACATAAAGCCGAAATTGTCTAAACCATTCTTTCCACTGCCTGCAATCGTGCCTTGAAACGTCCACTTCTCTAACGTATCAGAGGTAAACAAAACAAGGTGTCCTTTCAGGTCTAAACTTTGTGCACCAAGAACCATGTACCACTGTCCATTCCTCTTCCATACCTTTGGATCTCTAAAATGGGCAGTGAAACCTTCCGGCAGCGTTGCCACGACACCTTTTTTCTGAAAGTGAATGCCATCCTCTGAAACAGCTAAACATTGATACGTCTCACGGTTCCCTTGTTCATCCCGAACGTTTCCAGTGTACATCACATGCATCTGCCCATCGTCTATAAATGCACTGCCAGAATAACAGCCGTTTTGATCAAACCAATCACTTGGGGCAAGAGCGGCTTCTTCGTGATGCCAATTCACTAGATCTGTCGATGTGTAATGACCCCAGAATTTTGCACCATGTCCCGTTTTGAATGGCTGCCACTGATAAAAAACATGATAAATTCCTTTCCACTGAATCAGTCCATTCGGATCATTTAAAAGACCGACTGGCGGCATTAAATGAAATTGCTGCCGGTACACATCCTTTTTAACCAAATGCTCATAGTTTCGAATACGTTCTGCTATCTTTTGACGAAGTGCTGCGTCAGTTGTTGTCATGACTGTGACCACCCCTTGATTATTTTTCGACTTCTTTTACTTTAAAAATGATGGTGAGAATAAATGAAACAGCAACAGCGATTAACATACCAATCACATAATTGACCACATTTTGAACACCGAATGGTGCTGCAATCGCAATCATCGGAATGCCTGTTAAACCATAAGCATTGGCGGCTACCTTCGTGAAAACGACAAATGCCCCGCCCAATGCGCCCCCGATCATCGCCGCAATAAATGGTTTACGGTAGCGAAGGTTTACACCGAATATAACAGGCTCGGTAATTCCTAAAAAAGCAGAGAAGGCAGCAGGAAGGGCAATTTCTTTTGTTTTTGCACGCTTGGCTAAGAAAAAGACAGCCAATCCTGCCCCGCCTTGCGCGACATTGGACATTGCCCAAATTGGCAGCAAATAGTTACGTCCAATATCATTCAGCAATCCTGCCTCAATCGCATGGAAGCTATGGTGAACCCCTGTGAGCACAATTAAAGAGTATGCACCGCCGAAAATGAGTCCTGCTAAGAACCCTGCATGGTCATAAATAAACGTCAGCGCATTCGAAATTCCTGTACCAAGCATTCTTCCAAGCGGGCCAACTGCAATAAACGTCACAAATCCAGTTACAATCACCGTCACAAATGGGGTCACAAGTAAATCAATACTGTTCGGAACGACCTTTCTTAAATTCTTCTCAACAAGACACATGATATATACGGTCAATAACACTGGAATAACCGTCCCTTGGTAACCAAGAAGAGCAATATCAACATTGAATAAATGCATATATTCTGGTTTTGCTTCCGTCAAACCCCACGGATTAAGCAGATTCGGGTGAATCATAATTCCCCCAATGACGGCTCCTAAATACGGATTTCCGCCAAACTCTTTCGCTGCACTGACCCCAATTAAAATCGGCAAAATGATAAAGGCTGCACTTGAGAACATATCAAGCATTTGGAAGACCGCAGAGCTTGGGTCAGCCCATTTGAAGGCTTTCATCATTCCTAAGAGACCCATTAATAAACCGCTTGCCACAATTGCTGGAATGATCGGTACAAAAATATTCGATAACGTCTTTGCAAAACGCGCAAGTGGATTCATTTTTTGTTTCACTGCTTCATCATGGCTGACAGGCTTTTGTTTCTCGTCGCCTGTCTCGAGACCAGTCTCACGAGCAAATGGTTCATACACTTTGTTGACAGATCCCGTTCCGAAAATGACCTGAAATTGTCCTGAACTTGAGAAAGCCCCCTTCACTCCTTCAAGTTCTTCAATAGCCTCTTTGTCAATCAAATCCTCATTTTTCACCACCAATCTGAGTCTTGTTGCACAATGTGTGGCACTGATGACATTTTCCTTGCCGCCTAACAGACTTGTTAATTCTTTGGCTGTTTTTTGATAATCCATGATGTCTCCTCCTTTTTTAAAGCAAAAAAGACCTAAAATTCACCAACGAGCAAAGGACATACACGTCCCCTCGTTACGCAAATTTTAGGTCTTGCCTGCCTGACAGTCACAATCCCGCGATATCAAATTTTGATGACGCTTTCATCATAGTATAAGACTGTGACATGCGTCAACCTCTTTTTTCAAATCCAATGACCCATATACACTAATAAGAGTAGTGTGCATAAAAAAAAGCCTGCATGCAGGCACGATCATTTTAAACCAATTCGGCTTCCTGCAGACGCTGGACATGCAGCGTGATGTAGCCGATCTCCGATTCAGGGAGATGAAGTCCATATTCATCTTTTAACAAATCAGCGAGTCCAAGTGCACACCGGTAAGCCGTATCATACTTTGTTTGGATAAAAATCAGCATGTCATCGTCCATGATTTGAAATGCCTCATTCGATTCCAACCTGCCTAATGCATACCTCAAATGTGTCACAAGCCGCTGATAGGAAATACTATCCTCATCAATTGAATGCTGAAAATAGCTTTCAATATGCTCGATCATTTCTTTGATCATCGTTGTATATTTTACGGTCTTTTTCATGGACTCCGTATTCATTTTGGCCGTATGAATATGAAGTGCCACATATCCTGCCTCATCGTCCGGCAGTTCGACCCCAAGCCGCTCCTTTACATAACGAATAGCATACTTTCCAATCTCATATTCCTGCTTATATAAGACTTTGATCTCACCAAGCAATTTATTATATAACACAATGCCTTTTTGAAGGCGTTCAATGGCGAAGGACAAATGATCAGTCAGTGATATGTGGATGTGATCACTGAGCGGCATCATAAGTTTACCTTCTGCATAACTGATGATATGCTCTGCCACCTCAATATGCGCTTCTGGCAATGTGGCAAGAATTTGTTTGAATTTCTCATTTTCTTCACGCACAACAAAGATTTTCTCTATTTTTTGAAGAGGAACGACGTCATTTTTCCCCTTCTGAAAAGCAATTCCGGGTCCCATCACAATTTTCTCCTGATCGCCCTCCTTTACAACCACTGCGTTGTTATTCAATATTTTATATATCTTCAAGGGGTATCCTCTCCCAGCAGATAACATTTCTTATGTGGGATTTTACCCTGTTTCACTTTTTCTGTAAAGGTAAGAGCGGACCAGCACGCGCCTCTCGCATCGTCTTCTCTTCAAGCATCATCAGACTTTGAGTCATCCGCTTCTCTGCCCTGCGTTTCTTCTTATGTTCTTCTGCCAGCTTCTCCAGCTCTCTCTCTTTCACTACTTGAAAGAATCCGGCATCCGCCGCGGCCACCTGAAACCCTTGCTGCTTCATCATCACACCAGGGTTCACAAGCACATTCATCATGAAACCAAACCATACGCTCAACCAGCTTTTTAATTTCTTCACTGAACATCCCTCCGCTTTTCTTAGAATCTAGCAACTCTATCAAAACAACTGCTCCTATCATATCCCGAGAAAAAAGAGAGGTTTGTCACAATCTGGGTGAAAAAACAAACTAGTTTTCAGAAGTTTTGTTGAAAAGTGCAGAAGATCATCATGTGCCTAGATGTTTCATTGAAAATTTTATGCACACGCTATCCCAAAGATAAGCACACCTTATCAACAGGGTTTATCCACATATCAACACCCTCTCACTAGATTTTGTGTATGTAAATTTTTTATTTTCCATATATGTATCTTAATAATCGAGTTATCAACAGACATTTGTGAATAAGTGCGACTTTATAAACAAAATAGTTCTTTGTAACTATGTAAAATAAGACCATTTTAGTAAAGGAATTGTTTTCAACATATTGAATACTTAATAACGGGCAGTGAATCTTTCCTATTTATCCACAAAAAGAAAGGCTATCTCCCTAAAAACACAGCTAGAAAGGGGAAAATTAATGAAAAAGGTCATATCTCGTTCTTCTGTTCTATTGTTCTCCACTATTTTTATTTTATCCACATTCTTTACCGGTCAACAGGCTGCTGCTGCTCCATCTAACAAAAAGGTGGAACTAGAAAAAGCAGAAATCTTCGGTGAAATCAATGTCAACTCGAAAAAACAAACCACTGTCATTGTTGAATTAAAGGAAAAATCCTTAGTTGAAGCTAAGCAAGACGGCGAAGCACAAACAAAAGCCTCCCTCAAAAAATCTCGAACAAAAGTAAAGAACGCAGCACTCAAAGAGGTAGATAAAGCGAGTGTTCGTCAAGAATATGAAAAAGTCTTCTCTGGTTTCTCTATGAAACTTCCTGCAAACGAAATCCCGAAGCTGCTCGCAGTTGATGGAGTAAAAGCTGTTTATCCGGATGTTACATATAAAACCGATGAAGTGAAAAAGGAAAGCATCCAGCTTCCAAACGAAGATGTCTCCCCGCTTATGGATAAGAGCGCTCCATTTATCGGTGCACCAAAAGCATGGGATGCCGGCTATTCTGGAAAAGGGGTCAAAGTCGCAGTCATTGATACTGGAGTAGACTATACCCACCCTGATTTAAAAGGAAACTTCGGTTTATACAAAGGCTATGATTTTGTTGATAATGATTATTCTCCGCAAGAGACACCTAAAGGAGATCCTAGAGGTGAATCCACAGATCACGGCACACACGTCGCAGGAACGATCGCTGCAAATGGACAAATTAAAGGTGTCGCAAAGGATGCCACACTTCTTGCATACCGTGTACTTGGACCAGGTGGATCTGGAACAACTGAGAACGTTCTTGCAGGCATCGACCGGGCGGTTACTGACGGAGCAGATGTCATGAACCTCTCTCTTGGAAACAGTGTCAATAACCCTGATTATGCAACGAGCATCGCTCTCGATTGGGCCATGTCTGAAGACGTTGTCGCTGTTACATCCAATGGAAACAGCGGTCCGAACAACTGGACAGTCGGTTCACCTGGCACATCAAGAGATGCTATTTCTGTCGGAGCAACTCAGCTTCCGTACAGCCTTTACAATGTGAAATTCCCGAACTATTCCACTGCAAAAGTCATGGGCTACTACCAAGAGAGTGATTTAAAAGCGCTTGACCAAAAACAAGTCACACTCGTCCAAGCTGGAATCGGTGACGAAAAGGCCTTTGAAGACATCGATGTTAAAGGAAAGGTGGCCGTGATTGAACGTGGTGCCATTGCTTTTGTGGATAAAGTCGACAATGCAAAAGCAGCTGGTGCAATCGGCGTTGTGATGTATAACAATACCGATGGAGAAATCCCAGTCGATGTACCAGGTCTCGCACTTCCTACAATTAAGCTGTCAAAAGCTGAAGGAACAGCGCTTATCAAAGCCATTGAGGCTGGAAACAATACAACAGCTTTCTCCATTCAATTTGTCAAAGAACTTAGTGAGCAAGTCGCTGACTTCTCGTCCCGCGGACCTGTTGTGGATACGTGGATGATAAAGCCTGATCTATCAGCACCCGGCGTCAGCATTGTGAGTACGATCCCAACGCATGATCCATCTCAGCCTTACGGATATGGTTCTAAGCAAGGAACAAGTATGGCTTCTCCGCATGTGGCAGGAGTTGCAGCGATCATCAAACAAGCAAAACCATCGTACTCAACTGGACAAATCAAAGCATTACTGATGAATACAGCAGAAAAACTGTTTGACGCAAATGGCAGCCCATTCCCTCATAACACACAAGGAACAGGCAGCGTTCGAATCATGGAATCACTTCAAGCGTCTTCTATCGTTTCTGATGCGAGCTATTCTTACGGCACTTTCTTAAAGGAAAAAGGCGTTCAAATCAAAACGAAGAAATTCAAGGTAGAAAACCTTTCAAAAGCACCGAAAACGTATACCATTGATTACAAATTCAATGGCAGCGGCATTAGTACAAACGGAACGAAAAAAATCACCGTCAAAGGGAATTCCACTGGATCCTTTACTTCCGCAGTACAGGTGAATTACGGAAAAACCAAAAAAGGGACGTACCAAGGCAGCATAACCATTCGCGAAAATGGCAGAAAGGTCACGGAAATCCCTACTTTATTGATTGTGAAAGAGCCAGATTATCCGCGCGTCACTTCTGTTTCCGTAGAGCCTGACAACCGTGCTGGAAGCTATGTCATCAGCAGCTACCTGCCTGGCGGTGCTGAGAACCTTGCATTCCTTGTCTACTCAACAGATGGAGAGTATTTAGGTGAAGCTGGTGTTTATCAACATGTTGATAAAGGAGAGCACCGCGTAAAATGGAAAGGCACAATCAATCAAGGCCAGAAGCTTGAAGCTGGTGAGTATACAATGCTTGCGTATGCGAGTTTGAAAGGAAAATCAGATACCGTACAAACGAAGGAACCTTTCGAAATTTACCCTGAATAAATGTGAATCACAAGAAAAGCCTTGTATGAGCGGATAAGCTCATCAAGGCTTTTCGATCATATATGGAGGAAAGAGAAACTCATGTTGATATGGCTATCGATCGTTTCTTTTTTTAATGCTTTTTTTCTGACGATCACCTTGGTTTATTTTCTAACCTTTTTACATACGAAGCAGCCTCGTCCTTTTCATCAAGCATGCGAGCTGACTGTTTATGCTTCCTGTATCTACCCGCTCAGCCTGCTGGTGTCAGCCGCCTTCTTCCTCACTATGATGCGGCTTTTCCCCTTTTACTGGCTGCGTGGACGATAAATATACATACGTTATGCATCAAAGGCTTCTTTTAATAAACGATACGATGTGAGCCGGTCTTGCATGTGATGTGTGATGGTCACAGCAATCAATTCATCTGTCCGATAAGCCTTGGCGAGTGTGGTCAGCTGCTTTTTCACAGATGCTGGTGTTCCAACGACCATCCTTTGACGATTGGCAGCCACTCGTTTTTGTTCATATGGACTGTAAGAATACGCCTGTGCCTCTTCATATGAAGGAAAGCCTTCAAGCTTCAGCCCCTGTTCATTGGCAAGTAAAGATAAATCTAAGCTGACAGCTAGTTTTTCTGCCTGCTCCTCTGTTTCAGCACATAAAACAAAGACTGCCAGACTGACACGCGGCTGATCACCGAATACTGAAGGTTCAAACCGATTGATATATTGCTCGACAGAATCTTCTCCGCCTTCACCATTAATAAAAAGAGCAAACGTGTAGCCTGCACCTGCTTTCGCCGCAAGCCTTGCACTCCCTCCAGAGGAACCAAGCATCCAAACTTCTGGCGCGGTCTCTACCTTCGGAGAAGCAGTCAAATGAGGCAGCGGGTAAAATTCATCCGCTAGATCGTGTAAATACACCTTCAATTCTTCTACTTGCTCAGGATATTGATCACCTAAACGCTTTCGCTCCCCATGATGAAGAGCAATAGATGAAATGGGCATACCACCAGGGGCACGTCCAATCCCAAGATCAATTCTGCCAGGAGCCAGCGCTTCGAGAACCCTGAAGTTCTCTGCTACTTTATAGGCGCTATAGTGGGGAAGCATGACGCCGCCCGAGCCAATGCGTATATGCGACGTAACGGCTGATAAATGGCCGAGAAGCACCTCTGGACTCGATCCTGCAAGCCGATTTGAAAAATGATGCTCTGATACCCAAAAACGGTGATAACCCCAATTTTCCGCCTGCTTCGCCAGTTCAACCGTCTGCTTCAAAGCCTCAGCAGGCGTAGCACCTCCTATCAAAGGAGATTGATCCAGTATACTTAATTTCATCATGCTGCACCTCTTACAGAAATCCCCCTCTCTCAAACGAAAGGGGGGATGTCTTATTTATTTTCGATTAAAGCCCTTCTCTTTCACAAATTCTCCAAGGAAGGCACGCTTTGGCTGACTAAAGCCTCGCAGCATCTGCTCAGACCAAGTATCTTTTCTCTCACCGTTTGTTCGTGCTTCATAATATGCGGAAATACGATCGTCGTATTCTTTTAAATAACGATCCACATGCGCTTCATCTTGCTGATATGAATTTTCATGATATATGAGTTCAACTGGCAGCCGTTCCTTTTGAGACGACTGATTAGCTGGATGGCCAACAGCCAGACCGAATAATGGCAGCACATAAGATGGCGTTTCAAGCACTTCAGAGACTTCTCTCAGCTGATTACGCAGTCCGCCAATATAGCAGATTCCAAGTCCCATTGATTCTGCGGCAACACTGACATTTTGTGCAGCCAATGCCGCATCAATGACGCTAATGAGAAAGGCTTCTGTATTCTCAAGCGCCTCCTGATGATTCTTCCCTGCTTTTTTTGCAATATGATCATGGCGTTTCAAGTCTGCACAGAAGACAAAGAAATGCCCATTCTTCTCAACGTAAGGCTGATTCCCAGCCAGTTCAGCAAGCTTGGCCTTCTTCTCCTGATCTGTTACACCAATAATACTATACGCCTGTACGTAGCTTGATGTTGAAGCAGCCTGTGCACTTTTGATCAGTGTCAGCACCTCTTCTTCTGTCAAACGCTCGTCTGTAAACGAACGAATGGATCGATGATTTAATATGGTTTCTATCGTTTTGTTCAACTCGAAGACCTCCTTGACTTCTTCTATCATAAAACAAAGACATAGGGCTTTTCAAAAATTAAAACTCGCAATAAAAAAAGACAGCCTATACTTAGACTGCCCTTACCCGTTTTATTTAAATAAATAACTTTGATATTTCGTTAATTGAACGCTTGCGTTATAGGCGATCCCGAATCCAATCAGAACGGACAAGACAGAGCTCCCTCCAAAACTGATAAATAAGAGTGGAATCCCTGTTACAGGCATCACGCCTATGTTCATTCCAATGTTCTGGAACGTATGGATCACAATCAAGGCTGTATATCCGACGCAGAAGAATGACGCAAATCGGCTATAAGGATGTATTCGGTCAATCAGTACGACCAGCCGGTAGATCAAGAAGAAGAACATGATCACAACAAACGCACAGCCGATAAAGCCAAAGGCTTCACCTATAATGGAGAAAATCATATCCGTTTGTGCTTCAGGAACATAGACCTTTAAGTTTTTAATGCCGTTCCCAAAAATCTGACCTGCACCAATGGCCATAATCGCCTGCTCTACTTGATATTTATCAGATCCAGATGCATCCTGCGTCTGTGCTTGGTTGGCTGCCGAAGAACTATCAGGCAGCCAAGCGGTAATACGGTTGATCTGGTACTGCTGAATGCCTATTGTTTTCGCAAAATCAGGGAATAAGATGATCACGGCTAAAATAGAGGCAACTAAAAGCACAACCACTGAGCCGATGAGTGAGATCAGTTTCCAATTGACCCCTGATAAAAACACCATCACCACAACAATAAACATACAAACAGCCGCAGTCCCTGCATCCTGCAAGAAGATCAGTCCAACTGGTACAGCTGACACCCCAGCAATTTTTAATAATAAAATAATATCATCTTCTAATGTTCGTTTTCCCCTAGGTGTAGACTTTCCAATGACAGAAGCAAGCATCATAATCAGACCAATTTTCATGAACTCTGACGGCTGAAGCGTCCCGATACCTGGAAGTATAAACCAACTTTTGGCTCCGTTTTTTATAGGGGCAAAGTCTTTCCCCCCAATCTGAGCTGGGCTCAATTTTAAAATAATTAGAAGAAGTATTCCACCTAGAAAAATGTATATACTCAACTTTTCAAGCTGTTCAAGGTCAAAATAATTAATGGCTACAATGCAAATTGCTCCAAGGAGATAATAAATAATTTGCCTTGACCATGCACCACTACCGTATTGTTCAAACTGACCAGCAGCATATATAGAAATGACACTGATGGCAAAGAAGGCTAAAAATATAAAAATCAAATCTCCTTGATAGTAAGGAGATGTATTCTGCTTGTTCATGAACTAACCACCCTTATTACAAAACATAAAAGCCCTTGTTTATATTAGATTGAAATTTTCACAAAATCAACTCACCTTAAATATGACGGAAGATACATCCGAAAGGTTCCATTCAATTTTCAAAAAATGAAATACTTTTCATCCTAACAATAGGAAAAAATTCCTCTATACACTTTTCATTCAACCGATCTCAAGTCCTTTAAAAAGTTTATTTTACAGATTTTAAGGGGAAAATTCAATGACCTATGTGGCGATATGACAAGTAAACATCAGATGAGATAGCTGCACTGAGGAATAAGGAATAAAACCATTTTGTATGGAATAAGGCCCATTTTCCAATTATTACGTTTACTTCAAAGTCAATTGTGGTATAATACCTGTAACAAAATGTTCACAATATCTCCTAAAAACAGACACAATTGCATCCTGACCTCTCATTTGATTTGAACATCAACTTACAAAGGAGTTGGATACGATGGATATGTTCTTTGCGTACCTATGTATTGCAACGGCTACACCCCTGTTTTTATGGCTGGAAAACAGAAAGATTGCATTAGCATCTATTCCACCCATTATGATTATGTGGATTTTCTTCGGTCTTTACATGACAAGCAGTTTATCTCCAGCAGGACATACCTTCATGATCGCATTCTTTGCCATTAACGTGATTTTGGCTCACATTGCAGCGTTCCTCATCTACGGACTTCCATTCATTCGCAAAAGATTCAGCAGCAGATAGATATCGCCCAACTATTGGAAGCGTTATCACCATTATGATAAAAACCACTCACCTTTAAGAGATGAGTGGTTTTTTTATTATTTCTCTGAATGCTCAGACTGCTTTGGTGCAGACGGTGAATAACCGTCTTTACTGTTCTCTCCGTGGCTGTAGTGAGCCGCAAAGATCCAAACAGATCCGATAACGAAGATAATCGCACAGAACAGACCAAACAAAGTATTTCCGACTTGAACAGTTCCGTTCTCGCTCTCTGTCATGTGCATAAACATGAACAGCTGCAAGAATGCTTGAATGAACGCAAAACCAAAGATAATCCATAGTTTTGCGGAACTGCCAATTTCAGCTCCAATGGCAATCCAGAATGCTAAAATTGTCAGCACAATGGATAGAATGAAGCCAACTACGTGTTTCCAAGGGAAGTGTTCGTGCTCTGCTGAGGAATGTGTTTTTCCAGCCATATCACAAAAGCCCCCCTAATCCGATCAAGTAAACAGCTGTGAAGATGAAAATCCATACAACATCAAGGAAATGCCAGTATAGACTTGAGATGAAAATCTTCGCTGCTGTTTGTGGAGTTAATCCACGTTTTTTAATTTGGAACAAGATTCCGGTAATCCAGAAGATACCGATCGATACGTGTAGTCCGTGAGTTCCTAAGAGTACAAAGAATGCAGACCAGTACGCACTTGTATGGATGCTCGCACCCTCATGTACATAATGGAAGAACTCAAAAATCTCAAATCCAACGAAGCCTGCACCTAGAAGCAGTGTGAGAATCGTCCAGATGACAACCCCTTTTGTACTTCCACGGCGCATTTCATGAACGGCAATCCCACATGTAAATGAACTAACCAATAGCAGGAATGTCATGATCAATACAAGTTTCATATCAAACAGCTCAGCTGGTAAAACGCCACCAGCTGTTCTGCCATGTAGAACAAAGTAGGTCGCAAAAAGTGTTGAGAATAACACGATTTCCGCGCCAAGGAATATCCAGAAACCAAGGATGTTTAAACGTCCGGTTTCAGAGCGATATTCAAGCGGTGCATTTGCATAGCTGCTATCATTATGTCCCATTACTTCTGCGCCTCCTTATTCTTTTTCTCTGTTTCGATTACTTCTTCAACAGGAATATAGTAGCCATCGTCATATTCGAATGAACGTAAAATCATCGTTGCGAATACACCGATTAAGCCAATAACGCCAATCCAGTACCATTCAAATACAAGACCGAATGCACCAAGTCCAAAGAATGCAGACATGATCAACGGTCTGCCTGAATTGTGCGGCATGTGAATTTTCTTAAATTCTTTTTCAGGATGAACGTCTACATTGTTTTGCTTCCAATGATGGAATGCATCTGGTGTTGTCACTTCTGGAAGTGCTGCAAAGTTATAATGCGGCGGAATTGCAGAAGATGTCGCCCAGTCAAGTGTACGCCCTTCTCCCCAGCTGTCTCCAGACACTTCACGTTTTGCGTGTCTCCAGCTGTAGTAAATGTTGTAGCAAAGGATGATGAATCCGATACCCATCATAAATGCACCAATTGTTGAAATAAAGTTTAGTGCAGTCCAGCCATCTTCTGGTCCATACGTATAAATACGTCTTGGCATTCCTTGCAGTCCTAAGAAGTACTGCGGGAAGAAACAGATGTTAAATCCGATCATGAATACCCAGAAGAACCATTTGCCGATTCTTTCGTTTAACTTGTAACCAAACATTTTTGGATACCAGAAAACAAGACCAGCAAAACAAGCAAATACAGTACCTGCGATTAATACATAGTGGAAGTGGGATACAAGGAAGTACGTGTTATGGTACTGGTAATCCGCAGCTGCCATCGCAAGCATAACCCCAGTTACACCACCGATTACGAAGTTCGGGATGAAACCAAGTGCCCAAAGCATTGGTGATGTAAAGCTGATACGGCCTCGATACATCGTAAAGAGCCAGTTAAAGATTTTCACACCTGTTGGTACAGAAATCGCCATTGTTGTAATCGAGAAGAATGAGTTAACCGCTGCACTGTTCCCCATTGTAAAGAAGTGGTGAACCCACACAAGGAAACTAAGAACAGAGATTGCCACAATCGAGACAACCATCGCTTTGTAACCAAACAACTGCTTTCTTGAGAACGTCGCAAAAATTTCTGAGAAAATACCGAAAGCCGGCAGGATAACAATATATACCTCAGGATGTCCCCAAATCCAGAATAGGTTCGCCCAAAGCATCGGCATACCGCCTGCTTCGAGTGTAAAGAATGCAGAACCGAATAAACGATCAAATGTCATAAGTGCTAAAGCAACTGTTAGTACAGGGAATGCAAAAACGATGATGACAGACGTAATCAATGTTGTCCATGTAAACATTGGCATACGCATAAGTGTCATACCTTTTGTACGCATTTTTAAGATGGTCACCATGAAGTTAATACCTGTCATAAGTGTACCAATACCTGCAATTTGGAGCCCGAGCAAGTAGTAGTTCTGTCCAGGTCCTGGTGAGAAATCATTTCCGGCGAGCGGCATGTAACTCGTCCAGCCTGCACTTGGTGATCCTCCAATAACGAAGGAAATGTTGAACAGCATTGCTCCGACCATGAATGTCCAGAAGCTAAGGTTGTTCAAATAAGGGAATGCAACGTCACGTGCACCAATTTGAAGAGGAACAACGACGTTGATTAAACCAATTAAAAATGGCATCGCCATGAATAGAATCATGATCGTACCATGCGTTGTAAAGATTTCATTATAGTGGTTTGAATCTAAAAACGTATTATTAGGAAGCGCCAGCTGCGCGCGCATCATCAGTCCGTCTACCCCACCGCGGAAGAACATAATCACAGCAGCAAGGATATACATGATACCAAGCTTTTTATGATCAACTGATGTCAGCCATTCTTTCCAGAGCCATTTCCACTTTTTAAAGTAGGTTAAAACAAACACGATGGCAATGGAGGTAAGAGCGATAGAAATTTGCGCACCAAGAATTAATGGGTCTCCAGTTACAAAAAACTCATCCCATTTTAAATGCATAACGGCCTCCTCCTTTCCTTAGTCAGTTTATTCTGTTTCTAATTTTCTTTTATAGTTCTTCACATTCTCGAAAGGATCTGTCTTGGAATGCGGAGAAACTGCTTGGTAACCTAAACGTTTGCGTGCTTGGAGTGCATATTCAGAATCCTCTCCGTGCTTCGCAAAGGATAAATGTGTTGATGAGAATGTCTGCACATCTGCAGCATCAGGAAGCATCAAGTAGTCATACGTTTTCTTCGTTAACTTCGGTGCTTCTTTCTTTGTTTTATTTACCCATTTATCATAGTCAGACTGCGTCATCGCATTGACTTTGAATTTTTGCTGAGCAAAGCCCTCGCCTGTGAAGTTGGCGTTTCTTCCTTGATATGTGCCAACTTGATCAGCTTGAAGGTATTGTTCCATCTCCATTCCAGCCATCGCATACTTCTCCCCGCCTAGCTGAGGAATCCATAGTGATGCCATTGTATCAGCGGAAGTGATTTTGAATAAAACCGGCTGATCTTTTGGAATGTTTAAGTAGTTCACTGTCTCAATATTTTCCTCTGGATAGCTAAAGATCCATTTCCAGTCAACAGCTGTCGCATAAACGACAAGAGGATCTTTATGGCTTGTTGCTTGAGGTGCCTCTTCCAAAGAGTAAATTGTTTTTACAGTTGGAACTGAAAGGGCAGCAACGATTAATATTGGGATCACTGTCCAGACAACTTCTAGAAGCGTGTTCCCGTGTAGTTCTGGGTTATAAGAGGCGTTTCCAACGTCCTTACGCTCACGGTATTTAACCAAAATGATGGTAAACATTACAAATACCGCACCAACGATAAAGAGCATAAATCCGATCGATAAAAGGATTAAGTCTTTTTGTTGTGCTGCGACTGGTCCTTTAGGATCTAAAACAGCGATATTGCTGCAACCTCCTAATACAAAAACACTCACGAGCATCGCTAATAAAAGCATAGGTTTAATGGCTCTGAACAAGAAGATCACCATCCTTCCTTAGATAATGTATAAATTGCTGAATAATTGTGAAAAGCCATCTGCCTTCGAAAACTTTTCTTCCCTTTGTAATGCTATCAAAATCTGTTAGAGTTAGCTTCCCTTTTTTCAAAAGTTCATTTATTTTTCAACAGATTTCTTTTAAAATGTCATAAATTCGACATAAATTTATATTATTGCACACACAATAAATTTCTAGGATTTTGAAAAGTTGAGAGTTGAAGGCAAAGGACAAACAATCAAGAACTTTGTCAAATTTAGGTTTACCACAATAAAAAAGTTTGGTCAAATTTCAATTTAACTTAATGAAATTTTATCTAGGTAAACAATTTCAAAATAGGTATCCCCACATTTAACAAAAACCTTACTTATTTTAACGCAAGTTGATAAGAAAAGAAAGTATCGATCCTCTGACTATACGCTGTAAGAATTGGTAATCATGTTGAATATGTGGAATCCCACTTAATGACTTCCAGCAAAAAACCGGCTTAGCGCCGGCATTCTGCAATTATTCATCTCTTACTAAAATATCAGGGCGCCTATAGATGTCCCCTTCATGTTCAACGTCAATGTATGTCCACTTGCCTGTATAGGTTAAAAAGCGGTTCCCCTCTTTCTCTACGACCATCGTATCCTCTGATTTCAATCCAGGCAATGAAGGGTTCCATGTAAACACTTGCTGCAGCTGAATTTCTTCCTTCGATGAAGGCACTGCAATTATTTCTCTAGATACAAAGCCCGTTTTCCCTCCTTGATGAAGCTTTTTCCAGCTTTCAGGGAAGCCCTCTTTTTCATACTGAGCAATACCTGCTTTCAACACATCTCCCAAAGTCTTACCGGGGCGCGTAGCGGCATTCATGACCGTGTCAATTCGTGCCAGCCGCTCTTTGTTCACTTCAAGCTCCTGTGGAAGCTGACCGAAGTAAACAGACCTTGTGACATTCGCCACGAGTCCATGCCGTTCAGCGCAAAGGACAACAAGCGCATGCTTTTGAAGTTTTTTGTCTGTTGGAATTGGATGACGGTATTGATGAATCCGGTCATCTGTTGCTACAAGCAGCACTTCAATCGTCATTCCCTGCGCGATCGCTTTTTGAGCCGCAAGCGAAGCGATTTCGTGCTCCGTCTGTCCTGGAACGATTTCTTTACAGACACTCTCTACAATGACCGCTGTTTCATGACAAAGTGTTTCATATTGGCGGAGCTGTGATGCAGAAAGAATGGATCGAACTTGCGACAAATCCGGCTCAACCCATTCGAATCCAGCCATTTGAATGTCTGACCCGATTCGTTTGTCTTTTGTGAGTGTTTGAATGTGTGCCGTATCATCCTCAAACCAATCCATCGTCACCACTTGAAATGGGTGATCGATATACGCCATCTCTTCTTCAATGATCCGCTTTTCTTCCATTTGATTCACAATGAGGACGATGTCGTCTTTTAACACAAGCAGCTTGCACACGCCCTCTGGTGTATTTAACACAATGTGATTTCTTCTTCCTCCTGTCAGCCAGGAGAAGTTATTTCGCTTGTGAATCAAGACACCGTCGAGCTGTTTTTCTTCCATTATTGTTCTTACTTGTTCAATCATCTAATCACCTGCCTATATGAGTGTATGAATGAAACGTTTAAAAGCTGTTTTCCCTTGCTCGGTTCTTTTAAACACACCCGCCTGTGAGAGAATTCGAGAAAAAATCATGCCGACTTCTTTTTGTAAAATGGCTTCTGTATTCTCCTCTGTAAAGGTGTTCTCTTCAAGCAGACGCTTTGCCCATGCTTCATGTTTCGTGATAGCAGGACGGGCTTTGATTTCTACAAGGGGATTTTGGGATAACAGCGCTTCTTTTAATTGGCTTAATTCCTCTGCTAATCTACCAGGAAGAACTGCAAGACCCATCACTTCAATTAATCCGATATTCTCTTTTTTAATATGATGGACTTCTTCGTGCGGATGGAAAATTCCGTCCGGGTGCTGCTTGTTTGTACGATTATTACGCAGCACTAGATCTAATTCATAGTCATCTCCATGTCGGCGTGCAATTGGTGTAATGGTATTATGCGGCGTCTCTCCTGTATGAGCTAGCAGCTCCACTTCTTCATCTGAATACATTTTCCACTCGTTTAAGATAAAGTCAGCGGCGTCTGCAAGCGTCTGCCTATCGCTGCTTCGAAGGCGGATCACAGACATCGGCCATTTCACAATCCCGGCCCTCACATTCGGAAAGGCACTCAGAGTAAAAACATCTTCAAGCTTCGCTTTCGCCATCGGAAATTCATGCGCACCGCCCTGAAAATGGTCATGGCTTAATATACTGCCCCCGACAATCGGAAGGTCAGCGTTCGATCCGATGAAATAATGCGGGTATATATATATGAAAGAAAGCAATCGTTCAAAGGTCTTTTTGGTGATACTCATCGGCTCATGTTCGCCTTTGAACACAATGCAGTGCTCGTTGTAGTACACATAAGGTGAAAATTGTAGAAACCAAGATTCATCTGTGAGTGTCACAGGAATAATCCGGTGATTCTGTCTCGCTGGATGGTTGATCCGTCCCCCAAACCCAACGTTTTCTTTACAAAGCAGACAAAGAGGATATTGCTTTTGACTAAGTTTTTTGGCTTCAGCGATTGCTTTTGGGTCCTTTTCCGGCTTCGATAAATTAATTGTGATCTCCAGCTCGCCATCATCTGTTGGTGTAAACCACTGCACATTTTTGGCGATTCTGCCTGTATGAATATAGTGTGCGTGCTGCTGCATTTCATAGAACCAGCTTGTAGCCGCCTCTGGCCCTTCATGCTGGCGTTTCTCTTCAAACTTCGCGTAGATGACACTTGGAGGCGCCACCAAGCATCCCATGATTTTCGCATCTAGTAAATCGCGATACGTATCCGTCCCCTCAGGGATAAGGCCAATCTCTACTGCCCAATCCAGTATTGGCATTAAGATGTCTTCAAGTTCCGCATCCCCTGAGACTGTTCTTGCCTCAGCTTCATCCAGCCCAAGCACCTCAAGCAGCCGATTTCTCGTATAATCGATATCTAGTGGTGTAATCAGCTCTTGATTAACTCCGTATTGAATCAACTGTTCCAGTTTTTCAAAAATATCAACCGCCATTCTCTCTGTCCCCTCTCTTGCCTGCCTGTTACGCGTTATTTACTCTGGTAACCGTCTGGATGCTTCTGAAACCAATCCCACGCACTTTGAATAATGGTGTGAAGGTCAGCATATTGAGGTGTCCACCCTAATTCCTGCAGCGCTTTTTCAGAAGAAGCAATCAGCTTTGCTGGATCTCCCGCGCGTCTGTCAGCCACCTGTGCTGGAATCGCATGCCCCGTGACGTTTCTTACAGCATCTACTACCTGCTTCACGGAGAAACCTGTGCCATTCCCTAAGTTATATGTTGCACTTCCTTTTCCAGCACGCAGACGATCAACTGCTAAGATGTGCGCCTCTACTAAATCCATGACATGAATGTAATCTCTAATACACGTGCCGTCCTCTGTCTCATAATCATCACCGTAAATCATGATCTGATCTCGTTTTCCTAAAGCCACTTGCAGAATGATCGGAATGAGGTGTGTCTCAGGCTGATGATCCTCTCCGACAAGTCCATCTGTATGAGCGCCAGCTACATTAAAGTAGCGAAGCACGACGTATTTCATTCCATATGCCTGCTCAGACCACTTCAGCATTTTTTCAATCGCAAGTTTTGTTTCTCCATAAGGATTGGTTGGGTTCGTCTCATCCGTTTCAACGATCGGCACACGCTTTGGTTCACCATACGCAGCTGCGGTTGAAGAGAAAACGATGTGTTTCACATCAAATTCATTCATCACCTGAAGTAAAGCTGTTGCTCCCCCAACGTTGTTGTCATAGTACTTTAGCGGGTTTGTTACACTCTCACCTACAAGTGAATCTGCGGCAAAGTGCATAACCGCTTCTATTTGATGCGTTTTGAAAACCTGTCTTAAAAAATCTTGATCTCGTAAATCTCCCTCTTCTAAAACAGCTCCCTCCAAAACAGCTTCTTTGTGGCCTGTCTGCAAATTATCCACTACTACTACTTGTTCACCTTTCGCTAAAAGAGCCGCTACAGCATGACTGCCAATGTACCCTGCTCCTCCGCACACTAAAATCGTCATTACACTTCCTCCTTCGTGAGTTCTCTTGCGCCGCCTCCAATTCCAGCTGTGTAAAAAGAGGCTTCAATACCTGTCTTCTCTTGATAAATCGCACCCGTTTCTTCTATAAATGATACCAGCTGCTTTTCTTTCACAATACTGATCGTGCAGCCGCCAAAACCCGCGCCCGTCATACGGGAGCCAAGCGTCCCAGGATGGAGCCAAGCGGCTTCTGCCAGTGTATCTAGTTCAAAGCCAGTCACTTCATAATCATTCTTTAAAGAGAGATGAGATGCCTTCATGAGGGCGCCTAGCTTTTCAATTTTATCATCTTTCAAAAAATTTATCGCTCTCATCGTCCGCTCGTTTTCTGTCACCACGTGCCTTGCACGTTTGCGGCATGTTTCATCCTGAATCAAGTGGGCATGCTCAGCAAATTCATCAGCCGTGAGCTCACATAAGTGGACAAGATCGATTTCTTTTCGCAAATCGTTTAAGGCTGATTGACACTCTGACCGGCGTTCGTTGTATTTGGAGTCTGCCAGTGTCCGCTTTTTGTTTGTATTGGCAATGACAAGCGCCAGCCCCTCTTGCCGAAACGGACTGTATTCAAAATCAAGGGTATCGCAATTGAGCAAGATGGCGTGATCTTCTTTTCCAAGAGCGATTGAAAACTGATCCATGATGCCGCAATTGACACCAATAAATTCATTTTCTGCACGCTGCGAAAGGAGGGCAAGACGGGCATTTGAAACGCCGAATGAATGCCATTCATTGATAAAGACAGCGGTGACAAGCTCAATGGAGGCAGAGGAAGACAAGCCTGCACCATTGGGAACATTGCCGCCGTATACTATGTCAAAGCCTTCTTCTATCTTCATTCCTGCTTCGATAAACTGATGGAACACGCCCTTCGGATAATTCGCCCAGCCGTCTGACTCCAAGTAAGCGATTTCAAAAAGGTCGAATTCTTTCACACCATCGCCATCAAAGTTCAAGGAATACATTCTCACGCGGCCATCTGACCGCTTGGCACATGCTGCATATGTACCGAGAGTGAGCGCACAAGGGAATACATGACCTCCATTGTAATCTGTATGTTCACCAATCAGGTTCACTCTTCCCGGGGCAAAAAAATAGCGAAGTTCTTCTTCTCTATCCCCAAATTGCTGGTGAAATGCCGTGCGTAACATATCGATCATATCCATTCCCCTTTTCTCTTCTGATACTCTTATTTTAGTTGCCTGAACTGAGTAAGTTCAATGGTAAAAAAATCGTTAAAAAATACCCTTTTTTTGCTGTGAATGGTACGATGTGATATGAGGTGTACCATGATTCAAAATAGAAAAAGGTTGTTTTTTGCTGTGAAGGAGGTTTTCCAATTTGAAGAAGGAAGCATTTGCATTTCGTTTTCACCATTCTGATGTTACATTGCCGGCACAAATATGGTCTGTTGGCTGGGAGGTTCAATCATCTTCGTTATACAGCTGGAATGGCGTGGAGCGGAAGGATCAGGGCAAGTGCATCTTTCAGCTCACACTGTCTGGACACGGCATGATTGAAATCGGACAGAAGCGGTTCAAAGTCTTGCCAGGGCAGGCCTTTCTTGTGAAAAGCCCAAGTGCCTATCAATATTATTTTCCAGAAGACAGTGAGCATTGGGAATTTCTCTATTTGACGCTTTATGGGGACGCCTGCGATCTTTGCTTTGACCAATTTATAGACCAAGGAAAGCAGGTCATGCGTTTTCATCCTAATTCAAAACCGATCCGCCTGCTGAAGAAAATTTATGATGAAGCCAGTGAAAGACGGATTACCAATCCATTTGAGGGGTCTAGCCTTGCTTATCAATTTGTCATGGAATTGTATTCATATTTGCCAAAGCTTGAGGGACAAATGGAGAAATGGCCTGAGCCCATCGTTCAAGCGGCCTTGTTTGCCAGCCATCATTTTCACGAGGAAATTGGCCCAGACGATATGGCAGCTGCGGCACGTTTATCCAAAAGTCATTTTACGAGGGAATTCAAAAAGGCCACTGGCTTCACACCTATTCACTACTTAACCAATATCCGGTTAGAGAAGGCGGAAACATTACTAAAAACAACGAAATACTCGATTGAAGAAATTGCCATACAGTGCGGCTACCGAAATGCGAATTACTTGAATAAAGTCTTTCGAAAGAAAATCGGCATGTCTCCAAAGCAAATGCGGGAAACAAGCGATGCATAATAAAAAGCAGCCGCTTTATCATTGGCTGCTTCTTTTACGCTTTTGACAGGTCAACATGAATTCTCCCTTGTCTTAAAACAATGGTCATTTGCGTATCAGGGGTCATTAAATTTTCTAAAATGTCCGTTGCCGTTTGAAGCGCAATGTCCATTCGGTTGATCTTTTCCTTTTCTTGTTCCGAAAACGCTTCTGGATGTGCGGTCATTTCTTTGACTAGCCTCAGCACTTGTTCATGCTGCTTTTCTGTTTGTTGATATATGGCATCATATAAGTCGTCTGACCTGCTGCTCATTTCACATCACCTATCTTTTTTATGTGTTAAATCGCATCTTCTTTTGTTTTCTTGAAGACGAACCATTTACTGGCGACATAATTGACCACCACAATCACAAAGTTGACGAGAATTTTTGCGACGGTTTCATTGAGCGCCATTTGGCTCACAAATAAAATCATCAGCCCCAGATCTACACCTAGAGACATGAGACGAACACTAAAAAATGAAGAAAGTTCACGCATGAGGCTTTTTGTGTCACGAGCCTTTTGCTTGAAGACATACTTCTTATTGGTGATATAAGCAAAGAGAACAGCAAATACCCATGAAACAACCGTAGCTGTTTTGTAATCCATGGAAAACATCTCAACGAATAAATAGAAGCTGACGATATTGACAATGGTTGTACACACACCCATCACAAGATACATGACAACTTCTCGATACTTTTGAAAAAGGCTATACATGTCTTTCTTCATTCCTTCTTGGTGGTTTCTGTTTCTTTTAGAATACCATCTTAAGAAGAACTTCCCAAACGAACAATATGTACGTCCTGCAAAGATGAAATTTGTTCTACTCGATGGCAAATGTCAACACAATTGGTTTATATGAGTCAAATGTTTTAGGTCTTTTTCATTATTTTAATTTATAATCTTTCAACTGACATAACAATTGTTTATTATTAGAAGTAAGATTTCAATATTTATGGGTTTTTTAGTCATTTTTTTAGGAACGTGGTAGGTGATAGATTTTACAAAATAGGTTAAATGTCATCATTTTTCGACAAAAATTTATTTTGTGCTGTTTTCAACCACACGTACAGTTACTAGACGGTTTGTTCAAGTCATTGGTTGCAGTGAATATGTCTTATTGAACTGGAGGATATTATGGATACGCAAGTGAAAAGAAGAGTTGACGAAGAGTGGGTTTATTTGATTCAGGAAGCGAAAAAAATTGGACTAGGCATCGAAGAAATACAAGCTTTTTTAACATCCAACGGTGATCAGAAGATGATAAACAAACCGTAAATCAACGCCGTTATCCTTTGTCTTTCAGACTGCTTTGGCTAAAAGTTCTGACCTGTCAATTGACCTTTTGAAAATCCTTTCATGACGATACGCTACAATAATTGAACACCTCTCCATACCAATCCCTTCACTCAATGGGGTTCTGTCTTTCTATATTAGGAGGACAGTCCACTTCCCGTTCTCTATATGATCCCTTTTTAGTTGCATTCATGAAAATTGTCCTTCTCTCGTTATAAAACCAAGCTGCCCACCCATATATTAACCATGAAAACAATGAGAAAGCAGAAAGGTGGGTAGAGCGTGAGTTCAGATTCCCTTTCGTATTATCACCAAAAAAAGGATCAGTATTATCATGGGGTAAACCCGGTCATCGTCAGTCGTATTCGCGCGGAATGGACGTCTTTATTGGATATCGGATGCGGCACAGGCAAGCTTGGAAAAGTCCTGAAACAAAAGGGCCGAACCATCTATGGCATTGAGTCATTTGAGGACGCAGCAAAAGAGGCTGAGCAAGAGCTGGATCATGTTCTCTGCGGAAATATTGAACAGATGGCTCTCCCTTATGACCATGAACAATTTGACTGCATTATTTTCGGAGATGTCCTCGAGCATTTATTGGACCCTTGGGCCGTTTTAAAAAAGGTGAAACCCTTCCTTAAAAAAGAGGGTGCCATCTTGTCATCTATTCCAAATATCGGCCACATTTCAACGGTTTTAGAATTACTAGCCGGCAGATTTACTTATACAGATGCAGGGTTAATGGATCAAACCCATTTACGCTTCTTCACGCTTCACGAAATACATGCACTCTTTCATTCAGCGGGTTTTCGCATTCGCGAATTCGAGGCTATTCGCGTACAGCATCCTTCCTATGCAGGCGTGTTGAATGATCTACATGAATTACTCATGAAACACGGCATTCGTTCTGATTTTCACGAGGCCGCTACAACCTATCAATATGTAGTCGAGGCGGTTCCATTTCATGAGTAATCCGACCATCCTGTTTGTTTTATGTGTAAATGATGAATCGATGTTTCAGGCTTGTTTCCGGCAGCTCGCTTCGCTTCCGGCTCCTCATGGATACCATGTGGAGGTCTTACCAATCAGACAGGCATCAAGTATGACCTCTGCCTACAATGAAGCCATCACTCATCCAGCTCAGTTTAAAATTTATCTTCATCAGGATACCTTGATTGTCAAACAGCATATGCTGCTTGAGCTCATCCCCCTTTTTTTACAAAATCCATCACTTGGCATGGTGGGCGTGATTGGAGCAGAAAACGTGCCTGACAATGGAATTTGGTGGGAGAGTGCTGATTGCAGGGGTAAAGTCATTGAATATCGCCACGACACCTATCAGTTGCTTTCCTTTGAAAGAGGCCGTCAGCAGCCCGAAGTACAAGATTATATCAAAGCGGCGGCTATTGATGGTCTATTCATGGCAACACAATACGATGTGAGGTGGCGTGAGGACCTCTTTGATGGCTTTCATTTTTATGATGTCTCGCAGTCCTTTGAATTCACTCACAAGGGCTATGAAGTTGGAATTGCAAATCAAGAAGAGCCTTGGTGTATTCATAAATGCGGAGATCATTTTGATGCAGAAGCATATGAAAAAGCGAGAGAACAATTTCTTGCAAATTATCGATAGAAAGCACCCTTTTCGGGTGCCTTTTTTATGATATACTGTCATAAACAGCCAGATCGTCTCATATGCATTGGAGTACCTTGTCCCTAATTCGTACAAAGGAGGAAACAATGGCAGACAAAAAAGTTCATTATAAGAAGGTTGCCGCTTCAGAGGATTTCCGAAAACTTCTTGAGGAAAAACGCAGATTTATCGTACCGATGACGATTTTCTTTTTTCTCTTTTACTTTTCACTTCCGGTTGCTACATCCTACTTCACCTTTTTGAACACGCCGGCAATTGGCGCGATCTCATGGGCTTGGTTATTCGCCCTCACACAATTTGTCATGACCTGGGTTTTATGTGGACTTTATGCAAAAAAAGCAGCTAAGTTCGACAATTATGTAAGCGCTTTAAAAACTGAATCAAGAGGTGATGACGAATGAGCATGACCGCTTTTATTTTGTTCGTAGCGATCGTAGGTCTCACATTGGTCATCACATATTTTGCTGCAAAAAAAACAAGCAATGCGAGTGATTTTTACACAGCAGGCGGAGGTTTGACCGGGTTTCAAAACGGCCTTGCCATTGCTGGCGACTATATGTCTGCTGCATCCTTTTTAGGGATTGCTGGAATGATCGCGTTAAACGGATTTGACGGCTTTTTCTATAGCATTGGTTTTCTAGTAGCGTATCTTGTCGTTCTTTACGTTGTGGCTGAACCGCTACGAAATCTAGGGAAATATACGATGGCAGACATGATCGCTGCACGATTTAAGCGCCCTGCCATTCGAGGGGTTGCCGCCTTTAATACCATTACAGTCTCCACTTTTTATATGATTGCACAGCTTGTTGGAGCAGGTGCGTTAATCAAGTTGCTTCTTGGCATTGATTACTGGATCGCAGTGCTGATCGTGGGTGTTCTGATGACCATTTATGTCGTGTTTGGCGGCATGATTGCGACCAGCTGGGTACAGATCACAAAGGCTGTGCTTCTCATGCTTGGGACGCTCATTATTTCTCTGCTTGTGTTTGCAAAGTTTGATTTTAGTCTGCTAAAGATGTTTGAACAGATGAAAACTGCAACCCCGCTTGGTGAATCGTTTCTTCATCCGGGAAATAAATATGATGTGCCTTTAGAAACCTTGTCTCTTAACCTCGCCTTAGTGCTTGGGACAGCAGGTCTGCCGCACATTTTGATTCGTTTTTATACAGTAAAGGATGCGATTTCTGCGCGAAAATCGGTTCTTTCTGCTACTTGGATCATCGGGATTTTTTATTTAATGACGGTTTTCCTCGGCTTTGGCGCTGCTGCCTTTGTTGGCACAGAAGCGATCACAGCAGCAGATGCAGCAGGAAATATGGCCGCACCTCTTCTGGCACAAGCCCTTGGAGGAGATTTATTATTTGCCTTTGTTTCCGCTATCGCCTTTGCGACCATATTGGCAGTGGTGACTGGTCTTGTTTTATCCGCCGCGTCAGCTTTTGCCCATGACTTTTATAGTCAGATTATCCGCAAAGGAAAAGCGAGTGAGCGGGAGCAGGTGAAGGCGGCACGCTTTGCTTCAATCGGCGTGGCGATCCTCTCCATCATTCTTGCATTATTTGCCCAGTCGTTAAACGTCGCTTTTCTTGTGTCTCTTGCCTTCGCAGTCGCAGCGAGTGCGAATTTACCTTTGATTATCTTCACTGTTTTTTGGAAACGATTTAACTCTACGGGTGCTATCGCCGGAAGCTTAACAGGCCTTCTAAGCGCACTGATTATCGTCTCGCTCAGCCCAAGCGTCTGGGACCCATCAGGAGCAGCCATTTTCACAGGAGAGCCGCTCATCCCGCTGTCGAACCCTGGGATCATCTCGATTCCACTCGGATTCCTTGCCGCATACTTAGGCACGATATTCTCGTCTGAAAAAGCAGATGAAGACACCTTTACGGAAATTCAAGTAAAGGCACATACAGGCATGCATATGGATACTGATTCATAAGGAAAAGCCGGCTGCTCAGCCGGCTTTTTTTGTGTTCTTCTGTTCAAATCTCAGTAAGGTATAAATTGGCTTTTCAACTTATTTTTATACTTCTCTAATCTGGCAACCCTTCTAAACGTGATGAGAGAGCAGCATGTAATGAGGATTAACAGAATTTCATGAACTTCCCCTATGTTATCAACCACATTCTTCATCTCTATCCCTCCCCGTAATGAATCTATTTATCGTTATGAATTCCCTGCAAGATGTCATTCCTATGTTATCATGTTATACACATACTGGAAATTATTTAAATCGACACGAAAGAAGTGGGATGACGTATGCAAAGGATTTATTCTGCAAAATTATTATTCGAATCCATCTCATCACCAAGCAGTATACCCGATAAAATCTTTGAAGAACGAATCGTCTTGGTAAAAGCTAAGAACCAACTGCAAGTGAAGGAAATAGTCAAACAAGGCTTCCCAGAGGAAACCTATGATAATGCAGAAGGTGGCCAAACTAACATAAAATTAGCAGCCATTCTAGATATTTTTGAGCTTGTCGATCACTAGAGCAAAAATCACTACACTTGAGTGAAGTGTACAGCCGCCACCTTATTTTTGATGAAGAAACTTCTGTTCAAGAAGCCATCGAGGCCTATTCTTTAGACAAATAAAAAAGCCGGCTGCTCAACCGGCTTTTTAATAGCGCTGGAATAACTCTGGGTTTTTCGGAACGTTTTCTAAATAAACGATCTTCCCATGGTCGTCCAGCTCTGCGATATCAATTCCTTCTGCTGTATAGACACGGCCATCCGATAGCTTTCCGCACACAGCCCAGTTTGTTTCATACTTTCCATCTTCTCTTTTAATCCATCCATCCCACATATGCTTAATGTCATCATGTACGTGGAAAAATGTGTTCAAAAATTGTGTGAATGCTTGGATTCCAGGCCTCCGGGCGCCATTTAAGACAATCATGACATCGTCAGAAAACAATGCCAGCAATTCATCCAGCTGCTCCTGCCCTTTTCCTGCTTCATCGTATCGGCGAAAATACGTATCGAGCACTTCCATGTTCATTCTCCTTTATTTACCTGTCATTTCGAAAACAATCGAACTATATAATTGTACACAATTGTTTCTCGCCTGTCTATTTTCCCCGACATAAGAAAAGACATGAATTGATTCAATCCATGTCTCCCTCAGATCAAAGAGATGCTTTTTCTGCTTCAACAAGTGATTTCAGCTTTTCTGCTGCTTTTTTTGGATCGGCGCTCTGGCTAATAGCACTAATGATGCTTACACCATCTGCTCCAGCTTGTATGACTGGTGCAGCGTTGTCGTATGTGATCCCTCCGATACCCACAATCGGAATTTGAAGGCCATGCCGGCGGACTTCAGTGATCAAAGACACTCCCTGGACACTGCGTGTATCCTTTTTCGTTTCCGTTGGATAGACTGGGCCCATCCCGACATAATCTGCTCCGTCTTTCATAGCCTGTTTCACTTCATCTAAGTTATGCGTCGATACGCCTAATATTTTATTCCCGATCCTTTGTCTGACGTCTTTTGCGTTTGTGTCTTCCTGTCCAACATGAACGCCATCTGCATCAAGATCAATCGCTAGCTGTACATCATCATTCACAATAAAAGGAACATTTGCTTCTTGGCAAAGCGCTTGAATTTGACGAGCCAATTGTTTCTTCTCTTCACCCTGCAAGGCTTTTTCACCCTTTTCACGAAATTGAAACATGGTGATTCCGCCTTGAATGGCCTCGTTCACAACATCAAGCGGCTGTCTCGTTGAATTTGCTGTTCCCATAATAAAATAAACCGATAATTGCTGTTTGATTTGCTCTTGATCAGCCTTTGTCATGTGAAACTCCCCCTAATTTCCCTAATGTCAGCACATCATCGCCGGTTGTGTGTGATAGTGCGTTTAACAATTCCATTTGAAAGGTCCCCGGTCCTTTATCCTTTGTTTGCAGAGCTGCCTTTTCAGCTGCCACACCATAAAACAGCAATGCAGCGGCCGACGCATGAAGCGGCCTTTCACCTGCTGCACAAAATGCTCCTATGATAGATGTCAGCAAACAGCCGGTTCCTGTCACCTTGGTGAGCCATTCATGTCCATTATGAATGGACAGTACTTCATTTCCATCTGACACCACATCGACTTTTCCTGTGATCACCACTATTGTCTGAAGTACAATGGACGCTTGTTTGGCTAATGCCGATACATCTCCATTCGCCGCTTTCACATCAACGCCTTTTGATTCCCAGCCGTCCACTCCAAGTAAATGAGCCACCTCAGCAGCATTTCCTCTGACCACGGTCATTTTCACATTCTCTAACAGCTGTTTAGCTGCATTCGCTCGAAACGTTGTCGCACCGACGCCGACAGGATCTAACAAAACAGGTACACCTTTTTCATTGGCGGCTTGTCCAGCGAGAATCATGGCTTCCACCGTCTCCTTGGTCAGTGTGCCAATATTAAGCACAAGTGCATCCGCTAATTGCGCCATTTCAGCCACTTCTTCTTTGGCGTTTGCCATGACTGGCGAAGCACCTAAAGCAAGCAGTCCATTCGCTGTGAAATTCGTCACGACTTGATTCGTGATATTATGAACGAGTGGATTTTCCTCTCGAACCTTCTCCAATAATTGAGACGAGCGGCTTGTTTTCATCTGTATCATCCTCCCTTTTACTCTGCATCCCACACGTAAGATTTCGTATGCTTTAACCATTCTCTTGCCGCAAACGACAAATAACGGTCTTTTCGCCAAATGACACCTAAATGCCACGGGATTGATGGGTTTAGGGAAATGACCTTTACCTTTTCAGGATCAAGATCACGGCAGATTCGTTCTGGCAGAAGTCCAATCCCTAAGTTTTCAGCTACCATTTCACTAATGAAATCCCACTGAGACGTTTCATAAATGACATTTGGCCGGAATCCCGCATTCATACATTCATTTAAAATCCGGCTGTGCAGAACAAAATCTTCTCTAAAGAAAATAAACGACTCTTCCCTTAAATCAGCTAAATGTACCTCCTCACGACCGGCCATCGGATGGGATGGATGCGTCACGAGCTTCATGTTCTCTTTAATAATGGTGTACGTATGAAAAATTTTATCATTTGCAGGCAGAACAATGACACCAATATCTAACGACCCATCCTCGACCCCTTCCTCTACTTTAATGGAGCCGTGCTCGACCAATTGAAATGTGACATCTGGATATTGCTGGCGGAATTCTCCCATGACATTCGGGAAGAAACTTGACCCAATCATCGGGGGCAGTCCGATTCGGATATGCCCTTTTTTCACATTCATTAAATCATTTAATTCGCTCGTTAAATTCTGAAATGACTGCGTGATTTCACTCGCCTGTGTATACATGGTTTGGCCGGCATCTGTCATTTCAACCTGCCGTCCATTTCGGTAAAACAACTGCACCCCCAGCTCATCCTCCAGGTTTTTGACCATCTTGGAAATGGTCGGCTGTGATACGTAAAGGGACTGCGATGCTTTCGTGAAGCTCTTTAATCTTGCCACTTCTAAGAAATATGTTAAATGTCTAATGTCCACATGCTTCATCCTTTCTATAGACAAAAGGAATAATTACTATTCGATATATGTATTTTACCTATAACTAAACGTGCTGTACACTTTAAAGTAAGCTCATCAATTGGAACGTTGTCATGTTTTTGTGAAATAGTGAACAATTTATATAGAAAAAGGAGTGAACAGAAAGTGAAATTGCTCAAAAAGCCGCTGATTGCTGCCCTTCAGATTATGGTCTTGTTTATTTTTGCGAAATTCATGAATGTGCTGGCGGCCTTTTTGCATTTAAGAATCCCGGGCACGATCTTAGGCATTCTTGTCATTTTCTTATTACTTCATTTTAAGATCATTCAATTAAAATGGATAGAACTTGGCGCCGTATGGCTGCTCGGAGAACTGCTGCTTTTCTTTATTCCATCAGCAGTTGGTGTCATTGATTATGGAAAACTGCTTTCTCAATCTGGCACAAGTATTATCCTTGTCGTCTTAATTAGTACGTTTGTGGTCATGCTCTCAACTGGTATCATGACGCAAATGATTGCGAAACGAAAGGAGCGAAAAAAGCTATGTTAGTTGGCGGACTATTTCTGATCTTAACAGTTCTTTTATATCTCGGATCAAAAGCGGTGTACAAACGGCATCCAAAGGTTTATGTCTCACCATTACTTGTCACTCCGCTTGTTCTTGTCGTCTTGCTGTTAATCGTCAACATTCCTTACGATGCTTACAATCAAGGCGGGAAATGGCTCACGAATATGCTGCAGCCTGCGACTGTTGCTTTTGCCATTCCTTTATATAAGTATTTTCATATCCTGAAGAAGCATGCAGTGGAAATTCTTTTGAATGTGGCTTGCGGCTCTATCATTGCGATTTTATCAACGGCATTTATCGCCAAGTTATTTCATCTGGACACAGGCCTTATTGAGAGCCTTGTCCCAAGATCGGTCACAACACCTGTAGCAATGAGTGTGTCAGAAATGATCGGCGGCATGCCGTCCGTTACGGCTGTCTTTGTCATTTTAACCGCACTGTTTGGATCGATTATCGGTCCAATGGTGATCCGTTACTTCCGCATCGATAATGACATTGCCATGGGCGTCCTGCTTGGAACAGGTGCACACGGTGCAGGAACATCGAAAGCCTTTGAAATGAGCTCCGTCTCAGGGACGATCTCAAGTGTATCGATGATTATTTCAGCCATTATTACATTATGTGCAGCGCCGATCCTCATGTCGTTTGCCTTATAAAAAAAGCTATTTCCCTTATAGGAAATAGCTTTTAGATTGTTGACAAAATGCTAAAATGTTCTTTATTTTAGCACTTTGTCTTCTTTTCAGCATGATAGAAAACCTTTGCAGCCCTAGGAAGGACGAGTACCGGAGCGGAGCGAATTTGACATTCGTGAGCACCGGAGCGCAGACCTGCGGGCGAATGCGAGGGTTTGTCTACACGCTGAAAGCCATTCCTTATCGGAAATGGCTTTTTCTTATGTTTGTATGAAGACAACCTTTAAATAGTTTCCTTCGGGATAATTCTTCGTTGTACGAAAATCCTCAGGAAGTGTATATTCTTCAAGAATCCGATAGGTTTTCCCTGATTCTTTAAAGGCCTGCGCAATAAATCCTTTGAACTTCTTCATGCCAAATGCACTGCTATTCGTTGATGCCACAATGACGCCATTCTCAGCTGTAATTTGGATGGCTTCTTTTAATAGCTTCTTATAATCCTTCGCCGCACTGAATGTGTGCTTCTTCGTCCGTGCAAAGGATGGCGGATCTAAGATGACGAGATCATAGGTCCAGCCTTTTTTCGCTGCAAACGGAAAATATTTAAAGACATCCATGACTTTGATATCCTGCCCGTCCACATCAATATCATTGACTTCAAACTGCTCAGATGTTTTTTTCAAGCTACGGTTTGCAACATCCACACTTGTCGTACGGCTCGCTCCACCAAGCGCAGCTGCTACTGAGAAAGCACCTGTGTAAGAAAACGTATTGAGCACAGTCTTTCCCTTTGCATAACGATCTCGAATCGCTTTTCTCACATGACGCTGATCAAGGAAAATGCCCGTCATCGCACCATCATTTAAGTAAACTGCTACGTTCATGCCGTTTTCTTTCACAATGAGAGGAAATTCACCTTTCTCTCCCTTCACAAAATCATCATCTTCTATATACTGTCCAGACGTATCAAATCGTTTCTTCTCATAAATACCTTTATAGTCTGGATATACTTGCTCAAGTGCAGCCAATACTTCTGCCTTTAATGTATAGACTCCTTCGCTATACCATTGGATGAGGTAGAATCCGTCATAATGATCAATCGTGACGCCGCCAATTCCATCCCCTTCTCCGTTGAACACACGAAAAGCAGTCGTCTGTGCATCACGAAATAAATGCGTTCTGCTTTTTGCTGCCTGCTCAAGCCTAGAGACAAAAAAAGCTTGATCTATTTTTTCGTTTGCATCAAAGGTTAGTACCCAGCCAATTCCTTTGTTTTGCACACCATAATACCCTTTTCCTAAAAAAGCGCCCCGCTCATCCACCCATTCAATGAGCTCGCCTTCCCGTACACCGTTCACATTCGATACTGCATCTTTGGAAATGAGCGGATATCCCTTTTTCACTTGTTCCGCAAATGTTTGTTTTAATGAGATTTTTTTCATTTGTGTCATCCTTATCCTAAATTGACTCTCTCTATCCTACCATATGAATGTATACGTTACTTCTATTATGATAAGATGAGGAGAAAAATATCAACATGACATAGAGGAGGCACTTCTTTTGACGACATTACGCTTAGATCATACAGGTATTATGGTTTCGAATATTGATCAATCGATTGATTTTTATGAAAAAGTGGTGGGGATGAAATTAAAGGACCGCATCACTCATACAAATGGAGTGATTGAGCTTGCATTTCTCGGTTTTAAAGATGAAGCAGAAACGGAAATTGAGCTCATCCAAGGCTACAGCAGTGACCTGCCATCTGAAGGGAAGGTCCATCATCTCGCCTTCACAACAGACAATATTCATGCTGAATTCAATCGTATTCAAAAGCTGCAAATTGAATTAATCGATGAAGAAATCACGACATTACCAAATGGATATTGCTACTTCTTTTTCAGAGGACCAGATCAAGAATGGATCGAATTCTTCCAGCGCTAATATTTCCTAGGAAATCGTGCCGCTAAATCTATCTTCCATTTATTCATAAAGAAAAGAGTAAGAGCATATACATGCCCTTACTCTTTTTATAACACCTTACTAAGAAATGATTTTGTACGCTCATGCTGTGGGTTTCCAAAGAGGGCTTCCGGTTTGTCTTCCTCGACAATATATCCGCCATCCATAAAGATGACACGGTCTCCTACCTCTCTTGCAAAGCCCATTTCATGTGTCACCACAATCATGGTCATGCCTTCGACAGCTAATTGTTTCATTACAGCTAATACATCACCCACAACTTCAGGATCAAGAGCTGATGTCGGCTCATCGAATAATAGTACTTTCGGGTCCATTGCCAAGGCTCTTGCAATGGCGACACGCTGTTTTTGTCCACCGGATAATTGGTTAGGGTAGCTTTGGGCTTTGTCTTTTAAGCCGACTTTCTCAAGCAAGTCTAACGCTTTTTCGGCTGCTGCCTTCTTTTCAATGCCTTTTACCTTTATCGGTGCGATCGTAATGTTTTCTAAAACGGTTTTATGAGGGAATAAATTAAAGTGCTGAAACACCATGCCTACTTCTTGTCGTACTTTATTGATATTCACCTTTGGGTCTGTAATTGTGTGTCCGTGGACAACGACTTCTCCAGCAGTGATATCTTCTAATTTATTGAGGCATCTAAGAAACGTGCTTTTCCCTGATCCAGAAGGTCCAATGACACACACTACTTCCTTTTCCTCGATGACTGCATTAATATCCTTTAAGACTTCGTGATCGCCAAAGGATTTCTTTAAGTTTTTCACCGTAATCATACTCATTTGATATCAAATCTCCTTTCTGCGTAGCTAGCCAGTAGAGAAAGTAAATAAATGATCACGAAATAAATGACACCGACAATGAGCCAGACATTCAATGGATCAAATGTAGCCGATGCTTGAACTTGTCCTCGCTGCATAATATCGGCAATCCCGATAATAGATAAGAGAGATGTATCCTTCAAGCTGATGATGGCTTGGTTTGTAATCGCTGGGAGCATGCGGCGGAAGGCCTGCGGAAGGACGATAAAGCGCATGTTTTGTCCCCCTGTAAAGCCTAATGAGCGCGCAGCTTCTGTTTGTCCTTTATCAATAGACTGAATCCCTGCACGAATAATTTCTGAGAAATAAGCCCCTGCATTAATCGCTACTGTAATAATCCCTGCGGGCACTCGATCAAGCGAAATGAATTCAAGTGTATTTAAACCAAAATAAATGAAGAATAGCTGTACGATAAATGGTGTACCTCGAATGGCATTCACAAAGACGAGTGCGATGAAATTTAAAATTTTAAATGGTGACAGACGGAATAAAGCCACAATTAACCCGATGATAAATCCTAAAATGATGGCAACAACAAAGATATATAAAGTGGTTTGCAAACCATCCATTAAATACGGAAATGCATTAATAATTGTATCCATGTTTCTCCCTCCCTAATTCACATACGGCTGACACATAAAGAAAGCGCGCTCGGAGCGCGCCTCGCTTGTGTTATGACTTCAAATATTTATCAATAATTTTGTCATATTCACCGTTTTTCTTTAGGTTCTCCAGACCTTTATTGATTTTCTTCAATAGGTCTTGATTTTTCCCCTTCATGACAGAGATACCATACTGATCTCCATTCAAGCGGTCTCCAACTGTTTTCAATTTTAAATCTTGTTGTGCGATCGCATACGTAATGACAGGATAATCCTCAATTAAGGCATCTGCATTTCCGTTTGATACTTCTTGGAACATAGATGGGCTGTCATTAAATTGAACGACTTCATACCCATATTTATCTGCGTTATCAGATGCAAACTTTGCACCAGTCGTCCCGTTTTTAACAGCTAGCTTTTTCCCCTTTAAATCATTAATTGATTTGATGCTGCTGTCCTTTTTCACAACAACTGTCAGCCCAGCGTCAAAGTAAGGATCTGAGAAATCTACTTTCTTCTTACGCTCATCTGTAATACTCATCCCGCCCATTCCAACATCAAGCTGTCCTGCCTGCATTGCTGGAATGATACCTGAGAAGTCCATAGCTTCCAGCTTCACTTTGAAACCTTGATCTTTTGCGATTGCATTAATTAAATCAACGTCTATGCCTTCATATTTACCGCCCTTTTCAAATTCAAATGGCGGATACGTTGTATCTATCCCAATTTTATATGTGCCTTTGCCTTCTCCCGAACCACTGTCTGATTTTGATCCACAGGCTGCCATGACAAGCACAACAATTAGTCCCATGATCAATAACATCGATTTCTTCATAAAACACGACCCCCATTGTCAGTTTTGTCTAAATATTCGCAATAACAATAATACTATAACACGCTAAAGCTATAGTGTGTGATATTTTTTATCAATACCAAAGATCCATACAATTCTAGATCAATAGTCTCTTTAAATTTTACTTTTTTGCGAATAACTCATTTTATTCTAAAAGAAGAGTCATTCACAATTATAATGTAAGATAATCTTACAAAAAAATGAGGCATCACCTTGATTAATGATGTTTTTTTCTAGTATACGAAAGCAAACTCAACAACCGGCTTCCTCGCTTTATTGATATTGTAATATATTTTTTTCAAAACCCTCTTTTTACCTAAAAACATGTAAGCGTATACACAATGTCGCCTTCTCCCTATTTCTTTCACTACTGGTTGAATTTACATCAAAAAACATGTTTTACAAACTGCATGAGAGAGCTTAAAATATAAGAATATACTGGAATATGGAAAGTTGATTCAAAAGAACGGTTTTTAATAGATGAAGAAAGGAGGATATGAATTGGCAGAAGCAGGTGTTTTGTCGTCCGTTGATGTAGCAAATATGCTCAATGATTGGTATGTCATGATGAAAAAAAGAGAGATACAAGGTGCCATCCAGTTAAAAGAAGACATTCTTCAAGCGTTTGATCGAATGGAAGAAAATCAAGACGTCTTACTTTACTATCAACTGCTAGAGTACCGTTTTAAAGATCTAATAGAAGATACAGCTTCGTTAGATCATAGTCTTTTTGTTGATGAAAATGCCATCCGTACGGATGATATGCTCAGCTATTATTTCTATTTCTTTAAAGGGATGTATGAAATGCGCAGAGGCAATCAGGATACGGCATTTCACCATTTAAAATTGGCCGAAGATAAATTAGATCTCGTGCATGATGACATTGAAAAAGCCGAATTTCATTATAAAACAGGGTGTCTTTACTATAATATCAGGTCCACGCTTCTCTCCATCCACCACTTAAAGAAGGCTTCATCTATTTACGATGCAGATCCATGTTATGTGAAAAAATCAATCAGCTGTCAAATGATGCTTGCTTTGAATTATGCGGATCAGTCGAAATATGATGAGGCAGAATCGTTGTTCGAAGAAGTAATTCATTCACTAGAACAGATGGAAGATCCAGATTTGCTTGGACACGCCTATTGCAATGCAGCCTTTATTAAAAGTCTAAGAAATGAATACAGTGAAGCTGTGCCACTCCTAGAAAAGGCTTTAATGATAGAAACATTCGAAACTTCTTCTCCAGGCGGCTATTTACTTGCCATGTACGCCTACACAAAAGCACTATTTAAGCTGAAAAAGCCAGGTTTGTTCCACTATTATGTACAGCTTTCACTTCAAAAAGCAGAAAATTTAAAACAACGAAACATTTCACTTAAATTATCCATTTTAGAAACACTTATGATTCAGCCAGACAACATGATTGAGCAAATCAAGTCTTATTGTGATCAATTAGAATCGATGAATTTCCTTGTTGATCTTGAAGCTATTTGTCAGGATGCAGCTGCTTACTTAATGGATCTTGGACTTCATGAAGAATCCTCTTATTTTAGAAACAAGGCATTATCCTTAAAAACTTGTTAAGAATATGGAGTGATGTATGATGAAGAAATGGCTTATCACAAGTGCGATTTTTACCCTATTGATAACAGGTGTTTCTATTGGTGCTTCCGTTCAAAAAGACAGCAAATCTGCACAATCTCAAGATATCATTCAAAAGAGGGATCGTGGAACCAACCCTTAATATGAAAAAAGCAGCTGTGATCAAAACAGCTGCTTTTTTATGTGTTAATCAATTTCTCGTTTGATATTTTGCATTTTTTCATCTAAGTAATGGGCAATATCTGCGGCTTCCTTCAGTTCATCGGTCAACTGATGAGGAACATCGTTTTGCAGTTTATAATAGATTTTATGCTCTAGACTCGCCCAAAAATCCATCGCTATGGTCCGTACCTGAATCTCAACCTTCACATACTCCACACGATTCGTTAAGTAGACAGGAATCTCAACAATTAAGTGAAGGCTTCTGTAGCCATTTGGTTTCGGATGTTGAATGTAGTCTTTCACTTCAAGGATCTTTAAATCCTCTCTTTGCCTCAATACATCCATAATGTTATAGATATCTTGAATAAAAGAACAGATGATGCGGACACCTGCGATATCATGGATATGCTCCTTGGCACATTGTGTCGTGATATCGCATCCTTTTCTTGCTAGTTTATTCACGATGCTTTCAAAGGATTTGATCCGTGATTTTGTATGCTCTATAGGGTTATGTCCATGGATTAAATTATACTCCTGACTGATAATCGAAAACTTTGTATCCATTTCATCTAATGCAAATTTATATACTAATAGTTCATTTTTCCAGTCTTCCATGACATTTTTCAAATCTTCAACATGAGTTGCTGACATATTCATTTTCTTTGTCATCTCCTTTTGGGAAACGGCAGCTGTACCGCTTTCCGTTTACTAGACGGAGAGAGGACTCGAATGGTTTTAAAAAATACGCAGTTAGCCTCTTTGTTTGTAATAGGTCAGCGCCAGTGCAAGAGCCAGCACAGAACCTTTCACAATATCCATTGCATAATAAGGAACAGACATCATCACAAGCCCATTTTGTAAGATCCCGATGAGTACAGCCCCGATAAAAGTACCAAATGCGTTTGGCTTACCTGCTCCCATGACGGAAAAGCCGATAAAAGCAGCCGCTACTCCATCCATTAAATATGGTGCACCAGCATTAATTTCTGCTGTCATCACCCTTGATGCCAGCACGATACCTCCGATCGCTGCAAATAACGCAGAAAGCAGATAGGCCGCAATTTTGTATTTGTTCACATGAATGCCAGACAATCGAGCCGCTTCCTTATTCCCACCGATGATGTACATGAATCGGCCGTGCTTTGTATAGGTCATGAAAACATGCGCAAATAGAACAATGGCAGCCATAATGAGAATGATATATGGCACCTGTCCGATTTTGCTGAAAAAGGCAGGGATCGTTCCTGTTGAAAACGTACCATCAGGCAGCACCATATTTTCAGAAATGGTCGCCCCTTTCGTATACGTTTGAGCCAGCCCTTGAATGATAAACATCATGGCTAATGTCATGAGCATATCTGGAATTTTCATTTTGACGATCATCCATGCATTTAACAATCCAACAATGATAGAAGCCGCTAGTGCAGAAAGGATTGCAATCAGTGGATTTTGCGAGAACCATACGAACATAGAAATGACAATGGCATTTGACAGCGTAGCGACTGATCCAACTGATAAATCAAAACCGTTTACTGCCAATGAGATGGTTAAACCTACCGCAATGATGGTCACTATTGAGATAGACCGTAAAATATTGATGATATTTCCCGATTGCAAAAACGCTGGATTCGCTGCCGCAAATACCACAATCAACACGACAATGGTTAAAATCGTCCCATATCGATAAAAGAAATCAAACAGATGAAAGGATGGCCGCTGTTTTTTGATTTGCTGCACAGGGGCTGGAATTTGTTGTTCGCTCATGATTGTCCTCCTGTTGAATGATATAAAAGCTCCTCTTCAGTCGTCGGTGCAGTCATTTCCCGGGCAATGCTGCCATCATATAACACGTATACTCGGTCAGCGATACCTGCAATCTCTGACAGCTCACTCGACGCATAAATGACAGATTTTCCGCGGGCGGCAAGCTCTGCAATCAAAGTGAAAATATCTTTTTTCGCTCCAACGTCTACACCTTTAGTTGGTTCATCAAAGAGATACACATCTGCCTCAGCCAGCAGCCATTTTCCGATGGCAACCTTTTGCTGATTTCCACCAGATAGGTGCTTCACCTTTGCTTCAAGAGACGGCGTTTTGACACCAAGTCGTTTGACGATGTCGCCTGCACCCTGCTTTTCCTTCGAGCGATGTAAGAAGCTGAATATCCGTGAAAATGAATGAAGACTTGCAGCCGTTAAGTTCCACCCCACGCTCTCTTCGGTCAGAACCCCTTCTTTTCTCCGCTCTTCAGGCACAAGGGCTATTCCAGCTCTCACAGCTTGATGAGGCGATGTGATGTGAATGGTTTGACCATGCAGCTGCACAGTCCCCGTCTTTTTTTCTGAGGCACCGAAAAGGGCTTTGCACAATTCTGTTTTTCCAGCACCGACAAGTCCTGCGATCCCGAGAATTTCTCCTTTTTTGACATAAAAGTGAATGTTGTTTAATTTGTGTTGATCGTTTAGCTCTTTCACTTCAAGCACAATAGGTGCATCTTTCAAAGGTTTGCGAGACGGGAATTGTTCCTCTAATGGCGCACCTAGCATTTCTTCAATGACTTGCTGCGGATTTGTGTCTTTGACAAGGTGGGCTGCAACATCCGTTCCATTTCGCATCACTGTCAGTTCATCACAGATGGTGAAAATTTCAGGCATGCGATGGGAGATAAACACGATCCCTGTCCCATGCTGTTTCAGCCGATCAATCATGGAGAATAATTTGCTTGTTTCTGCATGACTAAGCGGAGCTGTTGGTTCATCTAAGATTAAAATGCTGCATTGAATGGAAACGGCCTTAGCAATGAGCACCATCTGTTTTTCAGCAAGGGTCAGATCGCTGACCAGTCGTTTTGTGGAGATGTCGATGTCCATTTCTTTTAATAACTGAGCCGCCTTGCGATGCAGCTCTTTCCAGCTGACAAATGTTTTTTTCTCAATCTCATGCATCATCATATTCTCGCCAACACTTAAGTAGGGGACAAGAGCCGTATCCACTTCTTGATGGACCGTCTGCACACCATATGAGGATGCATCCTTTGGGGTTTGAATAGTTGCCGCCTGGCCATTGATGTGGATGGTTCCGTCGAAGTGGGAATGAGCGCCAGAAAGAACTTTCATTAACGTGGACTTCCCAGCACCATTTGCTCCAATTAGTGCATGGACCGTCCCTTTTTTTAATGTGAAATTCACTTGATCTAAAGCTTTGACCCCTGGGAATTCAATTGAAATATTTTTCATACGAACAAGCGGCGCTGTCATAGGTGTCCTCCTTCTCTTGATATCATCTGAAAAACGAAACACCCTCTATGGAAAGAGAGTGCACGTCACTTATTTTGTATAATGCTTCTTCAAGGTCTTCATCCAATCTTCCTCAAAAGCAGTCGATGAACCGAATCCCTTCACTTCGTCTGCAAGATTGACCATGTTAATGGCTTTTCCTGCTTGTTGAAGCTGCTTTTGTGAGATGAGAGAGGCCTCAAGGTCATAGGAAGATGGTGTTTTCTCACCAGCTATTTTCTTCGCAAGAATCCTCACGTCGACTGCGCCGATGAGCTTCGGATCAACCGCTGCTGTGTACTTCCATGGACTGTCCTTCGCTGTCATTTCTTGAAGATCAGCATTTGACACATCAATCCCATAAATCTTCACTTCTGTTCTTCCTGCTTCCTTTAACGCTCTTGCTGCCCCAATGGCAAAGGCATCCCATGTAGCAAAAATAGCGTCCAGTTTGCCCTTTGGATACTTATTCAGCATGGCTGCTACTGCATTTTGCGTTTGAACAGACGTATCAGAAGAGGCTACACCAAAGCGGTCAAGCTCCTTGATCCCTGAATGTTGTTTAAGCGTTTCTTGATAGACCTTGTTTCGTCTCACCATTGGCGGGAATCCATCTACCCACAGGTACGCAATATTTGCTTTTCCTTTAAAATCAGCCACGAGCGCGTCTAATGATTTTTTCGCTAATTGTTCGTCATCTTGAGACGTCACTGTGACCCCTTTGATGTCCTTTAGCTTAGGATTCGAATCAAACGCTACAACCGGAATGCCTTTCGCTGTGATCTTTTTCACATCAGCGACTGTCGCCTCGTCGTCCCCGTGAGAGATGATAAAGCCATCATAATTTTCTTCCAGCGCCTGAGAGATGGCATCATGAAACTTCGCTGTATCACCATTGGCGGTGTAGACATCTACCGTAAAGCCGAGTGCTTCACCTTCTGCCTTCGTTCCAGCTAAAAATTGAGCTGTATGATCGTCTCCTCCAATTTTGCGGATCACTTTAATTTTTGCCCCCTGTCCCTTTGCAAATCGCTTCGGTACATTGTCAAAAGAGACTTTTTCGTTTGCATTTGCCTTTGAGCCTGCACTTGATCCAGTGCCGCAGCCTGTTAATAGGACGGTTAATGCCGTTAATAAGACAAGAAATGATGTAAAATGCTTACGCTTCATTGCTGTTCCTCCTCAAGTTGTTTTTATTTTTCACATCGGAAAACTAGGTAAAAATGTGGTAATACGCCTGTAAAAACAGGCATTTGATTCGAAAAAGAGACGAAAAAAAGCCTCTCTTGGAAAGAGAGGCTTGATCACCGTTGCATGAAACATGTATCGGGAAGTCTTCCTCTCTTATCTGTCAAAGCTGTAACAGCTTTGCAGGAATTAGCACCAATTTCTACAATAGAAACGGTTGCTGGGCGTCATAGGGCCAGTCCCTCTGCCTCTCTTGATAAGAGATCCGTTATGAAATTTGTTTTCGTTGAAATGTCTTCTTTACTTTAATGTGATGTCACATCAATGTCAATGACTTTTTTGAAAATTTCTAAAATATCATCAACTTCCGATAATTTTCTTAGCAGGTGATGATTTCTTCAGACGGAAATCATATTTTTTCTCATTCACAAATTGTGGGTTGAGATGTGCTGATCCTTTATCTTGACCGCTTTTAGAGAGATAGGTTTTGTAGCCTTCCATCCATTTCCCGCGCCAAATCCACTGTGATGCTTTCGCACCTTTGCGGTCATCATAAACGTTCTTCTGGAAGGTATTCTTTTGGTTCACTTGATAAAGATTCACGACTAAATAATGCGAGGCGCTAGCCGTCATGATATTATTCGTAATTCGATTGTTCACTGCTTGATACTGCATCAGCAATTGACCGCCTTCTAAGCCGGCTGTGTCATTTTTGTACAAAATATTATGTGAAATCGTCGTATTGGTTGTACCGCCACGCTTCGTATCATAGCCGCCAATAGATATGCCTGTATAACGGTTTAAATATACTTGATTGTGTTCGATGCGGATGCGATCTGCCATTTTTCCTTTATGTTCGCTTGTGACTTCAATCCCCAGGTCATTGTGATGTGAGATGTTATGATCGATCACAATGTCTTTTCCGCCATCAACATAAATTCCGCCAGCGGAGATGTCGCTTCCATAGGCTGGGTTCCCTGCACTCGTAATCTCATATACCTTGTTTCTAGAGACGACTCCATTTCTAACTTGATCATACTTTTTAGAGGGTGCTACGTTCTCGAAACCAATTAAATCAATGCCAATATTATCAGTGTGCCGGACCGTGTTATGTGTCACACGGAACTTTTTGACGTTTCCATTTAGCACAAGCGCTTCACTGAAGCCCAGTTTTAATTTTTCAACGGTATTTCCTTTGATTTCAATGTCTTCTATTGCTGCAGGAGCTTTTGTCCCATAGACAGCAATTCCATGTGCATTTCCATTTTCATGTTTCGTCTGAATGTCATACACTCGGTTATTGAGCAGTTTTACGCCTTTACCGCTTCCTTTGATGAAAATACCAACTGGTGTTAAATCTTCTTTATTCGTCTTAAGATGTCCTACAGTGAGGCCTTTGAGGGTGATGTAGCTCTTTTGATCGACCGTGACAAGACCGCCATCGGCTTGATTTCCTTTAAGGGATGCCCCGCTAATCACAGGTTTTTCTTTTCCGTAAGCTTGAAAGACAACGGGTGCTTTCTTTGTTCCAGAATGACGGACAATCAATTTCTCTTTGTATGTACCGCCTCTCATGTAAATGGTTGTCCCAGCCTTCGCCATACTTGCTGCTTTTTTCAGCGTGCGGAAAGGTTTTTGCTTTGTTCCCGGGTTTTTGTCGTTTCCGTTTACTGCTACGTAATAAGCTGTGCTTTGCTTAGCACCAGCTTCCTCTGTCATCGCCTGACAGCCAAAGCTGATCATGGACATGAATACAATGAGTAAAATGCTTGGTATCGCTCTTTTCATCTTGTTGTTTGCTCCTTTCCCTTCTCTTCTTCCTTTATCGGTTAAAAAAAAGAGGATTAAAATATGACAATGTCCCTTGCAATGTACTAGTCAAAAGGTGTATGGTTGAAAGAATATCTTACAGGAAAACCATTCGTTTTTAAATTGTCAGATTAATCAGTTAATAAAGTATTTGGATTTTATTTCTTTTTTAAAAAGGGGGGAGATGAGCCAAACTGACAGCAGAGAGAAGGAAAGCGCTTTAACAGATTTTTCTTGTCTGAATTCCAGAAAACCTATTGCTAATATTTTGTGAAGGTATAGAATAGAATCATAATTATTTCATATTATTAGAATTTTCAAATAATCAAACAGCAAGGAGATTTACAATGCCAAAACAACCCATCCGCGTTGAACTTAGTTCAACAAAAAAACCAAAACCTCAATCTGATCAACTTGAATTCGGAAAAATCTTCACAGATCACATGTTTGTGATGGATTATTCAATTGATAAAGGCTGGTATGATCCAAGAATTATTCCTTATCAGGCTATTCCAATGGACCCAGCTTCGATGGTCTACCATTATGGTCAATCTGTTTTTGAAGGCTTAAAGGCTTATGTTTCTGAGGATCAAAAAATTCTCTTATTCCGTCCGGAAAAGAACATGGAACGCTTAAACAGATCCAATGACCGCCTGTGTATTCCGCAAATTGATTCAGAAACAGTATTAGAGGGCTTAAATGAACTCATTCGCATTGATAAGGATTGGGTACCTGATGCAGAGGGCACTTCCTTGTATATTCGTCCATTCATTATTTCCACTGAGCCGTATTTAGGCGTTGCACCGTCTAGCACGTATAAGCTGATCATTATCTTATCTCCAGTGGGATCATACTATAAAGAAGGCATTCATCCGGTCAAAATTGCTGTTGAAAATGAGTTTGTCCGTGCCGTTAAGGGTGGAACAGGAAATGCCAAAACAGCTGGAAACTATGCATCAAGCCTTAAAGCACAGCAAGTGGCTGAAACGAAAGGATTTTCACAAGTTCTTTGGCTTGATGGAGTCGAGAAAAAATACATTGAAGAAGTCGGCAGCATGAATATCTTCTTTAAAATCAACGGAGAAATCGTGACGCCTGAATTGAACGGCAGCATTTTAGAAGGCATCACACGTAACTCTGTACTTGAGCTGTTAAAGCATTGGGGAATTCCAGTCACAGAGCGCAAAATTTCAATTGATGAGTTAATTGAAGCACATCAATCTGGCGAGCTTGAAGAAATCTTTGGGACTGGAACGGCAGCCGTGATCTCTCCTGTCGGGGAATTAATTTATCATGATCAGCCATATGTGATCCAAAATGGTCAAACAGGCGAAGTATCCAAAAAATTGTATGAAGCCATTACTGGCATCCAAAAAGGAACACAGCCAGACATCTTCGGCTGGACAGTTGAAGTTGACTCGGTCGTCAAGCAAGCATAATCATGTAAAAGAACCTTTCATTCACGAAGGGTTCTTTTTTGTTTATTAACCTCTCCAATATACCTTATAATGGTAATAAATTAAGGAGGGATGGTATGTTTTTTACTTATCTATTAGCGTTCATTGGGATCTGTATCGGATCGATGATTGTCGCTACTGGTTTCGACGATTCACCGTTCCTCACCCGATTTCTATTTAAGGCGCTTGGGATTTCTATCCTTGCTCTTTCCATCTCTTTTGTAAAGGTTAGACGAAAGAAGTTACAGAAACAAAAGGCGAAAAAGACTTAGTTGACTCGTCTGCTTACCATCAAATCGTGCACCAAAACAAGACCGATACCCCAACAATTGCCCCGACGTATATCCACTGTTTCCCCTTGATGCTCCGCTTTCTTTCGATCAGTAAAAAAATCTCTGGCAAAAAGATGATCATGATTTCTAGGATAAAGACAAGATAGTAAACAAGCGGCATCGGCTGGAAATCAAACTTTCTTGCATCTCCTCCAATCGTTGCGAAATACATCAATAGGTTGGTCACTGGAATGGTGAAACAAACAAGCAGACGGAGAACATAGATCCACACATATTCCTTATGCCGAATGAGGCCAACAAATGAAGCAATAAGACCATACAAAAACAAGATTACTGTGCCATAACTCATGATAGGCTGTACGACAAACCCGTAAAGCATTAAACCAATTGCAACCATATTCCAACAGTCCTTTCTTTGAAGCCATACATGCTGTTTTTTCTATCATACACTTCTTTCTCCAGTTTCCATATGAAGAAATCATAAAAAATGACCCCATAAAAGGGGCCATTTTTTATGTGTTAAGCATTGACTGATTTGAAGAATTGCGGTAAATATTCACGATGCGCTTCAAGCATTTCATCTAAAATTTGCTTTGCAATCTCGTCAGATGGGACGAGCGGGTTGATTGTCATCGCAACAAGAGCCGTCTCGTAATTTCCAGTTACAGCCGCTTCAGCTGCCACACGCTCGAATGATTTGATTTGTTGAACGAGCCCTCTGACAGCTACAGGCAGATCACCTGTCGCGATTGGCTTTGGTCCGTCCTTCGTAATGATACAGTTTACTTCAACAGCTGATTCAGCCGGAATGCTGGCAATCGCACCTCTGTTCACTGTATTGACTGGTTGAATGTCGTGCTTATCATTATAGATGGAGCTGATTAAGTTACAAGCCGCATCGCTGTAATAGGCTCCGCCTCTTTTTTCGAGCTGCGGTGGTTTAATCGACAAATCAGGATCTTTATAAAGCTCAAATAGTTCCTTCTCGACCTGCTGTACAACTTCCGCTCGAGTTCCTTTTTCTTGAGCCGCCTTTTGTTCTTCTTCCAGCATATCTTTCGTTTTATAGTAATAGCGGTGATACGGACATGGGATGACCCCTAATCCTTTCACAAAAGAAGGCTCCCAGTTTTTCGCTTCAATGTTTTTCATGGACCACTGGCTGTTCGGATTTCCTAGTTCATCAAGCACTTGATCCATAATGCTGACCCCGTCTAAATATACGTCTAATCCATAGACCATGTGATTGAGACCGGCAAACTGCACCTCAATGCGTTCTACATCTACTTCAAGCGCCTTAGCGATTCCCATTTTGATCCCAATCGGCACATTGCATAGACCGACGACTTTTTTTAGATTCGTGTAGCGTAAAACAGCTTCTGTAACCATGCCGGCTGGATTCGTAAAGTTCACAAGCCATGCGTCTGGGCAAAGCTCTTCCATATCCTTTACAATGTCTAAAATGACTGGGATGGTCCGAAGGCCTTTAAATAAACCGCCTGGTCCGTTCGTTTCCTGACCGATGACGCCGTATTTAAGCGGTATTCTCTCATCCTTTGCCCGTGCTTCCAGTAGTCCTACACGAAATTGTGTCGTCACAAAATCTGCGTCCTTCAAGGCTTCCCGGCGGTCAAGAGTCAGGTGTACCTCAATCGGCAGACCTGCTTTTTCGACCATACGTTTCGCCAGAGCGCCCACGATGTTTAACTTTTCCTGACCCGCTTCAATATCCACAAGCCATAATTCCTTTACAGGCAATTCATGATATCGTTTAATAAAACCTTCGATGAGCTCAGGCGTATAGCTCGATCCACCGCCTATTGTGACAATTTTGATTCCTTCTTTCATGAATTGACACCTCCGAGTTGCTTCATTTTTTCATGGAGCTCAATGATTTCTGCTGCGAGCTCCTTAACGGTCATTGCGTTCATGAGATGATCCTGCGCATGAATCATGAGGAGGCTAATATCCGTCTTTTCGCCCCTGATTTCTCCTTGGATCAGCTCTGTCTGTGCGTGATGCGCCTCATTTAACGCGTCTTGTGCTTCCTGCATTTTTTGCTTCGCCTCATCAAAATTACCTTGCTTTGCACACGTAATGGCTTCCATCGCTGAGCTTCTGCCATTTCCGCCGTGCAGGATGAGTTGAAACACAATTTGTTCCATTTCCATCGGCCGCATCCCCCTTGTTCCCTCTATTACATGCTGACAACATTTTCATCAGTTGATGCTTTTGTTTCTAGTTCACTTTCTTCTTTCAATTTCTGCTTATCCCACATTCTAAAGAATGGGTAGTATAGAGCAAATGACAACGCAAGGTTAATCAGCTGCATGACAGCACCAGAGATTTTGCCTCCTGTGGCGAGATAGCCTGAAATGATTGGCGGCATGGTCCATGGAACAGCAATCCCTGCAGGTTTTGCCACAAGCCCTGTGCTCATTCCGATATATGTGGTGATGATCATCATGATTGGCGTAAGGATAAATGGAATGAGAAGCATTGGGTTCATCACAATCGGCATTCCAAAAATGATCGGTTCGTTGATGTTAAAGATGGCTGGCCCAATGGCAAGGCGGCCAAGCTGTTTCATTTGTTTACTTCTGGCACGTAAGATCATGGTCAGCACCAAAGCAAGCGTTGCACCGCTTCCGCCGACGTTGATGAAGATTTCAAAGAACTGCGCTGTGAAAATATTCGGCAGCACTTCTCCTGCTTGGAATGCAAGACGGTTCTCATCCATTGCACCGAGCCAAATTGGCCCCATGACGCCCCCGACAATGGTTGCTCCGTGAATACCACATGCCCATAGGAGCATTTGCACACCCATCGCAACGATACTGCCGCCTAAGCTGCCACCAAGAATGGAAAGCGGTGTGCCAATTAAGACGGTGATGATATTATGAATACTCTCAAAAGGTGTCATCTCAATCACAAGTCTAGCGACCCAGATCAGTGTGATGACCACAAAACCTGGAATAAGTGCAATAAACGATTTACTGACTGCTGGCGGTACACCATCAGGCATTTTGATGACGATATTCCGCTGTACAATAAAGCGGTAAATTTCGGTTGAAAGCATGGCAATAATCATGGCAACGAATAAGCCTTTACTGCCCATCAGTGTGACAGGAATGCCCCCGCCTACTAGGATAGCTTCTGTTGAGCCTTCAGGTGTGAAAGGTACTTGATATGGAGTAGCCAACAGGAAAGCCGCAACAGCGATCGCACCAGATGATAGTGCATCAACGGCATACTTTTCAGCCAGCCTGTAAGCAATCCCGAAGGTTGCAACAAGTGCCATAATGTCAAAGGTTGCATTAACAGGATAGGATAGTTTCGTGGCCCATTCTGCTCCGAAGATACTTGCCATAAAATCGCTGTATCCTGGGATCGGAAGGTTGGCTAAAATGAGAAACAGTGAACCGACAATAATGAGAGGCATCGTTAAAACAATTCCGTCACGCAATGCTTGTAAATGTCTTTGAGCGGCAATCTTCCCTGCAAACGGCATGACCTTCTCTTCTAGAAATCGGTTGAATCCATTCATCCCCTCCGCCCCCTTTATCCGTTCACTAGCTGTTCAGCAGATTTTAAAACCTCGGCGCCATTACATACGCCATAATGCACGGTATTAATTACGTCTACTGGTATTCCTTTTTCTTCTCCGAGCTTTTTCATTTGCGGTAATAAATATCGAACCTGAGGTCCTAATAAAAGCACATCGGCTTGATCAATATGATTTTTCGCAGAATCTCCAGATACTGCCCAAATACGATAATCTTTTCCTTGTTCTTGTGCGCTTTTCTCCATTTTTGTGACAAGTAAGCTTGTAGACATACCTGCTGCGCAAACCAATAAGATGTTCATGTGTAAACGCCCCCTTTTCAAAGTGTGAAGCTATTCTTTACACATTCATCATATTATGAAACCGCTTTCATAAACACCCATACTTTTTCCTTTAGGAAGCGGAAAAAGTTAATATCACACAGTTAGTTCTTGTACGAAGGAGCCTTTTTATACATGATATCAAGCATGTCTTCAAATGTATCACAGGCGATCAGGTGCTGAATGAATTTCACATTATGCACAAGCTCCCCCAGCAGGCGGTACATGCCTTTTAAATCTTTGGCATTCTCTTTTTCGACACAAAGCAGGCAGACAAATTGAACCTTTTTCTCTCCCCAAATGATTGGTTTTTCTAATGTACATATCGCCCAAAACGTCTCATCTGTCAGCGGTGTCATCGGGTGCGGAATCGCCGTATAATGTCCGAAAGAGGTAGGAGCAGCCTCTTCTCTTTCCATGACAGATGGTGTGAGCTCAGCTGGCGCTAATCCCATATCGATGACTTTTTGCGTTAAAAAGGTGATGACCTCTTCTTTTGTGTGAAAGGCGCGTTTTGTAAAAACCAATTCCTTTTTCATATATTGCGAGGCCAATGTCACCCTTGTTTCACTCGTCAGGGCTTCTTCAATTTTTAAAAAATCGCCGCCTCCCAAAATGGTGTTCACTTGAATGACTGGAACCGGTAATTCCATATGAATTGGAATGGTTGTAATAATTAAATCCAGTGCATGTAAAGAGACATGCGGAAGCGAATATAGCTCTGCTGTTCCTAAAATAGTCAGTTTTGATCCAAATTGTGAACGCAAACGATCCTGCAGCAGCCTTGCACTCCCTGCACCAGACGCACAAACAATGAGACACCGCTTCGGCGGGATCTCCATTTTCCTCCGCTCTAAAGCCGCACCAAAATGAAGCGCCATATATCCGATTTCGTTCTCATGAATACTCAGCCCCTCCTCTTCTTCAAGGACCCTGCTGGCGATAATCCCCGCTTCAAAGGCAAGTGGATACCCTGCTTTTATTTCATCAAGCATCGGATTTCTTAAGTTCATTCCATATTTACATCGGTTGATGGCAGGCTTTAAGTGCAGACTCAATCCAATCATTAGTTCCGTATCGCCGGCTAAATCAAGCTGCAATTTTTGATCAATGGCCTTCAGCATGAGCTGTACAAGCCGACTCGTGTCATCATCGACAATTTGTTTTTGACCGCTCGAGGAAAAGGACTGTACCATTTTGGCTGTTCCTAGTAAATGAATGGTGATATAGACGATTTCCTCTTGTGGAAATGAGACATCCATCAGCCCTTCAAGACGCTCCACCATTTTTTTAGCGACCTTGTATTCTTTTGCCCGCGGAATTTCGCTGATTTCCTCTGGAAGAACAGATACATAGTTTCCGTGTCTAATTCGTTTGCAGGCAATAGCAACATGAACGATTAAATTATTCATGCAAATGTCTGATAGATTCATGCCTTCCTCATTGATATAATCTATCATTGTTTTCTGAAGCAATTCGAGTTCATGCTTTGGCAAAATGGTGACCGCTGTATTCAGCATCGTTTGATAAGAACGACGTTCATTGAATAAATATTCTGACATGCAATAACGAATTTTCATCTCTGATCCCTTGATCCGGCAGCCTTTGCTCGGCTTCGCTTCCAGCTTCAGATCAAAGGGCTCCAGCTTACGTTTGACCGATTTCACATCGTTGCTCATCGTCGATTTACTAATAAACAGCTGCTCCTGTAAATCCTCCAGCTTCACATAGGATTCTGCCAAAAGAAGCCTTTTTAAAATAAACCGAACTCGCTCCTCTGGCAGCACAGCAAGCGGCTCTTCCTGCTCAACCTCCTCCTTCATAAAACGGCGAAAGGCATTCTCATCGTTGATCAACAGCTCATAGCCAGCTCCTCTTACAGCTGTTACAGCTGCTTGATAAGGGGCAAGACGGTCGTTCAGTTCCTTTATGTCTGTACGAATGGTGCGGCTTGTCACTTGTAAACTGGCAGATAGTGCAGCGCTTGTGAGCGGGGTCTCAGCTGCCATGAGCTGACTTAAGATGTGCGCCAGTCTTTTACTCAGCATCAGATCGGCCTCCTTATGTAGGGGTGGAGAATCTGCCTTGTCTGGACAGGTTGTATACGCTTGCAGTTCTCTTCATTACTCATATTCTACTGAAAAGAAATAAAAATTGCCAACTCATTTATATGACAAATGCCCCTATTTATACAACTAACCATATCTAATGTCCTATGAATCTTTTTGAAAGATACTTGCGAAAACCACGAAAAAAAGGCGTACACCATCGTGTATCCGCCTTGTTTATCAAGAGATCATCTGGGTAAAGACAACCAATCTTTTTTCATGCGTGCCTGCTGCATGATCAAATGTCCCTGTACAAGTGATTAAATTGAGATTCCGTGTAAAGGCGTATCCAAAAAACGCATTAGGCTTCTCTTCACGCGGATAGCTTCTAACTTTTATGACTTCAAAGCTTCGCTTTTTTCCCGATGAGGACGTGACGATCACCTTGTCTCCCTTTTTCAGCTCCTTTAATCGATAAAAAACCGATGGCCCCCATTTATTATCTACATGGCCATTCATGACGGCATTCCCTTTATCCCCCGGTTTTGGACCATCTTCAAACCAAGCCGTGTTGTCTGTATCCTGAGGGACACCCATACTGCCATCCTTTAATAAAGCTGTTTTCTCCACTTTTGCTTTGACATCAATAGCGGGAATGGCGATTTCAGTGGGTACTATACCAGATGGCTCGTCTTTTAATGTATCGTGCGAGTGGTTCTGTTCCTCAGCTTGATGTGTGGTCATTTCCTTAGAAGCTGATATGTTTTTTGAGGATGACGATTCATCCATTGACTGTGATGAACAGCCTGTGATGATAAGAAATGAAAGAATACTGAGCAGCCAATTCTTCATCTAAGCCGGCCTCCTTTTGAAGAAAGGAACGGCACGATTGTGCACGTTCCCGTCTGTCTTTATGAGTTAGAATTTGATGCCTTACGGCGATTAAGGAAGAATGCACCTGCCACGCCGCCTGCGAGGATCAAACTTGCGATCATTCCCACAAATGCTTCATAGGACATGCCTAAAGGACCGGCTGAGCCTCCCATACCTGTTTTCGGCATTTCATTAGGCATGTTCGATTTGAACAGCTCAGGATGCTGATCAACAATCGCTGCTGCGACATCCTGACCAACCATGAACATATGACCATAAGCCTCTCTCACTGTCGGATAAAGCTGATCATATTCACCATTATGGTAAGACGTATACGTTTTGATCAGCTCATCAATATGTGTTTTCAAACCAGCTTCTAAATCAGCTGCCTTCAAACGTCCATCTGTCGCTTGATCTAGGAATTTCGCTTGCTTCATTCGATACGCATCTAAATCTTTGACAGCCTTTTCTTTTGCTTGATGATCCCCTGATGCATCCGCTTTGACATAATCAACTAAGTAACCGATATGGCTTGACCAAATGTCTTTGAATTGTTTGCCTGCATCCTTACCATAAACAGATGCAATTGCAGCAGATAAATCATTTGTGTTTTCATTTAAAGCCGCTGCTGCTTGCTCAAAGTCCTTACTGCCATCATTTCCTTTTTGCATGGCAACTACTGCGAGTGCCAAATGCTCTGAAAACAAGTAGTTTAAATCTTCACGAAGATCCGCTGCTGGTGTATCCACTGACTTTTGATCAAATTTCCCAGGAAATTGATCTGTGATGGCCCATGACACGCCTTTTCCTACCTCAAACATATGATGAATGGATTTTCTCACCGTTTCATAGGTCGTATCAAAATCCTTTTCATTATAGCTGTCAAACGCTTTTAGCAGTTCGTTCACATGCATCTTCAAGCCCTCTTCAAGCTCACTTGCTTTCAGTCTGCCGTCTGTTGCTTGATCGAGCATATCGGCTTGTTTCATTCGATATTGGTCAAGCTGCTTGATCGCTTTCTTTTTACCTGCTTCGTCTTTTTTCGCTGTGGCTTGTACATAGTCAACAAAGTAGCCGATATGACTTGACCAAATGTCTTTGAATTGTTTGCCTGCTTTTTTACCATACACAGAGGCTATTGCATCTGATAAGTCATTCGTGTTGTCATTTAAAGCCGCCGCTGCTTGATCGAAGTCTTTACTGCCGTCAATTCCTTTTTGCATCGTGATCACCGCTAAATAGGCATGCTCTGAAAACAGCTGATCTAGTGCTGCTCGAAGATCTGTTGCTTTATTTGATACCTCTTGTGACGAAGACGTCTTCTTCGCCTCCCCATGCATATGTCCTTCGTGTGCACTTGCGCTATGAGCCGCTGGGAATAGTAACGCTGCGCTCAGTGGAATGGTTAACATTGCTTTCTTCATGTTCATCTTTTATTTCCTCCTCTTTCCGTTTGTTATGTACTTAACGGAGAGAGGGAGAAAATAGATCATTCGATTCTATTATTTTTTTACAACACAGGATCTGTATGTTTGCATAAAAAAAGCCGGATTATCCGGCTGATACGTTACGACGTTTAGATGCTTTTCGCTCTTTATATATTTTCCTCACCACTGGATAAATCACAGGTGCCCATTTGACAATTTGTTTCAGCCATTTTTTCATTTCTCCCGCGCCTCCTTATTGTCATTCTTAAAGGACGATTCCCCATCTTGTCATGAAATAAACAGGTGCGGGAGAGCAGGAGTTAAATCACGCCTTGTGCAATCATGGCATCTGCCACCTTACGAAATCCTGCAATATTTGCTCCAACCATGATGTTCCCTGAGTGTCCATATTCGTCCGCTGTCTCTGTACACTGACGATAAATAGACTGCATCATTTGTTTCAGCTGATCATCTACTTCTTCAAATGTCCAAGACATTCTTGCACTGTTTTGCGCCATTTCCAGTGCTGAGACACCTACTCCGCCAGCATTCGCCGCTTTTGCCGGCGCAAACAAAATACGATTCTCTTCAAATACTTTGACCGCCTTAAGAGTGGACGGCATATTGGCTCCTTCTCCAACAGCGATGACACCATTTGCCACAAGCTGCTGTGCATGCGCCTCTGATATTTCATTTTGTGTTGCACATGGCAGCGCAATATCACAAGGAACGGACCAAATTTGTTCACAATCTTCAATTAATTCAGCATGCGGGTGAATGTCTATGTATGCCCCAATCCGCTGATTCTCGACTTCCTTCAGCTGCTTAATGGTCTCAAGTGATATCCCTTGAGGATCATATATTGCTCCGCTTGAATCACTGCAAGCCACAACCTTACCGCCTAATTCCATTACCTTTTCCATTGCATAAATAGACACATTTCCTGAGCCCGACACAACAACTGAACGCCCTTCAAATTGGAGCCCATGTGCTTTCAGCATTTCCTCCATGAAGTACACCAGTCCGTAGCCTGTCGCCTCTTTTCTCGCTAAGCTGCCTCCGAATCCAGGGCTTTTCCCCGTGAGTACACCCGCTTCATAAGCACCGCGCATTTTCTTATACTGTCCGAACATATAGCCAATTTCGCGTGCTCCTACACCAATATCACCTGCTGGCACATCTTGATCAGGTCCAATATATCGGCCGAGTTCACTCATAAAGCTTTGAACGAAACGCATGATTTCTCCATCAGATTTTCCTTTAGGGTCAAAATCCGATCCGCCTTTCCCTCCACCGATCGGCATACCAGTCAGTGCGTTTTTAAAGATTTGTTCAAACCCTAAAAACTTGATAATGCTTGCATTGACGGTTGGATGGAAACGAATTCCTCCTTTATAAGGACCGATGGCACTATTGAATTGAACCCTAAACCCTCGATTGACTTGTACTTTGCCCTCATCGTCTACCCATGGCACTCGAAATATCACAAGCCGCTCAGGTTCAATGAGCCGTTCTAAAATGCCCTGTTTTTCATACTCTGGATGCTTCGCAAAAACTGGGACGAGTGATTCCAGAATTTCTTTTACCGCTTGCTGGAATTCCTCCTCGCCGGGATTTCGTTTTTCCACCTCTTCTAACACACGGTGGATGTAGCTTTGTGCTGTTTGTGCTGCTCGATCTAAGGTCAACATGTCGCATCTGCCTCCTTGTAGATATCTCCAGACTTTTAATTGTTAGATTTTCTAACGCATATTGAGATTAATTTAACACCAATTGTAAAATCTGATCAATATTGATAACAGATGAAAATGATGCCGAATTGAGATAGATCAAGCAGCCTCAGCATTTAACTTTAAAAATAAGCGCTCAAGGAATGACTAATGTGCTAGAAACGAACAAGCGGATGTTTCTCATCCCGTTTTCTTTGACAAATACATGAATCATGATGAATTTCTAGCTTGTTTTCCAACGAAAAAAGGGTCAAAAGTTTGATCGGATGCACTCAATCTTTTCGGAGCTTCCCGCCTCTTTTTCGATCAGGTAGCACGACACAAAGCCAATATAAAATAGAAGACGATGGAAAGTTAATGAGACCGACAATACCCCAGAACCACTTGTAACGCCCTCTTTTCTTTGCATCCATAAATAAAAGAAAGCCCTGTGCAAACAATAACGGCAAGACGCACAATAAGATGATCATTTCTGTCTGACTCATAAGGAAGACCCTCCTTTGATATGTTGATATTCCTTGTAGCCAACAATAAAGCAGATGGGTACGCTCACTATTTGGAGAAGAATGAAGATGATAGGCAAATGGGTAATGGCAGCTGCAAAGAGGGCCAGAATGGTCAAACTGATCAAAACGTATGCCAGCACTTCTTGTTTAAAACGCCTTTTCTCTTGTTCCTTCGCCTGTTTCAACATCATCATGACAGCCTGCTCACTTGGCTTTTCCACTTCAATTTGTTCATCTAGCTGCTGCAGCTCTTCTTTTAAACGTTCGGTCAAACGATCTTCCTTCATACATCCCACTCCTTTCGAATTTTCTTTAATCCATGATGAACCCTCGATTTCACAGTGCCTTCTCTCATTCCGAGCATTGAAGCCATTTCTGGGTAGGTAAAGCCATAATAATAGTGCAGAATAATGGGTGCCCGCTCCTGAGCCTTTAATTCATTTAAAGCATCCCACATGTCATGCCATGTGTTCCCCTTTTGCTGAACGTCCCATTTGAAACGGCGTATGGCCTCCTGATTCGCTTTTCCTTCTCTCAATTGTTCACGTTTTCTTTTCTTCTGGTGATCTAAAAATTGCCTAGATGCAATCGAAATGAGCCAGGTTGAAAATAAGGCTTCTCCTCTAAATGAAGAAAGTTTCATATACGCTTTCAGCATCGTTTCTTGCATGATTTCCTCTGCCAGCTCTTGTTGAAGGGTCAGCTTCAACATATATCGGTAAAGAAAGGAATAATGATGCCGATAAAGGGCCGTAAACGCGGCATCATCGCCCTGTTTTGCCCGCTGAATCAATAATGTCTCTTCTGTCTGCTCCAAACACGTCCCTCCTTCCTTTTCTTCTCTTACTCATGAGACGACACGAATGACAATACCGTTTAAAATAGACCTTATTTTTTAGCATAACTTCTATGAAACCCATTTTATATGCCATTTTTTCTTATGTAATGATTATGGCATTCCTTCTTCTCTAACAAAATGATGCGTTCGTAATCATCTTGATTTTCTACGAAACGGAGAGCCTCCTCTCCATAATCATGATGTCATCCACATACCTATCGACAATGGTCCTTATCTCATGAAGATGAAATAAAATAATCATTGGCTTAGCTTCCTAGAAAATCATGGAATACGCTGCGCCTATCCTTAGCCGATGATACCTTTTTGCATGCTATGCTCATCCTACATTCCGAAAGAAGCAATGCTTGTGAAGGAAGGAGGATTGGTTGAATCACAGCTTATTTTGGAAACGTTTTCATTAAAATAAAATAGAATGGAGATGTTGACTTTGAAGAGAAAAGTTCCAATGTTAGCCGGTGTATTAGCTGTCGGTCTCGTCACTTCATTATTTGCACCAAACGGGGAGGCAAAGGCAGCAGCCAAATATCCAGAAAGCCCTTCTATTATGGCCAACTTTAATCAACAAGGCTTCTCCACATTAAATGGCGGCACAACAGGCGGTGAAGGCGGTAAAACCGTCACAGTCAAAACTGGAAATGAACTATTGGCTGCCCTCAAAAATAAAGGAACAAACGAAAAATTAAAAATTGTTGTCGACGGGACGATTACCCCCTCTAACACATCAGCCAATAAAATCGATGTGAAAGATACAAATAATGTCTCGATCGTCGGTAAAGGGACGAACGGCGAATTGAATGGGATTGGCATTAAAGTATGGCGTGCCAATAATATCATCATCCGTAACTTGAAAATCCACCACAGCAAAATCGGTGACAAAGATGCCATCGGGATTGAAGGCGGTGCTAAAAACATATGGGTCGATCATAATGAACTGTACAACACATTGAATTCCGGGAAGGATGACTACGATGGTTTATTTGATGTAAAAAATGACTCTGACTACATTACCTTCTCGTGGAACTATGTACATGACAGCTGGAAAACAATGCTCATGGGCAGCTCCGATAACGATAACTACAATCGAAAAATTACGTTCCATAACAACCGCTTTGAAAACCTGAACTCTCGTGTACCGTCTATGCGCTTCGGGGAAGGACATGTCTATAACAACTATTACAAAGACATCCTCACAACAGCGATTAACTCGCGTATGGGCGCGAAGATGAGAATTGAACACAACGTATTTGAAAACACCAAAAATGCGATCGGAAGCTGGGACAGCCGTCAAGTTGGTACATGGCATGTCATCAACAACTCGTATATTAACAGCACAGGCAGTCTGCCAACGTCTTCAACAGGTACGTATAACCCTCCTTATAACTACTCTTTGCTTAACGTGAACAATGTGAAATCAGAAGTGATATCAAATGCAGGTGTTGGGAAAGTAAACCCTTAAACCACAAAACGTTCGGGCAGAGATTTCCTGTCCGAACGTTCTTGTCATTTCATTCATTTATATAGTAGAAAATGGACGATCCATTTCATACAACTTTTGATAACGCGGGTTTTCTTTTAGTAAATCCTGATGCTGACCCTGCATCTCAATGCGCCCGTCTTCAATAAACATGATGCGGTCACATGCCTCACAGCCAGTCAGGTGATGGGTAATCCAAATAACTGTTTTCCCTTTTAACACACGGAAGATGGTTTCAAGCAATTCACGCTCTGTCCGCGGATCAAGCCCGACGGTCGGTTCATCTAATATAACTACCGGCGTGTCCTGAAGCAATATCCGAGCTAACGCCATACGCTGTCTTTCTCCACCTGAAAATCGAACCCCTGTCTCCTGAACACCTGTGTGATAACCTTCTGGCAAAGACTCAATGTAATCATGCAACTGCACTTGTCTAGCTGCTTCTTTTACCTGCTCTTCTGTCGCCTCTGGAGATCCTAAACGAATATTGTTTAAAACAGTCGTATCAAATAAATAAGGCTGTTGATTGAGCACAGACACATAGGCAGACACCTTCTCTTGAATGCTTTGAACCGGTTTTCCTTGAATGCTGACAGCTCCTTGATTTGGAACGACTGCCCCTTCTAACAATTTTAAAATGGTCGATTTGCCTGCACCGCTTTTTCCTAATAGTGCGAGTGATTCCCCTTGCTTCAGAGAAAAGGACAGGTCTTGAAGTACATATTGATGCGTGTCATACCGAAAGGACACTTGATCGAAACAGACAGCTTCATCGTGAGAAAGGATTGACTGATCCATTGCCTCGCTCTCAGTTTCTCCTTCATATGACTGCTTTTCATAATGATGTAATCTGTTGACAGCATGCTGATAGACAGGGATATCACCTGCCGCATCTGACAGCGGAAGAAAGGCTTCTGTTAATGGAAACAGCACAAGCACAAAGGCTGCAATCAGGGTGTGTGACATGGATCCTGACTGAACGACCGAGCCGCTCCAATACACGAAAAGCACGACAGCTCCTCCAATCAAGAGCTGTGCAAAAAATTGGCGCAGGCGGATAAACCGGTGCTTGGCTGATTCAAGCGCTAACAGCTGCGCTTCTTTTTGTTCATAACCATCAACAAAATCTTTCTGCCTGCCGCTGAACAGCCAGTCACTAACGCCCATGACTGCATCTGTTAAATGGCTGTACAGTTCATTTCTGCCTTTTTTCATTTGAATTTGTCTTGCCCGGTTCACAAGCACTGTGACGTATGGGAAGACGAAGACGAGAAGTGCCATATAAAGCAGCATCAGTCCAGCAAAAGGCCATGAGAAAAGGCCAAGTGCTCCAATGGATGCGGCATATAAAAGCAGTGCACCGATGGATGGAAAGATGGTTTTTAAATAGGCATCCTGCAGTCTCTCTACATCATCTGACAAGAGACCAAGCATTTCACCTGTCCCCAGCTTTGTCTGTTTGGCACTTCGTTCAGCCATGTCATACAGACGCACACGCATTTTTTCAATCATTGTCAAAATGAGTTGATGGCTCGCCAGCCTTTCTGCATAGCGTGCAGCAGAGCGCGAAATTCCAAAGGTACGTACAGCCACGATTGGGACGTAGACCATGAGTATATTCTCAGGTCTTGTCGCGGCTTTTGAAATGAGAAAGCCCGACGTGTACATCAGCATAGAAGCAGAGAATACCGCAATGGCTCCTAAAAATAAAACCAAGGCAAACAGCTTTCGATTCTCCTTGATATAAGGTATAAACCAGCCTTTACTGATCATGTGTGACCGCCCCCATTTGCTCCTGTACCAATTGATAATACACGCCTTTTCTTTGCATTAATGATTCATGTGTCCCCATTTCTGCGACGGTTCCTTGATCCATGACAATGATTTCATCCATGTCCGGCATCCAATGGAGTCTGTGTGTCGCTAAGAACACAAGTTTATGTTCAAACAGTGGAAGCATTGTTTTTTTCAATTCATACTCTGTTTCAATATCGAGATGCGCCGTTGGTTCATCTAACAGCATAATCGACCGCTGGCCCAGCACAGTTCGAGCAAGGGCAATTCTTTGCGCCTGTCCGCCGCTTAGCCCTCTTCCCTGTTCTCCAATGACCTCATCCAGGCCATTTGGCAGCTGTGTGACAAGCTGAGTTAAACCAGCCTCATGCACAGCTCTTTCCACTTCTTCATCTGTTGCATTCGGTTCATAAAAACGAATGTTTTCTCTTAATGTCATGTGAAATAAATAGGGGTGCTGCGGCATATAGACAACTTCCTTTTGCCATTCCTTCATCTGTAAATGAACAAGCGGCTGGCCGTTTAGCGTGATTTCACCCGAAGACGGTTCAACAAAGCCGCCAAGGACATCGGTTAACGTCGATTTCCCTGAACCACTGGCACCAATAATGCCGATTTTTTTCTTTCCTTTGACAGTGAGATCTACATCCTGAATGGAATAAGGGGCATGTTCATCATGCTGGACACAAACATCTTGCAGCGTGAGCACGGATTGTGCATCCCACTTGCCTAGCTGCACAGATTGTGTCTCCTGCGTGCGAAAGCCCTTTTCTTCTAAAATGACCTGCATAGCTTCATTCGCTTCTTTTCCATTTAACGTCGCATGATAATCATTTCCTACTTCACGTACCGGCAGGAAATACTCCGGTGCCAGCATAAGCGCCGTCAAAGCCGGCAATAAGAGAAGCTCTCCTTCAATTAATCGCAAGCCAAGAAAAACAGCGACGGTTGCAATCGATAGCATGGAAAAGAAATCGAGCGCAAACGATGACAGAAAGGCGACCTTCAGTGTGCTCATGGTCGCTTTTCGATATCGCTTTGACACCTCTGCAATATTACGGGAGTGCTTTTTGCTGATACCTAAGTAACGAAGCGTCTCAAGGCCGCGGAGAGAGTCAGTAAAATGATTGGATAATTTCTCATACGATCTCCATTGTTTGGCCGCTTTACGCTGAGCAACAAGGCCTAGCAAAATCATAAAAATAATTAAAATAGGCAGCGTCACAATTAAAATGACGGCCGATGTTTCATCTAATGTCCACACATAGATCAGGACCATTGCCGGAATCACTGCCATGTTCACCATTTTCGGCAAAAACAGCTGTAAATACTGACGGTATTGAGCAATTCCTTCCATTGCTAATATGACAAGCTTACCTGTCCCCTTTTTCTTTGCGAAGGCAGGCCCTAATCGAAAGAGTTGGTCTAGCAGCTGCTTTCTGACGTCTGCTCCAATTCGGGAAGAGTACGTAAACATGACCTTCTCCCGAATCAAGGTGAGACCGTGCCGCACAAGAAAGGCAGCAAGAAATAGCAGGACATATGGCGTTGCCTGCGAGAGGCTTTTCCCGTCAAACAGCGTTGTAATGGCATGTGCCAGCCACTGTGCTTGGAAAATAATACTTGCTCCTTGGATGAGTGACACAATACCTAAGAGGGCAAGAAGCCCTCTCATTCCTTTTAGTTGAAGCAAACGTTTATCCATTAGTAGGTCATTGGCTCCTTACCGCTTACACGTTTACGGAAGACGTAATAGCTCCAAATTTGATACCCAAGCACAAAGGGCAGCAAAGAAATGGCCACAATCGTCATGACCGTCAGTGAATAAGATCCAGATGCAGCGTTTTGAATCGTGAGATCAAATGAATGGCTGATTGAACTAATCATGACGCGCGGGAACAATGCAGTGAACAGCATGGACACCGTCACCATGATGCCTGCGCCTGTGAATAAGAATGTCCAGCCATCACGTTCTTTTCTCATCAAAACAAGAGCAGCTATATAACAAGCCACAATCAGCACAGTTAACGGAATGGTGATGATCGGGCGTACGGTATAAATGTCTGTTTCTATGATGGACACACCGACAAAGATGACAAGAACAGGGAGTGCAATAAGCAGGACACGCTGGCCCAGTTTTCTTGCACGATCTCTTAATTCACCCTCTGTACGAAGTGTGACGAAAATCAAGCCATGCAACAGGCAAAGAACTGTCACAGCTACCCCGCCGATCACTGAATAAAGATTCACAAAGTCCGTAAAACCAGCGTACATGTTCATGTCTTGATCAATTGGCATCCCGCGTAAAATACTCGTGAATAATACACCTAGTAAAAATGGCGGAAGCAGACTGCCAAAGAAGATGACCCAGTCCCACACCTTGATCCAAGAGGCTTTCTCAACCTTCCCTCGGAATTCAAAGGCGACCCCGCGCCCAATGAGCGCTAAGAGGAGAACCGCAAACGGAATATAGTATCCGCTGAACATCGTGGCATACCAGTGAGGAAATGCAGCGAAAATAGCGCCGCCAGCTGTAATCAGCCAGACCTCATTCGCATCCCAGAAAGGACCAATCGTATTGATTAAAATGCGGCGCTCGTGCGCGTCCTTTCCAAGCAGCTGCATGGACATCCCGACACCAAAATCAAATCCTTCTAAGAAGAAAAATCCAACAAACAATACTGCGACAAGAATAAACCAAATCTCGTTAAGATATGCCATGATATGCGCCTCCATCAAATGGATCTGTAGACAGGTCCGTTTCATCCTTTTGATCTGTATCTTCTTCAGAATGTGCACCTTTTTTAATTTCTCGAATGAATAAGTAAGCGAGCACAATAGCAAGAATCAGATACATCGCCGTAAAGCTAATGACTGAGAATAACAGCATACCATACGATACGTTCGGTGAAATCGATTGAGCCGTCGTCATCATGCCAAAGACGGTCCACGGCTGACGCCCGATCTCAGTCATGATCCAGCCGGCTGAGTTCGCAATAAACGGGAACGCAATCATCCATACCATGAAGCGTAAATACCATTTGTTTGTTTCAAGTTTCTTTCTAAAGCTTAAGTACAAGCCAATCATACTAGCAAAAATCATCAGCATGCCTGCACCGACCATGATTCTAAAGCTCCAGAATGTTGTTTTCACTGGCGGAATGTAGTCTCCAGGGCCAAACTTGGCTTCATATTCTTTTTGAAGTGTCAGCATACCTGGAACGTCTCCACTGAACTTCGAATAAGCCAAATAACTTAAGGCAAACGGAATATTGATCTCCGCAGAGTTTTCTTTTTTATCTGTGTCAATGTTGGCAAATAGTGTCCAAGCCGCTGGATCTCCACTATCCTTCCAAAGGGCTTCACTTGCTGCCATTTTCATTGGCTGTGATTTCATTAAATGCTTCGCTTGATCGTGTCCAGAGAACGCCACACCTAAGCCAGAAATTAAAGCGAGGACCATCGCAATCTGGAATGACTTTTTGAAAAAGGCGATTTCTTGCTTTTTAATCATTTTATAGGCACTAACTCCTGCAATAAAGAAAGCTCCTGTTGCCAGTGCACCAAACAGAACGTGCGGGAATTCAACCCAAAGCTGCGGGTTCGTTACAAGAGCGCCAAAATCATTCATTTCTGCACGACCATTTTTAATGGCAAATCCAACTGGCTCCTGCATAAATGAGTTGGCGAGTAAAATCCAAAACGCCGAAAAGATCGTACCAAGGGAAACAAGCCAAATGCACAATAAATGAATCTTCTTCGGCAGACGATCCCAGCCGAATATCCAAAGTCCAATAAATGTAGATTCAAGGAAAAAGGCCAAAAGCGCTTCAATGGCAAGCGGTGCACCAAAGACATCACCGACAAACCTTGAATAATCTGACCAGTTCATCCCAAACTGGAATTCCTGCAGAATCCCTGTTACCACACCTACTGCAAAGTTAAGTAAGAACAGGTGACCCCAAAACTTCGCCATCTTTTTATAGATGTCTTTTTTCTTGACGACATAAAGGGTCTGCATCAATGCGACGATAAACACCAAACCTATTGACATAGGAACAAAAATAAAATGAAATAATGTCGTTGAAGCAAATTGAAATCTTGCTAAAAACAGCTCACTCACAGCCTTACATCCTCCCTTACTTTCACATGCCGAACGATTCATGCTCACCATTTCACAAAATGTTCACTATTTGTTCAATGTTTCACAAATAAAAGTCCATTTGAAATGGTTCACTCGGTGAAATTTTACTCTTGATTTTCATTCGGTTAGTTATTTATACCTGTACTTTACACCCATACGCTTCAAAAATAAAGTAAATTTTACCTAAAAATTGGATGGTATTGTGTCAGTTGTTTGAATACTTTGTCAAAAATATGTGACGGAAAATAAAAAAGCGAAAAAAATAGCGCTGCATGTGGGCCGCAGCGCTGTGTTTCTTTTTTAGGCTTTTTTCTGTAAAGCAGGTCTTGTCACTTGTACTTCATAGTACGTAATTTTGTTTTTTAATAGTCCTTCAGGTTTCGCTTTTCCATGAGCGTGTGCATCTCCAAATGCCTGAGATTTTGTCCAGTTCACAAAATCTTCTTTTCGATTCCAGCGGGTATGAATGGTCACTTCATCGTAATCGGTTGTCTGCTGTGTGACCCAGACTTCCATGCCTAAAAATCCTTCCATGAATTCTACTTGTCCCTGCTTGTTAAAACGCTTAACGAGGTGGTCTGCACTGCCTTTTTCTACTCTAACCTGGTTGTTTACAATGATCATGTTTGATTCATCTCCCTTTTGTTGTTGGATCGAAGCGATTGGGATAATGAGCGGATGCTCTCCATCTAAGTGAACCTCTGCCTGAATCCCAAAGACTTCTTTGAAAAAGTTTTCTGTTAATACTTCGTTCGGTGTCCCTATTTGGTAAACCTGACCACGCTTCATCGCAATCAGGCGATCACAATATTTTGCTGCCTGCTGCAGGTCATGAAGAACCATTAAAATGGTGATCCCATGCGTTTCATTCAGCTGTTTGAGCAGCTCCAGTAAATCAAGCTGGTGCGCAATATCTAAGAAAGTGGTAGGCTCATCCAGAATAATCGTCTCTGTCTTCTGAGCCAGTGCCATTGCAATATACGCCTTCTGCCTTTCTCCGCCTGACAATGTATGCAGCATCCTGTTTTCATTTACGCGGCTATTGGTCACATCAAGCGCCCACTCTATCGCTTCCTGATCTGTCTGCGAGCTCTTTTTCCAGATAGAACGATGCGGACTGCGTCCAAGTGCAACCAGCTCACGTACTGTCATCGATGGGATGGCAGTTCTCGTCTGCATTAGAACGGCGATTTCCTGTGCAATCTCCTGCGCTGTCATTTCTTTTTGCGGGATATCGTGAATATAAATCATGCCGCTTTCGATCGACGTAAGGCGTGCGGCCGCTTTAATAAACGTCGACTTCCCTGACCCATTCGGTCCAATAATTCCTGTTACACTCCCTTTAGGCACAGCTGCTGAAATAGACGACAGCCGAAAGCCTCCTTGACTGAGGCTCACGTCATCCATCGCAATCACATCCAACTTAACCCCTCCCTTTCTTTTTTAATAAATAGAGGAAGAAAGGTGCACCGATACAGGCAAGCAGAATACCCACAGGCAGTTCAACCGGTGTAAACCATACCCGTGCCGCTGTATCAGCAAAGACCACAAGTACGCCGCCGCCAAGCATTGAGATCGGAAGCAGGTACCGGTAGTCATCTCCAATTAAAAGGCGGATAAAATGAGGGACGACAAGACCGACAAATCCAATTAAACCGCTCACGCTTACCGCCGCACCCGCCAAAAGCGCCGCCAGTGCAATTAAGAAAAATCGGGTTCGCTCCACTCTAAGGCCAAGCAGCTGCGCTGAATCATCACCAAGCAAAAGGAGATTTGCCGGCTTGATTGCAAAAAAACAAAGACACAATCCAGCAAGCGCATAAGGTGACACAAAGCTCAGATGATGCCAGCTCCGTCCATTTAATCCTCCTGATAAAAAAGGCAGAACAGCCTGCACACGCTCACTATAAAGCACCATCAACCCATTCATGACCGCACCAAGCAGGGCATTGACTGCCACTCCCGCCAGAATCAATTTCAGTGGCGAAACCCCTTGGTCAAACGACAGGATATACACAACGAGTGCCGCTAATAAAGCGCCAAGGAAGGCAGCCGCTGGAAGCAGATACGTGAATTGTGGAAACACAATCATGCTGAGTACAGCAGCTAACCCACCGCCAGCGGTCACACCGATAATGCCAGGATCAGCGAGTGGATTTCGGACGACTCCTTGTAAAATCGCTCCTGATGCTGCAAGGCAGGCCCCAACGATGAAGCCTATGAGAACGCGCGGCAGGCGTAAATCCATGACGATTTTTTCATGGACAGGCTGGCCTGATCCCGTCAAAGCAGCGATCAAATCTGGCAGCGATAATTGAACAGAACCTAATGCAAGCCCTAGACATATGCCCACACCTAGCGAGAAAAGCAGTCCCGGTATCAGCCATCTTCTTCTCGACTGTCTTTTTTGAAAATCTAATTCTGCATTCACCTTCATGATGACAATCGCTTCAATCTCTTCTCTAATTCATCAATCGCCTTGATGACGTCTGCGCCTGGGTTCGTCCCGAATAAATCACTAGGCAGAATCTCCACGCGGCCATTTTTGACAGCTGATACATCGTGCCATGCTGCATTCTGTTTCATTTCACTCATAAAGCCCGCTTTCACATCTTCAGGATTGCTGTGTGTCATGAGCAGAATAAGATCGGGATCTGCTTCGATCACCTTTTCTGCATTGATTTGTGCGTATTGAGGGAATTTTTCGAGTGCTGGTTCATTCTCAGCGATGTTTGCACCCCCAGCGATGTGCAGCAAATCTCCGCTCAAAGATTGAGGAAGTGCCGCCATATATGTGCCGGGTGCACCGTACACAACGAGTGTTTTCACTTTTTTCTTAGGCTGCTTGACCTGCTTTGTCCGCTCATCAATTTGATCATTGAGTGTTTTAGCCTTTTGCTGCTTCCCAAGCAACTCCCCAAATAACGAGATTTGACGCTGGATGTCCTTCACAGAATTGGCGCTTGTCAAAAGAAGCTGTGAACCAATTCCTTCTATTGTCGAGATGTCCTTGCTGTTTAATTGTTCATTTCCAAGCACAACATCAGGGTTTAAGCTTGTGATCAGCTCTACATCAAATTGATGCGTTGTGCCAATCGTTTGTACGGACTTTGCCTTTTGTAAGCTGTCTGGTAACTCGGCAGTTGGCCTGCCGACCGCCTCACCGCCTAAAGCATATAGAATGCTCATGTCCCCGGTCGATAAGGCGACGATACGCTGAGGGGATTCATCAAACGACAGCGTTCTTCCGGTAAAATCCTTTATCTTCAGCGCTCCTGCCGCGCTTTCTTTCTCTACAGGTGCTGCCTGACTGCATCCGCCGAGGAGAAGCATCAAGACGAGTCCCGCCAAGATCACATGTGAAAATTTCAACCGTCTGTCTCTCCTTTTCTAGTAAACTTTCTTTAGCTTTGCCTGTACCACGAGACGCCCGTTTTTAGGTGCAAGTACATGATCACAGGTCGATAAGGTGAGGATGAGGTCATCTGTGGACACGTCTGTCTTCGTTTGATAGATTGATTTCTTTCGCACAGCTTGCAAGTAATGCGCATATTCGCCAAGATCCTGAAAATCGGTTTGAATATAATCGAAGTCAACCGTCGTTTCATACACAGCAAAAATCTCCGCTTCATAGCTTTGATACAGCGTATCGTACTGAAATGTCCGGTGCTCATGGAAGAAATCTTTTTTTAGATAGTTTGTGAGTCCAGCAAACATGGATCCATCCCTCATCCGATGGCCGTACACCACTGTATTTGGGCTTTCATGCAGGACATCATTACGATAATCCATAAAGATACTGCCTGCCCGGGTGTCGTTTTTTAAATAATTACGAGTTAAGTAGAACGCATTATCGCGAGATTGAACGATCGGATACTGAATCATCGTATCCTCCATATTGATCCAGCCGACAATGTCCTCATTCACCTTCCGCAACTCATCAAATGACGAACGGATATTTCCCGACTCCCGTTTTTCATTCATTTCTTCATGTCCATACATCGTCTGGGCCTTTGCAAGCACCTGGCGATTTTGATAATAACCGAAAAGCTCGAAGCCGATAGCTGTACCGCTATAAATAAATACGCCTAAACAAACAATCGTCAGCATCCGCTGCCAGAGCTTTTTTCCTCGTTTCACACTGTCTCACCTGCTTTTTACCCAGCTTATATGCCAACAGGCACGATGTACATTCCTGTTTCTGCATCCTGTCTAATCGTCACGGACACATCATAAATGTGCCGCACGTTTTCCTCTGTTAACACATCGTTTGGCTGTCCTTCACTGATAATCTGTCCATCCTTCATCGCTATGATGATATCGCTGTAGCGGACAGCCTGATTCATATCGTGGAGCACCATGACAATGGTTAATCCATGCCTGGCATTCAGCTCACGAATCAGCTCAAGAATGTCAAATTGATAGTAGATATCCAAATAAGTTGTCGGTTCATCTAAGAAAAGGATCGGTGTTTTTTGCGCAAGTGCCATCGCAATCCATACACGCTGCCGCTCTCCACCTGACAGTGAGGCGAGCGGCACCTTTCGTTTGTCCGTTAGCTTTGTACTGGACAGCGCCCACTCTATCGCTCTCTCATCCTCTTCCTTGTCTCCTCCGCGCATTGTCTGGTACGGCGTTCTGCCGAATGCCACGACCCGTTCGATCGTTACATCAAGCGGTGCTTCATTTTGCTGATGGACGACAGCCAGCTTTTTCGCCAGCTCCTTTGGCTTGAACGCATTCAGCGCTTGCCCGTCTAAGTGTATCTGCCCTTTATTTGGACAATGATTATTTGCCATTAAGGAAAGCAGTGTGGATTTTCCCGAGCCATTTGGACCGATAATGGTTGTGATTTTCCCCTTTTCAATCTGTGTTGTGACCGATTGAACGATGTCCTTCTGCTGGTCATATGAGAATGACACCTCACGAATGTCCATGGAGACGGTCCCCCCTTCTTAATAAAAAGATCAGAAACGGCCCGCCAATCACGGCCATGATCGTAGAAGCAGGAATCTCATTTGGCGCCACAAGCGTCCTGCCAAGCGTATCAGCCGTCAAAATAAGCAAAGCCCCGCTTAACGCAGAAAATGGAATCAGTACCCGGTGATCCGAGCCGACAAGCCTTCTTGAAATGTGCGGAATGAGCAAGCCGACAAAGGCTATTACGCCCGCTACTGCTGCTGTCACTGCCGCAAGTAAAACGGCTGTGATGGAAATCAAAAGGCGCATTCTAGTCACACGCAATCCTAAGTTTTTCGCTGTCTTGTCTTGAAGAGCCAACAGGTTACACCATCTGCTGAAGAAGAGTGCCACGACAAGGCCAACGACACCATAAACACCGATTAAACGGACATCTCCCCACGTTTTCATCGTGAGATTCGACTGTCCTGACTGATTAATTGTGATATTGAAATAGCTGCAAATGGTCACAAAAGCTTCAGCCATTCCAGTAAACATGGCATTGATGGCGATCCCAACTAAGATCATGCGGATCGGGCTTAAACCACCCTTCCAAGATAGAACGTATACGAGGAAACACGCAATCGCCCCGCCTAATACCGAAAATAAAGGTGAGTAGAAATAAAATTGAGGAAGCGCTGTAATCGCCATTAATGAAAAGAAGCTGGCTCCTGATGAAATCCCAATGACGCCGGCATCAGCTAACGGATTCCTCATGACCGACTGCAGCAGTACACCGGAGACAGATAAGGCGGCCCCTGTAAACATCGCGATGAGCACGCGGGGGATTCTCAAATCTTTAATGATTTCTACCTGTGCATGTTGACCGGTGATGAGCCCTTCTAATAATTCAATTGGGGTCACATGAATGCTCCCAGTAATGGCTGAATAAATAAACACGCAGACCAGTAAGAGACTGACTATCAAAAATAAAAATCCTGTTTTTTTCATCTTGAACGTCCTTTTATCATTAAGATTCGCAAACTTATGACGGATACAACATACGAGTCAATTCATCTAATGCCTCTGCTGCCTTTAAATTGCCTGTTGTCCCGAATAAGCTTTCTTCGAGGTCATACACCCGGTCTTGTTTGACTGCATTAAAATGTTTCCAGATGTCATTTTTTTTAAATTCTTGATCAAACATTTTGACGACTTCATCCGGCATCCCATGTGCGGCTCGGAGTATGATATCTGGATTCGCTTTTTGTAAATACTCCGTATTGGATTCCAAATACTCCATTTTCTCGCCTTCCACAATGTTCTTTCCTCCTGCGATACGTACAAGATCACCAATATATGAATTTTCTGTCGCCACCAAATAACTTCCTGGCACACCAAGCAAAATCAGAACGGACGGCTTGCGTTTTCCTTTTGTCTTCTCTTGTATGTCTTTCTTTTTTTGCTCAAACGCAGACACAATGCGCTCAGCCTGCTTCTTCCTGTCATACTTATCCCCAAGCTTCGTGATGGCCTTCTCCATGTTGGCCATACTCTCGAGATTTAAGTATGTGGCAGGGACACCTGCTTGCTGAAAGGGTTTCTCTAAATCATATTGAAGGGTTGTGACAGACAGGACATCTGTCGGTTGAAGTGATTGGATGATTTCCATGTCCGGGCTCATGGGATTGCCGACTTCTGGCAGTCCTTTGTAACGAGCTGGCAAGGATTTTTGACTTGTTGGCACCCCGACAAGATCAACCTCTAAAGCATCCATGATCTCCGCGGCAGCTACAGTCGTTGCTACAATACGCTCACTTGATTCAGCGCTTTTTTTGCCTTTTGCTGAGCTTTCAGCTGACTGTGAGCAGCCCGATAAGATCATGCACACACTGAAGGCAGCGATCAAGGTACATAACATTCGATGCTTCAAAAACAGAAGCCTCCTTTCGAAAAAAGAGAGTGGATGCGCCGAGGAAAAAGGCGCATCTCACTTAAAATAAAACGAACTATCTTGTCCGTGTTTGATATTTTCTGACGAGTACGAATAACGAACCGCCGAATAAAAGAATATACACCCAAAGAAGAGAAGTATCTCCCGTTTTCGGATTCAGCTGTCCAGACTCAGATTTGGTTTGGTCATCTGATGGCGTAAATGTCATCTGCTCCGCACCCGTTTCCTCTGGCGCTACATTCTCAAGTTGAGTTGTTTGAGAATCGTGATCATTTGGATTTTTGACAAATCCGATACTCTCATCGTCTCCAATGACCGTTGAAATTCCGCTTCCCTCACCGAGAGCGATTCCTTTTGTGTCATAGACAAGTTTGACATCGTACTGCTCATGATAGTTCGCAGCTGGAATATCAATTTTTACGCGTGCAGCCTGAGCACTGCTTAAACTTTTTGCTTCATATTGAATGACACGTGTATCTGCTTTTTGATCTGTTTTCGCGACAAGTGTCTCTTCAAATTTTCCGCCTGTTCCTACTTGGAATGACGTGATGGCTGAGCTGTTTTTCACTTTATATGAAACGAAATGGCGGCCATTTTTCACAACCAGTGTCGCAGGGCTCACGACGTAATCGTTCATGCGGGAAAGCTCATCCTTGTCTGCTTTCTTCATTGAGAAAGGAAGCTTGTATACACCATCTTTTAGCTGAGTAGTCTCTTGATCAGCTCCGCTGTTATTTGTTTCTGGTGATGGTGTATTTGGTTTTGGCGTTTCTGGTGTAGCTGGTGTTTCTTCCTCTACCACCTGCCCGTCCTTCACTGGAGCGATACTCTTTGAGTCAAATTGAAAACGAATATCGTAGGTTTGGTCATAGTTAGCGGCTGCTACTACAATGTGCACTTTTCCTTTCACCGCTTTTTTCAAATCAGCAGTATCAAATGAAACCACTCTTGTATTCTTCGCTTCATCTGTGCTCACTGTCTTTGCTTCTTGATAAGAACCGTTTTTCTCTGTTTTCAAAGAAGCGACAGACTTATGATCCTTCACTGTAAAGGAAATGGTCTGCTTTCCATTTTTGACGGTTAAGGATGCGGGATGTGAGAAGTATTGATTCATTCGAGATGCCTCATCCGTATCCCCTTTTAGCACACTGTAATTGATACGATATACGCCATCTTTTAATTGATTTTGCGCAGAATCATCTGGTTTTGTGCCATTGTTATTGCCTGGTGTTGTCGATTGATCGTCTGGTTTTGTACCGTTTTGATCATCCGGCTTTGTTTCGTTATCATCTGGCTTTGTACCGTTTTGATCATCTGGCTTTGTACCGTTTTGGTCATCCGGTTTAGTTTCATTGTCGTCTGGTTTTGTACCGTTTTGATCATCTGGTTTTGTTTCGTTATCGTCTGGTTTTGCAGGCGTAACGAGTGTTAAGCTGCTTTGATCGAATGCAAGCTGTACGTCATATGCTTCGTCATAAATAAAGCCGCCTAAATCCCAGTAAATTTTCACCCAGCCGTTTAATTTCGCTGATAAGTCGGCGACATCAAATTTGATCACACGTGTATTGGCTGTTTCGTCCTCACTGACCGTTTCAGTGGTAACGAGAGCACCATTTTGTTCAACCTTGAAATCTGTTATTTCTTTGCTTTGCTTCAGTGTGACATAAGCTGTTGTCTTGCCATTTTCCACAATCAGCTTAGCTGGCTTTTCTGTATAGGTATCCATCATAGACGCTTCTGAGGTACCATCTTTTAAAATGGTGAATCCGACTGTGTATTCCCCATCAACGAATGATGCCGCTTGAGCTGTTCCTTGAGGAATCTGAAACGCAGTCAACAAACTGAATAAAACAAGCAGAATGGCTGCCTTTAGATGAAAAAGACGTTTCAAATGGTGACACTTCCTTCCGTTAATGCTTGATGATCCACTTTCTTGCTAAAAACCCGCCAGAACATAAGACAAGCACAAGGAGCCACCCTGTTTGGCTTGTATCACCCGTTTGAGGATTTTCTTCTTGTTTCGTTGTGGATGAATCAGCTTTTTTCGTTGATTCTTTTGTTGGCTGCTTACTTTCTTCTGCACCCGTTGATTGATTTGCACTGTTAGACGAAAGTGACTTGATGCTGCTTTCATCGAATTTCAGCTGAATGGTGTAATCATGATCATAATCAGCAGATTTTACAGTGACATGAATTTTTGACTTGATCGGTTTAGACAAGCTCTGAGCTTGGAACTGAACGAGTCTTGTATTGGCTTTTTTATTTGTTGAGAGAACAGTTGTATCAACATAGCCGCCATTTCCCGGCACTTTAAATTCCGTTACCCAGCTGCTATTTTTAATCGTCATTTGTACTGTCAGGTTCCCATTTTTCGCTATCACTTTTGCTGGCTTAAGCCAATAATCATTTGCCATTGAGACCGCATTTCCTTCAGCTTTTAGCACTGTATAATTGACGGAGTATGTACCATCCTTTAATGCAGCAGCCTGTGCGTTTGAAAAAGGCAGCATAAGTGCCAGTAAAAAAACCGCCATGAAGACTGACAGCCTCATTCTTTTTTTCATCAAGCGAATTTCCTCCCTTTCTATTGAACAGATGGCGCATCAAACTTGAGGCGAATGTCGTAATTGCCTGTATATCCGATGGCTGGTACAGTCACACTCACTTTTGCTGGTAAGACCTCAGTCAGGCTGTTCACATTGAATTCTACGGTTCTCTTATTTGCAGCTGTATTTGTACTGATCACCTTCGCATCTTTGTAGACACCTTGATCGAGCGTTTTAAAGCTTGTGATCCAAGAGCTATTCGTTAACGTGACTTGCGCTTTGATTTTTCCATCCTTTACGACAAGCTTGGCTGGTTTTTCAAAATACGTATTCGCTGTTGAAGTCGAATCGCTATCTGCCTTCCATACCACATATTGCGCTGAATATTGACCATCTGCTAAGCCAGCTGCTGAGGCCGAGCTAACAGGAGCTAGAGCAAATAATAGAACAAAACTAAGGAATAATAATACGGGTGATGTTGAACGAATGACTTTCATGTGAACCCTCCTAAATGATATTGATAATTATTCTCAATAGATAATAAAAAAAATAACCTTCACAAGTGCTGGAACACACTTATAGATGATTATGATAATCATTATCAATTGAGTTAAAAAAATAAATCTTTGCTTCCTAAAAGTCAAAGATGTCTGCTTCTAAATGATGGATTGATACGAGTTTTAGGCAATCTGTCCCATTTATAATACCATGGCATAACCTCCATTCCATTACAGGGAAAAGAACCCTCTTCTCCTTGATATTATATAATGCATGAAATGATTGTCAACATCATTTTTCATACTATTGTCTTAGTTTTCTGGAAAATCACACAAAAAAATTTCGATCAGACACACTGATCGAAATGGATTAAGATGAAGCATGTTCCTCTATTTTGCTGTGTTTACGATCTAAAGACCAAGCATACATTTCACGAATAATCGGTTCAATTTTCTTCCCTTGAACTGTTAATTCGTATTCAATCCGTACTGGAATATCGGGGTATACTTTTTTCTCAACAAGTCCCTCAGCTTCTAAATCCTTCAGCCTTTCTGATAGTAATCTTCCGCTGATGTTCATTTCATTTTCAAGCTGACAAAAACGCTTAGGCCCTGTCAGAAGCTGATTGATGATGAGAATGACCCACTTCTTGCCTAGAATCTCCATGGCATCTGTAATTGGACAGCCATCTACTTGAGCCATATCTTACTCCCTCCTGCTTTTTTCTCTTTTTTTTATTATAACACAATTAATTACTTGAAATAAGTCACTAACTATTATATAGTTTAGTTACTAAAAGTAACAAGGTATTCATTTTTTATAGATTTTCAAAAACATTTGAACATGCCGATGCATATATCATGAAGGAGATGACCGAGCTTGAAGACAATTGAGCAGCTAAGGCTGGGTGTAACAGAATTACATGTGTCCAGCTTTGATCGTTCTTTACCTTTTTATACAGACATTTTAGGATTTTCTATATTAGAAAAGACAGATTCCACGGTGACACTTGGCAGCAATGCAAAGGAACCGATTCTTTTGTTAAAAGAAGATGCACAACTGAAAGAAAAGCCTGATCATGAGCCAGGACTTTATCATTTTGCTGTTTTATTACCTACCAGAAAAAACCTGGGCACATGGCTGGCACATGTAATCAAAAAAGGCTATCCTTTAATTGGAGCAAGCGATCACTTTTTCAGTGAAGCCATTTATTTAAGTGATCCTGACGGCATTGGCGTAGAAATTTATGCTGACCGTCCTCAGGACATTTGGGTCGGTGAGCATGGAGAACTGAAAGGTGGCGGAAATGCACCGCTTGATGGAGATGGACTCCTGCAAGAAGCTGCTGATACCACATGGGAAGGACTCCCTGCCGGTACAGTGATGGGACACTTGCATTTCCATCTCAACCCAGAAGAAGCGGATTCCTTTTATGTCAATACGCTCGGTTTTCATATCCGAATGGCTCCACCAGCAAGCGTATTTATCGCCGCTGGTGTGTACCACCACCACCTTGCCTTTAATGCATGGGGACGCGGACCAAAAGGAGCCATTGATCCACGTTTTTCAGGAATTAGAAGCTATACACTGGTTTTCCCAGAAGAAGCAGACAGACAATCCGTCGTCGAACGTCTGACAAAAGCAGGCACTCAAGTCAACACGACAGGAAAAAGCAGCGAATTTGTTGATCCATTTGGCGTTCTCGTTCGTTTACAGATTGAAGAAACAGACTAAAAAGAAGGTGCAGAATATGGACAAACACACAGAGCTTAAAACAGCCATATTAAAAGATAAAATCAATCGAGTACAGCAAGAAGACGGGTATATCTATATCACTGGACCCATTAAACTGCCAGTGAATTTAGACGGAAGAACCGTGATGTTTAACTGGTATTCATGGTTAAAAGACGATGGAAAAGAGCCACTGTCAGATGAAGCTTTAATTGAAAGCCTTTCGTCCCGCCAGCTGGCTGATCATCAGCAGTCAAGCGTTCTTGTGTATGGGGATTTCGAGCACGCTGACGAAGCTCTTATCCGTATGCATTCCATTTGCCACACTGGCGATATTTTCGGAAGCAAGCGCTGCGACTGTGGATTCCAATTGAAGCAGTCTATGCGAATGATTGAGGACAATGGCGCAGGAGCCCTGTTTTACTTAGCCAATCATGAAGGCCGCGGCATTGGTCTTTTCAGTAAAGCCATGGCTTATATTCTTCAAGAAAACGGCTATGATACAGTAGAAGCGAACGAAGCACTTGGTTTTGAAGATGACACACGTCAATACGAAGAAGCCATTGCTGTTCTTCAAACACTTCGTACAAAACCGGTCAGACTCATTACCAATAACCCGAAAAAGACAGATGCGATCAGCCATGCAGGTTTATCTCTTTCTGGACGCATTCCGCTTTGGGGAGATATCTCTGAATTTAACGAAAAATACTTGCAAACAAAAATCAACCGCTCAGGTCACATGAAGGCGGAGCAAGAGGTGCGTACGATTGCCACATCATGAGCGATATATGAAGCTAGCCCTTGATAATGCACGGGCAATGAAAGGTCAGACATCTCCGAATCCGCTCGTCGGGGCTGTGATTGTGCGAGAGAATGAGATTGTTGGAGTCGGCGCTCATATGAAAGCCGGTGAACCGCATGCTGAAATTCATGCACTCAACATGGCTGGAGACAAGGCAAAAGGAGCCACGATTTATGTGACCCTTGAGCCTTGTTCCCACCATGGGCGCACAGGCCCTTGTGCGGAAGCACTTGTGAAAGCCGGCGTCGAAACCGTTGTCGTCGCGGCACTTGATCCGAATCCACTTGTCGCTGGCCGCGGGATAGCCATTTTACAAGACGCGGGCATCCAAGTCATCACGGGCGTACTGGAACACGAATCCATACTGATGAATGAAGTATTTAATCACTTTATTACGAAAAAAACACCTTTCGTGACGCTCAAAGCGGGCATTACCTTAGATGGAAAAATCGCCTCTGCCACGTCTGACAGCAAGTGGATTACATCTGAGACATCCCGTTATGATGCTCACCATATCCGCAGTATCAATGATGCGATTTTGGTCGGTGCTCAAACCGTCATTCACGATGACCCTTCATTAACTGCGCGGATTCCAAATGGAAACAATCCGATTCGAATTGTCTTAGACTCTAAGCTGTCTACACCACTGACAGCAAAGATCGTCACAGATCAGATGGCACCTACATGGATTTTTACAACAAAGCAAGCCGATGAGGAAAAACGAGCGGCTTTAGAAGAAGCTGGCGTCCGTGTCTTTATGACTGACAGCGACACGCGGGTTCTCCTGCAGGAAGTGCTTCAAGTGCTGGGAGAAAAAAATATCTCCTCCCTCATGATTGAAGGCGGCGGCCAGATTAACGCCTCTTTCTTAGAACAGCAGCTTGTAGATAAATTGGTCATCTATATGGCGCCTAAACTCATTGGCGGACGACTTTCCCCTTCCTTTTTCGGAGGCGAAGGCATACGCCTCATGAGTGATGCCATTGAACTGGATCAACTCGCCGTGGAACCACTCGGGAAAGATATCAAAATGACGGGCTATCCCGTTTATCAATAACAAATAGGCTGTCGAGATTTCCTCGACAGCCTTATTTTTGTCTTCTAGTCTCTTCTCTCTAAAAACTCAATTCGATTCCCAAATGGATCTTCTACATAAAACCGATTGGCTCCCTCCAATGGCTCATCTTCTTTTATACTAATCTGATGCTTCAATAATACCTCTTTTAATTCTGATAGGCTCTTTACAAGAAAAGCTGGATGAGCTTTCTTTGCAGCTTGAAAATGTTCTTGAATGCCAATGTGAAGCTGATGATGACCGCATTGGAACCAGACACCTCCTCGTTTAGCTAAATTACTAGGCTTAGGTATTTCTTTCATCCCTAAAATTTCACCAAAAAACAAGCGAGCTTTCTCTTCACTGCCTTTTGGGGCAGCTAGTTGAACATGGTCGATTCCAACAAAGTTTGACATATTTCCCTCTCCCTTTCTGTTCTCAATTGGTTTTTCAATGTAGTGTTTCTTCAGTTTTTTGTGATGCTCAACAAATTTGATTGTTTCTTCATTGGTGGGCTTGATACTTGAAGATTTTCTTTGAGGTGTTTCATAAGATGTAGTGTTTGAATGCAGTATTTTTTTCAAAAACAGAACTCCCATGGTCATGAAAGTTCTGTCCATCTAAGTGTCTCTTGTCATGACATTTGAGACCAAGATATATCATGATTCATTTTGATGAAACTTGTCGTAAAATGTTTCATGTGAAACATTGATCGTTACTTCGCTTCAACCAGCCTGCCAAAGCTTTCTGGTGAAAGTCCCGGTGAAATGCGGATGCGGTGCAAGGACATCATGCCTTGTTCCTTCTTCGCATGTCCTGGTTCAGTGGTAACAGCCATTTGGTATCCGGCTTCCTTCGCCAGCTTCAACGTCTCTTCATTATAGCGCCCGACAGGATAGCTGACCATTCTCGTACGCTGAGAAAATCGCTGATCAAAGAATGTCTTTGATCCTTTTAACTCCTCTTCCTGCTGCTGCTTTGATAATTGATTGAGCTCTAAATGATGAATCGTATGACTCTCAATCGAGATCCCATGTGCGATCATCTCATCCATTTGCTCATCCGTTAAGTGATTCGGACGGCCAATGGATTGCTCAATCATGAAAATCGTTGCTTTCATTCCATACTGCTTTAAAATCGGAAATGCCTTTGTATAGTTATCCGTATATCCATCATCAAATGTAATGAGGACACTCTTCTTACTTGGCATCGAATTTGTTGTGAAAACGCGGTACACCTCTTCTGGCGACAGTGTGACATAATCGTTGTCCTTCAGCCATTTCATATGAGATGCAAATTCGCTCTTTGGCACACGTAACGAGTTACCGCTTGAGATGCTGTGATACATCAAAATCGGAAGCTCGACCGGCTCCTTTTGCTTCATCCAGTTTTGTGTCTTTATCACTGCCGTTTCTTTTTTCTGATGCATATCTTTTGTTTGTAATGGACCCTTTTCCTCTTTGACGACTTGCTGGCTTCCTTCCGCCTGCTCCTTCATTCCCATACAGCCCGAAATGAGCAGCAGCATAAGACCAACCGTCATCAGCATACATGTTTTCTTCATTCACCAATCCTGCTTTCTCTTTATCTACCGAATGATTATAACAGAAATTGGTTATTCATTGATATCTATTTTGACAGGGTATTCATTTTTTTACACATTTCGATCATCTCGATGGCGAGCAGATGAATGGTCTCTGTTGTGAGCATTTGATCTTCTGCGTGTATCAGCAGTAAAGAAAACGGAAGCTGTTCACCTGCCGCTTCTTTTTGAATCAGCGACAAGTGCAGGTTGTGGATGCTTCGAAACGCTTCCTCCCCTTTTTCGATCAACTGCTGCGCTTTTTCAAAATCATCAGCTCTTGCTAGGCGAATCGCTTCTACATAATGACTTCTTGCCTCGCCTGCATGGGCAATGATTTGAAAGGCTGCTCCCTGCATTTCCTCTAATACCGTCATCTGCTTCTCCTCCAATTACTCAAGATTCATTTGCTAGTTTCAGTGCATGATCTAGGATTTTTTCTCCGTTTGCTGTTCCGTATAACCTCACATTGACGACATCGATAGGGATTTGATAAGGTGCCGCTGTTTTTTCTGCTGCTTTTTTCATAAAACTTACTTGCGGTCCAAGTAAAATCGCCTTTACATCCTCTCCATGCTCTTCTAGTTCATCCGCAATGGCTCCTTCAGGTATAGCATAAATATAGTAATCCAGCCCTTTAGCTTCTGCGGCGGCCTTCATTTTCGACACCACAATGGACGTCGACATTCCTGCTGCACAAGCGAGAATGATTCGTTTCATATCCCATCACTCCTATTGATAAATGACTTCTGTTTCAACTGTCAGTTCCCTAGTTTTGATTAATGTCTGGTACCAATACGCAGATGCTTTCAGCTGTCGATTTCGTTCATTTTCCAGCTGGATTTCGACTAAGCCGTAGCGATTTTTAAAGGCATTCATCGGTGAGACATTGTCTGTAAATGCCCAAAGCATATAGCCCGTGCAATTTGATCCTTCTGCTTTCGCTTGAAGTGCCCGCTTCAAATGCTGGCTGATAAATGAAATGCGATACTGGTCATCAATGATACCGTCTTCTTTTTTAAACCGTTCTTCCTTTTCTACACCCATGCCATTTTCGGCCACAAACCACTCAATATTTCCGTATTCTTCTTTTATCCTCATCCCCATATCGTAGACAATCTTCGGGTAGATTTCCCAGCCTCTAAAAGGATTCATTTTTCTCCCTGGAAGCTCAAACATATCGTAATAATAGGATGGATGAAAAGGCGTCCCTTCGTTCCAAGCCTTACTCGGCGCCTTGACACGATGCGGATAGTACAAGTTAAGTCCGACGACATCTACCGTATGATTCTTGATGATTTGAAGCTCTTCCTCTGTGGAATCGAAAAGAATATCATGCTTTTTCAACACATCGATCAGTTCCTCTGGATACTCCCCTTTGATGGAAGGATCTAAGAACACTCGATTAAAAAACAAATCATACATACGTGCCGCTTCTTGGTCATGCGGAGCAGACGATCTTGCATACGTCACTTCTGGATTGAGAATCACCCCAATTTTGGCTCCTGTCGATTCCTTCAAACCCATCTCCTGAAACAGCTTCACCACTTTTGCTGTTGCCAGTGCTTTATGATAGTTCCACTGCATCCATTTCTTCGTATTTTGCTCATACGGATATCGGATAGCATCTAGATAAACGCGTGTCTGGACAACAATCGGTTCATTAAAACTAAACCAATGCTTGACCCGGTCTCCGTAGCGCTCAAACACTTTTTCTGCATAGAGAACAAACAGATCAACGACATGCTTTGATGACCATCCGCCGTACTTCTCAAGCAAAACGGCAGGAAGCTCATAATGCTCTAAGCAAAACATCGGTTCTACACCTGCTGCGATTAATTCATTGATCAGATCATCAATGTAACGAGCGTAGGCCTCATCCACTATCCCATTCTCGTAATCTATGAGAAATCTCGACCAATTGATCGATGTCCTGTAATGTGTCAGCCCAATCTCTTTCATTAAGGCTACATCCTCAGGATAGCGCTCGTAAAAATTCGTTGCACCAGCCGGCCCATAGCCTTCGTGCCATACGTGATACCCTTCCTTATACCATAAATCGATGTACGAGTCCTGATGCGCCCGCTTTCCCTTCCAGCCCTCCGTCTGCCATGCAGAAGCCGCAGCACCTAGGATAAAATCTCTTGGAATCTCAATGCTGTTCATGTTGCCGCCTCCCTTTTCTTTGTCTGAATGTTTATTCTGAATCTGGTGCTGCTTCTGGCTTGCGGTTAGACAAGAGAACAAACGGTAAATAGATGAAAACAGCAACCACAATGCAGATAAGCTGTGTGATGACGGCTCCCATGCTGCCAGCGGTTGACAGCCATGCATTCACAAGCGGCGGTGTCGTCCACGGCACCATCACGACCGCTTTTCCAGCGAATCCTGTAGCCGTCGCAATATAACCAATCGTACCTGTCACAAGCGGTGTGACGATAAATGGGATCGCCATCACAGGGTTTAGCATGACGGGTAATCCAAAAATAACGGGTTCATTGATGTTGAACAGTCCGGGTCCTGATGAGAGCTTGGCAATGCTTCGCATCTCTTCCCTTCTCCCAGCAATAAAAATCGCAATCAAAAGACCAATGGTCACACCTGAACCGCCGATGCTCATATACACATCCCAAAACGGCATCGTGATAATATTCGGGATCTCTTTTCCCTCTTGAAATGCAGTCATATTCACTGCAATTGATCCTAATAAGAGCGGCTCCCGGATCGGCTTAATCATCTGGTTGCCATGGATGCCGATCACCCAGAAAAATTGTGCCACAAACATCAACGTTAAAATCCCTGGCAGCCCCTGCACAACACTTTCTAGCGGACGCTGCACAACGTTATACACTGCTTCATGCAAATAAATGCCTGTCACACGATGAAATGCAAACCCGAATGAACTAATGATCGTAATTGTAATGATAGAAGGAAAAAGTGATGAAAAAGACGTTGCCACATTCGACGGAACCGAATCTGGCATCTTGATTTGCAGCCATTTCACCTCAGTCAGCTTACAAAAGATTTCCACAGATACGATCGCAATGATCATCCCTAAAAATAAGCTTTTTGGATCGGAAAATTGTCTTGCCAACACGTCTACAACCTCACGCATCGATCCATCAACTTCAAGAAGAAGTGTCGTTGGAATAACGGATATAAATGAAATCAACGCCATCAATCCTGGGAACAGCGACTTGTGCCCGTTGATTTTCCCAAGCTCAATCCCAATGAGAAACACAGCCCCAATGGTTAAAAAGTTCAGCGTGGCATAATTGATTGCCTTCATAATAGGCTGAAGCTCTGCTAAAAACCTGAATATCTCAAAATGAGCAAGCCCTGTTTCCGGGCTCATGATCATATTCGCCACCAGTACAGCAAAAGCTCCTGTAATGATGATCGGCATCAGTGTGACAAATGCCTGTTTAATCGCCATAATATATTTCTGATTGGTGATGCGATAAGCCACATGCCCCATGACATCTGCCGCTTTCTCCTTGAAGCTCATGATCCGTCTCCCCCTTTGCACAAACTCGTGATCATCCTCCTTTTTGATGTTATTTTAAAAGCGCTTTCATTAACATCTAATCTTTTTCCTCACAGATGCGGAAATGGGTGTCGCGTTTTTTCATTTGGCTGCTCCAATACTTGAAGAGCTGCTGTCAATTCTTCAAATGAAGAGGCTTTGATAAGCTGCTCCACCACTTCCTTCCGTTCTGTCAGCCGCACAAGAAATTGATAAAGCGACTGTAATTCTTTTTGATACGTCTTCTGGATGCTTAATAAGCAAACGACTTGTACTCGATCTTCTCCCCACAGCACCGGCTTTTTTAACGTACAGATTGCACAAAACGTGTCATCTGTTGCTGGTTTAATTGGATGAGGAATCGCAACCAAATGACCGAAAGAGGTGGGTGACACTTGCTCTCTTTCTAGCAATAATTGTTCAAACTCGTCTGGGATTCGATGCTGCTCCTTTAACACGTTCACGAAAAATTGAAGAACCTCTTCCCTTGATTGAAGGTCTTGCTGAAAAAATGTCAGCGCCGGACTCACATACCGTAAAACCCCTGTATCCTGTGAATTTTGCACAAATCGTTTCAGCCGGACAATATCATCGTCACTTAGAATCGTATGTACATCAATTACTGGTACCGGCAATGTATTCTGTAGCGGAATGGTACTAATAATAAAATCAATGCTTCTCAAATCATATGAAGGAAGTTCCCCGACACTTGCAGTTCCAGCGATCTCCAGTCTTCCGCTAAAAGCCGCCGTGAGCTTATGAAGAAGAAGCTGACTGCTGGCGACACCCGTCGCACACACAATAAGACATGTCTTTCTCACATGCTGTGTTTTTGTCCGCTCGATTGCAGCTCCAATATGAAGTGCCAAATATCCGATTTCATCCTCAGGAATCTCAACACCCTCTTTTTCCTTCAGCCACCTGCCCATATAAACACCCGCCTCAAACGCAATGGGATAGTGCCTTTTAATGTCTGGTAAATAGGGATTTCGAATATTCATATCGTATCTAAAACGATGAATGGCGGAACGCAAATGAAGACTTAAACCAACGATCAGCTCCTTATCAAACTGAATATCAAGTGACATATGCTCCTCCACATAAGCAAGCAATTGGTGAGTGAAACGAAAATGATCTTCGTCCAGCAGATGAAATAGCGTATGGCCAGCCTCTCCATATGCCATCATCTTTGCCCCCATTAAGTGAATTGCGATGTACGCCATTTCAGATAACGGAAAATCAATCGCTAATACGCGGCGAATATCTTCTGTCATTTGTTGAGCTATCTGGAAAACTGGCTGCACTTGAATTTCTCTCAATTCCGCTTCTGGCATCTTAACCAGCTTTTTTTCTTCTATTCGTTTGCATGCGATGGCAATATGGGTCACTAAATTACTTAAACCGATTTCTGATAAATGAAGCCCGGTGGCTTTTGTACGTGAACGCACGATGTCCTGAATCAGTTGATACGTTTCTTCAGGTAACAGTGCAGAGTTCGCTTGATCCTGCTGAAATACATGCTCTGCCATACAATATCTTAATTTCATTTCATCGCCTGTCAGACGCAGTCCATATTTAGGGCGGTGCGATATAGAAAGTCCATGCAATGAAAACAAATGCCTGACAGCTTTTAAATCATTTTTCACTGTGGATTCACTCACAAATAATTCCTCTGCCAATCCCTCTAATTTGATATAGTCTTCTGACAAAAGCAGCCTTTTCAATAGATAAGCCACGCGGTCCTCAGGCTGATTGGGAATGAATTGTTCCTTTTTCTCATTTCTTTCTCTCAATGATTTTTTCAAAAATGTACGAAATGCCCCATAATCTTCAACACTCAATGTATACCCTGCCCCGCGTTTAATATGCAGTGCGGCACCATGTTCTTCTAAGATTCTTTTAAGCGCTTTCATATCTGTGCGGATGGTTCGTGATGTGACTCCGATCACACGGGCAATTTCTTCACTTGTCAGTTCCTGCTCCGCTTGCATCAATCTTTTCAGAAGCTCCTCCTGACGTAGAGATAGCATGGGCTCTCCTCCCTTGGCATTTACTTTTGCCTATCATCATAAACGAAAATAGAACTCTTTGCCCAGTTTTTCTTTCAAATCGGGAACCTAGATATGGCTCATTCGTATGAATATGAAACTAGAGGAGGGATGCTTTTATGTTTGTTGTCATTATCATATTAGCTTTTTTAGGAGCCATCATTGCCAGCTTGTTCACACCAAAGGATAAACGTGCATCTGCTAAGCGTTCTGCACATCATAATTCAACGACAAGTACATATACTGATTCGTATACCCATCACGCTTCTGACGCCTCCTGCGGGAGTGATTCAGGTGATAGCGGCGGTGGTGGATGTGACTAAACAAAAAAACAGCCGCCCTTTAATGAGACGGCTGTTTCGTTTATGGTTTTAAAGAGCTTTCCAGCCCCGTTCAATCAAATGTTTAACGTCCTTTGCAAAATCCTCGCCCTTTTCCATCACGTCCTGAGCTCTTCCTGCAAAATTACTGGCAACGGCCAGCTCCATTTTTTTCAATTCAAAGTGTAAGATTTTTTGGTCAATCTCTGTTATATATTTTTCATATTCATCGTTGACGATGTCGTGCATCACGCTGTAAGCGTCTTTTCGGTGGCGATGAAAGTCGGTTCCTCTCTCGCCTTTCCATGACGAATCTAGAGCAGGCTTCTTGATTTCTTTGATATCTGACTGGGCAAGATCTTGTTCTGTTCGAATATTGCTTTTGGCTGTCTTTAACCGAGAGATCATTTCGTCAAATTCTGCACGTTTGTTCTCAATTCCCATATGCAGATGGTGCAGCATCTCGGATAAACTCATGTCATCCACCTCTATCTGACCTCATACGAAAGCACGGCGTGAGCACCTTTGGAAACCATCGACTCACTTGATTTTTCCAATCCTGACATTTCTATCGTTCTGCTTTCATTAAGTATAGTATAAGGTGAAAAGCCTCAGGCTTAAATAGGGAAAAGGTGTCCTTTTAGCGACGCGTTTGGAAGAAAAACGGAATAATACAAGGTCTTACACCCTGTATTTTATATGAGTCTTTGTAACTATAATTACTTCATGTAAATGATATCCATAAATAAAAGCGATTGTGCTGATTATTTTGCAGCAATCGCTTCGTCTTGTTCTTTTAATGTTTTCACGTTAGAACGTGTATCCTGAACGTTTTTGATTAGGGCTTCTTTAAAGCTTGAAACCATTTCGCTCACCTCTGCTTCACGTGCCGTCCACTTGCTTACAAATTCAAGGCTGTTTTCACCCGCTTTATCTGCTGCTTTTTTCATCGCTAAAGCTTCGACTGCTTGGGAGACTTCATCTAGTTTATCCATGACTGTTTGGTAGTTTAACTTAATTTGTCCCATTGTGATATCCTCCAGATTTGTTCAGCATGAAGCTTGCTTACAAGCTGCTCCATGCTTTTGAGATCAAGCGTTTTGCGTCCTCTACTGCGTCTTCTCCTTTTTCGGCAAGGCGTGCGGCGTCTCCAGCTAAGGAACTGGCAAAGGATAACGCAGCTTGTTCTGCTTCTAATGTACTGATTTTGAATTCGATACGGCTCACATAGCGTGGGTATTTATCGTTCACGATCGTTTGCAGCGCATCATGTGCTTCATTTCGGTCTGTTTTGAAATCCTGGCTTCGCTCACCTTTCCAAGAGGTCCCAAGCTTTGGCTGCTTGATTTGCTTTAAATCTGTTTCTGCCGCATCTTGTTCACGTTCAATCTTGCTTTTCGCCTTTTTGAGCCGAGCGATTTTCTCTTCAATTTCTGCTTTTTTATTTGAAATGCCACCGTTAAGGGCAGACAGCATATCCGATAAGCTCATATGGGTTCCTCCTCCTGTCAAAAAATAAAAACGCTGCTTAGAGTCCCTCTAAACGAGCGTAAGGTGAATAGCACTTTTTCCAATATTGTTATTATAAGGTTCAAAGACTCATGTTTGAATAGGGATTTGTGCCCTTTTTATGGGATAAATATGCTTTCACTCTGCTTCACACTCCCCCTTTTGACCTCTTTTATAGGAGGCCTAAATTCCTGTTCGTTTGCTATATGTCACATATAGTCTCTCGGTCCTAGGACAAACAAAGCCGCCCCGTGCAGGAGCGGCTTTTGCAAACGGCTTATGAGGCCGATTCTTCTCTTTCTTGTTGATCTTTCACGTACCAAATGAATTTGCCCGTATATCCGTAAATGATCGCAAGACCAATGGCGACAAAGCTCAACCACATAAATGGTAAATAAGAGAATGTCGATACGCCAAGAATTCCTGCCATGTAAATACCGTTATCTGACCATGGAACCATACCAGAAGTAAGCGTACCACCGACCTCAGAGTTTCTGGATAAAACTCGTCTGTCTAACTTTAATTTATCGTAGCTCTTTTCCATAATTTTTGGTGTAAGGATAATTGATACGTACATCGCACATCCAAAAATGTTAGCAAAGAATGCGACAAGAATAGTGGAAAGAGTAACATTTCCCGCATTGTGCAGTTTTTTCTCAAAGGTTGAGACAATGACTTTCAATACACCCAGATGTTCTAAAACTCCCCCGAAACCAAGCCCAAGGATAATCACTACCAAAGAGCCAAGCATGTTGACCATTCCACCACGATTGAGAAGCTGGTTTAGAAAGTCTACATCTGATTGAATTGAAAATCCATTGTATGCTGCACCAATTGCATCACTAGGATTCGCACCTTGAAAAGCAAAGGCCCAGATCGCCCCAAACAAAGCACCGATTGCAATAACCGGCAGAGCAGGCTTTTTCATGACAAGTAAAACGACAACAATTAGAGCTGGAATGAGCATCCATACATTAATATTGAATGTATCGAGCAACGCATTCTTTAAGTATTCAACCTTTTCTTGATCAATATTACGTCCTCCATAGATAAAGCCGGTGACCGTAAACATAATAGCTGTAATAACAAAGGCAGGTATGGATAACACCATCATTGCTCTTACATGCGCCAGAACTTCTACCTTTGATAAGGACGAGGCGAGAACTGTACTGTCTGACAGTGGAGAAAGCTTGTCTCCAAAATAAGCACCTGACAAGACGGCACCTGCAACGATTGGAAGAGGAATCCCTAAACCTTCACCAATGGCAATCATGGCAATACCAGCTGTACCAACTGTTCCCCAAGATGTCCCTGTTGCGACAGACATAATGGCACAAATAATGAGTGTTGCCAGTAAGAAGATATTTGGATGAATAAATTCAAGACCATAATAGATCAGTGTCGGTACGACCCCGCCAGCGATCCAAGTTCCAATTAAAGCACCTACAGCAAGTAAAATCAAAACAGCATCTAATCCATTTGATATCCCTTTTGTAATAGCACCCTGTAAATCCTTATATGAGTATCCTAAATGAAGACCAAGCCCAATTGCTAAAAACCAAGAAATAAATAAAGCCAGTTGAATATCCAAGTCAAAATAAATAGTAAATGATAAGACAATCGCCAAAAATAAACCTAGTACGGCGATGATCTCCACCATAGATGGCAAGCGAACCGATTTCAATGTTGTTTCCTCCCTTTGTGCGTGCGTTAAGCGTTTTCAAAATATTGTGAAAAAAGTGTGTCAATTCGAAAGAAAGTGAATTGCCTGTTTTTTCTCTTTTTCACAGGCAATTCCACATATTAATAAAATAAAATTTTTGATAATATTATCGCTCTAGGAGCTCTGCACCCGCAATGCCAGGCTTTGTCATCTCAAATGGATTTAAGATAATATCAAGTTCTTCTTCCGTTAAAACATCGTTCTGCAAGCAAAGGTCTCTGATCGATTGACCTGTTAAAATGGCTTCTCTTGCAATTCTAGCGGCTGCTTCATAGCCTAAGTGAGGGTTCACGGCAGTGATTACGCCTGCACTTTTTTCTACATATTCTTTCAAACGTATTTCATTTGCTTCAATGTCCACTAAGCAATGATCTGTGAATGAGCGGAATCCGTTATTCATTATACTAATAGACTGAAGCAAGTTAAAGACCAGAACTGGCTCCATCACATTTAACTCAAGCTGGCCTGCTTCAGAGGCAAGACAGATCGTGTGGTCGTTCCCAATGACCTGGAATGCGATTTGGTTAATGAGCTCTGCCATGACTGGATTGACTTTCCCAGGCATAATGGATGATCCAGGCTGACGAGCTGGCAATGCAATTTCAGCAAGACCTGCACGCGGACCAGATGCCATTAAGCGAAGGTCATTGGCAATCTTAGACATGTTCATCATACATACTTTTAAAGCGGCGGATACTTCTGTGTAAGCATCTGTATTTTGCGTTGCATCCACGAGATGCTCTGCCCCTACAAGAGGAAGACCAGAAATATCAGCGAGCTTTTTCACCACGATCTCAATATAACGAGGATCTGCGTTTAAGCCCGTCCCAACAGCTGTCGCACCCATATTGACTTCATATAAATGCTGCTTCGATTGGTTGATCCGCTTAATATCACGGCTCAGCACGCGGCTGTAAGCTTCAAATTCCTGTCCCAAACGGATTGGAACAGCATCCTGCAAGTGCGTACGGCCCATTTTGATCACATGATCGAATTCTTTTGCTTTCTTTTTGAAGACGTCCTGCATGGCTTGCATCGTTTCAAGCAGAATGTCTAATTGCTTGAGCACAGCAATATGAATCGCCGTTGGGAATGAATCATTCGTTGATTGCGACATATTCACATGTGTGTTTGGGCTTAAATGGATGTATTCACCCTTTTGATGTCCCATGATTTCTAGCGCTCTGTTTCCAATCACTTCATTGGCATTCATATTCATGGACGTTCCTGCGCCGCCTTGAATTGGATCGACAATAAAGTACTCGTGCAGTTTGCCTTCAATGACTTCGTCAGACGCTTGAACGATGGCATTTCCAATTCCTTCATATAAACGTCCGACTTCCATATTGGCTTGAGCTGCTGCTTTTTTCACGATGGCAAAGGCTCTGATTAGTTCCTCGTGCATCCGATATCCTGTAATCGGGAAATTCTCTTTCGCACGAAGGGTTTGAACCCCATAATACACGTCTGCTGGAATTTCTTTTTCACCAAGAAAATCCTTCTCATAGCGATAAGTTGCTTGAACCATCTCTTATGACCTGCTTTCTATAGAATAGTTAAATCACTAAATCTTCTGCGATTGGCGTTTCCATAATCTTTTTGACTTCTCTTGGATCTGTTGTTTTGCCTAGTGCCCACATCAGTTTCGGCACGATAGCTTCTGTATTCATATTTCTTGAACGTGCCACCAATTCTTGATTGATCTTGCGTCCTACCTCATACACACTCATGTCTTCGCCTTCTTCAAGACACTGAGTGGTGATGACAACAGAAATGCCTTCTTCCAGCAATTCGTTGATCTTTTCTAAAAGGTTTCTTCCTTCGAAAGGAATTCCGCCGCTGCCGTAGCTTTCAATGACAACGCCTTTGTACATGCTTTTGACTGCATCTAAAAACTCAGGCTTCAGGCCTGGGTGCAATTTTAACAGACACACATCAGTGTTCAAGGATGCATCTAATTTAAGCGGTTTCATTGGTGTTCTTTTTACTTTGCTATTGTATTCAATTTGATGGTTTTCAATTGATGCAATATATGGGTAGTTAATGCTTTCAAATGCATCATAGCTTTTCGTTCTTAGTTTGATCGCACGTGTTCCTTGGATGACTCTGCCATCAAACACGACATATACGCCGCCAACACCGTCACATGCAAAACGAATCGCATCTGTGATGTTTTTCTTCGCATCTGTTTTCTTAAAAGTAATCGGAATTTGTGAACCTGTAATCACGATCGGCTTATCAGGATTTTGCAGCATATAAGACAGCGCTGCTGATGTATAGGCCATTGTATCGGTTCCGTGAGTCACAACAAACCCATCATACTGATCATAATTCTCATAAATGGCTGTTGCGATATCAACCCAGTATTCAGGCTGCATATTTGTACTATCTATACTCATTAGGGACTTTGTGTCCATTGTATATTCTGCATTAATTTCGTTTAAATAGCTCAAAAGATCCTCAGCTTTAACACCTGGAGCTAATCCATTTTCACTCTCTACAGATGCTATCGTCCCACCAGTCGTTAAAAGCAATAATTTCTTCAACAGGTCCACCTCTTTCGTAAAATTACTTCGTTTGTCACACATATTATAAGCTAGCTTGTGCTATTCTATAATATACGCTTTACGCGTACCTTCATTGCCATTATAGTCACATAACGCGAATTAATCAAGAAATTGTTACGCATAACGCGTACATTCTATGCCAAAATATGATATACTGTTGTTGTAAATAAAGGAGCGTTCATGTATGATACTCGATCGTTTAACCACTCTTAGAAAAAAGAAAAAATGGTCTCTCCAGCATACGGCAGATCGCCTAGGTATCGCCAAAAGCACCTATGCCGGTTACGAATCTGGGTACCGACGACCTTCGCTTGAAGCAGTGAAGCTGCTGGCTGATTTGTATGATACGTCCATTGATTTTTTACTTGGTAGAACGGACGAGCCAGAGATACAACGCAAAATCTCTGATATCAAAATTGAACTGACGGAAGCAAAAGAAGGAACCATTCATGTAGACGGTGTTCCCCTAAATGATGAAGAAATCAAACAGCTTGTTGCCTTTATTCGGGCGAAAAACACTCTAAAAGTATAAACACAGAAAAGAGAGGCACCTATCAAACAGGTGCCTCTCTTTCCTTTTCCAATCTCAATATGGAGAAGACAGCTGGCTTAATTCCTCTAGCCGCCGCTTCGCTTCTTCTTTATTAAAAGAACTATAATAGCGATAATTCTCCTCATCTAAGATGCGGTAGTGCTGACTAAGTACATTTTGCTGAAGGCGAAACGTGCCTTTTTTGACAGCCGTCCTCCACCAAACCTTTCCGCCAATCGTACGCTCAACTGATAGATGTAATTCATCATGTGCCACAACTTCCAAAATCTCAAGCGGGTCATCCCCTAGTGTCCCTTTCAGAATGTCACTATCTCTGAATAATGCACATACGGCCGCGGATTGCGTCCAATTGAGACGCAGCCTGTTTTTTTCAACCTGCTGTAAATGCCGTTTCGATAGACCAAGTACCTCCGCCATGCGATCCTGCGTATAATCCTTTTCTTTTCGAATCCGTGCCATTTGTTCTGTGACGAGGTCGATTACCATCTCTTTATCCATATCTCATCACCTCTTTCGAGTGTTCAGTCTTTACTGACATCATACACGATTTTTTCGAAAAAGGGGCGCCTCATCCTATACAATTCTGATAAAACAGCTTAGTCGGTCTTCTCTTCTCCCTGGCCATGCTGCTGTCTCCAATTTTCTTGGGCTGCCTGATGTAAATATGGATAGATCTCCTGTTTGACGGTCTGCTCAAATACTTCTTCATCTAAAATGCTGTACGCCGGAATTTTGATCAATTTCCCATCTACTTTCCGAATGAGCACATCCATAAAAAGAAATCCTCTTATACTGTAACGATGCCTGCGCATGTCGATTGATTGAATATCTTGAAAAGGAATCGTTCGCTCCCGGTGCAGCACAGCACCATTCTCTCCGCGCTGAATGCGAAAAATCACATTTCCCCTCTTCGTAAAAGCAGGCAAAATCATCAAAAAGGAGATCCAGCCATAGACAATACCTAATAGTCCGCCTAAAAATAAAAACAATGTATAGTTCGATTCAAATGTAAGAGCTTCTGAAAATAACCAAATACCGATGATACCGAAGCCGCCCGTTGCTAAGAATGCCCATACTCTTAAAAAAGGTCTGCTCCTTACTTCTATTACTTCACTTGGATTCAAGCGTCATTCTCCTTTTCTCCATTAGAATATAGAACGGAACCCGTCTCGATGAGCCGTCTCAATGCGAAATTGATTTTCTTTTACTCCTGATACAAGCCAAGATCGGTTCTCACCTGGAATGACAAATATCATCGACTCCACATCAGGCGTATTATTTTTGTCATAGACGACCTTCATGAGGGAATCCATCTTTCCTTTTCTCTTCTGTACATCAGAAACAAATGCCTTCACGAGCTCTTGGTTCTCTGCTTGATTCAGAAAAGATGGCCACTCATTTTTTGCTTCGCTTGCTTGCTCTAACAGCATTTCAAATTCGTCTGCCTGGAGACTGATGACAGGTTCAGGGTGATCATTCATCTGTATATTGAAAAAGGCTGTCACTTGCTCTTCTGCCTGCTGATCGCCGCTCAGTTTACGAATTTGATGCACTTGTTGATCATAAAGCGTATGATGCGCATATACACCCGCCTGAGTTATGTGAAAGGAGGTGCTGATTTCTTCATCTAAATCTCCAAATCTAGACGCCTTGACGGTGTAAGAGGCATCATTCATCGCCTGGATGAAATGACGGTATTCGGCTTTATAACGGTATTGTCTGTTTCGAAATTCCAGTACACCTTTTGCGAGCAAAGAACGGCACGCAATTTCAAATAAAAACCCAAGGCGCTCATCCTCAACATCAGGATAATACGCTTCCTTTAAGGACATGCCTTGTTCAAAATAGCCTTCACTGTAAAAACTAAAGATGAGTTCCTCAATACTTAGACTTAGCTGATCCAACTTGATCTCTCCTTATCCAAAAGAAAATGCACCCTTAAAGAAATCGCCTGCACCCTTTATGAGCGAATCTGCGGTTTCTTTTGTTTTTTCTAACCCTTTATGTATCACCTGATTTGCCTGATCAATGGTATCATTGACAGCTTTCACACCTTGACCCGCCAGTTCGAATGCTTTTTTCCCTTTATCCACGACCGCATGAATCGGGTCCTTTAATTTCACTGCCATCTGTTCAGCAAAACCGGATGTCAGCTTGGCGACTTTTTCTCCAATAAATCCACCTACCGCTGAACCAATGGCTCCGCCAACAACGGTACCAATCGGGCCTGCGAAGCTTCCTAGAGCGCCGCCGACAACGGCACCTGCGACAGAACCGCCAGCGATAAAGACCGTATTGTTCACTGCATTTCCAACAGCTTTTGCATTTTCACGCTTAAGAACTTCTGGCTGATCACCGAATTCTGCATAGTTCTCGGCAATTTTCAATCCACAGCCCACTGTTTCTGTTGCACCAGTGACAACTGTTGCAATGATGGCATTTCCTTTCGCAAACCTTGCACCATTTTTCAGAACAGACTTGATCGCAGCTGTGTCCTTCCAATTAATACTTCCTTTTGTAAAATCACGGACACTGTTTGTGAACGCAACTGTATCGTCAGGATAAAATTTTGTGAATTTCTTATGGACCAAGTCAGCCATCGGCCAGTTCGATCGTTTTAATAATTCTTTTTTACTCAGCCAAATCCTTGCTAACCGGTCAAATCTCGTTCCTTCTACCCGGCTGGTCAGATCAAGCAGCAGCTTCGAATGCTGCGCTGCATATCGGCCATTTTCTTTAATGAAGGTCGTCATTCCAAGCCCGTAATATTTCGCCTGCATCATCACGATACCTGCTAAGCTCGTGAGTGTACCATATTGATCATAGATGCTGTACAATTTCCGCAATATATCATCTGCTTCGACCATTTTATCTGTTGCATGACGAATGGCAATATCATCGCTGCTCAATTTGCTGATTAACGCTTGTCCTGCTCCCCATGCATCCCCGACACCAGAAAAACAGCTTCTATACCGAGGATCGCAGCCTAAAATCAGCCCGTCCAGTTCACTATGTAAATCGCGGTGCTTCGTTTCAATGGCTGACAGCTCGCCTACAAAATCATTCGCCAACCCTGTCAGCTGATCTGGATCAACCACAATGTCACGTGCCATCACATCATCTCCCTTCTCTGTTTCTTTCTCTCCGTTCTTCTCGTCTCTTTCGCTCAAGCTCTTCCATTCTGGCAATTTCAGCTTTACGCTCCTCAATTTTGACCGCTGCATCACGCAGTTCCTGACTTGTTTCAAGCAAATCCTTTTCAAATTGATCATAGCGTGCCGTTGTTTCTTCAAAGCTTTGATCAAATTTATCTCTTGCTTCTCCCTGCCAGCCTGATCCTACTGCCTTCAGCCGATTTTCCAGCAGCTGCTTTGACTGCCGAATCTCATCAGCCGCTTCCTGAAACTTTTGAGCGAGTGCCAGCGTTTGACTAGAATCCAACTTTCGCACCCCTTTCTCCCAATTTAACGTACAAATGGATGATTTTATATGTCCTCATTATAAATAAAAAGACACCCAAAAAAATCACCCTAAAGAACCATTCAGCACATCACCTAATGAAAGTAGGCCTTTTTCCTCTCTAATTGCCAGAGAAAGCCTTTCTTGTTATGAAGCGCATTCAAGACGTGATAAAATGGACGTATTCTACAAAAGGAGTGACGTATAGATGAAAGAGGAAATGATTCAGCGTTTCACAAGCTATGTGAAGGTAGATACGCAGTCAGATGCAGAAAAGGAAAGCTGCCCATCTACTGAAGGACAATTGAACCTGGCGAGACAGCTTGTTGAAGAAATGAAATCCATCGGGATTCAAGAAGTGACAATGGATGAAAACGGCTATGTCATGGGAACGATTCCGTCTAACACAAACAAAGACGTGCCGACCATTGGCTTTTTGGCTCATATCGACACAGCCACTGACTTCACCGGCAAAAATGTAAAACCGCAGCTTCATGAGAACTATCAAGGCGGCGACATTACCTTAAATGAAGATCTACATATCGTTTTATCTCCACAACAGTTTCCAAATTTACAAAAGTACCAAGGACATACGCTGATCACAACAGATGGCACTACCCTGCTTGGTGCAGATAACAAAGCTGGTATCGCAGAAATTATGACAGCTATGCATTACCTAATTGAACACCCAGACATTAAGCATGGAAAAATCCGCGTCGCTTTTACGCCAGATGAAGAGATTGGCAGAGGGCCGCACAAGTTTGATGTTGATGCCTTTGGCGCTTCCTATGCTTACACAATTGACGGCGGACCGCTTGGCGAGCTGCAATATGAAAGCTTTAACGCAGCAGGTGCGAAAGTATCCATTAAAGGAAACAACGTCCACCCAGGAACAGCTAAGGACAAAATGGTCAGCGCTGCGAAAATCGGGATGCTCTTTCATAACAAACTTCCTTCTGACGAATCTCCGGAGTATACAGAAGGCTACGAAGGCTTTTTCCACCTGACGAAATTTGTAGGAGAAGTAGAAGAGGCGGAGCTGCAATATATTATCCGTGATTTTGATAAAGAGAAATTCAACAATCGCAAGGCATTGTTTGAAAAAATAGCAAATGACTTAAAAGCCACCTACGGAGAAAACAGCATCACCCTCAGCATTCAGGATCAATATTATAATATGAGAGAAAAAATTGAGCCGGTGAAACATATTGTGGACATAGCTCATGAAGCTATGGAAAATCGCTCAGTCACACCGGTCATTGAACCAATCCGCGGCGGCACAGATGGCTCCCAGCTTTCATATAAAGGTCTACCAACGCCAAACATCTTTACTGGCGGGGAAAACTTCCACGGTAAATATGAATTTATTTCCGTTGAAAACATGGTGAAAGCAACCGAAGTTATCGTTGAAATTGCCCGTCTATTTGAAGAAAAAGCATAGACATGTTTACAACCGTTCCTGTTCGGGAACGGTTTTTTAATAAAAGTTTACAATTTTCTGAAACTTTTATGACACTTATTCGTACTAATAGAGACAACCCCAGAAAAAATTCTTCTTGACGAGTGAAATAACTGGAAATATAATAGTTAAAAACAACCAGTATTTTAGACCTAAAATAGCAGATCGAATGAACCTTAAGGACTAAACCGATTCTGCTGCTTATTTTCAGTTATAAACATCACTCACCCTGTCTACACTTAAAGAATAGGATGAATTGGAGGAATGTCATATGATGATTTTATTGATTATCGCTTCACTTTGCTGCTACTTACTATTCTCTTTCAAAAAAGATAACCGCACCCAAAAAAGAAAAAGCGCAGAGCTTTCGGAGTTTGAAATCTTTCGTATGCGCCGCCACTACAACGGAAAACGCCGTCACCCACTAAACGAAGCACCTAAACAAGTATAAATCCAAATAAAAGAGCCTCATGAGAGGCTCTTTTTTGTGTTGGCATAGATAGCAAAAAACGACCAGATTCAGTGGTCGTTTTTCTTTTTATTTATATACCTTCGCAGGAACTTGAATCATAGGAATTCCAACATAATAAGGTGAAATTTCATATGGCTGGAAGACAACAGCAATTCCCTTTTTCGTGAAGTAATACTGTGTGTTGTAGTTGATTTCAATGTCACTTTTTTTCAGGTTCGCATAGAATTTGCTTTTATGTTTCTTTGTGTAGTTATAAATATAATCTCTTACTTTCGTACGCTTTTTCTTTGTTTTCACAACGTCAGTCAAGAACAGCTGCTTTGTTTTTTTCTTTGTTAACACATAGTTCATGCTGGAAACCATTGTGTCCCCGTGCATGCTGCCATCATTCATGTAGTCATAGTTTAAGATACTTAGTTTCTTCCCATTGTTAAATTTCGTTTTAAACGATCTCTCGTACGTGATCTTCCCAAAGCCTTCCTTTTTCGCTTCATCCTTTAAGAACAAGTAAGTAGAATAAGAGAAAGCAATATCTTCTTTTAAATCACGATTGATGGTTTTCATATGCGCCTTGCTTAGGTTTTTCACCTGTGCATATTTGAACGTTTTTTTCTTTTTATAATAGTGTGTACTTACTTTTGCTTTTTTGGCTTGTTTGGCATCCGCAGATCCAACTGGCGCAAACAAGGAAACAATCAGTGAGAAAATAAGCAGGCTGATCGTTAGGCCTTTTTTCATTGTCATAGTAAAAACCCCCATTTTTGTCTATTACCAGATGAGTATACCATGACAAAAGAACCAAAAGAAGTATTTTTTCCATATTATTCTTCATTTTTCCACATCTGGTTTGTTTACCGTTTTCATAAGTTCCTGTATGCTTAATGTAGAATGCTAGATGAAGTGTGGTGTTTATCATAGAAGAGAATATTTTTAGTCACATTCGGACGACGTTTCATAGTTTGTCCCCAACCCAGAAAAAGATTGCCAATTACATCTTACAAAACCCTCAAAAAGTTGTGCTTCATTCTATCAGTGCACTCGCTGCTGAATGCAGCACAAGTGAAACGACGATCTTTCGTTTTCTAAGAAAAATTGGCTATGAATCGTATCAAGTGTTTCGTGTCCATGTTGCACAGGATATCGCGACCAATACGCCTCAATCCATATACGGCGAGATCGAGGCATCAGATAGTGTAGCTGACATTAAGCATAAGGTCATAGAGTTAACAACAAACTCTATCCAAGATATGAAACATATTTTAGAGGATCATGCCGTCACACAATTCATTGAACACATGAAACAGGCACATAAAACCGTCTTTTTTGGAGCAGGTGCGTCCAGCTTTATTGCTGGTGATGCTTATCATAAGTTCCTGCAGCTTGGTTTTGAAGTGAGCCTCTGCAGTGATCCGCATATGATGAATATGATTGCAACACACGCCACGGAACACGATTTTATCGTCGCAATCTCCCATTCAGGAGAAAGCAGAGAAATTCTTGACGCTGTACAGTTTGCAAAAGAAAAAGGGGCAAGGGTTGCTTCTATTACCAGCTATCCGAAATCTGAGCTCGCAAAACGGTCTGATTTTCATCTGCTTAGCTCTTCCAGAGAGACAACCTATCGATCGGACTCCATGATCTCCCGTATCAACCAGCTTGTGATCATTGATGTACTATACGTCGCCGCTGTTTTAGAGCTAGGATCAAATGCCATTGAAAACGTGAAACGATCTCGATTAGCTGTAGCTAAAAATAAAACATGAACGCAAAAGACCGGAGCTGATTCCGGTCTTTTTTTGTGACTTTTTTCATATTTTCCGTTGACACGTTCCTATCACGTCATGTACATTAAATGAACAATAGTTTATTTCCTACTATTAAATTTAAAAGATAGTATATATACTAACAAAAAGAAAAGAAAGCGCTTTTTGTAAGGGTTTTCTATATAGGAGGCGGACAACGTGACAAAGAAGATTGGATTTATTGGACTAGGTATTATGGGAAAACCTATGGCACTCAATCTATTAAAAGCCGGTCATACTTTAACGGTTTTTGACCTAAATGAGGAAGCGATTCGATCGTTACAGAAAGCCGGAGCAAAAGGTGCTGTTTCAGCAGCTGAGGCAGCTTCTGAAAGCGATATCATCATCACAATGCTTCCTAAAGGAGAGCATGTAGAGGCAGTCGTTTCAGGTGATCATGGCATTTTAACGACAGCCGCACCTGGCACTGTCATCGTAGATATGAGCTCAATTTCTCCTGTAACCTCCAGGGCTTTAGCTGCTCTTGCCAAACAGCATCAGGTGGAATTTATCGATGCACCTGTCAGCGGCGGAGAACCGAAGGCAATAGACGGAACACTTGCCATCATGGCTGGCGGCGAAGAATCCATCTTTGAGCAAGTAAAGGATGTCCTGCTTGCGATGGGCACTGAGGTCGTATTAGTTGGGGCAAATGGCAGCGGGACAACAGCGAAGCTAGCCAATCAAATCATCGTCAACTTAAATATTGCGGCCATGTCCGAGGCGCTCGTTCTAGCTGCTAAATCAGGAATTGCCATTGATAAGATGTATGAAGCTATCCGCAGCGGACTGGCAGGAAGTGCCGTTCTCGATGCAAAAGTTCCTCTCATCTTAGAACGAAATTTTGAACCTGGTGGACGCATCGACATCAACTTGAAGGATTTAACCAATGTCATGGACACTGCTCATGATATCGGTGTTCCTCTTCCCCTTTCTAGCCAGCTGCTTGAAATCTTCCACGCCCTCAAAGCAGACGGAAAATCTGGGCTTGATCATGGCGGCATCGTTCAATATTACGAAAAAATGGCTCATGTCGAAGTAAAGAAAGGATGAGATGGTCATGAAGCAAAGTACTGACATATTGAATGCCATTCCGAAAGCAGATTCAAAGGCCATTCAATCAGCATACGAACAAGCAATCAGCAGCTTTCAACATAAAGTCATTGCATTAGACGATGATCCAACAGGGATTCAAACCGTACATGGCGTCTCTGTTTTCACCGATTGGTCAGAAGAAAGCATTGAGGCTGGTTTTCTTGAAGACAGCCGCATGTTCTTTATTTTGACCAATTCTCGCAGTATGACTGAGAAAGAAACTGCCGCTGCGCACGAAACCATTGCTGCAACCATTGTAAAGGTGGCTGAACGGCTTAATCAGGAATTCATCATTGTCAGCCGAGGAGATTCTACTCTTCGCGGACACTTTCCGCTTGAAACTGAGGTACTCAAAACGACCATTGAACAGCAAAGCTCCCGCCAGTTCGATGGAGAAATCATTCTTCCTTTTTTCCAAGAAGGCGGACGCTTTACGATCGACAATATTCATTACGTACAGGAAGGACACGAATTAATTCCTGCTGGTGATACAGAATTTGCAAGAGACCGTACATTCGGTTTTCAATCCTCTCATCTAGGAGAATGGATTGAAGAAAAGTCAGAGGGATTGTTCACAAAAGAGAACACGACCTACATTTCGTTAGCTGATCTGCGGGCTTTACGCATCGATCAAATCAAACAACAGCTCATGGGTGTGAAGGATTTCAAAAAGGTGGTTGTAAACGCAGTGGACTATGACGATGTCAAAGTCTTTGTCACCGCTCTCATTGAAGCCATTCAAGCAGGACAGCAGCTGATGTTCAGAAGTGCGGCGGCGCTCACAAAAGTACTTGGCGGTATAGGGGATCACGCCTTATTAACAAGAGGTGACTTGATACAAGAAGAAAGCCCTCATGGTGGTCTCATTATGATCGGTTCTCATGTGAAAAAAACAACAGAACAATTAAAAGCGCTTGAGCAAAATAAAGAGATGGCTTTTATTGAATTTAATACCCACCTCGTGTTAGAGCCTGATGCCTTTCGCAAAGAAATTGACCGTGTCATTCAGCAAACTGAAGCACTGTTGGCAGCAGGTCAATCTGTGGCTGTTTATACAAGAAGAGAACGGCTTGATCTTGGGGATGATCGCCAAGAGGAAGAATTAAAGCTCTCTGTACAGATTAGTGATGCTGTGACAAGTATTGTCCAGCGCCTCAACATTCGTCCTAAGTATCTCATTGCCAAAGGCGGAATTACTTCCAGCGATATTGGGACAAGAGGTCTTAGCGTGAGACGTGCGACCGTGGCAGGTCAAATCAAACCAGGGATCCCTGTTTGGCAAACAGGAGAAGAAAGTAAATTCCCTTTCATGTCTTATGTGATTTTCCCGGGAAATGTTGGGTCAAAGGATACGTTAAAAGAAGCTGTAGACATACTTGAAGGATAAGGCATAGGGGGTGTTTGCGCCCCCTTATGCACCACAAAGGAGGAAAGATCATGTCGTTAGTGTTTATTGGACTTGGCGTTTTGTTATTGCTTTTACTCATGGTTGTCTTTAAGTTAAACGCTTTCATTTCTTTGATTATTGTCTCTTTAATTGTTGCTGTGTTAGAAGGGATGACACCACTAGAAGCGATTGCTTCCGTCGAAAAAGGACTTGGCAGTACGCTCGGACACCTGGCACTCGTTCTCGGTTTTGGAGCGATGCTTGGGAAATTGATGGCTGATTCTGGCGGTGCTCAGCGTATCGCGATGACACTCATTGACCGATTTGGCATCGGAAAAATCCAATGGGCGACGATGCTGACTGGATTTGTGATTGGAATTGCTCTATTTTATGAAACCGGATTCATTATTTTAATTCCATTAGTCTTTACGATCGCTCAGGCTGCAAGACTTCCTGTGCTGTATGTGGGTATGCCGCTTGTCGCTGCTCTCATCACCACACATGGCTTCCTCCCTCCTCACCCAGGGCCGACTGCCATTGCGAATGTCTTTCAAGCAAACATGGGACAAACCTTATTGGTTGGGATTATTTTAGCGATTCCTGCTGTTTTAGTAGGTGGACTTCTGTTTACAAAACTATTTAAAAAAGACCAGTTGCACGCACATATCCCAAAGAACTTATTTAATCCAAAGGAATTCACAGAAGAAGAAATGCCTAGCTTCGGCATTAGCATTTTCACCGCTGTTTTGCCTGTATTGCTTATGACTTTCAGAGCATTTCTAGAAATTTTCTTCCCTTCCTCCCCATTGCTGCCTACCGCTGAGTTTTTAGGCGAACCGGCGATTGCACTATTAATCTCAGTGCTGCTTGCCATCTACACGTTTGGGCTTGGAAGAGGAAAGAGCATGCAGGACGTGATGAAGTCCATCACGGATTCTATCGGCTCCATTGCTATGATTTTATTAATTATTGCGGGCGGAGGCGCCTTTAAACAGGTGCTCATTGATAGCGGCGTCGATCAATATATTGCAGGTATTATGCAAGGAAGCACACTTTCTCCCCTGCTTCTGACTTGGCTCATTGCTGCTGTCCTTCGTGTCTCTTTAGGATCAGCGACTGTCGCCGGTCTCACGGCGGCTGGCATTTCTGCACCACTGATTGGCCTGACGGGTGTCAGCCCTGAATTAATGGTGATCGCAACAGGTGCCGGCAGTATCACGTTCTCTCATGTGAATGATGCGGGTTTCTGGATTTATAAAGAATACTTTAACCTATCAATGGCTCAAACCTTTAAAACGTGGACATTGATGGTCACCGTGCTTTCACTTGTCGGACTTGCTGGTGTTCTTGTTGCTGATTTGTTCATGTAGGAAATTAAATTGTAAAAACCATTGACTTTTCCCTAAAAACGTTGAATAATTGTGTTTATTAAGAAAATTGAATCAAAAGGTAACCTTATTAAGAGTGGTGGAGGGACTGGCCCTGTGAAACCCGGCAACCGCTGTTCCTAGGAACAGAATGGTGCTAATTCCTTAAGCAAGTAGATGCTTGTTTGAAGATAAGGCAGAGTTCTCACTGTATATGATGCTCTTCCTTATCCAAGGAAGAGCTTTTTTATTTGATTTTTTAACCTGAAGAAAGAAGGGATTCAGCATGACACAAGTACAAACCATTGGAAAGAAAACAACGAAACCGCCATACCGCGCAGATCAAGTAGGAAGCTTACTTCGTTCAGAACGCATCAAGGAAGCACGCAAGCAAAAAGCAGACGGTACGCTGACAGCAGAGCAGCTCCGACAAATTGAAAACGAAGAAATCACACGTATTGTAGAGAAGCAAAAAGAAATTGGGTTAGAGGTTGTCACAGATGGTGAGTTCAGACGTGCATGGTGGCATTTTGACTTTCTGGAAGGACTCGATGGGGTTGAAGGATTTGAAGCAGATCAGGGCATTCAATTCCATAACACGACAACAAAAGCAAGAGGGATCAAGGTAACAGGCAAGATCGATTTTACAGACCATCCAATGCTGGAGGATTATCGTTTCCTTCACAGCATCGCTGGTGATCATACGGCTAAAATGACGATTCCAAGTCCGAATATGCTCTTTTTCCGTGGAAAGCTTGAAGAAGGAGTGTATGACAGCTTAGAGGAATTCCACCATGATGTGGCACAGGCGTATAAGAAAGCCATCCGTGGTTTTTATGATGCAGGCTGCCGCTACTTGCAGCTAGATGATACGGCATGGGCCGTGTTCTTTTCTGAAAAAGGTCACGAGCAAATCAAAGCCTTTGGCCGTGAGGAAGATGAACTTCGTGAGTCGTTTGCGAAGACAATCAATGAAGCTGTTGCTGATCGCCCAGAGGATTTGGTGATCACGATGCACATTTGCCGCGGTAACTTTAGATCAACTTGGGCAGCTGAAGGTGGTTACGAAGCAGCGGCAGAAACAATTTTCGCCGGCTTAGATCTTGATGGTCTCTTTTTAGAATTCGACGACGATCGTTCTGGCGGATTTGAGCCCCTTCGATATGTGAAGAACCCAAACCTTCAAATCGTACTAGGCCTTGTCACTTCAAAATACGGTGAGCTTGAGCCAGTTGAACAGATTAAAAAACGCATTGAGGAAGCGGCTCAATATGTGGACATTAACCAAATTTGTTTGAGTCCACAATGCGGTTTCGCCTCAACAGAGGAAGGCAACCTGTTAACAGAAGAACAGCAATGGGAAAAGCTGCGTCATGTGATTGAGATTGCTGATCAAGTGTGGACTTCGTAGTTCCTCAAAGGACAAAAAAGACAAACCGCAGTATGAGCGGTTTGTCTTTTTCTTTTATGCATCCAAATGTTCACCATTCGTCGCAATCACTTGTTTATACCAATCGAAGCTTTTCTTTTTCTTTCTATCTAATGTACCGTTTCCTTCGTTATCACGGTCGACATAAATGAAGCCGTAGCGTTTTTTCATTTCAGCCGTTGATGCGCTGACTAGGTCAATTGGGCCCCAGCTTGTATAACCGATCAGGTCTACTCCGTCTGCGATGGCTTCTCTCGCCTCTAGCAAATGGCTTCTGAGGTAATCAATTCGGTAATCGTCTTGAATTGATCCGTCTTCTTCTACTTGATCGACAGCACCCAATCCATTTTCTACGATAAACAAAGGCTTTTGGTAGCGGTCATACAGCTGATTCAGTGTTGTACGAAGTCCTTTCGGATCAATTTGCCAGCCCCAATCACTTGCTTCTAGATAAGGGTTTTTCACACCTTCAAATAGGTTACCGCCAGTAACTTGTTCAAGAACCTTTGGATCTGTACTCGTCACAAAACTCATATAATAACTGAAGCCAATATAGTCAACTGTATGGTTTCTTAAAATGTCTTCGTCCCCGTCTTGGAACTCAATGTTGATGTTATTTTCCAGGAAATAACGTTTCATGTAACCTGGGTAATAGCCTCTTGCCTGTACATCTGAGAAGAACAATGTTTTACGGTCTTGCTCAATTGCAGCAAACATATCCTCTGGTCTTGAGCTGTACGGGTATGTGGTCATCGCTGCAATCATACAGCCAATTTTTGCATCTGGAATGATTTCATGTCCTGCTTTAACAGCCAGAGCACTTGCAACAAATTGGTGATGCGCTGCTTGATATTGAATGCTTTTCTCGTCTTCCCCTTCTTCAAATACAAGCCCGCCGCCAGTGAAAGGTGCATGTAACACGACATTGATTTCATTGAAGGTCATCCAATATTTCACTTTATCTTTAAAGCGAGTGAACAATGTTTTAGCGTATGTTTCATAAAGATCCACAAGCTTACGGTTTCTCCATCCACCGTAGTTTTTCACAAGTGCAAGCGGCATTTCATAGTGAGAGATCGTGACAACTGGCTCAATTCCATGCTTATGCAGTTCATCAAATACTTTTTCATAAAAAGCGAGGCCTGCTTCATTCGGTTCCGCATCGTCGCCATTTGGGAAAATACGCGGCCAAGATATGGATAGTCTGAAGCACTTGAATCCCATTTCTGCAAAGAGTGCAATATCTTCTTTATAGCGATGGTAGAAATCGATGGCATCATGATATAAGTTTAGGTCTTTCATTGATTCATCGAATGGGTGCATAATACCATTTGGCGATACATCAGCTGTCGATAAGCCTTTTCCATCTTTATTATAAGCGCCTTCAATTTGGTTGCCCGCAACAGCGCCACCCCATAAGAAACCTTTAGGAAATGTTTTTTCTAACTTGTTCATGTTGAATGCCCTCCTCTTTTTCTTCTACACTGACTGTAAGCAGTGTCTCTTTCACTGTAATCGCTCCATCTGTTTTCGCATCAACTTGAGCATAATCATTTGTGTTGGTAACAATAACAGGCGTGGTCACATCATAGCCTTCTTGCTGAATACCCTTGATATCAAATTCAACCAGCACATCCCCTGCTTGTACAAGATCACCGGACTGCACATGACTTGTGAAATACTTTCCGTCAAGCTTTACCGTGTCAATCCCGACATGAATAAGAAGTTCTGTGCCTTGGTCGCTCTTCAAGCCAATGGCATGTTTTGTGTGAAAAATGGTTTCAACCTTGCCGTTGAACGGTGCAACAACGCGTCCAACAGTTGGCACAATGGCTGTACCCTTGCCCATGATTTCATTAGAGAATGTTGCATCATTTACTTGATTGAGCACCTTTAATTGACCTTCAAGCGGGCTTTGTACCACTTCATTTTGAAGCGCTGCTGTGTCTTTTTTTTCTTCTGGTTTGTCTGCTTTTTTATCATCTTTCACTGGTACATCTTTGAATCCTAGAACAAGTGTCATGATTGATGCTACGACAAAGGCGATGATTAAGCCGATGATAGAGTAGACAAATGTTGGTCCAATGAATGTTGGGAGACCTGGGAGGCCTGCTGATCCAGATACCACATATGATTTTACTTTAAAGATCGACATGAACACGCCACCTGCTGCTGCACCAATGAGGGCTGCAAAGAACGGTTTTTTCAATCGCATGTTCACACCATACATAGCAGGTTCAGTAATACCCATTAAAGCTGTAATACTTGTAGACATCGCCAATGATTTGAATGTTTTGTTTTTTGATCTTAAGAAGACACCGAATGCTGCGCCTGCTTGTGCCATATTCGCTACAAACATCATTGGAAGAATAAAGTCAAAGCCGTTTAATGTAATGTTGTTAATCATGATTGGAAGCAGTGCATAGTGCATGCCCGTAATGATCAATGGTGACATGAACCCGCCAATCAAGAGTCCGGCCAGAATACCTGCATGTTTAAACAATAAATCAATTCCACCTGAAAGGCCATTACCGATAATTCCACCAAGTGGTCCAACCGCGATGAGCATAACCGGTACAACGACAAGAAGTGTAACTGTTGGAACAAGGATGATCTTTAATGATTTTGGACTATATTTTTCTGCGAATCTTTCAACATATGAGCCGAGCCAAATGGTAAGTAGAATTGGAATCACCGATGAAGAGTACACAACGGCAACCACTGGCAAGCCGAGAAATTCAGTATTTCCCGCACCCAGTAAAGCGGTTAACTGCGGGTGCAGCGCTGCTGCTGCAATGGCAGCTGCGATATACTGATTTGTACCAATTTTTTTGGCTACGCTTACAGCAAGTAGAATCGGTAAGAAGTAAAAGGCTCCATCTCCGATAGCTGTTAAAATCGCATACGTGCTGCTTTTATCTGATATCCACTGAAATGTGAGCATCAATGCCAAAATTCCTTTGATCATACCGGCTCCAGCGATGGCTGGAAGAATCGGTGTGAAGACACCAGAGATAAAATCGAATAGCTTTGATATCACATTTTGTTTTGACGCTTCTTCTGTACCGCCTGATTTTACATCTGTTGATAGTCCTGAGTCAGCAATCATCGCTTGATAGACGTTTGATACATCGTTACCGATAATGACATGGTATTGACCGCCGCTTTGATTCACGCCCATGACGCCGTCTGTTGATTGCAGCTTTTCTTTATCTGCCTTGCTTTCATCGTATAAGTTGAAGCGAAGTCTTGTCATACAATGCGTGACTTGCTTAACATTTTTTTCACCGCCGACAAGTTCTAGCACTTCTTTTGCTGTTTGTTTGTGGTTCATTGTGTTACCCTCCAATCGTTGATTTCATCTTGATATAGAAAAAACCTAAACATCCATTAATGTCCGAGAAATAGCGATTCAGACATTAATCGATATTTAGGTTTTGCCTGCTTAACCAGTAACAATCCTTCATAGCGATTGATCGTTATTTAATTTTTATAAGTCTTTAGATATAAAAAAACCTAAATCATGCCTTATCAAAGATAGGGACAATGATTTAGGTTTTGCCTGCTTGACCAGTAACAATCCTAAAAGATTGTGGGTTATTTAGTTTATAGTTATAAATTATCATGTTAATTTTGTGATGTCAACGCTTTCTTTTTGAATTTATTTTCTTTTTATTACTCTGTCTATATGCAAAGTTAAATATAGCATTTCATCTTCTATGAGACTTCGGTTGTATTCTTTTTGAACATACTCGTTAATTTTTTCTGCACATTGAAAAGCTGCAGTGTTTTTCTCTTTTACCACTTCATACAGAAACTCATTTTGATTTTCCATTTGAGTTTCGTTAAACAGACGCTGCCCAAAAAACTTCAAATGCGTCACAAAACGGAAATAATTTAATGATTCCTCGTCTAAATCAATTTGAAAGTGATATTTAACGATGTTTAAAATATCTTGAATGAGTTTGGTGATTTGAATCACGTTTGGCATTTCCTCATTGAGCTCTGCATTGACAATATGCATGGCAATAAAGCCGGCTTCATCCTCAGGAAGATGGATGCTCAGCTTGTCCTCAATGATCCGAATAGCTTCTAAACCACATCTGAACTCATCTTTATACAGCCGTTTGATTTCCCAGAGCAAGGCATTTTTGATGTCCATTCCTTTTTGATGACGTTCTATGGCAAAGGTGATATGATCCGTCAGCGTCACATAGATGCTGTCATTTAAATTTTTGTTAAGAGTCGTTCTCGCATGCTCAATAATCGCCTCGCACACTTGCATATACTCGATTGGAATATCATAAAGCAGGGTTTTGAATTTTTCTGATATATCTTTATTTTGAATAGAAAATACCTTCTCGATTCGTTCTTCGTCAATCGGGTCTCCGCTTTTCTTTTGAAACGCGATCCCTCTGCCCATAATGACCAGCTCATGCTGCTCGTCATCATACGCACTGACAACATTATTATTGATTACTTTCGAAATGATCAATTGATACCCCCCAGTACATTCCGCTTTTTCGAGCATTTTATCGTTGAATCATATGTCATGTTATTATTATTTTCAAAAAAGAGGACTTTAAGATGATTTTACATTTTTTTTTGATCCGGTCAACTAGTAAGAATGACATATTGCCTCTTAGAAATGACGAAATAGGGACAAAAAAGTCTAAAAACATACACAAAAAAACACTCTATAAAGAGTGTTTAAAGTGTGTTTTTTACAAAATCAGGAGCAGTCCCAATTATAGACAACATTCTCGAAATTTTTTCGTTTGAGGTCTTCTGGTTTGATAAAGAAGTTGGCAATACCGCAATCTCCCCACATCAAATCTACTTCATCATCTGAGTCAATTTGTAATAACAAAACAGTATGTTCTTGATCTACATAGGTACGCGGATCTTCTTGTGTAAACCCTGGATACCCGCCCAATTTGTGACCAAAGCCACTCTCTGTTTCATAGAATTCATCCAACAGGGTATCTGCTTCATCACCATTAACACCATCTGCATCTTCAAATAGGTTCCAGCTGTTCTTTCCTGTGACTTTTTCAAAACGGAAATCTCCTACACTGATCGTTTCGCTTGCTAATTCACCTGTAATTGCGCCTTCCTTCGTTACAGGAAAATAAAAATCGTCTGGAATTTTCACAAAAGAAAAATCAGTCAATAACTCTTCTTCTGCTAAGAAAGGTTCTTCAATAAATTTGATCCGGAAATCTTTTTGTTCTGTTTTATGGTCAATATTCATTCCATAAAGATCATCATGCACAGAAATAAAGACTTGCAAAAGTCCTGTTTCTGGATAATCTTTCAGCTTCGGAAGCTGGCCGAAATTAATTTGTGCCAAAAGTTTCATCGGATGTCCTTCGCCGTCAACTGGATATTCATCGTTTTTGGGGAAGTAAGGATCACCAGCTATTTTGCTGTCGTATGGTCCTGTTTTTCCTTGTTTCATCTGCAATTGAATCATTGGTTTTTCAGTTTTATCTAACAATGGACGGTAGGGTGCTAGTATTTCCTGCAGCTTCGGTGATTGTGTCACGATGATCTTCCTCCTTATGAATAAGTCTAATGACAAAACTAGTCTCTCTTTTTCTATCATACAGAAGTGTATCCTGCCTGTCAGCGATAAAACGGTCATAATTCTAACAAGTTTCTCACCTTGAAATGATAAAAAAACCTCCAATTCAGCTGGAGGTTTTGTCATTCTTTTATTTCACTTGATAGTTCACTAAGTCGTTTGCCAATGATTTCATTGTTTCGTTTGTTTCATGAAGACCTTCAATAATTTTTGTAAAAGTGCCAACAAGTTCTGCCTGATGCTCAGAGGAAGCGACAATTTGCGCAATTTCTTCTTCCATTCCTTTGATCGATCCCTGCACATCTTTTAGGGCTGTTTCAATATCAGTTGTCGCCTGTTTCGCGTGAGTTGACAGCTTTCTCACTTCTGTTGCGACCACTCCAAAGCCTGCTCCTGCTTCTCCCACTCTTGCAGCTTCTATTGATGCGTTAAGTCCAAGTAAGTTCGTTTGATCAGAGATACCTTTAATGAGATTAGACACTTGATTGATTTTAGAGGAATTTTCGACAGTGGTTTTCGTATTTTGTAGAATTTGTTCACTTGTCGCTTGTAGTTCCTCTGAATGTGCGGCAACCTGCTGTACCATTGCGACTAGTTTTTCGGAAGCCTCGTTGCTCTCCGTCATGATGTGCTCTAATCGTTGTTGATTGGTTTGGTCATAGGCCACACAGAAGGCAGCAACCACTTGACCTGATTCATCAGTAATTGGAACGGCTACGATATCCATTGGAATCCCGTATACTTCTTTCGGAATTTGGATAAACGATGGTTCTCTCCCATTTTTCAGCATCGCAAAGTTTTGGAATCCAGGATCTACTGTATCACCAGCTTTAAATCCTAAATCAATATTCCCATGTTGCTGATAATAAAGAACCTTCTCTTTCCCTAAAACAGAAAAGGTTAGCTGTTCTCTCATAGCAAGTCCAATGATTGGTAAAGCGTCTATTATGTTATCAATTCTCTGTGACATTCGCTTACGTTCATCCTCTCTTTTTCTCAGTACACCTTCTTTATCGGTTCGTTATATGATCTATTACAGCCTGTAATGTGTACTAATATCAATCAAATGACCTAAGGCATATAAAAAGCCCACATTCTATCAAGAGAATGTGGGTGTTTTTTAAACAAGGTAAATGCCTATAAAGACACTGATACCGATGAGAAAAAGATACATATAGTCAATCCATGAGGTGCTGATGATATGATAATACGTTCGCTCTCTCGTCCCTGTGAAGCCCCTGGCTTCCATCGCAATCGCTAAGCGCTCTGATTTTCGTACACCTTGTGTAAAAAGGGGTAATGCATAACGCATAAAGGCTTTCCAGCTGTTTTTTTGCTTGTAGCCTCTGATTTTATGTGCAGCCTTCATTTGTTTTAATTCACTTTGAAATAACGGAATAAACCGGAAGCCGGCAAGCATCCCATACGCCCATTTTGGGGACATTCGGCATTGGTGAATCAGACTCATCATAAATGCCGTCAAATCTGTTGTGGACGTAAAAAGGAGACCAAATGTCACAAATCCAAGCATTCTGAAAGCGATGGTGAGACCATTTCTTAAACTCTCCTCCGTGATATGAAACCACGCCCACTTCCAAACAGTATGATCCCCCTTGCCGAATGCCGCCATCATCCAAAAGACGAGAATAAAAAAGAGCAGATAAGGGACAAGCCTTGTGATGAGATACTTCATATTCCATCCACCTAAAACAAGTCCAATGCCAAGAGCAAACAGCCAGATGATAAAGGTTGTTTTAGGATCAGATATCGCCATGAGGCAGCCCATCGCAAGCAGGTGAGCGAGTAATTTCATGACTGGATTCACAGTAGAAAGAAAGGAATGATTACTTTGCAATTGTCAGCACATCCTTTCTTTCTGCCACATAGCGATAATGTAAGGGAGCTCTCAGCTGATAAGCATCGACAAGTTCCTGATTTGAAAATAGATCATAAGGGAGACCATCATATACATGCTTGCCTTGATGAAAAAGAAGCACTTGATCGGCACATTCATCGACAAGCTCCATATCATGTGTAACCATCACAATGGTCGTGCCTTGGCGTTGCCGTTCTTTTAAACGCCTCATTAATTCCTTCGCTGTTTTTTCATCCTGACCGAAAGTCGGTTCATCTAACAGCAATACATCTTGATCAAAAAGGAGCATCGTGGCAACACTCAATCTTCTTTTTTGCCCTAAACTTAAGGTGAAGGGATGTGCTTTTGCATGCTTCTCTAAACCGAACTCTTTCAGCAGCTGGGCCGTTTTTTCTTGTACGACTGATTCTGGCCAGTTTCGCTGTCTGCCGCCAAAGGCGATTTCATCGAATACTGTGTCTTGTATAAATTGAAGCTCCGGATTTTGAAACACAAAGCCTGCTTTTTCATAGAGTAGTCGGTCAGACCATTTTTTAAGGTCTGTTTCTTTTAAGAAAATATGACCTTTTTTAGCTGGCTCTAAGCGGATCAAATGTTTGAGAAACGTACTTTTTCCGCTCCCATTTTCTCCAATAATCGCCACCCAATCTCCTGCTTTGATATCAAGCTGAAGGTTACTCATAATCCTTTTTTTCCCGTAGCTTAATTGAAGATTTTCTGTACGAATCATTGTCTCTCGTTCGATTGACGGCACTTTTTCATGCTGCGCTTGTCTTGCTTCATAGGTTTGCATAAAGGTTTGACTCAGTGGATGAAATGGATCTTGAATAATCGTGGACCATTTCTCGGGAAATAATTTTGGCCGCCAAATTCCTGCCTCTTTCATTTCTTCCTCATATGTCACGAGCACATCTTTTGGAGCTCCATCTGCTAAAATGCTGCCTTGATCATCTAATAAAATCACCCGATCCATCCATTCGATGACTCCGTCAAGCACATGCTCTACAAAAATCATGGTTTGCTGCTGATCGGCTGCAAGCTGCTGCAGCAGTTGAAATATGTCCATTCTACCTGCCGGGTCAAGCTGTGCGGTTGGTTCATCAAAGAATAGAACATCCGGCTGTAATGCTAGTAAACAAGCAAGTGCCAATCGCTGCTTCATGCCGCCAGATAAAGTGTGAATCTCTGTATGCGGATCGACATCCAGTTGGACTTTTTGCATGAGCTGCTGAATGATGTCATCCATCTCTTCACGTGGGACGGAACGATTCTCTAAGCTAAAGGCAATTTCTTCATTGACGCGGTGCATACAAAACTGAGAGTCTGGATCTTGAAACATGACGCCTGTATGTCTTTGTAACACCACTTCGCCCTGCATGTCTGCTTCCACATGCTCTGGAATGATTCCAGCCAGAACCGAAATGAGCGTGGATTTCCCGCTTCCGCTCGGTCCTAAAATAAGCACCTTTTCCCCTTTTTGAATCGTAAGAGAGATTTGATGCAAAACTGGCTTAGGCTGTTCATAAAAACGGACAGTCAGATCATTGCACGCGAGAAATGAATTCATGCTGTTCACCTTTATTTCGTTTTTCTTTCATGATGGCATATTGATTGAGTACACCAGTTTTGGATAGTGCGTCCACCACCACTTTCGCAAGGCATCCGCCAAGTATCATTCCACTAATGATTTGAGTCACAAGCGTCATAAGTAAAACTTGAGGCGTATAATATCCGAAGCCATTTGCCACGAGACTGTACGCCATCGCTCCGATAGCGGCAAAGGCACCAGACAGCATCAGTGTCCACATGCGGTATCGTTTATACCCAAAAAGAGCGAAGGCGATTTCTGCCCCAAGCCCTTGGCATACACCAATCAGCAGAGCTGAAAGTCCGAAGTGGCTGCCTGTCAATAATTCCACAGCCGCGGCAGCTGTTTCCGCAATCAGGGCAGCCCCCGGCTTTTGAATGATATACGCAACGATTGGACTGGCAATGACCCATATTCCAAACATGATATTGCCTCCTGCTGGGCCAACAAGTGCTGTAATCGGTAAGTAAAGTGTGGACCATCCTAAATAGATCACACCGCACGCAACGGATAAAATCACGGCAAGGACGACTTCTTTCATCTTCCATGTCATGATGTATGCACCTCCAGTTGAACTGGCCACTCTTCAACAGTAAAGGCCATTTCCCAAAACTTGTATTCGAGCTGGCAACTTAAGATAAAATGCTGTTTCATTTTTTCCTTTTCCTTCTCACTTGCTGCTTCCGCCAATTGATCGAGCCGCTTGCAAAGCTCACCTGTGACAGAATCGGTTAATCCTCCATAAAACGTGATCCATTCATAAAACGGATGTGACGGGTCTGGCTGCACATCTGTGAGCATTCGTTTCCCTATTTCCCAATATGTCCAAGGACATGGAAGCAGGACAGCGATGATTTCACCAAGCGTACCTTCCTGTGCGACTTGCAGCATGTGATGAATATAGTGATGAGCACTCGGAGCCAAAGAAGCACCTTGGAGCCCATCATATGCTACTCCTGCCACTCGGCAAAGGTTTTGATGGGGGTGCGTTTCACTATCTAGTACAAACGCAATCTGCTGATGAAAAAACGCAATATCCTCTCTGTCTGTACATCTGCTGAGCGCTGCTGCATAAATTTTAATGAATGCTTGTAAGTATTCTGCATCCTGTTTGACATAATGAATGATCTGTTCCTTTTCCAGCTTTCCTGCTGCCAGGCCTCTGACGAACGGATGCTGATAAATGGCTTCAAATAACGGTTCTGCTTCTTTCCTTAATTGCGTAGAAAATGTCATAAAAAAAGCCTCCTCTTCTTCAGTTGAATAAATGAAAAAGCCACCCCAAATGGAGCGGCCTTCTTATCGATTCAATCATGAATAAGACAAGGTCCAGCTCCACTTCCCTCCGCTAGTACGAACTAGATCAGGTTCAAAGGGTCCAAGATTTTCTCTTGTCTCAGTCATACATGACTCCCCTAGTGGACTTTTGTCATTTAATTATCTTTACTCTACACATGTGGCGATTTGATGTCAACCGCCTTTCTTAATTCAACGTTCTGATTGTTGGCAGTTTCTCGATCCCTGCAGCATAGTAGAAATTCAACACACTGAAGAAATCGATCGGCTTTCCTGTTTTTAAATCTACAGCTAAAATATGATCACCGTAATTTGTCATATCATCAATATCTAAGCGTCTTGGTGTCGTCTTCCCAAGTGTATCAACAAAGCTACTATGGTAGTACTGCCCGCTAGCAAACGATGATTCATGATACATAAATAAAGTCTCCACATCTAAGTAGACGAGAATGGCCTCTGAGGAACTTGCGTATGGAGCAGAGTACGACACTGGTGCTGAAATACTTTTCACCTTCACACTGTCAACAGAATGAGTTCTCTGTTCATATTTTCCATCATATGAGAAGTAAAATACACGCTCCCATTTATAATCGGCGGTCTTAGATTGTTTGTTATATACTTTTGTACCATTTGCGAAAACATCCCCATTGGCATACGTAGCGACAAAGTATTGCAATGTTGATGACAGGGATTCAGCACCTGTGAAATTTGGTGGGTTTTTTGCATTCACCTGTAATGTATATGAGTCTCCAAAGTCTCCACCGCTGGTAATACCAAACGCATAATCACCCGCTGGTAAATTGCTTAACGCGAGCAGACTGCCTGCCGGTTGAATAAGATCCGTTGGGTAGGCTTGTCCTGTTTCATAATCAACAACAAACAATTGAACGAAATAATCAGGGTTTGAAGAGGTAATCCGGCTGATGAGTGCCTGAGGTGAAGATGTGCTTAAAAACCATAAATCAACTGGGTCGTCCTCTGTTAAGACAGCCGATTGATTTATGGCTAGTCCATCAATGGAGCGAACGGCAGACGTGCGCATTTTGCCATCTTTAGCAGCTTTTCGTTTGATGCTGATTCCTTTCTTCTTATCCACTTTAAATGATTTTTTCACTTGCTTCTGTTGGATAGCGGTTCCTTCATCCTGCTTTAAAAACGACTCTTGCACTTGCTGAATCGCTTTTTCTGTCAGTGGTGATCGTTTCCCACTTGATTTTGGTGCTTCTTCTGCTTTTAATGCTGGTGAAAACAAACCTGTTGCGACGAGTAAAACAGACAGTAAAGCTGCAGTGATTTTGACATAAAATGCTCTCACAGGAACATCCCCTTTTCCTCATTTGGGTTTTTTACCCTGTGATAATTTTACCATTATTCCAATCATTGTTTTGGTCTTTTTTGGGACATTTTTATAACAAAAAAACCAGCCGCATGAGTAACGGCTGGTTTTTGAACGTTTTATGCAATAGTTTTGACAAACAAACGTGCTGTTTCTGCACTTGATCCTGGGTTTTGTCCAGTAATGATTTGACCGTCAACGACAGCAAATGGCGCAAAGGCATCACCTTTTTCAAACGCTGCCCCTTGCTCACGAAGTTTTGTTTCCAATAAAAATGGAACCTTTGATGTCAGCTGCACGGCTTCCTCTTCTTCGTTGGTAAAGCCTGTGATTTTTTTGCCTTCGATAAATGATTTGCCATTTTTGTCCTTCACATCAACGAATGCTGAAACACCATGACAAACGGCTCCGATCGCACCCTTTTTATCTGAAACCGCTAAGATCGCATCCGCTACCAATTGATTAGACGCAAAGTCGATCATAGGGCCGTGTCCCCCAGCAAAGAAAATGCCGTCATAATCAGCTGGATTCACATCTGTAAGCGCCTTTGTGTCTTGAAGTCGTTCATACACATCTTGATATTGCGCTGGGACACCTTCAGGAATTGAATTTTTGTCAATTGGTACAGTGCCACCTTGAATAGAGACAATTTGTACTTCTAGTTCATTTTCTTGAAAAATATGAAATGGCTCTGCTAACTCTTCTAGCCATAAGCCTGTTGGATGTCCATTCATTTCTGGGCTGCTTGTCGATACTAATAACACTTTCTTACTCATCTTGATCATCCTTTCGATTTATCCTGTGGTTATTTTATATTTTGCACAATTAAATATCAAGCAATATGACTTCGGTTCAATTCTTTATGTTATACCCGATTTTCTAAAAAATATGGTATGACTCAAAATCTAATCAATATGTCACATTCTATTGGTAGGGAATTTCATGTAAAATTGTCATTGAGTGATATAATATGAGGAAAGATTGACAGATCTCTCGTGTCACATGAGGGGATTTTTAAAGGAGTGGAAAAAGAGATGAAAACCTATTCGATTGTGATGATCATCATCACGCTCTGTATTATATTGGCCGTCTTTTTAATGAACCTAACAGGGGTCATGTACGGAAAAATCATTTTGGCCGTTGCTGTTGCCCTTTGTCTGACATCCATTATTCGTTTGATGGGACTTCGAAAAAGATAAAAGCCGCCCTTTCTAGGGGCGGCTTTATTTTAAGATTAGATCGCCAGCATCAGTGCAATTAATGCAAGAAGCGCTGGTACTCCTTGTTTGATGATAATTGATTTATTGGATGTTACACCGCCAAATACTGCTGCGATGATGACACAAAGAATGAAAAATAGCTGAATCATATATCCAACGGTATTCGATCCAAGAATGAGTCCCCAAATGAGTCCTGCTGCTAAAAACCCGTTATAAAGCCCCTGATTAGCAAACATCACTTTGACATTTGGATCTTTTTGCAAGTGTTCTGGCAGCTTAAAAGATCTCTTCGCCATCTTTGATTCCATAAAAAACATTTCTAATAACATGATGACAATGTGTTCTAATGCGACAATTCCTACTAAAATCATTGCTAAAATATTCAATTTAGTTAATTCCTTTCTGATAGACGGTCACGAATTTCTATTTTATCCGTGTATAAATCAAAGTCTTGTATTAATTCTAGCGCTTCTGTAAAGCGACTTTGTGGAATGTCTTTCATTTTTCTCACGCCGAATTCCTTTTTAATAAAAGCCATGATGGTATTGATATGAAGCTTACCATGACCATCATACTCCAAATGGCTGCAAAAAGTCTGCATCGTCCCTCGAATCACCTTTAATTGCTTGGCAGTGACATAACTCATTGGTAACGCTCATCCTTTCCTTTGTTTTAACAGCTAAAAGAATCATGGTTGAAAGAAAATCTTCCAGGCTCTATTATATAATGGTTTCATTCGGATATCAAAATAAAAAAGAACAGACATTCGATTAAAAACCAAATCGTGTCCTTATAATCCTTTTCTCACATATCAAAAAGCCGAATTCAATAGTAGAATCCGGCTTTCTATTTAGTTACTTTTCGAAATTAACACCTTTCCAACAGAACGATCCTTACTTTGTCCAACGACTTTAAAGGATAATCCATAGTTCGGTACATCGCGTCCTGCATCTGGGTTATTTGGATTCACATAGTTCTTTTTATCACTAAATGTACGAGTCGGGCGAATGTAGCGATCTTGCAAAGTTAAGCCCGTTGTTGCTGTATAATCGATATTCAGCTTCGTACTTGGATTCAAAGAGAATGCTGCATCATGTACTTGGAAGCCTGTGGCGGCAATGGAACCGTCACTCCATTTTAATACTTGCTGATCTGCATCTACTACGCCAAGGAAGCCGTTCCCCGGATGCTTTCCAACCCAGTTATCACTGTACGATTGATCGACTAACCACACGACCAAACCGTTATTATAGCTCATCAGACTTGCACCGCGTTTAATATGCTTTAAGCCTTTATCGACATCAGCATAAGAGCGCCACTCTAGTAAATAGTATTGTGCTGCATATTGTTTTCCATTAGATTTTGAGAATCCATTAAAGGTAAAAGTAGATGTATCCTCGGCATCATCTGACCATACGTTCGTTCCATCTGCTTTGACGTTCAGATCATCTACAAATAAACCTGGAAGTGAATAGCCTGCATCGGTTGTGTAACGGAATTGCAGGTCGATTTTCTTCCCTGCATAAGCAGACAGGTCAAAGGATGCATCTACCCAGCCGTCTGATTTTCCATCGATGCCATTGCCTTCGTTTGCACCTGCTTCATTTCGATCATTCGTGATGTTACCCGCGATGGTCTTCCATTGATCAGTCCCTGTTTCACGCACTTCGACATACGCATAATCATAATCTTCTTCAATATCGTACCATGCTTTAAATGTCAGCTCTGCTTTGCTTCCTTTTGACAAATCAATACCTGTTGTCGTCATAGTTGCATTCAAATTGTCACCCGTTCCGCTGAAGTACGAATATTTTCCTTGAGCAGGTGTCGTAACGACAATCTCTTTATCTGGTAAATCGACTCGAACGGCGTCATGGTTCGTTCCTTTTGTTGCTGCTTCATCAATTAAGACGGTTTTGCTTTTCTTTAATGTTTTACCATCGATGGTTTGTCCAGAAAGCCAGTTGCCCCCATGCAGATTTTGAAGCATTTCTTTCGCATATGGGCTAAAGCCTGTTGGTTCCGTACCAGGCACTTTACCTGCCCAGCTTCCGCTTGACATGATCGACCAGTAAGAAACGGGCTCTCCGTTGCCTGTGTACTGTGTATCGTACTCGTCAGGAAGACCAAGATCATGTCCGAATTCATGTGTAAACACACCTGCTGCGCCATCTTCAGGCTCAATGGTGTAATCCAATGCGCCTATTTTCCCGCCTTGTCCGACTTCAGATTCAGTATCCGGAATTTCAAATACATCACCAAGTGACCAGCGGTGTGACCAAATCGCATCAGCGCCAAGTTGTCCGCCGCCTGCTTCTTCACCTACACCCGCGTGAACGACCATCAGATGGTCAATGATGCCGTCTGGCTCGTTATAAACACCGTCGCCATCAATATCATAGCGGTCCCATTGATCATACTCCCCAAGATCAACATTTGGATCTTTTGCTGCTGCTTCGAGTGCTTCTTTTACCAATTCGCGCGGTCTGCCGTCACTGCCTGAATCGTCAGGTACGTTCCCTCCGTAATAAGCTGCTTCATGCTTCGCTGTATACCATCCTGCAACTGTTCCACTGACTGTGTAACTGCCGCCGGACTGCTTTTCATAATATTGCTTCATGGATACTTTTCGTTTCCCATCTGGACCGATGTAGCCATTTTTTCCGAAAAGCATATCTTGATAATGCTGTTGATCAAACTTGTCATAATACATATCAGTCTCTTCTTTTTTGATACTATTATGCTTATAATCTTTAAAATCTACTAATAAAACCAATACCTTATCATTGCGGACGTCACCTTTATACTTTTCCTTTTTGACCGGTTTTACTTGATTGCCTTCTTTTCCTTTATGCTTCTTTAACTTTTTCTTTTTTGCAAGTTTGTTATGTACCTCTTGTTTGTATTCTTTCAGGAATTCAGGCTCTTCTGTTAAGGTGCTGGCACTTTGTTTCATTGCCGATTCTTCTTTTTTCTTTAGATAGTTCTTTAATGCTTTTTGGGTTTCTACCTCATTGGCATTCTTTTTGATCTTTCCTTGTTTTTTCAAGGCTTTGACGAGACGGTCTTCATTTACGACACTTGAGTCAAATGGAATACCTGAATAATGACCGCCATCAGAGGATGTTGATTTTTCTGTGGTGTGGGCAGATAGAGGGGTGCTGAAAGCTGTCAATGTTCCTAAACTTAGGACAGCGGTTAGTGCAATTTTCGTCCATTTCCCTTGTTTCATTTTGGTTCCTCCCTATTTTGGTAATAAATAATATCTAATTCTAGCATATTCCAATATAGTTAAGTCGAAAAACATTTTATTTTCAGAAATTTTGTGGAAAATGCACAATACGTGAATGAAATGGGTGGAACCATATGTCGAAAATAAAAGAACCCTAGGCGATAACCGCCTAGGGTGTTTGTTGTTTTTCTATGAAAGCTGCTGGCCTTGAAAGGCAACCACGTCAAGTGGAGCGGCTAAGAATTCTTTTGCCTTCGCTACGAACGCTTGGAAATGAGCACTTGCATTATGGCTTTGAACCGCTGCGTCATCTTTCCACACTTCTACCATTAAAAAGGTATTTTCCTTATCTGTATCCTTGAACAGCTTGTAGGAAACATTGCCTTCTTCAGCCTGTGAAGCTTTCATTAATTCATTGATTTCTTCTAAAAATACGTTTTCTTTTTCTGGATGAATGGTCATCCCTGCATGAATAATAATCATTTGATCGTCTCCTTTTGAAAAGATATTATTTCCACTCAGCAATACGATCAACCGGTAAACGGTAAGATGCATAGCCTTCGTCAGCTGCTTTCCCAATTGATAGCAGCATGACTGGTACATAACGTTCTTTATCCCAGCCAAATGTTTCAGCGATTACTTCTTTATCATATCCGCCAATTGGATTTGTATCATAACCGTGTGCACGTGCAGCAAGCATAAGCTGCATAGACACAATCCCACCGTCAATTAAAATTGTTTCGCGGTTCACTTGCTCTGGAAGAACTTCAAAGTGTGCAGTTAATGCAGCAATTTGTCTTTCTTTCACTTCTTGCGGCATGTAGCCATGCTCTACTGCTTTTGAGTAAATTTCTTCTAAGTATTCATCGCTTTTCATATCTGCAAATACTGCAATGACAGCTGCTGATGTTGACACTTGTGTTTGGTTGAATTTTGCAAGTGGTGCAAGCTTTTCTTTCCCTTCTGGGCTGTCAATCACCATGAAGCGCCAAGGCTGTGCATTCACTGATGATGGTGCAGTTGTTGCTTCTTCTAAAATCTCTGTCATTTCTTCTTTGCTGATTTTCACAGATGGATCATAGTTACGAATAGAGCGGCGCCCTTTCATAATTTCCATAAAATCGTTTGTTTTTAATGTTGTAGCCATGTGTAACACTCCTTTAGGTTGTTTGAATCTTTTCGATGTTTTGTTGTATACGGATGAGCACATCAGTGAGAAGCCTTCGTTCTTCTTCACTTACGTTTTCAAGCATTTCTGAGATAAATCGTTCTTTTTCTATTTTAGAAGCTTCGATTCTTGTTCTGCCTTCGTCTGTTAAGCGAACAAGTGTGACTCGATTGTCTTCTGGTTTTCTTCTGCGTGTGACCATTCCTTTTGTTTCTAACTGTTTCAAGTGACGCGTCACAGCTGCACTATCAATATTTACTTTTTTCTGCAAATCTGATTGGCTGATTTCATCGGCTTGGAATAACAGCGATAACAACTCAAGTCTTGATTGGCTGATGCCCGTGCATGCTTCGAACTTCACGCCCATCATACGGTTCACGCACTGCAAACGATATAATACCTCTGCCTCTTCAGAGCAAAATGCAGTCAATGCCATCCCCTCTTTTCTATTCAGAAATCAATTACTTGATATATCAATCATTGACTCGTCAATTAATATACACCCATTATTTGATGATTGCAAGAGGTTTGTTTCATAAAGTGAATTTTTTTATTTCAATAGAAAATGACGAGCATAAAAAAAGACAAAAGCGACGAATCACTTTTGTCCTTTTTCTTTATTCAGTAATGACCGTGTGGATCAAAGTTGGTGCATCGGCATGATCAGCGATGCGGATGTTGTCATAAATTTTCTCCATGACATTTGCAACATCTTCTCGATTCGCATGCAGAGTCACAAGTGAATCTCCTTTTTCAACACGATCGCCCACTTTTTTGTTCAGCATGATGCCGACAGATAGGTCGATATCATCCTCTTTTGTTGCGCGTCCTGCTCCAAGGATCATCGCTGCAACACCGATTTCATCCGCGACGATTTCAGCTACGACACCTGATTCTTTTGCAGGTACTTCGATTTTGTAAGGTGCTTGCGGCAGTTTTTCAGGCTGATCCACAATTGAGCTGTCTCCACCTTGGTTTTCTAAGAATTCCTTGAATTTCTCAAGTGCTTTGCCGTTTTTCATCACTTCAATCAGCTTTTCTCTTGCTTCATCAAGTGTGTCTGCTTTTTTCGCAAGAACGACCATTTGACTTCCTAATGTGAGCACAAGCTCGTTTAAGTCTTCAGGACCTTCGCCTCGAAGCGTATCAATCGCTTCTTTCACTTCAAGGGAATTTCCAATCGCTAATCCTAGCGGCTGGGACATGTCAGAGATGACCGCCATCGTTTGTCTGCCTACGTTATTTCCGATGCGCACCATGGCTTTTGCAAGCTTCTCTGAGTCTTCTGGTGTTTTCATGAAAGCACCTGCGCCTGTTTTCACATCGAGTACAATCGCATCTGCACCAGCAGCAATTTTCTTACTCATAATGGAGCTTGCAATAAGCGGAATTGAGTTAACAGTTCCTGTCACATCACGAAGAGCATACAGCTTTTTATCAGCTGGTGTCAGGTTGCCTGATTGGCCAATGACCGCTACTTTATGACGGTTCACGAGCTCGATGAATTCGTCTTTTGTAATTTCTACGTGGAAGCCTTTGACCGCTTCAAGCTTGTCCACTGTACCGCCTGTATGCCCAAGGCCGCGCCCAGACATTTTCGCAACAGGTACATCTAGTGCCGCAACAAGAGGAGCGAGTACAAGCGTAGTTGTATCACCTACACCGCCTGTTGAGTGCTTATCTACTTTAATACCCTCAATAGCAGACAGGTCAATTGTATCTCCTGAGTTCGCCATAGCGAGTGTTAAGTCTGCACGTTCTTGATCCGTCATATCTTGGAAGAAAATTGCCATAGCCAAGGCACTTGCTTGGTAGTCAGGAATTGTTCCGTCCGTATAACCTTTGACAAAGAAAGAAATTTCCTCTGAAGATAATTCTTTTCCGTCACGTTTTTTCGCAATGATATCTACCATTCTCATTGTTTTTCACCATTCCTTTTTTTAAATTAGAAAATTAAACCGACAACGCCTGCTGTTAAGAAGCTGACAAGAGTTGCACCGAATAACAGCTTTAATCCAAAGCGTGCGACAACGTTCCCTTGCTTTTCGTTTAAGCCTTTGACTGCTCCAGCAATGATACCGATAGAAGAGAAGTTCGCAAATGATACAAGGAATACAGAAATGATCGCTTCTGTACGAGCACTGAATTGGAAAGCATCACCGGATAGAATTTGCATTGCCACAAATTCGTTCGATACCATTTTGGTCGCCATAATGCTTCCTGCTTGTACCGCTTCGCTCCAAGGAACACCAACAATGAACGCAAATGGAGCAAAGACATATCCAAGTACATCTTGGAAAGAAACACCGATGGCAGCTGTAAAGATACCGTTAATCATCGCAATTAATGCAACGAATCCAATCAACATTGCAGCAACAACAATCGCTACTTTGAAACCATCCATAATGTATTCGCCAAGCATTTCGAAGAAGGATTGTCTTTCTTCCTCAACGACTTCAAGCATGTCTTCGTCCTTAGACACTTCATATGGATTGATGATCGATGCGATAATAAATCCACCAAATAGGTTCAGCACAAGTGCTGTAACCACGTACTCTGGTTTAATCATTTGCATGTACGCACCAACAATCGACATCGAAACCGTCGACATTGCAGATGCACATAATGTATAAAGACGCTGCTGTGGTAATAATCCAAGTTGTTTCTTAATAGAAATAAAGACTTCTGATTGACCTAAAATCGCAGACGCTACTGCGTTGTAAGATTCTAGTTTTCCCATACCGTTTACTTTACTAAGCAAATATCCGATTCCTCGTACGATAAGCGGAAGAATACGCCAATGCTGCAGGATACCGATTAACGCCGAGATAAAGACGATCGGCAGTAAAACATTGATGAAGAAAGTAGACGCTTTATCATTCATTAACCCGCCAAATACAAAGTTGATTCCTTCGCCGGCATAGCCTAGAAGCATTTGGAATCCTTTTGCAAAGCCTCCGACTAGGAAGTTTCCAACACCTGTATTGAGCAGAATATAACCTAAAATAAATTGCAGTACAATCATGACAATTACTGGACGGAATTTCACTCGTTTTTTCCCATTACTAGCCAGCCATGCAATGGCCAGAATCACTAGCAAACCGATGATACCAATCACGTATTTCATGTTTTTCCTCCTTGAATGAATTCGTTTACATTAATGCGCTTGTATGGAACAAACCCTATTTCGTAAACAAAACGCGGAAGAAATTCCCAGAAGAGAGGTCCTTCCGCATATGACTTTTTCATCATTTATGAGTCATGAATGTTATCCTACCATAGGATCGTATGAATTAATAGTCTTTCGAAGGAGATGATTGATCCCCTTTGATAATGGAAACGCCTGCACTTGCGCCAATACGGGTAGCACCTGCAGCTGTCATTGCCTCAACGTCTTCTTTTGTTCTCACGCCGCCTGATGCTTTCACACCGATGTCAGGTCCTACTGTTTTACGCATTAATGCGATGTCCTCAGCTGTTGCACCGCCTGTACTAAATCCAGTCGATGTTTTCACAAAATCAGCGCCCGCTTTCACTGAAAGCTCACAAGCTTTGACTTTTTCCTCATCAGTAAGTAAACATGTTTCAATGATAACTTTCACTAATGCTTTGCCTTTTGCTGCGTCTACAACTGCACGAATATCTTGTTCAACCACATCATATTCGCCGTCTTTCAATGCGGCAACATTGATGACCATGTCCACTTCTGTTGCACCGTTTTCAATCGCATCCTTTGTTTCGAATGCTTTCACCGCTGTTGTGTTAGCGCCTAATGGGAAACCGATGACTGTACATACATCAACACCTGTTCCTGCTAGTTCTTTCGACGCAAGAGATACCCAAGTTGGGTTCACGCAAACAGATGCAAATTGATGAGTCTTTGCTTCTTCAAGTAACTGCATAATTGCAGCTCTAGATGTATCTGGTTTTAGTGCTGTATGATCAATGAGCTTTGCTATCGTCATGCTTCACACTTCCTTTTAATTATGATACTTTCATCATATATGACGGATGAACAATTGTAAACATGGTTATGAAATTTTGTTCATCTATTTTGTGACATTTAAAAGAGCCCTCGCTGTGTGCTGATCGATGATCAATACATTCGCATATTTTCCTCTTAGTGCGCCGTGTATAGAAGCCACCTTTCGATGACCGCCAGCGACAAGAATGGATCGTTCTTTTTTCCTTAAATCATCTAACTCCACACCAATTGTGCGATTGTTAATGGCTTCACTGCAAATGCGTCCATCTTGATCATAAAAACGCGAGCAAATGTCTCCGACACTGGATGCCTTGAGGAGCGCTTTTTCTTCTTCACGGAAATAACCTAGTCTAAACAAAAGTGCCTCATCTCTTACCGTTCCAACAGTAAACACAGCGATATTCGCCTGCTTGCCCATTTCAATAATTCGCTGAATGTGTCTGTCCTGCTCAACCATTTCCTTGACAGCAGCACTATCAAATACAACAGGAAGCGGCAAATAGCGCGGTGCTGTTTGAAAGGCCTCAGCAAACAACTGAATGGTTTCCGCAGAATATGTATTCACATGAGAATGGCTGATTCCGCCCTTGAGCTGGACAACCTCTACACCTTTTACCTGTTTAGGTTGCATCTTTTGTGCAATTTGATACATAGTCGTTCCCCAGCTCACGCCAACGATATCACCGTCTTTCACCGTCTCTTGCAAGTAATCTGCACCAAATCGGCTCAAATAATCGGTGATGGTTGGATAGTCGTCCTTTGGCGAAAACACCACATGAGCTTCGAGCAGGTCATATTTTTCCTTGAGCAATGAAGAAAGCTCGTTTAAATCCTCAAACGGATCCATCACCGTAATCTGGACGTATCCCTTCTCTTTCGCATATTGAAGCAGCCGAGATACAGTCGGTCTCGACAAGTTGAGCTGCTTGGCAATTTCCTGCTGGCTGTAATCAGACAAATAGTAAAGCCTTGCCGCTTCAATACTCAGCTGTTGTTTCTCTCGATCCATTCATACGCCCCCTTTTTCTTCTATCATAACAAATTGTTCACCTCTTCATGCACAAATGTTCATTTGAAGAAAACGGTATAAGCGGCATGAAAGGTCTCATTCTTTTCTAACGTTTGAATGCCAAACTTCTCTTTATACTGCCCATTCGTCCCTTCCATATCGGCAATGCCATACCACGGCTCAATACAAACAAAAGGAGCCATCGTTCCTTTTTCTTGGTCATAAGGCGACCAAATGCCCACGAACGGAAAACCAGTGAGATCGACCTCAACTCCGTGACCTGCCCTAGAAGTCAAAGACACTCGATTGATATGGCTAAAGATCATCGCATCATGCTGAAAAAGCTCTGGTCGAAGCTGGATCGGCTCAATCTCAATGCCTTTTCCTTTCTCTCTGACAAGTGAATTCCGCAGTTCATATTGCACAGGGAGATGTTCAGTCGAAGGTGTCAATGTGAGTGAATAATCTGCTGCTTGCTCACCTTCAACAAGAGGAACACGAAATGCTGGGTGCCCTCCAATGGAGAAATACATCGTATCATCTCCGTCATGATCAATTTCCCAGGAAATCTTCAGTCCATTTTCTAATAGTTCATAACGAATACGTGCTGTAAATTCATACGGGTATTGCTTCATGTGTCGGCTTCTTGATTCATATTGAAAGGTCACCGTATGCTCCGTTTCTTCATATAAATCAAAATTGACATCACGCAAAAATCCATGCTGCGTGAGCTCGAAGGTTTGATCGTCCATCTTGTATTGATCATTCATTAATCGCCCAACAATTGGAAACAAGATAGGCGACACCCTGCCCCAATAAGCTGGATCACCAGACCACATATAGTGACGCCCGCTTTTCTTGTCAAGCACCTCCCTGACTTCCGCTCCCTTTTCATGAATCTGAACCAATAACTGATCATTTTCGATCGTTCTCATTCAGCACATCCCCTTTCCTTCTTCTTTTATTATGACAGGGATTTTGGTTTTGAGTATCAAATTCGACATCTCTTCACCCACCAATTCTTTTTTCGTATGAAAAAAATTTAAAAAAAGACAGAAATTCGCCAACAAAATGTAATGCTGATTCGTCTAATTTTATATAAAATAAAAGAATCGTTGCTCTTTTGAATGAACAACAAAAAGAAGCGTTTGACATTGATGGGGGATTCATTTTCATGAACAGCAAGGAAAATCGTTTTCGTTATATTTTAGGATTAGATGGACTAAGAGCCGTTGCTGTATTGGCAGTCATTGCTTATCACTTACATATCGGACCCGTAAGCGGCGGGTTTCTTGGCGTTGATTTATTTTTTGTCATTTCTGGTTACTTGATTACAACGATCTTGTTACATAAGCAGGATTTAGGCTATCAAGAGCTTTTGCCATTTTGGATGGGACGGATCAGGAGGCTTCTTCCAGCTGCTTACATCATGATTTTTATAACCGTCAGCTGGTGCGCGATTGCAGGTTCAAACGCATTATTGTCCATTCGTGGCGATGCCATATCGTCCTTTTTTTATGTCAGTAACTGGTGGTATATTTTTCACGAGCTTTCATATTTTGATAGCTTCAATGCTCTATCTCCACTGAAAAATTTGTGGTCTTTGGCAATTGAAGAGCAATTTTATATCATTTGGCCGGTCCTGTTGATTGCAGGGCTGAAATGGGTAAAAAACAGATCTCATCTGCCTATGATCACCTTTGGCCTAGCACTTGTCTCCGCCCTATGGATGGCGATTCTTTATTCACCAGATACCGATCCAAGCAGGGTTTATTATGGAACAGATACTCGTGCATTTGCGCTCCTGATTGGGTGCAGTCTGGCATTTGTGTGGCCTATGCAAAGACTATCCAGCAAGAAATTACTTCCTGTTGGCAGACGTATTTTACATATTGCCGGGTTCGGTTCGTTTGCGATTTTCCTACTTTGTATTTATGCAGTGGACGATTTCGATGCCTTTCTCTATCAGGGCGGCATGCTTTTATTCTGTCTGAATGCGGCCATCTTAATTGCGTGCGTCTGCCACCCTGCAAGTCTTATCGGGAAATGGCTGTCCTTTCAGCCGCTCGTCTGGCTTGGTAAGCGATCTTATGGTATTTATCTGTGGCATTATCCCATTATCGTTCTGACCACACCGGTCATTGAAATTGGACAGCCTTCCATCGCGCGTGTCACATTGCAGCTCATCGCCATTTTACTAGTTGCTGAGGCTTCCTATCGCTTCATCGAACAGCCAATCCGCCAGCATGGCTTCAGACAATATTTTGCCTCTTGGTCTATTTGGAAAAAAGGAATCAAACAATGGTCTACATCTAATAAGGTGTTCCTTGGAATCACTGCAGCTCTTTTGATCTTATTTATCATTGGCATGTCTAACTCGTCCACTTCCTCCCCACATGTGAAGGAAGTGACGCAAATTAAGACAGCACCGAAAAAAACAGCCGAACCTTCGGAATCAAAAGCGAAGAAAAAGAAAGAAAAGCACGAGAAAAAAGCAGCTGATCAAAAACAATTTCACCAAATTCTTGCCATTGGTGATTCTGTCATGTTAGACATTGCGCCGAATCTTGAAAAAGCATATAAACAGATCACCATCGATGGGAAAGTTGGCAGACAGATGAACGAAGCCATCAGCATCGCCCCTCAATACAAATCATTTAATCAATCTGATGCCGCTGTTATCATTGAACTTGGCACAAATGGTTATTTTACTGAGGACACGCTGACAGCATTCATTCAAAACTTTTCAAAGGCACATATTTTCCTAGTGAATACGAGGGTTCCGAGGTCATGGGAAAATGATGTGAATGCGGTAATTCAGCGAGTGGCCGATCAAGATCAAAATGTCACCTTGGTTGATTGGCATTCAGCCGCTAGTGGACAGCCATCCTATTTCCAGCCTGATGGTGTTCACCTTTCAAAAAAAGGTTCTGACACATTGACCCAGCTCATCACAGCGAGCATCAAGAAAAAAGGGGATGTGTCGACATCATCATAAAAAAACTAGCATCTGGATTGTCAATGTGAAGAAATTTGTTGAAGCAAAACGTATTTTTATAGAAGATGAAAAAAGACATGCTCTCCCATGATGGGGGGTCATGTCTTTTTTTGTGATGCAGCACGGAGCTGCATTATGTTTTACTTTTAAAGGACCAAACTATTACAGGTATGAGAAATAAAGATAAAATTCCTCCGCTTAAAGATAATGTAGCATAACTCGTATTCGCAGCTACCATTCCTGAAAGAGCACCGCCAGCAGCACCTGCTAACGCAATAAAAACATCGAGTGTTCCTTGGATTTTGGCCCGGGTTGATGGTTCTGTAGAATCAACTATTTGAGCCGTACCACTAATTAAACCAAAGTTCCATCCCAATCCAAGTAAAGACAGAGCAATGATTAATAGAATCATTGAATCACTTGGTGCGAATGCTGCTATTAAACCAGCAAGTAACAATGTTATGCCCGACGCTATGCTCATAGTTGTTCGTCCTAATTTATCTACAAGTACACCCGTGATAGGTGAAGGAAGATACATTGCACCTATATGAAAACCAATAACAATTCCCACTTCGGCTAATCCATAACCATGATGCTGCATATGTACCGGTGTCATGGTCATGAGTGCAACCATGACAATTTGAGTTAAGATCATAACCGTGGCACCTACTGTAATCCCTTTTTTATCTATTTTTTTATCAACAGCATCTGGTTGATTTCCATGCTCATGTTTTGCTTTGTACGCTGCTATTCTTTGTGCAATAACTAACGGATCAGGACGCAGCAGAATAAAAAGGACAAGACCTGCTACAATAAATGCTGCGGCTGATAAAATAAAGGGACCCGCAAGTGATGGAACACCAATTGATACAGCGAATTTACCCATCATTTCAACTAAATTCGGACCTGCTACAGCCCCAAATGTTGTCATGACCATTGTCATACTAATGGCCGTTGCACGTTGTTTAGAGTTCGCTAAGTCAGTCCCAGCATAACGAGCTTGTAAATTTGTGGCTGTTCCCGCACCGTAAATGAAGAGCGATGCAAATAATAAAATGACACTATTCATCATAGCTGCAATCACAACGCCAATTGCTCCGATCCCTCCAACAACAAAACCTGTCGATAAACCGATGCGTCGTCCATAACGTTGTGAAAGTTTTCCTACAATGAAAGCTGCCCAAGCCGACCCCAAAGTAAATAAAGCCATTGGAACTCCTGCATAGGCTTCAGTTCCAAGCATTTGTTTAGCTAAAAGGGCACCTACCGTAATCCCTGCGGCTAGTCCAGCCCCTCCAAATATTTGCGATAAACTAACAACGAACAATACTCGTTTATATAATTTTTTCAATTTTTGGGGTGAATCTATATAATTCTTAATGATATCTTGTTCTGTATTTAACACTTGTAAACACCCGCTTGAAATTTATTTGCAAAACGTAACCTTTTTATCATTCCCGTCTACAACCCTCCATTTGAATTACCCTATGTTCGTATTCTTTTATGCGGTTAAAAGGCTGGCTTTCAGCGCTAACACACGCTTTTCCTTTGTTTTTTGATCCACCAACGCAAATTCTCCATTCTCATACGCTAATGAAAATAATTGTTCGATATGAAACACACCTGTCTGAAACCGCCTGCTCAATAAATGTAGTGCTGCAGCAGAGGCGACTTGAGCTGTGGCTTGAGACTCATCATGCCCTTTTATTCCAAGCGCTGCTTGATGAATCTTGTTCCTCTCCATTCCTGTCGCCTCCACTTTCACTGCATATTGATCTGTTCCTATTTGAGCCGATTGAATCATGGAAATGGCTCTTCCCTTGATTTTCGGAACAGTGAGAAGTGACGTCATTCCAAGACTCCTTGTGAAGGCAAATGCCCGCGTTGCCGCGCGAGAATCAAAACAAAGCCTTGTCGTCACAGAAGGCACGCTGAGTGTCAAAGGCAATGTCTGCTGATCAGAGAAGGGGAACTGATAGGCTTTCCTCTTTCCAAGTTTCACCCCAAAATCTATACGCTTTCCTCCAGTAAAGCTTTTGACTCTTTTACGTTGATGATGCTCAGTAAGCACATAGTCAGTATGGACATTGTCAAGCGTCCATTCAATGGCGGCTTTTCCATGCTGATCACCCAATCCAAGCATAATCCCTATATCTATTTGATTCACTGATGAGAGCATAGATGATGCTTTTGCTGCCAATAAATTCGTAAGGCCAGGCGCAAGCCCAACACTGAGTAAAGCCGTTGCACCGATGTACTGCTGATCCAGCTTTGCCACCTGTTCCATGTACGCCCCTTTCGCAGAGATATCTATATAATCAATACCTGACTGCAGAACTGTTTCAGCAAATGACGTGTCTTCTTGATCGAGACACATGATCACCAGCTTTGTGTGATCCACCCAGTCCGAAAATAACGGCTCACTGACATCAAGTTGATAGGGAAGAACCTTCCCTTTTGTCTGGCGTGAAAATTTCTCTGCCTTCTCATAGCTTCTGCCTGCTGCAACAACTTGACCGGGATACACTTCACTTAGCTGAAGACATATTTGCTGTCCAACATGTCCATAGCCGCCTATCACCATCACCTGTGTTCTCATTTCTCATCCGCCTCTCTACGATTCCGCTTGCAAACAAGCCCTTTGATCATTCCTGCCTGAAAATAAGGTCTGATGTCTTCAAATCCTGCTTTGATTAATTGCGCTTTTATTTCTTCCTCGGGAACAGGGTGTGTCGTCTGTCCCAGCCTGTTTTTAAAGGACGTAAACACCTCTTTTTCTAGGCCTTGCCGCTGCATGAAAAGAGAGAGCATGTGAAGCTCCTGTTGAAATGCATGGGACTTCATCTCGCCTTGTATAAATGCCAACATAAACGGTGCTTCTGGTTGAATCCTGCGGGCAACCTCGTTTAAAAAGAGCTGGCGCTTTTCTATAAAATGAATGACAAGCAAGCTCACTGCTGCATCGTAAACAGGTTCAGCTGAAACCCTATCTAATGAGGCCTCATGCCATGTGACACGCGCCTCCATTTCCAGCTGTGCAACTCGTTGTTTCGCCATGTCCAGCATAGAAGGTGACGGATCGACCCCTTTGATGAGCCAGTCTTCTTTTCTTTGTAACATGTTGATGATCTCTTCGCCCCCACCTGCTCCGACAGTTAGAATACGAGAGCCCGCTTTCTTTATTTCAGTTTCTAATACATCTACTGTTAACTCATGCAAAAGGTGATAGCCGGGTACTTTATGTGAAATCGTCGCTGCATATGACTCAGCAACAGGATCGTGCCAATGCTGGTTTTCTTTCATGTCCTTCTCCTCCAGTTCCTTTCCGCTTTCCATCGTTTCCTGTACACTAACGATATGACATCTTTATTGTAAAAAGAGACACCAGAAAACACGATCCCTAAAAGTGGGGATTTTTGAGGAGGAGATCATGTGACCAATCCAGCCACTCATTTTCAGCAGCTGAGACAACACATTCGGGACGAACTTGCTGCCGTCCTTGATTTTGATGCCGCCTGTATCACGACCATTGATCCAGCCACTCTCCTCTCGACAGGTTCCTTCACAGATGAACCGATTGAAGAAATTCATGACCAGCTGTTTCAAAATGAGTTTTTAAAAAGGGACGTACATCAGCATGAGTTTCTAGCCAAAGGCCCTGTTCATGCTGCGAGCCTAGTCCAAAGCGGAGAATACCTTAGCAGTGAGCGCTATCAAAATATTTTGTTACCTAAAGGATGGTCTGATGAATTGCGGGCAGCTCTTGTGATTCAAGGGGAATGCTGGGGGATTGCCAGCCTCTATCGTCTAAAGGACAAGGAACCTTTTCAAGAAAAAGATATCCAAGCGGTCATCGAACAAACGCCCAGACTCGCAGCCAAGCTAAGAGATGAACTTTTCAAGAAAAGAGATACTGAAGAAGACACGGCGGCGGAACAACAAGGCTTCCTTATTCTTTCGCACGATTACAACCTTCTTTATGGAAATGAGACAGGTCTTCATTGGCTTCAGACGTTTCAAGCCTTTGAACAAATCCATGACAGGGCGATCATGCCACGCCCGTTTAGAGCATTAGGGGCAAAAATTTTTTACGGCGGTATTGAGCAAACACCGGCAAGCATGACGAGATTGCCTACGGGGTTGTTCCTCTCTCTTCAAGCCTTTCGATTAGCGCAGGCTGACAGGCAGGAGGAGGCTGTCATGATTCACATCAAACGAGCTCAAACAAATGATATCCTTCCTTATGCGGCGAAAACGTACAGACTGACAGAAAGAGAAATGAACGTCCTCGACTGCTTATTAAAGGGCCAGTCGACAAAGGAAATTGCGAGCACGTTATTTATTTCACCCCATACCGTTCATGATCATGTGAAAGCGATGCTGCAAAAGACGAATTTAAGCAGCAGACGTATGCTTGTTTACTTTTTCTCCAATATATAAAAAAGCGGCTACCGCACTGGTAGACCGCTCTCTCTTTTTATTTTCCTAAAACCAGCTCATGCAGCACATGTGCTACTCCGGCTTCATTATTAGATTTTGTTACAACATCTGCTACAGCTTTGACATCATCAATGGCATTTCCCATAGCGACGCCGCAGCCTGCAAACTCTACCATTGATATGTCGTTCCCGTTGTCACCAATGGCCATGACTTCTTCACGAGGAATTCCCAGCTCCTTCGCTAGAAGCTTCACAGCATTTCCCTTACTCACATCAGGATGCAAGATTTCAAGGAAGAAATCTGTACTTTTCACCATCATATACTTTTCCTTCACTTCAGACGGGATGGCTTGTATCGTTTTTTCCAAACGTTCTGGCTGATCAATATACATCATTTTCGGAAGTCTCATCGATGAATCTGCCTCTTCAACAGGCATATATTTCAGCGGCAGCTTTGTTAAATAGGCTTCATGCACTGTGTATTCACTAATATCGCGATTCGGTGTGTATAAATTGGCCGAATCGAAATAATGCATCGGTGTATCCAGCTGACGGCTCAATTCATATAAAGAAGTTAAGTCATCATAGGATAATGTCAGCTCTGACACCACTTCATTTGTATGGCTGTTTTGAACAAGCGCTCCATTATAGGCGATCACATAATCTCCCTCTTGATCAAGCTGAAGATCAGTTAAATAGCGATTTACCCCGCCAATTGGCCGGCCTGTACATAAAACAATTTTAATTCCTTCTGCCTTTGCCTGTTGAATGGCTTCAAACACTTCATCCGGCACCATATGTTGATCATTTAATAACGTACCATCCATATCAATTGCGACTAATTTATACATTCACTGGTCCCCTTTTCTCAGCAAAAACGTGCTGTCACTATTTTGAGCCACCATTCCCATGATGACAGGTTATTTCATTACTATTTACCTATTTTAGCCTATCGTTTTTTCTTCACGCTGTCTACTTGTTCATATCTGTAACAAATATCACATGAGTCTACTCTATTATAACGTATTCTATTCATCGTGCTGATCCCCCATTTACAACAAGTAAAATAGACCAATTGTTTAGCACTATAGAATGTTTTGAAACTAGCAAATCTAATTGTATGATGGATAGCAAAGAAAGGAGGTGCAGGGAATGATTACGTTTACGAGAGGTAAATTGTCAAAGATGTCTGGAGTACATATTGAAACCATTCGTTTTTACGAAAATGAAGGGGTGCTTCCAGAGCCCAAAAGAGCGCATAACGGCTATCGTCTATATGATAAAAAATATGTACTCATGCTATCATTTATCACCGAAGCGAGAAAGCTAGATTTCTCCCTTAAAGAAATTCGTGAAATTATCAAATCACTTTTCGAAAAACAGTCAAAAACAGAAGCTGAACAGCTGCTCGAGCAAAAAGTCGAAGATATTCAACACTCTATTCAAGAGTTAAAAAAAAGGAAGGCAGCTATTCAATTGTTAACAAAGCAAACATTAGCAAACATCAGCTGATTGTAAGGGCTACCAAAGGTGTGCCGGTCTTGGTCACTGGCACACCTTCGCTCAGGTATCTCATTACACGTCCAATGAGAACATCGGTTATACTAGAGACAGCTTAAACGAGTGGAAGGGGTTTTGGAGAATGAACATCGCAACCATTGGATCAGGTATCATTGTGGAAGGCTTCCTGCAAGCCATTGACCAGCTCGAAGGTGCTTCTTGCCACGCTGTCTATTCAAGAAAGGAAGAAACGGCAAAGAAGCTCGCAGACAAATTTGGGGTGCAGACAACTTATACGGATCTTACCGCTATGCTAGAAGATCCTCACGTAGAAGCCGTTTATATCGCGTCACCGAATCGTTTACATAGCGAGCATGCAACGGCTGCATTGAAACACGGAAAACATGTGATATGCGAAAAGCCTTTCACCTCAAATGTTAAAGAGCTGGAAGCCTTAATCGCTCTCGCAAAGGAAAAGCAGCTTCTCCTATTTGAAGCCATTACGACCGTTCATATGCCAAACTATCATTTAATCAAAAAGCATCTTCATCAATTAGGTAAAATCAAACTGGTTCAATGCAATTATAGTCAATATTCAAGCAAATATAATCAGCTGCTAGCCGGCGAAACGCCAAATGTCTTTAACCCTGCGTTCTCTGGAGGAGCGCTGATGGATATTAATATCTATAATGTCCATTTCATCATGAATCTCTTTGGATCACCAGAGCAGGTCCGATATCAGGCAAACCACCATCCAAACGGTATTGACACATCTGGTGTTTTGACGTTCACTTACAATGATTTTATTGCGACAAGTGTGGGCAGTAAGGATACAAGCAGCATGAACTTTGCATTGATTCAAGGAGAAAAAGGCTTCATTCATGTGAAAAATGGGGCGAATGGATGTGAGGAAGTGCTGCTGCATGTTGATGACAGGGTCGTCTCACTCAATGCACAAACGAATCCAAACCGTCTGTTTTATGAGGCTGAAGCTTTCCAGCATATTATTGAAACAGAAAATCACGAACAATGCTATGCATGGCTTGATGAAAGTCTCTCCGTGATGAAAGTCCTTGACGCTGCAAGAAAAGATGCAGGTATTGTTTTCCCAGCAGATCAATTTTAATGAAAAAACCGCCTTCGACGAGAGGGCGGTTTTTGACGATTAAATACTCTTTGAATACGCCACAAGACGCTGAGACATGTGATTCACTTCATCGACTGCAGCGTTCACCTGCTCTGTTAAAGCAGCCTGAGTTTGCGTAAGAGCTGTCATATTCGAGATATTTTCAAGAATTTCATCAATTTGTGTTTTCATATCCGTTAAACTAGATTCGATATTTTCCGTTGCATTGGCACTATGCAGCGCCAGCTTTCGCACTTCATCTGCAACGACAGAGAATCCACGTCCCTGTTCACCAGCTCTAGCTGCTTCAATCGCAGCATTTAGACCAAGCAGGTTCGTTTGGTTCGCCACTTCTTTGATTAAGTCAGAAATATTTTTCGTCTCATCTGCACTATTTTTTGCTAAGTGGGCGGCAGACGTTGACTGCTCTTGAGCAACAGCAAGCTCCTGTGCTTGATTTGTCACAGAGCTAATGCCCGATACCATCTCGCTAATAGAACTTGAAAGCTGTTCTACTTGTGAAGCCATTTCATCCGCTGTTTTCTCTTTGTTTTTTTCTAACGTGATGTCACGAATAGTTCCTGCCACACGAAGAGGAACACCTTTTTCATCACGAATGGTTTCACCACCCGCATGATACCAGCGGTACTCACCATTTTTACTCTGTAATCTGTAATCAATGTCGAATGGTGTGCGGCCTGAGTGGTCATTTAAATGATCTGCAAAAGCTTGGAGAGCCATTTCTTGATCCTCAGGATGCAGACGATCGCTCCAGCTGCTCAGAACATTCGGGAAATCTTTTTCATCCGTAAAGCCAAGAGTTGATCTGAACTGCGGAGACCACCAGAATTCGTTATTTGGATTGACTGGATCGCCGGCCTCTACCACCATGTCCCAAGGAGCTTCGACAAGCGCACGGTTGATTAAGTCATATCTTGTGACGAATGCTTGCAGCTCTTCTTCTTTCAATTTCTGATCATGAATATCAAAAAGTGCTCCCGCCACACGAAGAGGGACACCATTTCGATCACGAACGGTCGTTCCAGTTGCTTTGAACCAGCGATAATCTCCGTTTTTTAACTTTAAGCGATATTCGATATCATACGGCGTACGCCCCGAATGGTCCAATAAATGCGAAGCAAATGCATCTAATGTATATTCTTGTTCATCCGGATGTATTCGAGATGCCCAGCTGTCTAATAGATTTGGAAAATCGTGCTCATTTTGAAAGCCTAGCATTTTGCGGAATTCATCCGTCCATGTAAATTCATTTTTTGGATTGACCGGGTCTCCAGCGATGACGACCATATCCCATAAGCCAACTTTAATGGCTTTTGTCACTAATTCCACCCTCATTTGAATATTTTCATTTGCTTCTTGCATCTTTTGCAAAGCTTCATTAATTTGCGCTACCGCTTCTATCGTTTGGCTTGAAGAGAATGCAGCAGTGTCTAGTCTTGCTGAAAGGTCTCCTTTTTCGATTTTTTCTATTAATTGGCTGCTTTCACTCAGAAGGATTTCAGACGATGAATCATTTCCTTTTCTCTTAAACATCTTTCATAACTCCTTTCAACTCTTACATTTTTGAAATATTTTACAGTTATAAACAATTCTTTATTAGGACTTTAGTAATACAAAAGATATATCGACAAAAACAGACAATTGTTTATGTCATAATGAAGGCAAATGTTTATTTTTTCATGGGATTTCATATGTTGGATTTGGATGAAGGAAGTGTTTTATGGAGTTATGTGGGTAAAATGATAGAATCAACCTCTGTTTTTGTCTGAAAAATCTCTTTTTTTATATTGACACTGGCGTCTTGAAAAAAGAAAATGGAACATAAGCATTTTTAAAAAAGGAGAACGTCATGAGCGCGAATCAGGAGCAACAAGAATTAAAAAAGCTTTTATCACCGCGTCACATTCGCATGATTGCGATGGGCGGGGTCATTGGTACAGGAATCTTTAAAGGAAGTGCCGATACAATTGGTTTAGCAGGTCCTGGGGTGATCTTTTCCTATGTATTTGCCGGATTGCTGCTCCTCATTGTGATGGCAGCATTAGCCGAAATGGCCATTGTGTACCCGGGAAATAATCTACGCGACCTTATACAAATTGCGCTTGGTCAACGTTTTTCATTTGTCGTCGGCTGGGTTTACTGTTTTATGTGGCTCACTGTATGTGTCATTGAGATTATTGCAGCTGGCAGTCTGCTTCAATACTGGCTGCCGAACGTACCGCTATGGTCACTATGTTTACTTTGCTCACTCTTAGTCATCGGAATTAACTTAAATAATGTAAAATACTTTGGTGAAATTGAATTTTGGTTCGCTGGAATGAAGATTTTCGTTATTATTGTCTTTATTATTCTCGGTGCAGCATTATTATTTGGGATCATTCCAAACGAACAAAGCACACCAGCGCTTACCAACTATCAAAACTTCGTCCCGAACGGATGGGGAGCGATCTTTGCATCACTTTTAGTGGTTATTTTCTCTTATGGAGGCTCTGAATTGATCGGGCTGACCATTACTGAAACAAAGGATGCGGAGAAGGTCTTGCCTGGAGTAGTCAAAAGTATGATGTGGCGGATTATCTTATTCTACACATTGCCGATTTTGATCATCTGCGGACTCATTCCTTGGAATCAAATTGACCCAAATAACAGTCCTTTTGTCCAAGTCTTCTCTGCTGCTGGTATGCAAGGCGCCTCTCACTTCATTAATTTCGTCTTGATTACAGCCGTTCTATCTGCGGCGAATTCTGGAATTTATGGAACGACGAGAATGATTCATTCTCTTTCTAAATCAGATGGCGGGCCGAAAAAGCTGGCACAGGTCAACAAAAGAGGCGTACCCATTTTGAGTTTATGGGTCACCGTTCTATTTCTTCTCATTGGAACATTCTTTGCTTACTTATATCCGGACCAAATTTTCAGCTATATGCTGGCTATTCCTGGTTTTGCGGTTTCACTCATTTGGATCAGCATTTGTATGGCACATCTAAAGCTACGTCCAAAATATCCACAGGAGCCGTATTTCAAAGTGTGGCTGTTTCCGTATTTGACTTTATTTGCAGGTCTTGTACTCAGCTTGAGCTTTGTTTTGTTCCTATTCAGACAAGAAAACCTGCCTAGCTCCATTATCAGCATCGGCTTCTTAGTCGCTGCCATCATCGCTTCATTCTTAATGAAAAAGAAGGCTTAAACGCCAAAACCCGCCGAAATGGCGGGTTTTTTCATGAGCTGCTATCTTCTGTTACTTCAAAATCAACCGACGCTTTTGGAATGCCGTTGATGATAATCGTTAAAGTATGGATTCCCTCATAGTGCTTTCTCGTCGTCATATTTTGAAAGGACTGTGACCTGACGAATTCTCTATGTAACGCTGCACTTGTTTCAAACTCTGTGATTTTAAATACCTTTTGGTTGCGGGTACCCCGAGCTTTGACATAGTCTATGGCATACTCTACACGCAACTTTAGTGGCTTAGCAGCTTGAAGTGTAAATTGAAAGATCATTTTCTCTCCAATACGAATTGGATTTTGCACTACCTTCAAATCCGTTACTTGAACAGATGGATCGTCCCCATAACCAAACAAAGCCATGATATCTGGATCGCCTTTTTTTAGTAAGGTACGGGATGCATGTTTGATGATCCAGTTCGTATGTTCATTCGTTCCATACCAGCTTTTAGCCGTCTTCTTCATCAGATCAGGCTGAATTGCAGAAATATCATTTAAGTGGTTCGCTACACTTTTTTGCACATACCGCGCTGGGTCCGACTTCAAGTTTTCTAATATAGGGAACGTAACCGAAGGGTCTTTTTTAAGTGCAGGAACAGTTAATCCCCATGGCAAACGTGGTCTGCATCCTTCACTAGCAAGCCGCCGGATATGCTCGTTTTGATTCTGTGACCATACGAGCATTTGCGCCAGCATTTTGTCTTGATCCTGAATTAGAAAAGGCCGAACAGCAAATTCAGAAGTGGAAAAAGGCGTAAAGAATTCGAGCGCCTTGATCGAGATATCCCAATGTGTTAGACCGTACGTTTCGACGTAGTCTGGAAATACAAGCGCACTAAGTCCTGAAAAATGCGGGGCTGTCTGACGCAGCACCTCAATTGCCTGCTCATAATCCTTAGGTAGACAGGCATGCATTGATTCAGTGACTCTTCTCATTCTGCCTTTTAACTCCAGCTGCTCCCAATCCTTTTGGAGCACAAGCCGCTGGAATTCTTCAGCATCAAATCCAGTCGACGCTTGTGCAAGTTTCTCGGCTAATTCTGCAATAAATAATTCATGATAAACGTGTTTTAATGGTTCGATCTTGTCCGCCTCCCACTTCTCAATATCTTCATTTTACCCCAATCTGAAAAAGGTGGTATGGCTAAAAGCAAAAACAGCCCTATTCCGAAGAATCAGGCTGTTGCGTTTCACTATATAAACATATTAATGATCATAATAAATGCAATGGCACTAACAGAAATGATCGTCTCCATAGCCGTCCATGTCAAAAACGTTTCTTTAATGGTCATACCAAAATACTCTTTAATCAGCCAAAAACCAGAGTCATTCACGTGAGACAAAATCAACGAACCCGCCCCTGTAGCTAACACTAGAAGCTCTCTGCTCACATCCGGCATAGATGCAGCAATCGGTGCGACAATACCGGCTGCGGTCATCATGGAGACCGTAGCAGATCCTGTTGCCACACGAATAACCGCAGCAATCAGCCAGCTAAGCAAAATTGGCGAGATCGGCGAGTGTTTGGCTAAATCTGCAATATAATCACCGACACCTGAATCGATAAGCACATTATTGAAAGCCCCGCCTGCTCCAATGACAAGCAGAATGGAAGCGATCGGACCTAAGCACTCATTACTAAAGGAAAGCACCCGGTCACGGCTCATCCCTTGCACAAAGCCAAGACTGAAGAAAGAATACACGGTTGCAATCAGCAGTGCTGTAATTGGATCTCCAATGTACTTGAATATCTGAAACCATAAACTGTCCTCTGGTAAAATAATATCTGCCAGTGTGGCAAGAAGCATTAGAATCACTGGCACCAAAATCGTAAACATCGTATTTGCAAAGCCGGGAAGTTTTCGATCTTCATTGCGTTCAGTAAATTGCTTTCTCAGCAGCTCCGGAACTGGTTTATGAATCCGTTTTCCAATCCACTTTCCATACAGCGGCCCAGCAATAATAGCTGTCGGTAAACCGACAATAATGGAAAAGAAAATGGTTTTCCCCACGTTGGCATGATAGATGCCGACAGCCGCCATGGCAGCTGGATGAGGCGGCACAAGACCATGAACGACAGACAAGCCAGCAATGAGCGAAATCCCAATTGTCACGAGCGAGATGCCCGTTTCAATCGCAATCGTAAACAATAAAGGAATGAGAAGAACGAATCCGACCTGGAAAAAGACAGGTATCCCCACAATAAAGGCAACAAACATCATTGCCCAATGCACATTTTTTGTCCCAAACCGGCCGATTAATGTGTGAGCGATCCGCTCAGCTCCACCTGATTCAGCCATCATTTTCCCAAGCATGGTGCCAAGCGCTAGAACTATGGCCAATAATGATAACGTATTGCCTAACCCTGTTTTAATGGATTGAATGATTTCCTGCAGGTCCATCCCTGTGGCAAAGCCGACTAACATAGAAGTAATAATTAAACTCACAAACGGATTCAACTTAGCAACTGTTATGAGGATGAGTAAAAGGACAATTGCTGCAATCACGATGAATAAAAGCATGCTCTCCCACCTTTTCCCTGATGTTTAATGATTTTGTTTTAATTGCAGCGCACTGATGACATCAAATTCATCCTTCAGTTTGTCATAGAGGCGCTCATATAAGTAAAACAATTCTATGTATGTTTCATTGTTCTCCATATTTGGTTCATGACGGGCAGAGATTCGAATCCAATCTTGAACCTCTTCTATCTCTTTCATATAACCTAAACTATGAAGTGCGAGGACAGCCGCCCCAAGTGCTGATGCCTCGTAGCTTTCTGGAACAAGTACTTCCCTGCCCATCGTATCCGCTAAAATTTGCCGCCACAGCGGAGATCGCGCAAAACCGCCCGATGCCCTGACATCCTTTGCTGAACCGGTTAAATCCCTTAAGGCAACACCGATTGAGAAAACACTCATAATGACGCCTTCTAACACAGCTCTTATAAAATGCTCCCGCTTATGCTGAAGACCGATCCCAAAGAAAGTACCTCTCGCATTTGGATTCCAATAAGGTGCACGCTCACCCGTTAAAAATGGCAGAAACAGCAGCCCCTCTGAGCCGGCTGGAACTTTTTTCGCGATATCAATCATCAGATCGTAAGGATCCACTCCAAGGCGCTTTGCTACCTCCACCTCCGAGGATCCAAATTCATCCTTCAGCCATCTCAGCATGATTCCGCCATTATTCGTCGGTCCTCCAACCACCCAATGCTTATCAGTCAGCGCATAGCAGAACGTTCTTGATTGTTCATCTGTGATTGGTTTGTCCACGACCGTACGGACTGCACCGCTTGTCCCAATCGTGACAGCCACCTCACCTTTTCCAATCGCTCCCACACCTAAATTCGCTAGAACCCCATCATTCGCACCAACCACAAATGGTGTATCTTCCGCAATACCCATTCGCAGGGCGATCTCTGGCTGAAGACCTCTCAGCTGATGCGTCGTCGGAACAAGTTCAGACAATTGATTGGCTTTAATTCCAGTAATACGAAGCGCCTCTTCATCCCATTGAAGCGTTTCCAATCGGAACAGCCCTGTTGCTGAAGCAATTGAATAATCGACCACATACTGGCCAAAGAAATGATAAAGAATATATTCTTTGATGGAAATAAATTTCGCTGCCTTCTTGAAGACATCAGGTGCCATTTCCTTGAACCACCTTATTTTTGAAAGCGGTGACATTGGATGGATCGGTGTACCGGTTCTTTTATACACTTGGAAGCCATCCATGTCCGAAATGATTTGCTTCGCTTGTTCTGCACTTCTGTTATCTGCCCAAATGATACTGTTCGTTAACGCCTTGCCATCTTTATCCATCACAATCAAGGAATGCATCGCTGTACTAATTCCGATGCCTATGAGACGTTTTGCATCAAATTCTGCTTTCGTCAACACACCTCTTACACTTGCAATGACAGCTTCTAATATATGTTCAGGGTCCTGTTCAACCCATGCTGGTTGGGGCTGAATGAGATCATAAGGAACCGAATGCTTTGCTATCACTTTCCCCTGTTGTCCAAACAGAACCGCCTTTGTACTTGTTGTTCCAATATCCAAACCAATTACCGCCTGGTTTCCCTTCATCTGTATCACGCCCAATCATTGATTTGAAATCATATTTACTGTTTTCATATACCTGTTAAATCCCATTATAGGAATAATTTTTTCGACATTCAACGACTGAAAAGAAAATTTTTTTCACTTAAAAGCTCACAATCGTTACCACAACAGCATTTTTCATTAATAGAAAAATTTATTTTTGAAACCATTACACCCTTTTTTGTGAAATGGTTTCTCTCATTTGTTTTAAATTCGATAAAGTTTCCTGCTGCCTTAAGTGAGCAAGTGCAAAGTATAGTACGTCAATGACAGTGAGCTGAGCAAGTCTTGCAGACATCGCCTCTGTTCGAAAGGCCGTTTCCTGCGTCGATGTATACAATGTAACATCAGCAAGCTGGCTTAATGGAGAGCGCTGATAGCTTGTAATACCGATGGTTTTCGCGCCTTTTTCCTTTGCTGTTTTCATCGCATCGAGTAAATCTTTATTCCGGCCAGAATGAGATATACCGATCACTGTACTGTGCTGGTCGAGAAGACCGGCAGACATCGCTTGAAAATGAGAATCGGTGTGAACAATACAGTTGATGCCTGTCCTCATAAATTTATGAAAAGCGTCTGTTGCAATGAGGCCAGACCCGCCACTCCCATAAAACTCTAAGCGCTTTGCTTCATGAATGAGTTGTATGGCTTTTTCTACATCTTCTGGATTCAACAATTGAAAGCTATCCTTTAATGCGGATATATTCGCCTGAAAAACCTTTTGCATAAAAACGGCCGTATCATCATCAAGACTCATTTCTTCGTCTACATAATCAGGCTTTGTTTGATCTATTTCCTGGGCAATTGCAATCTTCAAATCTTGAAAGCCCTCAAATCCAAGCCTTTTACAAAGACGAAAAATCGTTGCCTCTGAGCTCGCTGTCTTTTTGGCAAGCTCGACAATAGATAAATGAATAATGTCGCCAGGTTCACTCGTAATATGTTCTGCTATTCCTTTCAGCTTTGGCGGCAACCCTCTGCTTGCTGCTCGTATTTTTTCAATACTACTTAAACTGACAGAAGCCAATTGACTTCACTCCTTCCTTTTCATGTGAGCGCATACATTTCCTCATGTTCCCATCTTATAAAAAAGAAGCCTGTTTGCACAGACTTCTTTTTTATGAATTCATCGTTTTGATCAATAAATCAAAAAAAGCTTCAGCATCTACATCCATACACACTTGGACATTGCGCTCCTTCTGCCATTGGTGCTGAAAATCACAGATCATTTGACCGTCACAAAACTCACTCTTCGTCTCCACTTCTACATGAAAAGCCTGTGTGCTTACAAGCTCCTTGTTAATGGCAAGACTTACAGCAAGCGGATCATGCATGGCACACGCCCACACACCATTGCGCTCAAAATAGCGCTGGCGGTAAATGCTTGTACTCTCTCTGATGTAAGCTGCCAACGTTTCATTTTGAATGGCATCGATTCTCCCATCTGTTAACAAGACCTGTCTCGTGACATCCAACCCTACTTGAGTCAATGAAGGGAACCCAGCCTCCAGCACCAATTTTGCCGCTTCTGGATCTGCATATGTATTAAATTCCGCAACCGGTGTGACATTCCCCTGTCCCTGCACGACTCCCCCTATAAAAATGACCTCTTTCACGTGATGAATCAGCTCAGGGCATTTTTTTACCGCAAGGGCTAAATTCGTTAAGGGCCCTGTCAACACAATCGTGACCTGCTTCGAATACTGCAGCACTTGTTCAATGATAAAATCAGGCGCAAAACCAGCATCTGCGGTCTTCTTAGGCCAGGCATCCTTTAAAGCGCCGCCAATTCCATCCTCACCGTGTACCCGATGTTCATAATGAGGTGCTCTTAAAAGAGGGGTTGCTGAACCTTTGATGACAGGAATGTTATCTGCCTCAACCAGCTCAAGCACTTTACACGTATTCAAAGTAGCGGTATCGACAGACACATTCCCGCACACCGTTGTAATCCCCAACATATCAAACTGCTTACTTTTCACTGCCAGCAAAATCCCAATCGCATCATCGATTCCAGTATCTACATCCAAGATCAATTTCTTTGTATTTACCATGGGTGAAATCTCTCCCTTGTTTGTAAGTGTTGTTAGGTGAATGATAGCATATGCCTGTTTCAACTATTTAGGGAATATTAGCAGGTTGATCTTATTACTCTTTTTCTCCAATGTCCTTTAGATACTGTTCACGTTCCTTTTTAGAGAGACTATTCAAAAAATCTTCTTTCACTTGCGGATCAAAATCATCCCAGTTCTCAAAGCGATCTGATAAATCAGGGGAATGACTCATCGAACCTATTTCATTAGATTTGTATATTAATGATGCAGAAAAATGGTATTTATCAGGCTCATTATTTATATATCCATCAACTGTGACATAACCCATAGGGCTTATAGATACATTTTTTTTAAATGTGATGGTTTTGATAAAATTGTGAATATCTTCTTCGTGTAAACGTTCTTCAATTTTTGGTTTCATCTTTTCTGCGAATTCTTCGGCCTTTTCTTGATCGCTTTTTTCTTTTACCTCTACATCTACATTTGATTGACTTTGCTTATTGTGCTGAACGATTAACGAAATCACTGAGACAAGAATGATCACAACTAATACAGCAACAAGTTTTATTGTATTTTTCATATCTAGCACTTCCACCTTTTTATGAATGAAACATAAAAAAACAGGTACATAAATACCTGCTTTACTTTTTTTCTCCAATGTCTCTCAGATACTGTTCACGTTCCTTTTTAGAGAGACTATTCAAAAAATCTTCTTTCACTTGCGGATCAAAATCATCCCAGTTCTCGAAACGGTCTGATAAATCAGATGAAATGCTCATAGAACCCACTTCTTTAGATCTATATTCTAAAGATGCAGAGAACTCAAATCTTTCTGGTTCATCATTCACGTACCCTCTAATTCTTATATAACCCATTGGATTAATGGTTACTCCCTTTTTAAAAGATATGGTTTCGATAAAATTATGAATATCCATTTTACGTAAACGCTTTTCTATATTCGGCTTCATTTCCTCTGCGAACTCTTCTGCCTTCTGTTGTTCATTTTTCTCTTTTTCTTCCACGATAACCTTTCCTCCAGATTCATTTTTTTGAGATTGCTTACCATTTAAAAGAATCAGTGTAACTGAAATGATAGCAATAATTATCAAGACAATTATAATCGAAATTTTATTTCTCATATGAAATATCTTCCACCTCTTAAAAGTTATAATATTCTTCTTTAGAGATTACTTAAATACTACACATATTATAGATATTTATATCTTTCTATAATATAATATATATGATAAATATTACAGGAGTGTAAAAATTGACCACAAAAAGCTCAATTAAACAACTTAGCGATAAAGATTATAATGATATATCTTCAGAGTCTTATGATATTAACAATTATTCCCACCAGAAAGATATACGCTTAAAAAGCGGTAAAACCATGTATGTCGTCGACCATATAGAAACAAAAAAAGGCCTTAATGCACTAACCCTTGTCTCGAGAGAAGATTATCGTAACTCAAACAAAGGCAAAGACCTCACCAAAATCAAAAACGCCGTCATCGCCTACCGTGGCTCAGAACCGATTGGTGCAGGCCAATATAAAGATACCATTAAAAAACATGGAAAAAAAGAGTCAGATGATCTTCTTTCTACCATTTTGACGAAGCTGCCTCCTTTTAGTCGGTCGAAGGGTTCACAGGAAGTGACGACTAAGTTGACAACAGGCACAACCGCCTATACAAATGAAATTGTTCAAGATTGGATGGTTTCGGATACAAAGTATCTGATTAAAAATATCCCATTTGAGCATGGTGCAGAGAATCAAATGGTTCAAGCGGATCGGTATGCGAAAGAAATCCATAAGAAAATGCCGAATGCGAAGATGTATGTGACAGGGCATTCGCTTGGCGGGTCAAATGCTTCCTATGTTCTTGTCAAAAATGATTTTATTCAAGGCGGGGTCACCTTTGAGAATCCGAATATTTACCCAAATCTATCGGATGGTCTACAAGCTAAAGCATTAAAAGGCGATTACCGCAGTAGATTAACAGAATATATCAATCTCAATGACGGGCTTTCTCTTTTAAATCGGCATACGACAGAAATCGGTCGAGTGAAAGTGATGTATGATGCCGCTCTCCCTGAAGGCGTCGATTACTCCGAGGACTCCTCAAAAGCCGTCCAATTCATAAAAGACCTCCTCAATCGGGCAATGAGTGTGAATCCTTCACTGGATGCGAATTTATTTCTTGAAGCCCTCGCTGGCAGCCATGGATTAGATCGTTATACCTTTTCGCCAGATGGCTCCGTTCAAACCATTGATGATATGTTGAAAAAAAATCCTTCTCTTACTACGGCCATGTTACAACAGTTGGGTCAATCTAATGTTGATCCGCATAGTGTAGTGGCGATTTTAATTAAGTCCCACGTTCTCATGAACACAGGGCGTAAATTCTCGACATATGCTGATCACCATATGCAGCAAATCATTCGCAAAATTGAGAAACTCGATGACAAAGTAGATCAATCGGTAGAACGAGTTCGTTCGAGATACAAACAAATTGTCGGTTTCGGTTCGTATGATCAGCTGACGACTTCAGATGTAGATGCCGTGATTCGCCACTTAAAAACAGAAGGTCTTGAAAATGAGTTCTATTCGGTCAAAAAGTATGATACAGCGATAGATAGCGCTATGAATATGAAAAGGTGGATGGATTCAATATCAGATGATATGAGCGATCTTGGAAAACAATACCACAATGCAGATACAGCCCTGGCAAAGAACATGGGTATTTCTTAAGGAGTACGATAAATGGAATTTTCAAAGAAACAACCAACAGATGCAGATCGTTTTTTGCAAAGAATGACAGATACGCATACATCAAGCTCCATCTTCTCAAAAGCAAACTTTGACACGGAAGACATGACACCAGCAGAGCTGGCAGCTTTGAAAGCAAAGATCAAAGAAGAACAGAAAACAGCACTTATCAGAGCCATCCGGCAACAGCTTCAAAATGAGTTTGCAGATGACCGTCAAGAAGCGGAAAAAATTTTAGATCTAATCGATGAACTTCAGATCAAAGTGTATACACATCAAAATCGCATCCAAACACATATGTCAGGTCAAGCCATTGATGCCTTAATAGAAAAAATTGAACAAAGACTCAAGTTCTACGAAATGAAAGAAGATGTTCGTTCCGCCATCAACTCGATTGGCATTTAGATGAACCTTCCATCCGATGAATCTTTTCCCTGCCTCACTCGTATATACTAAAAGAGTGATTGATTTGAAAGGAGATCTGTTTGTGGGATATATTCTGTTATTTTCGGTTGTGATCGGTCTTGTCCTGACCCTTTTGCTCACACCAATTAGGTTGATTATAAGAAAGAAAGGAACAGAACAGCAGGTGCCGTTCATGTGGATTGCAGGCCTTGCTTTGCTGTTTATGATCGGTATTTTTGTTTTCTATTACATCACCAATTTAGATCGGAATCCTTCCTCCCTATGGCTGATTGGTCTTGTTGTGACAGCAGCAGGCGCCTTTTTGTCAGTTGGATTGGAGCGTAAAATCAAGGGCGTGCTGTTCCTTATTCTTTTGCTGCTCGGTGTTTACATGGCGACAGCTTTTCTATTCAATGCGAATGAGAAATTCGATGTCTCCAAAATGGAGCAAAAAGTAGAAATCAAAGCGTTTGAAGAGACAGAAACACCTGCGAGTGTACCGCCTCAATTTGCTCGTAATAAAATGAAGAAATCGTTCGGACAGGTTCCAAATACAAGCTACTATGAGCTTGGCAGCTTGCAAATTCAGAAGGTCAACGGTGAGTATGTTTACATCGCTCCGGTGGAATTCTCGGACTTCTTTAAATGGATTCGTGCAGGCAGCACGCCGGGTTACTTTACATTAAGCGCGACTGACTCATCTGCTAATCCAAAGTTCGTGAAGACGGAGATGGTTTATACGCCTTCCTCCTATTTCAACAAAGAAATTGAGCGGCATATCCGTCTCCAGTACCCAGATTTGATTTTCTACGGCGATACACAGCTGGAAATCAATGATGACGGTAAGCCTTATTACATTCAAACGTATGGCGATTTCATCTCTGCACGAAACGGCTTTAAAGCTTCCGGTGTGGTCGTTGTTGATGCCAAAACGGGTGCCACGAAGAAATATGCTCTAGATCAAGTACCTGCCTTTATCGACGGTGCTGTTTCACCAGAGGCGGTCAGTCTGCAAAACAGCTATTTCGGAAACTATATTCACGGGTTCTGGAACAGTATGTTTGGGAAGTCAGACGTAAAGCTGCCTTCCGATGAAGGAACGGAAGCCAATGTGAGCCCGGTGTTTGATTCAAAAGGAGATATGTATTACTTCACAGATTTCACAAGTCCGAAAGAGGGCGTTGATTCCATGCTCGGATATGCCCTGACAAATGCCCGGACAGGAAAAGCGACTTATTATACCGGAAATCTTGAAGAATCCTATATGGATTCTCAGGGCGCTCTGCAAATTATTGAGAAACGATTCATCGAGAAGAAATGGAAAGGGCGCATGCCGATTCTCTATAATTTCTATGGTGAAGCCAGCTGGCTCACACCGGTTCTCGATTCAAATGGATTCCTGCAAAACTACTTTATTGTTTCTGCAGCCAATCCAGAAATCGCTGCGTACGCTTCTACACCAAACGAAGCACTGAGAGCCTATAAAACAGCTCTGCAAAAAGGCGGCGGTACCGTTAACAGTTCCTCTAAGCAAGAAAAGAAAGAAGCAGCAGGGAAGGTCAAACGAGTCTACAAAGAAAAGACCGGTGATTATACAACCGTCACCTTCCTGCTAGACGATGGAAAAAGCTACACTATGTCATCTGAAAAAGAACCTCTCGTCATTTATTTAAAAGAGGGCGATCAGGTCACCATGAAATATACAGATACAGGTGAAATCTTCCTTCCAGTCGATGAAATTAAAATCAAAGGGTTATAAAAAAAGAAGCTTCTCCTATTGTGGAGAAGCTTCTTTTTTCTCTTTCCTTAACAATTCAACGAGCAATTCCTTATTTTTATTTCCCCCAGTCATCGGTGACTCGACATAGGAGAATTTTCGTTTGAAATCCATGCCTCTCACAGAAATAACAGCCAATTCACCGCCAATGCTGCCTCGCTGGAGGACATATTTAGATAAAACAGAAAGACCCATTCCGTGGATCACAGCTTCTTTAATGGCTTGATTGCTGCTAAAGGTCACAAAGGTTCGTGCTTTCAGTCCATTTGATTTCAGGACATGCTGTAAATATTCTCCTGTCCCTGATCCCTCTTCTCTCGTGATCCATGTTTCGTTTTGTAATTGATCAATGGTGACATCTTTTTTCTTGGCAAAAGGATGATCTAATGGCGCCACAATATACAGCTCGTCCTCTAGAAAAGTTTCTACAGAAAGCTCTTTGTCATTGGTTTGTCCTTCGATCAAACCGATATCGACATGGAATAAACGGACGTGTCCGGCGATCGCCTCTGTATTATCAATGACCACCTCAATATCAACATGCGGATAGAGCTGATGAAACTCCGCCAATATTTGCGGCAGCACATACTCACCAATTGTGAAGCTCGCCCCGATGGTCAGCTTTCCTCTTGCCAAATGATGATGCTCATAAATGTCCTGCTTCGCCTGTTCATAGAGACGAATGATTTGTTTTGATCGATGGTACAGCATATCCCCAGTTGGTGTAACGGTTAATTGCTTTGGCGAACGATTCAGCAGAACGGTCTGGAATTCCTGCTCCAAGTTCTTTATATGAAGACTGACACTCGGCTGAGAAATCCGCAGCTTTTGGGCTGCTTTTGTAAAGTTCTTCTCCTCCACCACTGTTACAAATGTCTTCAGTGCATCGTAATACATAGGTCCCTCTCCTATCAGAAATCTTAATCCAACACCTTACATATATATATCTTACTAATTCCTTTCCAGCACGTAAAGAACCGCCTAAACGAAAACAATTTAATAAAAATATTTACTAATTTTTTTAAAGACTCTATACTAAGAGGAGATATTTTCTATAGGAGGTGCTGATTTGGCAGCTAAAATAAAGGACATTGCAGAAAAAGCAGGTTTATCCATTGCAACGGTATCTCGCGTACTGAACCAAGATCCCAACCTATCTGTCACCGATCAAACACGCGAAAAAGTATATGCCGCCGCAGAAGCTTTGTCCTACCAAAAGAAGACATTCAAACATTCATTAAAAAAAATTGCCTTTCTCTATTGGATGACCGAAAAGGAAGAGCTTGAAGATATTTATTTTAAATCCATTCGACTAGGCATTGAGGAACTGACCAACACTCGGAGTTTAAATGTTACCGCTTACAATCCGTCTGATGGACTTCATTCCATTGATCCTGCTACAGAAGGGATCATCGCCATCGGCCGATTTAAAACGTCAGAGCTTGACCAATTATATGCGGTCACTCCGCACATTGTCTTTATTGATACGACACCGGATGAAGATCGTTTTGATTCTGTAAAGCCGAACCTGAAACGAATTGTTGAAAAGATCGTCGATTCTTTTATCGAAAAAGAACACTCATCCATTGGATTCATTGGCGGCACAGATCTTGATCTCAATACGAATGTGCACATTCCAGATATTCGTGAAACGACTTTCCGTGAATACATGCTTGCCCGCCATATGCTTGATGAGCGATTGGTCTATATCGGCCACCATTTCTCAGTCGATGAAGGCTATGCGCTCATGATGAAGGCGATTGATGAGCTTGGTGATGATCTGCCCACCGCTTTTTGTGTCGCTAGTGACCCTCTTGCCATTGGCTGCTTACAAGCATTAAATGAGCGCGGATTTTCTCTGCCGAATCGCGTCAGCGTTTTTAGTATCAACGATATTCATGTATCTCAATATGTGTCGCCGCCGCTCACCACGTATCATATCCATACGTCATTACTTTGTGAGACAGCGATCGATTTACTTTTAGAAAGACTTGTGGACGGCAGAACATTGCCTAAAACTGTTCTGATTGCCTCAGAGCCTGTTTTTCGAAAAAGCACCATATAATCAACTGGAAGCCCCTCCTAATATGGAGGGCTTCTTTTCTCTCTATATGAGTAAAAAATTTTACTTAATAAATTTAATAAAATATGTTTACTTTTTTTACTTAAGTTGATATTCTCACATTAAGAAAGCGTTTTCTTATCATCTGTGAAAAAAGAACGAGAGGGGATTACCAATGAAAAAGGGAAAATGGGCGACATTATCAGCAGTCGTTGGTACTGCTGTGCTTCTGCTTTCAGCATGCGGGCCAGGAGATGACAATTCAAGCGGGAGTCAGCCAGCATCTACAGGTACAAAGACCTTGCTAGTATGGGAGGATGTCAAAAAGTCTGATGGGATTCAAGACGCTGTAAAAGAATTCGAAAAACAAAACGATGTGAAAATCAAAGTGGTCGAAAAAGCGTATGCTGACCAAATCGAAGCTCTCCGCCTTGATGGAGCAGCCGGGACAGGCCCAGACGTCATCACAATGCCTCACGATCAAATTGGATCAGCTGTCACTGAGGGGCTGTTACAGGAAATCAAGCCTGATCAAAAAGTAATCGATTCCTTTACAGACGAATCCATTCAATCACAAACGGTAGACGGCAAGCTGTATGGCCTTCCGAAATCCGTTGAAACGACTGTGCTTTTCTATAACAAAGACCTTGTCAAAAAGGCACCAACTACACTTGATGACTGGTATGACCTTTCGAAAAAGCTGACAAAAGACGGGAAATACGGTTTTGTTGCGAAATGGGATGAAATTTACTATGCACAAAGTGTGTTAGGCGGATCAGGGGGCTATATTTTCAAACAGAAAAGCGATGGCTCCTATGATGTGAATGATATTGGCCTGAACAACAATGGCGCCATCGAAGGCGGAAAATACATTCAAAAATTCTTTAGCGAAGGACTTTTCCCGAAAGGTATCATTGGTGAACAAGGAATCAATGTCCTCAACTCCTTATTCACAGAGAAAAAGGCGGCAGCTGTCATTTCTGGTCCATGGTCATTTGGTCCATATAAAGAAGCTGGAATTGACTATGGCGTAACAGAGCTGCCAACACTCCCGAACGGAAAGCATATGAGTTCATTCTTAGGTGTAAAGAGCTACAACGTCTCCTCTTATTCTAAAAATAAAGACCTTGCTGAGAAATTTGTTGAGTTTATCACGAATGAAAAAAATTCGAAGAAGCGATTTGAAGTAACAGAGGAAATTCCACCAGTGAAAAAGCTGATGAAGGATCCAATTATTACTGAAAACGTCAATGCGGATGCTGTTTCAAAACAAACGAAATATGCCACACTGACACCGAATACCCCTGAAATGGCAGAGGTGTGGAAGCCGATTGACAGCGCATTAGGCCTCATTGCAACCGGACGAACAGATGTGAAAAAGGCATTTGATGATGCGGTCAATCAAATCGACTCTCAAATTAAAGCAAATCACTCCAAATAATTATCAAACACGGGTAGCCTTTAAGTCTATCAAGCTGCCCGTGTTTGATCTAATTTCATATGAAGTAGGTGTTAGACGTGACGGGTAACCTTGAACTAGACCGCACACACATAGTGGAATCAAAGACACACCGGAGACGGGCGCTAATGTTCTCCCTTATACCCGGGATGGGGCAGATATACAATAAACAGTACGGCAAAGGGGCACTTTTTTTCCTATTCGGCGTCTCTTTTATCATCGTATTTTATGATTTATTCAATATTGGCTTCTGGGGGCTGTTCACACTAGGTACGATGCTGCCTCGTGACAACTCTGTTTTCCTTTTGGCAAAAGGGATTATTGCACTGTTAACAGCTGGTTTTGGTATCGGCTTTTACGTACTCATGATGCGTGATGCTTTTATGAACGGAAAGAAACGTGATCAAGGGGTTCCGCTCCATTCCATCAGAGCTCAATATCATCAGCTTATCGACCAAGGCTTTCCTTACTTAATGAGCACTCCTGCTTTCTTTTTACTTCTATTCTCTGTTGTCTTTCCTATTATGTTCAGCTTTGCGCTGGCTTTTACGAACTACGATCTATACCACTCGCCTCCTGCCAATCTGATTGATTGGGTAGGGATCAAGAACTTTCAAAATATCTTTTCAATTGATATTTGGAGAGACACTTTCATTGATGTACTTGGCTGGACCGTCGTATGGACGTTGGCTGCGTCGACCCTTCAATGTGCCATTGGCATCTTTCTAGCGGTTCTGCTCAACCAGAAGGATTTAAAGGGAAAACGGTTTTTTAGAACGATTTTGATTCTTCCTTGGGCTGTTCCAGGTTTTGTGACCATTTTGGTGTTTGCCGGACTGTTCAACGATACATTTGGAGCCATTAACAACACACTTTTTGCATCGATTGGGATTGATCCAAAACCATGGCTGACAGATCCATTTTGGAGCAAAATCGCCCTCATTGCGATGCAGACTTGGCTTGGATTCCCTTTTGTTTTCATTATGACAACCGGTGTTTTACAGGCGATTCCAGAGGATCTATACGAAGCTGCGACCATTGATGGGGCAAACTTCTTTCAGAAATTCCGGTCCATCACGTTACCGCTTGTCCTTTATTCCATTGCGCCTATATTAATCACGCAATATACGTTTAACTTTAACAACTTTAATATCATCTATTTATTTAATGGCGGAGGACCACCTGTGGCTGGCTCAACTGCCGGGGGAACGGACATCTTGGTTTCTTGGATTTACAAACTCACGATGCAGTCTTCTCAATATGCACTTGCTGCCGCAGTCACGATCTTACTTTCAATCTTTGTCATCGCCATTGCACTCTGGCAGTTTAAGAGAACGAATTCATTCAAAGAGGAGGACATGATGTGATATGGGATCAAAACAAAATAAGCTCATTCGCCTGAGCATCACTTATTTTATCCTTTTCATTGCCTCCATTTGTATTCTATATCCACTGCTTTGGACGATCGGTGCTTCCTTTAATCCTGGGAACAGCCTGATGAGTACCAGTATGTTTCCGAAGGATCCAACGTTCAGCCATTTCACCGAGCTGTTCTTCGGTCAGGGGGCACTTTATGCAAAATGGTATTGGAACTCAATGAAGATCAGTATTGCCACTATGGTTTTAACGCTGATTCTTGTTAGTTTTACAGGCTATGCCTTTTCCAGATTCCGCTTCAAAGGACGTAAAAATGGGCTGATGCTCTTTTTGCTGCTGCAAATGATTCCTCAATTTTCAGCGCTGATTGCGATTTTTGTTCTTGCTCAAATGCTTGGACTCATTAATAGCCACCTTGCCCTGATTTTGATTTATGCAGGTGGACAAATTCCGATGAATACGTATTTAATGAAAGGCTATCTTGATGCGATTCCGAAGGATCTCGATGAATCAGCCAGAATGGATGGCGCAGGGCATTTCCGGATTTTCATCCAAATTATTATGCCGCTCGCTAAGCCCATCTTAGCCGTTGTCGCGATCAACTCATTTACAGGTCCACTGGGTGATTTCATCATTTCCAGTGTCATTGTCCGCTCACCCGAAATGTATACGCTCCCAATCGGTCTGTACAATCTTGTGTCAGATAAAATGGGTGCCAGCTACACGACCTTTGCAGCCGGGGCTTTACTCATTGCGATTCCAGTCGCTTTATTGTTCCTTGTTTTACAAAAACAATTTGTGTCCGGTCTCACACAAGGCGGGACAAAAGGATAAGGGGAGATTTGATGAAGAAATGGTTGCTTGTCACTGTTGCCTTTTTCTTTCTGATAGGGTTAGGTGTTTTGCCTGAAGCTAAGGCAGATGCGATTTCTGTTCAGCCGATCAATGGATTGCAAGGTGATTTCATCAAAGGAGCCGATATCTCTATGCTTGCAGAAGTAGAGAAAAGCGGTGGCAGATACTACAACCAGAACGGACAGCAGGTTGATCCGCTCAAGCTATTAAAGGATAAAGGCGTCAACTATGTGCGTATCAGACTGTGGAACCATCCATATGACAATCAAGGCCGTGCTTATAACGGCGGGACAAATGATCTCAATACAGCCATCGCTTTATCGAAACGTGCAAAAGCACAAAATATGAAAGTGCTGCTTGATTTTCACTACAGTGATTTCTGGACGGATCCGGGTAAACAATTCAAACCGAAAGCGTGGGCGTCCCTCTCACAAAGTGATTTAGAAAAAGCAGTCGGCACTTACACAGGCGATGTGCTCAAAGCGATGAGAGCGCAAAATGCCTTGCCGAATATGGTTCAGGTCGGGAATGAGTTGAACTCAGGTATGCTGTGGCCAAACGGAAAAAGCTGGGGTGAAGGCGGTGGTGAATTTGATCGGCTCGCTGCTTTGCTAAAAGCTGGCACAAATGCCGTCCGCTCTGTCGATTCAAACATCAAAATCATGCTTCACCTTGCACATGGCGGAGACAATGGTGCATCCCGCTGGTGGTTTGATGAAATCACAAAACGAGGCGTCTCATTCGATACAATCGGTTTATCTTATTACCCGTATTGGGACGGCGGCTTTAGCGGTCTTACGTCCAATATGAATGATATTAGTGCCCGCTATAACAAAGACGTCATCGTGGTGGAAACTGCTTACGGCTTTACGACAGCAAACGGTGACAACCTAGATAACTCATTTAATCAAGACTCTGTCAACACAGCCGGCTATCCAGCCTCACCTCAAGGCCAGGCATCTTTTATACGAGATCTATCCGAAAAGATTTCAAAAGTAAACAACAACCGCGGAAAAGGATTCTTTTATTGGGAGCCGCTTTGGATTCCAGCGAAAGGTGCTCCGTGGTCTAGTCAATACGGGCTCGCTTATATTCAAACCACCGGTACTGTCGGAAATGCGTGGGAAAATCAAGCGATGTTTGATTTCAACGGAAAAGCACTACCTTCTCTTGATGTATTTAAACAAATGACACCGTAACTAAAAGGATAGGACGTGACAAAATGGGAAAGCGTTACCCACTCGTTCACCCAAATGTGAAAGGCTTTTTGCATGGTGGCGATTACAATCCAGATCAATGGCTCCATATGCCAGAGATCATTGACGAAGATTTTCGATTAATGAAGCTTGCACACTGTCAAACATTCTCCATCAACATATTCGCATGGAGTAAGCTAGAGCCAAAAGAAGGTCAATATGACTTTGCTTGGCTGGATGACATTATGGACCGCTTGGCAGCGCAGGGGGCACACGCCATTCTCGCTACGCCAAGCGGGGCAAGACCTGCTTGGCTGTCGCAAACATATCCAGAAGTATTGCGCGTCGAAGCGAATCGTCAGCGTAACTTACATGGACTGCGCCATAATCATTGCTTCACCTCTCCGGTTTATCGAGAGAAAACGAACACACTCAACCGGCTGCTTGCGGAACGCTACAAGGATCATCCAGCACTGATCATGTGGCACATTTCAAATGAGTACGGCGGCGAGTGTCATTGCGATCTTTGCCAGGAAGCATTTCGAGACTATTTGAAGGACAAATACAATCATGATCTTGAGGCTTTGAATCAAGCATGGTGGACAGGATTTTGGAGCCACACGTATAGTGATTGGTCACAAATCGAGTCTCCCGCACCACACGGGGAGCACATGATTCACGGCATGAACCTGGATTGGAAACGCTTTGTCACAGCGCAAACGATTAATTTTTATCAAAATGAAATTGAACCGCTGCGGGAATTGACGCCTCATATCCCAGTAACCACGAACTTTATGGGTGACTATCCACATATGCGTCCATTCCTTGGGCTGGATTATCATCAATTTGCTAAAGAGGTCGATGTGATCTCATGGGATAGCTATCCTGCTTGGCATAGCGGCAGAGAAACAACTGCCGAATTAGCATCAAACGTCGCCTTTGTACATGATTTGTATCGTTCATTAAAGGACGGACAGCCGTTTCTCGTCATGGAGAGTACGCCGAGCCTTGTGAACTGGCATGAAGTCAACAAGGTCAAACATAAAGGCATGGCACACCTTTCTGCCATGCAGGCCATTGCCCACGGATCAGACTCCGTGCTTTATTTCCAGTGGCGGCAAGGCCGAGGCGCCTCTGAAAAATTCCACGGTGCCGTTGTTGATCATTCCGGTCATGAACATACGCGCGTGTTTCAAGAGGTAGCTGATCTAGGAAAACAACTGGAGCAGCTGCAGCCAATTGCGGGCACATCCGTTCAGCCAGAGGTTGCCATCATTTACGATTGGGAAAACCACTGGGCCATTGATGATGCGCAAGGCTTAAATAATACAAACAAACGCTATGTAGAGGCTTGTCAAACTCACTATCGAAGCTTTTGGAAAAAGGGCATTCCTGTTGACATTGTCGGAATGGAAAAGGATTTCTCATCCTATCGTGTGCTCATTGGGCCAATGCTCTACATGATCAAACCAGGCGTTGCAGAAAAAATTGAAGCCTTTGTCAAAGCGGGCGGCATTTTTATTGCGACTTACTGGAGCGGCATTGTCGATGAAAATGATCTCTGTTTCCTCGGCGGTTTCCCTGGTCCTCTCCGCCATGTACTTGGCATTTGGGCAGAGGAAATCAACACATTGATGCCAGATGAACATGTGTTAATGACGACAGGAAATGGACGCACCTATCATGTCGGACAATATTGCGAATCCATACATCCTGAAACGGCCTCTGTGCTAGGGCATTTTGAGAATGGCTGCTACGAAGGACAGCCAGCCCTGACTGTCCGTTCATTAGAAAAAGGGAAGGCATACTATATGGCCTCAGAAAATGAACAGGCTTTTTATGATGAGTTTTACGAAGACCTTATCGCAGGCATTGGCATACAGCCCGTCCTATCCACTGCAATTCCAGAAGGAGTCAGTGTACAAAAACGAACAGACGGTACGCAGGACTATGTGTTTTTGATGAATTTTTCAGAAGAGCAGCAGAACATGTCACTAGATTCAGAGGCAAGCTATGAGAATATACTGACTGGCCAGCAAGTGCCTGAGCAGCTTCAACTTGATCCTTACGAGTACGTCATCCTGAAAAAATAATTGAAAGAAGCGTCCATTTATTGGGCGCTTTTTGATTTTAATGAGTATATATACCCATATTTATCGCTGTGAATTTATTAGTTATTTTTTATCTAAATTTTTTTGCAATATTTGATGCCGCATTACGACTGGTCTCTCCATCCTTTTTTACCATTGTATAGGTATGAAAGCGGTTGCTTCATACTCATAAATTTGATAATCTTTTTTTTCAATGCACCTATGGGAGTGCATTGGATGAAAAGAATAGATAAATGTAAACGGTTTATTTGCAGGGGGAGGGGCTTATGTTAACGTTTGTTGGATTGTTGATTATTTTAACGATTGTTGTGCTGCTGATTTGGGGGAAAGCAAGTCCAATTGTCGCCATGGTCATGGTGCCTTTAATAGGGGCACTCATCGCGGGATTTGGGATCAATGACATTCACACCTTCTTTGAGGAAGGGATTATCAAAGTATTACCGGTGGCGACCATGTTTATCTTCGCCATTTTATTTTTTGGCATTTTGCAAGATACAGGGTTCTTTGAACCTGTAATTAAAGCTTTAATCAAGCTGACAAAAGGAAATGTTGTCACAGTTGCAATGGGAACTGCTTTGATTGGGGTTATCGCACACTTAGACGGAGCAGGGGCTACGACCTTTTTATTAACTGTACCTGCACTGCTTCCGCTTTATAAAAAATTACATATGAGTCCTTATTTACTGCTGTTATTAATCGGGACGAGTGCCGGGTTAACCAATATGATTCCATGGGCCGGACCGACTGGACGGGCAGCAAGTGTCCTGAATATGGATCCCTCTGAACTCTGGGTGCCGCTCATTCCAATTCAGCTCATTGGCGTTGTGCTCGTATTAGGGATGGCATTCATTTTAGGAAAAAGGGAAGAAAAACGAATTCGGGTGAAAATTGCTGCAAATGAAATAGCTGCGGTTCAACTAGAAGGCGCAGATTGGGATCGTGCGATTCAGTCTATTAGTGAAACGGGAGACGCCTCTTTAAAGCGTTATCATCTCATTTGGGTCAACCTTATCCTATTTGTATCTGTTGTCGTGCTTCTCGTGTTGAACGTGATTCCTGCTAGTTTTATGTTTATGATTGGCCTGTCACTGGCACTATTGATTAACTTTCCGAATGTGAATCTGCAAATGGAAAGGATTAAGGCACACGCACCTAGTGCGCTGATGATGGCGGCTGTCATTTTCTCCGCAGGGTCATTTTTAGGAATTCTTGAAGGCACAGGGATGCTGAAAGCCATTGCTGTGGACAGTATTCACATTTTACCAGCCTTCTTGCTGCCATTTTTACATATCATTGTTGGGCTGCTTGGGGTGCCGCTGGATATGCTGACAAGTACAGATGCCTATTATTACGCCCTTCTGCCAATTGTTGAGTCCATTACATCTGAAGTTGGCGTACCAGGCACTTCTGCGGCATATGCCATGATGATTGGGAACATCATCGGAACCTTTGTCAGCCCGCTTGCTCCCGCTGTTTGGCTCGCTGTAGGTCTTGCAGGGGTTGATATGGGGAAACACATCCGCTACTCTTTCTTTTGGATGTGGGGATTCAGTATTATCCTTCTGTTCGTAGCGATGCTGATTGGCATCATTTAAAAAGAAAGACATGCGCGGATATGCGCATGTCTTTTCTATCATTATGAAGGATATTCACTTGTGTGAATGTCTGTATTCGGCTTTCTAATAAGAGACATTAATCCAATGATAAACAATAGAACCATTGGAACGAATGCAAGGCCAACTGTTCCAATTAAAAGAGTCACAGCAGAAACCAAGAAAAGAATACCTGATAGCACGGCACGACGGTCAGTTTTCAAGAAAATCACACCAACAATCGACAGCACAGCCGCAATTGCGGAAACGACCATGAACTGAGTACCAAATGCATGAACCGAAGCCTGAAGCGTTTCGATCGGCAATGTTTCTCCTTCCTCTTTTAACACTTCATTGATTTCATCATAAAAAGATGGACCTACAGAAAGGATTAATGCCCCAAACCCAACACCAATGGCATTGAGGACAATACTAATAATCCCCATAATTTTTTCACCTTTACGTTTCATCATGTGTAAACCTCCTAAAAAGTTAAATTAACCTGTTTTCACTTCACGCTTTTGGAAGACAATTAGGGCAATGGCTAAGAAAATAGCCCAATAGATGACTAGGACGATTAATGAGAATCCTAGAGACATACCTTCGATAAGAGTAACCTGTTCCATAAAGTATTGGGATGGATCGTTTGCAAATAACAGATATTTTGACCAATCAAAGAAGAGCATTAAAATACCTGTGACTGATCCACCCACAATATACGCTAACACACTAATGGCAATGGAGATAGCTTCACTTCTAAATACTGTAGAAATGGCGAACGAAAGGGTTCCCAAAACGACAAACATTGCACAATGAGCAAGATAATAATAGACCATATTTGCAAACTGCGAACGTTCAATCACTTCACCATTTTGATACACCAAATTCACATAATCAGTGTTAAGTCCAAAGAAAATAGCACCCAATATGAATGACAAGATAAATAGCACCACAACAAGTAAAAGAGCATACAGCTGCACCGTAATATATTTAGATATTAGGATCTTTAGCCTTGATGGTGGACGAATCAATAATAATTTAATTGTACCATGCTTGTATTCAGCCGACACAATGGTGGAAGCAATAATGATCACAAACACACCGACAAGCTGAAGTAAATTGGCGTTTGTTTTCACATAGTCCCATACACTGTCGCTAAACTGATCAGCTGGCGGCAAGTTATGCTTGATTCGATAATCATTAATAGCGATCTCTTTTTCAAGCTCTCTTTTAAAGAAACCATTCTCTGTCTCTTTGAGCTCCCTCTTGTTTTCCTTATTCATCATTTCTAGCTGGGTTTTCCAATCACCTGAAGCTTGATCTTTGTCATTTGTTTTCACTACAAAGATCAACGTGGCAACCATACCTAATACAAGAAGCCCAACCATAATCCAAGTACCAACACGATAACTGATCTTCATCCACTCGTTTTGAATGAGGCGAATCATACGTCTGCCTCCTTTTTACCTGTTAAGCTTAAGAACTTATCTTCTAAGGTTTGTTTTTCGATTTTGATTTCGTACAAATGAATAGACGCGCTGCTCAAATGACGAATTAATTCTGGCATTTTTTGTTCTGGCATAGAGAAGAATAAATACTGCTCCTCTTCTCTTACAGTGACGCCTTCCTCAAATGCACCAATGAGCTTCTGTGCTTCTTCAAGCTCCCCGGCTGCTACCTTCATTCGATAATTAACCAAATCATCCTGCTTCGTCTCAGCACGCTGATTCTCAATGGCAACTAGCTTTCCTGTTTGGATAATTGCAAAGCGATCACACATCAATTCCATCTCTGACATGAGGTGACTTGAAACAATAACAGCCAGCCCTTCTTCCTTCGCAAGCCTTCTCAAGTAATCTCGTATCATTCGAATCCCCTCAGGATCAAGTCCATTGGTTGGTTCATCTAAGATAAGCAGTTTCGGTCTATGTATGAGTGCCTGCGCAATACCCAATCGCTGTTTCATTCCTAATGAAAATGTACGCACACGTTTATGTTTGACATGCTGTAAGCTGACTAGCTCTAACAGCTCATCAATTCGCGCTTCATCCACTTTCCCATTCATTCTGGCAAAGTGAACAAGATTTTGTCTTGCCGTTAAGTGATTATACATTTCTGGGTTTTCAATAATGGCACCGACATCTTGGATGGCATGCTGATAGGAGGTTTGAATACTATGACCATTAATCAGAATGTCACCAGATGTAATGGGAGAAAGACCGACCATCATACGAATGGTTGTCGTTTTCCCTGCACCATTTGGTCCTAAGAAGCCAAAGACTTCGCCCGCTTCGACAGAAAAACTCAAGTCTTGAACAATCTTTTTCCCGCGAATATGTCTAGATACATTATGCAGTTCTAAAACGTTCGTCACGTTACCTCTCCTTCTTTGTCTAAGTATCATCTATCATTCTATTTCTTGATAAACACCATGATCCGTCAAAAATAGAAGAATACTTCCATATGGTACAGCAATGCCCAAAAGTTGTGAAGGGGATTAGCCAAAATTTAGCGAATCATCTGCCTTTTTTAAGGTTGGGTTAAGGTAATGATTTAAAATACTGTTTATAGAATGTGGGATTCAACATGATGATGCACTTATGGGATCCCCGCTTACTCTCTTAACATAAATATATAATAGAGGCATGCAATAAGATGTAAAGATAAGTCACCCTGCTTTTTTTCAATACTAACTGTTGCAGGAGGTATTATTTTATCGTATGTAATTTCAGCTATCGTCTGCTCTGAGTTTTCTAATCTAACACGTCTATTGGAAAAATCTTTCTTTAGATAGTATATAGTATCATTTATTATTAATTTCATCATTGGATTTATTTTAATTTTAGTTCTATCTTCTAATAATAACCTTCCTTTATCTTTACATTCTATCACCCAATTTGAACGTAACATTGATTGGAGAGATTTATTTTCAATAGCCTTTACAATCATATTAGAATTCGAATCCATTACTTCAACATTCACATAAAACTCATCAAATATGTGATCAATCAACTTTTCAACTTTGTTTGTATAAAATCTTTTTATATATCCAATGGTGATTTCTTCTTTATTACTAATTGGTATACATTTGGTCGTTTTTTTGATCACAGGCTTCTTAAAATATCCAAACTCCATTTTTATCTCCCATTTATTTTTAGACTCAATTAATTTATGAAATAATAAGCTTAAATTATTCCAATAATATATACGGATATTCCTTTGAATAGTTCCTCATCATTTTAAAAACTGTATAAAAATATAAAACACCTAATTTATTAAGGGATATGTTTCCTTTAACAATTTAGGTGTTTTTTGTACAACTACAACATTCTTATACTTATTTCTTGCTCAGATTTAGCAATTTCTAATAGTATAACTTTTTTTGTTTATATCTTTTTCACAAACTCTGATTTTAATTTCATTGCGCCGAAGCTAGGGATTTTACAATCAATGTTATGATCGCCTTCCACTAAACGAATGCCTTTGACCTTCGTTCCTATTTTCAAAACGGATGATGAACCTTTTACTTTTAGGTCTTTAATGACAGAGACCGTGTCCCCATCACTTAACAGGTTCCCATTCGCATCTTTGACAACAAGCTGTTCCTCTGCCGCTTGTTCTTGTTCAAGTGACCATTCATGCGCACACTCAGGACAAACCAACAGACTGCCGTCCTCGTAAGTATAAGGTGAGCTGCACGAAGGACAATTCGGTAGATTAGACATTTTTGTTTCCTCCAACTTTCTACATCATTTATATCGATTTTACCACATTTCTATAGAAGGAATGTGATAGAAAAGGAAACATTTTTCATCGTTTACTTTTTTATTCCAAATTCTAACACAGCCGCGATATTCCGAGCTGTTCTCTCTACATGGAGATTCGCATCGTGTATCGCCTCAGAAAGAGAGGTGATACCTGGAACAATACTAAAAAGTGCATCAATTCCATGATCATGTACGACTGCACTGTCTTTTGAAAGAGAGCCTGCGATGGCAATCACGGGTAGATTATACTGCTTCGCTGCTTTGGCTACGCCGATTGGCGTTTTTCCATAAATGGTCTGCCGGTCAATTCGGCCTTCTCCCGTAATGACAAGGTCTGCCTCCTTGATGATGTCATCAAAATGAACAGCTTTCAGCACAATATCGATTCCTCTTTGCAAATCGGCTTTTAAAAAGCCTAATAAACTCGCACCAAGTCCTCCTGCCGCTCCTGCCCCTGCTGCATCTTCAAAGGATATATTGAACTGCTTTTCAGCTACTCGTGCAAAATGAGCTAGGTTCTTGTCTAACACTTGAACCATTTCTTCATCTGCTCCCTTTTGAGGGCCGAAAACGGCAGACGCTCCTCTCTCACCTGTTAAAGGATTATCCACATCACAAGCCGCCTCCAGCCGGACAGATTGCAGCCTTGGATCGAGTCCAGATAAATCAATTGAAGCTAATTGATGAAGTGCCCCGCCGCCTGACGTCAGTGCATGTCCTGTTTTATCAAGGAAAGCTGCACCTAATCCTTGCATCATTCCAACACCGCCATCATTTGTTGCACTTCCGCCAAGCCCAATGATCACATGCTTCGCTCCTTTATCCAGCGCTGCAAGTATTAATTCACCAGTTCCTCTCGATGTCGTCCATAACGGATTACGTTTTTCTCGCGGAACAAGGTGTAATCCAGAGGCTGCAGCCATCTCTATGACAGCAGTCTGACTGTCTCCTAACATGCCAAAAAAAGCATCCACAGGCTCACCAAGCGGGCCCGTGACCACTTGATGAACAATGTGCCCGCCCGTCGCATCAACCAACGATTGAACAGTCCCCTCTCCGCCATCTGCCATTGGCAGTTTGATATACTCTGCGTGTGGCAAAATAGAACGAAATCCTCGTTCAATGGCACATGCTGTCTCATAAGCAGACAAACTTTCTTTAAATGAATCTGGTGCGATCACAATTTTCATCCTATCAGCCCCTCATTTCTTATCCTGTCCTTTAGCCAAACAGCTGGAAAACGCCAAAAATAATGGTCGATACAACGGTTAACGTCAAACCGATTAACGATTCAAAAGGCATGAGCTTTAAACGCTCTTTAATATCCATTTGAACACTTCCTGCTGTTGCATGGAAAAAGCTCCCGTGCGGCATATGGTCAAGCACTGTTGCGCCAGCATGAATCATGGCTGCCCCTGAAAGAGCAGATACACCAAGCCCAATCAGTGTTCCACTAAACACACCGCTCGCTACCGCCGTGCCAGCTGTTGTCGAAGCAGTAGCGGCTGACATAAATATCCCTGAAGTTGGTGCAAGTAAATATGGAGGTAAACCCGATGCATCAAGTGCCTGAATAAACACATCTTTTAAGGTAGAATTCGATACGATTCCTGCTAACGTACCTGTCCCTAATAACATGATCGCGACACCTGACATTTTATGAAGACCTGACATCGCATAATCATTGAGAAATTTCCCTTTTTTCATGAAAAGAGCGCCTACAATCCCTCCAATTGGTAAGGCGATCATTGGATCTATATTGATTTGAAAAAGCGGCCTTAAAGCCAACAATAAAATGGTAACCAGTGGACCAGCCAGTGCTTGAAAAAAAGCAGGTATTTGAACTTTACTTTGCCCGGTTTCCTCTTCAAGAACGGGTGTCCCCTTGTTTGCAAGCTTTTTAGCTAATACATATGTAACCGCCAGCCCGAACACAGCTGGAATGACACCCGCAGCCATCATTGAAGTCAGAGGTACACCAAAAGCATCTGAAGCGGCAATGGCATTCGGATTCGGTGACATGATATTTCCTGCCTTCCCGCCTCCAATCATAGCAAGGAGAATTCCCGTTTTTGAGAGCTTTGCGCGTTTGGCAATGGCAAGTGCGATGGGCGCTACCGTAATAACCGCAACATCTACAAACACGCCCACTGCTGTTAAAATCATCGTTGCAAGTGCGAGTGCTAATAGTGCCCTCGCCTCACCAAGCCTTCTCACGATGGCCTCAGCGATCGATAACGCTGCACCCGACTCAATGAGAACACCAGCCAGTACACCTGCCGCCATAATTCTAAGGACAGCTGGAATCATGTCCTTAGCACCTTCCATCATGACGTTGACGGTCTGAACAATATCTACACCGCCAACCAAGCCGCCTATAAATGCACCTGCCAGCATGCCATAAGCAGGTGATACTTTTTTTAGAATGAGAACAATCGCGATCACAAGCGCCGCCAGGGCTCCCAAAGTACTTACCGTTACATCTCCACTCATCCTCAATCCCCCTAAAAATATCTTTCTCCAATTGTAAGCGTTTACCCAAAGGGATTGTGTTGTGAATCTGGATGAACTTTTTTCATCTATCACTCTACTCAATTGTGCATTTGCACAATCAAGATAATTGATTCATTAGCTGCGCCATATAAAGCTCGATTAACTGTTTTACATGACGAGGGTCTTTTCCAGTCAATTCTTGAATTTTGTCTAAACGATAACGCAATGTATTCCGATGAATAAATAAACGATCAACAATGCTCTGCAAATCACCGCCCTCTTCAATGTAAACCCTTAATGTATGGGCGAGCTCTGCTTCTTGTGTCAGCGGCTTGTAAAAGTCAGTCCATCGACTTTTCTTTTCAGCAATTCCCGCAATCATGAATAAGCTTTCCAGCTGATAAGACTCAAAGAAATACATACTTTCTTCCGGATCAAGAGCTTTCCCTAATCTCAGGGCTTCTCTCGCATGCTGAAAAGAAATTGGCAGCTGGCTGATGTCGTCAGCGACAGTCCCTATCCCCACTAGCACTTGGCCTCCTATTGCTCTTTGCATTGTTCTTTGCAGATGACCTGCCATCTGCTTTAATTGATGTTCAGGTATTGAATGACTTAAAAGAATCAATTCATGACAAAAGGTCATACCAAGTAAATCATCCGACTTCTTATCATATTGAATCGCATGCATCAATTTATGAACAGCATCCTCTGAGGATGGAACTGGCTGAAAAACAATAGCCCTTCGGCGCTTGTCTAAATCCATTCCCAGCCAAGCAGCTCGATTTTTCAGCTGATGATCCCCAACATCAGAATATGAAATCAACTGATTGACAATTTCACTTTCTATTCGATGACGCCATTGAACCCGTTCGAGTAGAAAAGATTGCTCTAACACCAGTTCAGCTGCCATCTTCACCAGCTCGGCATGATGCCGAATGTCCTCTGGCTCACCAGTAATCCCAATCACACCAACTACTTGTTCATGAAAGCAAATAGGCAGGTTGATCCCCGGTCTCACTCCTTCTAAGCGCAAGGAGGTCTCATGGTCAATTTCCACACTGTTCCCGCTTGTCAGAACAAGTCGTGCACCATCATGTTTCTGGCCAATCCTGTTTCGTTCACCAGAACCAATAATGACACCATCTGCATTCATCACATTGATGTTTTTATGTAAAATATGCATCGTACGTTCAACCATTTCTTGAGCCAATTCACTGGTTAAAAATTGCATGAGGCATCTCTCCTGAAGGTGTTTTCATTCAATGTATCATAGTGTCTTTGAACAATAAATGCAAAGTGTTTAAAACCAGCCATTGACAAAGACACCCTAAAAAGTGTTTAATCAAATCAAAGACCGACCGACAGTCTAGTTAAAAGAAAGGATGGCTTTATGAGAACCGTTAAACATCCTGAGGAACGTAAAAATGACATATTAAACGCAGCAGAAGCGCTTTTTTCAACCAAAGGCTATCAGAAAACAACGATTATTGACATATTAAAAGCCGTTGGCATTGCAAAAGGCACCTTTTATTACTACTTCGCATCCAAAGAAGAAGTAATGGATGCCATTATTGACAGGATCATCAAAGAAGATATCATCGTGGCAAAGCGTATTGCGGCTGATCCAGACCTTCCAGTCGTTGACAAACTATTTCGTATCATCATGGCGCAATCACCTCAGCAAGGAAGCCATAAACAGGGGATGATCGATCAGTTCCATCAGCCTTCTAATGCAGAAATGCATCAAAAAAGCTTAATTAAAGCCATTAAAGAACTATCACCAGTGTTGGCAGATGTCATTCAGCAAGGTGTAGAGGAAGGGACATTCAAAACGAAGTATCCGCAAGAGACGGTTGAATTCCTTCTCGCTTCTGCACAGGTCATATTTGATGAAGGCCTGTTTCAATGGACAGCCGAAGAAAGTATACAACGCGCTTTAGCTTTTATCGATATACTCGAATCCTCATTGCATGCAGATAAGGGGAGCTTTTCCTTCCTGCTGAAGCGATTATCTGGTGAGCAGGATGAAAATAATCAGTGATTGGTCACTTCAATACCAATCCTGCATACATTATAGACTGACGGTCGGTCTAAAAGGAGAGTGATATTTATGAATGTATTATTCAAAAGAGATTCATCTCACTTTATCTACCTCGTTCTCGGACAGATTATTTCCGTTTTCGGATCTTCTCTCATTCGATTTGTTCTATCTTTACATGTGCTTGATATGACACAACGAGTTGATTTATTTGCCTTACTTTTCGCTTTATCCAATATCCCGTTCCTTCTCTCCCCATTAGCTGGTGCAATCGCTGACCGGTTTAACAGAAGGAACTTGATGATTTTATTTGACGTCCTCGCCGGCATCATGATTCTTGCTTTTTATTTCTGGTTATTATCTGGAAATGATTCACTCTACATGATAGGAGCTGTCATGATACTTCTTGGTGTGATGAGTACGTTCTATGCACCTACTGTGATGTCCAGCATTCCACAGCTAGTGAAAGAAGAGCAATTAGAACAAGCGAACGGCATCGTCAATGGCGTTCAGGCACTTTCAGGTGTTCTCGCACCTGTTATCGGTGGTGTTCTATACGGAATGATTGGAAGTCAATTCATTATAGGTGCCAGTGCCATCGTATTTTTCCTATCTGCGTGCATGCTCTTACGATTAAAAATACCCTTCTCCTCTAGTCCGCTGACAGATTCTATGGGCAAAGTGCTCATAAAAGATATGAAACAAGGATTTTCTTATATCGGCAGCCAGCCGTTTCTAAAAAGAACCATGCTGCTTGCTGCAATGTTAAATTTCATTCTTACACCATTTTTTATCGTAGGTGGCCCAATCATTTTAAGGGTCACAATGAAAACCAGTGACATCATGTATGGAATAGGAATGGGCTTGATTGAGTTCGCTGTCATCGCAGGTGCTCTGCTAGTTGGACTTGTAACGAAGCATTGGCGCATTCCTACTTTATATCGCTGGATGCTTGTCATCGCCATCATCCTGCTGCCTGTGGCGTTCTCAACATCGACTATGGCTCTACAATTTGGCACTTATCCAGCTTATTTCCTCTTTTTAGCAGGATGTCTTCCAATTGCTATGCTGCTTACAATGATCTCGGTCGTTGTGATATCACATATTCAAAAGAAAACACCAAATCACCAATTAGGAAAAGTGATGGCCAACCTAACAATGGTTTCTCAATGTGCTGTCCCGCTTGGTCAAATGATGTATGGGTTCTTGTTCAATACGTTTTCAGCCAACATGTATGTAACTGTGCTAATAGTCAGTATTTTCATGTTTGCCCTAGCCTACCTAACAAAAAATATGCTTCAACATGAAGGAGAATCAGCCTCATGAGATTCGCCTTTATAAAGAAAGACTTAACCCGCCACCGTCTTATTTCAATTGGTTTAACTATTTGCATCATGATGACTTCATTTCTCGCAGCAAGTGCCGCTCAAATGACAGTACAGCTGAATGGGTCCATTTCTGGCCTGCTCCATTCTGCTAAAGCGCCAGACTTTGTCCAAATGCATGACGGCGACCTAAATGAAAAAGACATTGAAGCATTTTCAAGTAAGCAGTCCATGGTAAAAGCTCATCAAATCGTCCCAATGATACCAATTGAACATGCAAACATCAGGTTCGGACATGAGCCTGCCAAAGCAGGTGTGATGGATCATTTATTTGTGAAGCAAAATCGCAATTTTGATTTTCTTTTAAATCAACAAAACGAGAAGCTCACTGTCAATAAAGGTGAAGTAGCTGTCCCAATTTATTTTCAACAAAAGTATCATCTCAACATAGGTGAAACGTTACTGATTGAGAAAGGAGCTAATCAATTCACCTTTCGCATTAAAGCGTTCTTGCGAGATGCACAAATGAACCCCAGTCTAGTCAGCTCAAAAAGATTTCTTCTTCATAACGAGGATTGGGATGCAATAAATCATGTGTTTCAACAAAAAGAGTACTTAATCGAATTTTTACTGCATGATGCCGCGCAGACAGATGCTTTTCAAGCAATCTATCAATCATCACAGCTACCACAACAAGGCCCAGCTGTCACACTGCCTTTGCTGCGTATGCTGAATGCATTGACAGATGGAATGGTGATTGCCATTCTTTTGCTTGTTTGCCTGCTGCTCATAAGTATAGCCCTTCTCTCACTCCATCTTGCTATGACGGCTTCTATAGAAGAAGATGAACGTGAAATTGGCATACTGAAGGTAATGGGGATTCCTTTAACAAAAATTAAGCAATTATACGTTGGAAAATATGCCGTGCTTGCTTGTGCGGGATGTATAGCAGGCTATGTGTTAACACTTATATTTGGTGATATGTTTACGGCCAATATTCAGCAATACATGGGGAATCAGCCTTCTTTTATTCATTTGTTAATCCCGCTTTTTGTTTCTATTGTGACGGCAATGATCGTCATCTCTTGCAGCTATGCTGTCCTAAGAAAGTTTGGTCAAATATCAGCTGCTCAAGCCCTTCAAGGTGGTATCCATTCATCGAATCATAAGAAAAAAATACCTATGCACCTCAAGAAAAGCAGGTTCATACCGATCCATATATGGCTTGGTTTAAAAGACCTGATATCACGAAAGAAGTTGTACACAACGATTACTTGTATTATTGCACTTTGTACATTTTTAATGCTGATGCCTATTCAGCTATGGCATACCTTACAATCACCGGATTTCATCACCTACCTTGGCTCTGGTAAAAGTGACCTCCGAATTGATATACGCCAAGGAAATCAACTAACGAAAAATACAAACGAAATAGAATCAATGATTCGTGAAGATCGGAGCATTCAAACAGCAGCCATCTATGAGACTGCTTCTCTTCAGGCGAAATCAAAGGAGAATTCATTAGAAACGCTCTATTTAGAAACAGGTGAGCTCTCAGCATTTCCCCTCACCTATTTACAAGGGCGGCAACCTTTTAAGAATGATGAAATTGCCTTATCCGTGTTAAATGCAGATTCACTTCAGAAAAAGATTGGAGAAAGAATCACTCTCGTAACTAACGGGCATGAAACCCAAAGAACGGTGACAGGTATTTATCAGGACGTCACCAATGGAGGCAAAACAGCAAAAGCAATATCACAGCCATTTCCTCAATCAGCTCTTTGGAAAACCATTCAAATCCAACTAAAACCAGGAGTAAATATTGCAGAGAAAAAGGCGATATTTGAAAAAAAGGCATCTCCTGCAAAAGTGACAGATATGAAAGAATACGTTCATCAAACGATCGGCAGCACAGCAGCTATCGTAAAAGTCGTTGCATTTTTTGCTACATTAGCTGCTTTTGGGACCGCCAGCTTAATGCTGTTCATGTTCTTGCACATGTTAAAAGCTAAAGATTCAAGCCGGAACAACATGTTAAGAACAATTGGGTTTTCTATAACAGATATAACAGCACAATATATAACAAGTTTTATCGTTGTTCTCTCTTTTGGTGCCTTTATTGGAACAATCGCGGTCAATACAATTGGTCCTGCTTTGATGAGTGTCGGTGGAGCTTCATTAGGGGCGTCGAGCCTTCAGTGGCTGTCATCGCAATGGGTGTCGGTTGTGTATCCACTCATACTATTTATTGTCAATTTAGCTTTGATCGCCTGGTTATTGAAGACGTTTTTTTCTAGCCAAACGACAAGGCATACACTTTAATAAGGAGTTGTTTCACATGGAACACTTGATTGAAACGAAGCGATTGTCATTGCATATCAATTCATTAAAAGGACAGAAACAAACGATTCTTAAGGATATTCATTTATCGATAAAGCGCGGGGAATTCGTGACCATTATGGGACCTTCTGGATGTGGAAAAACATCCTTACTTTATCAGCTTAGCGGCATAGAAACAGCTTCAACAGGAGAGATCAAATATAAAGGCCGAACACTATCAGAAATGACAGAAAAACAGTTAAGTGCTCTGCGCTTAACTGAGATGGGATTTGTCTTTCAGCACAGCCACTTATTAAAAAAACTTAATCTATTTGACAACATCATTGCAGCAGCTTATTTAGCAAAGAAAAAGCCAAGACAAAAAGTGAATGAACGAGCTCAATATTTAATGGAAAAACTTGAAATTGATCATTTGGCAAATAGATATTTGACAGAAGTATCGGGAGGACAGCTTCAAAGAGCCGCTATCTGCCGAGCGCTCATGAATGAACCAGATATACTTTTCGCTGATGAACCTACAGGTGCTCTTAATTCCAGTACAACAAAGGAAGTAATGAATATTTTTTCAAGAATCCACTCTGAAGGAGCAACACTGCTACTTGTTACACATGACCCCAAGGTGGCTCTTCGTTCTGAAAGAATCATGTTTATGAATGACGGAGAAATGGCAGACAGTTTACAATTAGGAAGATATGATCATTCAACTGTCGAGAAACGAGAAATGAGATTAAATCATTGGCTGCAAGATTTAGGTTTTTAATTTGAGTACAAACAGGCAGAAACTGCCTGTTCTACTTTTTCTGGCACTCAAACGAGTAATCCATAGACAAACTATTTGTTTCTAAGATGATTTTGCCGCCAGCTTGTTGACAAGATTCTATCAACAGCTCAATTTCTTTGCTATAAAAGTATCTCTTTGACATATATAGAGTCACTAAAACAAGTAACAGAGTCGTGATAATGACTGTGATTTGTCTGTTTAAGCTTTGAAATCTTTTTTTCATTTCAACATCCTTTCTTAAAGGTCGGAGTTTGTGTTTAATACTTACTTTTGTCGTCATCTATCAGTTTCTTATCTCATGATCTAGCAACATCATACCTGATTTTCTTTCCTAGATCGACCTTCCATTTCCCCTCTTAAATAGCTAAAATTTCTTTATATCAAATATATGAGCGGTATTTTCGTACATTATCTTAAAACCCGTTGTATATAACCCTTTTTTAGATTTCTAAAAAGAGATTTTATTCATTTGTGTTAACAAGCATTCTCCCTTACAATATCGTACATCACATGACCTTAGGTCCTTTTTATTACCCCTTGTCAATCGCCTCACCGAAACGATTATATTTTACCAAAAATTGTGATATCGTTTTTTATGAAACAGGTGAAAGGATCTTAAAGAGGTGAAATTTCCATGGCTATCATTTCTGCTGAACAGGTGGGGAATCGTTTAAATGATTGGAGAATTGCAATTCGCAAGCATGATGTACACAGTGCAAAAGCAATGTATACAGAAGTAAAGGAATTACTTCAAAAAATGGAAGAGAATCAGGAGGTCTTGACCTATTACTCATTGCTAGAAGGCAAGTATAAGCTCATGTTATATGAACGAAGAGGTACGAAACTGAAGGAACAGCTAGAGCCAGATTGCCCCTCTAAAACAAACGACTTAATTGAATACTATTTTTACCTATACAAAGCCCTTTACGCGTCATATAAAAGAGACTATGCATCAGCCATTGGACTGTTTAAAATTGCCGAGAAAAAACTACAACACATTCCTGATGAAATAGAAGTAGCAGAATTCCATACGAAAATTGCCAACTTATATATGCTGCTTCGTCAAAGCCTAATTTCTCTACACTACATTCAGAATGCTATTGATATTTTCAAAAGCCATGAAGGATATGAAAGAAGACTAGCTGCAGCCTTTGTCATCGCCGCTGCTAATTATATGGACATTTGCGACTTTATAAGGGCAGAAAATTACTACAAAAAAGCATTACACATCGCAGACAGTCTAAACGATCATTTTCTAACATCACAGCTTTATCATAATATCAGCATTTTGTATGCCGAAGCTGGCGAATCAAAAAAATGTATCGATGCCCTAGAAAAGGCTCTTAGTGACGAAGACTATTTCTCATCGTGTTACTTCCATCACTCCATGTACATGTTAATGAAGGAGCTACTCTCTATCGATGAAAGGACACAAGCTCTCTATTACTTCGAATTGGTTAACCAAAAACATGAATCAGAGAAATGCCCCATCTATACAGCAAAAATGAATTTGCTTTACCATCTATATTTCACTGAAGATATGGCTCAAAAAGCTCAAGCCTGTTTCGATGAAATCAGCATTCTTAAAAAATTAAAAGATGCTGAAGGAGTCTGTGAATTAAGTGCGTTAGCAGCAAAACACTTTGAAGAGCTGGGAGCAATTCATCAAGCCTATCTCTTTTTAAAGGAAGCTGATCGCATGAAACATCCTATCATTGACTGGGGGAATTCTAATGAAAAAAATGAGTTTATTGATTATCACTTTGACCATCGTTGTTTTAGGACAAACAGGGACTTTCAATTCATTAAATGATGAAAATGGTACAACAGAACGACCTATCGGAACTTAATATAAACATTTGAAATAAAGAACCACTCGCCTCATCAAGGCAAGTGGTTCCACATTTATTTTAGTTGCTGATAAGAAATAAGGCGGTGTATATGTACCGCAAGATAAGTAAGCTCATCATTAGGAATGATGATACTATGCACCTGTTTAATATAATCTTTGATCTTAAAAGCAACATCCATCGCTTGAGGATATAAATGTGCAATTTGTTCAAATAACTCATTTTCCTGATCTGATAATAATTTATCAGCATAAAATCTCTCTACAAAGAATTTCACATGTGTAATGAACCGACTGTAATGAATATTCTCTTGATCCATTTTCATATTCAACGTATAGCGCACAAGATTAACAATACTTCCGATCATCTTGGCGTATTTCATACCATCTTTGGACTCGGACTCTTCACCTAATGCATTAATCAAGTGAAAGGCGATATTGGCAGCTTCTTCTTTTGGTAATTGTATGCCCAATGTGTCATTGACTAACTCAAGTGCGTAGTTCCCTACTTCAAATTCTTCTGTATAGTAATTTTTGATTTCCCAATACACACGATTCGTAATATTAATATTCTTTTTATGACGTTCCACTGCAAAATTCAAATGATCCATTAAGGTAAAATAAACACCTGAATTTAAAGTTGAGTTTAAACGTTTTTCTGCATATTGGACGATTTGCTGAGTTAAATCGATAAACTCCTGAGCCATTGAATCTAACAATTGAAGAAATTCTTTTGCTCTCATGTTATCGACTGACATAAAGACTTGGTCCGCTTTTTTCTCTTCTATCATTTGACCTGGTTTCTGGCCATAGCCAATTCCTCGGCCGAACAAAACCATCTCCTGTTGGTTCTGATCTTCAGCCAGGACCACGCTCGAGTTTAAAACTTTTTTGATTTTAAACATCGTCATCACCTGTTTTCATGATTGTGGTGTTCAATCAAGCGATTCACCATTTGTCTCAATGACTTTTTGGTACCAATAAAATGAGTCTTTTCGAGATCGTTTTAATGTCCCGTTCCCGTCATCATCTTGATCTACGTGAATGAAGCCGTAACGTTTTGACATTTGTGATGTACCTGCACTAATAATATCAATCGAGCCCCAGCTCGTATATCCAAAGAGATCGACGCCTTCTTCAATAGCTTCTCTCATCTGACGGAAATGCTCTTTGAAATAGTTAATACGATAGTCGTCATGGATTGAGCCATCACTTTCAACTACATCCTTTGCACCCATGCCGTTCTCGACAATGATAAGAGGTTTTTGATAGCGTTCATACAATTCGATCAAAGAAATTTTCAGACCAACCGGATCAATTTGCCAGCCCCAATCAGTTGAAGGAAGATAAGGGTTTTTGACTCCACGAATGGTATTCCCTTCTGTCTCTTCTAATCCTTCTTGGGCTGATTCCGTTAAAGACATATAGTAGCTAAATGAGATAAAATCTACTGTGTTTTCTTTTAAAATGGTAAGATCATCTGCTTCCATATGAATATGAATATCTTTTCTCTCAAGCATACGCTTGATCAGTGGCGGATACTCGCCAAACACCTGAACATCTGCATAGAAATAGTTTTCTAAGTTTTGTTTCAAAGCTTGTTCTACATCATTCGGGTGGCACGTATGCGGATACGTTGTCAATTTTGTCAGCATACATCCTACCTGACTGCCTGGGATGATACGATGGCAATCTGCTGTTACGAGAGCAGATGCGACAAATTGATGATGAAGTGCTTGGTACACCGTCTCTTCTACTTTTCCTTCTGGGCAGCGATCAGGAATAATTCCCGCTGTAATGAAAGAGTGGCGGTGAATACTATCAATTTCATTAAAGGTAAGCCAATATTTCACATCATCTTTATAACGTTCGAAACAAACATTGGCGAATTTCACAAAGAGGTCAATTACTTTTCTTTCAACCCAGCCGTTATATTTCACACTAAGGGCTAAAGGCATTTCATAATGAGAGAGAGTCACGATCGGTTCTATGTTGTGTTTTTTCATTTCTGCAAATACACGATCGTAAAATTGCAGCCCTTTTTCATTCGGTTCCGCTTCTTCTCCAGTAGGGAAGATACGACTCCATGCAATAGAAATTCGAAGTGTTTGAAATCCCATTTCAGCAAAGAGAGCCAAATCCTCTTTATAGTGATGATAGAAATCGACACCTCTGCGTTTTGGGTATTTTTTATCGTCTGGATCTTTCATCGCACGATCTATATTTTCAGTGGTAACTGCAAGATGGCCTTCATAATCTTCTACACTCAAGTTGGAACGGTACATTGCAATATCTGCAACAGACGGCCCCTTTCCATCTATATTCCAGGCGCCTTCTGCCTGGTTAGCAGCAATGGCGCCGCCCCATAAAAATCCTTTTGGAAAACCTTTGATTTTTGTCATATGATTAGCCTCCTAATTGTGTAACAACCATCAATGTATCTTGACGATTGACCTCTTGTAATGGCTGTACCTTAATATCATATTGATCTGTATTTGTGACTACAGCAAGTGTTACTGGATCATATCCTGCTTCCATGATTTTTTCTAGATCAAATTCAATCAATAAATCACCCGCTTGAACACGATCTCCAGCCTGTACTTTTGGATGGAAATACTGCCCTTCCAACTGAACGGTGTCAATGCCGATGTGGAATAATACTTCAACTCCATGGTCCGTTTTCATACCAAGTGCATGGTTTGTTTCGAACAGCAAGGTTACCTCTCCATCTACAGGTGCATAAAGTGCTCCTTTTGAAGGTACAATGGCAATTCCTTCTCCCATGACCTTTGAAGAGAAAATATCATCTTTCACTTCAGATAGAGAGATCATTTGGCCAATCACAGGGCTCTTGAATGTTTCGCCTGCTCCAATTTTTTCAGCAAACCCAGCTTGGTCCTTTGTCTTTTCTTCTACTGTTCGATCTTTACCTAATACAAAAGCAGCGATAAAGGCGACAATAAACGAAATGACCGCTCCAATGATAGCAAACATCAGATTTCGCGGTAGCTCATCTGATATAAACATCGACATGCTTGCTAAACCAGGGCCAACAAGCACAAAGGCTTGTATACCAACTAATCCAATGAAAATTCCGCCAACAAACGAACCAATCATGACACTTCCTAGAACTCGCTTATTTTGCAGTGTCACACCATACAACGCTGGCTCTGTGATGCCAAAAAAGGCTGATATCCCTGCCGAAATGGCTGTTGATCTAAGTACCTTGTCTTTTGTTCGAAGTGCCACAGCGAAACACGCTCCACTTTCCGCAATATTATGCGCAAGTGATGCCGGCAAATAAAGTGCTTCTTTCCCAAGGGTTCCCATCGTTGTGACTGCATAAGGAACCATTGCTTTATGCATGCCTGATGCCACCATGAATGGGAGGACCGCTGCTAAAATGGCGACAGCTACCCAGCCTACCGTATTAAACATCGAAAGAATAATAGATGAAAAACCTTGCCCCGCTGTAAAACCAATCGGTCCTAACAGAAGTAGCGTAACTGGTACAGTAATGACCAATGACATCATCGGAACGAAGAAAATCCGAATTGGTTTTGGTGAAAACCGTGTAAAGAATTTTTCCATTTGCGCGTAAAGCAATACAGAAAGGATTGCCGGAAACACTTGATACGCATAAGCTATATTTTTCACATCGAATGACAGTAATTGTGCACCTTCTGTAAGCATCGCCGTCATGTTCGGCAGAAGAAGCGCACCGACTGCTGATAGTGCGACCAGTGGGTTTACTTTTAGTTTATTCGCCGTCGTTACAGCAACTAGTAAAGGCAGAAAGTAAAGTGGTGCGTCACCTACCATGTTCAGTATTTGATAGGTTTGTCCCTTTGCATCCATCCAGCCTAATAAAGAGAAAAGGAGAAGAAATGATTTTAAAATTCCTCCGCCTGCGATAGCTGGTACAAGCGGCTGAAAGACACCGACAATGAAATCTAACAGAACTGTGCCTGCTTTTCTTTTTTCTTTTGGCTGATTGGATGGCACGTCTTGGCTTGATGAGCTGCTGCCTATTAAATTTGTTACCTTTTGATACACTTCAATGACGTCATTCCCAATGACTACTTGGCATTGTCCTGTCATTCTGACAGCTATGACACCCGGTGTTTTTTCCAGTGCTGGTACATCTGCTTTTTTCTGATCAATGAGTGTGAAGCGAAGTCTTGTTGAACAATGCTCAAGGTGCGCAATGTTTTCTTTGCCACCTACATGCTGTAAAACGTCTTTGGCAACTTGTGTGTAATTCATTTTTTCTCCCCCTTTTCTCATACACGAGACCTATATTTTGGCAACAAAAAAAGGACCTAAAACGACAAATAAAAGAAAAATTCATCGTTTTTAGATCCTGCCTGCATGACCAGTCACATGTCTAATTTATTCATATTGGATTTGTTTTTAGTATATACGCATTATATGAAAGCGTCAACATTTATTTTTCTAAAAATTATTAGGGTCTATATACCTAAAATACTTTTCTCTATTCACTTATAGGAAACCTTCTACTCTTTTGTTCCTTCTATCATCAATCAACAATATTTTTCTCCACAAAAAACCAGATAAGTTGATTCACTCATCTGGTTTAAATTCATCTATTTTTTCTTTTCTTCTGCCCTCTTTTTAAATGCTTTCGCTTGTTTTTCATACTCCTTTTTCGTGACAGCTTTTAACTCTATTGAATCGCCTGTCATGATATATGGTTTAGGGAGTTTTTTATATTCCTTCCTCGTGAAAGCTTTTAACTCTACTGTACCGTCTGTCTTTTTAATTGGCAGCTTTACTGATTTTGCATCTCGATCAGTCGAACCTATAATGACACCATCTTCAATTATAGGATCATAGCTCATTTCGAAAAATCCTGCCCCATCAGTAAAGCCCCCGACCTCTATTTTCATTTCTTTATAGGGCTTACAACCTTCTTCAGTAACAGTTGTTATTAAAAAGGAGCCGTCCCATCCATTCTCAACATGCATGCTTTCCACTTGTAAAAATAGTTGTTTATCCTCTGCCGTATATAGAAAACCATATACTTTCGCCACTTTATCCCTGAAGTGTCTCATATTTTCATAATATCTAGTTTCTGATGAATCAACTAGATTTTGATGTCGATTTTGAATCTTTTTTTGATACGTTCCTAGCTTTTTTTGATTGATTGCTTTATAAATCGTGCTTTGCTTCTCGCCTTGTTTTTTCACAGAAAGGTTTTTCCCCGAAAAATGAACTTCGTATATGATCGTTTCTTTTCCTTTTTTCATTTGAAATTCATACCCATTTTCTTTTGAATGGCCGGTTATGACATATTGTTTTTTATATAATTGAGGGTCCCACCAAATTTCTTCTATATAGCTTTCATTCAAATGACCTGTTACTTTGCCTTTATTCTCAGATATCTCGAACCAGTTCAGTCTATCCTTAGTTTTATACGCAAATGCATAGGAATGATTCAATGAATTTTTTTGTGCGATTGCTTGATATGCTGTCCAGCCGCCTCCACCCAAGATGAGTACGGCTAGGATAGACACGACCCAGATTTTCAATTTGCTCATACGTACCTCCTCTAATATTTAATTTGAGAAATCAACATCAACAATATTTTACCATATATTCAACTAAATTCTTATTCACTTAAAATAGATACTAGAAAATTTAGATAAGTATTTTAGTAATTATATCTTACATCTATGCAAATAATATCCTTTTTTTCATGGAGAATTCAGATATGTTATTAACCCTTATTCACCTGGTCCAATACGATCTATTTTTTCTTTTCTTCAGCCTGCTTTTTAAATGCTTCCGTTTGTTCTTGATATTCCTCTTTCGTGACAGCTTTAAATTCTATTGTACCGCCTGCCATTTTAAAGGGAAATCTAATTGATGTTGCGTCTCGGTCAGTTTCCCCTAAAATAAAACCCTTTTCAATTGCAGGATAAGTACTCAAATCAAACATTATCCCATCTGAAACACCCCCGGCTGTATGTTTCGTTTCTTTATAAGGTGCTCCACCATCTCCTGGGACCGTTCTCATCAGAAAAGAACCTGCCCATTCAGACTGCATATACATTCGTTTTACTTTTAGAAATAGCTGGTATGAACCATCCTCCGCCGTATACAGATAACCATAAGCGCCTGTTACTTTCTTAATGAAGTTTCTTACATAATCATGAAATCTATTTTCAGTGTCCTCCATCAGTTCTTCATATCGGTCATGAATGTCCTTTTGAACAGCACGTAGTTTTGTTTGATCAACTGCTTTGTATGTGATGCTTTGTTTTTCACCTTGTTTTCTCACAGAAAGATCTTTTTCAGCAAGGTGAACTTCATATGTGACCGTCTTTTTCCCTTGCTTCACTTGAAATTCGTAACCGTTTTCAATCGTTTTGCCGGTTAATTTATATTTGTTGATAAATAGATTAGGATCAAAATGCCTTTTTGGGTTTTCCTCCAAAATGGTTTCATTCAGATGACCTGTTACTTTCCCTTTTTTCTCCGTTACTTTGAACCAGTTCACATGATTCTTGGTCTTATATGCAAAGGCGTAAGATTGATTCAATACACTCTTTTTTGCATTTGCTTGATATGCTATCCAGCTGACAGCACCCATGATTAGTACCGCTAGAATTGCCACGATCCAGATTTTCGATCTATTCATACATACCTCCACCGACAGAATTTCATTTTTTCTATCAATATATGAGTGAGTCACCTCCTTTATCGAATTTATTTTTCAACAACCCCTTGTATCTGCCACTCCCCATCATTTATTATATATCTAAATGATATATCTTTTAGATAGGTGTGCTGATATGAAAAAATACAATGATACGACGTATGCGATTTTAGGTATTTTAACGACAGATTGTAAGTCAGGGTACGAAGTGAAGCAATTAATTGATAGGAGCTTGCATCATTTTTGGAAAATCAGTTATGGACAAATTTATCCAGCTTTAAAGCTAATAGTCGAGGAAGGCCTTGCGGAGGTTTCACCTGCTGCTAGCTCTGGTCGTTCAGACAAGCGGGAATATCATTTGACTGAAAAAGGACTGGACACGTTAAGAGAATGGCTGGCGCAGCCGCTCGATCAGTTACCAACAGAACGTAATGAGGTGTTATTAAAGTTATTCTTCGGTCAATATCTTTCGTTTGAGAAGAAACTAGCGCTTTTACAGGATTATGAGAGGCAGCTCCGTATTCGTTATAAGACATATGTTGCGATTGAACAAAACATTCAAGAGCTTTATCCAGATGAAGCGGATGCGAAGTATTGGCTGTTTACTTTAGATTATGGGAAAAGAGTGGCTCAAGCTGGAATTGATTGGTGCGTGGAGACATTCCATTCGATGAAGAAGGAAGGGTAAATGAATGAAAAAAGACATACGTGCTGGCAGATTTACAACGGACAATTCTGATTCGATTGTGGTGTTCATTATCGGAATGAGGATCAACAAACGCTGGGCCATTCATCAATGGATGCCTGTGTTCATGGCGATGCCTGGCATGATCAAGGAGCTGTATACCCATCAAGAGGAGCTAGGGTTTCTTGGAACAGAGAATTACTTTGGATTACGCACGACAGCGATGATTCAATATTGGAAATCAACAGATGACCTCCTTGCCTATGCCAAGATGGAGAAGCATTTGGCTGCTTGGAAAAGATTTAACCAAATGGCACGAAATAATGATGCGGTCGGCATTTATCATGAAACATATCAAATTCAAGCCGGCTCGTATGAATCCATCTACGTGAACATGCCTTCCTACGGACTGAGCCAAGCGAGAGCGCCTATTCCAATTGATAAAGGAAAACAAACAGCGAAGGAACGGCTGAATACAACAAATTCCTAGAGAGCGATTCTCTAGGAATTTCTTTTTGCAACAGATACAAAATGCTTTAATATGCGGGCTGTTAATCCCCATATGGTGTAGTTTTCGTAATCATAAAACCATTCCTCAATCGACCGGCTCCCCCAGCTGTATTTTTCACCATTCATGATTTTTTCATAAGGGAAGTCCTCTCCTGGTGTTGGCTGAACGGATACATGATGTAGGTACGGCTCATATTGGCTGAGCCATGATAGAGGCACGGTAAAGGTCTCTTCTACTTCTTCTTGATTATAGGAGTGTTTCACTTTTTGCTCATCAATGATACCGACATATGGGTATACGACAAAGGATGGAGAAGCGATATAAGGACTGAGCTGCCCAACGATTTCGACCGATTCTGGCGGGATACCCAGCTCTTCATGTGTTTCTCGCAGTGCAGCTTCCTGTGCTGTTTCGCTGCCGTCGAGCTTGCCCCCAGGAAAGCTAATATCCCCCGGCTGTTTTCTCATGGTCAGCGATCGTACCTCAAATAATATATGCCATTCTCCATTTACTTGTACTAAAGGGATCAGGACTGCTGCTTTGAACGCTGTCTCTTCTCCAATGAACAACGGTTGTGATTGATGTAAGTCATTTTTTAATTGATCAATGAACACGGCCATCACCTGTTTTCTGTTTCTCTTTCCTTTAGCGTATCATGGTTCACCTTTTCAATAAAGATGATCTTTCTGACAACTATTTTTATCAATTTGACAACTTTACTTGTCAAATTGAATATAATGCTTTACAATCAAGGAAAGATTTCAATTAAAACTTGAGGTGACAGAATGAAAAATCGGTTAAAAGAGCTTCGTGCGCGTGATGGTTTAAACCAAACTGAGCTTGCGAAACGTGCAAAGGTCTCTCGTCAAACCATCAGCTTAATGGAACGTGATGAATTAATGCCGTCTCTCTTGCTCGCTGTTAAGCTTTCACGAATTTTTCAGGAACCCATTGAACGTATTTTTCTATTCGAGGAGGATGAACTATCATGAAAACTGTATACAAAATGCTCTTAGGTGCTCTCCTTGGCTTTCTCGGTGCTTACTGTCTGCTGGCAGCCGAATTTGAGATGACACTTATTGATATTGCATTTGAAGCGACTCTTGTCATCAGTGGAGTGACAATTTTATTGATTATTTATTGTTTTTCAGGGATTTCACGTATGAAAAAAAGAGTGTCTCTTTCGGTCTCTGGAGATGAGGAAGATGAACTGGAGGCTAAGCAATATCGGACCTTTACTGATTCGACATTAGCCAATACGGTGAGTACGATTTTGTCCATTATTGCCATCGGTATAACCATCGTCACCGAGCAGCCCCTCTGGTTGATTCTGGTCAATGCTGCTTTATTTATCGTCACCATTTTCAGTTCTTATGCAGCGATATCCGTTCTTACACTTGTCTATCCTAATCGCAATCTGCCAAGTCCGTCCGACAAAGATTATAGTAAAAAGCTGCTCGCCATTTCAGACGAAGGGGAAAAGCATGTCATGCTTGGCGGACTGTTTCACACGTATCAAATGATGAATATTCTATTGACTAGTGCCATGTTTATTTTGATTGTGTATTCCCTTGGAGCCAATCACTCTCAACTGTTCTCGATCATGGTGATTGGAATTGTTTTGATCATTTTGAATGCAAATTATGTGTTGAAGATTAGAAATCGTTAAATGATAAAAAGCACAGCTCTGTCAAAAGGCTGTGCTTTTTCCGTCCGTTACGATGCACGGCGTTTCTTTCGTGCATAAATCAAAAATAAGAAACCAAACCATACCGGTGTCAATAGCAGCGCAGGACGTGTTGCATCTGCGAAGAGCATGATTACGAGAATGGCAGCAAAGAGCGCAAGAACGCAAATATTCACAAAAGGTGTGAACGGTGCTTTAAAGGTAGATGCTGCATGCAGTTCAGGCCGTGTTTTTTTATATTTCAAATGACAAATTAAAATAATACTCCATACCCAAATGAAACAAATGGCACTGATCGTGGTAACAATCCCAAAGGCTTGTTCGGGAATCAGCTTGCTTAAAAGAGCTCCGACCGATACTACAATCGTTGAAACGAATAGCGCATTACTAGGGACAGCGTGCTTGTTCAAACGTCCAAAGGAAGCTGGCCCCTGCTTTTGATGACTGAGATTATACAGAATACGGCTTGTCGAGAACATGCCGCTATTACAAGCTGATGCCGCAGACGTCAACACAACAAAGTTGATAAGGCCCGCTGCTACTGGTATCCCAATGAGCCCAAAGGTTTTCACAAAAGGACTTTCTGATGCACTGAGCTCAGACCATGGGTTGATACATAGTAAAACTAAGATCGCACCCACATAGAAAAATAGAATTCTTAATGGAATCTTATTAATCGCAGAGGGAATGTTTTTTTGCGGATTGGCAGTTTCTGCTGCGGATACGCCAACCAGTTCAACTCCCACATACGCAAAAATCACCATCTGGAATGACAACAAGAAGCCTGTGACACCATTTGGGAATAACCCGCCATGAGACCATAAATTCGTTACTGTCACCGGTCCGGCATCGGTTTGAAAACCAATGATTAAAAGAACAATTCCAACAGCGATCAGTAATAGAATCGTAATCACTTTAATGAGCGCAAACCAAAATTCCATTTCTCCGAAAAGCTTCACCGTTAATAGATTCAATCCTAGTAAAATCAACAAACAAATGATGGCAGGAATCCATTGCGGAATGTCAAACCAATACTGCACATACACTCCGACCGCAATGACATCCGCCATCGCTGTCATAATCCAGCAAAACCAATAGGTCCACCCTGTCACAAAAGATGCCCACGGGCCGAGATAGTCCTCTGCAATATCGGTTAATGACTGATAGCCCGCCTTCGATAAAAGCAATTCTCCAAGTGCTCTCATGACAAAAAAGATGGCCATTCCGACAATTAAATAAGCAAAAATGATTGATGGACCTGCCAATTGAATGGCTTTTCCAGAGCCTAAAAACAGCCCTGTTCCAATGGTTCCGCCAATGGCAATTAATTGCACATGACGGTTTGATAAATCTCGTTTTAATTCTTGTTGTGCCAATGCTAACACCCTCCTACGACGCGATCTTATACTGAAATAATGAACTCTTTAAAAAGTCCATAAAAAAAAGAGATTGGATGCGCTCCAATCTCACGGTCATAAAAGAATAGCAAAATAGAGAAAAGTAATACACGGCATCATCCATGCATCACAAATACAATATTTCGTACTCTTCTGTCCTTTTGCCTGAGATTGTGAACCCTTCGGCGCCGCACATACATGCGGTCTCTCCAGAAGCTGCTCCTGCTATAGTGTGACCCACAGCAATCATAGCCTTCGTTATTTAATTAAAATGTTGCTATTTCTGAATAATTTTATATTTTACGCCTCAATCAGAATGCTGTCAATGGTAATCTTTTATGATTTACGGTGATACCCATATGTCTTCACTTCATCAATCCCCCCTAATTCATGTATAATAAACCAAAAGATGTTCGGCTCGTCTGATGGAGAAATCCCTCTTGATCATGAACAAAGTTAGGCAATCCATTGAAGTTGGTGAAGATAAATGAAAAAAATGAACAAACAGCGTGTCACATTACAGGAAGTCGCCAAGCATGCCGGTGTCTCGACTTCAACGGCATCACTCGTTGTTCGAAACAATCCTAGAATCTCTGAAGCCACTCGAAACAAAGTACTGCAATCCATGGAAGACTTAGGATACGTATATGACCGCGTTGCTGCCAACATGCGGTCAAAAAGCTCAAATATCGTTGGTGTGATTGTCACAGATATTTCTAACACCTTTATTTCGGAATTTTTAATCGGCGTGCAAACCACGCTTGAATCACTAGGCTATACCGTTTTACTTGGTACAACCTTTGACAGTGTCGACAAACAGGAGCGGCTCATTTCCACCATGGTAGAGCACCGAGTGGGCGGAATTATTTTAAACCCAGCTTCGAAAAGCTCTGCTCGAACCGTCAAACAATTAAATCAAATTCGCACCCCAAAAGTACTTGCAAATCGTGAGTTATCAGATGTGCAATGTGATTATGTCGGTGTTGATTATGAACAAGGCACTTGGATGGCCATTCATCATCTTCTTCAGAAGGGGCATCGACGTATCGCCTTCTTAGGCGGCATCAAGACCTCATCGACTTGGATTGAGCGGATGAAAGGTTTCAAAAGAGCTCATGACGATGAAAACCTGACGATTGATGATTCCCTTATTATTGATATCGTACCTACTCGTGAAGGCGGGAAAGAAGCACTCGCTCAAGTGATGGATCAACCCGAGCCTCCTACCGCTATTTTTTGTTTTAGTGACTTAGTTGCATTTGGAGTCATGCAAGCACTGTCAGCACGGGGCATCCAGCCAGGTGAAGATATTGATGTGGTTGGATTCGATAATGTTCCTGAAGCGGAGATGTACCATCCGCCGCTCACCACTGTTTCTTCATTCCCCCGATCCATCGGGGCAAAAGCAGCGAACCTTTTATATCATAAAATGAACGATCAGGATGAAGAGCTGCAGAGATTGATTTTAAAGCCTCAACTTCATATTAGAGAAACCTCTCCATCATGATGAAAAGAGAATTGTGTGCAGCAATTCTCTTTTTTTATTGAACAAGTCAACTATTTCTTTGTTTCATTTTTCTTTTTTTAAATCACAAAGTCATAAACTTGACACATTTAAAATGCAGGAGTATATTTATCTCGTTGCTTCTTTTAGTATATCGTTATACTTATTTAGTCCTATCGTTATTTCTATCAAAAAACAGTTAAAAGTGATTTTTTATGATTCTGATCAAATCATGAAGTTTCACTTCCTAATCAAGGCTGTTATTATTTTTTACATTTTAGTAGAACGATGTACTTGATTGAAGAACAGATGGATATTCATTATTTTTTCATCAATAAGGGGTGTTGTGATGGGCTTCATATTATTCATTTTGAAGGAAACAATAACAAAGGGTATACAAAGAATTTGACCTTAAAGGGGTTTCAAATATAGGAGTGGGAACATGAAAAATCCTTATATTAAATCGTCACTTGGCATGTATTTAAACTACTTCATGCTTGGCATGATCAATATTATTGTAGCTTCCAACATGGACAGCTTATCTGAGCGCTACCATGTAGATATTCCGAAAATCAGCTTGCTTGTATCGGCGATCGGAATTGGTAAACTCATTGCTCTCTTTTTCTCAGGTCGGTTAGCCGATAGCTGGGGACGTAAGCCTGTCATTATTACAGGAAATTTTCTTTACTTATTATTCTTAATCGGTATTCCAACGACAACGAGTTATACACTGGCATTTATCTTTGCGATTTCAGCAGGTATTGCCAACTCACTGCTTGATTCAGGAACCTACCCTGCTTTGACAGAGTCATTTCCGAAAAAAGCAAGTTCGGCTTCTGTTTTAGTAAAAGCGTCTGTATCCATTGGGGCGACTGTTCTTCCATTTATCTTGGCGTACCTAGTGGCACATGACATCTTCTGGGGCTGGGCGTTCTTTGGACTAGGGCTTCTTTATTTACTTGTAGGAATTTACTTAATCTTTATGCCATTCCCGAACCATAAGCAAGTTTCTTCACAAGACGCTCTTCCAGTACAAGACCAGCTGAAGGAAGAACCAAAAATGCTTGGCGAAGGCTTAGCTGTTGTACTGATGGGATTCACGTCGACTGCATTGTTTGTCGTATGGCAGACATGGCTTCCGCAGCTCGGGTTAAAATTAATCGGACTTGGCACAGGACAAGCCACACAGCTTCTATCTTATTTTAGTATTGGTGCACTCGTATCTGTTCTCTTGCTTTCGATCGTCTTAGATAAATTCATTTCACCGATTATGGTGGCAATCATTTATCCAATTGGGGCGTTCCTTGCAATGCTTTCACTTTTCCAAATCGAAACGTACAGCATTGTCATTGTCAGCACCTTCTTCTTAGGGCTATTTACAGCAGGAATCTTCCAGCTGGCGATGAGTATTATGATGAAATTGTTCCCGACAAACAAAGCAACGGCTTCATCCTACGTTAATATTGCGGCAAGCTCAGCGTTTATTCTCGTGCCGCTCATTACAAGTGGATTGGTCAGCACGTACGATATTAAAATGACGTTATTTTTCGATATGATCATTGCGGTTATTAGCGTATTACTAGCGGTCTTTGTTCTTGGACGCATGAAAAAATTATTTAGATAATTAAAGGAGATGTCAATCATGACAAACATACATGAACGAAATATTGATGGAAAAACAAAATTAGTCGGTCTTCTAGCTACACCAATCGGACACAGCCTTTCACCACGTATGCATAACCTTGGCTATACACTAACAGGTATCAACTATGCTTACCTCGCATTTGAAGTAGGGAATGATGAACTAGAAGCAGCCGTAAACGGTATGAAAGCAATGGGTGCAGCTGGATTTAACGTCTCTATGCCGAACAAAATGAAAGTACTAGATTACTTAGACGAACTAGATGATTCTGCAAGATATACACGTGCAAGTAACACTGTAGTAAACAAAGATGGTAAGCTCATCGGCTACAACACAGATGGTCTTGGATATGTGAGAAACTTGATTGAGCATGGCGTTGAATTAGCCGGCAAAAAAGTCACACTTGTTGGCTCTGGCGGCGCGGCAACTCCGATTGCGATTCAGCTTGCACAGTCCGGTATTCGTGAAATTAGTATTTTTGCTCGTAATGACCAATACTTCGTTCAAGCAGAAGAAAATGTAAATTACATCAACAACGAAATGAAATCTTTCGGTGTCAAAGCAAACATTTTCCCACTTGAAGACAAAGACGCGTTCCGCCGTGAAGTAGCAGAAAGTGCGATCCTGGCAAACGGGACAAGCCTTGGCATGAAACCACTAGATCAGCTCAGCATTATCGATGATACACTTGATGTACTTCGTGAAGATTTGATCGTGACAGATGTCGTATACAACCCGCAAAAAACAAAGCTTCTTGCACAAGCACAGGAAGCTGGCGCCAAAACGATTAACGGTCTTGGAATGATGCTATGGCAAGGTGCACTTGCTTACAAACTATTTACTGGCGAAGATATGCCAGTTGATCAAGTAAAACAAATTCTTTTTGAAAATGACCGTTTCTAAAACAAAAAAAAGACGACTTCCTAAGCGGAGGTCGTCTTTTTTTAATCATGTACCATAACTTGACGGTAGCGATACAGGATATACAGTGCGCCGATAATGGCTGCAACAGCCACCACTGCATCGAACATAAAGATTTGTAAAATGGACGCGTGACTCTGAATTAACCCTGTTACGACCGGGATGACGATAGCCGACACGCCGCCCGCTGTGGAGATAATCCCCGTCATCGTCCCTTTGTTTTTCCAGAAGAATTCAGCCATCACAGTTAACGTCAGCTGAAAAACTCCTGCTGTTGAAAACCCTAATACAAAAGCATTGACGGTTCCTATCACTGGCGATTTCACGACCAAGAGTACACAAATAGAAACAAGTGTAATGATTGGATAGATCAGCAGTACAGTGACCGGACGGACAAAACGGCGCAAAAGAAATGCGAGCATCACAACAGACAGCAGCCCGCCCATGCTATAGTAACTGAGCAGTTTCACAGCACTGCCCGAAGCCATCCCCAAGATAGCCTCACCGTACATAGGAAGCCAAATTTGCGGCAGCGCATACAGCCCATTTGACGTAAAGCTGATCAAAATGAGTGCGATCCCTTCCCTCCAAAATGTAGGCTCTGTCGAGAAGCGCGGAAGTCCATCATGCTCTGTTACCTGGACTTGCTCCACCTTACGATGATTCGGAAATGGCAAGGTCCACAGCATCAAGACATTCACAAGATAGATAAGAGCAGGAACAAAAAATGAAATTCCATAAAACAAATCATGCTCTGCTAAAAAGTAAATCGCCAGTGGCAAAATGGTGGCCCCAATGGAGATAAAGGCCTTCACCATCACATTCGCAGATCCCGAGTTTTGCGGAAAAGCTTCCATTAACGCAGGATACGTTCCTGCATCCATTGCCGAATTCGCGACCCCTGCCAAAATCGCAAACGCAAACGCGATTTGATAATTCGGTGACAATGGGATTCCGATGAGGAACAACGCCATCAGCACACCAGAAACCAAAATAACCGGCTTTCGTCCAAAACGATCTGACAGTACGCCTGATAAACCATACGTGAGCACCCTGCCAATGCCAAGCGCCGAAATCATATAACTAATTCCCGCACTATTGGTATCTAATTGTTTGATTAAAAATGGCATATTTGAAGCCAAAATAATATTGACCATACCTAATAAAAAGTAATTAATATACAGACTAGAAGCCGTTCTCACATACGGATTCCTCATCCTGACACACCCCTCAACACCATCGCAATGAAGTGACAAATAATGGTTACGCTTACAAGATCTCATATGTGAGGAAGAACAGCTTTGCAGCCTTCACGTTCATACATCTCATCATGTCATGCAGCTCACAGCTTACACGCCCTTCATGTATCAAGCATTTCTTCAATTTTTCACTGCTCTTATTTTATACGAATGAGAAAGGTAAAGATAGTGAATTGCTTAATTTTGAGGGGAATTGATACAAAAAAGGAGTGGCAGGCGGCCACTCCTTTTTCAAAAACTTTGACGGATGACTCTTAATCCAAGTAAAAACTTTTTAAGTGTTCGATAGAAAACCTTAATTTTCGATTTTCTCAATACTTACGCTTGGAATTGTAATGTTACCATCTGTCGTGGATTCATATGTAATGACACCTTCAGAAGTACCCATAAAAGTAATTACGTCTCCTTCTAAAACTCGTGATTTGACGAGATCAGCTTGATAAGCACCATAAACAATATCATTGTAATATTCATCTACAGCTACTCTTATTTCTGTCGTACCGTCACCTTCCATGACTTGGACAACTTCACCTTTAAATTTCACTTTTTTCCCTTTATATTTTTCAGGTGTTCTAGCCAATTGTTCGTAAGTGATGCCAGTATCGTAACCCTTTTTCTCTTGTTCCTCAGCTTTTTTCTTCGCTAGTTCTTCTTTCTTTTTCTCTTCTTCTTTCTTAGCTTTAGCTTCTTCTTCTTTTTTCTTTTCTATTTTCTCCATTTTTTCTTTTGCATCAGCCTCAGCTAATTTTGCATATGGAGCTAATTCATCTACTTTTTTCTGTAGAGTTTCGTTTTCTTTCTTTAGTTTTTCACTTGCTTTTGATGGTGATGAGCCAGACATTGCCGATCCGATAAACATTGCAACAATGGCTACCACAATATACTTCCAACTTTTCTTTAAAAACTTCATTTTAAACTTCCTTCCCTCATAACGATATAGTGTTTCATCACAAAATCTATTTCCTGAAACGCACATTTTTGGATGATAATATCTATATCGGCTGACAGAAGAAATTTTTAACAAAAAATTAGATCTTTATACTCAATTAATTCTTTTTTAAACCAATAACTATGACTTTAGGCATTATTTAAGCGGGTGAATAACATACTCATATAGAATTATATTTTGATCAAATTTTCGTTATCATAGATCTTTCCACATCAAGCTATGCTTCAAATAAATCGCGTCTCTTATTACATATTTTTTAATTCTTATACATCCCAAATACTTAGCTCATAATAATATTCCGTTCGCTCTATGCATAATCCAAAATGAAAACTCTCTGCGACTAAAATAAATTCACCATATCCATTTGCAAATTTGATCTGTTCAAGAAAATGATCTAAAAATGAATTTTTGGAAGTTTCATATAGCTTAATTCGTTCATTAAGTGCTTTCTTCTGCTTCTTCTTTTTAGGATTTCTATACTCTTTTTATATTAAAAACCTTATGTTTTCTTATTGCCAACTAGCCATACATTCATTTTATTTATAATCATTGATTGGTCCTTTATCCATCAAAACATCAATTTCATCAGAAGACTTCATTTTTAATTTAGGTCTACGCTCGGAATTTGGTTTGCTGTAAAGCTCCAGCGGACGTATGATCACACCATCATTTGTATTTTGAAGCATACCCGGCACACAAGAATAAATCCGATCATTATCATTCGCATGTTTGGCATGAATTGTCACAGATGTTCCTTGGTGATTATCGATACTCATAGATACCCTATATCTATAAAAAGAACCTGTTCCGTTTGATTGAGCAGAATAAACAACCGGAACGATAGCAAGGATATCGTCATTTAACCGTAATTTAATGACTTCTGTTTTCATCGATTCACGGTCTCTACCGACATCTCCCATATGCTCTACAGCTCCGTTACCGTAACTTTTGAGAGCAGGAACACCTTTTGCGCCAAACATGGCCACATCTATTTGTTTTCCTGACTTCGTATAGACCAATGCATAAATATCATAATCAGTTCCAGACTCCCAGGATACTGTAGCTGTAATCTCAGGCGTTTTTTCAATGATGATCGGTTTATGACCTTTGTCTAGACTAATTTTACCTTGAACTTTCTCTAAGCTAATTGGTGCAGCGACGTTCTCTTTAGCAGCTGGCTTCATTGGAGCAGGCTCATCAATTAATTTTTCAGAAGTCATTTGAAGAGGTGTAGAAACATCCTGTTCATCAGGTTCAACCTCTACCCCAAAAAGCTGACATAACCCTTCTAATCCAGAATCGAAGCCACGCCAGATGGATCGTGCTTTCGTTTCACCATTTCTGATATATAGCTCTACTACGACAATACCCTTTTCATTTGTAAAGCTTACTGGTGTAAGGTATAGTACCTCATCGCCTGTTTGAATTTCTGCTTGCAGATTCTTCACTTGAGAAAAACCAATGCCTTGATCCTCTGTTAGTGTAATCGCCACCTTTGTGATTCCAGCAGGCACTTTGCTCATATCAAAATTCAATTGATGCCTTTTCAACTGACCTGATATCTCTGCTGGTAAAAGTGTCGCGACACCCGTGGCACTCTCCGGCTGATTGTAAAAAATAATGCCATGATCTCCTTGAACTAGATCTGAATCTGTTAAGAGAAACGCTGTTAAAGAAATATCAATTGCAGATGATACTTCATAACTGATGGATACTTGTCCCTTTGGAGAGTTTAGTACGGTATTGGCACCCATTTGCAGAGTTTGATTCATTTCAACAACTCCTATTCTTTATCTACCATTTATCTCTTTTATAGATCAATTATACCAAATTGTATAATAGAACCTATGAATATCTTTATCTCATTTCAATCTCTGCATTGATATGAGACAATGCCAATTAAAAACAAACTACTCTCGAAAGGAGAATCAATGTGTATAAAAAAATCATTCCTGCTGTTATGGTGATATTCGGTTTTTGGATTCTTCTTCAAATATCCTTGAACATTAAGATCTTTCACAATCCAATGAACTATTTTGTCGCTATTACTCTCTTTTTTCTTTGTATTCAGGCATTAATAAAACATAAACAATAAAAGATCACTCAGGCACATACACTTTTTTCAAAGGTAATAAAGACCTTGTCTCTGTTGGCATGTCCTCATACCATTGTACAATAAGATTGACGAGTTCTTCTAAGTCCAATAGATGAACTTCATTATGCTTCGCAACAGCTTTTGCATGAGAAGTAAATCCGCCAGTAGAAACAAATAAACTATTTGCATTCATGGGGTTAGCTCCTAATAATTGTTGCACTTCTGGTGCACTGGCTGAAGTTTTTCGATGCTTGACTTGTACTTTAATAATAGGTTTTTCAAATCCAAATGCATCTTTATAAGCTAATACATCTACACCGCCGTCAGGACCTTTTGGACTCACACGAACATTGTATGACATAGCTTGCAGTAGGCCCCCGACTAAGTCTTGCATCTTCCACGGGTCCAATTTATCCACCTTATCTGCAATCATCACAGTTGCTTTGCTGACTAAATCTTCAATAATTTCATCTTCTTCGGTTTCATCTTCGGATGCTGATATAGAAGTAGGGTTTTTCAGTAGGTGTTCAATTTCTTCTCCCCAATCATCTACACGAAAAACAGTTGATATAGAACCGAGGCTGTTTTTGGCTGATTGGCTGAAAGAATCTCGTTTCACTGCGATTGGTTCCCAGTTGACTTGAATATGATTTGGATACATTTTATCCCCTGCTGCTTCATCAAAAAAATGTGGAGCAGTCACCGTACCAACCCGATATTCACGGCTTTCTTTTATGTATGTAATAATTCGATCTCCCTTTTGAATTTCTCTACTGAACCTCCATACCTGACTAACCCAGCTTCTTCTTGTAAACGGTTTGCTCTCGGCGAAGATAACATCAGCTCGGGCATTCATCTCTTGCTTTGTTTGATATTGTTTTGGATTACCTAATTTCGGCCAACCGATTGATGCTAAGCCTTTCTCTTCCCACATCGGAATTAAATCATTCTGGTCGCCTGCACGAACCATCCACCATTTTGTCATTTAAAATCTCTCCCATTCCAATCTTTTCTTCTTACTAAATTATAAGACTTATATCTAGTGAACAAAAGGATATACACACCAATTTTTCTGAAAGAACGCAAAAACCCGAACAAGCATATACCACGCTCGTCCGGGCTTCTATTTTCCTTTATTACACTTCTTCACCATTCGTTGCGATGACGTTTTGATACCAAGTAAACGAATCTTTTTTAAGGCGCTTCATTGAGCCGTTTCCTTCGTTGTCGCGGTCAACGTAGATCATGCCGTAGCGTTTTTTCATTTCGCCTGTTGTGAATGACACGATATCAATGATGCCCCAAGGTGTGTAGCCAATAAGGTCGACACCGTCGTATTCAATGGCTTTTTTCAGTGCTTCGATATGAGAAGCGAGATATTGAATTCTTTCTGGATCGTGAATAGAACTGTCTTCTTCCACTTGATCTATTGCACCAAATCCATTCTCTACGATGAATAACGGGATTTGATAGCGGTCGTAAAAACGATTCAATGTATATCTTAAGCCTGTCGGGTCAATGGACCAGCCCCAGTCACTTGATTTGATATAAGGGTTATCTACACCATGCGGCAGGGCTCCGTTGACAATGTCTCCGTTGTGATCAGACACCGTATCACTTTTAACCGTTGTCGACATGTAGTAGCTAAAGCCTAGATAATCCACTTTTCCTTTTCTTAAGCTTTCTTCATCGCCTTCTTCAAATGGAATGTGATAGCCTTCGCGTTCGAATTCTTTTAATGCATAGCTCGGATAGTAGCCGCGCACCTGTACATCTGGGAAGAAATAGCGCTGTCTCATATATTCCTCTGCCAGCATGACATCCTCAGGGTTTGAGGAATATGGATAGATTGGCACGTGAGAAACCATCGCTCCAATTTGGAAAGCAGGATTGATCTCTTTTCCTTTGGCTACTGCCCATGCACTTGCAAGTAATTCATGATGTCCTGCTTGATACATGACTTCTTTGGCATTTTCGCCTTCTTTGACTGATACCCCTGAATTTGTCCAAAGGAATAGTGGGTTGTTGACATCCATTTTGTTATTGATTTCATTAAATGTCATCCAGTATGTGACTTTGTCTTTGTATCGATTGAAGCATACTTCTGCGAATTTCGCGAAATACTCAGCGACTTTTCGGCTGCGGAACCCGCCGTACTCTCTTGCTAAGTGGAGCGGCATCTCAAAGTGAGACAACGTAATCACAGGCTCGATGCCATGCTTGAGCAGTTCATCGAATACATCATCATAGAATTGTAAACCTGCTTCATTCGGTTCTGCTTCATCTCCCTTAGGGAAAATCCGGCTCCAGCCAATCGATGTACGTAAACATTTTAAACCCATTTCGGCAAACATTGCGATATCTTCCTTATAACGATGGTAGAAATCGATCGCTTCATGGTTCGGATAAAATTTATCTTCTTCTATCGTTTCAGTTATTTGTCTCGGTACTCCGTGAGCACCTGCTGTCATCACATCTACAACACTTGGGCCTTTTCCAGCTTCATTCCATCCACCTTCAAATTGATGTGCAGCTAATGCTCCGCCCCATAGAAAATCTTTTGGTAATGTCATTATTCATTCCTCCTATTTCACAATTGTGATCATGACGTCTGTTGGCTGACATGTCTCACGTTTCTCTACAATCACATCTTCGTACGCTTGTGTATTGGTGATGATGACTGGTGTGATTGTTTTTAATCCTTTGCTTTCAATGGCTTCTTGATCAAATGTCATCAACAAGTCACCCTTCTTCACCTTGCTGCCTTCTTTGATATGCAGAGTAAATGCTGAGCCATCTAGGGAAACCGTATCAATTCCTACATGAACTAGTAACTCCACCCCGAATTCTGAACGCAGTCCAATCGCATGCTTTGTTGGCGCAAGCATGACGACACTGCCGTCAAACGGTGCATACAGCTTGTTGTCTGTCGGTTCAATCGCAAACCCTTTGCCCATCGCCCCCGAGCTAAATACGGCATCTGGCACTTCAGATAACGGGATCACTTTCCCTGCAAGCGGTGCAGGAATGGTTTCTTCATTATTCATCGAAGCATTCATTTTTTCTCCAACTTGCTCTTTATCAGACGTTGCACCGGCTGTCTGTTCCACTGTATCTTCCCCATAACCAAACATTTGAATAAGCACAACTGGTAAGATCAGCGCAATTGCGACACCAATCAATATGCCGATGATCGATGTTGGATAATCTGAACTAATTCCGTTTACAATCGTCAGTGGACCAGGCAAACCTGCATACGCAAAGTAATAAGGCGTAAAGAAGCTGGCAGCAATGGCACCGACCGCTCCAGATATACATCCGAAAATAAATGGTTTTTTGAAACGCAGGGTAACCCCATAAATCGCAGGCTCAGTAATTCCAAAGAGACCCGTGATTCCCGCTGAAACCCCGACTTTTCGTGTTTCGCGGTTTCTTGCTTTTAAAATAACCCCTAACACTGCGCCGACCTGAGCGATAACAGCGATGGTTTGATATGCCTGGAAGGAGTCACGTCCATATTGTTCAAAGTTGGCGAGCACCATTGGTGTGATGCCCCAATGAACACCGAAAATGACAAGCACTTGCCAGAATCCTCCGATAATAGCACCTGCTAAAGCTGGGACATTTTCCGCTAAGACATTGTATCCGTTTGCAATCCCATTTGCACCGGCTGTCGAAAGAGGACCAATTAATAGAATCGTTAACGGAACCATGACAACCATGCAGATAAATGGGACAAATAACGGTTTGACCACCTCGTGAATGCGTTTGTTTAAAAATCTCTCTACATATGAAAGAATCCATACCAAGAATAGCGGCGGCAAAACAGATGACGTATAAACTGTTTCAGATAACGCTATGCCTAAAAAGGTAACGCCTTCCCCTGATGCCACGCGTCCAGCAATCTCCGTCCAAGCTGGACTGACAAGCGCTGCTGTACACGCTACGGCGATATACATATTCGTTTTAAAATGCTTGGCTGCTGTGATGGCAATAAAGATAGGCAAGAACGTAAACGGCGCCCATGAAATAAAGCTAAAGACTTCATACGTTCCCGTTTTCGAGAAGCTTGGAAATAATAAATTAATGAGGATAAGTGCACCTTGTAAAATACCTGCTGCTGCCAAAATATACACAAATGGCGCAAACACAGCAGACATGGTCGCGATGACACGGTTCAGCACCGTTCCCTTGTTTTCATTTGGCTGATCATCATCAGACGGCTGCAGCTGAACAAGGCTTGAAAAATGCTCATATACCTCACCAACATGCTGACCGATAACGACCTGAAATTGACCGCCATTTTCCACCACGGTAATGACGCCAGGCATCGCATTGACTGCTTCCTTTGCCTTTGGATTCGAACGTTTCAAGACCAAACGCAGCCGCGTGGCGCATCTTGCAGCACTCACCACATTTTCTTCTCCGCCAACTGCCTCTAAGATGTCTTCTGCAAGCTTTTGATAGTCCCTCACTTTTGACATATAAAACCCCCCTTTATCACTACTAGTATATGTACATTATAATTATACCGGTACAATTTATCAATACATATATAATTTTAAATAGCATATCAAAGGAAATTTGGTATGTGCTATAATACAAAGACAATAAATCGTGAAAACAAAGAGGAATAGCCATGTTAAAGTATCAACAAATTGCGAGCGATATTGAAAAATATATTGTCACCCATGAGATGCAGCAAGGAGATAAGCTCCCTGTACTCGAAACACTCATGAGTCAATTTGCTGTGAGCAAAAGTACCATTATCAAATCGTTAGAATTACTCGAAAAAAAAGGAATTATCTATCAAGTGAGGGGCAGCGGCATCTTTGTTCGAAGACACCGACGCAAGGGCTACATCAGTCTTTTATCCAACCAAGGGTTTAAAAAAGACTTAGAGGAATTTCAACTGACATCAGAGGTTTTAATGCTAGACACCATCAAGCCGTCCGAAGAAGCTGCACTTAATTTGAACATTGAACAAGATGAAGATGTTTTTTACCTTAAACGCATTCGTTACATCAACGGACAAACCTTATGTTTAGAAGAATCCTATTACCGAAAAACGATTATTCCTTATCTCAACACAGAAATTGCCGCCGATTCTGTTTTTAAATTCGTCAGTGAAGGTTTGGGGCTCAAAGTCGGTTTCTCCGATATGTACTTACAAGTAGGCAAATTGAATGAAACCGAAGCGACGCACCTCGGCCTCAAACAAGACGATCCCGCCCTCCGCGTCGAGACGGTCTTTCACCTCACAAACGGCCAGCCCTTCGACTTTTCGAAAATCACATATAACTACACACAATCCCAATTTTTTATTCAAGCCAATAATTATTATGGGTGATGGACGGAAAAAGCCCCTCATAAACTGAGGGGCTTTTTGCAAATAACCTATCACTTGTAATAGTTATAATCATTGAACGTCGCGATCATATCTTCTTGTGTGCCTTTCTTCCCGCGATTTGTATTAAAATATAAAGTTCCGTCATCAAAATCAACAGCTTCTATTTCAAAAAGAGTAAATGCACTGCTCGTAATTCGAAATGAAAGGTCTTTTCTAGTAAACAACTCTTTTGAAAAATCTTTTGCAGGTGTTTCCTTTTGCTCTTTCAGGATTTGATTGATATTTAATGGATATGTGAGAATGACACTCACATTAGAAGCCCCTCCATTGGAGTCTGGCTTAGATAATGGTACATATAATGTTCCTTGATAGAAAGAAATGCCTTGAAGAATGTACTTAGAAACATCCACCACTGATTGATTTACAATCGCTTTCGTATAATTTAATGTAAATGTTGCCTCATATTCAAATTGTCCTTTTTGGTCATTAAAATTCCCAATAAAAAAGCGATTGCCAGACCTGACAATAAACTTGTCCGCTCCAACAGAATATGTGATGCCGCTAATTGATAAATTCGCCCCTTGGTACTGAAGGACATAGGATTTAGCCACTTTGTACGTATTTTTCTTCGTGTTCACACTTAACTTCACTATCTTTTTTACATACTTTGCACCATCGGCCATAGGCGCTACATATAAGCTAACTTGCTCATCACCTTTTTGAGCTTTCACAGCTAAGTCATTAGCATGTCCTAAGTCATTACTAGTACTGTTGGTGTCAGAGTTTTTAAGGAGCTTAACAATTCTATTGCTTGAAGAGCTGTTCATTTTAATAGCGTACAATTGCGTCAAGTGATTTGACGTATTTATTTTTGCAGCATAAATCATATTATTATTACGATCTACAGCCATCCCTTGCATAGAAGTGTAGAACCCAGAACCGGACATTGCAGAATACGTTGTATATGTGTTGAAATATCCGGATTGTGCCTGAACAGTCACGGACCACATACTGCAGCAAAAGATGACAACCATTAGGATAAAATACTGCAATTTTTTCAATATAAACACTCTCCTATCATTGGAATTTATATCGTTTGGCTTTTAAAAATAAAATCGTCACCATAGAAATGAATGACGATTTTTTTAAAATGATCATTAAGCTCTACTTTTCAGCTTTAAACGCCTTTACCGTTTTACTACTTTCCGACATGCCTTTCCCAGTGACGGTGAAGTAGAGTTTTCCTCCCTTAGTGCCTAGTTGTTTGAAAGTGACTTTTACAACTTTGCCTTTAGTAGCTGTTGACTTTCCAATAAGCTTTCCTGAAGAATGATAGATCTTAACAACGTCTTGTTTTGTGAGTTTACTGACTGTGACCACGTCTTTTTTCTTTTTGTTGTTTACAATGTTGATTTGGTTGCTTTTTAACGAAGCAGACGGCTCACCTTTAAAAGAAATGGTTTGCTTTCCGCTTTCCAGCATCTTATCGCTATTGCGTGTGACATACACTTTACCGCTCTTAGTCCCAACTTGTTTAACGTACAATTTGATGGACGAGCTGGTAGCTGGTTTTGATGCAGCTAGTAATTTCCCGCTTGTTGAGTAGACTTTAATTACATCTTTTTTCTTCAATTTACTCACTGTAATGATGTCATTTTTATTTTTAAGATTATTGATTTTGACTTGGCTGGCTTTTAAAGCATCTGACTTTTCACCCTGATAACGAATTGGTACTCGATTTCCCTCTTTTAAACCAGGCTCTTTTATACTGATATAAAGCGTTCCACTTGTTTGACCCAATTGCTTCAAGGAAATTGTCAGGTTCGAGCTAGATGCAGCCTGTTGGGCAATCGCTTTTCCACCAGAAGATTGTTTAAAAACTTTGATGACTGATTGCTTTTTGATTCCTTTTATCGTCACCGTATCATTTTTCCCTTTATTGTTCGTCACCTTCACTTGGGATGATGCAAGTGGAGATGTGACGACTTTTTTGACGGTGAAGGCTGGCAAGGCGACCTTTCTCTTTCCACTCTGCAACGTGATTGTTACTTTAGATCCTTGTTGTAATTTTCCCGTTTTCAATTTAAAATCTTTGCCCGGCGTAATGTTGAATGGTCCAAATTTCTTTTTCGTTGTGCTAGCGCTGAGTTTCGACATTGCTTTTATTGTGTTATTCGTTGAATCAGATTGCACCTCTACAATAGCTTGATCGCCAAACGTACTCATGCCATTAATGGTCTCACTTGAATCATCGATTTCTTCCACAAAAACTTTCTGTACATCTTCCTGAGATTGATCCGTTTCACTCGGATTATCAGCCATGAACGACTTGACTGTAATGAAGTCACCACCGATTAACTTTGAAACAGGAACATCATAGACGCCATTAGAGTCTGTCTGACCTTCCCCAATGACTCTTCCCTCTCCATCTAAAATATTGATCATACTTTCAGGAGTTGCAGTTCCGCCCACTGAAGTTGAAAGCTGAGTAAAAGGATCAATAGTCGGAGCGGTTGATCTCAGTTGGAAAGTGGTCTCATACAAAGCATTATCATAAGAAGGTTCCAACACTTGAAATTTACTTTGATTTAATGACTTTATTGTGTTTTTGTCTAAATTCAACTCAAAGTTGCCATCACCATCTGCAGTCATCGATTGAATGATGTCACTTGATTTTTGATTTTTAAAGACGATCTTTGCATAAGGAATTCCCGTTTGGCCTTTCACTGATTTAGACCATTTTGTCGTAGGAATAAGTGAGATTTTCTTAGGATTCACAATTTTTTTGTAAACGTCGATATTGCTGCCAGTCGTCATTTTCACTGTTAGGAATGTCCCTGCACTTAGGGCAGGCAGCTTCAAATGAATGGCATCATTGAATGTGCCTGAGGCAATTACTTTGCCATCTTTCATGACCTCTACTTTTGTGTTCTTCACAGTTTTCCCAGTTAACTCCTGAGAAGTATCATATATCGGATCTAATGAGCTAAAAGATTCCTTGAAAACATACACTTTGTTTGAAGAAAGCATTGTCCCATTTTGGTCATACGTATCTAACTCCGCCGTTTGACCTGAACTAATGTTCCAAGAAAACAACTTAAAGTTTCCATTACTATCTGCTTTTGCGTAGTGCATATATTTAGATTTCCAGTTACTCGGAACACCCCAATCTACGAATGCAACGATTGCGTTTGGCGCTGTTTTACCTGTCAGATAATTATCACCATATTGATAACGATCAACCGTTGTTTTCGTTCCACCCTCTGTGGCACTCACACTTTCTTGTATATGAAAACTCAACATCATCACACATAGAATAGAAGCTACTAATTTCAGGACCATTTTCATAAATATATCCTCACTTTTCCTATTAATGTTTTTATATACAAATATTATACATTTCATCTAGTATAGATACAAGAGTTAATAACATGACTAAAGACTTATCAAACTACCAATTTAATAGGTACAGTGAATCCCCCTCTCTTACATGAACATCTCCGATTTAAAACATCAAAAAGATTCATTTTACGAATGCTTCAAACAAACTTATGATAAACGTAACAAAAATGTATAGGAGGGTTCGTCAGATGAGAGACATTAGAGTGTATCATGTTGATGCGTTTACAACTGAGAAATTTGGAGGAAATGCCGCTGGGGTGGTGTTGGATGGTGAGTTTTTAACAGAAGATGACATGCAGAGCATCGCCAAGGAGTTGAATTTACCGGAATCCGTCTTCTTGCTGCCTGCCCATGATAAGGAAGCCGATTATCGGGTCAAATACTTCACGCCGACGGAAGAGGTCAATTTTTGCGGGCATGCGACTGTTGGATTGACTTGGCTTCTGGCGACGGAGCTAGGGCTGGCTAAAGAGAGATCAGGGGTCGTGTTAGAAACAAAGATCGGCAATGTTCCTGTCGTATGGCACGAAGAAAATGGCAAGGTTGTTGATGTGGAAATGACGCAGGTGACACCGAAGACACGAGATTTTGTCATCGATTTAGACGAGCTTAGTGACATGCTTGGTGTGAGCAGTGACCGCATTGATCCATCCTATCCTATCAAATTAGCAAACACCGGTAACTGGCATCTTCTTGTTCCGATGAAGCACCAACAGGACATTGATCAAGCGGCACCAAACTTAGCGGCTTTAGCTAGAATGAATAAAGAGCATGGCATCTCAACAACCCACCTTTATACGTTCCACACCTCAAAAGAATGCGATCTTTATACGAGAGATTTTGCACCTGGGATTGGTATACCCGAAGATCCTGTGACGGGAGCAGCAAACGGGGCATTGGCTGGATATCTTTATTTGGAGGGCATCATTTCTCAGCAAGAAATCACTCACCTGAACATTGCCCAAGGCGATGCCATCGGTAGACCTGGCTTGCTTCGTATCACAGTCATTCCAAATGCATCAGAGCCGGTGATCAAAGTGGCAGGCGCAGCTGTCATCACGATCCGCGGCGTGTTGACTTTATAAAACACCAGCTTGAATGGGAGACATCCTGTTCAAGCTGATTCTATTTAAAATGACTTTTGACCGTTTCAATCCATCTTTTCGCCGATGGGGAAGCTGCCTTGAACGATTTGAACGCCAAGTTGACCTCACGAAAGACGCTCGTCTCCAGTGGAATGACTTTCGTATGAGGTATGTGCGGCGGTAACACTAATTTTGGAATAATCGTGACCCCAAGCCCTTCTTGCACCATAGAAATGAGCGTATTGTTGTCTTCAATTTCAAACAAAACATGAGGCTTCACGCCGCCTCTTTCTTTTAACAGCTTCTTGACGAGTATATCGCAACCCGCTTTCGGCATGATAAAGGCTTCATCATGCAATGAATCAACTTCGATCACTTTCTTCGTATGAAAGCGATGATTCTCTTGTATGAGCACCACCAATTCATCCTGAAAAAGTGGAATGGTCTCGAATTCCCTCGATGACTGCGTTAAAAAACCAACATCAACCGTGCCTGAAGCGATCCATTCCTCAATCTCCTCATAACCGCCTTCATATAACTCCAGCTTGATATGCGGATAGCTTTGCGTAAAACGATGAATGAGGCGCGGCAGGACATTTGAAGAAAAACTAGGGAATGTCCCAATCTTGATGCTCCCCACTTCCATCCCTTGAATTAGCGCCGCCTCCTGCTCAAGCAATGCCGCATGATGCAAGATTTGCCGGATATGCGGCATCACCCGCTCACCTGCGTCCGTCAACGACAGCCCGTTTCGATTCCGCCGAAGCAGCACAATCCCGAGTTCCGACTCAAGCTTTGCAATATTATGACTCACCCCAGACTGCGTCAGCCCAAGCTTCTCCCCGGCTTTTGTAAAACTGCCGCATTCGACGACTGTTAGAAATACTTTGTATTGGAATGTGATCAGTGTGCTCACCTCACTTATTAATTCGTCGTTGCCGACGACGAAGACCTAGACGCTGCTTCATCAGCTTTCACACAATCAATCGCAACAACGAGCGCAATCATCACAGGCTCCATCTCTTCTTTCAAAATATCAACCTTATAGCTGTCACCCCAAGTAAACCATTCCTTCTTCACCTGACCGATCACTTCGCCATTCTGCAGCACTTGGAAATTCATATCCCACCAGTTACCTTGCACTTCGATCCCAGCAGCATCAATTGAATATTTTGCTTTAAAAAACGTAAACTCTTTTTTAATCGTCAATACCTCTTGACCATCAACTTCTACAAAAAACTTCGGTAAAAAGGTAAACATTTTCTTCGTAATCACAGCGATTTCATCTCGTTCTGTATTCAAAATGGTAAACGTCTTCGGCATCTTCATAAAGCTGCCTTCGACCACATACACATCGTTCTCCTGTTGATCCTTTACAGTAAACCTGCCGCTCAGACTAAATACTTTCTGCTTCATGTAAAGCTGTTTCATATGTACCTCCGATTCAGTTCAAAAATTCCGTTCTTACATTACCTCTGATTATACCAAAAAATAGAATGTACAAAAATCCACCTGATAGCAGGTGGTTTTCGATTACTGATCCATTTTCAGAGATTCTTTTTCATATGTTTGAAAAGCATTTTCCATTCCCATGATGACTTCTTTAATTTTGACATAACCACTTGTGTAAGGAATAGAATCTCTAATCTCTTCCCACATAAAATGATAGAACTTCAGGTCTTCCGTTTCACACATCACAAAATCTGTGTAATCTTTACCTGGAAGAGCTTCAGCATCAAAAAAGCGCACCGTCACATGTTCCTCATATTTCTGCATCAACTCTTGCAGCGAAGCCGCATGAGTTCTTCGCTCCTCTCGTGGCAAAGCAAGCCAAGATGGATAGAACTCTAATAAAACAACCATCATATATTTCATCATCATACCCCCGATTCTTCTATGATGTGATGATTGTACGTCAGATCTACAAAATGTGCATTAACATAGGTTAATGTTCAGCAGGATGGAGCAGCCTGCTCAGCGAAACCGGAGAAATGCCAATATATGAGGCAATATGATATTGAGCGATACGTTGATGTAGCCCGGGATATTTTAATAAAAACGCCTGATATCGCTCAATTGCTGGCAAATAAAGCAGTTCCCTCTCACGCTCTTCCTTTCTCGTATAGAGCCTCTCTACACTAACCCGAACAAACCGCTCCCACATATGACTTCTATCCATCAACATTTGAAGCAGATCATACGGAATTTCAATCACAATAGAATCCTCCATCGCTTCAATCGAATAAGGAGAAGGCTGCCTGTTGATCATACTTGCATAAGAAGTAGCAAAATCATCTTCCAACGTAAAAGCCACGTTGTACTCCCTTCCATCCGGTAACAAATAGAAGAGACGGAAGAGCCCCGTTATGCAGAAATAAGCGTGTTTCACAAGATCGCCAGCCTTGACCATGCATGTACCCGCTTTTAATTGTTTAATTGTTGTTCCATCTTTGAAGGCTTGCCAATGATTTTGTTCGATTGGATATTTGGATATTTTGGTTTTGAAAGTGTCGTATGGGTCAGTTATTTTGTCCATCTGTTTTTTACCTCCTAATAAGGAAAACTCAAACCTACTTGGGGATTGTTTTTATGATCAATGCTAAAAATAAGTCTGTCACAATACGTGATGCAAAAAAAGTCTCGTTTGAGGAAAATCACTCAAATGAGACTTTTTTTAGTGTTTATTTAATACCCATTTACAAAGTAAGCAATGGTTTCTAATTCATCTTCTTTCAGTTCTCTGTTCACATAATGTTGATATTCTTTCGTGATTTTCTGCTTATCTCCACCAAATAGATCAGTGAATTTCGCTATCATCCGAAGTTTGTCTGTTTCCTGACGAAACTCCTCTTTTGTCAACGGTCTTTGGTGTGAAGGAATATACATATCAGCATCAAAAGCATCTAACTCATCTAAAAGACGCAACGTTTCCTTCACCGTATAATGTACTTTTTCGGCATACATTTTAGGATAAATACAATCACCAAGAAACAGGATTTTCTCTTCTTTCACATACACGATCACGGAATCAGCAGCATGATCGCCTCCAACATGTTGCACGACGCAAGTGACCCCACCAAGATCAATCTCCATCCGCTGGTCAAACGTCACATCCGGTAAAACCACCTGAATATCTCGATGATCCTGATATTCTTCTTTGATCGCCTTCGCACAGAACTCAATCTCCGTTCCTTCCCTCACCCGCTCATCAATCGCATCATCTGACCACGAAAACGGAACAAGCTTCTCCATTTCCTTTCTGGTCTTTGCAGAAGCAATCGAAACCGAATCAGACAGCGCTGGCAGACCAAAAATATGATCCCAATGCCAATGCGTGAGGACAACCATATCTGGCTTGGCGTTCTCGTGTTTAAAAGTTTTCTGGATAAAATAGTTCGCATGATCTTCTGAATTGCCTGCATCGATCATTAATGTTTTGTTATTGCCTGCGACCATGCCTAGGATGGGGCGGTCGGTGAGTGCTACTGGTGTGATGTACCAAAAACTCTGACCTATTTTTTTAATTGAGTGCAAAGGTGCTTCCTACTTTCTGTCATTATTTTTTAAATTGAATCACGTTTTTTCCCATCGTTCTACTGTTTAAGTATATCGAATTTCATTACTCGAAGTAGCACGCGAAGCCAATATTGTTACAATGATCGCGATTGCAACGCCTAAAGCACCTGCCCAAGTAACGGAAGATAGAGAAACCCTCTCTACAAAGATACCTCCAATAGCTGCACCTGCAGCCATCGCCAATTGCATCATTGACTGATTGAGACCTAATAGTATACCTGATGACTCTGGCTCCATTGTAGCTAAGTGATATTGTTGAGTCGGGCCAGAAGACCATGCAGCAAATGACCATAATATTAAAATGAGTAATACTCCAACATAAGAATGCGTAACTAGTGAGAGCAATATGAGCATGATGACATGTAATGTCATTCCACTAATCAGAGTAAAATTCACACCCCATCGATCGGTACTAAATCCACCAAACTTTGACCCAACTAGACTAGCAATCCCGAATACGAGGAGAACTCCGCTCAGCAATTTGCTGCTTACACCTGATATATTTAAAAGGTAAGGGGATAAATAGGTATAGGCAATTGAATAACCACCGAGCCAGAAAAAGGTGATGGCTAATCCCAACACTACTTTTGGTTTTTTAAAAAGAGCAAGTTGTTGAATTAAAGGTACAGGTTTATCCCCTTGGATTTTTGGAATCGTAAGAGAAATGATCACCATGGCTAATAATCCGAGTAAGGCTATTCCTCCGAATACAGCTTTCCAACCGAAGAAATCACTAGTCATTCTGCCCAGTGGGACGCCAATGATCAATGATGCTGTAAATCCCATTACTACTGTAGCAATAGCGGCACCTTGCTTACCTTTTGGTGCAATTTTTTCAGCAATTGTTAATGCAGTAACTACGACCATCCCCGCTCCAAGAGCCATAATAATTCTTGACACAATAAATAATTGATACCCAGGGAGGACGAATGCAAGAATATTACCTAGAATAAAAACGCTAAGTGAAATTAACATTAACTTGCGTTTATTCATTCCCGATGTTAAAGCCATTAATACTGGGGTGAAGATGGCATACACAAGAGAAAAAATCGTAATTAACTGGCCAGCTGCAGCTATCGTAATCCCTAATGATTCAGAAATATTATCCAAAATACCAGAGATGATATACTCTGATGTACCAACTAAAAAACTGACAATAGCTAAAATGTAAATCTTTACAGTGTTTGACAATGTAGATCACTCCCTAAACATAATGCATTTACATATCTAGAATTGTTAATATGTATGGACAAAAAAACATATTACGATAAGTCGATTTGTATTTAATAAATGAAACTGAATTCTGATGTATGAATTCAGTTCATTTATTAAATATTTTTTTCTAGAATCTCAGCAATTTGTTTTATGGCATTTTCATCTCTTTTATAATACGTGTATTTACCTATACGCTCTGTCGTAATTAATCCAGCTCGAAGTAAAATTGAAAGGTATTGAGATGCTGTTGATTGCGTCATTTTCAATTTATCTGTTATTTGACTAACACATACCCCTGTAGTATTCATATCAATCCCTTCATGGGGTGTAAAATGACGATCAGGTTCCTTTAACCATTGTAAAATTTGCAATCTGGATTCATTGGATAAGGCTTTGAAAACTTCTATTGGCTCCATACACCCTATTATATCGATAAATAACGATATGTCAACATGTGTTGTTTGAGATTCCTTACAACTTTCTATTTTCCTTCTTCCTCTGGTATAGTTCACCGTGGTGCCTTTAAATGAGTTTATTAAAAAACCTTGATGGATACCAAACTCTACCAAGGTTCTTAAAATATTATTTTATATTGGAAGATCTTTAGAACTACATTTAAATTAGAAATTGCTTATCACTCTTCACAAAAACTAATGATTTCCTTCGGTACAGGTTCAAATATTAATACCTCTGGTTTTGGATAAGACCTTTTCCTCAAATAATCTTTGAGTGCGTTCATACTTTTTTCTTGAATTATATAAAGTTGTGGTTGAACTCTTTTATGACTCAAAAGCAGTTTTCCTCTTTGATTAGACACACTCCTAACCTTTGAGCAGCTCTATCAAAATCAAGTTTTGAAGGAATATTCTCATCGGGTATAGCTAGCTTCTATTTCTGAAACTTTTCTCGTCAATTTATTAAATTCAATTTCCCCCATACTATTTTCATGCAGTCTTCTAAAAGTGAATTTACTTGTGAAATATTATCATTTTTTTAAATATAAGAATTTGTTATTTCAGTCTTAAGTAATTTGAGGTTAATCTAATCATAAAACCTGACTCTTCTTCCTCATGTTCACTTAGTACAGTTAAATCAAAGGAGAGTTCATATGAGTGATCAAAAAAAGTGACTATCTTATCCAAATCAATTAAAAGTTGATTAGAAAAATCTTTATAAACTAGCAATAAATCTATATCATTAGGGGATCTATTCTCATTGAGAATTGAGCCAAATAAATATACACTATTAAATAACTCAAACAATTCTATATGCTGTAGGATTTTCTGAATGACAAAATCTTTTGTGTTAAATGCCATTAATGTATTTATAAAATTTATCCATTGTTAGTAACGTTACTTTCATTTCTTTTGCTAGCTCGTATGCTTCCCCTGAAATACAACACTCACCATTCCAATTATGTAAGTTTAAAACCACACATTTTTCCTCTGGACATAGTTGTTGTAATTTAACTTTACTTAAGCAATACTCATAAATAAAAACTATCTTTACACCATTTACTGTAATTTCTTTTAGATTGTCTATCTCTAAAAAATCAAAATTTAAACCTCTTGATTTTATAACTTTTAGAGCATAATTTAAACTTTCAAATCGAACATTAACTTGCCTAAAACATTTGCTATCATAGTATATTTGCCTTAACCTTGGAGTATCATTTAGATAAATTTTTTCAGAACTACTGTCTTTTTTAACCTGTATATATGGATTATCAATGCCTAAAACAATAGATTCAAATTCCCCCTTATTCAGCAATACTGCTATTAAACTCTCAATAGACTCTACAGATGGTATAAAGTCTTTTTGTAAAGGTTTTATTCCAAACAAAGAATTAATCTCAGTTGGAAATAATACATGTCTTATTTTTTCTTTACTTATTCGAGTAGCTTCAAATTCTTCAATATGAAGCATAAATTTTTGTACTATTGCTAAGTTTGAGTAGCTTTCCTGAGAATGCCTTTGAATCAACTTAGTATTGTGTTTTAAAATTTTTCTTAGTATTCTATTATTTGATAAAATCTCACCTTCAAAAATGTCCCACAATCCCCTTTGGTCCTCTGAATAATAGTTTTCAAAGATTGCTTGATTATGTAGTAACAATGGAACTACTTCACTTTTTAAATCCTCAAAAGTATCATACTCTTTACTAAAGAAACGCTCGAACTCAGCCTTGCGTATTTTTTTCCATTTTTCAACATCATCTACACTGAATGCATTGTTTTTATCAAAGTTTGTATGACAATTTGGGCATAAAATAATTAAATTTTCATAAGAGTTGTCTTTAGTATCACAATACGGAATTATATGAGCCTTTTCCATTATGTCGCCACTATCTTTAAATAATTCTACTTTACATTCTGGATTCATACATCTCCCCATAGATTCAGCATATATCCTTCTTTCAACCTGAGTACTTATCTTTCTGCTCACCTCGTTCATCTCCTTTAAAACCATCACTTTAGTCTCTCTTACTTTGACTGTATTAAAGATTCTCATTACTCTAACTAAGAGTTCTATACTTAATAATCTCTTTAAGCTTTAAAATATTAGTTAATATATTTTAGGATTCACATATCTACTATTATTAACACCTGCAATAAAACCTCACTCACTTATGATAAGGCTCCCCCCGCACAATCCGAAACGCCCGATAAATCTGCTCCACCAACACCAGCCTCATCAATTGATGCGGAAACGTCATTTTCGAAAACGACAGTTTCTCATTCGCACGCTGCATGACAGCATCACTTAGTCCGAGGGATCCGCCTATGACGAAACATACTTTGCTTTTTCCGTATGTTGCCAGCTTATCTATTGTATCGGCTAATTCTTCGGAAGTTTTCATCTTTCCTTCGATGGCGAGGGCGATGACGTGGGCGTCTGGGTTGATTTTGCTTAGGATGCGTTCTCCTTCTTTGTCTTTGATGATTTTCATGTCTTGATCGCTGAGATTCTCGGGTGCTTTTTCGTCCGCGAGCTCAATGATCTCAATTTTTGCGTAAGCCTGTAATCGTTTTGTGTATTCGGCTATGCCTTGCTTTAAATATTTCTCTTTTAATTTTCCTACTGTGATAATTGATATATTCACAGGTCATCCCCACCTTAAGAACAAGTTATTCATATAAGTTATCAACAATTGTGGATAAAATTTGTGTATTTTGTGTCCGATCATTCGTTCCCCACTATATATATTGCAGGTTCATCGCACAATTCACAGGTTGTGGATAAACTGTGTGTATGTTCGATTTTTCTGAATTCTGGCGGCGTTTCGTGATCATCTATGTACATGTCTAATACGGTTTCTATGTGTTCTGCACAAGCATAAAGTGATTTGTTCATAAGTTTCTAATTCCTCCAATATGTTGTTTCGTTATTCACAAGTGTTTCGCTCATTGTTCAATATAACCGATTTATTCACATGTTAATAGTCTTTTACCATTTTCCACACCTTTTATCCACAAACCAAACAAAAAAGCCTCCACTCCTGTGAAGGCTTCTTTCTATAAAAACGGATTATAAAATCTCGTTCCTCTAACAAATGTAATCACTAACGAAACAATCAGTACCACACCAACAAATATGAACGCCACATAATCTGCTTTTTGAAAGTCTTTTGTCGTAAACCATGTACGCTTTTTATGCTTTCCAAACCCGCGCAGCTCCATCGCATTGCTGATCGTTTCAATCCGCTCCAAGCTGGAGAAAATCAGCGGCATCACAATCGACAGCGCATTTTTAATGCGTTTTCCAAGTTTCTCATTCTTCGATAAATCAATCCCTCTTGCTTGCTGAGAAATCGCGATCGTGCGAAAATCCCGCTGAATATCTGGAATATAGCGCAAGGCAATCGCTACCGCATAGGAAATCCGGTAGCTGACCCCAATTCTGCTGAGCGATGAGGCGAATTCACTTGGATTTGTTGTCACAATAAATAAAAGCGCTGCTGGCATCACGGTCACGTATTTTAGCGTAATGTTCAACTGATAGAAGAGCTGTTCAAGTGTGACGTTGTACCAGCCGGCAATATGAAACAGCTCATGCTTTGCTCCGTAGATGGCGACACCTTGCTGAGGCGCAAAGATGTAAATGGCGATGTTATTAATCACTAGGAAAATCGCCAGGACGATCACCACGAAGGAAATATCACGAAATCGCACGTTTGATAGCTGAAAGAACACGATACTAGCAACTAGCATAAACACTAAAACGCCTGTATCATACGTGAGCATCGCTGCGGATGACCAGAGGATAAAGCAAATGAGTTTGGTGGCACCTGTCAGCCGGTGAATCGGCGACGGGCGATCGATATAGGACAGCATGTCTACAGCCATGTCATTCGTTCCTTTCTGTCAACCTCAATGAAGCGATCCACGAGTTCATTTGGATTCGGCCAATCAGCTTTCAGCGCCAGTTCATACAGCGAAGTTTCCTTTAAGCTCGCCTTTTGGACAAGCAGCTGATCTGTCAGTACTTTGGCTGGTGTATCATCTGCGATTTTTTCTCCATCTGAAATGACAATGGTTCTTGTTGTGTATTCTAGCATTAAGTGCATATCATGGGTGATCATGAAAATCGTGACACCCTGCTGATTTAATTGTTCTAAAAACGTCATCATCTCTGTGTAATGTTTAAAGTCCTGTCCTGCGGTTGGTTCATCTAGGATGAGGATTTCTGGCTCTAATACAAGAATTGACGCAATGGTGACGCGTTTTTTCTGTCCAAAGCTGAGCGCTGAAACCGGCCAGTTCCGAAATGGATACAGCCCACACACTTTTAGGACCCGCTCCACCCGTTCTTTGATCTCTTCTTCCTTTACGCCTCTTAAAACGAGACCGAGTGCGACTTCATCAAAAATCATTTGTTTTGAAATCATTTGATTGGGGTTTTGCATGACGACGCCGATTCGTTCGGAGCGCTGTTTGATCGTATCTCCTGTGATGTCATCACCATTTAAAAGAATTGAGCCTTTCGTTGGCTTTTCAAATGCACAAAGCACCTTAGATAATGTCGTCTTGCCTGCGCCATTGGCTCCTGCGATGCTGATCATTTCTCCTTTTTTGACGGTAAAAGAGATGTTGCTCAGCGTTTTTGGTCTTGTTGGATAATCAAAACTCAGCTCACGCACTTCTAGTAAATCCTGTGCTGCAATCTGCTCTACTGATGGTTCAGACGCTTCCATCCATTGCTCGATTTTCTCTTTTGCCTCATCGTCTAAAGTGAGACGCTGTAAATCAGCGATCTGATCTCCCGGTGCAACTGGAATACCTGCATATTTCATAGCCTTTACATATAAAGGCTCACGTAAATACGCCGCTTCTAATACGTTTGAGGCAAGCAATTCATCTGGTGTCATATCCGCTACAATCGTTCCTTCATTGACAACGATGATGCGGTCCACATGACGGAAGAGGACGTCTTCTAATCGGTGCTCAACCATCACAATGGTTTTTTTCGTTTGTTTTTGCAGCCGGTCAATGAGGTCGATGACTTCTTTACCTGTTGCGGGATCAAGGCTTGCAAGTGGTTCATCAAACAGCAAAATGTCGACATCGTTGACCAGTACACCCGCAATGGCGACACGTTGTTTTTGACCGCCTGACAGCTCATGCACGGAAGATGCCAGCTTGCCGTCTACCTCTGTTAATTTTGCTGCTTCCTCGACACGTGTTTTCATTTCTTCACGTGTGACTTGATCATTTTCAAGCGTAAACGCAATGTCTTCTCCAACGGTGAGCCCAATAAATTGTCCATCAGGGTCCTGAAGCACCGTTCCGACAAGCTGTGAGAGGGAGAAAATGTTCTCTTTCTCTGCATTTTTCCCGCCGATGTGAAGACTTCCTTCCATAGAACCTTTATAAGACGCAGGAACTAGCCCATTGATACAATGGGCTAGTGTGCTTTTTCCCGATCCAGACGGGCCTGCGATGAGAACTTTTTCTCCTTCATAGATGGTCAGGTTGATATCCTTTAATGTTGGTTCTGCCTGACTGCGATACTTGAATCCGAAATGTTCGAATTGAATCATCGGTTTCTTCATTTATGTGTTCCACCTTGCTTCATGATGTTTCTTTCGATAGACTGCCGCTTTTGCTTCTCGTTTTTGCATAGGCTGCAATGATGATGGTTCCTAATACACCTACTGTGATGATGTTTGAAATCCCTGCCACGATGCCTTGAACAAATACTTTGTTCGCAGGTTCTGCATAGATCACAATGTCGAGCACAGGAGCAATGATAAACCAGCCTAATGCCTGTGCGCCTGCTTGTACGGCGTTGAAGAGCGTGATTTTCTTCCAGCCGAAGTCTCCCTCTTCTACTTTTAAACGGTTAGAAATGAAGCCGATCAATAAACCAACGACACCCGAAACAATAATCCAGCTCCACCAAGGGCCAAATGTGGTCGCATCTTTAATGAGATGGCCAATAAAACCAATCAATGCGCCTGCAACAGGACCAAATAGCACGGCCATTAATGCAAGGAAAGCGTATGAGGTTTCAATTTGTGTATTCGGAATTCCAGTTGGAATGGAGACAAATCGTCCTAAAATCACAAAGACGGCTGCGCCAATTCCAATAGCAACGACAGTTTTCGTTGAAAGTTGTTTTCCTGCCATGATGTATCCTCCTCTTATTCGTATATAATGCGCGGAGCTTTGCGAATCGAAAGGCGCCAGCCTGTGCCTGTACCGATGTTATAAGCCTTTGCAAATGACCCTTGATTGATCGCCACGCCTAAATGGTCGAGTGAATTGACATATACGAGTGGTTCGCCTACCTTTAAGTCGGCAAAAGATCGTCCATAGGTCATGATATTTTTATACACATTTTTCGGCCCGTTGGCAATGGTAACTTCTATTGCATCCCCATAATTAATTGAAAGCTGTTCAAATAGCGTGTGATGAATGTTTGTCCACAGGTTTCCGAATCTCACATCTAAAATATCAATCGTCCCTGTGATCACATCTTCTTCCGCATAGGCCTGTACGACTGGAAGATGGATAATATCATCAATATTCGCCTTTGGCCCAACCTCTTCAAAAGAAATGACACCTGATGCAATTCTTGCCCCTGTATAAGCGTAAATATCTCTCCCATGGAATGTATGTGATTTTCCCGACTTTGGCAGCCGGTTAATGGTTTCATCTAAATAACGGGCTTCCACAATGCCAATATCCTGCGCGACGTGCGTGATTGTCCCGTTATCTGGGGTAATGATATAGTGTGAGCTTGTCGTTTTGACAACAAGACTTTTTCTCTCTGACCCAACACCTGGGTCAACGACGGAAACGAATACCGTCTCTTCCGGCCAGTATGTGACGGTTTGAAGCAGACGATAAGAAGCTTCCCAAATGTCATACTGCGGAATATTGTGTGTTAAATCAAAAATGCGGATCCTGCTGCTGACCGTATTTGCCACTCCGTACATTGCACTGACAGCTCCATCATCAATGCCGAAATCTGATTGTAAAACCAATGCATGTTCACTCATGTCAATCTCCCTTTCATTTGAAAAAATGGATGTGGTGTTTCACGTGGAACATTTGAACAATTGTATGAAAAAAAGTGGACAATAAAAAATACCCCATCCTTATCTTTGAATCATAAGGACGAGGTATTTGTCTCGTGGTACCACCTTTATTTACTGTTTGCTCGCGCTAAACAGCCTCTACAAGTACAAAGCTCCAATCTGGCTCATATACTGTGGTTTTGATAACGAGTACCAACTCTCGTCGTCACCTACTAATATCATAGATATGTTCAGCACGAGGCTCAGAGACCATTTTTCGAATCATTATTTTTGCTTCTTTTCAGCTGCCGAAGCTCTCTGTGGAAAAATTGATGATTGTACTTTCTCTCGTCATTGCCTGTATAATTATCTTGAATTAAAGCTATCATACATGATGTTTTTTCATAAATCAAGATATTTTTCTGAACATTTTTAAAAATGAGTCAACTGGTGCTGGAAGAGTCTTCTTTTTATGAAATTTAAACAAATGTTAAAGAGCAAGATATGGTGTCTTTCTATTCTAGGGGTATAATAAAGGTGAAGGGAGGTACAGCGTGTGTGGACCATCTGTATGAATGAGTTTAAGCAGCTCTTCAAAAGCACAAAATCTATTTTAACAATTGTTATTATTTTCATTTTATCTACTTTTGTTTCAAGTCTTCCATTTATCGCTGCTCATCAGGAACAATGGGAACTGGCAAAGGATCCTTATTCTATTGGGAATGAACTGGTGATTTCTTTATTTGGTTTTTTCCTTATTTTTTTGTTGTCTCATGATATTTTAAGCCGCGAAATTCATTTGAAAACCATTCGTTTTCTCGTCAGTAAAACAACCCGTTTGAACATCATCATCGGGAAATATCTTGGACTGATGCTGTTTTGGCTTAGCTGTATTATGACGACATATGTCCTGAATATGGTGATCTCACACCGTTTTCTGTTCTCTGATGCGTTAAAAATCTTAACCTTTATCAGTGTCGGTATCTCATGTGCTTTATTTTTGTCCATGCTCTTTCCAACACCGCAGAAATCAATGTTTGTCGGCATGTTATTTTCCTTTCTTTTCCCAATCGTCAGTATGATTTCTGTTCTTTCTTCAGAACGAATGATTCATTGGTTCCAATATATGACGCCTTATTATTATGCGCGCTGGAGTGAACCGCTGACCTACGTCCTAATGAACACGGCATTGACCGTTATCTTACTCATTGGAACTGCACTGCTGTTTCAAAGGAGGGATGTGTAGATGCTTCATACAAAAGGGCTCACAAAAAAATATCGTACAAAAGTCGCAATAAATGATATTAATCTTGATGTCAATCAAGGCGATATCTTCGGACTCATTGGACCAAAGGGATCTGGTAAGACGACGTTTTTCAATATTATTACCGGAATCTCCCGCCCTACCTCTGGTACGTTTACAGTGATGAATAAGCCTTCGCTAAAAAAAGTGAGGCAGCATATCGGTGTTCTGCCTGAATATACGGATTTATATGAAGGTCTTACGGCTCTTGAGCATATTGCTTACTTATCAAAAATCACCGGAACACGCCAGAAAACGAGTGATTATGAAGAACTGCTAGAATTTGTCGGCTTACATCATGATCATCAGGAGAAGGTCGGTGCCTTCACACCTGGTATGAAAAAGCGGCTTGGAATGGCGCAGGCCATTGCCCATCAGCCGGAATTTATTTTACTCGACGAGCCTTTTGCCGATATTGATGCAGATTCGATTTTCCACATTCAGCGGGTCATTGAAGCATTAAAGGATGAAGGAAAAACCGTCTTTTTAACAGCTGACCGCCCAAGGTTCACCAATAGTATTTGTACCAAAACTGCATTCATTTCTGAAGGAAAATTAGTGTCCCCACATACTCATCCTCAAGAGAAAACCATCACATCCTCAAACATACGTGCAACCTTCAAGCATGCATGGATTGATGATGAGGTGAAACCTGTTCTCACGCAGTACCTACAAACTGTCGGAACAGATCTTGTGATCAGTGATGACGAGACCTCATTGTTAATTCGTTCAGAAGCTCAAGTTCCAGCGATCATTCGCGCTTTCGTGAAGTGTAAAGTCGATTTATACAGAGTCACGGCTCAGGATGCCATGATGTCCTCATAAAAAAGTACCGTACGCTTTCTGCACGGTACTTCTTCTTTTTTTATGGCTCTGTTTAGTGTTGATCATTAACACATATTTAGTAAAACTCGGATACATTTTTACAATGTTCCTCCAATTCAACTATTGTAAGTAACTGTGTTTTTGGATATTGGCTTGTGTTTTCTGCGGAATACGTTAAATGAACTAAGGCGAATTTTTTTAGTTCACTTATCCAATAAACTACATCGTCGTTATCTTCCCTTTTCGCAACTGCGATAGCCTTTTTTCCGTAGAGAATGTGATTTGGATGAACTTCTTTCTTTAATTCCGCATTTAAAAATTCCGACATAATATCATTGATTATCCACCAAGGTTCATCCATAAATTTTTCAAGAACACTTATCATATCATGAATCACTTCCCTAAAATACCGTTTCCGACCCTTATACTTTCCGAACCGACAACGTGTTCCGATGAACAATGAGGGCACTCGAATCCGTCCTTGAAGCGAGTTTCTCTCATTTCATTAATTAAATGACCACCAGGAGAGGAAGATGGCTCAACAAAGCGTTTCACCCATTGATAGACTTGTTCTTTTTGGGTGTGTGGTAATTTGTCGATATACTTTAACAAGTTACTAAACGCTTTACTCACCTTGTCTACCAACCCGAACTCTTGTACCTATATTGATTGTATCAGGAATTCAAAAAGTCTTTTTTATAAAGGTTTACTCATATAAATACTGGTTTCTGCAAATCCTGTTTTTTCGTACAGTGAACGGGCGATTTGATTGTGAGCAAAGACATGGAGCGAAAGTTTTTGCACACCTAATGACTTTGCCTGCTCCTCTAATGCAGCAATAGCCTGCTTTGCAAAGCCTTTTCCTCGATAAGCTTCAAACAAAATAAAGTTATAAATAAATCCTTCGTGCTGCGGGTGATTCGGGTCATAGCAAAGCCAAACCCAGCCAATCGCTTCATCTCCGTTTAAGAAATTCCACAGCTCATGATGCTCTGTCTGAAGTCCTTCTGGAAGAAGCCTGTCAAATTGTTCTTCTGCATTCGCAAGTGATTCTTCCTTTTCCCATGTCCCTGCGAGTACCTTTTCTTCCGCGTACCGCTGAATGGCCTTCTTTATCAATACATCGTAATCGGTTTGTGACATCCGTTGTAGTATAACCAATCGTACAACCCCCTTTTCTTCATCATATGTCAGTCATGCCAAAAAAACCAGTCCCTTACTGGAACTGGTTAGCTGCCATATCGGTCGGTTTGAGAAAGTTTAATCTCTGCTGATTTTTTCTTCCCGCTTCGGTAAAATTGCACTCTTACCTTATCGCCGACCTTCTTTTGATATAAGTATTTACGAAGATCTACGATATTCTGTACACTTTTGCCATCAAAGGAGGTCACGACATCCAGCTCTTTTAGTCCCGCTTTTCCTGCTGGAGATAACGGCTCAACACTCATGACAACAACCCCAGATGTGACCTTGGATGGCAGTTTCAATGTTTCCTGCCAGTGGTAACTCGCAATATCCGCTAATGATTTCATGCCGACGCCAAGATACGGACGCTTCACCTCTCCGTAGCGCTCTAAATCCTCTATGACAGGGATCACCAAATTCGCTGGAATGGACAGCCCGATTCCTTCTACCTCTGATTCAGCAATCTTCATTGAGTTGATGCCGATCACTTTTCCGTCCATATTGATCAAGGCACCACCGCTGTTTCCAGGATTGATGGCGGCGTCTGTTTGCAGTACTTCTGCATTCCAATCCGTTTGTCCGTCTCCATTTGAGTCGACAGGGATCGCTCGCTCCGTGCCCGAAATGACCCCTTGTGTGACAGAGCCTGCGAATTCAAGCCCTAATGGATTTCCAATGGCGATGACTGGCTCACCCGGCTTCACATGATCTGAGTTACCGAAGGCCGCCGTTTTCTTGATTTTATCACTTTTGACAGTGAGAACTGCTAAATCCATAAGCTGATCACTGCCGACAAGATTGGCACCAATTCTTGTCCCATCATGAAGGCTCACTTCAAGCTGGTTGGCGCCTTTGATGACGTGATGGTTTGTGACAATATAAAACGTGTCACCCTTTTTTTTATAGATCACACCTGACCCGCTGCCTGCTTCTCCGCCTTCCTCCCAAAAGCTCGACTTTTGGATATTAATGACGCCGACCACCGTATCTGACATATTAGACACCACTTTCGTGACAGCATCATTGACGTTTACATTCACAGTTTTTAAAGGGCCCTGAGATGTTTCTCCATCACCGTTCTGCTGCCATCCAAACAGACTGCCGCTCTGTCCAGATACATAGGGGAAAAAGAATCCCATTAAAAAAGCTCCTACCAATACACCGATCAAACCAGAAAGAAAATATCCTTTTCTGCTTCGTCTCGGCTTCCACTCTACATCGCGATAATCCACTATGTTTCCTTCCTTTCAGTGAATAGATGATGTATATAGTGTTGGTAAGAAGCTCTTATCTTAATCATACGATTGTAAAAATCATACGGCGCAAAGCGGGGTTGCTTTTTTCGGGTCCGTATCAAATAAATCAAAGCCGTCCCCAACAACAAAGCCCTTCATTTCAAGCGTCTGCTGGACCGCCATACGGGCTAAATCCTTCATGTTGTTGTCTTGACTCAAGTGAGCCAAATAAATGCGTGAGGTGGCATCTCCAATGACATCTGTCATCGCAAGAGCAGCATCTTCATTTGATACGTGTCCGACATCGCTCAGAATTCTACGCTTAATGCTCCATGGGTATCGGCCCATTTGCAGCATACCGACATCATGATTGCTCTCAAACACAAACGTATTGGCTGACTTAATAATGCCTTTCATGCGGTCACTCACATAGCCGGTATCCGTCATGAGCGCAAGTTTGCGCCCTCCATAATGGAATACGTAAAACATAGGCTCTGCCGCATCGTGTGAGACGCCAAATGACTCAACATCAAGGCCGCCAAAGGATTGAACGGTCTCCATATCAAAATGGAATTTCTGCTCTGTATCAATTTTTCCGATATGAGATTCCATCGCCTTCCATGTTTTCGCATTTGCATAGACAGGAAGCTTGTACTTTCTTGCCATGACACCAAGCCCTTTAATATGATCGGAGTGCTCGTGTGTCACAAAAATGCCGTCCAAGTCTTCAGGCTTGCGGTCGATTTGGCCAAGCAGCTCGACCATCTGTTTGCCGCTTAAACCAGCATCGACCAAAAAGGCATGCTCGTCTGTTTCTAAATAAAAAGCGTTCCCCGTACTTCCGCTCGCTAGTACACTGAACTGCAAGCTCATGTTCTCTCACTCCATTGAAGATTTGTCATCTTTCTCTATATGATCAAGTGTTGAGCCATCGATGGCATTGATCAAATATTCTTCCTCTGTCTTTTTCTTTGAACCTGCTGATACGCCTTCAAGCTCCACACGCCATACAGGAACCATGACTTGCGTGCTTGCCCCCGGGTATTGCGTATAGTAACCAAGCTCTACCTTTTTCACGGTCGTGTTTTGGCTCAGCATATTTTGCGTATATAAGTCCTTCACGGTTTCAAGTGCTGGGACAAGTGTTTCTTTTCTCACTTCATTAATCGACGTCACCATTGACTGCTGATAAGAAACAACTTCGTTTTGATCGTTGAGATCTAAGGTGATTTTACCGATGGTTTCGGTGTCATCCAGGCCTTCTTGGAAGATGTATTTCCCTTTATACGTTTGGAAAAAGACGATTTTCCCTGTCTCTTCATCTATATTCCACAGCTTATAATTCTTCCCATCCAGCAATCGCTGGTTCACAAGGTTCGTCGCCGCTGTTTTGATATCCTTTTTCGGCAAGGCAACTGGCTTATTGAAGGTCATTTCAAGCAGCGTGACAGGATCATCTTTATCTGTTTTCGAGAATGTGCTTTTCGCCTTTTGATCAGCTAATCCGTCGACATCCTTTTTTGTATATTGCTTCTTTTCAGCTGTAATGCGATATCCAATCTTAGCTTCATCTGATAGATTGCCATATTTGATCCCGTCTGCCTTCATTTCTTCCAGCGTATCCGTTTTTTCGATAATCGCAAAATGATCGGTTGACCGTTTTTCAAAGTATTGAAAACCTAGAAAGATATCGAGAACGAGAAAGGCTAGGATAAAGATCGTTTTGGTCTTATTCCACTCCATGATTCTCGCTCCCCTCTGTCAAAAGATCATTCGATAGAATCACGGTTTTGCCGTTATACTTCATACACCATACAGGCTCCAGCCAGACAAACATCCCTTGATCTTGATCTGATGCAGTTGAAACAGCTTGATATGCCGGGAAAATCTGTTCAATTTTCTCCAAGTCATCATATTTCGTCTGCTTGATGATCAAGTCCTTCAGCTCTGTCCCGTTCATCAGCTTGACCTGTTCACTTTGACTCGCTTTATTGCCAAGAATATAGTTTGGACGCTTGTAATTCAAAATGTCATCATTCGCCCATTGGACTTCAAGGGAGGTCATCCCAAATGGATGCTTTGTACTGTTCACAATCGGCAGACCGTCCATAAACATATTGAAGGACAGCTGCTGGTTGCTGTTGATGCCAAAGTATTGGTAGTCATCAGTAAAGCTTCCCGTATCATTGAAATATTTCACGCTTCGCTTGATCAAATCCCCCGTTTGGAAAACAGTGCTGGAATTGATATTGCGATGCTGATATTGAATGCGGTGGTCTTTTTGATTGGCTTCAAGGCGGCTTGTGCCATCTGTGTACACCGTCCGGTTTAAATTAGATTCCTCACCGACAAGACTCGGGTCCGTAAACAAAGCGTCTTTGAACTTGTTTGTCTTAATCGTTTCGATAAAGAACATTTTCGCTTCAAGCTGCTTTTGCTTTCTCGGAAGAAGGAAATCTCGTTTAGAATTCGTAGAGAATGTATAAAGATCATAGCGCGGCATCTCGTTTTGAGCGGCAGCGATACTGGCCATTAGATTACGGTAGTTGGCGGACTCAATTGTCAGCTCAAGCACCGTTTCCTTGCTGTATGAGACCAAGTAAACTTTCTTATTGGCCTTATCCTGCTGAGCGAACGGCACAATCATCCGATCAAACGAGTTGTATTCAATGGACTTGTTCGGCCATTTAAAGAGCGCCTGGAAAATATCAATCGGAATCGGATCATTGAATACAAGATCCAATGTCTTTCCTTGCCCTTCGCGTCCATAGAAGAAATTCTTAAATTTCTGCTCGGAATATTGATCCGACACATCATTAACCTCTTTGACATCCCAAAGGCTCACATCATTCCAAAAGTTTTGAAAGAGTTCCTTTTGATCTACTTTAAAATGCTCCCCATTTGAATGGATAAACATCTCGCGCGGCTTCACGACATCAATGAGACTTCTAGGCTCGTCGCTTGAAATCTTCTTCGTTTCCACGACCTGTGTGCCTGTATCTGCCTGATCCTGCATGACGGGCTGGAACATCCAGATATTCCACGTAAATACAAGACTGATCGCAATTAGGATTGTCAATATTATGGTTTTAAAGGTCTCACGCTTCATCCCAATCATCCTCTTGTTCTTCATTGTACGGAAGGGTAAAGGTCACCGTTGTCCCTTTTCCTTCAATGCTGTCAGCCCAAATATCTCCGCCATGAGCCTGAACCATTTCTTTTGCAATCGCAAGACCTAGGCCGGTTCCGCCAAGCTTTCTTGTTCTTGCTTTATCCACTCGATAAAAACGTTCAAAGATTTTATCCATATCCTTCTTCGGAATACCGATTCCTTCATCTTTCACGCTGAATAACACAAGGCCTTTCTCCTCATCCAGATCGACGGTAAACGTGATGTGTCCACCCTCTGGTGAGTATTTCATGGCATTGGAAATGATATTATCGAGCACCTGTGTAATTTTATCTTGATCGATTTCCACATATACTTCACGCTGCGGCAGGTTGCGGATAAAATCGACATGCTGCTCCTTCGTCATTTCAAAACGATCAATGACGAGCGAGATAAACCTGATAAAGTTCGTCCACTCACGGTTGAATTGATAATCCTTGCTGTCGAACTTAGACAGCTGCAGCAAGTCATTGACAAGCCGGATCATGCGCTCAGTTTCATTTTGCGTGACACTAAGGAATCTTGGGGCAAGCTCCTTATCACCAATCGCCCCTTCAGCCAGCGCCTCAAGGTAGCTTCGCATCGTCGTCAGCGGTGTGCGCAGCTCATGCGATACGTTCGCGACGAATTCACGACGTTCAGCATCAATTTTCTCCTGCTCTGTGACGTCATAAATGACTGCAATTAAGCCATCAATTTTCCCATGCTCTTTCTGAATAACGGAGAAATTAACACGTAATACAGACAGCTGGTCTTCGCGTTCAATTTCGATCAGCATGGAATCTTGATTTTCGACTAAATCTTCAAATGTATGAGTTTCCTCTAAGCCGAGCAAGGACGTAATCGGCATCTCAAGAGCTGTTTCACGTGAAACATTTAACAGCTCTAATGCGGGGCTGTTTAATAGAATAATTGCACCGTTTTGATTCGTTGCGATGACGCCGTCCGTCATATAGGCAATGACAGAAGAAAGCTTTTTCCGCTCACCCTCCGTCATCAGCTGAGCTTCCTCCAGCTCTCTCGTCAGATGGTTAAAGGTTGTCGCAAGCTGGCCAATCTCGTCATGCCCATACTTACGGACCTTCCTGGAGAAGTTCCCTTTGGCAAGCTCGATCGCTTGCTTTCTCATATCTGAAATAGGATGAGTGATCGTTCTGAAGATGAAGATACCAAGTAGAGCAGTCGTCCCAAGTGCAATCAGTGTACCAGTTGCCAAAATGGTGTTGATGGTTCGCATTTGGTTAAACACACTTTCCATTGAAGACACAACATAAATCACGCCAACGGTCTCTTGGTTCTCATTTTTCACGGCTGTCGCAGAAATACGCACCCTTTTATTTGATTCAGGGTCATAGAATTTTTTCTCATAGTCTTTGCCAACCGCGAAAATACGGCTAATGATTTGATCAGTGATTTTCTTGCCGGCAATCTCTTGGCTGCCATTATTGACAGAGGCAATGACCTCTCTGCTTTCGTCAATATAGCTGACTTCAGAGATTTCATTAGACTCATCTTTGTTGTTAAAATCGTTCAATATCTTTTGAGCATCCTCTTTTAATTCTGCCTTGCTTTTCGATGAATCTTGTTCTAGGTAATACGATAACGAGTAGATTCGCTGATTCAAGGAATTATCATATGAATTAATTAAGGACTGCTCTAGCTGCTTCACAAAGTACACGCCAATGATCTGCATGGCGACGATGATCAGCAGCACGTAAATCAAGGTCAATTTGAAGTGAATCGAGCGAAAAAAACCTACTTTACTCATAAGAATCTTAGTCCTGCTCTGGGTTTCTTAAATAGTAGCCGACGCCTCGTCTTGTCACGATCCAGCTCGGATGGCTAGGGTTGTCTTCAATCTTTTCACGAAGACGGCGGACTGTAACGTCTACTGTACGGACATCTCCGAAGTAATCGTAGCCCCATACGGTTTGCAGCAAGTGCTCACGTGTCATGACTTGTCCGATATGTTTCGCTAAGTAATGAAGCAGTTCGAACTCACGGTGCGTCAATTCAATCGTTTCCTCACGCTTAGACACCACATACGCATCTGGATAAATGACGAGTGATCCAACCTCAATATCATTTGATTCAGATTCTTCCTCTGTCTGCGGAGCAGCGGTTTGTCTTCTCAAATTCGCTTTCACACGGGCAAGCAGCTCACGCGTGCTGAAAGGCTTTGTCACATAATCATCTGCGCCAAGCTCAAGGCCGATGACTTTATCAATTTCAGAGTCTTTTGCTGTCAGCATGATAATGGGCATGTCGTATTTCTTTCTCACTTCACGGCATACTTCAACACCATCTTTATTCGGCAGCATAATGTCGAGCAGAATAATGTCCGGCTTAATTTCTTCTACCATTTCAAGGGCTTCGTTTCCATCATATGCACAATGAACCTCATAGCCCTCTTTCCTTAAATTAAATTCCAATATATCAGCAATCGGTTTTTCATCATCTACGACAAGAATCTTTTTTTCCATTGTGATTTCCTCCTGCATTTTTAGCATCTATGTCATTCCATTTTGCATATATCATTACGCCTTTTCCGTTTACGAAAAAAAGGCTCACTGTCTATTATAACGTTTTACGAGGCAAAGATAAAAATAATAACGGCTTTCTTTTCTAGTAAACGTTGGATAGAAAGATGCCAGTCAAAAAAATTGATGACTTTTTCCTTTTTTATTGAAACTTTTCCAATCATCAGCCGTCTATATAGATGTAACGTCTTCTTCTTATGGAGCCGGGCCCTACCTAGGTCCGGCTTCTCCCTTTTTATGCCTTCTTTTCATAATAAAAACGCACCTGCGATTGCAGATGCGTTTGGAAGTGGCTCGGGACGGAATCGAACCGCCGACACACGGATTTTCAGTCCGTTGCTCTACCAACTGAGCTACCGAGCCATCATCAAAAAGATGAATATGTATAAATGGCGGTCCGGACGGGACTCGAACCCGCGACCTCCTGCGTGACAGGCAGGCATTCTAACCAACTGAACTACCGGACCTCAGTAACTTGCCCGAAAAAGCAATCGTGGTGCTCCTTCAAGCAAGTGAGGAAAAAATTAGCTTAACGCTAAAGTAAATCAATGACCCGTACGGGATTCGAACCCGTGTTACCGCCGTGAAAGGGCGGTGTCTTAACCGCTTGACCAACGGGCCAATACATGGTGAGCCATGAAGGACTCGAACCTTCGACCCTCTGATTAAAAGTCAGATGCTCTACCAACTGAGCTAATGGCTCTCGGTTTGTGAAAAGTAAATCTGAAGAAGTTGTATTGCGTCAAACCAATCGCTTTAAAAAAGCTGGAACATCGCATCCTAACAAGTTTCAGAGACCTTTGCAACAACGAGATTTATAATATCATAGAATAATTACATATGGCAATACGTTTTTCGACATTTTTTTAAAAAAAGTGTCGGATATCAAATCTCCTTTCAAAGGCTCCACTTCTGCAACCGCCTTCATTTTACACGTCTTTTCGAATGATCTCTGCCTATTCAAACACATAGACACGTTTCAGGCCGCTCAAAAATGGCTATACATGAAACAAGTGACATTGTCATTGAAAAAGGAGGAAGCAGTATGAGTTCATTCAAATTAGGAGATAAAATGCCCAACTTTTCACTTCCAACAATACAGGGCGATCACATTGATTTCGACAAACATTTAGAGGAGCATCAAAGCTGGCACCTGATCGTTTTCTTTAGAGGATCTTGGTGTCCGGTATGTGTAGAAGAATTAAAAGAGCTCGAACAGCAGCAGTCATATTTTCAGGACAAGGATATTCACTTGATGGCGATTTCAACCGATAACCCTGATGACTTGAAGGCATTTGCGGATAAAGAGGGACTGTCCTTCCCGATCATGTATGACCATGACCTCACGTCATTAAAAGCATATGAAGTCCACTATCACGGGGAAGATGCCCCATATGAAGACCACGGGGTGCATGGTGAACCCGCCTATTTCTTATTAAATGAAAAAGGGCAAGTGCTCTATCAGCAAAGACAAACAAGTCCGTTTGGCAGACCGCATGCCAACGAATTACGCAAAATCATTCAGTACATCCGTAAAAACTTAAAAGGCCAATATAAAAGCCTGAAGTAAGAAAAAAGCCCTCGTGATGAGGGCTTTTTTTATGAATGTTTTTTGTTAAATAACCAGTCGGCGGAGAAAAAAACAAGGAGTCCCGCCATTAAAATGACAAAAGTAACCGGTGGCCTGTCACCTTGGAAATACGCGTACAACGCATGCCCTCCTAATGCGAGAAGATAAAAGACAAATGCCGGCACAGCCGCTTGATGTGCATTCGCTTGTTCTTTTTTCGTCATTTTTTTAAAAAACATATTGTCTATCCCCTTTATGATGCTTTTTTCATCGTCACCCTGCGAAGTGCCCGTGAACGGATATATTCCATTGGTCCAATTCTCCAAACCTTTAGGCAAACTGCTGAAATCGCGATTTGCAGAAGGGAAATTAACAGCCATGCCAATACAATAAGGGGCGCATTGATTTGACCGCCAAGACCCAATCCCCAACTATAAAAAAGAATGGAGCAGATGACATTTTGCAGGATGTAGCAGCTAAGCGCCATTTTCCCTACATATTCAAACCAATTCCACATGAACCATGACTCCGTGCGTGCGAGGAGCTTCGCAATGACAGCTATATAGAAAATAGAGAGGAATGGTGAAAAGGCGTAGCGCACCGCAAATTCTACTAGATCGTTTGGAACGAAGACTAGTGCATTCAGCGGCAGACCAACCCACAGTCCGATTCGGAACAATATTTTCCGGAGAGATTGTCCGCGTTCATTTGCATAAAATACACCGGCTCTCATCATCCGCACACCTAATAAAAATAGAAATGTGTTCATTGGAATGATAAAGATCGCTTCTTCTCGGTACATGAAAAAGTATTGTAACCGTTCTTGAACCTGCGAGATCCATGTCTCTGGCAGCTGCTCTTCTAATGCCGGTTCACCGCCTTGATCATCGGCCGCTGACTCCATTTCAGAGAGGGAATACACCATCAAACATGACATAACGAGTAGATGAATTACACCTGAGACCATCATGCCCTTTTTGATACGCCTGCTGCCTCCCCGTACAATGTAAGCCACAAGCAGCCCAGTAACGGCATAACTCATAAGCACATCATATTCCATTACGAGCGCAAAATGGACAAAGCCTTCGATGAATAAAAATAAAAGAATCCATAAATAAGTGCCCGGCCAAGGCGTGTTTTTCCTTTTTGCCTGCTGGTATTTCAGCTCCAATCCAACACCAAACATGATCGTGAGCAGCGAGAGCATTTTTCCATAAACGAACATGGAGACAAGGCTTTCGAGAAAACTGCCATTTTCATATTCATCCGCAATCTGATCTGTCGCAAAGGTATCTCCTGCATACGCAAAAAACCAGACGTTCGTTCCCAATGTGCCAAGTATAGCAAAACCTCGTAAAATATCTAATAATCGTATTCTTTCTTTCACTAGAACGCTCCTTCCCTCTATACAGTTATCATATTTTGGTAATGATCGGAAGTCCGTTCTACTGAAATTAAGGAATATTTAAACAAAAAAACACCAGTAAAATGCGAGATTTTACTGGTGTCTCATCAATCTATTCTTATGGACGGTACACGCTGCGGACAACGTTCGTTTGTGAACGATCTGGTCCGACTGAGAAAATGGAAAGTGGAATACCTGTTAATTGTGAAATGCGTTCTAAATAATGGCGGGCATTTGCAGGCAGTTCACTTAAGTTCTTCACACCTGTAATATCCTCTGTCCATCCAGGCATTTCTTCGTAGACAGGCTCACATTTCGCTAATTCATTTAGGCTTGCTGGGAATTCCTCTGTGATTTCTCCGTTCAATTTATAAGCAACACAGATTTTCAACTTTTCAATCCCTGTTAGTACATCAATTGAGTTAAGAGATAAATCTGTAATTCCGCTCACACGGCGTGCATGACGGACAACAACGCTGTCAAACCAACCGACACGGCGCGGGCGTCCAGTTGTCGTACCGTATTCACGGCCAACCTCACGAATTTGATCGCCAATTTCATCATGGAGTTCTGTCGGGAATGGGCCATCTCCAACACGTGTTGTGTATGCTTTTGACACACCGACCACATGTTGAATTTTCGTTGGTCCTACACCAGAACCAATCGTCACTCCTCCAGCTACTGGGTTAGATGACGTCACAAATGGGTATGTCCCTTGATCGATATCAAGCATGACCCCTTGTGCTCCTTCAAATAGCACGCGGCGGCCTTCATCTAGTGCATCATTCAGAACAACAGATGTGTCTACGACATATTTTTTCACTTGCTGGCCATATTCATAATACTCGTCTAAAATATCTTCAATCTTGAAGCCTTCTGTGTCGTACATTTTCTCTAAAAGACGATTTTTCTCTTCTAGATTACGTGCAAGCTTCTCTTCAAATACTTCACGATCTAATAGATCTGCGACACGGATACCGACGCGAGCTGCTTTGTCCATATAAGCTGGTCCGATTCCTTTTTTCGTCGTTCCGATCTTGTTAGCCCCTTTCCGCTCTTCTTCTACCTCGTCCAATTTTAAATGGTAAGGCAGAATAACATGGGCTCTATTGCTGATTCTGAGGTTATCTGTACTCACATTCCGTTCGTGAAGATACGCAAGCTCAGTGACCAACGCTTTAGGATCAACCACCATTCCATTACCGATGACACAAGTTTTCTCTTTATAAAAAATACCGGATGGAATGAGGTGTAGCTTATAAGTCACTCCATCAAATTTGATCGTGTGACCTGCATTGTTTCCCCCTTGATAACGGGCAATCACCTCTGCATTTTCTGAAAGGAAATCGGTAATTTTCCCTTTCCCTTCGTCACCCCACTGCGTACCTACTACGACTACTGAAGACATATCGTGCACCTCCGTTAACCTTTCAAAACGTTATCTCTTTCAAACACATTTATTTTATCAATGCACACCGAAAAAGTCAACGCGAAATCCGAACATTAATATCTCGAAATCAAATTTTGTTCGCTTTAAATATAAAGAAAAGCGCTTTAATCACTTCTTTAGCGCTTGGAAATGGAGATTTTGAGAAAAAACAACTTTTTATCGTGTCCACTGTTCATCAACATAAAAAAGACCCCACCAATAGGAGTCTTTTTTAAACCGGTGTAATACCATCTGTATTCATCAGCACAACCCGGTACCCATCTGGGTCTTCAATGGTTGCTCCTCCCCGGTCCCAGTATGGATTCGTTGAGATGACATGCCGTCCGCCAAATGAAATCAATCTCTCCTTCATTTGCTGAAATTCCTCTTCATCCGGAATATAGAAAACAAGCAGCTGTTCTGGATGCGGGACGGGCAGACTTTCTTCTTCTTCATGTTTGGTGATTTCTAAATGAACATGCTGGTGAGGCAGCCCGAGCATCACACCATCGTACCCTTCATGCTGATCAAATGAGCCTATTCGTTTGAGCCCTAAGCCTTCTTCATAAAAGGAAACAACCTCTTTCATGTTGACGGTTGGGCGTGCGATACGTAATTGAGCGGCTTCAAACTGTTGAAATTTCATCAGTCTTCACTCCTTTTCTCCTTTTAGTATACGCGCTCTCTTTTTCTCTCTCCTCCTCATATTGACTGTTTTTTCAATCATTCTTTCGATGTAGATAATCAAAAAAAGCCCAGCTTCTTGAGCTGGGCTTTAAGCACCGGGCGGAACACCCGCATCATCAAATCTTCTTTCCAGGTTGACGAATTTGTTATATTCTTTGACGAACGCCAGTGATACTGTACCAACTGGACCGTTACGCTGTTTGGCAATAATGATTTCGATAATGTTCTTATTCTCTGATTCTTTGTCATAGTAATCATCACGATAAAGGAATGCCACGATATCGGCATCCTGCTCAATACTTCCTGATTCACGAATATCAGACATCATCGGACGTTTGTCCTGACGCTGCTCAACCCCACGTGAAAGCTGAGACAAGGCAATAACCGGAACTTCAAGTTCCCTTGCCAGCGATTTTAATGCCCTAGAGATTTCAGAAACCTCCTGCTGACGGTTATCGCTTGATCGTCCGCTTCCTTGAATGAGCTGCAAGTAGTCAATCAGGATCATGCCAAGACCATTTTCTTGCTTCAAGCGGCGGCATTTCGAGCGAATTTCACTTACTCGGATTCCAGGTGTATCGTCAATGAAAATCCCGCTGTTTGACAACGAGCCCATCGCCATTGTCAGCTTGCCCCAGTCCTCTTCTGTCAGATTACCGGTTCTTAAGTTCTGTGCATTGATATTCCCCTCTGCACACAGCATACGCATAACGAGCTGCTCCGCACCCATCTCTAAACTAAAGATGGCGACACTTTCGTCCGTTTTGGTCGCGACATTTTGGGCAATGTTCAATGCGAAGGCGGTTTTCCCTACTGATGGACGAGCCGCTACAATGATTAAATCATTTCGCTGGAATCCAGCTGTCATCCGGTCAAGCTCAGAGAAACCCGTTGGAATCCCTGTGATATCGCCTTTGCGGTTATGAAGCTGTTCAATATTATCGTATGTTTGAACAAGAACGTCCTTAATGTTTTGAAAGGCTCCTGAGTTTTTACGCTGAGCCACTTCCATGATGGTCTTTTCAGCATCACTCAACAGGTCTTCTACTTCATCCTCACGCGTGTACCCATCCTGTGCAATGGTTGTCGCCGTACGGATCAGACGTCTTAAAATGGATTTCTCTTCTACAATTTTTGCATAGTATTCAATGTTTGCGGCAGTTGGGACCGAGTTCGCAATATCGGTTAAATATGAAATCCCGCCTACCTCTTCTAGTAAATCTGTATTGGCAAGCTCAGATGTCACCGTGACAAGATCGACCGGTTCTCCTCTATCGCCAAGTATAAGCATCGCATTGTAAATCTTTTGATGCGACATTCTATAGAAATCCTCTGGAATTAATACCTCAGAAGCGAGCGTTAGCGCAGATGGTTCTAAAAAAACAGCACCTAATACGGCCTGCTCGGCTTCTATATTTTGCGGCGGCAGCCGGTCATCGAGAAGTTCCGTCATGCCAAGCACCGTCCTTTCATAAAAAAATACGCTACTCATCATTTTAACATTTTCATCAATAAAAAAGTGAAAAACATCGACTATAGTCAAAATTACCATGAGGATGTTTCGTTGAACAGCAAAACAACGCACTTCAATAGAAAAGACTCTGTAACATAAATTGTTATAGAGTCCTTTATTAACGGTATCTAGTTTTGTACCTGTTGTCGTCCACGTTTTGTTAATCTATTGTTCTCTTAATCCCATAATTCTCTTTTTGTCCAATGTCTTGTAAAGAGCCATTTTGATAACCAATAGATAGCACCAAATCGGGAATAGAATCAAACCCATCTTTGGCTAGATCAAAGAGCTGTGCACCATAATGTGATGCGGCAATGCGTGCATTTTCAGCTGTGTATGGATTTTTTAGGAGTTCTTCTTTGTATAGATCAAAAATATTCGCTCCGTTATCCGTTACAAATTGACCGTTTATAATGCTTAAATCTTTTAAATTGTAGCCTGTCACCGTTTTGATTTGATTGACAAGATGGAATTTTGCTAGAGAATCCGGTGTGAATTGAGTAGAATCATCATTTCTGCTTTTCATAATATGGAAAAATAATTCTCTTGTATTGTTAGTTGTATTTAATAGGTCTTCTATCTGTTTCATCAGCGATTCGTCTGTTGATCCACTCACCACTAATTTGAAATTATTTGGATCAATGGTAAAAGTTAAATTCGTGTTTTTAGGAATGGTTATACCGTTTTTAGAGAATAAATCTTGTAATTGTTCGTTCACTTTTTGACGATTGAGTATTTTCTTTTCTACACTTTCTTGTGTAGGATCGTACCGTTTTTCATTACGGAAGATGGCGTCATTAAAGTCATATTGACCTCCTTTTCCAGAATTAGCCCAGCCAATCTCCATAGTATAAGCAGCTTCTCTCTCTACTTTAGTTAGATCACTCCTGAAATAAGGAGAGCGTGGATTTCGATACTTATCGTGTATATGACTATGAGGATTTTTGAAACGTTTATTTTGTTCATTTATTTTTTGGTATTTTTCATCTAGTATTTTCATCCGTCTATCAGCTTCGGTCATCACCTCATTTGTACTTTTAATAGCTGAATGGCTATTGAAGTCCGGAAGGTTCTGCTTATTTAGAACGGCTGTCGTGTTAGATGTATTTATCTTCACTTTGATACTCCGTAATTCACCTTTTGTCCAATGTCATATAATGAGCCATTTTGGTAACCAATAGATAACACCAAATCGGGAATAGAATCAAACCCATTTTTGGCTAGATCAAAGAGCTGTGCACCATAATGTGATGCAGCAATGCGTGCATTTTCAGCTGTGTATGGATTTTTCAGGAGTTCTTCTTTGTATAGATCAAAAATATTCGTTCCTTTATCCGTTACAAATTGACCGTTTACAATGCTTAAATCTTTTAAATTGTAGCCTGTCACCGTTTTGATTTGATTAACAAGGTGGAACTTTGCCAGAGAATCAGGTGTGAATTGAGTAGAATCATCATTTCTGCTTTTCATAATATGGAAAAATAATTCTCTTGTATTGTTATTTGTATTTAATAGGTCTTCTATCTGTTTCATCAGCGATTCGTCTGTTGATCCACTCACCACTAATTTGAAATTATTTGGATCAATGGTAAAAGTTAAATTTGTGTTTTTAGGAATGGTTATACCGTTTTTAGAGAATAAATCTTGTAATTGTTCGTTGACCTTTTGACGATTGAGTATTTTCTTTTCTACACTTTCTTGCGTAGGATCGTACCGCTTTTCATTACGGAAGGCGGCATCATTAGAATTATAATGCCCTCCTGTTCCACTATTAGCCCATCCAATTTCAATAGAGTAAGCCGCCTCTCTTTCCGGTTTGGTTAAATCATTTCTGAAATAAGGGGAGTTTGGATTTCGATACTTATCAAATATATGGCCATGAGGATCTTTGAAACGTTTATTTTGTTCATTTATTTTTTGATATTTTTCATCTAGTATTTTCATTCGTCTATCAGCTTCGGTCATCACCTCATTTGTACTTTTAATAGCTGATTGACCTTTATCGTCTATTCGGTTCTGATTGTTTGAAGGTATCGTATATGACGTATTAATATTCATTTTGATTCTCCTTTTTTAAAAAAATTAGTGATTATTAAATATATCGGCAATTAAGTTAAAATTTGTTAGTTTTGATCCGATATAGTAATTATTACAAGGAGGGTTAAAATATGACAAATACTATTTTCAAACGTTTTTTATTACCTGCATTATTGTTAGTGCTTATTACTAGTTTTTTTTCGCCTCATTCAGCAGAAGCAGCGATTACGGGGAATAACAGTCCTAACACAGCAAGCTCAATGGGATATTGGAAATATAGTCGTCCAGATACGACAATCTTACCTGAAGGTGAAAATGAAGCGTATTATCAGTTCACGATCAATAAGGGTGAAAGGGTTTATGTACGAAGTTCATATGATAAGCAATATACGGGGATGAAAATCGAGGTGTACAATTCGAAATATTCTGATGGGAGATCTAGAGTCATTAACCCTGATTCAATTACACCCTTTATTTTTGCTAATACTGATGAAGTTACTTCAACTTCAGAAACTTACTTTGTGAAAGTGACCCGTGGTACATATACAGGGAATATGTACTTTACTGTTTCTATCCAAGATCGTATTAAATCTGGAAATGGGACATTCAATTTTACGGGGACTGCTACCAATTTGGGGAATTCTTCTTTAAATTTTTTAGGAGTTGATTCTTCTATCATTACAATGGATTTAACGAACAATTCTTCTATCCCTAAAAATGCAATCGTTAAATCGATTTCAACAACTAGTACCCAATCGCCTAATCAAGGAAATGTCACACACAAACTGATGGCTGATATAAACAAAATTTGGAACGAATCTATTTTTTCATCTGCAACAAGTGGTTCTTACCGTATTTCTCTGGATGATCAATTAAAAGTCGCGCAAAAATGGAGCTTTAAGTACAACGCAAAGGCTACAGCGAGATCTACTATGAGCAATGTCAAAGCCGATATTCGTTACGAATATGATGTCACAGATGGATTTTAATTGAATGGTGTTTGCAGAAAAAAAGTAAGGGGACATCCCTTACTTTTTTAATTGCCGCATTTTTGATGCTATATGATCTTTTGCCACTTAAAACAGCACCGTCCTTTCATAAGAAATTATTGGGGTTTTTGCTTGAGGGCGTGTTGAAAGAGGAGGACGGTGATCATATCGGTGGCCCGCTGGTATAAATCCCATTGTTCATAGGCCGCAAATGACATCCGTATTTCATGTAATGACTGTTTCATTTCATGATATTCTTCCACTGTAAACGTATTTGTCAGTTTGAGCTGATTTTCATGCAGTTTTAGCCTCAGCTTTCCTAATGAAGTTTTCATTCTGCCCACATTCCCTTCGATCTTGTCTTCCTTAGAAAATTGTATATGAATTTACGTATAATATTGAATAAGTTGTGAGATATGATCACCAGCTTTTCGAAAAATTCTCCTCTTTTTTCCTAAAAATACAAGAAGGTCTATAGACTTATTTTTCCTCAAAATGATTTCAAGAAGAAAAACCTATATATATTCCTGAATCAAACAGAAGAAAATGGTAAATATCCCGAGACGGTCAAGGTCTTTTGGCATTTCTCCTCTTTTTAAATGACTCAGTCCGGCATTCCCTATTTCCATTCATTTGGTAGTTATTTAGTCCTTTATTTTCATAATATTTAGATTAAATGATCAACTACACGACTTAATGAACATTTGACTTCATAATTGATAACCATTATCATTTGATTTGCTTGCGTGATAATTGAGAATCATTTTCATTTCAATTCTATTACTACACTCATCCTATATCCGCAAGCCTGCTTTTATCATCGTATGAGAGTCATTTTGAGGAAGGGGATTTTTACACATGTCCAAACGCCCTGAAGGAATGGGTACTGAGGATTCACTTTTCGGAGAAAGCCGGCCTTTTTTTATACCGGGGACGGAGCAACTGGATATCACAGCACACCCATACAGACTTTTTATATTTAAACCGAATACTACTCCTCCAGCGGCTGGTTTTCCAGTCATGTACGTGCTTGATGGGAATTCACTTTTTGGCACAATGGTCGAAGCACTTCGTTTACAGTCGAGAAGACCTGAAAAAACAGGTGTCGTACCTGCCATCATTGTTGGAATTGGCTATCAGACAGAAGCACCCTATCATCCGCTCAGGCATTATGATCTCACTCTAACCGGCCCTGATGCTTCCATTGGTGGCAAAAGACAGGACTTCTCCAACCATACATATGGCGGCGCCTCTGCGTTCTTTTCTTTTTTAGAAAAGATTGTAAAGCCTTATATCGAGCAGCGCTTTCCGATCAACCAGAGTCGTCAAACACTGTTTGGGCATTCTCTTGGTGGTCTTTTTGTATTACACACACTATTTGAGCACCCTGATGCTTATCAGACATATATTGCGGGCAGTCCTTCTATCCACTGGAACAAAGATTTATTTCTAGAAAAAGAACACCAATTCACCAATCATATACGTCAGATGTCTATGGATGCCAGGCTGCTTGTAGGTGTAGGTGAATTAGAAAAACATCATCCATGTCAAATGAATGATCATGCACATGCACTAGCAAATCGGATGCTGCCTTTATCTTCATATGGCTTGCATACGACCTATCACGAGTTCCCTGAAGAAGGACATACGTCCGTTTTACCAGTGCTAATGAATTACGCTTTTCGTTTTGCACTCTATCATGATGATCCTTTCACAACCACAGACATGAAGGAAAGGCAGTGAAAACATGAAACATAGTGGTCTATCTCAAAAAATTGCCCTTATTACAGGCGCAGGACAAGGTATTGGACAAGCAGTCGCTAAAAGACTAGCCGAGGAAGGTGCGATTATTGCAGCAGTTGACGCAAATGAAAAGCAGCTGCAAAGCACCGTCCAGCAAATGAATGATGATGGCATACGCGCCTTTGCCTATCCAGGGGACATCACCGATCAAGCTTCTGTTCAGCACATTGTCGATCAAATTGAAAAGCAGCTTGGACCCATTTATTTACTGGTCAATGTAGCAGGCATTCTTCGAATCAGTTCTATTGACCAGCTTAGTGCAGATGACTGGCAACAAACTTTCGCAGTCAACACACATGGTGTCTTTTACGTATCTCAAGCTGTCTCCAAATACATGATGAAAAGATCAGAAGGGGTCATTGTGACTGTCAGCTCTAACGCAGGTGCCATTCCTAGAATGAATATGGCTGCCTATGCCGCTTCAAAAGCAGCAGCTACTTCCTTTACAAAAACGCTTGGATTAGAGCTGGCAGCCTACGGGATCAGATGCAACGTCGTCTCTCCCGGCTCTACCGCAACACCTATGCAATGGGCTTTATGGGCTGATGAACAAGGAGAAAATCAGGTGATTAAAGGCTCATTAGAGACGTATAAAACCGGTATTCCTTTACAAAAAATCGCTGATCCTCAAAACATCGCTGATGCAGTCATTTTCTTTGCATCTGAGCAATCCAATCATATTACGATGCAGAATCTCACAATTGATGGTGGCGCAACACTCGGAATCTAGCATTTCAATCAAAAGGAGGCCTTTTCATGAAACATTCATTATTGTCGTCAGAAGAAAAAGTACAGTTGCTTCAAGACTATCAGCCAGGCGCTTTTTTCCTTGCTTCCCCTAAACGCACGATACTTGCCGAAGGGATATTCCAGCATATTGAAACCAATCAACTAAATGAACTATCCACAAAGGTAGCGCATGTATTTGACGCTGCCAAACAAGCTGGTATTCAAGCACCGATTGTGGCTGGTGCTGTCCCATTTGATCCGGCGCAGCCCGTTCGTTTAAATGTTCCAGTCCATGTACAGTTTAGTGATCCACTCGAATTTCAACAAGGTGATGAGGAGTCAGAAGCGGTATCGCCATCCTATGAGGTGACACCTGTCCCTGCTCCAGATGTCTACATGGAAGGTGTGAACGAAGGATTAGCTAAAATTGAGAACGGAGAGCTTAGCAAAATCGTACTCTCTCGATCTCTCCATCTCAAAGCAAATCGAGATATTCATACGAAAACAATACTCGAACGACTGGCTCGTCATAATACGACTGGCTATACGTTTGCTGCAAATATAGCTGACCCGAAGGCTTCCCAAAAGCGCACACTTCTTGGGGCAAGCCCTGAGCTGCTACTTTCAAAAACTGGTTCATCTGTGATTTCCAATCCACTCGCTGGTTCTCGGCCCCGCAGTTCAGATCCAGTAGAAGACAAGCGCCGTCACGATGAACTCCTTACTTCAGCGAAGGATTTACACGAGCATGCAGTGGTTGTCGAAGCTGTCACTAAAGCGCTTGCTCCTTACTGTCATACACTAGATGTGCCTGCATCACCCTCCGTCATACAAACAGAAACGATGTGGCATTTATCTACTGTCGTAAAAGGTGAATTAGCAGATCCAAATGTGTCCTCAATTGATATAGCGCTGAGCCTTCATCCAACACCTGCAGTATGCGGAACACCTACAGCAGATGCACGTGAAGCCATTCAGGCAATCGAACCCTTCGATCGAGGATTTTTCACAGGAATGATCGGCTGGGCAGATGAAAATGGTGATGGTGATTGGATTGTCACCATTCGTTGTGCAGAAGCTGAGGGTCACTCCCTTCGCCTTTTTGCTGGTGCAGGAGTGGTCAAAGGGTCAAAGGCAGAAGAAGAGCTAGCTGAAACATCTGCAAAATTCAACACAATGCTTCATGCGATGGGCATCCATCAGCTATAAAAATTCTTAGGAGATGACAAAAACATGTTTGTTCAACCACCTACATGGCCAGAAGAATTTGCAAAACGCTACCGTGAAAACGGCTGTTGGCGTGGGGAAACCTTTGGCGGTATGCTTCGTGCACGCGCCGCATCGTTAGGAAATAAAACAGCGATTACATACGCTGATACGCATATGAGCTACCAAGAACTTGATGAGCGCGTCAGCAGTCTTGCCGCCGGTTTTCATCAGCTTGGCATTCAAAAAGGAAGTCGAGTTGTCGTGCAGCTTCCTAACATTCCTGCTTTTTTTGAGGTCATTTTCGCTTTATTTCGAATCGGTGCTTTACCCGTCTTCTCTCTGCCATCTCATAGAAGCAGTGAAATCACTTATTTTATTGAGTTTGCCGAAGCAGACGCATATGTCATACCAGATATCGATGGCGGCTTTGATTATCGAACACTCGCACGTCAAGTGAAAGAAAAGCTTCCCTCATTACCTCATGTCATTGTTGCAGGGGAAGCTGAGGAATTCCTTGGCTTAGATGATCTGCGCAAGGACCCAGCACTTGATCCCCAAATTCATGTAGAGGCAAGCGATATTGCATTTCTTCAGTTATCTGGAGGCAGCACAGGCCTTTCTAAGCTTATCCCTCGCACGCATGATGACTATATTTATAGTCTTTGGAAAAGCAATGAGGTGTGCGAGCTCACACAAGAAAGTGTGTATCTAGCTGCACTTCCAGTTGCACACAACTATCCATTAAGCTCGCCTGGAGTCCTTGGGACGTTATACGCAGGCGGAAGAGTCGTTCTTGCACCTGGATCAAGCCCTGATGTCGTCTTTCCAATCATTGAAAAAGAACGGGCGACCATTACCGCTGTCGTTCCACCTATCGCATTGATTTGGCTAGAGGCCGCTCCTCATCGATCAGATGACTTATCGAGTCTTGAAGTCTTACAAGTCGGCGGTGCTAAATTCAGTGCTGAGGCAGCAAAACGAGTGATGCCTGCCCTTGGATGTAAGTTACAACAAGTTTTTGGTATGGCAGAAGGTCTGGTCAACTATACCAGATTAGATGATCCTGAACATGTCATTATTCATACACAAGGACGCCCGATGTCTGAATATGATGAGGTACTAGTGGTAGATGATGAGGACAAGCCCGTCCCGCATGAAGTGGCTGGACATCTTTTAACAAGAGGACCTTATACGATTCGTGGCTACTATAAAGCCGATGAACAAAACAAAAAAGCATTTACACCCGATGGCTTTTACAGAACAGGTGACATCGTGCGATTAACCAAAGAAGGAAATGTTGTTGTAGAAGGCAGAGACAAGGATCAAATCAATCGTGGCGGCGAAAAGGTTGCCGCTGAAGAAGTTGAGAACCATTTACTTGCGCATGCTGACATTCATGATGCCGCCATGGTATCCATGCCGGATCCATTTCTTGGCGAACGCTCATGTGCCTTTGTCATTGCAAAAGGAGACAACAAACCAGCACCGCACGTCTTAAAATCATTTCTAAGAGAACGCGGACTCGCAGCCTATAAAATTCCTGACCGCATTGAATGGATCGATGCGTTCCCACAAACAGGTGTAGGCAAAGTCAGTAAAAAAGCATTAAGAGAACTAGCTGCAACCCATACTGCCAACGTATAAAAAGAGGAGTGAAAACCATGGCAATCCCTACTATTCCTGCATATCCAATGCCAAGCACACAAGATTTACCCGAAAATAAAGTGAACTGGATACCAGATCCGAAACGTGCTGTTCTGCTGATACATGACATGCAGCAATATTTTTTAAATGCATTTCAACAAGATACATCACCGATCACAGAGTTAGTTCAGCATATTGAACAATTACGTGACACATGCAATGAACTTGGCATTCCAGTCGTCTATACAGCACAGCCTGGTGACCAAGACCCGAAGGATCGTGCCCTATTAACAGATTTTTGGGGACCTGGACTTGGTGATGATGAAGCATTGACAAAAATCATTGATCAGCTTGCTCCATCTGAAACAGATACAATGCTGACAAAATGGCGTTATAGCGCATTCAAAAAATCTAATTTTTTGGATATTCTTCAAGAAGGCGGGCGTGATCAACTGATCATTACTGGCGTATATGCACATATTGGCTGTATGCTGACAGCCGCAGAAGCATTCATGCTCGATATTGAAACCTTCTTTGTCGCAGATGCCGTCGCTGACTTTTCATTGAAACATCACAAAATGGCCATGACCTATGCAGCTGAACGCTGTGCGGTCACCACAACAACAAATCAAATCATTGGTCGTTTAACAGGACAGGAAGCAGAAAGTGATGACCTATCTTTTGAGGCCATTCTTCAGCAAGTAGCTGAGTATCTCCAAATGGAGCCGAATGAAATACCGCTTGACGAGAATCTCGTCTACCTTGGACTTGATTCTATTAGAATGATGAGCCTAGCGGAAAAGTGGAGACAGCAAGGAGCGACAGTCAATTTCGTTGAGCTTGCAGCAAATCCAACACTCGCTCATTGGCGGACTCTTCTTTTCCCAGACAAACAGCCATCTATTCCAAATATCGATTACTTGTAAAGGAGGTATAGACCCTTGTCGATCCAGTCAGTCGATTCATTTCCACTAACCGGTGCCCAATCAGGCATTTGGTATGCGCAGCAGCTTGATCCATCTAATCCTATTTTCAATACAGCTGAGTATATAGATATTAAAGGTCCTATTGACCCCATACACTTTGAAGCAGCCATTAGAAAAACTGTCTTAGAAGCAGATTCTTTGTATATGCGATTCGTTGAGGATACTGACGGTCCAAAGCAATGGTTCTCATCTAAGAAAGAGATTCCATTCCAATTAATCAATTTACAAAATGAAAAACAGCCGCTTGATGCGGCTAAAGCATGGATGAAGGCAGATCTTTCAACGCCAGTCTCTTTAGAGAAAGATGTATTATTCCGTGAAGTACTTTTTCAACTTGCTGACGATCGATTTATCTGGTATCAGCGCATTCATCATATTGCCATTGATGGATTCGCCTTTTCGCTCATTGCGCGTCGTGTTGCTGAGGTCTATACAGCCCTATCGAAAGGGACACCTATGCCCCCTCAAACATTTGGATCCTTACATGACGTAGTCCAAGAGGAGCTCACCTATCAACAGTCCAATCGATATGAAGATGATCAAGCGTTTTGGAAAAATCGCTTTGCTGATCAACCTGAAATTGTCAGCCTTGCTGAGCTTGCCCCAAGAACGTCGGATCATTTTATCCGAAAAACGGCTAGCTACGATGCCGCAAAGGTAAGCAAAATGAAAAAAAATGCTCCAGCCTTCGGTGGTACGTGGCATGAAATGATCCTTGCTGCATCCGCTTTATATGTGCATCGTATGACTGGTGCACATGATATTGTTTTAGGATTACCTGTGATGATGCGCCTTGGATCGTGCGCCTTACAAACACCCGGAATGGTCATGAACCTGGTACCGCTTCGTTTAACATGCAAACCAGAAATGACGCTCTCAGTACTTGTTCGCCAAGTATCTGATGAGCTAAAAGCCATTCGTCCTCATCAACGATATCGTCACGAGGACATGCGGAGAGACTTTAAACTTATCGGAAGAAATCAGCGATTATTTGGCCCGCAGATCAATATCATGCCATTTGATTATGATCTCATGTTCGATCAGAGCATTGGTCAAGCACATAACCTCTCAGCAGGGCCCGTGGATGATATATCGATCAACATATACGACCGCGCGGATGGGAACGGATTTCAAATCGACTTTGATGCAAACCCTGCCGTTTACAAAGAGCAAGCAGTTGACGCTCATCAGCAGCGTTTTCTTCAATTGCTGGAGGAAATAACCGGACTAGAGCAAGATCAAACGATCAGTCAATTCAACCTTCTTTTGTCTGAAGAGAAAGAGACCATTCTCAAGCACTGGAATGATACAAAACGAGAATTACCAAAGGAATCTTTACGGGAACTATTTGAAAAACAGGTGAGCAAAACGCCACAAGCAAAAGCACTACAGTTTGAAGGAATCACTTTGACTTACGAAGAGCTAAATCAGCGGGCAAATCAATTAGCTCATTATTTGAAAAAACACGGCATTGGACCAGAACAATTTGTCGCCATTGCTCTGCCTCGATCCATCGATATGGTCGTAAGTCTATTAGCCGTCGTCAAAACGGGAGCTGCATATCTGCCATTAGACCCTGATTACCCTAACGATCGAGTCGCCTATATGCTAGAAGATGCCAAACCGGCGTGCTTGCTCACAGTCAAAGAGACAGCAGACGGTTTGGACCATCCGCACATCGTTCAACTGGATGATTCAACTGTTCATCAGGAGATAGCAGGCAGTCCAAATCTCAATCCGACATGGAGCGAGGGCTCTCCACATCACCCGGCTTACATCCTCTACACATCAGGATCGACAGGCAAACCAAAGGGTGTTGTTGTAACAAAACGAAATGTGATCAACTTTATATTGTCCATGCAAGATTCATTTTTATTAGATCAAGAAGACCAGCTTTTAGCGGTAACGACCATTGCCTTTGATATTTCCGGGCTCGAAATGTTCCTCCCGCTTTTACATGGAGCTGCTATTTTATTGGCAAAAAAAGAAACCATACAAGATCCAGCAAAACTTTCAGATATGATTCGTTCTTATCATGTCACAATCATGCAGGCAACACCAACGTTGTGGCATGCGTTGGCAGATGAATATCCTGACGTGATTACAGGTATGCGAGTTCTTGTTGGAGGAGAAGCACTCCCTGCCTCCCTTTTGCATACCTTGCAATCTCTTCAATGCGACATTACTAATTTGTACGGACCTACAGAAACGACGATCTGGTCTACGATGGAAAATGTCACAGCACATCGAGAGAATAGCGGGCCGGCAATCGGTAAACCCATTTGGAATACGAGCGTTTATATTTTAGATGAAGGACTAAACCCAGTCCCAGCAGGGTCAATCGGTGAACTTTATATTGCTGGTGAAGGAGTATCTAGAGGATATCTTGGACGATATGATTTAACGGCTGAACGTTTTGTCGCTGATCCATTCGGCACAAGCGGCACGAGAATGTATCGTACTGGTGATTTAGCCAGATGGCGTGAAGATGGTTCGATTGATTATATCAGCCGTGCCGATCATCAAATTAAAATCCGCGGCTTCCGTATTGAACTAGGTGAAATCGAAACCGTGATGATGCAGCACCAAGCCATTAAGCATACATCTGTTATCGTTCGTGAAGATCAACCTGGGCAGCAGCTGCTTTGTGCATATGTTGTGCTGACAGATGGCTCTTCTCTACACCCTTCAGAGCTCAGACAGTTTGTGGCTTCATTACTTCCTGATTACATGGTACCTTCTGCTGTTGTCGTTTTGCCAGAACTTCCACTTACGCCAAACGGCAAAATCGATCGCAAAGCATTACCAATACCAAATATGTCTTTAGTTAGTTCTGAGCGGACACCTAGAACACCACAAGAAGACATGTTATGTAGTTTATTTGCAGAAACCCTTGGCCTATCTCAAATTGGCATAGATGATAGTTTCTTTGACTTAGGAGGACATTCCTTACTCGCCGCTCGCCTGCTTAGACGTATACGCGATACACTTGGCGCAGACCTAAGCATGAGTACCATTTTTGAATCGCCTCGGGTTGCTGATCTTGCGCAGCATATTGACAAAGCGAAGGACATTCGGCCGCCGCTTCAGGTTGAAGACAAGCCAGATGAAATTCCATTATCCTTTGCCCAAAAACGGCTCTGGTTCCTTCATTGCCTTGAAGGGCCAAGTCCAACTTACAATATTCCACTTGTCATTCAACTGACAGGTACACTAGATCAAACAGCTCTAATTGGTGCTCTGGCAGATATCACTGAAAAACATGAAACCCTTAGAACCATTTTTCCAGATAAGAACGGCATGCCAAGACAGGTCATTTTACATCCGAAAAGTGTTCAGCCTGAACTCCATGTCACAGCTTCAACCGATCAACAAATTGAGAGTCAGTTAAACGAAGCCATTCGCTATAGCTTTAAAATTGAAGAAGAACCTGCACTGCGAGCAGAGTTATTCACGCTTGATGCAAACCGATCCGTCCTGCTTCTATTGCTGCATCATATCGCTGGTGATGGCTGGTCACTTGCACCATTGACGCGAGACTTAGCTGCTGCTTACGAAGCCCGTATACAAGGAAAATCCATCTCCTTGCCAGCAGAACCTGTTCAATATGCTGACTATGCTATTTGGCAGCAGAAGCTGTTGGGTAGTGAAGAAGAGACGGATAGTCTATTTGCCAAGCAGCTCAGCTATTGGAAAGGTGCCTTACATGACTTGCCTGAAGAACTTGAACTTCCCTATGACTTCCCGCGTCCACAGGAAGGAAGCTTCAACGGTGCGACGATAGACTTTACGATTGAACCCGCTTTACATCAGAACCTCCTTGAGCTTGCCAAGCAGCATCAAGTGAGTTTGTTCATGGTGCTTCAAGCATCACTTGCAGCATTAATGACACGCCTTGGAGCAGGGACAGATATCCCAATCGGCAGTCCGATTGCTGGACGCAATGACGATGCACTTGACGATATTGTGGGCTTGTTTGTGAACACACTAGTATTACGTACCAATACAGATGGTAATCCAACCTTTAGTGAGCTATTGAAGCGAGTGCGAGACGTTGACTTAGCAGCCTATGAGCATCAGGATCTGCCATTTGAACGGCTAGTCGAAATCCTAAATCCTACCCGATCCAGATCACGAAATCCATTGTTCCAAGTCATGCTTGCCTTCCAAAATACACCGAAGGCAGAAATGAAGCTGACACAGCTTGACTCAGACCTTTACGTGAAACCAGTAGGGTCAGCTAAATTTGATCTGACCATCGAATTGACAGAACAAAGAACTGAAACTGGATCAGCAGCAGGATTAACAGGTTTGTTTGAATTCAGTACAGATGTGTTTAAAGAAAGCACCATTCGAGCAATCGCTGACAGAATGAAGCGCTTTTTAACTGAAGTGACTGAGCGCCCACACGTGCCGATTGGCCAAGTGAACATTTTATCAGATAAAGAACGGCAAACATTTCTCCCTGATAAAAAGACATTCGCTCAGTTAGATCAAGCACATAGTCTCCCAGCCTTATTTGAAAAAACGGCACAGCAATATCCTGATCGAGTGGCTGTAACGTATGGCAATAAGCAGCTTACCTATGGTGAGTTAAACTACAAAGCCAATCGTCTTGCTCATTTATTAATACAAAGAGGCGTTGGACCAGAACAGTTCGTTGCACTTGCCCTGCCTAGATCAATCGACATGCTCGTAAGCTTATTAGCCGTTCATAAAGCAGGCGCAGCCTATGTTCCGCTTGATCCTGACTATCCAGCAGACAGGCTGGCATACATGATACAAGATGCCAAACCAGTTTGCAGCATCACAACAAAAACAGATGCAGTGCATCTCCCTGCTGATTGCGATTTGATTTTGTTAGACGAAAAAGAAACGAGCGATCAATTGCTGACTATGCCAAATCATAATCCGGCTGATATAGACAGAATTGAACCGCTATCTTCTCTGCATCCGGCCTATATTATTTATACATCCGGTTCTACAGGGAAACCAAAAGGAGTGGTCATCCCACATCAAAATGTCATCCGTCTTCTGACATCTACTGAACATTGGTTCCATTTTGATGAAGAGGATGTTTGGACAATGTTCCATTCATATGCCTTTGATTTTTCAGTATGGGAAATATGGGGACCACTTTTATATGGCGGCAGGCTTGTCATTGTACCTCATACCATCTCTCGCTCTCCTGAAGAGATGCTGCAGCTTCTAGTCGAGGAAGGTGTGACTGTGCTTAATCAAACACCTTCTGCCTTCTATCAGCTCATGCAGATAGACAAGGAACAACAAACACTAGGCCAAGCATTATCACTCCGCTATGTCATCTTTGGCGGTGAAGCATTAGAGCTTAGCAGATTAGAAGATTGGTACAGCCGTCACTCAGACTGTAAGCCAAAGCTAATTAACATGTACGGCATTACAGAAACCACTGTACACGTTACGTACAATGAACTCCATCGAGATATGATCACAAAGAACTCCAGCAGTTTAATAGGTGAACCGATTCCTGATTTACACGTTTACGTACTTGATGAATACCTGCAGCCTGTTCCCCCTGGGACAACAGGTGAAATGTATGTAGCTGGAGCTGGCCTTGCAAGAGGTTATCTAGGCAGACCTGACCTGACATCAGATCGATTCCCTGCCGATCCATATGGAGCACCTGGCACAAGGATGTATCGTACCGGCGACCTTGCGCGCTGGACAGAAGAAGGGGCGCTTGATTACATTGGCAGAGCTGATCATCAAATTAAAATACGCGGATTCCGTATTGAACTTGGAGAAATCGAAGCCGTTCTGGCACGCCATGATGCAGTTGCACAAGTGGCCGTCATAATGCGAGAGGATCAGCCTGGCGACAAGCGCTTAGTCGCATATATCGTCACAACGGAAGAAGACCATTTCGATACTGAAGCCCTTCGTCATTTTGCAGCAGCCAGTCTTCCTGATTACATGGTGCCCGCAGCATATGTACAGATTGACGCCATGCCGCTTACAGCAAACGGGAAGCTTGATCAAAAATCACTGCCGGCCCCTCAATTTCATTTACAGCAAGCGGATGGGCGCGGCCCAAGAAATCCGAAAGAGGAAATCCTATGTCATCTCTTTGAAGAGGTGCTTGATTTGCCTAAAATCAGCATTGACGATCGCTTTTTTGACATTGGCGGACATTCACTGCTTGCGGTTCGTTTAATCAGCCGCATTCGTGATGCACTTGGTGTCAAACTAAGTATCGGAACATTGTTTGAAGCACCAAATGTAGCAAGTTTAGCAGAGAAACTAGAAACAGGAAGCGATGAAAACGCACTAGAAATCTTACTGCCGCTGCGAACAAATGGAGAAAGGTATCCTCTCTTCTGTGTTCACCCAGCAGGTGGTCTTAGCTGGTGCTATGCCGGTCTCTTGAATACATTAGAGAAAGACATCCCTATTTATGGATTACAGGCACGAGGAATCGCAAGAATAGATGACTACCCGCACACACTAGATGATATGGCTGCGGATTACATCAAGCACATCCAAACAATTCAGCCAAAAGGTCCTTATCATCTTCTTGGCTGGTCATTAGGTGGAAACGTTGTACAAGCAATGGCTACACAGCTCCAGCAGCAAGGTGAAGAAATCGCACTCGTTGCGATGCTGGATGCCTATCCAAACCATTTCTTACCGATTAAAGAAGCACCTGATGAAGAAGAAGCACTAATCGCTCTTCTTGCGCTCGGCGGTTATGATCCAGATACCTTAACAGGTGAACCACTCACGATGAAAAGTGCCGTCGACATTTTGAAAAAAGATGGCAGTGCACTAGCAAGCTTAAGTGAAGATGCCATTAGAAATCTAAAAGAAACCTATGTGAATTCAGTTCGATTGCTCGGAGAATATCAGCCAAAAACTTATCAGGGAGACATATTATTCTTTAGATCTACCATTATCCCAGATTGGTTTACACCAATTGATCCCGAAGCATGGGCACCTTATATCAACGGAACAATCGAACAACACGACATTCATTGCCGGCACAAAGACATGTGCCAGCCTAAACCCCTAGCAGAAATTGGTGTCATCTTAGACAACGCACTGCATCGGGTCAAACAAAAGCACTAAGAATAAAGGAGAGATGACAAATGACAAATCCCTTTGATCGTGAAGACGGTGTATTTCTTGTGCTTGTCAATGAACAAGGACAGCATTCACTTTGGCCATCATTTGCACCAGTGCCAGATGGATGGGAAAAAGTCTTTGGTGAAGACACTAGAAATGCCTGCATCGATTATATCCAGACACACTGGCAGGACTTGCGGCCATTAAGCTTAACAAAAGAACCTGCACTAGCACATGGAAAAACGGAATAAATCATTGCACCCTGATCTCCATCAGGGTGCTTTTTTGACAGAATAAACATCACCATCTTTCAGCTCTTTCTGCTACAATTTAATTGAGAATTTTTATCAATCAATAAGAGATCAGGTGGTTTTATGGGAAACAACAATCAATTACGTACATTGGCAAATGCCGAACAATTCATCTATCGATTAACATATACTGAAAAAATAAATAATGCAGAGCTTCCACATACAGAGCAGCAGCTATCAGATACATTCTGCCTCCTCTTCAGCATAAGCGGCAGCGGTTTACTCACATTGAACGATCAAAAATGGCGATTGAAACATCTGACACTCTATACGATCATGCCTGGGGAAACATTTATGTTGAAAACAGAGCCTTATCAAAAACACGAGCTCTATCTGTTTCGCTTTCAGCTCTACACGCTGCAAGATCAAAACATAGGAGAAGTATCAACGGAACATGCCCGTTCTTTACTGAATAAATGGCAATTTATCGATATTAGTTCGATTGAACAAATTCATTCTTTACTGTCCGATATGACAGAGGAATGGCAAAGACCTGAATCCATTAGCTTTTTTAGAAGCCAAACTCTTTTTCAGCAGCTCATTATGCAGCTTTTCACACTGCATAAAGAAGATATTTGTGACACGGCACATGCCCTTTTCAAAACAAAACAATATATCGATCAACATTCCGAAGAACCTCTCAGCCTGACAAGTCTATCTCATATGGCTGGCATCAGCTCTAATCATTACAGTGAGCTATTTAAAAAGCATTTTGATGTGAGTGTCACTGATTATATCACCAAGAAAAGGATGGCTAGAGCGAAACAATTAATGGCAAAGGGCAACGCAAAGCTCAAAGACATTGCACTTGAAATCGGCTATCAAGATCCGTATTACTTCAGCCGCATCTTTAAGAAAAAAACGGGAATGACCCCTTCTACTTATATGAAAAGCCGGCAGCGGAAAATTGCAGCCTATGGCCATTCCATACTCGGCCAGCTCACACCCATTCATATCATCCCATATGCTGCCCCTCTTCACCCTAAATGGACAGCACATGATTTTGAGCATTATGCAGAAGAAATTCCGATTCACCTGAGTGCACATCGGATCAACGAGCACGCTGAAGCCAATTTACAGCTATTAAAGGAAACAAAGCCTGAGCTGATCATTGCCAATGATCATGTGACAGAGGAAGAAAAACAAGTGTTAAAAACCATCTGTCCTGTTCACTTTGTTCCATTCACACAATTGGATTGGCGCACTCAATTCAGACAAACAGCTATGTTCCTAAACGAAGCGAAGGAAGCAGAAGAATGGCTGATTCATTACGAGGAACTCGTCATTCAAGCGAAAAAGGCATGCCTTTTTGATCATCCACCAAAAACCGTCCTGCCTCTTCGTATCTTTCAAGATCAGCTCTATTTGTCTGTGAATCGCACCATGTCAGAAGTGATTTTTCAAGACATTGGTCTTCAGCCAGCTTTTCAGAATGACGGCCAGCTAATAGAAAAAGAAATCAGCATTCGATCTATACAACAGCTAGATCCAGATACCATCTTCCTTTTCCTGCATAAGGAACCAAAAACCATTGCTTTTTATCAAAAATTAAAGCAGCAGGAGGCTTGGCAAAATCTCAAAGCTGTTACGCAGCAAGCAGTCTATCCACTTACGTCTGACCCTTGGCGTGAATACACAGCAGCCAGTCATCAACGAGTCATTCAGGACCTTTTATCTTTTTTTCCGTAAAAAGTCCATCATTTGACAGATCATTGTCTATGGATAAAAGGACGAAAGACTACTACAATCTTTAATTGAGAACAATTATCAGTTAAAGGAGAAAACAAATGAAAAAATGGTTCGCATTGCTTATCCTTTGTATCATGACGATCATCGCAGCAGCCTGTGGTGCTTCAGAAAATAAACCTGCTTCAAACACAACCAAAGGCAAGTCAGCTGAAGCAGCTGAAACAAACATCAAATACTTAGAACAAACGTACAAACTCAAAACACCAGTGAAACGAATCGTCATTGCTGGAAGCCTAGAATCAATGGAAGATGCAAAATTACTTGGTATCGAGCCTATTGGTGCTTCTACTGTAGGCGGCACTTTCCCTGAATTATTTAAAGACATCACAGCAAAAACTGAAGGCATCGGGGAAAAAACAGAACCGAACCTAGAAAAAATCCTAAAACTAAAACCAGATGTGATACTTGGATCAACCAAGTTCCCGCCTGCAACAATTAAAAAACTAGATAAAGTCCAAACCACGATCCCAGTATCACATGTCTCTTCCGACTGGGAAAGCAATCTTTTATTACTCGGTGAACTGACTGGAAAAAGTGAAGAAGCCAAAAACATCATCTCTGATTATCAGAAAGATCTTAAACAAGCAAAAGAAACTTTGAAAGACAAAAGCAGCAACAAAACAGCTGTCATTTTACGCATTAGACAAGGCGACCTATACGTGTACCCTGAAGACGTATACTTCAACTCTACTTTATATGGCGACTTAGGATTTACAGCACCAAGTGATATCAAAAAAGCCAAAGCACAAGCATTGATTTCATTGGAGCGCCTAGGAGAACTCAATCCTGACTATATTTTTGTTCAGTTCTCTAAAGAGGAAAACTCATCGAATCCGAACGCATTGAAGGACTTAGAGAAAAATAAAATTTGGACAAGCCTAAAAGCTGTGAAAAATGGGCACATCAATGAAAATGCCGTTGATCCTATGCTTCAAGGAGGAACAGCACTAAGCAAAACAACCTTCCTTGATAAGGCCGTCAAATGGTTAGATCAAAACAACTAAAAAAGATGTGACGAATGACAAAGGGCTAAAATGATCTTTATTTTTAGCCCTTTGTCTTCTTTTCAGCGGAGCTTGAAAACTTGGAGGAGAGATGACACATGAACGGAATGTTTCTATATGACGAGTTTAACGGGCGTCAGCTTGATATTTACCTACCACCGGACACTTCTATTAATGTTCCAGCTGTCTTTGTACAAGATGGCTCTTCTTTGTTTAGAACACACCTGCTAGAAATCGAAAGAATGATCGAAACCAATACCATCTCGCCAATCATCATTGTCGGCATACATCCCTTCAATCGTCTTGACGAATATACACCATGGAAGGCGTCATCACTGCGATCTGGGTTCCCTGACTTTAAAGGCGAGGCACAGACGTATGTGTCATTTTTAGCGAATGACTTGCTCCCATATATCAAAAGCGAATATCCAGTTCAAGAGACCTGTCATGAGCATAGCCACGTAGGTGCTTCATTAGGCGGGTTATTTGCTATTTATACTTTATTCATGCACCCTGATCTTTTTAAAAATATCGCATCGATCTCCGGGTCATTTTGGTATGAAGATTTTCTACCGTTTGCTAAACAACAAAGCATTCAGTGTGTGGATCACCTTGTCTATTTGTCTGTAGGCAGTGAAGAAGGGAAAGGCAAAACATCGGTTCAACAGCACATGCCGTTATTCACCAAACAACTGCATGATCTTTTATTACAGAAAGGGATGCAGGAATGGCAGCTGCACTATCACATCGAACAAGGAGAGGGCCATCATCTGAAACAATTTCAAAAAAATTTCTTATCGGCTCTAATGTGGTTTTATAAAAGAGAATGCTAATTTTTTATCAGCATGGCACATCCGATATGATATATTGGAACGTATAGATTGAAAGGGAGGGATTTGCGCATGAGACCTTTACAAATCTCAGCCGATACCGCACAAAAGCTTGCTGCATCACTCAATGTACCGTTAGAACAAATTATGCATATGCCGCAGCATATCTTATTAGCTAAATTAGCGGAGCTTGAACAGAAGAAAGATCGTTCTTCTTAAAGACATAAAGGAGTTTACATTCATGGAACAACAACTAGAAAAATCAACATTACATCCTCGCAGTACAGGACAAACCATCCTGCTGATTGCTGGGATTTTGCTCATTGCATTTAATCTGCGGCCTGCCATTACGTCCGTTGGCCCTGTTATCGGCGCGATTCGTTCCGATTTACAGCTTTCAAATGGACTGGCAGGTTTTCTTACGACATTACCACTGCTTTCATTCGCATTGCTTTCTCCAATTGCACCTAAAATCGGAAAACGCCTTGGCAATGAACGAACCCTCTGGCTTGGACTTGCTGTCCTTCTGTTTGGGATTGTGATTCGCTCGTTTGGCACCATCACCTTCTTAATGATTGGAACGGCGCTAGTCGGCGTCGGAATTGCGATTTGTAATGTGCTCTTACCGGGGCTTGTGAAGCATAAATTTCCTGCACATGCAGGTTTGATGACAAGTGTATACACGACTTCAATGTCCGTCTTCGCTGCACTTGCATCAGGTGTCAGTGTTCCGCTTAGTCATACGATGCCTGGCGGCTGGAATACATCATTCCTTGTATGGGCTGGACTTGCCCTTCTCGCCATGATGGTTTGGGCGCCGCAGCTTCTTCATCAGAATACAGCGGCCGTCAAAACCATTTCTCTTACAGAGCAGCCAATATGGCGCTCACGTGTCGCATGGCAAGTGACCTTTTTTATGGGCTTGCAATCATTCCTTTTCTATAGCAGCATCGCTTGGTTTCCTGATATCTTAACATCACATGGAATGAACCTATCAACAGCTGGCTGGATGCTGTCCATTATGCAGTTCGCTGGTCTGCCATCCACCTTCTTAACGCCCGTTCTTGCAGAAAAATTAAAAACGCAAAGACCGCTTGTCGCCGGCCTTGTCCTTGTGTATTTACTCGGCATGATTGGACTTCTTCTCGGAGGATCGACACCTATTCTTGTCATCTCTGTCCTATTGATCGGCATTGGACAAGGTGCTAGTATCAGTCTAGCTCTCACCTTCATTGGATTGCGGACAAGACATATGGAACAAGCAGCTGCCCTCTCTGGAATGGCGCAGTCACTCGGTTATTTATTAGCTGCTGTTGGTCCATTCATGATCGGTATCCTTTTTGATTTCACACATACATGGACACCAGCAATTATCATCTTTATCATCATCCTATTTTTCATGTTTTTATCCGGTATGCGTGCCGGACGCAGCGTCTATATTTCAGATCCTTCATAAAAAAGAACCCGCCTCCTCGTGAGACGGGTTCTTTTCTGCTTATGCCTGCTCTGTCACATGTACCTTTAACGTTGCTTGTACCTCTGGATGAAGCTTTACCGGTACATTTGTGTAGCCTAATGCACGGATGGCATCATTCAGCTCGATTTTGCGCTTATCGAGTTTAATTTGATGATCTTTTTGCAATTTATCAGCGATTTGTTTGCTTGTAATGGAGCCAAACAAACGGCCGCCTTCACCTGATTTTGCAGTGAGTTCCACTGTTAACGCCTCAAGTGTTTCTTTTAATTGTTTTGCTTGTTCAAGCTCTTGGATGGCATTCTTTTTCTCTTTGTTTTTCTGCCCTTCCAATGCACTTAGGTTCGTTGGAGTTGCTTCAACAGCTAACCCTTGTTTGATGAGAAAGTTGTGAGCGTATCCGTCAGCTACATTCTTGACTTCGCCTTTTTTCCCTTTGCCTTTTACGTCTTTTAGAAAGATGACTTTCATCTTTGAACCCCTCCTTCGAAATATTCGTCTATGGCAGCCTTTAACTTCCCTACCGCTTCTTCAATGGTTATACCATAAATCTGGGTAGCAGCGTTAGTCAAATGACCGCCGCCGTCTAGTGCTTCCATAATAATTTGAACGTTGATATCCCCTAATGATCTGGCACTAATGCATACCGTATCGTCATCTCGTCTAGCGACAGCAAATGACGCTTCTACCTCACTCATTGACAACAAGGAATCAGCCGTCTGGGCAATCGTAATTTGATCATAATACTCCGACCTGTCAGACGGTAATGAAGCAATAGCCACCTGATTTTGATACAGTTCTGTATGCTGAATGAGTTTTGCCCGTTTGATGTAATGATCGACTGTTTCTTTTAAAAACTTTTGCACAAGGACAGGATCTGCTCCCTTTGCACGAAGGTAAGATGCTGCATCGAACGTTCTTGACCCCGTTCTCAGAGAGAAACTCTTCGTATCCACGATGATCCCAGCAAGAAGCGCAGTCGCCTCAATCATGTTAATCCGCAATTTCTTCGGCTGATACTCTAAGAGTTCTGTCACAAGCTCTGCTGTAGATGAAGCATACGGCTCCATATAAACAAGTAAAGGATCACGGATAAATTCCTCGCCTCGTCTATGATGGTCAATGACCACGACGTTTTCAATCTTATTCAGCAGCCGTTCCTCCATGACGAGAGACGGTTTATGTGTATCCACGACGACAAGCAATGTGTCATCCTTTGCAAGCTCCATTGCTTCCTCTGGCGTGATAAAACGTGACCAAAGCTCTTCATAATTTTTAATTTCACTAATTAAGCGTTGAACACTGTCGCCAATCTGGTTGGCATCAATGACAATATAGCCTTCTTTTCCATTGGCCTGAGCGACCTTTAAAATCCCGATGGATGCACCGATTGAGTCCATGTCTGGGAACTTATGACCCATGATCATGACATTACCGCTTTCAGATACAATTTCTTTTAAAGCATGAGAAATGACCCGTGCGCGTACGCGTGTCCGTTTCTCCATTGGGTTCGTTTTTCCACCGTAGAACTTCACTTTTCCATTCGGCTGTTTAATGGCGACCTGATCCCCGCCTCGTCCGAGGGCAAGGTCAAGACTCGACTGTGCTAGTGCTCCAAGCTCTTTCAAAGAAGGAACGGACGCACCAATCCCGATACTCAAAGTAAGCGTCGCACTATGTGCCCCTGTTTTCTCACGGACCTCGTCTAAAATGGAGAATTTCGACGCCTCAAGCTCAGCTAAAATGCTCTCATTTAGGACCGCCATAAATCGTTCAGACGAAATTCTCTTCAGGAAAATTCCGTATTCTTGTGCCCAATTGTTGAGCAGAGACGTCACTTCACTATTAATCGCGCTGCGCACTTGATCATCAAGGCCCTGCGTGACATCGTCGTAGTTGTCTAAAAAGATATAAGATAAAACCGTTCGTTCATTTTCGTACTGTCGTTCAATCTGCACCTGTTCCGTGACATCAAAGAAATATAAAAGGCGCTCTGATCGTTTAATAATGACTTTGAATTTCCGGTCATTCAGCGTTACATTTTCGGTCTCGACCTCTTGTTTAATAAGAGGCACAATGGACTCGAATGTATCGTACAAGGATCTGCCGACAAGTGTGCTTTCATGAAAGCATGAAGCGAGAAATGGATTCGTCCATTCGATATAATACTGGTCATTAAACAGCATAATACCAATTGGCATCTCCATTAATGCTTCTTCTCCAACCTTTTTGACTCGATAGGATAATGTTGAAATATATGAATCAATCTCTTTCTGCACTTGCGTATCTGCCCACTTTAAGAAGTAGAGCACACCTGCAAGGACGAAAAGACCAACCGCTCCTATGATCCAATTAAAATAAAGGTTGAGGAGGACTGTGACCACCGCAAGGACAATTAACGCGATGATCGGATACTTGATGACAGGTTTTCTATAGAAGCTTGGCACTGATATCAACTCCTCAACATTCAGAGTGAATTATTTGTTTTTTACTTTTTCTCTTAAATCAAAGCCTATGTCAGCAATCCCTATAATTCGTACAATCACACCGATCGGTGGAAAGAAAACCGTTAACACGACAGCGAAAATGGGTACCGCTTTTGAGATGTTTTTTTCGTGGCAATAATAGAAGAGAAAAGAAAATCCCTGAATAAGCACCAGTATAAATAAAATTTGAAACGCACTCGTTTGAACGAGCCATAAAAAGCTGCCTTTTTCCGTCTGAATCAGCATCAAAAGCAATGTGAGTAAATAATACCATACCATGCTTTTTGGCAGCCGCATATCCTTAAATTTCTTCAAAACCGGCATGTCTGAAACAAACCGTTTGAGCAAAGGCCGAACGAACCAATGATTCACAAAAGCCATCAAAGTAACAGCGATCAAAAGCGCTACAGGTAAAGCACTCAATGCCATATCCTGCATCTCTTTAAACTGTTTGAGCTGTTTGGCTATGTCCTTTTCAGAAGCCCCGGATTGCTTTAAAACACTCTCTACCATCGGCATCATTTGCTCAATCGACTCTTTCGCCATATTCATGATATCGATTTGAAAGAGCTGAACACTGACAACAAAGGAGATGAGAAAACTGAATAAATAAATCAGCGCACCTGTTATGATGGCATTCCCAGGCTGCCTTCTGCTGTAGAAAGCACCCATGCCTAATCCGACAGCAATCAGAATAGGTGCACTCATGAGTCCAGCCATAGACCCAATTAAAAAGCTGATCACTATGCCAATAGCGCCAGCAGCAATTCCTTTTTTCAAGCCGTGTCTGATTGTATAGAGGATGATCGGAATCGGAGCAGCTAGAAAGAAAATAATGGATAATAGCGGCACATACAAATAAAACAGCATCATGACCGAGAAAATACTCATCATGATTGCGCCCTCTACTAACGCTTTTGTTTGTTTCACACCTTCACCTCTATCCAATCCTTTTGTCTATATCTTGCTCAATGTGTACTTCTATGTATACGTATGATGTCAGCTCCATCATGTCTTGCCCCAACCTTTATTTTACCATAGCGGCAAATCTCAAGTAAAATGCAGGCTATTCTGGGAGCGTTTCACGTGGAACACCGATATGGAATCGTACATGCAAGTTTTCAAACAGCATGTTACAATTTTTAAGATAATTCTTAGCTATAAACCCTGAATTCAAGGTCAAAAGCTGTTAGAATAGAAACATCATCAATAAAAGTAAGAAGGAGAATTCACATGGGAAAAACACTCGTATTCGGACACAAAAATCCTGACACAGACACGATTTGTTCTGCTATTGCTTACGCTGATCTGAAAAACAAAATCGGCGCTCAGGCAGAAGCCGTCAGACTTGGAGAAATCAATGGAGAAACACAATACGCATTAGATTTCTTTAAACAAGAAGCACCTCGTTTCATTGAAACGGCTGCAAATGAAACAAAGCAAGTCATTCTTGTCGATCATAACGAATTCCAGCAAAGTGTAAGCGACATTGATCAAGTACAAGTAACTGAGGTCATTGACCATCACCGTATTGCCAACTTTGAAACAAGTGAACCTCTTTACTATCGTGCTGAGCCTGTAGGCTGTACAGCAACGATCTTAAACAAAATGTATAAAGAAAACCAAGTGACGATTGAAAAGGAAATCGCTGGTTTGCTTTTATCTGCGATCATTTCTGATTCCTTACTATTCAAATCCCCAACATGCACACAGCAAGATATTGATGCTGCGCATGAGCTTGCAAAAATCGCAGGGGTAGATCCAGAAGTTTATGGCCTAGACATGCTGAAAGCCGGCGCTGATCTAAGCCAAAAAACGGTTCAAGAATTAATTACACTTGATGCAAAAGAATTCGCACTAGGCAAAAGCAAAGTGGAAATTGCGCAAGTCAATACAGTAGATATCGCTGAAGTGACAGCAAGACAGGCTGACATTGAAGCGAAAATCAATGAAGTCATTGCAGCAAAAGGTCTTGATCTATTTGTTTTAGTCATCACAGACATTTTAGAAAATGACTCCCTTGCTCTTGCACTCGGTGCAGAAGCAGCAAAAGTAGAAAAAGCATTTAACGTCACGCTTGAAAACAACACAGCTTTACTAAAAGGTGTTGTATCAAGAAAGAAACAAGTCGTACCTGCATTAACAGACGCACTTTCTTAATAAAACAAGACAAGACTGCTGAATCATTCAGCAGTCTTTTTTGTCTGTCTTCTTTTTAATGAATGTACGTATCACTCACGAGAATATCCTTTAACACACTTGTTGGAATCGTGAATTCAACTACGCCCATGTAACCAGGTGCCACATCATATTCATTAAAGGAAATCACCAGTTTGCCTTTTGAATTGATATAGAAATTTTGATCCGGCTTAATTTTCTTAAATGGATCCGCCATATCTTGCTTGCCAATCCAATATATTTTGTTTGAATCCTCTTTCATCTGTTTCTTCATCTGCTCTTTAATATTTTCACTAATCACATCTATATACCGGTTATCTTTAAACAGACTTGGCAATGTAATGAGGACATGATTTTTCTTATCCACCGTATCATATGTCATTTCCTCTGCCGCAGAAGCCTGAGTCGTCACCTTGTATCGACCTAGTGAAAGAACTTGGTCATTGTTTGTTTTTACTTCATATCCGCTCTCTACACTCAAATGACCATTTTTATAACCCTTTGTTTCCTTTTCAAAATCTTGATACAGCTTTTTGTTTTCAGCTAAATATTTTTGATTCAGGCTGTCTTGTAATGTTCCGTCCCCAAGTCCTGAAACGTGTGGTGTTTTGAGATCAATATTCGTTCCTTGATCGCTCTTTTTAAATTCTGTAAACGTCACGACTTTCACCAGCTCGCCAATGATAGGTACTTCTGAAATCGCTCTTGCTGCCTGTGGACTAACATTAACAGTTGTGACAAAAAGAGCAGCCGCTGCAACAAGTCCGATGGTCCATTGCTGAAAATGAGGTTTTTTGTTTTTTCTTTTTAACGTTCGTTCAATCATCGCATCATATTCCGGTGGTATAGGGATTTCTAAATATTCATCTTTTAAATGTTCCAAATACTTATCCATTTATATTTCCTCCTGTGATAATTCTACTTTTAAAAGCCGCAGCGCCTTATATAATCTTGTTTTAATGGTGTTTTCATTTTCATCGAGAATCTGGGCGATGTCCTCTAATTTTAGATCTTCAAAGAATCTCAAAATAATGATGACTCGATACATCTCAGGCAAATCTTCTATAGCCCGTTTGACGTCTTGATCCTCGTATACATCTGATTCGCCCTGTGATAAGAATTCAAGCGTATCATCATCTGTCACCTGCACCCGCTTCTTCTTTCGTAAAAAGTCTAGGGCAGCGTTCACCACGATTTTATAAAACCAGCTATGCATCTTGCTCGTATCCTCTAATCGATGAACAGATTTAAGTGCTTTATGAATAGCCTCCTGAACAACATCCATAGCATCTTCCGGGTTTTTGACATAACTATAGGACAACCGATAAAAACTGTGTTTATGCTCCATGACGTAATCCGCAAATTGATCGTCTATTTTTCGTTTCTTCATTTTACAAAGAGCTCCTTTATCTTAAATGCGCATCTGTTATTTCTTACATTGGATAGACGCGCGCCTTTTAAAAATAGTTTGCGCTCGGTTATTTTTTTAACATGTCATCGCATTTGCATTCCTATACAAAAAGAGCGAACCTGATGGGTTCACTCTTTCCAGACGGATAGTGTTTGATGGACAAACTGTTTTAGTGGAGAAAGCGGATGAATGATAGGAACGCCTGTCTCGCGCTCCATCTGCTGTGCCGCATGAACCATCGAAAGCTGCATCACACAAATATCTCTGCCTTTTTGCTTCATACATTTTCTCAGCTGCTCCTTGATTTGTTCATCATAGGCTTGCATATCACCGTTTAGGCAAAGATGAAAAACATCCTCCATTACTACCATTTCTACTTCAACCTGTTTGCCCCGCTCTGTTGCATATGATTCAAGCCGCTGCATCGTTCCCTCCACTGTATTTGGGTTGGAAAACACAAGCTGAAGAGGCCCTTTTTTCTCACAAATCAGCTCAAATAACGGTTCATCGATCGGAACAATCGGTTGTTTAAAAAGGTGCTGCTGATCACCTAGAGCAGCAATGTATTGTGTACACGTGAGCAGAATGAGATCGGCTTCACTTTCTTGCTTTAATCTGTTGATAGCATACGTTTGCTGCTTGTGTTGATCAAACGAGGGATCTTGAGTGGCGCGTTCTATAAATGATGAATCGACTGTGTGATGCAAATCAACATCTGTATCACCAAAAACATCTTCTATATATGACTGATTGGACGGATGGGCGTGAAGGCAGTGTAATCGAATCATCAGGCTCTCTCCTCATGAAAGTTTTCAATCATTATATCAATCCTTGTATGAAATAGGGAGCAGCATGACCATATTGTTAAGGAGATATTGAAGGAGGGATTTGAATTGAAAGAAGATCAACAGCCTAAACCATCTTCAGAGTCAGAAGAAACCTTAACGAATCGGCAAGGTCATCCCGTCACAGACAATCAAAATATGAGAACTGTTGGGAATAGAGGACCCACTACACTTGAAAACTACGATTTCCTAGAGAAAATCAGTCATTTTGATCGTGAACGCATCCCTGAACGTGTTGTGCATGCACGTGGTGCCGGAGCTCACGGTTATTTTGAAGCCTATGGAACATTCGGCGATGAACCGATCTCCACCTATACGAGAGCGAAATTGTTTCAGGAGAAAGGAAAAAAAACGCCTGTTTTCGTTCGTTTTTCTTCTGTGATTCACGGCGGGCATTCGCCAGAAACATTACGCGATCCGAGAGGGTTTGCAATTAAATTTTATACAGAAGAAGGCAACTGGGATCTCGTGGGGAACAACCTGAAAATTTTCTTTATCCGTGATGCTTTAAAATTCCCTGATTTGGTTCATGCCTTTAAACCAGACCCCGTCACCAATCGTCAGGACGGCGAGCGTATCTTTGATTTTGTCTCACAATCACCTGAAGCGACGCATATGGTGACATTTCTCTTTTCACCGTGGGGCATCCCAGCAACATACCGGCATATGCAAGGCTCAGGTGTCCATGCGTACAAATGGGTGAATCATGAAGGAAAAGCGGTGCTGGTTAAATATCATTTTGAACCGAAACAAGGCATTCGCAATCTGACCCAAGAACAGGCGCAAGCGATTCAGGGAGAAAATTTTAACCATGCCACACAGGATTTATATGAAGCCATTGAGCAAGGAGATTATCCTGAATGGGAGGTATATGCACAGATCATGGAAGATGATGCCCACCCTCACCTCGACTTTGACCCGCTTGATCCGACAAAGCTTTGGTACAAGGATGACTATCCATGGAAACCAATCGGACGGATGGTATTAAACAAAAATCCAGAAAACTATTTCGCAGAAGTCGAGCAGGTTGCCTTTGGGACTGGTGTACTCGTAGATGGTTTGGATTTCTCAGATGATAAATTGCTTCAAGGCCGTACCTTCTCCTACTCTGACACGCAGCGATATCGTGTAGGACCAAACTATTTACAGCTGCCGATCAATGCACCGAAAAAGCAAGTCGCCACCAATCAGAGAGACGGCCAAATGGAATACCATGTCGATCAAGGCAAAGGGCAAAATCCCCATGTGAATTATGAACCATCGATCCTCGGGGGATTAAAAGAAGCCAAACAGGATGGAAAGGATCATACGCCTTTTGTAGAGGGTGAAGTCAAACGAGAAGCCATTGACCGCCCAAACAACTTCGGACAAGCGGGAGAAACGTATCGCCGTTTTAATGATTGGGAGCGAGAGGAACTGATTAAGAACTTAGTCAACACCCTTGCGACATGTCAAAAGGACATTCAAGACCAAATGATCGAAAACTTTACAAAAGCAGACCCTGATTACGGAAAGCGTGTCGCTGACGGTTTAAAAGCCTTTAAACAAGAGCAGCCAAGCGGACCTATCGGCTCTACAGGCGCTGCTCAAGCCGTGGACGAAGCCATCAACAACAGCACACCATCAGATCCTTATTAATGAAAAAAAGAATGCAGCGGCGAGGCTGCATTCTTTTTGTATACATCTATTAAGCGTTTTGACCTTTTTTGATCCATTCTGCCACATTCACTGTACGTTTTGCCTGATGTTTCACAGCTGCTTCTGCATCCTCTTGGATTTTTCCATTTTGGTCAACGGTCACACTCACACCGTAAGGGTTGCCCCCTGCACCGTATAAGGAATCATCTGTGTATCCAGGAGCGGCAATAATTGCTCCCCAGTGGAACATTGTCGTATAAAGGCTGAGAACCGTCTGCTCCTGTCCGCCATTTGCATTTTGAGCTGAAGTCATCGCACTGACTGCTTTGTTTGCCAATTTACCTTGGAACCACAAGCCGCCTGTCGTATCTAAGAACTGCTTCATTTGAGCTGGCAGGTTACCGAAACGTGTCGGCATGCTAAAGATGATGGCATCTGCCCACTCTAAATCACTTAATTGAACCTCTGGCACATCCTTTGTTTCGTCTAAATGTGCTTTCCATGCTGGATTTGAAGCTACAACTGCTTCTGGTGCCAATTCAGCAACCTTTAATACTTTAACTTCTGCGCCAGCTTCTTTTGCTCCAGCTTCAGCCCATTTCGCCATCTGATAGTTTGTACCTGTTGAACTATAATAAATAATCGCTAATTTTACGTTTTCCATTTGATCCATCTCCTTTTGTTTGTTTTGCCCAAAAAGCTTCTGTAAAAATCCCACCTGTATTCCCCACCTTATTTAAAATTGACGACGATACCATAAAGCCGCAGCATCGACTTCTTCTCTCGTTAACTGATGTCCGCGATTTTCCCAATGAAGTGTAACCGATGCGCCTGCACCCTGCAGCAATTGCTCCAGCTCCTGCGATTCCTCTGGACGGCACATTGGGTCATTTTCACCAGCTGCTATAAAGACTTGTTTCCCCGCTAATGAAGGCAATGAAACCCCGCGTCTTGGAACCATTGGGTGATGCAGGATGGCTCCTTTTAAAGCATCCCCATAATGGAATAACAAGCTTCCAGCAATGTTTGCCCCATTGGAATATCCGATAGCCACCACATTGTGACGATCAAACCCATATTCATCGGCTGCTTCTCCGATAAATGTATACAGCTCCTCTGTACGAGCAATCAAATCCTGCTCATCAAATACGCCCTCTGCCAAACGTCTGAAAAACCGCGGCATGCCGTTTTCTAATACATTCCCTCTCACACTAAGAACAGATGCGTCAGGATCTACTATCTGTGCAAGCGGCAATAAATCTTCTTCCGTCCCGCCAGTTCCATGCAGTAATAGCAGAACAGGTCTTTGTTCATTCTTTCCTTTTCGAAAAAGATGCTTCATCATGAATCTCCTTTCCCTTTAACTTCTCTCACTTCAATTGGCAGTACAATTTGTTCAATCTGACTGCGCTGCGCCTCATATTGCGGTGGCAGTTTCAATGCTTCACCCATTGTTTCCACTGATTCGTCATGTGCAAACCCTGGAGGATCAGTGGCAATCTCAAATAATATGCCCCCAAGTTCTCTAAAATAAATGGCATTGAAGTAATTTCGGTCTTGCACAGGTGTCACTTGATACCCACTTTGTGCAATATGCCTTTGCCAATCTAATTGGTCTTGATCATCTGTTGCTCTCCATGCAATATGGTGCACAACTCCAACACCCATACGTCCTCGTGGAACAGGTGTGATGTTCACATCAATGACATTGCCTATTTCGCCAAACGAACGGAATCTCACATAGTCTCCTTCTGCTCCGACTCTTTCAAGTCCCATCGTTTGCTCTAGCAGCTGCATCGTTTGTTCCGGCTGCGAAGTTAATAAAACAGCTCCGCCAAAACCTTTAATCGCTACATCTGGTGTGACACCGTTAAATGTCCACTCGTTTTGCTTTCCTTCCGCACGCTCTACTAGCTCAATCAATAAGCCGTGTGGATCTTCAAATGAGAGAAAAGCTTCACCAAAACGTTCAACCATTTCATAAGAAACATTAAACTGCTCAAGACGATCCTTCCAGAAAGAGAAAGCGCCTGTCGGTACGACATATGTCGTCACGCCCACTTGACCTGCACCAATTTGACCTTTTTGTGCTCCCGGCCAAGGGAAAAATGTAATAATGGTCCCTGGAGAGCCGCCTTCATTTCCAAAATATAAATGATATGTGCCCGGATCATCAAAATTCACGGTCTTCTTCACGAGACGAAGCCCTAAAACACCTGCATAAAAATCAACGTTCTCCTGAGGATGACCCACAATAGCTGTAATATGGTGAATTCCTTCTGTTTTTTTCACTTCTAATGACCTCCTAATCATGAAGTAATAAACCTCTATTCATTATGTCTTTACTGACGTCTTTATATTATCTCGAATTCGAGATATTAAATCAAAAAAATATATTTATCTCGAATTAAGGATATGATGTTTTTAAGTAAATGTCAATGATTTTTGTTTTTTCTTTTAAAAAAGCAGAGCTGCTTTGCCATAAACAGCCCTGCTTTTCCTTGATTATTGCAGCAATTTTTTCTTTTTTAAATAAACTTTCGCTACCTGAAATGCATCCTTCCCCTTCACATTGACTTCATAATTCATTTCTCTCATCTCATCGTCTGTGATTTGACCCGCAAGCTTATTGAGGGAGGTCTCAATCTCAGGGAATTCAGTTAATGTCTCCTGCCTGAGCAGCGGTGCTCCTTGATATGGCGGGAAAACATGCTGATCATCATCAAGCACCTTTAATTTGTATTGTCTCAATTCACTATCTGTCGAATACGCATCGACCAAATTGATATCTCCTTTCCGAATTGCTCGATAACGAAGCTTTGGCTCCATCGTCACGACATCATCAAAAGAAAATTGATAGGCTTTTTGAATGCCTCGATACCCATCCTGACGATCAGAAAACTCTAAGGTGAATCCAGCTTTTATACGGTTTTTGATCTTACCTAGATCTGAAATGTTGGACACCTTATATTGATCAGCCAGTGACTGCGGCACGGCTAAAGCATACGTATTGTTGTATGCCATGGGCTCAAGAAGGCGGAGCTGAAAGGATGATTCCAATCCGCGCCGAGCTTGCTCATACACTTTTACTTTATCTGTGCTTTTTGCTGTTTCCTTGAGGAATTCAGAAATCGCTGTACCCGTAAACTCAGGATAAATGTCAATATCACCAGAGCGTAAAGCCTGGAAAACAAAGGACGTCTTACCAAGACCGGGCTTCAGGTTCACTTGAATATCTGTATCCTGTTCAATTAAAAGCTTATACATCGAGATCAAAATCTCAGGCTCTGAACCTAACTTTCCGCCAATGGTGATTTCTTTCTTTTCTTGCTGAAACAGCACGGGGGAAGCGACAACTGCTCCTGCAATCAGAGCAAAAACAGTCACAGAGATCACCGTCTTTTTAAAGGAAATTTTCTCAAAGGTTCGCAGCACCATATCAAATAAGAGTGCGAGTAAGGCAGCTGGTATCGCGCCAATGACAATGAGCGACATATCATTTCGATCAATTCCCAGCAGGATTAAGCTTCCTAATCCCCCAGCACCGATCAGTGCTGCCAGAGTGGCGGTTCCCACAATGAGAACCATCCCGGTTCGGATACCCGCCATGATCACTGGCATCGCAAGAGGGAGCTCCACCTTTAATAACCGTTTGCGATGATTCATCCCCATAGCAAGCGCCGCTTCTCTCAGGGAAGGATCAACCTCCTGAATGCCTGTATATGTATTTCTTAAAATAGGGAGTAAGGCATAGACCACAAGCGCAATAATGGCAGGCACTTGCCCAATCCCCACGAGAGGAATCAGCAAGCCAAGCAGTGCGAGCGACGGAATTGTTTGCAAGACAGCCGTCACCCCGATGACCCACTCCGCTAGCTTTGGAACCCTTGTTAAATAGATACCTAATGGAATGGCAATCAAAATCGCTAAAAATAAAGCAATAAAAGAAATTTGAATATGCTCAAGTAAGGCGTGTCCCAATTGTTCTTTTCGTTCCCATAACACATGGGTCCAATCATTCATGTGAATCGCCCCTCTCTCTAGGAGAATCAGCTAAAAACTGAATCACTGCTTGACGGTTCACTAGACCTATCCGATCTCCATTCTTTTCTACAGCCAATTCCTCGTGCCTTGCCAATTGAGATAAGACTTCATCCAGTGTGGCATGTGCTGAGACCGCCTCATAGGATAAAAGAGCTTCGTGAGCCATCGGTTGCGCCAAGGTTTCCAGCTCAAATGCTTGATGTCCTACATGATGGGCAGCACCTGAGACAAACTCCTGTACAAAGGCATTGGCTGGTTGCTGAACCAATTCCTCAGGACGTCCGATCTGCACTACTTTTCCTTCATTCATCACACAAATTCGATCACCCAGCTTCATAGCTTCCTGCATATCATGCGTCACAAAAACAATGGTTTTTTGAATACGACGCTGCAAATCGAGCAGATCATCCTGCAATTTCTCCCTCGTTAGTGGATCTAACGCACTAAAAGGCTCATCCATCAGGACAATCTCAGGATCAGCTGCAAGTGCCCGTGCCACACCGACACGCTGCTGCTGGCCACCAGAAAGCTCTGCTGGCTTTCGATGACGATACATAGCAGGATCAAGCCCGACCATCAACATGAGTTCATCGACACGCTGATTGGTCTCATTCCGGCTCCATTGTTTAAGCTCTGGCACCACAGCAATATTTTCTTCTATGGTCATATGAGGAAAAAGCGCAATTTGCTGCAAAACATAACCGATATCCCAGCGCAGCTCATACATATCATAATCACTTATTTTTTGACCTTTTATGTAAATCTCACCTTCTGTTGAAGAAATGAGACGATTGATCATTTTCAATGTCGTCGTTTTCCCGCTGCCACTAGGTCCAATCAATACAAAAAACTCACCTTGCTGAATCTCCAAATCAACAGATTGAACGGCATAGCGCTCATCAGAAAATTGCATCGATACCTTTTTAAATTCAATCATCTTCCCACGCCCTGACTGCAATTATTTTCTAGACTACCAATATGACAGATCAACCTCATATTTGTATAGAATAAACTGTCACTTTTACATACTTCCCCTCGGTTGACTGCCAAAAACAGTTCTAGCAAAAATAGATGAGGTTCTTAGTGAGACAAATAAAAAAAAGCGAAGAGCTCGGGGCTCTCCGCTTTTTAAGTCAACGACTTACTCACCAGTAACGTATGGAAGTAATGCCATTTGACGTGATCTTTTGATCGCTAATGTCAATTTACGTTGATACTTAGCGCTAGTTCCTGTTACACGACGAGGTAAAATTTTACCACGCTCAGAAACAAACTTTCTAAGAAGATCAACATCTTTGTAATCGATGTGCGTGATACCGTTAGAAGTAAAGAAACATACTTTACGACGTTTCGCACGACCGCCTCTGCGTCCACCTGCCATTTGTTTTCACACCTTTCCTTTAGTCATTTTTTCAGATCAATTAGAATGGCAAATCATCATCGGAGATGTCAATCGGTTTACCATCGTTCGCAAATGGGTCATCATTGAAGCTATTTCCCTGATTACGATTTTGGTTGTTTTGATTGCCATATGGATTTTGACTTGGTTCATTTCCAAATGGATTCTGATCGTTTTGGCTGCCGCCATAATACTGGCCTCCGCTATTGCCACCGCCGCTGTATCCACCTGAACCAGCACCGCCGCTCTTAGGCTCAAGAAATTGAACACTTTCAGCTTGAACTTCTGTCACGAAGACACGCTGTCCTTGCTGATTTTCATAGTTTCTTGTCTGCAAACGACCGTCTACACCGGCAAGACTTCCTTTTTTCAAGAAATTAGCCACGTTCTCGGCTTGTCTTCTCCAAGTAACACAGTTAATGAAATCGGCTTCACGCTCTCCAGATTGATTCGTAAACGTACGATTCACAGCTAGAGTAAACGTGGCTACAGCCGCACCATTAGGCGTGTAGCGAAGCTCAGGGTCTTTTGTTAGTCTTCCGACCAATACAACACGGTTTAGCATATTGAAAGACCACCTTTAAATATATATTTCAATGATTTATACTTCTTCTTTAACAACAATGTGGCGAATGATATCGTCACTGATCTTAGCTAAGCGGTCAAATTCTTGAACTGCTGCAGCGTCAGATTGAACGTTTACGATTTGGTAGAAACCGTCACGGAAATCGTTGATTTCGTATGCAAGACGACGTTTACCCCAATCCTTTGTTCCAGTGATCTCCGCACCGTTAGAAGTTAACACGTTATTGAAACGCTCGATAACTGCTTTTTTAGCCTCATCGTCAACTGTTGGGCGGATGATGTACATAACTTCGTACTTTCTCATCTGATTGCACCTCCTTTTGGTCTAAGCGGCCCTAAACGGGCAAGGAGCAATAAATTATATTACTCACAATTGTATATTATAACAAATCACTTGGCCTATGACAAGAACCTATACGTTAAAACGGAAATGAATGACGTCTCCATCTTTCACTACATATTCTTTACCTTCTAGACGAACTTTTCCTGCTTCTTTAGCAGCAGACATGCTTCCGCCAGCTAGTAAATCCTCATACGCAACCGTTTCAGCACGAATAAATCCACGCTCGAAGTCTGTGTGGATGATTCCAGCACATTCTGGCGCTTTCATTCCTTTTTTAAATGTCCAAGCACGTACCTCTTGCTCACCTGCTGTAAAATACGTAGCTAATCCTAGAAGAGAATAAGATGCTCTAATTAGCTGATCAAGCCCTGACTCATTAATACCAAGCTCTTCAAGGAACATTTGCTTCTCTTCTCCTTCAAGCTCTGCAATTTCAGACTCGATCTTCGCACAAACGACGATGACTTCAGCGTTTTCACCAGCAGCAAACTCACGGATTTGCTGCACATATTCGTTGCCGTCATGATCTGCTACTTCATCCTCACTCACGTTTGCTACATAAAGAACTGGTTTAGATGTGAGTAAATGAAGCTGTTTCACAAGCTTTTGCTGCTCATCTGTAAATTCTACAGATCTTGCCGATTTCCCAGCTTCAAACGCGGTCATTAGCTTCGACAAAATCTCAAATTCAGCTACTGCTTCCTTGTCCTTTTGTTTTGCAAGCTTGCTCACACGAGCTAAACGCTTTTCAACTGTTTCTAAATCAGCCAAAATCAATTCGAGATTAATTGTTTCAATATCTGCAACAGGATCAACCTTACCAGCTACGTGTGTAATGTTATCGTCTGCAAAAGCTCTGACCACGTGACAAATCGCATCTACTTGACGAATATGAGAAAGGAATTTATTCCCTAAACCTTCACCTTTAGATGCACCTTTGACAATACCCGCAATATCAGTGAATTCGAAAGCAGTGGGTACTGTCTTTTTCGGCTGCACCAATTCTGTTAGCTTTTGTAAACGCTCGTCTGGAACTTCTACAATTCCGACGTTTGGATCAATGGTACAAAACGGATAGTTAGCAGACTCCGCTCCAGCCTGTGTAATTGCATTAAATAGCGTTGACTTCCCGACGTTAGGTAAGCCAACAATACCAGCTGTTAAAGCCATTCTTTCATCTCCTCTATATCAAACGTGCTCGTTATACTGCGTAATATGAACCTAGAGCAATTATAAGTAGGTTTACATGAAAAGACAAGCTAACCATCATGCATTTTCAATAGAAGAAACATCGTCAAAAAGAATAAATCAATGCTTCAAAACGGGAAATTGCACCTGGCTTTGCTGTAGAAAAGACAAATTTAATAAAAAAAGCATGAGGCCTACTTAAGCAGTTGGCTCCTCATGCTTGACGAGAATTTTCTTCATTTTTCGTTCAAAATCTCTTCTTGGGATCATCACGCTGTGTCCGCAGCCTTCACATTTAATACGGATATCCATGCCCAAACGAATGACCTTCCACCGATTGGCACCACATGGATGGGGCTTTTTCATTTCAACAACATCATGTAACCCAAATGCTTTGTCTGCCATCAGCCTTCACCTCTCTTGCTCACTTCATTGCATCTATTGTACAAAAAAACGGCGATGGAGGGCAATGCACAAAACAAAGAGTCTCTTTCAATCGTTCATCCTATTCTTTTTTAAAGAAAAAACCCTTCTTTTAGATCATTTTATTTGTGACCAATAGTTACTTAAACTCCGCTTTTTTTCAATATTGTCACAAACACTGTAGGTCAAAAGGTTTTTATTGGTAGAACGCAGTGGTTTTTCCATATTTTTTGATTTATGATATCTGCATAAATGTTATGTGAGGGAGCAGGTACGATGGTCAATCGAAAGGATAGATTAACTGATAAAGAATATAAAATCATATCCGATCATGCTGGAAATATCGACAATTACCAGCAGCACCATACGATAGAAATAGGTCAGCAAACACTCACTGTCCACGATTTTCTAAAAATCGATCAAAAATTATATGGTTTAACGATGCAGCCGGAACAATCAGACGAATTCATCGTCGCTTTTCACTGTCCGCTGCCACATCAAATGACGGTGACATCTAAGCAAGATGTACACAACGCTGCACAGTCATTGCTCAAAACAGATTATGCCTATCCAATTGAAAGAAAGTCCCTTGACAGTAATCAAGAACATGTCTTTTTTAAAGGGAAGGAATACATAGAGAAAGTCTGTCAGACGCATCCGAATGCAGGTATCCATCTCACTGGACAAGCACTTGCCGGTGCTGTTTGTGCTTATGTTGCAACAGAACAGCCAGCTGTCAAAAAAGCCGTCACTTTTGACAGCCCAAATATATGGAGCAGTCTATCGCCTTCGATTCAGCAAAAGGCGCAGCAAGGTCAATATACACACATGTTGACTGAATATATTCAGCCTAGTCATTACGTCGGTTTACTCAATCGTCATGATCAAGGGGTTGGACAAGTCAAGTACACCGTACCGCCAAAGCAGCAAGGCTCAGTCCAAGAATCCGTTAAATACAAAAAAAGAGAAATAGACACCTTTTTAAAATCAGCCTTTGCATCTATGAATATAGAATGGAACGAATCCTTTGATACAAATGCTTTTTTAGCTCTCGTTTCAGGAGAATTTAAAGCAAATGGATATTCATTCCATCCGAATGGATCTGCCCGTATTTTAGATGAACAGCTTGATCATAATACAAGTTTTACAGCCATGCTGCTGCAAGAAATTCATTCTGGACGTGCATATGCACAAAGCGGGCTTGAAATTATCATAAAATCCCATTTACTGAAAAATTCATCCTATGATCTGCAAAGTATTATTGAACATGAAGTACACACTGTATTTGAAAAAATCGATGGAATTGATGAAAGCGTAAAAGACGCCGTTCATCATGTAAAACAAGAGCTCAAAGGACTCGTCGGCTTTGGCCACTATGATTTATTAAGTCATAGTGATGTGGAAGCACTCGTAGAGGAAGTGAGAATGGAACAGACCCATTCCTCCTTTTATTCACACGAAAAACAACTGAATGCCTTGTACACCCTGAGAGATTACGAACAAGAGCTTTCTACCCTTTCAAGACATATGTACACAATGGGTGATGACTACGGCAAGGCAGATAGACGCCTTGCGGTGCAAATGGGTATTCATTAAGAAAGGAGTCATCGCATGATCAATCAAAATAAACCTCCTAGTGACGCCCAGCGTTTCTTGCAAAATGTGAGTGCCCGCCGCTCCATGTCTGTATTTGAAAATCAATCGGCACCACACACACAAACACAGTCTCCTGAAGAAATTGCCGCCATTCAGGCCATGCGCAGAGAAGGACAGCGTAAGGATTTAAAACGGCTGCTCAAAATGCGGCTGCACGACGAATTAGCAAATACACGCGTGCACTTGGAGTATCAGTTGGCTAAAACAGAAGACATGATAAACCAGACGACCATTGTCAAACAACACATTTCCCAGCATTTAAAGGGACAGGCCATTTCTGAATTAGAGGATCGCCTCCAGCGTCTTAAACAAATGCCTGTCTACGATGACATCAAAGAAGCTATTGATTCAATTCAGATCAAATAAGCACAGCTCTTAAAAAGAGAGGTGCTTATTTTATTTTATCAATATAATTTTTAGGGCGAGAAAATATCTTTTTACTTAAAATCGGATACAGCATTAAACAGACGAGCAAATAAAGATTCAACAAACTATAAATTGGATACAAGAAAGCAATCAAATCAGCAAATCCAAGAGATGTTAAAGGTGCCATCAAAAGAAGCATTACCAATACAACCAGCCAGCGGGGCATTCGTACAAAAGAAAGCATCCGGCTGGATAATCCAAATAAACCTGCTGCCGTCGTCGTATAAATGGCTAGACAAAGGACAACCGTCATAAACACAAACAAAGACGCCGGCGCCCCTTCTAATACTGTAAACAAAGGAATTCCCTCTGCTGAAAGGCTTCCAGAAATATCAACCAGTATTTCGTTATACACATACGAGATGACACCAAAAATGAGACCGCTTAATATACTCGCCACTTTGGCTTCCCCAAGCCCCTTCATTTCTTTCCCAACCGAAGACAGCACTGCCACAACGGATAATATATTCAAAGAAGCAAAGACAATGCTGGCAGGCCAATTGTACTGCTGTCCAAAATCAATCCGCCACATATGATCATGGTTCATATAATAAAAAACAAACGCATAGATGAGCCCTGCCACCAAAATTGGTATAATGAAAGCATTCACAGATAAAAGCCCTTTCACATCCCAGAAAAAAATCATAAACGAAAACAAACAGAACGCGCCGATGCCAATCCAAAAAGGCACATGATACATCTCAAGAGTCACCCCGCCGCCGGCAATCATGACCGTCGTTGTCGTGAATAAATAAAGGACAATTAACACGTCATACACCTTAGCCAGCCATGGACCGACAAGCCGCTCCAGCACTGGCACAAAGTGATCGGCACGCACCTCATAACTGATTTTTAACACCACATAGGTAGACAGCATAAACATCAATGTAAACAGTAGAATGGCTAGTCCGCTATCAATGCCAAAAAACTGCCAAATTTCCTGGCCGGAAGCATATCCCGCTCCTATTAAGCTTCCTAAAATTAAAAGCGTCCACCTTGAACCAGCCTTCCACACAATCATCACCTCATAGGTATAGAATTAAGCTTGTTTCCGTATACTGTTACTAACTACTATGACAAGGAAGTGAGACCTATGAATAGCAAGAACGGTCTTTTTTTTAGAAATAGGGTGAAAGAATACGTGTCCCATACGGATACAAATGCCATTCAACAGCTTAAAAGTATTTTATTCTCGCATCTTCAGAAAGCAGGAAAAAGACCCGTTGCCATCGTTTGTATTGGAACAGACCGCTCAACTGGCGACTCTCTAGGTCCACTTGTTGGTACAAAGCTTTCAGGTCTAGATTTGAAAAAGCTTCATGTATATGGAACACTCTCTGATCCAGTGCATGCAGTCAATTTAAAAGAAAAACTCGCTGAAATTGAACAAGCTCATAAACACCCGTTTATTGTAGCGGTTGATGCCTGTTTAGGAAGAGTGAAAAGTGTCGGTTCCTTCCAAATTGGAGATGGCCCGTTAAAGCCTGGAGCTGGTGTGCAAAAAGAACTGCCAGAGGTAGGAGATATTCATATTAATGGAATCGTCAATGTGAGTGGTTTCATGGAATACTTCGTTCTCCAAAACACACGTCTTCATCTTGTCATGTCTATGGCCAATACACTTTCTGAAAGTCTATCTCACATTGACCAAATGGATTGGACGAGAGAAAAAAGCCGGTCTCTTTTTACACCTATTCAAAATATCACTGGGAGAATATAAAAAAGACCATCCTGTATCAAGATGGTCACTCTGATGATTCCCTCGTAGAAAGCAATTCAAGGATTCTTTCTAAATCTTCATTGGAGAGAAATTCAATTTCAATTTTCCCTTTTTTCTTTTGTTTCTTGATCGTCACGGAAGTACCAAAGTAGTTTTGTAAGAAAGACTCTCTTTCTTTCAAAACTCGATCCTTTGGTGCTTCTTTTTTCTTTGTTTCACGTGGAACATTTTCGTTTAACTGCTGCACAAGTTTCTCAACCTGGCGTACGTTTAATCCCTCATCCACGATTTTCTTTACTAAAGGCGCCAGCTTCTTTTTGTTTTTTAAGCTAAGCAATGTCCGGCCATGTCCCATTGATAACGTTCCATTTGCAATCAGCTTTTGTATGTCATCCGGTAAAGTCAACAGACGGAGATGGTTCGCAATATGCGGTCTGCTTTTCCCTAATCGCTTCGCTAATTCCTCTTGCGTCACACTTAGATGATCCAGCAAGGAAGCATACGCTTCGGCTTCCTCTAGTGGAGATAGATCCTCGCGCTGCAGGTTTTCTAAAAGGGCAATTTCTCTCATCAGAGTTTCTGAAAACTCTCGAACGATCGCAGGAATTGTTGTCAGACCAGCTTGTTGTGCCGCTCGAAAACGGCGCTCCCCTGCTACAATGTCATATCCTTTAATCGATTTACGAACAATGATTGGCTGTAAAACACCGTGCTGCTGAATCGATTCTTTCAGATCAGACAACGCATCATCATCAAACGTTTTCCTTGGCTGATACGGATTCGGGCGCAAATCCTTTAGTTTGATTTCTTCAACCGTTTCTTCATTTGAGTCTACGTTGTTAAATAGTGCATTAATACCCTTTCCAAGACCTTTAGCCATTCGCATCCACTTCCTTTGCTAAGTCTAAATAGACATCTGCACCTCTTGAACGTGGATCATACAAGATAATCGGCTTTCCATGACTTGGCGCTTCACTCAGCCTCACATTTCTAGGAATCACGGTTTGATAGACTTTATCTCTAAAGTACTTCTTCACTTCTTCGATAACCTGAATCCCAAGATTTGTTCTGGCATCAAGCATTGTCAGTAAGACACCTTCAATGGCTAGATCGGTATTTAAATGTTTCTGCACGAGACGAACTGTGTTTAACAATTGGCTCAATCCTTCAAGCGCATAATATTCGCACTGAACTGGTATTAAAACGGAATCAGAGGCAGTTAACGCATTAATCGTCAGTAGTCCAAGTGATGGCGGGCAGTCAATAATCATATAATCATAATTCTGCTTAACAGATTCAAGTGCTCTCTTCAGCCTCACTTCACGTGAGATTGTAGGCACAAGCTCTATTTCAGCCCCTGCAAGCTGTATCGTCGCAGGAATGACATCAAGATTCTCGACCTCTGTCGTCTTAATCACATCAAGAACATCTGCATCATCAACTAAAATATCGTACACACACTTCTCTACGTCGGCCTTCTCAATCCCAATACCACTCGTGGCATTGCCCTGCGGATCAATATCAACTAACAACACTCGTTTGCCTATGTATGCTAAACACGCACCCAAATTAACAGAAGTTGTCGTCTTCCCGACGCCGCCCTTCTGGTTGGTAATCGCTATGATTTTTCCCACGATGTCACCCACTTTCAACTTAACAAGTTTCTCATTCATTCATACTTCCTATTCTATCAAAAAAAGTATGAAACGTTTGCTTTTTTTGTTTCCCTATTATAAATTCGTCGGTGAATGTGCCTTTTCGTACATAAAAGGATGAATGAAAACACACCCGAAAAGTATATTGATATATCTTTTTCAAGAAATAGACATGCTCAAAACCCTCACTTTCATCAAAAGTGAGGGTCACGTGTCAAAAGTTTAATTCACCTATTTTACGGCCTTCACTCACAATGACCTTAGGAGTTACTGTTTTATAGCTTTTCTTTTTTAAAAATCCATAGGGTGTCTTAATGGTAAAGTTCGCATGTCCCAATGCGTCCCCTGTTTTGCCATAGGCCTGCCACACAATCTTTGAACAATAAGTCGGATCCAGTGATTGAATGGACATGGTAATGGAGTAGCGAGCCTTCGGATGACCTTTCACATAATCGTGTGCCCATTCTCCTGCTAAATCTGCCTTTTCCTCTTGATTAATTCGAATTACCTTTGTATTGGCACTATAGCGAAACCAGTTATGAATGGAATCTAGTTGCGGATGCTGCCGTAACCCTGGAATAGAAGCATAGCTTTTCTCATTAATGACGATACCTGCATGTCCAACCAACCCCTTCACAGCATCAGTGGTTGTCACCAAAATATCTCCTTTTTTAGGGATAATATCGGTACCAGGATACGGCTTTCCTAAAAGGAGCTTGAGGGTGTGCGGCTTCTCATCCGTCACCAGCTCATCCTGCTTATTTTGTCGTAATCCATAGTTCTTCAAATCATCGTCAGCTGTAATCAAGTCGATCGAATCGTCGGAAGACGCATACTCTTGATTGAATTGCTGTACAGTCACATCTTGAGAAACAGCACCTTGCTCCTTCAGAACGTTCAATTCTTCGTTGGTCATCAAACTTTCATCCGCATGATGAGCCGTTGACGATTTCACAGCGTATATTGTCGCTTCATTTGAAAAAAGAGAAAAAGAAAATAGTAAATAACAAATAATGGCGAAAGTAGTCTTCTTCATCTTCATCAAGTAGTTGTCACCTCCTTTACACTTCTAAAATCATATTTTACCAATTTATAAATATAATGTATATTGAATGTGTGCTAGAAATAAGACAAAAAAAAGCTGACGAGTGGCGCTCATCAGCTTTTTTCTATTTAGGGATTCGAATTGTTAATTGGATATATTCCTCAAACTCTTCTTCCTCGGTATTTATCTTAAGTCCGCTGTCTTCCACCATGTGGAGAGACTGACGAATGGTATTCATCGCAATTCGTGTATCACGACTAAACGCCTTACGTTTTGGCTTCGGTTTGCGATCTGTTTTTTGTTCAAGCATCTTCACTACACGCTCTTCAGTCTGTTTCACATTCAACTGCTTTTCGATGATTTCCTGCAATAGCGCGATTTGTAATTCTGGAAGCTTTAGGGGCACAAGTGAACGTGCATGTCTTTCAGAGATTTTTTTCTCTAAAATGGCTTGTTGTACCTCTTCAGGCAACTTTAAAAGTCTTAATTTGTTTGCAACAGTTGATTGTCCCTTGCCTAAACGCTGAGCAAGCGCCTCTTGTGTTAAATCATGGAGCTCTAAAAGACGTGCATAAGCATGAGCCTCCTCAATAGCAGACAGCTCTTCTCTTTGCAAATTTTCAATCAATGCCACAGATGCCGTTTCCGTATCAGTAAAATCTTTTATAATAGCGGGGATTTTCTCCCATTGAAGAGTCTGTACCGCTCTCCAACGTCTTTCGCCGGCGATCAGTTCATATTTTCCTTCTTCTTCTGTTGGTCTAACAACAATCGGTTGGATAATGCCATGGGTATGAATCGTCGTGGCCAGCTCTTGTATCTTTTCTTCTGAAAAAATGGTGCGTGGCTGAAAACGGTTTGGCATAATTGTGTCGACCGGGAGCTCCTGTATCTCTTCCTTTAATGTATCATGCTCAGCAATCTCTGCCTCTATTTCGGTTTCACGCTCAGGATGTTCTTTGTCACCAAGCCCGAAGAAGCGTGAGAGTGAATGCTTCATGAACCTACACCACCTTTAAAAACTACCTTTTTATAATTCTATTTTCTCATGTTTTTTCCTTCTGTAAAATCATAAATATTGAAGAAAAACCGACCTTTTACATGATCAACCTTCTATTGGTGATTTATTAGGTGTTCCTGGTTTTCTAGGATATTTTTTTGGTGTTTGCTTTTTCTTTTCAATGACAATGATGTTCCGTTCGCTTTCTTCTAAAGGCAGAACAAAGGAATGCTTCTCAACAACCTCTCCTCCGAGGATTGTGACGGCTTTTTTCCCTGCTTGCATTTCTTCGTCAGCGGCAGATGCTTTTAAGGCAACAAACAATCCTTCCTTTTTCACTAGAGGCAGACAAAGTTCGCTCAAGACAGATAAACGTGCAACTGCTCTAGCAGTGACAAGATCATAGCTTTCACGCTTTTCCTTACGTTGTCCAAACGTTTCCGCACGATCATGATAAAAAGTAGTATCTTGTAAGTTTAATCCTTTTGCTAACTCATTGAGAAACGTAATTCGTTTCTGAAGAGAATCAACAATGGTCACATGTAGATGAGGGAAACAAATTTTAAGAGGAATGCTTGGAAAACCAGCACCAGCTCCAATATCACAAATCGTCGTCACTTTGTGAAAATCAATAAAAAATGCTGCTGATATTGAATCATAAAAATGCTTTAAATACACTTCTTCCTTTTCAGTAATGGACGTTAAATTCATTTTCTCGTTCCATTCTACAAGCATGCGGAAGTAGGTTTCAAATTGTTCAAGCTGCACAGGAGAAAGAGTGATCCCTTTCTCCTCTAGTGCTGCTGTAAATTGTTCAATGTTCATGCCGACATCCTTTCTATTCTGCTATCTTCGCAATACGCCCCTGCTCTAAATATACTAAAAGGATAGAAATATCAGCAGGGTTAACGCCTGAAATACGAGAAGCCTGTGCAACAGAAAGCGGTCGGACTTCTTTCAGCTTTTGTTTCGCTTCAGTTGCAATTCCTTTGATGGCGTCATAATCAATTCGGTCAGGAATCTTTTTGTTCTCCATCTTTTTCAGTTTTTCAACTTGCTGGAGTGACTTTTCAATATAACCTTCGTATTTAATTTGAATCTCTACCTGCTCACACACATCAGAAGGAAGCGGTGTTTCAGCAGGAGCTAATTTCACAACAGATTCATAGTTCATTTCTGGACGCTTCATCAAATCGCTTGCACGAATACCGTCCTTCAGCTCACTTCCACCGAGTGAACGAATAAATTCTTGAGTCTCCGCTGTTGGTTTAATGATGACAGAATATAAACGTTTTTTCTCTGCTTCGATGGCTTCTTTTTTCTGCTGGAATGACTGGAATCTTTCTTCAGAAATTAATCCAATTTGATACCCAAGTTCAGTTAATCTTAAATCAGCATTGTCATGACGTAGAAGTAGACGATACTCAGCACGTGATGTCAAGAGACGGTATGGTTCATTTGTTCCTTTTGTGACAAGGTCATCGATGAGAACACCGATATATGCATCAGATCGGCTTAAAATGACTTCTTCTTTACCTAATGCTTTTCTTCCTGCATTAATACCTGCCATAATCCCTTGACCTGCTGCTTCCTCATAACCAGACGTACCATTAATTTGGCCAGCTGTATATAATCCAGAAATTTTCTTCGTCTCAAGTGTAGGCCACAATTGAGTAGGTACAATCGCATCATACTCGATGGCATAACCCGCTCTCATCATTTGTACATTCTCGAGTCCTGGGATGGTTGAAAGCATGCGCTGCTGTACATCCTCAGGAAGACTTGTAGACAATCCTTGAACATAAACTTCCTGTGTATTACGACCTTCTGGCTCTAAGAAAATTTGATGTCTCGGTTTATCATTGAAACGAACCACTTTATCTTCAATGGACGGACAGTATCTAGGGCCAGTTCCTTTAATCATACCTGAATACATTGGAGAACGGTGTAGATTCTCATCAATTATTTGATGAGTCTCTAAACTCGTGTATGTTAGCCAGCATGGCAGCTGGTCAGTAATATATTCAACCGTTTCATAGGAGAATGCCCGCGGGACATCATCACCTGGTTGAATTTCTGTTTTACTATAGTCAATCGAGTGGCTATTCACTCGAGGAGGTGTTCCTGTTTTAAAACGAACCAAATCAAATCCTAGTTCTGCTAAATGATCCGATAATTTAATAGAAGGCTGCTGGTTATTTGGACCGCTTGAATACGAAAGGTCTCCTAAAATAATGCGGCCTTTCAAGAAAGTCCCTGTTGTTAATACAACAGACTTCGCACGATAGTTCGCCCCTGTTTGAGTAACAACACCTTTACATTCATCATCTTCTACAATTAAATGATCTACCATACCTTGCAGCATTGTCAGGTTTGGTTCATTTTCCATTGTTTTTTTCATTTCATGCTGATATTGGAACTTATCTGCTTGCGCTCTTAACGCACGGACAGCAGGTCCTTTCCCCGTATTCAGCATGCGCATTTGAATATGCGTCTTATCTATATTTCGTGCCATTTCTCCGCCTAGAGCATCAATTTCTCTGACGACAATCCCTTTTGCGGGGCCGCCTACGGACGGATTACATGGCATAAAAGCAACCATATCGAGGTTGATAGTCAATACAAGTGTTTTGGCGCCCTGTCTTGCAGATGCAAGAGCAGCCTCAACTCCAGCATGACCGGCACCCACGACGATTACGTCATAATTGCCAGCTTCATAACCCATTTCTTATGTTCCTCCCTTTACTTTCCTAAACAGAATTGAGAGAATAACTGATCAATCAAGCTTTCATGAACAGCATCCCCAATAATTTCACCCAACTGTTCCCAGCAGCGTGTTAAATCTATTTGAACTATGTCGATCGGTACGTCCATTTCAATTCCTTCAAGAGCATCCTCAATTGATTGTTTTGCTGCCTGAAGGAGCGCAATATGCCTTGTGTTACTTACATACGTTAAATCTCCACTTTCAATTGAACCCGTGAAGAATAGTGATTGAATCGCAATTTCAAGCTCATCAATCCCCTTTTCTTGTAATAATGATGTCGTAACCACCGGACGATCCTTCGCTAACTGCTTGACCTTTTCGATATCAAGCTTAGGCTCAAGATCTGTCTTATTCACGATCACGATGATATCCATGCCTGAGACGGCCTCAAATAGTTTGATATCCTCTTCTGACAATTCCTCGCTATAATTGAGCACAAGTAAAATCAGGTCAGCTTCTTTTAAGACCTGTCTAGATCGTTCAACCCCTATACGCTCAACAATGTCCTCCGTCTCACGTATACCCGCAGTATCGACTAAACGAAGCGGTACACCTCTAACATTTACATATTCCTCAATGACATCTCTCGTTGTTCCAGGAATATCCGTTACAATCGCTTTTGTTTCCTGTACAAGACTATTCAACAAGGAAGACTTCCCAACATTCGGTCTTCCAATAATGACAGTGGATAAGCCCTCGCGAAGTATTTTCCCCTGCTGAGACGTCGTTAACAGTGACTCAATTTCCTTTTTCACTGATGTTGCCTTTTCAACTAAGACCCGATGCGTCATTTCTTCAACATCGTCATACTCAGGATAGTCAATATTGACTTCAACATGGGCCAAAGTTTCCAATATCTCGCCGCGAAGTCGTTTAATCAAACCGGAGAGGCGTCCCTCCATTTGAGTAATCGCTACATTCATCGCACGATCTGTCTTTGCGCGAATCAAATCCATTACCGCTTCAGCCTGTGAAAGATCAATTCTTCCATTTAAGAAAGCTCGTTTTGTAAACTCACCTGGCTCCGCTAATCTTGCTCCTTCTCTTAAAGCAAGCTGCAATACTTTATTGACCGTTACAATTCCGCCATGGCAGTTAATCTCAATAACGTCTTCTCTCGTAAATGTTTTTGGCGCTCTTAATACTGACACCATGACCTCTTCTATTACTTGCTCAGTGCTAGAATCCACAATATGACCATAATGAATCGTATGAGAATCCACCGATATAAGTTTTTTCTCCTTAGGACCTTTATACATCCGATCAGCAATCTGTACCGCATCAGGCCCGCTTAAACGAATAATCGCAATTGCTCCTTCACCCATCGGCGTAGAAATTGCTGCAATTGTATCCATCACTCATTCACCTCTTTCTCTACTGAATAAACAGTCTGTTATCTATTAAATGGACAATGTCCATCTCTATATCAAAAACGCTTAATCCAAAATTTAAAGATACCATAAATGAAAGCGAAGTGAAAGTATCCCATATCTAATTATCCACAGCTTTGCATCTTATCTATTTTAACACTTAACTTATCCACATGTGAATAACGACGTTTGAAACTTGTCTTCACATCTTACACCTAAATCCAATAAATTTAAACGCCCTGACCCCTTTACTTACTTGTTAAAATGGCGTTTTACACTCATATCTCACACTTAATTTTTAGAAATAAAGGATGAATCATCTATAAAAAGCAATTTTTCAATAAAAAAAGACTAAAATCCAGCTTTGCTGAATCTTAGCCTTTCTGCTATTTTTTATACAACACCACAACATGACGCTTGCTGCCTGTATCTTCAGATGCCGTTGCAAGTTCTTTAGAGAATGCAGCAATCGCATCATGGACAATTTTTCGTTCATTCGAAGGCATTGGTTCTAAATGAACCTTTCTCTTCGTTTTTAAAACCCGATTTGCTGTTTTGACGGCATATTGTTCAAGTGCTTCTTGTCGTTTCTTCCTATAATCGCCAATATCAATTGTTATATGATGATACTGATCAGAATAACGATTAAACACTAGCTGTACCAACGTTTCTAAAGAGTACAATGTTTGGCCTCTTTTTCCAATCATTAATGACGTTTTATCTCCATCAATGTGGAAAGAAATCTTTTTCGGTTCCTGTTTGGAAATAATCTTTGCTTTAGGATCAATAGACTTAACAATTTTATCTAAATACTGTGTAGCTAATTTAAGTGCATTTATCTTTTCTACTAACTTGACCACAGCTTGTCTTTTACCAAATAATCCTAAAAACCCTTTATTTCCTTCATCTACTATTGTGATTTCTACTTCTTCTTGTAGTAGCTGAATTTGTTTAAGTCCGGAATCTACTGCTTCTTCGATTGTGCGACCGACAGCAGTTATTTCCTTCATTTTTTATTCCCGCCAGCTTTTTCTTTTGTATCTACTTTTACTTGAGGTGTTTTAATCACCAATGTTTGAATGATCATGAAAATGTTACCTACAACCCAGTACAATGAAAGTGCTGCTGGGAAACTAATTGCAAACACAACGATCATAATCGGCATCACCCATAACATGATAGCCATTTGAGGGTTGTCCGAAGGATTTCCAGCCATCATCAGCTTTTGCTGAATGAAAGTAGCTACACCCGCAATAATTGGTAATAGGAACAATGGATCTGGGCTACCTAAGTCAAACCATAAGAATGTATGCTTTTTAATTTCTGCTGTTCTCATAATTGCATGATAGAAACCAATAAGGATTGGCATTTGAATTAAAATTGGGAAACAGCCTGCTAACGGATTGACGCCATTTTTTTGAAAAAGGGCCATTGTTTCCTGCTGAAGCTGCTGCTGTGTTTTTTGATCTTTAGAGCTATATTTTTCACGAAGCTTTTTCAATTCAGGCTGCAATGCTTGCATCGCTTTTGTACTTCTTAACTGTTTAATCATTAATGGTAAAATAAGCAAGCGAATTAGCAGTGTCACAATAATAATCGCTACACCATAGTTTTCACCAGTTAAGTTTGCCATGTACGTGATTAATTGAGATAGCGGGTAAACAATATAAGAATTCCAGAATCCCTTACTATCTGATGTAATTGGTTCATTGATCTGTGTACACCCTGCCAATAAAACCAATACGCCAATCAAGCTAAATATTAGTAATAATCGCCTTTTCAACAAGATTCCTCCCATTACTTCAAACTTTATTTAAGTTGGAATTGATTAAGAAAGTGACTCACCTAATCAGTATGGTAACATTTTTTCTTTGCAAAGTGGTGGTTTCATTTTAATTCACTAGATGAAGGAAGCGCTTTTAAAAATTGATTCAACGAAAGTTTCTATTACGAAGACTTTTTCGGTTGTTGTTGATAAACAGCGGATTTTCTAAATAAATGTTGGAGAGACTTCTTTGTTTCTTCAAAGGTCAATTCACTCGCTGGTTTTCGTGCAATGACTATGTAGTCTTTTTCTTGCTTTAACTTATGACCTTCCTCTAAAAACACCTGACGGATCAGTCGTTTAATTCGGTTTCTTATCACTGCATTACCAATCTTCTTACTGACAGACAATCCTAAACGCAGTTCATCTTGATTTGGCTGATCCAGCTGGTAAATAACGAATTGGCGATTTGCCATTGATTGACCTTTTTTGAACACCTTTTGAAACTCTTCATTTTTTTTTAGCCTGTTTCGCTTCTTCATGTTTTCTTCCACTCCGATAAAAACTGACAGTTCATTTACGATTTTATGTAAAAAAGACCACTGACATTATTCAGTGGCCTAAGCTGATAATTTTTTTCTACCTTTGCTGCGGCGTCGCTTTAAAACTAGACGTCCGTTTTTAGTACTCATACGGCTGCGGAAGCCATGAACTTTACTACGCTTACGGTTATTTGGTTGAAACGTTCTTTTCATTTATGACACCTCCCTGAGGAATAGCTGTTTAAGACAGTCTAACTCATTATATTTGTGTAACCCATCGATTGTCAATATCAATGATAAAACTCTTATTATCAACCTTATAAGCATAACATAAGTTATCAAACGAAGAAACCTTCTTTTTTAGTTTCCAGCATTTTATTCTTTTTTTCCTCCTAAAAGACCTTCAAAACATGGATGTGGATATTTTTCCGGCATATTTAGACTATCCACACCCATTATCGACATTTTTTTCACACAAATAACCGATGTGGATAATTATTTTTCAACAGGATGTAAAGTGTGTGGATAAGTTTGTGACACCCATTGCACCATCTTGTTTATTTTGATATTATATTTGTGTTTTAACTCTTAATTACTTATCTGGCCCATTTATATTATCCACAATTTGTGGATAACCTGTGGAAAGTTATTACACAGCCTGTTGAATTATTTATCCACAGCTTG